>CAWDEX010000001.1:692500-2977894 GCA_963801475.1 uncultured Acidobacteriota bacterium | reverse complement strand
GTATGGAAAGGAAACCGAGGCACTGGTCACAGCTGCCCTGGAACGAGAGGAATGGACTGAGAGCGAGTGGAGGAGTTGGCAGTCGGAGCGACTCTCGCACCTTCTTCGGCGTGCCGCTACACAGGTTCCTTATTACCGGGACCTCTGGGTGACACGGCGCGCTCGCGGTGACCAGGCGTCCTGGCAGTACCTGGAGAATTGGCCGATTCTGACGAAAGAGACGATTCGCAACAATGCGACGAGCGCTGGTCGCGAACGACTGCAGGATAGAGCGCATGTACTGCGAGCAGACGAGCGGAACAACTGGAACCCCGCTTCGAGTGTGGTGGAGCCGTCAAATGGTGCGGCAATGGTATGCGCTTCATGAGGCGAGGAATCGGAGATGGAATGACGTGAGTCGTAACGACAACTGGGCGATTCTCGGGGGGCAGCCAGTCGTTCCAGCGACCGTTCGGAAACCTCCATTCTGGGTTTGGAACGCGCCAATGAGGCAGCTCTACCTCTCGGCCAATCACCTTTCATCGAAGACGGTTTCGGCGTATGTGGATGTACTTCGGAAATCGGAGGCTACACACTTGATCGCCTATTCGGGAGCGGCGACGGAATTGGCTCGCGCGGTCGGCGAAGCTGGTCTCTCCGTGCCCGCACTGCGGGTCGTAATAACGAACGCTGAGCCGTTGTTTTCTTGGCAGCGTGAGACGATCCGCCGCGGTCTCGGGTGTCCGGTTCGGGAAACATACGGGATGGCGGAGGCGGTCGCCGGGGCGAGTGAGTGTTCTGAGGGCGGGCTGCATCTCTGGCCGGAGGTGGGCTCCGTGGAGGTGCTGGCTGATTCCGAGGATCGGGCGGCAGGTGCCGGAGCCGCGGGTCGGCTGGTCTGCACCGGTTTGCTCAACACGGATATGCCGCTCATTCGCTACGCCGTCGGAGATCGAGGCACGGTGAGCGCAGAACAATCGGATCAGTGCGGATGTGGTCGATTGCTTCCCACGATCGATCAAATTGAGGGGAGAACAAACGACGTACTTATTTCACCCGACGGTCGGCGAATCTACTGGCTGAATCCAGTGTTCTATGGCTTGCCGATCCGCGAGGCGCAGATCGTCCAGGAAACTCTCGATACGATTCGGGTCCGGTATGTTCCCGATTTTGCCTTTGACGATTCGGCGGCGAACGCGATCAAGGAGCGACTGGGAGCGCGGATGGGAGCCGTGACGGTCGTACTCGAAGCGGTACCGGAGATTGCCAGAGGTGAAAACGGAAAATTTCGTGCAGTGGTCTGTCACGTGTCAGTGCCACGAGTAGGCGACCCGTCATAGGTCGCGTTCTCGAGGGTGAATGGGTTGCTCGATAAGCGATTTCGTTTAGCGCGAAGGGAACCAAAGGGCTCGTTGAGTCGAACTTGGCGCCCAGAATGCGCGTGCCGCTTGACCGACTGCCAGAACTGGCCGCCCGATCCCAAGAAGATGGTCAACAGGCCGCCGACCTTTTGGTGGTGCCGTGCCGGTCGCGCTAGGTGTCGATCCGTCGGTGCTCGTGGTTCGATGGTCCTGACGGGTTATGCTGGGTAAGGCGTTGCCAGCGTCACGCTGATCGCTTAAGGGAGAAGACGTATGCGCGTTCTTGTCTGGGGGCTTGGATACGTAGGGACGGTGACGGCGGCCTGCGCCGCAGAGCTTGGCCACGAAGTCATCGGCATCGAACCGAACCCGGTCAAGCTCGACGCGATCCGTGACGGGAAAGAGCGCCGTGCTCGAGCCGGGGCTCGACGAGCGGTGGCGCGTGCCGTTGCACGGGGAAAGCTGACCGTGGAAGCTGCCGGCGCCGATCTCGTGCGTGACGCCGATCTCTCCCTGGTCTGCGTCGGAACGCCGTCGAACGCCGAGGGCGGCCCGGTGACGGATTACCTTCAACAGGTCTGTCTCGACATCGGCGAAGGCCTGCGGAAACCGGGGCGCTACCACGTGGTAGCCATCCGAAGCACGGTATTCCCGGGCACCTGCCGCAATCTGGTGGCCCGCGTCCTCGAGGAACGTTCTGGCCGGCGCCGCGGAGACGACTTCGGTCTCGTCTCGAACCCGGAATTCCTGCGCGAGACCACGGCAATCCAAGACTTCCAGAAGCACCCTACACGGTGATCGGGCAACTCGACTCCCGATTCGGGCGACGCGGCGGCTTCCCTGTACGCCGGCCTGTCCGCCCCCGTCCTGCGGTGTCCCTCGAAGAAGCTGAACTCCTCAAGCTCGCAAACAACGCGTTTCACGCGATGAAGGTCGGTTTCGCCAACGAGATCGGCCGGATCGGCGAGCGTGCCGGAGTCGACGCCGGGGTCGTGATGAATATGGTCTGTGCGGATACGAAACTGAACATTTCGCCGGCCTACCTTCGCCCGGGTTTTGCGTTCGGCGGATCGTGTCTTCCAAAGGACTTGAGATCGCTCGTCTTTCACGGAAGACGTCTCGGAGTCGAGCTTCCGATCCTGGAGGGAATCCTGCGAAGTAATCGGGAGCAGATCGCGGCGGTCCGAGTGCGGATCCATGCCCTCGGCGTGCGACGAATCGCGATCCTTGGTCTGGGTTTCAAGCCGGGCACGGACGACCTGCGCGAGAGTCCGGTCATCGCGCTCATCCGCGATCTCTGGCAGGACGGGATTGACGTGACCGTGCACGATCCCGATATTCGCCCGGACGTCATGATGGGAAGCAATCGGGAGTTCCTCGAACGGCAGTTGCCACAAGTCGGGCGGATCCTGCGCGACCGGCTCGAGGACACGCTCGAATCGTGCGAGGCCGTCGTCGTGACACAAAGCCGGCCCGAGTTCACGGCAGCGGTCGAAAGTCTCCCGGGCGAATCCCGGTACTGGATCTCGTGCGGGTGACTCCGGCGCCGCGGCGGAAGTCACTGTCGGCGCGTCCGCGGGTGACCGATGACGACGAATCGTCCTCGCTGGCTCATCCTGACGCAGTACTACGCGCCGGAAATCGGCGCGCCGCAGATCCGTCTGCGATCCGTGGTCCGCGAGTTGCGTCGCCGTGGAATCGACGTCGAAGTCCTGACTGCCCTACCCAATTATCCGGCCGGCCGCATTTTTCCGTCCTACCGGGGCCGATGGAGTGTTCGCGAGGAGATCGACGGAGTGCCGATCCGCCGGACGTGGGTCTATGCGGGCACCGGGCGGTCGCCAGCCATCCGCCTGGCCAACTACTTCAGCTTCACCGTCTCGTCGCTCGGTGTCGCGCTATTCGGACCGCGACCCGACATACTCTTCGTCGAGTCGCAGCCGCTTTCGCTCGGTATCGTGGCTCTGACATTGAGGGCGCTCCGGCGAGTTCCGTACATTTACAACGTGCCCGACCTCCAGGTCGACGTGGCGCGCCAGATGGGGTTTCTACGGAGCCCCCGATTGCTCCGGTTGGCGTTGCACTTCGAGAACCGTCTATTGCACAAGGCGTTCCGCGTCTCGACGGTCACGCGCCGCTTCATGGAACACTTCGCGGAGCGCGGTGTCCGTCCCGGGCAGATTACGTTTCTCCCGAACGGCGCAGACACCGAGTTCCTCCGACCCCGCTCGCCTGATCCGGAGCTTCTGACCAGGTGGAACCTCGCGGGCAAGAAGGTGTTCGCCTACGTAGGGACGCACGCCTATTACCACGGTCTCGACACTCTTCTCGACGCCGCAACGCGGCTTCGTAATCGCCATGACATCGTCTTCCTTCTGATCGGAGACGGGCCCGAGCGGCTGCGGCTGCGCGAGATGGCGCGGAGCCGAGGTCTGGAGAATGTCATTTTCGGCGAGTCCCCCTATGAGGAGATGGACCGTCTTTACTCGATAACCTGGGCCTCGCTGGCACTCTTGCGTAACCTGGAAGTCGCCCGCGGTATGCGCCTTTCGAAGATCTTTCCCTCGCTCTCCTGCGGGGTGCCGGTGATATACGCCGGTGCCGGCGAGGCGGCAGAGCTGCTCGTCGAGCATGGATGCGGCGATGCCGTGGAGCCGGAGAACCCGGAGGCCCTGGCGGGTGCGATCGAGCGGCTGGCGGCTGATGCGGCGCGTCGGGAGCAACTCGGCCGCCACGGGCGACAGTGGGTCGAGGATGAGTACAGCTGGGGTGCGATCGTCGAGCGTTGGCTTCGTGAATCGGGGCTTCTTCCCGCTGGACGCGGGACGTTGGACGACGGGGCCGGTACCAATGTCGGTTCGATCAGCGCCAGGGATGCCGGCTCGTGACGTCAGTTCGTCAGGCACTCGATCGAAAGCGGAGTCGGATTCTCAAGGAACATCGCCGCCATTCCGTTGAGGTTTTCGGAGGGTATCGCAATAATAGAGTAAACGTCCCCTATTTCCGCCCGGACATCCGGCAGGCCGAGATCGACGAAGTCGTCGCCACCCTGAAGTCCGGCTGGCTGACGACGGGCCCGCGCGTGAAGCGCTTCGAGGAGGAGTTTCGGCGCCGCCGTGGGCGGCCGGCATGCCGTCGCCGTCAACTCGGCGACGGCCGCCCTCCACCTGGCCGTGGAGGCGCTGGGCCTGAAGGCCGGGCAGGCCGTTCTCGTCCCGACGATGACGTTCGCCGCGACGGCGGAGGTGGTGCGGTATCTGGGCGCCGTGCCGGTTCTCGTGGACTGCGATCCCGTGACCGGGAACCTCGACCTCGACGATGCGTCGCGAAAGATCGAGGATCTCCGGGCGGGCCGCCTCTCGCCGAAGCTCCCGCGTCGGCACGAGGTCGTCGGGATCATCCCGGTCCACGTCGGCGGGCTGATGCTCGACATGGACGGTCTCTCGTCGTGGGCGAGGGCCCGCGGCCTCTGGGTAGTCGAGGACGCGGCGCACGCGTTTCCGGCGGCTTATCGGCGGTCGAATCGCTCGCGCTGGCGGCGGTGCGGCGAGAAGACGTCGGCCGTGGCCTGCTTCTCCTTCTACGCCAACAAGACGATCACCACGGGCGAGGGGGGGATGGCCGTCACGGACGATCCGGACGCTGGCGGACCGGATGCGGCTGATGTCGCTTCACGGGCTCTCGCACGACGCGTGGGGGCGGTACACGGGGAGCGGAAGCTGGGACTACCGGATTCTCGCGCCGGGCTTCAAGTACAACCTGACCGACATCGCGGCGGCGATCGGGATTCACCAGCTCGCAAGGGCGGAGGAGATGCGGCGGGCGCGGGAAGCCGTGGCGCGCCGGTACCGCGAGGAGCTGGCCGCGATCGAAGAGCTGGAGCTTCCTCCCGACCCGCCGGACCGGATCCACGCGTGGCATCTCTTTCCGATCCGGCTGCGGCTCGAGCGGCTCTCCATCGACCGCAACCGATTCATGGAAGAGCTGAAGAAGGCGGGCGTCGGCTGCTCGGTCCACTGGCGCCCCCTTCATCTCCATCCGTACTACCAGAAGACCTTCGGCTGGCGCGCGCGCGACCTCCCCGTGGCGACGGCCCTCTGGCCCCGCCTCGTGAGCCTTCCGATCTTCCCGGGGATGCGCGGGCGCGAAGTGGACCACGTCGTCGGGACCGTCCGGGAACTCTGCAGACGCTTCCGACGCAAGGCGGTGGCGGCGACATCCGGATCTTCCCGGGCCGGGAAGTGACCGGAACGCTGCGCCGGCCTCGAACCCGAAAGGCCTGTGCGAGGCGGTCTCCCGCGGGGGGTGGAGATCGTCCTCTCGCTGGGAGGCCTCGTTGTCGCGTTGCCGTTTCTTCTCGTTGCCTGCCTCGCAGTCGTTCTCGATTCCGCGGGATCGCCGCTCTTTCGCCACGAGAGAGTCGGCCGCGGAGGCCGGCGATTCTTCCTGTGGAAGCTCCGGACGATGAGGGCGGGGGACGGGCCGGAGGTGACGGTGGCCGGGGATACCCGGGTGACCCGGGTCGGACGCGTCCTTCGCCGGTTGAAGCTCGACGAGCTGCCGCAGCTCTGGAACGTCCTGAAGGGAGAGATGTCTTTCGTCGGGCCGCGTCCCGAGGTCCCGGCTCTCGTCGACCTGACGAGCGAAACATGGCGGCGTGTCCTGAGTGTCCGGCCGGGAATCACGGATCCGGTGTCGCTCTCGTTGAAGGACGAGGAAGCCCTGCTGGCCAGCGTCGAGGGTGATCGCGAACTCTTTTATCGGCAAGTACTTCAACCTTTCAAGCTGCGAGGTTACGTTGACTATCTCGAGAGACGGACTATATTGAGCGACTTGGGTGTAATCTTGATGACCGTTCTCTCGGCGGCAAGGGTTCTTCATCTCCCGGCGGTGACGCTGGCGCAGCTTGAATCGGGACGAGACCGTGACTAGACCCACATCCGGCAGTCGCCAAGGGAGCCAGAGGGGGCTTTCGCTTCCGGGCGGCCTCGTGATTCCGATCGGCCTGCTGACGCGAAGAACGCAATTCCTTCTGGATCTCGTGGTCCTGACGGCCAGCTTTCTCGTCGCCTACCTTCTTCGCTTCGAGTTCCTCATTCCGCAAAAGGTGCTTGTCGGCGCCCTCGTCCAGCTTCCCTTTCGTGGTCTCTGATACAGGTCGTGGCGCTGGCGCTGGCGGGGGTATACAGCTTCATCTGGCGTTACACCGGCATGCGGGAGATGCGTGCCTTCGTCTACGCGTTCTTCTGGTCGTCCCTCGTCCTCACGGTTCTCCGGCTCACTCTCCCGAACCGGTTCGGTGACTGGCGCGTCCCCCTCTCTGTCATTCTGACGGGGACGACTCTTGGATTCCTGGGCGTCCTGGGAATTCGGGTGGCGAGGCGCGCTCTCTGGGAGGCCGAAGATCGGCACCGGCGCCGCACAGCGGTCCTCCTCAGGGGAGCGTGCGCCGACCCTCTTCTTCGGCGCCGGGGAAGCCGGTGTCCTCGCGGCGCGTGAAATCGAAGGGCGGACCGACACCAACCTCGATGTCCGGGGCTTCCTCGACGACGACCCGAAGAAGCAGGGAATGGTCATTCACGGCATTCCTGTCATCGGGACGCGTGCCGACCTGCCTCGCCTGGTGAAAGAACTCGGAATCACGCAGGTCATCATCACCATCGCACGGATCTCGCGTAAGGAGGTCCTTCGGCTCATCGAGCTCTGCCAGCTGATTCCGGTGACCTGCCGGATCGTTCCCGGCTTCTCCGAAGTTCTCGAGGGGAAGGTGAAGGTGACGCGGATCCGGGACGTGAAGGTCGAGGACCTCCTCGACCGGCAACCCGTGGAGCTGGACGAGAAGCTCGTTAGCGAATTCCTCGAAGGGAAGACGGTCCTCGTCACGGGAGCCGGAGGCTCGATCGGATCGGAGCTGGCGCGGCAGGTGGCCGGCTTCCGGCCGGCCCGAGTCCTCCTCGTGGAGCGGGCCGAATTCGCGCTGTTCGAGATCGAGCAGGACCTCAAGCGCCAGCTCAAGACGACCAATCACGTCGAGGTCGAACCGCTCGTGGCGGACGTCGGAGACGTCGCGCGAATGGCCCAGATCCTGGCGCGCCACCGGCCGAACGTCATCTTCCACGCCGCGGCGCACAAGCACGTCCCGATGATGGAGGCGAATCCGGCCGAAGCGATCAAGAACAACGTCCTCGCCACGCGCCGGCTCGGCGAGCTGGCGCACGAGCACGGGGTCGAGACCTTCGTCCTGATCTCGACGGACAAGGCGGTGCGGCCGAGCTCGATCATGGGGGCCTCGAAGCGGGTGGCCGAACTCGTGATCCAGGACCTGGCCCGCCGGAACGGGACCCGCTTCATGGCCGTCCGGTTCGGGAACGTCATGGATTCCGCCGGCTCGGTGGTCCCGACCTTCCGGGAGCAGATCGCCAGTGGGGGACCGGTCACGGTCACGCACCCGGACATGAAGCGCTACTTCATGACGATTCCCGAAGCGGCCCAGCTCGTCCTGCAGGCAGGCGCCCTGGGGCGGGGGGGCGAGATCCTGGTCCTGGAGATGGGCGAGCAGGTGAAGATCCTCGACGTGGCGACCGCCCTCATCAGGCTGACCGGGCTGAAACCCTTCGAGGAGATGCCGATCGTCTTCACGGGCCTCCGCCCGGGAGAGAAGCTGGCCGAGGAGCTCGAGCTGAGCGGGGAGCACTTCGAAACGACCCGCCATCCGAGGATTCTCATCGGCAAGCTCGCCCGCGTGGAACCCGAGAAGCTCATCGGTGTTCTGGTCCAACTCGAGGACAGGGCCTTCTTCGGGGACGGAAGAGACGATTCGGGCCATCCTGAGCGATTTCCTGCCGGAGGCCCGGCTGGACGCTCCGATCAAGTCGGTTGAGATGCCCCTCTTTCGGGAAAAGACAGGAGGAAGAGGTCCGCACGCCGCCTGACGCCGTGCTTCGACAGGACGTTCGAGACGTGGAACTTGGCGGTACGGCTCGAGATGTGGCGCTTCCGGGCGATCTCCTTGTTCGAGAGGTTCTGAAGGAGGTCTTCCAGAACCTCCTGCTCGCGCGGGGTGAGCGCCAGCGTCCCCGCCACGGGCCGGCGGGGTGCACTCTCCGCTCGCGTCGCGTCGACGAAGCGGGAGCAGGACCGCGCGTGGAACCCAGAAACCGCCGGCGTTCACTTCCGCAAGGACGCGTGGCAGACGCTCCAGGACCTCCGTGTACGTGATGATTCCCTTGGCGCCGAGGCGCAGAAGCGGGAAGGCGGTCGCTTCGCTGAACTCCTCCCCGATGACGATGACTCTGGCTGACGGATTCGCCGCGAGTACTTCCGCCACGAGAGCTGCCGTCTGCGAGCCGAGGGAGTCGCCATCGATCACGTGGAGGAGCGTCTCGGGGGGAAGAAGGCCTCTCAGGGACGAGGAGACTGGCGACTCGATCCTCACGGGAAGAAGCTCGAACGACCCCTCCGAGCAGGGCACGCTGAACCTCCGCGAGGACGAGGGGATGTTTCCAGAGGAGGCAGACCCGGACGCGGGATGCCGAGGCGTCTCGCTTCACTTCCGGGGAGATTATTCCACCCGGGAGTCGCGGGGAACGCCCGGAGCGAGAATCGGAGCGGAACCGGTCTTCACCGGCCTCTATACTCTTAGGGTGCCCCTTCTTCGGCTGGAGGCGGATCACTTCCCGACCGACCTGTTTCGCCTTGGGGTCGCGGAGTTTCCGTGGTGGGTGGCGCACACGAGGAGTCGCACCGAGAAGGTGCTGGCTCGACACCTCGACGCCTCGCGGATTCCCTTCTACCTGCCGCTCGGAGAGCGCCGGATTCGGAGGAGCGGACGGACGTTCGTGAGCCATCTGCCCTTCTTCCCCGGGTACGTCTTTCTGCGTGGGGGCGCCGAGAGCCGCCGGGAGGCGCTGCGCAGCGGAGTGGTCGTCCGCCTGCTGGAGGTCAAGGATCAGGATCTGCTCGACCGCGAGCTGTGTCAGATCCGGGCTCTTCAGGAGAGCGGCGCCCCTCTGGTCGTTCATCCGTACCTCGGTCCGGGTGACGCCGTTCGAGTCCGCGAGGGCCCGTTTCGCGGCTATTTCGGCGTCGTCGTGCGCGAGAAAGGCGCCACGCGCCTGGTCGTCTCCGTTTCGATGCTGAGGCGGAGCGTCGCCGTCGAGCTGGAGCGGGAGTCGCTCGCGCCGGATCCAGCCGCTCGAAGGAGCGAGGGTCTTCCGCGATGAGGAGGACTGGTACTGTCGCGCTCTTCGACGGTGCTCTTCCTTCTCGTCGTCTCCAGGACGCTCGCCGGCCAGATTCCGACTGACCAGGTCTCCTCGGAGCGGTACGTCACCGCCGCGAGAGGCAGTCGACCAGGAGATTGCCGCGAGCCGCTACCACCTGGGCCCCGTCCGGCTCACACCCGGGCATCTACATCAGCGACGCGACGTACGACAACAACGTCTACGGGACGACGGAGAATCCGGTCGGAGACTTCCGGATGACGATTGCGGCCGGGCTCGGGCTCATCGCTCCGGTCACGCCGAACTTCTTCATCCGCGCCACGGTTCTTCCGGCGTACACGTGGTACGCGACGCTCCAGGAGCGGCGCTTCTTCGGCGGCCAGTATGGCGGGTCGTTCCTTGTCTTCGCGAACCGGCTGACGGTCGAAGGGGGAGGCGGGTACTCCAAGCAGGACGTTCTCTACTCGACGGAGAACCAGCAGCGCGTGATCCAGAACCTGACGACGGTGGGGCTGGGCGCGGAGTACCGTCTCCTGACTCGACTCTATCTTTATGGCGGCGGCCGGGTCCAGTGGTTTCAATACACCGGCCCCGGAGCCCCGGGGGCGGTCTTGAATCCCTCCGACGACCGACCGGACGACCTATCTCGTCCGCGCCGAGCTTCGATACAAGTGGCTCGAGAGCTTGACGATCGCCGCGGGGGCCGAAGAGACGCAGGCCGAATTCGTCTACACGCCAGAGCAGTACGACAACCAGACGAGGGCGATCATCGGCAGCGTCTACTACGACCAGCCGAAGTACTTCATCCACTTCTCCGGCGGATACCGGGACGGAAAGCCCATCCATGGCTCGACGATCCCGCCCTTTTCCGGCTTCACCGGCGGCGGCGCCGCCTCGTATTCGCTCTTCCGCTGGCTCGACCTGAACGCTTCCGGTGGCCGGACCCTGAACTACGGCACGAGCAGCCCCTACTACATCTCGACGCGGTACGGCGGAGGGCTCGTCTTCAACATTGGCTGGCGGCTGAAGCTGCGGGGCTTCGGCGATCTGGGCGACGACAGCTACACGACACTCACCTTGCTTCCCGACGGCCAGAGCGTCTATCGGAAGGATGACGTCACGGACTACGGGGGAGGCCTGGATTTCCTCATCACGTCGAGGTTCCGATTGAGCTTCCTCGCCACGGAAAGTCGCTACAATTCCAACGTGCCGGGCAACGACCGTTCCTTCTTCCGCTGGTCCGTGTCGCTGGGGCTCGGAGGGAACCTGCTTCAATGAAACGAGGCGCATCCGTTCTCGCGATCCTCCTCGCAGCGCTGGTGGTTTCGACGGGAGTTCTCGCCGAGGACGTGACCGGCGAGTATCGCGTCGGCCCGAGGGACCTTCTCGAGATCAAGGTGATCGAGATTCCCGAACTGAACGTCGAGCGGCGGGTTTCCGACGGAGGCACGATCAGCCTGCCGATGGTGGGGGACTTTCCGGTGTCGGGGCTCACGGCCGCGGAGGTTCGCAGCAGCCTCGAGACCCTCCTGAAGTCGAAGTACGTCAATCGGGCGGACGTCTCGGTCGTGATCAAGGAGTTCGCCAACAAACCGATCTCCATCCTGGGTGCCGTCCAGCGCCCGGGAGCCCTCAACATGTCGGGGCGCTGGTTTCTTCTTCAGGCCATCTCGGCCGCGGGCGGCCTGACGGAAGCCGCCGGCCGAAAGATCTACATCCTGAGGAAGAACGAGAACGGACCTTCGGACACTCTCGAGGTCTCGAACCGACGATCTGCTTCGCGGCGCGTCGGAGATCTGGAACATACCGATCTTACCCGGGGACGTCGTCAACATCCCGGCACGGAGCATGGTCCGGATCTTCTGCATCGGCGAGGTCAAGACACCGGGAGCGGTCGAGCTCTCCTCGGACGACCGGATCACGCTCCTGTCCGTCCTCGCAAAGGCGGGCGGCCTGACGGACAGGGCCTCGAAGACGATTCGCGTCAAGCGCCGGATGCCTCGGGCAAGGATGTCGAGACAGTTTACGACTACAAGCGCATCCTCGCGGGCAAGGACCCCGACCCCGTCCTGAATGGCAACGACGTCGTCGTCGTCAAAGAGTCGTTCTTCTAGGCCGGCGGCTCGGGCCGGGGAAGGAGGTCGCCGCGTCGTGATCGACCTCCACTTTCACTGTCTGCCCGGACTGGACGACGGGCCGCGCAACTGGAACGAGGCGTACGCGCTTCTCCGGATGGCGGCCGCCGAAGGGACGACGCAGGTTGTCGCCACGCCTCACGTCCTTCGTGAGCCGTGGCGGAACACCGATCGGCCCCTTCGCGACAGGCTCCTCCGCACTCTGAACACGCGGCTGAACGGCCGTCCGAGGATTCTTCAGGGCTGCGAGTTCTTCTATTCCTCTGATGCCCTCGAAGGACTCGATCTCGGCCCGTCCGGGCCCCTGACACGGATCGGCGGCGGGCCGTACCTTCTCGTGGAGTTCGACGCGGCCTCCGTCCCGCCGAGCTGGCCGTCGCTTCTTCCATGAGCTGAAGGTGCTGGGCGTGACCCCCATCCTCGCGCACCCCGAGCGGAATGCCGTTCTCTCCCGGAATCCCGACCTTCTCGAAGAGCTTGTCGAGCGCGGCGCATACGTTCAGATAACGGCGGGAAGCCTTCTCGGAGACTTCGGACCGAAGGCGGAGAGCGCCTGCGGCGAGTTCTTCCGCCGCCGCCTCGTCCACCTCGTGGCCTCGGACGCACACTCGGTGGCGCACAGGCCGCCGCGCCTGAAGGCGGCCCGGGCCTGGGTGAGGAAGAGCTGGGGCGGAACCGCGGAGAAGGGCCTCTTCGAGGTGAATCCCGAGGCGGTCCTCAAGGGAAGCCGGCTTCCCTACCGCCCGGGCTGAGGCGCTTCGGCCGCGCGCCTTCGGAGCGGCGCCTCACTCCTCCAGGTACGTGTACCGGGACAGCGTCTGCTCGAAGTCCTTGGCGATGGCCTTGGCCTCGGCGTCCTTGACCTTCTTTCGCTCGATGGCCCGCCTGAGCTGGCGCCAGACGCCGTCGAGGAGCTCGTCCCGGTCGTAGTTCATGTAGGAGAGGACCCGCTCGCAGTTCTCGCCCGGCAGGACGTCCTGGATCCGCGTCCGCCCGTCGTCGTCCACCGAGGCGAGGACCTCGTGCACCTCGCCGAAGAGGTTGTGGAGGTCGCCGAGGACGTCCTGGTAGGCCCCGATGAGGCAGAAGCCCAGGTAATAGGGGCTCGACCGCTTGAACTCGTGGAGCGGCAGGGCCTCCTTGATGTCGCGCAGGTCGATGAACTTCTCGATCTTCCCGTCCGAGTCGCAGGTGATGTCGGCGATGGTGGCGGTCTCGGTCGGCTTCTCGCGGAGGCGGTGGATGGGAAGGATGGGGAAGAGCTGGTCGATGGCCCAGATGTCGGGGAGCGACTGGAAGACGGAGAAGTTCATGACGTAGGTGTCCGAGAGCATCGTCTCCAGGTCCTCGAACTCCTCCGGGATCTCCTTGAGCGACTTCAGGTGGCGGCGGATCTTCTCGCAGATGTTCCAGAAGAGGATCTCGCCCTTCGACCGGTCCTCGAGCGAGACGTAGCCGAGGTTGAAGAGGGTGAAGAGCTCCTCCTTGTACTGCACGGCGTCGTGGTAGCTCTCGCGGACGTTCTTCGCGGTCACGCCCTGCCAGATGTCGTACAGCTCCCGGACGACGTGGTTCTCGTCGCCGTCGAGCTTCACCTTCCGGTCCTGCTCGATCCGGTCCGCCACGTCGACGACGTTCGTGACGAGGACGGAGTGGAAGGCCGTCACGGCCCGCCCGGACTCCGTCACGAGGTGGGGGACGGGGACCTTTTCCTCGTCGCAGATCCCCTTGATCGTGTAGACGATGTCCCGCGCGTACTCCTGCACGGTGTAGTTCATCGAGGAGTCGAAGGCCGTCTTCGACCCGTCGTAGTCGACGCCGAGCCCCCCGCCGAGGTTCAGGTACTGGACTTCCACGCCGGAGCGCTGGAGCTTGGCGTAGACGCGCCCGGCCTCCTTGATGGCCTGCTTCACCTTCCGGATGTCGGTGATCTGGGAGCCGATGTGGAAGTGGAGCATGACGAGGGAGTCGAGCATCTTTTTGGACTTCAGGATCTCGACGGCCTCGAGCATCTCGGTCGTCGTCAGGCCGAACTTCGCCGACTCGCCGCCGGACTTCGCCCACTTCCCCGAGCCCCGGGCGTAGAGCTTCGACCGCATGCCGAGGAGCGGCCGGACCCCGCGGCGCCTGGCGACGTCGAGGATCCGCTCCAGCTCGGAGACCTTCTCGAGGATCATGACGACGGTCTTGCCCATCCGGATGCCGTTCAGGGCGAGCCGGATGAACGCCTCGTCCTTGTAGCCGTTCGTCGTGATGAGGGCGTCCGGCCCGAGGTCGGACGAGAGGGCCGCGAGCAGCTCGGGCTTCGACCCGGCCTCGAGGCCGTAGCTGTACTTCCGGCCCGCCTGGATGACCTCGTTCACGACGACCTTCTTCTGGTTGACCTTGATCGGGAAGACGCCGCGGTAGGCGCCGTCGTACTCGTACTCCTTGATGGCGTCGACGAAGGCGTCGTTCAGCTCGCGGACGGTGGAGGCCAGGATCTGCGGGAAGCGGACGACGACGGGGGTGGAGATGCCGCGGAGGGCCACGTCGTCGATGACGGCCTTCAGGTCGATGAAGCGCGCGTTCTCGCGTGTCGGGTGGACGAGGAGATTCCCGTCGTCGGAGACGGAGAAGAAGCCTCTTCCCCAGTTCTCGATGCCGTAGAGCTTCTCGGCGTCGGCGAACTTCTCCGGGGTGCGGCTCCGGGCGGCCCGGGTCGTGCGCGCGGCGCGCGCGGGCGCGGTGCTGGTCATCTTGGGCGCGAATGTTAAGGCGCGGGGCGGCGGACGGCGGAAAATTTTCGGGCGGACGAGACGGCCGTCCGGACGGCGCCGTCGACTTCCAGGGGCTGCGGGCTATGCCGGTGGCGCGCCGTCGTGCCTGAAGGGGAGAACGCCGCTGTCGGGCATCTCGGGGAAGACGTCGTGCTTCACGCCGGCCTTCCCCTCCCGCTTCACGCGGTACATCAGCTCGTCCACGCGGCGGAGCATGTCGTCCGGGGAGACCGGCGGCCGCAGGAAGGTCACGGCGCCGATGGAGAAGGTCACGGGCCACGACTGCCGCGCCATCTCCGTGACGAGCGTCGAGTAAAGCTCCGCCAGGAGCGTCCGTGCCGCCGCGGTTCCCGTGTCCGACAGGAGGAGGGCGAACTCGTCCCCGCCGAGGCGGGCGACGAGGTCCGTCGCGCGGACGCGCCCGACGAACGTCGCCGCCACGTTCCGGAGAAGGGTGTCGCCCGCCTCGTGGCCCAGCTCGTCGTTGACGCGCTTGAAGTCGTCCACGTCGAGATAGGCGACCGTCAGCGCCTCCTGGAGGCGGCGGGAGCGCGAGAGCTCCAGATCCGCCCGTTCGTAGAAGGCGCGGCGGTTCGCGACGCCGGTGAGCGGATCGGTCCGGGCGAGAAAGCTCTGCCGGTCGTGGAGAGTCCGGAGCGCAGCCGCAATGAAGGTCAGCGTGACGAAGAAGGTCCCCTCGACGACGAGGTTCCAGTAGAGCTCCGGCTTCTGGAAGTAGTTCGGGCCCTGCCAGAGGACGACGAGGACGAGCCGCAGGCTGGCGCAGAGGCCGTTCAGGAGGAACCCCGGAAGCAGGCCTCCCTTCCAGGTCACGAGGAGTATCGGGATCATGTAGAAGAAGGAGACGGAAATTTCCTCGCCCGTCACCCAGTCGAGCGCGGCGACGGTCGCCACGAGGAGGACCGAGAAGGCGAAGACGGCCCCCCGAGGAAAGCGTTCGACGCGGTCGAGAAGGCCGTCCACGGGCAAAGTCTACCCGCGGCGGGCCCGTGCGAGACTACGCGGCGCATGGCGCGGAAGAAGAGCGGACTTCTCCTTTACGGAGCCAACGGCTACACCGGGCGCCTGATCGCCGAGGCGGCGCGGCGAGCGGGGCTCCGGCCGGTCCTCGCCGGGCGTCGCGCCGAGGCCGTCGAGCCGCTCGCGAAGACCCTCGGGTGCGAGAGCCTCTGCTTCCCGATGACCGATCCGGCCCTCGTCACGCAGATGGTCGAGCCGTTCGGGGCGCTGCTTCTGGCGGCGGGGCCCTTCTCGAAGACGAGCGCCGTCGCGCTCGAGGCGTGCCTCCGGGCGAAGACCGCCTACCTCGACATCACCGGCGAGATCGAGGTCTTCGAGGCCTGCTTCGCGAGGCACCGCGAGGCCGAGGCGGCGGGGGTGGCGGTTCTCCCGGGGACCGGCTTCGACGTCGTCCCCTCGGATTCGCTCGCCGCCTCGCTGGCGGCCGCGCTTCCGGGGGCGACGCACCTGACGCTGGCCTTCCGGGGCTTCAAGACGAGCGCCGGAACGATGAAGACGATGATCGAGGGCGCGCCGAAAGGGGGCGCGGCCCGGGTGGACGGCAAGCTCGTCCGCGTCCCGCCCGCGTGGAAGACGATGACCGTCCCGTTCCCGGACAAACCGCGCCTCGCCATGACGATTCCGTGGGGCGACCTCTCGACGGCGTTCCGGTCGACCGGGATTCCGAACATCGAGGTCTACATGGCGGTGCCGCCGTCCGCGATCTCCGCCGCGAAGCGGTCGGCCTTCCTCGCGCCGGTCCTCGGCCTGGGCATCGTCCAGAGCTTCCTCAAGGCGCGCGTCGAGCGGAACGTGAAGGGCCCCTCCGAGGAGGACCGCCGCCGCGAGCGGTCGTCGTTCTGGGGGCGCGTCTCGACCCGCCACGGAGAGCGCCAGGTGACGGGGACGCTCGAGACGCCGGAGGGCTACGCCCTGACGGCGGAGACGGCCGTGGCGATCGCCCTGAAGGTGCTGGCGGGCGAGGTGAAGCCCGGCGCCTGGACCCCCTCGCAGGCTTTCGGAGCCCGTTTCATCGAGACGATTCCGGGCTGCCAGCTCCGCGTCCCGGCCTGAACCGGCACCCCGCCGGAGCGTATAAGGGGAGCATGAGGGGCGCCTCCCTCGTTCTCCGCCACCTCGGGGCGCGGCCGCTCCGGACGGCGCTGACGGTCGGCGCCATCGGGTTCTCGGCCGGCCTGATGGGGTTCCTCCTCGTCGTCTCCGACGCCCTGAAGGAGGACTGGTCGCCCCTGCAGGGGCGGCGGGTCATCGTCATGGCGAAGACCTCCTTCTTCGAGCGGCTGCCGGCGGCGTACCTCTCGCGAATCGAGGAGACGCCGGGCGCCGAGCACGTGTCGCCCTTCGACTTCCTGATGGTCCACTGGAAGGACTCGCGGCCCGAGAACATGACGGAGCTCAACGCCACGGACGCCGACAGCTTCGTGGAGGTCTGCGCCGAGGCGCGCCCGCCGGAAGACCAGCTCGCGGCGTGGAAAGCCGACCCGAGAGGCTCGGTCGTCGGCCCCGTCCTCATGGAGAAGTACGGGTGGAAGGTGGGACAGCGGATCGTCCTGCTGGCGCCCGTCCCGGGAGGGGTCGTGGAGACGACGATCCGCGGGATCCTCTCGGACAGGCTCTGGCACGGCGTCGTCATTCACCGGAAGTACCTCGAGAACCTGACCGGCGAGCCCGGGAAGGTGGCGTTCTTCTGGGTCCTGGCCTCGAGCCGGCCCGCCGTGGCGCCGCTGACGGCCGAGATCGAGCGCCGGTTCGACAACGCACCGGTCCCGATCCGCGCGATGACCGAGAAGCAGTGGCAGCTCGAAGCGATGCAGATGCTGGGTAACGTCAAGCTGCTCATCGGCTCGATCGGGCTCGCGACGGCCTTCGCGCTCGTCCTGATCACGAGCAATACGCTGGCGATGGGAGCCCGCGAGCGCCGGAACGAGACGGCCGTCCTCCGCGTCCTCGGCTACACGCGGACGGCCGTGGCCCGGCTCCTCTTCGGGGAGGCTGCACTCTACGGCGTGGGCGGGGCCCTTTTGGGGATCGGCCTGATGGGCCTCTTCCTCCGCATCGTCGGGGAGAGCTCCAAGAAGACGCAGTTCGCAGTCCTGAGCCGGCTCCTGACGGCGGACGCGGGCGACCTCCTCGCCGTCGCCGGGCTCTCGGTCGGCATCGCGCTCGTCGCGGGCCTGGTCCCCGGCCTCAACCTCTCGCGGCGCCCGATCGTCGAGCTGCTGCGCGAGGCCTGAGGAGAGAACCCGTCTCAGCTACCTGTCGTATAACCCTCCGGTGAACCTCGCGACCGTCGCCCGGAGGCACCTGACGGCCCGACCGCTCCGCACGGCCCTGACGGCCGGCGCCATCGGCCTCTCGGTCGGCCTGATGGGCTTTCTCCTCGTCCTTTCCGACGCGCTGCAGCAGGACTGGTCGCCGATGATGGGGCAGCGAGCCATCGTCATGGCGAAGACCTCGTTCTTCGAAAAGCTGCCGATGGCCTACCTGCCGAAGATCGTCGGAGACGCCGGGCGTGAAGGACGTGGCGCCCTTCGACTTCATGATGGCCTTCTGGCGCGACAGCCGCCCGGAGAACCAGATTCCCGTGAACGCCACCGACGCGGACCCCTTCATCGCGGTCTATGCCGAGGCGAAGATCCCTCCCGCCGAGGCCGAGGAGTGGAAGAAGGACCCGACGGGGTGCGTCATCGGCCCGATCCTGGCCGACAAGTACGGCTGGAAGGTCGGCCAGCGGGTCGTCCTGAAGGCTCCGGTCCGGGGGGGCGTCCTCGAGACGACGGTCCGCGCCGTGATGGGCTACCGGCTCGACAACGGGCTCTACCTCCACCGGAAGTACTTCGAACAGATCAGCGGCGACGAGGGGCGGGTGGCGATGTTCTGGATCATGGCGAAGAGCCGCGACGACGTGGCCCCCCTGACGGCCGAGCTGGAGCGCCGCTTCGACAACGCGCCGTACCCGATCCGCGCCATGACCGAGAAGCAGTGGCAGCTGATGTTCATGCAGATGCTCGGGAACGTGAAGCTGCTCATCGGCTCGATCGGCCTCGCGACGGCCTTCGCCCTTCTCCTGATCACGAGCAACACCGTCGCCATGGGGGCGCGCGAGCGGAAAGGGGAGACCGCGGTCCTGCGCGTCCTCGGCTTCCCCCGCGAGAGCGTCTTTTCGATTCTCCTCTTCGAGGCCCTCTTCTACGGTCTCCTCGGCGCCGTCGCGGGGGCGCTGCTGACGCGCGTCTTCTCCCGGTTCGTCGGCGCCGCCCTCGACAAGTCGCAGATGGCCGGAATGGGACAGCTCCTCGTGCCGACGGTCCAGACCGACCTCCTCGTCTTCGGGATGTCGGTCGGCCTCGCGGTCGTGGCGGGGGTCGCCCCGGCCCTCAACCTCTCCCGCCGTCCGATCGTCCAGCTCCTCCGGGAAGCGGCATAGGAATCCGGGACGGGCCGGTGCAGCGCCTGGCCGGGGTCACGTCAGGGTTCTCAGCAGTTCCAGGGCAGGGGCGACGCGGATCCCCTCGGCCGTTACATAGTCTTTCGTGCCGGTGGCGGAGACCTGCCACGCTTCGGCTCCGGGAAATCGGGCCTTGAGATAGCGAAGGCTGCGGTCGGCCTCCGCGTCGCCCCATTTGGACTCGACGAAGAGCAGGGGCCTTCGTCCCTCCACGACGACGAAGTCCACCTCGCGCGCGTCCGTGTCCCGGAAATAGCGAAGCTCCACGTCGCGGCCTCGGGCGTCCTGCTCGAAGTGGACCCACTTCAGCAGATGCGAGGCGACGAGGTTCTCGAAGCGCGCCGGATCCGACGGGACGAGCGACCAGTCGAACTGATAGTGCTTCTGCTCCTTCTTCACGGCCCGGATGCGCGCCGCGCCGAAGGGGGGGAGGCGAAAGATGGCGTAGAGCCTCTCCAGAACCTGCAGCCACCCGGCCACCGTCTTGTGGCTCACCTGGAGGTCCTCGCGCAGGGCGTTGATGGAGAGGGGCGCGCCCACGAGCGCGGGGAGGCGCAGGGCCAGGAGCTCGAGATTGCCGAGGTCCTGAACTCGCTCGAGACCGGCCACGTCCTCGCGGACGAGACGGCTCCGGTACTCGCGGGACCAGCGGCGCGCCTCCATCTCGGATCCGCCGAGGAACGGCTCGGGGAAGCCTCCCAGAGTCAACAGGTCGCGAAGCTCCGACGGAGCTCGGAGGCGCAGCTCCGCCGCGGAGAACGGGTGCAGCCGGAGCATGTGGTAGCGGCCCTGGAGCGAGTCCCCGCCGAACCGGTAGACGTCGAGCCGTCCGCTCCCCGTGACGAGGATGCGCTGGCCGGGACGGCGGCCGTCGTACAGTCCCTTGAGAAGGTTGCGCCACGACCGGTACTTGTGGATTTCGTCGAAGATCCAGAGGCGCGAGGGGGGAAGCTCCCGACGGAGGATCCGCTCGCGGTCCTCGGCGATGTCCCAGCTCAGGTAGCCCGGGGCGGCGCCCGGCAGGCTCCGGGCCATCGTCGTCTTGCCCACCTGCCGGGGGCCGGCGACGAACACCATCTTGCGGGCGAGGTCGGCCCGCACCTGTGCGGCGAGGTACCGGGAGCGAAATCTCACGGGCGTCAGGATACTGCGAATTTCTACCAAGATCAAAATCAGAGACAGTGATTTTCGACCGCAGATGCGAACAACCACGGGTCTCGGGGCGGCCGGCGCGCCGCGACTTCGCCGTCCGGCTCCCTCGGGAGGCGGCATAGGAATCGGGGACGGGCCGGTGCGCTCGGCCGGAGAACGGGGAGCGTAAGCTAAGGTCCGTGAAGGCCGAGGCTTTCTACAGGACGGTCGTGATGGACCAGACGGATTTCCTCGACGAGCTACTGGCGCTCTTCGAGAAGGAGGGCGTGCGCTTCTGCGTCATTGGCGGGCAGGGCGTGAACGCCTTCGTCGAGCCGCTCGTCAGCCTCGATCTCGACCTCGTCGTCGCCGCGGACGAGATCGATCGCATCGAAGGCCTCCTCTCGGCACGCTTCAAGGTGGAACGGTTTCCTCATAGCCTGAACGTCGGGAAGGCCGGCTCCGACCTTCGTGTCCAGATCCAGACCGACCCCCGCTACTTCGACTTTGTAACCCGGTCCTCTCGTCGGGAGGTTCTCGGCCGGACCCTTCCGGTCGCCTCCGTCGAGGATCTCCTTCGGGGGAAGGTGTGGGCCCTTTCGGACATGGCGCGTCGCCCCAGCAAGAGGCAAAAAGACCTGGCCGACGTGGCGCGCCTTCTGGAGGCGTTCCCGCGTCTGCGAGGCCTCGTGCCGAACCAGATTCTCGCCCGACTTCTCCCCGGGAGCTGACCGACTCGCTCAGGGGTCCCGGGGGAGGAGCGTCGACCCGCCGCGGAGCCTCACGGCGCCGAAGTGCCTCAGGTCGGGCGTAGCGACGGCCTCGGCATTCTCGGACAGGTCCTTCCGGCCGCGGCGACCGGCATAATCGGCGGACCCGAGATGAATGTCCCGCCTGTCCGCGAGCTGTTCGAAGCCCAGGACCTCTGGATGGGCGTGGTGTTCGTGCTCGTGGCGGTCCTGATGCTCGCGCTCGCCCCGCGCGAGCGCCGGCACGTCCTCGGGCTCGGGGTCCTCTACCTCGCGTCACTCGCCCTTCACCTCGCGAGCGGTCTGCTCGGGGCCGCCGGCCTGCCGGGTGCGTCGGCGGCGCAGCTCGTGGCGAGGCTGGCGGGGGGAATCGCCGTCATCAGCCTTCTCGGCGCCGCGCTCTTCGGGGCGGCTCTCCCCGCGCTCCGGGTCCAGCCGTCGAAGATCCTCCGGGACCTCACGGTCGCCCTCTCGTGCCTCGCCTTCTTCCTGTGGCTCCTCTCGACACGGCACGTCGACGTGGCGGGGATCGTGGCGACCTCGGCGGTCATCACGGCGGTCATCGGCCTGTCGCTCCAGGACTTCCTGACGAACGTGATGGGCGGGCTGGCTCTCCAGATCGACGGCTCGGTCGGCGTCGGCGACTGGGTGACGTACGGAGAGGCGAGGGGGGTGGTGCGGGAGATCTCGTGGCGGCACACGTCCATCGAGACGACCAACGGCGACACGCTGGTCGTCCCGAACAACCTGCTGATGAGGAATCCCGTCCTCCTGATCGGAAAGAAGGTGGGCGGCGGCCCGGTCGCGCAGCGGCGGTGGGTCCGCTTTTTCGTCGAGGATCGCATTCCCCCCACGACGGTCGTCGCCGTGGCGGCGGAGGCGCTGCGGCGCGAGTCGATCCCGAACGTGGCCGCCGAGCCCGCGGCCGACGTCGTCCTCCTCTCGATCCGCGACGGCTCGTGCGAATACGCGGTCCGCTACTGGCTGACCGACCTGTGCGCGGACGACCGGACCGACTCGACGGTGAGGACGCGGATCTGGTTCGCCCTGAAGCGGTCGGGGACGCCGCTGGCGGCTCCCGTTTCGAACGTTCACCTCTGGAGCGAGGAGGGACTTCGAAGCCGGCAGGCGGTCGAGGCCGGGCGGGCGGCCCGGCAGGAGGCGGTCGGGCGGGTCCCGGCGTTCGCGACGCTGACGGCCGAGGAGAGGGATCGCCTGGCCGAGGGGCTCCTCCACGCTCCCTTTGCCGCGGGAGAGGCGATCGTCATCCAGGGCGCGGCGGCGAACCACCTCTACATCCTGACGAAGGGCTCGGCGGAGGTCCGGGTGGCCGTCGAGGGAGCCGCAGCTCGCGCCGTGGCGACTCTCTCGGCCCCGGACGTCTTCGGCGAGATGGGGTTGCTGACGGGCGAGCCCCGGCGGGCGTCCGTCGTCGCCCTCGAGGAGACGGAGTGCTGGCGCGTGACGAAGGAAGCCTTCCACGGGATCCTGGCCGCCCGGCCCGCCCTCGCCGAGGAGATCTCGCGCCTTTTGGCCGAGCGCGAGGTGGAGCTCGCCGCCGCCCGGGAGGGGCTCTCCGAGGAGTCGAAGCGTTTCCGCCTGCGGGAGGAGCAGCGCTCGCTTCTCTCGAAGATCCGCGGTTTCTTCGCCATCGGATAGGGGCGGTCAAAGCCACAAGGACTCGTCAATACGCCGACCCGCGGTGGGTGGCCGCGGTCAGGAAGACGATCCGGGCCTTCTCGTCGATCTCGTAGAAGAACCGCCACGCGCCGATGCGGTACCGCCAGGTCTCCGGCGAGTATCCCCGGAGCTTCCGGATGTTCGGGCCGAAGTGCGGGTGTCGCGCGAGCTGGGGGTAGACGACCGCGCGGAGCTTCGAGACGATTCCGGCTCGTCCGGCTCTGGCCAGATGCGAGAGATCGGACTGAAACTGCTCCGTCTCGAAGATCCGGAAGTCAGCCAATGAACCGGCCCTTGCGCAGCCCGGCCTGCCTCGACCCCGCCCGCAGCCGCCGCAGAAGGCGCTCGTTGCCGAGAATCTCCGACATCTCCGCGTCGTCCGCGAAACGCTCTTCGCGGATCCGCCGCAGGGCCGCGGTCTCGATCAGGTTCGAGAGCGGCCGGTTTTCGGCCTCGGCCGCCTCGCGCAGCTCCCGGTAGGCCTCGTCGTCCAGCCTCAGGGTCACGATTCTCGACATGCCTCACCTCGCACCGCCTGTATTCTAATGGATAGCATTCGAATACGTCGATGACTCGTCGGCATTTCCCCGTGGACCGCTCCCGCCCCGGCCGGCGCGGAAGGCTAAACTTCCTTCATGCCGCCTCTCTTTCCCGAGATCGAGCCGTACACGACATGGCGTCTCCGGGTTTCCGACCTTCACGAGCTGCACGTGGAGGAAGCGGGAAACCCGGCCGGCAAGCCGGTCATCTTCTTCCACGGAGGGCCGGGCGCCGGAATCTCGCCGATCCACCGGCGGTTCTTCGACCCGGCCTTCTGGCGCGTCATCCTGTTCGACCAGCGGGGCTGCGGGAAGTCCACGCCGCTCGGGGAGATCGCGGAGAACACGACGTGGGACCTCGTGGCCGACGCGGAGCGGATCCGCGAGCGGCTCGGGATCGCGACGTGGCTCGTCTTCGGCGGGTCGTGGGGGTCGACGCTGGCTCTTGCCTACGCCGAAGCCCACCCCGCGCGCGTCCAGGGGGTGATCCTTCGCGGCATCTTCCTTGCGCGGCGCTCGGAGATCGACTGGACCTTCACGGACGGCTGCCGCCGGATCTACCCGGACGCCTGGGAGGAGTTCACCGAGACCCTCTCGCCGCGCGAGCGGGGCGACGTCATCCACGCCTACCTGCGGCGGCTCAACGACCCGGACCCGACCGTTCAGCGTGAGGCGGCGCTGGCCTGGAACCTCTGGGAAGAGCGCGCCAGCCACCTTCTCCCGAACCTCGAGCCGACGAAGGAGGAGGACGTCCCGAAGGAGATCGCGCTGGCGCGGATCGAGGCGCACTACTTCGTCAACGACTCGTTCTTCAATCCCGACGACCAGCTGCTCCAGGACGTCGGGAAGGTCCGGCACCTCCCCGCGATCATCGTCCAGGGGCGCTACGACCTGGTCTGCCCGGCGCAGTCGGCGTGGGAGCTGCACCGCTTCTGGCCTCTCTCGCGCCTGACCTTCGTCCGCGACGCCGGCCACTCCGCCGACGAGCCGGGGATAGCCTCGGCCCTCGTCGAGGCGACGGAGGAGTTCAAGGCGAAGGTCTGATGCCAGGAAGAGTCGTGGATCAGCCTCGGGATCGTGGGGTCCGGGTTCTTCTGTCCGTCGTCCTGATCCTCGCGTCGAGCGGTGGCGCCGCGGCACGCTAGCGGTTGAGGCGGCAAGAGCGTGCGCAGCCCAAGGACGAGGACAGCCGACCGGACGCCGCTTCCGGCGGCCCTCCTGATCGCCCTTGCGGCCTGCGGCGCGCGGCGCCCGGATGGGCTCGGGGTGACGGAAGGACGGCTCTCTCCTTGCGGACCGAAACCGAACTGCGTGGCGACGCAGGGCGCGGCGCCGGACCGGACGCTGCCGCCGCTCCGGTTCGCCGGAACAGCCGCCGCGGCCCAGGAAGTGCTGAAGAGGCTCTGCCTCGGGATGCCGCGCGTCACGCTCGCCGCGGAGCGACCGGGCTACCTCGCTTTCGAGTTCCGGTCGGCTCTTTTCCGGTTCGTGGACGACGTCGAGTTCCTGTTCGACGAAGGGGCGAAGGAGATCCACTTCCGGTCGGCGTCACGCGTGGGACGTTCCGATCTCGGCGTCAACCGGAAGCGGATGGAGACGATCGCCCGAGCCTTCGCGGCCGAAGCGCCCTGACGCCGTCGGATCTGCTACGGTTCGTGGCGATGGGCGCGCCGCTCTCCCTGAAGCTCCTCTCGCTCTACCCGAAGAAGGCGGGGTCGAAGGCCGTCGGGGCTCTTGCACGGATGTCCCTCCCGCCTTCCCTCCGCGCGCCCCTTTTCGGGCGCTTCGCCCGCGCGTACGGAGCGAACCTCGAGGAGGCCGATCGCCCTCTCCAGGGTTACACGAGCTTTCTTGACTTCTTCACGCGGCGGCTCAAGGCCGGCCTCCGGCCGCAGGCGCCGGAAACGCCGGGCGGGATCAACTCGCCGGTCGACGCGCGGCTGATCGCTTCGGGGCGCGTGGCAGGCGGCACGCTGATCCAGGCCAAGGGGCTTCCGTACGCCCTCGACGAGCTGCTGGACGGCGACCCGTCCGGCCCGGAGTTCGAGGGAGGACACTTTCTGACCCTTTACCTCGCGCCGAAGGACTACCACCGGATCCACGTCCCGCTGGCGGGGCGCTGCGTGGCCGCGGGACGCGTCGAAGGGGAGCTCTGGCCCGTGAACGACGCCTCGACCGCGTTTACGCCGCGCCTCTATGTCCGGAACCGGCGGGCCTACTGGATTGCCGACGGGTCGGGCCCCTGCGAGGGCCTTTCGGTGGGCGTCGTCCTCGTCGGCGCGACGCACGTCGGGGGCGTGGTCATCGACGGGCGCTGGCTTGCGGGTCGGTCCCTCCCGTCCCGCGGCCGCCTCGCCGTGGACCGGCTGCCGTGCGCGCCGGGGGACGACCTCGGCGTCTTCGAGCTCGGCTCCACCGTCATCCTTCTCGTCGGCGGCGCAAGGAAGGGCGACTGGAGACCTTCGCGGGACCTCGGCCCCGTCAAGGTGGGCGAACGGCTTGGAGCCTTTCGAGACCCGGCGGCTACCGGGCGTTCCGGGGATGCCGGACCGTGAGGCCCGGGAATCGGGCGTAGTCGCGGTCCGTGGTGACCCAGTCGCTTCCTGACTCGATGGCGATGGCGGCGAGGAAGGCGTCGGCGACCAGATTCCCCTTGGCTCCCGACTCCTCGCAGATCCGCCGGAAGATGGTCCAGTGGCGCGGCCCGGGCTCGACCGAAAGGAACGCTCGCGACTGGCGGACTCCCTCGACGAAGCCAAGCGCTTTCGAGAGGGGGGAAGGAACGGAAAAGACTCTCGGGTGCGTCACGATCCGGAGGAATCCGCTGAAGACGAGCGAGGGAACGCCGAACGGCTCGTCCCCGTCTGCAACGGCTCTCAGCCAGTCGCGGAAGAGCGGGTGGTCCTCGGCGTCCTCGCGATGCGCGTAGACGAGGACGTTAACGTCCAGCAGCCGGATGACGGGCCTCCATGAGGTCCAGTAGCGACGCCGAGTCGTCGAGGTCGACGCCCGGCATCAGGCCGCGGCCCCGGAACGTCGGCAGCCGGCTCCTCTTTCGTCGGCTCGGGCCCGCGTGCCGGCGCCGGAGGCTCTCGCGGAGGGCGGCCTCGATGAGGGCCGTCACGGTCGTACCGGAATCGACCGCTGCCTTCTTTGCTTCCCGGTAGAGGTCGTCGTCCAGGGCCAGCGTCGTCCGCATGCAGATAACTGTAGACATGATACAGATTTCTGTCAACCCGTCGGTGGTACCTTTTCATCACCCGTGAGAACGACCGTGGCGGGATGGGCGCTGGCGTTCGCGCTTTCGGCGCGGGGCGCGGCGGCGCAGCCCGCAGAGTTGCGCTGGGGGGGCGACGCCGAGGGAGGAGCCCCGATCGTGGAGGCCGACCCGGCCGACCCGTCGAAGGTCCGCGGCTTCGACGTCGACATCGCGGCCGAGCTGGCGAAGGCGCTGGGGAGGACGCCCCGGTTCGTCCAGGTCGCTTTCTCCTCCATCGACGCGTCGGTCGTCCGGGGCGACTTCGACGTCGGGATGAGCGGCATCGAGGGGACGCCGGCGCGCCGGGCGGCGCTCGCCGTCACCGTCCCGTATTTCGAGTTTCGCGAGGTGCTCGCGGTCCGCGAGTCCGACCGCGGACGCTTCCGGACGCTAACCGATCTCGCGGGACGGCGGATCGGGACGCTGGGCGGGACGATCGCCTACGAGCTGCTCCTGGCTGCGAAGGAGAAGAACGGCGTCGTGCCGGTCTCGTACGACGACGACGTGAATCCGTATTCCGATCTCGCCGGCGGCCGGCTGGACGCCGTCCTCCTGGACCACATCCTCGCCGAGCGCTCCGTCCGCCGGAACACGGGGCTCGTCGTCCAGCCGGGGACGATCGCCGTGGGGCATTACGTCGGGGTCCTCGCGCCCGCGAACGCGGCCCTCCGCGACCGGATCGACGGGATTCTCCGGGACCGGATGCGGGACGGGACGCTCGAGCGGATCCTCCGGACGTGGGGCGTCTGGGACGAGGGGCAGAGGGCGCTCTTCGCCCGCGTGGCGGGAGCGCCCGAGGGCGTTCCGGACAGCGCGCCGGGACCGGCGGCCGGGCGGCCGTCGATGGCGGCGATGGTCGTCAGCTACCTGCCGTCCATCTTCCGCGCCGCCGCCGTCACGCTGGCGCTCTCGTGCCTCGCGATGGCGCTGGCCGTGGCGACGGGGATCTTCGTGGCGACGGGTCGGATCTACGGCAACCCGGCGATGCGCTTCGTCCTCACACTGTACGTCGAGGCCACGCGCGGGACGCCGGTCCTTCTCCAGCTCTTCGTCCTCTACTACGGCCTCTCGGCGGTCGTGAAGCTGCCGGCCTTCGTGGCGGCGCTTCTCGGGCTGGGCCTCAACTACGCGGCCTACGAGAGCGAGATCTACCGCGGGGCGATGGAAGCGGTCCCGAAGGGGCAGCTCGAGGCCGCACGGACGCTCGGGCTCTCCGAGGCGCAGGTCCTCCGGTTCGTCCGGGGACCGCAGGCCTTCCGCCTCGCGCTCGCGCCGATGACGAACGATTTCGTGGCCCTGCTGAAGGACTCCTCCCTCGTCTCCGTCATCACGGTCGTCGAGTTGACGAAGCAGACGTCCATCTTTGCGGTGAACGCGGGAACCTGGCTCGTACCCGGCGCTCTCTGCGCGGCGATCTATCTCGCCCTGTCCCTTCCTCTCGCCCGCCTCGCGCGCCGGCTCGAGGCGCGCTGGAAGGCGCCGACCTCGTGAGCGAGGCGGTCCTTTCTCTCCGCGGGCTGACGCTCCGGCAGGGGACGCGCGACGTGCTCCTCGGGCTCGACCTGGCCGTCCGGCGCGGCGAGATCGTCGCGCTCATGGCCCCGTCGGGCGCCGGGAAGACGACGGTCCTCCGGGTCATCGCAGGTCTCGCGCCCTTCGACGGGGGCGAGGCCGTCGTGGGGGGCGTGGCGCTGGCCCCGGGCCGCCTCCCGTCCGGCGACGCCTTGCGGGCCCTCCGCCGGCAGGTGGGGATGGTCTTCCAGCAGCACTTTCTCTTCGAACACCTGACGGCGCTCGAGAACGTGACCCTCGCGCCGGCCCGGGTCCTCGGGGCGCGACGGGAGGAGGCGGAGGAGCGGGCCCTGCAGCTTCTCACCGCGCTCGGCGTCCGGGGCCGCGCGCACGCCCTGCCGCGGGAGCTGTCGGGAGGCGAGGCGCAGCGGGTCGCCATCGCGCGCTCGCTCGCCATGGACCCGCCGCTCCTCCTGATGGACGAGCCGACAGCCTCGCTCGACCCGGCGCGCCGAGGCGCGCTGGGAGCGACGCTCTCGGCGCTCCGCGCGGAGGGGCGGACGCTCCTCGTCACGACGCACGACCGGGAGTTCACGCGGAGCTTCGCGACGCGGGTCGCCGTCCTCGCCGAGGGGGTCGTCGTGGAAGAGGGGGAGCCCGGCGAGGTTCTGACGCGGCCCGCCCACCCGGCCACGCAACGCCTCCTCCAGTCGGGAAACCGGCCTTCGGGGAGCGCGCCCGGTGCTAACCTTCGCGGTGAGGGCGCGTGAGAGCTTTTTCCGCAGCGTCGGCGAGCGGCCACCGACCGGTCGGCCGCGGGCGGCCGGAGGAGGCCCGTTGAGCGCGTCGCCTCCGGGCGGCGAGGGACGCGGGGGGGCCCGCCGAATCCTCCCCTCGGTCTCCGAAGTCGCGAGCGCGGCCGGCGAGCTCTTCCCGGCCGACTCCGCAACGCTCTACCGCGTCGCGCGGGAGGTCGTGGCCGAGGAGCTCGCGCGGGTGAAGCAGGGGCTCGAGTCGGCGTCGCTCGACGCCCTCGCGGAGCGCGCGCAGAACCGTCTCCGGGCCACGACGCGCGAGCATCCGCGCGTGACGGACCAGCCGGACCTGTTCGCAGAGGCGCCACGGGAGCCGCAGCGGCGGCTGGAGCCGCCCCCCGAACCGCCGATGCCGGTCCTCCCGGCCCTCTACGAGGCGCCCGAAGAGCCGTTCTCCGCGGCGTCCAGCGCCGAGCTCGGATGGGACCGGCCGGGGGGCGAGGCGTCCGGGGCGGACCTCCCGGCGCCCGAAATGCCGGTCAAACCGCCGCCGGTACCGGAGCGGCCGCGCTCCGGGGACGAGGCGACGCTTCCGGTCGCGGCGGTGTCGGAGGAACGGGAGCCGTCGTCACGTCCCGCCGAGGTGGCCGACGTCGAGATGCACGAACTGGACGAAGCGCTGGCAGCCGCCGAGCCGGAAGACGAGGCCGCGCGACGCCGACTCTGGATCCTCGCGGTGGCGGCCTTTGCTGTCGTGGCGGCGGGCGTCGTCTGGCTCGTCCTCCGGATCCTGTCGCCGGATTCCGGCGTCGTCCGGAGCGAATCGCCGACGAAGGTCGAGGCTCCCTCGGCGCCGGTTCTCCCGGTCGCGCCCGCGCCGACGGCCGCGGCGGCTCCAATCCTGACGCCGGCCCCGACGCGACCTCCCATGCCGGCCGTCGCGCCGCCGAAGACGTCCCCGGCGAAACCCGCGCCCGCAAGGCCGGCGGCGCCGCCCCGGGGCGGTCCCGTGGCGGCCTTCGCGACGGCGGACTGGGCCGGGCGCGCGCCCGTCTACGTCCTGCATTTCTCGTCCCACCAGGACCGCGCGGCGGCGGCGAGCGAAGCGGCGCGCCTCGGGGCCACCTTCGGCCGGCCGGCGCGTGCGGTGGTCGTGGACCTCGGCGCGAAGGGCGTCTGGTACCGCGTCGTCGTCGGGGAGTTCCGGAACGCCGACGAGGCGCGCGCCTTCCGCGCCGCCCTCGCGGCGAAGAACACGCCCGGGATGGGCTTCGTCTACGAGATGAGAGGGCCGCGGTGATGCGGACGGTCTATCTCGTGAAGGTCGAGGTGGCGCCCGGGGCGGAGCGGGCGTGGGACGACTGGAACACGCGTCACCACCTTCCCGAGGTCCTCGCCGAGCCCGGCTTCGTCCGGGCCGCGAAGTACCGCCTCGAGGGGGGGACGGCGCCGGACGGCTGGATCGCGTACTGGATCCTCTACGAGACGGTCTCGCGCGAGGCGCTCGAAGCCTACCTGTCGGGCGAGGCGGTGAAGCGGCTCCGGGCCGACCAGGCGACCCGCTTCGGATCCGTCATCCGGCTCTCCCGCGCGATCCTCCTGCCCGTCGCCGAGGTCGAGGCGCCCCGGCGCTGACGGGCCCTCCCGCGGTCAACCCGTGATCAGCTTCGCGAGGGCGAAGGCGGCGCCGGAGGCGACGGCGCCGACGAGAACCGTCCGCAGAGCCTCGCGAAGAGGCGGGCGCCCCGTCAGCCGTCCCTTCACCGAGCCGAAGATCGCGAGCGCCGTCAGCGTCACGGCGCAGGAGACGGCGAGCGCCGTCAGGACCGGGACGGCGAGGAGATAGGGGGCGAGGGGAATCGCGCCTCCGGCGACGTACGCCCCGCCGATCGTCAGGGCGGAGACGCGCGCGCGGCCGGGGTCGGGCTCCGAGAGCTTGAGCTCCTCGCGCATCATGAAATCGACCCAGCGTTTCGGCTCGGCGCAGATCGCGGCGGTGGCGGCCTCGAGCGTCTCGCCCTCGAGACCCCACGACGCGAAGATCTTCCGGACCTCCTCGCGCTCCTCCTGCGGGATGTCGAGCACCTCGTCGTGCTCGCGCTTCAGCTCGCTCCGGTAGGTGTCGGCCTCGCTCCGGGCGGCGAGGTAACCGCCGAGGCCCATCGCGATGGCGCCCGCCGCGAGCTCCGCCGTTCCGGCGATCAGGATCAGGCGCGCGCTGGCGACGGCGCCGGAGAGCCCCGCGGCGAGGGCGAACGGAACGGTGAGGCCGTCGGACATCCCGAGGACGACGTCCCGCACGACCTCCGACCCCTCGAAGTGCTGCTCGGCGTGGCGGTGGCGCGGGAGGCTCAGGGGTTCGTCTGCCAGATCTCGAGGCTGGTCGGCAGCGCGCGGTCGTCCATCTTCACGAGGGCCACGACGGCGCGGGCGACGTCCTCGGGCTGGATCGCCCGCTCCTCCTTCAGCCCCGCGTCGTGCTCGCGGGCGAGGTCGGTGGCGACGGACGAGGGGAAGACGCAGGTGACGCGGACGTCGAACGCCCGGACGTCGTATCGCATCGCCTCGGTCAGCCCCGCGAGGCCGAACTTCGAGGCGCAGTACGCGCCGCCGCCGGGAAACCCGCGGCGGCCGGCCGTGGACGCGATGTTCACGATGTGCCCGCGCCGGCGGCTCTTCATGCCGGGAAGGACGGCGCGCGACATCAGGAACGGACCGCGCAGGTTGACCTCGAGGACCCGGTCGAAGACGAGCGCGTCGATCTTGTCGATCGGGCCGGTCGCGAAGATGCCGGCGTTGTTGACGAGGACGTCGATCGGGCCGAGCTCCTGCTCGGCCGCGGCCACGCAGCGCGAGACGGTCCCCTCGTCCGACACGTCGCCCGCGAGGACGACGGTCGCCGCGCCGAGGGCCTTCAGCTCCCTCTGGACCTTCTCGAGGTTCTTCTTCGTCTTCCCCTGAAGGGCGACGGCGGCCCCCTCGGCGGCGAAGGCGTGCGCGATGGCGCGTCCGATGCCGCGCCCGGCGCCCGTGACGAGGACGACCTTCTCTTTCAGGTCCATGCGACTCCGCGGGCAGCGATTCTAGCGCCGGGGCCTAGAATATTCGTCAGGAGGCTCGCCATGTCGACCTCGCGCTTCGCGGCCGTCGCTCTCTCCGCGCTCCTCGCCCTTCCGGCCGCTGCCCAGCAAACGGGGGAAAAGACGGCGGGCCAGACGGTCGTCATCCCGGGATTGCCTGGAGTCGGCGGAAACAAGGAGATGCGGATCGCCGGCCAGGAGATTTCGACTGTCTCAGGCCACGGGACCGGAGCTCTCGGTCACGGCGCAGGTCATTCAGTGGGAGGAAGGGCGGTCCATCACGGTCAGGCTGCCGAACGGCGAGACGCGCGTCGTCCCCGTCCCGTCCAACATCATCTTTCCGCCCGATCTCCACCTCGGCGGAAACGTCACGTTCCTCGTCCGGCAGACGGAGGACGGCCGGTACCGCGTGACCGGGCTGACGACCGGAATGACGTCCGCGCCCCCTTACTTCGCGACGGAGCCACCCCCCCAGGCCCCGCCGCCGCCGGCCGAGCCCCCTCCCGTGGTGCCGGGACCGGGAACGGGAACGGTCTCCGCGCCCCCCGGCGACGACCCAGCCCGGACCGCCGCCGCCGCGCGGAAAGACGGTCGTCGGGGCCTCCTACATCACGGTGGCGGGAACGGTGAAGGCGTTCGAGAAGGGGGTGTCGATCACGATCGTCGAGAAGAGCGGCCGGGAGAGGGTCCTCGCGATCGCGGATGGCGCGGCCGTGTTCCAGGGGCTCGCCGTGGGCGACACCGTGACCGCCCGCGTGCCTCTCCAGAAGCCGTTCGACGGCAAGACGACGGACAAGATCGACAAGCCAAAGGCCAAAAAGGCGCCGCCGCCGTCGAAGTTCGGGGCCGCCCAGACGCCGAAGAGCTGAGCCGCAGCGCCCCGTCCGGCGTGCTCCTCCTCCGGACCGATGACGTCCTCGCGCTGGCCAAGCCGGCGGGCGTCTCCATGGCGACGTCCTCGCGGACGGGGAAATCGGAACGGGAGATCGTGGCGCGCCTTCTCGACGCCTGCGGCGTCGGAGACGGCGGACCTCTCCACCTCGTCCACCGCCTCGACGTCGGGACGTCGGGCGTCGTCCTCCTCGCCAGGACGGAGGCGGCGCACCGCGCCCTCTCCCGCGCGCTGCAGGAGAAGACCGCGGCGAAGACCTACCGGGCGCTCGTCTGGGGACATCCGGTTCCCGCCCGCGGGAGGATCGATCTCCCGCTCGGGCGCGACCCGAAGGACGGCCGGAAGATGCGCGTCGCGAAGGAGGGAAAACCCTCGGCGACGGCCTACCGGACGCTGAGGCGCTACCGCGGGCTCGCGGACCTCGAGGTGTCGCCGGAGACGGGGCGGACCCACCAGATCCGGGTCCACCTCGCGGCGAAGGGCCATCCGGTCGTCGGTGACGACCTCTACGGCGGGTCGGAACGATGGCACGGCGTGAGGGATGCCCGTCTCCGCGACGCCCTCTCGGCCGTCGGACACCCGCTCCTCCACGCAATGCGGATCGTCGTTCCGGCCCTCTCGCTCGACGTGGAGGCGCCGCTGCCTCCGGACTACGGCCGGCTTCTCTCGCTCCTCGCCCCGGGCGACTCTAGAAGCGCGCGCGGAGGAGGATGACGACGACCGCCGCGAGAGCCACGAGGGCGGCGGCGATCAGGACGCCGAGCGCCGGGCGGGAGAGGGGAGCCCGGGGTCCGGAGACGGCGCCGGTCGGAGCGCCGTGTCGCGGCGTGTCCGGGGCGGTGCCCGGGGACGCCGCGACCGTGAGCGGGCCCTTTCGCGCGGCAGCCTCGGCGGCGGCGACACGCTGGGACATCCCGAGCAGCTTGTCGGTCCGGGACACGCTGCCCAGCTCGCGCCGCGCCAGGACGAGCTCCAGCATCATCTGCGCCGCGCTCCCGTAACGCTGATCGGCGCTCTTCTTCAGCGCGCGGGCGAGGACCTGCTGGAGCACGTCCGGGACCCCGGACGAGTCCGTGATCTTGTGGGGCTCCTGCGACATCATTCGCGCCACCATCTGCGTGACGCTCTTGCCGGCGAAGGGGTGCGTCCCCGTGAGCATCTGGTAGAAGACGATGCCGAAGGAGAAGAGGTCCGAGCGCTCGTCGAGGGGGTTCCCGAGTGCCTGTTCCGGGCTCAGGTAGTCGAGCGTTCCGACGATCATTCCGTCGCCCGTCTGCCGGGGAGCCGTCGAGGTGTCCCGGGCCCCTTCCTTGAGGAACTTCGAGAGCCCGAAGTCCAGGATCTTCACCCGGCCGTCCGGCTCGATCATGATGTTGGCGGGCGTGATGTCCCGGTGGAGGATCCGTTTCTGGTGAGCGGCCTTCAGGCCCTCGAGCGCCTGGATGCCGATGTCGAGGCACTCGTCGATCGAGAGGCGGCGCTTCTCCATGATCTCGTCGACGGCGAACCCTTCGAGGTACTCGAGAACGAGATAGAGGAGGCCCGTCGGCAGCCCTTCGTCGCGATCGTCCGTGACTCCCACGTCGTGGATCGTGATGACGTTCGGGTGGTTGATCCCGGCGACGGCGCGGGCCTCGTTCAGGAAGCGGCCGCGCATCTTCTCGTCGGAGGCGAGGGCGGCCGGGAGGATCTTGACGGCGACCTGCCGGCCGAGCGCCGGATCGGCGCAGAGATAGACCTCCCCCATGCCGCCTCGACCCAGCAGCCGCTGGACCTGGTAGCGGCCGATGCTTTCGGGAAGAGCCTCGGACGACATCCGGTGGGACGAGTATAGGGTCCGGAGGGCGCGCTACGGGGCGGGGACGTAGCGCGTCCGGGCCGCCAGGGCGGCCCGGAGAGCCGGGAGGGCCCGCCGCGCCGCCGTCTCGCCCGCCTCGATGAGGCGTTTCTTCTGGGTGAAGTCGTCATAAGCGACGTCGCCGACCTCGGGGGAGACGACGACGTCGGCCTCGCGGGCCCGCAGGCGGGCGATTTCGGCGCTCATGATCGCCGCGGCGTGGTAAGCGACCTCGATCGGGTTCCGCGGGGCCGCGGCCGGTATCGCCGGAGGCACCGCGACGGCCAGGACGACGTCGGCCCCCTTCTGCCGCGCGAACGAGACGGGAACAGGGTCGGTCACGCCGCCATCCACGTACGTCGTTCCGCCGATCTCGACCGGCACGAAGACGCCCGGAATCGCGCAGGAGGCGTGGACCGCCGGGGCCACCGGTCCGCGATCGAAGAGGACCGCCTGGCCCGTCCTGAGGTTGACGGCGACCGCCCCGAAGGGGATCGCCATGTTCTCGATCCGCGTGCTCCTGAGCCGCGTGTCGAGAAACTTCCGGAGCTTCTCTCCCTTGACGAAGCCTCCCGAGAAGAAGGCGAAGGCCTTGTAATCGAAGAGATCCTCGTCGGTCACGGCGATAGCGTGAAACTCGGCGTCCAGGACGCGGCCCGTGTCGGCGTAGAGCGCGCCGACGAGGCTCCCGACGGAGGTGCCCACGACGACGTCCACCGGGATCTTCTCCTGCTCGAGGACGCGGAGGACGCCGATCTCGGCAATGCCGCGGGCGCCGCCGCCGCCGAGAGCGAGGCCGAGCTTCGGCGGGACGGCCTTCATCGGAACCGGCGTCGGCGTCGGGGGGGGCGGGATCGGGGGCGGCGGCGAAGGCGTGCACGACGCCGCGGCGAGGGCGGCGGCGAGGAGCGCGGCGCGCCGCCTCATCCGAGGGCGATCTCGAAGTGGAAGTGGTCCCCTTCCGACGTCCGGGTCATGGGACAGCCCGTCTTCTCGAAGACGCGGATCATTCCCGCGTTGTCCTTCAGGACTTCGGCGTCGAAGACAGCCACGCCGTGCTGGCGGGCGATGGCGGCGAGGCGGCGGAAGAGCAGGGTCCCGATCCCTTTTCCGTGGAGCGCGTCGGCGACCGTGAAGGCCACCTCTGCGTGGTCCGGCCGGGCCAGGTCGCGGTGGTAGCGGGCGACGGCCACGAGATCGCCCCCCTGCTGGACCACGACGGCGAACTGGTTGTCGTAGTCGACGTGAGCGAGGTAATCGGCCTTCGACGCGTCCTTCTGCGGCACGACGAAGAAGCGATGGTGGAGGCTGGCGTCCGAGAGCTTGTCGTAGAGCTTGAGGAGCTCGGGCCCGTCGTCGGGACGGATGGGACGGAGGTGAAGGGGCGTCCCGTCTTTCAGGACGACGTCCTCCTCGTGCCCCGGCGGATAGGGGGGGACCGGCCGGGAGAGCCGCTCCCGCTCCTCCTCGGCGGTCGGAATCCGGCGAACGAACCCGCCCTCCATGGACGGAACGATATCGCGAGCGGCCTCCGGGGCGCGACGGGGAGGTGAATCCGCCGGGGGGCCCGCGACGGAGAGCGCCTCGAAGGTGAAGCGATGAAATGGTCTTCCCGTTCGCCGGTTCTTCTCCTCTGGGCCGTGTGCTTCGCTCTCGCGACGCCGGAGGCGCGCGCCGACGGCCGCTTCCGGATCGACCTCGAGGCCGGCGCGGTCTGGCAGGAGCGGAACGACTTTGCGGTCCCCGGCACGACGGGCACGCTCGTCCGGCTCGCGCCGTACGACAAGGGGCCGTGGGCCTCCTTTCGCGGGACGTTCACGTGGGCTGCCGGGGAGCGCTGGTCGCTCCGCTTCGTCGTGGCGCCGCTCTCCACCTCGACGACGTTCACGCCGACGTCGCCCGTCCTGTTTCAGGACCAGACCTTCGGTGCGTACCAGCCTCTGACCGTCGACTACAGGTTCAATTCCTACCGCGCCACCTGGTACTACCGCTTTCCGTCCTCGGGCTCCGTCTCCTTTCGGGGCGGCCTGACCGCCAAGGTGCGGGACGCGAAAATCGCCCTGGCGAACGCGGAGCTGTCGTCGGCCAAGACGGACGTCGGCGTCGTCCCCCTGCTCTACGGAGGCATCCGCTGGCAGGTCTCGGAGCGTCTGGCGTTCGACCTCGAGGCGGAGGGGCTCGCCGCGCCGCAGGGACGCGCCGGGGACGTCTCCCTGAAGGGCGAGTGGGCGCTCACGCCGCGGATCTCCCTGAACGCCGGGGCGCGCCTCCTCGAAGGGGGCGCCGACAACGACGAGGTCTACAGCTTCGCGACGTTCGTCTACGCCGTCGGAGGCGTGTCCGTCCGCTTCTGACGGGTCAGGACGGATGGTCCCGGACGGGGAGCCGGCCGGTCAGCGTCACGAGGCGGCGGAGCCGTGCCGCGGACCCCCCGCAGAAATGCTCCGGCCGCGCGCGCCACGCCCAGTTCCCGTCGACCCGGCCCGGGAAGTTCATCCGCGCCTCGCTTCCGAGGCCGGCCACGTCCTGCATCGGGACGATCGCGCGATCCGCCACCGACGCCAGCGCCGCGCGGATGAGGTCCCAGGCGATCTCCCGCCCGTCGGTGCCGAGATAGTCCCGGACCTTTCCGCGGGTCGTTTCGTCGAGCACGTCCCACCAGCCGCGTGTCGTGTCGTTGTCGTGCGTCCCCGTGTAGACGACGGAGTTCGGCGTGTGGTGGTGGGGAAGGTAGAGGCTGTCGTCGTCGTAGAAGGCGAACTGCAGGACGCTCATGCCGGGGAAGCCCGTGGCCGAGAGAAGGGCCTTGACGTCGTCGTCGATCGAGCCCAGGTCCTCGGCGACGATCGCCGGATCGCCGAGGGCGCGGCGCACCGCCGAAAAGAGCGCGAGCCCGGGCCCTTTCACCCACTGGCCGTTCAGCGCCGTCGCCTCGCCCGCCTTCACCTCCCAGTAGGCCGACAGGCCGCGGAAGTGGTCGATCCGGACGATGTCGGCGAGCCGGAACTTGTGGCGGAGGCGGTCGACCCACCAGCGGAACCCGTCCTCGGCGAGGACGTCCCACCGGTAGAGCGGGTTTCCCCAGAGCTGCCCCGTCGGGCTGAAGTAGTCGGGCGGCACGCCCGCGACGGTCTCGGGCCGACCGTCCGCGTCCACCGTGAAGTAGCGCCGGTTCGCCCAGACGTCGGCGCTTCCGAAGGCGACGTAGATCGGGACGTCGCCGACGATCTGGATGCCCCGGCGGTTCGCCGCCTGCTTCACCCGGTCCCACTGGGAGAAGAAGAGCCATTGACGGTACGTCCGGAACTCGATCTCGGGCGCCAGCTCGCGCCGGGCGGCCTCGAGCGCCGAGGGCTCGCGCTCGACGATCTCGCGGGGCCACTCCGTCCAGGCGAGGGCCCGGTTTCGCCCCACGAGCGACGCGAAGAGCGTCCAGTCGGAGATCCAGTGCGCCTGCGCCGGGTCTTCCTCGAAGGCGCGCAGCTCGTCCCGGAGAGTCCGGCGGTTCGCCAGCGCGTGCGTCCACGAGGTCCGGAGAAGGCGCCGCTTCCAGGTGATGACAGGTCCGTAGTCGACGTGATCGGCGGGAAACGGCGGCGTTTCGTCGAGCGCCGACGCCGGAAGGAGGTTGTCGCGGACGAGCTGCTCGGGCGAGATCAGGAGCGAGTTGCCCGCGAACGTCGAGAGCGCGTTGTAGGGCGAGTTCCAGTAGCTGGTCGGCCCCAGAGGCATCACCTGCCAGAGACCCAGCCCCGCGGAAGCGGCCCAATCCAGGAAGACGTCGACCGCCGGGCCGAGGTCTCCGACGCCGAAGCGCGACGGCAGGGAGGTCGGGTGGAGGAGGACCCCCGCGGCGCGTCGCGACATGGGGCGATGGTATATCCTCGTAACGTGACGGATCGTCGGGTTTCGGCGTTTTTCCTCCTCTTCGTGGCCGCCGCGCTGATCGCCGGTCCGGGAGTGAGGCTCTACGCGGCCTCGCCGTGCAATTCGGGCGCCCCGATGGACTGCTGCTCCGGGGACGGCGACACGGGTGCGCCCCCTCCGTGCGGCTGCTCGCTGAGCCCGATCGCTCCGTCTCCGACGATCGCGGAGACCGAATCACCCGTCGTCGTCCTCGCCGAGGCCCCCCTCCTCGCGCTCGCCGGGCCGGATCCCGTTCCGGCCGCCCCGCAGTCGCCGGTGGCACCGCGGGCGCGCGCCGCTCCGCTCTTCGTCCTCTTCGCCACTTTCCTGAACTGACGCCTCGTCTCCGCGTTCTCTCGCCGCCCTGCGCGGGCGGCTCCGATGAGACCTTGTCCCACGAGGTGACGTCATGTCGCATGGTTTCCGGTCCCTGCGGATCGCCGTTCATTCCGGCCGGATCGCCGGCCCTCTGATCCTCTGCTCCGTCCTCGCGCTGCCCGTCGCGGCGGGGGAAGAGCCTCATTCGCCGGGTGACACGGATGCCGAGGTGGCCGCGCTCGTTGCCGAGGCCCTCGAGAAGAACCCGGACCTGGCTGCCGCCCGCGGCGAAGCCGCCGCCGCCTCCGCGCGCGTCCGCCCGGCCGGAGCGCTCCCGGACCCGATGGTCACGGTCGCCTACGAAAACGACGGAGCGGCGCCGTCGCTCGGCACGGAGCCGATGACGCGCCTCGCCTTCGTAGCGCAGCAGGCGTTTCCGTTTCCGGGAAAGCTCGGCCTCGCCGAGAAGGTCGCCGGAGTGGATGCGGCCCGGGCCGGGACGGGACCCGAGCGCGTCGCCCTGACCCTCGAAGCAGCCGTCCGGCGATCGTATGCCGACCTGCTCGAAGCCCGCGAGGAGATCCGGCTCGTCGACGAGCAGATCGAGACCTGGCGCGACATCGAGGGCGTCATCCGCGCCCGCTACGCGGCGGGGATGGGGACCCAGCAGGACATTCTCCGGGCCCAGAGCGAACGAACGCGCCTCCTTCAGCAGCGACGACGGGACGAGGCGGCCGAGAAGAGCGCGGCGAGCGAGCTGCGGCGGCTGCTCTTCCGGCCGCCCGACTCGCCGCTTCCGTTGGCGGGCCGGCTCGTCGTCGGTGCGGTCCCGCTCGTTCCGGCAGGCGGGGAGATCTTCGCCCGGGCGTTCGAGATCACGCCGGAGCTGAAGGACGCGGCCTTCGCGAAGGAGCGGGCGAAGCTCGCCGCCGAACTGGCCCGCCGGAACCTGAGGCCCGACTTCGTCGCGTCGGCGGGCTACATGAACCGCGGCTCTCTTCCCCTGATGTGGTCGGCCGCCGTCGGGGTTTCGATTCCTCTCTGGGCCGGAAAGAAGCAGCGTCCCCTCGTCGTCGAGGCCGAAAACCTCTTCGACTCGGCATCGGCGAGGGAGGCCTCTCTGAAGCGACAGATCCAGGCGCTTACCGAGGAGAGGCTGATCCGGATCGAGTCCCTTGACGCCGAGACGAAACTCGACGCCGAAGGGATTCTCGTCCAGGACCGGCTCTCGGTCGACGCCGCGCTCGCCAGCTATCGGACCGGCTCCGTTCCCTTCGTCACCGTTCTCGAAGCGCTCGGCACGTACTTCTCCGATCGCCGGGCGGCCGTTTCGCGCCTCGCCAGCCTGATCCGGGCGGAGGCCGACCTCCATGAGTTCTCCCTCGACCGCGGCGCTCCGGCGCCCATGGTCTCGACGACGGCCGCGGTCAGGTCATCGGCCAGCCCGAAGATGCAGGAATCAAGATGAAAAAGAAGCGCCTCCTCGCGATCATCCTCACCACCACCCTTTCCGTCCTGGCCGGCGGGGCCGCCCTGGTCTCGTCCGGATGCCAGAAGAGCGGCGGCAAGGCGGCGGCCGCGCGTCGATACCACTGCCCGATGCATCCCGAAATCATCCGCGAGGCCCCGGGAGAGTGCCCGATCTGCGGCATGAAGCTCGTCCCGATCGAGGAGCACCACCGCGAGACCGCCGCCCCCGGCACGACGGCCTCGTCCGCGGAGCGAAAGATCCTTTTCTACCGGTCTCCGATGAATCCGGAGGAAACCTCGCCCACGCCGAAGAAGGACTCGATGGGGATGGACTTCATCCCGGTCTACGCGGATGAGGTCGAGGCGGTCGGGAAGGGCCCGGAGGGCCTCGCCGCGGTCACGTTCGATGCGCAGAAGCAGCAGCTGCTCGGCGTCAAGACGACCGTCGTGAAGAGGGCGCCCTTCGAGACGTCGATCCGGACGACCGGGCGCATCGCGGCCGACGAGCGGCGAGTCCATCACGTCCACACGCGCTACGAAGGCTTCGTCGAGCACGTCACGGCGGACTTCACGGGCAAGTTCGTGACGAAGGGCGAGGTCCTCGCGCATATCTACAGCCCGGAGCTCTACGCGACGCAGCAGGAGTACCTGCTCGCCCTGAAGGCTTCCCGCTCGCTCGGACCGTCCGGGATCCCGTCCGTCGCGCAGGGAGGCCGCGATCTTCTCGACGCCGCGCGCCAGCGGCTCCTGCTCTGGGAGATCACGCCGGCCGACATCGCGGAGATCGAGAAACGGGGGGAGCCGATCCGGGCCATGCCCGTCTACGCGCCGACCTCCGGATACGTCACGGGCCGGACGGCGTACCACGGGATGAAGGTGATGTCGGCCGACACGCTCTTCGACATCCTCGATCTTTCGCATGTCTGGCTTCTCGCGGACGTCTACGAGTACGAGCTTCCGCGACTCTCGCTCGGCGAGAAGGCGACGATGACGCTCTCGTACTGGCCCGGACGCGTCTGGAACGGAACAGTGACGTACGTCTACCCGGCCGTCGACGAGAAGACGCGGACCGTGAAGGTGCGCGTCGAGCTCGACAACCCGAAAGGCGAGCTGAAGCCCGAGATGTTCGCGGACGTCACGATTCACGGCCGTCCCCGCGAGGCGCTCCAGGTGCCCGACGACGCGATCCTGGAGAGCGGGACGCGGAACATCGTCTTCGTGTCCGAAGGTGAGGGAAGGTTCGTGCCGCGCGAGGTCTCGGTGGGCGATCACGGTGCCGGAGTCGTGGAGATCCGGGACGGTCTGAAGGAGGGCGATGTCGTCGTTTTGGGCGCGAACTTCCTCGTCGATTCCGAGTCACGGCTCAAGGCTGCCATCTCGGCCATGACCTCGACGACGTCGCCCGGAAAGAAGGACGAGCCCGTGTCGGCGCCGGCCGCCGGGCACAAGCACTGAGGTCGATGGAATGAACGCCTCCCCGCACGGCGAGCCGGGCGTGATCCAGCGGGTGATCCGCTTCTCCGCCGAGAACAAATACCTCGTCATCGCGATCTACGCGATCGTCATCATCCTCGCCATCGGCGTCATCCGGAGGACGCCGCTCGACGCCATCCCCGATCTCTCCGATACGCAGGTCATCATCTACTCGCGCTGGGACCGGAGCCCGGACATCCTCGAGGACCAGGTCACGTATCCGATCGTGACGGCCCTCCTCGGTGCACCGAAGGTGAAGACGATCCGCGGCTTCTCGGACTTCGGCTTTTCCTACGTTTACGTCATCTTCGAGGACGGGACCGACATCTACTGGGCGCGCTCGCGCGTCCTCGAGTACCTCTCGAAGATCCAGTCCCGGCTCCCGGCCGGCGTGAAGACCGAGCTCGGGCCCGACGCGACGAGCGTCGGCTGGGTCTACCAGTACGCCCTCGTCGACGAGAGCGGGAAGAACGCCACGGACGACATCCGTTCGTACCAGGACTGGTTCCTGAGGTATGCGGTGCAATCGGTGCCGGGCGTCGCGGAGGTCGCCAGCGTCGGCGGCTTCCAGAAGCAGTACCAGGTGACGCTCGACCCGAACACGCTCGCGGCCTACGGCCTGCCGCTCGAATCCGTCGTGGAGGCGATCCGCAAGAGCAACAACGAGATCGGCGGGCGGCTCATCGAGTTCTCCGGGCGCGAGTACATGGTCCGGGGACGCGGCTACCTCAAGTCGGTCGGGGACATCGGAAAGATCGTCGTCAAGACGAACGAGAAGGGGACGCCTCTGACCGTCGCGGACATCGGACGCGTGTCGCTCGGCCCCGAGATCCGGAGGGGGATCTCCGATCTCGACGGCAAGGGGGACGCCGTGGGCGGCATCGTCGTGATGCGCAGCGGCGAGAACGCGCTCGACGTCATCGAGCGCGTGAAGGCCCGGCTGAAGGAGATCGAGCCCTCGCTCCCATCCGGCGTGAAGATCGTCACGACGTACGACCGGTCGGACCTGATCAAGCGCTCCGTCGACACGCTCCGGAGCAAGCTCGTCGAGGAGATCGTCATCGTCTCGATCGTCATCCTGATCTTCCTCTGGCACGTCCCGAGCGCGATCGTTCCCATCGTGACGATCCCGGTTTCCGTCCTCCTCGCGTTCATCCCGTTCAACGCGATGGGCCTGAACATCAACATCATGTCGCTCGGCGGCATCGCGATCTCGATCGGCGTCCTCGTGGACGGCGCGATCGTGGAGGTCGAGAACGCGTACCACAAGCTGCAACAGTGGAACGACGGGGGGCGGCCCGGGGATTTCCACAAGGTCCGGCTCGCGGCCCTCATGGAGGTCGGCCCCTCCGTCTTCTTCTCGCTTCTCGTCATCGCCGTCGCGTTCCTCCCGGTCTTCACGCTCGTGGACCAGGAGGGGCGGCTCTTCAAGCCGCTCGCCTACTCGAAGAACCTCGCAATGGCGATCGCGGCGTTCCTGGCGATCACGCTCGACCCGGCGATGAGAATGGTGTTCGCCCGGATGGACGGCTTCCGGTTCCGCCCGAAGTGGCTCGCGTGGATCGTGAACCAGGCGACGGTCGGGACGTACTACGCCGAGGAGCGGCACCCGATCAGCGTCGTTCTCCACCGCCTCTACGAGCGGCCGTGCCGGGCCGTCCTCCGGCACCCGAAGACGACGATTGCGCTGGCGCTCCTCGCGATGGGCGCCACGGTGCCCGTCTTCATGAAGCTCGGCTCGGAGTTCATGCCCCCGCTCTACGAGGGGTCGATTCTCTACATGCCGACGACGCTCCCGGGGATCTCGGTGACCGAGGCCGAGCGCCTCCTGCAAGTGCAGGATCGCATCCTGAAGTCGTTCCCGGAGGTCGAGCGTGTGTTCGGGAAAGCGGGGCGCGCGGAGACGTCGACGGACCCGGCGCCGTTCTCGATGATGGAAACGACCGTCATCCTGAAGCCGGAGTCGGAATGGCGGAAGAAGGAGCGCTGGTACTCCTCATGGGCACCGGATTGGCTTGCCGGCGTCTTCCGCCACGTCTGGGGCGACCGCATCTCCCACGACGAGCTCGTGGCCGAGATGGACCGGGCGCTGAAGATCCCCGGGACGACGAACGCGTGGACCATGCCCATCAAGGCGCGCATCGACATGCTTTCCACGGGGATCCGGACGCCGATCGGGATCAAGGTCTTCGGCGCGGACCTCAAGGAGATCGAACGGATCGGCGGGGAGGTCGAGGCGGCCGTGAAGGCCGTTCCGGGCACCCGGTCCGTCTTTGCCGAGCGAGTGGCCGGCGGGTACTTCATCGACTTCGACCTGAGCCGCGATGCGCTCGCCCGCTACGGTCTCACCGTGGACGATGCGAACGCCATCATCATGACGGCGATCGGGGGCGAGACGGTCACGACGGTCATCAAGGGCCGGGAACGCTACTCGGTCAACGTGCGCTACTCGCGCGAGCTGCGCGAGGATCTCGACCGGCTCGCCCGCGTCCTCGTCCCGACGCCGTCCGGCGCGCAGGTGCCGCTCGGCCAGCTCGCCGAGATCCGCCAGGTGCGAGGGCCGGCCATGATCCGGAACGAGAACGGCCTTTTGTCCGGTTACGTGTACGTGGACTTCGACACGTCGAAGGAGGACGTCGGCGGCTACGTCGAGAAAGCGAAGAAGGCCGTCGCCGACAGGGTCCAGGTGCCGCCCGGTTACACGCTTCTGTGGAGCGGCCAGTACGAGAACATGATCCGCGTCAAGGAGCGCCTCAAGGTCGTCATCCCTGTCACGTTCGTCCTCATCTGGCTCCTGATGTACGCGAACACGAAGTCGGCGATGAAGACGATGATCGTCCTCCTCGCGGTGCCATTCTCGATCATCGGGGCGGTCTGGTTCCTCTGGCTCCTCGGCTACAACCTCTCGATCGCCGTCTGGGTCGGGATGATCGCCCTGATGGGTCTCGACGCCGAAACCGGCATCTTCATGCTGCTGTTTCTCGACCTCGCTCACGCGGAGGCGAAGGCGAAGGGGCTCCTGCGGAATCGCGCCGACCTCATCGAATCGATCATCCACGGAGCGGTCAAGCGGGTGCGGCCGAAAGCCATGACCGTCTGCGCGGCGTTCTTCGGCCTGATTCCGATCATGTGGTCGACGGGGACCGGGGCCGACCTGATGAAGCGGATCGCGGCGCCGATGGTCGGCGGCCTCGTGACGTCGTTCGCGCTGGAGCTTCTCGTCTACCCGGCCGTCTACATCCTCTGGAAACAGGGCGAGCTGCCGGGAGCAGAGACTCCCTTGTTGGCCATCCCTGAACCCACGGCCTGAACCGGAAAGGAGACTTCGATGAAAAGGAGAAACATCATGAAGAAGCTCGCATTCCTCGCGTCTCTACTCGTTGCCCCGACCCTCTTCGCCCAAGGTGGGCACGACCACGTCACGGGAACCGTGACCGCGGTCACGGACACTCGCCTCGACGTCAAGACCCCCGAGGGGAAGGCGGTGACGATCCGCCTGACGGGGGAAACGAAGTACGAAAAGGACAGGAATCCTGCGACGCTGAAAGACCTGAAGCCGGGGGTGCGCGTCAGCGTGGATGCGGACAAGGACAAGGAGGCGCTCGTGGCGAAAACAGTGAAGATCGGCTCCGCGGACGTGATCTACACCTGCCCGATGCATCCGGAGGTCCAGCAGGCGAAGCCGGGGAAGTGCCCGAAGTGCGGGATGAACCTGGTGCCGAAGACCTGACCGATCTCATACCGGGAGAATGGTGGAACCGATGACGCTTCCAGCGCTGCCTTCTTCGCCGCCGCCCGGGACCGTGAAGGACCTCGTCTGCGGTATGGACGTCGATCCGGCCCGGACGAAGCACTCTTCCGTCCACGAGGGCAAGGACTTCTTCTTCTGCAGCGCGGGCTGCGTCGAGAAGTTCGGCCGGGAACCCGGAAAGTACCTTTCCGGTGGCGGTCACGAACCGATGGAGTCCGCGGCACCCGCCGGCAAGGGCAGCGAGTACACGTGCCCGATGCACCCTGAGATCGTCCGGCCAGGACCCGGCTCCTGCCCCATCTGCGGGATGGCGCTGGAGCCTCGACTGCCCACGGCGGCCCCCGGGGAGAACGCCGAGCTCCGCGACATGAGCCGGCGGTTCTGGTTCGCGGTGGCGCTCACGGCGCCGCTCCTCGCGCTGGCGATGGGCGACATGCTCCCGGGGGCGCCCGTTTCGGCGCTCTTCTCAGCGCGGTTCCGTGTGTTCCTGGAGCTCGCGCTGGCGACACCGGTCTGCCTCTGGGCCGCCTGGCCCTTCTACGTGCGCGCCGTCCAGTCGGTGAGGAACCGCAGCCTCAACATGTTCACGCTGATCGGGCTCGGCGTGAGCGTGGCCTATGTCTACAGCGTCGTCGCCGCGCTCCTGCCCGGTCTCTTCCCCGCCTCCTTCCGGGGCGCGTCCGGAGAGGTCGCCGTCTACTTCGAGGCGGCCGGCGTCATCGTGACCCTGATCCTGCTCGGCCAGGTGCTGGAGCTCCGGGCGCGCAGCCAGACGGGCGCGGCGATCCAGAAGCTGCTCGGGATGGCGGCGAAGTCCGCACGGCGGATCGGCGCGAACGGCGCCGAGGAGGACGTGCCGCTCGAGGCCGTGCAGGTCGGCGACCGGCTGCGCGTGCGGCCCGGCGAGAAGGTCCCGGTGGACGGGGTCGTGCTCGAGGGGACGAGCTCCGTCGACGAGTCGATGGTGACCGGCGAGCCGATTCCCGTCGAGAAGGGCCCGGGCGACAAGCTCGTGGGAGCCACCGTCAACGGCACCGGCGGCCTCGTCATGCGGGCCGAAAAGGTCGGCGCCGAGACGCTTCTCTCGCGCATCGTCGCGATGGTGGCCGAGGCGCAGCGCAGCCGCGCGCCGATCCAGAAGCTGGCCGACGTGGTGGCGGGCTACTTCGTCCCCATCGTCATCCTGATCGCGGTTCTCACGTTCGCGGTCTGGGCGCTGGTCGGGCCCGGCGCCGCGGATGGCGCACGCGCTGATCAACGCGGTCGCGGTCCTGATCATCGCCTGCCCCTGCGCGCTCGGCCTCGCCACGCCGATGTCGATCATGGTGGCGACCGGCCGGGGCGCGACGATGGGCGTCCTCTTCAGGAACGCCGAAGCGATCGAGGTGCTCCGCAAGGTCGACACGCTCGTCATCGACAAGACAGGCACGCTGACGGAGGGCAAGCCCAAGCTGGTCAGCGTCGTGCCGGCTGCTGGAATCGCCGAAACCGAGCTGCTGCGTCTGGCCGCGAGCCTCGAGAGAGGCAGCGAGCACCCGCTCGCGGCGGCCATCGTGGCCGGAAGCGAGGCGCGGGGCGCGGCGCCGTCGGCAGTCGAGGGCTTCGCTGTCGGTGCCGGGGAAGGGCGTGAAGGGCTCCGTCGACGGCAAGTCCGTGGCGCTCGGCAACAAGGCGCTGATGGCGGACCTGGGCATCGACCTCGGCGCGCTGGGAAACGACGCCGAGAAGCTCCGCCAGGAGGGGGAGACGGCGATGTTCGTGGCGGTCGACGGCAGGCTCGCGGGCATCCTGGGCGTGGCCGATCCGATCAAGGCCTCGACGCCCGAGGCCATCCGCGAACTGCACGCGGAAGGCATCCGCATCGTCATGCTCACGGGCGACAGCAAGACCACCGCCGACGCGGTCGCGAGAAAGCTGGCTCTCGACGAGGTCGTGGCCGAGGTGCTGCCCGATCAGAAGGCGGAAGCCGTGAAGCGGCTTCAGTCGCAGGGGCGCTTCGTCGCCATGGCGGGCGACGGCATCAACGACGCCCCGGCGCTGGCGCAGGCGCAGGTGGGGATCGCCATGGGGACGGGCACCGACGTCGCGATGGAGAGCGCCGGAGTCACGCTCGTGAAGGGAGACCTGCGGGGCATCGTGCGGGCGCGGCGCCTCTCGCGCCGCACGATGGCGAACATCAAGCAGAACCTCTTCTTCGCGTTCGTCTACAACGCGGCGGGCGTGCCCATCGCGGCCGGCGTGCTCTACCCGTTCTTCGGGCTGCTCCTGTCGCCGGTGATCGCCGCGGCCGCCATGAGCTTCAGCTCGGTTTCGGTCATCGGCAACGCCCTGCGGCTGCGGCGCGTGACGTTATGAGGTCGAGACGACGGTTGTCGACGGAACGGAGAGTGCCGTGAGCAGGCGCCTGAATTCCGAGACAGTTCTTGAACCCCGAAACGAAAGGAGAGACTTCTTGAAGACAGCCCTGTTTCTCTCGTTCCTGCTCGCCGCTCCGGCCCTCGGGGCCGACGCGGGCCACGACCACATCAGCGGGACCGTCACGTGCCTGGAGAAAAGCCGCCTGTAGGTCAGGGGAACGGATGGAAAGACGTCCGTGGTGGCGCTGCCCCCGTCTACCGTCTACACGACAGAGAAGTAGCCAGCGACGTCCGGAGTCGTGAAGCCGGGCGTCCAGGTCGCGATACAGGCGATGAAGGGGAAATCGGGTCTCGAGGCCACGGAGGTCAGGATCGGTCCGGCGGACGTCGTCTATGCCTGCCCGATGCATCCGGAGGTCCGGCAGGCGAAACGGGGAAAGTGCCCGCAGTGCGGCATGAGCCTGGTGAAGAAGGGGTGACGAAGCCGGGTCCCGGAGGACGAGACGCTCCCATTTGTCACGTGCTGAATTCGGATCCCCGGAGCCGGCCGGCACTCTTCGGCGGCCGAGCGCTTCTCACGCGGCTTGCGGGCCCTCCGGCCCACGCGGGCCCCTGGAGCGCTTCGTCCGACCGGCTGAAGTCCGGGGCTCCCCGTTCACTCTTCTCAGCGACCTTCGAGGTTCCGCGTCTGCAGGGCACGGTCGACCATCGTGTGCAGCCCCGCGAAACGTGCCGGCACGTCCGGCTCCACGTCGAACCGGGGCGGGCTCGAAAGGAGGGCCAGGGCGCGCAGGTTGATCCGCTCGAGAGGACGGCGGTCGAGGTTGTATCGCGGCGTCGTGTACTCGAACCGCCTGTTTGCGTCGGTGTTGAGGGTCTCGTGGCACGCGGCCACCGCCCGGGTCACGTCGTCGGGCGACAGAAGGCGTGACGCCAGGAGGACACGGTACCGCTCCGCGAGCTCGTCGGGCGGCCATCCGAGGCGGGGGCCGAGGGTCTCGAAAGCGCCCAGCGCGGCGGCGCGGATCCGCTGTGGCCCCGACGACGCGACGAAGATCCCCTGGCCGCCTACGACCCAGAAGCTCACCACGGGGAACACGGCGCGGATCGTCGCCAGCGCGGAGAGGAGTTCGCCGGTCCCGATGTGGTGGATCTGGATCCACTGCTGGAAGACACCGCCCCCTTTGAGTCGGCTCGCGGCGAGCTCGTAGAACTCGCGACTGTAGAGGTTCGTCGACCCCGCGAACCAGACGCTGGTGACCTCCATGCTGATGAGGTCGTATCGGCGCTCCCGGAGGAGGAGGACGTTACGCCCGTCTTCCAGGAACAAGCGGGTCGACGGTCGGGAGAGCACGTCGCCGTTGATCCGGCCGAAAAAGCGCCGGGCCGCCTCGACGATGCCCGGAGCGATCTCGGCGACGTCGACGCGGCGAAAGCCGGCTGCTTCCACGACGTGCGCCGACGTCCCGGTCCCGAGTCCGATGACGAGGGCGTCGCCGAGGTTCCGGAGATGCAGGATGGGCGTGAGGGCGAAGCCGATCTGCGCCAGCATCTCTCCACCGTCGCTCCCCTGGAACTTCCCGTTCGTCAGCAGAACGCGGACCGGGTGCATGTCCGGCCGAGCCGGCGGCCCTTCCACGACGGTCGTGATCCCGCCGCCGGCATCCTCGTGGAGGAAGAGAAGCCGGCTCGCCGGGTCGACGTGGGAAGGCCCGAAGTACACGTGCTCGCCGGATGTCAGCCGGAGGAGGTCCCAGGGTCGACGGGATCCGGAGAGCACGAGGACGATCGCGGCGAGCGCCGCACAGCCGAGGCGCGCGCGCCCCCCGAGGTAGACGAGGCCGAGAGCGAACCCGCTCAACGCGTAGAGCCCCGCCAGCAGCAGGAGGCTCGCCTCGGAGCCCAGGGCGGGCAGGAGGACGTACGCAGCGACGAGCGCGCCGGCGACGCAGCCGGCGGCGTTCGCCGCCGCCATCCGCCCGGCGATGACCGGCCACTCCGAGGCCGGGAAGGTGCTCAACCGGAAGAGCGCGGGGTAGGCCATCCCGAGCAGCGTGGAGGCGGGGACGAGAAGGAGCGTCGCGTGGAGGAATCGGAGCAGCTCGCCACGACCGAACGTCTCCAGACTCCCGCCCCAGACCGCGAGGGAATGCGGGACGCCGCACCAGACCGACATCGACAGCGAGAGGACGGATGCGCCGAGGAGAAAGAGGAACGCGGGGGCCGCCGGAGAAAGAGGGCGGGCCGGCAGCAGGACCGTCGAGAGGAAGCTCCCGAGGAGAAGACCCAGAAGGACGTTGGCGAGCATCGCGGCGAAGGCAAAGACGCTGTTTCCGAGCACCGCTCCGATGAGGTGCGTCCAGAGCACCTCGAGCGCGAAGAAGAGGAGGCCCGACAGGCCCGCGATGGCGATGAGGACGGTCGACCCCTGCGCGCCCCGACCGTCGCGATCCGCGGCGGAAGGCGCCGCGCGAGGGCGGACGAGGAGCCCTTGCGAGAGCGCCAGCGCCGCCACCGCCACGAGGCCGTCGAGAAGGGCGCCGAGGCACAGCGTCCCCGCGACGCCGAGGGACGGAAAGACGAGGTAGGGCCCCGCGACGGCACCTGCGAACGCCCCGAGGAGATTCAGGGAGTAGAAGGCGTTCAGCCAGCGGGAACGTCCGGGGAGGCGAAGCCGCTCCAGGTGGTCGGCGATCGCCGGGAACGTCGCGCCCATCAGCACGGTCGGCGGCAGGATCCAAAGGGCGGCGACCACGCCCCGGAGCAGCTGCAGGAGCCCGAAGTGGTCGACGCCGGGACGCAGGAGGACGGCCCCGAGGGGGACGAGGCGGTCGAAGAAGAGGCCGAGAAGCAGGCTCCAGACGGCGACGCCGAACTCGAGCAGGGCATAGACGCGAAGCGGCTGAAGACCGCGGGGACGCATCCACCGCGCATAGCCGACGGCGCCGATCGAGAGCCCGGCGAAATAGACGCTGAGGACGACGGCGCCCGCGGGGGTGCTCGTCCCGAGCAGCAGGCCGAGGAGCTTCTCGAACGACTGTTCGGCGAGGAGGCCGACGCTGCCGGTCACGACGAACAGCAGGCCGACAACGCCAAGCCGATGCCGCAGCCTGAGCCGGCCCACGCGCCGATTCTAGGCCCGACGGCCCACGCCCCGACGGGCGGTCAGAACCGGGGCTCGCGCCCTTCGCCGCTCCCGCCGGTTTCGCGCGCGAGGATGTCGAGGGTGCGCCGGTAGAGCGCTTCGACTTCTTCCCGGCTGTTGCCGATGGCGGTCATGCCGAGCTTGCCGTACTGGGAGAGCGCTCCGATGAGGTGAAAGAGGACGCCCGACTCGGAATTGTGGGTGTAGTGGAGGCCGTTGATCGTCAGGATGTCCATCAGGTCCTCGGGCAGGAGGCCCCGGTAGCTTTCGGACCGGAGGTTGTCCGTCGCGTGGTAGTACTTCGGACGGCCCCGGGGCGAGAGGAAGAGGCCCGATTCGGGATCGAGCTGGCCTCCCGTGAGGAACTGGAGGGCGAGATACGGGTGTGTCGTCCCGCCCATCCGCAGGTTGATCTCGATGGCGAACTCGTGCCACGACGCGTCCGGCCCGTCGCGGGCCACGACAAAGTCGATGGCGAGCCGGCTGACGACACCCTTCGACGCGAGAACCTCTCCGATCTTCAGGGCGGCGCCGTGAATCCGGCTCCGGTAGGCGTCGTCGGCGGGGAAGAGACAGCCGAGGTAGACCTGCCCGCTCGGCCCGCCGAGGAGCTGGTCGTGCGTCGAGACGGGGACGATGGCCCCTTCCGGGTCGATCCGGAGCTGGACGCTCGGCGACCTCTTCTCGGCTCCCTCGAGCCACTCCTCCACGATGCCGCCCATCCGGCCGAGCTTCTCCATGTAGTCGTCGACGGTCTCCCAGTCGACCGAGAACTCGAGCGAGGCGAGCGCCTCGCGGACCGCGGGGAGGCTGTCGCCTCCCGCGGCCGGATAACGGAAGAGGGCGTTTCCCTCGCCCGAGAAGCTGTCGTTCAGCTTCACGACGGCGCGACGGAGCGCGGGCTTCTTCCGCTTCAGCTCGACGAGGGCCTCGGCGACGTCGCCCTCGCCCGAAAGATCCTCGAAGCCGTCGGGACAGGCGACCCCGGCCTCACGAAAGACCTTCCGGCTCCCCGATTTCGTCCCGAGAGACGACAGCGCGGGGTCGACGCCGTTGAGCGGGATGCCGAGAAGGACGGCGAGGCGGCGCTCGAGCGGCGTCGAGTTGAAGACGGTCAGGTAGGCGCGCGAGGGATCGGGGATCCCCTCGCGGATCCGCTCGATCAGCCGCGGCCGCTCGAGGATCTTCTCGGTGAGGGACCGGGGCGAGGCGTCGTAGGCGCACAGAAGGGTCAGTCGGCTCCGGGCGTGGCTCGCGGGGATCCCGACGAGGAACTGGAAGTAGTACTCGAGGATCAGCGGGTGGACGGGCTGCGAGGTGACGAAGACGACGCGCGCCCGCGGATTCCGGAGCCGGATCAGGAGAAAGAGAAGGCGCTCCTCGTAGAAGCTCGATCCCTCGAGCTTCCGGAGCTCCGACTGGTCGAGCGTGAGCGACGGGACGACGACCGAAGTGTGCGGCTCCTCGTCGCGCAGCGAGATCGCGTTCCACACCTCCCGGAGCCGCGGCTTGAGCTTCTCGAACTCCGAGAGCTCGCGCTCCAGCGTAAGCTCTGCGACAGGCCGAGGGAGGGAGACCACGCGGGAAGTATCTCAAGTCCGACGCCGGGGCACGCTTCTTGAATGGCGGGCCGTCAGGGTGAGCGTCGCCACGAGTCAGCGCCGCGGGTTCACGCTGATCGAGATGCTGGTCGTGAGCGCCATCATCGGGATCCTCGTCGCGATGGCGGCGTCGAACATGAGGAGCGTCATGAACCGGTCGCGCCAGAAGCGATCGATGGCCGACATGCGGACCCTCGCTCTCGGCGTCGACGCCTTCGCCACGGACCAGAACCGGTTCCCCGCCGCCGCCGGCTACGCGCTGCCGTCGGGGCTGTCCCTGCCGACGGCGACGATCTGCACCATCCTGCCCGCGATCTCTCCGACGTATCTCCGGTCGGTCCCTCTCGTGGACGGGTGGAGCTCCTGGTTCACCTACGCGACCGACGGAGCGAACGCCAACTACGCGATCCGCTCGAACGGAGCCGACGGTCTTCCGGATGCCTCGCCGCCGTTCGGTGAGACCCACGCCTTCGCGGCGGACATCATCCTCGTCAACGGCAGCTTCGTTCAGTATCCGGACGGGCTCCAGAGATGAGGCAAGAGGACCTTCCGGGAGGGCCGGCGGGCGACAAACGCTGAGAGAAACCTCGGCGGCCAAGCGACAAAATTTGTCACCCCGAAGCCGCTTATTCCGGAAAAGTCGCGGAAGTCATTGAAAAAAAGAGTGTTACAATGTGGGCACAGAAGTTGTATTCGGTCGAACAAGGAGGTTCATCAATGAGAATCAGACGAGACAAAAGAGGCTTCACCCTCATCGAGCTCCTGATCGTCGTGGCGATCATCGGGATCATCGTCGCCATCGCCATTCCGAACCTGCTCAACGCGATCCAGCGCGCCAAGCAGAAAAGGTCGATGGCCGATATCCGTTCGATCGGCACGGCGGCAGAAGCGTACGCCGTCGACACGAACCGGTACCCCGCGGCCGCCGGCTGGGCTTATCCGTCGGGTTGCACCTATCCGACGACGACGGTCGGACTGTCCGCCGTCGCGAACGCGATCTCACCGACGTACATCCGGACCATCCCGCTGAAGGACGGCTGGAACTCCTGGTTCCTGTATACGGCTTACAACGCGAACCTGGACTATGTCGTCGCCTCCAACGGGAAGGACGGTGCGAAGGGCCCGGATATTTCCACCCTCGGACCGACGACGGACTTCAACAACGACATCATCTTCGCCGACGGCCAGTTCATCCAGTTCCCGGACGGCATGCAAAAGTAACGTCGACGGCGCCAATCTCCGAATTCCCCGAGAGGCCCCGCTCCCGCGGGGCCTTTTCGTTTCCTGCCGCGCCGGGGCCACCCCCGGACCGCCCGCTTCCGTAGAATGCCGTGGATGACGTCTCGGGGACGTGAGGTCGCGGGCCCCTCTCCCCGGCTCGGCGGAGCATGAGAGCCCGTCCCGGGGGAGCGCTTCTCGGTCTGTCGCTCGCGGCCGCGTTCCTCCTGCCCGGACTTCTCTCGGGAAGGGTCCCGGCGCGGGGGGACCTGCCGGACTTCTTCTGGCCGATGAAAGCCCACACGCTGGAACGCTGGCGCGCCGGTTCGCCGCCGCTCTGGAATCCCCTCTCCGGCTGCGGCGAACCGTGGCTGGCCCAGCTCCAGAGCGGCGTCTTCTACCCGGGCGACGCCGTCTTCCTCCTGCCGTGGCCTTTCGGTCCTCCCGCTGCGATCGCCGTTCACCTCGTCGTCGCCGCCGCGGGAATGGCCGCCTGGCTCAACGCCATCGGAAGATCCCGGCTCGCGGCCCTCTCCGGAGCCGCGATCTACGCCGGGGGCGGCGTCTTTCTTTCCCTCGTCCCGGTCTTCAACAACTTCGCGACGGCATCGTGGCTTCCCTGGATTTTCCTGGGGGCCCGCCGCGCGTTCCGGGGAGAGGGGATCGCGACGCTTGCCGCGTCGTCGGCCCTCGCGTTCCTCGCGGGAGAGCCGGCTCTCGCCGCCGGGGGAAGCCTGGCGGCGGCGGCCGTGGCCCTCGCATCTCGAGGACCCGCCTTACCGACGGCTTCCCCACGGCGGGGCGCCGCGAGACTGGCCGGCGGACTCCTCCTCGCCGCCGGATTGACGGCGGCCACCGCGATTCCGTTCGTCGCCCACCTTCGCGAATCGGGGCGGCTCAGCGGCGCGACGCGGGCCGAGGCCCTGGGACGGGCCGTCGGCGGCTCCGATCTGGCCGATCTTCTCTGGCCCCCGCCCGCCGACCTGACGCGTGTCGGCGCGGCCGGGCGCGGCTCCTATCTCGTGACGCTGGCGCTCGGCCCGCTGCCGATCCTTCTCGCCCTCGTCGGCGCAGCCGCCGGAGCCGACCGGCGGACCACGCTCGCCCTCCTGCTGCTCGCCGTCCTGGGGCTGCTCCTGTCGCTCGGCGCCCGGGGGGGGCTCGCGCCGCTCCTCTGGAGCGCGGGCCCCCTGAGAGGCGCAAGATTCCCGGCGCGCTGGTTCGCCTTTCCTCATCTCGCGGCCGCCGTCCTGGCCGCCGCGGGCGTCGACGCCCTCCGCGACGACGCGACGGCCCCCCGCCGGGGGGTTCTCCTCATCGCGCTCGGCCTTTCTGCCGCCGGCCTCCTGGGAATCGTGATCCTCGAGCCGATCCGGCTGCGCGGGGATGGGGGTGTCCGGGCCGCCCTCGCGTTCGCCGCGGCCGCCGCGGGAGTCGGGCTTCTCAGGCGGCGACCGTCGTCCGAGCTCGCATTCCTCGGGATTCTCGCCGGACCGCTCGTCTGGTTCTCGTCCGACGCGCTCGCCTCGGCGCCTGCGGCCGAGCTGAGCCGGACTCCGGCGATCGTCTCCGGCGTTGCGCCCTCCGCCGCCGGACGCTTCTTCGTCGCGGCGCATGATGCGCGCCTTCTCTCCCGCTGGCTCGGTGGCGGCGGGCCCGGCTTCTCGGACGAGACGGTGCGGCGGGGGCACGATGCCCTCGCCGGTTACGGAAACCTGCCGCTCGGCCTCGCGACGGCCGGGACGGCCTCCCCGATCGACAACCCGAGACGCGCGCGCCTCCTCGGCGCCGCCCTGGCCGGCGGGAGCCCCGGAGCCCTTCTCGCGCTTGCCAACGTCCGGCAGATCGTGACGCCGTTTCCGACGACGATTCCCGGCGCCGCGCCTGTCGCGTCGGTGGGCGGCCTCCGACGGTACGAGCTGACGGGAGCCGTCGGCCGCGTCTTCCTGCCGCGCGAGGTTCGCGCGGCGGCCGACGACCTCGTTTTCGAGGCGCTGCGCCGCCCCGGCTTCGCGGCAGACGACGTGGCATGGGTGGCCTCCTCGCCGGTCCCTCTTCCGCCGCGCCGCAGCCCGCAGGCGTTCTTCCTGGCGCGGTTCGTGCGGGACGAGCCGGAGCGAACCGAGCTGACCGTCTCGACGTCGGAGCCCGGCCTCGTCGTCCTGACCCGCAGCTACGACGGCGGATGGGAGGCGCGTCTCGACGGCGCGTCCCTCCCGACGCTCCGGGCCGATCTGGCCTTTCTCGGCGTGCTCGTTCCGGCCGGTGACCACCGCCTGGAGTTTTTCTACAGGCCGCCCGGGTACCGCGCGGGCCTCGCGCTCTCCGGCGCGTCCCTCGTCCTTCTCGCCGCGCTCGTCCTCGCGGGGCCTTCGCGCGCCCGGAGGCGCCTCTGACGCCGCTCGGCCTCTTCTACTTCTTCGCGGCGGCGGTGGGGGCGATCGTCGGCTCCTTCGCCAACGTCTGCATCCACCGCCTGCCGCGCGGCGAGTCGGTCGTGACACCCCCGTCCCGCTGTCCCGCCTGCGGGGCGCGCATCGCCTTCTACGACAACGTCCCGGTCGTCTCGTATCTCCTCCTCGGCGGCCGGTGCCGGCGTTGCGCGGCGCCCATCTCCGCCCGCTACCCGCTCGTCGAGGGGGCGACGGCTCTCCTCTTCCTCTTTTCGGCCATGGCGTGGGGGCCGAGCCTCGAGGCCGTGCGTGGCGCGCTTCTCGGCTCGGCGGCCGTCATCCTCGTCGCTACGGACCTCTCGGAGCGGATCCTCCCGGACGAGGTGACGCTGGGCGGGCTCGCCCTCGGCCTCGCCCTCGCGCTCCTCGACGACCTGACCCGCGGTCCCTTCTCTTTCGGCGGAAGCCGGCTCGTCGACGCGCTGCTCGGCGCGGCCGTCGGAGGGGGGCTACTGCTCGCCGTCCGGGCCGGTTACCGGAAGTGGCGCCGCGTGGAGGGCCTCGGCCTCGGGGACGTCAAGATGCTCGCCATGATCGGCGCGTTCACGGGGCCGGCCGGGGCGTTTCTCGCCGTGTTCGTCGGCTCGCTGGCGGGGAGCGTCCTCGGCGTCTCGGCGGCGGCGCTCCGGCACGCGGTCTGGTGGACCCTTTCGCGGCGCGTGGCGAGCGACCCGGGTCGGGCGGTCGCCGTGGCGCGGGAGCGCGGACTCCTCGTCGGGGCCGACGGCCGCGTTCTGGCGGCGGGGCCGCCCTGGTCGGCCATCCCCGGCGCGGCGGGAGTAGGCCAGCTCCTCGGCGAGTCGTCCCGGACGGCCTGGCCGGTCGTCGCGCTGGCCCGGCTGGCGCGCCGTCGCGGCGCGTCGGAGCTTCCGGTCCGCTCCGGCCGGGTCGTCGTCGACGACGGCGACGCGTTCTTCCGCGTTTATGCGGCGCAGGCGGCGCCCTCTTCGGGACGCTGTCTCGTCCTGCTCGATCGCGCCGACATTCCGTTCGGCGTCTTCCTCGCCGTCGGCGCCGTCGTCACTTTCGCGGCGGGACGGTCGCTCCTGCTTCTGGCGGGGCTCCCGACGCCTCCTTCGACGGGGCTCCTCCCGTGAAGACTAGGTCGTTCGAGCGGGACGTCCGGCTCGCCGTCGTGGGGGGCGTCCTCTTCCTCCTCTTCCTCGCGGCGCTCTCCCTCGTCGTCCTCAGGAACGTCGCGTCGTGGGGAATCCGCGAGAGCGAGGCGGCCGCCACCGCCCGGACGAAACTGGTGGCCGAGCGTCTCCAGATCGCGGGGGACCCGGCGCTCGCTCTCCGGGCGGACGCCATCGTGGCCTCCCTCCTCCGGGACGGAGGAGCCCGGTCCGCGGTCCTGTACGACGACGAAGGAAACCCGCTGGGCGAAGCGACGTTTCTCCCGGACGCGGGCGGAGCGCCCACGCGGCTCCGGGCGGAGAGCCGGCCGCGGGACGGGAAGCCCCAGGTCGACGTCGAGACCGGGTCCGCCTCGCCCCGGCTCGGGGTCTCGCTCGCCTTCCCGGGCGGACGGCGGACCTTCCGCGTCCTCTACGACGACCGGGGGGTCGCGGCGGCCCGCCGGAACGTCCGGACCGTCTCCTGGATCGTGCCGATCGTCGCCGTCCTCGTGACCGTTCTCGTCTTTCCCTTCTTCCGGCGGCTGATGCGGCCGATCGAAGCGCTGACGGAGACCGCGCGTGACGCGGGCGCCGTCGTCGGCGGCGCCGAGGGAGAGCCCCTCGAGGCGCCCGTCGGGGACGAGACCGAGCGGGCGATCGCGACGTTCCAGCAGACCATCGAGGAGCTGAAGCGGCGGAGTGCCGAGCTCGAGGAGCTCCGGCGGCGCGAGCAGGAGCGGGCCGACGACCTCGCCGCCCGCGCCGAGTCGCTCGTCCTGTCGACGACGCGCCTCGAACGCGAGCTCTCATCCCAGCGGGAGCTCGCGCGGCTCGGCGAGATGTCGGCGGGCATCGCGCACGAGTTCCGGAACGCGACATCCACGATCCTCGGCTACGTCCGCCTCGCTTCTCAGACCGGCGATCCGGCGGCCCGTGCCCGCCACCTGGCGGCCGTCGGGGCCGAGGCCGAGCACGTGGCCCGGGTGACGGGCGATTTCCTCTTCTTCGCCCGTCCCGAGCGCCTCGACCTTTCGGAGACGGAGGTCGGACCCCTCGTCGCGGAGATCGCGGCCGAGCCGCCCGCGGCGACGCCGCCGGTCGACGTCTCGGTCGAAGGGGCCTTCGGCGCGGCCGTCCTCGACGCGGCCCTCTTCCGTCGCGCGATCGTCAACCTCCTGCGGAACGCGTGCGAGGCGGCCTCCGGACGCGTCCTGCTCCGGGGAGAGACGGCCCCGGACGGGGCCCTGCAGGTCGCGGTCGAGGACGACGGGCCGGGCGTGCCCCCCGACGTCCTGCCCAGGCTCTTCACGCCCTTCTTCTCGACGAAGGAGTCGGGCACGGGCCTCGGCCTCGCGCTCGTCGCGAAAATCGCGGTGCTTCACCGCGGCGAGGTCTCGGTGGGCCGTTCGGCGGCTCTCGGAGGCGCACGGTTTGCCCTTCGCGTACCGCGGACGCCTCCCGGCGACGCCGACGCCTAACGCGTGCCGGGCGCGGCCGAGCCGCGCCGCTTCTCCACGAGCGGCTTGAACCCATCCTTGTCCAGCGCCTTCTCGAAGGCCTCCTCGAAGGTCACCGCGTCCTCCACGACGAGGTCGGCCAGCGACTGGTCCATCGCCACCATGCCGGCGTTCCGGCCCGTCTGGATGAGGGTCGAGATCATGGCCGTCTTCCCTTCGCGGATGCTGTTGGCCAGCGCCGGCGACCACCGCAGCACTTCGAAGGCGGGGACCCGGCCCCCTCCCTTCCGTTTCAGGAGGACCTGCGCGACAACGCCCCGAAGCGCTTCCGCGAGAACGGTCCGGGCCTGCTCCTGCTCGCTCGCCGGGAAGCTGTCGATGAGTCGGTCCACCGCCTTCGCCGCCGAGTTCGTGTGCAGGGTGCCGAAGACGAGCAGGCCCGTCTCGGCCGCCTGGAGCGCCAGGCTCATGGTTTCGAGGTCGCGAAGCTCTCCCACGAGGACCACGTCGGGGTCCTCGCGGAGGGCGGCCTTCAGGGCGCCGGCGAAATCGGGGGTGTCGAAGCCGAGCTCCCGGTGGGAGATGAGCGACTTGTTCGGGGTGTGGATGAACTCGACCGGGTCCTCGATCGTGATGATGTGGCGGGAGTGGTTCTTGTTGACCCAGTCGATGATCGCCGCGAGGGTCGTCGACTTGCCGGAGCCGGTGGGGCCGGTGATCAGGACGAGCCCGCGCGGGACCCGCGCGATGTTCGAGACGATCGACGGAAGCCCGAGGTCCTCGATCGTGAGGACCCGGGGGGGAATGAGGCGGAGCACGGCCCCCGAGCCGTGCTCCTGCCGGAAGAGGTTGACCCGGAAACGGGCGACGGTGCCGAGGGAATACGCGAAGTCCGAGTCGCCCGTCCCCTTCCACTCCTCGTAGATCCGCTGCGGCGTGATGGGGACGATGAACGCCTCGAACTCCTCCTCCGTCAGGACGCGCCACTTCAGCTTCTCGAGGTCGCCGTCGATCCGGATCATCGGCGTCCGGCCGACGGCGAGGTGGAGGTCGGAGGCCTTCTTGCCGACGACGAGCCGGAGCAGGACGTCGATCCGCCGGTGCGCCGGGGTGACCTGGCTGGTGGGGCGGCCCGATCCGGAAATGCCGCTCATTCCAGCTCCTTCCGGCGCTCGGCCACGAGGCCCTCGAACGTCTCGGTCTTCAGCGCCTTCTCGATGGCCACGTCGGGCTCGATCAGCTCGTTTTCGCAGAGCGAAAGGAGCGACTGGTCCATCGTCACCATGCCGTGGAGCTTCCCGGTCTGCAGGAGCGACGGGATCTGGAACGTCTTCCCTTCGCGGATCAGCGCGCCGATGGCCTGCGTGGTCCGGAGGATCTCGAAGGCGGCGATCCGTCCCCGCTCGTCGCGCCGTGGCAGGAGAACCTGCGAGATGACGGCCTTCAACGAATCGGCCAGCATGACCCGGATCTGGCCCTGCTGCCCCGGCGGGAAGGTGCTGATCATCCGGTCGATCGTGGCCGTCGCGTTGGAGGTGTGCAGCGTCCCGAAGACGAGGTGACCCGTCTCGGCCGCCGTGACGGCGAGGGAGATCGTCTCGAGGTCGCGCAGCTCGCCGACCATGATGACGTCGGGATCCTCCCGGAGCGCGGCCCGGAGGGCCCGGGCGAACGAAAGGGTGTCGCGCGGCACCTGTCGCTGGTTCACGAGGGCCATCTTCGGCAGGAACGTGTACTCGACGGGATCCTCGATCGTGATGATGTGACACGGCCGGACCTCGTTGAGACGGTCGATCATGGCCGCCAGCGTCGTGGACTTGCCGCACCCGGCCGGCCCCGTGACGAGGACGAGCCCCTGCGTGAACCGGAGGATGTCCGCGGCCGAGGGCGGGAGGCCGAGATCCTCGATCTTCGGAATCACGCGGGAAATCACTCGGAACGAGGCGTCGAAGCCGCTCCGCTGCGAGAAGAAGTTCGCCCGGAAGCGGCCGACGCGCGGAATCCGGAGGGCGACGTCGAGATGGCGCTCCTTCTCGAGGCGGCGCCACTCCTCGTCCGAGAGGACCTGGCGGATGAGAGTCTGGGCGGACTTTCGCGTGACGGTCGGGATGTCGACCGGCTCCAGCCGGCCCTGGACCCGCCGGTGGGGGAGAAACCCGGTCGCAAGGTGGAAATCCGACGCGCCGGAGCGGACCGCCTCGCCGAGCATTTCGCGAAGGCCCGCCTGGCCGCCTTCGGCGAGGGGAAGATCCGGTCCTTCGTCGTCCTCGAGCGGCGACGGAGCCCCTTCGGCCGCCGACTCGATCTGCGCGACGGAGCGGCGGGCCTTTTCGCGGACCTTCGCATCGACCTGCGGCGTCTCGGCGATCTTCGCGAGGAGCGGGACGATGCGGGGCTCGACGCGGGCTAGAGCGGCCAGGGCGTCGATCAGCTCGACCTGGAGATCCGGCCGCGACTGGGCCTTCTTGAACGCCTCGAGGAGGGGCTGGGCGGCCCGGGCGTCGGCCAGTTCGCCGAGCGCCGCGGCCGCCGGGATCGCCCCGTCGGGGGACTCGAGCGCCGAAAGAAGCCGGGGAAGCACCTCGGGGTGCCCGTGCCCGTTCTGCCCGAGCAGCTCCATGGCGCGCGCCCGGATCCAGTAGTCGGCGTCGTCGGTCAGGCGGAGCCAGACGGGGAGCGCGCGCGGGTCCTCCAGCGCGAGCGTCATCTCGGCCGCCGCCTTCGCGAGCGTCGGATCTCCGTCGCCGGTGAGGGCGATCAGCGCGGGACAGAAATCGCGGAGCCCCTCGCGCGTCGTGTCGAGCGCGCGGTCCCTCACCCAGACGAAAGCGCCGTGGAAATGCTCGACGAACCGCCGCGCGACCGTTTCCGCGGGCACGCCCTGAAGAAGAGACAGCGCCCCGGCGCGGACGGCGGGGAGGCCGTCGGCCAGGAGCGGCATGATCTCCGGCGTGTGGTCCAGCTTCGCCGCGGGGAGGAGGCGGACGAGGGCGGCAAAGGCCGCCTGCATGACGCGGTCGTCGCCCGTGCGGGCCATCTGGAGCAGGTCGGGGAAGCTGCTCTCGCTCGGATGGCGCTCGAGGACGGCGAGGGCCGCCAGCCGGATCTCGCTGTTCTCGTCCTGGAGCAGCGGCAGGGCCAGCCGGGCCGCCGCGCCGGAGCCGCCCGGAAAGCTCGTCTCGCTGACGAGCCGGAGCGCCTGAGCCCTCACGACCGGAGCCGTGGACTGGAGCGTCCGGCGGGCCACCTCGAACGCCGCTTCTCCCGGCAGGCCGGGCGACAGCTCGAGAGCCGCGAGACGGCCTTTCTCGTCGGAGACGGACGCCAGCTCCATGAGCACGGCCCCCAGGTCCGGCCCGGCGAGGTCCTTCAGGAACCGGAGGATGGCGCGGCGGGCGGCCTCGGAGCGCGTGTGGAGGAGCGCGGCGAGGGCGTGGTAGGCGTCGCGGTCTCCACGACGTCGGAGGATGCTGATTCCCGCGGCCCGGAGATCGGGGTTCGGGTCGAGCGCCGTCCACGTCACCCACTCGGCTTCGGGATTCGAGAGGGCGACGAAGCGGTCCAGGAGCTCCTTCCGCTGGGCGTCGGACGTCCAGCGATGCTCCCTGAGCTGCGTCACCCAGGGCGGCTCGCTCCTGAGACCCTTCCGGAGCTTCTCGAGGACCACGGCGGACTCCTCCGGCTATGGTAGCCGACCGCCCTTTTGCGGCCCTCCGGAGGGTCGGGCGGTCTCTTCCTGTTACGAAAAGTGTCGGCCCGGCGGGCAGAGGCGACGTCGATCGAAACCGCGTTCGTTCGACAAGGTCTTGCCGGAGAGTCGTTTCCGCAGGAGAATAGGATCACGGCATGCGTCTCGCAGTCTCGGGTGTGACGGATTTATGTTGAGGTGTCGAGCAGGCCACAGGCCCTCGGGGGAGCGCGGCTTCAGCCTCGTGGAGCTTCTGATCGTCCTCGCGATCCTCGGGATCATGCTGACGGTGGCGGGGATCGAGGTGATGCGGACGCTTCAGAAGGGTCGTCTGTCGTCGACGGTGCAGGGCCTCGAGCTGACCGCCTCCCGGGCCTATCTCGAGGCCCAGCGGCGCGGCGCCACGATGTTCCTCCGCATCGGTCCCCTCGCCGGCGGGATCATGCCGGTGGAACTCTGGGCCGACAACATCACGAACGACCCCGGGAACACCCACGTCGGAACCCTGCAGACGACGAATCCGTTCGCCGACATCCTCGTCGAGCGGCTCACGATCGACACCGCGCAGATCTGCTTCTCGACGGCGAACGCGGGTCAGATCGAGTCGTCGTCCTGGTCGGACAACGACACGGACGCCACGAAGGTCCGCCTCCTGGCCTGCGACACGTTTGGCCGGGCGATGGATGCCACCCTGGCGCCGCCGGTGCAGATCGCGCAGACCGCGACGCTCTCGATCACCCATGCGCAGATGGTGTCGGGCCGCCTTCTCCCGAAGCGCAACTACCAGCTCCGGATCTCGCCGGCCTGGGGCATCCAGATCGTGGAGATCCCCTACTGAGGCGCCATGACGAAGCTCTTCCGGCGCCGCCCCCGTTCGTCCCGCCGCGGCTCGAGCCTCATCGAGGTCCTCGTGGCGATGGCGATTCTCTCCATCATGGTGGCCGGCATCCTCCAGCTCTTCTCCCTCGCGCTCCTGGCCAGCGCCGGAGCGGCCGCGCGGACAGATCTGCTCTTCAAGTGCCAGCAGGTCGTCGAGAACATCCGGTTCTGTTACGCGATCGGGCGCCGGAACCCCCCGCTCGTGGCACCGGCCGGATCGGGCGTGCCGAGCCCGATCGTGGCTGGAACCTACTCTTTGCCATACACGAACACGGGCATCCAATGGACGTATTGGGGCCCGGGCGGCGCAAACGTCATGGAGGAAGAGAACGGCCCCTACAAGATCTCGTACACGATCGAGCGCTCCAGCGCCAGCGCAAACGCCCTCTGGGTGATCACCGTCTCCGCGGTTCCGACCGACGACGTTGCCGCCGTGCGGCGTTACTTCGGGGTGACGTTCAGGAACCTGAAGCGAGTGGACTATGTCGCCGCGTTCTGAGCGTGAGCGGGGCTTCAGCCTCGCCGAGGCGATGGTCTCGCTGACGCTCCTCGTCGTCGTGATGGTCGTGGCGCTGACGCTCCTCTTCACGATGCGCTCCTTCGCCGAGAGGGTCCAGTGGGTCATCGAGCCCCGGCAGACGGCGCGCCGCGCGGTCGACTACCTCTCGCATTTCCTTCAGGGGGCGACCGACGTCTCGTTCATGGCGCCGAACGCCATCGTGGCCTACTACAACAGCGACGCGACGAACCCCGCGAGCCGCGTGCAGGCGACCTACGACAATCTCACCGCCGCCCAGGCCGCCGCGGGTTTCGGCGACCAGGACACCGACGTCGTCTCGCTGATCCTGCCGACGGGAGCGCCCGCGAAATACCTCGTGACCTATGCCGGCTCCGCCGTCTGGCCGGGCTATTCACCGCCCACGCGCGACTTCTATGTCGGCTACCGCGACGGCTGCGGTGCGACCAACGACGACGCCGCGAACATGGCCGCGTTCAAGGCCCTGACCCGCGAGAACGGCGGGGTCAGCACCGCTTTCCTCCTCCTGCAGGACAACAACGCCTCCTGGCAGTATTTCAAGATCAGCGCCTACGTGGCCGCCGACGCGGCCTGCAGCTGCACGATGGGGAACGGCGCGAACATCCACATCCAGGCCGACCCGGGCGACGCGGTTCCGAAGGGGACGATCGACCCGCCGGGCGGGCACTCGGCCACCTTCCTGGACCCGGTCTTCCTCGTCACGGGGCTCGAGGCGTTCTCGTTCCGCGTCCGGACCGTGAACGGCGTCCCCAGCCTCGAGCAGAAGACCGGCCTCTTCGACCCGGCCACCGACAACCCGGGCGCGAATTTCGTCCCGATCATCGAGAACGTCGAGGACTTCCAGGTCGCGTACCTCTACACGGACGGAAGCTTCCTGAACTCGTCGACCCTGCTTCTCGATCCGGCCAAGGGCGGCGTCTGCCCCGAGTGCGTGGACGGCGTCCCCTGGCAGGCCGGCCTGAACGCCGCCGCGCCCCCGAGGGACATCTCGCAGGTCGTCGGTCTCCGGTTCAGCCTCGTGGCCCGCTCGCGCCCCGTCACCTTCGGGGCCCGGCAGATCTCCGGCGCGAAGACCGGGGCGGCGGTGGGCACCGTGGACCGCCGTTTCCGCCCGGCCGCGGAGAACCGCGCCGCCGCGACGAACTACGACGACTTCGAGCACTTCCGGGCCACGGCCACGCTGATGCTGAAGAACCGGATGCTGGGGAGCTGACGGCGATGTCGAGACGCACCGTTCGGGGGGGGAACCGGGGAAGCGCGCTGGTGACGGTCGTCCTCGTCATCCTGATCCTGACGATCGTCGGTCTCGGGGTGGCGTACTTCGCCCAGATGGAGGAGGGGCTCTCCGGGAACGCGCGGATGACCCGGGCTGCGTTCTACCTGGCCGAGGTGGGCCTCCGGAAGGGCGAGTCGGTCATCAGCAACGTCGTCGGCGCCAGCATCGCGCTCTCCACGATCCTGAACTGCGGCGGCTGCTCGCCGCCGATCAACCTCCCGGGAGGCGGCTACCAGGGGATCATCCTGAAGGCGGCCGACCCCGAGGGGGGCGTGATGACGGAGTTCCTGAACATTCCGGTCCCGGTGCCGGCCGGCGTCGGCGTCTTCGACCGCGGAACCTACTCGCTTTACGTCCGGAACAACCCGGAGGACGTCGCGGGGCCGGCCAACGACTCCGACATGGTCGTCCTCCTCGTCTCGGTCGGCCAGGTCCGCGGGGCCGGCGGCCGGGTCTACACGAAGATCCTCGAAGAGCAGCTCTTTACGGGGACGTTCGGCGCGCCGGCCTTCAGCCAGTACCTCTCGAACGCGGGCGGGACGAGCTCCGGAGCGAAGGGAAAATGACGCGGGTCCTGTTACGAAAAGTGGCAGTCCGCGCCCTCGCCCGCAAGACGAGGCGGTCCGGCGGAAGTTCCAAGTCTTTTTGTTCGAATGGTTTGGATGGGAGCCTCCAGCCGCGGCACGACCCTCGCTCATGTGTTGGCGAAGGTTTATGTCCAGCATGCACGCAGGCGCCCGACCGGCCGGGAAGGTGAGGGAAGCCCGATGAGCCGGCCGCGCCTTCGTTTCGCCCTTCCCGACGCCCTGAGGAAGGCCGTCGCCGTCGCGCTCGGGCTCCTCCTCGCGCTCGGGAGCGAGGGGATCGCGCTGGCGTACGACGAGGGGTACGACCCGCTCCGGCAGATCACGCAGCAGGTCATTCCGCCGAACCTGATGATCGTCCTCGACCGGAGCGGCTCGATGCGGTGGGACGCCTACGGCAACGAGCTGTTCGAAGGGGACGACTCGATCGGGCGTCTCGTCTGGTACGGCGGAATCTGTCTCAACCCGAAGCCGCCGTCGACGCCGACGCCGACGCCGACTGTGACGCCGACGTCGCACGCCGACCTACACGGAGACGCCGACGGTGACGCCGACGGGGACGCCGACCGACACGCCGACGGCGACGGTGACGCCGACGGTGACGCCGACGAATACGCCGACGGGGACGCCGACGGAGACCCCGACGGCCACGATCACGCCGACGGTGACGCCGACCGGGACGCCGACCGCGACGCCGACGCACACGCCCACCGCAACGGTCACCCCGACCTATACGCCGACGGCGACGCCGACGGCGACGCCGACGACGACGGTGACGCCGACGCAGACGCCGACCTCGACGCCGACCTTTACGCCGACGGTCACGCCGACGGCGACGGTCACGAATACGCCGACGCAGACGCCGACCTCGACGCCGACCTTTACGCCGACGGCGACGCCGACCTCGACGGCGACGGCGACGGTGACGCCGACCTCCACGCCGACGCACACGCCGACGCGTGACGCCGACGGTGACGCCGACCTGACGCCGACGTCGACGCCGACGGTGACGCCGACCTCCACGCCGACGTGGACGCCGACCTTTACGCCGACGGTGACGCCGACGTACACGGCGACCGCGACGCCGACGATCACGCCGACGCGGACGCCGACGGGGACGCCGACGGTGACGCCGACGCGGACGCCGACCCCAACGGTGACGCCGACGAATACGCCGACGAGGACGCCGACGGTGACGCCGACCTATACGGCGACGGCGACGGTGACGGTCACTCCGACGGTGACGCGGACCTCGACGCCGACGCGGACGCCGACGATCACGCCGACGAGGACGCCGACGCGGACGCCGACGGTGACGCCGACGCGGACGCCGACCCCAACGGTGACGCCGACGCGGACGCCGACGCGGACGCCCACGGTGACGCCGACGCGGACGCCGACGCGGACGCCGACGCGGACGCCGACGGTGACGCCGACGTGTGACGCCGACCGGGACGCCGACGCGGACGCCCACGCCGACGCGGACGCCGACGGTGACGCCGACCGGGACGCCGACGCGGACCCCGACGCGGACGCCGACCTCAACGCCGTCGCGGACGCCGACGAACACGCCGACGGTGACGCCGACTTTCACGCCGACCGGGACGCCGACGAACACGCCCACGCCGACGCGGACGCCGACGGTGACGCCGACTTTCACGCCGACCGGGACGCCGACGAACACGCCGACGCCGACGAGGACGCCGACGCGGACGCCGACGTACACGCCGACGGCGACGCCGACGATCACGAACACGCCGACGAATACGGCCACGCGGACGCCGACCTCGACGCCGACGAACACGCCGACGCTGACGCCGACACGGACCTATACGCCGACTCCGACGCCGACGAACACGCCGACGCCGACGCTGACTCCGACGAATACACCGACGCTTTCGCCGACGCCGACGGTGACGCCGACGAACACTCCCGGAAAGCCGGGGTCGGCGCCCGAGCCGTCGCGGCTGTCGGGGATCCCGGCGCGGCCAACGACGGGAGTGGCTTCAGCTCCCCTATGGCCACTGGGCCCGCTCGGAGCGCCCCCCCGCGAGCCGTCAGGGCCGAACGACCGTCCGCTCTGGCAGGGAATCGGAACGTCCGGGTCGGGAAGCGACTTCACCGCGCCGCAGCTCGTCCCGCCGGTGGGAGCGATCCTCCGACTTCCGACGCCCACGCCCACCGTGATGCCGACGCTGACGCCTCCGGACTCCGGCTCCGGATGCTCGGCATGGGTCTACGTCCTTCACTGGGACCGTCCGTCGCGGCTCGCGGCGCTGAAGAACGCCCTCGGCGACTCGGTCAGCATCGTCTCCGAGTACTACCCGCCGGGGACGAAAGTCACCGACAACACGACCTCGCCGTGGGTCGTGGAACGGGTGCCGGACGCACGATTCGCCAAGCCGGACCTGCCCAGCGGGTCGCCTTCACCGCACAGCGGAGCGGCCGTGGGCGGCGCGGCGGACGGCTCGGACTGGGGTTCGCCCACCAACGGGAACTGGCTGGCCGCGGGGGTCACCGTCAGCTACAAGCAGGGAGCGGCCCTCGAAGCCTACCTCTCCTCCCTGCCGCCGCGTCAGCCGACGCCGACGCCAGCCTCCCCGACGGCCACGCCGACACCGGCGACCGGAATCGACCTGACGGCCGACTCGACGATCGCAAATCCCCTTTACGACTACCCGTGGGGCGGGAACGTGGTCGGGATCTACCACCTGCTTCCCTACGACCAGTTCGGGAACCAGGCGACCTGGACTTGGACCCTGACCTACGGAAAAGACAAAGACCTGAATCAGATCTACGGCGACGACCCGGGCCCACCGTTCGTGGCGTATGACGAGACGAGGTTTACGGGGTACACGGGGACGCCGCCCCAGGATCCGGCGGCCCAGCCATACCTCCCTCGACCACAGCCCCCGGATCCTTATGCGTCGGGACCCGGATCCGGGAGCTTGGAGTGGGGTAGCTCGATTCCCGGCGTGACGGGGTGGCCGGTCGGGAACGCCGCGGCGCTCATGCGGGTCGAAGCGCCCAAGAAGATCGTCTCGGACACGGCGGACAAGGTGAACTGGGGCCTCTTCAGCTTCCAGGACCGGACGCCCTACAGCATCGACCCGGGCACCTACTGTTCGGACCCCGGCGACATCGCCAAGAACTACGAGTTGATCCAGCACGTCTATCCGGACGACAAGGGGAAGATCGCCAGCGTCGAGGGTGCCCTGCGGCTCGTCTACTACGGCGGGATCTACACAGCGGGCGGAACGCCCTCGAAGGAAGGCCTCCGGCGGGCCGGGGCCGACATGGAGACCTTCACGTTCGCCACCGACCCGAAGATCCCGATCCGCTGCGACCGCCCGTACGGACTGATCTTCTGCACGGACGGCCTGTCGAACATCTGCAACCCGGCCGGAGACCCGGCGGACTTTACGGGGCCCCCGGCCCTTCCCGCGCCGCCGGGACCCAAGTCGTGGGCAGCCGCGAGCGGCGGGGAGCCGTGGACGAGCCCGTGCGAGGGGTATTACGGGACCGACGCCGGATGCTACACGGCGGCCGTCCCGCCCGGCGGAGGCGCGGCGCGTCTCTGGCGGTGCTGCGATCCGGGCTCGAAGCGCAAGGGATCGGGCTACGACTGCGAAACGAACACGATGCTCGACCCGGGTGGCGCGGGGGCCAGCCAGATCGACACCTACAAGACGGCCAAGGGCGTACCCCCTTCGGCATCGGCCGCGGGCACTCCCGACGGCTTCGTCGCAGGCATCGCGGAGACGCTCTTCACGAACGGGTTCGTCTGGACGGACCCCAGTGACGGCTCGAAAGTCACGACCCGCGTGCGGACGTTCGTCATCGGCCTGAGCCCGACGGTCGGGAAGTGCGAGCTGAACTACACGGCCTACCGGGGCCGGACCGACGCGTCGGCGCCGAAGGGCGACGCGGGCTACACGTACCAGATCATTCCCCCCGTCGTCGTGGGAGACCCGCCGGTCGATCCCGGGGATCCGCGGCTGCCGCAGGACCAGAACGGCGAGGACGGCACGACGCCGAACACCTACGCGGCGAGCGTCCCCTCGGGCGACTACGCGTTCTTCGCCAACGACGCCAAGTCGATCTACGACGCCTTCCAGGAGATCATCGCCGGGACGGCGACGGGCGACTACGCCACGAGCCCGCCGATCGCCGGCGCGAGCGTGGCGCAAGGGAACATCGTCCTCCTGCCGTCGACCGAGTACCCGAAGTGGAGGGGACGGCTCCGGGCCGTCGACACCCTGAAGCCGACCGGCTCCAACACCAAGTGGGACGCCGGCGAGATCCTCTCGAACCCGAAGGACGCGAACTACCAGAGCCCGGCCAACCGGAAGATCTTTACGTGGGACCCGGCCAACATCGCCGGCGGGCTCATCGAGGTCCTCGCAGACAACGGCACCCGGGACACGTTGGCCGCCATCGCCGGGCTTGCGACGACGAAGTTCACGACGAACGTCCTCGACTTCATCCGGGGGAACGACGGCACGCTGACGAACACGGCCCGAAGCTGGGTCTTCGGCGCCTCGATCAACTCCACGCCGGCGGTCATCGGGAAGCCCGAGATCTACACGGGCAACTTCGCCGGCACCCATTCCGCATACGAGATCAAGCACAAGAACCGGAGCCCGGTCGCCTGGGTCGGGGCGGACGACGGGATGCTCCACGCGTTCGACTTCAACACGGGGACGGAAATCCTCGCCCTGCTACCGCCGGAGCTTCTCGCCCGGCAGGTGACGCTCTTCCAGAACTTCCAGACCCTGGTCCACCCGATCACGAAGGAACGGCGCTCGCCGACGGGCCAGGACCCGGACATCCGGCAGCACATCTGGGGCGTGGCCCAGTCCTTCCGCTACGCCGACGTCTACGACACGGCAAACTCCGCCTGGAAGACCATCGGCTACCTCACGCTCGGACCGGCGGGCAAGTCGGTCACGGCGATCGACGTCTCCCATCCGTCCTTCGGCGACGCGGAGTACGACGCCTCGAAGCTGGTGGAGCTCCTCTGGCGGAAGTCGGACACCGACCTGCCCGGCCTCGATTACACGTGGAGCGTTCCGGCGGTGGCCGCGAACCAGGCTTCGCCGGAGAAGTTCCTGATGCTCATGGGAGCCGGGTACGACCCGGCAAGCGTCGCGGGGAGCCAGAAGCCCGCAAAGCTGTTCCAGCTGCAGGCCCTCGACGGGGCCGACGGCTACTTGACGGGCAACAAGAACTTCGTCCCCATCGACGTCGCCGCCCTCGACGCCTCGAACAAGCCGCTCGTGGGGCAGGAGGCCTTCTCGGCGAGCGTCTTCTTCGACACGACGATGCCGACCTACTACGGGAACAACATCGCGGACCTCGGCCTTCAGGCCGACCTGAACGGCCGGATCTGGTTCAACTACCCGACGGGCGGGACGGTCGACTTCGACCAGGTGAAGATCGGCATTGACGTGCCGAAGGAGATCGGCAACATCGAAGGGGTCGCCGACCAGGCGCCTCTCTACTACCCGCCGGCCGCGAGCGGCGTCGGCAAGACGGGGTGCCAGGTCTATTCCTTCGGGAGCGGAACGGCGTACGAGAAGAGCCCGCTCGTGACCAATCCGTCGGGCGAGATGGCTCCCGCGGGCGAGAAAGCGGACTACTCCTGGAAGCCCCGGCTCTTCGTCGCCGTGAACAAGAACAAGGCGGCCGCGCAGTTCGGCACGGTCACGGTGGGGGGTCCGGGTGAGGCGATCTACTCGGTCCCGGTCTCCGATATCGAGCTGCCCCCCTGCGATCCGAAGGACCCCGGGCCGCGGTGCCGCCTGGGGTCAGGGGATCCGACGACCTTCGGGCCCCGGACGCAGATGACGGCGCCCCCGTTCCTCCTCGTTCCGCTCTCGGGCACGGGGAGCTTCCAGGCGCTCTTCCTCCTCTACGACCCCGACGCCATCGGCTACTGCCGCGGCTACTCGTACATCGTCGTCATGAGCTTCTCGCTCACGAGCTGCGAGGTGGTGACCGTCGACAAGACCGACGTCTACCAGGCGGGCGAAGGGGCGGCCTCGGGGTTCGCCATGGCCGGGACGAAGATCGTCGTCGGCAAGAGCGGCGTCGGATCCGGACAGAAGGCCGGCGTGTTCGAGACGCCCATCAACATCCTGAACTATGGCGGCTTCGGGAACGTGACGCCCGTTTACTGGAAGGAGCTGCAGTAGCAGCGAGCCGCCCTTCCGGGCGCCCTCGAGCCTGAGATCGGAGAGGATGGGAAAGCGCGTCGGCGCGGGGATCCGGGGGGCCGGAGAGCGGCGCGGCGTCTCGCTGCCGGCCTTCCTCGTCACGCTGGGAGTCCTCCTCCTCTTTCTTCTCGTGACCCTCCAGTTCGTCAACCGCTGGACGCGGATCCCCTCGTCTCCGGCCCCGAGCCCCGCAGTCCGATCGGCGCTCGACCTCGCGGTGCGCACGCTGACCCGGGACCTCTCCGCCGCGGCCTCCGGCCGGCTTCCGGCCCCCGAGGCGATCCGGCCGGTCAGCGACAACACGCCCGTCAGGCGTGTCTTCACGGGTCCCGTGGGGCAGACGACCGAGATCCGGGGCGGAACCGACCAGATCGGACTCCGGGGGGTCCTCCGGACGCCGCGGCTCACCCTCGATCCTTCCGACCGCGCGACCGGGCGGCTCTTCTCCTCGGGGGAGAAGAGTCTTCCCGGGGAGATCCAGGTACGCCCTGCCTCGGTCCGCGTGAAGGTCTACGACGTCGAAACCGGCGGCTCCCGGGGCGGAAGAGACGGAGGGCAAGGTTTCGCCGAAGCCGCTGCGATTCTCAGATCGCGCCCTCTCGCCGGATCCCGGAAGAGGTACTTCGTCGCCGGCGATCCGGCGGGACGTTACGCGGTCGCGCGGATCGTGGCCTTCGGCGACCGGACGGCCTCCTCGAAGGAAGGGTGTCCTCCGGCGCCCGACGCCTGCCATATCGAGCTGACGCTCGACTTCACCGACCCGGACGCGGTGACGCTGAACGCCCGGGAATCCGGGGACGCGCCCGGACGCCTCGGTCCGCTCTCCTGGGGCGGCCTCTTCGACGACATCGTCTATTTCGTCGCACAGGGGCCGAAGGGGCGTCCTCCGGACTACTACGTCGTCAACGATCCGCCCTCGCTCGCCTACCCGAGGCCGTTCCTCGCCGTTGCCGAGAACGTCGGGTCAGACCGCTGGGACGTCGCCCGCGTCGCCGACGACATCGAGAACCTCCAGGCCGCCTGGGCCGTCTCGCCGCAGGGCGGACCCGAGGAGTGGCGGGCCGACCGGCCGGGGGCGCGCCCCCTCCTTCAGGCGGAGCTCTCGACGCCCGGAACGGAGCTCCGGGCCGTCCGGATCGCCGTCGTCGCCAAGGGGCAGGAGCGGAGCACTGCGGGGAGCGCGGACGGGGTGCTGGAGGAGTTCCTGCCTTTCAATGCCCCGCGAGACGACGCGAACTCCGCGCCGGTCGGGTGGGGGCCGAACCCGCAGACCCGCGTCGGTTTCGCCCGGGAGCTTCGGTATCTCTCGATTCGGCCCGGGCCGGTGCGGTGACCGGACGACGGGAGCGCGTGGAGAGGTATCATGAGAAGTTGTATTCGGGAGGTGTCCATGCGTCGCGTCTCTTCGACGACGACCCTCGGCGTCCTTCTTCTCCTCGCCGGCTCCGCGGGGGCGGACGTGGTGGTCCTCAGGGACGGCCGCACGATCGAGACGTCCGGGCCTCCGGTCGTGAAGGGCCGGATCGTCCTCCTGAAATCGGCGGACGGCACCCTTTTCTCGATCCCGGCCGAGGAGATCGACAAGGCGAAGACCGACGCCGCGCGGATGCGGCCGACGCCGGCCCCCACGCCAGCCGCTGCGACGAGCCTCCGTCCGCCGCGGCCGGCGGAGATCGCCGGCAAGAAAGGCGAGCGGCGTGCGACGGTCGTCCTGACGGACGATCAGGTGGCCGCCGGGACTTCCGAAGCCGAGGCGGAGAAGAAGGAGGACGGCGAGGAACGGATCGACGTCTCGAACGCCACGGCCACTAAATCGCCGGCCGGTTACTCTGTCAGCGGCTCCCTCCTCAACAGCGGCAGGGCCGAGCTGGGCGGCATCGGCGTCACGATCGAAGCGGTCGGCCCCGGAGGAAAGACCGTCGCCACGACGTATGGGCAGGTCGCGAAGGACCTGCTGGCGCCGGGAGAGAAGAGCACGTTCACCGCTGAACTGAAGGAGACGGGCGAGATCTCGACGTTCCGGTACACCGCGAAGTGGCAGACGAAGATTCCCGTGAAAGGGGCCGCGGCCGCCGACTGGGGCGGTGGTGTGACGCCCCCGAAGCCTCCCGAGGAAGCCGACGCCAGGAAAGCGGAGGAGGAGGCGGCGAAGCCGGCCGAGCCGAAGCCCTCCCCGACGCCGACCTACATCCGGATCCCGTCGCCCGACGTGGCGCCGCGGCCGCCGAACGCGGCCATCGGCGCGCCGGAAAAGCCGGGAGGGACTTTCATCCCGAAGCCGACCGGGGACCAGCCTAAGCCTCCGGACGGGAACTGAACGGCGGCGGTGCCGGCCGAGATTCTCCTCGCCGAGGACCGGAGTTCGCTCCGAGCGATGCTCACGGAGACGCTCGAGCGCGAGGGGTACTCCGTCGAGGCGGTCGCGGCCGGCGACGAGGCCGTTCGCCGCCTCCAGGAAGGGCGCCGCTACGGGCTCGTCCTGACCGACCTGAAGCTCCCCGGCGAGGACGGCCTTGCCGTCCTCAAGGCCGCGGTGACCGCCGACCCCGGCGTCCCCGTCGTCGTCCTGACGGGCTTCGGGACCGTGGAGACGGCGGTCGCCGCGATGAAGGCGGGCGCGGCCGACTTCCTGAACAAGCCGGTCGACCCGGAGCTCCTCCTCCTCCTCGTCCGCCGGCACGTCGCCGCGCGCCGCGAGACCGTCGCCCGGTCGCTTCTCGCCACCGAGGCCGGCCTCGCCGGCATGCCGGCCATCATCGGCTCCTCGCCGGCCCTCGCCGAGGCGCTGGAGCGGACCCGGCGCGCCGCGGAGTCGGAGGTCACCGTCGTCCTGACGGGAGAGTCGGGGACCGGCAAGGAGCTCTTCGCCCGCGCCCTTCACGCCCTGTCGCCGCGCGCCTCGGGGCCGTTCGTCCCGGTGAACGTGGCGGCGATCCCGGAGGGCCTCGTGGAGAACGAGCTCTTCGGGCACGAGCGGGGCGCCTACACGGGCGCGGTCGAGCGCCGTGCCGGCCGGTTCGAGATCGCCGACGGCGGGACGCTGTTCCTCGACGAGATCTCGGAACTGCCGGCCGCCGCGCAGTCGAAGTTCCTCCGCGTCGTGGAGGAGAAGCAGTTCCTCCGGGTCGGCGGCACGGTGGCGATCTCGGTGGACGTCCGGATCGTCGTCGCGACGAACCGGGACCTCGGCGCCCTCGTGCGCGCCGGCGGTTTCCGGGAGGACCTCTTCTACCGGCTGGAGGTCTTTCCGATCCGCCTCCCGACGCTCCGCTCGCGCAGGGAAGACATCCCCGCGCTGGCCCGGAGCTTCGCCGAGGCGGCGGCGAAACAGCTGCGGCGGAAGGCGCCCCTCTTCTCGGCGGGCGCCCTGGAGAGGCTCTGCGAGCACGACTGGCCGGGGAACGTCCGGGAGCTCCGGAACGTCGTGGAGCGTGCCGTCATCCTGACCCGGGGCGAGACGGTCCGCACTGCGGACGTCGTCGTCGGCATGCCGGGGGAGACCACGGCGCCGCACCCCTCCCTCGACGGTCCCCTGGACGAGGTCATCGAGCGGTGGAAGCGGGCCGGGGAAACGAGCCGGATCCGTCAGGCGCTGGAGGCGACGGGAGGGGACCGCGCCCGCGCGGCCGACGAGCTTGGCATCCCGCTCCGCCGGCTCTCCCTGCGGATGAAGGAGCTGGGGATCTAGGTCTCCGGCGCGTCAGGGCGAGGCGGCCTCCCGGAGGGCCGACAGGATCTCGGTCTCCTCCTCCGGCTCCACGGTCCGGAGATCGACCAGGAGCCGTCCGGAGGCGATGCGCGCCACGACCGGAACCGGCCGCCGCCGGAGTGCGGCGGCGAGGTCGTCCGCGCTCATGCGACCGTGCGCGAGCGAAACGGCGCGCGTCGGAACCGTTGACTCGGCGCCGGCGCCGCCCCCGACCACGGACCACTCCCCGACGACGTCCGCGGCGTAGCCGAGGCGCCGCGCCTCCGCGGCGAGGGCCTCGGCGCGGCGCTGCAGCTCGTCTTCGGTCCGGGCCAGCATCCGGAAGAGCGGGATCTCCCCCGCGCGCCCGGCAAGGTGGAGGTCGAGGGTGGCCGCGAGGGCGGCGAGGACGAGCTTGTCGGGGCGAAGCGCCCGGGCGAGCGGGTTCTCCGCCGCGCGGGCGACGAGGTCGGCGCGACCGACGAGGAGGCCGGCCTGGGGTCCGCCGAGGAGCTTGTCTCCCGAGAAGCAGACGAGGTCGGCTCCCGCGTCGAGGGCGTCGGCGGGAACCGGCTCGTCGGCGAGCGCCGGCTCGGTCCGGCGGACGGGCGTTCCGGCGCCGGCGTCGTAGAGGAGCGGGATCCCGCGGGGGCGGGTGAGACGCGCCAGCGTGGGCAGGTCGACCTCCTCGGTGAAGCCGACGATCTTGTAGTTCGACGGCCGGACCTTGAGGAGGGCCACGGCGCCGGCCTCGAGCGCCTCGCGGTAGTCCGCCTCCGTCGTCCGGTTCGTCGTGCCGACCTCGAAGAGCGAGGCGCCGCTCCGGGCGAGGATGGAGGGGACCCGGAAGTCGCCTCCGATCGCGACGAGCTCGCCCCGCGACACGGCGACGGGACGGCCGTTGGCGACGGTGTCCAGCGCGAGGAGGAGCGCCGCCGCGGCGTTGGTCACGGCGAGCGCATCGAGACCCTCGCGGCCGGGGACGAAGAGCTCGCGAAGGAGCCCCCTGACGTGGTCGCCGCGCCGGCCACGGCGTCCGGAATCCGGGTCGAACTCCAGCGTGCAGTAGCCACCCGCACGCCGGGCGGCCTCGAGCGCGGCCCGTGCGAGAGGTGCCCGTCCGAGGTTCGTGTGGAGCAGGACGCCCGTCGCGTTGACGACAGGCCGCGGACCGGCCGGCGGCCGGCTCCGGAGATCGGCGCCGGCAGCCGAGAGAAGCGCGGAGACGACCCCGACCTCTCCCTCCGGTGCCGTGATCCCGCCGGCGTGATAGCGGGCGGCCGCCGTCCGGAGGGCGTCCTTGGCGCGGGTCCGACCGTACGCCGCCGCGAGCCGGGCTCCCTCGGGGTGCGAGAGGAGGCTCTCGATAGACGGCGGCCGGCGCTCCGGATCGCTCATGGCTCGGAACTGTAGACTAACCGCGGACGCATGGCCGGGACGATCGAGAACGAACTGGCGGTGCTGGAGCGGGGGCTTCAACGCCTTCACGTGGAGTACGAACGGTTCTTCACGGGGGACGTCAAGCTTCCGCCGAACGACACCCGACGCCGGCTGGAAGATCTCCTCCGGCGGATGGCGGGCACGAACATCGAACGGGCCGCGGAGCGCTTCCGCCTCCAGAACATCCAGAGCCGGTTCCAGTCGCTGACCGAGCTCTGGGAGAAGCGGTTCGCTGCTCGGGAGGAGGGGCGGACCGTGACGGGGCCTTTCCCGCTCTCCCGGCAGACGGGACCCCCCGCGGCTCCCGGGCGCGACGCGGAGCCGTCAGCTTCCGTAAAACGGAAGGAACGGGCCGACCTGATGCCTCTCTTCGAACGCTACTGCAGCGCCCGCCGCGCCTTGGGCGAGGACGTCTCCCGGCTCCGCTACGAGCGGTTCGAGGAGCTTCTCCAGCGGCAGGCGGCCGAGATCCGTCGCGCCACGGGGTCGAAGCGGCTCGTTTTCGAGATCCAGACGGTCGACGGCAGGGTCCGGCTCGTGGGCCGGCCGGCGCCCGCGAAAGGCCCCCGATGAGACGCCTGCTTCCTATCCTTCTGCTCCTGGTCCTGCCGGGCACGGCCCCGGCGCCCGACATCTACAAGGCCTTCCTCGACGAGAGCCTGCCAAACCACCGCGCCATCAAGGAGACGCTCGCGCTGATCGAGCAGAGCCCGGGTGACGCCGCGCTCTACAACGACCTCGGCTGCCTGATCTCGTGGGACGGGTTCTGGCGCGACGCTCTCAGGAACTTCGAGAAGGCGGCAGAGCTCGACCCGAAGGACTCGAAGCCCCTGTTCAACTCGGGCGTCGTTCAGGCGTGGATGGGAGAGTGGTCGGCGGCGAAGAGCGCCTTCGGAAAGGCCGTCAAGCGCGACCCGGGCAACTGGCCCGCCTGGTGGATGCTTGGCTTCTCGGAGGAACGCCTCGGCAGAACCGAAGCCGCCGTCGATGCCTACAAGCGCTCGCTTCGGGTCGACACGTCGCTCTTCGACATTCAGAAGAACCCCTTCGCGGCGATGACGAAGCTCAAGGGTCGGGTTCTCCTCGAGACGTACGGCACCCGGATGGTCCGGGCCGTGATGCCGAAGGGAGAACAGCTGGAGGATCCGAAACGGATCGCCGGGTTCTTTCAGGAGAGCCGGCCCGCAGCGGCGGCGGGAGCGGCCGTCGCGACGACTCCCCCGGGAGGCGTCCTGCCGGGGCCCCGGGGCGGCCCCGTCGTAACCGCCGTCCCCTCGGTGTCCTCGCCGGCGACGCGCCCGGCCGCCAGGGCGACGCCGCGGACGCCGGCACCTTACGCCGTGGCCCCGGCGCCAGCCCGCGAGACGGCACTCCCCGGGGCCGCGACGCCGCCCCCGGACGAGCCGGCGCGGCGGATGCCGGTGCCGGGTCCGGGCATCCCGATGCTCACTCCGACGCCGAATCCTCCCGGCGGTTGAGCGGGAACTACTCGCTCTTCCAGCGCGGGACGAGCAGGGTGGGCGATCCGATGCCGCCGCCCGCACCCGAGACGAACCGGAGGTCGTCGCCGATCGCTTCGATCCGGCGAAGCAGGTCCGATATCCGTCCCGACACGACCGCTTCCGAGACGCGTTCCGCGGCGCGCCCCTTCTCGATGAGATATCCGGCAACGGAGAGGCGGAACCGGTCCGCTGCGACGTCGACGGAGGGTCTTTCGAGGAGGACGGCGGCGTAAAACCCCTTCATCACGGGAGACAGAAGCTCGAGCGGCGCCAAGCCGGCCGACGGATCGACGAAGAAGTTGGTCACACCGATGACCGGGGGCTCCGACCAGGCGCGGCGGACGGAGTTTCCGGACGACTCGGCGCCGCGGCGCGCGGCCGAGGTCGTGTCCGTGAGGCGCGACACGGGAACCCCGCGCTCGACGACGAGGCGACGTCGCTGCGGCGTCCCCTCGGCGTCCCGCGGCGTTCGGACGGGGCCGCCGGTCGCCCCGGCGTCGTCCACGAGGGAAACGATCGGCGCGGCGAAGGGGTCCCGCCCGTCCCGCGTCCGGGCCGCCACGAGGGATTCCGAATCCTCGCCCAAGAAGAGAGGCGCGAGGCGGCCCACGAGGTGGGCCGCGACGTGCGAATCGAGAAGGAGATCGCGGCGCGCACCGTCGAGGGGCCGCCCGCGGAGCGGAAGGAGGACCCGGTCCACTCCGTATCGCGCCAGCCGGGCGAGGGGAAGCTCCTCGGGACGAGCGGCAGCCGCCACGACGCGGGCGGAGAAGCGGTCGGCGCCGCTCCGGCCCGCGACCGTTCCGACGAGCGACGCGGCCCCGCTTGACCACGCGGCGTCGCGGCCCGAGGTCGTGGCGACACGCTCGCTCCGCGCGCCGAGCGACACGGTGGCTTCGACGAGGGCGACGGCTCCTTCGCCCGACGCCGTCAGGAATCGGCGAAGCCCGGCGAGAAGCCCGCGGGCGGTTTCCTCGTCCGGAAGCGGCGGCGGGTCGGCCGGACGACAGGTCTGGACGTCCCCCGGCGTCGGGGGCGCGGCCCGGGCGCCGCGCCGGGAACGGGCCCGCGGGAGGGCCCGGCGCGCCGTTTCGAGAAGGGTTTCGGCCGCGCCGGGGCTGGCCGCGGCGAAAGCCATCCTTCCGCTCCGGAGGAGCCGGAGCGCGAAGCCCCGCTCGTGGGAGACGAGAAGCCGCTCGCCGTCGTCGTCCTCGGAGACTTCGAGGGAGGCGCCACGCCGCTCGTAGAGCTCGGCCCCTTCCCCGTCTCGGGCCGCCTCCGACGTGGCGGCCGCGAAGAGCTCCTCGAAGAGCCCGTCGTCGGGCGGTGGCGCCGCGGGCCGCATCATGAGCGTCCCGGCGTGACGAAAAGGCCTCGTAGGAGGATGGCGGGCGAGGAGCCGCCCACCGGAAGGGCGTCGCCCCCCTTGATGCAGAGCCCGAGCCCCTCCGCAGGCAGGCCCGTGTCGCCAAGCGTCGGGTCGAGCCGCTGGAGGGCGGCGAGAACCTCGCCGGAGAGGGCGAAGGGCGAGACGGCCGCGCCGGCCCGGCCTCGCCGGATCGTCTCGGCGGACGACACGAGGAAGAAGAACCGTCCGGACTCCGGCTCCAGGCTCCCGACCGAGATCTCGCGGACGAAGAGTCCCGAGCCGCAGCGTTCGAGGAGATCCTCGAGCGGCGATGTGCCCGGAGAGACGACGAGATTCGACAGCCGCGGCCGGGGCGGCCGGCGGTAGTCGGAGGCCCGCCCGTGTCCGTTCGACTCCGCGCCGCCCGTGCGGCGGTCCGTCAGAAGGCCGACGACGCGCCCATCCTCGATCAGTGGGACCCGTCGCGCCGGCGTCCCTTCGTCGTCGAACGGGAAGCTCCCCGGGAGTCGCGCCGCGCCCGGGTCGTCGGTGACGAAGAGCCCCGGGGGCGCCACGGCGGCGCGGGGAACGCGGGATAGCGCGGACTGGCGGTGGCCCCCCTCGGCCTCGAGGGGATGTCCCACCGCCTCGTGCCAGAAGACCGACGCCGCCGCGGACGAAAGGACGACGTCGACGGCGCCGGGAGACGGCGGGGCCGTCGGGACGGGGCGCACCGCCTCGCGCAGGGCCCGCGAGAGGGCGTCGGCCGCGGCGGCGAAAGGCTCCGCCGACTGGAAGGCGAACGAGCGCGTCGCGTCGGAGCGGCGGATGACTCCGGACGCGAGGAGCCGACGGGACGTGCCGCAGGGGACGAAGCCCCGCGCGGCGATCACGGCGCGCGAGACGATGGTTTGCGAGAAGGTCAGCTGGAGAGCGAGGCCGCGCGGATCGGGAACGGCGCGCGCGAGCGCGGCGGCGAGGACCGCCGCGTCACCCTCCTCGGCGGAAGCGGACGTGGCCGGCGCGGTGGCGGAGCGGAGTCGGGGCTTCAGGAACGGAGAGCCGCCCGCCCGTCGGGAGGCGTCGCGGACCACCTCACGCAGGGACTCGGGGCCGTCTCCCTCGCGGGCGAAGAGCAGCGCCTCGCGGCCGTGGCGGATCCGGACGGCCGTGCCCCGCTCCTCCGCCACGCAGGGCGTGAGGAGCCCGGCCTCGGAGACGTTCCACGAGACCGTCCGTCGCCGCTCGCGGAACGCCTCGCCGTGATCCCCGCGGCGCAAGAGCCCCGAGACGATCCGTACGGCGTCTTCGGCGTCCTCGGCGAGTTCCCGTTCGACGCTGATCAATCTGCAGGATTGTAGGAGTCTGCCCGCTTTCCGTTATCCTCCGCGCGATGGCCCTCTCCGATACGAGGATCCGGGCGCAGGCCGCCTTCGTCACGCGAAAGCTCCTTTCGGACGGCCTCGTGAAGACCGCCGCGCCGGCCGAGTTGCGCCGGGCGCTGGAGGCGGTTCTCGTCTTCGACCGGGACCGGGAACGACAGCTCGACGACGAAGTCAAGGCGATCCTCCAGAAGAACGCCTCGGCGATCCGTGGTCAGAACGTGGACTACGCGGAGATGTTCCGGAAGGCGAAGCGGATGCTGGCGGACAAGAAGAAGATCCCGCTGTAAGGGGCGTGTCGTGACGACCATCGAAGCGAAACAGGAACGCCTCGCCGAGCTCCGGGCCGCCTCCCGGGCCGGGGGTGGCGTCGAGCGGCTCAAGAAGCAACATGCCGCCGGGAAGCTCTCGGCGCGCGAGCGCGTCGAGCTCCTGGCCGACCCGGGCTCGTTCGACGAGATCGACCCGTTCGTCGTCCACCAGTGCCGCGACTTCGGCATGGGGGAGCCGGCCCTGCTGATCCCCGGCGACGGGGTGGTGGCCGGGAGCGTCCGGGTGGAGGGGCGCCCGGTCTTCGTCTTCGCACAGGACTTCACCGTCTTCGGCGGGTCCCTCTCGGAGACGAACGCCGCGAAGATCTGCAAGATCATGGATCTCGCGATGAAGATCGGCGCCCCGGTCGTCGGTCTGAACGACTCGGGCGGAGCGCGGATCCAGGAGGGCGTCGGGTCGCTGGCCGGCTATGCCGACATCTTCCTCCGGAACACGCTGGCCTCGGGCGTCGTCCCGCAGATCTCCGCGATCCTCGGCCCCTGCGCCGGCGGGGCCGTCTACTCGCCCGCCATCACCGACTTCATCCTGATGGTCCGGGGCACCAGCTCGATGTTCGTGACGGGGCCGGACGTCATCAAGACGGTCACCCACGAAGACGTAACGAAAGAGGAGCTGGGCGGGGCCGACACCCACGCGGGCACCTCCGGCGTGGCCCACCTCGTCGCCGACAACGACGCGGACTGCCTGCTGAAGATCCGGACGCTGCTCTCCTTCCTCCCGCTGAACAACCGCGAGGACCCGCCCCGCCGCCCGGTGTCGGACCCGGTCGACCGCGAGATCCCGGAACTCGATACCTTCATCCCCGACTCGCCGAACCAGCCCTATGACATGACGCTCCTGATCCGGAAGGTGGTCGACGACGGAGACTTCTTCGAGATCCACGCCGACTGGGCAAAGAACATCGTCGTCGGCTTCGCGCGGCTCGGCGGCCGGCCGGTCGGCATCGTGGCGAACCAGCCGGACCACCTCGCCGGCGTCCTCGACATCGAATCGTCCGTCAAGGGAGCCCGGTTCGTCCGCTTCTGCGACGCCTTCGGCGTCCCGCTGGTGGTCTTCGAGGACGTTCCGGGCTTCCTCCCGGGGACGAAGCAGGAATTCGGCGGCATCATCCGCCAGGGCGCCAAGCTCCTCTTCGCGTTCGCCGAGGCAACCGTCCCGAAGCTGACCGTCATCACGCGGAAGGCGTACGGCGGCGCTTACTGCGTCATGGCGTCGAAGCACATCCGGACCGACTTCAACGTCGCTTACCCGACGGCCGAGATCGCCGTGATGGGCCCCGAAGGCGCCGTGAACATCCTCTACGGGAAGGAAATCGCGAGCGCCCCCGACCCCGTGGACCTGCGCCGGGAGAAGCTGGCCGAATACGAGGAGAAGTTCGCTAATCCCTTCATCGCCGCCCGGAAGGGGTACGTGGACGACGTCATCGAACCCCGGACCACGCGACGGCGGCTCATCCGGGCGCTGGAGAGCCTCGGGAACAAGCGCGACACGATGCCGCCGAAGAAGCACGGGAACATCCCTTTATGAGTCATCGGGGGGTGCGACGTCTTCGTTGTTGCGGGGTGAACGTGGACGCTCAATGTGAACTGAAGCGCCGGGGACGTTCCCCCCGTGCCCCCTTGACCCTCGCATGAACAGACCCAGGCTCCTCATCGCGAACCGCGGCGAGATCGCCATCCGGATCATCCGGGCGTGCCGCGACCTTGGTGTGTCGCCCGTCGCGGTCTACTCGGACACGGACCGGATGTCGCTTCACGTTCGCCTCGCGGACGCGGCCGTCCACATCGGGCCGGCGCCCGCCCGCGAGTCGTATCTCGTCCCGGAAAAGCTCCTCGCGGCGGCGAAGAAGACCGGGGCGACGCTGGTTCACCCTGGCTACGGGTTCCTGGCCGAGAATGCCGGCTTCGCGCAGGCCATCCTCGACGCGGGCCTCGTCTGGGTTGGTCCGTCCCCCGCCTCGATCTCCGCCATGGGCTCGAAGACCGCGTCGCGCGCGAGAGTCATGGCGGCCGGCGTGCCGGTCGTGCCGGGTATGACGACGCCGGCGAAGGACGCCGCCGAGATCACCGCCTTCGGCGACAGGAACGGCTTCCCGCTCCTGCTCAAGGCGGCCGCCGGAGGGGGCGGGAAGGGAATGCGCATCGTCCGGAGCCGCGACGAGGTCCCGGCGGCGTTCGCCCGCGCGCAGAGTGAGGCCAAGTCGTATTTTGCCGATCCCGCCGTTTATGCGGAGCTCTACGTCGAGCACGCCCGGCACATCGAGATCCAGGTCCTCGGTGACACCACGGGCCGGGTGATCGCCCTCGGCGAGCGCGAATGCTCGCTGCAGCGGCGCCACCAGAAGGTGCTGGAGGAATGCCCCTCCGCGGCCGTCACGCCCGAGCTCCGCGCCCGGATGGAGGAGGTCGCCGTCGCGGCGGCGAAGGCCGTCGACTACGTGTCGGCCGGAACGGTGGAGTTCCTTCTCGCGAAGGACGGCCGATTCTTCTTCCTGGAGATGAACACGCGGATCCAGGTCGAGCACCCGGTCACGGAAGTGGTCTACGGCGTCGACCTCGTCGCCGAGATGATCCGGATCGCGCGGGGCGAGCCGATGTCGATCGGGAAGCGCCCGGAGCCGCGCGGCCATGCCCTCCAGTGCCGCATCTACGCCGAGGACCCCGCCCGTGGCTTCGCCCCGTCTCCGGGGAGGATCCGGCGCCTCCGGCGGCCCCAGGGGCCCGGCGTGCGCGTCGATTCCGGCGTCGAGGAGGGGGACGTCGTGCCGCTCGACTACGACCCGATGCTCGCGAAGTTCGTCATCTGGGGAAAGGACCGCGACGAGGCGATCCGCCGGGCACGGCGGGCCCTCGCGGAAGCGCGGGTCGAAGGAATCGAGACCTCGATCCCGTTCTTCCTCGCGATGCTCGAGGACCCGGACTTTCTGGCCAACCGGGTGTCCACCCAGTTCCTCGACACGTGGACCTTCCGGACCCAGGCCGAGACCCCGGAGCAGCGGACGGCGGCGCTCGTCGCGGCGGCGCTCGACGCCGCCCAGGCGGCGCGGACGTCGCGGCCGCCCGAGACGGGCTCCGGCGGACGAGGCCACTCGGCGTGGCGGACGGCCCGCCCCACGTTCGGGGTGCGCGAATGAAGTTCCGCGCCCGGCCTTCCGGCGACAAAGGTGCGGCGATCCCCGTCGAGGTCTCCGCAGCGTCCCCGGAGTTCCGGGTGACCGTCGGTGACCGCCTGCTCTCGGGAGAGGCCGCGTCCCTTCGTCCCGGCGTCTGGTCGCTCGTCTTCGACGACGGGCGGCAGGTCGAGGTGAGCCTCGAGCCGGGCGGGGACGGCCTCACGCACGCCCGTTTCGGAAACGCCCTCGCAACCTTCGAATTCCTCGACGAGCTGACGGCGCTCGCGTCGGTCGCCGGCGGTCGAAGCAAGTCGAAGAAAGGCGACGTCGTCACAGCCGCGATGCCAGGCCGCGTCCTTCGTCTGTCCGTGGCCCCCGGCGACCTCGTCTCGGCCGGCCAGGGAATCCTCGTCCTCGAGGCGATGAAGATGGAGAACGAGGTCAAGGCGCCGCGGGACGGCGTCGTCGAGTCGATCGGCGTCTCCGCCGGTCAGGCCGTGAGCGCCGGCGAGGTCCTGGTCCGCCTCAAAGCCGAAAGCTGAGGCGACGGGCATAATCCCTCTCCCCCAGGTGGGAATCGGAGGATGCCGACGTGAAGAAGACGTTCCGCGCTCTCGGGTCTCTCGTGCCGCTCGCGGCGCTCGCGCTCGCGACAGCTCTCGCGGGCCAGGACCCGGCGAAAGGAAAGGAGGCCCCGGCGCCGGTCGCACCGCGGGTCGTCGACGTCAAGGCCGACCCGCTCGCCGCCTGGCTGGAGGGGTTCTTCGCCTGGGGTCCGGGCGACATGAAGGTCGAGGAGATCCCGGTCGTCAGGGTTCCGGGCTACCGCGCGCTTCGTGTCCAGAAGAACTACACGATCGACCCGAAGCCCGCCGACCAGCTCTTCGCGGCGGTCGAGGAGGGAGGGAAAGGCGTCCTCGTCGGCGACGTGATCGGGGACGAGGCGCGCCTGAAGGCGCCGGTGCCGGTCCGGGGCGACGCCGACCTGAACGGGATGCGGGAGCTCCTCAAGAAGTACTTCCCGGGCACGCCGCGCGTCTCGTTCGATCCGTCGGCCGACCGGAAGGGCTGGAAGGGAGTCGTCATCCGGCGAGACACCGGGTACGGGGAGTACCCCGTGTCGGCCTACCTGTCGGCCCACGACGGAGCGGTCCTCGTCGTCGGGCGCTTCTGGGACCGGTCCCGCAGCCTGGCCGATCAACGCCGCGAGATCATCAAGGTGGCCGACACGCCGGCGGTCGGGCCGGCCGACGCGCGGGTGACCGTCGTCGAGTACTCGGACATGGAGTGCCCGTCCTGCAAGAAGAGGACCTTGGACTGGGACGCTCTCCAGGCAAAGCTCGCTCCCGAGCTGAAGATCCGCCGGTACGTCAAGAGCTTCCCGCTGACGGACGCCCACCCGTGGGCGTTTCGCGCGGCCTCCGCGGCCCGCTGCTTCTTCGAGCGGAGCCCGGAGCTGTACTTCCGGTACAAGTCCAACGTCTACGCCCGCCAGGAAGAGCTGAACGTCGCGGCGGTGGACGCCTTCTCGCTCGCCTTTGCGGTCGACAGCGGCGTGCCCGAGCGGTCCTTCACGGGCTGCTACCTGCAGCCGAAGACGAACGAACGGGTGCTCGCCGACCTGACGGAAGGCTGGATCGTCCGTGTCCGCTCGACGCCGACCTACGTCATCGACGGCGTGGCGGTGACATGGTTCGCCGATCCGCTGATGGAGGAGTTCCTCCGGAAGACCTATCTCGGCGGGAAGGGCTTGACGGCCGCACCGGCCAAAGCGCCCGCCGGGAAGCCCCCGGCCGGGCGCTGATCCCCTCTACTGCGCGACGAAGGGGACCGGGACCGTCGTCCAGGTCCTGACTTTTCGCCCGTCCTTCGTTGCCGGCTTCCACGTCCATCGCTCGACGGCGGCTTTCGAGCTCTCGGCGAGGCCGACCCTGGGCGACGTGTCCCGGAGAACCTCGACGGCCTCGGTCTGCCCCTTCTCGTTCACGAGGACCCGGAGCAGCACCGTCCCGCCGACCCGTCTCATCCGGGCCAGCGGGGGGACCTCGGGCTTGACGCTCGAGACGACCTCGGGCTCCGTGTCGACCTGCGCGATCTCGAGCAGATCCCCCTCCTTCACGGAGGGAGCCGTCGCGGCCCGGGCTGCGGCGGCCGCCTCGTCCGCGCGCCGCCGGGCCTCCTGTGCCTCCTTCGCGAGGCGAAGCGCCTCCTCGCGGTCATTCCGGTCGCGGGCGGTGCGAAGGGCCTCCTCCGCGTCCGTCGCCTTGCGCGCTTCCTCGGCGGCGCGGTCGACGTCGGCCTGCCGCTTCTTCTGCTCCTTCTGCTGCTCGATCTGCCGCTCCCGTTCGCGCTTCTTCAGCTCCTCCTGCAGCCGGGCCTGAACGGCCGCCTGGAAGAGCGGGTCTTCCCTTCCGACGACCATCGGCGTCGGCGTGGCCGCGGGTGCCGTCGGGACGGCCGTCGGGACCGGGACCGGGGTCAGGGGAGGTCCCGCTCCGAGGCGCAGCTTCGTGGCGAGGAATCCCGCCGCCGCGAGAACGACGACGACGGCCGCGCCGACGGCCCAGAGGGGCACGCCGCCGAGCGGGCTCCTCTTCGGGCCGTCCGCGACGGTGCGGGGAGGGGGCGGGCGCACGGCCGGCGCGGGGCGTGTGGCCGCGGAGTCGTCGACGCCCCGCAGGGGAGACGCCGGGGTGCGCGCGGGCGGGGCGCCGGGCGGCGCCACGGCGGGCCGTGCGGGACTCGAGGGAGGGCGGGGCGCTCCGAGCTGCTCCTCGGCCTCGCGCTCCCGCTTCTCGGCCTGGATCGTCCTCTCGAACTGCTGCTGGACGAAAAAGGCGAGGCCGAAGGTGGAAGCCGTGAAAGGACCCCCGTAGAGAAGGGCGTTCACGGCGTTCCGGTAGGCCGCGAGGTCCTTCTCCCGCCGGCGCGGGTCCGCGGCGAGACCGCGGCGAAGGAGCTCCCGGATCGGCTCGGGGACCGGGGCGCCGTCGGCCGCGAGGGTGGCGCCCTCCACGCTGGCCGCAGCCACCCCCGGGACGGGCGGACGGCCCGTCAGCGCCTCGTGGAGGATGGCGGAGACGGACCAGGCGTCGCCGGCCGTCGTCGGTTGCCCCGACTCGAGCACCTCGGGGGCGATGTACGGAGCGAACGGCGGACGCGCCTTCGGAAAGCGGAGCGCGGAAAGGAGGCCGCTCCCGAGGCCGAAGCCGAAGACACGAACTTCTCCGTCGTAGGAAACGTCGACGAACGACGGGACGAGGAATCCGTGCGGCGCCCCCGCGAGGAGCTCGACGGGGCGTGCGGCTTCGAGGGCGGCGAGGATCCGCTCCGTCACGAGGAGGGCGTGTTCCGGGGGAAGCCCGGCTCCGGCGGCCCGGGGCGCGAGCAGGGCCTCGAGCGTCTGGCCCGGTCGATCCTCGACGCCGGCGAAAGGCACGTCATCCACGGCGCCCAGCACGGCGCCTCCCGCGACGGAGGCGCCCCGGACGCCATCCAGGACGTCGACGGTCACTTCCATCGCGCGAAGGAGCGCGGGGCGGTCGATGGCGGCCCCGTCGAAGACCCGAAGGTGAACGAAGGGCTTGAGATGCGGCTGGCCGAGCGTACCGGCGCGGTAGACCGTGCCGAGAGCGTCGGCTCCGAGGGTCCGGAGAAGGAGGTAAGGCCCGAACGGCCGGATCGACGGCGCCGTACTGCTCATCGGGGGATCGTTCCCCCTATTCTAGCGTCCGCCCCGGGCCGATTCGCGCTTCCCCCGCTTCGATTCCATGTAGCGCACGACGTTCCGGCCATGCTCGTCGAAGCTCGCCGAGAAGTGGTGCGACCCGTCCCCGGCCGCCACGAAGAAGAGGTAGTCCACGTCGGCGGGAAGGACGGCCGCTTCGATCGCTGCGAGGCCCGGATTGCAGATCGGGCCGGGGGGGAGCCCGGGATGCGCGTAGGTGTTGTACGGCTCGTTCACGCCGAGCTGCGAGCGGGCCAGGGCGCCGCGCCACTCTCCGAGACGCTTCAGCGCGTAGATCGTCGTCGGGTCGGCCTGCAGGTGCATGCCCCGCCGGAGGCGGTTGTGATAGACGGCCGAGACGAGGGCGCGCTCCTCGGGGATGGCCGTCTCCTTCTCGACGAGGGAGGCGAGCGTTACGGCGGCAAGGACGCTCAGTCCCTTCCGGCGGGCGAGCTCCTCGTAGTTCGACGGCAGCCTCCGGGCGAAGGCGCGCGTCATCGCCGTCACGATCTCGCGTGCGGACATCGACCGGGTCACCGTGTAGGTCTCGGGGAAGAGGAAGCCCTCGAGGGACGGCGCCTCCGGGGGCACGCCTTCCAGTTCGCCGGGCCGCCGGAAGAGGTACTGGTAGTCGGTCGGAAAGCCGAAGCCCTGCGAGGTGAAGAGCGCGAAGATCTCATCGGCGGTGAATCCCTCCGGGACGGTGATCCGGTAGGTGACGACGTCCCCCGCGATGATGGAGAGGATCACCTGCTCGGGCGTCCGTTCCCCGGCGAATCGGTACTCGCCGGCCTTCAGCGTCTTGCCCGGGTGGAGCAGCCGGAGGGCGAAGAGCCCGAGCCGCCAGTCCCGGAGGACGCCGGCCGACTCGAGGGACGTCAGGATCGCAACGGTCGGCGAGCGGGGCACGATGTTGAGGACCACCGACTCTTCCGCGTATCCCTTGTACGGCATCTTCACGGCGACGAAGACGAGGCCGGCGAACGCAGCCGCGACGACGACGACGGCGACGGCCGCCCAGGCGACGATCGGGTAGAAGTGCCGTTTGCGGTCCTGGGAGGTCCGGAGCATTCGCGCTCTCCCGCCGCCGCCTGCTACCGCCCGCCTCGCGCGGAGAGATAGTCGCGCAGGAGCGCGGCCGCGGCTTCCGCGTCGCGGGCCGCGGCGCGGCGAGCGGGCGGGACGGAGGCGCTCGCGAGCGCCTCGTCCGCGGCGCGGGAGGTCAGAGCCTCTCCGTGGAGGAGGACCGGAAGGCCGGTGGTCTCCGCGAGCCGGCGGGCGAAATTCCGGGCCCGCCGCGCGAGGAGCGTTTCGGCGCCGCTCGCGAGGACGGGATGTCCGACCACGATGCGGGAGATACCCCGCTCGCGGGCGGCCGCCGCCACGGCGGCGGCGGCTCCGGCGTCGCTCTTCCGCGCGATGGCGCCGACCGGGACGACGACATCGGCGGTCTCGCCCGAGACGGCCAGCCCGATCCGCTTCTCTCCGAAATCGACGGCGAGCCAGCGCATGGAGGCATCGTACCAGCCGGTTTCCGACGGTGCCGTCCGGGGAGGCAGCGGATACAATCGTCCTCCACGTCCCGCCGGCTTCTGACGGGCGGGCCCCCAGACGGAGGATCCCCTCTCATGAACGATGTCCTCATCCTCTCCGCAGCCCGGACCCCGATCGGGGCGTTTCTCGGGTCTCTCTCCTCGCTTGACGCGCCCCGGCTCGGCTCGATCGCCATCAAGACGGCCCTGGAGCGGGCCGAGACGGCTCCCGATCTCGTGGAGCACGTCTGGTTCGGCAACGTCCTGCAGGCCGGCATCGGTCAGGCCCCGGCGCGGCAGGCCGCGCTCGGCGCCGGGCTGCCGAAGGGAACGGGCTGCGTCACCGTCCACAAGGTCTGCGGGTCGGGGCTGCGCGCCGTCATGGAGGGCGCCAACGCCCTCCGGACGGGCGAGTTCTCGGTCGTCGTGGCCGGCGGGATGGAGTCCATGTCGAACACGCCCTACCTCCTTCCGAAGGGACGGACCGGCTACCGGATGGGGCACGCGCAGCTCCTCGACTCGATGATCTCGGACGGCCTCTGGGACCCCTACAAGAACATCCACATGGGGAACTGCGCGGAGACCTGCGCGGCGAAATACGCCTTCACGCGGGAGGCGCAGGACACCTATGCCCTCGAGAGCTACCAGCGTGCGCGGCGCGCGAACGAGGCGGGCGACTTCAACGCCGAGTTCGCCGCGGTGACGATCGAGGGGAAGAAGGGGGCCACCGTCGTCGACCGGGACGAGGAGCCCTTCGCCACGCCCCTCGAGAAGCTGGAGAAGATGGGATCGTTGAAGCCGGCGTTCCAGAAAGACGGGACGGTGACCGCGGCGAACGCTTCCAAGATCAACGACGGAGCCGCGGCACTGGTCCTGGCCGCCGAAGAGGCCGTGGTGGCGAACCGGGCGCGGCCGATCGCCCGGATCGTGGCGCAGGCTTCCCACGCCCAGGAGCCGGAATGGTTCACGACGGCGCCCGTGGCCGCGGCGCGGAAGGCGGCCGATCGCGCCGGTCTGTCGCTCGGCGAGATCGACCTCTTCGAGGTGAACGAGGCCTTCTCCGTCGTGGCGATGGCGTTCATCAAGGACCTCGACCTCGACCCGAACCGGGTCAACGTGAACGGCGGCGCCGTGGCGCTGGGCCACCCGATCGGCGCGTCCGGCGCGCGCATCCTGACGACGCTGATCCACGCCCTCCGGGCGCGGAAGAAGAAGTACGGCCTCGCGGCCATCTGCATCGGCGGCGGCGAAGCGGTGGCCGTCGTCGTGGAAGCGCTCTAGCCGCGCGACGCCGGACAGGGGACCGGGGGACGAGACGCGTCTTCCGGGGGAGGCGACATGATCGACAAGGTGGTGACGGCGGCGACGCCCCGGGAGGCCGCCGCGGCGGCGGTAGCCGACATCCGGTCCGGAGCTTCGCTCATCGTGGGAGGTTTCGGCCTCTGCGGCATCCCGGAGAACCTCATCCTCGCCCTGGCCGAGCGGGACGTGAACGATCTCGTCTGCGTCTCGAACAACTGCGGCGTGGACGACTGGGGGCTCGGGCTCCTCCTCGGGAAGCGGAAGATCCGGAAGATGGTCTCCTCCTACGTCGGCGAGAACGCCGAGTTCGAGCGGCAGTTTCTCGCGGGGGAGCTCGAGCTCGAGTTCTGTCCGCAGGGGACGCTCGCCGAGCGGATGCGCGCCGGCGGGGCCGGAATCGCCGGGTTCTACACGCCCACGGGGGTGGGTACCGTGGTGGCCGAAGGAAAGGAGGTGCGCGCCTTCGACGGGCGAGAGTACGTGCTCGAGCGCGGCCTCACGGGCGACTTTTCCCTCGTGGCCGCCTGGAAGGGGGACCGGCTCGGGAACCTCGTCTACCGGAAGACGGCCCGGAACTTCAACCCGATGGCCGCCACGGCCGGGCGGATCACGATCGCCGAAGTCGAGGAACTGGTGCCGGCCGGCGCCCTCGATCCCGACGAGATCGACACGCCGGGCATCTACGTCCATCGCGTCGTCGTCGCGCCGCGCCAGAAGCGAATCGAGCGCCGGACTGTGCGGTCGCGGGGGGCTGCTTCGGAGCCCCCCGCACCCCCCGGCCGGAAGGGGTGAGGCCATGCCGAAGCTGGACCGCGACGGAATCGTGAAGCGCGCCGCGCAGGAGCTGCGCGACGGGATGTACGTGAACCTGGGCATCGGGATGCCGACGCTCGTCTCCAACGTGATACCGGCCGGGATGGAGGTGATCCTCCAGTCGGAGAACGGGATTCTCGGGATGGGGCCGTATCCGACCGAGTCCGAGATCGATCCCGACCTGATCAACGCCGGGAAGGAGACGGTGACCGTCGTCCCCGGGGCGTCGTTCTTTTCCTCGGCGGAGTCCTTCTCGATGATCCGGGGCGGCCACGTCGACCTCTGCATCCTCGGCGCGATGCAGGTGGACGCGGAGGGATCGCTCGCCAACTGGATGATCCCCGGCCGCCTCGTGAAGGGGATGGGAGGCGCCATGGATCTCGTCGCGTCGGCGCGCCGCGTCGTCGTGACGATGGAGCACGTGGCGAAGTCGGGGGAGAAGAAGATCCTGACGCGCTGCACCCTGCCGCTGACGGGACGGAGCTGCGTCCATCGGATCATCACGGACCTCGCGGTGATCGACGTCAAGCCGGGAGGCGGCCTCGTCCTCGTCGAGCGGGCGCCGGGCGTCTCCGTCGGCGAGATCCTCGCCGCGACCGAGCCGCCTCTCGACGTCCGGGGCGACGTGCCGGAGATGCGTCTCTGATCGGACGGGCCTCCCGCCGCGTCGGGCTCCTCCTTCTCGCGGCGTGGTCCCTGCCGCTCTCGGCCCAGTCCTCCTTCGACACCGACCCCTTCGCGGCCCGCTTCCGCGAGCGGGCGAATTTCGACCTGAAGTTCCGGCCGCCCGAGAAGGGGCACGAGATCACCGTCGTCGTGCCTCCGGCCGAGCCGGGCGACCCACCGGGACGTCAGACCCTCGTGGGCGAGTCGACCTGGGAGGCCGAGGCCCCGCCGGGAAAGGTCCTCACGGTCACCTACCAGGACATCCAGCTGTCGGCCCGGAAGGTCCGGGCGAACCTGCAGAAGAAGACGGTCATCGCGGAAGGGGACGTGCTTCTCGTCCAGGGGCTCTCGCGCCTCCGCGGCGAGCGGCTCGACTTCGACCTCATCGAGAAGGTCGGCGTCGTGACGGACGGGAGGGTCGACCTCGAAGGAGGCGTCCACCTCCGGGGCGCGCTCCTCTCCAAGGTGGGGCCCCGGAGCTTCACCCTGACCGACGGCCGGCTCACCGCCTGCGAGGGGGAGAAGCCGGCCTGGGAGTTCTCGATGACGAGGGGGCGCTTCACGCTGGAAGAGTACGCGCGGCTGACCGACGCGACCTTCCGGCTCGGCGGCGTCCCGCTCCTCTACCTGCCGTACCTCCTCTGGCCCGTCCTCCGCGAGCGCGCGTCCGGATTCCTGATTCCGGCCCTCGGGTACAACTCCGTGAGGGGCGGGTTCCTCGGCATCGGGTACTACTGGGCGATCTCGCGTTCGGCCGACGCGACCTTCGTGAGCGACCTCTACACGAACGGCTGGTACGGCGTCGGCACCGAGCTTCGCGTGAGGCCCACGGTCGGGACCCACGCCGCGGGGCTCTTCTACACGGTCTGGGACCCGCAGTCCAAGACCTGGGAGTGGAAGACTGCGGGGACGCTGGTCAGCGACGACCTGGCGCCACGCGTCCGGGGGGTCGTCAACTGGCTTCAGTACTCGGACGTGAACTTCTGGCAGGGCTACGAGAACAGCTTCAATCTCGCGTCGCTCCGAAGCGTCGGCTCGGAAGGGTTTCTGACCTGGAACCCCGACCCCCTGTCGTTCAACCTCCGGGGGAGCAACGAGAACGCGATCCTCGGCTCCACGACGGTGGTCCTCCGGCGCGAGCCTGCCCTGGAGGCGTCGCTCCGGCCGATTCCCCTCTTTTCGGACGCGGCGTTCGTCGAGGCGTCGGGACAGGCCGGCCTCCTCTCGGCGGACCGCGGGCCGTTCCAGCCGTCCGGGACCTACGGCCGATTCGATCTCTTTCCCCGCCTGGCGGTCCCGCTGCCCATCGCCCCGTGGCTCTCGGCGCAGGCTACGGGCGGCGGGCGGATCACCGCTTACGAAAAGTCCCAGGACGTCACGGGGACCGCGCTCCTGGCAGAGCCGTATACGCGCGTCTACGGCCTCGCCGGCGTCGAGTTGACCGGCCCGTCCTTCTCCCGGATCTTCGACGTGTCGTGGGGCGGCATCACGAAGCTGAAGCACGTGATCGAGCCTCGCGTCGACTACGCCTGGCAGAGCGACCCCGGCAACCTCTGGAGGACGCCGCTCTTCGACGAGATCGACGCCGTCGTGGCGACGAACGCGGTCCGGTATGCCCTCGTCCAGCGCCTCCTCGCCAAGGGGGAGCAGGGGAGCGCGCGCGAGCTCGCGTCGCTGGAAGTCGGCTCGACGTATTACTTCCAGCTGCCGGGCGCCGGCACCAACTTCGGGCCGAGCCCCCTGGCGTCCCACACCGGCACGCTCGACACGACGCTCCGGGTCGTCGCGGGGCCTGGCGCCAATCTCGACGGGCGCGCGTCGTGGGACCTCAAGGCGAGCCAACTCACGTCGTCGAGCCTCACGGCCAATTGGACGTCCGGGGAGGCGACGGTCGCCCTCTCCTACTTCTACAGCAATCCGGTCACCCTGGCGCCCCCCCCGGGCGTCGAATTCCCGTCGACGTCGTCGTCGCAGGTCCGCTTCTTCGGCGGCTCGCCGGTCATCCCGCGGCTCCTCCGCCTCGATCTCTCGGCAAACTACGACCTGACGAACGGAAAGATGCTCGAATCGCGGACGCTCCTCACGTTCCAGGGCTCCTGCTACAAGGTGCTCTTCGAGTACCGCGACATTCGCGTGGGAACGCTCCCGTCCCGCGACTTTCGGCTCGCCCTGAGCCTCAAGAACGTCGGCAGCTTTCTCGACTTCAGAGGGAGCCTTTCGCGATGAGGATCCCGGCTGCCGAGGGGAAGCGGAAGGCGGTCCACGTCGGCTCGGGGCTCTTCGCGCTCTTTCTCCCGTTTCTGTCGTGGCCGGCGGCCGCCGCCGCGGCGGCCGCCGCCTTCCTCTTCAACCTCCTCGTCCTGCCGCGGCTCGGCGGGGTGGCCCTTCACCGCGAGGGCGAGGCGGGGCGAAGACATTCCACAGGAATCGTCCTCTACCCCCTCGTCGTCCTCTCGCTCGTCCTTCTCTTCCGGGAGCACCTCGAGATCGCAGCGGTCGGCTGGGCCTTCCTCGCGTTCGGAGACGGCGGGGCGACGCTGGCCGGCCTGGCGCTCGGCGGTCCGCGCCTGCCGTGGAACCCGAAGAAGAGCGTCGCAGGGTCGATCGCCTTTGTCCTCGCGGGGGCCCTGGCCGGCGTCCTCTTCTTCGGCCTCGTCCGTCGGGTGCCGGCGTCCTTCGAGGAGGCTCTCGCCGTCCTTCTCGCCGCGACCGTTGGCGCCGCGATCGAGAGCCTCCCTTCCGAGATTGACGACAACCTCCTGCCGCCGCTCGTCGGCGCGGGCGCCCTCTCGGTCCTCCTCACGACGATTCCGGGCTGGCGGCTGCTCGCGGAGCCGGCCTGGCTCGGGAACGCTGCGCTCGGCGCGGGCGCGAACCTCCTCGTCGCCGGGGCGGCGGGCCTCCTCCGCATCGTCCGCCCCTCGGGCGTCGTCGCCGGTTTCGCCTTCGGAACGGCCGTCTGGGCCTTCGGCGGCGCGCCCGCCTACGCCCTGCTCTGGATCTTCTTCGGCGCGGGGACGCTCGCTACGCGGTTCGGGCGGAAACGGAAGGAGGCGATGGGGAAGGCCGAAGAAGCGGGAGGGCGGCGCGGCGCGGCGAACGTCCTCGCCAACGTGACGGTCGCCACGTTCTTCGTGGCGGCGGGAGCGCTCGCCCCGGCGGCGGCGGCGGCCTACCGCCTCGCCGCGACGGCCGCGTTCGCCACGGCGCTCATGGACACGATCGGTACGGAGTTCGGCCAGGCGGTCCGGTCGGCGACGGTTCTCCTGCCGGACTTCCGCCGCGTCGCGCCCGGGACGGACGGCGCCGTGTCCGTCGCCGGGACGCTCGGCGGCCTTCTCGGGGCGATCCTCCTCGCGGGGGCGGCGCAGGCGATGAGCTGGATCACCCCCGCCGGCGTCGCCGTGGCCGCCCTTGCCGCCGTGGCGGGGACGGTCGTGGAGAGCCTGCTCGGGCGCGCCGGAGCCCCGTGGCGCGTCTCGAACGGTCACGTCCTCAACTTCGTCAACACGCTCGCCGGCGCCGGGACCGCGCTTCTCGTCGGCCTTCCGGGAGGAGCCCGGTGACGCTCGCCACGGCCGTCCGGCTGGCGCGCCCCTTCACGCTTCTGCCGCCGCTCCTCGGCATTCTCTCGGGGGCGGTCTGCGCGTTTGGCAGCGCGCACAACCCGGACCCGGGCCGGCGCGTCACGCTCGGGCTCCTTCTCGTGGTGGCCTTCGGGTCCCTCTGCGCCTCCCTCCTGAACGCCGCCTCGAACGTCCTGAACCAGATCACCGACCTCGACGTGGACCGGATCAACAAACCCGACCGGCCGCTGGTGACGGGCGAGGCCTCGATCCGGGGGGCCTGGCGCCTCGCGGCGGGGCTCTACGTTCTGGCGCTCATTCCGGTCTGGTGGATCGTCGTTCCGTCCGAAGGGGGATTCGCCTCGCGCCTCCTTTCGCCCCTGGCGCGGCACCAGTGCTTCTTCCTCTTCCTCGGCGGCTTCCTGGCGACCCTCGTCTACTCCGTCCCGTCCTTCGGGCGGACCAAGCGATTCGGCCTCTGGGCCAACGTCACGATCGCGCTTCCACGGGGCTGCTGGCTGAAGGTCGCCGGGTGGACGCTCGTCGCCTCGGCCAGCTGCTGGGAGCCCTGGGTGATCGGACTTCTCTTCGCGTTCTTCCTCGTCGGGGCCATGTCGACGAAGGACTTCTCCGACGTGGCCGGCGACCGGGCGGGAGGCTGCGGGACGCTGCCCGTCCTGTACGGAAACCGGACGGCCGTACGGATCATCGCGCCGTTCTTCGTCCTTCCGTGGCTCGTCCTCCCGGTCCTGACGACGCTCGCCGATCCCGCAGAGCCGTCCCGGCGCCTCCTGACCGGGAACCCGGCCATCCTCTCGCTCCTCGGCGTCCTCCTCGCCCTCTGGGGCGGGTACACGGTCTGGCTCCTGATGCGGAATCCTGACGAGCTGTCGGCCACGGAGAACCACCCCTCCTGGACCCACATGTACCTGATGCTGATGACCGCGCAGATCGGCTTCGGCGTGGCGTACCTCGTCCGCTGACGCGGCCGCGGAGGAGCGTCCTCCGCTCGCTGAAAGGCGCGACTTGACGGCGGGCCGTCCGCGGGTTTCTCATGGCTGCGTGAGATCCGGGCCTCTCGAGGTGCCTCCGACCGTGGACCTCCCCTCGCTCACCGTCCGGTGGGACGGCCTCGTCGTGGCGATCGACGCCACGACGCTGAACGCCATCGCGCGGAAGGCGATCCGGAACGTGCCGGAGATCGACGAGATCCTCGTCGAGCCCGAGGACGGCCGCCTCGGCCTCGCGGTGCGGGTCCGGAAGAAGATCCGGGTCCTCTTCAAGAGCCATCTCACGTCGCTCCGATTCAAGGACGGCTTCCTCGGCTTCGCGATCGCCGACCTGACCGTCTTCGGCTTCGTCCCCATCCCGAACTGGGTCCTCCGGAAGATCATCGACCGGCAGCCGCCGGGCCGCGCCTTCTTCTACCCCGAGGAGCGGGTCGTCGTGATCAACCTCGGGCCGCTGCTTCCGCTGGAGCTCTCGGTCCACGTCCGCGACGTGGTCTGCGAGAACGGCGAGATGCGCTTCCTCTTCGGGCCGTGCCAGTACCGGCTCGACCGGTTCATCGAGGAGCTGGGGCGCGACCCGTTCAGCGAAGATTAGTCGGGGGGTGCGTCGCCCCACACGTCACGGGCGGCGCCGGGTTCGCACCCCCCGGGCCCCCCTCTGCCGTTCAGGTCTCACTCGATCCAGACGCGGACGTGGGCGTCCTTCGCCTTGAGGTCGAGGAGCTCGCCCCGATCGAGGCTCTGGAGTCCGGAGAGGATCGCATCGACGTCGAAGGTCCGGTCGTGGGCGGCCACGGCCTCGAGCACCTTCAGGGGAATCCGGAGCGTCACGACCTCGTCGGGACAGCACTCCTTCGTCTGGACAATCGTCAGCGAGCCGGCCTCCTTCCGGATCCGGACCTCGTCGAAATCCCGCTTCCGGACCACCTCGCCGCCCTCGGGCGTCTCCTGAAGCTCCTTCCAGATGGCGCGGACCTCGTCGGCCTCCACGGGCTCCGTGAAGCGGAGGTCGAGCTCGCGGTGCAGCCGGCCGAGGCTCGCGAACTTCAGCCCGCCGCGAATGAAGCCGTAGGGGACGGAGAAGGTCAGGTGCTCCGGCCGGCCGTGGCGTCCCTCCTGGTCCTCGATGGTCATCCGGAGAAAGCGGGGCCCCCGCGCGCCCGAAGCGTGCCCCGGCGACAGGAGGGCATAGCCGAAGAGGAAGAGGACGAAGAAGAAGAGGGCGTTGGCGGCGGAGCGGAGCTCTCTCATGTCGTCTCTCCTCCCCGCATAAACGAAGGCGGGGCGGAAAAGTTCCGGGCTCACCCGCCGGACGGGGCCGCCGCCGGACCCTTCAGAAGCTCGTCGATCCGGCTCCGGAACGCCGGGGAAGACCAGGCGAGCGGCCCGATGAACTTGTCCACGACCTGTCCGGCCGGAGACAGGACGTAGGTTTCCGGGAATTTCTCGGTCCCGAAGGCCTTCGCCGTCGCCCGCCGGGGATCGAGGGCGAGCGGGACGCCGCCCGCGCCGACCTTCCGGACCCAGTCGTTCACCGTCTTCCAGTCGTCGTCCACGGAAACCGCGACGAGATCGAGGCCCGGCTTCTTCCCGTATTCCTTCCAGAACGCGAGAAGGTCAGGGAACTCCGTGACGCAGGGAGGGCACCACGTCGCCCAGTAGTGGACGATGAGGAGCTTTCCGGGGGGGCGGGTCAGGTCGCGCTGGCCGCCGTCGGGCAGGGAGACGGGAGGCGCCTTGAGGAGCGCCGGCGCCGCGGCCGCTGGAGGCACTTTCGGGAGCGCCCGGACGGTGTCCGGCGCCCGGAGGGCATCCTTGAAGAGGATGCCGAGAACGGCCGCGGCGGCGGCCGCGACCACGAGGACGGGAAGGGTCTTCTTGTCGATCATGTCGTCAGTTCACTTTCGAGTAAGGGATCCCGAAGCGGCCCGATCCGTTCGCGACAGACGGGCGCGACGGCGCACCGCTCGCAATGGCGGCGCGTTCGCGCGTCCGTGCATTCCGCGAGGATCCCGAGGCGCGAGAGGGCCCAGTCGTAGGAAACCGGGTCCGCGGGGGAGAGGCGGGAGAGCCACGACGTGACTTCCCGCGCGGCCGCGAGATCGGCCGTCGGGCGGCGCGTCAGGCCGAGATACCGGGAGATCCGGTGGACGTGCGTATCCATCGGAAGGAGAAGGCGTGAGGAAGAGAAGCGCCCGCCCGACCAGAGCCCCAGGTCGAGGTCGTCGGCCCGGACCACCCATCGAAGGAAGAGGTGGGCTCTCTTGCAGGCCGATCCGTTCCCGGGGGCCGGCAGCAGAAAACGGATTCCTCGTGTTTCGGCGCCGGCGCGTGCGGCGCCCCCCCGGAGATTCTCGTAGAAGGTCGAGAGGGCCGGGACGAAGTCCATCCCTTCAGGGCCTCTGGCAGCCTCGTCTCCCTTCGCGAAGATAGCGCCCAGCGTGCCGTGCTCGCGCCGGACCCTTCTCACTCTTCGAAGAAACTCCTCGAGGTCCTCTCCGGTCACCCACCGGTGGACGAAGCGCTCGAGGGAAGGGATCGGGCGTTCGTCCCAGCCGTCGAGAAACGCGGCCGGAGACGGGCCGAGCGCGGCGAGGACGCGCTCGACCGAGGCGCGGATCGACGCGACGCGGCCGAAGGCGAGGGAGGCCGCGAGAAAGGCGACGACCTCGCGGTCTCCGGAATCCCGGTACCGATGGGGAAACGCCAGCGGGTCGGAATCGAGCCGCCGGCCCCGCCATCCGGCGCGGAGGGCGTCGAGCCGCTCCTTCAGGCGCGGCAGGTCGGCGGGACGCGGGGCGCTCGAAGCCATCGGAGCCGATACGCTAGCATTCCTTCGCGTGAAACCGTCTGCGGCCTCGAGCCGGGAGAACGAGGCCGAAAAGCCCCGGAGCCCGAAGACGATCCTGGTCGGCGTCTTCGGCCGGGCGACGGACCGGGCGACCGCGGAGGATCACCTCGACGAGCTCGAACGGCTCGTCGACACGGCCGGGGGAAAGGTCGCGGCCCGCGCCCTGCAGGAGAGGAAGGCTCCCGACCCCGCGACCTTCGTCGGGAAGGGGAAACTCGAGGAGCTCGCCGAGCTCGGCCGGAACGTCGGAGCCGGATGGACGGTCTTCGACGACGAGCTGTCGCCGTCGCAGGTCCGGAACCTCGAGAAGGCGCTTCCGACCCGGGTTCTCGACCGGCCCGGCGTGATCCTCCAGATCTTCGCCGCGCGGGCGCGTTCCCGGGAGGCGATGACGCAGGTGGAGCTCGCCCAGCTCGAGTACCTCCTGCCGCGGCTCGCGGGCGGCGCGACGGGGCTGGCCCAGCAGCGGGGCGGCGGCGCGTTCCGCGGCGGCGCGGGCGAACGGAAGATCGAGCTCGACCGCCGGAAGATCCGCCGCCGGATCGCGACGCTGAAGGAGGAACTGCGGAAGATCGAGCGCGGACGCGAGGTCCGGCGCAAGAGGCTCCGGCAGGTCCCCGTCGTGGCCCTCGTCGGCTACACGAACGCAGGGAAGACGACGCTGTTCAACCGGTTGAGCTCCTCGAGGGAGTTCGCCGAGGACCGCCTCTTCGCCACGCTCGATCCGCGCCACGCGCGGCTCCAGGGGGTGAGCGGGCGGGCCATCGTCGTCGGGGACACCGTCGGCTTCCTCCGGAAGCTGCCGCACCAGCTCGTGGCGTCGTTCCGCTCGACGCTCGCCGAGGCCGAGGACGCGGACCTTCTCGTTCACGTCGTCGACGCCTCGTCGCCCCAGGCGGACGCGCAGCGGGCCGCCGTGGAGGACGTCCTTTCCGAGATGGGGGTCGAACGGCGACGCGTCCTCGTCGCCTACAACAAGACGGATCTCCCGGTGCCCCTGGCGCTCGACCCGGAGGCGCTCCGGATCTCGGCAGGAACGGGCGCGGGGCTCGCCGAGCTCCGAGCGGCCGTGGTGGCGCGCCTCGAGGCGCTCGGCGTGAAGATCCCGGTCTACGGCGCACCGGCCCCGGCGTGACCGCGGACATCCCCGGCGCGCACGGCGAGCGTATTAGGATCGAGAGGGAGGAGGGATCTGAATGAGCGTCCCGGTGGAGTACCGTCGTCGCGGACAGGCCGTCTGGATGGACAGCATCTCGGACCGGATGATCACGTCCGGGAGGCTCGGCGGCTGGATCGCCGCGGGAACCGTCTACGGCGTCACGTCGAACCCGACGATCTTCGGCCTGGCGGTCCAGAAGAACGAGGGGGACTACAGCGCCGCGATCACCCGGCGGGCGGCGGCCGGAGCCGACGCCTTCACGATCTACGACGAGCTGACGCGGAACGACATCGCCCGGGGCGCGGATCTCTTCGCGGCGCAGCACGCCGCGAATCCCGAGGACGGCTGGATCTCGCTCGAGGTCCTCCCGTCGCTCGCCCTCCACACGGAGGAGACCGTCGCGGAGGCCACCCGTCTCTCGAAGCTCCTCGGGCGGCCGAACGTCTTCATCAAGGTGCCGGCGACGCCTGCGGGGATCCCGGCGATCCGGCGCCTGATCGGGAGCGGCTTCTCCGTGAACGTGACGCTCATGTTCAACCGTACCCACTACCGGGACGTGGCCCACGCGTACCTCGGCGGTCTCGCCGACCTCGCGGCGAACGGAGGCGATCTCTCGAAGGTCTTCTCCGTCGCCTCCTTCTTCGTCTCGCGCGTCGACACCCTCGCCGACAAGCTCCTCGACGAGAAGATCGTGAAGGCGGACGGCGCCGGGAAGGCGAGGCTCGAGTCGCTGAAGGGAAAGGCCGCCCTCGCGAACGCGAAGGTCGTCTACCAGGACTACCTCTCGATCTTCGGAGGGGCGGAGTTCGGGGCCTTCCGCGCGAAGGGGGCCTGCGTCCAGCGTCCGCTCTGGGCTTCCACGGGCACGAAGAACCCGGCCTACAGCGACCTTCTCTACGTCGAGAACCTGATCGGGCCCGACACGGTGAACACGATGCCGGAAAAGACGCTCGAGGCCCTCCTCGACCACGGGAAGTGCCCCGGCGACACGGTTCTGGAGGGAGTGGACCAGGCCCGGACGCTCCTCGACGACCTCCGGTCGCATGGTCTCGACGTCGAGGCGCTGGGGGAGAAGCTCCAGGCGGACGGCGTCGTCGCCTTCTCGAAGTCGTACGACGACCTCCTCGCCACGATCGAGACGCGGCGGCGCGCGGAGGCCTCGACGGAGAAGGTGCGCCTGTGATCCTCGGCGACTTCACGGCGACGGAGCTCTCCGACGCACAACGCTCCCGCCTCGGAGAGCTCGGCCGGCTCTGCCGCGGCGACATCCTGAAGATGACGACGCTGGCCGCGTCCGGACACCCCGGAGGCTCGATGTCCTCGATCGACTTCGAGCTCGTCCTCTGGGGCTTCGCGAACGTCGACCCGGTGAACCCGTTCGCGCCCGGCCGGGACCGCATCGTCGTCTCGCACGGGCATACGTCGCCCGGGGCGTACGCCGCGCTCGCGCGCCTCGGCTTCTTCGACGTCGCCCTCGCGCTGGCCGGCTTCCGGCGTGGCGGCTCTCCGTTCGAGGGACACGTCGAACGCGACGTCCCCGGAATCGAGTGGGGAACCGGGAACCTGGGCCAGGGCCTCTCCGCGGCGGTCGGTTTCGCCCTGTCGGCGAAGCTGAAGGCAGGGGGGACGATGTCCGTTTCAGCGGGAGCGATGCCGGGTTCCTCCCCTCTGCACCCCCCCGGCCCGCGCCTGCCGAAGGTCTTCTGCTGCATGGGGGACGGCGAGCAGCAAAAAGGTCAGCTGGGCGAGGCGCGCCGCTTCGCCGCCAAGTACGGCCTCACGAACCTTGTCGCCCTCCTCGACTGGAACCGGATCCAGCTCTCGGGCACCAACGCCGACATCATGCCGCAGCACATCCTCGCCGGCTGGACGGCGGATGGCTGGGACGTCGTCGAGGTGGACGGGCACGACGTCCGCGCCGTCTACCGCGCAGTCCGTGGCGCCCTCTCCGCCGAAAGGCCCACGCTCGTCGCCTGCCACACGGTCATGTCGAAGGGGATCCCCTTCATGGAGAAGGAGGGGTACAAGTGGCACGGCGCGGCGCTCTCCGCGGAAAAGTGCCGCGAGGCGCTCGCGATCCTCGGCCTCCCCGACGATCTTGACCGCTGGATCGCCGAGCGGAAGAAGCCGGCTCCCGACTGGCACGCCGTCCTTCCGGCGCGTTCCTCCGAGAGCGCCGTCCTTCGCGACGCGGGCACACCGCGAACGTACGCGACGGACGCGTCCACCGACAACCGGACGGCGTTCGGCCAGGCGCTCCAGGAAGTCGGCGACGCCGCCCTCTCCGCGAAGGTCCCGATGGCGGTCCTCGACTGCGACCTCCTCAAGTCGACGAAGACGGACCTCTTCGCCGCGAAGCACCCGGCCGGCTTCTACCAGGGCGGGATCGCCGAGCACAACGCCGCCGTCGTCACGGGAGCGCTCTCGGTCTCGGGCGTCCTGGCCTGGTGGGGCGACTTCGCGATGTTCGGCGTAGCGGAGACCTACAACCAGCAACGCCTGAACGACGTCAACGGGTCGAACGTGAAGCTCGCCGTGACCCACGCGGGGATCGACGTCGGCGAGGACGGGAAGACGCATCACTCCATCGACTACTTCGGCCTTCTGAACTCGACGTTCGGCTGGAAGGTCCTGACGCCGGCCGACCCGAACCAGACGGATCGGATCGTCCGCTGGATGGCCTCGCACCCGGGGAACCACGCGATCGTCATGGGGCGCTCGAAGGTCCCCGTGATCGCGCGGGAGGACGGATCGCCATTTTTCGCCGGTGACTACGCTTTCGACCCGGCGGTGGCCGACCGGGTCCGCTCGGGGGCGGGGCCGACGATCCTCTGCGCGGGGAACATGCTCCCGTACGCGCTCGACGCCTGGAACCTCCTTTCGAAGGAAGGGCTCCGCGTCGACCTCGTCTCCGTGGCGGCCTGGAGCGACCTTTCGGACGGCGACGTGCGGCACGTCGCCCGGCACGGCCGGATCGTGACGGTCGAGGACCACAACCCGAAGACGGGGCTCGGCACATGGTTGCAAGTCCGGCTCAGCGAGCTCGAGCTCCCGGCGCGCGTCCGGAAGCTCGGCGTGACCTCGTATTCGTCGTCGGGCCCCGCGAAGGAGCTCTACCGGCTGATGGGACTCGACGGGCCGTCGATTGCGAAGGCGGTCCGCGAGCTGGCGCGATGAACGGCGCGCCGAACGCGCCGGCGACGATCGTCATCTTCGGCGGCTCGGGGGACCTTTCGAAGCGGAAGCTCGTCCCGGCGCTCTACGAGCTTCATCGCGAGAAACAGCTCCCTCCGGAGACCGCGATCGTCGGCTACGCGCGGACCGGCGAGTCGGACGAGACGTACCGCGCGGAGATGAAGGCCGCCGTGACGGAATTCGCCCGGACCAAGCCCCTCGACGAGGGGGCGTGGAACGAATTCGCCGCGCGACTCTTCTTCTTCCGGGGCGACCTCAACATCGCGAAGAACTTCGGAGATCTGAAGGGACGACTCCACGAGATAGAGACGGGGCGCGGTCTGACGGGCAACCGGCTCTACTACCTCGCCGTGCCCCCGTCGGCGATCGGGACCGTGGTGAAGAACCTCGGCGACGGGGGACTGGTCTGCCGGGTCGACGGCGGGCCCTGGTCGCGCGTCATCGTGGAGAAGCCGTTCGGGAGGGACCTCGCCTCCGCCCGCGCGCTGAACGACGAGATCGCCTCGGTCTTCCGGGAGCGGCAGGTCTTCCGGATCGACCACTATCTCGGCAAGGAGACGACGCAGAACATCCTCGTCTTCCGCCTGGGCAACGGCCTCTTCGAGCCGCTCTGGAACCGGCGCTACGTCGACCACGTCCAGATCACCGTGGCCGAGTCGCTCGGCGTCGGCTCGCGGGGGAAGTTCTACGAGGAGGCGGGGATCTTCCGGGACATCATCCAGAACCACGTCCTCCAGCTCCTCTGCCTCGTGGCGATGGAGCCCCCGGTCGCCTTCGACCCGAACGCCGTCCGCGACGAGAAGGTCAAGGTCCTCCGGTCGATCCGCCCGCAGACGCCGGAGGAGATCCTTCGCGACACCGTGCGCGGCCAGTACGGGCCGGGAGCCATCGGCGGCCAGCCCGTCCCCGGCTACCGGAGCGAGAAGGACGTCCACCCGATGTCGCTCCGCGAGACGTACGCCGCGTGGAAGGTGCAGGTGGAGAACTGGCGGTGGGCCGGCGTGCCGTTCTACCTCCGCGCCGGCAAGCGGATGCCCAAGCGCGTCACCGAGATCGCCATCCAGTTCCGGACGCCCCCCATCGCCTTCTTCCGGAAGGCGGGGATGCCGCAGCAGGAGCCGAACACCCTCATCCTGCGGATCCAGCCCGACGAAGGGATCGCCCTGAAGTTCGGCGCCAAGCAGCCCGGCACGTCGATGAAGATCGACACCGTGACCATGAACTTCAAGTACTCGGAGTTCTTCGGCCGGTCGCAGCCGGAGGCGTACGAACGGCTTCTGATGGATGCCCTCGGCGGCGACTCGACCCTCTTCGCGCGTCGCGACGAGGTGGAGGCGGCCTGGGAGATCGTGACGCCGGTCCTCGACGCCTGGCGGGACGATCCCGCCTCGGACCACCCGAACTACGACGCGGGGACGTGGGGGCCCGAGGCGGCGGTCGCGCTCCTCGCGCGTGACGGCCGACGCTGGCGGCGGCCCTAGGGCGGGCCGGGGACGCGATGCGCGAGTTCCGGACGGAGGGATGGGGAGAGTTCGAGACGCCGGGCGCCGCCGCGGCCGGCGTTGCACGGCTCTTCGGGACGCTGGCCGCCGAGGCCCTCCGCCAGCGAGGCCGGTTCGTCGTCGCCCTCGCAGGGGGCAAGTCGTTCCTGCCGTCCTACCGCATCCTGTCGGAGCCGGCGCCTTCGGCGGCGGATGTCTGGCCGCGGACGCACGTCTTCTTTGGCGACGAGCGGTGCGTTCCGGACGGGCATCCCGACCGGAACGACGCTTCGGTCCAGCAGGCGCTTCTTCGCCACGTTCCCGTCCCGCGGGAGAACATCCACCGCGTTCCAGCGACCTCCGAGGACGCGGCCGAACTTTACGAGGCGGAGATCTGCCGTGTCGCCGGCCACCCGGGCGAGCCGGTCCCGAGTTTCGACCTGATCCTTCTCGGCCTCGGGCCTGATGGTCACACCGCCGCGCTCTTTCCGGGACACCCGGCCGTCGAAGAGGCGCGGCGGCTCGTCGTCCGCGTGGAGGGTGCGCCGAAGCGGCCCTCCTCGCGGATCAGCTTCACGATCCCGCTCATCGACGCCGCGCGGTGCGTCGTCTTCCTCGTCACGGGGGCGAACAAGGCCGAGGCCTACTTCGCGGCGAGGGCGGGCCAGCGGAACGTCCCGGCCGGGCGCGTGAATCCGCTCTTCGGGCAGCTCCTCTTCCTCGCCGATCGTGACGCCTCGTCCGTCTGGAGGAGCACGTGATCCTCGCGGGCGACGTCGGCGGCACCAACGTCCGTCTCGCCCTCTTCTCGGCCGAGGGGGAACGGCTCGTCCGCCGCGAGGAGGCGAAGTACCCGAGCCGCGGCTTCTCCTCCCTGGACGACGCCGTAGCGCGCTTTCTCGGCGGCCGCCGGGTGGCGACGGCGGCGGCCTTCGGCGTCGCCGGGCCGGTCCGGAAGGGTCGGTGCGAGGCGACGAATCTCCCCTGGATCGTCGATGCGACGGCCCTCGCGGCCCGTCTCGGGCTGCCGGCCGTCGGCCTCGTGAACGACCTCGTCGCGAACGGCCTCGGCCTCGGCGAGCTGACCGAAGGCGACTTCGCGGTCGTCAACCGGGGCGAGGAAGACCCGGAAGGAAGCCGGGCGCTCGTCTCGGCCGGGACGGGGCTCGGGGAGGCCGTGATCGTCCGCGAGGGGCCGGGGTGGCGCCCGCTTCCGTCGGAAGGGGGGCATTCCAGCTTCGCCCCGCGCAGCGGGTGGGAGATCGATCTGCTCCGGCACCTCCAGAAGGACCTGTCGCACGTCTCGGTCGAGCGCCTCGTGTCGGGCCGCGGCCTCGAGACCCTCTACCGCTTCGAACGCGAGCGTTCCGGCGTCGCCGAGCCGGAGTGGCTCTCCGAGGAGATCGCCCGGGGAGACGACCCCGCCCCCGTCCTGTCCCGGGCGGCCCTCTCCGGCCGGGACCCCGTCGCCCAGCGCGCCCTCGAGCACTGGGTCTCGCTCTACGGCGCCGAGGCGGGTAATCTGGCCCTGAAGGTCATGGCCACGGCCGGAGTCTTCCTCGGCGGCGGCATCGCCCCGAAGGTCCTTCCGAAGATCCTGGACGGGACCTTCTTCGGCGCGTTCTGCGACAAGGGGCGCCTGGCGCCGCTCCTCGCGCGGATTCCCGTCCGGGTCGTCCTGAACGAGGATTGCGCGCTTCTGGGCGCGGCGCGGGTCGCCGCGCGGGGCGCGGGAGAGGAGGGGGGCGCATGAAGACGGACCCGCGCGTCGGCATGAGGCTCCACCGCTACCTCTTCGAGTCCGAACGGCACTTTCCCGAGGCCACGGGGGAGCTGTCGGCCCTTCTCTCCCAGCTCGGCCTGGCCGGGAAACGGATCTCCCGCGTCCTCTCGGCCGCGGGCCTCATCGACGTCCTCGGCGCCTCGGGAGAGACGAACATCCAGGGTGAGCAGCAGCAGAAGCTCGACGCGCTCGCCAACGAGATCTTTCTCGACGCCTTCGCTTACGGGCAGCTCGTGCCGCTCATCGTGACCGAGGAGATGGACCTGCCGGCGCACCTGCCGGAGAACACGCAGGCGGGGAAGTACATCGTCTTCCTCGACCCGCTCGACGGCTCCTCGAATCTCGACGTCAACGGCGGCGTCGGGTCGATTTTCTCGGTCCGGCTCCTGACCAGGAGCGGCCCGATCGCCTCCGAGGCGGAGTTGATGTCGCGCATTTCACCGGAACAGGTCGTCGCCGGGTACTTCTCCTACGGTCCTTCGACCACGATGGTCTACACGGCCAAGGGAAACCCCGGCGTTCACATCTTCACGCTCGACCCGGGCATCGGCGAGTTCCTCCTCTCCAGACCCGACGTGAGGATCCCCGACCGCGGGAGGTACTACGGCGCCAACGAGGGAGCGATCCAGGAATGGGAGGAGGGGGCGCGGCTCTTCGTCGAGTGGGTGCAGCAGCGCGATCCCGCGACCGGGCGGCCCTACTCGACGCGTTACTCGGGCGCCCTCGTCTCGGACTTCCACCGGATTCTCCTCAAGGGGGGGATCTACCTGTACCCGGCGTCCCAGAAGGCGCCGCGCGGGAAGATCCGCCTGATGTACGAGGCCGCGCCGCTGGCCGCCGTGGCCGAGGCGGCCGGCGGGGCCGCGAGCGACGGCCACCAGAGGATTCTCGACATCGTCCCCGCGGAGAATCACCAGAGGACCCCGATCTTCATCGGGTCGAAGGCCGACGTGAAGCGGCTGAACGACATGGTGGCAGCGCCTTCAAGCTTCTCTCTCGCAAGGATTTAAGGCAAGTCTCCTCTTTCCGGCCCTGAGGCAGGGGCATCAGATCTCCCGCGCTGCCGGATCCGTAGAATAAGTTCAGCAGGGCCGGCTGCCCGACCCGATCGTGAGCGGCGCCCCGCGGAGGTTCCCATGGCCACCCCCGTGCGCCGCGTCGTCATCCTCGGCGCGGCCGGACGCGACTTTCACGACTTCAACACCGTCTTCAGGAACGACCCGTCCTCCCGCGTGGTCGCCTTCACGGCGACGCAGATTCCCGGGATCGAGGGGCGGCGGTATCCCGCGAGCCTCGCCGGCTCGCTCTATCCGGACGGCATCCCGATCTTCCCCGAGGAGGAGCTGCCGCGGCTCATCCGTGACGAGAAGGTCGATCTCTGCGTCTTCTCGTACTCCGACGTCGCGCACGCCACCGTGATGCACCTCGCCTCGCAGGTCGTCGCGGCGGGCGCCGACTTCACGCTCCTCGGCGCGTCGCGAACCATGCTGAAGGCGAAGGTGCCGGTCATCGCGGTGACGGCCGTCAGGACCGGGGCCGGGAAGAGCCAGACGACCCGTTATCTCAGCCGGATCCTGAAGGAGCTCGGCCTCGCGGTCGTCGCGGTCCGGCACCCGATGCCTTATGGAGACCTCGCGGCGCAGGCCTGCCAGCGTTTCGGCACGTACGCGGACCTGGACCGGGAGAAGTGCACGATCGAGGAGCGCGAGGAGTACGAGCCTCACCTCGACAACGGCTTCGTCGTCTACTCCGGCGTCGACTACGAGCGGATCCTCCGGAGCGCCGAAGCCGAGTCGGACGTCATCCTCTGGGACGGAGGGAACAACGACCTGCCGTTCTACGAGCCTGCCCTTCACATCTGCATCGCCGACCCGCACCGGTCGGGGCACGAGACCGGCTACCACCCGGGCGAGGCGAACTTCCGCCGCGCCGACGTCATCCTGATCAACAAGTGCGACACGGCGGACGAGGGGAACATCCATGCCGTCGAGACGGCGGCGGCACGACTGAATCCAGGGGCACGCGTCCTGCGCGCCAACTCGCCGGTCGTCTGCGAGATGCCGGAACTCGTCCGGGGGAAAAGGGCCCTCGTCGTCGAGGACGGCCCCACTCTGACGCACGGCGGGATGAGCTTCGGGGCGGGACTCGTGGCGGCGAAGAAGGCCGGCGCCGCGGCCATCATCGACCCGTCGCCCTGGGCCGTCGGCTCGATCGAGGCCACGTTCCGGAAATATCCGAACGCCACGGGCATCCTCCCGGCGATGGGATACGGCGACGCGCAGATCGCCGATCTGGCCGAGACGATCGCGCGGACGCCGTGCGACGTCGTCGTCGTCGGGACCCCGATCGACCTGACACGGGTCGTGAAGCTGACGAAGCCGGCCGTCCGGGTCCGGTACGAACTCCAGGAGGTCATCCCGGGCCGCCTGGCAGCGGAGGTCGCCCGCGTGGTGCCGGGAGTGGCGGCGGGGAAGGCGCGCTAGACTGCGCGCCGGCCTCCGGGCCGATCTCGACGAAAGGAAGAACCCACGATGAAGAAGCTCGCGTCCCTCCTTCTCTCGGGTGTCGCCGCCGTCCTCTGGACCGCGCCCGCTCCCGCTCAGGAGAAGGCGACTCCGCCCGCCCCGGCGGAGAAGAAGGAGTCGAAGATGATAAAGACCGCGTCCGGCCTCGAGTACGAGGACACGAAGGTGGGGACGGGCGAGAGCCCGAAGAGCGGACAGACCTGCGTCATGCACTACACCGGCTGGCTCTGGGTGAACGGGGCGAAGGGCCAGAAGTTCGACAGCTCTCTCGACCGCGGACGTCCCTTCGAGTTCCCCCTCGGCATGGGGCGGGTCATCAAGGGGTGGGACGAGGGCGTCGCCACGATGAAGGTCGGCGGCAAGCGGACGCTCCTGATCCCGCCTCAGCTCGGCTACGGCTCACGCGGCGCGGGCGGCGTCATCCCACCGAACGCCACGCTCGTCTTCGAGGTCGAGCTTCTCGGCGTGAAGTGATTCTTCTCTCCCGCACCATCCACTTCAACGCCGCGCACCGCCTCTGGAACCCCGCGAAGGGCGAGGCGTGGAACCGCGCGACGTTCGGCGACGCGGCGAGCCCGTCCGGCTACGGCCACAACTACGCCCTCGAGGTCTCCATCGCCGGCCCGGTGGATGCCGAGGACGGGATGCTCCTGAACCTCACCGACCTCGACCGGATCCTGAAGGAGGAGGTCGACCGGCCGCTCGACCACCGGAACCTGAACGCCGAGATCCCGGAATTCGCCCGGACGGTCCCGACGGCGGAGAACCTGGCCCGCTGGATCTGGGACCACGTTTCGGCGCGGGTCGCGGCAGAGGGACGGGGCTGCCGGCTGGCGTTGATGACGCTCCGGGTGACGCCCTCCTTTGCCGTCGAGCTCGCGGACCCGTTTCTCCCCGCGCTCCGGGGCTGATCCGGCGTCAGAGGGGGTGGCGGCGTCGCTGCCGCCGGCGGAACGACAGGTGCTCGGTCGCCCCGGCCCGAAGCGCCGCCGCGACGATCTTCGACCGGGAGAAGGCCACCTCCGCGGGAGCGTGGGCGTCGGACGACAGGACGATCGGAACACCCGCGGCGACGAGGCGCGCGAGGAGGGGAGGCGACGGGTACTCCTCGCCGACCGCTTTCCGGAGCCCGGCGCTCGAGACCTCGATGGCGACGCCCGCGGCGCGCGTGGCCTCGACGGCACGCTCTTCGGAGGCCGCAAGGGACTCGGGCATCCGGTCCCCGAACTTCTTGGGCAGGTCGAGGTGCGTCAGGACGTCGAAGAGGCCGCTCGACGCTGCGCGGGCGAGGAGCCGCCAGTACTCCCACCAGAGGAAGACCGTCCCTTCTTCCCGGTGCCTCCGGGCGGCGCCGGGAGCGTCGATCCACGAGCCGGCCACCCAGTGGACGGAGCCGAGGACCACGTCCCAGTCGTACGGAGCGAGGAGGTCGCGGAGCGCCGCCTCGTGCCCTTCCGCGTAGTCGGCCTCGATCCCGAGGAGGACGTCGATCCGGCCGCGGTACTCCTCCCGGAGCTCGAGGACCTCCTCGACGTAGCCGGGGAGCTCGGCGCGCGTCATGGCGAGGCCGGGGTCGGGGTCGTCGCCCGGGAGGAAGTAGAGCGGGGCGTGGTCCGTGAAGGCGATCTCGAGAAGGCCGCGGGCGAGAGCCGCTTCCACGTACTCCCGCATCGTCCCGCCGGCGTGCCCGCAGCGGGCCGTGTGGACGTGGTAGTCGGTGCCGTAGTCCGCCGGCCGCATTGGGCCGGAGTGTAAGCTGCCCCGCTGAAGGAGAGACGGCGCATGGCGATCCGGATCGACCGTGTCTACACCCGGGGGGGCGATCAGGGCGAGACGAGCCTCGTCGGCGGCCAGCGGGTCGCGAAAGACTCCCTCCGGATCGAGAGCTACGGGTCGGTCGACGAGCTGAACGCCGTCCTCGGCCTGGCGCGAGTCGCCAACCGCGACACCCCCGGGGCGTCCGACCCGGATCGGCTTCGACTCGACGCCCTCATCGAACGGCTCCAGAACGAGCTCTTCAACCTCGGTTCGGACCTCGCCACCCTCGATAAGGACCGCCATCCGAATCAGCCGGTGGTCGAGGAACGGCACGTGAAACGGCTCGAAGCCGAGATCGACGAGCTGAACGCGGGCCTTTCGGCGCTGACCTCCTTCATCCTGCCGGGGGGCGGGCCGGTCGGGGCCTTCCTTCACCAGGCCCGTACCGTCTGCCGGCGTGCCGAGCGGGTCGTGACGGCCCTTTCGCGAAAGGAGACGGTCGGCGACCACGTCCTCGCCTACCTGAACCGCCTCTCGGACCTCCTTTTCGTCCTCTCCCGCTGGGCCGCTAGGATCCGCCGCGAGCCCGAGACGCTCTGGGATCCGGCCCGGAGCTGACGAAGCCGGACGGTGCGCTCGGCCCTGTTCGCCCTCGGTCTCGCCGCGTTTTCCGCCGTGGCCCAGGAACCGGCGCGCATCACCGAGATCGAGTTCCGGACGAATAACGTCTTCTCGCCGACTGAGGCGGCCGAGGCGTTCTTTCCGTACCGCCTCGCCAACGGGCTCCACGCGGTGACGCGCGACCACGTCATCGAGAAGTTCCTTCTCTTCTCGGTCGGCGATCCCCTCGACCCCGAGCGACTGGCCGAGACCGAGCGGAACCTGCGAGCCACGGGCCTCTTCCGGTACGTCCTCGTCCGGGCCGTCGGGACGAAGGTCGTCGTGGAGACCGGCGACGCCTGGACGCTCCTCCTTCGCGGTTCGCTCTCGAACAAGGGGGGGGTGACGACCTACTCCATCGGTCTCGAGGAGGGCAACGTCCTCGGCACGGGCCGACAGCTGAAGTTCCTCTACGACAGCGGAACCGAGCGCATCTCGCGCTCCTTCTCCTTCGCGGACCCGGCCTTCCTCCGGCCGTACACGCAACTGGCCGTCCTCTACTCCAACCTGTCGGACGGCACCGTCTACGAAGGGCGTCTTCAGCGCCCCTTCTACGCGCTCGACACGCCCTGGGCGGCCGGCGTCTTCTACCGCCAGGCGAACTTCCAGCCGAAGCTCTACGCCGGGGGAAACGAGGCGGCCCAGTGGGCCGAACGCCAGACGATCTTCCGCGCGGAAGGAGGGCTCCGTGCCGACCACACGTGGGATTCGGCCCACCGGATGCTCGCCTCCATCGAGTGGAGCGATACCGCGCTCGGCGCCGGCGCCTTCGGGCCGCCGCCTCCGGCGGTCGAGCCACCCCGCCGTTTTCTCTTCATCGGGGCCGGAGTCGAGAAGGACGAGCGACGCTGGATCGAGCGGATCGACGTCGACAAGATCGGGCGGACCGAGGACTTCAATCTCGCGCCGGTCGGGCGCGTGGAGCTGGCCTTTTCGCCGAAGATCCTCGAGGCGACGGGGGCCGCGAAGCTCACGGCTCGCGGGAGCATGGGGACGCTGATTCCTTCGGGCTTCTCGACGGCGACGCTGACCGCCGAGACCCGGTACGAGAACGGGCCACGGAACGTACTCGCGGCACTCGACGTCCGCGCGATCTTTCAGTCCGGCCGCTGGGCTCTCGTGTCGCGGATCGGCTCGCTCGCGGGGTGGCGGCTCGACCCGGAGGCGCAGATCTATCTCGACGGCGAGACCGGACTCCGCGCGTACCGTCTGCACGCCGTCTCGGGAAGCGGCCGGGCCGTGGCGAACCTGGAGCTCCGGACCGTCTTCTTCTACGACGTCTTGAAGCTGGTCTCGCTCGGGGCCGCGGCCTTCGGCGACGCCGGGGTTTCGTGGGGTGCGCCGGACGGCTTCCGGAGGCTCGCCGATGCCGGGGTCGGGCTTCGCATCGGCCTCACGCGAGCCTCCCAGATGTCGCTTCTCCGCCTCGACATCGCGCGTGCGTTCCGTCCGGATCCGCTGGGGCGGACCGGCTGGCTTCTCTCATTCGCGTCGAACCAGGCGTTCTGAGGTCGCCCGCTGCCCGCGGGATACGATCCGGACGTGAGGACGCGCGAGCGCGACGGGGCGAACATCCTGGTTCTCTCCGTCACGACGCTCGTCGGCTCGCTCTTTGGCCGCCCACGGCGTCCTGAGCCGCCGTCGCCCTCGGGGGGCTCGTGGCCGCCGGAAGGGCTCAGTGAATCCCCTGGGCCCCCAGCCACCTCTCGGCGTCGATGGCGGCCTTGCACCCTTCGCCGGCGGCCGAGATGGCCTGGCGGTAGGTGGGGTCCGCCACGTCCCCCGCAGCGAAGATCCCCTCGACGGACGTGGCCGTCGACGGGTGGCGGATCCTCAGGTAGCCGGTCTCGTCCATCGCGAGCTTTCCACGGAAGACGTCGGTGTTCGGCTGGTGGCCGATGGCCGAGAAATAGCCCGAGACCGGAAGCGTCCGCCGCTCGCCCGTGGCCACGTTCCGGACGGCGACGCCGGTGACGCCGCTCGACGCGCGCCCGCCGCCCGGCTCGCCGAGGATGTCCTCGACGACCGTGTTCCAGAGGATCTCGATCTTCGGGTTGGCGAGGACCCGCTGCTGCATGATCTTCGATGCCCGCAGCTCGCCGCGGCGGTGGACGAGCCAGACCTTCGTACAGAATTTCGTCAGGAAGATCGCCTCCTCGGCCGCCGTGTCGCCGCCGCCGACGACGACGACCTCCTTCCCCTTGAAGAAGAAGCCGTCGCACGTGGCGCAGGCCGAGACTCCGTAGCCGAGGAGCCGCTTTTCTGCCGGAAGGCCGAGGTACTTCGCCGAGGCCCCGGAGGCGACGATGACGGCGTCGGCCGTGACCCGGCCCGCCCCCTCCAGGGTCAGGGCGAACGGACGGACCGTGACGTCCACGGCCGTGACCGTGTCGACGACGATCTCGGCGCCGAACCGCTCGGCCTGCTTCCGGGTGACGTCCATGAGGGCCGGGCCCTGGATGCCGTCCGGAAAGCCGGGGAAGTTCTCGACCTCGGTCGTCGTGGTCAGCTGGCCGCCGGGCTGGAGTCCCTCGATGACGAGAGGCGCCAGACCGGCGCGCGCGCTGTAGATGGCGGCCGTCAGGCCGGCAGGCCCGGAGCCGATGACGGCGACGGGGTAATGCGTCTTCTGGGGCATGCTCCGGACTTTACTTCGAGGCGGCCGCGAAGTACTCCTTCGACTTCTCCCAGTCGGCCTTCATCGACTTCGCCCCCGGCTTCCAGTCGGCGGGGCAGACCTCACCGTGCTCGCGGACGAACTGAAAGGCCTGGAGGACGCGAAGCGTCTCGTCGACCGAACGGCCGACGCCGAGGTTGTTGACGGTGGCATGCTGGACGATGCCGTCCGGATCGACGAGGAAGAGGCCGCGGAGGGCGACGGCTCCCGCGCCGTCGAGGACGCTGTAGGCGACGGAGAGTTCCTTCCGGAGGTCTTCGAGCAGCGGGTAGGCGAGCCCCCGGATGCCGCCCTGCTCGCGGGGCTTCTCCGTCCAGGCGAGGTGGCTGTACTTCGAGTCGACGGAGACGCCGAGCACCTCGGCGCCGAGCTTCCGGAACTCTTCGATCCGGTCGGAGAAGGCGAGGATCTCGGTGGGACAGACGAACGTGAAGTCGAGCGGATAGAAGAAGAGCACGACCCACTTTCCGCGGTAGTCGGAGAGGCGGTACGTGCCGAACCGGCCGCCGAGCACGCCCTCCTGGGCGAAGTCGGGGGCTTTCTGGCCGACGATCTGTGACATTGAGTCAGACTCCTTATTCCGGATTCCCGGGACGGGGGATAGAGTTCGTCCGGGCAGGTACTATTTTAGATAGAGTCTAAACAGAAGTCCAGTGACCCTTGATTCCTTCTTATACTCAGTCTAAATTCTGCCTCACCATGAAGGAGGATTCCATGGCCAACCTGAAAGACACCAAGACCCACGAGAACCTCAAGCACGCCTTCGCCGGCGAGAGCCAGGCAAACCGGCGTTACCTCTATTTCGCCGACAAGGCCGACGTCGAAGGGTACCCGGAGGTCGCGGGGAACTTCCGCGACACGGCCGAGGGGGAGACCGGGCACGCGCACGGCCACATGGACTACCTGAAGCCGGCCGGCGACCCGGCCACGGGGCTTCCGTTCGGCTCCACGGAGATGAATCTGAAGTCGGCCATCGAAGGCGAGACGTACGAGTACACGCAGATGTACCCGGGCTTCGCCCGGACGGCCCGCGAGGAAGGCTTCGCCGAGATCGCCGACTGGTTCGAGACGCTGGCGCGCGCCGAGAAGTCCCACGCCAACCGGTTCACGAAGCTCCTCGCCACCCTGAACGCCTGATCGCGGAGCGGGGGGCGCCCGAGGCGCCCCCCGCGGCCGCTTCTCTGCCTTCCGGCCACGCCCCCCGCCGATCCCAGAAAGGACGCTGCCATGGGCGCTGTCGGCCAGCCCGTCAAGGTCACGGACGCGAAGACCCTCTCCGAGGAGCTCACTCGCATCGCCGACATCTGCCACGGGTGCCGGCGCTGCTTCTCCCTCTGCCCGTCCTTCGACGTCCTCTTCAAGGGGCTCGACGTCCCGGAGGTGGACGGCGAGGTCGACAAGCTCCCCGCCCGGATCCTCGACGACTTCGTCGATCTCTGCTACGAGTGCAAGCTCTGCCTCCCGCACTGTCCCTACATCCCGCCGCACCGCTGGCACGTCGACATCCCGCACCTCGTCCTGGAGGCGCGGCGCGTCCGGAAGGAGGCGAACGGGCTCCCGCTCCGCGAGCGGATGCTCTCGAATCCCGACCGGCTGGGGCGCCTCTCGGCGCCCATGGCCCCCGTCGCGAATTTCGTCAACTCGCTCCCGGTCGTCCGGTGGGCGATGGAGAAGGCGGTGGGAATCTCGGCGAAGAAGGACCTCCCTCGCTTCGCGGGCGAGACGTTCACCGCCTGGTTCCGCCGGCGGCCGAAGCCGGCCCTGGCCGGCGAGAGCTTGGCGAAGGTCGTCTTCTACCCGACCTGCTCGGTGGAGTGGAACCGGCCGGAGATCGGCAAGGCGGCGATCCAGGTCCTCGAGAAGAACCGCGTGGAGGTCGTCGTGGAGTACCCGCGCTGCTGCGGGATGCCGTTCTTCGACGTCGGCGACGTCCCGGCGGCCATCGGGGCCCGCGGGGAGGTCGTCGCGGCCCTTCTGCCGTGGGTGGAGAAGGGATACGCGGTCGTGACTCCCGGGCCCTCCTGCTCGCTCATGCTCAAGAAGGAATACCCGTGGCTCGGCGGCGGCGACGCCGTCGAGCGCGTCGGGAAGGCGACCCGCGACCTCCTCGAGTTCCTGATGGAGCTGAAGGGAAAAGGGACGCTCCTCACCGACTTCCCCGCCGCACCGAAGTCGATCGCCTACCACCTCCCGTGCCACCTGAGAGTCCAGAACATCGGCTTCAAGTCGCGCGACCTCCTCGCCCTGACCGGCGCGGCGGTCACCATGGTCGAGAAGTGCTCGGGCCACGACGGGACGTGGGCGATGAAGGCGGAGTACTTCGACGAGTCGATGAAGGTGGGACAGAAGCTTTTCGACGGCCTCGCCGCGGCGAAGGCCGAGGTCGTGGCGTCCGACTGCCCCCTCGCCGGCGTACAGATCCGGCAGGGGATGGGCGTCCCGGTCCTCCACCCCATCGAGGTACTCCGGAACGCCTACGGCCTGCCGGCCGCCTGACCCCGGAAAGAGGGACGATGAGGAAGATCGAGCTTTCGGACATCAAGAACCTCCACGAATACGAGCTGATCCGCGACGACTGGCGGAAGAGCGTCATCGCCGAGAAGGCGCGACGCCGCGTCCTCCTCGGCCCGTCGATGTCGCTCCTCTTCGAGAACCGCCTGACGGTCCTGTCCCAGATCCAGGAGATGTGCCGGGCCGAGCGGATCGTGAAGACGGAGGCGGTGCTGCAGGAGATCGACGTCTACAACGAGCTCCTCCCCGACGCGGGCGAGCTGGCGGCGACGCTCCTGATCGAAATCACCGAGGAGCGCCGGATCCAGCCCGAGCTCGACCGCCTGATCGGCCTGACGAACGGGAGATCGCTCCTCCTCGAGATCGGAGAGCGCCGGATCTACGCCCGCTTTCTCGAGGGGCAGAGCCGGGAGAACCGGATCGCGGCCGTCCAGTACCTCCGGTTCCCGGTCGGAGCGGACGCCGCGGTGCGGGAAGCCCTTCTGAATCCGCGCGTCCCCGCGATCGTCCGTGTCGCCCACCCGAACTACGAGGCATCGGCCGGGCTTCCGATGGAGACGCGCCGCGAGCTCGCCGGCGACCTCGCGGCGAATTGACGCCATGCGAATCCACCTGCTCCGGCACGCCGAGGCGGAAGACAGCTCTCCGACGGGCCGCGACGGCGACCGCCGGCTGACCGACGCCGGGCGCAAGCGGATGCGGCTCGTCGCGAAAGCGGTGGCCCGCCTCGATCCCGCGTATGACGCGATCCTCGTGTCGCCCCTCGTCAGGTCGCGGCAGACCGCCGAGCCGGTTGCCACGGCCTGCGGGTTCGGGAAGGAGCTTCTCGAGACGCGGGCGCTCCTTCCCGGTGCCGACCCCGAGGAGGTGCTCCGGGAGCTCTCGCATCTCGGCGCCGGGAGCGTCCTCCTCGTCGGACACCAGCCGCATCTCGGCCGCCTCTTCGGCCGGCTCGCGAGCGGCCGGAAGGACCTCGAGATCCCGATGAAGAAGGCGAGCCTGGCCGAGTTCGAAGCCGAAGGCGACCCCTCGCTGGGCCGGGCGGAGCTGAGGTTCTACCTTCCGCCGCGACTCCTCGAAGAGCGCGCCGGGCGCGGACGCCGGCCGCGCCGGGCGTCCTGATAGCATGCGCGTCCCAAAGGGAGGAGACCGCTCACCATGGGCAAAAGCCTCATGCTCGGATGCCTTGTTCTCGTTCTGGTCGGCGTGCTGGCCCTCGGAGCCTGGGCGGCCGGCACCTACAACCGGCTGAACGAGGTCGACCAGAAGGTCACGGCGACCTGGGCCCAGGTCGAGAACCAGTACCAGCGCCGGATGGACCTGATCCCGAACGTCGTCGAGACGGTCAAGGGGGCGGCGAATTTCGAGAAGGAGACGCTCGAGGGTGTCATCCAGGCGCGCGCCTCGGCCACGCAGGTCAAGCTCGACGCCAACAGCATCAAGGACCCGGCCGCTTTCGCGCAGTTCCAGAAGGCGCAGGACCAGCTGGGGGGCGCCCTCGCGCGCCTCCTCGTCGCGGTCGAGAGGTACCCCGAGCTGAAGGCGGTGCAGGGCTTCCGCGACCTTCAGGTCCAGCTCGAAGGGACGGAGAACCGGATCGCCGTGGCTCGAATGGACTTCAACGCCGCGTCGCTGGCGTACAACACGCTCCGCAGGTCGTTCCCGACGGTGATCGTCGCCAACTTCGCCGGCTTCAAGGAGCGGCCGTACTTCAGGGCGACTGAAGGCGCCGAGAAGCCGCCGGCCGTCAAGTTCTGAAACGGTCGGCGTCGGCCCTCCTCGGGCTGACGTTCCTCGCCCTCGCGGCGGCGGCGGCGCCCACGGCACCGCCGCCTCCGGCCGGCTTCGTGACCGACAAGGCCGGCGTCCTCTCGCCCGCCAGCCGGGCCGCGCTCGAGCAGCGCCTCCGGGAGTTCGAAGCGGCGACCTCGAACCAGTTCCTCGTCTACATCGAGCCGCGGGTACCCGACGGGACGACGCTCGAGGAGTACACCATCGCCGCGGCGCGCGCCTGGCGGGTGGGCCAGAAGGCCAGGAACAACGGCCTCGTCTTGTTCGTCTTTCCGGACTCGCGAGTCGCCCGTTTCGACGTAGGCTTCGGTCTGGAAGGAGCGCTCCCGGACGCGCTCGCGGGGCGGATCCTCCGGGACGAGGCGATTCCCCGCTTCAGGGCAGGCGACTGGGATGGCGGCGTCCGGGCGGCCGTCGACGGGGCGATCGCGGCGACGAAGGGGGAGTACCGGGGGACGGGCCGCCGTCCGTCCCGGCGCGGCGGCGACGGTTTCCCCGGCTGGCTCGTTCTCCTGATCCTTTTCCTCGTGCTCCCTGCCGTCTTCGGCGGGCTCGGCGCCGGGGGCGGACGCCGGAACCGTTACTGGTACATCGGCGGCGGTGGCTGGGGCGGCGGCGGCTGGGGCGCGGTGGAAGCGGCGGCGGGGGATTCTCCGGCGGCGGCGGCTCCTTCGGCGGCGGCGGCGCGAGCGGGAGCTGGTGAGGACGAAGATGGTGAAGCGTTCGAAGACGGTCGATTTCTTCGAGGGACTCGACCGGCCGGCGATCGTCGAGGCGATCCGGCGGGCCGAAGAGACGGGATTCGGAGAGATCCGCGTTCATCTCCATCACGGGAAGACGGGAGACGTCCGGCGCGCCGCCGAGGAGACGTTCCTCCGGCTCGGGATGGACCGGACCGACCGGCGGTCGGGATGCCTCCTGTTCATCGCCCCGGAAGAGAGGGCCTTCGCCGTCATCGGCGACACGGCCGTTCACGAGAGGGCGGGCGAGGCCTTCTGGGCGTCGGCCCGCGATGCCGCGGCCGCCCGGTTCGCCGAGGGCCGGTTCACGGAGGGAATCGTGGCGGCCGTGGAACGGATCGGAGAGGTTCTGGCCCGCCATTTCCCGAGGGCGGCGGGCCAGACGGACGCCAACGAGCTGCCGGACCAGGTGAGCGAGGACTGACTGCCGAAAAGCCCGTCTTTGACAGGGACGGTCGGCGGTGGTACTTTTTGCGGCCCTTTTGTCGGAGGTTTCTGAACCATGTACGCCGTTATCCAGTCCGGAGGCAAGCAGATCCGCGTCGCGGAAGGCGACGTGGTCCGCGTCGAGCGCCTCACCCGGGAGCCCCTCACCAAAGGGGCCGAAGTCGTCCTCTCCGAGGTGCTCGCCATCGGTAGGGACGACGGCCTTCACCTGGGCTCGCCCCTCGTCGCGGGGGCGTCCGTCAAGGGCGTCGTCGTCCGCGAGACCCGCGGACCCAAGCTGATCGTCTACAAGAAGAAGCGCCGCAAGGGCTTCCAGCGCACCCACGGACACCGGCAGAATCTCGTCGAGATCCGCATCGCATCCATCACGGCCTGATCGCCGGCGGAGGTCTTCACCATGGCTCACAAGAAAGGTCAGGGTTCCTCCCGGAACGGGCGGGACAGCAACAGCCAGCGGCTCGGCGTGAAGCGTTTCGCGGGACAGCTCGTCACGGGGGGCTCGATCCTCGTCCGGCAGCGCGGCACGCCGCTCAAGCCGGGGGAGAACGTCGGCCGTGCCAAGGACGATTCCCTGTTCGCGAAGGTTGCCGGGACCGTGAACTTCCACGACAAGGGCCGCCTCGGCCGCTTCGTCAGCATCACGCCGGTTCCGTCCGAGTCGAACTGATCCGGGCGGGCCCGCCCCGCTTCCATGTTCATCGACGAGGCCCTGATTCACGTCGCCGCGGGCGACGGAGGAAACGGCTGTGTCGCCTTTCGCCGGGAGAAGTCCGTCCCGAAGGGGGGACCGTCCGGAGGTGACGGGGGGGATGGCGGCTCGGTGACGCTCGTGGCCGACGTGAACCTGAACACGCTCTATGCGTTCCGCTTCACGAAGCGTTTCGTGGCGGGGCGCGGCGGGCACGGCAGGGGCTCTAACTGCCACGGAGCGAACGGCCGGCCGCTCGAAGTGGCCGTCCCGGTCGGGACCGTCGTGACCGACACCGCGACCGGCGAGACGCTCGGTGACCTGACGGAGGACGGGCAGACGCTACGGGTCGCGACGGGAGGGCGCGGCGGCCTGGGAAATGCCCGGTTCGCCACGTCGACGAACCGGACGCCCCGCCGGGCCGACCCGGGCTCGAAGGGGGAGGTCCATGACCTCGCGCTCTCGCTCAAGCTCCTGGCCGACGTGGCGATCGTCGGCCTTCCGAACGCCGGGAAATCGACGCTGATCTCGGCGATCTCGGCCGCACGCCCGAAGGTCGCCGACTACCCCTTCACCACCCTCGTGCCGCACCTAGGCGTCGTCTCGTGGGGACGCTTCCGGACTTTCGTGGCGGCGGACATCCCGGGCCTCATCGAGGGGGCGCACGACGGGCACGGACTCGGCATCCGGTTCCTCAAGCACGTCGAGCGCTCCCGGCTCCTCTGTCACCTCGTCGATGCCGCCTCGCTCGACGCGGCGGACCCCGACGCCGACGCCGAACGGACCGTCTCGGTCATCGAAAAGGAGCTGGCAGCCTTCGACCCGCGTCTCGCGGCACGGGAGCGGGTCGTCGTCGCGACGAAGCGCGAAATCGCCACGCGGGAGCAGATCGCCGCGGTGAAGCGAACGGCCGACCGGCGCGGGAAGTCCTTCTTCGCGATATCGGCCGCGGCGCACCAGGGGCTCGTCCCGCTCGTCGAGCACCTCGGCGCACGTCTCCTGGAGACCGCGGCATGAACGGCGATCGCCCCGTCCCGCAGCGGGTCGGCATCTACGGCGGCTCCTTCGACCCGGTTCACCGCGGGCACCTCGAGCCCGTCGAGGCTGCCGCCGCACGGCTCGGCCTCGCCGAAGTCGTGTACGTCCCGGCGTACTGCCCGCCGCACAAGCCCTCGGGACCTTCGGCTCCGTCCCACCACCGATTCGCCATGCTGGCGCTGGCGCTCGCTCCCTATCCGCGGTTCGGGCTCTCCGACTTCGAGGTGGCGCGGGGCGGGACCACCTACACGATCGAGACGCTGCGGCAGGTGCGGGCGCTCCGGCCGGACGACGAGATCGTCCTCGTCCTCGGCTCCGACGCCCTCGTGTCGATCGAGAGCTGGCGGTCCTGGCGCGAGATCGTGGAGGGGCACCGCTTCGTGGTCGTCTACCGCGAGCCGTTCGACTACGTCCGGACCCGGGAGGCGCTCCCGCAGGATCTTCGCGCCCGGCTCGCGTCCGAGGCGGCGACCTTCGGCGACGCTCCGGACGGCGCCACGATCTTCTGGGGAGGCAACGTGCCGGTTACAATCTCTTCCACGTGGCTAAGGCGCGCCATCCCAGCGGGAGAGGACCTGAAAGGAAGCCTCCCGCCGGGCGTCGAGGCGTACGTCCGGCGGCACCGCCTCTACCTCGGCACGTAGAGCGCCCGGTCCCCCCCGTCGGCTCCATGGAGGAGACGGTAACCGCGGCCCCGCTGCCGGCGCCCGAGACCGCGGGCGCCGCCGCCGACGAGCGGCTCGCGGCGCAGGTGAAGCGGGCCGTGGCAGCCCTCCTCGACAAGAAGGCCGGGAAGCTGGTCGTCCTGAACCTCGGCGACTTGACCGCGATGTCCGATTACTTCGTTCTGGCGTCGGCCACGAGCGACCGCCAGGCGCAGGCGCTGGCCGAGGCCGTCGAGGAAGCGATGAAGGCCGAAGGGCGCCGCCCGCTCTCGGTGGAGGGCTACAACAAGGCGACGTGGATCCTCCTCGACTACGGCGACGCCGTCTTTCACATCTTCCACGAAGAAGCGCGCCGCTTCTACGGTCTCGAACGGCTCTGGGGCGACGCGCCGGACGCGACCGCGCGGTTCAGCTAGATCCGATGGCCGGCGCGGCGCGCCTCCTCCCGGGAACACCGCTCTTCGCGACGCGCCATCGGGGTCTGAAGGCGCAGCTCCTGCGCCTCGGGCGGACGATCGACTCGGGGAGCACGGTCCTGATCCTCGGGGCCCCGGGGACGGGGAAGGACCGACTCGCGAGGCTCCTGCACGAGAAGTCGAAGAGGCGAGCCGAGCCCTTCCTCCGGATCGACCTCGCCGCCATCCCCGACGACCTCTTCGAGAGCGAGCTCTTCGGTCACGAGCGCGGCTCGTTCACGGGCGCCGTGGCGGGGAAGCCGGGCCTCCTCGAGGGAGCCGGTGAGGGCACGGTCTACCTCGACCGGATCGACGTCCTGTCTCCCCGGGCCCAGGGGAAGCTCCTCCGCGTGGTCGAGGAGCGTCTCTTCCGCCGCGTGGGGGGAACGCGCCCGCACTCGATCGCGGCCCGCCTGGTCGCTTCGGCCGGCCCCGACCTTCCCCGCCGCGCGCGGACCGGCGAGTTCCGTGAGGACCTGTTCTACCGCCTCGCCGTCGTCACGGTCCGCCTTCCGACCCTGGCGGAGCGCCGGGACGACATCGCGGCCGCGGCACGGGCGATCGCCCGGGAGGCCGGCGGTCCCGCCCGGCTCAGCACGGCCGCCGAGGCCTTGCTCCGGAACGCCCCGTGGCGCGGAAACTGGCGCGAGCTGGAGACCGTCGTCCGACGAGGTGCCCTGGAGGCCGGCGAGGCCGGTGCCGTGGCGCTCGACGTCTCCCACCTCCCCCTCGCGGGGCGCGAGGACCCGGAGACCCTTCTCGCCGAGGCGGCGCGCTCGGGCTGGACGCTGCGCCGCCTCGCGGACGCCTACATCGACGTCGTCCTCGAAGAGACGGGGGGCAACGTGGCCGGCGCCGCGCGGCGGCTCGGCATCGCGCGGAAGACGCTCTACGAAAGGCGCCGCGGCCGCGCGTGAGGATCCGACTCCTCTTCGTCGGGAAGAACGACGACGCGGAGTACGCCCGCGGGATCGCCCGGTACGTCGAGAGGACGACGCGCTTCGTCCCGACCGAGGTGGTCGTCGTGAAAGAGGAACGGCCGGGAGCGAAGCCCGACCCGGCCCGGATCCGGGGCGAAGAAGGAAAGCGGCTCGGCGCGGCTCTCCGGCCCCGCGACCTTCTCGTCCTCGCGGATGAATCGGGCGCCGGCCGGACGAGCGCCGAATTCGCCGCGGACCTCCGGAAATGGCTCGACGAATCGCCTTCGGCGGTGGTCTTCGCCGTGGGGGGGGCCTTCGGCCTCGACCCGGCCCTGCGGCGGCGGGCACGTGCTATCCTCCCGCTCTCCCGGATGACCTTGCCGCACCAGCTTGCGCGGCTCGTGCTGGCAGAACAGGTCTACCGGGCGGTCGCGACGCTTCACGGCGTCGCGTATTCCAAGTGACCGGGGGATGAACCGACATGGCTCCCAAAAGCGCCGCGATGCCCGCCCGAAACGTGAAGAGGGACTGGCTGGACAAGACCCGGAAGCGCCTCTTCGCCAAGCGCGAGGAGCTCCTGAAAGACCTCGCCAAGAACCGCGAGGTTTCCGACGAGACCGTGGACGAGTCCGCGCAGGACATGGTCGACCGCGCCACCTCGGCCTACACGAAGGAATTCGCCTACTCTCTCTCGGAGAACGACCGCCGCATTCTGCTGCTGATCGACCAGGCCCTCGAGCGGATCGAAGCCGGGACCTACGGCACGTGTGTCCACTGCGGTCAGGCCTGCCAGGAAAAGCGGCTGGAGGCCGTTCCCTGGGCGCGCCACTGCCTGGACTGCCAGGAGCTTCAGGACAAGGGTCTGATCTGATAACCCCGGGGGGTGCGTGGTCGGCCGCCACGGAATTCGACGCCGGGTTCGCACCCCCCAGGACCCCCCTCGTGACCCACTCTCTACGGTCAGGAATGCCGGGTTCGCCCCCCCCGCTCTCCCCCCCGAGTCCGTTCTAGGATCGTCCCGGTGGGTTCTTCCTCGAAGTCTGATCCCTTCGCGCCGCTCGCGCCGCTTCTCGCGGTCGTAAGGCGGTCTCCGCTCCCTCCCGTCCTCTTCATCTCCGGCGACGACGACTGGATCGTCGGCGAGGCGGTCCGCCGTCTCACGGCCGCCTTCCGCGCCGCTTTCGCCGAGGGGGAGCTCGCGGAGCATGAAGGAACCTCGGACGGAGTGAGGGAGGCAGTCGCCGACGCCGCCACGGTGCCGCTCTTCTCGACGAACCGGCTCGTCCTCCTCAATGCCACCGACGCCCTGAGGGCGCGGAAGCTGACCGCCGAGGAACTCGACGCCCTTCTCGAGGAAGCCGCGGACGCGGGGTCGGTCCCGCCGGCCGGGACGGCCGCTCCGGCCCTTCGGCGGGTGGCGCGCCGTGCGCTGGCCCTGTCGGCGGCGGCAGGGATCGAGGCGTCCGAAGATCCGGTGGACGCCGCCCGTCGCCTCGCGGGGCGCGTGAAGCGCGCCGAGCGGGCCGGCGAGCTGGCCGCGCTTCTGGCGATCGGCGCGGAGGCCGGCGAGAGCGGGGAGGTCTCCGCGGCGCCGCTCGTCGATTACGCCGTCCGGTCGGCGCCGGGCGACAACGCGCTTCTGGTCCACGCCGTGTCACCCGATGCCGAGCACGGGGCGACCGCCGCCCTTCGCCGCGCCGGCCGGGAGGCCGACCTCTCCGCTTCGACCGAGGAGGAGCGGCGCGAGCGCCTCGTCGCGCTCGGTGTCGAGCACGCCATCGAGCGCGGTGCGCTCGTGGACGCCGACGTGTTCGACCTTCTCACCGAGCGGGGACGCCTCTCCGCGCGGGAGTTCCTCACGGATCTCGACGGACTCATCGATGGGGCGGCCGGGAAACGGGTGACCGGCGAGGACGCGGCACGCCGGATCGACGACCGCCGGAAGGAGTACGGCTCCGATTTCGTCGAAGCGGTCTCCGGGCGGCGGTTCCTGGACGGCCTGAAGATCCTCGAACGCCTCCTCTCCGGGGGCGAGTTCGCGGCGTTCCGCCCGGCGCCGGGACGCGAGGGCACCCCTCCGCCCCGCAAGGGGCCGCGCGGCGACGCGGCGTTCTTCCCGATCCTCGGCCTTGTGGCCGCGGACCTCCGGAGGATGCTCGCGATCAAGGCCGCGGTGGCCGAGCGCGGGATCGACGCCGGACGCGGCCGGCGCGTCGACTACCGGACGTTCGCCGACCGGCTTCTCCCGTCCCTGAAGGCCGCACGGGCCGGCGCGCCGCCGCTTCCCCTCGAGGCCCACCCCTTCGTTCTCTACCGCTCCTTCCGGTCGGCCGAGGCCTGGACGCTCGAGGATCTGTCCGAGGCCCTGCGGGGGCTGGGGGACGTCGACCGGGGCGCCAAGAGCGGGGGCGGCAGCGGTTTCGACCTGATGGAGACCTGGCTGCTCTCGCGGTCCGCGGGCTGAGCCCGTCAGCTCTTTCCGGCCCGCCGCCACTCCCACTCGGCAAGGCGCTCCGCCGCGCCGAGGCCGATGGCCCGATGGAAGTCCGCGACGAGCCGGGCCGCGTCGGCGTCGAAGAACGGAGGCGGACCCAGCCCTGCCAGCACCGTGTCGGAGCTTTCGCCCGACGGCGTCGTGCGGGCGAAATCCGCGGGAGGGAGCAAGGGCTTGAAGAAGCTCTCCGGACGTTCCAGGGCGGCCTCCGGAAGCGGCACCGGGGCCTCCTCGCGGGGAACCGCGCCGGTGGGCGCGGCCTCGGCACGCGCGGGCGCGGCGAGCGACCGGTGGCGGCGGACCGCGTCGAGCACGTCCTCGCGTCGCCGACCCCGGAGCTCGAAGAGGAGCATCGGGTCGGCGGCGAGGCGCGCGGCGAGGGCGGCATGGACGGTGAGAAGGTGGTCGCAGGGCGGCACGGCGCCGCAGGTGCAGGACTGGTCGATCTCCCCGAGCCGGCGGGGGAGGAGCCCGTACCGCGTCTGCCCGAACGCGGTCTCGGCGTCTTCGGGAAGCCGCCCGGCGAGGAGGCTCGCGGCGGAGGCGGCCCGTCCGGCGAGCCGGCGCACGGCGGCCTCGAAGGTGCGGGCCGGGAAGGGAACGAGCCGGATCCGTACCTGCTGCGGGGAGCCGCTGGTGCGGACCGTGGCGGCCACGCCGTCGGTCCCGGCCGTGAGTCGGGCTGTCCGGCCCCGGGGCACGGGCACCGGCCAGCCGAACCCACGAAGGGCGGCGATCCACCGCTCCCGGTAGCCGGGAAGGAGCGCCATCAGGGGACGGCGGCGCACCGTCATCCGTCGGCCTCCATCTCCACGGCCTCGCGGGAAAGGGCGACGAGTTCCGCGATCTCGGCATCGGACATCGCCGCCAGCCACGTCTCGCCCGATCCGACGATCGTCCGCGCGAGGAGCCGCTTCTCGTCGAGGAGCCGGTCGATCCGCTCCTCGAGCGTGCCGCGGCAGACGAACTTGTGAACCTGGACGTTCCGGGTCTGCCCGATCCGGAAGGCCCGGTCGGTCGCCTGCTCCTCGACGGCGGGGTTCCACCAGCGGTCGAAATGGAAGACGTGTGAGGCCCGCGTCAGGTTCAGTCCGCTCCCGCCGGCCCGAAGCGAGACGACGAAGACGAGCGGAGCGTCTTCCTCCTCCTGGAAGCGGCGGACCATGTCGGCGCGGGCGCGGCGTGGCACGCCGCCGTGGAGGAAGAGGACCTCGGTCCCGAAATGCTCCTCGACGGAGCGGACGAGGAGCTTCCCCATCTCGGCGAACTGCGTGAAGACGAGGGCCGGCCGCCGCTCGGCGTTCGTCTCCTCGAGCAGCGACAGAAGACGGGCGAGCTTCGCCGAACGCGCGCCGAGCCGCTCCTCGCCCGGGACGAGAAGGGCCGGGTGGTCGCAGATCTGCTTGAGCCGGAGCAGGAGCAGGAGGACGCGGGCCCGACGGCTACGGCCCCGCGCCGCGCCGATGCCCGACAGGAGCGTGCGCGTCGTCGCGCGGTAAAGGGCGGCCTGCTCGCGCGTCAGGCCGACGAACTCCTTCGTCTCGATCTTCTCCGGCAGATCGGCGATGACGCCGGGGTCGGTCTTCGCACGCCGGAGGAGGAAGGGAGCCGTCAGCCGGCGGAGGCGGTCGGTCGCCGCGGCGTCGCGCTGCCGCTCGATCGGCAGCGCGAAGCTCCGGCGGAAGTCCTCGTCGGTCCCGAGAAGGCCCGGATTCAGGAAGTCGAAGATCGACTTCAGCTCGGAGAGGCGGTTCTCCATCGGCGTCCCCGTCAACGCGGCGCGGCGCCGCGCTCTGAGCGCCCGGACGGCCCGCGACTGCGCGGCGGCGGGGTTCTTGACGTTCTGCGCCTCGTCCAGGGCGACATACTCCCAGTCGACCGCTCCGAGCAGGGCGCGGTCGCGGTGTGCGAGGCCGTACGTGGTCACGAGGAGGTCCGTCTCCGAGAGGAGCGAGGCGAAGCCGTCTCCCGCCGCCCGTTCCGGTCCGTGGTGCACCGCCACCGTGAGCGACGGGGCGAAGCGCGCCGCCTCGAGGAGCCAGTTCTCGGCGACGGACGTCGGGCAGACGAGGAGCGAGGGGCGCACGGCCTCGCCCGACTCCCGGGCCGACAGGAGCACGGTGAGGAACTGGAGCGTCTTTCCGAGCCCCATGTCGTCCGCGAGGCAGGCGCCGAGCCCCCGGGCCGTCAGAAAGCGCATCCAGGCGACCCCGCGCTCCTGGTAGGGACGCAGCGTCCCCGCCAGGCCGGTGGGAGGCCGGAAGGACGTGATCTCCCGGCGCGCCTCGCTCGCGTCGAGGAACGACTGCAGCCACCCCTCGCCGGAGACCGTCTCCACGGGGTACGCGCCGGCCTCCGCGTCGAGACCGCCCGCGAGACGAAGGAACTCTCCGAGCGTCGTCCGTCCCCCGGGCCGGCGGTCGAAGAGGCGGAGCGTCCGCGCGAGGTGCTCCCGGTCGAGGAGGACCCACTCGCCCCGGACCGCCACGAGGGGGATCTTGCTGACGGCGAGCTCCTCGAACTCGGCCGGCGTCATCACGGCGTCTCCCACCGCGACCTGCCAGTCGAAGTCGACGACGGTCTCGAGCCCGAAGCGGGTGAGCGCCGGGCTCTTTCCCGACTCGCCGGCGCGGAGGCGGAGCGAGACGCGCGTCAGACGCCCCTCGCCGGGCAGCAGGACGCGGACGCCCGCTTCCGAGAGGAGCGGCGCCTCCGTCGTCAGGAACGCGTAGGCCTCCTCGAGCTTCAGCTCGGCGCCGACCGGGTGACGCTCCTCGAGGCTCCGCGCCACGGCAGGCGAGAGGAGAGCGGCCGTCGAGAGGCGGGCCAGGAGCGCCTCCTGCGGTGCGGCGAAGAGCCGCCCGCCGCGCCGCACGGCTCCCTGGGAGAGCCCCCAGATTTCGGCGGCGGGCAGCTCGACGCGGGGGTCTTCCCCGGCTTCGAGGTGGTAGTGAAGGTGCCACGGGAGAGCCGGCTCGCCGGCCGGCGGCGGAAGGATGCGGATGCCCAGCGCCAGGGCCCCTTCGGGAAGCGGCTCCAGAAGCGGCAGGCTGTAGTCGCGGAGCTTCGCGAGGAGTTCCGGCGGAAGGGACGAGGCGGCCGGCGAGGCGAGGGCCGCCGCCACGGCCGCCTCCGGACCGCTTCCGGCGCGGCGCCGCTCGACCGGAACGACGTCGCGGATGAACTCCCGCGCGGCGGCGTCCGTGACCTCGTCCAGGAAGAGACGGACCGTACGGGCCGGCGGGGGGAAGAGCGGTCCGGGCCGGGCCGTTCCCCGCACCTCCGGAGAGGACGACGTCCGGGCCGAGGGGGGGAGCCCGGCGACGAACCGCTGAAGCCGTTCGCGTTCCGCGGGATCGGAGAGGACGGGTCGCCAGACGGGGCGGACCCCGTCGGCCGACGGCGCGACGCGCCGGCGAAGGAGCAGGTCGAACGCCCACCGGGCCGCTTCGGCCCAGTAGTCCAGATCGTCTCCGGTCAGAAGCCCCTGCGGCCGGGCCCGCAGGCTCGCGGCGAGGTGCGGCACGAACTCCAGCGTCTCCAGGGGCGTCAACCGGAGCCCGGGGAGGTCGAACCAGCGAAGGACCGTGGGGCCGCCGCTCCCGGCCTCCCGCCGGACGGACGACGGAGCGAGCGGCCAGCCGCCGCGCGCCGGGAGCGCGACGCTCGCCGTCGCGGCCCGGCCGGCGCCGGGCGTCCCTCCGAGACCGAGGGGGCGCAGGGCCTCCTCCAGCGCGTCGGCCTCGACGGCGCGGGGGTGTCGCTCGGGAGCGCCGCCGCATTCGGCCGTCCCTTCGGCCCAGAGGAAGAAGCCGGAGAATGGCGGCCTCGAGAGCTCGGGGACGTAGGCACCATGAACGACGATCAAGCCCTCGATTCTCGCAGAAAGCGGACCGACCGCGGACCCGCCGGCGGTCCCGGGTTTATTCTCGGCCGCGATGAAGGCTCACGAACTCTTCCGGCTGCTCTCGTCCGACGAGGTCGCCTCGTTCGTCCTCGCGGCGTGCGAAGACGAGAACGTCCCCGACAAGATCGCGGGGGGCGTCCTGACCTACCAGAACATCTCCCTGAAACGCTTCGCGAAGCTCCCCGAGGAAACGCGAAAGGCCTACGTCCGGCGGACGCTCCGGGACAAGCGGGCCGCCGAGCTCGCGATCTACGTCCTCTCCGCGGCCCTCGTCCGGCGCGAGTCGGCGCTGATTACGGCGTTTCTCTCGGCGGCCGGCCTGCCGCACGAGGGACCCCACGTGACGGTGGAAGGAGAGATCGTCGAGCCGCCCGCCAGGAAGGTCCAGGCCGCCGTCGACGCCCTCCTGGCGGCCTTTCCGGCGCGCCGTTCGGCGATCTACCTTCACGCGTTCGCCGGCCAGCCCGACGTGAGCTGGCCGGCGCTCGACCAGCGTCTCGCCGGTGACGCCCGGCTTCAGGTCGAGGACCGCTCCGCCTCCTGAACCTCGCCCGCCACGGTGCCGGGCGGCGAAACGGCGATCGCGAACTCTCCCTTGATGCCGGGCCGTGCCGCGAGACGCGACGCCACGTCGGCGGCGCGGCCGCGGAGGATCTCCTCGTGCAGCTTCGTCAGCTCGCGCCCGGCGGCGATCTCGGGATCGCCCCAGGCGGCCGCGAGGGCCCGGAGGGACTCCACGATCCGGAACGGGGACTCGAAGAGAACGGCGCTGCCGGCGCGTCGGGCGTGGGCGCCGTACCAGCGCTCGCGCTCGCCGCGGCGCGCCGGGGGGAAGCCGAGGAAGGTGAAGGGCACGGCCGGAAACCCGCTCGCGGAGAGGATCGCGAGGACGGCCGAGGGGCCCGGCAGCGGCTCCACGCGGTGGCCCGCCGCCGCCGCGGCGGCGACGAGGCGCTGCCCCGGATCCGAAACCGCCGGCGTTCCGGCGTCCGAGACGAGCGCGATCGTCTCCCCGGCGGCGAGGCGCGCGAGCGCCTCGGCGATCCGGCGGTGCTCGTTGTGCTCGTGACAGGAAACGCGGGGGGTCGCGAGGCCGTGCCGGGCGAAGAGGTGCTGCGTCCGCCGCGTGTCCTCGCAGTAGACGACGGAGGCGGACGCGAGCGCCTCCCGGGCGCGGGGCGAGAGGTCGTCGAGGTTGCCGATCGGCGTCGCGACGACGAGGAGCCGCCCGCTCACGCGGGCATCGTACCCCCTTGTTACGATGCGGCGGTGATCCCGGCGCCGTTCGCCGTCGCGCTTCTCGCCGTCCTGGCCGCGCAGGACGCGCCGCGGTCCGATGCGTCGCCCGCACCCGCGTCGGCCCGGAACGGAGCGGTCCTCGACCGGATCGCCGCCGTCGTCGGCGACGAGGTCGTCCTCGACAGCGAGGTGGACCGGCTCGCGGCCGTTCGCTACCTGCCGGCCCGTCCGGACGAGAGCGAGGCGGCGTACCGCGACCGGATTCTCGACGAACTCGTCACGGACGTGCTTCGCGAGCGAGAGCTCCGGAAGGCGGGCGGACTCGACCCGGAGCCGGCGGAGGTCGAGGCCCGCGTCGCGGCGCTCGCGGCGCGGGTGGAAGCCGAGCGCGGCCAGCCGTTCGACACGGTCCTGAAGAGCGCCGGCATCACGCGTGCCGAGGCCGCCAACTGGGTCCGACGCGGGCTGATGCTCCAGACTTTCACGCGCGAGCGGCTCACGCCCTCGATCCGGGTCACCGACGCCGAAATCCGGGCCTTCTACGAGGGCCCGTTCCGGGACGAGGCCCGCGAGAAGGGCCTCGAGACGCTGCCGGCGCTCGCGGACGTCACCGACGAGGTCCGCGAGCTCCTCCGGGAGAGGAAGCTGAACGCGGCGATCGCACGGTGGACCGAGGAGCTCCGCCAGTCGACGCGGATTCTGATCTACCGGCGCTCCGCGCCCCCGGGCTCCGCCAGCCGATAGAGGGCACGATGGGCGAGGACGCGGCGGAGATACGTCCGCGTCTCGGCATAGGTGACGGCGGCCAGCAGCGCTTCCGACGGCGACTTCGCCCCCCCGACCCAGAGTGTCGTCTGCCCCGCGCCCGCGTTGTAACCCGACACCGTCGGGACCGGGTCGCCGCCGAAGCGCCGGAGGAGACCTCTCAGGGTGTGCGCGCCGAGGCGAAGGGACCGGGCCGGCTCGTAGAGCTGCATGTAGGCCGGGGGCTCCTCGGCCAGCTCGCGCGCCGCTTCGCCGGCGGTGGGCAGCGTGAGCTGCATCAGGCCCCGGGCCGCCGCGGGCGAGGCCGCCTCACGGTCGAAACGGCTCTCCTGCCGCATGACGGCATAGAGGAGGTCGTGCGGAACCCCGCTCTCCTTCGCCGCGTCGGCCACGAGGCGGTCGAACGGGCGGGGCGCGAGGGCGCTCCGGATGGAGTAGGGCGCGAGCTCGAGGAAGAAGTCGCCGGGGACCATCCGGGCGAGGGCCTCGGCCGCCTCGAGCGAGAAGGGCCCCGCGTCGGCCTGCTCCGCGAGGCGGGCGGACGCGACGCAGCCGAGAAGGGAGTCGAGGCGGGCGGCGTCGCGGACGATCGGCGCCGCCTCCTCGGCCAGGCCGAGCTGGATCAGGCGGCACGCTCCGGCGTCGCCGCAGAGGGTCGGCAGGGTCTCGTCGGAGAGTTCGGGAGCCAGCAGGATCTCGGAGTAACGGGGCAGCGCGCTATAGGCGACGCGGAGGAAGTCGCGCGCCCCCGCGTCCCCGAGGAGGGCCGCCGGAAGAAGGGGCGCGACGGCGGCGCGGGCGTCGCCCCGCGCGAGGGCGGCCTCCCCCTGGATACGACGCTCCCGCAGGAAGGCCGCCCGGGCCGGTGCCGGAAGGGCGAGGGCGCGCTCCCGCGCGGCCTCCGCCGCGGTGCCGGCGGGGCGCTCGGCGAGGAGCCTCGCGTAGGCCACGAGAGCGCCTCGGACGTCGCCCGAGGCCTCGGCCACGCGGCCGTGCCAGAAGGAGAGCTCGGACTTCCAGGGCTCGGGAAGGCGCCGGGCACGGGCGAGGGCGACGACGCTCTCGAGGGTTCTGCGAGCGCCGGTGCCGTCCCCGGTCTCCGCGCGGCGGAGGACGAGCGTGAGAAGCCCTTCGACCCGGCCGGGCTCCCGGGCCAGCGCGGGGTCGCGGAAGATCGCTTCGGCCTTCTCGAAGTGGCCCTGCCGCGTCAGGATCCGCGCCCGCTGGAGCATCGCGAGCTTCCAGGGTCCCGTACGCTCGCGCTCGGCGCGGAGAAGCTCGGCAGCCGCGGCGTCCGTCTCGCCCAGCTTCTCGAGCGCCGCGGCGAGGTTGAAGCGGACGCGCGTGAAGAACCCCGCCGTACCGGCAGAGTCGCCTTCGCGCTTCCGCGGGGGTTTCGGCCGGGCCGGCCTCCGGGCGAGGAGTCCCTGGAAGGCGTCGGCGGCTTCCCGGAAGCGGCCGCGCGAGGCGTAGACGCGGCCGAGGTCGAACCGGGCGGCCCAGCGCTCCTCGGCGTCGCCGCCGGCTTCCGCCCTGAGGTCGCGCTCGACGAGGAGGCGCTCGGCCAGGTCGAGGTCGCGCTGCGCCCGCGCCGTGTCGATGAGGAGGCGGAGCAGCCGGTTCGAGAGGGAGGCCACGTCGGCGCCTCGCGTCTCCCGCGCGAGGACGATGGCCGCGGCGTCGTCGCGCCTCCCGTCGCGGAGGATCTCCTCCCGCAGCGACGCCGCCTCCGTCACGGCGCCGGAGGCCTCGAGGGCCTCGGCGCGAAGGGCCGCGAGGCGCCGCCGTTCGCGGGACGCCGCGGGAGGCCTCGCCGCGACGAGGCGGGCCAGCGTCGCCGGGTCGCTCCTCGTCTCGAGGGCGTCGAGGGCGATCCGGAGCGCGCGCCGCGTGACGTAGGTCCCCCGACGCTGGAGGAGCGGAAGGAGAAGGTCGAGGGCGCCGCCGCCGTCTCCCGAGCGGAAGCGGATCTGGGCCGCCGCGAGTCGCGCCGGCACGTCGAACAGGTCTCCGGGAGCCACGTAGCGCTCGAAGTGTGGCAAGGCGTCCGCGGACCGGCCGGTGGCGGCCAGGGCGCGCGCCGCGAGGTACTCGAAGCGGCCGTCCGCGTAACGCTCCGGACGCTCCCGCTGGAGGCGTTCGAGGCTCGAGAGAACCGTGGCCCAGTCTCCCGTCCGCGCGGCCCCGGCGGCGGCGCGCTCGGGATCTCCTTCCGACGCGGCGCCGGAAGCGACGGCGAGGAGCGCGGCGAGTGCGGCGAGCGGGACGACGCTCAGCCGGGAGGCCAACTAAGGGACCGTCCGGCGAGCAGGTGGACGTGGAGGTGGTCGACGCTCTGCCCGGCGTCCGCGCCGTTGTTCACGACGAGGCGGTAGTCGGAGGCCTTCTCCGCCCGCGCGATCCCGGCGACGGCGAGAAAGAGGCGGGCCAGGAGAGGGGCGTCGGCCGGCGTCGCCGCCGAAAGCCGCGGCAGGTGCGTTTTCGGGATGACGAGGACGTGGATCGGCGCTTTCGGCGCGATGTCGCGGAACGCGAAGAACTCCTCGTTCTCGAAGACGGGCGTCGAGGGGATCTCGCGCTTCACGATGCGGCAGAAGACGCAGGACGGGTCGGTCGTCGCGGTGGTCGTCACGCCACCGATTATCCCGAAATCCGGGAGATTTCGGCGCCGAGCGAGCAGAGCTTCGCGTCCATCCCCGCGTAGCCGCGATCGAGGTGGTAGATCCGCCGGACCCTCGTCTCTCCCCGGGCGACCAGGCCCGCGAGGACGAGGGCGGCGGAGGCGCGGAGGTCCGAGGCCGTCACGGGCGCTCCCTCGAGCGCGGCGGGACCGCGGACGACGGCCGTATGCCCGTCGAGCTTCACGTCCGCGCCGAGGCGGACCAGCTCCGGGGCGTGGAGGAAGCGGTTCTCGAAGATCGTCTCGTCGATCCGCGAGGCGCCGTGCGCCTGCGTCATCAGGGCGAGGAACTGCGCCTGGAGGTCCGTCGGGAATCCGGGGTGCGGGGCGGTCCGGATGTCGGTCGCGTGGAGCGAACCCTCCCGCCGGACGCGGATCGAGTCCGGCTCCGCCGCGATCTCGGCGCCGGCGCGGCGGAGGGCGTCGAGAAAGGCCGCGAGGTCACCGGGCCGCGCGCCCGCGACGGTGACGTCGCCGCCGGTGATCGCCCCCGCGGCGAGGTACGTCCCCGCCTCGATCCGGTCCGGGATCACCGCGTGAGGCCGGCCGCCGGTGCCGGCGAGCCGCTCCGCGCCCTCGACGGCGATCGTCGCCGTCCCGGCTCCCTCGATGTGCGCTCCCATGGCGGAGAGGAGCCGCGCGAGGTCCACGATCTCGGGCTCGAGGGCGGCGTTCCGGAGAACCGTCCGGCCGCGCGCGAGCGCCGCGGCCAGGAGGACGTTCTCGGTTCCCGTGACGGTGGGCTGGGGAAAGGTGATCTCGGCGCCCGAAAGGCGCCCCGCCGCCGCCCCGACACGGGAGACGTGCGCGTGGATGTAGCCCTTCTCGACGGCGATCCGGGCCCCCATCGCCTCCATCGCGGCGAGGTGGAGGTCGACCGGCCTCACGCCGATCGCGCAGCCGCCCGGAAGGGAGATCCGCGCCTCGCCGAAGCGGGTGAGGAGGGGCCCGAGAACGAGGATCGACGCGCGCATCGTCCGGACGAGGTCGTAGGGCGCCTCGGTCGAGGTGACGGCATCCGCCCGGAGGGCGAGCCGTCCCGGCTCGCCGCGGTCGACGCGGACGCCGAGACCCGAGAGCAGAACGCCCAGGGTCCGCACGTCCGCCACATCCGGGACGTTCTCGAGCGAGACGGGCTCGTCCGTGAGAAGGGCGGCCGCGGCGGCGGGAAGAGCGGCGTTCTTCGCGCCGCTCGCCCGGACGGTTCCGGCGAGGCGGGACGGGCCACGGATGAGAAACGCGTCCACCGGACCCCGAGTCTATCGGCTCGCCGCCGTCCGCACGGCCGTCGCCGTCCGGGGGATTCCGGCGGCGTCGAGCCGGACGGCGACGAGGCGAAAGGCGCCCGACGTCTCGACGAGATCGCTCACGCCGCGTGCCTGTCCGTAGCCGAACTCGAAGAGAAACGGGGCGCCGGGGGCGAGAAACGGCGGCAGGTCGCGGAGAAGCCTCCGGACGGGGTCCAGGCCGTCCTCTCCGCCGTAAAGGGCGAGGGGCGGCTCGTGCTCCGAGACGGTCTTCGAGAGGTGGGGAGCTTCCCCGACCGGAACGTACGGCGGGTTGGCGACGGCCAGGTCGAAGAGGGCGCCGGGCCGGAGCGAGGAGAGCCAGTCGGAGGCGAGGAGGCGGACGCGCCCGCGGACGCCGTGCCGGACGGCGTTCTCCCGGGCCAGCGCGAGCGCGGCCGGAGAACGGTCGAGGGCGAGGACGGTGGCGGCGGGCCGCTCGAGGGCGAGCGTGACGGCCAGGACGCCGCTTCCCGTGCCGAGGTCCAGGATCCGGCCCGCCCCGGGGGCCGCCTCGCGGGCCACCTCGACGATTCCCTCGGTCTCGCCGCGAGGAATCAGGGCGCGCGGGTCGACCCTGAAGGTGCGGCCCAGGAACTCCCATTCGCCGAGGAGATACTGAAGGGGCTCGCCCGCAGCCCGGCGGGCCACGAGGTCGCGAAACGCGGCGGCCTCCGGAGGTCCGGCGTTCTCGCCCCGACGCGAATGGAACCAGCGGCGCGGCCGGCCGGTCACCCGAGCGAGGAGCTCTTCCGCCTCGAACGCGGGGTGGTCGGGGAGCGGGAGCCGCCGACGGGCCTCGGCGAGGAGCTCGCCCCACGTCGCGTCCCGACGGCGGCCCGCGTCCTCCGTCCGAGCTCTTTCCACCCGCGACCTCCTTCTCCGCACCGTCTCCGGATGACTAAGATGCTGTCATGCCCGCCGGACGCATTCTGACCCTGGCGTCGCTCGTTCTGGCGGGCGCGTCGCTGGCGCTCTGGATCGCAGGCCCGGCAGGCGTCGTCCCCCCGCGGATCGCGGTGCCCTCCTCCGCGGTTCTCGCGGGGCTCGCGGCGCTCGGCGCTCTCGCGGCCGGAAGCCGGCGCCCCGCCGAGGCGGGCCCGGCGGTCCCGGACCCGGCGCCGTCGGCTCGCGCGGGGCTCGGGCCGGCGCTGGACGGTGCCGAGACCCTCGCCGTCTGCACCGTCGACCGGGAGGGGAGAATCGCCTACTGGAACGCCGGTGCGGCGCGTCTCTTCGGGCGCGCGTCGCGCGATGCGGACGGCGCCCCGGCCGTCGGGCTCGTCGTCCCGGCCGAGGAGGACCGGGCCTTCCGGCAGGAGATCGAGGCGGTTTTCTATTCCGGCCGTGAGCTTCCGGCTCGGCGCACGGTCTTGACGGAACAAGGGGGGCGACGGATCGAGGCCCTCCGGGCGCTCGTCCCTCTCCGGCGCTACGGACGGACCGTCGAGATCGCACTCGTTTTCGTCGAGATCCACGCCGCGAGCGCCGGCGAGAAGCAGGCCCGGCTGTGCGACGCCGTCCCGGCGGCGCTCGTCGGCGTCGACGGCGACGGGCGCATCGAGGCGGCGAACGTCCGCCTTTCGGAGTGGACAGGACGGCGCGTCGAGCTGCTCGAGGGAACGGACGTCGCGCGCGCCGACATCTTCCCGGAACGGCTCCGCAAGGCTCTGGACGAGCTCGCCCGCCGGCGGCGCCGGACGGAGGACCCACGGGGCGCCGTGGAGTTCGACGAGACGCTCCTCTCCGTGGACGGTGCGCCCCGGCCGGTCCATGTCGTGGCCGGGGCGCGGGCCGGGGGCGGGGCCGACGCCGTCCTCACCGACGGCACGTCGCGCCGGGAACTGCTCGCGGACGTCGAGTCGGCCCGGCGGTCCCTCGTCGAGGCGCGGGCCGCAGCCGCGGAGGCGATCGAATCGTCGGCCCGCGAGTTCCAGACGTCGGTCGAAGTAGTGGCCGACGCCGTCCGGCGCGCCCGCGACGAGGCGTCGGGGCCGATCCAGAGAGCGCGGGCCGAGGTCGACCTGGCCGAGACGATCCGGGAGTTCCTCCGCCGGTTCGAAGTCCTGCGGTCCCGGCGGCGCCCGTCGGCTCCCCGGGTCCTCCTCGTCGAAGACAACGAGGAGAATCGCGAACTGCTCGCCCACATGCTCCGCTCCCGCGGGGCCGAGGTCGTCGTCGCGAGTTCGGGTCCGGAGGCCACCGACGCCGCGGCCCGCGAGTCCTTCTCTTTCGTCCTCCTCGACCTGCAGATGCCGGAGATGGACGGCTACCAGGTCCTGCAGCGTCTGCGCGCCCTGCCGGGAGGTGCCTCGCTTCCGATCGTCGCCCTGACCGCCCTCACGTCCGAGGACGTTCGCCGGCGCTGTGAAGCCGAGGGGATGAACGACTTCGTCACGAAGCCCGTCACCCTCGGGCGGATCCGCGAGCTCGTCGAGCGATGGGGCGGGGCTGCGGTCGCCGCGCCTCAGCGGCCCCAGACCGAGCGGTAGAGCATCCAGTAGACGACGACGCCCGTCACGGAGACGTAGAGCCAGACGGGGAGGGTCCATCGCGCGAGACGGCGGTGAGAGTCGAAGCGTCCGCGGCGGGCCAGGACGAACGCCGCGAGGGCGAGGGGGAGGGCGGCCGCCGCGAGGACGGTGTGCGTCAGGAGGATCGCGAGATACGCCGTCCGGACGGTTCCGGTCCCCGCGAAGCGGACGCTCCCCACCCGGGCGTGATAGACGAGATAGGAGACGAGGAAGAGGGCCGAGCAGATGAGCGCGGTCGTCATCGCCGTCCGGTGCGCGTCGCGCCGCCCCGAGCGGATCAGCAGCCAGCCCGTGACGAGAAGCGCGGCGCACGTCGCGTTCAGGACGGCGTTCACCGTCGGGAGGTCGGACGTGGTCATCATCCGCCGGCGACCTCGCGGGCGAGCTTCCGCGCGTCCGCTTCGAGCGCCTCCATCGCGCCCGGCTCGTCGCTGTCGTAGTAGCCGCGGATGGTCCCGCCCGCGTCGACGAGGACGAAGCGGGTGGAATGGAGTATCGGCTCCTGCGCCGCCGGGCCGGCGTCTTCGACGGCGAGCCGGAAGCCCTCCCTGCAGAGCCGGCGCAGGCTCTCCGTGTCCGTCCGGAGGAAGCTCCAGCGGGCCGTGTCGGCGCCATGCTCCTTCGCGTACCGGGCGAGGACCTCGGGGGTGTCGTGCTCCGGGTCGACCGTGAAGGAAACGAACCGGAGGCGCGGCTCGTCCCGCAACCGGCTCTCGAGAGACTTCATCTTCGCGGTCATCCCGGGACAGATCCCCCGGCAGGTCGTGAAGATGAAATCCGCGATGAAGACCTTCCCAGCGAGCGAGGCCCTCGTCACGGTGGCGCCGGACTCGGACGTCGTCGTGAAGTCGGGAACGGAGGTCAGGCGAGGCAGCTCCTCGTGCCCGTACGTGCGGGCGGTCTTCCGGAGCTGCCAGGCCCAGGCGAGGAGGGCGAGAGAGACGCCGAGGCCGAGCGCGGCGAGGGCGAGTGGGAGGAGCCGGTGACCCGGGCGTGGGGAGGCGGTCGGCGTCGTCATGCGGACATTCTGCCCCCGCCGCGGAGCGCCGGCCTTCGCGTGGCGACGACCAGCGCCGCGGCGTAGAGAGCCGCGGCGAAAAGGGCCGTCACGGCCGCCGAGAGCCCCCAGCCGGGGAGACCCTCACCGCCGCCCCCCAGGGCCCGCCGGAGGGCCGCGACGCCGTAGGTCAGCGGGTTCAAGGCCATCACGCCGCGCAGGAAGCCCGGTGCGCCCGAGGCGGGGAAGAAAGCGCCGGAGAGGAGCCACAGCGGAATCAGGAAGAGATTCATGATGGCGTGGAATCCCTGCGTCGAGTCGAGCGACCACGCGATGAGGAATCCGAGAGACGTGAGTGCGAAGGCGAGCACCAAGAGGAGGGCCACGGCCGCGGCGAGCGCCGCGCCGTCGACCGGGAGGCCGAGCACCGGAACGAGGACGAGAAGGGCGCCCCCCTGAAGGGCGCCGAGAAGCGTTCCGCCGAGCACCTTTCCGAAGACGATGGCGCGGGGGCCGACGGGGGAGACGAGGACTCCCTGGAGGAAGCCTTCCCGGCGGTCCTCGATGACGGTGATGGTCGAGAAGATGGCCGCGAAGAGGATAACGAGGACGACGGTCCCCGGGAAGAAGAAGGCGAGAGAGGAGCCGACGGTCGCGGGACCGGAGCCGTCCGGGCGGAAGGAGCCGCCGAGGCCCGATCCGACAACCGCCCACATGAGGAGCGGCGGCGCGACGGCGCCCACGACGCGGCTCCGCTGCCGAACGAAACGGACGAATTCGCGCCGGGCCAGAGCCAGGGCGGCTCTCACGCGGCCTCCGTTCCCGCCCCGGGCTCGTCGTCCCGGAAGAGCCGCCCCGTCGCGTCGACGAAGACGTCCTCGAGGGAGGGCGCGCCGAGCGTCACCGAGCGGAAGCGCCCCGGGAACGCCTCGACGAGGGCGGGGACGAACTCATGCCCCCGCGCCCGCTCGATCCGTACCGTCGACCCGAGGGCCGTGACGTGTCCCGCCTCGCCGCCGAAGCGTTCGACGACCGCGCCGGCGAGCACGGCGGCCTCCTGTCCCTCCGCGGTCTCGAGCGCAAGGACATCGCCGCCGACCTTCGCCCGAAGGGCCGCAGGTGTCCCTTCCGCCGCGAGGCGGCCCCGGTCGAGGATTCCGACGCGCGTGGCCGCCTCGGCTTCCTCGAAGAGATGCGTCGTCAGGAGAATGCCGGCGCCGCCCGCGGCGAGCGACGTGAGGAGCGCCATCAGGTCGCGCCGCGCCCCGGGATCGAGCCCGGTGGACGGCTCGTCGAGCAGCAGGACGGGGGGGCGATGGAGCAGCGCCTTGGCGATCTCGACGCGGCGGGCGAGACCGCCCGAGAGGGTTTCGACGGCGTCGCCGGAGCGATCGGCGATCGAGAAATGGTCGAGAAGCTCGACGGCCCGCGCGCGAAGCACCGGACCCCGAAGGCCGTAGAGCGTTCCCTGGAGGAGGAGGTTCTCCATCACCGTCAGTTTCCGGTCGAGGCTCGGCGACTGGAAGACGACGCCGAGAGCCCGGCGGATCGCGGCGAGATCGCCGGTCGGCTCATGACCCGCCACGCGGAAAGAGCCGGAGGTCGGCGCGAGGAGCGTCGCGAGGATCCTGAAGAGAGTCGTCTTCCCGCCCCCGTTCGGGCCGAGGAGGGCGAAGATCTCTCCCGCGGCCACGGAGAGGGAGACGCCGTCGAGCGCCCGACGCGGGCCGAAGTCGCGCGAGAGGCGGTCGGCCGAAAGCACGGTCACCGCGGCGCTCAGCCGGCCACGCGGTCGAGCACGAGGAGCAGGAGGACGGCGGGGAGCCAGCCGATCGAGGCCAGGAAGAGCCCCAGCGCCCGCTCGTCGGTCGTCTCGCGCGCGAAACGGAACGACGCCGCGAGGAAGAGGAGCGTCAGGGCGAGCGCCCCGACGGCGTAGACGCTGCCGGCCATTCCGAAGACCGTGGGCAGGAGGCTCACCGGGAGAAGGGCGAGGCACCAGCCGAGTGCGTGCCGCGACGTCCGCCGTCCGGTCGGGTCGATCGTGGGGAGGATCCGGACGCCCGCAGCGCCGTAGTCGGCACGGTGGCGCCAGCCGATGGCGAAGAAGTGCGGGAGCTGCCAGAGGAAGAGGAGGGCGAAGAGGACGAGGCCGGGCGCGGCGATCGAGCCCTGCACCGCCGTGAAGCCCCCGAGCGGCGGGAGCGCTCCCGGGACGGCGCCGACGATCGTCGAGAGGGGGGACACCCTCTTCATGGGCGTGTAGAGGCAGACGTAGCTGACGAGCGTCGCCGCAGCGAGGGTGGCGGTGATTCCGTTCACGAAGAAGGCGAGCTGGGCGATCCCTGCGACGGAGAGAGCCGTGGCGAAGAGGAACGCCCCGAACGGGGAGACCCGCCCGGCGGGAAGCGGCCGTCCGGCCGTCCGGAGCATCTGCCCGTCGAGGTCGATCTCGGAAAGCTGGTTGAAGGCGCTCGTTCCCGACGCGACGAGCGCGGTGCCGGCCAACGTGTGGGCGAGGAGGACGAGGTTCATCGCCGAGAGCCGCCCGCTCGTCCCGGCGGCGAAGCCGACGAACGCCGTCAGGAGGACGAAGAGCGTGATCCGCGGCTTGGTCAGGGCGACGTAGTCGGAGACACGCGTTCGGAACGCCGGCTGCGGCGCGCCCGGGGCGGGCGCCGGGGTCCGTCCCTTGCTCGCGGCGGCGAGGGCGGTGGAGCGGGCCCGGCCGAGCGCGAGGGCGAGGAGGACGCCGAGAACCCAGACGAGCCCGCCGACGGCGAGGTGGGCGGCGGTGACCGGGACGGCCTTCTTCGTCCAGATGGAGAACGTGCCGAGCGTGATCTGGAGGGCGAGGGCCGCGGCCCAGAGCTCCGCCAGCGTACCGACCGCGGGAACCCGGGCTCTCAGCCGGAGCGAGGCCCGGATGGCGAGGACGACGAGGACGCTCGCGACGACGGCTCCGACCCGATGGGCGAAGTGGATCGGAACGCCCGGACGGGAGAAGTCCCCGGCTCCGGGGAGGAGCTTCCCGAACGCCAGCGGGAAATCGGGGATGGCGAGTCCCGCTCCCGTGTGGCGCATGATCGCGCCAAGAAGGACCTGGACGTAGACGGCTGCGGCCGCCACGGCGGTCCAGGTGAGGGCGCGCGAGAGGCCGGCAGCCTCCCCGGGTCCTACGCCGCGCCCGATGTCGCCCGAAGTCCAGGAGCGCGACGTCATCAGGGCGATCGAGGCCGTCAGCGCGAAGACGATCTGCGCGAGCCCGGCATGGGCGGAGGAGACGGCCGGCGGTAGGAGGAGGAGGACCGTGAGGCCGCCGAGCAGCGCCTGCGCGAGGATCGCCCCGAAGGCGACGAGGCCGAGGCGTCGAACCGCCCGGCGCCGCTCGCCCCAGCAGAGGACGCCGGCCTGGAGCCCCACGAAGAACGAAACCAGGGCGGCCACCAGTCGGTGGCCGTGCTCGTACAGGATGCCGCCGACCATCGGGGGCATCAGCTGTCCGTAGGCCAGCGGCCAGTCGGGGACGGCGAGGCCGGACTCCGTCGACGTGACGAGGGCGCCCGCGATCAGGAGGAGAAACACGGCGACCGCCACGACGCGCGCGGTACTGCGAACGATCCGGACCCTGGTGGCATCCATTGTTTCTCGGTGAACCCCGCTCCCCGCGCTCCGGTCCGCGTCCTGTATCGTCCGGCCACCCCCGGGGACCGGGGATCATCTTCCGGGGGCCGGAAACGGTCAAGCGCCGCCGCCGCGCCGGTCCGGAAGCTCATCGGAGAGAATCCCGCCATGCGCGTCGAGGCCGCCATTCTCCGGCACGTCGAGATGCCGTTGAAGTTCCGTTTCAAGACGTCCTTCGGCGAGACGACGACCAAGTCCTTCCTCCTGCTCGAGTTCCTTTCGTCGGGCCTTTCGGGCTTCGGGGAGTGCGTCGCCGAAGCGGGCCCCTTCTATTCGCCGGAGACGGTGGGAACGGCCGGGCACGTCCTGACGGAGTTCCTCCTTCCGCTCGCCGTCGGCACGGAGATCGCCTCGCCGGAGGAGTTCGAGACGCGCGCCACTCGTGTCCGGGGAAACCGGATGGCAAAGGCCGCCGTCGAAACGGCCCTCCGGGACCTCTTCGCGAAGGCTTCGGGGGCCTCGCTCTCCGCGGCCCTCGGCGGAACGCGGACCACGATCGAGGTCGGCGTCTCGCTCGGCATCTCGCCGACGGTCGGCGACACCGTCGAGAACGTCCGGAAGCACGTGGCCCAGGGATACCGGCGAATCAAGCTCAAGATCGAGCCGGGGACCGACGTGGAACGGGTGAGCGCCGTCCGGGAGGCCTTTCCGTCCATCGCGCTCACCGTGGATGCCAACGCGGCCTACACGCTCGCGACGGCGGACCGGATCCGGGCTCTCGACCCCTTCGGTCTCGACTACATCGAGCAGCCCCTCCACCACGAGGACCTCGTGGACCACGCCGCGCTCGCGAAGACCCTGAAGACGCCGATCTGTCTCGACGAGTCGATCCGGTCGGCGGCGGACGCGCGGACCGCGATCGCCCTCGGCGCCTGCCGCGTCATCAACGTGAAGATCGGACGCGTCGGGGGACACGGCGAAGCCCTCCGGATCCACGCAGCGGCCTCCCGCGCGGGCGTGCCGCTCTGGTGCGGCGGCATGCTGGAGGCGGGCGTCGGACGCGCGCAGAACGTGGCCATCGCGAGCCTCCCCGGCTTCTCGAAGCCCGGTGACACGTCGTCCTCGTCGCGCTACTTCGAGGAGGACATCGTGACGCCGCCGCTCGAGGCGACGGCCGGCCTGATGCCCGTCCCGGCGGGGCCGGGAATCGGCGTCACGGTGAGGCGCGACGTCCTCGAGAAGGTGACCGTGGCGCGGAAGGAGTTCCGGGCGTGAGCGCAGACCGCGTGGCCGAGCTGTCCGCTCTCTTCGAGGGGCGCCGGACGGACCTCGTGGCCTTGCTGGAACAGCTCGTGTCCCGCGAGAGCCCCTCCGACGATCCGGCCCGTGTCGGGGAGCTGTCGCGGTGGATCTCCGGGCGCCTCGTCACCGCCGGAATCCCGGCCGAGCGCGTCCCGTGCGAGGGGCGCGGCGACGCGCTTCTCACCCGAGCGGAAACGGCCGGCGGAACGCTCCTCCTCGGGCATCTCGATACCGTCTGGCCCGCCGGGACGCTTGCGGAGCGCCCGTTCCGGGTCGAGGGCGGCGTGGCGACGGGCCCGGGCGTCTTCGACATGAAGGGGGGGCTCGCGGTCGTGCTCGCGGTGCTCGAAGCCGTCGGCCGGGGAGAGGTCCGTCCCGCCGGGCCGGTGTCGCTCTTCCTGACGCCCGACGAGGAGGTCGGGACCACCGCCTCGCGCGAGCTGCTCGTGGCCGAGGCGAAGCGGCACGCGCGGGTCCTCGTCCTCGAGCCGGCCGGCGACGGCGGCGCGGCGAAGGTCGCGCGGAAAGGGATCGGCCAGACGACGGTCCGGTTCCGGGGGGTGGCGTCCCACGCAGGCCTCGAGCCGGAGAAGGGGGCCTCGGCCCTCGGGGAGCTCGCGCGCTTCGTCCTCTTCGCGGAGGCGCTGGCGGACCGCGCCCTCGGCACCTCCGTCGTCCCGACCCTCGCGAAGGCGGGATCGAGAGCGAACGTCGTGCCGGAGTCCGCCGAGCTGACGATCGACTTCCGCGTCTGGTCCGGGGCCGAAGGGGAGCGGGTCGCGTCGGCTCTCGGGTCCTACCGGAGCTTCGACGCCCGGGTGTCTATCGAGGTGGAGGGGGGGCTCAACAGGCCGCCGATGGAGGCGACCCGGATCTCGATGGAGATGTTCGGCCTCGCCTCCGCGATCGCCGCGCGGCTCGGTTTCCCGCTTTTGTCCGCCCGCGTCGGGGGCGCCTCCGACGGCAACCTGACGGCCGGCGCCGGCGTTCCGACGCTGGACGGTCTCGGCCCGTCGGGCGGCGGCGCGCACGCGCGCACCGAGCACCTCCTCGTCGACGACCTGCCGCGGCGCTGCGCGCTCCTCGCGGCGCTCCTCGAGGAGGTGCCCGTATGAGCGGCCGCGTCGTGATCCGGGAGCTCCGATCGACCGACGAGTTCCACGAGACCTTCGACGTGTCGAAGGAGGCCTGGAAGTTCGACGACCGGGTCCTGTCGCCGTGGACGGACCTCATCGCGGGAACGCACGCCGGCGGGATGACGGCCGGCGCCTTCGAGAGGGGCCGGATGCTCGGATTCGTCCACGGCCTCCCGCGGACGAACCTCGGCGAGCCCGCTCACCACTCCCACCTTCTCGCCGTGCGGCCCGGGGCGCAGGGGCGGGGCCTTTCGACGCAGCTGAAGCTGTTCCAGCGGGACTGGTGCCTTCGCCACGGAATACGGATCGTGACGTGGACCTACGACCCGTTCCTCCTGAAGAACGCGAGGCTGAACATCGGCCGGCTCCGGGCGGTCGTCCGCGGGCTCCTCCCCAACTTCTACGGCTTCATGGGCGGCATCTACGGCAACCTCCCGACGGACCGTTTCGAGGTGACGTGGCGCCTCGACGACCCGGCCGTTGCCGCGGCGGTCCGCGGCGAGGTCTCGCCCTCCGGAGAAGGCGACGGGGTTCCCGTGGCGCGACCCGGGAACGTCCCCGGGGCTCCGCGTGTGGCGCTCCCGTTTCCGGCGGGCGCGCCCGGCATCTACCGGACCGACCACGAAGGGACGCTTCGGGAGAGAAAGAGGTTCGCCGCCGCGGCCCGTGCGCTCTTCGCCAAGGGCTACGAGGTGGACGGCGTGGCCGTCCGCGAGTCGGGACCGGTCTATCTGCTCACGCGGGGCTGACCGCCTCTGCTAGAGTCGCCGGGGGATGCCATGAAGGAGGAAGTCCAATGAAAGCACTCCGTGTCGTTCTCGCCGTCGCCGTCCTGGCCCTTTTCTCGGCCCCCGCGCTCGCGGTCGACCTGAAGTCCGACGCCTTCCAGGTCACCGGCACCGTCGAGAAGGTCGACGACAGCACGATCACCGTGATGAAGGGGAAGGAGCGCTTCCACATCACGAAGGACGCTGCGACGAAGGTGACGGGCGATCTGAAGGTCGGCGCGAAGGTCACCGTCCACTACAAGATGTACGCGGTGGACGTCGAGGGGAAGGCCGAGGCCCAGCCGGCCAAGAAGAAGTAGCCCGGAGGGATCGACGCGAAGCGTCGATGCGGAACCAGGGCCAGGTTTCCCGGCCTCAGGCCCTGGTCAGCTCGGCTTTGAGCCTCTCCGCCTGGAAGTGCGCTACGAGCGGGTCGATCAGCTCGTCGAGACGACCGTCGAGGATGTCCGCGAGCCGGTGCGACGTGAAGCCGATCCGGTGATCCGTGACGCGGGACTGCGGGAAGTTGTAGGTCCGGATCTTCTCCGACCGGTCGCCCGAGCCGACCATCTTCTTCCGGTTGGCGGCGTACGCGGCGTCGCGGCGCTCGCGCTCGACCTCGTAGAGGCGTGACTTCAGGACCCGCATTGCCTTCGCCTTGTTCTTGATCTGCGACCGCTCGTCCTGGCACTGGACGACGGTTCCCGTCGGCAGGTGGGTCAGTCGGACGGCGGAGTAGGTCGTGTTGACGCCCTGGCCGCCGGGGCCGGAGGCGCAGAAGAGATCGACGCGGATCTCCTTGTCGTTCAGGGTCACGTCGACGTCTTCGGCCTCCGGCAGGACGGCCACCGTGGCGGCCGACGTGTGGATCCGTCCCTGCGTCTCCGTGGCCGGGACGCGCTGGACGCGGTGGACGCCCCCCTCGAACTTGAGGCGCGAAAAGGCGCTCTCGCCCTCGATAATGGCCTGGATTTCCTTGATTCCGCCGACGCCTCCCGCGTCGCTTCGGTCGATCACCTCGACCTTCCAGCCGCGGCCTTCCGCGTAGCGGACGTACATGCGGAAGAGCTCGCCCGCGAAGAGCGACGCCTCGTCGCCTCCGGTCCCGGCGCGAATCTCGAGGACGACGTTTCGGGAGTCGTTCGGGTCCTTCGGCAGGAGGAGGAGCTTCAGCTCCTCCTCCACGGCCGGAAGCCTTCCGCGCAGGGCCTCGAACTCCTCTTGCGCGACCGGCCGGAGCTCGTCCGTGGCCGGAAGCGTGTCGAGCAGGTCGCGGGTCCCGTCGATCTCCTTTTCGAGCCGGCGCCGCTCGCGCACCTTCTCGACGATCGGAGCGATCTCCTTCATGGCCCGGACGGTTCTCGTGTACTCGATGTGGTCGGACGCGACCTCGGGCGACTCCGAGCGAGCCTTCAGCTCGAGGTATTTGCGTTCGATCTCGGCGAGCTTGTCGATCATCGTCGCGGGCGCCCCCGGGGCCGGAGGCGCGAGGGGCGGGGGGTGCGTGTCGGTCCGGGCCCTACGCCGAGGCCGGGGGCGCGCCCTTGGCCGACTTGGCGTAGCGCTTCTGGAAGCGCTCGACGCGGCCGGCCGTGTCGACGAGCTTCGCCTTGCCCGTGAAGAACGGGTGGCACTGGGAGCAGATCTCGAGGCGGAGCTCGGACTTCGTGCTGCGGGTCTTCCAGGTGTTCCCGCAGGCACAGTGGGCCGTGACCTCGTGGTAGTCGGGATGGATCTTGGGCTTCATGGGTTCCTCGGCGACAGGCCGCTTCTGTGAGCCGTCGCGGAACCGGGGAGGATACCACGGGACGCGGCCGGGCCCTCCCGGCGCCTTTCGTTGCTAGACTCGCCTCCGTGCTTCTCCTGAACGTCCGGGTCCCCGGCGAGCCGGCGCGGCGGATCCGTCTGGAGCGACCGGCCGTGACCCTCGGCCGCTCCTCGACGAACGACATCCCGCTTTCGGACCGCACGCTCTCCCGCGTCCACGCGCGCCTGGAGCAGGCCGAAGGGGGGTTCCTGCGCGTCGTCGACCTCGGCTCTCGGAACGGGACGATGGTCAACAACATCCGGATCGCCGACCCGCTGACGCTCAAGCCCGGCGACCGGATCCAGCTCGGGGAGACGGTCATCGACGTCATCGAGGAGTCGACGACCCGGGTCGTCATCGACGCCAAGGAGGACGACAGTCTCCGCCGGACGACGTTCCTCCAGTCGTCGAAGGACCTGGTCCGGCCACACCGCGAGGAGAGCGGCTCCCGCCTCGGGGCGGAGGAGCTGGCGCGGCTGAACGCTTCGCTCCGGATCCTCAACGAGGTCTCGGTGGAGCTCCTGTCGGACATCCCGTTGCCGCGGCTCCTCGAGCTGGTGCTCGACAAGGTGTTCACGTACCTCCAGCCGGACCGCGGGCTCCTCATGCTGGCCGACGAAACGGGCGAACTGAAGCCCGAGCAGGTGAAGTTCGCCGAGGGCGTGGATCCGTCGGACATCCGCCTCTCGAAGACGCTGGTCCAGACCGTCGTCGACCGGAAGAACGGCGTCCTCGTCATCGACACGGCCACGGACGGCCAGCTCGCCGCCGCGGAGTCCATCCGGATCCAGGGCGTCACCTCGTGCATGGCCGCGCCCCTCTTCGTGGACGACCAGGTCATCGGGCTCGTCTATCTCGAGGTGCGTCTGGGGAGAAAGAGCTTCACCGAGGAGGACCTCCGGCTTCTCACGTCGCTGGCGAACACGGCGGCCGTGAAGATCCAGAACCTGCGCCTCAGGGAGAGCGCCGTCGCGAAGGAGCGCTTCGAGCGCGAGATGTCGGTCGCGTGGGACATCCAGCGCCGGCTCCTTCCCGAGCGCGACCCGGAGCTGCCGGGCACCTCGATTCTCGGTCGGACGGTCCCGTCGCGCCGCGTCTCCGGCGACTACTACGACTTCTACGAGCGTCCCGACGGGACCGTCGACGTCGTGGTGGCGGACGTCTGCGGAAAGGGAATGGGCGCTTCGATCCTGGCGGCTTCGGTGCAGGCCGCCTACCAGGCCTGGGCGGGCGAGAATTTTCCGCCGGACCGCCTCTGCTCCCGGCTGAACGACCTCGTCTTCCGCCGGACGAGCCCCGAGAAGTTCATCACGATGATCACGGTCCTCTACAACCCGGCGAGCGGCGCCGCCGTCTGGACCAACGCCGGGCACAACGCCGGGCTGTTCGTCCGGTCCGACGGAACGAGCGAGCTCCTGAAGGCGCACGGCCCGCCTCTCGGCCTCTTCCCGGGGAAAGCGTACGGCTCCGGCTCGCTGACCCTCGCAGCGGGCGACCTCCTCGTCCTCTACACGGACGGGATCACCGAGGCGGCAAACCCGGAGGACGTGGAGTTCGGGACGGAGCGGCTCCTCGAGGTCGTGACGTCCTCCCGCGCCAAGCCCGTGAACCAGATCGAAGTGGACGTCCTCGCGGCGCTCGCCGCGTTCGTCAAGGGCGTGCCGTACGGCGACGACCGGACGTTCGTCCTCCTCCGGCGCGACGGCTAGGGGCCTCGGTCGGTCGATCCGGCCCGGTCGGAACGGTCCTTCGTCAGCATGCCGTTCCGCTTGAGCATCTCGTTCAGCGTCGTCGGCTTGAGGTGCAGGAGCTCCGCGGCCTTCTTCTGGACCCCTCCGGCGCGCTGGAGCGCCGCGACGAGGAGGGAGCGGCGGTAGGCGTCCACGGCGTCCTGGAACGAGAGGCCTTCGGGCGGCAGCGCCGAGGGCCGCGGGACGGCGCGGCGGACGGCGTCGGAGAGCTGCTCCACGTCGATGACGCCTGGTCCGAGGATGAGGGCGCGCTCGAGCACGTTCTCCAGCTCGCGGACGTTTCCGGGCCAGTCGTAGTCCAGGAGCGCCTTCATCGCCGTCGGCGTGACCGGCGGCACCGACCGCCCGTTCTCGGCCGCGGCGCGGGCCACGAGCGCCTCGACGAGGAGCGGCACGTCCTCCTTCCGCTCGCGCAGCGGCGGGAGGTTGATCGTGATCACGCAGAGGCGATAGTAGAGATCCTCGCGAAAGCGTCCGTCGGCGACGAGCCGGTTCAGGTCGGCATTCGTCGCCGCGACGACCCGCGTGTCGGCGTGGATGGGCTCGACGGCCCCGACGGGAAGGAACTCCCGGTCCTGCAGGACGCGCAGGAGCTTCGACTGCGTCTCGAGCGGAATCGTGCCGATCTCGTCGAAGAAGATCGTGCCGCCGTCGGCGACCTTGAAGAGCCCTTTCTTGTCCGACACGGCCCCCGTGAAGGAGCCCCGCACGTGTCCGAAGAGATTCGACTCCAGGAGGTCGGGCGGAAGCGAGCCGGAGTTCACCGTGACGAAGGGGCCGGCCGCTCGCGGCGAAAGGCGGTGAAGGGCCCGCGCCACCAGCTCCTTGCCGGTGCCGCTCTCTCCGACGACCAGGACCGTCGAGCGCGCGTTGGCGGCCTGCCGAACCGTCTCGAAGACCCGCTCCATCGGCGCCGAGCGCCCGACGAGCTCGCCGAGGCCGCCGTGGGTGCCGTCGAGCCGGGCCTTCAGCTCCCGATTCTCGGCCAGGAGCCGTCGCTTCTCGAGGGCCTGCCGCGTCACGTGGACGACCTCCTCGTTTCGGAACGGCTTCGGGAGGTAGTGGTATGCCCCCTGCCGCATCGCGGAGATCGCGCTCTCGACGGACGAGTAGGCGGTGATCACCACCACCGGCAGCTCCGGCCAGCGCTGGCGCACCTCGGCAAGGACCTCGAGCCCCGGCCGGTCCGGGAGCATCAGGTCGAGGAGGAGGAGGTCCACGCTCTCCCGGGAGAGGCGGTCGATCCCGTCCGCCGCCGTGGCCGCCTCGAGGGTCTCGAAGCCGGCCTTGCCCAGTACCGTCCCGAGGACGTCGCGGATGACGGGTTCGTCGTCGAGGATGAGGATGGTCATCGCGTCAGGGTGCCGGCGGAAGCGCGGCCGTGAAGCGGGCGCCCCCGTCCGGGCGCTGCGCAACCTCGAGCGATCCGCCGTGCGCCCGGATGATATCCCTCGCGATCGTGAGCCCCAGCCCGGTTCCGCCCTGCGACGTCTTGGTGGAATAGAAGGGCTCGAAGAGCTGCCCGGCCGCTCCGGGCGGAAGTCCGGGCCCGTTGTCCTCGACGACGAAGAAGACGGTCTCCCCTTCCGCGGTGACGGAAAGGCGGACTTCGGGGGGGCCCGTTGCCGCGCCGCGGGGGATGGAGAGAGCGGCCTCCGCGCCGTTCTTCAGCAGATTGACAAGGACCTGCACGAGCGCGTCCGCGTGGCCCATCACGACCGGAACCCCCGGCGGGACGACCAGCGACAGACGGACACCGCGGCCCCCGATCTCCTCCTCGAAGGCCCGGCCCGCTTCCCGGGCGAGGGCGCACGGGTCGACGGGCACGCGCTCGCGCGGCTTTCCCCGGGCGAGGTCGAGGAGGCTGCCGACGAGACGCGAGGCCCGGAAAGCCTGCCGCTCGATCTTCTCGAGGAGCGGCCGGCGTGGGTCGTCCGCGCCCGTTTCGTCGAGCACGACGCGCGCGAACCCGGCCATGCCGGTCAGGGGCGTATTGACCTCGTGCGCCACGCCGGCCGAGAGCGAGCCGAGGGCGGCGAGTCGTTCGCGCTCGGCCAGGACCCGCTCGAGTCTGGCCGTCTCGGTGGCGTCGTGAAGGACGTAGACGCGGGACCGTGATCCGGCGGGCGCCCCCGGGAAGCGCGAGACGGCCGAGTCGAGGACGCGAGGGCCTCCTCCGAGATCGGCCTCGAGGCGGCGAGGTGGATCGTCGCCGAGAAGCGCGGCGGGGAGGATCTCCACGTCGCGTCGCCCGGTGATCTCCGCCGCGGCGCGTCCCGCCAGGGCGGCGAAGGCGGGGTTGACCGACGTCAGCCGGCCTTCGGCGTCGGTGGCCGCGATCGCCGCGGCCGAGCCTGCCACGACGTCCTCGTGGAACTCCTTCAGGGTCCGGTAGCTCTCGGCCTGGGTGCGGACCTCGTCGTAGAGGCGGGCGTGGTCCAGAGCCAGAGCGGCCGGCGCGAGGACCGTCTCGAGGAGCTCGAGATCCTCCTGCGACGGCGGCACGCGGCCGTGACGGTCTCCGAACGCGAAGAACGCCAGAAGCCGGCCCGACGCGGCGAGCGGCGAGAGCGTCCGGAAGCCCGCGGCACGGAGACGCCCGACCGTTTCGGTCGGCGCCTCCTCGAAGCTCCGGCGGGAGAGGCGGGTCGTCCGGCGGCTCGCCTCGCCGGGGAGCCCGGAGAGCGACAGCGGCGGGCCGCCGTCGACGGCGGCGGCCGGGAGCCGGCCGTCCGCGAGCACCGGGAGGAGCGCCGCCGGGGCCACGCCGAGGCCCCGCATGGTTCGCGAGACGAGGATCTCGGCGATCTCGGAAGCGATCCGCGGTGCAGCCAGTTCGCGCACGAGGGCGAGGAGCTCCCCGCGGGCGCTCCAGGCCTCGCCGTACTGAAGGCGGGCGAACGCCGCCGAGAGGCCGCGGCGCACGGGCACGAAGCTCATGGCGAGGACGAGGCCCGCGGCGACCTCGAGCGTCCCGCGGGCGTAAGGCACGTTCGGGACGCTCAAGCGCGACAAGAGGACCTGAGCGCCGGCGAAGAGGGCCGCCCCCGCGAGGCCCGCCCCGACGAGCGCGGCGCTCTCGCGGCCGAAGACTTCGGCGTCCCAGAGACGGAAGCGCGTGAGAGCGGCGAGAAACGCGAACGGGACGAGAACCAGCGGGATGATGGAGAGCGCGGAGAGGACGGGGATCGAAAGGCCGAAGAGCCCGGGAACGAGATTCAGGGCGACGACGGGCAGAAGGCCCACGGCGGCGCCCAGCAGCAGGTACCGGACCTGCTTTTCGGCCAGGAGGTCGCCGGGCCGGAGCCAGAGCCGGACCAGCCGGACGATCGCCAGAGAGACGGCGGCGGCGATCCAGACGACCTGAAGGCGGTCGAGCGCCGCGACGGCTGCCCCGGCGTCACGGCCGGGGGCGCCCCCGAAGTAGACGGAGCCGGTGGCGACGAGCAGGGCGGCCGCCGGGAGAAGAGCTGCGAGGCGCAGCAGGGCGGAGCCGCGCCGCGGGAACGTGAGGACGAGAAGAAGAAGAAGGCCGGGGAAGAGCGCCCGCGCCACGTCCTCGAGGAGGACCGTGAACTGGAACAGGGCGTCGACGGGGGGGCTCGGCGTCAATCCGAGGACGAGCCCGACGGAGAGGGCGAGCGCGGCGTAAAGACGAGACGCGCCGGCGCCCGGGGACCTTCCTGAGGTCAGAAGCGCGCTCGCGCCCGTGGCGAGGAACACGACGCCGGCCGCGAGCAGAATCAGATACCGAACGTCCCACGGGGCCGGGACGGGCACGGTCCGGAGCGATCGAAGCTCGCCGCCTCGGAGAATGGCGAGGTCCGAGGGGCCGCGGGCCAGCCAGAGCGACGGGTCGCCCGCCGCCAGGGCCTCTCGGCCGTCCACGACGAGGATGAGATCGCCGGTTCTGAGCCCGGTGGGGGCTGCGGAGCGGCCCATGAAACGCACGAGCAGACCCTCGGTCTCCCGGGAGACAAGGACGTCCGCGCGTCCGACCCGCGAGATCTTCCTCACGAGAGAGACGGAAATCGGGGCGAGGCTCAAGAGGAACAGCAGCGCGAGTATGCCGGTCAGGAGACGATCGACCAGCCGCGTGCGACTAAACACCACCGACGCTGCACGCAATCAGAGTGCCACGGCTCCAGCCGTACGGACTATGGAAACCTGTTCACTCTTAGATACTTACGTATTCAAACAGGGATCCAAGGCGGAGACGTTCCCGGTTTTTGGATGAGAAGTCCGGAGTGTCGAATCGCCCGATTCAGAACGAAACAGCCACTCCTCCGGCCAGCCGCCTGTTCGATTTCTCCACGTCTTCGCCGCCGCGCCGTTTTCCGAGCTCGACCGAGACGAGCGCTCGCCATTCCGACTCGAGCTCCCGGAAGACGGGAACCGGAAGCACCTGGGTCAGCGAGAGATTGACCGCCGCAAGGTCGTTTCGGAGCGGCCGGTCGCCGCGGACGAGGACCTGGGAGACGTACCGGTAGCCGAGGCCGATCGTCGTGCCGGTCCCGTCGACGCGAAGACCGGCCTCGGCCGCTCTCCAATCGGCGTCATCGCTGCGGATCGACCCGTCCCGCTCGCCGGTCACGCGTCCGACGCGCGCGGCCACGCGTCCTTCCAGACCCCGGGCAAGACGCCCCGACACCGAGGAGGAAATCTCCGTCGCGACGTCGCCGGGGAGGAAGTAGAGAGAATCGAGCCGCTCGAAGAAGTCCGGGTCCAGAAGGAGGCGGTGGATCCCGGTGATGTCGCGGCGGCTCGCTTCGAGGAGCACGGCTTCTCCGGACGGGCCGTCGTAGCGGATGCCGCCTCCGTAGTACGTACTCGATATCCGCGCGAGATCGGCCGGGTCGGCGCTCACCTGGCCGTACGGTGTCCCGTCCTCGAGCCGTCTCTCGAAGCGGTGGGAGGCCGAAGCGCGAATCCGCCAGCGTGCGCCGGGCTGCAGCGTGAGCGTCACCTCCGGCGCGATCCCCCGTGTCCTCTCGGAGAGGTCGCCCGTGGCGCCGGCTTCCACGGAAAGTGCCGGAAGAACCCGGGCGCCGCCGACGGCGCCGAGGCGCGTCTCGCGCTGGACGATCTCGGTCGTGCCCATACCCTCGGGCGCCGCCGCGTGGCGGAAGGCGGCGTTGAAGCGGACCGAGTAGCGGTCGTTGAAGTCGGTCTGGTATCCGGCGAAGACATCCACCTCGTCGGAGGAGCGTGCAAAGAGGTCGGCGGCCGGTCCCTGACGGAACGCATTCGACTGGGAGATGAGACGCGCCGTGACGCTTGCCTGCGACCGCTCGCCGGTCGTCGCCGTCCAGCCGAGCTCGTGGGCTGCAAAACGCGCCTCGTCGCTCTCGTCGAGAATCCGGACCTGACGTCGCGTGGCGAGGTGCAGGTTCTGCCGGTCACCCGCGGCGAGGTCGACCGCCACCTGCGATGCGTCTCCTCCGGGAGCCCCTTCGGAGCCCTCGAGGCGGCTGTAGCGCCCGTCGACGCCCCAGCGGAAGTTCCCCCCCAGGCCCCCGGAGACCCCGACGGAGGTCTCCGTGCGCGCCGCTGCGCCACCACCCGAGAATCCGGCGGTGGACGCGACGGAGGCGCGGACGGGGAGGCGGGATTTCGAGGCCGCCACGCTCGTCGCCGGGAGGGCGCTCTCGGGCGCCGCCGGCGGCGGCTCGTCGAGCGCGGCGAGAATGGCCGCGACGTCGCGCAGGACGTCGCCGCGGTTCGTCGCGCGCGCAACCCATGGATCGGCCTTGCCGCGTGGGGCGTCCGGGAGGAGGCCCGTGGCCGACTCGAAGTCGAGCCGGACGAATGCGACCGTGTCGGGCGCAGCCGAGTGAAGGACCCTGACCACGGCGAACGGCAGGCCCGGAACGGCGGCGAGGAGCGTGTAGAGGCCGGGGGGGGCGTTCGGAAGAACGAAGGTCCCGTCGGCCTCCGTCTTCACGAGTTGCGTCGAGGTCTCCCCGCCGCGGAGGACGGCGCGGACGACGACGGTCACGCCGGCGAACGTCGCCTCTCCCGATCGGACGATCCCGGAGATCGGCGCGCCGGAGGCCGGTGGCTCGGCCTCGGCAGGACGGCCAAAAGCGAGCGCCGCGGCGCCCGCCAAGACGCAGGCCATTAGGCTCCGCAAGGTCGGCATAATCGACTGCCGCCGCAGATCATGGTCCTGCCCGAAGCGCCCGTCAACCGGGCGCCGGGCCTTCAGGACGATTTTGGCCCGAAGCCCAGGGTCGCGTTCACGATATGCCGCGAAATGGAGGGGTTTTCCTTTAGCCGGCGCGTCGAATAGGCGTACCAGTCTCGCCCGTACGGCACGTAGACCCGCAGCCGGTGCCCGCTTCCGAGCAGGATCCTCCTGAGGAGGGGGTCGACGCCGAGAAGCATCTGGAACTCGTAGGCGCTCGGCGGGAGCTTCAAGCGATCGATCGTGGCGAGAGCGTTCTGCACGCAGGCCTCGTCGTGCGTGGCGATGGCGGCGTAGCAGCCGGCGGCGAGGTGCTTGTCCACGAGCGCCGCGAAGTTCCGGACGATCACGTCGTGGTCCTTCCACGCGATCTCGCGCGACTCCCGGTAGATCCCCTTGCAGATCCTGACGTTCATGCCGGCCGCGACGAGGCGGTCGAGGTCGGAGAGGCTCCTCCGGAGGTAAGCCTGGAGGACGACCCCGACGTTCCCGAACTCCGCTTTCAGGTCGAGCGCGAGACGGAGGGTCTTCTCGGTGTACGGGCTGTCCTCCATGTCGAGGCGGACGAAGATGCCGCGATCGGCGGCTTTCCGGCAGATGTCCGTGAGATTCCGCCGGGCGAGATCCGGGTCAATAGAGAGGCCCAGGGCGGTCGGTTTCACCGACGTGTTCACAGGAAGGCCGCTTTTCGCCATCGCGTCGATCACGCGGAGGTACTCGTCCCGGGCGGCTTCCGTCTGCTCGGCGCGCGTGACGCTCTCGCCGAGGACGTCCAGCGTGGACATGGCTCCTTCCGCCGCCAGCGACCGGACCGTGGCGATGGCGTCGTCGAGCGTCTCGCCGGCGACGTAACGACGCGCGACTTGGTGAACGAGGACGCGCGGGATGAACGGGATCGAGGAAACGACGAGATGGTCGAAGAGGCTCATGCGTCAGACTCCGGTGTCCGTGCGAGGACGGCGAGGGCGACCCGGCGAGCCCCGGCGGCCCGCAGGGCCTCGGCGGCGGCGAAGGCGGTGGCTCCGGTCGTCATGACGTCGTCCACGACGAGGAGCGACCGCCCCGCGGCGGAAGCCCGGGCCCGGAAGGCGCCGGCCACGTTGGCCCGCCTCGCGGCGGCGTTGAGTGCGGACTGGGGGGGCGTCTCCTTCACGCGGACGAGCGCGGGGAGCAGGCGGAGCGCGAGCCGCCGCGCGAGCTCCTCCCCGAGCAGCGCCGCCGGATCGTAGCCCCGCTCACGGTTGCGGCCGCGAGTGGAGGGAATCGGGACGACCGCCTCGACGCCGTCGAGTCCCGCCCGACGAACCTCCCGGGCGAGCCGCGCGGCCGCCGGCGGGACCAGGATGTCGTGCCCACCGAACTTCAACGCGTGGACGAGCCGTCGCAGGGCTCCCTGGTAAGGCCCGAAGGCGACGGCACGTGCGACCGGGGGCGGAACGTTCTCGCAGCCGCGACAGATCCCGCCACCCGTCGGCAGGGCGCAGAGCGGGCAGGTCGTTTCGGGGGCGAAGCGGGGCAGAGCCTCCCAGCACCCGGCGCAGAAGCCTCCGCCGCCCGCGTCCCGGCGTGCGGCGTCGCAGCCGGCGCACCGCGATGGGACCAGAACGGCAAGGAAGAGCGCCAAAGGCGACGCGAGAGCGGAAGGAGGGGCGGGATCCGTCGCGTCCCGGAACGGCACGTCTTGGCATTCTAGTCGAGCCGTCCCGCCCCGTCCCTCGGTTGACGCTCCGCTTCCCCCGCCTCTATGCTCCCCGGAGAGTGAGAGAGCGGTTGCGCGGCATTGCGCCCGGGTGGAGTCGCGGCATCGCCTTCCTCGCCCTCGCTTGTCTTTTCGCTGCCGGGTCGGCTTACGGCCAGAGCTTTGCCGTCGGCGCCGGCGGCGTGCTCCTGAGTGACCAGGGAACCCTCGTCGACGTGAACGCGTTCAACCGGGGAGGCGGGTTTCTTTTCGGCGAGGTCGTGATCGACGGGTCCAGCCTCGGGCATTCGGCCAACCTGCAACTCCGCTGGACCATCTTTTCGCTCCCCGGAGGCGAGCCGAATTCGCCGAGCCTCGCGGGCAACTCCGCGCTGATGCTCGCCTCTTACCGGTTCCGCGAGGCCTGGTGGCAGGCGGGTTTCTTCGGGGGCGTCGGCCTCTATCATTTTTCGCCGAAAGACCCGGAGCCCGGCCAGGTCGTGGTGGACCCGTCGGAAAACGTCGTCGGCTTCTGCGGCGGCATCGAAACCGTCTTTCAGGTCAGCCGGCGGTTCGACGTCCGGCTGGAGCTCTCGGGCCAGTTTCCGCGCACGCAGGCCAGCCACAAGATCGTCTCCCTCGGCGCCTCCGTCGCCTATCACTTCTAGGAAAAGGCCTCCCGATGACCGGCCTCTCGCCCTGAACGGGCGGGTCCCACCCGATCTTTCGGATCGGGCGGGATTTGCGGCGGCAGGATGGTTGAGGTGTGACCTAGACTGAGGTGGGAAAGAGGTGGTGGGTCCGCAGGTTCGAGAACCGGCGGCTGGTGAGGTAGGAACTGAAGATCGTCTTCATTTCGGTTTCCCTGATGTCGTTTCGATCTCCTGTCTCGTTATACGCAAACCGAATGCCTTCGGTTTGGGATCCGGGACTCTCGGTAAAATCTCCTTTGTTTTCAGCGGATTGTGGCTTGGTTTCGACGAAATCGCCGCCCGGCCGGCCATCCCTTTTGGGAGGCTTCTGCCGACGAAATGACACCCCGGGGGGGCGGCCGCGCCCTCAGGCGCCTTCGGCCAGGGGCAGGAGCGTCGAGTCCTTTTTCACCGAGAGGGACATCTCGACGCGCGTCTTGACGACGCCGCGGAGGGTCTGGATCCGCTCCCGGAGGATGCGCTCGAGATGTTCGACGTCCCGGGCGCGCACCTTGAGCCGGTAGCCGAAATCGCCCGAGATCGCGCAGCACTCCTGCACGTCCAGCAGCGACTCGATCTCCTCCAGAAACGGCCGCTCGAAGCGCGGGTGCTCCAGGGAGACGTCCACGTAGGCGACGAGCGGCATCCCGAGGAGGCGCGGGTCGAGCAGGGCGGTGAAACGGCGGATGAAGCCCCTGGTTTCCAGCTTCTTGATCCGCTCGTTCACGGACGGGGTCGTCAGGCCCACGCTTTCAGCGATGCGGGCCTGCGAGATCTTCCCGTCGCGCTGAAGGAGGTCCAGGATCTGACGATCGATCTCGTCCATATAAAATTCGGCCCTTTTGAGGCGCGGCCCGAATTTTATTTGGAGAGATCGGCCGAATCAACCCGAAACTGCGACTCGACCGGCCGGCGCCGGGATCTCGACTCCCTTCGGCAGGATCACGACGCCACCGTCGGAGACGTGGAACCGGCGGCGGTCCTCCTCCTCGTCGAAGCCAATCTCGACTTTCGCGGGGATCTGAACGCCCTTGTCGGCGATGACCCGGCGGAGGCGCGCGTAGCGCCCCACCTCCACGCCGTCCATAAGGACGCATTCCTCGATGTGCGAGAAGGAGTTGACGCGGACGCGCGGGAAGAGGATCGAGCGGTGGATCGTGCCGCCCGAAATGATGCAGCCTTGGGCGACCATCGAGTCCGTCGCGAGGCCGACGCGCTGCGACACGGAGTCGGCGAAGACGAATTTCGCCGGCGGAAGCTGTGGCGAGTGGCTCTTGAGCGGCCACTTCCCGTTGTAGAGGTTGAGGGGGGGCGTGACGGAGATCAGGTCCATCGAGGCGTCCCAGTAGGAGTCGACGGTGCCGACGTCCCGCCAATAGGGGGCGAGGTCCTCCTCGCCCGGCACGCGGTTCGTCGAGTAGTCGTAGGCGTACAGCCGGGCGCCCCCTTTCAGCGCGGCCGGGATGATCGTCTTCCCGAAGTCGTGCGACGTGTCCTGAAGGGCGTCGTGCTCGAGGGAGTCGATCAGGAAGGGTGCCTTGAAGACGTAGTTCCCCATCGAGGCGAGGGCGAGGTCGGGGAGCGACGGAATGGCCTTCGGCGCCTTCGGCTTCTCCTCGAAACCGACGACGCGGCCCGTGGCATCCACCTCGAGGACGCCGAAGCGCGGGGCCTCCGCGATGGGGACGGGGAGCGCGGCGATCGTCAGGTCGTGGTCTCCCTCCTGGTGGAACAGGAGCATCGGCTTGACGTCCATCGTGTAGATGTGGTCGCCCCCGAAGATGCAGATGTGCTGGGGCTCCTCGTCGAAGATCAGGTTCAGGTTCTGGTAGACCGCGTCGGCCGTTCCGCGGAACCAGTGCGGGCCGCGCCGCATCTGGGCCGGGACAGGGTCCACGAACTCGCCGATGTCGAAGGTGAGCCGCCAGGTCCGGATGATGTGCTCGATGAGGGAGTTCGACTTGAACTGGGTGAGGACCTTGATCTTGCGGAGGCCGGAGTTCACGAGGTTGTTGAGGACGAAGTCGATGATCCGATAGCGGCCGCCGAACGGGACGGCGGGCTTGGCGCGGTCGCGTGTGAGGGGGAAGAGGCGCTCGCCCATGCCGCCGGCGAGTACCATCGAAAGGACGTCACGATGCTGGGCGAATTTCACGATCTCTCCCGACACCCCTTCGCGTCGTCGCGAAGGCGGCATGCTGGCCACGGGGGCCGGCCCCGGCTAATCTTAGGTCCGTCGCCCCCCGTGGTGCCGCCTTCTTCATGAGAAATCCGTACGACGTCCTGGGAGTCGATCGCCGCGCGACGGACGCGGAGATCAAGAAGGCGTACCGACGCCTCGCGCGGAAGCACCATCCGGACGTGAATCCGGGGGACCCGGCCGCCCAGAAGAAGTTCCAGGAGATCGCGGCGGCCTACGAGATCCTCAAGGACCCGAAGCGCCGGCAGCATTTCGACCTGACGGGCGACACGGGGACCGTCCCGCCGCCGGGTGCGCCGCCCGGCGGCAGCCCCTTCGAGGGCGCGGGGCGCGGCGGGAGCTTCCACTGGCAGGGCGACTTCGGCGACCTCTTCTCGGAGCTCTTCTCGCGAACGGGCGCCCCCGGGCCCTTCGGAGGGATGCCGTCTCCCGAGGAGGAGGACGAGGATGCCGCGGCCGAGCTGACGATCCCGTTTCGCGACGCGGTGCTCGGCGGGACCGTCACGTTCCGCGCGCGCCTGCCGCGCCGTTGCCGGCGCTGCGGTGGCACGGGCCGCGTCGGGGGTGCCGTCTGCCCCGTCTGTCGCGGCTCGCGGAGCGTCGTGGAGAACGACAAGGTCACCGTGCGGGTCCCTCCCGGCGTGGCGACGGGTTCGAAGATCCGGGTCCCGGGAAAGGGGCGCTCCGAGGAAGGGGACCTCTACCTTTCGCTCACCGTCGAGCCGCACCCGTACTTCCGCCGGGAAGGCGACGACATTCTCGCGGAGGTTCCCGTCACGGTTTCCGAGGCATACCTCGGCGCGGAGATCGCGATTCCCACGATCCGGGGCGTCGTCCGCGCGAAGATTCCGCCGGGGACGGCCAGCGGACAGAAGTTCCGGCTGAAGGGGTACGGCATCGAGAATCGCCGGACCCGGACGACCGGGGATCATTACTACCGCGTCCAGATCGCGATGCCCCACCGCCAGACCGAGGCCGGCCGGGGGGCGGCGGAGGCGTTCGCGCGCCTCTACGACGGCGACGTGCGGGCGGGGCTGCCGAAGGGGCTCTGAAAGGAGCGGCCGCGCGGCGGGGCTCGCGAGCGTCAGCCCTTGGCGTCGTCTTCGTCGTCGTCGGGGAAGGAGGGCTCGGGCGCGCGAGGAGGCTCCGGCAGCGGCGCGGCGGGCTGCAGCGAGCGCCGGAACTCGCCCTGGAGTTTCTTGAAGGCGATGAACTCCCGCACTTCGCGTCGCGCCTCGGGGCCGAGAGCCTCCCAGTCGTGCAGAAGCTCCGGATCGTCGGGAAGGGCCGGCGCGGGCGGCGGGGCCTCGACCGGGGCCGGCTCGCCGAAGAACTGGCTCATCGAGATCTCGAATACCTGGAGGATCCGGAACAGCGTGTCGAGGCCGACCTTGTATTCGCCGTTCTCCATCCGGGAAAGGTCCGACTGCGTCACCCCGATCCGCCCCGCGAGGTCGGATTGCGTCAGATGGCGGCTCTTCCGGATCTGCCGGATCTTTTGCCCGACGAGCTGGATCTGCCTGTTTCTGGACAACGCCAAGGTCGGCCCCCCTCCAGCGGGGACAGGCTATTCTCTCACAGCATAAGCGCCGGGCCGGGCCGGGCGTAAAGTCGTGAACCGAACGATCTTCCTCTTCTCCGAGCTCCTCCGGCGGGACCTCTCGACCCGCTATGCCGGTACTTTCGGCGGAACGCTCTGGGCGCTCCTCCACCCAATCATCCTCTGCGCCCTCTACAGCTTCGTCTTCGTCGTCGTGATCCGCCTCTCGCCGCCCCCCGGCTTTCCGGCCTCGTACGCGGAGTTCCTGCTGGCGGGCCTCCTGCCGTGGCTCGGATTCCAGGAGGCGCTCGCGCGCTCGACGACCTCGGTTTCCGACCAGGGGCACCTCGTCAAGAAGCTCCAGTTTCCCGTGGAGCTCCTCGTCGCCTCGAGCGCCGCCGCAGCGCTCGTCCTCCAGATGGCGGGTCTTGCGGTGCTCGGGGGCTTCGTCCTCGCCACCGGGCGCGGCCACGTGCAACCGCTCGTCCTCGTCGCGGCCCTCGCGTTCGAGATCGTCCTCCTCGCCGGGCCGTGCCTCCTCCTCGCGGCGCTGAACGTCTTCTTTCGCGACCTCTCACAGCTCGTCTCCCCGCTCCTCATGGTCGTCCTCTACCTCACGCCGATCCTCTACCCGGCGTCGCTCATTCCCGAGCCGCTCGCGCCGCTCCTCGCGATGAACCCGGTGTCCGACCTCGTGACGCTCTTCCGCGCCGCCCTGTTCGGAGGCCCGCTCCCGCCGCCGCTGCGCCTCGCGGCCTTTTCGGGAGCGTTCCTCCTTCTCTCCGTCGCCGCTCGCGGGTTCTTCCGCCGGAGCCGGCACGTCTTCTCGGACTTGCTTTAGAATCCCGCTCTCTTTGCCCGTGGGGCCGAAGGCCCGCGGGTTTCGTGCGCCGAATAGGAGACCCCCAGTGAACAGCCTCGCCCGCTCTGTTGCGCTCTCTCTCTGTGCCGTTCTCGCCGCGGCCTGCTCGCAGACGCCGGCCCCGAAGGCGCCGGCCGCCGAGGCCCCGAAGCCCTCTCCGACGCCCGCGTCCGCCGTACAGCCCGTTCCCGCGCCGCCGCCGGCGGGGAAGTCCTCGATGCTCGACGTCCTGAGCGGGGGCAAGCTCCCCACGGCGGGCCCGCCGGACGAGGAGGCGGAAGGCGCGCCGCGGCCGAAAGCCGAGTACCTCGTCGATGCCGCTTCCGGCAAGCGTCTTCTCAAGGTGCCGAAGGACCCGACGCTCTACGTGCGGAACGGCCGTCTCTTCAGCGCCATCGTCGCCGACAAGGTCGGCATCCCGCTCGTCCGGGCGGACGAGGGGTATTACTACATCGAGGCCGAGCCGGAACTGACGCCCGAGCAGCTCGCCAGGAAGCGGGCGGAAGCGGACGCTGCGGCCAGCGCCCTGAAGCCCATCGAGGAGCTTCCGAAGGAGGAGGCCGAAGTCGTCACGCCGAAGATCGGCAAGACCCGGATCCAGCTCGTGGAGAACTCGGCCGGCCTCCCGAAAGCCGGCATCTGGCGCGACAACTTCGCGCTCGCCGACCTCGACGGAGACGGCCGCCCGGAGATCGTCTCGCCGCCGCCGCGGCTCTCGGGGCAGGGAATCCGGATCTTCAAGTGGACCGGGGAGCGCTGGAAGTCCGTCGACCCGATCCTTGAGAACCCGGAGAACCTCACGGTCGGCTACGGCGGCGTCGCCGTCGGTGATCTCGACGGCGATCGCCGGAACGACATCGTCTGGGGAGGCCACGGCGCGGGGATGTGGGCCGCCTACAACCTCGGCGACTTCCACTTCCTGATCGAGTCGCGAGGGCTTCAGAAGGGCGCCTCGACGAGGGCCATGGCGATCGGGGACCTCGACGGAGACGGAGCGAACGACATCGTCGTGGCCTCGGACCTGCCGGAGTACGCCACGACCGTCGGAAAGCCCACGAGGAGAGCGGACGGCTACGTCGAGGGCTACGACGTTCGCGCCGAGATGAACCTGGGCGGGCGCTTCGTGGAGCTGACGACCGGCCTCGAGTACTCCTGCTACGCATACTCGATCGAGCTGTCGATCCCCGCGGGCCCCGCGGACGGCCCGCCGTTCTACATCGCCGGCTGCCGCTACCCGGGCTGGGTCTCCAACCTCGTGACCTTCGACCGGAAGGGAATGAGGTTCGACTTCGCCGGAGGGGACGTCGTCGAACGGTACGCGGTCAGCCTCGGGTCGGCGGTGGGCCGTTATCGGGGAAAGCGGGCCGCATTCGTCACGTACCTGAAGAACACCCCCGGCGACGCCCAGCCGAGCATCACGGGGGACGGCGTCTCCATCTATTACCTCGACGGCGACACGTGGAAGAGGAAGCGGGTCCTCAAGAGGGTCGGCGAGCGCGGGTCGTCCCAGGCGGTCGCCGCGGGAGACCTGAATGGGGACGGGCTGGACGACGTCGTTTTCGCCGACGATCTGCAGGGAAAGATCCGGATTTTCTTCCAGACAAAGGAGGGGGAGTTCGAGGAGATGGATCCCTCGCTGGAGCCGACCTTCACGAACTCGCCGTCCGCCCTCCGGATCGCCGACGTGGACGGAGACGGGCGCCTCGACATCGTGTTGATGACGCACTACTTGACGGGGCAGGAGACGAGAGGCGGAGGCTTCAGGTACTTCCGGAATCTGGCCCCTAAATGATCATATGGGTGGGCAGCATATTTTTCGTGAAAACCCTTGACTTCCCCTCATTTCGCCCCTAACGTATCCGCCAATGATGTCGGAAAGCTCCGTTTCCGGAGTGAATGCCTTGACGAACCGAGCGGCCCAGCGCCCGCTTTTGAATAAATTACCGGAGGTGATTTCCTATCGCGATCCGTCGGAAGTCAGCGTGTCAACCCGTTCCATTTTCATTTTCAACAGACTGGTAGGAGAAAAAATGAAGAAGCTTTCCGTTCTCGTAGCGCTCGCCCTGCTGGCGGTCGCGGGCACGGGCTTCGCGGTGACGTGCGCGTATGACAACGTGCCTGGCGCCACGCTGCTCATCCCGTACTTCCGCGTCAGCGGCACCATCAGCTCCGCCGGCTACATCGCCGACGGCGGCACCGACACGAAGATCTCGTTCGTGAACGTGTCGAACCCGGGCATCATTGCCCACGTCACGGTCTGGAACAAGTACTCCAAGGCCGTCCTCGACTTCAACGTGCCGATGACCGGCACCGACGAGGTCTCCTTCTCCATGCGCGACGTCCTCAACGGCAAGCTGAACGTGAACAACACGTCGGCGAACCCGGCCATCGTCCCGGTCCTCCAGAAGGTCGGGCAGAAGGACGTCTGCGGCATCAACATCACCTCCGGCGCGTACGCGCCCGGCGCCTACATCGGCTGGGGGCAGCAGCAGTACCTGCGCTTCTCCCACCCGCAGGCCGGCTCGGCCGCCCTCGACTGGCAGATCTCCGTCTCGATCTACAACGAGCCGGACGCCTTCCTGCCCTACCGCGCCTACGTCCTCGACTCCCTCGACGAGTCGGGCGACGTCAGCACGTTCCAGAGCTCGCACGGCGCCAACATCCTCGACACGACGAACCCGCAGTGCGGCCTCGGAACGGCGTCCCTCACGAACCTGACGGGCGAGTTCTCCGGCTACGTCACGGTCGACGTGGTGAACTACTGCACCAACTACTTCCCGGATGAGGCGAACTTCTATCAGCTCGACGCCATCGCGACGGCGGGCTGGGCTGCCGCCGGCCACACGCCGAACGTCCTGATTGGCGACGTGTTCTACGTCGACCAGACGGCGAACTCCGGCAACATCAGCGGCGACCAGGCGATCGCCCTCGAGTTCGACAGCCGTCTGAACTGGACGGCCGCGGCTCCCGACACCTTCTTCGGCCGCTTTGTCTCGGCGCTCGCGCCCTGCGAGCAGACCGGCGGCACGACGGCCCCCTGCGGCGTCAACGTTCCGGCTGCCTTCCAGTTCGGCGGCGACGGCCGCGAGCCGCTCGGCGACCGCTACGGCTTCCGCTACCTGAACTCCGCGGCCGCCGGCTACCAGACCTGGATTCTGGTGTGGCGCGGCGACACGTACGTCAACGAGAGCGCGGGCGCGCCGTTCAACCTCTGCACGTGGCTGAGCGACGGCGGGCCTTCCGGCGCCGGCCTCTATGACACGAACCACCAGCTCGTCACCTTCACGTACGACAACGACGAGCAGACCTACACCATCGTCACCTGCCCGCCCGGCTATCCGTCGCCCTGCCCGCCGGGAGGCACGGTCAGCCCGAACTACGTCTTCCTCGAGGCGAGCCGCATCGCTCTCCTGAGCAACACGCAGGTCAACCCCGGCTCCTACAGCGGCGGCTGGATCGACATGCAGTTCCGGACCACGGGCTACGGCTTCCCCGACAATATCTACAATCAGGCTTGGGTCGGCGTGCAGCACTCCGGCCCCGGCACCACGATGAACGTTGGACATAGCGCGACGAGCCTCAATGGCGACTTCGCGTGCACCCCTGCGATCGTTTACGGCCCCGGCGTCCAGGTCAACGGGACCGCGAACTAACTCGGGTCCGACCTGACTCAGGTAAGGGCGGGCGGCGTAAAGCTGCCCGCCTTTTTTCTTTCTCCTCGGGGGAAAGACCTTGGCAGAGCGAAAGATACGGTGCTCTGTCGTCACTACTTCCGCGATGGCCTCGGCGTCGGAAAAGGGGAGTCGCTGTCCATAGGAGACCGTTCGGTTGCCGCGAGCGGAGGATCAAAGTAGAATCCGTACCTCATTTGCGACTTCTTCCCGCCACGGGAAGGGCGCGTTTCTTTGAGGGGATCAGGGGAAGTCAAATGACCGGAATCGAATCTCGCCGTGCTCGTGCTGTCCATGGGCTGTCTGTCGCCATCGGTTTCGTCGCTGTCCTCGGCCTCCTCGGAGGGGCCGGTCCGGCTCAGGGACAATGCACGGTGACGTCAGGGCCGACCGACTTGAATCTCAACACGGCGGCTCCGCGGCCCCTCGGGAACTTCACCGGCGCCGTCCCTTACATGAACGGCACCCGCGCCATCATCCGGGCGGATTACGGCTTCGGCGTCTACGACATCGCGAACCCCGCAACCCCTTCGCTCGTCTCATGGGCCGTTCTCTTCAGCACCAGCCCGCCTTGGGGGTTCGGGGCGGGGTGTGGCGATGGGCAGAGTTACACCTCCGACGCGATCTATGCGTCGAAGGACGGCGAACGGGCCTTCTTCTCGACGGTCTCCAAGAGCGAGTGCGTGGCCTCGACGGTTGCGATGTCGCCGGACGGGAGCGGGTTCTTCAAGATGTCGGGGGACACGGGATATTCGCGCGCGAAGTTCCTCGCGCTCCAGAAGTGGGGCGCACGCCACATCCTGTACGGCTTCTCCGGTGTCTACTCGAATGTCTGGGCGGCGGATGTCTCCGACCCCCTCCCGGGCTTCGTACCCAACAACCTCCCCCCGAAGAAGGGGAACGTCCCGTTCGAGATCACGAACTTCCCGGCGGCCTCCTCCACGCGGGCGATGAAGTACGTCGATCCGGGCTTCCTGCTCCTGGCCGACTACGACAAGCTCTCGATAGTGGACGTGTCGAACCCGGGTCCCGCGCCGATCGGCACCCCACCGATCCCCTACCCGCCCTCCCCGCCGTCCATCACCGCCGGCAAGACCTGGAAGACCGTCTTGCTTTCCGGCTTCGGCCGTCCGGATTACCCGGCCAGCCAACTCATGACGGTCGGCGCCGCGATGAACGGCGCCGGGAACCTCTACATCGTGGGCGAGTTCAAGAACGGGAACAACCAGCCCGACGGCTTCTCGCTGATCGAGTGGAACCCGGCGACGGGCCAGCGCATCGGCCAACCCTTCTCATTCACCCCACCGGCCGGCTTCTCCGGGGCGGGCTCCATGTCGGGAAGCAGCGTCTCCCTCGTCGATCAGCAGCCGGGCGTCGGGGTCTACTTCTGGGCGGCTTCCCAGACGGGCGGGACGGGCGACAAGCCGAGGTACCGCCTCTACTCGACCACGGGTGACGGCTGGAAGCAGGGCACGCCGCCGCAGGAGGTCGTGACGGTCGACACGGGCGCCAACCCGAACTTCGCCGGCGTGTCCCAGTCGGAGTTCGTCTGGAGGCCTTCGAACCAGGACGTCGTCTCCACCATCGCGACACTCTTCAGCGCCTACACGCTGAACCTTTCCTGCCAGACGGGGCCGGCGCCCGCCACGAGCGCCCTGAAGGTCGAGATGGAGCCCTGTCCGCCCTCGGGGCCCTGCGAGGTGAAGACGGGGTCTTCGCCCGTCGTCGTCGGCCAGAAGCTGAAGATCTCGCCGACGATCCTCCCGGGCGACTCGGTGCTCCCGATCCTCGACTGGAGGCTCGACTTCGACTTTCACTCGCCGTTCGAGACTCCCGGGACGGGCTGGGGGAGCCTGAAGAACCCCGACTACAGGACCTCCCCGACGTGGACGGCGGGAACGACCTTCTCCCTCATCGGACCGTGCGACAAGAACGTCTCGGCCGATCCGGCCTCGGGCACGAACTGCTGGACCTCCGTCACCGGCAACGGCTCGTACGGCGGGCCCGACTTCGGGAGCGTGAGCCCCGCCTGGGGCACGACCAGCACCGGACTGCAGATCGCCTTCGAAGGGTTCAACAGCCTCGGGACGAGCGGCCCCGCCCTCGTCCCGGTCACTTGGAAGATCCCGACGGTCCAGCTGAAGAACGCTCTCGTCCTGAAGGGAAACCCGCTTGAGGACGCGACCGAACGGCCCACCAACGACCCGATCGGAAACAAGGCGGGCTACAAGTGGTACATCCCGAACACCCCGAACACGAACCCGGTAGCCGGCGATCTCGTCGCCGCATGCAATGGACTTAGCACCTGCACCTTCAATCCGACGGGCGGGCCCGGCGCCTACAAAGTCTGGCTGACGACGCCTCCGTATCCGGGCGGCTACCAGAGCTGCGATCTCGGCGCCGCCTGCGCCGCGACCTTCCAGCCCCTCTCCGTCACCCTCGCCGAGGTCGTCCCGAACTTCACGATCGGCGGCTCGACTAACTACCCGACGACCGTCCTGACCACGCAGGGCACCCTTTCGGTCGTCGATACCTCGACGAAGGGCCCGGCCATCACGATCACGGGCTACAAGTACTGCACCGCGGCGGTGGGCGGAAGTTGCGACCCGGCCACGGGTTCCAGCTTCACGCCCGGCGCGACCGCCATCACGCCGCTCCCGGCCAAGGGCGATTACTGGTTCTTCTTCGGCGTGGACTACACGGGTGGGTCGAACACATTCGAGTACTTCACGCCGAACAAGGAGACCGACCCTCGCGCGTGGCTGGTCCACGTCATCGACACGCCACCGGTGATCCGTTGGCGGAGCGGCGTCACGCTCGGATACGGCGGCGCGGAGGTCAGGCTGGGGCAGTCGGCCGAGCTGGTCCTCAAAGACATGAACGGCACGGAGCTGACCGGATCCGTCAACTGGTCGATCGTGAGCGGCAACGCGACGCCGAGGACCGGCTCCGGGGCGACGTTCACGTTCACACCGAATAGCCCGATCCAGGGACCTGTCGAAGTCCACGTCGATTCGCCCAGCGTCCAAAACCTGACGCTGACGGTGGTCGATCCGGCGCCTCCGCCGTCCGGGGTGAGCGTTTCCATCTACGCGAGTCCCTCCTCGGCAGCGCCGGGGACGCCGATCACTTTCACGGCGTACGCCAGCGGCGGAAGCGGTATCTACTCCTCCTACTCGTGGAACTTCGGCGACGGGCAGGTCGCCTCTCCGTACAACTACCCGAGCCACCCTTACACGAACGCCGGGACCTACACGGCCATCTGCACCGTGACCGACTCGAACGGCGCAACCGGGGCGGCCGCGACGACCGTCAACGTGAGCCCCGGGGGCGGCGCCACGACGCCGGACAACATCCAGCCTCTCCAGGGCGCAACGCGCTGCAGCGTCTCCTGTACGACCCTCTGGCTCGGAACGGTCGGCACCCCGATTCAGGTGGCCGCCTTCCAGGGCACCTCGCAGATCACGTCCGGCAGCTACAGCTGGCAGATCACCATCGGCAGCGCCAATCCGTCCTCAGTTTCCGGAACGAACTTCACCTTCACGCCGACGGCGCCGGGGCTCCTGCGGGTCGCGATCGCGGGCTATACCGCCTATGTCGACATCCTGGTCTCCGGCTCGGTGACGCCCGACTTCCGGATCGCCTATCCGGACGGGACGGACGCCGTTCTCGGAACCGACGGGAGCTTCCTCGTGCCGGGAGATCAGCCGGTCACCTTCCGGGCCGTGAACAAGGACAATCCCGGCCAGAATCTGTCCATCGCGAACCCACACTGGAACTTCGGCGACGGGACGACGAGCACCCTACACCCGGCGCCCAAGACCTACCCGTTCATCCCCCCGTACGGGAGCAGCTACCTGGTCGAGTTCACGGTCCCGGGGAGCCCTCCCGCGACTCACCAGGTCAACGTCGTCGCCGGAATCCCCACCGCCTCGTATTCGTACGTCTACAGCGCCAACGGTCAGCCGGGCGGAGCGGTGAACCCCAACCAGGTGACCCCGGGCGCCGGGATTCTCTTCATGTCGACCGGCCCGGCCGGAGCCGAGTACTACTGGAACTTCGGCGACGGGACCCCGTGCGACTCGTCCACGCCTCTCTCGGACCAGTGCCGGCTGGCCACGGCGGCGCACGCGTTCAATACGCCGGGCTTCTATACCGTCATCCTGACGGTGAAGCTGGGCGGCAATACGTTCCAGACGCAGATGCCGCAGACGTTCAGCGTGGCCTATCCGCCGCAATGGATCGTTCCGGGCCTCGCTTACAGGACGGGGTCCGCGTCGGGATCGCTCTGGGTCTCCGACGTCGTCATCCAGAACCCGTGCGTGGTCGAGCCGTGCACCGACGGCTGGGCCGGCTACTCGGTCGCCCTGCTCGACGGGACGAACCCGCCGAAGTGGATTGAGCTCCCTCATTTCCAGCCGGGCGAGAGCCGCCGGATCGCGAACGTGCTGAATACGGTCTTCGGGAAGACCCCCGGCGAGGGGGCGTACGCCATGGCGATCCGCGGCGACTCATTCCCGCAGGGCGCCGACCCGGTTATCTGGGCCTTCACCTACGAGAGCATCCAGGGGAGCCCGGCGAAGGGAACGTTCGGCGACGCGATCCCGGCCGTGCCGGTTTCGAGGGCGGTGGGGCCGGGCACGCCGTGGGCCGACCGTGAATTCCCGGGCCTTCGCGACCTGCCGGTTACGAACTCCCTGAACGCCCCGGCCGCCTACACGAGCATCGGGTTCGTGAACACGACGAGCGTGCCGACCCAGATTAACGTGAGCTTCTATGACCGCTCTCTGGACGGGCCCATCGCTCTCGGCGGCGCGTTCCGGGTCTCCGTGGGCCCCTTCCAGACCGTGGAACTGAAGCAGGCCCTGAGGAATGCGCTCGCCGTGACAGGGACCCCCTACGAGACGTTCGAGGCGCCCAACTACTGGATGCTGGTCGAAGTGGTCAGCGACGGCGCCCGGGTCGTTCCCTCCGCGAAGATCACAGACGTCGTCTCTGCGGACACGACCGTCCTGACGACCGTGCCCAACGTGACAGGCCGCCTCCGGGTTCCCGACGTCGTCCGCAGCATCAGCGGAAACGGCGACGGGGTCCGGACCCGGGTCGTCATCTTCAACACCTCGGCACAGAGCCGCCCGGTGAAGGCCACCCTTTCGTACGTGAAGTGCCCGGTCGGAGGAGCCTGCGAGCCCCGGGCGGCCCAGAGCATCACGCCGACCGTCGCCTCCGGTTACACGATCGTGACGGAGGATCTCATCAAGTTCTGGTTCAACAGCCTCGGCCTTCAGATCAGCGACGCGGACGTCTACAAAGACGCGTATCTCGACGTGGAGCCGGCCGACGCGAACACGGACCCGCTGATCGTCCGGGGCGAGACTTACGACTTCACCGCGGGCGGGACCTTCGCGAGGCACGTGCCCGGCCTCGTCCCGTCACTGCACGGGGCGGCTCCGGGAAGCGCCACGACCCGCCTGACGATCCCGTACGTCGTGCCGGCATCCGGCGGGAGCGGCATCGCGACGACTCTCAGCTTCGTGTCCCTCGGGAACGCTCCGGCCCACGTGACGGTGCGGCTGCGCCAGCCTTTCTCCGGTTCCGGCTACCCGACGGCCCCGGACCGGATCCTCACCATGAGCGACATGGTCGTCGAGGGACCTCTCGAGGCTCTCTTCCCCGAGCTGGCGAGCTTTCCGAAGGACCCCTTGGGCTATTACTCGCTCGAGATCACCCCGACGAGCGGAACGCTTGCGGCCCATGCCGTGATCGTCAACAGCACCACGGGCGTCGGGAAGCTGATCCTGGCCCAGCCACTCGGGCCGCCCCGCTGACGACCGCTTTCCCCAGGCCCGATTCGATCGGGCTTACCCCTCATTTCGGCCCGGGCACCCGCCCGGGCCAATTTTTTTCGGTAGCATGCCCTCGATGGTCGCCGATGGTCTTCACTTCACGGGCGTCAGCAAGGTCTATCGGATCTACGGGGCGCCGCGCGACCGCCTGTGGGAGGCCGTGACGGGGCGGTCCCGGCACGCCGAGGTTCACGCTCTCCGGGACGTCTCCGGCGGGGTGGCGAAGGGCTCCGTTCTCGGTCTGATCGGCGAGAACGGCTCCGGCAAGAGCACCCTGTTCAAGATCCTCGCGGGGACGACCGGGGCGACGGCGGGGGAGATCCACGTCCCGGGCCGGGTCGCGTCGATTCTCGAGCTCGGCTCGTCCTTCCACCCGGAGGAGACCGGCCGCCGGAACGTCATGCTGCAGGCCGCCTTCAGCGGCCTCACGCGCGACGAGGTCCGGGCCGCTCTCCCGGAGATCGAGGCGTTCGCCGGGCTGGGGGAGTTCTTCGACCGGCCCGTGAAGACCTATTCGTCGGGGATGCAGATGCGCCTGGCGTTCGCCGTGGCGACGGCGGTCCTCCCCGACGTCGTCATCCTGGACGAGGCGCTCGCGGTGGGCGACGGCCACTTCCAGAAGAAGTGCGTGGACCGGATCCTCGAGCTGAAGTCGTCGGGCCGGACGATCTTCTTCTGCAGCCACGCGATGTACTACGTCTCCACGCTCTGCGACGAGGCGATCTGGCTCCGGGGGGGCGAGGTGGCCGCCTCCGGCGACGCGCGGAAGGTCGTCCTCGCCTACGAGAAGTACCTCGCCGGGAAAGTGGAAGCGCCCGCGCCGCACGCGGGACCGCACGGCGGGACGCACGCGCGCTTCCTCGACGTCCGCGTCGTCGGGGCCGACGGAGCGCCCCGCGCCGAGTTCCGCCCCGGCGACCCCTGGGCCGTGGAGATGAGCTTCGCCCCCGACGAGGCGTCGCGGCCGCTGCAGATCCACCTGGCCGTCTCCACGCGCGACAACGTCGTCTGCTTCTCGGCCGACTCGCGCCTCGACGGCACGGGGCCGTTCGCCGGACAGGAGCGGTACCGGGTCCGCGTCGGCCTCGATGCGCTGCCGCTGGGGAAGGGCGAGTTCGTCGTCTATGCCTACGTGGCGGACGAGAACGCCCTCGCCCTCTACGACGCCCGCAGCGACCAGACGTTTCACGTCGAATCGCCGACGTGGCGGAGCGGCCTGATGGCGGTCCCGGCCAGCTGGACCCGGCTGGGACCGGAATGAGGATCGTCTACGTTCTCGAGTCGCTCGAGCTCTCCGGGGGCGTGAAGGTGATTGTCGGGCACGCGGAGGGGCTCGCGGCGCGGGGGCACGACGTCATCCTCGTGACGAAGGACGCGCGGCACGACTGGATCCCGATCCAGGTGCCGGTCGTCGAGGTGCCCCGCTTCGACACCGAGACGCTCCCGCCGGCCGACGTGCACGTCGCCACGTGGTTTCCGACCGTTCAGCCTACGGTCGCGGCCCGCCGTGCCCCGAAGGTCTTTCACTTCTCGCAGGGGTACGAGGCGCCCCATCCCCACACGCGCCACCGCCTCGCGGAGATCGAGGAGGCCTACCGGCAGAACGTGCCGAAGATCCTCGTCTCGGCGCACCTTCTCCGCGACCTCGAAGGGCGGTACCCGGGGCCGTTCCACGTCCTCTCGCAGGCGATCGACGCGGAGGCCTTCCGGCCCGGCGGGACGGAACCGCACGGGGCGCGGCGTCCCGCGACGATCGGCGTCGTCGGACCGTTCCTCGCGGAGAAGAAGGGAATCGACGTGGCGCTCCGGGCCGTGGCCCGTCTCCGGGGCCAGGGCCGCGCGGTTCATCTTCACCGCGCGAGCCACATGCCGCAAGTCGCTGGCGAAGGCGCCGTCACGCCGATCGACGACTACGTCCACGGCAAGCCCACCGCCGAGATGCCGGCGTGGTACCACGGGCTCGACCTCCTGATCCACCCGTCCTTCGACGCCGAGGGCTTCCCGCTGCCGCCTCTCGAGGCGATGGCGTCGGGGGTCCCCGTCGTCCTCACCGACATCCCGTCCTACGTGCCGATTCCGCGGAACGCGGCCTCGTTCGTGCCCGAGGGGGACGACGCCGCGATGGCCCGGGAGGCGGCGCGGCTCCTCGACGACGCCGAACTGTGGCGGCGCCGGCGGCGCCGCGGGCTCGCGGTGGCGGCGACCTTCACGCTCGGACCGGTCCTCGACCGGCTCGAGGCGATCTTCCGGAGCTAGAAGATCTCGTGGTCGGAGAAACGGTAATCGAAGGCGCGGCCGGCCGCCGGAGCGTCGAACGCGGGATCGAGCGGGCGGATCTCGAAGTGGCAGTCCGACGGCTCGGGAGAGAAACCCATCTCCGACTCCGCACGCCGGGCCAGGAGGGACCCCGCCGGGGCGCGGAGCACGAGCCGGCGCGCGGAGGTCCCCTCGAGAACGCCCTCGACGGCCTCGAGGAGCTCGGCGAGGTCACCCGATTTCTCGTCGCGGAGCTGGAGGTCGGCGAGAAGCCCCTTCTCGCCGGCGACGCGGACCGCCGCATAGCCGCGCGAGGCGCCCCGCCGGTCGAGCAGCTCGACGAGCCTATAGGCGGCGCCCGCGTGTGGCGCGAAGCGCCAGTCGAGCGTCCGGCGCGAACGGTCGCTCCGCCAGCCGGGCCGCGCGTGCAGCGTCTCGACGAGAGCCTCGTGAGACGGCGAGAGGCGCTCCGCGGCCCGGGCCCTGAGGAAACGCCGGCGGAGGCGCCCGAGGAGCGACGGACCGCCGAGTGGCCGGGCCCACTCACCGGCCGGCTCGATCGAGACGTAGTCGAGAGAGCGCTCGCCCGTCTTCCGGTGCCGCTCGTTCGGGAACCCGAAGACGAACGGGGCGCCGGCTTCGGCGGCCGCCCGGAAGAACTCGAGCCCCGTCGCCACGAAGACCGACGATCGGCCCAGCCGCCGGTGGAGTGGATGCGTCATGACGTCGGCCGCGGCGACCCCCGCGAGGTCGCCGCCTTCGCCGCGGTAGCGCGTCCCGACGCCACCGAAGAAGCCGACGATCTCTCCGTCGAGCCGCGCGACGACGGAGGTCGCGGGGTGGGGGTTCCGGTCGTACTTCCACGCCCAGATGTCCGGATCGGCCGCCTGTCCGAAGGCCGCCTCGAAGAGACGAAGAAGGGCCGGCCTGTCGGCGGGAGTGGCGGCGCGAAGGTCGAGCGCCATTCGGAAAGGGAGTCTAACAACGGCGCCGGGAGGAGGCCGGGATGATCTCGGCCGTCATCGTCAGCTACCGGTCGGCGGACCTCGCTGCGCGCGCCATTTACGCGCTCCGCGTGGATACCGCGTACTCGCAAGTTCCCCTGGAAGCCGTGGTCGTCGTCAATTCGCAGGATGCCGACGAAGTCCGTGCTCTCTCCCGCCTGGCCGACGTGGCGATCGACGCGAGGGAGAACCTCGGCTACGCGGGGGGCCTGAACCGCGGCATTCGGGCGGCGCGCGGCGACGTCCTCTTCCTCATGAATCCCGACGTCACCGTCCGCCCGGGCGCCGTCGCCGCACTGGCGGAGGCCGTGCGCCGCGCACCCCTGACGATGGCGGGCCCCGCGACGTTCCTCGACGAGGACGAATCGCTCCTCATCCCTCTCTTCGACGAGCCGTCGCCTCTCGATCTCGCCCGGCGCCGCCTTCTCCTCGACCCGCGGGGCGCGGACCGTGTCTTCGCACGCCTTCTGCCGCGCGTCCGGCGCGCCTTCGAGGCCGTCTCGCGGCGGGAGACCTTCACGGTCTCCGCGCTCTCGGGAGCGATGATGGCCGTCTCGCGCGAGACGCTCGAGCGTATCGGCCCGTTCGACGAGAGGTATCGCCTCTACTTCGAGGAGAACGACTGGCAGCGGCGGCTGCGCCGCGGCGGTGGGCGGCTCCTTCTCGTCGGCGGCGCCCGGGCCGTCCATCCCTACGGCCGCACCACGCAGAGGGAGTCGCAGGCGGCCCACTGGTTCGCCGAATCGGAGCGGCTCTACTTCACCGAGAACTTCCCGGTGCGCGGCGCGGCGGCGCTCGACGCGCTGACGAGATCCTCGAGCAATCTGAACCCGTGGCCGAAGCTCGCGGTCCGCGGCGCTCTTTCGTGGGACGGCGAGGCGGCCGGCGTGGCCGTCTCGCCGCTCCGCTCGTTCGGCGTCTTCGGATGGGCCCGGGTACACGCCGGGACGCGCGCCTGGAGCCCTCCGGCCGGCTTCCGGGAGTTACTGGAAGGAACGACGTGGCACGCGCGGGCCGTGGCGGACGGCGACAGTCGCGTGCTTGCCGAGATCACGCTGGAGGCCTGAGCCTCTGTTTCAGCCGCCGCCAGAGATGGACGGTCCGCCACGCCCGTGACCGGTAGATCGCCTCCAGCGTCTGGCGGGCGTTCCTCAACTCGTCCCGCAGGATCTTCGAGTGGTCCGAACCGCGCGTCAGCTCCCGGCCGAGGAGGTCGAGCAGCGTCCGCTCCCGCGGCGTCGGCTCGTCGGCGGGTGGAAGCGCGGCGAGGAAGGCCCGGTAGCGCTCCGCGGTCCGCTCCCAGGTGAACCGCCGCGCCGTCTCGAGGCCCGCCGTCGCGAGGCGCCCGCGGAGCGGTGCGTCCTCCACGAGGCGGAGGAGGGCCGCCGCGAGCGCGGCGGAGTCGCCGGGCGGGACGACGAGAGCGTTCTTTCCGTCGACGGCGTACTCGGACACGCCCCCGCTCGCCGTCACGACGCAGGCGGCGCCGCACGACATCCCTTCGAGGCCGACGAGCCCGAAGCCCTGGAAGAGCGACGGGTCGACGACGACGTGGGCGGAGGACAGCAGCTTCGCGACGCCGTCCGTCGAGAGGACCCCGGCGTGCTGGAACCGGAACGTGGCGGCCTCCGCGGGAACCTGCTGGTGCCCGAAGAAGACGATCTCGACGTCCGGCCGGTCAGAGATCCCCTTGAGGGCGGGGAGCAGGAACGCCATGCCGCGCCTCTCCTCGGACCGGAGCATGGCCACGACCCGGACCGGGGGGGCCGGCGCGCGGTTTCCGCGGGGATAGAAGACGTCCGGGCCCGCGCTGATCGGCACGGGCACCGGGCGGAGGCCGTGCCGCCGTCCGATCTCCTCGGCGAGCCACGTCGAGACCGCCGTCATCCGCGGTATCAGCTCGTAGGTGTCGCCGACGTACTCGGGGCCGTCCGCCCCGAACCATCCCTCGTAGTCCTGGACGAAGTAGGCCGTCTGCGTGCCCGGACGGCGCGCCGCGGCGGCCGCGACGAGCGGGGCGGTCTGGTAGGCGGTCGCGACGAGGACTTTCGCCGGCGGGACGCTCGCGAGGAACTCCTCCGGCGTCGCCCGGACCGGCTCGAAGAAACGCTCACTCGCGATCTCCGGAAAGGCCTCGCCGACGACGACGACGCCGGCCTTCAGTCCGTCGAGGATCAGGGCGTTCACCAGCTCGAGGACAGCCCCGACGCCGCCGAAGACGCCGAACATCGGCAGGACGAAGAGGACGTCGTGAGGGACGGCGGGCCGGTCGTCGGGCCGGATCCACTCGTACGTCCGGGCGTCGCGGACGGCGCCGAGCGCGTTCAGGCCGTCGAACGCGGCAAGCTCGCGCTCGTGGACCGATCGCCACCGGTTCATGACGATCCTGAGGTTCTGGAGGGTCCGCTCGGAACCGTCGGCGAAGCTCGCGCCGTGCCGGTGGTAGACGAAGGTGTCGTCCGCGACGACGCACCGGAAGCCCGCGGCCCGCGACCGGTAGTGGAGGTCGGTCTCCTCTCCGTAGCCGTGTCCGAACGTCTCGTCGAAGACGCCGACGGACCGGATCAGCGCCCGCTTCACGAGGAGGCAGAAGCCGACGACGGTGACGGCGTCGGGATAGAGGGCCGGGCTCGTCCGCGCGACCCGGTCGGCGAATGAGAAGACGTCTTCGCCCGGCGGGATCTTCACGGTGAGGTTGACGGCGCCGTTCGAGAGCGGACAGCAGAGGCCGATCGACGGGTCGCGTGCGCAGCGATCGACCATCCGCTCGAGGGCGCCCGGCGTCATCAGCGTGTCGCTGTTCAGGAGGCAGACCCAGGGAGCGTCCGAGTGGAGAAGCCCGCGGTTCGCGGTCTTCACGAAGCCCAGGTTGACCTCGTTCTCCAGAAGGACGATCCCCTCCTGGCCGCGCAGCCACTCCGTCGTCCTCTCGTCGCTCGCGTCGTTGATGACGACGATCCGCGCCCATGGCGGAGCGTGCTGCCGCAGCGACCGGAGGCAGTTCTTCGTCGAGCGGAGGGCGTTGTGGACCGGGACGACGACGTCACAGCGGACCGGACCGCTCATCGCGACAGGATCCCCTTCAGCTTCCACCACGGCGTGGCGAGCCGCCACCAGAGTGAGCGGTGGACCATCGCCAGGTGGCGCCCCAATTCGTCCCGTTCGGCGACGAGAGCCGCTTCCCGCTCGCCGGCGGCCTGAAGGTTCCGGGCTGCCAGGGCCCTGACCGATCTGAGCTCGTCCTCGAGCGCCCCGAGACGACCTTCGACTTCGGCCAGCCGCAAGCGAAGGCTCCGGACGTCCCGCTCGCGCAGCGCGAGTTCCTCGTCGAAACCGTCCACGAGCGCCCGCGTCGCAGCGGGGGTCAGGAGCGCGGCGTGCTTGGCCTGGAGCGCCGCGCGCGCCGCCTCGGCCGCGGGCCCGCGCCACGGCGAGGCGGTCGTGGCGTTGGAGCCGTCATCCCGCAGCCGGTAGAGAGCGGTCGTCTCGGGAACGAAGCGGGGCCGTGTGACGCGCGACAGGCGGATCAGGAAGTCCCAGTCCTCGAAGAGGTCGAAGGCCTCGTCGAACGGCCCGGCCCTTTCGATGACGTCCCGGCGGTGCATCAGCGCGATGAGGGGAATGTCGTTCTTGAAGAGAATCCGGTTCGGGTCGAAGGCGCGCCCGTAGGTGACGAGGACCTCGGCGTCGCGGTACCTTCCGTCCGGCCCGCGCCGCTGCGCGATCTGGTCGACCGTCGTGTAGGCCGCCTCGCACGGGTCGTCGCCGTCGAGGACGCGAACGAGGACGTCGAGGTGAGCGGGGAGGTAGAGGTCGTCGTCGTCGAGATAGGCGACGTGGCGGCCTCGGGCCGCGGCGAGGCCGGCATTCAGCGCCCGGGCACGCCCTCCCGGCGGCGGCGGCGCGACGACGCTCAGCGCGCGCCCCGGCGCCGGCTCGAGGACCGATCCGGGGATGGGTCCGCCGTCGTTCACGACGAGCGTCTCGAAGTCCCCGAAGGTCTGCGCGCGGAGACTCCCGAGAGCCTCGGCGAGGAGACCCGGACGGTCCTTCGTCCGGACGATGACGGAGACCCGGGGCGGATCTCCCGGCGCTTTCACGTGGTCGAAACCTCCTCCCGGGAACGGAATCTGCGGGCGCCCGGCGCCCGCTGGAAGGGGCCTCGGCAGTCTCGCCGTCCGTACCGGGGGGTGTCAAGGCAGCGCCGCTAGAATGCAAGGGCGTGCACGACGGGTGCGTATGACGGGCTTCGTTCCGGAACAGGCGCTGATTCCCTATCAGGCGTCCTCCTTCTCGGCCCGGCGCGCCCTCGTCCTCGCGCCGCATCCCGACGACGAGATCTTCGGGTGCGGCGCCGCCCTGGCCGACCTCGCGCAGCGGGGCGCCGGGGTCGTCGTCCTCGTCCTGACGGACGGCGCGGGCGACGAATCCGACGCGGCGGCCCGCGCGCGGACGGCCCGCCTCCGCCTCGCCGAGTCGGCGGCCGCGCTCGCCCGTCTCGGAGGGGGCGAGCTTCGGAGCGCGGGTCTCCGGGACCGCGGCTTGTCGGACACCGGGCCCGCTCTCCGGGAGGCCGTGGAGACGGCGCTGTGCGAGGTGGCTCCGGACCTCGTCTTCGCCCCCTCGCCGGTCGAGATCCACCCCGACCACCGGGCGGTGGCCGAGGCGCTGGTCACGGTCGGGGAGAGCGCCGCTTCCGGCTCCGTGACGGCACGTGTCCTGGCCGGAGCCACCGTCGCCTTCTTCGAGCTGTCGCAGCCGCTGCGGCCGAACTTCCTCTTCGACTGCGGGCCCCACGCGGAGACGAAGCGGCGGGCGATGGCTGCCTTCGCCTCGCAGAACGCGGAGCGCGACTACGCGGGTTTCGTGGCGGGGCTGAACTCGTACCGCCGGATGACCCTGCCGAAGGAGACCGTCGCCGCCGAGGGCTACTTCGTCATTCCGGGCTCCGACCTCGCCCGGGGGATTCCGTTCCTCGCCCGCGCGATGAGCCCCTGGACGGGGGCGCCGCCATGAGCCGCGTCCTCGTCCTGTCGCCCGAACCGGTACGGCCCCGGATGGCGGGAATGGGAATCCGCGCCCTCCGGGTGGCCGAGCAGCTGGGACGCGCGGGGCACGACGTCGTCCTCGCGTCGCCGTCGCCGGAGGAGGTCCCGGTCCGGGGTGCGGGGCGGATCGTCCTGAGTGAGGTCCATGAAGTCCTCGCGCGGGCCCGCGATTTCAATGTGGCCGTCGTCTCAGGGCACGCGGGGAAGGAACTCCTGGCCCTTGGATTCCCGGGTTCCCTCGTCGCGGACCTCTACGACCCGTTCCTCGTGGAGAATTTCGCCTACGCCGAGTCGCTGGGGCCGAGCGTCTTCGTGAACGACCGGAAGACGCTCTTCTCGCTCGTCGAGCGGGCCGACTTCGTCCTCGCCGCCTCGGAGGAGCAGAGGCTCTTCTGGCTGGGGCTGCTCCTCGGACGCGGCCGGCTCACGCCCGCGGACATCGCACGCGAGGCGGAAGGACGTCTGCTCTGCGACGTGGCGCCGTTCGGAGTCGACGACACGCCGCCGTCGGGACCATGGCCGTTTCCGCAGATTCCCACGGGTGAGGCCGACGTCTTCTTCGGCGGCGTCTACGACTGGTACGACGCGGACCTCGTGCTGGACGCGTGGGGAGCCGTTCTCGCTTCGGTTCCGACCGCCCGGCTTCTCTTCTCGGAGAACCCCAACCCGGCGTCGACGCCGCAGACGAGGCTCCTCGAGGCGTCCGAGCGGGCGCGGTGCGAGGGGTGGCTGGATCGATCGGTCCTCGTCCTTCCATGGTCGGCGCACGAGACGCGTGGCGGCCTTTACCAGGGGTGCCGCGTGGCCGCCGCTGCGCAGCGTCCCTCCCTCGAGACGTCGCTTTCCTACCGGACGCGCCTTCTCGACTTTCTCTGGGCCGGCCTTCCGGTGGTGACGACCGACGGGGGGGCCGGAGCGAGGCTGGTCGCGGAGACGGGCGCCGGCCGCGTCGTCCCGGCCGACCCGGGAGCTTTCGCGGCAGCGCTCGTGTCGTTCCTGACGGACGAGGCGGAGCGCTCGGCGGCTTCGCGGAAGGCTCTCGAAGCGGCACGTGCCCTGCGCTGGGAACGGACGCTGAAGCCGCTCCTCGATTTCGCCAGGGAGCCGCGCCGGAAGGACACCCGCGCCTCGGGCATCTTCAAACGTCTCCTCGGGGGAGGCGGGTGAGGCTCTCGGTCGTCATCCCGACGCACGACCGGAAAGATCGTCTCGCCCGGACGCTGGACGCCCTCGAACGGCAGGGGGACGAGGTCGACGGAGGCGTCGAGGTCGTCGTCGTGGACGACGGTTCGACGGACGGAACGCAGGACCTCCTGTCGTCCCGCGAGCGCGAGGGATGGCTGACCGTCCTCCGGGCCGCCCACGCCGGACCGGCCCGCGCCCGGAACGCCGGCGCCCGAGCCGCGACAGGAGAGATCCTCCTCTTCCTCGGCGACGACATCGTCCCGGAGCCGGGCTTTCTCGCGGCTCACGACCGGGCGCACCGGGAAGAAGGGGACGGGGAGCGGGCGGTCCTCGGCCGGACGGAGTGGGACGCGTCGACGATGCGCGTCACGCCGATGCTTCGGCACCTCGACCGGGCCGGCCTCCAGTTCGGCTACGGCCTGATTCGTGATCCGGAGGACGTCCCGGCCTGGTTTTTCTACGCCTCCAACGTCTCCCTGCCGCGGGACCTGTTCCTCGAGGTGGGCGGCTTCGACGAGTGCTTCGGCGGCGCGGCGTGGGAGGACGTGGAGTTCGCCTTCCGGGCCTCGGCCGCTCCGCGTTCCTTTCGTCTCGTCTACCGGCCGGCCGCGCGGGCGCGGCACGACCACCCGACGACGGTTGCGAGCTTCAGGGACCGCCAGCGGGCGTCGGGCCGGGCGGCAGCCATACTCGTCCGGAAGAGACCTGACCTGGCGGCGTCCCTGGGAGTGGACGCAGCCCGGACTATCCGAGATGTTCGCCCGGTAGCCCTCCGGGTGATCGAATTCCTGGTTGGTTTCGTGGACCCTTTTGGGGTGCCGCTGCCGGGGCGACTCTACGACAAGTTGTTCCGGTGGGACTACTTGGCGGGGCTCAAGGAAGCGCTGCGGCCGGCCGGCGGCGGCGCGTGAGAGGTTTCCCTGGCGAAGGCAGCCGGATTGCATCATCTTCTCGGAAGGCGTTCTCCCGTCCCCTTCGGGGGATGGGGGGATTCCGACCGGGGAGGTGCCTCATGCTCGGGCACGAAGGTTCCGGAACCAGAAGGCCACCGGGCTGGATCGCGCGCAGGCTCTGCGCGCTTCTGGCTGTTCCTCTTCTCGTCGGATGGACGCAACCGGTCTTCGCCCAGCGGGGGGGAGGCCACGGAGGCGGATCTGGCGGCGGCTCTCGCGGCGGCGGCTTCAGCGGCGGCTCTCACGGCGGCGGCTTCAGTGGCGGCTCTCGCGGCGGCGGATTCTCGGCGCCTCGAGGCGCTTCTTCCGCTCCACGCAGCGGCTATTCGGCCCCGCGCGGCAGCTATTCCGCACCGCGCAGCGCCTATTCCTCGCCCCGCGTGTCCGGCTCGGCCATTTCGCGGAGCGCGGGTTATACGGCGGCCGGAGCTTCCGGCCGTGCCAGCACACCGCGACCGGCCGTATCTTCGGCCCCGTACAGAAGCGGCTATTCGGCTCCGCGCAGCGCTTATTCCTCGCCCCGCGTGTCCGGCTCGGCCATTTCGCGTAGCGCGGGCTACACGGCGGCCGGAGTTTCCGGCCGTGCCAGCACACCGCGACCGGCCGTCTCTTCGGCCCCGTACCGAGGCGGTCCGGCGATCTCCAGAGGTCCGTCGACGCACAACGGCGGGGGCCCGGGCAGGCCGGGCAACCCGGGCTACGGCGGCAGGCCGGGCGGTTCGGGCGGACATTCTCCCGGCGGTCACTATGGCGGGCGCTATGGCGGTCACTATGGCGGGCGTCCGACGTACCACTACGGGCACTATCCCCACTACGGCGGGTACTGGAATTCTTACTACTCGGCGTGGGGTTGGGGCTGGTACCCGTGGTCGGTCTGGTCCGGCTGGTGGTGGGGCGGTCCGTGGTGGGGCTGGGGCTGGGGCTGGTGGCCGACGGTGTCGGTCGTCGCGGAGACGGGGAGCCCGGGAAGCCCGGCACCGAGCGGCGCTTGGGGGACCGTGAAGACCGACGTCGAGCCGGAAGAGGCGGAGGTCTGGCTAGACGGCACGTACATCGGGACGGCCGACGATTTCGACGGCATCCCGGACTTCCTCTACCTTCGTCCCGGCGCCTACAAGCTGGAGTTCCGGCTGGCGAACTACCAGCCGCTCTCGATCGACGTCTCGATCGCCAGGGGGGAGTACCTCAGCTTCGGTAAGACTCTGACGCTCGAGCCGGGCAAGAGCGCGCTCGACGCGTTCCCGCCCGACTCGAAGGGAATGCCCCACGGGCGCTACTTCGGACCCGACGGGAAGCAGGTCTCGGCCGCGTCCGGCGCCTCCCTCGACGACGAGAGCGGGCCTGGTGGCATCGACGAAAGCCGTGACCGGGAGGCCCGCCCGAGTCGAAGCGCGGTCGCCGGGGTGGACAGCGGGAGGCTTCGCTTCAGCGTCACGCCCGTGGATGCGGCCATCTACGTGGACGACCGGTACGTCGGCGTCGGCGAGGAGCTGAACGGCTCGCCGCGCGGCGTCATCGTCGCGGCCGGCACCCGGAGCGTCACCGTCACGCGCCCCGGCTTCACGTCGAAGACCCTCGACGTCGAGGCCAGGGTGGGCCAGCCCGTCGACGTCGTGGTGGACCTGGAGAAACAGTAGCGCTCCCTCGGCGCGGTATCCTCACTCGCGGCTCGATCCGTGAGTGAGGATTCTGCGTCTTCGGCTCCGGGCCGGGGCCCGGGAACGGCGCTCGACAGGCGCCTCCCGGGCGTCCTCTTCCTCGCGGGGCTCGTCGGGGCGTTTCCCGTCGTCCGGTCGCTCCGCGTCGCCGACCTCAACTGGTGCTATCCGTATCTCTCAAGCGATTCCTACGACTGGATCAACAACGGCCTCTACTGGGCGGGGGCCCCTCTGAGGCCGACGTTCCGGCCCCCGGGGCTTCCGATCGTCATGGGCGTGCTGGAACGGCTGGGAGCCCTGAACGGCCTCCCCGTTCTTAACTTCGTTCTCCTCGGTGCGACGGCCGTCCTCCTCTACCGTCTCCTTCGCGAACGGTTCCGGCCGGCGATTGCCGCCCTCTCGGCCTGGGTCTTTTTCGCGAACGGCTACGTCCAGGACTTCGCCCGCTGGATTCTGGCCGAGGTCTGGGCGGTCTTCTTCCTCGTTCTCGCCGTGCTCCTCTTCGTTCGCGCGGGGCGCCGGCCGGCGGCGTACGTCCCCTTCGGGCTGGCGGTCGGTGTCAGCTTCCTGTTCCACTACGCAGCCCTTCCGGCGGCCCTCGGCCTCGTCGCGGCGGTCCTGCTGACGCGGCGCGAGCATCTGCGCGAGCCGTGGCTCTGGATCGGCGCGGCGGCCGGAAGCCTCCTTCCGGCGCTCTGGCTCGTTTTCCGCTGGTGGCATTCGTTCCGGGACCCGTCCGGAGTGCGCCATGGCGTCGAGGCTCTGGTCCGCTTCGTCCCTAAGAACCTCGGCTTCTATGCCTTCGGCTCTCTGGCGCTGCTCGGACTCCTCGTCGTCCCCCTCTACGTCGCCGGTGTCCTGCGCTGTCTGGATGGCCCCGGACGCGAAGAGCGGCTGCTCCGAAGCGTCTTTACGCCCATCGTGGCGGTGCTCGGCATATTCTTCGGCCTCTTCTATGACTGGACCGACAAGCGCTTTCTCCTGTATTTGTTTCCGTTTGCCCTGGGGTTCTTCGCCCTCGGCGTCGAGCGCCTTCTCGAATGGGGGCGACGGACCCAGTCTCTTCGGGTCGTGGCCGGGGCGTACCTGCTGGCGGCGCTCGCCTGGAACCAGATCACCTACCCGGCGTACGGAATCCAGTTCCTCGCCCTGACGCCGCGCGATTTTCTCGAGGCCGTTGGGACACATGACGCGGCCCAGAAGACGACCCTTCATCTGAGCGGTGCCCGCGGCGTGCGCGTGCACCTGAGCCTGGCGGAGGCGTTCGCGGGCGGTCTGTTCGACTTCGGGCTCCGCCCGCCGTCGTGCTCGCTCGATACACCGGACCACGCGGGACTGCTCGAACTACGCTGGAAATTGGACGCGGTTCTCGGGCCAGGCGTGCCGGTCAGCCTCGAAAAGGTGCCTTCCTGGCCGTTCGACATCTGGACCGCTTCCAACCGGATGAGCAACGTGCTCCTCCGCCCGGTCCTCTGGATCGACACAGTCCCCTGCCGTGTCTCGTCCGGCCCGGTGCCGGATCGCCGGGAGATCCTCGCCATTGGCCCTTACCGGGTCGGTTGTAGCCCCTGAGTCCCGGCGGACGAACGAAGAACCGCTCGGGATTTTTCGTCCGCCAGGACATCCGACCGCTCCCACAGAAGGCCCCTGAAACGCTCGTCCGGGAGCTTCGCGTAGTTCTCCTTCACGAACCGGTCGATGCAGGCGCCGTAGCTCTCCCACGGCCATTCGCCCCAGATGGCGTCCGACCGAATGACGACGAAGCGGGGCCGCGCGCTCCGAAGCTGGGAACAGGTGCTCTTGTCCACCGGCCGGCTTTCCTCCCAAAGGGCCTGCCATGGAAGAAAGTAGATCGAGTCTGTCGCGGGTCGCCGCAGCGCATCGAGATAGACACGTGTGAGAACCGGGAATGCCGCGATCCGCTCGTCCGGCGTGGTCTGCTGTCGGATGTAGTCCGCCACTGGCGCAAACGGGCCACTGATCTCCTCTCTCCGCGAGACATTCCACGTCATCGATTCGTGCCGCACGGCCGCTGATGCCAGAGGCGCAAAGGGGAGGACCAGGAGAAGCGTCAGCAGTACCTTGCGGTTTCGTTCGGAGAAGAAGCTCTCCGCGAGGAAGACTGAGCCGAGAGCCAGGACGAGGATGTAGAAGGGAAGCGCCCGAAACCCCCCGCCGCGCAGTCGAAGAACGATAACGGCGAGAACCACCATGACCGAAAGGGTCATCGCCTGCAGTCGCCCAGAGAGCGGGGGGAGCCTGCCTCGAGACTTCTTCCAGGTGCGCCACCCGAGAATCGCGCAGAAGACCAGCACCGGCAGGGCGAAGCGGGCGTCGATGCTGCCGCGAATGAACCCGTGCCTGACTGCAACGCCGAGATAGCCGAACCACTCCACGACGGCTGACGCGAGCAGCTTCCCCGGCGTCTCCTGCGCACCGAGAAAGCGTGAATAGATCTCTGCGTTGAAATCGACCACCTGTTCGATGAAGCCGGAGAGCCGGCCAAAACACGTCAGCCAGAGAAAGGCGACGAGTGCGGTCGCTAGCGCTGACGTCACGAAGGGGAGGCCGAGCTTCAGAAATCGCCGTTCCGCTCCGTCCGGACGGCACCGTAGCAGGGCAGCCGCTCCACATGCGGCGGCAGGGAAGAGTGAAAGAGGCGAGCCTGCGGCCGCCAGAGTGACGGCGATCCCTCCGGCGACCGCATCCCCGGGTCTGACGGGAAGTCCAAGGATGAGCGGAAGGATGAGTTGGAGAAAGAAGATCGCGAAGCCCACTCCCCAGAGCGTGTCGTTGAGTAGCATCTGGCCGGATACGAGCGGCCCGAAAAGTGAGATGAGAATGAGGAAGACAGTCGCGGCCGCAAGCCCCCAGCCTGGGCGGGCGCGCTCGAATGGCGACCGTGCGAGTGCGGCGGCGAGGAGAAGATAGGCGAGCCATGGCCCGATTCGAAAGTGTGCAGCATCGTCCGTCGGGGATATCCACGCGATCGCCTGCGCGATCGCGGACGCGAGAGGCATGTGATGGGAGAAGAGCGTGCCGTAAAGCGTGTCACCCTTTGTCAGCAGCCATCCGGTCGTCAACTCGACCGTCTCGTCGACGAACTCGCCGTAGTGGCGGAGCTGGAAAACGCGTCCGGCACTGAGGATCACGGCGAGGGCGAGGAGGGCGAGCCAGATTCGGCGAACGGCCTCTTGTGGCGCGGCAGATTCTCGCCTCATCGCGTCCCGGTCTCGGGCCTCCTGGCAAGCATTCTGATCGCCGTCGCCTCGCTGCGGTTCGAGACGAGACCTTCGCGGACGTCGGGCTCGATCAGCGCGAGCACGTGACGCCAGCGGGGCAGGAGGAAGTCGAGGGGGAGCTTCTCGACGCCCGCAGCGATGAAGGGCTGCAGCGGGAAGCGGAAGGCCGCAGCAATCGATTCGACGATGAGGCCTTGTCGCCCGGCCAGCGCTGCTAACCTTTCGGCGCTATAACCGGGACGAACGTGCTCGTGTTCCCTGAATTCCTGCTGGCGAAGCTCAGGGTCGGCAAGCTCGGCCTCGGACGCGAAAGGGACCAGCAGCCAAAGACGCCCCCCGGGCTTCAGAGCGGAGATCATCATCGAGATGACCGATTCGTCGTCCTTTATGTGCTCGAGGCTTTCGATGGAGTAGACGAAGTCCGCGACGGGCAGCTGGCGGCGGATTCCGGGGTCGAAGAGATCTCCTCTGAGAAACCGGAGATTCGGAAGAGTCGCGAGGAATTTCGGCTTCCGGAGGTCGACCCCGACGACCTCCGAATCCGGACAGCGGAGCGCGAGGAAAGCCTCCTGCGTTCCGAGGCCGCTGCCGAAGGAGAGAATCGTCCGCGGCGCTGGCACGCGGGAGATGGCGTCGAGGAGGTGCACGAGCCGAAAGAGACCGAGCCCGCCGTCCGTCCGAAGAAGAAGCTGCCCGAGCGTTTCCTCGGTCAGTTCGGCCAGCGCCTCGGCGTCGGGTGGCGCCGGGGGGCGGAGGCCGGCCGCGGCGAGGAGGGGCCGCAGGAATCGTCCCAGTCTCTTCATGGAGGCTTCGAGAGAAGAATAACGTCTCGGGACTTCCTGGTCGTTGACCGCCGCATTCTGCCTCTTCTATTCTTAGAAAAAGGGGGATTCCCACAATGAGATTCAGCTTGCTGTCGGAGAGCGCGTCCGTGCGTTGCCGCGTTTCGAGCCCTCTCTTGCTTCTCGCCGCCCTCCTGTTGGCCGCCACCGCCCCGGGACTCGCCTCGAGTCCGGAAGGACTCTCGACGACGGCCGAAGGCTTCGCGACAGGGCGAGGAAAGGCGCCTTCCGTCAACGCGCGAAGTCAGGAGCTTCGGTTCCAAGTGGTCCGCGGGGAGGGCATCTCATCGGAGGTCGCCGATCCGCCCGCTGCGGCCGCAGCGGTGCCGGCCGGAAAGTCGGCCCGCGCTGGCGTGCAGCCGAACGGGGCCCAGAAACTGCTGGACCAGCCGCAGTGCACGATCTGCCTGGAGGGCTCTTCGTCCGTCACCTGGAACGGCAGCGTGGGCTCCTTCGAGGTCGAACACATCACGAACTACCGGAGTTCGACGACCGGACCGATGGACCTTCGCGTCGTCCTGACCCCGACGCTTCCCGTCTGGGGGGAGATGATCACCTACAGGTCCTTCTCGGACGTCCTCTCGCTGGACCCCCTTCTTCCCCTCTATCAGTACAACAACGTCCCTTCGGGCAACGTGACCTTCTACCCCAGCACCATCCCGGCCGGCACCTACTACCAGCTCCTCTATCTCAGGGAGAACGCCGGCGGGAGCTGGGGCTACGTCGACTGGATTCTCTTCCCCAATCTGGTGACCTGCGACGGCACGGGCTGCTCGACGGTCACCACCTGTGTGGAGGACAACGACACGATGTGCCTGGTCGGCGGCCGGTACCGGATCACGAGCATCTGGAAGAACCAGTACGCCGGCGGCACCATCTCCACGCTTCACAAGGCCACGCTGACGGCGGCAACGGGCGCCTTCTGGCTGACGGACAGCAACACGTACGAGTACCTGATCCGGATCAACACGGCCACGGATAACGGGCGCGCCTGGATCGCGATTCCGACGTTCACGGACGTGGAGTTCTGGATCCTGGTCGAGGATCTGGTGGGCGGGCAGGCGAAGACCTACCACAGCGTCCCGGGGAACCGGGAGCTGATCTACGACCCGTTCACCTTCATCTTCCCGTAAGAGGTCGCGGGACGCCCGGATCCGGGGCCCGGCCCTTTTCAGGCCGGGCTCCGGACCTCCGCGAGCCCCAGGGTCCAGGACTCGCAGGCGAGACGGACGTTGAGGCGCGGGCCGTCGAGGTCGGCGGCGAGCCGCAGCGCGGATTCGGCCGCGTCGAGGAGCCGGCGGGTGTCGGCCTCGCCGAGACGGGCGAGGTCGGCGAACCGTTCGCGGTGGACGACGCCGTGCCCCGCCGGGTCGACGGCTGCAGCCGCCGCGTCGCGGAGCAGCATCGCGAGAAGGCCGAGACGCCTGGCGGCTTCCTCGACGTCCTCCTCGGCCAGGAGTGCGGCGAGCGCGAGGGCCCACGAGATCGAGTCCGTGAGGAAGAGGCCCGACGCGGCCTCCAGGAGCCGGTCACGGAGCGTCCGCAGGGCGCCGAGATCGAGGGCAGCGGCATCCTCGGCGTCGGCCGCGAAGAAGGCGGCCCGCGCCTCGGCCTCCTCCGGCGAGAAGCCGCGCTCGCGGAGCGCCGCACAGGTGGCGGCCCGGGGCAGGGCGGGAAGGGCGTAGAGCACGACCCGCGACAGGATCGTCGCCGGGAGAACGCGGGGCCGCGTGGCCGTCAGGAAGAACCGGGCCTTCGACGGCGGTTCCTCGAGGATCTTCAGGAGGGCGCTGAAGGCGGCCGGTTCCGTCCGGTCGATGTCCAGGAGGACGAGGGCCCGACGGCGGGCCTCGTAGGGAAGCCGCGAAGCGTCCGCGGCCACGGCCCTCACGAGTGCCGTCGGGAGGGTCGTCTCCTTCGACGTGGAGGATTCCTCGAAAGGGGGCGTGTGGACACGCCGCCGGCTCTCCGGGGCGGCGACCATCACGTCGGGGTGTTCCCCCCGGCGGACGCGCCGGCAGTCTGGGCAGTCGTCGCCGCCCTCGCCGGGAAGGTGTCCGGCGCGGCAGACGACGCGGGCGGCCTCGGCGAGCGCGAGGGCCTCGAGGCGACGGCTTCCGGGCCCCGCCAAGAGGACGACGGGGACGTCGGGGATCCGCTCCGTCACCGCGAGGCTCCGCGCCGAAGGAGGCCCGCCGCCACGAGACGCGGCGTCAGGTCGCGCAGCAGGGACGCGAAGACCTCGTCGGGAGAGCGCCGCGCGTCGAGGACGACGAAGCGCCGGGGCTCGCGCCGCGCGCGGCGCCGGTAGGCGGAGCGAACCCGCCGGTGGAAGGCCAGCACCTCGCTCTCGAAGCGGTCCGCCCGTGCGGCGCCGCGTCCCGCCACGCGGGCGAGCGCCGCTTCCACCGGACAGTCGAAGAGGTACGTCACGTCGGGCTCCCGTCGGCAGAACCGGCGATGAAGCGCGTCGACCGTGTCCTCCCCGAGCCGCCGACCGGCCCCCTGATAGGCGCGCGAGGCGTCGGTGTACCGGTCGCAAAGAACGACCTGTCCCGCCGCAAGCGCCGGCTCGATCGTCTCCACGAGGTGGTGACGGCGGTCGGCGAACATCAGGAGGAGCTCCACGGCCGGGTCGAGGCGCCCGGACGAGTGGAGCAGGATGTCGCGGAGCGTCTTTCCGACCTCCGTCCCGCCGGGCTCCCGGGTGGCGACGGCCGGCACGCCCAGCTCGCCGAGCCGCCCGGCGACGCGCGCGACCTGGGTCGACTTCCCGGACCCTTCGATCCCCTCGAACGTGACGAACAGGCCTCGCCTCTTGCGCGCGCCCACGGCGCGGGATTCTCGCACGCAACCCCGGGAGGAGACGCGTTCGTATACTGCCGGACGATGCCGAATCCGGTGCAGATCCCGTCCGGCGCGGGCGGCGCATTCCCCGTGGCGGACGCCTCGCGCCGGCGGATCCTCATCGCGGTCGGCCTTCTCGGCCTTCTCCTCGCCCTGCTCTCCGTCGTCGACATGTTCCTGCCGAAGGCGTACGACGGCGCCGTTCCCGATCCCTACTCCACCGGCGGCATCCTGATCCGCGACCTCGTCCCGGGGGGCGCGGCCGAGCGCGCCGGGCTGAAGGCGGGCGACGTCATCCTCGGTATCGGCCATCGAATCCTGAACCGGGCGGCCGAAGCGCCCGCCGAGCTGCGGCGCCACCAGGTCGGCGAATCGGTCGAATACCTCGTCCGCCGCGGAGACCGGCTCCTCGAGGTGCAGGTCGTCCTGACGCCGTTCCGGCTCGGCTCGGGGACGTACCTCTACTACGCGCTCCTCGGCGCGCTCTTCTTCGCACTCGGCCTCTTCGTCGTCTCCCGGCGGCCCGGGGATCCCGCGGTCGCGGTCTTCTACGTCCTCTGCATCCTCTTCATGCTCTTCTTCGTCTGCCGGCTCCGGCCCTCGAGCTACTACTGGATCGACTACTTCGTCCAGGTGGCCGGCACGCTGGCCCTCTTCCTCCTGCCGGCGGTCTTCCTCCACTTCTTCCTCCTCTTCCCCCAGCGAAAGGTCTTCCGGTTCGCCGGCCCGTCGGCGCCGCGCTCCCTCGCGGGCCTGCAGGAGTTCCTCAACGGCTCGCCCCTCTTCTTCACGCTCCTCTACACCCTGCCGCCGATCCTCTACGTCCTGCAGATGACCGCCCACGGCACCGGCTCCCCCCGGCGCCTGATCTACGGCGCGCCGGTCTTGAACTGGATCCTCCTGGCCGATTACCTGATCCTCGGCCTCCTGGCGCTGGCGCACTCGTTCTTCACGAACGACGACCCGAAGGCGCGGCGGCCGATCCTCATCCTCCTGCTCGGCACCCTCGCCGGGATCGTTCCGTTCGTCGTCTTCGCCGTCTTCTTCCCGTCGCTGTTCCGGGACGAGAGGTACCTCGCGTGGGGCGTCGTGCCGATGGCGCTCATTCCGCTCGCCTTCGCCTACGCCATCGTCCGCTTCCGCCTCTTCGACGTCACGGTCATCATCCGGAAGTCGCTCGTCTACGGCGTCCTGACGGCCGTCGTCACAGGGTTCTACGCCCTCGCCGTCGTCGCCGGCAATGCGCTCCTCTCGTCCTTCTCGGCCGTCACGGTGACGTCGTCCCCGGCGTTCGCCTTCGTCTTCGGCCTCGCCGTCGTCCTTCTCTTCGACCCGCTCCGCCGCCGCGCGCAGAAGGTCGTGGACCGGGTCTTCTTCCGCGACCGGGCGGACTTCCAGCAGGCCATTCTCGACATGAGCCGGTCCGTCGTCTCGCAGCTCGAACGGGACAAGATCCGGGAGCTGATGACGGAGCGGACGGCCGAGCTGCTTCGCCTCCGCAGCCTCGACCTTCTCGTCCCCCGCGCGATCGACGGCGCGTTCACCGACGCGGGGGGTGAAGGACGGCCCGTGCTCCCGATGGGAAGTCGGCTGCCGCAGCTCCTCGCTCGACAGGCCGCGCCTCTCCGGCTGGCCGACCTCGACGTGCGGACCCTCGACGAGCCGTCGCGCCGGTTCGTCGAGACGGAGTCCCGGCGCGGCGTGAAGGTCCTCGTGCCGGTGGCGACCCGCGGGAAGCTCCTCGGGCTCCTCGCCGTCGGTCCGAAGCGGTCCGAGGAAGAGCTTTCGCGCGAGGACCTCGACCACCTGACGACGATCGCCAACCAGGGGGCCCTCGGCCTCGAAGCGGCAGGGCTGCATGAGCAGCTGACGCGCCGCGCGGAGGTGGAGCGCGACCTCGAGATCGCGCGCGACATTCAGGTGAGCCTCTTCCCCCGCCGGCTCCCGACGGTCGCCGGGGCGGACTTCTTCGGCGTCTCGCGCCCGGCGCGCGTCGTGGGGGGAGACTTCTACGACTTCCTGGAGGTGGACGGTCGCGGCGGGCGCCTCGGCCTCGTTCTGGGGGACGTCTCCGGAAAGTCGATCCCCGCGGCGCTTCTGATGGTTGCGGCCAAGGAGATCGTCTATGCCCGGGCGATGTCAGACCCCGACCCCGCCGTCGTCTTCCGGGAGGCGAACCGCCGCCTCTACGAGATCAAGCGGCGGATGTTCGTCTCGCTCGGCTACTTCCTCTTCGATCCCCGCTCCCTTTCCCTCCACTACGCGCTGGGCGGCCAGCCGACCCCTCTCCTCGTCCGGGGGAGCGCGGAGGCGGTGGAGATCCAGGCGCCGAAGAACCGGCTGCCGCTGGGGGCCTTCCGGGACGTTCCGTACGACGCCGTGACCACGTATCTGACCCCCGGAGACCTGGTCCTCTTCTACACGGACGGGTTGTCCGAGGCGATGTCGGCGGACACGACCCTCTACGGGGACGAGCGGCTGAAGGCCTCCCTCGTCCGCCACGCCGCCCTCCCGCTCCCCGAGCTGGCCGACGAGCTCCTCGAGGACGTCCGGCAGTTCACCCACGGGGCCGAGCAGTATGACGACGAAACCTTTGTCCTGATGCGGATTACGCCCGGACGCCGGTAGAACCCGGCGGGGGGGCCGTGCGTATCATGGATAGGAAGGGGTCCTCCGATGTCCCGAATTCTGCGCCGCCGCCTCCTTCTCGCCGGGTTCGGCCTCGTTCTGACGGCCGGCGCGGCGCTCGGGGCGTACACCGCCCTCTCGCGCCGCGAAGTGACCACCTCGTCCGCCGAAGCTCTCCGCTACTACCGGCTCGGTCGGGAGAACGAGCGGGCCATGTACAGCAAGGAAGCCCTGGCCGCTTACGCCGAGGCCCTGAAGTACGACCCGCACTTCGTCATGGCCACGGTCCGGCTCGCCGCCCTGACACGGGAGCGCGATCCCGAGCGGGCCCAGGCGCTGTACGACGGCGTTCGACCCTTCCTGGGCTCCATCTCGGAGCGCGAACGCCTCAGTGTCCGGTTGTTCGAGATGGGGCTGGCCCAGAAGGAGCCGAAGGAGATGGAGCCGGTCCTCGACGAATGGATCCGGCGCTTTCCGGACGATCCGGAGCCCTACTTCCTCCGGGCCAACTTCTACGTGAAGACCGACCGGATGCCGCAGGCCATCGCGGACCTCGAGAAGCTGATCTCGCTCAATCCGAACTTCGCCACCGCCTACAACACGCTCGGCTACTACTTTCTCGGCCAGGGAGACTATGCGAAAGCCGAGGAGTACCTCCGGCGCTACCGGTTCCTCGTCCCGGACCAGGCGAATCCGTACGACTCGCTCGGCGAGCTCTACGTCTCGATCGGGCGCTACGAAGAGGCCGAGGAGTACCTGAAGAAGGCCCTCGAGGTGAAGCCGGACTTCTACCCGTCCCTCGCCCACCTCGGGACGCTCGAGGTCGCCCGCGGAGACCTCCCGGCCGCGTCCGAGAAATTCCGGAAGGCTGCCGAGCTGACGGACCTGCCGGCGATGCGCGGGGAATGGACCTTCTGCGCGGCGATCTCGCTCGCGGTCGCGGGGAAGACCGAGGAGGCCCTCGCGCTCATCGAGAAGGGGCCGCCGCTCAAGGCGGAGGGCGACGAGAAGCTCCAGAAATCGTGGGAGCGCCAGAATCATCTGAATCGCAGTCTCGTCCTCTCGGTGGTGGGCCTGAGTCGGGAGGCCCAGGCGGAGCTGGATGCCCTCGCCAGGCTCTGCACCGAGCTGCCGGCAGAGGCGAGGGCCCGCTGGGAGCAGGAGGCCGGCATCGCTCGCGGCTTCATCGCGGCCCGCGAGGGGCGCCACGAGGAGGCCGTCGCGGCCTTCCGGGCGGCGATTCCGAAAGGACCGGCTGCCGGCGGCTTCGGCTACTTCCCGGCGCGGGACTACCTCCACGTGGCGCTGGCGAGAAGCCTGGCGCAGCTGGGGCGGGTGGACGAAGCCGGGGCCGCGCTGGAGCCGGTCCTCTCGCGGAACCCGAAGTTCCAGGCGGCCGTGGATCTCATGGCACGCCTGAAGAGCGGGACGCCGGCGGCGCCCCGCTCCTGAAATGAGCACGGCGCGGCCCCGGTCGGCGCGCCCCGACGAGGCCTTCGACCTCCGGAAGAAGGTCCTTCGGCTGGAGACTCTCTACGACGTCGGCCGGTCCCTGCCGGGGGCACGGGACGAGGCGGCGCTTCTCGAGGACGTGCTGGGGCGGGCCGTGGCCGTTCTGGACGCCGCCCGGGGTTTCGCGGCCCTGTTCGAGACCGAGCGCGAAGCGGGCTATGTCGTGGCCGTCGGATTCGCGCCGGTGCCCGAGGTCCTGGCGGTGGGCGGTGATCCCTTCGTCCTCGACCTCTGCCGCGCCCGGGCGCCGCTGGCGCGTCCCGCCGAGTCGGTCCTCGGCCGCACCCCCGGAAGCGCGGCCGGCGTCCCGTTTGTCGTGGGGGAGCGCGTCCTCGGCGTTCTCGTCGTCACGGACCGCGAGGCTCGCGGCGAGCGCGCCGCGCCGTTCGACGAGGACGACCGGCGCTTCCTCGGGTCGCTGGCCGGGCTCCTGGCGCCGGCTCTCGAGGGAATCCGCCGGCTCGAAGCGCTCGCCGCCGACCTCGACCGGCTTCGCGAGGAGAACCGCGCCCTGAAGGGGACGCTTGCCATCGACGACGTCCTGATCGGGGACTCGGCCGAGATGCGGCGCGTGCGCGAGGTCGTGGCGCGCGCGGCCGCGTCGCGCGTGAACGTCCTCGTGACGGGCGAAAGCGGCACCGGCAAGGAGCTGGTCGCCAAGCTCCTCCACGCGGCCTCTCCGCGCCGGGAGGGGCCATTCCTTGCGCTGAACTGCGCCGCCGTGCCCGAAGCACTTCTCGAAGCGGAACTCTTCGGCATCGAGAGGGGCGTCGCGACGGGGGTCGATGCGCGCGTGGGGAAGTTCGAACTCGCGAGCGGCGGCACGATCTTCCTCGACGAGATCGCGGACGCACCGCTCGCGATCCAGGCGAAGCTGCTCCGGGTCCTCCAGGAGAGGGAAATCGAGCGAGTCGGGGGCCGTCACCGGATCGCGGTCGACGTCCGGGTCGTCTCCGCCTCGAACGCGGACCTTCCGGTGGAGATCCGCGCCGGCCGCTTCCGCGAGGACCTCTTCTACCGCCTTCGTGTCGTGGAGATCCGACTGCCCGCCCTCCGTGAACGGCGAGAGGACATCCCCCGGCTCGCCGCCCACTTCCTCGCACGGATCGCCACTCGGGACGGGAGTTCGCCGGCGATTCTGGGCCGGGACGCCGTAAAAGCCCTCCTCGACTACCCCTTTCCGGGAAACGTGCGCGAGCTGGAAAACCTCCTCGAAGGAGCCGTCGCGCTCTCTGGAGGTCGGGCGATCGCAGCTGCCGATCTGCAGTTCGGCGCCGCCCGCTCCGAACCGGCTGCCACGGGCTCATCAGACCTCCGGGCGGTCGAGCAGGCGCACATTCGGCGGATCCTCGCGTCGGTCCAGGGGAACAAGAGCCGCGCCGCCAAGATCCTCGGGGTAAGCCGTAGAACTCTCTACCGGAAGCGCGTCTAAATAGCCCACTGTGTCCTAATGGCTCGCTAAGGTCTATCTTGGGCCTTTGCAGCGTCTTTCGTATCTGGATCTGGAATATTACCGCGAATGTGACAATTTTTCGCGTTTCCTAGGTCAACTCCCATCTTCGGCTATGCTTATTTAACTCTCTGTAAACAAATTACTTACTTGATTCAGTTCATGTGCGAATCTGGTTGGTCTGGGCCTTGCTGTCACGGACGCAGGGAAAGCAGGAGCGCGAATGGACGAAACGAACGGCGATCTGCAGCTTGTCGCGAGTGGAGTCGTTTCAGCTCCATCCACGGCGGATACCGGCGCGCGGACCCACTCATCGACGGACTCGATGGCCCGCGGCTGGCTGCTCGGACTCCTCGCGCTCCAGGCGGCCGCCTTCGCCCTCGCGGGCACGTCGGGTAAGATGCCCGCGGTCGTCATCTTGCTTTTCCGCGCGCTCCTGATTTTCTAGAGCGAGGTTTCACGACGCGATGTCCTCCAGGCGCGAAGTGCACCTGACAATCCCCATCGCGCCGGAGATGGAGATCGCGGCGATGGCGCAGGTGGCGGCCCTCGGCGAGTGGATGGAGATGGGCCGCGACAAGATCGACGAGGTGAAGATGGCCGTCGCCGAGGCCTGCATCAACGCGTTCGAGCACAGCCAGACGCCTGACCGGAAAGTCGACATCGAGTTCCGCATCGGCTCGGAGAGCGACGCCAACGGGCGGCCCTACCTAGAGGTCGACGTGTCGGATGCGGGCCGGGGATTCGACCCGTCGCGGCTCGAGACGCCCGAGTTCTCCGCGAAGCTTCGGTCGCCCCGGAAGCGGGGATGGGGCATCAGGATCATCGAAAGCCTGATGGATGACGTCCGGATCGAGAGCGGCGCGCGCGGAACGCGCATCATCATGAGGAAATACCGCTGACGGGGAGGTCGCGGGAAAGAAGGACATGAGCGAGATCCTCAAAGTGACGGTGGAGCGCCCGGACGCGGCGGTGGCGGTCCTCAGGACCGACGGCTACATCAACAACGCCGGCGGGGAGGAGATTGCCCGTCAGGCGTACGCGCTGATGGGGGGCGGGGTGACCCGGCTCCTGCTCGACCTCGAAAAGACGAAGATCGTGAACTCCATCGGCATCTCCATCCTCATCGAGATCCTCGAGAAGCTCCTCGACTCCGGAGGTCGCCTCGCGTTCTGCCGGCTCACGCCCACCATCGAGAAAACCTTCCAGATCATGGGGCTGGCCCAGTATGCGCGCATCTTCCCGGCTCCCGACCCCGCCGTCGCCTGGCTCCGCGGGGAGACCGATTAGGCCCGGCGCGATGCATCCGGGCGCCGACATCCTGGGCGCCCACGCGCGTCTGGCGGCCATCGATCCCTCCGCGGACGAGAATCCGCTCGCCCACGTCCTTGCCGCGCTCCTCGCGGGCTCCGGAGCCGCCCGGGGACTTGCGGTCGACCCGTCCCAGCCGCTGCGTCGCGCTCTCCAGGGTCTGTCGCCGGAAGCCGCCGCCCTTTCTCGACTCGACCGGTTTCTCGACCAGGCCGGATCCGGAGCGACCGGCTTCCCCGACGGGCTCGAGGCCGAGCTCTTCGCGCCGGCGATCCCGTTCGACGCGCGCGTCGTCCCGCTGACGGCCCGCGACGAAACCCTCGCTCTCGTCCTCCTCGACCGTCCGCCCCGCGATCCCGTCGGATTCGCGTCGGTCGCCGCGCACGCCGCGTCGATCCTCGCCGTCATCCGAATGTCGCAGCGCGTTTCGAAGGCCGATTTCGAGCTGAAGTACCGGGTCTGGGAGCTGCAAAGCCTCTACGACGTGGGGCTCTCCATTGCCGGAACCCTCGACTTCGAGTCCCTCGCGGACGACATCCTGATGAATTCGATCTCCCTCCTCAACGCGCGGACGGGGACGCTCATCGTCCGGACCTCCGGGAGGAGCGTCGAGGACGAGGTGCTGGTGAAGCATTTCGGAGCGCCGCTGGCCGGCCCGGAAATCCTCTCGTCCCTCCCCGATCACCCCTGCCGGTGGAACGACCGTGCCGACCGGATGAGCGCCCTCGCGAAGGCTCCCGCCGAAAAGCTCCTCCTCGCACCGATCGTGGCCGACGGACGGACCCTCGGCGTCCTGATCATGGCGGACAAGGAGAACCGCGCCGGCGGCGTCGACGACTTCTCGCCGAGCGACGAGAGAATCCTGTCTCTCTTCGGAAACCAGGCGGCGATCGCCCTCGAGAACGCCCGTCTCCACCGGGAAGCGGTCGAGAAGGAGCGGATGGAGCGGGAGATCGAGCTGGCGGCGTCGATCCAGAAGACGATCCTCCCCGCGTCGCTTCCGGTCGTCGCCGGGCTCCGGCTCGCGGGCGGCAACCGGCCGACGCGGCAGGTCGGCGGGGACTACTACGACGTCTTCCCGCTGCCGGACGGGCGGACCGCGTTCTGCGTGGCCGACGTGGCCGGGAAGGGCGTCCCGGCGGCCCTTCTCGTGTCGACGGTTCACGCCTGCCTCCGGATTCTCCTCGATACGGGCGTCGCGGACCTGCCGGGCTTCGTGGCGAGAGTTCACCGCCATCTCCTCGGATTCAGCTCCACGAGGAAGTTCGTGACGCTCTTCTTCGCGGTCTACGATCCGCTCCGGCAGGAGGTCCGCTACGTGAACGCGGGCCACAACCCGGGGATCCGCCTCGCCGGAGGCGAGGCGACCCTTCTGCCCAGCGGCGGGCCGCCGATCGGCATCCTCCCCGACTGCGTCCACCGGGAGGCCACCGTGCCGCTCCGGCCGGGCGACACGCTGGTTCTCTACTCCGACGGAATCACGGAGGCGGTCAACGCGGCCGACGAGGAATTCGGCATGGAGCGGCTGATCGCGCTGGTGAAGGGGGGACAGGACGAGATTCCGGAAGCGCTCTCCAGTCACATCTTCGGAGCGGTGTCGGAGTTCACGCGCGGCGTGGCGCAGTACGACGATCAGACCGTCCTGATCGCCCGCGCGTGCTGACGGCCGCCAGGCCGCGGCGCGCGGCGGCGATCCTCGTCCTTCTCGGGGTCGCGGTCGCCTGCACGTTCTCGAGGGAGAAGCTGGTAATGCGCCAGGACGCCGTCCTCTCCCTTCCCCCCGGGGTCGTCGGCCTCCTGAACGTCGACGAGAAGCTCCAGCGGGGCTTCATCCCCGAGGTCGTCGCCTTCCTGACGGGACCCGATGGCCGGAAGGTGGACCCCGAGAAGGGCGCCCGCGCCCTCCTGCAGGCGAAGCTGGAGACGGGTGACTTCGCCGTAGCGGAGGTCATCGCGAACTGGCTCCTCGCCCGGCCCCTCCGGCTGGAGACCCGCGCGGAGGTCGAGTGGCTCCGGTCGCAGGCGGCTTACTGGCGTGGGGACTTCGGCGCCGCCGCCCGCGCGGCGGAGGCGTCGCGGGCCGCCGGGCGCGGGGTTCCGGAGGGATGGATCGCCTTCCTCAGGTCGGGCGAGTCGCGGAAGCTCTATGACGGGGCGTCGGCAGGCGACCGGTCTACCCTCCGCTTTCTCTACGGCCGGCCGAATCTTCTTCGGATCGCGGTCCGCGTGAACGGCGAGGCGGCCGGCGGAGTCATCCTCGACTCCGGCGCCTCGCTCTCTCTCCTCACGGAAGCCGCGGCGGCGCGTCTCGGCATCGAACCCGTCGAAGGTGCCGTGGCGCCGGCCCGGGGGCTCCACCAGAGGGAGATCCCCATGCGCCTCGGCTGGGCTCGGACGGTCACGCTGGGCACGTTCACCCTCCGGGACGTCCCCTTCGGGATCCTCCCCAACGACGCCCTCACCTTCGAAACGGAGGCGCTCGGCCTTTTCGCCCCGGACGGCGTCCTCGGGGTCCATCTGATGAAGGAGTTCGACTGGCGGATCGAGATCGGCGAGCGTCGGCTCCAGGCGATTCGCCTCGATCGCGAGATCCGCCGCGGCGGGCCCGACCAGAATCTCTTCTTCCGACGGATGAAACCGATGGTCCGGGTCTCCTTCAACCGCCAGCCCTGGTCCCTGTTCCTTCTCGACACGGGCTCGGAGCCGACGATGGTGACGCCCGAAGGGCTCGTCACCAACAAGTACACCGGGTACGAGCCGAGCGCCCCGATCACGCTGGAAGGGATCGGCAAGACGCAGGTGTCGTGGTCGAAGGTCTCGGACATCACCCTGGGCCTCGGACGGTGGGCCGTCTGGTTCAAGAACCTCGTCGTGAACGAGGGGGGCGACTCGATCGGGGACGGAATCGTCGGCATGTCGTTTCTGTCGCTCTTCGACCTCGAGCTCCGGTTCTCCCGGATGACGCTCACCCTCGAGAAGGCCGGGGGCTCGCGGAGGGCCTCGGAGCCCTCTTTCGAACCCCCGGGGGTGTCTCCGCCGCCCTTCTGAGACCGTCCTCCCGCGACGACGGCACGAGGCTCGCTAGAATCCAGCCGTGGCTCGTGTCATCCTCGCAGCCGCCTTGGGCGCCGGGCTCTATTTCTCCGGCTGCTCGCGGGCGTCGGACGTGTACGAGCCGAAACGTCTCGAGATGGTGGAGCGCCAGATCGCCGGACGCGGCGTGAAGGACCCCCGGGTCCTCGAAGCGATACGGACGATCCCGCGCCACCTCTTCGTCCCCGAGGCCGAAATGCCTCACGCCTACGAAGACCGCCCCCTGCCGATCGGGAGCGGGCAGACGATCTCCCAGCCCTACATCGTCGCCTTCATGACGGAGCAGCTCCACCTGACGGGCCGGGAGACCGTCCTCGAGATCGGAACCGGCTCGGGTTACCAGACGGCGGTCCTTGCCCGGCTGGCGAGGAGGGTCTACTCGATCGAGATCCGGCCCGAGCTCGCCAAAGAGGCGGCGGAGCGCCTGAAGAGCCTCGGCGTCACGAACGCCGAGGTCATGACGGGCGACGGCTACAAGGGGTGGCCGGAGCACGCGCCATTCGACGGCATTCTCGTCACCGCCGCTCCGGAGAGGATTCCGCCGCCCCTTCTCGAGCAGCTGGCCTCGCCGGGGCGGATGGTGATCCCGGTCGGCGGCTTCTACCAGGAGCTGAAGGTCATCGAACGGAGCGGCGGAGGCTACACCGAGAAGAGCGTTCTCCCCGTCCGCTTCGTCCCGTTCGTGCGCGAGACCCCCACGCCGCCTCCCTCGTCGGCGCACTGAGACCCGCGGGATGGCGTCGCGCCGGCGGGTCCTCTTCACAGTCCTTCTCTCGTCTCTTGTTCTCTTCGGCGCCGGGTGGCTCTGGCTCAATGGCTCGATGACCCGCCTGAGGGAGCGATTCGTCCCTCAGATGAAGCGGCTCGAGGCGCTTCGCGACGGCCTCGACGAGATGCGGCGGGCCGTCCGTGGCCGGAACGGAGAGGCTCCGGGCCTCGAGGGCGCCCCGGCGCTCGTCGCCTGGGCCTGGAACGACCTCGCCCGGCTCGGCTTCGTCGAATACGACGTGCTGGCGGTGCGGGACCTCGAGACCGCCGTCGAGGCGCGCGTCGTCTTCACCGTGGGCGGGGTCACCTCCGACGGGACGCGACTGGAGCGTTCGGCCGAGATCCCGGTGCGGGTCGTCCCCGGGGCGACGGGAGTCCGGCCCGCGGCGACGGTGCTCGGGGCCGGACCGTGGCCCCACGCGGTGGAGCGACGGGAAGGGCGCCCCCGGTTCCGCGACGCCACGGCCGAGGCTGGTCTCGGTTCGCCGCGCAACGATCCCGCCGTCGCCGCCGTCAACCACCTGATCGAAGGGGTCTGGCCCGGGTCCGGAGCCGCCGTCCTCGATATCGACGGCGACGGGAACGAGGACCTCTTCGTGGGCGACGGGCGCTCGTCCATCCTCTACCGGAACGACGGCTGCGGCCGGTTCGAGAACGTCACCGAGGCGGCGGGGCTCTCCGGCGTCGCAGCGACGGGAGTCCTCGCGTTCGATTTCGACGGCGACGGGCTCGACGACCTCTTCGTCACCGACAACTTCGGGACGTCACGGCTTTTCCACAACCGCGGCGACTGGACGTTCGAGGACGTCACCGCGAAAGCGGGCGTCGGCACGTCGTTCCGGAGCAGGAGCGCCGCGGCGGCCGACGTGGACGGAAACGGGACGCTCGACCTCTTCGTCTGCTCGACAGGAGACTACTTCCGCCAGATGCCCGACCCGCCCTTCGACGCCCGCGACGGCGGGCCGAACCGGCTCTTCCTGAACGACAGCGACGGGACGTTCACCGACGCGACGGAGCGGTTCGGTCTCGCAGAGACGCGATGGTCCCTGACGGCCCAGTTCGCGGACCTCGACGGAGACGGCTGGCCAGACCTCGTCGTGACGAACGACTTCGGGCTGAAAAACCTCTACCACAACGAGGGGGGGCGGCGCTTCGTCGACGTGGCGAAGAAGGCGGGAGCGGAGGACCGCGGGTACGGCATGTCGGCCGCGGCCGCCGACTTCTCCGGCGACGGACGGCTCGACCTTCACTTCTCGAACTGCTACACGCAGTGGGGGCTCCTCCACGACGCGCGCTGGCTGCCGCTGCCGCTTCCCGGCCGGCTCTTCCTTCCCGTGGCCCGCGGCTGGATGAAGAAGATGTGCCGCGGGAACTCCCTCCTCGTGAACCGCGGCGACGGCCGGTTCGACGACCTGACGGAGGCGGCCGGCGTCGGGAAGGCGGGGTGGTGCTGGACCGCGGTCGCCGGCGACCTCGACAACGACTCTCGCCCCGACCTCTACGCGGCAGGCGGCATGTGGGGCGACGGCCGGGATGGCGACCGCGAACTGGAGTTCTGGTGGGAGACGCTGGCCTATTGGGACGACTACATCGCCGGGACGAAGACGTTCGACCGGAAGGGTAAGGGGATCCAGGGCTGCGAGCGCAACCGGTTCTTCCGGAACCGCGGCGACGGGACCTTCGAGGAGCGGGGCTGGCTCGACGGCGTGGCCCTTTCCGCGAATGGGCGGGCCGTCGTCTTCGCCGACTTCGACGGGGACGGCTCGCTCGACATCTACGTCCGTTCGGTCGAGCATCCGGAGACGCTCTTTCTGGGCACCCGGCATCCGGGCGAACATTTCCTCGCGCTCTCGCTCCGGCAGCCGGGCCTGAATCCGGCCGGGATCGGTGCCCGCGTCACCGTCGAGCTCCCGGACGGGCGGCGGATCCTCCAGGAGCTCCAGACGACGAGCGGCTTTCTCTCGAGCGGGAGCCGGCGGCTTCACTTCGGACTCGGGCACTTCCGGGAGGTGAAAACGATCACCGTCCGCTGGCCCGATCGGACGGAGGAGCGCTTCGCGGCGCCCGCCCTGGTGGATGCCGCCTTCCGGCTGGAGCGGGGGACGGGCCGGCCGGCCGCCCTTCCCGCCGTGCGGCCGACCGACGGCCCCCCGCGCCCCGGAGGAGCCGCATCAACTAGGATCGGGCGATGAAGGCTCCGCTCGCGCTCCTCTGCAGCGTCTTTCTCTTCGCGCCCCCCCTCTCGGCCGAGGAGCCCCCTGTCCCCTCACCGGAGCGCCCCGAAGCCGCGTCAGACCGGAACCTCGTCGAAGCGGGGAAGCTCGTCCTCTTCGACACCGGCGAGATCCTGACGGCGCCGATTCGCTGGGACGGGAGCGACTGGCTGAAGTTCGGGATCGGCGCGGCGGCCGTGACGACGACGGTCCTCGCCCTGGACCAGCCGATCCGCGAAGCATCCCAGCGGAGCCGGACCGCCTCCCGCGACGATTTCGCCACGGCCATCCAGAGCTTCGGAGCGGGGGCCTCGTGGGGGGTCATCGGCGCCTTCGCCGTGGCCGGATGGGGATTCGACGACTCGAAGTCCCGCCGTGTCGCCGTGGACGCCCTGTCGGCGAGCCTCATCGCGAGCGGCATCGTGACGACGACGGTGAAATACGCGGTCGGACGGTACCGTCCCGGCGACACCGACGCGACCTGGTACGCCCGGCCGTTCTCGGGGAACGTCTCGTTTCCGTCCGGGCACACGACGCAGGCGTTCGCCCTTGCCGCGGTCGTTTCCGGCCACTACCGGCAGCCGTGGGTCCGCGTGACGGCCTTTTTCATCGCGGGCTGCGTCGGCATGGCGCGGATCCATCTCGACAAGCACTACGCCTCGGATGTCGTCCTTGGCGCCCTGATCGGGACGTCGGTCGGCGGGACGATCGTCGCCTTGAACGAGAAACGCCGCGCGGCACCGCCGGGGCCGCGGGTCACGGTCACGCCGCTTCTCCTCCGGAAAGGAGGCGGGCTTCAGCTGGCCGCGGTCTTCTGAGGCGGGCCGCTCAGCGCGTCCCGTCGCCCGTCGTCAGGATCCGGTAGAGCTCCGGCCGGCGGTCGCGGAAGAAGCCCCACGAGGCGCGGGCGGCGCGAACGGCGGCGAGATCCACGGTCGCCACGATCACTCCCTCCTCGTCGCGCCCCATCTCGGCCAGCTTCTCGCCGGCGTGGTCGGCGATGAAGGAGGAGCCGTAGAAGAGCTGACCCCCCTCGTTGCCGATCCGGTTCGCCGCGACGACAGGAACGACGTTGCAGACCGCGTGTCCGAGCATGGCCCGCTGCCAGCGCTCCTTCGTGTCGAGCGACGGGCTCTCCGGCTCCGAACCGATCGCCGTGGGGTAGAGGAGGACGTCGGCTCCGGCGAGGACGAGGGCGCGGGCGCACTCGGGAAACCACTGATCCCAGCAGATCCCGACCCCGAGCGCCGCGGGCCTCGCCTTCCAGGCGACGAAGCCCGTCTCGCCCGGGCGGAAATAGAACTTCTCCTCGTAGCCGGGACCGTCGGGAATGTGGCTCTTCCGATAGACGCCGAGGACCTCGCCGCCCGCGTCCACCATCGCCACGCTGTTGTAGTACGACGGACCGGCCTTCTCGAAGAAGGAGACGGGAATCGCGACGGAGAGCTCGCGGGCGAGATCCGAGAAGCGGCGGATCGTCGGGTGGTTCTCGACGGGTCTTGCCCACGAGAAGAAGGCGTCCTTCTCCTCGCGGCAGAAGTAGGGTCCCTCGAAGAGCTCCGGCGGGAGGACGACCCGGGCCCCGCGCCGCGCCGCCTCGCGGACGAGGCGCTCCACCTTCGCGACGTTCTCGGGCACGGACCCCCCCAGCGCACACTGGACGGCGGCGAGCGTCAGCGGTTCGGGATCGCTCATCGGGGGAATCCTCGCGGTTCCTGCTGTGTGACGCAATGCCAGGCCCCGCCGCCCGACAGGAGATCCCGGGCGGCGACGCCCGTGACACGGCGGCCCGGGAAGAGCGCTTCGAAGGCGCGAAGGGCCGGATCGTCGGACGGCCCGCCGAAGACCGGCACGATGACGGCGCGGTTTCCGATGAAGAAGTTGACGTGGCTGGCCGGCCTCGGCACGCCCTCGTCGTCCGGGACGAGGCCGGGAGACGGGATCGTCACGACCTCGAGGTGCCGTCCGGCGGCGTCCCGGAACGAACGGAGTGAGCGCTCGACCTCCCGGAGCGTCTCCGCGTTCGGGTCGTCCGCGACCGCCGGCCGCATGCAGACGACGACACCCTCGGCAACGAACCGAGCGAGATTGTCGACGTGTCCGTCGGTGTGGTCGTTCGCGAGGCCGTCTCCCAGCCAGAGAATCGTTTCGCAGCCGAGAGCCTCGCGAAGAGATGTTTCGACGTCGGCCTGCGTCATCTCGGGGTTCCGGTTCGGGTTCAGGAGGCACTGCGTTGTCGTGAGGCAGGTGCCCTTCCCGTCCACGTCGACGGAGCCCCCCTCCAGCACCCACGGGAACGAGAAAGCGCGCATCCGGGCCGCGAGCGCCACGCGCGCCGAAACGAGATCGTCGTCCGGCAGGACCCACTTTCCGCCCCAGCCGTTGAAGGCAAACGTGACCGCGGCGGTCCCCTCCTCGCCCGTGACGAAGACGGGCGCCGTGTCGCGAAGCCAGATGTCGCCGAACGGGATCCGGTGGAAGCGGGCGGGAATCCCCGCCATCCGGGAGCGCGCGAGCGCCTCGTTCCGCTCGTCGGGGACGAGGACCTCGAGCCGTTCACCGCGAAAAGTGCCCGTCGCCGGGTCCGGGTCCGGGTCGGCGACGGCCACGGCCATCTCGAGCCACGCCGCGCGGACCGGCTCCAGCGCCTCCTCCCAGAGGTCGGCATGCGACGGCCAGGCGATCCAGACCGCGCGATGCTCCGCCCACTCCGCGGGCTGCCGGTACCCGGCGGCGCGGGGCGTCGCGGCCCGAGGGTCCGTCGTCACTCGGGCAGGAACTCCCGGGTCAGGTTCCGGACGCGTTCGGCCTCGACGAAGACGTCGTCTTCGACCCGGATGCCGCCGCACCGGGTGAGCCGGTCGATGAGCGGCCAGTCGAAGGCTTCGGTCGTCCGGCCGGCACGGTACGGCTCGAGGAGCATCGGGATGAAGTAGAGCCCGGGCTCGATCGTGAAGACCATCCGGGTCTCGATCGTCCGCGTGGTCCTGAGCGACGGGAAGTCCTCCGGCGGAGGGGCGATGGCCCCCTCGCGGGTGGCCTGGCGCCCCGCGACGTCGTGAACCTGGATGCCGAGGAAGTGCCCGAGGCCGTGCGGGAAGAAGGGGAGAGTCAGCTTCTTCTCCAGCGCCTCGTCGAGGGAGACCTTGAGCACGCCCGTCTCGACGAGGAGCGCCCCGATCCGCCGGTGCGCCTCGCGGTGGAGCTCGACGTACGGGCGCCCCGGTCGAGCCCCCTCGGCCAGCGCCCTCTGCAGCGCCTTCATGCCGTCGAGGAGCTTCCCGAAGACCGGGTCCGCCTTCTTCGTGACGAAGGTCCGGGTGATGTCCGAGCCGTACATCCGGACCGAGGCGCCGGCGTCGATCAAAAAGACGGTGCCCGGTGCGGCCTCGCGCCCACGCTTTCCGTGGTAGTGAAGCGTGGAGGCCCGCTCGTCGAGCGCGATGATCGTGGTGTAGGGGAGCGCCTCGTCCGGGTCCCCCACGGCAGCCACGTAGGCGTGGTGAATCTCGATCTCCGAGGCGCCGGAAAGGAAGGAGGCCTCCGCGGCGCGGACCCCCTTCGCCGCCTTCGCCGTGGCCTCGGAGAGGGTGGCTATCTCGTAGGCGGTCTTGTAGGAGCGCTCCCAGTCGAGCCGGGCCACGAGCCCCTTCGGGTTCAGGGCCGCTGCGGCGAAGCCCTTCGCCTTGGCGGTCTCCTCGGAGGGCCCGACGAAGGCCGACTCCGGCGTGAAGGGCCGGGAGGCGGCCTCTTTCCACGCCTCCTCGGAGGTCTCGACGTCGACGACGTCGAAGGCGCTCCGGACGAAGTCAGGCGCGGCGGCCGGCGGCGCGTACCAGAAGTCGCGCGGCGTCACGCGGACGATGCGGGGCTTCTTTCCGGGGACGACATCGAGGAGGTGGTACGGCCCCTCGACGGGCGCCCAATGGGCGAAGTGGGGGGTGGAGTGGAACGGCGCGTCGTTGTCGTCCGCGAAGTAGGTGAAGGGGACGCCCGAATGGACGACGAGGCGCGAAAAGCCGGTCTCCGAGAGGGCGCGGGCCGCCGTGGAGACCCGCTCGGCGACATGCTCCGAAAAGAGCGAGGAGAGATCCTTCATGGACGCGATGTTATCGGAGAGGAGGGGCCGGTGCCCGGCGGCGCGTCAGGCGGGGAGCGCGGGAGCCGCCAGGGTGCGCTCCGCCGTTTCGACGAGGTTCGCGAGGACCTCCGCGAGATGCTCGCGTGTCCGGTCGATCTCCTCCCGGGTCGCCGCGAGCCGCTTCTCGGCCCGGCTGCCGGCGCGCTCCATGGCCGCAGCGTAGTCGGCCTGCAGCGCCTCGAGGCGCCGGACCGCGTTGAGCTTCGCCTCTTCAAGATCGGTCACCGCCTCCTGCGCCGAGGCGCGCGCCCGCTCGGCCAGCTCGTCCCACCGGTTCGAGAGCCTTTCGATCCGCTCCGCCAGCTCCTCGCCCGCCACCTCGAGCCGGGCCCGCGCGGACGCGAGAGCGCTCTCGGTCGCGGCCGGAGAGGGCGCCCGGCGCAGCCCCTTGACGATGCGGACCCGCTCGAGAAGCCAGAGAAGGTAGAAGGTCGGGTCGATCTGCCACCAACGGAACCCCTGAGCGGCGGACGACGGGTAGTAGTGGTGGTTGTTGTGCCAGCCCTCGCCCATCGTCACGACGGCGAGGATGAAGCTGTTCCGGCTCGTGTCGCGCGTCGGGAAGACCCGTTGCCCGAAGACGTGCATCAGGCTGTTGATCGCGAACGTCCCGTGCCAGAGGAGAACGGTCGAGAGGAAGAATCCCCAGAAGACGCCCGTCCAACCGAAGACCAGCCACGACGCGGCCGCGTAGAGAAGGACCGGCGCGTACTGGTTCCGGTTCAGCCAGCGGAGCTCGGGGAATTTCGCGAAGTCGGGGATCAGGGAGAGGTCGGTCTCGTCGTATTTCCCCGACAGAATCCAGCCGATGTGGCTCCAGAAAAACCCGTCCTGAAGCGGACTGTGGATGTCTTTCGGCGTGTCGGACCACCTGTGGTGATGGCGGTGGAGGCCGGCCCACCAGAGAACTCCCTTCTGGGCGGAGGTCTGGGCCAGGAACGCGAGGAGGAACTGAGGCAGGCGGCCGAGGCGGTAGGCCCGATGGGCGAAGTAGCGGTGAAAGCCGGCCGTGATGGCGAACATCCGGAGGTAGTAGGAGCCGAGGCAGAGGGCGACCCCCGACCACGAGAAGCCGACGACGAAGACGCCGAGGGCGAGAAGGTGGATGAGGAGGAAGCCGAAGGCGGCGGCGAAGCGGACGGAGCGGTCGGGATGGGCCCACGAGCCGCCCGGCCGCGTCGGGCGGGACGCAACCATCACTTCATGCTACGCGTCGCATCACAGGGCGCCAAGAGGAAAAGGGCGGCCCTGTAGACTCGATCGATGGCCGAAGCCGCCCCGCAAACCTACGCCAATCACCGCCGCTACGACCCCCTCTTCCACGTCTTCATCTTCGGGGTCCTCGCGATCTCGCTCCTCGTCTCCCTCTGGCAGCTCGTCCGGAGCCCCGGGTTCACGACGGCGTGGATCTTCCTCGTTTTCGCCGCGCTTCTCGTCCTTTACTTCAAGGTGCGGCTCTACGCGCTGAAGGTGCAGGACCGCATCATCCGGCTGGAGGAGCGGCTTCGTCTCCAGCAGCTTCTCTCCGAGCCGCTCAAGGGGCGGATCGGCGATCTGACCGAGGGGCAGCTCATCGGCCTGCGGTTCGCCTCCGACGGGGAGCTGTCCGAGCTGGTCCGGCAGTCGCTCGACGAAAATCTCCCCCGCGAGGAGATCAAGAAGCGGGTCAAGGTCTGGCGGCCCGACACGTTCCGGGTCTGATTCTCCGGCAGGGGGTGCTTGGCCTCTCGGGTCCGAGGCACCGCGGCATTCGCACCCGCCGCCCTCTCCGGGTCAGCCGATTCGCGGCCCGGCCGAGTCGATCAGCTCACGGCGGGCGGCGTCCATCGCCGAGCGCACCTTTACCACGAGGGAATCGACGTCCGCCTCGGTCAGCCCCTCGGTCGGGATCGGCGGGAGGACCTTGGTCCGGATCCGGCCGGGCCGGTTGAGCAGTCGGCGGCCGTCGAAGACGGCCCAGACCGGCCCGACGACGACGGGGAGCAAGGGAACCTGCGCCGCGACGGCGAGGTGAAAAGCCCCCTTCTTGAAGGGGAGCATCTCGGCGCCGAGATTCCGGTGCCCTTCCGGCGCCATCCAGACGTTCAGCCGCTCGGAGTTGATCCGGCCGGCCGCCTCCGCGAGCGACTGGCGGGCCTTCTCGGTGTTCTCGCGGTCGATCAGGATGTTCTTCGTTCCCTGAAAGATGGCCCCGAAGACCGGGATCTTCTTGATCTGTTTCTTCCCGACGACGACCGTCGCCCGCGGGAAGAACCGGGCCCAGAGGACGATGTCGAGGTTCGACTGGTGGTTGATGACGATGACGGCGGGACGCGACGTCTCGAACCGGTCGACTCCCTCGACGGGCATCTCCCAGCCGAGCGTCGCGCTCATGATCCGGTACCAAGTCGGAATCCACGTCCCCATGACGCGCTCGCGATCCCACTTGAGAACGACGATCCGGAAGAGGGCGAGAAGCGAGAGCGTGACGAAGAAGAACCCTCCGACGAGGGCCGCCAGGCAGAAGTGAAGCCGGTAGACCAGACGGCGGAGAATCCCGCTCTTCGCCCCGTGCGCTTCGGGCATGCGCGATTATGGTGTCATGGAACGAGCGGTCGTCGTCGTCGGGGCCGGGGCCGCCGGGCTCATGGCGGCGCGGTCGGCCGGGGAGCGGATCAAACGTCCGCGGGGTGTTCTCGTCGTGGAAGCCGCACGCGAGCCGGGGCGGAAGATCCTCGTCTCGGGCGGCGGCCGATGCAACATCCTCCCCGCCGGGGACGCGCCGGAGCGCTTCGTGTCGAGCTCCCCGGGCCGGCTCGTCCGCCGGTTTCTCGATCGCTGGCCCCTCACGGCGCAGCGCGAGTTCTTCGAAGAGCTCCTCGGTGGACCGCTCCGCGAGGAGCCGGAGTCGGGGAAGCTCTTCCCTCCGACGAACCGCGCCCGGGACGTGCGCGACGTCCTCCGCGACCGGGCTTTCGCGGCCGGGGCCGAGATCCGGAGCGGCGTGGCCGTGCGCGAGGTCGCCCCGACTCCGGACGGCGGGTTTCTCCTCCGGTTCGACGAGGGCGAGATTCGCGCCTGCGCCGTGGTCCTTTCGACCGGAGGCCTCTCGGTCCTCGCGCAGGGTGCCGACGCGGGCGGCTTCACCTGGGCGACGGCGCTCGGCCACACGATCCGGCCTACCTTCCCGGCTCTCGTGCCGCTGGTGGGCGACGCGCCGCCGCACCACGCTCTCGCCGGCGTGTCACTCCGGGCCCGCGTCACCGCCCGGGCCGGAGAGGAGAGCGCCGTGGCGGACGGAGGCTTCCTTTTCACCCACCGGGGCTGGAGCGGACCCGCAGTCCTCGACGTGTCGCACGTGGTGGAGCGCGCGGCGCGGGCGGGGCGAACTGCGGACGTCCGGGCGACATTCACGCCGACCAAGCTCGAAGGACCGGAGAAGATGAGAACCGGGAGAAATCCTTCGAGTGGTCCCGTGCTGGCTGCGAGCCCGGAGCGCTTCGGCAGTGTCGAGGCGGTTGCGAGAGCCTGGGATGAGCGCCTTCGCGGCCGCCCGGGCTCCGGCGGTGCTCTATCTTCAATTCTAAGAAGCTTCTCGGTCCCCGATCGTCTGGCGCAGCTGATTCTCGCGACCGCTGGCGTGGCGGACGTTCCCCTTTACCGCCTCACGCGCGAGGCTCGTCGCCGCGTCGTCGTCGCGCTGACGGCCTTCCCGATCCCGGCGACGGGCACCGAGGGCTACCGGACGGCCGAGGTAACCGGGGGCGGGGTGGCTCTCGAGGAAGTGGACCCCGGGAGCGGGGCGAGCCGGCTGATGCCGGGGCTCTACTTCGCCGGTGAGATCCTCGACGCCTTCGGCCCGATCGGCGGATTCAACTTCCAGTGGGCGTGGGCGACGGGCCGGACGGCGGGAGAGGCTGCGGCGCGGCGCGTCAGCCCTTGACGAGAAAGCCGCGCCGGCGAAGCAGGTCCCGGAGCCGCTCCCGGTGATCGCCCTGGATCTCGACGCACCCCTCCTTCGCCGTTCCGCCCGTTCCGAGCGCGCTCTTGAGGGCGCGGGCGAGGTCGGCGACGAAGGCCGTGTTGCGCGGAAGCCCGTCCACGACCGTGACGCTCTTTCCGCCGCGCCCGGCTTTCTCGAGCCGGAGCTTTGCGACGGGTTTTGCGGGAACGGGTTCCTCGGGCGCGGTCGAGCAGCGGCAGTCGCTCCGGGGCCACCCGCACTGCGGGCAGACGGAGCCCTTCTCGGTCGAATAGACGAGGCGCCCGCCACCGGTCACAGGACGAAGATACCGCGGCCCGGCCGGTCGTAACATCTCTCCATGGCCGATCCGATCGAAGTGACCCCCCGCGTCCGCATCCTGCCCGCCGCTCTCGAGATTCACGCGATCCGCTCCTCGGGGCCGGGCGGCCAGAACGTCAACAAGGTCTCGTCGAAGATCCTCCTCCTCGTCGACCTCGCGGGCATCGAGGGGCTCGACGACGTGTCGCGCCGCCGCCTGCTCTCGATCGCCGGCCGCCGGGTCACGGCGGACGGCCGGCTTCAGGTAACGGCGGGGGAAAGCCGCGACCGCTTCCGGAACCTCGAGGCCGCCCGGGAGAAGGTGAGGCAGCTCGTCGCACGCTCTCTCGTGGTTCCGAAGCCCCGTCGCCCCTCGGAGCCCACGGCGGCCGCCCGCGAGCGCCGTCTTCGCGCGAAGAAGCGCGACGCCGGCGTCAAGGCGGTGCGCGGTCAGCGCCCCGTGGCCGGGGACGAGTGAGCCTTACGGCCTCGGCTTCGGCGCCCAGTACGCAATGACCTTCTGGAAGACCTCTTCGACCTTCTGTGGATCCTGGAAGGTGACGTTTCCCGCCGCGTCCTGGTCGAAGGCCACCACGAATTCCTTGAGGCCGGTTCCCGCCGGTGCGCTGGCTCCTTGGTAGAGCCATTGGATGACGGTCGGCTCCGGCTTTTCCATGCCCCGCAACGTGTTGGGACCGGGCCCGCCGACGTTCGAGAGAGGGTTCGCCGATCCGCTGCCGCCTCCTGCTTTTCCCCCGCTCTCGCCCGAATAGCTGAGACCGGCCGACCCCGACGGATCTGCGACGGTCTTCTCCTTCCCCGTCTTCATCTCGGTGGAGGTGGGGCCGCCAAGCAGGATGAGGGTTCTCCCCTGGGGCGACCTCGCGCCCTTGGGCTTCCCGCCTTTGTACGTCTTGTCCGCCGCATCGATCCGGCTCTGGAGGGCGGCTGCGAAGCCCTTTCCTCGCGCCGCAAGGTACCCGGCGATGAATTTCTCGGCCGCCTCGTCGGTCGTGATCGAGCCCCACTGCTCCCTCTCGGCCTTCGAGAGGAAGTAGGCCTGGGGCGAGTCCGCCCAGTCTTTGTGCTTTGTCAATCCGGCGGCGGCGAGAGGGGCCGCGAGAGCAATCGCGACGACGGCGATCGACGTCCTCTTCATCGGAAAGCCTCCGACCGTCGATTATCGCGCCGGTGGAGCCGGAGCGAGAGTGCGCAGGATCGCCTCCGCTTCGGCGCGCTCGCGCTCGAAACGGGCGGGTGGAGCGAGAGCGAGGTAGCGGCGCAGGGCGCCGGCAGCCATCTCCACCCGGCCCGCGCGGACCGCGACCGTTCCGAGGTTGTAGAGGGCTTCGAGATCGGCAGGGTTTACCTCGACGGCACGGTTCCAGGCCACCATGGCGGCATCGACGTTCCCGAGCGTCGCTTCGGCAGCTCCGAGGCCGTTGAGGGAATTCGGGAGATTCGGATTGATCGCCAGCGCCTTTCGAAAGTTCTCTCTGGCCTCGGCAGGCTTCCTCTCCCTGAGGGCCACGATCCCGAGGTCTTCGAGCGTCCGAGGGTTCCCGCCGTCGGCGCGGAGTGATCGGTCGAAGACCTCCCGGGCGCGTGTGAAGTCGCCGGCGTCGGCAAGGGCGATTCCGAGAGCGTTGAGCGTGTCCGGATCTGAGCTCCCGGCCAGTGGAGCAAGAACCGCCGCGGCCTCTCTTGCCCGCCCCATCTCCGCGAGCACCATCCCGTAGCGAACCCTCAGAGGCTCCTGCGTTCCCCCCTCCCGGCCCGGGCCTGCGAAGAAAGCTTTCAGGAGGCGTGCGGCGTCGGGGAGCCGGTTGGATTGCTGGTAGAGAAAGGCGAGGTGCTCGACGCCGATCGAGAGACGGGGATGAGACCGGACGAGTGTTTCAGCCTCCGCCACGGCCTCGCGCATCCGCCCCCGTTGATAATGGTCAATGAGCCGGTGAATCGCCTGGTCGACGGCGAGGAGACGCTTCGGGTCGTCCGCCTCGGAGTAGGTTCCCTTGCCGGCGTTTCCTCCCGCAGAGGCGAGATAGCCGAGGGCCCTCAGGCGGGCCACCTCCTCGGCCGACGGTACTTCGCGACGGGGCGGTGCCTTCGCCTCGACCGGAAGGGCTCGCGCGAGCGCCCGGACGTCCGTCTCGCGCGCTCCGGCGAGGTTCTTCGTTTCGTTAGGGTCGGCGGAGAGGTCGTAGAGCTCACGGAGCGGGAGATCGACGTACTTCAGGCCCCCGCGGACGGCGCCGGTCAGGGGCGCCCAGCCCCGGTTGAGGCTGGCCGAGAGCGCCTCGAAATAGAGAAGATGTGCCGCATCGGTGGCCGAATCGCCCGCCGTGAGGAGCGACCGTCCCGGCAGCTTCGAATCGGCCGGAAGCTTCAGGGCGTCGAGAACTGTCGGGACGACGTCGATGTGTCCCGCGGGACGCCCATCGCGTCCGGTCGCAATGCGCGGCCCGATGGCGACGAGAGGGACCTTGAGCGTGGCGTCGTAAGCGAACAGCCCGTGCGTCTCCTCGCCGTGCTCCCCGAGCGACTCGCCGTGGTCACCGGTCAGGAATGCCACGACCGAGCTCCGCGGCTCCGAAAGGATGTCGTCTATGAGGGGCGCCAACGCGGCGTCCGCGGCCGCCACCTCGCCAAGGTAGGGGTCGTCCCTGTATTCGGCGTCGAACGGGGGAGGCGGCTGGTACGGTGCATGTGGCTCAAAGACGTGAACCCAGAGAAAGCGCTTGCCCGGCACCTGTTTCCGCCACCAGTCAAGCGCAGCGCTCACGGTCTCCACGCCTCGCCGCTCGGCCAGGCGGAAATTGCCGGTGTCGGTCCCCTTCCCGTAGCGGTCGTCGTAGACGTCGAAACCTCGAGCCAGGCCGAAACGGGCATCGAGAGGGAATGCCGAGATGAAGGCGCCCGTCGCGTAGCCGGCCTCCTTGAGGCGCGTGGCGAGAGTCGGCACGCCATCGGGAAGCCGGAAGCCGGCGTTGTCCCTCAGGCCGTGCTGGAAGGGAAGGAGTCCTGTCAGGATGTTCGCGTGCGACGGAAGCGTCACGACGTTGTGCGCCCGGGCGTTCGTGAAGACCCTCCCGGCCGATGCAAGCCGGTCGAAGGCGGGCGTCTTGACGCGAGGATTCCCGGCGAACCCGGCTGCGTCTGCACGCCACGTATCCACGGTGACGAGGACGACGTCGAGGCCCGATCGGGAGGGGCGGGAGGCGGGCTCTCTCCCCACGCATCCGCCGAGAAGGGACACCCCGACGAAGAATGCCCCCGCGCGGAGGACGGCCGGGAAGACCCTGCGACGTCTTACTTCAGCGCCTCGAGGTATTGCTTGGCGTCCTTGACCTCGCTGGCATCCGGAGGCGCCAGCTCGATCACCTTTCTGAAGTCGGCGCGGGCGCCGTCCTTCTTGTTGAGGGCGATCCGTGCCAGCCCACGGTAATAGTACCCGTCGAACTTCGCGGGAGCGAGGTTGACCGCCTTGTCGAAGTAGCTCTCGGCCTCGTCCATCTTCGCCTTGTTCATGAAGAGGACGCCGACGTTGATGAAGATGTTCGGGTCGGTGATGGACGCTTCCGGCACTTTCTCGAGGGCGGCCCGCCCTTCGTCGAGTCTTCCCTTCTCGAGGAGCATGTTGGCCACCAGCATCCAGGCCCCCCAGTTCGCCGGATCCTTGTCCGTGACCTTCTTCAGCATCTCGACGGCCTTCTCGGTGTTCCCCTCGCCGTAGTACGAGCGGGCGAGGGCCAGCAGCAGGGCAGCGTTGTCGGGGGCCGCCAGGAGGACCTTCTCGAAAGCGGCCCGTGCGTCGGCCCAGCGCTTCTCAGCGAGGGCGTCGTTGCCGCTCTTCAGCGCCTCCACGACCTCGGGCGGCAGGCCCGTCTTCTCGGGCTGGGGAGCCTCGACAGGAACGGGTGCCATCCTGTACTCGAGGGGGTTCGCGCGGTAGACCTCGCTTACGGCGAACATCGTCTCGCCGGGGATGAAGCCCCGGGCCTCGACGGTGATCTTCCAGTCCCCGCCGCGAAGACCCATGACCGTCCATCTCCCCTTGTCGTCGGTCTTCGTGGTGGGGCCGTCGTCCGGCCGGCCCGGCACGCGGATCTTGACGACCGCGCCCGCGATCGGCTTTCCGTCCTGGTCGGTGATCCGTCCCTCGAGACGCCCCTTTCCCTTCCAGTCCTGGGCGGTACAGGGGCGCGCCGCGGCCAGGACGAAGAGGGAGAGGAGAATCGGGATGACGCGTCCGAGCGATCTCATCGTCTGACTCCAGGCGGGGCCGGTCTTCCTGGCCCCGCATTTCGGGCGGGATTCACTGCATCCGGAAGAATCCCAGAGTCTCGCCTTTTGCGCCAGAGGCGCGATCCTTCACGCCGACCCAGAGGGTGTAGCCCCCCCGTTCGAGGTTCCCCGGGCGAAAGCTGCAGAGGAGGTTGAGCGGGCCGGCGGGTCCGTTCCGGGAGGTTGCTACCTGCGTGAGCAGGGCGGGGCCGATGCGAGCCCCGGTCTTCCCGCGGATCTCTCCCTGGACCTCGAGGTCGTCGCCCGCCGGAACGTTGTAGACGAAAACGCTGACCTTGGCGTCTTCGGAGGGGTCGAGGACGGGGTCGGCGGCCGGGATGAACGACTCCCCTTGCGAGACGAACGGGTACGGCCCGGGCGGCGGCGCCGCCGGCCGCGGAATGGCCTTCACCATGACCCAGTTTCCGGCGGCCTCGTGGAAGAGCGGCGTGAGCACGAAGAGCCCCTTGCTCTCTTTGGGCGGGACCGTGACCGGGACGACCAGAAGGCCGCTCCGTCCGGTATCGGCGTTCCGGAGAAGAACGCGCAGCCAGAAGGTCCCCGGAGGCAGACTGAGGCTGCCGTAGAACTTGATGCCGCTGGCCGCGAGCTGGGACCCGACGCGCGCCAGGTCGAGAAAGACGTTCTGGGACAGGTAGTCCTTGGTCTTCAGCGCCTGGTCGGTTGCGTAGGCGTAGATCTCGAGGTTGAGGTTATCGGAGGACGCCGTCTTCACGAGCGTCGCGCCGGGGATTTCCACGATGACCGGGACGACGGCCCGGTCGCCGGCCGGCGCCAGAATCGGCGCCGCGATGGCTCGTGCGGGGATGTCCAGGCGTGGCAAGCCATAGGCGATCTGCTCTGCCGCGAGGAGGCGTCGCTCCATCGGTGTGAGCTGCGTGTACGGGCGTGGCTCGTAGTATCCGGCCCGGAACGATGTCTGGGAGGACTGTGCCTTCACCTTCACCTTCAGGCGGTGATAGCGCCCGGGCTCCTTCAGGTCCGCCGGAGAGTAGGTCAGGAGGTAGATGAGGGAAGTCTCCTCCTGGAGCTTCCTCAGGTGTTCGCCCATGTCATTGGAGTTCTCGAAGAGGTTCCCGCCGGTCCCGGACGACATGAAGTAGAGCGAATCGCGCCCCCGTCCGCGGCTCCCGAGGCGGGCCGCGGGCCCCCCGTCGGACGCCGTTTCGGCCTCCACGCCACCGCCGAGGACCCTGAGGCCCGAGACGTCGACGGCGTGGAGGACGCAGTCCGTCCTCCGGAAGACGTCCAGCATCTCGTCGAGGTTCCTCCGGACCTCGTTCCGCCCGTACCGGTCTTCGGATTCGACGCGCCAGTATTGCCCGGAAACGAGGTAGTCGCCCATCTCCCGCCCGGCTTCGGGACCCGTGATGCCCGAGAGGAGCTTCTGGTCGAATCCCTCCGAGAAAAAGATGACGTTCTTCCGCCCGTGGACGGAGTTGAGGGTGCGCGCCAGGGTGATGAGCGAGGTCGCGAACGAGCGAATTCGCCCCTGCACGTAGGTGTCGTGGATCTTTTCTTCCATCTGCTTGAACGTGTTCAGGGTGTCCGCGAACTCCGCATCGCTTGAGGAGCGGAGGGCGCCGCGCTCGCCCACGACGACCGCGGCCAGCGACGGGTTGAAGATCGTCAGGGCGAGGGGGTCGGCGGTCGGCGACGTGAGGCTTGGAAGACCGAGCGTCGCCAGCGCCGCGTCGAGCTGGTCGCGGTCCGACGTGAAGGAGAGGACGAGCTTGAGCCCCTTCTCGACGTCCACCGTGGCTACGGCGCCGAGGTCCCCGTTCTTCATCCCGTTCTGGACGAACTGCCGGGCGGCCGTCCGGGCCCGGGCGACGTCGAGCGGCCGCGAGAACGTCAGGTCGAAAAGGAAGAAGAAGTGTCGGCGGGCGGCCGGGGGGAGAGGCACGTCGGGGGTGACGGTCTGGCGGCCGAAGTCCGCGAGGTCGATCACGTCGAGGTCCCAGACAGCAACCGGCTTCCCCTCGTCGAAGAGCTCGAAATCGTCCTTCGTGAGCCCGCGGACGGGCCGTCCGTCCTTGCCGACGACGTACACCGGGACCTCCACGAGGGTGACGTCGGCGCTCGCCGTGACGCCGCCCTTTCGGATCGCCGTCGTCGTCTGCGCCTCGGACGGCGTTGCAGGCCGGACGGGAGTCAGCGCGAGAAGGGCAGCGAGAACTGAAGGAGCGAACCCTCTTGAATGGCCCATGGCAGCCCCCCGTCTAAGCTACTCCTTCCCGGGGTGGTGCGGAAGGGAATCGCCGCTTGGCGCTCAGGCGCCGCGCCGGAACCGGGGATCCGTGGGGAACTTCCGGGAGGCCATGACCCGAAGCATGGCGGCGCCTTCCCGGTCTCCCACGACCCGGAGCGTCTTCTCGGCCAGTGCGTAGGCCGCTGGCGTCGGATTCGCCGTCACCATCTCCTTCACGGTCTGGCGCACGTCCGGGAGGCGTCCCTGAGATGCGTAGAGAGCCGTCAGGGAGCTCCAGGCGTCGAGGTTGATGGGGAAGAGGCCGATCTCCAGCCGGAATTCCGGCTCGGCCTCGGCGAGCCGTTCCATCCGCCCGAGAACGTCGCCCCTGAGGAAATGGAGTCCCTCGATCGCCGGGAGGTGCTTTCCCTCGCCGAGGGCGCCCGCCGTGTCCACCAGCTCGAGCGCCTTCGGGAGGTCGTTCCGGGCGATGGCGACGCGGGCCAGTATCAGGTAGGCGAGCCGCTTGTTCGGGCGCGCCTTCAGCGCCGCAAGGGCCGATTTCTCGGCAGCGTCCCACTCTTTCCGCGCCAGGTGGACGCGAGCGAGGAGATCGTCGGCAGCCGCGTCGCCACGGTCGCGTGCGATCTCCGCGTGCTTCTGCGCCTCATCGAGCTTGCCGAGGGTCAGGCAGAGATTCGCAACGGCGAGGAAATAGTGCGTCGCCCCCTCCGGCGAGAGCTGGATCCCCTTCTTCAGTGCCGCGAGCGCCTCCTCGTTTCGGTCCAGCTTCTGGAGACACTGCGAGTAGAGATCCCAGACGTCGAGCATGCGGGGGTTCTGGTCGAGAAGCCGCCGGAAGACGGCGATGGCCTCCTCGTAGCGTTTGGAGTGGAAGAGACCGGAGCCGATCTTCAGGTCGCGCACGAGGAGAATCCCGTCCTTCGGATCAGGCAGCGGTCCGGTTCCCGCCGTCGCCCCGGTGCTGAGGTACCCGAGCGAGGCGAGCTTCTTCGCCTCCTCGGGGTCCACGGCGGCGGGGGCCGTGAAGGAGGCGCGGCGTTTCTCCATCTCGATCCGGAGGGTCCGGAAGGGCTGCGGCCTGTCCGGGGCGAGGTTCGCGTTCTCCGACGGGTCCTTCTCGAGGTCGTAGAGCTCGGGCTTCGGCGCCTCGACGTAATGCCACCTGCCGTCCAGAAGGGACGCGAGATCGCTCCAGCCGAAATGGATGCGCGGAAAGATCGTCTCGGCATAGAGGGTCCTCGCCGGCGCCGGGGCGCCCGCGGCGAGGTCGAGGAGCGAGACGGTCCCGTCCGGCGCCGTCACGTCCGGAAGGCCAACGGCTTTGACGACCGTTGTGAAGACGTCGGAAAGCTGGACCGGATCTCCGACCGTGGTCCCGGCTCTGTCGCCCTTCGGAAGCTTCACCATGAGGGGCACCTGGAGCGCCCATCGGTAGAGGAAGATGCCGTGCTCGTCCTCGCCGTGCTCACCGAGCCCTTCGCCATGGTCCGAGAGGACGATGACGAGAGCACGGTCCCAGACGCCCTTCCTTCTCAGAACGTCGAAGAACCGTCCGGTCAGCTCGTCTGCCCAGGCGATCTCGCCGTCGTACGGCTGTTTCCTGTAACGGCTGGCGTAAGGCTCGGGGGGCTCGTAGGGCGTGTGAGGCTCGTAGAGGTGGAGGAAGGCGAAGAAGGGTCTCTCCGGAGGCTGCGCCTCCAGCCATCCCGAGAGGAGGGCCTCCGTCTCGGCGCCGGGGCGCTGGACCCGGCTGAGAGCCTGATTGGGCTCGGTCGGCTCGACGGTGTCCTCGTAGAAGTCGAAGCCGCGCCCGATGCCGCTCCCGGCGTTGAGGACGACGCTCGAGATGGCGCCTCCCGTCGCGTATCCGTTCCTTTTCAGAAGCTCCGCCAGCGTCGGCACCTTCCGGTTCATGGTGTAGCCGAGGTTGTCGCGAAGCCCGTGCACGGCGGGAAGCGTGCCGGTGAAGATCGAGGCGTGCGACGGAAGGGTCAGCGGGACGTGGCTGTAGGCCTTCTCGAAGAGGATCGCCTCGTTTCTGAACGCGGCGAGCACGGGGGTCTCGACCCCCGTGTAGCCGTACACGGGAAGGTGATCCGACCTGAGCGTGTCAATCGAGACGAGGACGACTGGCGCCGAAGGGTAGACCTTCGCCTTTCCGGCCGAGCCGCCCTTTCCGCAGGCGACGGCAACGAGAAGGGGCAGAATTCCCGCGACGCCGCGGGCGAGCCGGCCTGACGTTCCCTCACGCACGCGCGGAGGTTCTCAGGAGCGGGGGGGGGTCTTCAAGAGAAAAACCCCCGGGCCGTGGAGCCCGGGGGCCGAAATGGCCGCTTGCGGAGCGAGCGTCGCTTCGGGCGCGGAGGGGACTGGGGAACCCGGCCGGTTCCGGGTTCCCCGTGGAGAACTAGAAGCTGAGGCGGGCGCCGAAGCGGAAGATCCGCGGGCTCTGCTGCTCGAGGATGTTGTTGTCCGAGGAGCTCGGTGTCGTCATCGATCCACGAACACGATTCTGGCGCTGCAGGACCGTGTTCCGGTTCAGGAGGTTGAAGCAGTCCGCCATGAGGGTGACGTCGAGGGGGCCCACCTTCACGACCTTCGAGAGACCCAGGTCCCACTCGAAGACCGTAGGGAGCCGGACGTCGGACACGTTTCCAAGCAGATACTGCTTCGTCGAGGCATACGACGGCACGTTGGCCTCCGTCGTGATCTGCCGGTAGTACGGAACCGGGTAGCCCTCCCGGGCGAAGAGGCTCGTCGAGATGTTGAAGTCGAGCGGCAGGGTGTAGAGGCCCGAAAGGGTCGCCTGCCACCTCGCGTTGATGAAGACCTGCGCTTTTGCGCCTGAGATGGCGCCGGGGCTGACGACGACGGTTCCGCCGTCAGCAATTCCGTAGCCGATGATGTCGTTTCCCGATCCAGGCCGGAGGCTTGAAGGGTCGGCAATCTCCGACGTGTTGTGCTGCTTCCAGTCGGCCCAGGTGAAGGCGAAGCGCGCCATCCACTTGTCCGAATAACGCTTCTGGGCCGTGAAATCGACGCCCCAGTATTGCTGGTTGTAGCCGGAGACGTTCGTCAGCATCCGGCTTTCTCCAGCCACGCCCGCCTTCGGGTCGCATTGGTTGACCATCTCCGGCGTGCTGCGCGGTGTCTGCGGGAAGGGGCCGACCGCCGTGCAGGTGTAGTCGGCCTGGGTCAGGACGCGGGTGCCGTCCGCGCTGAGCGGTTGGCTGCCGAGGAAGCCGGTGAACTTCCGGTACGTGCCGCTCAGGCCGACGACGAAGGCCGGGAGCACCTCATGCTCGAAACCGAGAATGAACTCGTCCGTCTTAGGCGACTTCATGTTCGGGTCGTTCCTGTTCAGGGCGACCGCGGAGTTCGGATGGGCCGGGTCGATGTAGCCCCCGAAGAGGATGCCGTTGTTCCCGTAGCCGTAATCGCTCGTGAAATCCACCTCGCCCGGCTCGACACGGGTGTTGTGGTTCGCGTCGTTCCAGTAGTAGTACAGATATGACGCCCCGGTCGGCGCGTTCCCGTTGTAGCTGGAGGTCCCGCCTCCGAGCTGGTTGACGAACCGGCCATAGCTCGCCTTGACGAGCGTCTTCCCCTGGTTCAGCGAGTAGGTCAGGCCGACGCGCGGGGACCAGTCGTTCCAGGTGAGCGACGAAGAAGCGGGGGCGGTGAGGGGCGTGAACGGCACCTGCGGCCAGGCCGTCGTGCTGTACAGGCAGCAGGGGGCGGATATCGCCGTGTTGTAGCTGGTCTGGTGGTCGTACCGGACGCCGAGGTTGACCGTCAGCTTGTCGATCGTCATGGTGTCCGAGAGGTAGCCCGAGTAGTAATTCTGCTCGGTCTGGCGGTTTCCTACGCGTACGAACGCGGCGACGCCCTGGTCGAGGTACGCCCCGGGCGCCCAGCCGATGATCCCTTGCGGCCAGGTCGAGGTCGAGCCGACCGGCGTCGACCGGTAGACGAACCCGGTCTTGAACTCGTGGCCGACGTTCCCCGTCCTGAGGAAGAACGACGGGAGGACGTTAACCTGGGTCTGCGGGCGGAACGTGTCGTACTGGTAGAAGCTGTTATGCCAGACGAGGTTTTCGTCCTGGTAGGCCTGAGTCTGCCCGGGGGTGACGAAGGAGAAACCTCCGATCACGCGGGAGTACGACACGGTCGCGAAGACGTCGGGGCTGAAGATGTGAGAGTCCTCGATCTTGTAGAGCTTCCCGGGGCCGCTCTGGTTGAACGCCGTCTCGGGAGGCCGGGTCGGGCTGGAGTTGCGTCCCAGCTTGACCTTGTTGTTGTAGTTGTAGACGGCCGTAAGGGTGTTCTCCGGGATAATCTGGGCGTTCAGCTTGAGGTTGTAATCCTCGAGCTTCGTATTGTCCGGATAGCCCGCCGCGGTCAGGTTGTTGATCTGGTTCCGGCCGTAGGCGCCCCAGAGCCAGATGTGGTCCTTCCAGACGGGACCTCCCACCTCGACGCCGTAGTCCTGGATCTCCTGGATCTGGTTGCCCTGGACCGTCTGGCCCGCCGCCTTCAGCTGGGCTGCCAGCTCTTCGGAGATGTTCGAGGACTGCATCTTGCGGTCGGTGATCAGGACGCGCGCCGACCCGTGGACGTCGTTCGTGCCGCGCTTCGTGACCATGTTGAGCTGGGCGCCCGGCGTCTGGATCGAAACGTCCGATCCGCCGGTCGAGATCTGTATTTCGGCGAAAGAGTCGAAGTCGTAGTACGCCGGGGAGGAGCCGAGGGCGCCCATGTCGGTGATGTTCACGCCGTCGACGTTCCACGTCCCCTGGAAGCCGTTGTCCCCCTTCCCGACGTAGACCGACTGCTGGCCGCTCTCCGAGCCGCCGACATTGACGCGGTCGATCTGGACGCCCGGGGCCGTCTGGAGGATGACCCACGGGTCGCGCGCACTCGGGATCTCCTCGAGCTGGACCTTGTCGACGGTGGCCGAGGAGCCGGTCTTGCGCGTGTCGAGAAGCGGGCTCTCGCCCGTCACGACGACGCTTTCCTGCACTCCCGCCAGCTTCATGGTCACGTTGATCTGCGTGTTCTGGCCGACGGACACGGTGACGTTCTTCCGCGACACCTTCGAGAAGCCCTGGAGGCCGAACTCGAGGGTGTACGGGGCGGGGGCGAGGTTGAGGAACCGGACCTCGCCGTTCACGTTCGTGACCTGGCTGATCGGGGCGCTGACGCCCGTCAGCGTGACAGTGACTCCGGGCAGCCCTGCCCCCTGCTCGTCCGAGGCCCTCGCGTAGATGTTGCCCGTCTGGGCCTGGCCGAAGGCGATCCCGGAGGCAAAGAGAAGTGCGATTGCCAGAATGCTGGCGCCGCGCCACCTCTTCTTCCTGACTGACTCCATATGACCTGCCTTTCTCTTTCGTTCTTCTAGGTGGACCAGATCGTCTCGGGAAACGTCTGAGTCTCCGTCTCTGCCGCTCGACTCTATGGACCTCCTTCCTCCTTCGAAATCTGAATGGCCGCTCAGGGCCTTCGTTGACGGGCCGGAACCGTGACCGGCCTGAACCCACACGTGGAACACGACTTTTGAAAAGAGCCTAGACCACTTCCTCGGCTCTCTCAAGCAAGATCGTGGCCCCGGAGACCTGTCCGCGACTCCCGCTGGCCGCCCCTGCGGGCGCGAGCTATAAATATCGATTTCTCATAGGCTTACGAGCGTTCTTCCGGATTGAATTCGACCGCCGGATGGGTCATTCGGGCGACCGATTTCGTCCCTGCATCCATCGAGATGGATTTCGATCCGTCCAAACCGATTCAGGATCGGCCGGGCCAGCCGACGCTCACCGGTGTGAGATGGGACACGGGCGACCGTTCTCGTCCACCTTCACGTAGACGATTTCGGCTTCGGTGACCTTCACGGGGCGCTGTTCTTCACGCCACCGCTCCGCCTCGACATCGACATGTACGGTAATGGAAGTCGTGCCGATCTTGACGACACGAGCATAGAAGCTGACGACGTCGCCGACGAAGACAGGGGCGTGGAAGACCACCTCGGTCATCTTCACAGTGACGACACGGTGGCATGTGCCCCTCGTCGCGATGGCGCCTGCCTGGTCGAGGTAGGCGAGGAGAATGCCGCCGAAGATCGTCCCGTTCGCGTTCGTATCGCGCGGAAGCATCGACACGCGGATGGCCGGCTCGGGGCGGATGTCTTGCTCCAACGTCATCGTGGCCCTCCTCAGCGGCGGCGGTTCCCCGCCGCCCGCGGGAGCGGCGCCGGGGCCTGGGTATCGAGCAGAGGGCTTCGCAGGGCCGGCAGCGTCTCGTCAGGCGCGACGGCGGCGAGAGTCGCCTCGGCCTCGGACGCCTCGGACGTGCGGCCGAGCGCCCGGAGCGCGCGCGCGCTGACCGCGAGGACGTCGACGTCGAAGACGCCTGTGGCGGCGGAGCGCTCGCAGGCGGTGAGCGCATCCGAGGGGCGCCCGAGGCGCTCGTAGAGGGCAGCCAGAAGGCGCTGTCGCGGCTGCTGCGGAAGGCCGGTGGCCGGGGCGGGAAAGCTCTCGAGAAGGCGGGTCACCTCGGGGAGCCCTCTTGGGCGAAGCGCCAGGCCCCGGAGGAATTCGTAGACGATGACTACCTCTGAAGCGCCGACGGGTCCGCCGAGCCGCGCCGCCTCGAGAAGTCGGCGCGCCTGGTCGAGAGCCGCTTCCTCCTGTCCTGATGAGACGAGGATCGACAGGAGCTCGAGGCCCGCCTTCCCATCGATCTCTCCCGTTCGCTCCCACGCGACCCGCGCCCGGTCGAGCTGTCCCTGGGACGCGAAGAACCGCGCCTCGGCGTAGGAGAAGAGGCGGGCGTCGTCGGGCGTCCCGCCGCGGACGGCCGGAGCGACGGCATTCAGGAGGTCGGCCGCCTCCTTCACCCGCCGGCCCGCGAGGGCGATCTCAGCGGCGCGGATCCGGGCAGCGGGAGACGCGCCCTCGGCGGCACGGCGGACCGCCTCCACGGCCTCGGTCCGGCGCTCGATCTGCTCGTACATGCCGGCCACGCCGAGCCAGCGGGCGGACTGGGATGGTTCCGGCCCGACGACCTTCGGCAGCGTGACGCCCCGCTCGAGCTTGCGCGCAAGAAGCCTTTCGGCAAGGAACGGGTCGGCCCGGAAGGCGCCGCGAGGGGCCCGGAACTCCAGGACGGGACGGTCGTCGTCGTGGACGGGATCGGCCGGGGAGAGGAACGCCAGGATCCCGGCCCGGTCGAGCAGGTATCGACCCCAGACGTCGTCGGCGCTCTCGAGCCGCGCCCACCGGATCCGTGCCGGCCGGAGCGGGCCGTCGAGAAGGGCGCGGAGCTGCTCGGTCCGGAGGGCGATCGGCGTGTCTGAAGCGAGGAGGACGACGTCTCCCTCGTCGAGCCAGAAGACGCACACGTCAGCGAAGCTGGCCGTGAGCGTCCGGAAGACGATCCGGAGCGTCGGCGCGTCAAGGTCGTAGAGGTGCATCCACTGGGCGAGAAGGCCGCCGGGCTTCAGCCGCTTCTTCAGGTCGCGGTAGAAATCCGCCGAGTAGAGGGAGGCCACGCCGGCCCGCCAGGGATTCGACGGCTCGGAGATGACGACGTCCCAGGTTCGCCGCGTCCGCCCCACGAAGCTCCGGGCGTCGTCGGCCGCGACGCTCACCTTCGGGTCGCGCTCGACGCCGCCGTTGACGTGGGCGAAGAAGGGCGCCGCCTCGAGAACGGCGGGCTCGATCTCGGCGATGTCCACGCGCTTGACGACGGGAATCTTCGCGGCGGCGGCCGCCGATACGCCGGCGCCATACCCGACGACCAGGACATCCTCCGGCGACGCATGGAGGCCGATCGGCAGGACCGCCAGCATGAGCTGGGTGGACATGTCGTCGCGGTCGGAGGCGTCCGGGTGGCCGTTCACGATGAGCGAGCGGTAGCGGGGTGCCTGCACGACCGCGATCGTCGCTTCGCGTCCCTCGCGGAAGAAGAGGACCTCGTAGGGATTCGCCCGCAGCCGTTCCTCGAATTCCCGGCGGCTCGTCGCGACGGTGATCCGGGCGCCGGCGTCCGCGTTCAAGAAGAGCCAGACGGGCCAGACCGGGATCGCGAGGGTTCCCGCCGCGGCGGCCGCGCCGGCCGCGGCGGCGGCCCACCGGAGGCGGCGCCCATCGGCGCCGGCGAGCGCGACGAGGCCGGCCAGCGCGCTCGCCGCGGTGACCCACTTGAGGGTCCCCTCGGTGCCGAACGCCGGCAGGAGGAGGAATCCCGTCAGGAGTGCTCCCGCGACGGTTCCGGCACAGTTGGCGAGGTAGCCGTCGCCGACCCGTCCCCCCACGCGCCCGGGCTCCGCCGCGAGCGCCGCGAGGAGGGCGGGCGTCCCGATGCCGCCGAGGACGGCCGCGGGGAGGATCAGGAAGGTCGCGACGAGCGCCTTCCCCGCGAGGATCTCGAAGAAGCCGGCCTCCGGGATCTGCCGCAGGAGGAGGACCACCCGCGGCACGAACGGCATGGCGGCGGTCGTGCCGAGGAGCGCTGCCGCGAGGCCGATCTGGGCCAGCGCGAAGGTGGCCACGGGCGCGACGCCGTGGCGGCCGAGGCGGGCGAGAACCAGGGCGCCGAGTCCGAGGCCGAGGAGGAAGATCGCCAGGATCAGCGTGAAGGCGTAGGTCGAGACGCCGAAGACGAGGGCGAGGACACGCGTGAAGACGACCTCGGCCGCGAAGAGAAGGGCCCCCGACACGAAGAGCCCGGTGAGGAGGAGGACCTCCCGGCGCAACCGTCCGGAGGAGACGGCGGGCCGTTGGCCCGGAAGAGCCGCCGGCGCCGCGTCGCGCCCTCCGCGGGTGGCCGCGAGCACCGCGGCGCCGGCGAGAAGGTTGACGGAGGCCGCGGCGAGCGTCGTGCCGAGGAGCCCCAGCTCCTCGATCAGGAAGAATCCCGCGGCGAGGGTGCCGGCGACCGCGCCGGCGAGGTTGAGTGCGTAGAGGAGGCCGAGCGGCCGGGCCGGGTTCCCGCCGGTCCCGGCGAAGGCGCGGACGAGGGCCGGAAGCGTCCCGCCCATCAGGAAACAGGGGAGGAGGAGCGCGAAGAGCGTCGCCCCGATTTTGAGAAGGACGAGAGCGGGTCCAGGGGCGAAGGAGACGGACGCGGCCTGGAAGGCGGATCCGGCGAGCGCGAGGAGAGGAAGGCTGACGGCGCCGTAGAGCCCGACCAGAATTTCCAAGATGCCGTAGAGCCGGCCGGCGTCGGCCGTCCGGTCGGCGCGGCGTCCGAGGACGAAGGCCCCCGCGCCGAGCCCCGCCATGAAGACCGCGAGGACGACGCTCACCCCCTCCAGCGTCGATCCGAAAAAGGCTGCGAGCCGGCGCCCCCAGACGACCTGGTAGACGAGACCGGCCGCTCCCGAGAGGAAGAAGCAGGCTTCGAAGAGGAGGCGGCGCGAACGGCTCATCTCAGACGACCTCCGCGAGGATAAAGGAAGTCGCGGGGCGGACACCGCGTTTGGCTAGACTTGCCCCATGGCGAAGAGCGACAGGCTGTTTATCGGCCGGACGGTCGACCGAGTCTCCGGCAGGACGACGGGCGAACCGCTCCTTTTTGATCCGGACGACCTGACGACCCACGGCCTCATCGTCGGAATGACCGGCAGCGGCAAGACCGCTCTCGGCATCGTGCTGATCGAGGAGCTGCTGAAGTCCGGCGTTCCCGTCCTCGCGGTGGATCCGAAAGGAGATCTCGGAAACCTGCTCCTCGCGTTTCCGAAGCTCTCGCCGGAGGAATTCGGGCCCTACGTCGAGGCGAAAGGCGGAAAGAGCGCGGAGAGCGAAGCGAAGGGCTGGACGGAGGGCCTCGCGGGCTGGGGCCTCGGCCCCGCCGACGTGGCGGCCTACGCGGCGTCGCGCGAAGCCGCGATCTACACCCCCGGTTCGACCTCGGGGTGGCCGCTCGATCTCGTCGGCTCCTGCCCGCCGCCTCCCGCCGGCGCGGACGAGGAAGACCGGCGCGACGTCGTCGCGGCCTTCGCGTCGGGAGTCCTCGGCCTCGCGGGGATCGACGCCGACCCGGTGAAGTCGCGCGAGTTGATCCTTCTGTCTCATTGCGTCGAGGCGCTCTGGGGGAAGGGGGAGACGGCGCGGCTCGAGTCGCTCGTGACCGCCGTGGCCGCGCCCCCCTTCCCGACGGTCGGCGCGCTGCCACTGGAGACGTTCTACCCGGCGAAGGAGCGGCAGGCCCTGGTCCTCGCGCTGAACAACGTCGCCGCGTCGCCGGCCACGGCGGCCTTCCGGAAGGGAGCGCCGCTCGACGTCGGCGCGATGATGGCGCCGGGTTCGGGAGGCAAGCCGAAGCTCTCGATCGTCTCCATCGCGCACCTCGGCGACGCCGAGCGCCTCTTCGTCGTGGCAGCACTTCTCTCGCGGGTCAAGGCGTGGATGCGCTCGCAGCCGGGGAGCCCGTCGCTCCGGGCCCTCCTCTACATCGACGAGATCTTCGGCTTCTTCCCGCCCTCGGCGAATCCCCCCACGAAGCCGCCCCTCCTCACGCTCCTGAAGCAGGCGCGCGCCTTCGGCGTCGGCGTCATCCTCGCCACGCAGAACCCGGTCGACCTCGACTACAAGGGGCTGGCGAACTGCGGCTGCTGGTGGGTCGGAACGCTCCAGGCCGAGCGCGACCGCGAGCGGCTCGCCGCGGGACTGACGGACGCGGGCGGGGGAGACGCGGCGGCGCTCCTCTCGAAGACGCGCAAGCGGGTCTTCCTGCTGCACGACGTCCACGCGAAAGGCCCGGTCCTGATGGAGACCCGCTGGGCGCTCTCCTACCTCCGCGGCCCGATGACGCGCGAGGACCTTTCCCGGACGAAGGGCCCAGCCCCGGCGGGGACGGCGCCCGCCACGGAGAAGGGTGCGGAGGCACCCGCGGCGGCCGGCCCGCCGCCGATCCCGTCGCCCTGGACGGCCCGGTGGGTGACGAAGCGGGGCGCCGACATCGCGGCGCCCCACCTGTACGTGAAGTACGCCGTCCGCTACAAGGCCAGCGCCGGGAGCGCCACGCCCGAGACGACGGCGGTGAAACTCTTCCCCCTCGACGTGGACGGCGTCGCGGACGTTCTGGAAGGGGAGAGCGCCGAGATCCCCCCCGACCATCTCCTCGATGCGCCCCCGACGAAAGCGATCCGCTACGGGGACCTCCCCGCGTGGCTCGGCCCCTCGGCCGTCAAGGCCCTGGAGAAGTCCGTGAAGGATCGGCTTCCCGACAAGCTGGAGGCGCAACTGTTTCGCGATCCGGTCACCAAGTCGCTCTCGACGCCCGGCGAGTCCGGCGAAGAGTTCGCGCGGCGGATCGCCGCCGAGTCCGCCCCGGCCTCCGTCCGGGAGAAGCTCGAGAAGAAGCGGCGCGATCTCGCCGCCGCCGAGGCGCAGGAGAAGGGGCGGGAGGTCGAGAAGTTCACGGCGATCGCCACCGCGGCCGTCGACGTCCTTGGCGGGCTCTTCGGGAAGAAGAAGACCCTCCGGACCGGAAAGGTCGGCGGCGTCCTGACGAAGAACCGGATGGAGGGAGCCGCCGAAGCGAGGGTCGAGGCGCTCCGGGCGGAGATCGCCGAGCTGGAGTCGAAGGCGGCGCCGCCCGACCCGTCCCGCTTCGAGAGCGTGACCGTCGTCCCGCAGAAGTCGCAGCTCGATCTCCTTTCGATCGGCGTGGCCTGGATCGTCTGACGCCGGGACGCCGATGCACCCGGTCGAGACGATCCTCGCGCTCCTCGTCCCGACGACCGTTCTCGCCGTCCTCGCGAAGAGGATCTCCGTCCCCTACCCGATCGTCCTCGTCGTCGGGGGGAGCCTGCTCGCCTTCGTTCCCGGGCTCCCCGCCGTCCGGCTCGACCCGCAGCTCGCCTTCCTCCTCTTCCTGCCGCCGATCCTCTACGCGGCGGCCTACTTCACGTCGTGGCGCGACTTCCGCGACAACCTCCCCTCGATCACCCTCCTCGCCGTCGGCCTCGTGGCCGCGACGACGGCCGCCGTCGCGGTCGCGTTCCACGCCGTCGTTCCCGGGGTCGGGTGGCCGGCGGCATTCGTCCTCGGCGCCATCGTGTCGCCCCCGGACGCGGTCGCCGCGACGGCCATCGCCCGGCGGCTCCGTCTTCCCCGGCGGATCGTGACGCTCCTCGAGGGGGAAAGCCTGGTCAACGACGCCACGGGGCTCGTCCTCCTGAAGTTCGCCACCGCGGCGGCCATGACGGGGGCGTTCTCGGCGGGAGAGGCGGCGCTCGACTTCGGGCTCCTCGTCGCCGGCGGGATCGCCGTCGGCGCCGCCGTCGGCATCGCTTTCGCGAAGCTCGAGAGGCTCCTCGACGACAGCGTCCTCGCGGCGACGGCCTCGCTCCTCGTCGCCTTCCTCGTCTACATCCTCGCGGAGCGGCTCCACGTCTCCGGCGTCCTCGCGGTCGTCACGGCGGGGCTGATCCAGGGGCGCGCCGTCCCGCATCTCTGGACGCCACAGATGCGGGTCGAGGCGACGGCCTTCTGGGACACGGTCGTCTTCGTCCTGAACGCCCTCATCTTCGTCCTCATCGGCCTGCAGCTCCCGTCCATCGCCGCGGGGCTGACGGGCCTCCCGCGCGGAACGGTCGTCGACGCCGTCTTCGCGACGCTCGGGGCCGCGGTCGGCATCCGGCTCCTCTGGGTCTTCCCCGGCGCCTACCTGCCGCGGCTTCTCGCGCCGGCCTATGCCGCGAAGAGCCCGAGCCCGCCCTGGCAGGGGGTCCTTCTCGTCGGCTGGACCGGGATGCGGGGAATCGTCTCCCTCGCGGCGGCCCTCGCGCTGCCGGTGACGACGGCGACGGGGGCCCCCTTTCCCGGCCGCGATTTGATCCTGATCGTGACGTTCGCCGTCATCTTCGGGACCCTCGTCGTCCAGGGCCTCACCCTGCCGTCCTTCATCGGGTGGCTGGCGATCGGGACCGACGTCGCGGCCTGGCGCGAGGAGCGGCAGGCCCGGCGGGAGATCGCCGAGGCGGGCCTGGCGCGCGTCGACGCGCTCACCGAGGAGCACGTCCTGCCGGCGCACCAGATACACGCGGTCCGGCAGGAGCTGGTCGACCGGCTCCGTCAGCTCGTCCGGGAGGAGGCCGGGGAGCCGGTCCCCGCCTCGACGCCGGAGCGGATCCGGTGGCTCCGTCGCGAGTCCCTCGCCGCCCAGCGGCAGCGGCTGCTCGAGCTTCGGCAGGAGGAGTCGATCGGGGACGACACCCTCCACCACCTCCAGCACGAGCTGGATCTCGAGGAGATGCGGAGCGGCTGAAGGAGGAGCCGGACTATTCCTGCTTCTTGGTCCCGAGGACGACGAGGACGATGAGGAGCAGGAGGACGATCAGGCCGATGACGATCGTCGTGCTCCGCGAGGGTCCGGCCGGGACCTCGCTCGCCGTCTTCTCGGCCGGGGCCTTCGCCGCGGACGGGGAGGCCGCCGCGGGGGCGGCCGCCGCGGTGGCGGGCGCCTCGCCGGCCGGGGCGGGCGCCCCCGCGACCGACCCGGGGGCCGCCGACGCGGGAGCGGAGGCCGGAGGCGCCGGCGCTTTCTCCTGCGAGAAGGCCGGTGAGATGGCGGCGATCAGGGCTCCGAGGACGAGGACCGAGAGGGCACGACGGAAGCTCATCGGGTCTCCTTTGACGAGTGCGGGCGCGACGTTGCGGTGAACCCTAGCGGCTGCGCGGGAGAGCGTCAAGCGGCCGCAAGGTCCCGGCCGCTAGACTTCACGCCATGAAGACCCGGGAGCTGATTCGGCTGGAGGTCGCGGTACTCCTCGCCGGCGCCGCGCTCATGAGCCTCGAGATCGTCGGGGCGAGGGTCCTCGCACCGGTCTTTGGAACGTCCATTTTCGTCTGGGGCTCCCTCATCACGGTCTTCCTCGCGGCGCTCGCTCTCGGGGCCGCCCTCGGCGGCCGCCTCGCCGACCGGAGACCGCAGCCATCCGTCCTCGCCGGACTCCTCGTCGCCTCGGGCGTCCTGACCTGGGTCGTCTTCCTGGCGCCGGCCCCCGTGATGCGCTTCTTCGCCGACGCGTCGATTCCGGACCGCTTCCGGTCTCTCCTGGCGGCGATCGCCCTTTTCGCCGTCCCGTGCACGCTGATGGGGATGGTCACGACGTTCGCCGTCCGGCTCGCCGCCCGGGAGATCGCGACCCTCGGGGCGGCGGCGGGCCGTCTCTCGGCGATCTCGACGGCCGGGTCGATCGCCGGGACCTTCGTCACGACCTTCTTCCTGATCCCGGCCCTCGCCACGCCCCCCATCCTCTTCGGGATCGGTTTCGTCCTCGTCCTGGCGGCCTGGATCGTCCCCTCGCCGTTCTCGGCATGGCGGTTCGGCCGCGACGCGGCCTTCACCGCCGCCGCCCTCGCCGCCCATCTCCTGGTGCCCGCAGCGGTCCGCGCGCCCCTCCCGGCCGGGACGATCGTGTTCGACAAGGAGACCGCCTATCACCGGATCCGGGTCGTCGATCAGGGCCTGCGGCGCGTGATGTACTTCAACAACCTCTCCCAGGGATTCACCCCGGTCCGTCCCGGACTCGAGATGGCCTCGAACTACACCGACGGGCTCCTCGCCGCGCTCGCCGTCCCGCCGAAGCCCCCGCGCTCCGTCGTCGTCATCGGTCTCGGGGCCGGGATGATCCCGTCCCGCCTGACGGCGCGAAGCCCCGAGGTGGCCGTCACGTCGATCGAGATCGACCCCGAGGTCGTGGAGGTGGCCCGGCGCTTCTTCCGCTTCGTCCCCGGCGCCCGCGACCGCGTTCTCGTCGGGGACGGGCGCCGCGAGCTGGAGAGGCAGGTCCGCGAGGCCGACGTCATCTTCGTGGACGGCTATTTCGCCGACAGCGTTCCCTTCCATCTCCTGACGAAGGAGTTCTACGTCCTCTGCCGGGAGCGGCTCTCGTCGGACGGCGTCGTGGCGGCCAACTTCGTCGGCGCCCTCTCGGGGACCGAAAACGCGCTCTTCTGGGCGGCCGCGAAGACGCTCGCGGAGGTCTTTCCCCGGGTCTACATCCTCTCGGGAGAGCTGGCGGAGGGGAAGCCGACATTCATCGCCAACGCCATCCTGATCGGCTCCCGGTCGCCCATCCGCCTCGACCGGGGAACCCTCGTCGACCGGGCCGGGGCGCTTGCCGGCCGGCTCGACCGGCCGCCGGTGAGCACCTGGGCCTCTCACCTCTACGACGGCGAGATGCGGACGGCGGGCGTTCCGCTCCTGACCGACGACTACAGCCCGACGGACGCCCTTCAGCACTTCCGGAAATAGCCCGTCGGGTCAGTGCCCGGGCCGGGGGGCGCGTCTCGCCGAGAGATCGTCGAGATCCGCCCGCAGCGCTTCGATCTCGGAAAGTAGAGCTGCCGTCTCCGGCTCCCCGAGAGCCTCGCGGACCGCGTCGAGAGCGAGAAGCTGTGCCACCTCCGAGAGCTTCGCCGACGCCCGGGAGAGGGCCTCGGCGGCGTCGGGGGCCGTGAGGTCCAGAAAGGCCTCGCCGACGAGGGACGGAACGGAGACGGCCGCCTTCCGTAGCCTCTGGCCGGCGTCAGTAATGGCCAAAGCCCCCCCGGCCACGGCCGCGCAGACCGTGTGGGCGAGCTCGATCCCCCGTCGCCAGGCCGGAATCCGTCCGTGGTCCATCGTCCGTCCCCTCACTATACGTTCGGAGGGCTTTCGACGTTCCGAGGGCGGGGGGGAGGGCCCGGAAGCGTTTGGAGCGTTTGAATCATGTCGGGCCGGAAACCGGGAGGGATAGCCTCCCCCCTTGACCATGTTTATCCACCGGGCGGTTACATGCCGCCCGCCAAACGACTGAGGAAGGAAGGACGCCATGCGCCGGAAGATCACCGTCATCGGAGCCGGAAACGTCGGAGCCACGGCCGCACAGCGGCTCGTCGAGAAGGAACTGGGCGACGTCGTTCTCATCGACGTCCTCGAAGGGGTCCCCCAGGGCAAGGCCCTCGACATGTACCAGTCGGGGCCCGTCGAGGGATTCGACGTCACGGTCGTCGGGTCGAACAACTACGAGGCGACCGCGAACTCGGACATGGTCGTCATGACGGCAGGCCTCGCCCGCAAGCCCGGGATGTCCCGGGACGACCTCCTGAAGAAGAACGAGGAGGTCGTCGCCTCCTGCATCGGGAACGTCATGAAATACTCGAAGGACCCCTACATCATCGTCGTGACGAACCCGCTCGACGCGATGTGCGAGGTGGCTCGCCGGGTCTCCAAGCTCCCGAAGAACAAGGTCGTCGGCATGGCCGGCATTCTGGACACGGCCCGGATGCGCGCCTTCATCTCGATGGAGACGGGCTACGCGATGTCGAACATCCACGCCACGGTCCTCGGCGGGCACGGCGACACGATGGTCCCGCTGCCGCGGTACTCGACGATCGCCGGCGTCCCGATCACGGAGATGCTCCCGCCCGAGAAGCTCGCCGCGATCGTGAAGCGGACGGCGGGCGGCGGCGGCGAGATCGTCGCTCTGCTCAAGACCGGATCGGCCTACTACGCCCCCTCCGCGGGGGCCGTCGAGATGGTCGACGCGATCCTCAACGACAAGAAGAAGATCCTCCCCTGCGCGGCCTACCTCCAGGGAGAGTACGGGATCAACAACCTCTACGTGGGCGTCCCGGTCGTCCTCGGCCACGGCGGCGTCGAGAAGATCATCGAGCTGAAGCTCACGGCCGAGGAGGCCGCCGCCCTGAAGAAGTCCTCCGACTCGGTGGCGGAACTCTTCGGCATTCTCACGTGCTGACCGCGGCGGAGATTCCGTCGGGAGGAGGGGAGACGCGGATGTCCCGAGCCTTCGTGTTCATCAACTCGTCGGTGGGAAAGAAGATCGTGATGGCGGTGACGGGTATCGTCCTGTCGCTCTTCGTCCTCGGCCACATGACGGGGAACACCCTCGTCTTCAAGGGCCCGGAGGCGATGAACCACTACGCGGCATTCCTCCAGGGCCTCGGAACGGGGCTCTGGGCCATCCGCCTCGTCCTCCTCGGCTGCGTCTCTCTCCACGCGTGGGCCTATCTCTCGACGACGGCAGAGAGCTGGAACGCCCGCCCCGTCGCCTACCGGAAGACGGCGTACGAGGCGTCGGACCTCGCCTCGCGCACGATGCGCTGGACGGGGCCGATCCTGGCCGTCTTCATCGTCTTCCACATCCTTCACATGACGGTCGGGAGCGTTCACCCGAGCTTCAAGCACCTCGACGCCTACGGGAACGTCGTGCGGGGGCTCTCGGTCCTCCCGGTCGGCCTCTTCTACGTCGTCGCGATGGCCTGCCTCGGTGTCCACGTGTGGCACGGGACCTGGAGCATGCTGCAGACGCTCGGGCTCTCGCACCCGCGCTTCGACCCCGTCCGGAAGAAGATCGCGATCGTCTTCACCGTCGTCGTCGCCGGAGGGTTCGTGGCCGTTCCGCTGGCCGTTCTCTTCGGCGCCGTGAAGTGAGACGGGAGGAGATGAGATGGAACTGAAATCCGCCGTCCCGTCCGGCCCCCTCGCCCAGAAGTGGACGAAGCACCGCTTCGACATGAAGCTGGTGAATCCCGCCAACAAGCGCAAGTACACGATCATCATGGTCGGGTCGGGCCTGGCCGGTGCTGCCGGCGCCGCGAGCCTCGCCGAGCTCGGCTACAACGTCCTCTGCTTCTGCTACCAGGACAGCCCCCGACGCGCCCACTCCATCGCCGCTCAAGGGGGCATCAACGCCGCGAAGAACTACCAGAACGACGGCGACAGCGTCTACCGCCTCTTCTACGACACGATCAAGGGGGGCGACTTCCGCGCCCGCGAGGCGAACGTCCACCGCCTGGCCGAGGTGTCGGTCAGCATCATCGACCAGTGCGTGGCGCAGGGCGTCCCCTTCGCCCGGGAGTACGGCGGCTCCCTCGCGAACCGCTCCTTCGGCGGCGCGCAGGTGTCGCGCACTTTCTACGCGCGGGGCCAGACGGGGCAGCAGCTCCTGATCGGCGCCTACCAGGCGCTCGAACGGCAGATCGGGCTCGGGGCCGTGAAGATGTTCAACCGGCACGAGATGCTGGAGCTCGTCGTCGTGGACGGACGGGCCCGTGGGATCGTGACGCGCGACATGGTGACCGGCGCCATCGAGTCGTGGGCGGCCGACGCGGTCGTCCTCGCCACGGGGGGCTACGGCAACGTCTTCTACCTGTCGACGAACGCCAAGGGTTGCAGCACGACCGCCATCTGGCGCGCCTACAAGAAGGGCGCCGGCTTCGCGAACCCGTGCTACACGCAGATCCACCCGACCTGCATCCCGGTCACGGGCGAGCACCAGTCGAAGCTGACCCTCATGTCCGAGTCGCTCCGGAACGACGGGCGTATCTGGGTGCCGCTGAAGAAGGGCGACACGCGCGCCCCGGGCGACATCCCCGAGGCCGAGCGCGACTATTACCTCGAGCGGAAGTACCCGAGCTACGGAAACCTCGCTCCGCGCGACATCTCCTCCCGCGCCGCCAAGCAGGTCTGCGACGAAGGTCGGGGCGTGGGGAAGACGGGGCTCGGCGTCTACCTCGATTTCGCCGACGCCATCAAACGTCTCGGCGAAGACGTCATCCGGGACCGCTACGGAAACCTCTGTGACATGTACGAGCGGATCACGGACGAGAACCCGTACAAGGTACCGATGCGGATCTTCCCCGCCTCGCACTACGTGATGGGCGGCCTCTGGGTCGACTACAACCTGATGTCGACGATCCCGGGGTGCTTCGTGGCGGGGGAGGCGAACTTCTCCGACCACGGCGCGAACCGCCTCGGTGCGAGCGCTTTGATGCAGGGCCTCGGGGACGGCTACTTCGTCCTTCCCTACACGATGGGGAACTACCTCGTCACGGCGAAGTCGGCGAAGGTCGACACGGGCCATCCCGCCTTCAAGGAGGCCGAGGCGCAGGTGACCGGGCAGGTGAAGCGGCTCCTCGGAATCGGCGGGAAACGGACCGTCGACGACTTCCACCGGGAACTCGGAAAGGTCATGTGGGAGTTCTGCGGAATGGGACGAAACGAGGCCGGGCTGAAGACGGCGCTCCAGAAGATCCCCGCCCTCCGCGAGGAGTTCTGGAAGAACGTCCGCGTCCTCGGCGAGAACGAGGAGATCAACCAGTCGCTCGAGAAGGCGGGGCGTGTGGCCGACTTCCTCGAGCTCGGCGAGCTGATCTGCCGCGACGCGCTCGAGCGCCGCGAGTCGTGCGGCGCGCACTTTCGAGAGGAATTCCAGACGGAGGAGGGCGAGGCGAAGCGCGACGACGCGAACTTCGCGCACGTCGCGGTCTGGGAGTACACGGGGGACGAGAAAGCCCCGGTCCGGAACGTGGAGCCGCTTGCCTTCGAGAGCCTCCAGCTCGCCACGAGGAGCTACAAGTGATGAATCTCAAGCTGCACGTCTGGCGCCAGAAGAACGCCCAGAGCGCGGGGCGATTCGTCACCTACGAGGCGAAGGAGATCAGCCCCGACATGTCCTTCCTCGAGATGCTCGACGTCGTCAACGAAGGGCTGATCGGGAAGGGCGAGGAACCGATCGCCTTCGACCACGACTGCCGCGAGGGAATCTGCGGCATGTGTGGCGTCGTCATCAACGGCGTGCCGCACGGGCCCCGCAAGGCGACGACGGCCTGCCAGCTCCACATGCGGAGCTTCCGGGACGGCGACGAGCTGGTCCTCGAGCCGTGGCGGGCGAAGGCCTTCCCGGTCCTGAAGGACCTCATCGTCGACCGGGGCGCCTTCGACCGGATCATCGCGGTGGGGGGCTTCATCAGCGTGGCGACGGGGAGCGCCCCGGACGGAAACGCCATCCTGATTCCGAAGCCGGCGGCCGACCTCTCCATGGACGCCGCCGCCTGCATCGGCTGCGGGGCGTGCGTGGCGGCCTGCCCGAACGCTTCGGCCATGCTCTTCGTGGCCGCCAAGGTCTCCCACCTCGGCTACCTCCCGCAGGGGCAGCCCGAGCGCTACTCGCGCGCCCTGAAGATGGTCGAGCAGATGGACAAGGAAGGCTTCGGGACCTGCACCAATCACGGCGAGTGCTCGAACGCCTGCCCCAAGGAGATCCGGCAGGAATTCATCGCGCGCCTGAACCGCGACTACCTCAAGGCCTCGATCATCGACCGGCCTGCGGTGGATCGGGGGGGCTCGGGCTGAGCCCGCTCTCGCCCGACTCCCTTCTCGCCCTCGCGCGCGGATTCCAGGAGAGCCGCGTTCTCCTGACGGGCGCCGAGCTCGACCTCTTCACGCTCCTGTCCCGCGAGCCCCTCGGCGTCGAGGCGCTCGCGGCCCGGCTCGGCGCCGACCGGCGCGCCCTCTTGACGCTCCTCGACGCCCTGGCGGCGATGGATCTCCTCGAGAAGCGGGACGGCCTCTACCGGACGGCCCCGGACGCCGCATGCCTCTCGGCGGAGGCCCCCGACTCGATCCACCCGATGCTCCTCCACGCCGCGGCGCTCTGGGCGCGCTGGACGACGCTGACGAAGCGCGTGGGCGGGACACCGCTGCACGAGCGCGCGCCCGAGGAGTCGCTTCGCGCCTTCATCGGGGCGATGCACGTCGTCGGCGCCCCCCGGGCGGCCGACCTCGTCGCGGCCGCGGGGGTCTCGGGCGCGCGGCGGCTCCTAGACGTCGGCGGCGGCCCGGCCACCTACACGATGGCCTTCCTCGCCGCCGAGCCGTTGCTGCGGGCGACCCTCTTCGACCTTCCGCCCGTCGTGGAGATCGCGCGCGAGCGGCTCGAAACGGCGGGCCTCCTCCCGCGCGTGACGCTCGTCCCCGGCGACTTCACCCGGGACGAGCTGCCGGTCGGCCACGATCTCGCCTGGCTCTCGGCCATCATTCACCAGAACGGCCCCGCGGAGAACGACGCGCTCTATTCGCGGATCTTCCGGGCGCTCGTCCCGGGGGGACGCCTCGTCGTCCGGGACCACGTCATGGACGCCTCGCGCACCCACCCGCGCGCCGGTGCCCTCTTCGCCGTCAACATGCTCGTCGGCACGTCCGGGGGCGGGACCTACACGTACGACGAGATCCGGGATGGTCTCGCACGCGCCGGCTTCGGCCGGATCCGGCTGATCCAGTCCGGGGAGCGGATGGATGCTCTGGTGGAGGCGTTCCGGCCGTGACGTCGGGCGTCCCTACGCCTCCCAGGGCCGGAAGAAAAGCGCCTGCCTCTTGACCGGTTCGGCCTTCGCCGAGAGCCCGGCGAGCTGCGCGGCGGAGAGCGGCGTGAACGACCGGGCGATCCGGACGTTCTCCTCGAGCTGCGCGATCGAGTCGACGCCGATGATGACGGTGGAAACGGGGAGGGAGAGGACGTAGCGCATCGCCTCGGGCATCGTCAGCGTCCCGGAGCTCGTCGCCGTCCCGGTCCACGAGGGCGCCGAGCCCGCGGGAGGCGGCGTCCAGCTCGAGAGGATCCGGCCCCGCGCCGGGATCTTCATCCCGATGATCCCCATCTCCTTCTCGACGGCCGTCGGCAGGAGCTCCCTCTGGAAGCTCTTGTGGTGCGGATCGGCCGCGTTCAGCGCCATGAGGATCGTGTCGAACGGAAAGCGGCGTATCGCCGCGAGGAGGACGTCGGGATCCGCGTGTCCCGTGACGCCCAGGAACCGGACCAGCTTCTGCTCGCGCGCCTCCTGCATTGCCTTGACGGCGCCGTCCGGCGCGAACATCCGCTCGACCTGCTCCATCGAGGAGAGGTTGTGGATCTGCCAGAGGTCGACGTGGTCGGTCTCGAGGAGCTTCAGCGACGTCTCCAGGATCTTCAGCGAGCCGTCGCGCGTCCGGTCGTGCGTCTTCGTGGCGAGGAAGGCCTCGCTCCGGCGGCGCTTCATCACCTGCCCGATGTAGCGCTCGCTCCAGCGCTTCTCGCCCCCGTAGCGTGCGGAGGTGTCGATGTAGTTGAGGCCGAGGTCCAGCGCCTTCTCGACGATCGGCACGGCGACCGCCTCGTTCCCGGGCTGCTCGACGGCCGCCTGGCCGCCGAGGCTGAAGATCCCGACGCGGTAGCCGGTCCTTCCGAAGTTCCGCATCGGCATGGCGCCGGCGGTCCGCGGGTTCTCGGGGAAGCCGGAAGCCGGCTTCGGCGCCTCCTTCGGGACGTCGGCCGCGAGGTCGCGGGCGAGGAAGCCGGCCGCCGCGGCAGCGCCGAGCTTCAGGACGTCACGGCGGGGAAGGATCGGTTTCGATTCCTCGCGGTCCGTCATCAGGAACTCCTTTCGGTGTCTTCCCGGAAGGCTTTGCCCCCCGGACTCCCCTCAACGCTTCCCGTAGCTCTTCTCGCCGGCGGTCACCGCCAGCGCCAGGACGTTTCCCTTCGGCGGGAGCGGGCAGGTGGCGTACGGTGTGAAGACGCACGGCGGGTTGATCGCCTTGTTGAAGTCGACGACGACGGTCCCGTCCGGGGCGGGCGTCCCCGTCGTCAGGAAACGTCCTCCGCCGTAGGTCTCCTTCGAGTTGGTCTGGTCGCCGAAGACGAGAAAGAGCTCGCCGCCGCGCCCGCCCAGGAGGGCCTCGAGGCGGTAGCTCTTGCCTTCCTTCGTGAAGACGACGGCGCCGGGGGAGTCCTGCGTCTCGGGCGTTCCGAGGATGTTCGGGACCTCGATCTTCTTCGCCGGCTTGTATCTCTCGAAGCGCGCTGCGAAGCGCCACGCCGGGTCGACCGGGAAGCTCTCGACTCCCTTGAAGTTCTTCAGCGTCTCGGCCTCCCGGTCCCTGACCCGCACGCCCCATTTCGCGCCGCGCTTGATGAGGAAGAAGGTGAGAGGGCCGTGCGAGAGCCGGGTGGCCTCGCCCGAGGAGTCCGGCCTGAGGGCGATCGACGTCACCGGCCGGCCGCCCTCCGTGACGGCCGCGCCGGGCGCGGCCGTGAACGTGGCCGTGCCTTTCTCCAGCCGGATGTTGCCGAGCGTCCCGGGTGCCTTCCCGCTGGGCAGGGGGACGCGGCTCTTCGGAGCGCTCCCGACGCTGTTGTCGCCTTCTTCGAGCCAGGAGAGGCCGACGAGCGTCAGCCAGCCTGTGTCGGTCCGGAGCGACGCGTCACGCTGCTTGCGAAAGGTCTCGATCTCCGCCTTGTAGGCGGCCGGGTCGGGGGGGGCGGCAAAGGCTGCGGCGGTGGCGAGGAGCGCGAAAAGAGCGACAGAACGCTTCATGGTCCGGAGTTTCTCTCCTGAACGGGGTGTTTGTCGCCCCCCCTGACACCCTGATCCCCCCGACGGCTCCTCCGCGGTCGAGCCGGTGAGGGCCGACGTCGAGAGGTCGCCCCCCTTGACGGTCGTCCGGTCGGGGTCGAAGCAGCCGGCGCCGGCGAAACGCGGGAGCTCGACGGCGCAAAGGCCGGCAGGCCGCGCTCAGGGGCGCTGCTTGATCCGCGTCGTGTCGTCCGGGACGAAGAAGTCGCCCAGGTCCTGCGCCCCGGTCTCGTCCACGGCGACGAAATGGACCTTCCGCCCCCGGCCGTCGGGCCCTATGGCCGGCGTCTCATCCACGGCCTCGAGCTCCAGGAACGCCCCGTCCGGAGGAATCGCGAAGCCCTCCGCCGCCGCCGCCGTCCGGACGAGATCCTCGAGTACCTCGCCGGGCGGCTTCCCGGCCTGGGCCGCGAGCCGGTCGAGAAGCTCGAGGGCGTCGTCGGGAAGGCGGAAGAAGCGACCGGTGGGCACGACAGACTCCTCGGAGGCGGCCAGCGGTCAGAACTTGTAGTTCAGGCCGGCGGTCGCCTGCCAGTAGTTTGCTGAGAAGGTCCCGCTCTTGAGCTCGTTCTCGAGGTCGCTGACGGAGCCAATCGAAAGGAAGACGTACCGGATATCGCCGGAAATGAAGAAGTTCTGGCTCGTCCAGATTTCCACGCCGCCGCCCGCCTGCGGCGCCCACTTGGACTGGTCCGTGGTGGGGTAGCTCGCCGCCGGGCCGAGGCCCTCGGACCGCGTGAAGTGGCAACCGGCTCCGCCCAGGACGTAGAGCTGGAAGGGCCCGGCGGGGACCAGGTAGAGCAACGCGGAGAGCTGGACCGGGAAGTCCTTGACCCGGAGGACGTCGACTCCCCCGGACTGGTAGGTCGTCTGCCGGTACTCGGCGAGCGCCTCGGCTCCGATGAAGGAGAGGAGTCGGAGGCGGAACTGGGCCCCCCCGATGAACGAGCCGCCCTCGTCCTTCGTCTGGGAGTAGCCGACGTGCGCGCCGAGGGCGATGTGGAACTGGGCGGCGGCCGGCCGGGCAGCGAGAACGGAGAGGAGGAGGAGAGTTCCGGCGGCGATTGGGGAGGCGGCTCTCGGCATTCGCTTCTCCTTTCGGGTCGGGGCGGGAAGCCCCCCAAGTCTAATGTGTCGGCCGGAGGCGGGACCCTTCGGCCGCCGGATTCTTCTGCTAATCTCCGGCGCGCCTTCCACTTCCTTTTCGCGAAAGGCGTCTTCATGAAAGTTCACGAGTACCAGGCGAAGGAAATCCTGCGTGGCTACGGTGTCCCCACGCCGCGCGGACGCGTGACCGACTCGCCCGAAGAGGCGGGACGGATCGCGAAGGAATTCGGCGGGCGCGCCGTCGTCAAGGCGCAGATCCACGCCGGCGGGCGCGGCAAGGGCGGGGGCGTGAAGCTCGCCCGCGTCCCCGAAGAGGCGGTCGAGCACGCCAAGAAGATCATCGGGATGCAGCTCGTCACGCACCAGACCGGCCCCGAAGGGCGGAAGGTGAAGAAGGTCCTCGTCGAGGAGGCGCTCGACATCGCCCGGGAGCTCTACCTCGGCATCACGCTGGACCGGGCCGTCGGCAAGCCCGTCATGATGGTCTCGGCCCAGGGGGGGATGGAGATCGAGGAGGTGGCCGCGAAGGACCCGTCGGCCATCGTCAAGGAGGCGTTCGACCCGGCGTGGGGGCTTCAGCCGTACCAGGCCCGGAAGCTGGCGTACGCGCTCGGCCTCGCCGGCGACACGCACAAGAAGGCGTGCACCTTCTTCATCGCCCTCGCGAAAGCCTACGTCGAGACGGACGCGTCGCTCGCCGAGATCAACCCGCTTCTCGTCACGGCGCAGGGGGAGGTCCTCGCCCTCGACGCGAAGATGAACTTCGACGACAACGGGCTCTTCCGGCACGCGAACATCAAGGAGTACCGGGACCTCGACGAGGAGGACCCGCTCGAGGTCGAGGCCTCGAAGTTCGACCTCAACTACATCAAGCTGGACGGGAACGTCGGCTGCATGGTGAACGGCGCCGGGCTCGCGATGGCGACGATGGACATCATCCAGTACGCGGGCGGCAAGCCCGCGAACTTCCTCGACGTGGGAGGCGGCGCCAACGAGGAGCAGGTCAAGAACGCGATGCGGATCCTCCTCTCGGACAGGAACGTGAAGGCCGTCCTCATCAACATCTTCGGCGGCATCATGCGCTGCGACATCATCGCGACCGGCGTCGTCCACGCCGTGAAGGAGATCGGGATCAAGATCCCGGTCGTCGTCCGCCTCGAAGGGACGAACGTCGAGGAGGGAAAGGCGATCCTGAAGAGCTCGGGCCTCGCCGTCATCCCCGCCGACGGAATGAAGGACGCGGCCGAGAAGATCATCGCGTCGCTCGGAGGTGGAAAGTGAGCGGCTGGATCGACACCAACACGAAGCTCGTCGTGCAGGGCCTGACCGGGCGCGAGGGGACGTTCCACGCCCTCGCCGCCAGGGCCTACGGCACGCAGGTCGTCGCCGGCGTCACTCCCGGGAAGGGAGGGGCCTCGGTGGAGGGGATCCCGGTCTTCAACACGGTCGCCGAGGCGGTCGAGAAGACCGGCGCCAACGCGTCGATGATCTTCGTCCCGCCGGCCGGATGCGCCGACGCCATCGTGGAGGCCGCCGACGCCGGCGTCGCCCTCATCGTCGCGATCACCGAGGGGATCCCGGTCAACGACATGATCCGGGTGAAGGCGTACCTCGCGAAGTCGAAGAGCCGCCTCATCGGCCCGAACTGCCCGGGCATCATCCGGCCCTCGGCGAAGGTGAAGATCGGCATCATGCCGGCCCGAATCCACCAGCCGGGCTTCGTCGGCGTCGTCTCCCGCTCGGGGACGCTCACCTACGAGGCCGTCGGCCAGACCTCGGCGCTCGGCTTCGGCCAGTCGACCTGCATCGGCATCGGCGGCGACCCGATCAACGGGACGAACTTCATCGACACCCTCACTCTCTTCCGCGACGATCCCGAGACGAAGGCCGTCATCATGATCGGCGAGATCGGCGGGAGCGCAGAGGAAGAGGCGGCGGCCTGGATCCGCGCGAACCTGAAGAAGCCCGTCGTCTCCTTCATCGCCGGCCGGACCGCCCCTCCCGGACGCCGGATGGGGCACGCGGGCGCCATCATCTCGGGGGGCAAGGGAACGGCCGCCGAGAAGGTGAAGGCCCTGAAGGAGGCCGGCGTCCACGTCGCCGACTCCCCGGCTCTCATGGGCGAGACGCTGAAGCAGGTCCTCGGGAAGTAACCCGCCGCGCTGCGCCCCGAACTGCCTGAGGTGGTGCTCGAGGTGCTTGTGCCTCAGGACTCCCCACTCGTCTCCGGCGAGGCGACCGAAGAAGGAATGGACCCGTCCCTCGGCCGCGGACGGTCGCGCGTCGCCGAAGCGGCTGACGAGCGCCGCGCCGACGACGCGCGCGGTGCGCAAGGGATAATTCCTGCCGGTACGTCGATCGGATGGCCCTCTCACCCGGTACCCGCCTCGGCTCGTACGAGATCCTCGCGCCTCTCGGAGCGGGAGGGATGGGAGAGGTCTACAGGGCGAAAGACACGAAGCTCGATCGTGAAGTCGCGCTGAAGGTCCTGCCCGAGACGCTCTTCGACGATGGCGCGAGAAGTCAGCGATTCGAGCGGGAAGCGCGGCTGCTCGCCGCTCTCAATCACCCGAACATCGCGGCGATTCACGCCTTCGAGGAAGTCTCCGGCCGCTACCTCCTGGCGATGGAGCTCGTCGAGGGCGCGACGCTGCGCGAGCGACTGAGCAGGGGACCCATTCCGCCGGAGCAGGCCGCAGATCTCGCGCTCCAGATTGCGCGGGGTCTCTCGGCGGCGCACGAGAAGGGAATCGTTCACCGCGACCTCAAGCCCGAGAACCTCCTCGTCACCGAGGACGGTCGGCTCAAGATTCTAGACTTCGGTCTCGCGAAGAGAGCGGATCCCGATACGGCCGGCGACAGCTCGAGGGCGCCCACGGCTTCGAAGTACACCGAGGCGGGCGTCGTGCTGGGAACGACGTCCTACATGTCACCGGAGCAGGTCAAGGGGCTCGCCGTCGACCACCGGTCGGACCTTTTCTCCTTCGGGGCCGTCCTGTACGAAATGCTGTCGGGAGACAGGGCCTTCAAGCGGGGTTCCGCCGCGGAGACGATGGCGGCGATTCTGACGGAGGACCCGCCGGAATTGCCGAACGTGCCCGGGAGCTTTTCCTCAGCCTTCGGCCATATCGTCCGGCGCTGTCTCGAGAAGGACCCGAAGCGCCGATTTCAAACCGCGCACGATCTCGGATTCGCTCTTTCGGAAGCATCCGGGCCGGCGGCCGGACGTCAGTCCGACCGGCGGGATGCGTCGGCCTCCTCGAAGAGGTGGCGCCTCGCCGTCCTCGGGGCCGGCGTCCTTGCGATCGTCGCGGCGGCGGCCGTCTTCGCACTCCGCCGCGGCTCCCCGCTCCCGGCAGCGCCCGCGACGCCGGGGCCCTCCATCGCCGTCCTCCCGTTCACGAACCTGAGCGGCGACAAGGGACAGGAATACTTCACAGAAGGGCTGTCGGAGGAGCTGGCGGATCTCCTCACGAAGGTGAAGGGACTGCATGTGGCCGGGCACACGTCTTCGTCGGCGTTCAAGGGGAAGGCCGAGGATCTCGCCTCGATCGGACGGAAGCTCCAGGTGGCCACGGTTCTGGAGGGAAGCGTCCGCAGGTCGAGCGACCAGCTCCGCGTCTCGGCGCGGCTCGTGAACGTGGCCGACGGCTTTCAGATCTGGGCCGAAACCTACGACCGGAAGGTCAAGGACATCTTCGCGCTGCAGGACGAGATTGCCGGAGCCGTCGTGGCGGCACTCAAGGTCCGGCTCCTTCCAGAGGAGCGCGCGGTGCAGTCGCGGCACCGGACGTCCAATCCGGATGCCTACATCCACTACGTCCTGGGAAAGCGTTTCAACGGCAGCCGCAGCGGCGCGGGAATCCGTCAGGCGATCGCGGAATTCCGGAAGGCGATCGCGCTCGACCAGGGTTACGCCGCGGCCTGGGCGGGCCTCGCGATGGCCGACTTCTGGGCGTCGGACTCCGTTGCCTCGACCCAAGGGGAGATCGCCGAGCTCAGGCAGGAGGCGCTCGTCGCAGCCGACAAGGCGCTGTCGCTCGATCCGGAGCTGCCCGAGGGCTACGAGGCCCGCGGGTTTCTTCGCCTGGGATTCACCTTCGACTGGGACGGGGCCCGGTCGGATCTCCAGAAAGCGCTGGCGCTCGATCCCGGCAACGCGAGCACCCACGTCTGGTATGGCGAGCTCCTGGCGACCCTCGGCCGGCTGCCCGAGGCGATCGCAGAGGAGAGAAGGGCGATCGAGATCGATCCGCTGCTGCCCGAAGCCTGGATCATGATGACCTCGAAGCTCGGCGCCAGCCGGAAGTTCGCGGAGGCAGAGGAGGCCGCGGCCCGCTCACTCGAGATCAGTCCCGAGTCGGAAGCCGTCCACTACTATCTCGGCGTCGCCCGGCTTCTCGAAGGCAGACCGCGAGACGCCCTCTCCGGTTTCGAACGCGCCGGGTCCGTCTTCAGTCTCACCGGCATGGCCATCGCCGAGCACGAGCTCGGGCGCCCGGACGAGTCACGGCGGGCACTGGACGAGCTGATCGCCCGTCACGCGCACAGCGCGGCGATCCAGATCGCCGGGGTGTTCGCCTGGAGAGGAGAGAAGGACAGGGCCTTCGCATGGCTGGATCGCGCGTACGCCCAGCGGGACAGCGGCTGCGGCGATCTCGAGTGGAGCCCCCTCTTCGACAAAGTGCGTGACGATCCGCGCTTCGCGGCGTTGCTGAAGAAGCTGAATCTCCCTACGGGAAGTTGAGGGGCGCTCTCCTACGCTCCGAACTGCCGGAGGTGGTGGTCGAGGTGCTTGTACATCAGGGCGCCCCACTCGCCCCCCTCGAGGCGGCCGAAGAAGGAGTGGACCTGCCCGTCGGCGACCGCGGGGCCAGCATCGCAGAAGCGGGCGAGGAGCGCCGCGAGGCGCGCCTTCTCCCGGGCGAAGTCGCGCGTGTCGGCGACGACGAACGCGGGATCGGTCGGAGCGTTCTTCATCATCGGCTCCTGGCCGAGGACTTTTCTCTTGACGAAGGGGGCCAGGAACTTCCCGATCAGTGTCTGCGTCCGAGGGGTGTCGCCCGTGGCGACCTCGAGGGCGGCCGAACAGTGGGCGAGCATCTGCGCGGCGTCCATCTTCCCCCACATTCTCCGGGCCGCGGACGGCAGCCTGTCGAGCCGGGCGAGGATCGTCTGCCGGTCGGAAGCGGCGAAGAGGTTGCTCATGGCGGGAAGGCTATGGGAGAGGGAGGGGTAGCGCAACCGCCGTATCGCCCGCGGCTGCCGCGTATACTCCCGCCCCGCATGGAAAAGACGTTCGCCATCATCAAGCCCGACGCCGTCGAGGCGCGCAATGCCGGAAAGATCCTCTCCCGCATCGAGGCCGAAGGCTTCCGCGTCGTCGCCCTGAAGAGACACCGGATGACGCGCGCCGAGGCCGAGGGCTTCTACGCGGAACACCGGGAGAAGGGCTTCTTCGGAGGGCTCGTCGCCTACATGACCTCGGGCCCCGTCTTCGTGGCCGTCCTCGAGCGCGAGAACGGCGTCGCCCACTGGCGCGCGGTCATGGGAGCGACCGACCCCGCGAAGGCCGACGCGGGGACGATCCGGAAGGAGCTCGGTCAGTCGATCGAGCGCAATGCCGTCCACGGCTCGGCGAACCCGGCCGACGCGGCGCGCGAAACGGTATTTTTCTTTTCGGCGGCCGAGCTTCTCTGACCGGGCATCGTCCGGCGTTCCCTCTCTCGCGTAGGATCGTCTGCGGAGGGCGCCGGCCATGAACATCTTCGAGCTCACCGCGCTGCTCGGAGCGGGGGCGTGCGCCGCCGGCTTCGTCGGCTCCCTGACCGGACTCGGAGGCGGAGTCGTCATCGTCCCCCTCCTGACGCTCGGCCTCGGGGTCGACATCCGGTACGCCGTCGGGACCGCGCTCGTCTCGGTCATCGCGACCTCCTCCGGCGCGGCGGCCGCGTACGTCCGGGAGGGCTATTCGAACCTCCGGCTCGGCATCTTCTTCGAGGTGGCGACGACCCTCGGCGCGGTCGCCGGCGCGTTCGTCGCCACGTGGGCTCCGACCCGTGCCATCGCGATCGTCTTCGGCCTGGTCCTTCTCTCTTCGGCCGCTTTCTCCTGGCAGCGGCATCCGGCGGCCGTCCGGGACGCCCCGCGCGATCCCCTCGCCGTCCGCCTGAAGCTGGCCGGGTCATTCCCGGAAGCCGGGGGGATGCGGGAGTACGCGCCGCGGAAGATCCCGCTGGCGTTCAGCCTGATGGGATGCGCCGGCGTCCTCTCGGGGCTGCTCGGCATCGGCTCGGGCGCCTTCAAGGTCCTCGCGATGGACCGCGTCATGCGGCTTCCCTACAAGGTCTCGACGACGACGAGCAATTTCATGATCGGCGTGACTGCGGCGGCGAGCGCCGGAATCTACGTCTCCCGGGGGTACGTCGACCCGGGGCTCGCCATGCCGGTCGTTCTCGGGGTTCTCGCGGGCGCGGCGATCGGGACGAGGGTCCTCGCGACCGCCCGGACCGCCGCCCTCCGTCTCTTCTTCACCGCGGTGATCGTCCTGCTCGCGGTGGAGATGATCGTCCAGGGCGTCAAGGGAGCCGTCTGAGATGGCCGAAAGCGCCGACGAACGCCGTTCCCGGTCCGTGGGGAACCTTCTCCGGGCCGGCGTGATGCTCGCGGCCGCCGTCGTCGCCGCGGGGGCGATCCCGTACCTCGTTGCGCACGGTCTGGACCGCCCCGACTACTCGGTCTTTCGCGGCGAGCCGAAAATCCTCCGGTCCGCCACGGGCATCGTCCGGGACGCGCTCTCCGGCGACAGCCGGGGAATCCTCCAGCTCGGGATTCTGATCCTGATCGCGACGCCGGTCGCCCGGGTCGTCCTCCTCCTCGCCGACTTCGTGCGCGACCGGGACGGCCTCTACGTCGTCGTCACCGCTGTCGTTCTGGGCGTCCTGGCTTACAGCCTCCTGGGGTCGGGATTCCTCTGATCTCGGGGGATTTGGCAATCGGGGGGCGTGGGATCCATCATCGGATCATCACTTCACGATGTGGGGGTACGGAATTCTCGACCTGAGCCGTGCGGCCATGGCCTACGCTCTGGCCGTCCTGGCCGGCGTGTCCCAGGCGCCATCTTCCGAGTCGCCGAAGAAGGCCGCCGCGGTGTCCGTGGGGTACGTGCTCGTCCCCGTCGTGGTGGCGGACGACAGGGGCCGGGCCGTCGCCGGGCTCGCGCAGAAGGACTTCTCGCTTCTCGTCGAAGGGCGCCCGGTCTCGATCGACTTCTTCTCGGCGAGCGAGACGGCGCCCGTCTCGTTCACGATCCTTCTCGACGGCTCCGGCTCGATGGGACTGGCCGGGAAGATGGACGGGGCGCGGGCGGCGCTCGAGGCCCTCGTCGCCCAGGCTCGTCCCGGCGACGATTTCGCGCTTCACGTCTTCGCCGAGGGGGCCGTTCGCGAGCTGGTCCCCTTCACGACGGACGGTGCCCGGATCGTCCGCGCCGCCGCCGGCGTAAAGCCCTGGGGAAAGACGGCCTTCTTCGACGCCCTCGGGAGGATGCCAGACCGGACGCTCCTCGGCGCGAACGGCTCGCGGGCGATCATCCTTCTCACCGACGGCCTCGACAACGCGTCGGTCCTGACGCGGGAGCGGCTCGAGGAGCTTCTCCAGGGGATCGACGTTCCGGTCTATCCGATCGGCCTCCGGACCGGCTCGGCCACTCCCGGTGGGGGCGCGCCGGGGGAGCGCGACATGGACCTTCAGCTCCTCGGCCGGATCGCCTTCGTGACGGGCGGACGTCCCGCCGTGACGGAGGATCCGAAGGAGCTTCCGGGCGCGGTGGAGGCGATCGAGAAGGACCTCCGGGCGCAGTACCTGCTCGGGTTCACCCCGACGGGCGGAGGTCCGGTAAAGTACCGCGACATTTCGATCGTGATCGCGCGGCGAATCGGCGCGATCCGCACCCGGTCCGGCTATCGCGGCACGGAGCCTCCCTGGGAGGACGCTCCGGCTCGTAAGAAAGGAAGCAGGAAATGAGACGTCTCACCCTATTTCTCCCCGGCCTTCTGGCCCTCGGCGTGGCCGCATGTGCCACGACGTCGGACGTCGACAAGAAGATCGCCGAGAACCAGGCGAAGACCGACAAGAAGATCGAGTCGGTCGCCACCCAGGTGGAGGACCTGCAGGACAAGCAGAAGGTCACCGACACGAAGATCGAGGACCAGCAGAAGGCGATCGAGCAGCTCAGCCAGTCCGCGAAGGACGCGCTGCAGCGCGCCAACGAGGCGGGCGTCCTCGCGAAGGGGAAGGTCGTCCTTCAGGAGTCGTTCACCGAGGACCGGGTCCGCTTCAAGACCTCTTCGTACGATCTGACGAAGGATGCCAAGGCCGCGCTAGACGAGTTCGCGGAGAAGGTCAAGAAGCTCGACGCGCGGGTCTGGATCGAGATCCAGGGCCACACGGACGACACGGGCGGCGCGGACTTCAACGACGCGCTCGGCCAGCAGCGGGCCGAGGCCGTCCGGCGCTACCTCGCCCGCCAGCACAAGTTCCCGCTCTCGCGGATGTCCACGATCTCCTACGGCGACACGCTCCCGGTCGCGCCGAACAAGACGGCGAAGGGACGGTCACAGAACCGCCGGGTCGTCATCATCGTCCTCGAGTAGCGCGGGCGCGGATCGCGCGCAGGAGCTCCTGGAAGTCGGGGGGCGGCTCGGCTTCCAGGTGAACCTTCTTTCCGTCCGGCGTCACCCACCCGAGCCGGCCCGCGTGGAGCGCCTGTCTCCGGAAAGGAACGGGGAAGGCCGGCCGGCGCGGGTCGCGGTAGACGGGATCTCCGACGAGCGGGTGTCCGGCGTGGGCGAAGTGGACGCGGATCTGATGCGTCCGCCCCGTCCGGAGACGCGCCTCGACGAGGGTGGCGATCCCGAACCGCTCGACGACCTTCCAGTCGGTCACGGCGCGGACTCCCTTTTCGCCGGGCTTTGCCACGCCGCGCCGCCGGTCGCCCCGGTCCTCGACGAGGTCCTGGTCGAAGCTGCCGGTCTCCCCGGCGAGATGGCCTTCGACGACCGCGAGATACCGGCGCTCCATCGTGTGCGCTCGGAGCTGCGCCTGAAGCTCCACGAGGCCCCGGCGTGACCTCGCGAAGACGAGGATTCCCGAAGTCTCCTTGTCGAGCCGGTGGACGACGGAGACGTACGTCCGCTTGCCGCCGCCGTGGCGCCGCTGGACATAGGCCGAGACGCGGGAGAGGAGGGTCTCCTTCTCCTTCGCCTCGGTCGGGTGCGTCAGGAGCCCCGGCGGCTTGACGACGGCGACGGCGTCGTCATCCTCGTAGAGCACCGTCAGGCGCGACTCGACGTGACGGCGGACGGGCCGGCCCCGGTCCCATACGGCGACGGCGTCTTCGCCGACGAGCGCGCCGGGATCGTCGACGACCCGGCCCGAGACCGTGACCTGCCCCTCGAGGACGGCCCGCTTCAGCCGCGTCGCCGAGACGTCGGGGTGGAGCTGCTGGAGGCGGCGGACGATCCGGAGGGGGCTCACGGGGCGCATCCTCGCACGGACGGGCCGGACGGGGCCGCCGGTAGACTCGGACCGTGACGCACGACATCTTCCGCCGCCGCCGCGACCGTTTCTTCACGAAGATGGGCGAGGGCGTGGCCCTGCTGTTCGCGCCGCCCGCGCAGGCGCTCGGGTGGGACCTTCACCACCGGTACCGCCCCGATCCCGACCTCCGGTACCTCACCGGTTTTCCGGAGCCGGAGACGGTGGCCGTTCTCGACGCCGACCGGCGCCACGTGACGCTCTTCGTCCGGCCGAAGGACCGCGAGCGGGAGACCTGGGAGGGGCGGCGTGCCGGGCCGGACGGGGCCCGGCGCGACTTCGGCGCCGACGCCGCCTTTCCACTCGCGGAACTGACACGTCGGCTGCCGGACCTCGTCCGGCGGCACGCCGTCCTCCACCACGCCCTCGGCGTGAGCGAGATGGGGGACCGGCTCGTGGCCGACCTTCTCGCCCGGTTCCGTCGCGAGGCGCGCCATCCGAAGCGCGGCCCCGTCGTCGTGGAGGACCCGACGGAGATCCTCCACGAGATGCGGCTCGTCAAGGGGCCGGAAGAGATCGCCGCCCTCTCGCGCTCGGCGGCGGTCGCCGCGCGGGCCCACCGCGACGCCATGAGGGCGGCCGCGCCCGGGCGGTACGAATACGAGCTGGCCGCGGCGCTCGAGCGGCGGTTCGTGACGGAGGGGGCGTCCGGGCCGGCCTACCCGTCGATCGTCGCCTCGGGCGTCAACGCCACGATCCTCCACTACGACGAGAACCGCCGCCGGATCGCGCCGGGAGACCTCATCCTCGTCGACGCGGGGTGCGAGGTGGACGGCTATGCCAGCGACATCACGCGGACCTTCCCCGCGTCAGGGCGCTTCACGGGGCCGCAGCGTCGGCTCTACGACGCCGTCCTCGCCGCGCAGGGGGCGGCGATCGCGAAGGCGGTCGCCGGCGCCCGGTACACCGAGATCCACGACGCGGCCCGGGAGGTCCTTCTCGACGCGCTCCTCGACCTCGGGCTCCTCCGCGGGCGCCGGGCGGTCTTGAAGAAGAAGAACGCCGCGCAGCGCTTCTGCCTCCACAACACGTCCCACTGGCTGGGACTCGACGTCCACGACCGGGGCCGTTACCTCGACGAGAAGGGGAAGCCCCGGCGGCTCGTCCCGGGGATGGTCCTGACGGTCGAGCCCGGGCTCTACGTCCGTCCCGACGAGAAGAACGTCCCGAAGGAGTACCTCGGCCTCGGCGTCCGGATCGAGGACGACGTCCTCGTGACCGGGACGGGCCCCCGCGTTCTCACGGGCGGCGCGCCGAAGGAGCCGGCGGAGCTCCGGGTCGCCGTCGGGCGGCGACTCTCCTAGCCCGTCCGCGCTACGACGACGCCGACGAAGAAGTCCGGGTAGTGGCGGGCGAGGTGGTCCACGTCGGGGACGACCTCCACGACCGGGAAGCCGGCGGCGACGAACGAGCGGCGCCAGGCGTCCGGCGTGAGGAAGCCGTGCGTCGGACGGAGGAGGGGGTCCGTCTTCACCTGCGTGAAGCTCTCGAGGAAGTCGAAGACGAACTCGACGTACGTCGGCCGGTCATGAAACGACGGGCGGATGCACTCCGAGACGACGACGGCGCCGCCTCTCTTCAGGGCGGCCTTCGCCTCGCCGAGGACGAACCCGAGGTCGGGGGCGACGTGGAAGCAGTTGACGGAGTAGACGGCGTCGAACGAACCCGGGGGGACGCCCTGCCCCTCCCACGGCCTCGTCATGTCGAGGCGGGCCGCCTCGACCACCGTCGCGGGCGACGCGGCCGCGCGGGCCGCGCGTTCGCCCCGCCGGGCGAAGGCCGGGACGATCTCGGTGAAGCGGTAGCGGGCGAGGCCGGCGCCGATCCGGCGGAGGGCCGCTTCGGCCGCGCTTCCGCACCCTCCGCCGACCTCGAGGACCTCCGCGCCGGCCGGAACGGAGCGAGCGAGGATTTCGGCGCCGAGGGTGTTGTTGATCACGTAGAGGATGTTCTCGTTCGAGAAGTAGCGGACCCAGAGCGGGAGGCGGTTCGGGGCGAAGAGAATCTCCTCGCCGCTCTTCGTCCCGGCGAAGAACGCCGGCGCCTCTTCCACGAGAAGGCTCACGATCTCGGCGCCCACGGCGGCGTCGGGCTCGCACGCCGCGAGCTCGGCCGCGAACGTCTCGACGGAGGCCGGGGGCGATTCCGAACGGCAGAGAACGCCGTCTCTTCGGATGAGGAAGCCCGAGGACAGGAGCTTTTCGAAGAGGTAGCGGAAGGCAGGGCGCGCCCGTGGAGGCAGGGCCGCGGCGTCCATCGCGGCCGCGTCCGGCCCTCCGTCGACCGACGGGAGCCTCCCGATCGTCTCGAGAATCCGCCAGCAGGCGGCGTTCACGAGGTCGTCATAGGTCTCCGTCGCCGCCATGGAGCGCTCCGTGAACAGGGTGTCGAGGCCGTCTTCGCGAAGGAGCGCGGCGACCTCGGGGTGTTGCGGGGCACGGAGCTCGCGCATTCCACGAATGATACGGGGGAGCCGTCCTAGAATCCGCCCGTGCGCCTCTACATCGTGAGACACGGGGAGAGCCGGGGAAACCTCGCCGGGATGCTGCAGGGCTCGCGCGTGGACGAGCCGCTCTCGCCGCGGGGCGTCCGGCAGGCCGAAGCGCTCTCGGCGCGCCTCGCTCCGGAGCCAATCGACTCCGTCTACGCCAGCCCGATGATCCGGGCGCGCCAGACGGCCGAGATCGTGAGCGCCCCCCACGGGTTGCCGATCGTCGCCGATCCCGACCTCCTCGAGTTCGACTGGGGGGTCTGGTGCGGCCGGCCGCTCGACGGCGCCATGGAGCGCGAGGTGGCGGGGATCCGCGCCCGCTGGCGGGCGGGCGATCTCGACGCCGCCCCGGACGACGGCGAGTCGCCGGCCGCGGCCGGTCGCCGGGCGGCCCGGTTTCTCGAGCGACTGCGCGCGGCGCGGGGGACGCACGCGCTCATCGTGGCCCACGGCCGGTTCAATCGGATCCTGATGGCGACGCTCCTCTCCCGGCCGCTCTCGCGGATGGACGAGATCCGCCAGCGGAACGGTTCCCTCTCGGCGTTCGACTGGAACGGTGACGGCTCGGTGACGCCCGTTCTCCTCGACGACGTCGCCCACATCCCGAGCGACCTCCGTTCGATCACGGGCGGAAGCGATTCACTGAAGTAGGGTCAGCGGTCGGCGGTCCCGGCGACGCCGGCCCGGCGGATCGCCCGGGCTGCGAACCGGGCGACCAGGAGCGTGGCGACGACGGCGGCGGCGGCCAGGCCGATCCGGATCGCCTTCGCCTGCGGCGCTTCGGCGCCCGTGGCGCCGCCGAGCGCGGACCCGAAGTAGACGTAGGCCAGCGTGCCGGGGAGCATCGCGATCCAGCTGGCGAGGACGTAGGACGAGAGGCGGACCGGAGTCAGGCCGAAAAGATAGTTCACGACCGTGAAGGGGAAGGCGGGCGAGAGGCGGACGAGCGCCACGATCCGGGCCCCTTCCTTCTCGATCGCCCGGGTCAGGCTTTCGTAAGCGGCGTTTCCTTCGGCCATCTTCCGGACGCGTCCGGCCAGGGCGCCCCGGGCGAGGAGAAAGGCCAGCGTCGCGGCGGTCGTCGACGAGGCCGAGACGAGGAGCGTGCCTCCCGGCAGCCCGTAGACGGCGCCCGCGGCGAGCGTCATGAGCGCGGCGGGCCCCCCCGGAATCATAGACAGGGCCACGTAGACGAGGCCGAAGATCGCGACGCCGAGCGGCCCCTGCCCCCGGACCTGGACCTTGAACGTCTCGATCCAGGCCGCGACGGGGAGGAACCGGAAGAGGAGGAACAAGGCCACGAGGGCGAGGGTCAGGAGGAGGGCTTTCACCCCGCGGGACGGCCCTGGCTTCGGCACCGCTATCTCCGGAGGAACGACGCGAGCTTCGCGAGGAGGAGCCTCCGTCCCGGTGTCAGCGCCGTCTTCAGGGCGTCGCGCGCGACGGTGCCGTGAATCTCGGAGAGGGTCGGGTAGGCGCGGATGACCGATCCGAGGGCGGAAACCGGAAGGCCGTGCTTCTTCGCGAGGACGATCTCGGCGAGAAGGTCTCCGGCGCGGGGATGGACGATTGTGGCGCCGAGGATCCTCCCCTGGCTTCCGACGAGGACCTTGGAGAAGAGCTCGCCGGAGTCGCCCTCGCAGATCGCGCGGTCGTTGCGGTCGAACGCGGCGCGGTAGACCGTGAACGGGACGCCGGTCTCCCGTGCCGCCCGCTCGGTCAGTCCCACGTGGGCGATCTCCGGATCGGTGTAGGTGACACGCGGGAGGTTGTCGGCGTCGCATCGTGCGAACGCCACGGGGGAGAGCGTGTTCCGGAGGACGACCCCCGCCTGGTGGGAGGCCCAGTGGGTGAACAGATGCGAGCCTGCGACGTCGCCGATGGCCCAGATGGAGGGGACGTTGGTCCGGCACCGCGTGTCGGTCTCGATCCCGGCCGCAGAGTGCGCGACGCCGACGCCGGCGAGGTTCAGCCCCTCGAGGCTCGGACGGCGTCCCGCCGCCACGAGGATCTCGTCCGTCTCGACGAACGACTCGACGCCGTCTTTCCGCCTGACCGTGACGCGCTTTCTGCCCCCCTCGGCCTCAACCCGTACCGGGGCTGCCTCCTCGAGGAGGGTGACCCCTTCCGCGCGGAGCTTCCTCTCGAGGACGGCCGAGGCGTCGGCGTCCTCCTTCGGGCAGAGGTGCGGCGTCCGGGAGACGATCGTGACCTTCGATCCGAGGCGGGCGAAGGCCTGGCCGAGCTCGACGCCGATGGGCCCGCCGCCGATGACGACGAGCGCCCCGGGGAGCTTCCGGAGAGCGAACACCGTCTCGTTGGTGACGAAGCCTCCCTCGGCGAGTCCCGGGATTTCCGGAACCTTCGCGCGCGAGCCGGTGGCGACGACGACGTGCCGTCCCCAGAGCCTCGTCCCGTTCACCTCGACCTCGTGCGGCGATTCCAGACGCCCCGCCCCTTCGAGGACCTCGACCCCGAGGTCCCGGAAGCGGGCCACCGAGTCGTGCGGCGCGATCCCGGCCTGTCGCGAACGAACCCAGTCCATGACGGAGGCGAGGTGGTGCGGGCCAGGGTCGCCGGGGTCGGGGAGGCCGAAGCGGGACGCCTCGCGGGTCTCCTGCGCGGCCCTCGCGGCCCGGAGAAGCGCCTTCGACGGAACGCAGCCCGTGTGGAGGCAGTCGCCCCCCATCGCCCGGACGCTTCCCGACGGCCCGGGATAGTCGATCGGGCGCTTCTCGACGAGGGCGACCCGGGCGCCGAGGCTCGCACCGCCTGCCGCCACCACCAGCCCTCCGGATCCGCCTCCGAGGACCACGAGGTTGTACCGCTCCATCCGGCCTTCCTTGACGGGAAACGCCCCGGGCGTTATCTTCGCCCGCCCCGGAGGGCCTCTCCGGGCGGTCTTTCTCAGATGGACGTCCCGGGAATCCCGTCGCGGGAGGTTAGCTCAGCTGGTAGAGCACCTGCTTTACACGCAGGACGTCATCGGTTCGAGTCCGGTACCTCCCACCAGACTCGCCGCTGACGCGCCCGGGTCCGTCCGATGCGTCGAAATCCATGCGGGGTCGTAGCTCAGTTGGTTAGAGCGCAGGCCTGTCACGCCTGAGGTCGCGAGTTCGAGCCTCGTCGGCCCCGCCATTCACTCCACGGTATTTAGGGCGCCTCCCCGGTGCCTTTCCCGCCCCCCCGCGTCACCCTACGCGTCACCCGAGCGGCCTTTTCCACAGTTCCGGCCGCTTTCGAGAGCACGTCGAGCGCCCCCCCGAGATGCTCGGGCCGGAGGTGCGAATAGCGCCGCGTCGAGCGCGGGTCCTTCTGGCCGAGGATGTCGCGGACGTGCCGCTCGGGAACGCCGGCGATGGTGAGCCAGGAGGCGGCGGAGTGACGGAGTGAGTGAATCGTCAGCTTCGGATTCACTTCGGAAATCGAGCGCGCCACGCGGAAGGCGCGTTGCAGCTTCGCCGAGTCCCACGGCCCCCCGCCGGGCCTCTGGAAGACGGGAGCCTTCCCGGCGCCTCGCGGCTGTCGCTTGATGACGGCGCGCAGCTCGTCGGGAATCGGCTGCTCCTTCCACGCCTTCACCTTCGGCTGATAGATGCGGATGGCGGCGCGCTCGAGGTCCACGGAGTCCCACGTCAGGGCGAGCGCCTCAGAGATTCGGGAGCCGGTGCGGAGGAGAAACTCGAAAACGTCCACGGCCCGGCGGAGCCTCTCGCGGTACGCGTGCGAGGCGTCCGAGTCGGGGCGCCGGCCTCCGCCGTAACGCCTCTCTTTCGTGACGCGGCGCGGGCCTCGTTTCGTCTTCACGGTGCGGCTCTCGGCGTCGGGAATGACGACGACGGGGCCGAGGTTCCGCACCTTGCGCCGATGAGCCTCCCACGCCTTCTCCGAATCGAAGGCGCGGCGAAACTTCTCCCACTCCTCCGGGCTGAAGTAGTCCGTGCGCTCCTTCTCGGCGAGCGGCTTGATTCGGCGGCGGGGGAGCGGATTCACGTCGAGCCACTCCTCCTCCTCCGCGAATCCGAGGAGCGCCAGGAGCACGGAAACCTCGCGGTTTATCGTCGCGTTCGCCGCTCCGGCCGTTCGCCGGTCGTTCCGGTATCGGAGCACGTCGGCGCGGCGGAGGTCCTCGGCGCGCTTCGCCCCGAAGACGGGGAGGATATGGTCCTCGAGGCGTTGCTTGACGCTCGTTTGCCAGCTCTCCGCAAACTCGGGGACGCGCACCTCGAGGTAACGCTCCGAGAGGCTCTTGACGGTCGGATGGAGCGAGGCGAGGTCGCGCCGGCGGGCGGCGGCCTTCCCGACGAGCTTCTTATGCTCCTTGTCCGCGTCGTCCCACGTGACGCCCCGGAGCGTCTTCTGCCGGTACGTTCCGAGCTTCCCGCCGACGAGCCAGCGGAGAACGAAGGCGCCGTCCGGCCGCTTGCTGATGGACACGGCGCCAGCCTACGCCTTCCGCCAGAAGGGGAGCACGTTCGCCGGCCGGGCCGCCAGCTCGGCCAGGGCGAGCGCCACGGCGCGGGCCGGCTCGAGGTCGCGGAGGAGCACGGCGGCGGCGATGTTCGCCACGTTGAGCGCCTCCTCGGGGCCGAGCCCGGCCTCCCGGCCGATACGGTCGGCGAGGGCGAGGCTCTCGGCGTCGAGCTCGCCGGCGGCCTCGTCCGCGTCCACGGGAACGGGGAGCGTCTTCGCCACGGCGGGCCTCACTTCTCCTCGCGCTTCCAGAGCTTCCAGGCGGCCGACTCGCGGAGGGCGCCGAGGAGCACTTCCCCGAGCGTGTAGTCCTTCCCGTCGCGGAGACTGAGCCAGCGGCGGAACGTCGCCAGCTCGGCGCCGTCCTCGGCCGCCATGAGCAGGGAGGTCCGATAGGGGCGGGCGTACAGCGTCGGCCGGCCTCGAGGGCGCGGGGCGGCGGCCGGCCTGGGGGACGCGGCGGGCTTCTTCGGCTTCTTCATGGCGAATAACGTAATACCGCGCAGCGGAAACGTCAAGCCGTACAGGGAAAGTCGTCCTAAAGGGGCTCTATTTGCATATTACGCAAACACGGAATTTAACATAATGGACCTTATCGGACGTTGGCCGCGGAAGTCGCTCACTCTGCCGGGGTTACGAATTGTCCATAATCGAACGTTTCCCGAGAACGCGAAAACCCCAATAAAAACGGCCTTTTTCGCGTGTCCGTGTTTGTTTCGTACTTACGCCTCGCCCTAGGCCTCTAGGTTCACCAGGCGCGCCAGCCGGGCGTTCGTGCGGCCTCTTGCGACGGCCAACAGAAGCGGGCTACCTTCGCGGGTATCAGGTCGGTGGGGGGCCGTTCCGCTTCGTCCGCGGGCGGCCTCCCTTTTCATTTCGGGGCGCGTCGGCCGCTGCGAAGAAAAAGCGCCCCGCTCGGGGGCTCGACGCTCTCCCCGATGTCGAGCTTGCGCGAAGGAGACAACGCGCCGAGCGGGGTCGCAAGGTGTCAGGTAGGCTCCTCCCGTCCGGTCAGGTTCAGGCGGAGCACGAGGCCGCCGTGCGGCTGAACGTCCACGGGGAGCACGCGCTTCGCGCCCCGCGCTCGCTCGCGTGAAACCCGCCCCACGAGCGCCGCGACGTGGTACTCCGCCCCGCCGTTCGGGAGCTGACAGCGAAGCGCCGTGAGTCGCTCGGCGATGCTCAGAAAGCCGATGAGCGCCTCCTCCGCTTGAACGTCCAGCGCCGCGGCCTCCTCGCGGATGCGCGCCTCCCGTTCGGCTTCGGCCTGGCGCCTCGCCTCCTCCTCCGACGCGGCGGCGCGGGCCACGGCCGCTTTCTCCGCGCCCGTGAGGGATTCGGCATCGGCGAGCGCCGCGGCGTAACCCGCCTTCGCCTGGGCAACCGCCTTCGTCCCCGGTCCCGGCGCGACTTCGCCTCGGACGAGCGCCGCTTCGGCCGCCGCGATTTTCTGCCGGGCCTCCTCCACGCGCTCGGCGGCGACACGCGCCGCGTCCCCGAGACGCTCGGCGGTCGCGGCCTCGATGCCGAGCAGCTCCTTGAGCTGTGCCAGGCCGCTCATCGGACGCTCTGGCGCGTCACGGCCGTCAACGCCTGGGCATACGTCGGCTGCAAGCCGCGAGCGTTCGCCTTCGTCATGTAGGCGACGGCCTTCCGGTGAAGGTCGAAGCGCCCCGCGTCGAATCGCTCCGGCTTGATGTGGGCGATGTGGTCGGACGGGTGCGGGATGGCCGGCGGGGCGGCCGCGGCTGCCTTGCGGCGCGCAATCTCCGCGTCGGCCCGAAAGTTCGTCTCAAGGGCTCGGCGGCGAATCTGCCTCAACGTGGCGGCGTCGGTCTTCTTCGTCTCGGGGCGGGTGCGTTGAATCATGGTGGCTCCTTCGTCTGCCGCTGTCGCGGCGGTTACAGGACGCCTCGGAGACGACTACTGAGGGTCGCGTCTTCGAGAGTTTCGTCGTGGGGTGGGCGGGCTTTGTCGCGCTCGCGCACGGCATCCGCCAGGGCCGCGCTCTGGCGCCGCATCTCGGCTTCATACGGGGAGAGGGTCGGCGGGCGCGCCGGCGGTGTAATCGTTTCGATGACAGCCGGCGCCGGCGGTGTAATCGTTTCTATGGCCGGCACGGGCGCGGGCTCCTCGCGTCGGGGCGGCGGAGGAGCGGGCGGCTCGGCCTGGGCGGCCTGATACGCCGCGTGAATAGTGCGCTTCACGTCCAGCGTCGAGCCGGCGCGTGTCAACGCGTTCCGCGCTTCGGCCATCGCCTCCGCAAGCGCCACGGGGTCGGCGGCGAGCCCGGCGAGCTTCTCCGCCTCGGCTCGGATTTCCCCCTCGGTCGCGCCCGTTTCGAGCGCGATGAGGGCCAGGAGTCCACGGGTGTCGGCGGCCGGCGGCTTCATCTCGCGCATGAGCTTCACAACCTCGAGCAGCTCGCGGACGGCCACGAGCGCGGCGCGGATGTCGCCGTCCCGCTCGGCCGTCTCCCCGAGGCGCCGGGCGTCGGCCTCGAGCCGCTCCACTTTCGAGAGCAGCGTCTCCTCCTGGCGCTCCTCTTTCCGCGAGGCGGCCCGGACGAGCGCCCGGCCGACGTGGGGCCGATGCCGGGCCAGGGCGCTCTTGCTTGTCCCGAATCGTCCCGCGATGTCCCGCAGCGAATCGCCCCGGACGATTGCCTCGTCCAGCGCCGGGCGGCGGGAATCGGTACAGGCGGAACACGGGCGGCCCGGCCGCGTTTTCGGGCGTTCGGAACGCGACATCATGCGGTCCCTCGGCCGTTCCGAATGCGCTCGTTCTGTCCCGCTTCGGGTGTCGCAAATGCCGCGCCCGTGTCGCGGATGAATCGGGACGCGGTGCGCCTGTCCCGCTTCACGCGACGCCTCCGGCCGGCTTCTCGCCTTCGGCCTCGAGGCGCGGCACGTCCTGGGCGGGTAAGGGGACGTGGACGTACTCGACGGTGATGAGCCGCGGTTCCGTTTCGCCCGACACGGTGACGGCCAGGCGCGGCTTTCCGTGGGCGTATTCGAGAACGAGCCGGGCCGCCTCGAGGCGAACACGCGCCGAGTCGTCGCGGAGGAGTTTCTCCACTTCGTCCCATGCCGCGCCGGCGAGCGCCTCGGCCACTTCCAGGCCGACGACGGTTCGCCGGTCCAGGGCGCCTTTCGGCCGGCCGGCGTTTCCCGGCGCGAACGGGCGGCCTCGCGTATTCCGGCGTTCTTTACGGTCGCTCAAGCGGCGCCTCCGTGCGGCCCGCGATTAGGCTGAATAGCGTGGGCCGGACCGCCTCCCGTTCGGGGCGCCTGGGGGCGCGTGGCGCGAAGCCTCCGGCGTTCGGCCCGCTCGAGGAGCCATCGGGCGAAGCACTCGGCCCGGCAGAACAGCTCGCCTTCCGCGCACTCGGAGCGGCAGCGGAGGCACGGACGGGCGGCCTCGCGTCCGGGAAGCGTGTAACTAGGGAGCCCGCGAAACCCGCAAAAGGGCTTCTGCGGGTTATGCGGGTTCTCAAGTGAGGTGTTTCCCGGATGCATGGGTGCCTCGGCCGCGGGTCCGGGCCGGCGGCCGGCGGTCCAGACGGGCTCGAAAAACGTCATGCCGGGCCTCCCTGGCGGAAGTCGGGATGTACGCGAATCAGGGTCCGGGTCCGGCCGGCGGTCGGCTCCGGGACGCGACGGACCCATCCGACGGCTTCCAGCTCGTCCACGGCGGCATGAACGAGCCCGGCGTTATCGAGTCCCGCCCAATCCCGCTCGGTCAAGTCGCGCACGGTCCCGCCGTCGGGAACGGCGCCGGCCTGGAGCTTCGCGGCGAGCGCGTGAGCCGCGCCGACGGCCTCGCGCAGCTCCACGGCGTAGGCCTTCTCCGCGTGGAGCCGAAGGAAGGCGCCCCAATCCGCCGCGAGCGCGACGGCCTCGGCCCGCACGGGTCCGGGCTGCGTCTCGCCGGCCACGACGGAGAGCGCGTGGAAGATGAGCGAGAGCGCCGGAACGGTCTTCCGTTGCTTGACGAGGTACTCCTCGAACGCGGGGCGCGTGGCGAGGTCGGCCGTCCTCGTCGTGCGGTGATGGTCCTCGAGCCATTCCCGGAAAACGTCCTGGGCGTCCGGGTCGAAACGGAGGTACGGCAGCGCGCCGTCCTCGAGCGTCGCGCCGAGCGTTTCAGGATGCGCCGAGTCCAGAGCCCGCAAAGCCCGCAGAGCGTCTGCAAAGGCTCGCTCGTCCGGCTCGCGGTCGGCGCCGGGTACGTCGGCGAAGTCGTCCGGCCAGACGACGAGCTGAAAGCGTTGCAGGAATCCGTCGGCTTCGCCTCGGCCGGCGACGGCGCCCCGCACGAGACGGTCAAGGCGGCCCGGCTGAATCGCTCCGAAGATTGAGACGCACGGGCCGGCGGCCCGCGTGTTTCCGCGGGCGATGCGGTCGGATTCATAGTCGCCGTAGAGCCCGCCTTCGTATGCCTCGATGTAGAAGGGACGGTCGGCCTCGTGTCCCTCGCGGTTCAGCGTTTGAAGAAAGCCGCTCAGCTCGTCGCGCACGAGAAGCACGCCTCTGGCGTTTTCGGCCAAGATGACGGTGAGAGCTTCAACCGTCGCATCGTTCACGACGAGACGCCGGCGAACCGCGGCGCGCTCCGTCTCGGCTATCTGCGCGTCCAGCTCGCGGAGCGCGGCCTCGGCCGATTCGGTTGTGAGCTTCCCGGCGGCGGCCTTCTTCACGGTCGCGGCGCGCCGGCCGTTGAGAATGTCGAGCCGCGCCCGCGCCACGTCGCGGGCGGCGCGGTAGTCCTCGAACGCCTCGAACGTGAGACGCCGGAGCGGAGCGAGCGCGGCCGACGCAGCCGGGCTTTTCATCGAAGACGGCCGCCCGACGAGGGCGCCCCACAAATTCGGAACGATGGTCCAGCGGTCCCGCGCCTTCGGGCGAATCGTGACGGCGCGGCCGATGAGCGAGCCGGCGGCGATGACGGCCGGCACGGCGAGAAACTCGAGGCAGACTCCGAGCCGCTCGGCCTCGTCCTCGAGCCACGGCCGGAAGATGGCCGGCACGAGCGTTGACGGCATCGAAGGAACGGCGCGACGGAGCGGCGGCAGCGGTTGACGTTTCGGCCAGGGAGGTTCGGGCGCGAGCGCGCTCGTGCGCTGACGTTCGGCGAAGGCGGCGACGGTGTCGCGGGCCTCGGTCATAACCGCCGGCCTTCCCGCCGCTCCGCTTCCATTTTGCAGACCGACGCGACGACGTGCTCTATTTCCTCGTCCTCGAGCGGCGGCCGGAAGCGAGCCCGGTTCACGGCGAGGAGGAGCTGAAGGACGACGCGGGCGTTGATGTCGCGCCGTAGAAGATGGCCGGCGAGACGGGTAGCCATGTTGTTTCGGCCAGGTTCGGAGACGCCTTCCATGAGGGCGCGCTCCCATTCCGCGGGGTCCGTGGCCGGCCGTTGCTCCTCGGTGACGGCGAGCTTCACGAGCCACTCCGGCACGGGCGCCGGCCGCACATCGAACGGCGCCGCGTCGGCGTACCACTCGCGGCCCGGCGCCGGCGGAATGACGACATATCCGCCGCGGCTCTTTACGTCCACGCCGGCGAGGAGCGCCGTCCGCGACGGAAGCGAGCCCGAAAAAAAGACGTGCTCGCCGCCTCGAGGCGTCGCGGCGCGTGGCGTTTCCGCCTGGCACCAGGGGAAGCGCCGCTCGCGGAGCGTGTCGCGGCCGTCCACGCCTTCCGTTACGTCGAGGTCGAGAATGGCGAGCCCGGAGAAGCCGGCCGCGACAGCGAGCCCGTCGGCGTCGGGCGCGGCGCGGAGCTGCTCCTCGAGGCGCTTCGGGTCCGGCGTCGCGTCTAGGTATCCGTGCAGCGTCGCCGGCACCTTCCCGATGACGGGGAATAGATGCCAGCTCGTCGCGGCGAGGAGGTCGCGGCCGGCGGCCAGGAGGTCCGCGCCGCTCACGGCTGCGCCTTCGGTTCATCATTTTCTGCGTCACGTGTGACGCAGAAACGTTTCACCATCGCTTCGTAGTCGAAGGCTTGTCTTTGCGTCCATCTCCCTGATTCCATGAACGGGTACTTCTCAAGGAGGTCCAGAAAGCGGGCCATGCGTCGGATGCTCGCCTCCGAGACTCCGTAAGACGGGACGTAGCCCTTCGTTCCGCCAACGGCTGCCGCTTCTGCCATCGAACGGAACGAGCCGGGGACTCGGCCCTTCGGACGGCCGCGCTTGCGAGGAGGCGCCGCGCTCATCGCCACGCCTCCACGCAGAGCTTCTTCTCGCGCCCGTGGAGGTACGTGGCCGCTGAGCTGAGGGCGGCCATGGTGGCGATAGCCTCGCGGGCCTCGTCGTCGCTCGTCGCGGTGCGGTAGCGCCAGCGGGCGGCCAGGCGGGCCTCTTGAACGAGGCGCCGGGCCTTGCGGAAACCGGCCGCTTCGCGCTCGGCGCGGGTAGACTTCGGGGGCGTCGGTTCCTGTAGACTTTGCTGGTCGCGGGTTTCGTCGCGGGCCGGTTCGCGTGACAGCGCGGGCCGGCCGTTTTCATTTCTCATCTTCGTCGTCTCCTTAGGCGGCGTCGCCGGCGAACGACCGGAGCGACTTCATCGGATAGAGCACGGCTCTGCCTTCCTTCCGATACGTAGGGCCGCGTCCCTCGGCAGCCCACTTCCGTAAAAGGGCCTCGCTCACGCCGAGGAGCCGGGCCGCCTCCTGGCGCCGAACCGCGAGCGGCTCGAGAGGTGGGGTAGCGTTCTTCTTCATTCCCTTCCGTCCTCCTTCGGGTGCCGCTCTGCGGTCCCGTTCGGAAGGTGGCATCCGGTAACGCTCCTGTCAGGACGAAATCAGCGCACCTCGTCACTTTTCGCCCCGCTTCTTTCGCTTCAACAGCCGGACGTGCGCCTGGTGCCGGGCGAGCACGTCGCGGTCCGGGTCCGTCGAGCCCGTCGCCTCGCGGGCCAGCTCGAGGCGCGTCCTGTCGAGCGGGATTCCTCGCTCCCGCTTACGGCGTGCGGCCTCGCGTTCGATTCTCTCGACGGAGAGGCGCAGGGCCTTCTCCGCATATCGCAGGACTGGCCGGGAATGCCCGAGCGCGGCGCCGAAGCGTCGCAGGGTTTCCCTCGCTCCGCTGTCGGCCCGTTTTGTCGTGAGCCCCGCGACGGCCGCCGGGACGTGCGCCTCCGTCGTCCCGACTTCGTAGAGGAGCAGCGTCGGCCCGTCCCCTTCAGCCTCTCGCGCCTCAACGAGCATCTCGCCGGGATGCTCCGCGAAGAAACGAAGGGCCGAGAGCTGAAATCGGACGCTCGGCGATTCCAGGGCGAGCACGGGGTTCTGTTTCACGAACGCGACGAGCCCGGCCGGCGTCGGCGGGAACGGTTCGCCTCGAGCGCGGCAGAAGTCTTTGAGCGTTGCCTCCGCGGCGATGGCGCCGTGGAGGAGGCGGTCCACATTGACGGGGTGCGGCGTCCGGCGGAGAAATTCAGCCGCCTCGAGGATGCGAGTCCGCTCCTCGTCCGAGAGGCGCGGCGGGGAAGGGCCGGCCGGCGGAAGGGCTCCGCCAGGAGGCTTATTGCCGGGCGGAGAGGTGTCCCGTCGCGTCGGGCGTCCCCGTCGTCTATCCGCCGGCCGGCTTTTCTGTCCCATCGAAGCCTCCTCCGGGGGAGCGCGTCACCCTACGCGTCACCCGTCGAGCGCTTTGATGATGTTCCGTGCGTTCCATGCGAGCAAGCGATTTCCTCGGAAATCGAGCGGAATCAGGGAGAAGGGTTGCTGTCAGGGGGAGCGGAAATTGATGGTATTTGGCCTGTCACGCCTGAGGTCGCGAGTTCGAGCCTCGTCGGCCCCGCCACTTCGCTTCGTGGAAGCACCGGCATCACCGGTGCTTTTTCATTTCGTGGAGGCAGGGCTCGGAGCCGCAACACGGGGGTACGGGGGCAGAGCGAGCTTGTGAGCGGAGCCCCCGAACAAGATCAGTCAGCGCGACTCATTTTCTGGTGGCGGTCGAAGACCGCCAGTCGCGCGGGCCGCGAGGGGCGCAGCCCCTCGCCTTCAGATCAGCCGCGAAGCCGGGGCACGCACTACCTCAGCACGCGCCCGGCGCGTGTGCGCCCCGGCCCGTCGGCCCCGCCACTTGACTTCGAGCATTCGAAAAGGCTGGAACCGGGGTTCGCGGCCGGCCGTCCAGGCTTCGGTTACGCTATCCGGGATGCCCCGTCCCGCGAGGGGCCGTCGGGGGAAGCAAGGCGATGGGAGAGACCGTGGTCTACGTGATGGCCGGTGGCCAGGGTGAGCGCCTCCGGCCTCTCACAGACGTCCGGGCGAAGCCGGCCGTCCCCTTCGGCGGGATCTTCCGCATCATCGATTTCACGCTGTCGAACTGCGTCAACTCCGGCCTGCGACGGATCTACGTCCTCACGCAATACAAGTCCTATTCGCTGTCGAATCACCTGAAGACCGGCTGGAACATTCTCAGCCGCCGGCTCGACCAGTTCATCGACGAGGTTCCGGCGCAGCAGCAGCTCGGCGGGAGCTGGTACCAAGGGACGGCGGACGCGATTCGCCAAAACGTCCGCTTCGTTCGGGAGGGGATGACGCGCCGCGTTCTGGTCCTGTCCGGGGACCACGTCTACAAGATGGACTACCGTCTCCTCGCCGATTTCCACGTGGGCAAGAAGGCCAGGCTGACGGTTGCGTGCCTCCGGATGCCGGCGGAGCAGGCGGCCGGGAACTTCGGTGTGATGGAGGTGGACGCCGAGGGGAGGATCGTCGGCTTCGAGGAGAAGCCGCTTGTTCCGAAGACGATCTCCGGCACGAACGACTGCCTCGCCTCGATGGGCCTCTACCTGTTCGAGGCGGACTGTCTGCTCCGTTCGGTGGCGGGCGACCTCCTCGACTTCGGCCGGGACGTGATCCCGATGCTGATCCGGCAGGGAGAGCCGGTCTACGCGTACGACTTCTTCGAGAGGAACCGATTCCCGGAATACGAGTACGTGCAGTTCGAGGGGGTAAGGAAGAAGGAGCTGGTCCCGGTCGCCAGCGACTGCAGCTACTGGCGCGACGTGGGGACGCTCGAGCACTACTGGCAGGCGAACCTCGACCTGGTCAAGCCGTCCCCGATGTTCAACCTTTACGGGGAGCGCTTCCCCACCTTCAGCAGCCCCGACCATTTCCCGCCCGCGAAGTTCGTCCACGAGGCGCCGGGGCGGACGGGAACGGCGCTGAACTCGATCGTCGCCGACGGTGTGATCGTGAGCGGCTCCACCGTTCGCAACTCGATCATCGGCTGCGGGGTCTACCTCCACAGCTACTCGGTCGTCGAGACGTCGGTCCTGTTTGGCGGCTCGTTGCACGGCGGCTACATCACCGAGACCGACATCGGACGCCACTGCCGCATCCGGAACGCGATCATCGACAAGAACGTCCATCTCTCCGAGAGAACCTCGATCGGCTACGACCGGACCGAGGACGAAAGGAGGGGCCTCTGGACCGTGCCGATCGCCGGCGGTGACGACCACATCGTGGTGGTTCCCAGGGACTTCGTCCTCTGATTCGACGAGGGGAGACTCAGGGTATCCCTCGACGAACCCGGCCCGGGGGCTACCTCATCGCGGGCATGGTCAGTGCAGGCCTCTTTCGGATCTCGGACAGCATCGTGACCATCGTGAAGCGGATGGTCAGAATCCGATCGGCCGCGGCGTGAGGACGGACTTCGGGCGTCCGATCTCGGGGATCCGGATCGTCGACGCGACCTCGCTCCTGCCGGGCGGCCTCCTGGTGCACAACAGCTCAATCGGCGGCAGAAAGTAGGGCGTCCGGCGACTGCAATCCGTCGCGGTCATCGAGCGCGCGTGCCGGCGCGGTCTCAGACGCGAAATCGTTCTTGTCGACTCCCCTTCGCGAAGCGTAGGCTGCGCGCCAACAAGGTGGCTCAAGGAGGGTGTATGGCCTGGACGAAGACCCAGACGGATCGGGTGTTGGACGAGATTCTTCGACGGTCGCAGCGGGACGCGGCGTTCCGGAAGCTCTGCCTCGAGAGTCCGGGAGCGGCGGTGAAGCAGGTCGCCGGAGAGGATCTGCCCCCCGGCTTCAAGCTCCGCTTCGTGGAGAACAACCGGGCCGATCTCACCGTGGTGCTGCCCGATCCGGTCTCCGGCACAGGCGGGCAGGAACTCTCCGACGGGGACCTCGCGAACCTGAGCGGCGGCGTCGGCGGCCAGAACACCCGGTACCGCGGATCCTGCTTCGCGGCGGGAACGCCGGTGCTGATGGCCGACGGCGCGTGGCGTCCTATCGACCAGGTGACGGTCGGGAGCGCCGTGCTGTCCTACGACGAGGAAGTGGGGCGGGTGACGGCCAACGCGGTGACGAAGGTGCTGCACCACGCCGCGGAGCCGATCCACCGGGCCGTCGTCGAATCGGTGGGACACGACCTGCTCCTCACGACCAACCACCCCTTCTACTCGGCGGGCCGGTGGTGCGCCATCCGCGACCTGGCTCCGCACGCCGAGCTCCTCCATTTCGATCCCTCTCAGGGCGAGGCGCCGCGCCGCCTGCTCGGGCTCGAACCGACCGATCGCTGCGAGCCGGTTTACAACTTCGAGGTCGAGCGCACGCACACCTACTTCGTCGGAGGCCTCCTGGTGCACAACGGCGGAAGCGTCGGCCGCAAGTAGGGCGTCTGGTGCTCTCCGTCTCGGTGCTCCGGCCCGACGAAGCCGCCGCCTTTGCGCCGCTCGTTTATCCTCGGCATCGGAGCGATCTCCGCGATCTCTGGCCCTCCGGCCGGACGGTGGCGGTCGGAGCGGAGGTCCTGGGCGAGCCGTGGGGCCTCGCGCTGGCGGGGCTGATGGGCGAGGGCGTCGCGCGTCTGCACTCCGTCGTCGTCATGGAACGGGCGCGCCGGCGCGGGCTCGCGACGCGGATGCTGGCCGAGCTCGAGTCGGCCCTGAGGGCGGGCGGTGTCTCGAGGCTCGTATCGTCCTACCGGGGGGACCGTCCGTTCAGCGTGGCGACCGAGCGGCTCCACCGGCGGTGCGGCTTCGAGCCTCTCCCGGACCAGTCGCTTCTCGAGCTCCGCTACCAGACGGCTCGCCTCCTTGAATCGCCCGCGCTGAACCTTCCGTGTGCGGACGCCGAGGTCGTCCCCTACGGCCCCGAGCGGCTCGAGCCCCTGCTGCAGCTCCGCGAGGAGTCCGGGCTGGCGCCGGCCAACGTCCAGCCGGGTGCGAGCGACCCGACTTTGGCGACGCTGGTGGCGCTCGAGGGGGAGGTGGCGGCCTGCGTCCTCGGGTATCGCGCCGCCCCCGATACGGGGCATGTCACGCTCCTCTTCGTCCGCCGCGACCTCCGTCGGCGCGGGCTGGGGGCCTTCGCCGTCCGCGGGTTCGTGCTCCGGCTCGTCGAGCAGGGGCTGGCCCACCTCACCTGCGAAGTCCGGTTGAACAACGCGGCCTGCCTCCCTTTCACCGACGGAAAGCTGGCCCCCATGATCGACTCCCGGGCGGTCGTCCACTCGGTCGGCAAGTCGCTCTGAAGCCTCTGCGAAAGGCCCGCCGGACCCCCGGGATTCAGCGTCCGGCGCCGTGAAACCCGGGGGCGCCCGTCGCCGTAGCAGAATGGAAGGCCGATGTCGAAACGGCTCCGGATCGCCCTTCTCGTCGGCGGCGGGCTCGTCGTGCTCGTCGGAGGGGCGGCGGCCTACTCCTCCCGGAACCGGGGGGTCGTCCCGGTCATCGCGGCGAAGGTGGAAACCCAGGACATCGTCGCCAAGGTGACCGCGAACGGCAAGATCCAGGCGGAGAACCGGGTCGAGCTTTCCGCCCTGGTCATGGGCCAGATCGTCAACCTCCGGGTCAAGGAGGGGGACCGCGTCAAGAAGGGGGACTTCCTCCTCCAGATCGACCGGAACCGCGCGGCGGCCGACGAGGCCGGCTCGGCGGCCGCTCTCCTGGCCGCCGGGAACGACCGCGACTCGGCCAAGACCGCGATGGAGCAGGCGGAGCGCGACTTCCAGCGGACCCGGAACAACTTCGAGGCCCGGATCGCCTCCGAGTCGGACTTCGAGAAGGCTCGAACGACCCTCGAGAGCACCCGCGCGGCCTATGCCGCGGCGCGCAACCGGTACGACCAGACACAGGCCAGCCTGGTCGCGACGCGCGACACGCTCTCGAAGACGACGATCATCGCCCCGATCGACGGCATCGTCACCACCCTGCGGGTCAAGGCGGGCGAGGTGACCGTGATCGGTACCATGAACAACCCCGGCACGCAGCTCATGACGATCTCGGACATGTCGATCGTCCAGGCGCGTCCTGATGGTGGACGAGACCGACACGCCGAACGTCCAGGTCGGCCAGAAGGCCCTCCTCACGGTCGACGCCTATGCCGGCAAGACGTTCCAGGGCGTGGTCACGGAGGTCGGGAACTCGCCCATCCTGAAGGACGACACCGACCTGGCGGGCCTGACGACGACGTCCGACGCCATCAACTTCAAGGTGAGGGTCAATCTCCTCGAGCCGCCCCCGGGAATCCGGCCCGGATTCTCGGTCACGGCCGACATCATCACCGGGGCCAGGGCCAAGGTGCTCGCGATCCCCCTCGCGGCCGTCGTCATCCGCGACTCGCCCAAGGGCGAGAAAACCGAGTCGGGCAAGCTGAAGACCGAGGAGGGGGTCTACGCGATCAAGGACGGCAAGGTCGTCGTTCGTCCCGATCAAGCTGGGCCTCACCGGGGATCTGGTGGTCGAGGTCGCCTCCGGGCTCGAGAAGGGCCAGCAGATCGTCACGGGACCCTTCAAGGCGATCCGCCAGATCAAGGACGGAGACCGCGTCAGCATCATGTCCGACAAGGAGAAGAAGGCGGCCGAGGCCAAAGGGGCGGGGGCGCCGTAGCGAGGTCGGCGGTGGCCTTCTCCGAGCACCTCTCCCTCGTGGTCCAGGCTCTCCGGCTCAACAAGCTGCGCTCGGGCCTGACGCTCCTCGGCGTGATCATCGGGGTCATGACGGTCGTCTCCGTCCTGTCGATCATCACGGGCCTGAACGACTACGTCATGAGCAAGGTGATCAACCTGAATCCGGACGTCATCGTCTTCACGAAGTACGGGATCATCAGGAGCCGGCAGGAGTTCATCCTGGCGCAGAAGCGCAAGCCGATCACGATGAGCGACATGAAGCTCGTGAAGTCCGAGTGCCTCTCCTGCGGGGCCGTCGGGGCCCAGAGCGACCAGTTCGCGAACGTGAAGTCGGGCAGCCGGAAGCTCTCCGGCGTCCAGATCACGGGCTACACGGCCAACACGGTCTCGCTCCTGAACATCGACCTGGAGGCCGGCCGCTTCTTCACGCCCGCCGAGGACGACCACTCGGCGCCCGTCGCGGTCATCGGATACGACGTGAAGGACCAGCTCTTCCCGACGCGGAGTCCGCTGGACCGGACGGTCTACATCAACGGCTACCCCCTGCGCGTCATCGGCCTTCAGAGCAAGCTTGGCAACGTGCTGGGGCAGAACCGCGACAAGGTCGTGTTCGTCCCCCTCTCGTTCCTCCAGAAGGTGATGACGTCGAACCAGGGGATCGCGATCCTCGTCCGCCCCGCCACCGGCATGAAGGGGCTCGATGAAGTCGAGAGCGAGGTGCGGACCATCCTCCGCTCGCTTCGCAGGACCCCGTTCCGCACCGAGGACCCGTTCGGCGTGGTCGGCGCCGAGGCGATCCAGTCGCTCTGGCGCTCGATCTCGGCGGGTGCCTTCGCTCTGATGGTCCTGATCTCCGGCATCTCCCTGGTCGTCGGCGCCATCGTCATCGCCAACATCATGTTCGTGTCGGTCGTGGAGCGGACGTCGGAGATCGGCCTCAGGATGGCCCTGGGGGCGCGGCGCCGGGACATCCGCCGCCAGTTCCTCCTCGAGTCGGCGGTCCTCGCCACGCTCGGCGGAGCCATCGGTGTCCTCGCGGGCGCCGGGGTCGCGCTGGCCGTGAACCAGTTCTTTCCGGCCGAGGTGAGGCTTCAGTTCGCGGCTCTCGGTCTCGTCACGTCCACGATCACGGGTGTCCTGGCGGGGCTCGCCCCCGCCTCGTCCGCCTCCCGGCTTTCGCCGATCGAGGCGCTGCGGCGCGAGTAGGGGCGCCCGGCCATGGTCAGGAGCCTTCGGCCGTGAACGTCCTTCTGGAGGCGCTGCGCCGCGGCTTCGGATCGAACGTGCGCTTCGCCTCGGTCGCCATCCGAGAGCACAAGCTCCGATCGGGGCTGACGATCCTCGGGATCGTGGTCGGCGTGACGACCGTCATCGCCATGGTGGCGATCGTGACGGGCTTCAACAACAACGTGATCGGCAACCTGCAGGCGTTCGGCGCCAACCGGGTCGAGTTCCAGAAGTACGAGGACCGATTCGGTCCCGGCGGGCCGCTGAACGACGAGGAGCGGCGGCGCAAGAACCTGACAGTGGAGGACGCCGAGGCGCTGCGCAACGAGGTCCCCGAGGCCGAGGCGGTCTCGACGCTCTGCGCCTACGACGACGCCGAGGTCAAGGTGAAGAACGGCAATGTCCTGGCGAACAGCCCCTACGTGATAGCCACCGACGAGTTCTATCCCGTGGCCACCGCGTACGGCGTCGGCAAGGGCCGGTTCTTCACCGCCACGGAGCGTGCGCACAACGCGCTGGTGGTCGTTCTGGGCTCCGACGTGGTGGAGGCGATCTTCCCGAGCGAAGACCCGATCGGCAAGGACGTCACGGTGAACGGGATGCGGTACCGGGTGGTGGGCACCCTGGCGAAGAAGGGGGCGCAGTTCGGCTACTCGCCCGACAACAAGATCCTCCTGCCGACCGGGACGTTCGAGCGGCAGTTCGGCTTTCACCTGAAGCGCATCGGCGTGAGGATCTGGGTCGTGCCGAAGCGCACCGAGGACCACGATAAGGTCATCGACAAGTGCGTCTCGGTTCTTCGGAAGCGCCGGAAGGTGCCGTTCGACAAGCCGAACGACTTCGCCATCGTCACGCCCGACCAGCTCATCTCGCAGTTCCGGGCCATCACCGGGGGCGTCACGGGGGCGATGGTCTTCATCGCCCTGATCTCGCTCGTCATCGGGGGTGTCGGCGTGATGAACATCATGCTCGTGTCGGTGAAGCAGCGAACCCGCGAGATCGGGATCCGAAGGGCCGTCGGCGCCCTGAGGCGCGACATCGTCATCCAGTTCCTCGTGGAGGCGGTCACGCTCACGAGCCTGGGCGGCGCCGTGGGCGTGGTCCTGGGAATCCTGATCTCGGTCGGGATCAAGGAGGCGGTCCCTTCGCTCCCCACCTCCGTTCCGCTCTGGTCCCCCATCGTGGGCCTGGCCGTCTCGATGAGCGTCGGGATTTTCTTCGGCGCCTACCCGGCGGTGAAGGCCTCCCGGCTCGATCCGATCGAGTCGCTCCGGTACGAGTAGGAGCGTCGCTTCCGACGTCTCCCGGCCAGGACGGGTGAGTCACGGACAGCTGGTCAGAGTCTCGACCCCGCCAGTTCTCACTATGATAGGAATCGGAGCAGCGGTCTACCGCTTTGCTGTTTTGAGGCAACTCCGGAAGAGGAGGGACGCATCATGCGCTGGCTGCCCGGTGGAAAGAGCGAGGATGTCGAGGACCGGCGGGGCGAGACGCCGGCGGGAGGGGGATTCGGCGGCGGGGGACTGCGCCTCGGGCTCGGGGGCTTCCTCCTCCTGGCGGTCCTCTCGATCATCTTCAAGAAGGACTTCTTCGCCCTCGTCTCGGGCGGCCCGGACGCGACCGTCGCGCCGCCTCCGTCGGCTTCCACGCGTCCGGGGCCGTCGACCGCGGTGCGGGCGAGCGAGGATCAGAGGGTACAGTTCGTTTCCTTCGTCCTCGACGACGCGCAGAAGACGTGGGGGCGCCTCCTCGAGGGGCGGTACGAGCGGGCCAAGCTCGTCCTTTTCACCGACGCGGTCAGCTCAGCCTGCGGCTTTGCGAGCGCGGCCAGCGGCCCCTTCTACTGTCCGGGCGACCGGAAGGTCTACATCGACCTCGCGTTCTACGACGACCTCCAGCGGCGCTTCGGCGCGCCGGGAGAATTCGCTCAGGCCTATGTCGTCGCCCACGAGCTGGGGCACCACGTCCAGAACCTCCTCGGAATCGAAGGCGAGATGCGCCGTGCGCAGCAGTCCCGCCCGGACCTCGCAAAAGCCCTTTCGGTCCGGCTGGAGCTGCAGGCCGACTGTTTCGCGGGCATCTGGGGCCATTCGACGGGGGAGCGGGGAATTCTCGAGTCCGGCGACGTCGAGTCCGGCCTGAACGCGGCGGCGGCCATTGGCGACGACCGGGTGCAGCGGAGCGCCGGACGCGGCGTCCACCCGGAGTCGTTCACGCACGGCTCCTCGGCGCAGCGCGTCAAGTGGTTCCGCCAGGGGCTCGATACCGGGGATCTCGGCGGCTGCGACACCTTCCGCGCGCGGGACCTCTGAGTTCGGACGGGTTTCCGACCGTGACGGACGGTTCCGGGGCCCACGCTAGACTTTGCCGCATGTCTCCTCTCTCGCGACGCGATCTTCTTTCCGCCACCGCCGCATCCGCCGCCGCGCTCGCTCTGCCGCGATTCGCCGTCCCGGACGACGGCCTCTCACCCGTCTACGCCGAGGTCGAGAAACGGCACGGCGAGGCGGTCCGGCGCCTCCAGGAGTGGGTTCGCCAGCCGTCGATCGCGGCCGAGAACCGCGGGATGGTAGAGGGGTGCGAGCTGATGATGCGGCTCGCCCGGGAGGCGGGCTTCCAGAGCGTCGCGCGCGTTCCCACGGACGGTCAGCCCGGCGTCTTCGCGACGCTCGACGCCGGGGCGAAGCGGACGGTCGGCCTCTACTTCATGTACGACGTGAAACAGGTGGCCCCCGCCGAGTGGTCGTCGCCGCCCTGGGCCGCCGCCCTCGTCCACAAACCCGGGTTCGGCAGGGTCCTCATGGGGCGGGGCTCGATCCGGTCGTCGTGCCGCGGAGCCCCGGCTCGTATCCGGGCTACGTCTTCACCGGCGAGCCGCTCCGGCTGCCGGCGGCCCACGTCGGCCTCGGCCACGGCGACGGCGCGCACGCGCCCGACGAGTACTACGTGATCGAGTCCGAAAGCCCGAGGTTCACCGGCTTCGACGGCGCCGTCCGCTCGTTCGTCGACTACCTCTACGAGCTGTCGACGATCGGCTGACGGTCGGGCCGAATCAGTCCCGCGGGGAGAGCTCCCCGGACGTCCCGTTCGCCGTCCCCGGGACTCCCGCGCCGGGGCCGGGCTCCTCGACCGCCGCCTCCCGGCACGCGTCGAGGTTCCTTGCGACCGTCTCCACGATCTCCGGGTCGAGCTTTCCGCGCTTCGCCATCTCCCTCAGCATCCCGAGGGCGACGTCCGGCCTCAGCGCGGGGCGGTACGGGCGCGTCTGCAGCAGCGCCTGGAAGACGTCCGCGACCGCCAGCGCCCGGGCCGGAAGCGGGATCTCGAGGCCGCGCCGGTGGAACGGGTAACCCCGGCCGGACACCGATTCGTGGTGAAAGGAGGCCCAGACGGCGAGGGTCCGGAACGGGCGGAGCCTTCTCAGGATCTGGTACGTCTCGAAACTGTGCCGGGAGATCGTCGACCACTCCGCGGGGTCGAGGGCCGTCGGCTTCTCGAGGACCTCGTCGGGAACCCGGAGCTTCCCGAGGTCGTGCAGAAGGCCCGCGATCTCGAGCTGGTCGCAGACCTCGGCGGACATCCCGAGGAGGCCTCCGAGGAGGCGGGCGAGGCGGGCGACGCCGAGTGAGTGCCGGGCCGTGAAGGGACTCTTCGCGTCGACGATGCGCGCGAAGATGGCGGCGAGCTGGCGGAGGTGGCGGGCGTCGATTCGCCCGGGCCTTGCGGCCAGCAGGGCATCCTGCAGGAAGTGCTCGATGTGGCGCGGCTCCAGCGTCAGCCAGAAGGCCTCCGGCAGGGACGCCTCCATGAAGGCGGCAACCAGCTCGGGCGCGAAGTAGCTCTTCGAGCGCCGCGCGATGCCGTCGCGCACGGCGGCGCGCGACTCGAGGATGTCCCCGTGTCCGAGAGCCAGGCAGAGGACGTCCGTCCGGTCGGCGAGGAAGATGGCGTTCGCGAGGAGGGCGATATCGGCCTCCGTCTCCCGGCGGGCGGGCGAATCCCAGCGGTCGTGATGGTGAAGGACGATCGAGGCGGCCGATCGAAGCGGCGGGAGACCGAAGAGGAGTTCGTGTCCCGCCAGGCAATGCTCGGCCGAGCCCTCCCAGTCGAAGTTCGTGGTGAGCATCCGGAAGATGCGGTTCGAGGAGACGCCGCAGTCGTGGAGCAGAGCGGATAGGAAGAGGGTCTCGAGGGCGTCGGCGGAGAGCCCGAAGGCCCTCCCGACCTCTGTCGCCATGAAAGCGACCCGCTTGCCGTGGCCGGCGTCCTCGATGCCGACGAGGTTGAGGGCGTCGGAGAGGGCGATGGCGGCCTCGGTCAGGCTGAGAGCGGTCTCGGCGTCGCCCGGACCGGAGACCGGCACGGCCTGGCCGTAACCGGGTGACTCGCTGTTGGCATTTGCCGGACTGGCCACTCTTGCTCCTCCGTCGCGCCGAAAATCCGGATGCCGCAGTGCCTTCTCCGCCGGCGCCAGGCCGCCTTCTGCGCTCCCGGAACGGCCTTTGCGGGAATGCTATCTCCGTTCGGCCCGTCCCGTCCGGTCCCTCTCGAGCTTCCGCCGGGATGGCGAGCCGGCAGCAGGCTCCCGCCGCACCCGGAAATGAAACGCCCCCGGCCGCGGGGCCCGGGGGCGCGTCAGGCCGGACGAGTCCGGCCGGGTCCGGAGGGAGCTCAGCCCTTCGCGGGGGCCTTGACCTTCGACCAGTCGATCTTCTTGTCCTTTCCCTGGGCCGCCTTGACGGTCTTTCCGAAGTCGTTCAGGCCAGCGGACTCCTTCTTCGGCATCTTCTCCGTGTGGCAGGAGGCGCAGTTGGCGGCGGGGTCCTTCGCCTTGTACTCCTTCAGCATTTCCATCGTGGCGAGGCCGGTGCTGCCCAGCGCGAGGGACGTGATGACGGCGACGGCGGCGGTGGTCTTTTTCATCTTCTTTCTCCTTTTTTCGATGTCCTCGAAACCGGATCCCGGGATTCTTCAATCAAAGGAGGTGCCAGGGAGCTGATTCACCTGAATCATTCGGGTGGCAGGGCGGCGAACTCCTTCGCGACGTCGTCCAGTTCGCGCCCGAGGACGTCGATCCGCTCCACCTGGTAGCGGGCTGGCTTCCCCTCCCAGCCGAGAAGGGCCGAGTAGAGGATGTCGGCGTGCTCGCGGATCCGCTCCTCCCCCGTGATGGCGCCCCCCTCCTTCGTCGCCACGATCTTCTTCCGGAGGGCGTCGAGACGGGCGGACCGGTCCGCCAGCTTCTTCTTCAGCGGGTCGCCCTCCTTGAGCCCCTTCGCCCGGGCCTGGGCCGCGCTCCGCGCCGCCTCGATCCGGTCGATCAGGTCGCTCATGGCGCCGAAGAGGGCGTGAACGCGCATGGCGGCGTCGAACTGCTCCTTCCGGTCGAGGGCCGCGTACGGCGCGCGGCGGTCGAGGCCGATCGGAAGGGTCCCCTCAATCACCTCGTTCCCCTTCGTCAGGCGGACCTTGTAGACGCCGGGAAGGACACGCGGCCCCTGCGAGGCGCCGAAGGCGAGCGTGGCCGCGCGCGGGACGCGCGGGGGCGGGACCTGCATCGACCAGGCCACGCGGTTGACGCCGCGCCGCTTCGGCGGGTTGAGCGTGGCGACGACCTTTCCGTCCGCGTCGAGGATTTCCAGCTTGATCGGCCCGAGAAGGTGGCGTGTCCGCTGGTAGTACGTGATGACGGCGCCGCCGGGCGGGTTCTCGCCGACGAACGCGGCGTCCCCTTCGACCCACCCCCCCTGCGCGCCCATCCGCTGCTGGACGGGGCGGCCGGGGAGGAAGGCGGCCTCCTTCGCGAGGACGTCGGGCGTCAGGGCTCGAAGCGGCGTCAGGTCGTCCACGATCCAGATGCCGCGCCCGTGCGTCGCGAGCACGAGGTCGTTCTCGCGCGGGTGGACCACGAGGTCGCGGACGGCGACCCGCGGGAAGCTCCCGCCCGTGAACTCGGCCCAGTGCGCGCCGCCGTCGACGGAGACGAAGAGGCCCGTTTCCGTGCCCAGGAAGAGGAGCGACGGCTTGACCGTGTCCTCCCGGATCACATGGGCGTATCCGCCGACGCCGCTCCCGGGGCCGACGATCCGCGTCCAGCTCTTACCGTAGTCGGCCGTGCGGAAGGCCCACGGCGTCATGTCGCCGAAGGTATGCCGGTCGAAGGTGGCGTAGGCCGTCCCGGCGTCGAAGCGGCTCGCCTCGACCCAGCTCACCCACGACCCCTTCGGGAGGCCCGGGACGTTCGGGGCCACGTTCGTCCAGCTCTTTCCGCCGTCGCGCGTCAGCTGGACGTTGCCGTCGTCGGTCCCGACCCAGATGACGTTCGGATCCTTCGGCGACTCGGCGATCGAGTAGATCGTCGTGTGCATCTCGGCCGAGGAGTTGTCGACCGTGACGCCGCCCGACTCTTCCTGCTTCTGCTTTTCCGGGTCGTTTTTCGTCAGGTCGGGGGAGATCCGCTCCCACGTGTCGCCCTTGTCGCGCGTCCGGAAGAGGAACTGCGCGCCGATGTAAACGGACTTTCCGTCGGTCGGGCTCGTGGCGATCGGCGTGTTCCAGTTGAAGCGGAGCTTCTCGCCGTAGAGAGCCTTCGGCTGGATGTCCCGTGCTGCCCCGGTCCGCCGGTCGACCCGGGTCACGTACCCCCCCTGCGATTCTGCGTAGACGACGTTCGGGTCGGACGGGTCGACGACGACCCAGAAACCGTCGCCTCCTCCGATGTTCTCCCACCGCGAGTTCGTGATGCCTCCGGGATAGGCCGAGTCCCCCACCCAGTTGCTGTTGTCCTGGAGGCCGCCGTAGACCTGGTAGGGGTCCTTCGCGTCGACGCTCACGTGGTAGAACTGCGAGACGGGAAGGTTTCCGGTCTTCCACCAGCGCGTCCCGCCGTCCCAGGACACCCAGAAGCCCCCGTCATCCCCTCCGGCCACGTGCTGCGGGTTGTCGGGGTCGACCCACACGTCGTGCCAGTCGCCGTGCGCCCGCCCGCCGCTGTTTGCAAAGCTCCGCCCCCCGTCCTCGCTGACGATCAGGTTGAGGTTCGGCTTCCAGACCTTGTCGGGGTTCTTCGGGTCGATGACGAGCCGCGCGAAATAGAAGGGACGCCAGACCATCATCTGGCTCTTGTCGCGCTGTTCCCACGTCGCGCCGCTGTCGGCCGAGCGATACAGGGCCGAGTCGGCGTCCTCGACCAGCGCATAGACGATCTTCGGGTCGGAGGGGGCGATGGCCACCTCGACCCGTCCCCAGGGCCCCGGCGGCAGGCCCTTGTTCGCAGCGGCTGTGACGGGCGTCCAGCTCTTCCCGCCGTCGGCCGTCCGGAAGAGGCCACTCCCGCTCGGGGCCTTCGGGCCGTCGCCGCCGGAGCGGAAGGTCCACCCCATCCGGCGGAAGTCCCAGAGCGACGCGAAGAGGACCTCGGGGTCTTTCGGGTCCATCGTGACCGAGCCGCACCCCGTCGAGAGATTCGACCCCTTGAGGATCAGCGACCAGTTCTTCCCGCCGTCCGAGGTCCGGTAGAGGCCGCGGTCCGGGCTGTCGCTCCAGAGCTTCCCCGGGACGCAGGCGTAGACGATGTTCCCGTCCTTCGGGTGGACGAGGATCCGGACGATCCGCTCCGACTCGGGAAGCCCCATGTTCGTCCAGGTCTCGCCGCCGTCCGTCGACTTGTAGATCCCGTTGCCGATGGAGACCGAGTTCCGGACCCAGCTCTCGCCCGTCCCGACCCAGACCGTCTTCGAATTCGTCGGGTCGAGCTCGATGGCTCCGATCGACTGGACCGGCATCCGGTCGAAGACGGGTCGAAAGGTCGTCCCGCCGTCGACGGACCGCCAGACGCCGCCGCTCGCGGCGCCGACGTAGAAGATCGTCTTTCCCCCTTCGTTCCGGGCGGCAAGGGCCGAGATCCGGCCGCTCATCGTGGCCGACCCGATGTTCCGCGCGCCGAGGCCCGAGAGGACGCCCGCGTCGAGGACCGCCGGGCCGGCCGCCGCCGGCCGGGAAGCCGCCTTCGGCGCCGCCGCGGCCGCCTTCGGCCCGGGGAGGATCGCGCGAGTCACGGCCGTCCCCGCGGCGGGGAATCGGAAGAGCGCCGGGTCGATTTCGACGTTCGCCTCGGCCCGCTCGATCGTCAGCTTCGCCTGACGCGGCCGGTTCGGCGGGCCGGACTCGATCGAGAAGGGGAAAAGGACCCCGGCCACCGGCTCGTAGCTCCCGAAGTCCGACTCCTGCAGCTGCTCCGTCCCCCGGACGATCCGTTTCCTGGCCTCCCGGATCGTGAGGAAGAGATCGGGATCGAGGTAGAGCGTGACGACGTCGCCGTCCTTGAGCGTCACGCGGAGCTTGTGGGCGGCCGTGCCGTCCACGTCCTCGGTCCCGAGGTACTCCACGGTGTGCCCCTTCTCCCTCCACCCGACCAGCGGTCCCTCGAAGTCAGCTTCCTGCGCGCGGGCGCGCGCCTCGTCCGCCGAGATGCGCTCGGGGTCGCGCCGGCCGCCGAAAGGCTGGACGCTCCAGGCGTCCTTTCCGTCCCAGGCGTCCACGGCCGTCAGGCCCTGGAGCGTGACCTCTTCCCGGAGCTGGCCGGGGCGGACGGCGGCCCGGCCCCAGGCCGCCTCGAGTGAGAAGTCGCCCCCGCCGAAGAGGACCTTTCCGGTGAGGCGGAGCGACCGGATGGCACGGATCTGCTCCATCCCGCCCCGCGCCTCGACGTGCCGGGCGACGATCTCGTCGACCGTCAGGGCCTGGAGAAGGCCGGCCGGAAGGAACAGAGCTGCCGCGAGAAGCCGGACGATCTGGCGCATGGATACCTCCGTGCGAAATACGGAGGATGAAGCCCCGGGGTTTTCCGGGGCGGACGGAAGAGGGTTGACACCGGGGCTTCCCGTCGGGTCTGATTTCGGCATGTCAACCGCTAAAGACGTCCTGGCCTCGAAGAAGTCTGCCGGCGTCATCACCGTCGTCCCGGACTGCTCCGTCCGGGACGCGTGCCGGATCATGAGGGACCGTCGGATCGGCGCGCTTCTCGTCTCGGACGGGGAGAGCCTGCACGGGATCTTCACCGAACGCGACGTCCTGAATCTCGTCGTGGCCGAGGAGAGGGACCCCTCGGCCACGAAGGTCGAGGACGTGATGACCCGGAAGGTCCTCGTCGTCCGTCCGGAACGGCCGCTCGAGGAGATCGAGACGATCATGCGGCAGGAGCGGGTACGTCACGTTCCGGTCGTGGGCGAGAAGGGACTCATCGGCCTCATATCGATCGGTGACGTCAACGCCTTCAACGCGGCCGCGGACCACCAGACCGTCGAGTACCTGACGCAGTACATCCACGGCCGGGCCTGACGGCGCCGGCCCCGGGCCCGCCGCCCAATCGGGTTCGCCACGTCCGCGCGAGATCCGAACGATCGCGGCGGGAGACTCCGGCTCGACCGGAGGAGGTAGGGAGCTGAAGGTCCTCCTGAAGCGTCTGTCCAGGGGGGGGCGCGTCCGCGCCGCCATCCTGGTCGTCGTCGCGCTCTCGCTGGTCGTGAGCGGAGGCGTCCTGGTCCAGAGCGTGCTCGTGAAGCGCCGGCTGGAAGAGCAGATCGTCCAGGTGAAGAACCAGTCCGCGCAGGACCGGCGCTCGCTGGAGGGCCTCAGGGCGGAAGTGGCCGAGGAGAGGCAGAAGGCCGCCGCCCTCATGGCCCTGCACGAGGAGGAGACGAAGCGCCGGATTGCAGCCCTGCTGGAGCGGGAGCGGATCCTGAAGGACCGGCTCTCGGAAGCCGAGGCGAGCGCCGGGGACCGGAGCCGGGAGATCGCCGATCTCCAGAAGAAGCTCGCGGCCAATGCCCGGCGGATCGCCGAAAGCGAGCGGGAGCGGACCCTCGCGGAGCGCATCATCCGGGAAAAGGCCGGCGGCGTCGCGTTCGTCGAAGGGGCCTATAGCTTCGCCGACGCCGAGGGCAAGCCTCTTCGGAGCCTGATCGACGAGACCGGAGGGCCGCGGGTCGGCGCCGACGGCCAGAAGGTCTACACCGCGGCCGGCTCGGGGCCGGTCCTCCGCAGGAGCTACACGGGAACCGCCTTTCTGGTCTCCGGCAAGGGCTATCTCCTGACGAATCGGCACGTGGCCGAACCCTGGTGGGACGAGGAGCAGGTTCAGAAACTCGCGGAGAAGGGGTTCCGACCGCGTCTCGACTACCTGAGGGCCTACTTTCCCGCGGTCTCGGAGCCCATCACGCTGGAGGTCCGGAGCGTCTCGAAGAAGGCCGACGTGGCCCTGGTCCGGGGCGATCTGGGAGGAAGGCGGCTCCCGGTGCTCGAGATCGAGAGGAACCCGGGAAAGACGCGCTCCGGCCAGCCCGTGATCCTGATCGGCTACCCGACCGGTCTCGACGCCCTCGTGGCGCGGCTCGACGAGGAGGTCGTTGATCCCATCGTGGCGGCGTTCGGAGACGACGACGAGAAGATCGCCCGCGAGCTGGCCCGGCGTCGGCTGATCCGTCCGCTCGCGACCCAGGGGCACCTGGGCGACATCCTGCCGAACCGTCTCACCTACGACGCCTCCACGACGCTGGGGGGAAGCGGCGGCCCCGTCTTCAACCAGCAGGGGAGGGTGATCGGAATCAACACCGCGATCCTCCCGGAGTTCGGCGGCGCCAGCTTCGGCGTCCCGATCTCGCTGGCTGGCGACTTGCTGCCGAAGTGACCCCGGGACGTCCGCCATCAGGCGGGACGGCTTCCCGCCGACACGGTCCGCCGCCGCATCGAGTAGACGAGAAGCCCCGCCGCCGCCCAGAAGAGCTCGCGGACGTGCCGAACGATGCCGAAGGCGAAGCCGAAGCGGGCGGGAAGCCCGAGGATCGAGAAGACGGCGACCTTCCCCAGCTCCTGCGTCCCGATCTTCGCGGGGACGATGAAGAAGAGGCCGTCGATCGCGACGGAGAGGACCTCGATCGTGAGCGCCGTCCGGACGACGACCGGGAGGCCGATGAGCCGGCAGATCCACCATGCCTCGACGGCGTTCCAGGCGTAGGCCGCGGCCAGGAGGAGGACCGCGCCGGAGAAACGCGCGCGGTGCCGGCCGAAGTAGCGGCGAAGCTGCCCAGGAGTCCGCCTGAGCCAGCCGTCGGGAGAGGGCCCGGGAGGGCCGTCGACGGCCCCGTCGCGGGCGAGGCGCGGAGCGAGGAGGAGGTACGCGGCGGCCGCCAGCGCGAGGAGTGTCAGAAGGACGGCGGCGGCCGTCGTCACCCAGCCGTGGCGCTCCATCGCGGGAAGAGGCGCCACGAGCACGACGAAGCCCGCGAGGATGATCGCGATCTGCGCGACGGTCTGGCCGAGGCGGGAAACCAGGACCGAGGCGGTGCGCACCTCGAAGGGGGGCGTTCCGCCGAGGAGCGTCGCGCGGGCCACCTCGCCCGCGACGCTGCCGGTCGGGACGAGATAGTTGACGCCGTCCATCGCGAGCCAGAGCGACCAGAGCGTCGTGAACCGGTACGACCGTCCGTCCTCCTCTGCGAACGAGAGGCGCCAGGCGGCCGCGTTGAGGAGCGGCGGGACGAGGCCGAGCAGGAGGAGGAAGAGCATCCCCCATCCGACGCGGGAGACGATGTCGAGGACCGCGCGGACGTCCATCTTCCAGACGAGGACGCCGAGCGCCGCGAGACCGGCGACGAGGACGAGCCGGTGGAAGAGCGGAAGCGCGAGGCGGGAGGCGGGCTTCAGTTCCACGGGAGGCCGATCGGGCACGCGGCCTCGTTCGCGGCAAGTCCCCTTCTCAGGCGCCCTCCGTCCGCGTCGCGAGGAAGTGGAAGAACTCGACCCCTTCGCGGAGGCGCCGCTTCATCCAGTGCGGGCTCGAGACCATCTCGCCGACGATCTCGCCGATCTTCCGCGGCCGGAAGTAGAAGCGCCGGTAGAAGGTCGCCAGGGACTCGAAGATCTCCCGGCTCGAGAGCCCCGGATAGCTGAGCGAGCTGACCTGGACGCCGTCCGAGGCGACCAGATGGTTCGGCAGGAGCCAGCCGTTCGCCGTCGCCTGGTTGTAGAGCTCCGTCCCGGGGTAGGCCGCGGCGAGCGAGACCTGGATCGTGTGCGGGTTGATCTCGTTCGCGAAGCGGATCGTCTCCTCGAGAGTCTCCTTCGTCTCGCCGGGGAGGCCGACGATGAACGTGCCGTGGACCTTGATGCCGAGCTTGTGGCAGTTCTCGGCGAAGCGGCGGGCGATGTCGACGCGGGTCCCCTTCCGGATGTTGTTGAGGATCTGCTGGCTCCCCGTCTCGTACCCGACGAGGAGGAGCCGGAGGCCGTTCTCCTTCAGGACCTTCAGCGTGTCGTACGGCACGTCGGCCTTCGCGTTGCACGACCAGATCACCCCCATCTCCCCGAGGAGACGGCCGACCTTCTCGGCGCGCGGGCGGTCGTCCGTGAACGTGTCGTCGTCGAAGAAGAACTCCTTCACCTGCGGGAAATGGCTCTTCGCGAGGGCGATCTCCTTCGCGACGCTCTCGGGCGTCCGGGTCCGGTAGCGGTGGCCGGAGATCGTCTGCGGCCAGAGGCAGAAGCTGCAGCGCGAGCGGCAGCCGCGCCCGGTGTAGAAAGAGAGATAGGGGTGGAGAAGGTAGCCGATGAAGTAGTCCTCGATCACGAGGTCGCGCTTGTAGACGTCTGTCACGAACGGGAGGCGGTCGAGATCCTCGAGGACGGCCCGCTCCCGGTTGTGGACGATGCGGCCGTCGGCGCGATAGCTGATCCCGTCGATCTCTCCGAACGGCTTCCCTGCGGCCACGTCGAGGAGCGTGTAGTCGAACTCGTTCCGTGCCACGAAGTCGAGGGCGGGCGAGGCCGCGAGCGACGGCTCGGGGAGGACCGCCACGTGGGCGCCGACGAAACCGATCGTCAGTCTCGGGTTCCGCGCCTTCAAGGCCTCGGCGATCCTGACGTCGGAGCCGAAGGAGGGCGTGCTCGTGTGGAGGACGGCCAGCTCGTACTCGTCGGCGAGGGGGAGGACGTCGGGCAGCGTGAGACCGCGGGCCGGCGCGTCGACGAGCCGGCTCCCCGGGACGATGGCCGCAGGCTGCGCAAGCCAGGTCGGGTACCAGAACGAGCGGACTTCCCGGCGGGCCTGGTAGCGCGCCCCGGCCCCCCCGTCGAAGCCGCCGTACGACGGCGGGTTCAGGAACAGCGTCTTCTTCAAGACCGGGCGACCTCCTCGTGCAGGCGCCCGTCGGTCGAAACCCGGAACTGGCTCCGCTTCCAGAGGACGCTCTGACCCAGATGACTGGCGCACCAGACGGAAAAGCTCAGGAGCTCGCGGACCGGGATCCACCAGAAGGCCGGCGCCCCTTCGAGGCGGAAGGTCCGGCGGACGGCGAGCTGCATAGAGAAGCGGAGCGCGACGGCGGTCGCGAGGGCGAGCCATCCCGCGGGAGAGAACCCCGACGCCAGGAGTACGGCGACGGCCCACGGCGTCGCCATCGTGACGACCGTCCCGGCGTAGCCGAGCGGGCGGACCGTCCGGATGGTGCGGGCCCAGCGGAGCTCGTGAAGGAAGAGAGCCTTGAGCGAGGGTTCGCGGAGGACGTTCACGCCCGCGCGCCCTGCCAGCTCGACCTTGAGGCCGAGCGCGGCGATCCGCCTCCCGAGCAGGTAATCGTCGGCGAGGTGGTCGGTCAGCGCCTCGAAGCCGCCGATCGCCTCGAGGGCGTCTCGCCGCGCCGACATCGTGGGGCCGTAGCAGTAGGTCAGCGGCTCCACGGCCTTCGCCACGAGGTTGGCGGGGAGGAACTCTTCGTTGAGGAACATCGCCCCGAGGGTCGAGGCGACGCCCCCGGCCGGCCGGGCGACCGTCAGGCAGGTCACGGCGCCCACGGCTTCGTCCTCGTAACAGGATGCGATCGACGAGAGGGCGTCGGGCGCCATCCGGATGTCGCTGTCGGCCACGACAATGATTCCGTGTTTCGCTCGCCGGCAGATGGTGACGAGAGTGGCGACCTTCCGGTTCGTTCCGGCGACCTCCCCGTGGGTGACGACGAGCGTCGCGTCGACCCCCGGGAACTCCGCCATGACCATCCGGACGACCTGGAGCGCCGGGTCGTCCGGGTCCCGGACGCCGAAGACGATCTCGTATCGAGGGTAATCCTGGACGAAGCAGGAGCGGAGGTTCGCCTCGAGCCCGGCCTCGAGGCCGCAGAGGGGCTTGGCGAGCGTGATCGGCGGCCGGGGCCCCGTCCCGGAGCGGGAGCCGGGCCGGTACCTGAGCACCTGGACGATGGCGAACGAGACGTAGGCGAGCGACGCGACGAAGCCCGCCCAGACGGTGATTCGGACGACGGAAAGGAAATCCATCGAACCGGGGACGATACCATCGCCCCGCCGACCCGGGACTCGTGTGATAGCGTGACACGGTTGAAGGGTTGCATCCGGACGCTACCGTTCCGCCTGGCGGTGCCATGAAAGTCTTCCTCGTTCACGTCCGGGATCCGCAGTTCTACGCCATTCCCGGCAAACGCCGCGGGCCGAACGGCCGCCTCCAGGTCATGGGCTTCCCGCCGATCGGGATCATGGTTCTCTCCGCGGTTCTCAAGAGGGAAGGGCACGATGTCGTTCTCTTCGACCAGGCCGACCCCGGAACGCCGAACGACGTCATCCTCGCCGAAGTCGTGCGGCAGAAGCCGGACCTGGTCGGACTGAGCTTCCTGTCGACGACCAGCTACCCCTACGCGAAGATCCTCGCGCGCTCGGTCCGGGCGGCGGACGCGGGCGTGAAGCTCGCTCTCGGGGGTGTCTTCGCGACGCTGAACGCCGAGCGGATCAAGAAGCAGGTCCCGGAAGTGGACTTCGTCTGCCGCGGCGACGGCGAGCAATTGATCCTCGATCTCCTCGCGCACCTCGACGACCCCTCCGGCGTCCCCGGCGTGACGTGGCAGGAGGCGGACGGCACGGTGCGCCACAACCCGGACCGCCCCCTGGACCGGAACCTCGACCAGTGGCCTTTCCCGGACCGCGAAAGCCTCAACCTCGACTTCGTCGAGTCGATGCCGCTCGACGTGCCGGTCGTCCTCTCGCGCGAGCGCTTCACGACGATGCAGACCTCGCGCGGCTGCCCGTGGCCCTGCATCTTCTGCGACATCCCGATCTTCAACGAGGGGAAGTGGCGCTCCCGGAGCGCGGCGCACGTCGTGGCGGAGATGAAGAGGCTCCAGGAGGACGGCTACGGAGCCGTCTACTTCGTCGACGACCACTTCCTCCTCAAGCCGCAGCGGATCGCGGAGATCTGCCGGGGGATCGAGGAGGAAGGGATCACGATCCAGTGGGGCTGCGAGGGGCGCGTCGACTCCTCGTGCATGGAGCTCTTCCCGGCGATGGCGAAGGCGCACTGCCGGACGCTGATGTTCGGCGTCGAGACTGGGAGCCAGAAGATCCTCGACCGCCTGAAGAAGGAACAGACCCTCGCGGAGACCGAGACGGCCGTCGCGGCGGCCAAGAAGGCCGGCATCGAGATCGTCCACGGGTTCTTCGTCGTCGGCAGCCCGGACGAGACCGAGGAGGACATGCGGGAGACGTTCCGCTTCGCCTCGCGCCTTCCGCTCGACACCTTCGCCTTCAACCGCCTCTGCGTCTACCGCGGCACGCCGCTCTGGCAGGAGTACCTGGCGCGCGGCCTCGTGACGGACGAGGCCGACTGGTACAAGTACTTCAAGTGCTCGGCGATCGACCCGACGGTGCTCCCGGGCGAAAGAATCCACGCCATCCGCTCGGAAGAGCTGAAGCGCCTCATCATCTTCAAGTTCCTCCACTACCCGGTCCAGGCGATGCGGCTCATGGGCCGCCTCGCCCGTTCGATGCCGGTCCGCGACATCCTCTGGATGCTCGTAAAGCCCTTCTTCGGGACGACGAAGGGCCAGACGAAGGCCGAGGCTCTCTCCCGCGCCGTCGAGCACGAGGAGATGAAGACCGCGGCCGAGAACCTGACGCAGGTCCCCGACGAGGAATTGTCCCGGCTCGTCTCGACGCCCTCTAGCGGGAAGTAGCCCGACCCGTTCCCGGGGGGCGGCTGCGGCGGATCCGTCCGGGCTAGAGAGTCCGCCGGGAGGTCGTGAAGGCCCGGGACGGCCCTGCCGGCGAGGGCGTCCCGACCGGAGCGACCGTCCGCCGGGGCGAAACGTCCCCCGGCAGGAGAGGCCGCTCCACGACGACCATCTCCACAAGGCGCGATTCATTGTCGCGGAAGAGCTTCAGGCGGACCGTCTCGCCCACTTTCAGGGTCGCGATCGCCTGGCCCATCGCCTCCCCGTCCGGGACGCGCACGCCGTTCATCTCCGTGATGATCTCGCCCCCGATCAGGACGGGCTGTCCGCTGATCGTCAGGTCGAGATCGCCTCCGCGGACCCCCGCCTGCCCCGCCGGACTTCGCGGCTCGACGACCTCGACGAGGAAGCCGTCGGCGAGCGGCGCCCGAAGCAGGTCCCTGAGCCCCGCGGAGACGAGCTGTCCCTGGATGCCGAGCCAGGGACGGATGACGCGCCCCTGCAGCATCAGGTCCGGAATCACGCTCCGGGCGAGGTGGATCGGAATCGAGAAGCCGATGTTCTGCGCTTCGGGGAGGATTGCCGTGTTGATGCCGACGACGTCTCCGCACCGGTTGACGAGCGGCCCGCCGGAGCTCCCCAGGTTGATGGCGGCGTCCGTCTGGATCAGCGGCTCCCGGACGGACCACGAGCCGCCGGGGAGGATCCGGTTGACCGCGGAGACGACTCCGCGTGTGAGGGTCTGGTCCAGGCCGAACGGATTCCCGATGGCGAAGACGTCCTCGCCGACGAGAAGGCGGGCGGAATCCCCGAACGTCACGGCTGGCAGCGTCCCGTTGACGGGCGGCGCGACACGGATCAGGGCGACGTCGAGGAGCGGATCGGCGCCGACGAGCTTCGCCGGGAGGCTCGTGCCCTCGTCGAGGGTCACCATGATGATCTGCTGGCCGAAGACGACGTGAGAGTTCGTCACGATGAGACCGGACGGTTCGATGATGAAGCCCGAGCCCATCTGCCGGGCCATCCGGTCGAAGGAGTCGTACGGGTCGATGGACGTCGCCGTGATCGAGACGACTGCCCGGGAGACGCGCTGAAAGAGGTCCGGAAGCGCCTCGCGGCAGGCGGCGGGGAGAGCCGGGGACGCCGGTGCCGCCTCGTCTGCCCGGAGCGGCGGCGCCCCGGAGAGAAACGAAGCGGCGAGAAGAAGAGAAAAGAGGTTGGCGGCTCGTGAAGGGGATCGGCGAAGGCGGAGAGGTCTCATCAGGAATCCTCCCGGAGCGAGACGTTAGACGATCGGGACCCCGGGTGGGTTGCAGGGAGACGTGGACGTCACCCCGGCTCGGGACGGGACGCCCGGCGTCGGGCATGGGCGAGAATCCTTTCGCGATGCCGCGCGACCTTCCCGAGCGCGACGGACGGCGCACCCTGCTCGGCTGGGCCGCCTACCTCACCGTCTCGGTCGTCTGGGGGAGCACGTTCCTCGGCATCGCCGTCGCCCTCCGCTCGTTCACGCCCTGGGGGGTCGTGGCCGTCCGTTTCACCGTGGCATCGCTCCTCTGCCTCGCCCTGGGACGGTTCCTCGGCGAGGAGCGCCCCTCGCGCGCCGTGGCGGGTCACCTCGCCGTGTCCGGAGCCGTGATGCTCGGCGTCTGCAACGCGATCGTCACGTGGGCCGAGCTGCACGTGCCGTCCGGGCTCGCCGCAGTTCTCTGCGCGCCCGTGCCCATCGTAATCGCGCTCCTGACGCTCCGGACGGAGCCGCTCGGCGCGCGCGGATGGGCGGGCGCCCTCCTCGGCCTCGCGGGCGTCGTCGTCCTGACGGCGCCGGAGAGGTCGGAAGACGCCTCCCTCGGGGCTGCCGCCGGCATCCTCGTGTCGACGGTGCTCTGGGCCTGGGCCACCCTTCACATGAAGCGGCACGTCTCGGGCGGCGGGCCGCTGACGAACGCGGGGATCCAGATGGCGACGGCCGCAGCGATCGCCCTCGGGGGGGCGGGGCTCACGGGCGGCTTCCTCCGGGCCCCGCTGGCCGCCGACGCGGCCTTCGCCCTCCTCTATCTGGCGGTCGTCGGCTCGTGTCTCGCGTTCACTGCCTTCGGCGTGCTGACCCGCCTCTGGCCGCCGGCACGCGCCGGGACGTACGCCTACCTGAACCCCGCCATCGCCGTTCTCCTCGGCGCGGCGCTTCTCGGCGAGCCCCTGGGGCTTCGGCTCGTCCTCGGGATGGCCGTTCTCCTCGCCGGCGTGGCGCTGGTCCAGCTCCGGCGGCGTGGCTGAAGGGGTCGATCGTGCGTCGGGGCCGGACCGGCCCCGTCAGATCCCTCACGTCCCCCCCTCGAAGCCGATCGAGACCGCCCCGTCCTCGACGATGACCGGGACACGCCGGCTCCCGTTCGAAACGCGGAGCATCTCCTCGAGGTGCTCGCGCGACTCCCGGGCGTCCCGGAAGTCAACCACGTATCCCCGCTTCGCGAAGGCCTCCCGGGCCTCCGTCGTGTGCGGTCACGTTTCCTTTCCGAAGATGACGACGGTCTTCTTTCCAGCCACGGCCGCATTCTACGAAGGCTTCGGGAGGGACGGATCCGATCTTCGATTATCGTGACGGGGTGAGCCGTCTCGACGCCGCGCTTCTCTTCGGGGCCGGGCTGCCTCTCCTCGTCGCCATTCTCGCCGTCGCCGACGCTCGCGGCCGCTTTGCCCGCGACCTCTTTCCGACGCCGCTGCGCAAGGCGGTCGCGATGGCGCTGCTTTTCCTCGTTCTCTTCGCGACCGTGATCCTCCCCGCGGCCGAGACGGGCATCTCGATCGACACGAGCCGTCTCTCCTTCGGGGGGGTCTTCCTGTTGCAGGGGCTCCTGACGGCCTTTCTGGCGGTCTGGTGGCTCCTCGCGGGGCGGCCGCCCCTGTCGGAGTTCCTTGCGCTCCGGAGCGAGCGGCCGCTCGCCGAGGCGGGGGCAGGCATCTGTCTCGGCCTGGTCGGGTGGGTGCTGACGCTCGTCGTCGGGCTCGTCTTCGCCGTCGGGTTCCGGCTCTTCGACCTCAGGGGGCCCGAGGCCGCGTCGCCGCTCGTCCAGTGGATCGCGCAGCTGTCGGTCGCCCAGCGGCTCCTCATCGTCGCCTGCGCGATGACGGTGGAGGAGTTCCACTTCCGCGCCTTCCTCCAGCGCCGTCTGGGAGCCGTTCCCGCCTCGATCTTCTTCGTCCTCGCCCACGCGGGCTACGGGGAGCCGTTCTTCTTCGTCGGCCTCCTCGCCATCACGATCGTGATCGCCGCCGCCTTCCAGAAGACGGGCGCGATCTGGGCGCCGATGCTGGCGCACGGCACCTTCAACGCGGTTCAGCTCTTCATCTTCCTGCCCGAGGCGCTGAAGCTCCTGCAGGGGAAATAAGCGGCATCTCGCGCGCGGGCGCGGCGGGTCGGGCGGCGACGGACGGGCGACGCGCCACGCGGACGACCTCGCCGTCGGCTTTCGCCGCGTACTCCCCGGAAGCCCTGGCCCTGTAGAAGGTGGCGAGGAGGCCGGTGAGCTTCCGGGCGGCCTCGCTCGACGAGAGCCTCAGATTCCAGACGAAGCCGACGGGGGAGCGGGAACGCCCGGGGATCTCGTAGAAGAGGATCCGGTCGTCCTGCCACGAGGCGGCGAGGGCCGCGGCGTCGGCCGCCCCGGCGGTCTCGAGAAGGAACTTCAGCGTGAAGGCGCCGAGGCGGTCGACGTAGAGCAGACGGGCTCGTGGCGGAAGGTCCTCCAACGACGGAAGGGCCCCGAACGGAAGGAGCGCCCGGGGAGCCCGGAAACGTGAGGGGTCGAGGATCTCCGCCGTGGTCTCCGGGGGGCGCTCGTAGGCGGCGTCGACCGCGGCCCACCCCCCCTCCGCCCGGCGGGCGGCCACCCAGGCCGTTCCCGCGGTGTAGGGGAAGAGAAGCTCCTGGACGAAGTACTCTGGAACGCCCTCGGCCCCGGTGAGCCCCCCGGCGGCGATCTGCGTCATCGAGGCGAGGAGCTGGTCCGTCGAGGTGAGGGTCCGCGCCTCGGGAGGGAGCCGGGTGAGGAGGGCTTCCATCATGACGACCGTCGCCTCGCCCTCGAGGAAGGCCTGGAGGGCGAGGGACGCGTCGGAGTTGTCGCGGAGCGCCTTCATCCGCGGGACGAGGTCGAGGCGGCGGTCCTGGAGCGCGTGCGTCAGCTCGTGCGTCAGGAGGGCTTCCTCGAGAAGGCCCTCCGCCGACGCCCCGAACCCCGCGGCGGAACGGGCGGCTTCGTCGGACCGCTCGGGGATGACGAAGAACTTCTTCTCCTCCGGATCGTAGAAGCCCGCCACCTGCCGGGCGTAGAGCTTCAACATCCGGTCCTTCAGGTTCGACTCCGACGCCACGAGTCCGACCGCCGCCAGCGACGCCGCATACCGTTCGAAGGAGATCGGGAGGTCCTCGGCCAGCTTCTTTTCGAGAATCCGGGGAAGCTCTCTCTCGGGAAGGACGGCCGAGGCCACCGGCCCCCGGAACGGGACGCCGCGGACCTTCTCGACGAGGCGCTGGGCCTCCGCGACCGCCGCGGGGAGGCGCTGCGACAGCCCCTCGGAGCCGGCGCGCATCTCCCCCGCGCCGGCGACGGACGCGACCGTGAGGGCGAGTCCGAGGAGGGCGGACCCTCTCGTCCGCGATGGACGCCCCGAGGCGGCCTCGCGTATCATTTGCGGGCCTTTGGAAAGCCTCGGGGAGGTGAACATCGGGGCGAGGAGCTTAGCAGGGCGCGGCGCCGCGTCGGCCGGAGTCCTGCCGTCCGCGCCCGACGTCCGATGATCGAAACCGCCGCGTCGACGCCGATCGTGCTGTGGCTGTCCAGCCGCTATTCGAACATCGAGCTGGCGGATGCGCTGCTCGCGCAGGTTTGCCGAGATCGGGGCGTGACGGAAGAGGCCCGACACTGGATCTCCATGGCCCTGCGGGAAGCGCTGGCGAACGCGATCAAGCACGGAAACAGGCAGGACCCCGGGAAACGGGTCCTCGTCACCTTCGGCGGCGACGACGGAACCCTCGCCATCGAGGTCGGCGACGAGGGGGCCGGCTTCTCGCCCGAGGAGATCGCCGACCCGCTCGCCGCGGAGAACCAGATGAAAACATCGGGCCGCGGCATCTTCTACATGAGAACCTTCATGGACGAGGTGGCGTTCACGCGGGGCGAGACCGGCGGAACGCTGCTCACGCTGAAGAAGAGACTGGATACGATATCGAAGAGGAAGGGAGCTGAAGCCTCATGAGCAAGACCGTCACCACGCGCGACGCCGGCGACATCAAGATCATCGAGCTGCACGGCAAGATCACGATCGGTTCGGGCGATCTTCAGATGCGCGAGGGGATCCACGCGGCCCTCGCCGCCGGAGCGAAGAAGATTCTCATCGACATGAAGGACGTCACGACGATCGACTCGTCGGGCGTCGGAGAGCTCGTCGGCTGCTACACGACGGCGACCCATCGGGGAGCCAAGCTGAAGCTGGCGGCGCTTCCCCCGAAGATCAGCGACGTCCTGACGGTGACGCAGCTGATCACGGTCTTCGACGTCTTCACCGACGAGAAGGACGCGGTCGCCAGCTTCGGCTGATCCGGCCGCCCCGGAGCGGCGGGCGCGAGGCGCTCGCCGCGGGACCGGGGCCCTTCCGATGCCCGCCGAAGAAACCCGCCTCGGAGTCGTCCTCGCCGAGGCGCGCGAGGCGGTGGACGACCGTCTTCCGTCGCTCCTCGGCGGACCCGAGCCCGACGCGTTCGACCCCCTCCCGGCCGCCGCCCGCGAGGCGCTGCTTTCGCCCGGAAAACGCGTCCGCCCGGCTCTCGTCTTCCTGACGGGCGACCTTTTCGGAGCGTCCCGGGCGCATCTTCTCGATCCGGCGTGTGCCGTCGAGATGGTCCATGCCGCCTCGCTGGCGCTCGACGACCTCCCCTCGATGGACGACGCCACGACCCGGCGCGGACGTCCCGCCCTCCATGTGGGGCACGGTGAGGACCTCGCCATCCTGGCGGCCGTCACGCTCCTGTCGCGGGCGTTCGGCGTCCTGGCGGACGCCTCTCTCGCGGGGCGGGGCGTCGCGGCCTCGGCCGCTCTCGATCTGATCTCGCGCCTCTCGGAGGCGTCCGGTCTCGCGGGCCTCGCGTCGGGGCAGGCGCTCGACCTGCGCATGCCGGAGTCCGCCGCGACCTTCGAACGCCTCGAGACGATCCACGCACGGAAGACGGGGGCGCTCTTCGTCGCCTCGGCGGAGTTCGGCGCCGTACTCGGGGGAGCGCGCGCGAAGGAGCTCGCCTCCGTGCGGTCCTACGCGAAGAACATCGGCCTCGCCTTCCAGATCGTGGACGACCTTCTCGAGCACGCGCCGGCCGCGCGGACCGGGAAGGAGTCGCGCCGCGCCCCCACCCCGACCTTCGCCCGGCACGTGGGGGCCGAGGGGGCCCGGCGGCTCGTGGCCGAGCTGACGGACTACGCCATCGAGGCGACCCGACTGTTCGGGAAGAGAGGCGAGCTGCTCCGGGAGTTCGCCGCCGCCCTGCGCGACCGGACGACCTGACGAAAGCTGTTAACGTCGGCCGGATGACCGGGACGACGCCCCCCGAGCGGATGAGCCTCGAGCAGGCGCGTGAGCGCCTGCGCGAACGCGGCTACCTCGACCGCGGTGTGGAAGGGGCGGTTCTCAAGGGGGCGCTGGCCACCCGGACGCGGGCGCAGAGCCTCTTTCTCGGGGCGGCCGTCGGAGCGCTCTTCCTCGCCCTCGCTCTGGCCCTCGTCGAGACGTCCGTGAACGCCGTCGCCTCGGCGCTGCCGGCCGGAGACGCGGTCGTCCTCTTCCTCTGGATCGCCGCGGGCTCGCTCGCCGTGGCCGCCCTCGCCGTGCTCGTCCTCGTCGGCGCCGCCCTCGTCCGCGTGCGCGGCCGGGCGGACGCCGACGCCGTCGCTACCGAGATTGCGGCGGGCTTCGGCGTTGTCGCCGGCGTCGGCGCGGTCGCCGCCGCGGTCCCGACGCTTCGCGCCGCGGGCCCCGGCGCCGCCGCCGCGGTCCTCGTCGCCCTGGCCCTCGCCGTGCTCGTGGCCGTCCGGACCGCCCGCGGCGTCACCCTCGCGGCGCTCCTGGCGACGGGCCGGGCCGTCTTCGGAAGCCCCCGGCGCCTCCGGCTGGCGGGGCTTCTCGTCGCGCTCCTGGCTCTTTCGGCGGGCGCGCTGTTGTGGGTCGTCCGGAGGGAGCCGGTCGCGCCCGAGCCTCTCGTCGTCACGGCGAACACCCGGCGCGCCGTCGTCGTCGGCGTGGACGGCTGGTCGGACCGGTACCTCGGCGAGCGGGAGACCTTCGCCGCGACCTTCGGCGTGGCCGGGGCGGCCTACGTCAAGCCGGAGCGTGACCTCGCCGCCTTCTGGACGACCGTGGCGACGGCCGAGAGCGCCGCCCGCCACGGCATCGGCGCGCTCGATCTCGTCCGGATCGCCGGCGTCGGCGCCCCGCTCCGCCCGACGGGCGTGTCGGCCTTCTTCCTCGGCAAGGTCCTCCCGGCGCTCGGCGCGGCGCGGCGGGAGTCGGTGACGGCGGCGGCACGGCGGGTGCCCGCGGCGTGGGAGGTCGCCCGGCGCGCCGGCGTCCCGTCCCTCGTCGTGAACTGGTGGACGACCTACCCGGCGGGCGACGGCGGCGGGACGATCCTTTCGAACCACCTCTTCTTTGCGGCCCGCTCGGGGGGCTCGCTCGCAGGAGAAGGCTGGCCGGCGGAGGCGGTCGCCCGCGCGGCGGCGCTGGCGCCCCGGGCGACGCCGTCGACGGGATCGCTGGATCGCCTCGTGGCCGATGCCGCCGGACTCGACGACTTCGCGCTCCGCGCCTTTCTCGATGCCCTCACGCGGGAAACGCCCCGGCTTTCGCTCCTCTACCTGCCCGGGCTCGACATTCTCGGCGCGGCGCTCGCCGATCCGGGGCGAAGCGCCTCGGACCGCGTGGCCCTGGCCGAGGCGGTGACGGCGGAGGCACGGAAGATCCGCGCGTTCCTCGACGATCCCTCCTGGCGCGAGGGGGTGGATCTCGTCGTCGTCCTCTTCGACGGCGGCCGCGGCGACGAGGGCGGCGTGGTCCGTCTCGCGGGGCCACTGGCCCGCTCCGGCGCCTCGACGACGATCGCACCGGCCGACATCGCGCCGACGGTCCTCGCGGCGCTCGGCATCCCCGCGTCGCGCGAGGCGGCCGGGAAGGTCTGCGCCCCCCTCCTTCAGCCGGGAGCGGTCACGACGGCGACGGTGGCGTCCTGGGGCCTGCGTCCGCGCGGCGCCTCGGTCGAGGTGGACCCGAAGGAATACGTGGAAAATCTCAAGAGCCTGGGCTACCTGAAGTAGCTCAGAGCGTCTTCATCTTCGTCATCATCGAGAGGAGCCTTGCGCCCTTCGGGATGGACGAAAAGGCGTGGAAGAGGAGGACGACCCCGTCCTCCGGGGCGCGGACCTCGACCATCGCGTCGGCCGATCGCGGCGGCAGGCCGCAGCGCGACGGGTCGACGATCCGGGCGAGGAGGTCTCCCCCGCGCACGGGAGAGCCGGGCGTCACGGCGGTGTCGACGAGCCCTCCGGCCGGAGCAGCGATCGACTGATAGTCGGCCACGGCGCAGGCGGCGATCCGGTAGGCCGGGTCGTCCGGCTCGCCGTCGAGCACGCCGTAGTAGCGGAGCGCCGAGGCGATCCGCTTGGCGTCTTCCACCCCCTGCGGGATCGAGAAGGTGTTCATCGAGCCGAGCTCCACGGTGAAGCCGTCCACGAAGCGGCGGACGTCGGAGCGTCCGACGCGCTTGAAGGCTTCCGAGAGGTCGTTCCACGGGACGAAGGCCGCCTCGTCGAGGGCGCCCGCGAAGCGGGGCGGCACCTCGAGGACGAACGGGATGCCGAAAGCACGCGTCGCGGCGATGGCCCCGTCCGGTGCGTAGAGGTAGCGGGGTGCCCGGTCGCCGGTGTGGAGGTCGAGAACGACGTCCGCCTCGACGGCGATCTCCTGGATGGCGAGGGCAAACTCGAGGCGCGCGTCGAGGCCCCACGACGCCGCCGAGTCGCGGATGGCCTGGAGAGCCGCCTTCAGCGCCTCCCGGAAACCGTCCCGGATCTCCGAGAGAGTCGCGTCGCGATGAACGGCGGCGAAGGCGTCGACGTCGACGTAGGGGGCCGAACTGGCCCGGGAGGGGCCCGTCAGGTAGAGATAGCCCCGATTGAAGTTCTGGCCCGAGGCGAAGTCGTAGACGCCGGCCACGTAGTCCCCGATCTGCTGGTTGGCGCCGATCGGGTTGACGCGCGGGACGAGGATCAGGCTGCCGCGCGGCGGCTCCTTCTCGATCTGGTCGAAGAGGGCGAGGATGGCCGCGTTGCCCTGAAGCTCCGCCCCGTGCACGTTGGCTTGGACGTAGGCGAGCGGGCGCTCGTTCCGGCCGTGGCAGTGGAAGACGGGCGCCGTCAGGGCATGCCCGGTCGCATTGGTCCTGAGGACGATGTCTCGTCGTTCCCAGCGCGCGGTCACGAGGGGCCTCCGGGGCCAGTCTAGCCTTTCCGGCGGCCTGTCGGCGTGATACCCCCTGCGTCCGGGTGGGCCGTCCGGGGGCGACGGATAATCCGCGGGCCATGTCTCAGCCACCCCAGACGGCCGACGTCGCCTCCGTCTTCTCGATCCGGTCTCACTTTCCCGCCCTGGAACGGTCGGAAGGGGGCCACCCCGTCGCCTTCTTCGACGGCCCCGGCGGCACGCAGGCGCCGCAGCCTGTGGTCGGCGCCATGACGGATTACCTCCTCCACCACAACGCGAACACGCACTGGCGGTACCCGACGAGCGAGGAGACCGACGCGATGCTCGCGGCGGCCCGGTCCGCCGTCGCGGACTTCCTGGGCGGGGAACCGGCCGAGATCGCCTTCGGCGCGAACATGACGACGCTGACCTTCCATCTCGCGCGCGCCCTGGCCCGGGGGTGGGCGGCGGGAGACGAGGTCGTCGTGACCGAGCTCGACCACCACGCCAACGTTGACCCGTGGCGCGCCCTTGAGCGCGAACGGGGAATCGTCGTGAAGGCGGTCCCGGTAAACGTCAAGCACGCGCAGCTCGACCTCGAGACGCTCCCGGGACTCCTGTCGAAGAAGACCCGTCTCGTGGCGGTCGGCGCGGCCTCCAACGCCGTCGGGACGATCAACGACGTCGGGAGGGTCGCGGCGGAGGCGCACGAGAGGGGGGCCCTCGTCTTCGTCGACGCCGTCCACTACGCGCCGCACGCCCTCGTCGACGTGAGGGCGCTCGGGGCGGACTTCCTCGCCTGCTCGTCCTACAAGTTCTACGGCCCGCACGCCGGGATCCTCTGGGGGCGGCGGGGTCTGCTCGAGTCGCTCGACGTCCCGAAGCTCCGTCCGGCGCCCGACGAGTCGCCGTACCGCCTCGAGACCGGAACGCAGAACCACGAAGGAATCGCCGGGACGTGCGCCGCGGTCGATTTCCTCGCCTCGCTCGCAGGACCGGGGGAGCGGCGGGCCGCTCTGGCGCGGACTTTCCGCGCGCTCCACGAGCGGGGAGAGGCCCTCCTGTCCCGGATGTGGGCCGGACTCTCCGCCATCCCGGGCGTGACGCTCTACGGGCCCCCGCCCGGGGCGCCCCGAACGCCGACGGTCGCCTTCGCGGTCCGGGGCCACGGTTCGGACGCCGTGGCGCACGAGCTCGTCCCGCGCGGCGTTTACGTCTCGCACGGCGACTTCTACGCGACGACCCTGGTGGAGCGCCTCGGCCACGCGGCCGACGGCCTCGTCCGCGCCGGCTGCGCCTGCTACACGACCGAGGACGAGGTCGACCGTCTCGTCGCCGGCGTCAGGGAGATCGCGCGGGGCTGATCGCTCACTTCACCACGCGGAACCAGGTCGATACCTTTCCCTCGCCGGAGCGTCCGCCTGCCGCGCGGATCTTCTCGAGGTCGAGCGTGACGGTGACGGCCTCGCCCGGGGTGAAGTTCGCGAGGGGGGTGAAGCGGAGAAGCTGGTCCTCGGCCTGGTAGGAGATCGTGCCGGCCAGCTCTCCCGAGAGAGAGCCCAGGGCGACGATCGCATCCTCGTCGAAGCCGTTCGGAGCGAGCGGCGCGGCGACGAGGAAGTTGACCGTCACCTTTCGCGCGGCGACGACCGAGCCGGGCGCCGGGAAGACGTCGGCGGCCGAGGGGGTCGGCCCGCCGGGCTGCGCCGCCGACGTGGCCATGAGGACGACGCCGGCGACGACGTCGGGCGGAATGGGGGGAAGCGGCGGAAGCTTCCCGTGCGACGCGGCGTCGATGGAAAAGTAGATGAGGGCGGCCGCGGCGATCGCCCCGAGGACGATCCACCCCGTCGGCACCTTCTTCAGGACGACGCGAAGCGTCGTCTTCTGTCCGGCGGCCAGGTCGAAGGTCTTCCCGCTCGGGTCCTTGAGCGGCTCGATGTCTCCATCCGGCGTGATCCGTTTCGTCACTGCGATCCGGTATCGCCCCGGCGGGAGGTCGGGAAGCGCCCACATGCCCGACATCGAGCGGCCCACGAGCGATTCGCGCCCCCCGTCCACGCGGAAGATCTCCGAGAGAACGGGGTAGTCGACGAGGCGGAAGGCCTCCCGGTGCTCGGCCGTCTCGAAGACGAGGACCTCGACGCTTCCCGTGGTCGGAGCCGTCGCGTCGGTGGTCGTCACCGGCGCCCGGTCGACGCCGACGGAGACGCAGCCGTCGAGGGCGAGCGGCGAGAGAGCCACGAGGAGGGCGAGGACCAGCGGGCGGGGCGGCTTTCTCATCGCGTGGACCGCTGCCGGAAGCATGCCACTCCGCGCCGTCCCCGGATCTGGACGAATCGCGGCGGGCGTGCCACGATCGGGGCGTGAGAAAGGCGTATGTTCCGGGTGAGGTGCGTCTGCCGGGGCGGGGAACGGCGACCAACCCCCCCAACCGGTTCGAGCGCCTCCGGTACGAGGTCGACGCCGACGACCTCCCGGCGGCTCCCGATCCGGAAGCCCCGGCCCTTCGGACGGAGTTCTTCCGGGACGCCACGCGGAAGGTCCTTGCCACGAACGACAGCCCCGACATCCCGTTCGACGTCAGCCTCAACCCGTACCGCGGCTGCGAGCACGGCTGTGCCTACTGCTACGCCCGTCCCACGCACGAGTACCTCGGCTTCTCGGCCGGCCTCGACTTCGAGTCGAAGATCCTCGTCAAGGAGAACGCCCCCGAACTGCTGCGGACCGAGCTCGCGCGAAAGGGCTGGCGGCCGCAGACGGTCGCGCTCTCCGGCGTCACCGATCCCTATCAGCCGGTCGAGAGAAGGCTCGGGATCACGCGGCGTTGCCTGGAGATCTTCCTCGACTTCCGGAATCCGGTCGGCCTCATCACGAAGAGCGACCTCGTCGCGCGCGACGCCGACCTCCTCGCGGCGCTCGCCGCCTTCGACGCGACGGCCGTCTCGATCTCGATCGCCACGCTCGACGAGACCCTGGCCCGGTCGCTGGAACCGCGCGCGCCTTCGCCCCGGGCGCGGCTCGCCGCCGTCGAGGCGCTCTCGGCCGCCGGGGTCCCGTGCGGCGTCTACACGGCTCCGGCGATCCCGGGGCTGAACGACCACGAGATCCCCGCGATCCTCGAGGCGGCGCGCCGAGCCGGGGCGCGCTGGGCGGGCTTCGTCCCGCTCCGCCTCCCGGGCGCCGTCGCGGATCTCTTCGCGGACTGGCTCGACCGCCGCGCGCCACTCCGGAAGGAGAAGGTCCTCGGCCGGATCCGCGACGTCCGTGGCGGGCGCCTCAACGACCCGGAGTTCGGCTCGCGGATGCGGGGCGAGGGGGCCATCGCGGAGCAGATCGGCGCGCTCTTCCGCGTGGCGGCACGGAAGGCCGGGCTCGCCGAGCGGGGGCCGGAGCTTTCGGCCGCGTCGTTCCGCGTCCCGCCCGGCCCCCAGCTTTCGCTCTTCCCGTAACATCCGCCCGCCGCCTCGAGCGGCCACGCGAGGACCATCCGATGGCGAAACCGGAAGCACCCGTCGAGCGCCTCCGCACGACCTGGCGGAGCCTGAGCGCGAAGCCGGGCGGGAAGTGGCTCTTCTCGAAGCTCTTTTCGCGGTTCATCCCGTATTCGGGGACCGTGGCTCCCGAGATCCTCGAGCTCTCCCCGGGCCGTGCCGTCATCGCGATCGGCGACCGGCGGATCGTCCGCAACCACCTCCGCAGCGTTCACGCCATCGCCCTCGCGAACCTCGGCGAGATGTCCACCGGCCTCGCGCTCGGCTTCGGCATGCCGGCCGAGAGCCGCTCCATCCTCGTGCGACTCTCCTGCGAGTACCTGAAGAAGGCGCGAGGCCGGCTTGTCGCCACGGCGGAGGCCCCGGCCGTCGCGAGCGCCGAGGCCCGCGACTACGAGGTGACGAGCGTCATCCGAGACGGGAAGGGCGACGTCGTGGCGAAGACCGTCGCCGTCTGGAAGGTGGGACCGGACCGATGAAGAACCGTTTCACGGAGATGGCCGGCGTCGAGGTGCCGCTTCTCTGCGGGCCGATGTACCCGTGCTCGAACCCGGAACTGGTCGCCGCCGTCTCGGAGGCCGGCGGTCTCGGGATCATCCAGCCGCTCTCCCTCGTCTACGTCCACAAGCTCCAGTTCCGGGACGGGCTGGCGCGGATCCGCGCGCTGACGAAGAAGCCGGTCGGGCTCAACATTCTCACGGAGAAATCGCTCTCGGCGGTCTACCGGAAGCGGATGGAGGAGTACCTCGAGGTCTCTCTGGCGGCCGGCATCCGCTTCTTCATCACGGCGCTGGGGAATCCCGACTGGGTGGTCCGCCGCGTCCACGCGGCCGGGGGCGTCGTCTTCCACGACGTCGTCGACCGGAAATGGGCCGAGAAGGGGATCGCTGAAGGGGTCGACGGCCTCATCTGCGTCAACAGCCGCGCGGGAGGGCACGCCGGGCGGAAGACCCCTCCGGAGCTCTACGCGGAGCTCTCGGATCTCGGCGTGCCGCTCGTCTGCGCGGGGGGCGTCGGGAGCGAGGCGGAGTTCAAGGCGATGCTCGACCTCGGCTATCAGGCGGTCCAGATGGGGACTCGCTTCATCGCGACGACGGAATGCACCGCGCACCCCGACTACAAGAAGGCGATCCTCGACGCCGGGGAGAAGGACATCGTGATGACGGAGCGGATCACGGGGGTGCCGCTCGCCATCATCCGGACGCCCTTCGTCGACAGGATGGGGACGAAGGCGGGTCCGATCGGCCGGTGGATGCTCTCGGGGCACCGGACGAAGCACTGGATGCGCGCGATCTACTCGATCCGGTCGGCCTTCCAGCTGAAGAACGCCTCGATGAAGGGGGCGTCCTCTAGAGACTTCTGGCAGGCGGGGAAGAGCGTCGCGACGATCCGTTCCGTGGAGCCCGCGGCCGCGATCGTCCGGCGTTTCGCGGCCGCGGCGGGCTGAGGACGGAGTCCGGCCGTCTACTTCGACCCGGCCGGCTTCGGGGCCCAGAAACCCGGGTCCTTCGCCACCCACTCCTTGGGCGGATAGCTCATCTTCGGGCTGAAGGCGTAGATGTTCTGGGTCGTGAACGTGTAGCCGTCAGCGGCCGCCTTGGCGAGGGCCTTCTGCCCCTCCTCGCCCTCGGCGTCCTGGATGGCCTTGGCGGCCTTCATCGTGGCGTCGAGTTCCGCGAGCGACGTCATCGGAATCCAGACCGTGAACGTCGGGCCGGGCATCCCGGCGGTGACCTGGAAGACGGCCCACGGGAGCGAGATGTTCGCCTTCCGGTAGGCGTCCTTCACGATCTTCACGGCGCTCATGAAGTCGTTCTCGTGGCCGGGGCGGATCCGGAACGTGATGATCCGGAAGTACCGCATCTTCGAGAGGTCGACGCCCGGCATGTTGCTCAGGTCCTCGCGGTACGTCAGGAGGAGGCCACTTCCCCCCGAGAGGAGCTCGCCGTCCTTCTCCTGGAGGGCGTCCAGCTCGGCCGAGAGCGCCATGTTCCCCTCGAGAGCCTTCGTGTCCTTCTCCCAGGCCGCCATCGAGTCCCATCCCGAGACGAACCAGGCCTCCGAAGGGCCGGTCAGGGATGTCAGGGCGAGGTAGTGCGACGGCCAGTTCGCCTTCGCGAAGGCGGCCGGCCAGCCGGCCTCGACCTTCGCATGGGCCGGGCCTTTCCCGGGCTTCACCTCCTCGCGGTAGATCTGGAGGATCTTCGGGGGCGGGGGCGGCTCCTGAGCCGTCACCCGGGCCGCCGCCGCGACCAGAAGACACGTTGCACCGAGCAGACCGATCGTCCGTTTCGTCACCGGGAACCTCCTCGTTGTTTGTTGAGACAGAGTATCAGGATACACGGAAGGCCCGGCGGCGGCAAGGCCCGGCGCCTGCACCCGGGGCGCGGCGCGTCAGGCTCCCGGGGGCGGGGCCGGCTTCCTCCGCGGGCCGGGCGCGTAGGCCACGCACTCCAGCTCGACGCGCGCGCCCTTGGCAAGGCCGCTAGCACCGAGCGCGCTCCGGGCCGGGAAACGATCCCCGAAGAACGTCCGGTAGACCTCGTTGAAGGCGCCCCACTCGCCGATGTCCGCGAGGAAGACGGTGAACTTGACGACCTGATCCAGCGACGATCCATGCCGCGTAAGGACGGCCCGGACGTTCTCCATGACCTGCTTCGTCTCGGCCGCGATCCCCCCGGGGACGACGTCGACGGTTCCCGCGGCGCTCCCGATCTGCCCGGACAGGAAGAGAAAGTCGCCGGCGCGGACGGCCTCGGAGAAGGGGAGGGCGCGCAGGGCCGCGGACGGCGCCGGCAGGTACGTGGCCGCACCCGAGCGGGTCCGCGTCCCGGGAGATCGGCCTCCAGCCTGTCGTCCGGAACGGCGCGGGGCGGTCGAGGGCTTTCTTTTCACGGGTCGAGTCCTCCTTCCGCGACGGGCCTGGCGGCCTCATCGGTCGGGGCCGAGGGGACGGCGAGCCGCAGCGAGACGAGAATCTCGCGGCTGCGGAAACCCTGCAGCAGGTCCATGGCGACGTGGGCGACGATCGACGGCAGGAGCGATCCGGTCGCGAGGACGGGGACGGTGAGGACCGCCCCGGCGACGGCCGTCCGGTAGAGGGCTCTCTTCCCCTGGTAGGCGTGCCCGGCGGCGAAGCCGGCGATCGAGAGGAGCGCCGCCAGGATCGCAGAGCCGGTGATCTCCCGGAGGAGTCCGAGACAGAACCCCCGGTAGACGTACTCCTCCACGAATCCGGCGACGAGGACGAGGCCGACGAACGCGGCCTTCTCGCCGGACGCCTCGGGGACGATCACGCTGACGCCGAGCCCCACCGGCGCCCCGCGGAGCCTCCGGACCAGCGGGCGGGCGAGCCACGCGGCCGCCAGCGCGAGAAAGGTCCCGATCGTCCATCCGAGGAAGCTCGCCGGCGGGGGGATGGCGCCGAGCGGACGGAGCCCCCAGGGCGTTCCCGAGAGGTCGAGGGCGAAGGTGACGGCGCCCAGCCCGAGGAGCGAGGCCGCCGCGACGGCGTAGAGCCGGTAGCGTGATCGCCGGTGCGACTCCAGCCGGCTGCGGCCGCGGGCCGAGAGCGCCGGAACGACCGCGAAGAGGCAGGTCACCCACAGCAGGCCGGCGAGGCGCTCGATCATGTGAGCGGCCCACGATACCGCGCCCGGTCTCCGTGAAGCTGCTACAGTCGTGAAGCGCCGCAGGCGCCGGAGGGCAGCATGAACGACGATCGACCCGAGCCCGCCGCCCCGAAGGCCGATCCCGGCGACCATTCACGGCGCGTCCACGAGGCCTTCGACGATCTCGATGCGTCGCTCGGCGGTCGTGCCACGCCGGAGGTGCGTGCCTCCATGGAGAAACTGCGCGCCGCCGTTCTCGACCGCAACGCCGCGGGGGTGCGCGATCAGCTGTCGGACGTCAAGGCGCGTCACGGCTGGCTCCACGCCGAGCTGACGCGTCACCCCCGGCTCGCCGAGCTCGTCAACGAGCTGGCGCTGATGGGACTCTGACTCGGGGGACCCGCCTCTTCGCGCGTCAGCCCCGGGGCTCGAAGCGGAGGGTGCCGTACGCTTCCTCCGCCCCGGGAGTCATCCGGATGCGAAGGCGGTACATGGCACCCCCCGGGGGGATGTCCGGAATGAGAATCCGGACCGGCAGGAGAAAGCCCCGTCCGGGCGGCAGCGCCGCGGGGTAGGCCAGCATCGGGAGCTGCCGGATCACGAGCGGGACCTCTCCGCGATCCCCGAGGAGGACGATCTCGAGGAGCGGTCCGACGGCGGCGCGCGATTCCCACGTCCGGTCCGCCCGGTTCCGGACTTCGACATGAAGGACGACCCCGTCGTCCGGCTTCGATTTCTCCGCGTCGGGAACCAGCAGGCGATCCGGGAGACGGAGTTGAAGAGACAGCAGGGGGTCTTCCGAGGGGGCCGGGGACGATCCCGGGGATGCGCCGTTCTTCATCAGGCACGACCCTCCCTACGTCCGGGGCGTTGACGGAACAGGAAACCCCGAGGCCTTCCCCGAAGACATCTCCGGGATGCAAGGCGTGAGCCGCGTCACGGACGGCTCCATAACCCGCTCTTCCGACAAAAAGCGGCCGATCGCCCCGCTAGGGGCCGCGGAATTCTGTCGATGGTCCCGGTGTCCGGATCGACCCGGCCGGCGCCGCGGGAGGCCGGCGGCGGCGTCCTGCGCTATCGTCCCGCTCGCCACTCCGGCGACTGGAGGAGAACATGGCCGAGCGCGGACGGTTCCTTCTCGACGAGACTCGCATCCCGAAGGCCTGGTACAACGTCAACGCGGACATGCCCGTCCCGCCGCAGCCCGTCCTCCACCCGGGGACGATGGAGCCGGTGACCCCCGACTTTCTCGGTGTCCTCTTCCCGATGAATCTCGTGATGCAGGAGGTTTCGCCCGAGCGCTGGGTCGAGATCCCGGAGCCCGTGCGCGACATCTACCGCCTGTGGCGCCCGACGCCGATGTGCCGCGCTCTCCGCCTCGAGAGGGACCTGGACACGCCGGCGCACATCTACTTCAAGAACGAGAGCGTCAGTCCCGTCGGCTCGCACAAGGCGAACACGGCGGTGCCCCAGGCCTTCTACAACAAGGAAGCCGGGACGAAGGCGCTCGCGACGGAAACCGGGGCCGGACAGTGGGGCACGGCCCTGGCCATGGCCTGCAACTTCTTCGGGCTCGACCTCGAGGTCTTCATGGTGAAGGTCTCGTACCACCAGAAGCCGTATCGCCGGATCATCATGGAGAACTTCGGCGCCCACGTCTTCGCCAGCCCGACGGAGCGGACGCACTCCGGGAGACAGATTCTGGAGGAGGACCCCGATTCGCAGGGATCGCTCGGCATCGCGATTTCCGAGGCGGTGGAAACGGCCGCTGCGAGCGGGGGGAAGAAGAAGTACAGCCTCGGCTCGGTCCTGGCGCACGTGATGATGCACCAGACGGTCATCGGTCTCGAGGCGCTCGAGCAGATGGAGATGGCGGGTGAGTACCCCGACGTCGTCATCGGCTGCGCGGGAGGCGGCTCCAACTTCGCGGGCTTCGCCTTTCCCTTCGTCCACCGGAACCTGACGCAGGGAAGGAAGACGAAGATCCTCGCGGTGGAGCCGGCGTCATGCCCCACGTTGACGAAAGGAAAGTACACCTTCGACTACGGCGACTCGGCCGCGATGGCGCCCATCGTGAAGATGTACACCCTCGGCCACACGTTCATGCCGCCCGGCATCCACGCGGGGGGCCTCCGCTACCACGGGATGGCACCGACCGTGAGCGCCCTCGTCGCCCACGGCGACATCCAGGCCCGGACGGCGCGCCAGCTCGAGACGTTCGAGGCGGCCGTCCGCTTCTCGAAGGCCGAGGGGATCATCCCGGCCCCGGAGTCGGCCCACGCCATCCGCGCGGCCATCGACGAGGCCCTGGAGTGCCGGAGGACGGGACAGAAGAAGGTCATCGCCTTCAACCTCTCCGGGCACGGCCACTTCGACATGACGGCGTACCAGAGCTACCACCACGGCCTCCTCGAGGACTACGAGTATCCCGATCACGCCGTCGAGGAAGCCATGACGCACCTGCCGAACGTCCCGGCCGGCCCGGGCTGACGGGCGCGCCGCATTCCCGGGGGCTCCTCGTTGTGGCAAAATGAGAGTGTGTCTCAATGAGAGCCGACGAAGGAGGTCCGGAATGAGTCAGCGCCGTGTCGTTCCCCTGATCCCGATCGCTCTCTCCCTGGCGTGGCTGGCGACCGGCCCGGCCTTCGAGACCGCCGCGGCCGGTCCGGCGGACCCGGGCGGCGCCGCGCCCGCCATCGCCGTCAGCGACTACGAGGTCGAAGGGGTCGAGGTCGACCTCCTGTCCGTGAAGCGGGTCAGCGACGGGACGCTCACCGTGAAGTGGGAATACCGCAACAAGACGGACCAGCCGAAGAAGCTCGGCGCGTCGTTCAGGGGGATGGGCTGGAGCGAGCCGTTCAGCCTCGTTTACGACGCGTATCTGGTCGACGCCCGAAACAGGATGAAGTACGTGGTCGTGAGGGACACCCGGGGCGATCTCGTGGCCGGAAAGCACGCCGGACGCAAGGTGGTCGTGCTGGAGCCGCGAAAGACGCTGGGAACTTGGGCGAAGTTCATGGCCGTTCCGGCCGAGGTCTCGAAGATCTCCGTCTTCATCCCGGGGACGCAGCCGTTCGAAGACGTGGCAATCGGACAGTGACCGCCCCGCCGCGACGAGCGCGGCGAGGCGGCCGACCCGGGGAGGAGCGTCAGCTCTTGGCGTCCATCTTGGACGGGGTGAGCCACTTCTTCCCGTCCTTCTCGGAGACGCTGCCGGTCACCGTGGCGGCCTTCTCGCCCGTGCACGTGTGGCCGAACTTCTCGAGAACCGCGTTCTTGACGAGGTAGTAGTCGGTCGTGGCGCCCTTCTCGCCGGCGACGACGAGGACGTCCTGGCACTCCTTCGCGTCAGCCTTCTTCAGGGTGCACTTGGCGCACGCGATCTTCCCGGACACCGTCACGTCCGCGGCGAAGGCCGCGGAGGCGAGCCCGAGAGCGGCCACGAGTGTGAGAGCAACGAACAGCTTCGACTTCATCTTTCCATCTCCTTTCGGAAAACCCGTCTGCGGCGCGGGCCGGCCGCGATCCGTCAGGCCTGGGAGTTTACGTGCGCGGAGAGGCCTCTTTCAACCGGCCGCTGAGAATCGGGGTCAGTCTCCCCGCCAACCGTCCCGGGCCGCTGGACAGGGCGCGACGCCCCGCGCATCAGCCCCCTCCGGTGCCCGCTGGTGAGTCGACGTCTCATCCGCCTCGCCCCGCTCGCCGCCACCGCCTTGGCCGTGGTCGTCTCCGAAGCGCCGGCCGCCGCGCATCCGGGCGTCGGCATCGTCCGGGACGCCTCGGGGAGTGTCTACTTCACGGACCTCGCCCGGGTCTGGAAGATCGACCCGGCGGGCCGGAAATCGGTCGTCGTCGCCGGCGTCCATACGCACGAGCTCTGGCTCGATCCCGCCGGGGCCCTTTACGGCGAGCACCTCTGGTACGAGGGGGACGCGACGGAGGCATGGGGGCACCGTGTCTGGCGCCTCGGGCCCGACGGGAGCCTCGCGGAGGTCGTCCCGGCGCGGCGCGGACGTAGGTGGCGTCGACGTTCCGCACGCCGGCGATCGTGTTGAGGAGGATCGTGAAGAAGGCGCCGAGGCTGATGAGGAAGAAAGCCGGCCGATCGCCGAGCCCGGACCAGAGGATGGCGAAAGGGATTTAGGCGATCTGCTGGATGGGGCGGAGGATCTGGACGATCGGGTTCACCAGCCGGTACGCGGTGTTCGAGACTCCCATCAGGAGGCCGAGGCCGAGCGCGCCGCCGATGAAGGAGCCGGCGAAGACACGGTAGAGGCTGGCCGCGGCGTCCCGGAGAAGCTCCCCCAAAACGAGCCACTTCAACCAGGGCCCGTCGGCCGGGTCGCAGGCCGTGAGCGGCTTGAGGTAGCCGCCACCAGCCGAGGGCGACCTTCGTCTGCGACGGGAGGATGAGCCGGTTGCTGTATCCGGCCCGGGAGAGGCCCCCCCAACGGGCGAGGACCGCCACCGGAACGAGGAGGGCCTGGACGAGCTTCTTCCCGGTTCCGCCGCCGCCCGGGTTCACTTCGCGCCGAGGTCCTTCTTCGCCTTCGCGAGGAGGTCCAGCTTCACCCAGTCCTTCGCCACGGGGGGAGTCGCCATCTTCCCGACGCCCGCCTTCCGCATGTAGTCGCTCGTGACCTGGACGTGCTCGACGGTGACGCCGTAGGTGAAGGCGGCATTCGACATGGCGTCCCTGTATTCCTCGGCCGTCAGTTGCCCCGTGAACATCGTCTCGCGGACGTACTTCTCGGCGGGCGCGGGCTTCTCGGCGTACCTCTTCGACGTCGGGACGAGGGCGCACCGGCCGCTCGCCCCGCGATGGCCGCGATTCCAGGCCGCGGGTGGGACGATTTCCCCATTGACTTCCGGGCGTTCGCGGCGAAATGTTCTCTTGCCATGTCCGAGATCACTTCGTCCGTCCTCCTTCCCTTCTCCGACTCTTCCCGTGCGCTGACGATCTCGGGGCCCCCGGTCGAAACGGCCGCGCGGGTCCTGACGAAGGAAGCGCTCGACCTCGTCGTGAAACTCCAGCGGTCCTTCGGAAAACGGCGCGAGGAGCTCCTCGAGAGGCGAAAGGCCGTCCAGGCCCGGATCCACGAGGGCGTCCCTCCGGACTTCCTCCCGGAGACCCGGAAGGTCCGCGACTCGGAGTGGACGGTCGCGCCGATCCCGAGGGACCTCCTCGACCGCCGCGTGGAGATCACCGGCCCCGTCGACCGGAAGATGATCATCAATGCCCTGAATTCCGGGGCGAGCGTCTTCATGGCCGACTTCGAGGACTCGAACGCGCCGACGTGGGAGAACAACGTCGACGGCCAGTCCAACCTGATGGACGCCGTCGACGGAACGATCACCTTCGAGTCGCCCGAGGGGAAGAGCTACCGGCTGAACGAGACGATCGCCACTCTCTTCGTCCGCCCGCGCGGCTGGCATCTCCTGGAGAAGCACGCCACGCTGGACGGCAAGCCCGTGTCGGGAAGCCTCTGGGACTTCGCTCTCTTCTTCTTCCACAACGCGAAGAAGCTCGTCGAGAAAGGGACGGGGCCCTATTTCTACCTCCCGAAGATGGAGAACCACCTCGAGGCCCGCCTCTGGAACGACGTCTTCGTCATGGCGCAGGAGCACGTGGGGCTGCCGAAAGGGACGATCCGGGCGACGGTCCTGATCGAGGTGATCCTCGCCGCCTTCGAGATGGACGAGATTCTCTGGGAGCTCCGCGACCACTCGGCCGGCTTGAACTGCGGGCGCTGGGATTACATCTTCTCGGTCATCAAGAAGTTCAGCCGCGATTCGAGGCACGTTCTTCCCGACCGCGCCGTCATCACGATGGAGAAGCCGTTCCTGAAGGCCTACGTCGACCTCCTCATCCGGACCTGCCACCGGCGGAACATCCACGCCATGGGAGGGATGGCCGCACAGATCCCGATCAGGAACGACCCGGAGGCGAGCCGGGCGGCCCTTGCGAAAGTGGAGGCCGACAAGTGGCGCGAGGTGAAGGCGGGCCACGACGGGACGTGGGTGGCCCACCCCGGCCTCGTCCCGGTGGCGAAGAAGATCTTCGACGAGGGGATGCCGCAGGCGAACCAGATCTCGAGGAAGCGGGAGGACGTGGCGGTCACGGCGGCCGATCTCCTCGCCGTCCCTTCGGGGGCGATCACGGAGGCGGGGCTGAGGCAGAACGTGAACGTCGGCATCCTCTATCTCGAGGCGTGGCTTCGCGGTTCGGGGTGCGTGCCGCTCTACAACCTCATGGAAGACGCCGCGACCTCGGAGATCTCCCGGGCCCAGGTCTGGCAGTGGGTCCACAATTCGGCGCTGCTCGCCGACGGCCGGAAGGTCACGCTGGCTCTCTACGAGAGGATCCGCGACGAGGAGCTTGCCGGCGTGAGAAAGCGGATCGGCGAGGCGGCGTGGGCCGCCGGACGGTTCGACCAGGCGGCGACGCTCTTCGACGAGATGGTCGCGGCGCCGGCGATGCCCGAGTTCCTCACGCTTCCGGCGTACGACGCCCTGATCGCCCTCGAGACCCCGGGCTGACCCCGGACGGCTCTCCCGGCCCTCAGACCTCAGCGACGACCCGGTTCCGTCCCTCCCTCTTGGCCTGGTACATGAGGGCGTCGGCGCGACGCACCACGCTCTCGGACGTGTCCTCCGGCCGGGCGAGCGTGGCGCCGATCGAGGCGGTGACGCAGAGGAAGCCCGCCGGGAGGCGCAGTCCCGAGCTCTCGACGAGCGTCCGAAAACGGTCGGCCGTCGCCGTCAGCTCCGGAGCGGTCGCATTGGGCAGGAGCACGATGAACTCCTCGCCGCCCCAGCGCCCGACGAAGTCCGAAGCGCGAGCCGCGTGTCGGAGCGTGCGGGCGACCATGCGGAGCGCATCGTCGCCGGCGACGTGGCCGTGGCGGTCGTTGATCTTCTTGAAGTCGTCGATGTCGACGAAGAGGACGCCGAGAGTCCATCCGTAGCGGTTCATCTCGCTCAGCCGGCTGCCGAGGGTCATCTCGGCGTACCGGCGGTTTCCGAGCTCCGTGAGCGGATCCAGAAGGGCCATCCGCCGCAGCTCCTCACCCGCAGCCGGCTCGTCCGACGACGAGATGTCGCGGAACACCTCGACGGCCCCGACGATGGATCCCTCGGCGTTCCGGAGCGGGCGGACGTTGACCTCGACCGGCACGCGGTGCCCCCTCTTGTGGTGGAGGAAGACCCGGTCGGTGCGTGGGGCGCCCTCCTGCATGGCGTGGACCAGCGGGCACTGGCCGACACAGAGCGGGGTGCCCCGGGCGTCCACGTGGCGGAGGTTGTCGTCGTAACAGAGCGTCCGGACGATCTCGCCCCGGAGGAATCCCGTGATCCGCTCGGCACCGCGGTTCCACGAGAGGATCCGGCGGTCGCAGTCGACGACGTAGACGCCGTCCGCGACGGTCTCGAGGATCTCGTGCAGGAGGGCCTCATCCCGGACGTCCGGTACGGTCTCCACGTTCCCTCCGTGTCTTGCCGGCCCGCTGGATCGCCGCCGACGTACGAGTTTCGCACGGGGGGCGGGCCCCGGGCCGGCCGTGTCAAGATCGCCCGAAGTGAGCGTGCGAGCCCTTCTCCTCGACATGGACGGGGTCCTCGTCTTCTCCGAGGAGGCCTGGTTCGCGGTCTACAACGAGACGCTGGTCCACTTCGGCCACCCGCCGATCCCGCGCCAGGCCTTCGACGTCATCTACGGGAACGGGACCGAGGCGGACCGCGCCGCGTACATGCCCGAGCGGACGATCGAGGAGATCAACGCCGCCTACGCGCGGTTCTTCGAGCGGCACCTCTCGAAGATCCGCCCCAACGCCGAGGCGCCCGCCTTTCTCGCGGAGGCCCGCGCGCGGGGGGTGGGCCGCTGCGTCGCCACGAACACGACGGGCCCGCTCGCCGGCCGGGTCCTCGCCCTGACGGGCCTCCTGCCGCTGCTCGACGACATAGCGGCCGCCGACGACGCGGGGGCGGGGAAGCCCGACCCGGCCGTCCTTCACCTCGCGGCCGCCCGCCTCGGCGTCCCCCTGACCGAGTGTCTTCTCGTGGGCGATTCGCGCTACGACGCCGAGGCCGCGGTCCGCGCGCCGGTCCCGTTCGTCGGCTATCGGTACGGGGACGGGGACCGCGTCGAATCGCTCGGGGAACTGCTGGGCCGGCTGCCTCCCCGCCCGGAGGGCTGAGCCTGGGGAAACCCCCGTCCGGACCCCGCGTACATTAGGGAGCGTATGCCGAGCCGATCGGACTGGAAGGCACTGGCCAAAGAGACGATCCGGGGCGTCGAGGCGCGCGACGTCCAGGGCCTCTACGACGTCGAGTGGCGCAAGGCCGTCCGGGTCTTCCTTTCGGAGCACCGGGACGAGATCGACGCCGAGCCCCGAAAGGTCCGGCGCGGGCTGAAGAAGGCCAACGCCCTCTTCTACGGGATGGTCCGAAGGCTGACGCCCGCCCGCCGGATCCTCTTCGCGCTGGCGCTCCTTCTGGCGCTCCTCGGGGTCGTGGCCCCGCCCGATCCGGCCACGGACGCGAGCCGCGGGTTCGGCTTCGTCCTCTTCGCGGTGATCCTCCTCGTCGTCCTCGTCGGTCTCGAGCTGGTCGACAAGCTCCACTTCCGTGACGAGCTCCTGATGGCCCGCGACCTGCAGGCCGACCTCGTCCCCGCGACGCTCCCGGAAACGTCCCACTGGGATCTGGCGGGATTCAACCGCGTCGCGAACACCGTCGGCGGCGACCTCTACGACTTCGTCCCGCTCCCGGACGGCCGCCTCGTCGTCCTTTTCGGGGACGCCTCGGGACACGGAATGGCCGCGGGCCTCCTCATGGTCGTCACGCAGTCCGCTTTCCGGACCCAGATCGAGAGCGATCCGTCGCCGGGAGCCATCGCCGTCGCCCTGAACCGGATGCTCTGCCGGACCGGCGCCTGCCGGACCTCGGGACCGCGGGCCTTCTTCGCGGGCGTCGTCATGCTCCTGTCCCCGGACGGAGCGTGGGCCGCGATCGTCGCCGGCCATCCCCCGGTCCTCCGCCTCGACCCGGCGGGGCGGGTCGCGGAACGGATCGGGACGGGGGCCTACCCGTTCGGCGTCCGCGACAAGGCGGAGTGGGTGACGCTCGAAGGGTCGCTCGGTCCCGAGGAGACGCTGCTCTTCTATTCCGACGGCCTTCCCGAGGCGCGGAACGGCTCCTGCGAGGAGTTCGGCGACACCCGGGTGGAGCTCGTCGCGGCCCGGGCCCTCGCGACACCGTCCCTCCTGGTCGCCTCCCTCTCGGACGAGCTCCGGCGGTTCCTCGGCGCCGAGCCCCCGGAGGACGACGTCTCGATCGCGGCGATCCGGCGCAAAATGCCGGCGTCTTGACGCCGACGCCCCGATCGGGACGCCTTCTCATCACCGCCGCGGCCCTGCTCTGGTCGAGCGGCGGTCTCGCCATCAAGCTGGTCCCCCTGCCGGCCGTCGGCGTGGCCTTCTGGCGGTCGCTCCTGACGGCTCTGTTCCTGATCGCGGTCCTCCGCCCCGGCCTCGACCGGTGGCGCCGGGCCTCGTGGACGACGGCCCTCATCTACGCCGCGATGATCCTGAGCTTCATCTCCGCCACCAAGATGACGACGGCGGCGAACGCCATCTTCCTGCAGTACACCGCCCCCGTGTACGTCCTCCTCTTCGCGCCGCTCCTCCTGAAGGAGCCGTTCCACCGGGCCGACCTCGTGACGCTCCTCGTCGCCCTGTCCGGCATGACCCTCTTCTTCGTCGGCCGGCTGGAGGCCGGAGCGCTCGCCGGGAACGTCGTCGCGGTCCTCTCGGGCGTTTTCTTCGGCGGGGTCATCCTCTTTCTCCGGCGCGACACGACCCGTGACGCGATGGCCTCGGTGCTTCTCGGGAACCTCCTCGCGGCGCTCCTCGCGCTGCCGCTCTCGTGGGGGCACCTCGCGCTCGACGCGAAAGGGGCGGCGCTCGTCGTCTTCCTCGGCGTCGTCCAGATGGGGATCAGCTACCTTCTCTACGTGAAGGGACTCGGCGTCGTGCCGGCGGCCGAGGCGTCGCTCCTCTCGATGCTCGAGCCGGTCCTCTCCCCGATATGGGTCTTCATCGGCATCGGCGAGCGCCCGACGCCGTGGGCCCTCCTTGGTGGCGCCGTCGTCCTTTCGGCCGTCGCCGGCCGGACGGTCTGGGGGGCGGTGCAGCGTAGGTAGGGTCCCGGCCCGTCACTTCCACCCGACGTTCTTCAGAAACGTGAAGTCGCCGGAGGGGTGGATCGTCTCGACGCCGGTCAGGTCCTTCGCGTGGACGGCCACGGTCTTCATGGTGTAGAGCGAGACGTACGGCAGCTCCTCGGCGACCCGGCGCTGGATCTTCAGGTAGGAGTCGCGGCGGAGCGACCGGTCGACGACGCGCCGGGCGTCCTGGATCCAGCGGTCGACGTCGGCGTCCGCGAAGAAGCCGCGGTTCCAGCCTTTCGGGGGAACGGCCGTGGAGAGAAAGACCTCATGGTAGTGGTCGGCGTCGACGATCCCCTGCCATCTGAGCGCGTAGAGCTGGAAGTTTCCCCGGACGACGTCCTGGTAGAAGGTCGCGAAGTCGTTCGACCGGATCGTCGTCACGACGCCGACCGCCTTCCACTGCTCGGCGATCGCCGTGGCCTGGAGGATGCCGACCTCGTCCGTCGAAGTCTTGTACGTCAGCGAAAGGCGCGGCCGTCCGCCCCCCGGATCGGGAAAGCCGGCCGCGTCGAGCAGGGCACGCGCCCGGTCGAGGTCGCGCGCGAGAGGGGGCAGGCCGTCGTCGCGCGCCCAGTGGCCGGGAGGGACGAGGGTCTCCGTCGTCTCGACGGTCCCCCGGAAGAGCCCCTCGGCGAGCGCCTTGCGGTCGAGGGCGAGGGCCAGAGCCCGGCGGACCTCCTCCTTCTTGAGCACCGGGTCGCGGAGGTTGAAGGCGAGATACGCGTAGGTGGTCCCCGGGCCGATCGTGACCGCGAGCGCCGGGTCGTTCCGGAAGCGCGGAAGGAGGTCGGCCGGGAGGTTGTTGACCGAGAGATCGAGCGAGCCCCGAAGGAGCTCGAGCGCGCGCGTGGTGGCGTCGGGAACGATCCGGTAGACGAGGCGCGGGACCTTCGCGGCCCCGGCGAAGTGCCTCTCGAACCGGTCGAAGACGAGCCGGTCGTCGGGCCGGCTCTCGACGAGCCGGAACGGGCCCGTCCCGACCGGCCGTTCCTTCGCCTCCTCGGGCGTCGTTCCGTCGGGCAGGATCCCGAGAAGCAGCTGGAGCGGGAACGAGGCGTAAGGCTCCGCGAGGCGGAACTCCACGTCACGCGGCGACGGGGTCGCGATCTCGCGGATGACCTTCAGCGGCTCGCGTTTGCTCGTGACGAGCCCGGGGGCGAGGAGGCTCCGGTAGGTGAAGGCGACGTCGGCCGAGGTGAGGGGCCGGCCGTCGTGGAAGAGGACGCCGTCGCGAAGGCGGCAGCGCCACACCACGGCGTCGTCGCTGCCGCACCCCTCCGCGAGGTCGGGGAGGTATTCGCCCCCCGCCCCTTTCCGGAGCAGCGCGTTGTAGAGCACGTCGTGGACCCGCCACGAGGCGGCGTCGGTGCCGACGCGCGGGTCGAAGTTGATCGGGCTCGACTCGAGGGCGACGACGAGGGTGTCCCGGGACGGCGCCGCCGGCCTCCGGCAGGCCGCGGCGAGGAGGAGCGACAGGGCCAGAACGAGGCAGACGCTAGAATCCCGCGTGCTTTTCAACCCGCTGAAGTCTAGCCGGGCCGTTGTCTCGCTCTTCGCCCTCTCCCTCCTTTCCGTTCCCGCCGCCGCCGCGCCGCGCGGGAAGGTCGTCGTCCTCGGTTTCGACGGTGCCGACCACGCGCTCGTCAGCCGGATGATGGCCGAGGGAAAGCTCCCGAACCTCGCGGCGCTCGCCGGACAGGGGAGCTTCGAGAAGCTCCGGCCGACCATCCCGGCCCAGACCCCGGTCTCATGGTCGACCTTCACCACGGGGCTCTCGCCCGGCCGGACGATGATCTTCGATTTCCTGAAGCGGAACCCGAAGACCTACCGGCCCGAGTTCGCCATCGCCGAGGAGGGGCGGAAGCCCTTCCTGTTCGGGACGGCCAACCGTCCGGCCCTCGCGGCGATGGCCGCGGGCGTCGTGCTGCTCCTCGGGCTGATCGCAGTCCGGCTTCTCGCCGGCGGAAGCCGCGCGGCGCTCGGCGCCGTGGCGGTCCTGGCCGCCCTCGCGGCCGTCGCGGGACTCCGTTTCGCGAGCTACCTTCCCGAGTCGATGCCGACCGTGACGAACAACCGGCGTGGCGTCCCCTTCTGGGAGGCGGCGGCGAAGCAGGGAATCCACTCGGTCGTGATGCACGTCCCCGTGACGTTCCCGGCGGTCGACTACGACCACGGGCGGCTCGTCTCCGGCCTCGGCGTCCCCGACGTCCGCGGCCGGATCGGGACGCCGAGCTTCTACACGTCCGACCCGTTCTTCTCTCCGAAGAACAAGAACGAGTTCTCGGTCGAGCTGGTCCGGCTGGAATCGAACGTCGGCACGATCCGTTCGGAGGTCTTCGGCCCCTACAACAAGCTCTTCAAGGAGCCCCCGGTCATCAAGATCCCGATGACGCTGACGGTCGACGGCGCGGCGCAGACGCTGAAGATCGAGCCGAAGGGGTCAGATCCGGTCACCCTGAGGGTCGGGGAGTGGTCGGGGTGGGTCGTCTTCACGTTCCCCTTCAACCCGGTCGTGAAGGTGACGGGCATCGGCCGCTTCCATCTCGCGGCCCTCTCCCCGGAGATCCAGCTCTACCTGTCGCCCATTCACTTCAACCCCGAGGACCTCCCGCCGGCTGTGAAGATCACCGCGCCCGCCGCCCTCGCGAAGAAGCTCGCGAAGACGTACGGCCTCTACAAGACGATGGGGTGGCAGATCGACACCTGGTCGATGAGCGAGGAGACGCTGGACGAGGCCTCGTTTCTCGAGGACGTCGACTTCACGCAGGCGAAGTTCAGGACGATGATGGACGGATTCCTCGACGAGAAGGACCTCGAGCTCTTCGTCCAGATCTACGAGTTCCCCGACCGCGTCGCCCACTGCTTCTGGAGGTTCCTCGACCCGAAGCATCCCGCGTACGACGCCGCGAAGGCCGCGCGATGGGCCCCGGCGATCGAGAAGACCTACCGGCAGATGGACGAGATCGTCGGCGCCGCCCGGAAGCACCTCGGGCCGGACGACCTCCTGCTGGTCCTCTCGGACCACGGTTTCGCCACGTGGCGGCGCTCCGTGAACTACAACACGTGGCTCGTGCAGAACGGGTTCATGGCGCTGACCGGGGGCGAGGGGAAGCAGGCCGATCTCGAGCAGCTCTTCGGCCAGGGCGAGTTCTGGCCGAACGTCGACTGGAGCCGGACGAAGGCCTATTCGATGGGGCTCGGGGACGTCTACGTCAACCTGAAGGGACGCGAGGGGAAGGGAATCGTGTCGGCCGGCGCGGAGTACGAGGCCGTGCGCCGCCAGATCGTGGAGGGGCTGTCGGGGCTCGTCGACCCCGCGACCGGCGAGCGGGCCGTCTCGCGCATCTTCACGCGCGAGGAGGCGTACGGCGCGTTCGACGCCGACGTCATCCCCGACCTGTTCGTCACGAACAGGCCCGGTTACCGCGTCAGCTGGCAGAGCAGCCTCGGCGTCGTGACCCCCGGCCTCTTCGAGGACAACAACCAGGTCTGGTCGGGCGACCACTGCTCGCTCGACCCCGACCTCGTGCCCGGCATCCTCTTCTCGAGCCGGAAGCTCGAACCGGGCCGGAAGCCCGCCATCGCGGACGTTCCGGCCACGATTCTCAAGGCTCTCGGCGTCCCGGCGCCCGAGAAGCTCGATGGAGCGCCCCTGTTCTGAAGCGGATCGTCCTCGCCGTGCTCCTCCTCGGCGGCGCTGCGCCGCTTCCGGGGCAGGAGCGGGCGCCGGACGCCCCCGTGCCGCTCCCGGCCGAGACGCCGGCGCCGCCCCCCACGGAGCCCCCGGCCGCGGCGCTCGGCGTCGAGGAACGCCGGCGCGAGCTGGCGGCGCTCCGAAAGCGCGTCGCCGACCTCCGGGCCCGCTATGACGCCACGAAGCGGAAGGAAGCCGACCTGAAGGAGGCTTACGCCGCGGCGGAGCTGAACCTGCAGATCCAGACGGCCGAGCGGCGCGTTCTCGAGCTGCGGAAGGCCGAGGCGGAGCGCGAGGCGGCGCGCGCCAGGTCGGAGATGGAGGCGTCGGCGGCGGCCGTCGGGACGCTCCAGCGAGACCTCGCCGTCCGGCTCGCGGCGCTCTACCGGTTCGGCCGGCTCGGCTACCTCCGCCTGATCGCCTCGGCCGACTCCGGCGCGGCGCTCCTCGATGGCATCCAGGTGCTCGCGCACCTGGCCCGGCGCGACGCAGCTCTGCTTTCGCGATACAACGAGGCCATCGCGACGCTCGCCTCGAGGGAGACGGAGCTGATCGAGCGCCGGCGTGAGCTGACGGCCCTCGCGGCCGAGGGGACGAAAAGGGAGCGCGCGCTGGCCGCCGCCCGGACGGAGCAGGCGGCTCTTCTCGCGCGTGTCCGGAAGAGCTCGGAGGAGGAGAAGGTCGCCGTCACGACGCTCGAGGACAAATCGCAGCGCCTCGCCTCGCTCCTCGACCTCCTCGAGAGCCGCGGCCGGACGCTGCCTCCCGGCGCCGCGTCGATCCGGAAGTACAAGGGGGCCCTGGACTGGCCCGTGAAGGGTGCGGTCGCCCTGCCGTTCGGGCGCATCGCCAACCCGAAGTTCCCGCGCACGTTTCTCCGCTCTTCGGGGTGGACGATCGACGCGCCGTCGGGCTCGACGATCCGGGCCATCTTCGCGGGAGACGTGGCCTACGCGCAGTGGCTCAAGGGGTACGGCAACCTCGTCGTGCTCGACCACGGCGACGGGGTCTTCTCCCTCTACGGACGGCTTGCACCGAGCACCCTCGTGCGCGGCCAGCGCGTCGCGCTCGGGGACGCCGTCGGCGTCCTCGCCGAGACCTCCGCCGAGGACGAGATCGCAGGGCTCTACTTCGAGATTCGCGACAGCCGCGCCTCCGTGGACCCGGCGGGCTGGCTGCGGTAACGCGTCTGCGGCCCCCGCGGGCGCATACTTGCCGCCAGCCAGTCCCCGTCGCTTCGGTTGGAGGCGGAACAGACCCGATGCCTCTCGCACCCGGCACGCGCGTCGGTCCTTTCGAGATCCTCGCTCCTCTCGGGAAGGGAGGAATGGGCGAGGTCTTCCGGGCGCGCGACACGAGGCTCCGTCGCGAGGTGGCGATCAAGGCCCTTCCGGACGCGTTCGCGGGCGACGGGGAGCGGCGGGCGCGCTTCGAGCGCGAGGCCCGCCTTCTCGGCTCGCTGAATCACGCGAACATCGCAACCCTCTACGGCATCGAGGAGGCGGAGGGCTCGGTCTACCTCGTCCTCGAGCTGATCGAGGGGGAGGGACTCGAGCAGAAGCTGGCCGGAGGGGCGCTCCCTTTCGACGAGGCGCTCGGCATCGCCTCCCAGGTCGCGGCCGGCCTTGAGGCGGCGCACGGCGTCGGAATCATCCACCGCGACCTGAAGCCGTCGAACGTCAAGGTCCGCCCGGACGGCACAGTGAAGGTCCTCGACTTCGGGCTCGCGCGGATGGCCGACGATCCGGCGGCGTCCGACGACACTGGCGCGCCGACGGTCACTTCGGGCGGGACGGGAACCGGCATCGTCCTCGGGACCGCGGCCTACATGAGCCCGGAGCAGGCGCGCGGAAAGCCCCTCGACCGAAGAACGGACGTCTTCTCCTTCGGCTGTCTTCTCTACGAGTGCCTCACGGGGGAGAGGGCCTTCAAGGGCCAGACGGTCTCCGACACAATGGCGGCCGTCCTGACCGCCGAGCCGGACTGGACGGCGCCCGGGGCCGGCGCGCCGCCCCGATTGGCGACTCTTCTGAAGCGCTGTCTCCAGAAGGACCCGGCACGGCGCCTGCGCGACGTCGGCGACGCACGGCTCGAGATCGAGGAGATCCGGACCGAGGGGAGCGGGGCCCGGACGCCGGCCGCGCTCCGCGAAGGAGCCGATCCTTCCGTTCGGCTTCGCGCGTCCTTCCTTTACGGGCTGGCAGGCCTCGCCGCCGGGGCACTCCTCGCCTTCGCCGGTTACAGAGCCTTCGGCCGAGGCGGGGAGGCTTCGCCGGACCAGCCGATCAGAGCCATCCTCCAGCTACCGGAGGGCGTCCAGCCCCGGTTCTCATTCCAACCGAACATCGCGGTCTCGCCCGACGGCACGACGATCGTATTCCAGACGGGTGGTGAGAAGAGCTTCCGGGGCTTCGTCCGGAAGCGGCTCGCGGGCGGGGACGTGGAGCCGATTCCGGGCACGGAGGGAGGGATGTTCCCGTTCTTCTCTCCCGACGGCGAGTGGCTCGGGTTCACCACGAGGACCGATATGAAGAAGGTCTCGCTGGCAGGAGGCGAGCCGACCCGGGTCACCGAGCTCCCTCCGGTCAACTACGGAGCGACCTGGATGACCGACGGTTCGATCGCCGTGGCCCGCACGAACAACAACGGCCTCTGGCGCGTCTCGTCGGCCGGCGGCGCGTTCGAGCGTTTCGTTCCCCTCGACGCGGCCCGCGGTGAACATGCGCTTCTCTGGCCCCAGGAGCTGCCGGGCGGCCAGGGCCTCCTCGTCACGATCGTTCGCGGCGAGGACTTCCAGGACCTGCCGAGCGCCGAGGCCGCCGTCGTCGAGCTTCCGTCGGGAAAACGCCGGGTCCTGATCGAACGAAGCACTTTCGCCCGTTTCGTGCCGCCCGGCTGGCTCGTTTTCGTTCGGGGCGGCGCCCTCTTCGGGGTACGACTCGACCTTCGCTCCCTTCGGGTCGAGGGGACGCCCGCTGCCCTGCGCGAGCCCGTCTCCATCGGCGGCTCGGTCGGCACGGCCAGCATCGACGTCACGAGCGACGGGACGCTCGTCTACGTCTCCGGGCCGCGCATCCCGGAGGAGAGTTCGACCGTCGTCCTGATCGACCGCGCCGGAAGGGAAACGGCCCTGCCCCTCGCTCCGGCCGAGTGGCACTACCCGGCGTTCTCTCCCGACGGCCGCCGGATCGCTCTTTCGAAGTGCATCGGCGTGTCGTGCAAGCTCCACATTTTCGATCGCGAGCGCGGCGTCCTGTCGCCGCTGGCCACGGAGCCGGGGCGCTTCTTCTCGCCCGTCTGGTCGCCGGACGGACGGGAGGTCGCCTTCGCTCACCTGCTGTCGGAAGACCCGCGCGCCGCGGCTCGGGCGGCCGACGGCAGCGGGGCGGTCCGGCGGCTGCCGACGACCGGCGAGAATGCGGAGTTCCCGAACGCCATCTCGCCGGACGGCCGGTTTCTCCTCTACGCCGTCTCCTACGACACCGACCGCGGCGGGACGCGGCGGAGGGGGACGTCCGACATCTGGATCGTTCCGCTCGACGGGTCGAGCCCGGCGCGCCCCTGGTTCGAGAGCCCCGCTCGCGAGGGGGCGGCCGCGATTTCGCCCGACGGCCGGTGGGTGGCATACGTCTCCAACGAAACCGGCCGGTTCGAGGTTTACGTCCGCTCGTTCCCGGACGGCGGTGCGAAGCTCAAGATCTCCCAGGAGGGAGGGATCGAGCCCGTCTGGACCCGCGGCGGCCAGGAGATCGTCTTCCGCGACCGACAGCGCTTTCTCGCGGCGGAATTCCGGGCTGGAACGAGCCCCGCGGCGGGAGCACCGCGGGAGCTCTTCTCCGCTCCCCTCGAGTCGGGCGGCGGCCGGATCGACTATCCGCGCACATACGACGTCGCCGGCGGAGGCGACGAGATCGTCGCGATCCGGACGGAACGGTTCGCGAGTGCGGAGTACCGGCTCGGGATCGTGACGCACTGGACCGCGACTCTGGGGCAAGCTCCCGGCAAGTGACGGCCGGCATGGGGCCAGACGTCCGGTCCGCCCGCCGGATCCTGCACGTCGACATGGACGCCTTCTACGCGTCCGTGGAGCAGCGCGACGATCCGAAGCTGAAGGGGAGGCCGGTCGCGGTCGGCGGAGACCCAAAGGGGCGGGGCGTCGTAGCGGCCGCCAGCTACGAGGCGCGGGCATTCGGCGTCCGGTCGGCGATCCCCATGGCGCGGGCGGTCCGGCTCTGCCCCTCGCTCGTCGTCGTCCGCCCCGACTTCGCGAGGTACCGCGCCGTGTCGCGGCAGGTGTTCGACCTCTTTCGGTCCGTCACGCCGCTCGTCGAGCCGCTCTCCCTCGACGAGGCGTACCTCGACGTGACCGAGAACGCCGGGCACGAACCGCTCGGCGTGACCGTCGCCCGGAAGCTGAAGGCGGAGATCCTCGCGACGACGCGGCTCACCGCCTCGGCCGGCGTCGCCCCGAACAAGTTCCTCGCGAAGATCGCCTCGGGCTGGAAGAAGCCGGACGGGCTGACGGTCATCGCACCGGAGAAGGTCGAGGCGTTCCTCGCGAGGCTCCCCGTGGATGCGCTCTGGGGCGTCGGGCCGGTGACGGCCGGGAGGCTCCGGGCGGCGGGGATCGCGAGACTGGTCGACGTCCGGACGGCGGACCGGGCGCTCCTCCGGCAGACGGTCGGGAGCTGGGCCGACACCCTCGTCGCGCTGTCGCTCGGCATCGACGACCGCCCGGTTGTCCCGGACCGGCCGGCGAAGTCGTGCGGGACCGAGGAGACGTATGCGCAGGACCTCGCCGACCGGCGCCTCATGCGGAGCGAGGTGGAACGGATGGCGGGAGAGGTGGCCGCGTGGCTCCTGCGGCGGGACCTTCTCGCCCGGACGGTGACCCTCAAGGTCCGTTACGGCGACTTCACGACGGTCACGCGGAGCGAGACGCGGCGTCCGGCCACCCGCGAGGCGGCGGAGATCTCCTCCCGCGCCGCGGCGCTTCTCGCGAAGACGGCGGCGGGGGCCCGCTCCGTCCGGCTGCTCGGCGTCTCGGTCCACGGCCTCGAACCTCCCGAGCGGCACGACGCAGCCGCCGGGGATCGCCAGCTCCCGCTGGGTTTCGGAGACGAGGGACGGGTATCATCCGCGCGTGAGCCGTAACCGTCTCGTCGGCATAGCCGCCTCCGCGTCCCTCCTCCTCGCGCTCTTCGTCGTCCTGCCCGGGATCGGGGCCGACGAAAAGGACAAGAACGCCCGCGAGAGTCTCTACCGGCCGCTCGGCCTCTTCACGGAGGTCCTCTCCCTCGTTCGGGGGAACTACGTCGAGGAGGTCGACACGAAGCCGCTCCTCTACGGCGCCTTCTCGGGCATGACGGAGGCGATGGACCCGTTCGCCGAGTACGTCCCCCCCGAGAAGATGCCGGCCTTCGAGAAGTACGAGGCGGGCCGGTCGAAGGAGCTTCCGGAGCTCGGCGTCGTCCTGGCGCGGCGGATGAACTATCCGGTCGTCGTGGCGCCCATCGCGGGGAGCCCGGCCGCGGCGGCGGGGCTGATGAGCGACGACCTGATCGAGAAGATCGACGACCGCCCGGCGCGCGGCCTCGCCCTCTGGGAGGTGGAAGCGATGCTCGCCGGAAAGGCCGGCGGACGCGTGCGCTTCCTGGTCGTCCGGGAAGGGAAGCCCCGGCGGCGCACGATCGACGTCGTCCGGGGAAGCTGGTCGCCCGCCGCTCCCACGGCGATCCGGGCGGGGAGCGAGACGGTCGTGAAGCTCCCGTCCTTCGGTCCGGGAACCGCTGCGGCGGTCAAGGCGATCCTCGCGCCGCTCGACAGGACCCGGCCTCTCATCCTCGACGTCCGTGAGAATGCCTGGGGCTCTTATGACGAGGCCGCGCGGACGGCCGCCCTCTTCGTTCCGGCCGGAGCGCTCGGAGAGCTCAAGGGACGGAAGATCGAGCCGAAGAGCTTCCGCGCGGAACCGGGCGAGCGCGTCCACGAGAGCCGGCTCGTCCTCATCGTGGACAGCGGCACGGCCGGCCCGGCGGAGCTCTTCGCTGCCGCCGTCTCGGAGGCGTTGAACAGGCCGCCGGGGCAGAAGGCCGAGAAGAAGGCGAAGAGCGAGACGACGTCGGACGAAGAAGATTTCCCGGATGAAGCCGCGCCGACGCCGCCCGCCGCGTGGAACGGACGCCTGGTCCGCCTCGTCGGGGAGCCGAGCGTCGGGATGGGATTCGTCCAGCAGAGCGTGAAGCTCCAGAGCGGCGGGTCGCTCAAGCTCTCGGTCGGGAAGATCCGGACCCTCTCGGGCCGCGCCCTCTCGCCGAAGGGCCTGACGCCGGACGACCGTGTCTACCACATGCCCTTCGACGAGGCGGTGCCGGGAGCGCCGTCCGACCCCTTCCTCGACCGCGCCCTCAAGGTCCTCTCCGAGTCGCGGCCGAAAGCGACGGCGTGAGCCGCGGACGACCGCGCGGCAAGCCCGGCGCCACCCGTCGCGTCCTCCTTCTCTTTCTCGCGGTGGCCGCCGGCGTGGCCGGCTACTGGTTCTGCGCCCGGCGCGCCCCCGAGCCCGCGAAGGCTCCGCCCCGGACGGGCACCCCGCCGAAAGCCGCGGTGCCGACCCCCCGGCCGCCGTCCCCCCGGCCGTCCGGCGTCCCGGCCGACTTCGAGTCCGCCGGCGGCGCGTCGACGGGCGTCCTCGCCGTCCTGCTGGACGACGTCGGGTACGAGGAAGCCGCCCTCCCTCTCCTCGCGTCGCTCGAGGAGCCGGTCGCCCTTTCCGTGCTGCCGGGGACGCCGCGCGCGGCCGAGGCGATCGCCCTGGCGAAGCGTAAGGGCTGGGACCTGATGGTCCACCTTCCCATGGAGCCGGAGACGGGGAAGGCCGAACCGAACGCCATCGGCGTCTCCGACGACGAGGCGACGATCCGCGCCCGCGTCCTCGCCGCGCTTGCGGCCGTCCCGGGGGCGATCGGGCTGAACAACCACCAGGGATCGAAGGCGACGGCCGATCCGCGCGTGATGCGGGCCGTCCTCGCCGTCGTGAAGGGGAAGGGCCTCTTCTTCGTGGACTCGCGCACGACGCCGGCGACGGTCGTGGAGCGCGTCGCCCGGGAGATGAAGGTCCCCTGTCTCGCGCGGGACGTGTTCCTCGACGACGCGGCGACGGAGGCGAAGGACCCCGCCGGTCCGGCGGGGGCGTTGTCGGCTTCCTGGGAGCGGGCGCTGGCCGTCGCCGCCCGGAACGGACACGCCGTCCTCATCGCCCACCCGCACCGCGAGAGCGTCGAATTCCTCCTCAAGGCCCTTCCCGGGCTCTCGCGTCGGGGTCCGCGCCCCGTGCGCATCACCGAGCTGCTCGACTGATCACCGCTCGGAGGCCTTCGCCTCCTCCCAGAGCCGGTCGAGCTCGGCGAGCGGAGTCTTCGAGACCTCGCCGCCCGCCGCCGCGACTCGCCGGGAGACCTCCTCGAAGCGCCGCGCGAACCGGGCGTTCGTCGCCTGGAGGGCGGCCTCCGGGTCGACGTGGAGCCGCCGCGCGACGTTCACGACGGTGAAGAGGATGTCGCCGATCTCGTGGGCGATCCGCTCCCGTGCCGCGTCTTCCTTCAGGACCTCGGCCTTGAATTCGCCCACCTCCTCGTCGAGCTTGGCGAGGACGTCGGCGTCGCGCTCCCAGTCGAATCCGAGGTCGGCCGCGCGCGACGTCATCCGGATGGCCTTGAGGAGCGCCGGCAGGGCTCTCGGGACGCCGTCGAACGGCGAGGTCCCCTTCTCCGCCCGCTCCTTTTCCTTGATCGCTTCCCACTGGAGCCGGACGCCTTCGGCATCGCGCACCCGGGCCTCGCCGAAGACGTGCGGGTGCCGGGCGACCATCTTCGCGTGGATGCGCCTCGCGCACGAGCCGAGGTCGAACGCCCCCGTCTCGCTTCCGAGCCGCGCGAGGAAGACGATCTCGAAGAGAAGGTCACCGAGTTCGGCCTCGGCCTCGTCCCAGTCCTCGCGAGACAGGGCGTCCAGCGCCTCGTAGCATTCCTCGAGAAGATAGCCGGAGAGGGTCCGGAAGGTCTGTTTCCGGTCCCAGGGGCATTCCGTCCGGAGCCGGTCCATCAGGCGGACCAGCTCGGCCACGGCCGCGCCGGCCTCCGCGTCGCGCCCGGGGGGCGAGGATTCCACTCTCACGCCGTCGTCCCTCCTCGTTGCGTAGAATAATGACTTCTGCGAGGCCCTATGACCGAAGGCGAGAAGACCATCAAGGTGGTGGACCGCCGCCTCTTCACGGCGGACGGCGAGCTGCGCGACGAAACGAAGGCAGAGCTCGAGAAGGACGACGTGACGCCGGAGGCGCCCCCCGCCGCGGCGCCCGCGCCGGCCGCCGCCGAGCCGGCGCCCGAGACCCACCCGGGGTTCCTCCGCCTCCTCGACATGCTCGGGCAGACGGCGGCCCTTTACATGGAGGGCTTCCCCGACCCGGCGACGGGCCGGCGGCAGGTCGATCTCCAGGGGGCCCGGCAGATCATCGACTCGCTCGTCGCCCTTCGCGAGAAGACGCGCGGGCGGCTTTCCTTCCAGGAGAACGACGCGCTTGAGAACCTCCTCGGCGAGCTCCAGCTCGTCTTCGCGAGGCTCGCCGCCCCGCCCGCCGGCCGGCCGCCGGCTCCGACGCCTGCGAGGCGAGGCTGAAGCGAGCCGGAGCCGGTCCCGCCCGTGACCTGCCGCGAGGCGGCCGCGGAGGAGGCTTCCTCTCCCGGGGCGCGGCCCGGGCGGTGCTCCTGGCCGTGGCCCTCGCCGCCGGATCCGCGCCGGCTCAGGTCCTGGTGGCTCCGGGGGAATCGACCGAGCTCGCGTTCCGCCGGCAGATCCGCAGCCAGTGGTTCGCCTGGCTTTCGGCCCAGGAAGAGGGGGATCCGATCACGGGACGGGCCAAGATCGACGAAATTCTCAAGTACGCGCAGAGGATCGAGATTCGGAGAGCCACGGACCTCGCCCTCGCGGCGACGATCCTCGGCCGCCGGCAGGTGGAGCAGGGGAAGCTGGATCTGGCGCGCGAGGCGTTCCAGTCCGCGACGCGCCTCGACCCGGATCTCCCCGAGCCGAGGTGGGCGCGCCTGTCCCTGGCGATTCGGACGCGTCAGTTCCGCTCCCTCGTTCCGGAGTTCCTCGGGGCGTGTCGGGCCACGCTGGCGGACGGGGAATCACGGCGCATCCTTCTGACGCGCTTCGTGCTCGTCCTTGCTTTCGCGGGGCTCGCGACGGCCGTCGCCGTGCTCGCCGTCCTCTATGTCCGGCACGGACGGCGCGTCGCCCACGACCTGTCGGAGATCGCCGGCCGGCTGCTCCCCGGCGGGCAGGGCGCCGACCTGCTCGTCGCCGCGATGCTCCTGTCGCCCCTTCTCCTCTCGCTCGACGTCCTCTGGTTCGGGCTGTTCCTTCTGGTCCTCGTCTTCGGCTACGCGACGTGGCCGCAGAAGGTCGCCGCCGTCGGTGCGCTGGCGCTTGCGGTGCCGCTCCTGCCGCTCCTCGACCGGGCGTCGTACGAGCTGGCGGTCTCCTCGTCGGCGATCGTCCGGAGCGCCGAGGCCCTGGCGGAGTCGCGTTACGACCAGCGGGTCGTCGACAGCCTGGAGCAGGCGCGGAACCTCCTGCCTGACGACGTGGACATCCGGTTCCTCCTCGGCCGGGTCTACCAGTCCCTCGGGCAGAACGAGCGGGCCGTGGCGGAGTACACGGCGGCGGCCCAGCTGTCGCCCCGCGAGAGCCGCTCGCTCGTGAACCGCGGCAACATCCGGTTCGTCGACGGCGATCTCGGCTCCGCGCAGGAGGACTATCAGGAGGCGCTCCGGCGCGATCCCCGGAGCGTGCCGGCCCGCTACAACCTTGCACTTCTCTTCGCCGAGACCTTCCGGACGGTCGAGGCGGCCCGGATGCTGGGCGAGGCCCGGGCCCTCGACGCGGCGATGGTTCAGGCGTTCCAGGACGCGCCGACACTCGTGAAGGTCGTCTCCCTGCCGTATACGCCGGAGGAGGCCCGCGCGAAGGCCGCGGCGCTGGAGCGCGACGCCCGCGGGCGGCACCTTCTGGGCCTGTTCCGGACCTACAGCCCCGGCGCGGCCTGGCGGATCCCGATCCTCCTCGGCGTCCCGGCGGCCCTTCTCGCGGCGATCCTCCTCGACCGGCGCCGTCAGCGCGGGGACGCCTACGCCGCGGAGTGCCAGAAGTGCGGCCGGACCTTCTGCCGCCGGTGCAAACCCCCGGGCGAAAGCAGCCTCCTCTGCTCGCAGTGCATCCACGTCTACCTGAAGAAGGATGGCGTCGCCATCGAGACGAAGATGCAGAAGCTGGACGACGTCCGCCGGAGGAAGACGATCCAGGAGCGGGTGCGCTGGGTCCTCAACCTCGTCATACCCGGCACGTCGGCCTTTCTCGAATCGAGGGTCCTGGCCGGCCTCACCGCGATGTTCCTCTTCTCCGCCGGACTCCTGGGAGTGTTCGCGAGGGAGTGCTTCGGCGTCGTGCCCCGCCCCGTCCTCACGCCGGTGCTCCCGGCCCTCGTCTTCTGGGGCGCGCTGGCGGCGATCGGATGGATCTTCGGCCAGACGACGGCGCGGAGGGGCTGACGATGGCGCTCGAAGGCACCCTTCGCGACTTTTCGCTGGCCGACATCCTGCAGCTCATCGCGCTGCAGCACAAGACGGGGCTCCTGAACGTCCGGAGCCCGTCCGACACCGTCTCGCTCGGCTTCGTCGACGGGATGCTCGTCTCGGCGGAGTCCTCGGCACAGCGGCTCGACACCCGGCTCGGTACCGTGCTCGTCAAGACGCGCCGGCTCTCGCCCGAGGCCCTCCAGAGGGCCCTGGAGATCCAGTCGCAGACCCTGCAGCGCCTCGGGTTCATCCTCCTGAAGAACGGGTTCTGTACGGCGCAGGATCTTCGCGACGGGCTGGACATCCAGATCAAGCGGATCGCGTACGGGCTCTTCCGGTGGACGGACGGCGACTACTCTTTCGAGCAGACCGACCACGTCGACTACGACCACGAGTCGACGACGCCCCTCGCCGTCGAACGCCTCCTCATGGAGGGGGCGCGCATGGTGGACGAGTGGCCCATCATCGAGAAGGTCGTCCGCTCGCTCGATCTCGTCTACCAGAGGGTTCCCGTGGCGCAGCCCGTGATCCCGGCCGACGACGAGGAGCTGACGGACCAGGTGGAGGCCGTGCCGGAGAGGCCGGGGAAGGACCGCCGCCTCGACCCCGTCCGGATCTCCCGTGCGGAGTGGGCCGTCTACGAGCTCGTCGACGGCCGGCGCACGGTCGCCGAGATCAACGAGCTGACCTTCCTCTCCGAGTTCGACGGCTGCAAGGCCTTCTACGACCTCGTGAGCCGCGGTCTGATCGAGGAGGTGGGCGCCCCCCACCGCCCGGAGGCCGTCCTCGCGACCCCCCCGGTCGCCGTTCGCCGCCCGATCGACGTGACCCTCTTCGTCGGCCTCGGGCTCGCGCTTCTCGGCCTCGTCGGCCTCCACTTCCAGTCGGGGAACCCGCTGAACCTCGTGACGGTCCCGCGTCGGCACGCGGTGGTCCTCGATGACTTCCAGAAGACGCAATCCCTTCTTCGGCTGCGGCGGGTGGCCGAGGGCGTGGACGCCTTCGGTCTCCTCTCCGGCAGGTTCCCCGAGACGCTCGAACGGCTCGTCGCGGTGAAGATCCTCGAACCGGACGACCTCATCGATCCGCTGGGGAACCGTTACCGCTACATCGTGCAGGGAAACAAGTTCTACCTGGTCGGGTTCGACCGTGACGGTAAGACGGACGTCGACCTTCTCTTCTCGAGAAGCCTCGTTCTGAAATCGCCAGGGTCCGTCTCCGAACAGAGGTCGGACAGGGAAGTCATTGAATTCAAGTAGTTTGCCATTTCATACATCGGCAATGAAGATTTTCCTGCGTCATTGACTTGACAACATTTCACTAAGGTTTTATCTTTACCTCCGTCTGCAGGAAGCGGAGGTATTTCCATGAGCAAGATCATCGGCATCGACCTCGGAACGACGAACAGCGTCGTCTCCGTTCTCGAGGGGGGAAGCGCGGAGGTCATTGCGAATTCCGAGGGGGGGCGCACGACGCCTTCCGTCGTCGGCTTCGCGAAGTCGGGAGAAAGGCTCGTCGGACAGGTCGCCAAGAGGCAGGCCGTCACGAATCCGGAGAACACCGTCTACTCGATCAAGCGCTTCATGGGGCGGCGCTACGAAGAGGTGAGCGCCGAGATGAAGATGGTCCCCTACAAGGTCGTCCGCTCGTCGAACGGCGATGCCCGCGTCCTGGTCCAGGGAAAGGAGTTCTCGCCGCCCGAGATCTCGGCGATGATCCTGACCAAGCTCAAGGAGGCCGCCGAGGCCTACCTCGGGGAGAAGGTCGAGAGGGCGGTCATCACCGTCCCGGCCTACTTCAACGACGCGCAGCGCCAGGCCACGAAGGACGCGGGACAGATCGCCGGCCTGAAGGTCGAGCGGCTCGTCAACGAGCCGACGGCGGCCGCGCTCGCGTACGGCCTCGACAAGAAGAAGAACGAGACGATCGCCGTCTACGACTTCGGCGGCGGCACGTTCGACATCTCGATCCTCGAGGTGGGCGAGGGGGTCGTCGAGGTGAAGTCCACGAACGGGGACACGCACCTCGGCGGCGACAACATCGACCAGCGGATCGCGGACTGGCTCCTCGCGGAGTTCAAGAAGGACCAGGGGATCGACCTCGGGAAGGACCCGATGGCGATGCAGCGCCTCAAGGAGGCCGCCGAAAAGGCCAAGATCGAGCTTTCCACGACGCTGGAGTCCGAGATCAACCTCCCGTTCATCACCGCCGACGCGGCGGGACCGAAGCACATGACGATCAAGCTGACGCGGGCCAAGCTCGAATCGATGGTCGAGGAGATCGTCCAGCGCTCGGTCGCCCCCTGCCGGCAGGCGCTGAAGGACGCGGACCTGACCGCGGAGAAGATCGACGAGGTCGTCCTCGTGGGCGGCCAGACGCGGATGCCGCGGATCCAGGCGATCGTCAAGGAGCTGTTCGGCAAGGAGCCGCACAAGGGCGTGAACCCGGACGAGGTCGTCGCCGTCGGCGCGGCCCTCCAGGGAGGCGTCCTGGCGGGCGACGTGAAGGACCTGCTCCTTCTCGACGTCACGCCGCTGTCTCTCGGAGTCGAGACGCTGGGCGGCGTCATGACCCGTCTCATCGAACGGAACACGACGATCCCGTCGAAGAAGTCCGAGGTCTTCTCGACCGCGAGCGACGGCCAGACGTCGGTCGAGATCGTCGTCCTCCAGGGCGAGCGCGACATGGCCGCCGACAACAAGCGGCTCGGCACGTTCCAGCTCCTCGGCATCCCGCCGGCCCCGCGCGGCATGCCGCAGGTCGAGGTGACCTTCGACATCGACGCGAACGGCATCCTGCACGTCGCGGCGAAGGACCGGGGCACCGGTAAGGAGCAGCGGATCCGGATCGAGGGGTCGTCCGGCCTCTCGAAGGACGAGGTCGAGGGCGCCGTCAAGCAGGCCGAGGCGCACCGGGCCGAGGACAAGACCCGCCGCGACGCGGTCGAGGCGAAGAACCAGCTCGACTCGCTCGTCTACGCGACCGAGAAGCTCGTCGAGGAGAGCGGCGACAAGGTGCCGTCGTCCGAGAAGGAGAGCGTCAAGAGCGCCATCGCCGACGCGAAGAAGGTGCTCGAAGCGAAAGCCGGCGACGCCGAGGCCCTTCGCCGCGCGGCCCAGGACCTCCAGAAGGCGAGCTACAAGATCGCCGAGGCGCTCTACAAGTCGGCCCCGGCCCCGGAGGCGGCCCCGCCCGGCGCTCCGGACCCGGGCGCTCCGAAGGGGAAGTCCGACGACGTGATCGACGCCGAGGTCGTCGAGGAGAAGAAGTGACCCGCCCATGAAGCACGACCGACACGAGGTCCGGGCCGGCGGGCGGGTCTCGTCTCCCCCCCGGCGGCCTCGAGAGACGTCGTACGTGCTGATCGGGGTCGTGGCGCGGCGCTTCGGGGTCCACCCGCAGACGCTGCGCCTCTACGAGCGCGAGGGGCTCATCCGGCCGCCGCGCTCCACGGGCAACACGCGGCTCTACGACCAGGACACCGTCGAGCGGCTCGAGATCATCCTGACGCTGACCCGCGAGCTGGGAGTGAACCTCGCCGGCGTGGAGGTGATCCTCGACCTGCGGTCCCGCCTCAAGAAGATGGAGGGAGAGGTCGAGCGGCTCATGGACGCGATCCGGGCCGTGGCGGCCGAGCACGCCGGGCGCGGCGTCGACCGGTCCCCGGCTCTCGTCATCCGCCCCCGGGGCGACCTGGCCCGCCGGTACGACTGACGGGAGCCCGATCTCGTCGCCGCGGCGCGGGCGGGTTGATAATCGGCGTTCCGTGACCCAGCGCGCCCGTGCCGACGACGAGTCCCGAGTTCTCCGCAAGTACCTGGAGGACATCGCGCGCTACCCGGTTCTCGCCCCCGAGCGCGAGCGCGAGCTGGGGCGCCTCATCCAGGACCCGGAGACGCCGGAGGAGGCGCGGAAGGAGGCCGTGGACGAGCTGGTCCGCGCGAACCTCCGCTTCGTCGTCTCCTACGCGAAGCGCTTCCACTCGCCGGAGGTCTCCTTTCTCGACCTGATCAACGAGGGGAACATCGGCCTCATCCAGGCGGCGCGCCGCTTCGACGCGGAGCGGGGGGTGAAGTTCATCACCTACGCCGTCTGGTGGGTCCGGCAGGCCATCTCGCACGCGCTCTCCGAGCAGTGGGGAGCGATCCGCCTCCCGCACAAGCAGGCGACCCTCCACGCGCGCGTCCTCCGCGTCCGCGAGATCCTGGCGCGGAGCCTCGGCCGCGAGCCGACGGTTGCGGAGATCGCCGAGGAGGCTGGCCTGTCTCCTCCCGAGGTGGAGATGCTCCTGGCCATGTCGCGCTCCTCGGAGTCCCTCTCGGAGACGCTCGGGATCGAGGAGGAACGGACGCTGGAGGACACGCTCGAGCAGACGACCGTGGCGGCGGCCGACGAGCAGCTCCTCCGCCGCTCCTCGATCGAGCAGACCCGCCAGCTCCTCGACGTCCTTCCGAAGAAAGAGCGGGCCATCGTCTGCCGGCGGTTCGGCATCCCGGAGGACGGGAGCGACGGCGAGCGCGAGCCGATGACGCTCCAGGAGATCGGCGAGGAGCTGAAGCTCTCGCGCGAACGGGTCCGGCAGATCGAGGCTCAGGCCATCGCCCGGATCAAGCGGACGCTGAAGTCCCGGGCGCTCCGCGCGTACCTGAACTAATACAATCCGCTCATGGCGCCTCTCCTCGTGGAGTCCGCGGCCGCCTGCCCCGTCTGCAAGGGATTCGGTCTTCTCGAAACGGAGGACGGGCGGAAGCTCGTGCCGTGCCGCTGCCGCGAGGGCGTCGAGCGCGACGCGCGGCGGCAGGCCGCGCGGATCCCCGAGCGGTACCGGAACTGCACGCTGACGAACTACCGGCCGCAGGAGCCCTCCCAGGAGCGGGCGAAGGCGGCGGCCCGCCGGTTCGTGGCCGACTATCCCGCCGTCGACCTCGGCCTCCTCTTCGTCGGGCCCGTCGGCGTCGGGAAGACGCACCTCGCGGCCGCCGTCCTCGCGGAGCTCGTCGACACGCTCGGCGTCCGGAGCGTCTTCTGCGACTTCACCGACCTCCTGTCTCGGATCCAGGCGACCTTCTCGCGCGGCTCCGACGAGAGTGAGGACGACGTCCTCCAGATCTATCGCGAGTCCGAGCTCCTCGTCCTCGACGAGCTGGGGGCGCGCCGTCCGACCGACTGGGCCCGCGACGTCCTCTACGGCCTCCTCAACACCCGCTACAACCGGAAGCGGCTGACGATCCTGACGACGAACTACGGCGACACGCCCGAGAAGCCGGGGGGCGAAACGCTGGAAGGGCGCGTCGGCGTCCCGGTCCGGAGCCGCCTGGCCGAGATGTGCCGGCTGGTGGAGATCGGCGGAAAGGACTTCCGGCGCGAAGCGAGGCTGGGCGAGCGGCTCTCGTGAGCCGCGAATCGCTCCGGCTGCGCCGGGCGCTCGCCGCCGGCCTCCTCCTCGCCGTCTCCTCCTGTGCCCCGGGCCCGCCGCCCGTCGTCCCGTCGTCTCCGACACCGACGCCCGGTCCGATGGCGACGGCCGTCCCGGCGCCGACCCCGGCTCCGGTTCCCGTCTTTCCGGAGGTGAAGCCCGTCGCTCTCGACGTCGCCGTCGCGATCGACCGTCCCACGGCGTCCTTTCCGGCGGGGGAGTGGCTCGTTCTCTCCGGCGGGAAGTGCGTGGTGCGCCGCGGCGCGCTCGTCTTCCGCCCGGCTCCCGCCTCCGGCGTCCTCCTCGTCGAGGAGAACGGGAGGAGCGAGGAGCGGACCTCTCCGGTCGCGCTGGCCCGGGTCGACGGGGGCCCCGTCCCGTTCGCCGAATCGTCGTACCGCGGAACCATCCTGGTCCGCGCCACGGCGCGCGGGACGCTCCACGTGATCAACCGAGTGAACCTGGAGGACTACCTGAAAGGGGTCGTTCCCGCCGAGATGGGGCCCCGCGTCTACGACGAGGTGGAGGCGCTCGAGGCGCAGGCCGTGGCCGCCCGGACCTACGCGCTCAAGCGGCGCGGCGACTTCGCCGCGGAGGGTTACGATCTCTGCGCCACGCCGCGCTGTCAGGTCTACGGCGGCGTCGCCGTCGAGCAGCCTCTCTCCTCTCGCGCCGTCGACGAGACCGCCGGCGAGGTGCTCGTCTTCGACGGGAAGCTCGCCGACGCCCTCTTCACCTCCACCTGCGGCGGAAAGACGGAAAACGGGGCCGACGTCTTCACGACGGCCGCCTCACCGCGCCCCTACCTCGTCTCCGTCGTCTGTTCGGGCGAGACGCCTGTCACCCTCCCCGGGCGCCCCGTCGCGAAGGGGACGGCCCGGACGACGACGCTCCTCGGGGCGCGCGGCCGCGCGCTCCTGGCGTCGCTCGGAATGGACCCGACGCCCGCCGGAGTGGTCGCCGCGCGGAACGCCGTCCGTGCGCGACTCGGCCTCCCGCCCCGGAGCGGCGCGCACGCCCTCTGGCCGGCCTCTGCATATGAGGAGATCGTCGAGGCGGGCGGATTCGGGGACGCCGCTCTGCTCACGGAGGAGGTCGAGCGCGACGAGGCCCCCGCCTCCTGGAGCCCGAAAGCACGCACGGCCTGGGCGCTTCTGTCGCGCTTCCAGCTCGCCGGAGGAGCCGCATTGCCGACGTCCCGGGCCCTGCAGCCCGAGGAAGCCGCGGGGCTCTGGGCCGGCCTTCTCGCTCGTCTCGGGGATTTCGAGGAGCTGGAAGGACGGCTGGTCGGCGTTTCGGGCGACGAGATCGTCGTGAAAGGGCCGAAGGGGAAGGGGAGCTACCCGCTCGCCCCGCCGGCGCTCCTCACGGGCTCGGCCGAGGCCTTGACCCCGGTCGGCGCGCTGCACGCCTATCCCGGCGACCGGGTCCGCGTCTTCGTCCGGGGCGGTCGTGCGGTCGGCCTGGTCAGGCCGCCGGCTCCCGCCTCGGGAACCTACGAGCGCGAGTCGGCCTGGATCCATTGGACGCGCCGTTTCACCGGGGAGGAGCTGGCGGGAAAGCTCCGCGAGCGCGATCCGTCCCGGACCGGGAGCGTCGCGAAGAAGGTCGAAGTCCTCGGGCGGGGGGTGTCGGGACGCGCGAAGCACGTCCGCGTGACGACGGACGCCGGGGCCGTCTTCCTGACCGGCCTCGAGATCCGCTTCGCTCTCGGGCTTCCGGAGACGCTCTTCACGGTCGCCTCGGGAAAGGACGAGAAGGGGGCACCCGTCTTCACCTTCTACGGGCGCGGCTGGGGCCACGGCGTGGGTCTCTGCCAGACGGGGGCTTTCGGCATGGCGCTCTCGGGCCGGACGCACGCCGAGATCCTCGCCCGGTACTACCCGGGAACCGCGCTCGTCCCCCTGTCGTCGCTTCCTCCGGTCCCGGCGGCGGGCGCGGTAAGATAGCCGCGAAATTTGACGCCCCTGTCAAAGATTTGACGCCGGGGCGCCCCGGGGTGAATCGATGAGCACTGTACTCGACGCTCCTCCTTCGGCTGCAGCCTTCGCGGATGGCTTCGCCCTGACGGCCGAGCAGCTTGCCGTGAAGAAGATGGTCCGCGAGTTCGCGGAGTCGGAAATCGCGCCGCACGTCATGGAATGGGACGAGGCGCAGATCTTCCCGCGCGAGATCGTGCGGAAGCTCGGCGAGCTCGGCATGATGGGGGTCATCTTTCCCGAGGCCTACGGCGGGGCGGGACTCTCGTACGTCGATTACGTGAACGTGGTCGAGGAGCTGTCGCGCGTGGACGGCTCGATCGGCATCTCCGTCGCGGCGCACAACAGCCTCTGCACGAACCACCTCTTCCTCTTCGGCACCGAGGAGCAGAAGAGGCGCTGGGTCGTTCCCCTCGCCGAGGGAAAGCTGATCGGGGCGTGGGGGCTGACCGAGGCCGGCGCCGGGAGCGACGCGAAGGGGACCCGGACGACGGCCGTTCTGGACGGGAACGAGTGGATCCTGAACGGCTCGAAGAACTTCATCACCCACGGCTCCGTCGGCGACGTGGCCGTCCTGATGGCGGTGACCGACCGGACGGCCGGAACCCACGGCATCTCGGCCTTCGTGGTGGACCTCCACCAGAAGGGGATCCACGCCGGCAAGAAGGAGAACAAGCTGGGCCTCCGGGCCTCCGACACGGCGACGCTCGTGATGGAGGATTGCCGCATCCCGAAGGGACACCTCATCGGGAACGCCGGCGAGGGCTTCGTCCAGGCGATGAAGGTGCTCGACGGCGGGCGGATCTCCATCGCGGCGCTGGCGCTCGGCATGGCGCAGGGGGCCTTCGAGGGCGCCCTCGCCTACGCGAAGCAGCGGGAGCAGTTCGGCCATCCGATCGCGGAGTTCCAGTCGATCCAGAACTACCTCGCCGACATGGCGACGGAGATCGACGCCGCGCGCCTCCTGACGATGCGGGCCGCCCTCCTGAAGGACCGCGGGGCGAAGACGACGAAGGAGTCCGCCATGGCGAAGCTCTTCGCCTCGGAGGTCTCGGTGAAAGTCGCGAACCTCGCCGTCCAGATCCACGGCGGCTACGGTTTCACGAAGGACTACCGTGCCGAGAAGTTCTACCGCGACGTGAAGCTCTGCACGATCGGCGAAGGGACCTCCGAGATCCAGCGGATGGTCATCGCCCGTCAGCTCCTGAAGGGGTGAGAATCCCTCGCCCGTGCTGTCCGCCGCCCTCGTCCTGATCCCGGCGCTCCTCGCGCCTCCGCCCGGCGCTCCGTCGCCGAGAATGAGCCTCCCTGTGAAGACGCGCGTCCTGTCGAACGGTCTCACCGTCGTCGTTTCCGAGCAGCCGGGCAGCCCGGTGGTCGGCCTCACCGTTCTCTACCGGATCGGCTCGCGCCTCGAGCCGAGGAACCGGACCGGCTTCGCCCATCTCTTCGAGCACCTGATGTTCGAGGGGACGCCGAACGCGCCGAAGGGGGTCTTCGACCGGGTCTGCGAAGGATCGGGAGGGACGAACAACGGACAGACGCGGCCGGACGTGACGATCTACGTCGAGTCGTTTCCTTCCCCGGCGCTCGACCGCTTTCTCTGGCTGGAAGCGGACCGGATGAAGGCGCTCGCGTTCAAGCCGGAAGCCCTCGACAACCAGCGGGACGTCGTCAAGGAGGAGATCCGCGTCAACGTCCAGAACGATCCGTACGGGCTCTTCGAGTATCAGGACCTTCCGAAGGCGCTCTTCGACAAGTGGGAAAACGCCCACGACGGCTATGGCGACTTCCACGACCTCGACGCGGCGTCGGTCGCGGACGTGAAGAGCTTCTTCTCGGCCTACTACCGCCCGAACAACGCCGTCCTCGCGATCGCCGGGGACGTCCCGGCGGCGGAGGTCTTCTCGAAGGTCGAGAAGTACTTTGGCGCGATCCCGAGAGGCGAGACGCCGGCCCGCCCCGACCTCTTCGAGCCGCCGCGCGTCCGGAGCGCCGTCGTCGTGAAGGAATCGGCGCTCGCGAAGACGCCCGCCCTCGCGATGGGCTGGCGGATGCCCGCCCGGACGCACGCCGACGCCGTCCCGCTCCTCGTCCTCGGCGAGCTCCTCCACAACGGCCGCGCCGCCCGTCTCTACGCCGCACTCGTGGAGGGGAGGGAGATCGCGACGGACGTCTCGGGAGGCTTCAACCCCTTCCAGGGAGGCGCCTGGTACGACGGGACCACGCTGCTCCTCTCGCGCATCGCCTACAAGCGGGGCGTGCCATACGCGAAAGTGCTCGAAGCCTTCGACGCGGAAGTGACGCGGATCGCGAAAGAAGGGGTGCCGGCGGAAGAGCTCGCGCGCGTGAAGACGAAGATCCTCGCCGACTGGTACGGGAACCTCGAGTCGCGGCTCGGGCTCTCCGCGGAGCTCGCCCAGGCGACCGCCTTCGACGGCGGTCCGGACGGGCTCCTTGGATTCCCGAATCGGGTCGAAGCGGTGACGGGCGCGGACGTCCGGCGCGCCGCCTCGTGGCTCGTTCCGTCCGCCCGGGCGACGGTCGTCGTCACGCCTCCGAAGGGACCAGCCGGACAGGTGGACAGGCCGGGAGCCACGCCGTGAAGCTCGCAGCCGCCGTCCTCCTCACCGCCGCCCTCCCGCTTCTCGCCGAGATCCCGAAGAAGGCCGATCCGATGACGTTTCCCAGCGAACTCCCCGTGCTCCTTCCGGACAAGCCGCTCCCGACTCCCGACGTCGTCAGGACGACGCTCCCGAACGGACTCGACGTGCAGGTCGTCCGGAGGGACGGTGTTCCGCTCGTCAGCGTCCGTCTCGTGGTCCGCGGCGGCCTCTCGGACGACGCTCAGGCCGAGCCGGGCCTCGCCCAGCTCCTCGCCGACGCTCTCAAGGAAGGAACGTCGGCACGGAGCGGGCCGCAGCTGGCGATGGCCGCTCAGGGAGCCGGGGGGGACCTCGCGACCGGGGCCCTGCCGGACTCCCTCGCGATCAGCGTGTCGGGCCTCGCCGCGACGATGCCTCTTCTTCTCGACCTCGTCGCCGACGTGGCGCGAAACGCCTCCTTCCCCGCGGAAGGCGTCGCCCGGATCAAGGCCCTTGCCCACGAGCGCCTCGAAACCGACGAATCCGATCCCGCGTGGCTGGCTGCGCGCTCCTTCGCCCGGGTGCTCTACGGAAGCCATCCGTACGGCGTGATCGCGCCGACCGGCGCCTCGATCGACGCCGCCAGCCCCGAGCGACTCCGTACCGAGAGCCGCCGGCGGCTGCGGCCCGAGCGGAGCCTTCTCCTGGTCGTCGGCGCCGTCGACCCGGCCGCCGTCACGGCCGAGGTGGCCCGCCTCTTCGGAAGCTGGAAGGGGAGCGGCGACGCCCCGCCGCCGACGCCCGAAGCGAAGCCTCCCTCCGGACCCCGAAGGATCGAGATCCTCGACCGTCCCGGGTCCGTCCAGTCGGTCCTCACCGTCGGCCTCCTCGGGCCGCTCCGGACGAGCGCGGACGCCAGCGCCCTCGAGATGGCCATGACGATCTACGGTGGAGCCTTCACGTCGCGCCTCGTCCAGAACCTGCGCGAAGAGAAGGGCTACACGTACTCACCGGGAGCGAGTGTCCGGTGGCTCGCCGCCCGCGGGACCGTGCGCAGCCATGCCGCCGTCCGCAACGACGTCACGGGGGCCGCGCTGGGCGAGATCTTCCACGAGATGACGCGGATGGGGACGACGGAGCCGACCGACGAGGAGATGGACCGCGCCCGCCGCGTCTTCGTCGGCCTGAAGGCGATCTCGCTCCAGACGAGCCCGGGGCTCGCGGACGAGCTGTCGCGCCTCTGGGTCCTCGGCCTTCCGCCCTCCGAGATCGGGCGGACGACCGAGGCGCTCGCGAAGGTCACGAAGGCCGACGTGAAGCGCGTCTCGAAGACGTACCTGTCGGCGGCGCGTGCGCAGGTCGTGGCGGTGGGCGACGCGGCGAAGATCCAGGAAGAGCTGGAGCCGTTCGTTTCCGCCGGACACCCGGGAAACTAGACCGCGATCCGCTCGGCCATCCGGCGGAAGATCAGCCGGTGCACGGGGAGAAGGGCGTACCAGTAGGCGCGTCCGGCCGGGCCGTCCGGGTGGAACTCGGCCGTCTGTCGCAGCAGGGAGCCGCCCTCGCGCGGTTCGACCTCGAAAGTGAGGCGGGCCTGCCCGGGGAGCTTCATCTCCGCCCGGAGGCCGAGGAGCCGCCCCTCCTCGAAGCGCTCCACGCGCCAGAAGTCGACGGCGTCCCCGACGCGGAGCTCGACGGGATCGCGCCGGCCTCGCCGCATGCCGACCCCTCCGACGAGCCGGTCGAGGGCGCCGCGCAGGGCCCAGAGCGAGTCGGCGTAGTACCAGCCGTTCTCACCGCCCACGCGGCGGACCCTCTCGAAGACGGCGCCGGGCGGGAGGGACGTCGCCACCTCGCGCCGGTCCGCGAGAAGGGGCAAACCGTCCGCCCACGGCTCGGCGGCGGCCGCGCTCGACGCCCCGGTCCAGCGCGACGCGACCTCCGCCTTCTTCTCCTGCCCCAGGGCGAGCCGGACTGCCTCGCGGAAGGGGAGAAGGTCGCGCGGCAGGAGGTCGCGGACCGACGTCTCCCGGCAGACCACGTCGTTCCGCAGCCCCTCGACGAGCGGGAAGGCGATCGACATTGGAACGGCCGTGACGAGGTTGAGCCAGTAGGCCGAGAGCCGCGGCGTCAGGAACGGGACCGTCAGGATCCGGATGCGCCGCCCCGTCTCCTCCGCGCAGATCCGCATGAGGTCGGCGTACGTGTAGACCTCGCCGCCGCCGATCTCGAAGGTCCGGCCGACCGTCCGGGGCTCATCGAGGACGCCCGAGAGATACCCGAGGACGTCCCGCACGGCGATCGGCTCGCAGCGGGAGTTCACCCAGCGGGGGCAGATCATGACCGGGAGCTTCCGGGCGAGGTCGCGGATGATCTCGAACGAAGCGCTTCCGGAGCCGACGATGATCGCCGCGCGAAGCTCCGTCACGGGGGTGGGCCCTTCCCGGAGGACATCGCCCGTTTCCTGGCGGCTCCGGAGGTGCTCGGACAGCTCCTCGCCGCTCCCGAGCCCGCCGAGGTAGACGATCCTCGTCACCCCGCACGCCGCTGCCGCGGCCGTGAAGGCGCGGGCGGCCTCGCGGTCCTTCTCGGCGAAGTTCTTCGGGTCCCCCTGCATCGAGTGAACGAGGTAGTAGGCGACGTCGATTCCCGCGAGGGCCGGGGGAAGCGTCTCGGCCCGGAGGACGTCTCCGGCAGCGACCTCGACGCCGTCCCAGCCGCGGGTGAGGAGCTTTCGCGGGTCGCGGGCCAGGCAGCGGACACGGTGCCCGCGGGCGAGAAGCTCGGGAACGAGGCGGGAGCCGATGTAACCCGTGGCGCCGGTGACGAGGACGCGCGCGGCCTGACAACGGCCGCCGCCGGCAGATGGGCTCAAGCCGCGGTCTCCGAAACGATCCGTACCCGGCAGTCCAGGTATGCGGCACCTTCTCCGGCGTCCGTCGTCCGGGCGCGGATGAGGGCGTTGGCCGAGGTGCCGGAGTCGACGTGTCCCCCCTTCGGGACGATCACGACGTCCCGGCGCTGCGTCGGGTCGAACGCCAGCTTCGCGCGGAGGCGCCCCACGGCGCTCTCGAGGACGACGATCTCGCCGTCGTTGAAGCCGTTGGCGGCTTCGGGGTGACACGTCGCCGTCAGGATCGCCGGCGGCTCCCCGGCCCATTGCGAGCTCTGGGCCCTCTCCGTCGAGTTGGAGAAGAGCCAGAGCGGAAAACCGGGTTCCTCGGGAGGCGAGGCCGGCAGAGACGTCACCAGATTCATCCGTCCCGTCTCCGTGGGAAACCGACGGTCGGAAAAGAGCACCTTGTCAGCTAGAGGGTTCCGGACCGACGCGCGCTCGAGTCGAGAGACGGTGACACCCAGCGGCTCCACCCGAGAGAGCATCCTCTGCTTCCATTCCCGGGCATTCCCCCCTACTTTCGAAGAAATCCCCCGGCTCTCTCCCGTCCTCGCGTCGATTGTCTTTGCGAGCGCCTGGACGATCTCGAGATCGGAGAAGACTCCTTCGGGGGGCGCCACGGCGGGTGTCGAAGCGCCCAGCCAGTGGTGGCCGTACGCCCCAAAGAGGTCGTCGTCCTCGACGAGGGTCGTCGTCGGGAGGACCCAGTGCGCGCGGCGCGCCGTGTCCGTCAGGAACGAGTCGACTACGACGACCAGTTCGCGTGTCTCGAAGGCGCGGGCCACAGTGCCGGCGTCGGGGAGCATGGCCACGGGGTTTCCGGCCGTGACCCAGACGGCGCGGACCTCGGGGTCCCGCGCCCCGAGGATCTCCGTCCCGAGAAGCGGCTCGGAGAGCTGCCTCGGGTAGGTCTTCTTCAGGAACGACGTGTCGAACGCGCCCCGCCGCCTGAAGTAGTAGGTCACGCCGCCGCCGGGGATGCCGAGGTTCCCGCTGACGGCGCCGAGGGCGTCGAGGGCGCGGACGATGGCCGAGCCGTTCATCCGCCGCGCCATCCCCCAGCCGGCCTGGATCGAGCACGGACGCTTCGCGAGCATCGCGGCGATCGCCTCCACGTCGGGAGGCGCCACGTCCGCCTCCGCCGCCCACTCGTGGGCGGGGCGTGAGAGGGCGAGGTCGCGGAAGGCGTCGAACCCGTCGCACCAGGACGGGGTCGTCGGGTCGGTCCGCCCCGTCTCGAAGAGGCGCGCCGCGACGGCCAGGGCCAGGTGGAAATCGCCGCCGGGGCGCGGCAGGACGACGAGGTCGGCAAGGGAGGCCGTCTTGTGCCGGACGGGGTCGATCAGGGCGATCCGCGCCCCCCGCCGCTTCGCGTCCCTGAGGAGCGGAAGGAGGTGGACGCTGGAGACGTTCGGGTTCTTCCCCCAGAGGAGGATGTTCTTCGAGTTCAGAAGGTCGAAGAGGTCGTGCGCGTCCTCGTGGCCAAAATCGGTCTCCTGGGCCGCGTCGCCGGCTCCCGAACAGATGTCGCCGCTCTTCGTGGCGACGGGCCCGAACGACTCCCAGAAGAGGTCGACGACGTACTTCAGGAGGCCGAGCGAGCCCCCCGACCGGTAGTGGAGGATCGCGGCCGGCCCCGACTCCCGCCGGATGGCGAGCAGGCGGTCCGCGATGGAGCCGAGCGCGTCCTCCCACGTGACCGGCTCGAAGCCGGCGGGCGTCCGCTTCAGCGGTGCCGTGATCCGGGAGGGGTCGTTCTGCCGCACGGGGAACTGCGAGGTCCTCGAGCAGATGAATCCCTGCGTGACGGGGTGGTCCGGGTCGCCGCCGACCCGCACGACCTTTCTCTCCTCGACGGTGACGACGAGGCCGCAGGCGTCGGGGCAGTCGCGGTTGCAGAGGGTCCGGTGGACCGTCACTTCACGTTCGCCCGGAACAGCTCGAGCGTCCGCTTCCAGGCGTCGCGGGCGCACTCCTCCCGGTACTGGGAAGGGCGCGAATCGTTGAAGAAGCCGTGGGGCGCGCCGCGGTAGATCACCGGCTCCGCCGTCTTTCCGAGCTCCTTCAGCTTCTTCTCGAGCGGCGCGGCCCCGGAGGCCGGCACGCCCTCGTCCAGCTCGCCGTAGATCAGGAGGATGGGCGCGCCCAGCCTCTCCCACGCCAGGGGCACCTTCTTGAAGCCGCCGTAGAAGCTGACCGCCGCGCCGACCGTCGCGATGCTGGTCGCCGCGTACTGCGCGAGCGCCCCGCCCATGCAGAAGCCGACGACGCCGACCGTCTTCGAGGAGCACTCGGCGCGGGAGAGGACGTAAGCCGCGGCCCCCGCGATCTCGGCGTTCGCCTTCTCCACGTCCAGCTCCATCAGGAGCCGCCCCGCCTCGTCCGGCGCGCTCGTCGTCTTCCCGTGGTAGAGGTCGGGCGCGATGGCGACGAAGCCCTCCTTCGCGAAGCGATCACAGATCTCCATGACGTGCGGGACGAGGCCCCACCACTCCTGGATCACGACGACGCCGGGACCTTTCCCGACGGCCGGCTTCGCGAGGTATCCCTCGCACGTGTGGCCGCTCAACGCGAACGTCACTTTCTCACCCATGGCGGTCTCCTTCGGATTCGACGCTGCGGGATCTCCATGCCCCGCGGAGGCATCTTTTATATCGCGTTTTCCGCCGGGACGATCAGGCCGGGAGCGGCTCGAACGCGGCCGTGAAGTGCCGGAGGATCTTCGGGGCGGAGACGATCCGGTAGCCGCGGAGCTGGCCCTTCTTCGCCGCCACGAGGAGGACGACCTCCGCCACGTAGTCGATGTGCGACTGCGTGTAGACGCGGCGGGGGATGGCGAGACGGACGAGGTCCATCGGGCCGGCGCTCTCGGACCCGTCCGGATGGAGGCCGAACATGACCGTCCCGATCTCGACGCTCCGGATTCCGCCTTCGACATAGAGCGCGTTCGCGAGCGCGATGCCGGGATATGAAAGGGGCAGGATGTGGGGGAGGAGCGCCCGCGCGTCGAGGTAGACCGCGTGCCCCCCGGCCGGCTTGATCGTCGGGACCCCCGCCGCGTCGAGCTTCTCGGCAAGGTAGGCGGTCGAGCGGAGGCGGTACCTGAGGTACGGCTCCTCCACGACCTCCTCGAGGCCGCGGGCGATCGCCTCGAGGTCGTATCCGGCGAGGCCGCCGTACGTCGGGAAGCCTTCGGTCAGGATCAGGAGGTTCCGGCAGCTCTCGGCCCACCGGTCGTCGTTCATGGCGAGAAAGCCGCCGATGTTCGCGAGGCCGTCCTTCTTGGCCGACATCGTGCAGCCGTCGGCCAGCGAGAACATCTCCTGCGCGATCGACTTCGGCGTCCGGTCGGCGTACCCCGGCTCGCGCAGCTTGATGAAGTAGGCGTTCTCGGCGAAGCGGCAGGCGTCGAGGAAGAAGGGCTTCCGGTACCGGTCGCAGAGCGCCCTCACGCCGCGGAGGTTCTCCATCGAGACCGGCTGGCCGCCTCCCGAGTTGTTCGTCACGGTCACCATGACGAGAGGGATCTTCTCGCCGCTCTCGTCGAGCGTCCGTTCCAGCAGCGCGAGGTCGATGTTCCCCTTGAAGGGATGGAGCGCCGACGGCACCTTCCCTTCGGGGATGACGAGGTCGCGGGCCTCGGCCTTTTCCACTTCGATGTTCGCGCGCGTCGTGTCGAAGTGGTTGTTGTTCGGGACGACCTGCCCGGGCTCGAGGATCGTGTGGAAGAGGATCCGCTCGGCGGCGCGCCCCTGGTGCGTCGGGATGATGTGCCGGTAGCCGGTCAGGTCCTGGACGACGTCCCGGAAGCGGTAGAACGAGCGGCTCCCCGCGTACGACTCGTCTCCCTGGATCAGGGCGCCCCACTGGGCCGACGACATGGCGCCGGTGCCGGAGTCGGTCAGAAGGTCGATCAGGACGTCGTCCGCATGGAGGCGGAAGACGTTCCAGCCGGCTTCCTTCAGCGCGGACTCGCGCTCCTCCCGGCGGGTGAAGCGCAGTGGCTCGACCGACTTGATCCGGAAGGGCTCGATGATCGTGCGAAAGGGCTTCACACGATCATCGGCTTTTCGGCGAGGTGGCGAGCGAGCGCCGTCGAGAGGAGATCGACGTGCTCCCGCTCCTCGGCCTCCAGCTCGCGGTAGAGCTTCCATTCGGGCGAGCCGGCCGGGAAGCTCCCGCCGGCCTCGAGGAAGAAGCTCCGCGCCCGCTTCTCGAGGTGGACCGCGAGGCGCAGCAGCGCCGCCCCGGACATGTCCTTCAAGTCGGCCCCGGCGAAGACGGCCACCTGGGCCGGCGACAGGCTCTTCGTGACGGCTCCCTCCGGTGCCGCGATGTGGTACCGGCGCGCGAGGGTGTCCATGTGCCCGCGCTCCATCTCCGAGAGCTCGCGGAAGAGCCGGGCGAGCTCCGGGTCCTTCGCCTCCACTTCGTCGGCGCCCCGCGCGTAGAAGGAGAGGCCCCCCAGCTCGATCTCGAACGCCTGCCGGATCGCGATCACGGCGGCCTCGGACTCCACCTTCGTGTCGTGCCCCGGCGCGAGCGTGCCGCCGCAGGCGGGGCAGAGCCCGTACGGGAACGCGAACCCTTCGGAGACCTTCTGGCAGCTGCCGCAGGTCCAGACGATCGTCTCCCCCGCGCAGCAGATATGCTCGTCGTCGCCCGGCTCGAAGGGACGCTGGCACTTCGGGCAGGCGGCGTCGACGACCTTGGGCGCCGCGGCCCCGGTGGGCGCAGCCTCGTCTTCGAGAACGACCGGCCACTCCTTCGTCTTCAGGTACTTCTCGATCGCGCGGGCGGCCCGCCGCCCGGCGCCGAGCGCGAGGATGACCGTCGCGCCGCCGGTGACGATGTCGCCGCCGGCGAAGACGCCCGGGATCGACGCGGCCTGCGTCTTCTGGTCGACGTTGATGTACCCCTCGCCGCGGACGGAGAGGTTCGGCGTCGTCCGGGAGATGACGGGGTTCGCCCGCGTGCCGAGGGCGTAGATGACCGTCTCGCACTCGAACGTCTCGAACGCGTCCTTGATCGGGACCGGCCGGCGCCGCCCCGACTTGTCGGGCTCGCCGAGCTCCATCTTCTGGACGACGATGGCCTTCACGTTCCCCTTCTCGTCCATCTCGATCTCGGTCGGGCTCATCAGCCAGTGGAAGTGGATCCCTTCCTCCTTGGCGTGGCGCAGCTCCTCGACGCGGCAGGGCGCCTCGGCCTCGGTCCGCCGGTAGAGGCAGTGGACCTCCTCGGCCCCGAGCCGCCGCGAGACGCGGAGGCAGTCCATCGCGGTGTTCCCGGCGCCGAGGACGACGACCTTCTTCCCCAGGGCGATCGGCGTGTCCTCGAAGGGGAAGCTTGTCGCCGCCCATCAGGTTGATGCGGGTCAGGAACTCGTTGGCGCTGTAGACCTGCCCGGCCTGCTCGCCCGGGATGCCGAGGAACCTCGGGAAGCCGGCGCCCGTCCCGATGAAGACGGCGTCGTAGCCCATCTCGCCCAGGAGCTGCGGGATCGTGAAGGTCTTGCCGATGACCTTGTTCGTCTCGAACTTCACGCCGAGCTTCTTCGAGCGCGCTCACCTCGCGGTCGATCGTCGTCCGCGGGAGGCGGAACGACGGGATGCCGTACTTCAGGACGCCCCCGACGACGTGGAGCGCCTCGTAGACCGTCACGTCGGCCCCCTTGCGGGCGAGGTCGCCCGCGCAGGCGAGGCCGGCCGGGCCGGAGCCGACGACGGCCACCCTGCCCGAGCTGCCCGGCGTTCGCAGGGGGCTGGACGTCGGGGAGCGGCGCGTGGTCGCCGACGAAGCGCTCGAGCCGCCCGATGGCGACCGGCTCCATCTTCTTCTCGAGGATGCACTGGATCTCGCACTGCGTCTCCTGCGGGCAGACGCGGCCGCAGACGGACGGGAAGAGGTTGGTCTCCTGGATGACCGAGAGGGCGCCGGGCAGGTCGCGGACGAGGAGGTGCCGGATGAAGCGGGGGATGTCGATCGAGACGGGGCACCCTGCGATGCAGGTCGGGCGGGCGCACTGGATGCAGCGCTCGGCCTCGACGAGGGCGTCGGCCAGGGTGTAGCCGAGGTTCACCTCCTCGAAGTTGCGCGAGCGCTCCGCGGCGTCGCGCTCCGGCATCTTCATGGCGTGCTCGGGGAGCTCCTTGAACTTCTTGTAGTTCCGCTTGTTCAGCTCGAAGAGCTGCTCCTCGATGGAGCAGATCTTCGTCGAAGTCGTCCTTCGCCATCGTCTCCTGCGGCTTGAACCGCTCCTGCCGGAGCTGCAGCTCGGGGAAGTCGACGAGGTGGCCGTCGAAGTCGGGGCCGTCGACGCAGGCGAACTTCGTCTCCCCGCCGATCGTCACGCGGCACGAGCCGCACATCCCGGTCCCGTCGACCATGATCGCGTTCAGCGAGACCATCGTCTTCACGCCGAACGGGGCGGGTCACCTCGGAACAGGCGCGCATCATCGGCAGCGGACCGATCGCGACGACGAGGTCGGGCTTCTCCTTCTCGATCACCTCCTTCAGCGCCACGGTCACGAAGCCGGGCTTCCCGTACGACGCCGTCGTCCGTGCAGACGATCAGGTCGTCGCAGTAGTGCTTGAAGCGGTCTTCCCAGAAGACGAGGTCCTTCGTGCGGAAGCCGATGATCCCCGTCGTCCGGTTCCCGGCCTCCTTGAAGGCGCGGAGCTGCGGGAAGATGGGCGCGACGCCGAGGCCGCCGCCGACGAGGACGACGTGCCCCACTTTTCCGACGTGGCTCTCGAGCCCGAGCGGCCCGACGAAGTCGGAGAAGGTGTCTCCCTCCTTGAAGTCCCGCATCATCTCCCGCGTCGTCTTGCCGAGAGCCTGGACGACGATCGTCACGGTTCCCCAGTCCCGGTCGTAGTCCGCGACGGTCAGCGGGATCCGTTCGCCCCCTTCGTCGCAGCCGGACCATGACGAAGTGGCCGGGCTTGGCGGCGTTCGCCACGTCGGGCGCGTGGACGTCCCAGAGAAAGGTGACATCGGAAAACTGCTCGCGTTTGACGATCTGGTACACGTTCCCCCCCGTCATTCGAGGCGGCGAGACTATCCTCCTCCCGGCCCCCCCGGCGATATGGTGCAACTGCTTCACCCGACCCGGCTTCGGTCGGGCAGACGCCTTCGTTTCCGGCGATTCGGGAGGGGGTCCGGGGGAACCGGCAGGCTGCCGGTTCCGCCCGGGTCATTCACAGCTCCCTCACCTCGACGTGCTCCCGTCGGGCCGCCTTCTCGGCCGCCTCGACTGAGATCGCTCCCGGTCCCTCTTCGGCAAGCTTCTCCTCCGTCACGCCGAAGGCGCGAAGGATGTATCGCGGGGGGCGGAAGTCGAGGTCCTGCTCCTGGGCGAAGAGTCGCCCGAGATTCTCCACGTAGGCCGTCGTCAGGTCGCGGGCCGTCACGTGGTCGAACCCCGCCGCCACCTTCCGGCTCCCGTACGACATGAAGATGAGGGAGCGGAAGACGACGTGGTAGATCAGCTTCAGCCGCAGGCGGCTCCGCTCGGGGTGGCGCTTCAGGATCTCCCGGATGAAATGGACGTTCAGCGGGATGTGGAACGACTCGTCGCGCGTCAGGATCTTCAGCACCTGCCGGGCGAGCGGCTGCTTCACCCCCCGCAGCGACAGCCGGTAGGTCGTGGCGCCGATCGTCTCGAACATCAGGTTCGTGAGCATGACCGACTCCATCCGCTCGGCCTTCGAGTAGGTCCTGTAGAACGACCGGACCATCCACCCCATCGGCGCCACCCCGCCGCCGATGTGGTGAAGGAACTCCTCCAGCAGCTCGCGGTGCCACCCTTCCTCGTTCCCGTACAGGACGAGGCACTCGGCGAGTTCCGGGTCCCATTCGCGGACTTCCGCGGCCAGTTTGTGCGCGCCCGACAGCCCCGACTCCTCCGCGCGGTAGGCCGCGTTGAAGAAGGCGATGCAGGCCTTTCGCTCCTCTTCCGACGAGAACTCCACCGGCTTCGAGAGGTCCAGCTTCTCCTCGTACATCCGCTCGGCCCGCCGCTTCAGGATCTCCAGCCACCACGACGTCGGGCGCTGCACCGGAATGCCGATCTGGACCTTGGGAGCGCGGGTCAGGCCTTCGCCGCCGTTCACGGCGGCGGATGTTGCCGTAAGGGGAGGGGAGCGTCAATCGGAGCCGGCGCGGGAACTGACTGTACCGGTTCCCTTGGCCGTGAATCCTGTGAGGCCCCGGAGCCTGCCGAAGAGAAACCCGGTGCTACGATCAATCGATGAATCGCGTCCCGGGCTTGTCCGTTGACGAGGGGGCTCTCGGAGCTCTCTGTCGGCGCTACGCCGTGCGGCGGCTGGCAGTCTTCGGCTCGGTCCTGAGGGGCGAGCTGGCGCCCGACAGCGACCTCGACGTGCTCGTCGAGTTCGAGCGGGGAACGGCCGTCGGACTCCGATTCATCACGCTTCAATCCGAGCTTTCGGAGTTCTTCGGGCGGAGAGTCGATCTTCTGACGGCTGGCTTCTTGAGCCCCCACTTCCGGCCGAGGGTCCTCGATGAGGCCGTGCCGCTCTATGAAGCGGCCTGACGACGAAGTCCTCCTGAAAGACATGGCCGACCACGCCCGAATGGCCGTGGCCGCGGTGAAGGGCAGGTCGCGGCCAGACCTCGACGGGGACCCCGTTCTCGCCGCGGCGCTCGAGCGGTTCATCGAGGTGGTTGGCGAAGCGGCATCGAGAGTTTCGGCCGAAACCCGATCGCGGCTTCCCGGTGTCCCCTGGAACGAGATCATCGGGATGCGAAATCGTCTCGTTCACGGCGACGCCTCCGTCGATCACGACATCGTCTGGACAGTAGTGACCTCGGATCTGCGGGAACTTCTTCGACACCTCGAACGCTGACCGGGCTCGGGAACTCGACGCGAGTGCTTCAAGATGACTGGGATCGGAAAGCTCCTGATCGTCCTCGGGGTCGTCTTCCTCGTCGCGGGGGCGCTACTGCTTGCCGGCGCGAGGATCCCTTTTCTCGGCCGCCTGCCCGGCGACATTCACGTCAAGCGCGAGAGCTTCGAATTCCACTTTCCACTCGCCACCTGCGTCCTTCTCAGCCTCGTCCTGAGCGGGCTCCTCTGGCTGATCGCCAGGTTCTGGCGGCGGTGAGGGCCTTTCGGGATCGAGCGAGAGTCACGGCCGGCGCGAATCGGGCTGGTAGCGCGGCTGGTTACTTCCTGTAGTCGATAGTTGAGACGCGACCCTATTCGCTCCCACGACGACTGCTACGATTTCAACCCGGAGTCTCCCAACCCGATCTGGCCACAGGAGGGGCGCAGGTCACCCGAACCCTTCGATTCTCAACCGCTGCGCTTCTTGACCCTTCTTTTCCGACTGCGCTCGGGAAATTCATCGTACTGAAGCCAGCCGGGCGGGGACCCGTGTTCGAAGAACTCTGTAATCGCCTGGACGGCGGAATCCGTCGTGACGCACTCCTCGATTGATGCGATTTCGCCGCGCCCTTCCCTTGTCCGAAACTCGACCTTCTCATGTACATCCGGTGCGGACGAACGCCGCATCGGATCTCTTGCCCGTCTCTCGTTGAAGTCTTCGTCTAGGAAGGTCAGCAGTGCTCGGGGTCCCTGAATGAGAACCCAAACTGATTTTTCCTGTGGCGGCGATGAAACACCAAGTATGCGGTAAAGCCACCCTTCGAAGCCGCCAGCGCGCGCCCCCTTCTTTAGGAGGGTGAACTCCCTGGTTTCTCCTCGCCTGAGCCGATCGAGATGGGCTAGAAGGTCGTGGATGTCTGAGAGCTGAAACTGCCGGCCGTCAGCGACGACTTTCCAGGCTGTCGCGTCGTGATTAGCGGCAAGCACAGCGCGCCTCCCATTCTTCCTTCGTGAGACCCCACTTTCCGCCAGCGTATGCACCGCCCACCAGGGAGCTTGGAATTCCGATTCGCAGGAGCCACTCGACGCCTCTGCCAACCGAGCTGTATCCCATCCAGCTGTTGAAGGGGCCCGGAACCTCGAGAAGATTCCAACCAGCACTGGTGGCCCATTCGGATCTCTGTGGGAAGAACCAATCGTGTAGGTGCCAGCCGTTAGCTTCGCCTTGCCAGTACTGTCTGGCTACGGTTCCGTGCCGGCGAGGGTCAGTGAAGAATCGGCCGGTGCCTCTACTGAAACGGGCTACAAGCGATCCTGAGTTTCCAGCCATCTGAAGGGCTCCCCTGGCGATGCTTGCTGCTCCCATCAGTGCGGCATGAACGATCCCTGCCACGTCCGCACCTACCTCGAGGACGGGGCCAACGGCATTCAGCGCGAATATCGCCGATTCCGAAAATCAGGCTGACGCCCGGCCGCCTTCGCGCCGCGCGGTCAGGCGCGCGGCGCGAGGTGGAGGGTGACTTCCGTTCCCTCGGTGCCGGGGGCGAAGCGGAAGCGCAGCGTGAAGGTCTCCCCCCGGGCGTGAAGGTCCGGGAGGACGACCCGGAGGGGGAGGAGGAACCCTCTTCCGGGATCGAGCCTCGTCGGGGGGGAGAGCATCTTCAGCTGCCGGGTCTGCCGGGTCTTCTCGTCGCCGCGCTCGTCGAGGACGGCGATCTCCAGGAGCGGGCCGTTCGGGACCCAGGCGTTCCACGGGACGTCGTTCCGGTTCCGGACTTCGAGGTGGAGGAGGACACCCCCGCCGGCCTCGGCAACGTCTTCCACGAACAGCTTCGAGGGCATTCGCAGCGCGAGCGACAACGACACGTCCGGGCGCGTCGCCGTCTTTGCTGCATCGGCCCTCGCACTCGTCATCGGGGAATCTCCTTGCGAGCGCTTCTCAATTGCTTCTTATGACGAACCTCGCTCGCGCGGGTGCTACACCCCCCGCGGGCGCTGCAATTACAGTCTCTCTCGGATTCTCAGCGAGCGGTCAGCCCAGAGGGACAGTTCCGCCGGCGCAGACGAGAATGATGATAAGAGCAAAGAAGCTAACCATGAATCCTCCTCTGGAAGATTCACGAGGCCCCTCGCCCGGAACGAAGGGTCCTCTGTGACCTTCCACTAACTGAGACAACGTCCGTCGCAATTTTGACCCCTCCCGAGCCCGAGGGGTGTCAGAAAGTCAGAAACTGCCGTTTTGGCCGGCAGAGGAGCTACAGCCTGGGGGTGTCAGCTGGCGATACGCAGGGGGCGGTATTCGCACTGCGTGCCGTTTGCCTCTTCTTGGAGGTAGGTACGGACGTGCGCCACGAGGTCGGCATTGAGGGCGCCTTGGTCCAAGCAAGAGAAGAGCTCCTCAATCGCCGGGGACGCCGAGAAGGGACTCGTTCTCCGTTCGATTCGAAGGGAAATGATCGCTTCCGCCATCTGTTCGTCGCGGCCGAGTCTGCCGAGACACTCGGCAACGTAAAGGTCGGAAATGAAGGCCTGCTGGGCCCACCCAGCGGCCCGCTCTTCTCGCGAAAGCTCTTGGAAGGCCCGTAAAGCGCGGCCGTATTCCCGGCATTGAATGTCAATTTGTGCTAATCCAGAGCGAATCGCTCCGAGATAGCTCGTCAGTTGATGCTTTCGCACGAGACTCAGGGCTCTGGCGTACGTGGGACGGGCTTCGTCGAGTCGACGGAGACGCAGGAGTGCCATCGCGCGGTTGATGAGCGAGGCTGTCAGGAACCGTGCGTCTTCGACCGGATCGAACACGCCGATGGCGTGGTCGAAGTACGTGAGGGCTCTGGTCTCATCTCCCCGATGTAAATAGAGAAGTCCCAGCATTCCCTGGGCCCGTGCCATCAGGTTGTCCTGGCCGAACTCGGCGAAGACCTTGAGGGCCTTTTTCAGAAGCCGTTCGCCGGCAACGTAGTCCTTGGCGAAGCTGGCAGCCGAGCCCTCGTAGTAGTCGGCGAGTGCGAGGCCGAAGCCCATGTCGCCCGAGGCGCGGAAGTACTCACGAGCCTCCACGGCTGCTACGCGCGCTTCAAGGGGACGCGCGAGCTGGTTCTCCGCTTGCGACTCGAGCAGCTTCGCCTCGGCCTGGACGCTCTCTCGCGGGGCAGGTGTCGCAAGACGGGCCTCGGTGTTTGCGTCCATGAGGCTCTTCGCCTCCTCGAACACGGCACGGGCCAGCTCGCGGGCGCGGAGCGGTTCCTGGACGACGAGGGCGTTCCCCTTCTGGCAGGCATAGAGAAGGGCGAAGCCGCGGGCAGGGTTGCCGTACAAGGCGCTGAGTGCGGTGTCCAGCTCTGCGTCGCCGGCGCGGGCTGCGGCCAGGATTCCTTCGGCCAGGGGCTCGGCGCTCTGCGCGAGGCGGTAGATCTCCTCGAGCTGCGGCGCGGGCTTCCTGAATTCCAGCTTCTGGCCGCCGAACTCGGGAACGGCCGGAAGGTCGTCCGCCTCGAGGATGGCGTTGAAGGCCTCTTCCTCGCGGACGGACTCCACCAGATCGGCCAGCTCCGAGAGGCGCACTTCGCACAGGCGGCAGCCCGTTTCGAGGTGGCGGCGGCACTCCTCGAGCCCCTCGGCCTTGCGGCCGGCGGCGAGGTTCAGCAGGTCCGCCTCGCTCGGGTGGCTCGCAGTGACTAGGCGAGGCATTGCCGCATCCTCTTCAGGCACTCCTGAACGCGCTTCCAGATCGTCTTCTCCGAGTAGCCGGCCTTTTCGGCCGTCTCGGCCAGCGAGCAGTCGTCGACGCAGTAGCAGCGGATCACCGTCTGGCACTTGTCGCCGATCCGCTTGAAGGCGCCGGTCACGGCCGTGATCTTCCGGATCTTCTCGGCCTGCCGCTCGCGCTCCTCGGGATCGTAGATGGCGCTGCGGTAGATCCCCTCGGGATCCAGCTCGGTGTCGCGCCCCCGGGCGCGCGTGCGCGCTTCGGCGATGTTCTGCGCCTGGTGCAGGAACGCGGCGCGGAGATATGCCTTGGGATCGCGAACGCGCGGGTTCTGCGCGATGACCTTGAGGAAGACGGTCTGCGCGGCGTCCTCGCACTCCTCGCGCGTCAGACCGAAGCGGACGATGCCTGCGGCGATGAGGCGCGGCCTGTAGACGGAATTCAGTTCCTCCCAGTTCCACTGGGCCGGAACGGAGGTTCTCAGGGGCCCCGTAACGCCGTAGCCATGGGGACCCTGAACCTCGGGCCGAATCTCGTCGTGCCTGCGAGACATACCTAGTTCTGGACCTGCCGGTTGAAGCATATCCCCGGCTTTTTGCAACAGTCAATGGGATAAAGAAGGGGTACCCCCGGGGCCCCGGATGGGGGAGGATCCGCCCACGGGAGGGAGGACGCGCCATGGCGACGAAGAGCAGGTACGTCTATTCGTTCGGGGGAGGGACCGCGGAGGGAAGGGGCGAGCAGAAGGCCCTCCTCGGCGGAAAAGGGGCGAATCTCGCGGAAATGGCCCGCCTGGGCCTCCCGGTTCCGCCCGGATTCACCATCACCACAGAGGTTTGCACCTGGTTCTACGACCACGGGAAGGCCTACCCGAAGGGACTCGACCGGGAGGTGGCCTCCCACCTCGGGCGGATCGAGAGGCAGCTCGGCCGCCGGTTCGGCGACCCGGTCCAGCCCCTCCTCGTCTCCGTCCGGTCCGGAGCCCGCGCCTCGATGCCCGGGATGATGGACACGATCCTGAACCTCGGCCTGAACGACCGGACGGTCGAAGGGCTCGCCGCGGGCTCGAAGAACCCGCGCTTCGCGTGGGACTGCTACCGCCGCTTCGTGGCCATGTACGGCGACGTGGTCATGGGCCTCAAGCCGGTGGACAAGCGCGAGCGCGATCCGTTCGAGGTGATCCTCGAGAAGAAGAAGCACGCGCGCGGCGTGAAGCTGGACACCGACCTCCCGGTCGACGCCCTGAAGGAGCTGGTGCGGGAGTTCAAGGCCGAGATCCGGAAACGGACGGGGCAGTCGTTTCCCGACGACCCGGTCGAGCAGATGTGGGGCGCAGTCGGCGCCGTCTTCGGATCTTGGATGAACGAGCGGGCCATCGTCTACCGGCAGCTCAATGGCATCCCGTCCGACTGGGGGACGGCCGTCAACGTCCAGTCGATGGTCTTCGGGAACCTGGGCGACGACTGCGGCACGGGCGTGGCGTTCACGCGCGACCCGGCCACCGGCGAGGACGTCTTCTATGGCGAGTACCTGATCAACGCCCAGGGCGAGGACGTCGTGGCCGGCGTGAGGACGCCGCAGAAGATCGCCACGCTGAAGGATCGGATGCCGGCCATCTACCGGCAGCTCCTCGACATCCGGAAGACGCTCGAAGGCCATTACCGCGACATGCAGGACATCGAGTTCACGGTCGAGCGCGGGAAGCTCTTCATGCTCCAGACGCGGACCGCCAAGCGGACGGGGTTCGCGGAGGTCCGGATCGCCGTCGAGATGGCCGAGGAGAAGCTGATCACGCCGGAGGAGGCCGTGCTCCGCGTGAACCCCGACTCGCTGAACCAGCTCCTCCGGCCCATCTTCGACCCCGCGAAGAAGCGCGAGGCGATCGAGGGCGGGAAGTTCCTGGCCCGCGGCCTGAACGCCGGGCCGGGCGCGGCGTCGGGGCGGATCGTCTTCCTGGCGGGCGACGCCTTCGAGTGGGCGGCGCGCGGGGAGAAGGTCCTCCTCGTCCGCGAGGAGACGAGCCCCGAGGACATCAAGGGGATGAACGCCTCCGAGGGGATCCTGACGGCGCGCGGCGGCATGACGTCGCACGCGGCGCTGGTCGGGCGGCAGATGGGGAAGGTCTGCGTGGTCGGCTGCGAGGCGATCCACGTCGACGCGCGGGCCCGGACGATGGTCGTGAAGGGGAAGACCTTCAAGGAAGGGGACTGGATTTCCATCGACGGGACGACGGGGGAGGTGCTGGAGGGAAAGCTCGCCACGATGCCGTCGGAGGTGCTGCAGGTCCTTCTCGAGAAGACGCTCGACCCCAAGAAGAGCCGCGTCTACCGCCTCTACGCGAAGATGATGGGATGGGCCGACGCCGCGCGCCGTCTGAAGGTGCGCGCGAACGCCGACCAGCCCGACCAGGCGTCCAACGCCGTGGCGTTCGGTGGCGAGGGGATCGGCCTCTGCCGGACGGAGCACATGTTCTTCGGCGAGGGGCGGATCGTGGCGATGCGGGAGATGATCCTTGCCGAAACGGTCGCGGAGCGCGAGAAGGCGCTCGCGAAGATCCTCCCGATGCAGCGTGAGGACTTCATCGGCATCTTCCGGGCGATGGGCCCGCGGCCGGTGACGATCCGCACGCTCGACCCGCCGCTCCACGAGTTCCTGCCGCACACCCCGGCCGAGCAGGAGGAGGTGGCGAAGCAGGCGGGAGTCTCCGTCGAGAAGGTGGCCCGGAAGGTGGCCGACCTCCACGAGATGAACCCGATGCTGGGACACCGCGGCTGCCGCCTGGGGATCATCTTTCCGGAGATCACGAAGATGCAGGCGCGCGCCATCCTGGAGGCGGCCTGCCGCGTCCGGAAGGAGAAGATCGCCGCGACCCCCGAGATCATGATCCCCCTCGTCGGTCACGTCCGCGAGCTGGAGGACCAGACGCAGATCGTCCGCGACGTGGCCGAGGAGGTCTTCAAGGCCGAGGGGGTCAAGGTCCCGTACCTCGTCGGGACGATGATCGAGCTGCCGCGCGCGGCGGTGACGGCCGACGAGATCGCGACGGTGGCCGAGTTCTTCAGCTTCGGCACGAACGACCTGACCCAGACGACCTTCGGGCTCTCCCGGGACGACGCCGGGAAGTTCCTCCCCGAGTACGTCAGGCGGGAGATCCTTCCCGCGGACCCGTTCGAGAAGCTGGACCAGACGGGCGTCGGGAAGCTGATGGCCTGGGGCGTGACGTGGGGCCGGGTGACGCGTCCGAACCTGAAGGTGGGGATCTGCGGCGAGCACGGCGGCGAGCCGTCGAGCGTGGAGTTCTGCCACCGGACGAAGCTCGATTACGTCTCCTGCTCCCCGTTCCGGATCCCCATCGCCCGCCTCGCCGCGGCTCAGGCGGCGCTGAAGGAATCGGCGGCAGAGAAGGCGGCGAAGAAGAAGTCGAAGCCGAAGAAGGCGGCGCCGAAGAAGAAGGCTGCCAGGAAGAAGGGGGGGCGCCGGGGCTGAGGCGCCGGGCCTCGCGCGGAGTCCACGGCGAGGTGACGGGAGCGGACCGGCTCAGTTCCGGTACTTGATGGTCACGGCGACGATGACCCGTTCGTAGAGGGGTGTGGCGCGCACGACCCACCAGTCTCCGGTGATGAGAGTCCCCATCCGCTTCGTCTTGTCGTAGACGAGGACCGCGGCGTCGCCGCCGAGCATTGCCGTCTCCTCGCGGATCTTTTTCTCGATGGCAGCCACGTCGGGGTCTCCGGACGGTTTCAGGACGACCTCGCCCAGCTTCTCGTGCGGCCGCTTCGGCCTCTGCCGGAGGATCTCGACGCGGGACGGGTCGGTCGGCGGGGGCTGCGGCGCGCCGACGTATCGGATCGTCTCGGCCGAGACGCTGCTGCAGCCCGTCAGCAGGAGCGCCGCGGCCGCCGTCAGGACGATCAAGACCGCGAGGAAGATCTTGGTGGAGGGCGGGCGGATCATCTGTGTCTGCTCCATGCTGAGCATCCTTCGGCCCCGGGTCCTTGCCAGATCCGTGCCGGGACGGATGCCCCCCGGAGGAGACGCTCCGTCCGGCCCTCCGGTTTACCCCCGGAAGGCCCCGCTGATCTAAAGTCCGGGGATGCACTTCACAGGCAGACAGCGCGCCGACCTCCTAGAAATTGCCCGCCAGGCGATGCTCGAGCGCGGCCTCGCCCCGGATTTCCCGAAGGAGGCGCTCCGGCAACTCGAGGCCATCAGGGGGCCGGCGCGCGAGGAGGGGGACGGCCTCCGGGACCTCCGCCACCTGCCCTGGTGCTCGATCGACAACGACGACTCGAGGGACCTGGATCAGCTGACGGTCGCCGAGGCGCTTCCATCGGGCGGAGCGCGGGTCCTCGTCGCGATCGCCGACGTGGACGCCGTCGTGAGGAAAGGGTCGCCGATCGACCTTCACGCGCGGCAGAACACGACCTCCGTCTACACCGGGGCCACCGTCTTCCCGATGCTCCCGGAGAAGCTGTCCTACGACCTGACGTCGCTGAATGAAGGGGAAGAGCGCCTCGCCGTCGTCACCGAGTACGTCGTCGACGGGGAAGGTGGTCTCGGCGCCTCGGCGATCTACCGGGCGACAGTCGTCAACAAGGCGAAGCTGGCCTACAACGCGGTCGCCGCGTGGTTGTCCGGCGAGGGGCCCGCCCCCGCGCCGCTCGGGACGGCGCCCGGCCTCGCCGAGAACCTCCGGCTCCAGGACGCGGCCGCCGGGCGGCTGAAGGAGCGGCGGCACGAGGAGGGAGCGCTCGACTTCGAGACGCTCGAGCCGCGGGCCGTCTTTGTCGACAACGACCTGACCGAGCTGAAGCTCGACGCGAAGAACCGGGCGCGCGACCTGATAGAGGACTTCATGATCGCGGCCAACGGCGTCTCGGCGCGGTTCCTCCGGGCGAGAGACATGGCGTCGCTCCGGCGCGTCGTCCGCTCGCCCGAGCGCTGGCCGCGGATCGTCGAGCTGGCCGCCGACTACGGCGATGCTCTGCCGCCCGAGCCCGACTCGAAGGCGCTCGCGGGGTTCCTCGCGCGAAGGCGTCAGGCCGACCCGCTCCGCTTCCCGGACCTCTCGCTCGTCGTCGTGAAGCTGATGGGCCGGGGAGAGTACGCGGTCGAGTATCCCGGCAGCGCCGCCGCAGGACACTTCGGCCTCGCCGTTCTCGACTACACGCACTCCACGGCGCCGAACCGCCGCTACCCCGACATCGTCACGCAGCGGCTCCTCAAGGCGGCGCTTGCTGGCCGCCCGTCGCCCTACGACTGGGCCGAGCTGGAGGAGCTGGCCGCGCACTGCACCGAGCAGGAGAACGACTCCGACAAGGTGGAACGGCAGGTGAGGAAGTCGGCGGCGGCTATGCTCCTTCAGGACCGGATCGGCGAGTGGTTCGAAGGCGTGGTGACGGGCGCCTCGGCGAAGGGGACCTGGGCGCGGATCTTCCGGCCGCCGGTCGAAGGGAAGATCCTGGAGGGGTTCGGCGGCCTCCGCGTGGGCGACAAGGTGTCGGTGAAGCTCGTCGCTACGGATGTCGAGCGCGGTTTCATCGACTTCGTCCGGAAGAACCGGCACGCCGGCTGAGGACGGCTCAAGCCGATTTCTTAGTGGGTCGAGCCCTTCGGGGCTTTCGAACGCGGAGACGCGGGCATATGCTGGAGGGAGAACCTTGCTTGCGTCGCCCGGGACGCCCCACCAAACCCGGTCCTTTCCGGGCCGAGGGCCGAAGTAGAGGCTGAGAGGCTTCTCGGGAGGACAAGATGAAAGCTCGAGGCGGACCGCTGGTCGCGCTTCTCTTTGCCGCGCTGCTCGTGGTGCCGTGCACCGGAGTCGCTGACGAGAGAGGTCTATTCCAGGGCAAGGTCGCTCCCGTGGTGGTGAGCCCATCGACGGAGCCGGATACTTATGGCGTGGCGCAACTTACGGTCCTGATGATGGGGTCGTACCAGTTTCATGAGTACTACGACCTGGGAGTGGGGTCGCTTAACCCTGCCTCTAACTTGGGGAGGTTCATCACTTCTGCATCTCAAGCGGCTATTGCCCACCCGGTGCTTCCCAACGGCGCCCGGGTCGAGTACATCGAGTTGCGGGCTTGTGACTCTTCTGCGACGGATGAAGTAGTGGCCAGACTCTATAACTGCGAGGCGCCTTGCAGCGAAATTGCCTCGGTGACGACCGGCACGACGGCCACCCCCGGCTGCGGAAACTTTCTCTACCAGCTCCCGGCTCCCCTTGTGGTCAACAACCAGAATTTACTCGCTGTTACGTTGAGGACGGGACCTACTTCGACCACCGCGTTCAGCGGCGTGAAGCTCTACTACAGGCTCCAGGTCTCTCCGGCGCCGGGCGTGGCCAGCTTCACCGACGTCCCGACGGACTACTGGGCGTTTCAGTACATCGAGGCGCTGAAGGCGTCGGGGATCACCCAGGGCGTCACGCCTACGACGTTCGAGCCGGAATCCAACGTGACCCGCGCCCAGATGGCCGTCTTCCTGGCGAAGGCCCTTGGACTGCACTGGCCGAACTGACGTCGACTCGCCCACGCACGCCGCGACCGCCGAAGACGGCGCCGGCGCGTTCGCGGTAAACGTTCAACCAGGTGGTCTCTGCCCCGAGGACCTCGCCGACGAGCGAGACCTTCACTGGTCCAGATCGATCACGGATAGACGAACGTGGTCGGGTCGTAGATCAGCTCGCGACCGCCCGGCGGGTTGTGATAGAGGTTGGCCTGCCCACCGACGAGATCCTCCACCAGGACGAAGAACTCCACGTCCGTGAACGTCGGGATGGAGATCCAGGCTCGGCCGTTGTCCGTCGCCGTGTTGATCCGGATCAGGTACTCGTACGTGCTGCTGTCCGACAGCCAGAAGGCGCCCGTCGCTCCCGTCAGGGTCGTCTTGAAGAGCTGGGAGATCGTCCCGCCCGCGTACTGGTTCTTCCAGTAGCTCGTGATCCGGTACCGGCCACCGACCAGGCACATGGTGTTGGCATTCTCGGTGCAGGTTTCAACCGCGAGCGCAGAACATCCGTAGCCATCGCAGCTCACCTGCTTCGGGAAGACGATCCAGTCGGCGGCGGTCATCATGGGGCCCATCTGCTGCCTCATGTAGAGCAGCATGTAGTACGTGCCGGCCGGCATGGTGCTGCCATACATGTTGATGGTGCCGGAATCGACGGGGAACTGAGCGCCGGGTGCCATCGGATTGAAGGTCATGGCGTCCGAGAAATTCTGGTAGGAGAACGGCTGCCCCCAGACAGGCATCGTCGGAGTCAGGACGAGCCTGAGGTCCATCATCCCGGACATCATGGTCTGTCTGCTCATGATGTCGCCGACGTGGAAGGATCCGGTGGTCCCCATCCACTGGGTCGACGCCGAGCCCGACAGGCACATCATGCACTGCGGGTTGTAGAGCGAACCGTAAGGCGGGTTCATCATCTCGGTCCCGCTCCCGCCGCCATATTGGGCCTGGGCCGGAAGTCCGGTGAGACTTCCGACGAGAACGACCGCGCCGACGAAAGGCTTGAATGACGTCATGGGAACCTCCGTATCCGGTCTGTCTCGTGAGAAGGCGCCTTCCCGGCGCGCCGGAATGTTTGAAATGGTTGATTACTGCGCCGTTTCAGCGCCGTTGAGACCGGGACGCAAGACGAGTGCCGGCCCGGGTCGGTCTCAGGCGCGGAAGAAGCGGACCAGGAGCTCGTTCACGCGCTCGGGCGCGTCGGTCTGCACCCAGTGGCTGGCTTCGGGAATCCGCTCGACGGAGAGGTCCGGGACCCAGCGCTCGAGCCCCTCGGCGAGCTTCGTCCCCAGGTAGCGGTCCTTCTCGCCCCAGACGACGAGAGTCGGCACGTCGATCTTCCGGCGCTCTCGAGGGACGCGCGGCGGGTGCCGGAGGGCGGCGCGGTACCAGTTGAGCGCGGCCGAGAGCGCGCCGGGCCGCGCGAGGGCCTCCCGGTACCGGGCGATGTCGTCCTCGGAGAAGGCGCCCGGGCGGACCGGGTCGCGCCGCAGCATCCTGGCGAGATACGCGAAGCCGTCCTTCCGGAGGGCCCGCTCCGGGAGCCACGGAAGCTGGAAGAAGAGGATGTAGCTCGACTTCTTCCTCTGCTCGGCGGAGCCCTTCAGCTCGCGCCGGAAGGCCGCGGGGTGCGGAGCGTTCAGGATCGCGAGCTTCCGGACGAGGCCGGGCTGGAGGCCCGGAAGACTCCAGGCGAGGGCGCCGCCCCAGTCGTGCCCGGCCACGAAGGCGCGCTCCTCGCCGAGGCCCGTCACGAGCGCCGCCACGTCGGCGGCGAGCGTCGCGACGGCGTAGCTCGCGATCCCCCGCGGCTTACCGGAGAGGTTGTACCCCCGGAGGTCGGGAGCGACCGCGCGGAATCCTGCCGCGGCGAGGGACGGGAGCTGGTGCCGCCACGCGTACCAGAACTCGGGGAAGCCGTGAAGGAGGAGGACGAGCGGGCCGCGTCCGGCCTCGACGACGTGGAACAGGACGCCGTTCGCCTCGATCTCGCGGTGGAGGAAGCCGTCCTCCGGGCAGGGGCAGCTCCTCACGGGCCGGTTCCGTACCTCAGACGATCCGCGTCGCCGCGCGCTCGAGGCGGTCCATCACCGCGCGGCCGAGGCCGCGGCGCGGGACGGCGAGGACGAGCAGCTCGCGCCCCTTCTGAGGCGTCCGGAGCGCCGCGAAGAGGTTGCGGCCGATCTCCTCGATCGTGTCGCCGAGCGGGACGACACGCCAAGCTGCGAAGAACGGCGCGAGCCAGGCGGGGCAGAGGACGAGCGCGTCGGGGTGCGACCCGGCGTAGGCGAGAAGGGCGGCCTTCCGGCGAAAGAGGATGAGCGGGCGGAGCGGGGCGTAGTGCCGGTACTTCGTTCCCGGGCTCTCGACCGGCTCTACCCCGAAGCTCGGCTCGGAGCGCCGGAGGCGTCCCCGGGCCGCAGGCCGGGGCCTCTTTCCCAGGAAGCCCTTCAGCTCCTCCTCGGGGACGGCCCCTTGCCGGAGGATCCGCGGCGGGTCGAAGGCGACGACGGTCGACTCGAGGCCGTGCGTCGTCGGGCCGCCGTCGAGGACGAAGAAGCCGGGGAAGTCCTCGACCACGTGCGCGGCCGTCGTCGGGCTGGGACGACCCGAGAGGTTCGCGCTCGGCGCGGCGATCGGGACGCCCGCGAGGCGGACGAGGTCGCGCGCGATTCCTTCCGGCATCCGGACGGCGACGGTCGGAAGGCCGGCGGTGACGGCATCGGGGACGATCGACCGTTTCGGAACGACGATCGTCAGGGGCCCGGGCCAGAAGCGCCGGATGAGCGGACGGGCTTTCGCCGGCACCTTCGACGCGATGCGTCGAAGCATCCGGAGATCCGACACGTGGACGATCACAGGGTTGTCGGCCGGCCGCCCCTTCGCCGAAAAGACCTTTTCGACCGCCTCTTCGTCGAGGGCATTGGCCCCGAGGCCGTAGACGGTCTCGGTCGGGAAGGCCACGATGCCGCCGCGCCGGAGCCGCGTGGCCGCGGCCCGGAGCGCCGCCGGCGTGGCGCGCCGGACACCGGGCGAAGTCGGGCGATTCCGTATCACGCCGTCATCGTAGACCGGACGTCCCGTCGAGTGCGGGAGAATTCCTTCCGCCCGGAGGTTTCCCCATGTCGACACGCAGCTTCGCCGGAGTTCTCGCCCTGCTCCTTTCGCTCCCGGCCGTGCACGCCGCGGGTCCCGGGGAGCGCCGATACACAGTCCTCCTGATGGGACAGAAGGCGGGAACCGAAACGTGCACGACGTCGGGAGCGGAGACTCGATGCTCGTTCTCGTACGACGACCGTGGACGCGGGCCGAAGCTGGAGGCGGTGTTCACGGCCGGGAGAGACGGGATTCCCGTGCGGACCGCGATCACCGGAAACAACTATTTCAAGGACCATGTGGACGAGCGTTTCACGCTCGAAAAGGGGACCGCGAGCTGGAACAGCACCGTCGAGTCGGGCAAGCGGCGCGTCACGGCGCCGACGCTCTACCTCCCCTTCGAGGACGTCCCGGAGATGGCGGGGATTCTCGTCCGGGCGCTTCGGGCCGCGAAGGGAAACGCGCTGCCGCTTCTCCCGGCCGGGGAGGCGCGCCTCGTCGGGTCGACGCGGCTCGACGTCAAGGCGGAGAGTCGGACGGGAAGCGTGACGCGCTTCGACATTGCCGGGCTGGGCCTCGAGCCGGTGCGCGTCTTTCTGGACGAGAACGGAGACCTGTTCGCGACGGGTGCCTTCTGGCTGATGACCATCCGCGAAGGATGGGAGGTCGCCGCCCCGGCGCTCCTCGCGTCGCTGGAGGCCGACGAGGCGGAGGAAAGCGGAAGGCGGGCCCGCGAACTGGCCCGCAGGCCGAAGGGCCCGCTCGTCTTTCGCGGGGTGGACCTCTTCGACGCCGACGCGGCGGCGATCCGGCCCGGGACCACGGTCGTCGTCTCGGGAGGCCGGATCACGGCCGTCGGTCCGGACGGATCGGTCGTCCCTCCCGAGGGGGCGGAGATCGTCGACGGGAATGGGAAGACGCTCCTGCCCGGTCTCTGGGACATGCACGTTCACGTCGGGAGCGACGTGGACGGGATCCTCTACCTTGCCTCGGGCGTCACGAGCGTCCGCGATCTCGGTAACGACCTCCCCCAGGTGACCGACCGCCGGGACCGGTTCGAGTCGGGGGCCGCCCTCGGCCCGCGGATCCTGACGTCGGTTCTCATCGACGGGCCGGGGCCGTTCGCAGGGCCGACGAAGTTCCTCGTCGCGACCGAGGAGGAGGGGCGCGCGGCCATCGACGCCTGCGTCAAGGCGGGCTGCACGGGGCTGAAGATCTACAGCTCGATCAAGCCGGAGCTGGTCCCGGCGCTCGTCCGCGCGGCGCACGCGAAGGGGCTCCGGGCGAGCGGCCACGTGCCGGCGTTCATGACGGCGGACGAGGCCGTCCGCGCGGGGTACGACGAGATCCACCACGCGAACTTCCTCTTCCTGAATTTCCTTTTCGACAAGGTCCAGGACACCCGGACGCCCGCGCGCTTCGTCGCCGTCGCGGAGAATGCGGCCTCCATGGACCTCGGCTCGCCGGCGGTCCGCGAGTTCGTCCGGCTGCTTCAGGTGCGGGGCGTCGCGGTCGACCCGACGGCGGGCACCTTCGAAGAGCTCTTCCTCGCCCGCCGCGGTGTCGTCCCCGAGGCCTGGGCGGCGGTCGCGGACCGGTTGCCGCCCCAGTCGCGGCGCGGCCTCCTCGCCGGAGGGCTCCCGGTTCCCGAGGGGAACGACGCGCGCTACCGCGCCTCGTTCGATGCGCTGCTCCGGATGATCCGCGTTCTTCACGACGCGGGCGTCCGGATCGTGGCGGGGACGGACGGCTTCGCGGGGTTCACGCTCCCGCGCGAGCTGGAGCTGTACGTCCGGGCGGGCCTTCCGCCCGCCGAGGTGCTCCAGCTCGCGACGCTCGGGGCGGCGAGCGTGGCGCACCGCGCGGACGACCTCGGGACGATCGCCCCGGGAAAGCGGGCGGACCTGATCCTCGTCGACGGGAAACCCACGGAGCGGATCTCGGACGTGCGAAAGGTGTCGCTCGTTGTGAAGGACGGGGTCGTCTTCGACCCCGCGGCGCTCCTCCGTTCCGTCGGGATCAAGCCCTGACGGACGGAGCTACCGCATCGCCTCCATCGGCGTCAGGCGCGAGGCGCGGATGGCGGGGTACCATGCGAGAACGTCGCGCGCGATGCGATGCGACGCGTCACCTGCGAACTCCCTGCGAACTCCTCCCCGGACGACGCGGACCAGCTGCCGCGCGGACCCTTCGAGTAGGCGCGAGTTGCGCTCGCTGCTTGACGCGGTATCGTTAGACGGCCGAACGAGAGAGCGCTCCAGCTCGCACTCGCGTCGCTTCTCCTTCGTCAGTGCCTGCAGAATTACGCGAAGCTCATCCGCAAGAACGAGCTAAAGGCGTCGCGTGACTCGTCGCTCTCTGATGTGAACGGCCGCGAAGCCGACGTGGCTGCACTGCGGTGTGCAGAAGATCGTCGGCGCTAACCACTAGGCCGCCAGTCCGCCGCCGCCGCATACAGGGTGAGGTTGTTATCGCCGCCCTCGTTGCGTGCGACGGAACGCTGAAGGACGTCACGGTTCTGAAGGCCACTCACCCTGAACTACGCACTCCGGCGGTTGATAACGTCTCAACGTGGCGGTACAAACCTGCGCTTCTCGACGGCAAGGCATACCCCGTAATCGTCAGCCTTGTCCTTACCTTTAGGCTTCAGTAGGCGTCGGTTCAACCACGCGTTGCAGCGGACCGCGCTTCGCTCGCCGACCTCGTCCGCAGCTGGTTCCGTAAGCCCGCGTCGGCGCTCTCACACCTCTACGGATACACGAAGAAGTACGGGTCGTAGATCAGCGTCCTGTTGCCCGCCTCGCTGTGATACGCCTTCGCCTGCCCGTTGACGGTGTCCTGCACCGTCACCCAGAACTCGACATCGGTGAACGACGGGATGGCGATCCAGGCGCGCCCGTTGTCCGTGGCCGTATTGATCCGAATCAGGTACTCGTATGTGCTCGCGTCGGAGAGCCAGAAGGCACCTGTCGTGTCCGTCAGCCGCATCTTGTTCAGGTCGGAAATGACTCCACCCGCGTACTGGTTTCTCCAGTAGCTCGTGACCTTGTACCGGCCACCGATGAGACACATGGTCTGCGAGTCTTCGGTGCAGCCAGCCGCAGGTGACTCAGGGTAGTACTGTCCGCCCTCGTTCAGGGAGTTTGCCCAGCAGCAATACCCGCCCCAGACGATCATCCTCGAACCCGCCCAGACCGCAGTATGCCGCATGGCGCGCCACCGGCTCGCCTGATGTCGTCATCGATGTCCAAGTGTCCGTCACCGGGTCGTACAGGCCACCGACGTTCGGGTAGCGTACGTCCACCGCCGGACCCCAGAAGATCATTCTCGAGCCGGTCCAGACCGCCGTGTTGCCGCTGCTGCTGAACGGTGCGCCCGTCATCGGCGTCCAGGTGTTCGTCACAGGGTCGTACTGGCCGCCGTCGTTCAGGTAGCTTGCGCTGCCCACCCCGCCCCAGACGATCATTCTCGAGTCGGTCCAGACCGCCGTGTGGCGAAAGCGTGGTGACGGTGCGCCCGTTGTTGCCGTTGGCGTCCAGGTGTTTGTCGCCGGGTCGTACTGGGCGCCATCGTTGACGACACCTCTTCCGGTGCTGTCGAACCCCCCCCAGACGATCATCCTCGAACCCGCCCAGACCGCCGTGTATTCCGTGCGTGGGGACGGCGCGCCGGTTGTAGTCGTCGGCGTCCAGGTGTCCGCCGTCGGGTCGTACAGGCCACCCGTGTTCATGATGGTTGTGTGGTCCTGCCCGCCCCAGACGATCATCCTTGAACCCGTCCAGACTGCCGTAGGCACCTCGCGCGCCGCCGGCGCGCCTGTTGTCGTCATCGGTGTCCAGGTGTCCGTCACCGGGTCGTACTGGCCTCCATCGTTCAGGTAACCTTTCAAGCCGAACCCGCCCCAGACGATCATCCTCGAACCCGTCCAGACCGCCGTGTGGAGCGAGCGTGGGGATCCCATTTCGAGAGCGCGCAAGGCTGTAGAGAACGCAGAGCCGTGCTGAGTGACGCGGGGATCGCGGCCACCCAAGCGGAGGTGCGGTACTCGGACGCCGCGCAGGCGGGCGAGGACGTGACCTCTACAGCCGCCGCGCTGCTACAAGCACAGGCGATCTGGACGGCGAGCGCGAAAGTGCTCGACGACGCCCGGAAGTCGCTCGCGGACGCGGAAGCTGCGGAGCTGAAGGCCAAGGACGACGAAGCGTTCAGAATTGCCAGCGAGGCCGCGGACGAGGCTACTAAACGAGTCACGGCCGCGCGGGAGATGGTTAGCCTTCGTGCGGAAGAGCTTGTCGACGCGCTGGCGATCGAGGAGGCCGAGCTTCACTACTATCGCTCGACCGCCGAGCCTGCGCGTCGCGCTCCGGCATCGTACCCGCCGATCTATCCGACCTGACGCGACGCCTGACCGCGCGCCAATCTCACGTTTCTGTCCTAGCCGCCAGCGGCGCATATCGCGCGCCCTCGCGACTGTCGGCCGATAACGCCACGATCGTCAACCGCTCCCGCGCCAGCGGGGGCACCAACAGGAAAGGGAAAACAACATGCATGCCACACGAGAGGACAGAGAGCGGAAGGCTCAATTAAGGAAGCTCGCCAGCGGATCAGACGGAAGAGACAGGCGCGGCGGCTGCGGCGCAAGGTCGCGCGAATCGAGACGCTAGCGGATGTCCCGCTTGTCGTCGTCGCGGGCGGTGCGCGATGATCGACTTGAGCATGCACTCCGCGATACCTCGGACCTCCGCGCCAGCGGCAGGCCACGGGAAGGTACTGATTTCGTCCCCGAAGGTGGCGTAAAGGAGATGACGCGCGAGGAGGCCGAACGCTTCCGCAAGCATCAACCGCTAGCCGTGATCTTCGACGCCTTCGGGAAGGATCAAGTGGAAGTGATCGCGCCCCCCACGCTCCCGCCTGATCCGTTCGCGGACGAGCCGAAGCCGAGCGAGGCGAGCGGCACGAGTCCGCCAGATATCGACACATCGCACGCGCGCGCGTATCTCATGGCCCTCACGGGTGACCCCGACCCGGTCGTGACCTTCCAGACGTTCGACGAGGACAAGACGCGGAAGAGCAAGTCTCTGGCCCGCATCCTTCACGGCACCCTCACCCAGCACGCCGACGCGCTGAAGGAATTGAACGAGAAGGGCGCGGGCGTGTTTGTGATGGTGAACGCGGGGGACCTGAAGGGGCGATGCGCGGAGAACGTGCAGACGATTCGTGCAGTATTCGCGGACAACGAACGGCGAGACGGCATCCCTAAGAGTCCGGTGCCGCCCTCGTTCATCGTCGAGAGCGCACGAGGCCCGCACTTCTACTTCAAGCTCATCCCCGAGACTCCGCTTGAGGCATTCGAGCCGCTACAGAAGGGCATCGCGGTCTGGTTCGACTCTGATCCCGGCATTCACGATCTGCCGCGCGTGATGCGCGTCCCCGGATTCCTGCACCGGAAAGGGGAGCCGGTGCTCGTGACGTTCAAGGCCGGGAACGGCCAGACCTATACACCCGACACCATCGCGGACGCGATCGTCAAGGCGGCGACGGCGCATTGGACACCCGAGACCGCGGCCCCGTGTGAGGCGACGCCAGCACTTCCGCGGGTGCCGCGCCCCGTCTCCGCAGGCGCGACCCCGTACGACCGGGCGCGCGCTTACGTGCAGGCGATGCCCGAAGCGATCTCGGGTCAAGGGGGTCACGCTGCGACGTTCGCCGTGGCGCTCGCGCTCGTAAAGGGCTTCGCGCTGGACGACGTCGAGGCGTTCGACCTTCTCTCCGAGTACAACGTCCGGTGCATCCCGCCGTGGAGTGCCCCGGAACTCGCGCACAAGATCGAGTCCGCCAAGAGTGCGACCATCCCCGAGGGGTACGTCATCGACCGGGAGGAGCGGGCCAGGGGGGCGCGACGACACCCGAGCACCGCAGCGTGGGCGCGGCAGCGGCAATCGAGGAGAGCGGAGCGAGCGCGGATCGCGCCCCGTGGCTTCTCGATCCGGTCGACGCGCTCCTCGCGACTCCTCCGGGTGATCGCACGCGCACGGGCCTCGCGTTTCTCGATCGCCTCACGCGCGGCGGCATCCCCGGAGGACGTCTCGTGTTTCTCGTGGGGCCTCCCGGTGCCGCCAAGACCGGCATCGCCGCGCAGATCGCGCTCCACATGGCCCACACGTGCGCCGTGGGGATGCTCTGGGACGACGAAGGCGATGCGCCCGCCGTGGTACGCATCGGGCAAGCTCTCGGTCTCGATCGCGACAGGCTCGAAGGTCAAGACCCGGAGACGATCGAGGAGCTTCGACGCCTTCTGGCCGAGCTTCATCTCAAGAGCGCGCCTCTCGATCAAGGTGACACCTCGATCAAAAAGCTCTGCGAGGAGACGGACGCGACCTTCCCGAAAGATCTTCGGCGCGTGTACGTCATCGACTCCATTCAAAGCGCACGACTCGGACTCGACGAGGACGACCTCGACGACCGCCAGAAGGCGAACGCGGCGACGGATTACCTCAAGCGGGAGATGCGCCGGCAGGATTCGATCGCGATCGTCACTTCGCAGGCCAACCGCAGGTCGTATGCCAGCGGGAGGCCGGGCGAGAACTCCTCGCCCCTGTCGTCCGCGATGAACTCCGCGGGGATCGAGTACGCGGGCCACGTGGTGATCGTTCTGAGCGGCGACACGGACAAGACCCTCACGCTGAACGTCGTGAAGAATCGGCTGGGGTCGAAGGGGTCCGCGAGCTTCACCTGGGACGCACGACGGGCCGCGGTGCGGGAAGTCGACGAGGAGACGCTCGAACGGAGCGCGGACGAGGCCGATCAGATCGCGCTTGCCGGGAAGATCAAGAAGGCGGAAGACGTACTGCGGAGGCGTCCCGGCTTGACGTCCGCGCTCTGGCGCAAGGGGTCGAAGCTCGACGGACCCGACTTCTGTGTCGTTCGCGAGGAACTCGAACGCGCCGAGCGGGTCACGTGGAAGCGCGGCCTCGGGACGCTTCGCAGGATCAAGCGCGCCCGATACGCCGGCATCCGAGTACGTGTCGAAGACCTCGAAGCCTTTCGCCAGCGCGAACGCACGGCAGCGCGCCTCTTGCGATTCGAGGCCGAGACCGGACGCGGCCTGTTCGTCCGTGGAGACGCGAAGGTAAAGGGCCGCGCGCTTTTCTTGCATGGTGATTGCTCCTTCTGTTGGCGAGTGACGCTCTCAACATGGGGCGCGCGCCTCAGAAAATCAAGGGTCGCGCGCGAGAATCTTTCGAAGAGCGATACGCACTCTGCCCAATGTTTACGGGCCTCGCGTGAGGGTCGCGCTCTCACGCCTCCCCCGGAGGAGGGGTCCTATCGACCCCATCCGGTGGCCTATGGGGATGTTGGAAGCTCACACGTCGGCCCCGCTTTCCAACTTTTCGCGTTGCGCGGTACTTGTACACCTGCGGCACGGATCGCTAGATAGCTATGGACGCGTGCCCCCCCCGGAGGGGTCACGCGTCGCGCTATACGGAAACGCGAGGGGTCGATTTTTCCTATAGTTTTTTCGTGGTATAGGATTTCGCTCGTGCGCGGTTTTCATTGGTCCGCCCGCACGCTCACGGCCCGATGCGAAGTCTCCGCGCCCGGCACTCGCGGCGCGCGACGCTGGCGACGAGTCATTCACGCTGCTACCCGCGCCGAAGCTCTCGCGGCATTTGTCACGTGGCGCATGGACGTACTCTCGGGGAGGGTGAAGGCGACTGCGCCCGCGCCGACGTTCGCCGAGTACCTCAAGGCGCGCTGGCCTGCGATCGCGTCGAGACTCTCAGCGAAGGCCGCGAAGGATGCGCGCTTCATCCTCGACGCTCGCATCGTTCCGGCGCTCGGCGCGTTCAAGCTCTCGGAAGTGACGGCAGCGCGCTGCGCGACCTCGCCGACGCTCTCGCAGGCGACGGTCTCTCGCCCTCGACGGTGAACCACTACGTGCGGATCGTTCTCCGCGTCCTGCGCGATGCGGTCGACGGGGAGGCGCTCCCCGCGCTGCCCCGCGTGAAGCGTGCGCGCGTGAAGGCGACGAGGCGCGGCTCTCACGGACGACGAGCGGGCGCGACTCCTCGCGGCATTCGACGAGATCCGGCGCACCTATCGGCGCGTGCGCCCCGCCGTCGTGCTGGCGATCGAGACGGGGATACGTCGCGGAGATCTCCTCGCGCTCACGTGGGAGAACGTCGCCGACGACGTCATCCGCTTCACGGCTCACAAAACGGGCGAGCGCGTCGAGGTTCCGATCTCGAACGCGTGCCGCGAGGCGCTCGAAGATCTTCGCGCGATCGGCGACGGTGAGCGCGTCGTCCCCTTCGGCCTCGGTACGCTGCGTCAAGGATTCGAACGGGCGCGCGTTCACGCTCGCGTCGCGGTGCCGTTCCATGCGCTCCGTCACGACTTCGCGTCGCGTCTCGCGTCCGCGAACGTGAGTCCGCTACTGATACAGCGCGCGCTCGGGCACCGGACGCTCTCGCAAACTGCGGCCTACGCGCGCCCCGACGCTTCCGCCTTGAGCGTCGTGAAGGATGCGCTCGACGGAAACTTGAGAACTTCCAGAGAACTCGCGAATAAGAAAGTGCGCGTGTTTTCAGGGAATTTCTACCGCATCGCCTCCATCGGCGTCAGGCGCGAGGCGCGGATGGCGGGGTAGAGGCCGAAGACGAGAGCGAGGCCGAGCGCGACGCACCACGCGACGACGAGGCCGACGGGGTTCACGACGAGCCCCCACGGGAACATCGGCGAGAGGGCCTTGCAGAGGACGGCGCCCGCGACGGTGCCGACGAACGCCCCGAGGGAGGCGAGGACGGCGGCCTCGAGGAGGAACTGGAGGAGGATCTCGCCGTCAGAGGCCCCGAGCGACTTCCTGAGGCCGATCTCGAACCGCCGGTCGGAGAAGGAGATCAGCATCACGGAGAGGACGCCGACGCCGCCGACGAGGAGGACCGTGGCTGCGAGCGACAAAAGGACGATCCGCCAGCCCCGCATCTCGTTCAGGAACTGCCGGTACCACTTGGCCGCCTCGGCCTCGAGGTCCTTGATCTCCACGTCCTCGATTCCGTGGTGGGCCTGCTTGACCCGCCCGATGACGACGCTCGAGACCTCCCCAAGGTCGCTCTTCCTCGCGAGCTTCACGGCCACGCTCGTCAGCTTGTGCGAGGGGTCCATCCGGTCCATGTAGGTCTCGAGCGGGATCTGGATGCCGTTGGCGTCGAGGTACATCTCCTCGTTGAAGATCTGGATCCGGTCCTGCAGGCCGACGATCCGGTAGGGGACTCCCTCCACGACGACGTCGCGCCCGACGGGGTCGGCGCCGCCGAAGAGCTTCGCCCCGAGCGTCGCGCCCACCACGGCCACGGTGCTCCGCCGCTTCTGGTCGTCCTCGGTCAGGCCGCGCCCCGACTGGATGGGGCGGTTCATGTAGCGGGCGTACTCGGGCGTCAGGCCGGTGACGAACATCCGCTCGATTCCGCCCGGCGTCTTCACGAAGGAGCGCTTCGTGGCGCGCGGGAGGAAGGCGAGCACCTTCTCGTGAGGGGCCGTGAGCCGGGGGAGGTCCTCGAACCGGAAGCCGGGCGACATGGCGAAGCGCTTCTGGTCCTCGGTCGTCTCGGCGGCCTTCGCCTGGACGACGGCCGTCCCGTCCCACGCCATTCCCTCGAAGCCGGTCCCGACCTTGTCGAGGATTCCGTCGAGGACGGAAGTCATGACGACGAGGGCGAAGACGCCGAGCATCAGGAGCGTCAGCGTCAGGATCGAGCGGAGCTTGTGCGCCCACAACTCGATGAACCCCCCCTTGATGGTCTCCCAGACGAGCCCCAGCTGGGCGGCGGCCGAGAGGCGCCGTACCACGGGCTTCGGCCCGGCAACGGCGGGAGCGTCGAGGGCGACACTACTCATACCTCAGGGCCTCCATGGGAGATAGCCGCGCTGCCTTCCACGCCGGGTAGATGGCGAAGACGAACCCGAAGACGAGGGCGAGGCCGAAGGCCCAGACGAAGCTCAGCGGGTCCATCCAGAGCGGGACCTCGAGCGCCTTGGTGATGACCTTCGAGAAGACGGCGCCGAGGACGAAGCCGACGACGCCGCCGAGGCTCGTCAGGAGGAGCGCCTCGGTCATGAACTCCTTGAAGACCTCGCGCCCCGAGGCGCCGATGGCCATCTTCACGCCCACCTCGCGAACCCGCTCCTTCAGCGACGCCAGCTGGATGTTGACGTTCACCATCCCGCCTCCGATGAGCGAGAGGATCCCCGAGAGCATGAAGACCAGGTTGTAGACCTGCCCCTGGCTCTGGTGCTTCTTCACCCGGGCCGCGATGTCGTCGAGGCGGAAGTCGTCCTGCAGCCGGTGGTTTCCCTTGAGGACCGACGTCAGCCCCTTCGAGAAGATGTCCATCAGGCCGAGGTTCGGCACCTTAAAGACGACGCGGTCCACGCGCCGGTGCGCGTCCCCCTGCATCCGGCGGGAGACGAGCGTCGACGGGAGGGCGATGATCCGGTTCCGCCACGCGAAGACGTTCGGGTCGCTCTCGCGCCAGCGGAAGACCTTCTCCTTGAGGACGCCGACGACGGTGACGGGGGTGTCTCCGATCCGGATCACCTGCCCGACCGCCTCGCCGGTCGGGAAGAAGACGCTGACCGCCTCGGCGCCGAGGAGGGCGACCGGGGCGGCCTTCTCGATGTCCTCGGCGCCGAAAGACCGCCCCTTCTCGACCTCGTAGCCGTTCATCGCGAGGTAGTCGGCCGCGATTCCGCGGATCTGGCGGTCGCGGTCGGCGAAGGGGGAACGGACCCGCGCGCTCGCGAACCGCTCGACGCTGACGGCCTGCACGGCCTTGTCGCTCGTCGTTTCCCCCTCGACCGCGTCGACGTTGCGCAGGCCGAGGTTGGCGTTCTGGAGGGCGGTCGGCGTCGTCCCGTCGCGGAGGGCGCCGGCCGGCTGGACGTTCAGCTTGTCGAAGCCGCCCCGCTTCATCCAGGCGTCCTCGGAGTGGCGGCGCATGCTGTCGGAGATGGAAAAGCCCCCGAGGACCGACGCCACGCCGAGCATCACGCCGAGCGCCTGCAGGACCGAGCGTCCGAGGTTCTCCCGGATCTCGATCCACGCGCTCCGGAGGCGCTCGCGGAACGCGCCGGAGAGGGTCACGCGGCTTTCTCTTCCGTCGTCACGACGAGGCCGTCGGACAGCTCGACCCGGCGCTGCGCCATCGCGGCGATCTTCGGGTCGTGCGTGACGAGGACGACGGTGTTCCCCTGCCGGTTCAGCTCGGAGAAGAGCTCGAGCACCTCGCCGCCGGTCTTCGAGTCGAGGGCGCCGGTCGGCTCGTCTGCCAGGAGGAGCGCCGGACGGTTCGCGAGCGCCCGGGCGATGGCGACACGCTGCCGCTGCCCCCCCGAGAGCTTGGCGGGGAGGACGTTCGCCTTCTCCGGGATGCCGACCTTCTCGAGCATCTCGAGCGCGCGCGCCTTGCGCTCCTTCCGCGGAAGGCCGGCGTAGAGGAGCGGCAGCTCGACGTTCCGGAGGACGTTCGCCTTCGGCAGGAGGTTGTAGTTCTGGAAGACGAAGCCGACCTTCTCGTTCCGGATCCGGGCGAGAGCCGGCCCGGAGAGCCCCTGAACCGGCTCGCCGTCGAGGAGGTAGCTCCCGTCGGTGGGAGAGTCGAGACAGCCGAGGATCGCCATGAGCGTCGACTTCCCCGACCCCGAAGGGCCGACGAGCGCCACGAACTCCCCGCGGCCGACGGCCATGTCGATGCCGCGCAGGGCGTGGACCGCCATGCCGTTTCCGCCGAAGACCTTCGTCAGGCCCGCGGTCTCGATGATGTTAGTTGTCATCGTCCTTCTCCACCTTGCGGCGCGTCGGATCCTCCAGCGCCACCTGGTCGGCGGCCTTGACTCCCGAGAGGATCTCGACACGCTCGAGGGTGGCGATGCCGGCCTTCACCGGGACGACCTCGAAGTAGTCCTTCCAGTTGTCGGAGAGCCAGGTGAACTTGCCGCGGCCCGAGAGCCCCTTCTTCGCCTTCTCGATCTCCGGCGGCTTCAGATTCGCCTTGAGGCGGTATACGACCGTGTCGCCTTCCTTCCGCTGGAGCGCCTCGAGCGGGATGGAGACGGCCTTCTCGCGCTTCTGCCCGAGGATCTCGACGTTGGCGCTCATGCCGGTCCGGTAGGCGTCCGACAGGTCGTCCAGCGCGATCTCGACGAGGAAGACCTTGATCTTCTCGAGGAGCTTGGCGGACGGGGCGACGAAGCGGACCTTCCCGCCAAAGACCTTCTGGGGATAGGCGTCGAGCGTGATCCGGACCGGCTGGCCGACGGCGACCTTCGCGATGTCGACCTCGTTCAGGTTGACCTTGATGATGATCGACTTCAGGTCGGCGACGGTGAAGAGGACGGTCCCGGCGTTGAACGACGAGACGCCGGAGGTGACCGTCTCGCCCAGCTCGACCCCTTTCGTGATGACGACGCCGTTCATCGGGCTCGTGACCCGGGCCTTCTGCGTCGAGGCGTCTCCGGAGATCGGAATGCCGCGGTCCTGGACGATCTGGTAGCGCGTCCGTGCGGCCTTGAGGGCGTCGGCGGCGAGGTCGCGCTTGATCTGGAAGTCCTTGAGTGTCTCCCGCCCGATGAGCCCTTCCTTGAAGAGCCGCTCCTGCGAGGAGAACTGACGCTCGGCGTCCTTGAGGGTCAGCTCGGCCGTGACCACGCTGGCCTGGACGTCGGAGAGCGACTGGGCCTGATTCACGTCGGGCTCCACCTCGGCCAGGAGGTCGCCCACCTTCACGACGGCTCCTTCGCGGACCTTTAGGCTGACGACGCGGCCCGATACGGCCGATTTCACGTCGACCTTCGTCTCGGGCTCGACGACCCCCACCTCGCGGACCGACACCTGGAGGTCCTCGGCGGAGACCTTTCCGAGCCGGAAGGGGAGGGGGGCTTCCTTCCCGTCCTTCGGCTTTTCCTTGCTCCGGGCCGCAAAGACGGCGCCGGCGCCGCCGAGGATCAGGATCCCCGCAGCGATAAGGATCAACCTCTTGCGTTTGGGATTCATCGGCCTCTCCTTCCCGATCCGGAACCGCCCGCCCGGGTGTGCCAGAAATGCCCAACCCCAGGATGGCAATTCGCTTGAAATCCAATACGAAAGGCGGAGCGAAAGGTTCAGTTGGGGATCGAGAACGAATCCGCTGGCCGGAGGTAGACTTCGTCGTCCCGAGTATCCCGAGAGCGACGTGAGCCACAACGACACGGTCTGGCTTCCGCGCCTGAAACGACTTCTCGTCGTTGTTAGCGGGCTCCTGCTCCTCTGGGCGATCGTCGGTTTCCTCGCCCTTCCGCGACTCCTTCGGCCGGTCGTGGAGCGGAAGCTGGCCGAGCGGCTGCAACGCCCCGTGGCGCTCGGGAGCCTCTCGATCAACCCGTTCACCCTCTCGGCCACGCTCGGGAACCTCGCCGTCAGGGACCGTGACGGCGGGCCGTTCTTCTCATTCGAAACGCTTTACCTGAACCTCGAGTCGTCCTCGATCTTCCGGGGCGGGCCGGTCCTGTCGGCCGTCAGGGTCTCGAAGCCCTCCCTCTCGGTCGTCCGGCGGCCCGACGGCCGGTACAGCTTCCAGGACCTCCTGGACGGGGCATCGAAGCCGGAGCCCGGGGAGGAGGGGAAGCCCGCGAAGCCCCTTCGCTTCTCGCTGAACAACATCGAGGTCTTCGACGGGAGCGTCGACTTCGACGACCGGCCGAAGCAGACGAAGCACACGGTCCGCGACCTCCGGATCGGCATCCCCTTCCTCTCGAACATCCCGTCGAAGGTCGAGATCACGACGCAGCCCGCCTTCGAGGCGACGGTGAACGGCTCCCCCTTTTCCCTTCACGGGAAGACGAAACCGTTCAGCGAGACACGCGAGACGACGCTCGACGTCGTCTTCGACGATGTGGACCTTCCCTTCTACCTCTCCTACCTGCCGTCCGAGACTCCGTCGAAGCTCACCTCCGGGCGCCTCGACGCGAAGCTGACGCTCGCTTTCACGCAGCCGCACAAAGGTTCGCCGAGCCTGATCGTCTCGGGCTCGGGCGCCCTCCGGAACGTGGCCGTCTCCCTCAACGGCCAGCCGCTCATGGCGTGGGACCGCTTCGAAGCCGTCCTCGACTCCGTCGACGTCTTCGGCCGGAAGGCGCGCATCCGGAGCCTGACGGCCGTGTCGCCGGAGCTCTGGGTCCGCCGCGAGACGATGGGGGAGCACAACATCGCGAACGCGTTTGTAGCCCCCGCCTCGGCCGCGGGGCGCGAGGAGAGGAAAGCGGCGACCGAAAAGCCGCCGGCCAAAGCCGCCCCGTCGTTCCTCGTGGAGATCGCCGAGATGGGGATCGAGGCCGGGAAGGTCCATTACGACAACTTCGCGTTCCATCCCCCGTTTCACGCTCTTTTCGGAGAGCTGACGGCCTCGGTGAAGGGGTTCTCGACGGAGCCGGGGAAAGCCGCGTCGGTCGAAGCCTCGGCGAAAACGGACAAGGGAGAGCTGTTCCGGAACGCGGGGACGGTCTCGATGGAGCCGTTCACTCTCGCGGGGACCTTTTCTGTCGAAGGCGTTCCCTTGAAGAGCTACACGACGTTCCTCGACGAGTTCGTGCCGGTCGTCATCGAGGACGGCCTCCTCGATCTGAAGACCGAATACCGCTTCTCGACGGGGAAGGACGCGAATACCGTCCTTTCGGGCCTCTCGGTCGCCGTGAAGTCGCCACGCCTCCGGAAGAAGAGCGAGAAGGAGCCGTTCTTCAGGGCGGCGACGCTCTCCCTTTCGGAAACCTCGGTCGACCTTGCGAAGCACGAGGTCGTCCTCGGAAGGATCGAAAGCGCCTCCGGCCTCCTGGCGGTCGTCCGGGAGAAGGACGGCCGCGCCGACCTGATGTCGCTCAGACCTGCACCTCCGCCGGGCGCGTCGCCTCCGCCTCCGTCGCTCCCATGGGCGGTCAAGGTGAAGAGGTTCGGCCTCTCCGGGTACACGGTAGATATCGACGACCGGGGCTTCGACCGCCCGGCCGTCTACGCGCTCACGAAGGCCGACGTGCTCCTCGAAAACGTCTCCACGGAGGCGGGGACGAGGGCGATGCTCACCGTCCGCGCCGGGCTGGACGGAAAGGGGCTCGCGACGGCGAAGGGGCCGGTCGGGATGGCGCCGACCTACGCGGAGCTGAGGCTCGACGTAAAGGGCGTCGACCTCGTCCCGCTTCAGGCCTACGCCCTTCCGAACCTGAGGCTCGATCTCGCGCGCGGTACGGCGAACGTCGCCGGGACCCTCTCGCTCCGGGAGGACGCGAACGGGAAGGCGAGCGTCGTCTACTCGGGGGATGCGCTCATTTCGGGCTTTTTCGCCGTCGACCAGACGACGAAGCTCGACTTCCTGAAATGGGAGACGCTCTCGGCGACCGGAATGAAGGCGGGATACAACCCGATCTTCTTCGAGGCAAAGCAGGTCGCGGCCGTCGGTGCCGAGTGCGACGTCACGATCGAGGCGGACGGGAGCGTGAACGTCAGGAAGATCGTCGGGAAGCCGGAGCCGAAAGAGGAAGAGGAGGCAGCCGCTCCCACGCCTGTCCCGCCGACGCCGTCCTCACCGGCGAAGGCCGGCGAGAGCGAGCCCCGCGCCGTCATACCGGTCCGGATCGACGAGCTGACGCTGCAGGGGGGGCAGATCGGCCTCGCGGACTTCTTCATCAGGCCGAACTACTCGGCGACGCTCGGAAACCTCGGCGGGCGGGTGACGGGCCTCTCCTCCGCGGACGGGACGGTGGCCGCGCTGGACCTCCGAGGCAGCCTCGCGAACCACTCGCCCCTCCAGGTCTCCGGCTCGATCAACCCGCTCGCCGCCGCGACGTTTGCGGACGTCAAGGCCAGCTTCCGCGACATTGACCTCGCGGCCTTCACGCCGTACTCGGGGAAGTACGCGGGCTACAAGATCGCAGGCGGCCTGATGACGATGGAGGTGGCCTACAAGGTCCAGAACCGCAAGCTCGTGGCATCGAACCGCTTTCTCGTGACCGGATTCGACTTCGGCGAGAAGGTGGAGAGCAAGGACGCCACGAAGCTCCCGGTGAGGCTCGCCGTCTCCCTCCTGAAGGACAAGGACGGGGTCATCGACCTCGACCTGCCGATAGAGGGCTCGCTCGACGACCCGAAGTTCCGGATCGGGAAGGTGATCTGGCAGATCCTCGGAAACCTGATCGCGAAGGCCGCGACGGCCCCCTTCGCCCTCCTCGGCAAGCTCCTCGGCGGGAAAGGCGAGGAGTACTCGTCGTTGGACTTTGCGGACGGCGTCGCGGTGCTCGACGACGCAGCGAAGAAGAAGCTGGACTCCCTGGCGAAGGCCCTCCAGGACCGGCCCGCGCTGAAGCTCCAGGCAACGGGGTGCTTCTCCGGAGAGGCGGACCTCGAAGGGCTCCGGCGCGACCGAATCGCGCAGAAGGTCAAGGCCCAGAAGCTGGCCGACCTCGTGAAGAAGGGGGCCGCCCCATCGAGCGTCGACGAGGTCGTCGTGGATCCGGCCGAGTACCCCGAGTACCTGAAGCGGGCCTACAAGAAGGAGAAATTCCCGAAGCCGAAGACCGCGCTCGGCTTCGCGAAGGACATCCCGGCCGAGGAGATGGAGAAGCTGATGCTGACGAACGCGGCCGTCGGCGACGCCGACCTCCGGACGCTCGCCCTCGCCCGCGCCAGCGCGGTGAAGGACTACCTGGTCGGACCGGGGAAGGTTGACGGAGCGCGTGTCTTCGTTCTCGAGCCCGGAGGCGCGCCCTGCCCCGCGAAGGACAAGGCGCGCGCCAGCCGCGTCGACTTCTCCCTGAAGTAGGTGAAAGCGGTCTGCTCCACTCCTGCCGCGGAAACGGCCGGAATCGTCTCGAAATGGCCCCCGCGAGGTCGCGGGGCGCTCCTCGGCATCGTCGAGGCGAAGAAGGTCACGCTCGGCCCGCAGAACGTCCTGACCCAGGCCGAGCGGTACTCGAAGGGCGTCACCGACGGCCCGATCGACGTCCGCGGCTACCGCGTCCCGTTCCTCTACTCCACCAACGGCGAGGTCATCTGGTTTCACGACGTCCGGCACAAGCTGAACCGCTCGCGCGAGATCGCCGGCGTTCCACACGCCCGCCGCGCTGACGCGAGGCGTTCGGCCGCGGACTTCGAGGCCGCCTGCCGGCTGGCTCGACGACGCACCCGAACGCGCATCCGCGGCTGCGGCCCTACCAGATCGACGGCGAACACGGCGATCGAGAAGGCCATCGCCGAGCGGAAGCGCCAGATGCTCGTCGCGATGGCGACCGGCACCGGCAAGACCTTCACGATGGTCAACGAGGTCTACCGGCTGATGAAGTCGGGCGTCGGCAAGCGGATCCTCTTCCTCGTCGACCGCCGGGCCCTGGCCGCCCAGGCGGTCCGCGCCTTCGCCTCGTTCGAGCCCGAGCCGAACCAGAAGTTCGACAAGATCTACGAGGTCTACAGCCAGCGCTTCCAGCGCGACGACCTCGACGACGACGAGAAGTTCGACCCGAAGGTCCTGCCGAGCTCGTACCTGACGCGACCCGAAGCCGCAGCACGCCTTCGTCTACGTCTGCACGATCCAGCGGATGGCGATCAACCTCTTCGGCCGCGGCGCGGTCTGGAGCGGCGAAGGAGACGAGATCGACGACGACGCCGAGCAGCTCGACATCCCGATCCACGCCTTCGATGTCGTCATCGCCGACGAGTGCCACCGCGGCTACACGACGGCCGAAGAGTCCGCTCTGGCGAAACACGCTCGACCACTTCGACGCCGTCAAGATCGGCCTGACGGCGACCCCCGCGGCGCACACCAAGGCCTACTTCAACGACGTCGTCTACCGGTACGAGTACGCCGCGCGCCGTCCGCGAGGGCTACCTCGTCGACTACGACGTCGTCGCCGATCAAGTCCGAACGTGCGGATGCAGGGCGTCTTCCTGAAGGAAGGCGAGCAGGTCGAGCTCGTCGACCCCGAGACGCGGCCTCGAGCAGCTGGACGAGCTCGAGGACGAGCGGGACGTTCGACGCCGACCGAGGTCGAGCGGAGCGTCACCTCGCCCGACTCGAACCGGAAGATCCTCGAAGAGGTCCGAGAAGTACGCCGTCGAGCACGAGGAGCGGTACGGCCGCTTCCCGAAGACGCTCATCTTCGCCGCCAACGACCTGCCGCACACCTCCCACGCCGACCAGCTCGTCGAGCTTGCGGTCGACGTCTTCGGCCGCGGCGAGGACTTCGTCCGGAAGATCACCGGCCGGGTCGACCGGCCGCTCCAGCGGATCCGCGAGTTCCGCAACCGCCCGAACCCGGGCATCGTCGTCACGGTCGATCTGCTCTCGACCGGCGTCGACATCCCCGACCTCGAGTTCATCGTCTTCCTGCGCCCGGTGAAGTCGCGCATCCTCTTCGAGCAGATGCTCGGCCGCGGCACGCGCAAGGGCGAGAAGTTCCCCGACAAGTCGCACTTCACCGTCTTCGACTGCTTCGACGGCACGCTGCTCGAGTACTTCCGGCAGGCCACCGGCGATCACGGCCGAGCCGCCCGAGAAGCCGACGCGGACGATCGCCGAGATCATCGAGGACATCTGGGAGAACCGGGACCGCGACTACAACGTCCGCTGCCTCGTCAAGCGCCTCCAGCGGATCGACAAGGAGATGGCGCCGCGAGGCCCGCGACCTCTTCGCCGGCCTTCGGCATCCCGACGGCGACGTCGGCCGGTTCGCCGCGGAGCCTTCCGACAGCTCCTGAAGCGGGACTTCACGGCGACGATGAAGCTCCTCCGCGACCCGAGGTTCCAGGAGCTGCTCGTCGAACTACCCGCGCCGCGCAGCGGACCTTCGTCATGGCGCTCGACGACTACGAGGACACCGTCATCGTCCGGAGTGGCTTGCTCGCGCGAGGCACGGTCAAGCCCGAGGACTACCTGCAGGCCTTCGCGCGGTTCGTGCGCGAGAACGCCATCGAAGGTCGACGGCCATCGCGCATCCTGCTCGACCGGCCGCAAGGACTGGAGCACCGAGGCCCTCTACCGAGCTGCGGCGAAGCTGCTCGGCGGCCGCCCGCGAGCGCTTCACCGTGGAGCGCCTCCAGCAGGCCCACGAGCGCGCTACGACAAGGCCCTCGTCGACATCATCTCGATGGTGAAGCACGCGGCCCGCGAGGAGGAGCCGCTCCTGACCGCCGAGGAGCGGGTCGACCGCGGCCTTCGAGAGGTCTGACCGCCGGCCGGACCGTTCACGCCGGACCAGCAGCACTGGCTCGACCGCATCCGCGACCACCTCGTCGCGAACCTGTCGATCGACCAGGACGACTTCGAGGACGTGCCGGTCCTCGCGAACGCGCGGGCGGCTGGGGCGCCGCGAACCGCGCGTTCGACGGCAAGCTCCCGGACCTGCTCCACGCCCTGAATGAGGCCATCGCAGCATGACCGACGTCGTCCAGAAGCTCTGGGGCTTCTGCCACACCCTGCGCCACGACGGCATCGACTACGGCGACTACATCGAGCAGATCACCTACCTGCTCTTCCTGAAGATGGCCGACGAGAAGGCAGTCGAGCTGCCCGAAGGGATGCGACTGGCCGACGCTGCGCGACAAGAGCGGGACGCGAGCTCACCGACCACTACGTCGACATCGCTCCGCACGCTCGGGAAGACGCCGGGCATCCTCGGCGACATCTACGCCGAGGCGCAGTCCCGCTTCAACAACCCGGTCAACCTCAAGAAGCTCATCAACCTGATCGACGAGACCGAGTGGACCTCGCCTCGACGTCGACGTGAAGGCCGAGGCCTACGAGGGGCTGCTGGAGAAGGCCGCGAGCGAGGGGAAGAAGGGCGCCGGCCAGTACTTCACGCCGCGCGTCCTCATCCAGTCGATCGTCCGCTGCATGAAGCCCGACCCGCGCGCCCACGCCGAGTTCACGATCTGCGACCCGGCCTGCGGCACCGGCGGCTTCCTCGTCGCCGCCTACGAGTGGCTCATCGACCAGACGAAGGGCGGCGCGCTCGACCGCGAGCGTCGCGAAGCGCGTGCAGGACGAAGACCTACTTCGGCCAGGACCTCGTCGCCCGGCCGCGCCGGCTGGCGCTGATGAACCTCTACCTCCACGGCGTCGAGCCGCAGATCGACCTCGGCGACACCATCTACGAGGCGCCCGGCTCCGAGCGGTTCGACGTCGTCCTGACGAATCCGCCGTTCGGGACGAAGGGCGCGAACCAGGCGCCCGACCGCGACGACTTCACGGTCGCGACCTCGAACAAGCAGCTCAACTTCCTCCAGCACGTCCTGACGATCCTGAAGCCCGGCGGCCGGGCGGCGGTCGTCCTGCCCGACAACTGCCTCTTCGCCGACCAGGCCGGCGAGGTCTTCAAGATCCTCTGCGAAGACTGCGACCTGCACACCGTCCTGCGCCTGCCGCGCGGCACGTTCACGCCGTACAGCCAGGGCGTGAAGGCGAACGTCGTCTTCTTCACGAAGGGGCGCCCGACCGAGACGGTCTGGATCTACGACGCCCGGACGAACGTCCCCGGCATCACGAAGAAGGACCGGCCGCTGACGCCGGAGCACTTCGCCGAGTTCGAGAAGTGCTACGGCGCCGACCCGAACGGCGGCAGCAAGAGGAAGCCCGAGCAGTCGAAGGAAGACCGCTGGCGGTCCTTCGAGATCGCCGAGGTCAAGAAGCGCGACTTCAAGCTCGACGGCTTCAAGTGGCTGAAGGAAGAGTCGCTCGACGACGCCGACGACCTGCCGGAGCCCGAGGAGCTGGTGACCGATGCCATCGCGGAGCTGGATGGCGCGGTCGAGGAGCTGAAGCAGGTGCTGGCGCTGCTGGAGAACGGGAACGGGGCGTGAGCGAAGAACGAACTGCTGCGTCGAGAAAGAAGGGGGGCAGCCCCGAGGTGTCAGGCCGCTTTCCGCTTCGCCCGCTGCTCGAACGCGACGGCCTGTTCGACTTGCTCTTTCGTGAGGCCAAGGTCTTCCGCAACGGCTTCGACGCTGTCGCCGGCCGCAACTCTCCCGCTGAGGACTTCCGTGCGGACCCCTGTCCCGGCCACGACGGGGTGGCCGAACGCAACACGGGGATCCACGGAGATGGGCTTTTCGCTGTCCGAGACCACGACGGGAAAGAAACGGATCGGGCCCGTCGCGTCGCGGTCGATCCGCCGGAGGTACGACTCGAGCAGCTTCTCAATGAGGATCTGCTCCGGGCGGTTCAGGTCGATCAGCTTTCCGAACTTCCGGACGAAGAGGTCGATGCCGTCCGTCAGGAAGTCGACGAAGGCGAGCGGATGAGGCTGGGAGTGGTAGCTCGGCAGCACCACGAGGGCCTTCCGGATGTGCTGCATGGAGAAATCATGTTCGCGGCGCAGCGCCCGCAGGAACTGCGCTTCCATGAGGTTGACAAAGGAGAGCATAGGGTTCCCAGGCTCAGGGAGCTCGAGGAGAGCCTCGGCCTTCTTCTGGCCAGAGCGGACCTGATACTTCCGGCCGAGCGCCCAGCTTCTCAGCGTCGCGGGGTTCAGGTCGAGGCAGAGGGAAGCCTCTCGAACCGCGTAGAAGGGGATATCTCGCGGATCACGACCCCCGTAAATGTCGATCTCTGTGCTTTTCACCGGTTTCTCCCCTGGTCCCTGCGGAGAACTATATCGCGGGCGGTTCAGCCTTTTCCTCGATGAACCGTCCGGATCTCCGTCTCGGCATCCCAGACCCCTTCGTACTTAGCGAAGACCGAGGTCGCAGAGGAAATCCCTTCAAAGAGTCTCGAGTCGGTCATCGACCCACCTTCCGACAGCCCGGCTCTCGTTACGAGACAAGAAGGACCTTGGTTTCGGGCGATGCGCGCGGAGCCGGAGCCCGCGGAGTTAGAATCCCTCGCCCCGTTTCGGCGCGCATGCGCCGTGGCGCCGCCCGAACCCTGATGAAACTGACCGTAAGCGATGCTGCCGATCTCCTCGGGGTCTCGGAGAAGGCCATTTACGACTGGATGAAGACGCGGGACCTGCCCGCGATCCGGATGAACGAGGAGATCCGGTTCAACCGCTCCGAGCTCCTGGAGTGGGCGACGGCCGAGGGAGTCGACGTTTCGCCGCGGATCTTCCAGGACTCCGGGATCCTGCCGATCGAAAGGGCGTCGATTTCGGAGGCGCTCGCCCGGGGAGGCGTCCACCCCGGCCTGCGAGGCAAGACTCCGCAGGAGACCCTGCGCGCCGTGGTCGGCCTCCTCGCGCTCCCGCCCGGCGTCGACCGCGAGTTTCTCCTCGCCGTCCTCCTCGCGCGCGAGGCGCTCGGCTCGACCGCGATCGGCGACGGGATCGCCATTCCGCACGTCCGCAACCCGATCGTTCTCCACGTCGACGAGCCGCTGGTCTCGCTCTGCTATCTCGAGCAGCCCGTGGACTTCGGCGCTCTCGACGGCCGGCCGGTCCACGCGCTCTTCACCCTCGTGACGACCACGATCCGGACGCATCTCCACCTGCTGTCGCGACTCTCGTACCTTCTCCAGGACGGTCGGTTCCGAAGCGCCGTGACGAAGAGCGCGGGAGCGGAAGAGATCCTCGGCCTCGCGCGGGAGATCGAGACGGCGGTCGGGTCCCGGCGAAGCGGACGATGACGGTCGCTCTCGTCCTCGTGGCCGCCGGCCTTGCCGCGATGAGCGGCTTCCCGGCGCTCCTGCCGGGGCCCCTCCGGAAGAGAGGCGCGCATCTCGCGACGGCCCTCTCCGTGGCGGCTTCGACCCTCGGCCTCGCTGGCGCGGCACTGGCGCTCACGGCCGGCCGCGCTCCGGCGAAGATGGTTTTTCCGTGGGGTGTCCCCGGCGGGCTCTTCGCGGTCGAGGTGGACGTCCTCTCGGCCGTCTTTCTGGTCCCGCTCTTCCTCGTCTCCGGGCTCGGTGCCCTCTACGGCGAGTCGTACTGGCCGCTTCGCGAACACCCTGAGAGCGCGCCTCGGCTCCGCCTCTTCTACGGCGCGATTACCGGTGCGATGGCACTCGTCGTCGTGGCCCGGAACGCCCTTCTCTTCCTGACGGCCTGGGAGCTGATGGCCCTCGCGGGCTTCTTCCTCGTCACCACCGAAGGACACGAGAAAAGGGTCCGCGAGGCGGGATGGCTCTACCTCGTCGCCACGCACGCCGGGACCCTGCTCCTGTTCGGCCTCTTCGCCGTCCTCCGGACGGCTCACGGCTCCTTCGAGATCTCGAAGCTGCCGTCGGGCGTCGCTGCCTCGTCAGCGGGGAGCGCGATCTTCTTCCTGGCCCTCGTCGGGTTCGGCCTGAAGGCGGGCCTGATGCCGTTTCACGTCTGGCTCCCCGGGGCCCACGCCGCCGCGCCAAGCCACGTGTCGGCCTTGATGTCGGGCGTCCTGATCAAGATGGGGATCTACGGCCTCCTCCGGGTCACGACCCTCTTCCCCGACCCGCCGCTTCTCTGGGGCGCCGTTCTCTTCGCGATGGGCCTCGCCTCGGCCGTCCTGGGGGTCGCCTTCGCCCTCGGGCAGCACGACCTGAAGAGGCTTCTCGCCTACCACAGCGTGGAGAACGTCGGGATCATCGCGATGGGGCTGGGGCTCGGCCTCGTCGGCCGCTCGCTCCGGCAACCGGCCTGGGTCCTCCTCGGCTTCGGAGGCGGCCTGCTGCACGTCGTCAACCACGGCCTCTTCAAGTCGCTTCTCTTCTTCTCGGCGGGCTCGGTGATCCACGCCACCGGAACGCGGGAGATGGACCGCCTCGGAGGACTTCTGAAGACGATGCCGGCCGCGGGCCTCGGATTCCTCGCCGGGGCCGTGGCCATCTGCGGCCTGCCGCCGCTCAACGGCTTCGTCAGCGAGTGGCTCCTCTATCTCGGCCTCCTGTCGACGCTCCCGGCCGGCGTGGGCCCCGGCTGGATCTGGGGCGCGTTCGCGGTCCCCCTTCTCGCCCTCGTCGGCGCGCTGGCGCTCGCCTGCTTCGTGAAGGCCTTCGGGTCCGTGTTCCTCGGCCAGCCGCGTTCCGAGGCAGTCGCCTCCGGGCGCGAGTCCGCGCTCATGGTCGTTCCGATGACGGTCCTCGCCCTTCTCTGCGCCGGCATCGGCCTCTATCCGCTCGCCGTCGTGCCGTTTCTCGAGAAAGCGGCCGCCGTCGCCGCTCCGGAGCTCGCCTCGCGCCTGCCGCGCCTTCCCTCCCTCGCGCCTCTTGGCGCGCTCGGCCTCTTCGGGCTCGGCCTGACCGCCTTTTCCGCGGTGGTCGGCCTCGTCCTCGTTCGGAGGACGCGGCAGGCCCGCCGCGCCGCCACGTGGGACTGCGGCTATGCGCGCACCGACCCCGAGAATGCAGTACTCGTCGTCGTCGTTCGCGTCCTGGACGGTCGGGTTCTTCCGCTGGGCGCTTCTTCCGCGCGCGACGACCCCGGTCATCACACGCCTTTTCCCGCCGTCCGAACGGTACGAGAGCCACGTTTTCGACACGGTGCTGGACCGTTTCCTTGTGCCGTCGCTGGAATTCGGGGCCCGGCTGGCATCGTGGGGCCGGTACCTTCAGCGGGGGCTCGTCCAGATCTACATCCTCTACATCATGCTGACGGTCGTGATCCTTCTCTTCCTGGTGTAGGCCGATGCTGAACGTCGCGCTCCACCTTCTCGTCGTCCTCCTCGCGCCGCCGTTCCTCCTCGGGGTGATCGGCAGGACGAAGGCAGCCTTCGCGGGGCGTTCCGGACCGTCCCTCCTCCAGCCGTATCACGACCTCGCCCGGCTCTTCCGGAAGGGGTCGGTCCTGAGCCCGACGACCACGGGGATATTTCTCGCGGGCCCGGTCCTCGCCGTCGTGGCGCCCCTCGCGGCCTCCCTCCTCGTCCCCATCGGGAGCCCGCGTGCCCCCGTCTCGTTCACCGGCGACCTGATCCTCTTCGCCTACCTCTTCGCACTTTCGCGCTTCTTCACGGCCGCGGCCGCGCTCGACACCGGCTCGGCGTTCGAGGGGATGGGGGCCGCGCGGGAGGTGAGCTTCTCGTGCCTCGCCGAGCCAGCTCTCTTCTTCGGCCTCCTGGCCATCGCGCGGATCTCCGGGTCGTTCTCCCTCTCCTCGATGCTGGCCCACCCGTGGTCCCTCGGCTGGCTCACGTCCGGGGCCTCGCTCGTCCTCGTCGTGGCGGGGTGGTTCATCGTTCTTCTGGCCGAGAACAGCCGGATCCCGTTCGACGACCCGAACACGCACCTCGAGCTGACGATGATCCACGAGGTGATGGTCCTCGACCATTCCGGTCCCTCCCTCGGACTCATCCTCTACGGGTCGGCGATCAAGCTCTTCGTCCTCGGGGCGCTCCTGATGCGGGTCGCCATTCCGTTCGGCGCAGCGGATCCATGGCTCTCCGGTCTCGTCTTCCTCGCCGGAATGCTCATTCTGGCGATCCTCATCGGGGTCGTCGAGTCGGTCATGGCACGGCTCCGGCTCGTGGCCGTGCCGCAGCTTCTCGTCACCGCGTGCCTCCTCTCGGGGCTCGGGATGCTCCTTCTGGCGGGGTCTGCGCCTTGATGCACCCCGCCGACCTCCTGCTCGTTCTCGTCATCCTGATGAACTTCCTCGCGCTGGGGGCGAGCGGGATGCGCGTCTGCATCCGGGCGGCGGCGCTGCAGGGTGCCATCCTCTCGGTCCTGCCGCTTCTCGTCCACCGCCAGCCGGGGTGGAACGTACTGGCGATGGCCGCCGGCGCCGCGGCGCTGAAGGGGGTCCTGATTCCCGGTCTCCTCCGGAAAGCCATGCGCGACGTCCACGTCGCCCATGAGATCGAGCCGTATGTCGGCTTCGTCCCGTCGCTCTTTCTGGGCGCGATCGTCACGGCCCTGGCGCTCCTCTTCGCGGGCCGTCTGCCTCTCGCGCCGGAGCACGTCGGGACGCTCATCGTCCCGGCCTCGCTGGCGACACTCTTCTCGGGCTTCCTCCTCCTGACGACGCGGCGGAAGGCGATCGTCCAGGTGGTGGGCTATCTGATCCTCGAGAACGGCGTCTTCGTCTTCGGGCTCGTCCTGATCGAGGCGATGCCGTTCCTCGTCGAGGTGGGAGTCCTTCTCGACCTCCTCGTAGCGATCTTCATCATGGGGATCGTCCTCAACCACATCCGGCGCGAGTTCTCGTCGCTCGACACCGAGCGCCTGGCGGACCTGAAGGAATAGCCCGTGGCCCTCGCGCTGATCCTCGTCCCGCTCGCGGCGGCGGTCCTCGCCTTCCTCGTCCCTTCGGACCGCACCCGGCCCCTCGTCCTTCCGGCGGCCGCCCTGGCGCATCTCGCCCTCACCAGCGCCGCCCTCGCCGGGCTCGGGCCGGTCGTGCGCGGGACGTGGCTCCAGCTCGACGCCCTCGGCGGCGTGACGCTCGGCCTCGTCAGCGTCCTCTTCGCGATCTGCGCGCTCTACGCGCCCGGCTATCTCCGCCTGAGGCTGGACCGGCCGAACCGCGTCCTCTGCGCCTGCCTGCTCGTCTTCCTGTCCGCGGCCACGCTCCTCGTCCTCTCCCAGCACCTCGGCCTGATGTGGGTCGCCGTGGAGGCGACGACGCTGGCGACGGCGCCGCTCGTCTACTTCAACAGGAACGCGCGCTCGATCGAGGCGACGTGGAAGTACCTGATGATCGCGTCGGTCGGGATCGCGCTGGCCCTTCTCGGTTCGCTCTTTCTCGGCTACTCGGCGTACCTCGGCGGCGGCGAGCCGTCGCTCCTCTTCGCGACGCTTCGCGAGAACGCCGGCGGCTTCTCGAGGCCCTGGCTCCGGGCGGGCTTCGTCCTCCTGCTCGTCGGGTACGGCACCAAGATGGGCCTGGCGCCGCTTCACACCTGGAAACCGGACGTCTATGGCGAGGCGCCCGGTCTCGTCGGCGCCCTCCTCGCCGGAGGGCTGACGAGCTGCGCCTTCCTGGCGCTCCTCCGCGTCTACGGGATCGTGGGCGCGGCGGGCGAAGGGGCCTTCGCGCGCGGCCTGCTCGTCGCCCTCGGGCTCCTCTCCATGGCCGTCGCCGCCGTCCTGATGGTCCGCCAGCGCGACTTCAAGCGGATGCTCGCCTACTCGAGCGTCGAGCACATGGGAATCCTCGTCCTGGGCGTCGGGATCGGGGGGGCGGGGCTCGCCGGGGCCATCCTGCACGCGATCAACAACGGCCTGACGAAGACCGTTCTCTTCCTCGCGGCAGGGAACGTCCACCGCGCCTTCCGGAGCAAGAGCCTCGACGACGTGTCGGGGGCCCTGGTGAGGCTGCCGCTCTCCGGCGGCCTGTTCCTCGCGGGATTCCTCGCCATCACGGGGTCCCCGCCCTTCGGCCCGTTCGTGAGCCTCTTCGCGATCCTGAACGCGGCCGTCGCGTCGGGTCGGTTCGTCGTCGCCGCCCTCTACGTCGGACTCCTCGCGGTGGTCTTCCTCGGGATGGGGGCGACGGTCCTCTCCGTCGTTCAGGGGCGCCCCTCGCGGGAAGCTCTCGAATCGCCGTACCAGGACAACATCCGGAAGACCGGCCCGATCCTCCTCTCGATGGCTCTCGTCCTTCTCCTCGGCCTCTGGGTTCCGGAGCCGCTCCGGAAGCTGATCGCGGGGGCGGCGGGCGGCCTGGAGGGCGGGCCTTGAGCTTCCTTCCGCTTCGAAACGCGACCGCGGTTCCGCTCGGGGAGATCCCCGAGAGTCAATTCGACGACTTCCGCGGAACGGTCCTGTCGGAAGTCTCCGCCGGCCGGAGGCTCGTCTCGCTCTTCGCCGACGCACCGTCCGGCGCGGACCACCTCCGGATGTTCGCGGTTCTCGCGGACGACCGGAAGGGGTGGCTCCACGTGGCGAGGACGCGGCTCTCCGGGGACGACTATCCGGCGCTCACGCCCCTCTGCCCGCAGGCACACCTCTTCGAGCGGGAGATGGCGGAACAGCTCGGCGTGAAGCCGCAGGGCCATCCCTGGCTGAAACCGGTGAGGTTCCGGAGTTCCTGGCGACCGGGGCGGGACGCCTTCGGGCGCGCTCCGGGCGAAGAGGCGGTCCCGGGCGTGACGCCCTTCTTCCGCGTGGAAGGGGACGAGGTCCACGAAGTCGCCGTCGGCCCCGTCCACGCCGGCGTCATCGAGCCGGGGCACTTCCGTTTCCAGTGCCACGGCGAGCGCGTCTTCCACCTCGAGATCTCCCTCGGCTACCAGCATCGGGGGGTCGAGGAGGCGCTGAAGGGTGGGCCGCACCGGTCGACGATCCACCAGGTGGAGACGGTGGCGGGCGACACGACGGCCGGCCACGCGATCGCTTACGTCCAGACGCTCGAGGCGCTCTCGGGAACGGCGCCGCCGGCCCGCGCGCAGGCCCTCCGGGGCGTGGCGCTGGAGCTGGAGCGCCTCGCCAACCATACGGGCGACCTCGGCGCGCTCGCGGGCGACGTCGGCTATCTGCCGACAGCCTCCTACTGCGGGCGGATCCGCGGCGACTTTCTCAACATGACCGCGGCGCTCTCTGGCAGCCGCTTCGGGCGCGGCCTGATCCGCCCCGGCGGCGTCGGCTTCGACGTGGACGACGCCGCCCTCTCCGATCTGGCCTCGCGCCTCGCCGCGGCGGATCGGGATGTCCGGGGAGCCGTGGAGCTTCTCTGGGCGACCCCGACGGTCGTGGCCCGCTTCGAGAACACGGGAACGGTCTCCCGCGCGACGGCCGAGGAGATCGGACTCGTGGGCCCGGCGGCCCGGGCGACGGGCCTCGTGCGCGACGTGAGGCACGATCACCCGAACGGCATCTACCAGTACGCCCACATCCCGGTCATGACCGCCCACTACGGCGACGTGAACTCCCGGGCCGTCGTGAGATGGCTCGAGATGCAGCAGTCGATTCAGTTCGTCGGCGAGCGGCTGGCGGCGCTTCCGGATACGCCGATCCGGACGCCGACAGGCCCGCTCGCCAGGGAAAGCCTGGCGGTCTCCCTCGTCGAAGGATGGCGGGGCGAGATCTGCCACGTGGCCGTGACCGGCGCCGACGGGTGCTTCGAGAGGTACAAGATCACCGATCCCTCGTTCCACAACTGGTTCGGGCTGGCGCTCGCCCTCCGGGGCGGGGAGATCTCCGACTTCCCGCTCTGCAACAAGAGCTTCAACCTCTCGTATTGCGGGCACGACCTGTGATGGAGCGCGCGTGCTGAAGGCCCTCAGGGCAAGGCTTGCACAGGGGCACCGGACGAGCCCGTTCCCCGACGGGCCTCCGCCGGCGCTTCCGGATCGCTTCCGGGGCCTTCCCTCGATCGACGCGGTCCGGTGTCCCGCGGAATGTCGCGACTGCGCGGACGCGTGTCCGACGCAGGCGATCGCGGTCGGAAGCGGCGGGGTCTCCGTCGACCTCGGGAAGTGCCTCTTCTGTCCCGAGTGCGAGAGGGCCTGTCCCGAGAAGGCGGTTGCCTTCACGGGCGACTACCGGCTCGCCACGGGGAGCCGCGAGGCTCTCGTCACGAAGGGGCGAGAGATCGAGCGGGCCGCGGCCCTCGACGGGAAGCTCCGCAGGCTCTTCGGGCGGTCGCTGAAGCTCCGCCAGGTCAGCGCGGGGGGGTGCAACGCCTGCGAGGCCGACGTCAACGTCCTCTCCACGGTCGTCTGGGACATCGGCCGGTTCGGCATCCAGATCGTGGCCTCGCCGCGGCACGCGGACGGCCTTCTGATCACCGGCCCCGTCACGGAGAACATGCGACTGGCTCTCAAGAAGACGTACGACGCCGTCCCCGACCCGAAGATCGTCATCGCCGTCGGCGCCTGCGCCATCTCGGGGGGGCCTTACCTCGACCGGCCGGAGCAGCACGGCGGCGCCGCCTCGACCGTCCCCGTCGACCTCTTCATCCCCGGCTGCCCGCCGCATCCGCTGACGATTCTCGACGGGCTCCTCCGGCTTCTCGGCAGAATCGAGGGCCGGGGAGTGGGAAAGACCGTAGGCTCCACGCCGTGAGCTCCCCCCGACATCGGACCCCTTTCCTCGCCGCTCCCGTGGTGGCTGCCGCGATGCTCGCCCTGGGCCTGGTCGGGGTGGCGCTCGTGGCGGCGCGGACGCTGCGAGAGCGAGACGCGGCCGTACGCGACGGGGTCCTCGGCCGCGCGGGGCACGAGCTCGAGTTGCGCCTGAGGGACAGCGGGCCCGCGGGGGCGGCGGCGATTCTCGCCGAGTTCGTGTCCGAGCAGCGCGATCGTCTCGTGGGTGCGGCCGTGGCCGGTCCGGCGGGTGTTTTCGCTTCGGCGGGCGCGACCGACGGCGTCCCGTTCGAGATGCCCGGGATGCTGGGGCGCGACTGGCGGGACGCGATCGGCATGGGACCGGGACGCGGTCCCGCGATGGGGCGCGGCGGGATGGGGCCGTCGCGTCTCGTCGTCCGGCTCTATCCGGCGCCCGCGTTCGGGCGTGAGACGAGGCTCGCGAACGCTCTCGTCCTCGGCTCCGTCGTGGCCGGGGCCGGCCTTGTCGGCTTCGCTCTTTTTGCCGCGCGCGGCCTTGCCGAGCGGCGGCGGACCGAGCTTCTCGAGATCGAGAGACAACGGCTGGACGCCCTCGCGCTGGCTGGCGCCGGACTGGCGCACCGGATCCGGAACCCTCTCGCCGCGATCAAGGGAACGGCGCAGCTCATGGCCGACGAGCCGGCCTCGCCCATGGGGGCGCGGGCCGCGCGGATCGTGGAGGCGAGCGACCGGATCGACGGCATGGTCGCGCAGCTGCTCCGGTTCGCCCGGCCACCCGAGCCGGTCCCGGGTCCGTTCGACCTCGCCGCCCTCGCGGGCGAGGTCGCCGCGGAGGCGGGAGGGCTTCCGCTCGAGGGCGCGGCGCCGGTCATGGCCGTGGGCGACGCCGGGCACGCGAGGGAGATTCTCGAGGAGCTGGTCGCAAACGCGCGCTCTCTCGACCCCTCCGGGGAGGTGCGCCTCGCCGTCCGCCGGGTCGGAGAGAGAAGCCTTGCCGAGGTGCTCGACCGCGGCCCCGGTCTCTCGGTCGACCCGGAAGAGGCTTTCGACCCGTATGTCACGACGCGGCCGGGTGGAACCGGCCTGGGCCTTCCGATCGTCCGCGCGCTCGCTCGCGCCGCCGGCGGTGACGTGACGCTCGCGGCGCGGGAAGGGGGCGGATGCGTGGCGCGACTCGCTCTCCCGGCAGGCGGGGGCTGAGATGGCGAGGGTCCTCGTCGCCGACGACGATCCGTCCTTCCGCGCGCTCCTCCGGGACATCCTCGAGGGGGAGGGCCACGCCGTCACCGAGGCGCGCGACGGCGAGGAGGCGCTCCTGTTCCTCCGCCGGGAGGCGTTCCACCTCGTTCTCGCCGACCAGCGGATGCCGAAGCTGGACGGTCTCGCGCTCCTGCGGAAAGGCCGCGCCGAGGTTCCGGCCCTCCCTCCGTTCGTCCTTCTGACGGCCTTCGGAACGATCCCCGACGCCGTGGAGGCCGTGCGGCTCGGCGCGGCGGACTACCTGACGAAGCCGCTCGAGTCGCCTCGGGCACTCCTCGCGCTCGCGGGGCGCCTTTTGGCCCCGGAGGCGGGCGAGGTGGAGCTGGTGACGGGGGACGCCCGGATGAAGGAGCTGCTGGAGCTCGTCGACCGGGTGGCCGCGGCGGACGTTCCGGTCCTCGTCCTCGGAGAGTCGGGAACGGGGAAGGAGGTGATCGCCCGACGCGTGCATACCCGCTCGAGGCGCGCCGCCGGCCCGTTCGTGGCCGTCAACGCAGCGGCCTTTCCCGAGACCCTGGCCGACAGCGAGCTGTTCGGGCACGAGAAGGGAGCCTTCACGGGAGCCGACCGGGCGCGCGCGGGTCGGTTCGAGGAGGCGTCGGGCGGCACCCTCTTCCTCGACGAGGTGGGCGAGCTGCCGGCGGCGCTCCAGTCCAAGCTCCTCCGGGCGCTCGAGGAGAGGATCGTCCGCCGCGTCGGAAGCGAGCGCGACCTCCCGGTGGACGTCCGGATCGTCGCGGCGACGAACCGGGACCTCGTGCGGGAGGCCGAGTCGGGTGCTTTCCGACGGGACCTTTACTTCCGGCTCGCGGTCGTGCCGGTCATCCTGCCGCCGCTCCGCGAGCGGACGGGAGACGTGGAACGCCTCGCCCGCCACTTCGTCGCGCGGCTCGCCGTCCGGCACCGCGTGTCGCCGCCCGAACTGACGGCCGCGGCCCTCGCGGCGCTCGAGGGGCATCCGTGGCCGGGCAACGTCCGCGAGCTCCGGAACGTCCTCGAGAGCGCCGTCGTGATCCGGGCCGGTCAGCCGATCCGCCCCGAGGACCTGCGGCTCGCCCCGTCTGCGGCGGGAGCCTCCGCTCCTTCGCTCGACGAGGAGACCCGGGGCCGCGAAGCGCTCCTCGAGGCCCTCCGCCGGTGCGGAGGAAACCGCGAAGAGGCGGCGCGGCTCCTCGGCATCTCGGTCCGGACGCTCTACTACCGCCTTCGCCGCTGGGGCCTGAACTGACGTTGCCTGCAACGGCTGCGTGGAGGCTGCAACTCCTGCAGCGGAGCCCGGGTCCGCGAGCGCGCCATTTTTTCGAAAAGCCCTGTCGCCGGAGTCGTTTGCGCGAGAGGGCGGCAGCTGGCCCGAACCGTGCGAAGGGGAGGAGCATGAAGGAGGCTCTCATGAAGAAGACCCTCACGATCCTCACCCTCTTCCTCTCCACGCTGGTTCTGGCGGGCACGCTCGCCGCGCAGCAGGGATCCAGCGCCGGGAAGGGAAAGATGGACGGCACCGGGCCGCTCGTGGACCCGACCAAGGTCACCAACGTCACGGGCGACGTCGTCTCGTATACGGCGGCCCCCGGGCAGGGGATGCCGACCCTCGTCCTTAACGTCGGTGGGACGGAGCAGTCGTTCGTTCTCGGGTCGTACCGCTACCTCGCCGCGCAGAAGTTCGCCCCGGCGGCGGGCGACCGCCTCCATCTCACCCTATGGGCCTGCACGTCGTGCCCGCAGGGGAACGTCGTGGCCGAGATCCAGAACGTCCGGTCCGGCGACGTCCTCAAGCTCCGGGCCGCCGACGGCTCTCCTCTCTTTGCCGGCCCGCAGGGAGGCCGCGGCATGCACGGCCATGGCCCGCACGGGCTTCAGGACGGCACGGGCCCGAACCCGAACTGCCCTTACGGGCCCAAGGGCTGAACTCATCCCCCGGGCGTCCGGCGACCCGGACCGGGAGGGCGTCGCGCCTTCCCGGTTCTTTTTTCCTTCCACGGGTAACATCGCCCGCCGTGTCGACGGTCCGCGTCCTGCCCGATGCCCTCGTGAACCAGATCGCCGCAGGCGAGGTGGTGGAGCGCCCCGCGTCGGTCGTGAAGGAACTGGTCGAGAACGCGCTCGACGCCGGCGCGGCGCGGATCACGGTGGACGTCGAGGGGGGAGGCGTCGCCCGGATCGAGGTGGCCGACGACGGCTCGGGGATGGGACCGGAGGACGCGCGCCTTGCGCTGGAGCGGCACGCCACCTCGAAGATCTCCGTGGCCGACGACCTCTCCCGGATCGGAACGCTCGGCTTCCGGGGCGAGGCGCTCCCCTCCATCGCGTCGGTCTCGCGCCTCGCCCTCGCCACGTCGCCCGACGGGTCCGGGCTGGGCACGGAGGTCGTCGCCGACGGGAGCGCGCCGCCGGCCGTCCGCCCGGTCCGGCAGACGAAAGGGACGCGCGTCGTCGTCGAGAACCTCTTCGCGAACGTCCCGGCCCGCCGGAAGTTCCTGAAGAGCGTCGACGCCGAGCTGCGCGCGATCGTCCGGACGTTCACGGCGCTCTCTCTCGCGCGTCCCGACGTCTCGTTCGTCCTTCGCGCGGGGGAGAGGCTTCTCCTCGACCTGCCGCCCGCTCCGGAAGCCTTGACCCGGTTCCGTGACGTGCTCGGGGGCGCGTTCGAGGGGACGCTCGCCCCCGTCTCGTTCGTCCACCGGGGGATGACGCTCTCGGGCGCCGTCACGCCGCCGGAGAAGAGCTATCCGTCGAGGACGCAGCAATGGCTCTTCGTGAACGGCCGGGCCGTGAAGGACGCCACGGCCTCGCACGCGGCGCAGCTGGCGGCGCGCGAGGCGATCCGCGAGGGCCGGCACCCGGCCTTCGCGCTATTCGTCGCCTGCCCGCCCGACGCGTGCGACGTCAACGTCCACCCGCAGAAGCTGGAGGTCCGGTTCCGCGACCCGAGCGCCGTCCACTCCCTCGTGCATCGGGGCCTCCTCGTCGCACTCGGCGGGGCGAAGGGGGCTACGGGCGTGGAGGGCGAGGCGCTGAGGGCGCCGGCGTCGTGGGCGCTCCGACGCGCCGAGCCGTTCGGGCGCTCCATCGCCCCGATGGCCGAGACCCTCGAGGCGTGGGGCGGGGCGCTGGCGCCGCTCGCGGCCGCCGACGTGGCGCGCTCGACCTATCCGCCGGCGGCGGTCACGGCCTCCCCGGTTGGAACGCTCCGCCTCCTCGGCCAGTACCGCAGCTCCTTCCTCGTGGCGGAAGGGGAGCGAGGGCTCGTCCTGATCGACCAGCACGTGGCGCACGAGCGGGTCCGGTACGAGCGGATCCTCCCGCGGCTCGAGGCCGCTTCCACCGTGTCGCAGAGTCTCCTTCTCCCGGTGGCGTTCGAGGCGACGGCGGAGGAGGCGCTCCTTCTTTCCCGCACCGACGACCTTCTCGTTGCGGCGGGCTTCGTCGTCTCGGAGCGGTCGGGGCGGAGCTTCGTCGTCTCGGCGGCGCCGGCCGACACGCCGTCAGGCGCCGTCGTTCCCTTCCTCCGCGACTTCCTCGCCCGTGTCGCCGGAATTCCCGAGGGGGGCGACCCGGGGGCCGCGAGGCGGCGCGAGGCGCTGGCGGCTTCGCTGGCGTGCCGGGGCGCCGTGACGGTGAATACGCCGCTCGCGCCGGCCGAGGCGACGACGCTTCTTACGGACCTCGCCCGGTGCCGCGACCCGTGGACCTGTCCGCACGGGCGGCCGATTCTCCTGACCTTCGACCACCTCGAGCTGGAGAAGCGCTTCGGGAGGCGAACGTGAGCGACGGGCGCGACCTCTTCGCCCCGCGTCTCGGCCTGACGCTGCCGCTCTGCGGGCTGAATTTCGTCTTCTTCTTCCTGATCCAGATGGACCCGGAGCGGACCTACCGGCTCTTCGCCTTCCAGCCCGGGACAGCGCTCGCCATGCCCTGGACCTTCGTGACCTACCAGTTCCTGAACTCCGGAGCGCTGGGCCTCTTCTTCGGGACGATGATGCTGTACATCCTCGGCATGGCGCTCGAAGCGGAGTGGGGGACGCCCGAGTTCTCGGTCTTCTGGCTCGTGGCGACGCTGGGAGGCTCGCTCGCGGCCTGGGCGACGGGCGGGCTCCTGACGAGCGGCTGGCAGATCACGGGCGTCTCGATGCTCTTCGCCTACGCGTACCTGTTTCCCGAGACCCGGTTCCTGGTCTTCTTCGTCGTCCCCGTGAAGGTGAAGTGGATGGCCTGGCTCGGGGCGGCGCTGCTCGTCTGGACGTTCGTCGGCGCGCTGCTCGCCGGTCGGGCCGGCGCGGGTTTCGCGAACCTCGTCGGCGCCTCGGCGGGGTTCCTCTTCTTCTGGATCCGGCACCGCGGCGTGCAGAAGGCGAAGAAGGTCCGGCGCGAGGCGGTCGTCGCGCTCAAGTCGGCCGGCGCCATCCGCGAGGACGCCGTGCTCGAGCGGCGGAACCGGGACCTCTTCCCTCGCGTCGAGGAGCTGCGGCTCGCGGCCCGGGCGGGCGGCGACCCCGCGCCGAAGCTGCGGGAGTTCGAGGGAGAGCTCCAGAAGCTCGTGGTCCCCGGCGTCAACATCTGCAAGCCGGTCGACTTCAAGGGGGACAAGGACGGGATCTGCCTGAAGTGCGAGGGATTCGCCGAGTGCTCCCTCCGCTACGTCCGGGGAAAGCCGGCGGAAATCGTCGTGAAGCCGCAAGGCTGACCGGTCCCCTTAGAATCGGAGGGTGACCTTCCTCCCCCTCGTCGCTCTACTCCTCGCGGCGGCCGCGCCGTCGCCCACGCCCGCGGCTTCGTCCTATGCCGTCGTCCCGTCGCCGATTCCCGGCGTTCCGCTCCCCCCGGAAGGAGCCGTCGACACGGAACTGACGCGACTCCGGTTGCAGCAGGCCGACGTCGAGCGCCAGCAGGCGCTCGCTCAGCTCGACGCGAACCGGAAGCTCTCGAAGAAGGAGAAGGCGGAGATCCGGGGGAAGCTCGTCTCGATGAGGATCGCCGTCATGACGACGGCGCGGCCCCTCGACGAAGTGGCCGCGTTCTACGAGAAGACCGTCCCCCGCGCCGAGTTCGTCTTCGGCGTGCGCGACCTCGCGGCCGATCTCGACGAGGCGATCCGCGCCGGGGCCATCAAGGCGGGCCCCGAGCGGGTGCGCGAGGCGGCGGGGAAGCAGGGGCGGTCGGCCCGCTGGACCCGGGAGGCCGAGCGGCTCTCGATCGCGATCGAGGACCATCTCGTCGATCCCCGCGACGGCCGGATCACGAAGAAGACGGTCGTGCTGGTCACGTCGTTCGAGAACTGAGCGCGTAGCGCTCGTTTCGCGGCGGCCACGCCGGCCTGTTTCGCCGCAGCCATGGCTTGGGGCGTCGCGGTGGCCCATGTTGCGCTTCAGGTCTCGGGTCGATGCCGGAGGATCGAAATTCGCCGTGGAGGCCCTAGAATCACGTCGATTGGTGTCTAGAAGCGAATCAGGTGGCGTGGACGGCGCGCCGGGCTGGGTGGGACCTCCGAGCCTCGGGGTCTTTCTTCTCGTTTTCGGCTCCCTTCTCCCGGCGTCGCTTTCGACCGCCCAGGTCTCCTATGACGCCAGCGGCACGATCGTGACGTCGGGCGATCAGACCACCCTCTCGTGGAGTCACACGGTCGGCTCCGGGAGCAACCGGCTTCTTCTCGTGGGTCTCTCCATCCGCGGCGGCGGCACGACGGTTTCGAGCGTCACCTTCGGGGCTCAAGCGCTCACGTCCGCCGGAAGCGCCGTGGACGGAAACAACATGATGAAGTCGGAGATCTTCCGCCTCGTGAACCCGAGCTCCGGCACCGCCACGATCACGGTGACCTTCGGCTCGGCCGTCCGCGCGGTCGGGGGATCCGCCTCCTTCGCCGGGGTCGATCAGACTTCCCCCGTCTGCTTCTACTCGGCGGCGAGCGCGCAGGGGAACACGACGCTGGCGTCGGTGGCCTGCCCGACGACGGAAGGACAGTATCTCTTCGACAACGTGGCGGCGCGGGGAGACGCCGGGGGCCTGACGGCCGGGCCGGGACAGACGCCGCTCTGGAACGCCGGCACGACGGGGGGGGCGAACTCGCAGAACGCATTCGGCGGCGGGAGCGTCAGGTCGGGGACGACGCCGAGCGTGACGATGTCCTGGACGCTCTCTAACGGAGCCTTCTGGGCGGAGAGCGCCGTCACGATCCGTCCGACCGGCTCTGCGCCACCCTGCACCTTCCCTCCACCGACGGCGACCCCGACGAACACTCCGACGCTCACGCCGACGGGGACCCCGACCAGTACGCCGACCTTTACGCCGCCGCCTCCGACGCCGACGTTCACTCCAACGAACACGCCTACGCTTACGCCGACGGCCACCCCAACGCCGACGCAGACGCCGACGGGGACGCCGACGTGGACGCCGACGGCCACGCCCACACCGACTCAGACGCCGACGGACACGCCGACCCCGACCCCGACACCGACCCAGACGCCGACTCAGACGCCGACATGGACGCCGACGGCCACGCCCACACCGACTCAAACGCCGACCTTGACCCCCCCGCCGCCGACGTTCACGCCGACGAACACGCCGACGCTGACGCCGACTTTGACCCCGACGTGGACGCCGACCCCGACGTCGACGGTGACGTCGACTCCCACGAACACACCGACAGTCACGCCGACCGTGACGCCCACTCCGACGAGCACATCGACGGCGACGCCGACGAGTACGCCGCGGGACGCCGCCGCCCCCGACGCCGACGTTCACGCCGACGAATACGCCGACTCCGACGCCGACTCCGACGCTGACGCCCACAGTGACGCCGACGTGGACTCCTACGTGGACACCGACGCCGACTCAGACGCCGACGGGGACGCCGACCCAGACGCAGACGCCGACTCAGACACCGACGGGGACTCCGCCGGCTCCGACGCCGACGTTTACACCGACGTCCACGCCGACCCCGACGCCTCCGGGAGGCGCCGTCACGCTCGCCGTCCAGAAGACCGCAGTGCCGAACCCGGTGCCCCCGGGCGGCATCGTCGCGTTCACGATCGTCGTTGGAAACACCGGCACGGTGACGGCCCTCGACGTCACCGTCTCCGATCAGCTTCCTCCGGGGCTGGCGTTCGTATCCTGCAGCGCGTCACAAGGGAGCTGCAGCGACTCGGCGGGGCTCGTGACGGCGCTGCTCGGGACGCTCGCGCCTGGCGCGACCGCCACCGTGACGATCTCGGCCCAGGCGCCGCCGGTCTCGACGACTCTCACGAATCTCGCGACCGCGACGGCCTCGAACGGGCCGGGGGTCGGGGCGACCTCCCAGGTCGTCGTGATCGTCGGGAACGGCGGCTCGCCGGCCGACATCCCGGCGCTCGATCCGCGGGCGCTCGCGCTCCTGACGGCCCTCCTCGTCGGAGCGGGTGTCTGGGTCCTCCGCCGAGGCGCCTGAGGAAAGGAAAGGGCCGGGTCTCGCGACCCGGCCCTCGGAGCGGACCCGTCGATTTCCGTTCCGGTCAGCCCTCGAGCTTCGGCTCCTTCGGCTCCGCCGGCTGTTTCGACTTCCAGTAGGCGAAGATCTGCCACGCGCCGAACGCGATCAGCAGGACCGGCCAGAAGTCGAAGAGGAACGAGAGGTCGATCCGGAAGTAGCGGTCGAGGAGGAAGAACACCCCAACGAGGACGAGGAAGATCCCGAAGGTGAGGCTGCCGCTGAAGTTCATCGGCTTCTCGTTGGGCAGGAGGTTCGACTCGGGAGCCCCCGTCGCGTTGATCGCCTTGGCCTGGCGGACGGCGTCAATCAGGACGAAGAACCACCAGAACGGGATCATCAGACCGGCCGGCCCAGGACCGTGCGGGGCCACCGTCATCACGACCACCCAGACCGCGAAGAAGATGACGGCGCGCTGGTACAGCCCGAGATAGACGTGTCCGAGGCCGGGGATGACCGACAGAAGCCCCGCCGCGGCGGGGTTCTTCGCCTGGGGCGAGGGGGCGGTGGCCGGAAAAGGCGGATAGGCGACCGGCGGGGCCGGAGGCGCCGCGGCGGGCGGCGGGGCCGGCCACGAGGTCGAAGGGGCCGTTGACGTCGGGGTCGGGGGCTGGCTCGTCTCGTTCATCGTCTTCACCTTCATTCGTTCGGCACGCGCCCGGTACGGGCCGTACCCAGAGTCAGGAACGCAATACCTTCGCGTTCGGTTCCGGCGTCGGAGGAGGGAGGCGATCGCGCTGTGGTTCCGGCCCGCCGGGCCGACGGGGCATCGGTGCCGCGGCGTTCTCGGTCTCCCGGGCACCGAAGACTTTCTCGAAGGCGATCTGGGCGAACGCCGTGGCGCGCGCTTTCCCCTGGGCGATCGTCCGGTAGATCCGGTAGTCGAGCCGCTCGGTGAGGGGTTTCTCGGCCTCGGCGCGCGCGGCGGCGTCGAGGCCGGCGAAGGCCGCCTGCCGGGCTTCCTGCACGGCCCTCTCGCCGGCGGAAGTGAGGCTCGACGCCGCGCCGCGCGCCGCCGACATCGGGTCGACCCCGAGGAGGGCGACGATGGCCAGCGAGGCGGCGTAGGCGGCCGCGACCGTGAAACGCCAGTCGGAGAGAAGGCGGCGCCAGAGGGGTCTCGGCCCGGCCTCGGCCCCCGTGGCGGCCTCGGCTCGCGTCGGAAGGAAGCGGAGGCGTCGCATCAGCTCGGGGGACGGCTCGGGAAGAACGAGCGCCCCCGGCTCGAGGAGGTCGAGCAAGGCGGCAGACTCGCGTCGGGCAGCGAAATCCGCCGGAGGGGCCGAGAGCGACCGCAGGAGCCGGAGGGGAGGGCGCGGCGGCGGGAGGGACCGGAACGTCTCACCCGTCACGTTCAGGAGTGTGACGAGCCCCCGGCAGTCGGCGCAGTCGGCGGCGTGCCCGTCGGCCGGCGAAACGGGAGCGTCCGTGCCGCCCACCTCGAGCCGGCGGAGGAGCGCCTCCTCGAAGGCGCGGCAGGCCGTCCGCGGATTCGCGCTCACGACGCCCCTCCGGACGCCGAGACGAAGACCGAACCCTGCCCGTCGGTGTTCTGGCCGAGGCGCTTGCGGATCGCCTTGGCGAGCTCGATCCGGGCACGGTTCAGCCTCGACTTGACGGTTCCGTCCGGCAGCTTGAGGAAGTCGCCGATCTCCCGGTAGTCGAGGCCGTCGAGGTCGCGGAGCATGACGACCTCGGCCAGTTCGTCCGGGAGGTCCTCGAGCGCCTCGAGGAGGAACCGGACCCGCTCGCGCCGCACGGCGTCCGCCTGCGGGTCGTCCCCGGCGGGAAGGATCGCGGTCACCGCCTCGTCGGTCAGGAAGCGAAAACCCTTCTCCCGTCTACGTTTGCGGTAATGGTCGATGCAGAGATTCCGGGAGAGCGCCGCGATCCAAGCCAGAAGCGATGCCTCCGACGGCTCGTACCGGTCGAGGTTCTCCCAGAGCCTGAGGAAGCAGTCCTGCGTCAGCTCCTCGGCCTCGGCGCGGTCGTAGGTGAAGTGCCAGGCGATGCCGTAGACCTTCCGGCCGTACCGGTCGACCAGCTCGGACCAGGCCGCGTCGTCCCCCCGCTGGCACCGGGAGACGAGGTCCGCGTCGGGATGAAGGGCAGGCGGCATCTTCCGTCATTCAGGAACGAGAAGCGGCGTCGTCCGGTTCTCGGGGTTCCCGGGCCGAAGCCCGACCATCTGCCCTTAAGTCTATAATTTCCAATCAGGCTGGCGGAGAAACTGTGACGCGGGTCGCAACGGGACTCCTGGTGCTGGTGTTGACGGCCGGGCCCGCCGGGGCACAGGCGCCGACGGCGTCCGTGCCGGCCTGGCGCCCTTTCAACGAAATCGCTTTCCTGCTCGGATCCTGGTCGGGGACCACCTCCTCGGGCGGCCGGATCGGCGGGCGCGTCGTCCGCTTCACGATGGAGATGAACGGGACCGTCCTCGTCGAGCGCGGGAGCACGATCTTCCCGGCGGGCGATGGAAAGCCCGAAGAGACCGCGGAGGAACTCGGCTGCGTCACCTACGATCGCGAGAAGCGGCGGTATGTCGCCACGTACTACTTCTCGACGGGCGTCTCCGGGCCTTTCGACGTGGAGTTTGCGGCCGACGGGACGGTCCGGATGACCTCCTCCGCGCTCGTGAACTACGAGGCCGGAGCCCGCTCCCGGATCACCTTCACCCGCCGCGCCGACGGCGGCCTCGACACGGCGCTGGACCTCTCGCCTCCGGGCCGGGACTTCGTCGCCTTCCAGACGAGCAGCCTGAAGAAGAAGTAGGCTCTGCTACTCTCCGCGTCCCATGCCGGGACTCCGGAACATCGCCATCATCGCCCACGTCGACCACGGCAAGACGACGCTCGTCGACTGCCTCCTCCGCCAGTCGGGAACCTTCCGCGTGAACGAGGCCGTCGTCGAGCGGGTGATGGACTCGAACGACCTCGAGCGCGAGCGGGGGATCACGATTCTCGCGAAGAACACCTCGATCCATTACCGCGACACGAAGATCAACATCGTCGACACGCCGGGGCACAGCGACTTCGGCGGCGAGGTGGAGCGGGTCCTGAACATGGTCGACTCGGTCCTCCTCGTCGTGGACGCGGCCGAGGGAACGATGCCGCAGACGCGATTCGTCCTCAGGAAGGCCCTGGAGCTGGGCCTCGCGCCGATCGTCGTGGTCAACAAGATCGACCGCCCGGACGCCCGCCCCCACCAGGTCATCGACCAGGTCTTCGACCTCATGGTGGATCTCGGCGCCACCGACGAGCAGCTCGATTTCCCGATCGTCTACACGTCCGCCAAGCACGGCTTTGCCCGGCGCGAGGTGGACCACACGGAAACCGACGTCCGCCCCCTTCTCGACGCGATCCTCGTCGAGGTGCCGGTGCCCGTCGGGGAGGCCTCGGCTCCGCTCCAGCTCCTCGTCGCCTCGATCGACTACGACAACTACCTCGGACGCCTGGCCATCGGGCGGATCAGGAACGGCGCGATCCAGTCCGGCCAGCCGGTCGCCATCTGCCGGCAGGACGGCTCCATCGCGTCCGGCAAGGTGACGAAGCTGATGACGTTCGAGGGCCTCGCGCGGAAGGAGGCCGACATCGCCACGGCGGGGGAGATCGTCGTGGTGGCCGGACTCGAAGACGTGACGATCGGCGAGACGATCGCCGATCCGGCGAGCCCCGACGCGCTGCCGCACAAGGCCATCGACGAACCGACGGTCTCGATGACGTTCCGGGTGAACGACTCCCCCTTCGCGGGGCGCGAGGGGAAGTACGTGACCTCCCGGAACATCTTCGACCGCCTGACGAAGGAGCTCCGGACGAACGTTGCCTTGAAGGTCGAGGAGACCGAGAGCCCGGACGCGTTCAAGGTCTCGGGGCGCGGCGAGCTGCACCTGGCGATCCTCGTCGAGACGATGCGCCGCGAAGGGTTCGAGTTCGCCCTGTCGCGCCCGCAAGTCATCCTGAAGGAGGTCGACGGCGTCGCCTCGGAGCCGGTGGAGGAGCTGGTCGTCGACATCCCCGAGGAGTCGATGGGAACGGTCATCGAGAAGCTCGGACGGCGCAAGGCGGAGATGAAGAACCTGACGAACCACGGCTCGGGCCGCGTGAGGATCGAGTTCCGGATCCCGACGCGCGGCCTCTTCGGCTACCGGACGGATTTCCTCACCGACACGAAGGGCGAAGGGCTTCTCTACCACGTCTTCGCCGGGTACGAGCCCTGGAAGGGGGACCTCGCGGCCCGGCGCGAGGGGGCGCTCGTCTGCAAGGAGGCCGGAGAGACGACGGCCCATGCGCTGGAGCGGCTCCAGGAGCGTTCGGTGCTCTTCCTCGCCCCGGGCGTCGCCGCCTACGGGGGGATGATCTGCGGAGAGAACTCCCGGGAAAACGACATGGTCGTCAATCCCTGCGTGAAGAAGCACCTGACGAACATGCGCGCGTCGACGTCCGACCTCGCCATCCGGCTCACGCCGCCCCGTCCGATGCCGCTCGAGGCGGCCATCGAGTGGATCGACGAGGACGAACTCGTCGAGGTGACGCCGAAGTCGGTCCGACTCCGGAAGAAGGTCCTCGACCACTCCATGCGCCGCGTCTCGGAGAAGCGCGCGGCCATGGCCGAAGAGGAGTGACCCCCGCGTAGACTTGCCCCGTGAGTCGCCTTCTCCTTGTCTTCGCCCTTCTCCTCGCCGCCCGCTCCGGCGACGCGCAGCTTCCCGCCGCGGCGGACGAGGTCGCGAGCTGGCTGGCCGGGACCTTCGACACGAAAGACCAGGCCGCCGTCGACGCCGAGGTGCCGCCGCTCAAGCTCGTGATCGTCGCCGTGCCGAAGAGCCGCCTTTCCTTCGGGGCGCCGGTCCTCTACCGGGAAGAGGCGAATCCGGGCCGGCCGGAGCACCCCGCGCGCCAGACGTTCGTCCGGGTCGAAGGGGACGCATCGGGAGGCGTCGTGATCCGCACCTTCGAGCTGAAGGACGGGGCTGCGGCGGCCGGGAAGTGGCGGACGCCCGCGGACCTCGCCCTGTTCGGAAGGAACGACATCCGGGAGCGCGAAGCCTGCGCGGTCACGCTGTCGAAGAAGGGAGACCACTACGAGGGGATGGCGGCAGGATCCGGCTGCGCCCCCTCCCTCCTAGGAGCGAGCCGGGCCTCGTCGGAGATCCGCCTCTGGCCCGACCGACTCGAGACGTGGGACCGCGGTTTCGACGCGAAAGGGGAGCAAGTGTGGGGACCAAAGAAGGGCCCGTACCGCTGGACGAAGCGCTCGGCCGCGCCGCCGGAGGAGGCGCGGTGACCGGCCCCGGCGGCGCGAGCGCCGGCCGCGCCGCCCGGCGGAAGCTCGCGGCGGCGCGACGGATCGTCGTCAAGGCGGGGACGAACGTCGTGATGCGCGACGACGGCGGCGTCGCCCTCGGGCGCCTCTATGGCCTCATCGAGTCGGTGGCCGGCCTCCGGAAGCAGGGCCGGGACGTGCTGATCGTCTCCTCGGGAGCGATCGGGCTCGGCGCGCAGCGGCTTCGCCTGTCCGCCCACCCTGCCGACCTCTCCATGAAGCAGGCGTGCGCCGCCGTCGGCCAGAGCCGGCTGATGTCCGTGTACGAGGAGGGCTTCGGGACGCTCGGGATCCCGACGGCGCAGGTCCTCCTGACCGAGGACGACTTCGCCGACCCGCTCCGCTTCGGCAACCTCTCGGCGACGCTCGGGAAGCTCTTCGAGCTCGGCGTCGTCCCGATCCTGAACGAGAACGACGTCGTCTCCACGACCGAGCTGGAGACGCCCGACGCCGTTCCGGGGCGACGGCGGCTCTTCGGCGACAACGACCGCCTCTCGGCCCTCGTGATGCGCCACGTGCGGGCCGACGTCCTCGTCATCCTCTCCGACATCGACGGCCTGTACAGCGGGAACCCGGCGCGCGACCCGAAGGCACAGCTCATCCCGTACGTGGAGGGGGTGACCGACGAGGTCGCCGGCTTCGCCGACGGCCCCGGGGTGCGGGGACGCGGCGGGATGGCGACGAAGCTCGAGGCGGCGCGCCTCGCGACGGAGACGGGAGGGCTTGCCGTGGTGGCGAACGGAAAGACGCCTCACGTTCTCGACCGGCTCTTCGCCGGGGAGGAGCTCGGGACGCTCTTCCTCCCGGGGAGCGGGCGGCGGCGGTGACGGATCCGGGCGCGGTCGGCCGGAAGGCGGCCGCCGCGAGGGCGGCCGCCCGGAAGCTGGCGACGGTCCCGGCGGCGACGAAGGACCGGGCGCTCCTCGCGATCGCGGAACGGATCGACGCGGCAGCCCCGGCGATCCTGGCCGCCAATGAGGCCGACGTGGCCGAGGCCCGCGCTCTCGTCGCGTCGGGCGCGATGGCCCGCCCGCTCCTCGATCGGCTCGCCCTCGACGAGGGGAAGGTCCGGGGGATGGCGGACGGCGTTCGCGCGGTCGCGGCCCTCCCCGATCCGGCGGGACGGATCCTCGCGAGAACGCTCCTGGACGAAGGACTCGTCCTCGAGAAGGTCTCCTGCCCGATCGGCGTGCTCGCGGTCGTCTTCGAGTCACGCCCCGATGCCGTGCCGCAGATCGGGGCTCTCGCGCTGAAGTCGGGAAACGCCGCCCTGCTCAAAGGGGGGCGCGAGTCGGCCCGCTCGTCCGGGGCGATCCTCGACGCCTTCCGGGCGGCGCTGGAAGGCGTGCCGGAGATCCCGGGCGACGCGCTGCAGCTGCTCTCGGGGCGCGAGGAGGTGGACGCGCTCCTCTCCCTGCCTTCCGACATCGACCTCGTGATCCCGCGCGGGGGAAACGACCTCGTCCGGTACGTGATGGGACGGACGCGGATCCCCGTCCTCGGCCACGCGGAGGGGGTCTGCCACGTCTACGTCGACCGCGCGGCCGATCCGGAGAAGGCGGTGGCCCTCGTCGTCGACGCCAAGACGACCTACCCGGCCGCCTGCAACGCCGTGGAGACCGTGCTCCTCCACCGGGAGATCGCCGCGGGGCTCCTCCCGGCGCTCGTCGCCCGCCTGCGAGCGGAGGGCGTCGAGATCCGCGCCTGCCCCGCCACGAGGGCGCTCGCGCCGGGGCTCGATCTCGCCGCGGCGTCCGACGGCGACTTCGGGCGGGAGTTCGGCGCGCTCGTCCTCGCGGTGAAGACCGTGGACAGCCTGGACGAGGCGATCGACCACGTGAACCGGTTCGGCTCGAAGCACACCGACGCGATCGTCACCGAGGACCGCGCGGCGGCGGAGCGGTTCCTCGCGGAAGTCGATGCGGCCGGCGTTTACGTGAACGCCTCGACGCGCTTCGCCGACGGCTTCCGCTACGGCTTCGGCGCGGAGGTGGGCGTCTCCACGAGCAAGCTGCACGCGCGCGGGCCGGTCGGCCTCGAGGGGCTCGTCACCTACAAGTACCGGCTGTACGGCGACGGCCACCTCGTGGCGACGTACACGGGGCCGGGCGCACGCCCCTTCCGGCACCTGCGGCTCGCCCCGACGTCGTAAATGCCGGTGTCGTTCCGCTCAGGGAGGCCCCTGTCCCTTCTGGAGGGGGAAGGCGAACACGTCGTTCGTGAGCCACATCGGCAGCAGGTTGAAGTAGAACGGACTGCCGAGAACGCCGCTCACGCCGCCGGGAAGGCTGGAGACGATGTCCGGTCCGGACCGCGCCATCTCGGCGACCCATCGGCGGGTCGGCCCGCTGCCGAACATGAAGTCCGACGACCCGTGCGCGCGGACCTCGAACGAGCCCACGTCGACCGTCCCGAAACCGCCCGAGCGGGGGACTCCGGAGAGGCCCGGGAGCGGCGCGGGAAAGGCTCCGCCGGCAGGCGGAATGCTGAAAGGACCGCCGAGGACGTGGGCGAAGACGATCCGATGGAGCTTCCCCCAGCGGTAGTCGTCCTGAGCCGTCGATCCGCCGAAGGCGGCCGCGAAGCCGGGCCCGGCCAGGGCATCGAGCGCCTGCTTCAGGCTGGTCAGGATATAGATGTCACGCCGCGCGACGGGCGAGGGGACGGCTGGAAGCGTGAAGAAGGGAAAGCCGGAGGCGCCGACGCCGCCGGCGAGGGGAAATCTCTCGAGAAGATTTCGTAGCGCGGTCAGGGTGAGCGGACTCGGGGGCGTCGGGAGGGTGGGGGAGACGGCGGCGAGCGGCGCGTCGAGGACGTTCACGACAAAGCGGCTCCGCCATTCCGAGTAGATCGTCGCGGCGACGCTCGCGTCGACCTGCTCTCCGCCGGGCGCCATCCCCGACGGCTTGCCGGCATCCCACCCCTCCGTGAGACCCGTCGGAAAGGAGAGATTCCAGTTTCGGAGCCGGCCGGCGGCCTCTGCCACGCGCGGGTCCGAGGCGAGGGCGGCGAGCATCGGATCCGCCCCGGCGGCGAGACCGTCGTCGTAGGCCCGGACGACGTACGGAACGAAGAACTGCGCGTCGACGGGGACGATATCGGACTGGATGCCGCGGATGTCGGACGGCGAGATCTTTCCGCCCCCCGCCAGCAGTCCGGTGATCCGCTGCAGGATCCGCCCGCCCCGGTAGCCGTCGTAGTAGGCGTCAAGGTAGTAGAGGCCGCCCGAGGGACGCGTCTGTCCGAGAGGGTTGTTCGTGAGCGTCACGCCGACCGGGTCGTTGTTGGCGTTGATGGCGAAGCCGCTCGAGGGGTTCACCGCGTGCGGCATCTCGGCGGAGGGGAGGAGCCTGTAGGGGATCGTCTCGCCCGGCTCGGGCTGGGGGAGACGGATCCACTCGTTCCCGCCCGTTCCGTTCCGGATGAACCAGGGCGGCAGCCCGACAGGAGCGCCGGCCTCGAGGTCCTCGCGGAGCGGGTTCTTCGCGCTCGTGAAGTAGGCGATGTTTCCCTTGTCGTCCGCGTAGGTCCAGTTCTGCGAGCCGAAATCGAAGAACCGGAGTCCGGCCTCGAAGTCGTCGAGGCCCCGCGCGAGGTCCCACGCGTAGAAGCAGTCGATCTCGCGCGTGGGCGAGAAGCCGGTGTACTGCACGCTGAGCGCCGTTCCGCTCGTCGTGTCGAGCGAGAGGATCGGGCCGCCGTTCCGGCGCGGGACGATGAGCGTGGCGGCCGGCACCGTGCCAGGCGGCGCCGGGACGATGGTGTCCGGCGAGGAGGACGTCGAGACGTTCATCCGGTAGCTCTCGGGGATCGGGATCACCGGTTCCTTCTGACCCTTGTAGATCGTGGAGAGACCGGAGGGCGAGGCAGCGTCCGGAACGACCTGCTCGGCGTAGATGTCCGTGACGTCCATCGGGTTCACCGTCGCGCCCCAGGTGATGTGCCTGTTGGCGCCGATGACGATGAGCGGAACGCCGGCGAACCCGTAGCCCAGGGCGTCGAGCCTTCCGGCCCGGAGGGCGATCGGGTAGAGCGTGGAGGGCGTTCCGAGAGAGAGGTGCGGATCGTTCGCGAGGATCGGGTTGCCGGTCGTGGTGTTCGAGCCGGCCACGACCCACTGGTTCGACCCGCGCTCTCCCGGCACGGCGAGCATCTCCTTGAAGTAGGGCGCCTCCTCGATCGTCGCGAGGTAGCTCCGGGCGAGAGCGAGAACGCCGCCGGCGCGCAGCTCCTCGCCGCGGGAGACGGCCTGCGCCACGAGGCCGGGGGGCACGCGGCTCCCGACCGGGGCCGTCACCAGATGCTCCTCCAGAGGCCCCGTCGCGCGGAGCGAGGCGGGGGGAAGCGTCGTCATCGGGTCGAACGGCGCCGAACGGAAGAGATCCTCGAAGAAGAGCCTCGTGCCGTCGAAGCCGGCGACCGCGCCGGCGGCCTGGTAGGACAGGAGCGCCGTCGTGGTCGTGATGTCGTCGGTCGAGAAGGAGAGGCCGAAGGCCAGCACCTTGGCGCAGGCGACGCTGTCGAGCGGCGTCCACGGATCGAACTTCGTCAGGTGGAGCGCCGCATATTCGGGCGGAAGAGGGTTTGAAGCGACCCACGCGTTCACGCCGGCGGCGTAAGCCTCGAGGCCCGCACGCGTCGCGCTCGAGAGGACGGGGAGGCTGGCAGCGGCGGCGCGCCGAAGGCCGAGCGTCCGGAACTGGACGTCGCTCGACAGGGCGCCGGTCCCGAGAAGCTCCGCCAGCGTGCCGCTGGCGCGCCTCCGGGTGACGTCCATCTGGAAGAGGCGGTCCTCCGCATGCTGCCAGCCGTTCAGGAAGAAGAGATCGTGCGTGGTGGCCGCCCGGATGCGGGCGATACCGTTCGCGTCCCGTACGATCGTGCCCGGGGCCTGCATCCCCGGAAGCTTCAGGAGCCCGTCTCCGTCCCCGTTCCGGGCGGCCGCCGGACGCGCGAGGAGGGACGCGGGAAGGAGGAGAGCGAGGAAGAGACGGGACGGGGAGGTAAGGCGGCGCATGCGGAGCCTCCTTTATCGGGAAAGAGTCTCAGTTGCCCACGCGCCGACGATACCGCATTTCCGTCGTCGGACGCACAACGGCCTCCCCGTCGATTCCGGCCTTTCGGGAGGCATGGGCCGGGGGCCCGGCCCTTGCGAGGCACCCAGGAGATCCCGAGGCGGATCAGGGAGCATTGCCCGTCGGGCCGCCCGAGCCGAAGTCCCCGACGAGAGAGACCGGGCGGCGAAGCAGGGGGCCCGAGGCGTCAGTTCGCCGGAACGCCCGCCGCCGCGGGACGGCGTCCGCCGCGGCGGCGCCGCCGGTGTTTGGCGGGCGGGATCTCGTGCGGGAGCGGAAGGAAATGCGCCTCGGGGTGGGCGTGGAGGAGCGCCGGCGGCGGGACGAGCGCCTCCGGGAAGGGGGCTGCGGCCGCGAGCGGGTGTCGCGGCGGCTCGGCGGGGAGTCGTCCGGCGCGCGCGAGGACGTCCTGCCACGCGGCCGTGACCTCGTGATAGCGCCCCGAGGCCTTCGAGTAGAGCGACAGGAGGGCAAGCGCGTGCGGGAACCACGACCGCGTCACGAGCCGGCGCGCGGCCGGCTGGTCCGGTCGCGTCGAGGTCAGCGACCCGAGCGTGTAGAGCGACTGCTTGACGAGGTGCGTCCCGAGATTCGGAAGGGACATCCGGAGCGCGAGGGGGTTCACGACGTTCTCGAGGACGAGGAGGATCTGCGAGGGGTCCACCCGGCCTCCCGCGCCGCGCTGCCGGATCGCCGAGAGGACGAGGGGGAGGAAGAGAAGGCCGAGCAGAACGGGGTCCTCGGACTTCTCTCCCGCCTGCCGCCGGGCGTCGAGATCGTGAAGCATCCGCCAGAAGAGGGTCGCGAAGGGGGCCTCGGGCGCGGACGGGCCGACGGCGTCGGCCAGTTCCGGAAGGACGACGCCGAGAAGTCCGGTCTCGGTCCAGAGCCGGTACGTATCGTGGCCCCAGCCGCGCCGGAGGGGGTCGAGCAGCTCCTCGGTCACGCGCGGGGCGGCGCTCCGGCGCAGCTCCTTCTTCAGCTCGCCGATCGCCTCTACGAGACGCGGCTCCATCCGGAACTTGAGGCGTGCGGCGAACTCGCAGGCGCGGAGCATCCGGACAGGGTCCTCGCGGAAGCGGATGAGCGGGTCGCCGATCGTCCGGACGAGGCGCTTCTCGAGGTCCGCGGCACCACCGACGTAGTCGAGGACCGCGTAGGTCGCGATGTCGTAGAAGAGGCCGTTGATCGTGAAGTCTCGCCGGACCGCGTCCTGTTCCGGCGTCCCGAACGTGTTGTCCGAACGGATCAGGAGGTCCGTCTCGCCACCGGCGCCCGGCTCGGCCTCCTGGGGGTCAGGGGTGCGGCGGAAGGTGGAGACCTCCACGACCTTGCCCCCCTCGAAGAGGATGTGGGCCAGCCGGAAGCGGCGGCCGATGATCCGCGAGTTGCGGAAGAGGCGCCGGATCTCCTGCGGGCGCGCGTCGGTCCCCACGTCGAAGTCCTTCGGGGTCCGCCCGGTCATCAGGTCCCGCACCGAGCCGCCGACGAGGTACGCCTTGAAGCCGGCGCGGTGCAGGCGATAGAGGACGCGAAGAGCGTCCGGATCGATGTAGCCGCGCGAGATGGGATGCTCGGCGCGAGGGATGATCCGCGGAATCGTCATCCCGGGTGGTGCCGGATCCGCATCTCGTTGATTGTATCCGACGTCACGTCACGGGGACGCCGAATCCGTAAGATGCGGACACCCGTGCCGCTCCGCCGTCTCTCCGGCCCCATCGACCGTCGCGAGGATCCGACGGCGTGGCTGGTTCTTCTCGTTCTCGGGGTCATCGTCGCCTCGCGGTTCCCGGCCCTCGCGTGCTCGCCGGGCGAGGTCGACGAGGCGATCTTCGCCGGCGCCGTCACCCGTTTCGATCTCTTCGATCTCTCGCCGCCGGCACCCGGCTTCCCGGTCTGGATCCTGATCGGCAGGGCCCTTCTTCCCCTCTGTGTCACGCCGTTCAACGCCCTGGCGACGGCCTCGACGCTCCTTGCCGCGATCGCTCTTCCGGCCCTCTACCTCTGGGGACGGCGGAGCGTGGGAGGGTGGGCGGCCCTGGGCGGGACCGTCTTCGCCGCGTCGCTGCCGGTCGTCTGGGTGAACGGCGGGCGCGCGCTTTCCGACATGCCGGGTACGGCCTTCTGCCTCCTGGCCGCGGCGCTTCTCTCGCTGACCGAGGAGCGGCGGGTCTTCAACCTGACGCGCTGGCGCGAGTACGTCTCGGCGCGGCGGGCGCGGGTCCTGGCGGTCCTGGCAGGCCTCGCGGCCGCCGCCGGGTTCGGCGTGCGGCCTCAACTCGTCCTCGCGTTCGGGCTCTTCTTCCTCGTGGCAGCGTGGCGTCTCCTCGCCCGGGTCGACCGGCGCGACGTGGCCGTTTCGTTCGTCGGCGCCGCGCTGGCGGGCTCTCTGGCCTGGTTGGCCTGGCTCGCGGCGCAGGCAGGAGGCTTCTCCGCGCTCTGGATCGACGTGACGGAGCGTGCCGGCCTCGGGGCGAACGCCCCGGCGACCGGGAGCGTCGGGGGCCTCCTCGACGCTTTCGTGATCCGGGACTTCCTGTCGCCGTGGCGGGCGCTCGTCTTCTGGCTCGTCTCGGCGGCCGGCGTGGCGTCTCTCGTGCGGCGCCGGAGCCGCGCCGCGATCGACCTGCCGGTCGTCCTCGTGCCGCTCTTCCTGTCGCTCTGGCTCCTCCACGACCGCTCGATGACGGGACCCTCGGTCCCGTTCGCCCTCGTCGCGAGCCTTCTTTTCGGCGTAGGGCTCGAAGTGCTCTTCCGGCGGCGGGCCCTCGGGTTCGTGGCGGCTCTTGCCGCCGCGGGGCTCTTCGTCTCGGATTCGTGGCCGGAGGTCCTCCGCGCCTCGCGCGAGACGACGCCCCCGATGGCGGCGATCGAGGAACTCGAGCGATACGCCCAGCCCGGGCGCGAGACCATCGTGGCCGACGAGCCCTTTCGCCCGTTCCTCCGGACGGAGGCCTGGGAGGGTCGGCTCGCGGCGCGGACCTGCACGACGACCGACTTCGTCTCCGCCAACGTCCGGACGAACGGACGACTGGTCCGCCTGGCCGACTTCACGGCCGACCCGGGCCCGCCCAATCGCGTGGACCCGGCCTGGAAGACGTGGTTCAAGGGGGGGCGGGTCGCCCGGACGCTGGGCAACAACCGGCTCCTCGCGGTCGGCGTCCGCGACCCCGCGCCGCCCCTCTTCGGCCCGGGGTTCGGCGTCAAGGAAGAGGAGCCCGGCCGGCCGGCGTTCCACCGGGTCGGGTCCGGCGCGCGCCTCGTCGTCGCCGGGATCGAAGGGCCTCCGGTGGCGCTCCTCGCCGGCGAGAGGGACCGTGACGCCGGCCCCACGACGCTCCGCGTCGCAGACGCGGCCTCGGGAGAGGTGGTTCTGGAGCGGATCATCGGGCCCGGCCCCTTCGAGCTCGCGATCATCCCGCGGACCTTTTACGGCCCGCTCCCGCAGCAGGCCGTCTTCGTCCTCTCATGCGATCCACCGGGGTCACAGTCGACGCGCGACGGCGCCCGGCGCCGCGACCTCGGCTGCCTCCGTGTCCTCGACGCGACCTTCTCCGTCGCGCCCGAGGCGATGTGGACGCGCCGCGCCGGGCGCTTCGACGTCGACGTCGGGTCCCCGGCGGACCGGAGCGCCGATCCGGTGGGCTTCCATTCGCGCGAGCGGAGCAGTCCGGACGGCGTCGAGATGCGCTGGACCTCGCGCGAGGTCTCCGTCGCCTTCTCGCCCGTGCCGGGCTTCGTCCCGCAGCAGATCGTCCTGAAGGCGCGCGCGCCGGCGCTCGCGCCTGTCCCGGTCCGCGTCAGCGTGGGCGGCGTCGCGTGCGGCGAGATCGAGGTTCCGAGCGGCAACTTCGCGGAACGTGCCGTGATCCTTCCCGAAGCCGCGCGGGACCTCTTCCTGGGCGCTGATTCCGTGCGCATCGCCCTCTCCTCGCCGACGTTCCGTCCGCGGGACGCCGGGACGGGCGACGACTCCCGCGGCCTGGGCGTCGGTGTGACGCGGATCAGTCTCGAGTAGCGCGGTCGCGCAGCGCGTCGCGGACGACGGCGCCGAAGGCGGCAAGGACGAGGAGGAGACCGGCTCCCGCGAAGGCCGCTTCCGCCCCGGAGAGCGACGCGGCGCGGCCCGACCAGAGTCCCGTGCCGAAAGCCGTGAGGAGGATCGCGCCGGCATAGAGGAGAAGAACGAGCCGCGCGTTCCGGACGAGCGCCCGACGGAGGCTCGGGACGAGAGCGAGAAGAAGCGGCCCCCCCGCCAGAAGAAGCAGGACAGCGGCGCGCTTCATGGATTCACGGCGCGATCAGTGGGCGGCGATGCCTTTGTCGCGGTCCTTCTGGAGCACCGAGTGGCGCCGGCCGTAGCCGAAGTAGATCAGGAAGCCGAGCGCCAGCCATCCGAAGAGACGCCACCAGTTCTCGGCGGGGAGGGAGAACATCAGGAGAAGGCACGTCAGGATCCCGAGAATCGGCGTCAACGGGACGAGCGGGGCACGGAAGGGCCGCGGGGCGTTCGGGTTGGTGCGCCGCATGATCAGGACGGCCGCGCACACCACCACGAAGGCGAACAGGGTCCCGATGTTCACGAGCTCGGCGAGGATTCGAAGCGGCAGGAAACCGGCCATGATCGAGACGAAGGCTCCGGTGAGGATCGTGGCCTTCCAGGGCGTTCGGAATCTCTCGTGGATGGCGCCGAAGAAGCTCTGGGGAAGCATTCCGTCGCGCGCCATGGCGAGGAGGACCCGGGGCTGGCTGAGCATCATCACGAGGAGCACCGAGGTGATTCCGGCCAGGGCGCCGAGGGAGATCACGAACTGGGCCTTCGGCAGCCCGGCCTGCCGGAACGCGTCCGAGACGGGGGCGTCGATGTTGATCTTGTCGTAGGGGACCATACCCGTCAGCACCGCCGCCACCGCGATGTACAGGAACGTGCAGAGGATCAGGGAGGCGACGATGCCGATCGGCACGTCGCGGTTCGGGCGCTTCGCCTCCTCCGCGTGCGTGGACACGGAGTCGAAGCCGATGTACGCGAAGAAGATCGTGGCGGCACCCGCCAGCATTCCGAGCGGCTCGCCGCCCTTGCCCGTCTGTCCGAACAGGGTCGTGCCGAAGAAACTGATACCGGTCAGGCCATACGGCGCGAACGGCTTCCAGTTCTCGGGATTCACGTAAAAGGCGCCGACGATGATGACGAAGAGGACGATGACGAGCTTCACGCCCACCATTGCTGCGTTGAAGCTGGCGCTCTCCTGGATGCCCTTGACCAGGATGGCGGTGACGAGGAACGTGATCACGATGGCCGGCAGGTCGAGGACGGTTCCCGTCGACACGAGGTGCCCGAGATGCGGGTCGTAATCGAAAGGGGCCCTCGCCAGGGCGTGCGGAACCTTGATGCCCAGAATGCCCAGGAAGTCCTGGAAATAGTGAGACCAGCCGTGTGCCACCGTCGCCGAGCCCACGGCGTACTCCAGGACGAGGTCCCAGCCGATGATCCACGCGGCGAGCTCGCCCAGCGTAGCGTACGCGTACGTGTACGCGGAGCCCGCGACCGGAACCATCGACGCAAACTCGGCATAGCAGAGGGCTGCGAAGACACAGGCCACCCCGGCGGCCACGAAGGAGAGCATGAGGGCGGGCCCCGTCTTGTCGTGGGCCGCCTGTCCCGTGAGGACGAAGATGCCCGTCCCGATGATGGCTCCCACGCCGAGGCTCGTGAGCTGAACCGGGCCGAGAATGCGCCGCAGCCGGTTCTCGCCCTTCATCTCCTCCATGAGGCGTTCCATGGACTTCGTCGCGAACAGGGGGCTCTGGGCCACTTGGGAGACCTCCTTCGACTCTGCTTCCTGATGCCCGGGACCGGGAGAAGATACACCAGCCCTTTAGAATCGAGACTGGAAGGTTTCACGATGAGCACTCCCACGACACCGGCCCTCCCGCCGTCGGCCATCGCCGACGAATTCCGGTCGGACGTCAAGGCCTATCCGGCGAAGACCGCTCTCGACGGCGTGAAGATCCTGCGCCTCGCGCGGCACGTCGACGACCGGGGCTTCTTCCAGGAGATCTACCGGGGGAAGTCCGATCACCCGGGGAGCGACGCGCTGGCGGACTTCTTCCACGACGTCCCCGTGGCCCAGATGAACTTCACGATCGTGGACGCTCCGAATCACGTCAAGGGACTCCACTACCACCTGAAGCAGCAGGACGTCTGGTACTGCCCCCATCCGTCGAAGGCCAAGTTCGTCCTCCTCGACGTCCGGAAGGCGTCTCCCACGTTCGGCCGCGCCCAGGTGATCGTGGCGGGCGACGGGCACGACCTGCTCGTCCGGATCCCCGAGGGGGTCGCCCACGGGTACCGGCCCCTGACGATTCCGTGCGCGCTCTTCTACATCGTGACCCGGACCTTCGACCCGAAGGACCCGGACGAGTTCCGGATCGCGTGGGACCACCCCGCCGTCAGAGACCTCTGGGACGTGCAGAACGGTTGAGCGCTAGCGTTTCTCGCGCACGGTGAGGACCGGCACGGGCGAGAGGCGGAGGACCCGTTCGGCGGTCGAGCCGATCAGGAGCTTCTCGAAAGCGCCGCGGCCGTGGGTGCCCAGCACGACGAGCGAGGCCCTCATCTTCACGGCCGCCTCGACGAGGGCGTCCGAGGGGCGGCCCCAGACGATGTCCGACGTGGCCGACACGCCGCGCTTTTCGGCCGAGGCGACCGCCCGCGCGAGGCGCTTCCGGGTCGCGTCCTCCCACTCCCGCTGGGTCGTCACGTCGAGGTAGGGAAGGGCGCCGGCCACGTCGAAGGCCTGGATCGGCTCGACGAGGACGTGGAGGATGTGGATTCTCGCCCCCTGCGAGGCGGCCAGGGAGACCGCGATCTCGAACGCCCGCGCGGCGCAGAGCGAGAAGTCCGTGCCGACGAGGATCGACTTCAGGAACGGTCCCGGCTTTCGGCGTGACATGCGAAATCCTCCTTGATCTCTTCTAACGATGGCGCCCGGCCGACAGTTTTTCCACCGCGGCGGCCACCTCGGCGGCGGACGGGCGAAGAGCGGCGGCGGGCGACGGCGCCGCACGGCGGAACAGGGCTCGTCCGTCGGCGTACGTGGCCGCGACGTGGCTGCGGTCAAAGGACCAGACGATCGGGCCGTAGGGATCGCCCCGCCACGCGGTCGGCGCGGCGAACCCCGCTTCGGGGTCGAGCAGGACGAAGTCGGCGCGGTTCCCGGTCTCGATCGTCCCCGTGCCCGCGAGGCCGAGCGCCCGTGCCCCGTCGGCCGTCGCCATCCGGACGACCTCCCACGCGGACAGCGGCGGGCTCCCGGGAAGGACGCGAGAGAGCTGGGCGGCGAGCCTCATCTCGGCGAACGGGTCGAGACGGTCGTTGCATGGCGCGCCGTCGGCGCCGAGCGTGACTCGGATGCCGCGCGAGAGGTAGTCCGCGACGGGGCAGATCCCGGAGGAGAGCTTGAGGTTCGAGGACGGGCAGTGCGCGACGTTCGTCCCGCGCTCGGCGAGGAGCGCCCGGTCGTCCTCGTCGGCGTGGACGACGTGGGCGAGGACGACGTCGGGTCCGGAGAATCCGACGTCGTGGAGGTAGCGGAGGTTCGAGCGGCCGGTCCGCTCGCGAACGAGCCGGATCTCCTCGCGGTTCTCCGCCGCGTGCGTGTGGAGGAGGAAGCCCCCCTCGCGCGCCCGCTCCGCCGCGCCGCGGAGACCTTCTTCCGTGCAGGAGAGGGCGAAGCGGGGGGAGAAGGCCACGCGGAGCCGGCCTTCGCCGGCGCCCTGCCAGCGTGCGGCGAGCCGGCTGGTCTCATCGAGTCCGTCGCGGGTCGTCGTGCGGAGGGCGGGGGAGTTCCCCGTGTGGTCGTCCATCAGCGCGTTCCCCGAGGTGACGCGCGCCCCGGAAGCGGCCGCGGCGCGGAAGATCGCGTCCGTGTGCCGGACGGAGCCCATGTCGAGCAGGGCCGTCGTTCCGCCGGAGATCAGCTCGGCGAGTCCGAGGCGCGCCGAGACCTCCATCGTCTCCTCGTCCAGCGCGGCCTCCCCGGGGAAGACGTGCGCCGAGAGCCAGGAGAGGAGCGGAAGGTCGTCCGGCCCGTTCCGGAGGAGCGTCTGGCAGAGATGGACGTGCGTCTGAACGAACCCCGGGAGGAGCCAGAGGCCGGAAGCGTCGAGCCGCTCGAGCGGCCGCCCGGCCGACGCCATCGCCGCCGCCCGCCTTCGCGCCTCGCCGTGGACCGCGGCGATCGCGCCCTCCTCGACGAGAAGCGCCCCGTCGCGGACGACGTCCCCTTCCCGCGTCATCCCGATCACGAGGGCGTTCTCGACGAGAAGGGGCGTCACGCTCCGATTATGGACGGGGCGGCCGCCCCATTCAGGGCGCCGGGGGCTCGGGGGGAATGGGCTCGTCGGCGAGGTCGGCGGCGGGCGCGCCGCCGAGGCCGAGGCGATCGGCGATGGGGACCTGGGACGCGAGGACGAGGGCGATCAGCTCCGGAAGGGGAGTCCCCCACTCCTCCGCCCCCTTCGTCACGTAGCTCCGGTCGACCGTCCGGGCGAACGATTTCTCCTTCAGCCGCTTCAGGACCGACTCGACCGGGACGTCGGCGATCTTCTTCGAGGGGCGGATCAACGCGCAGGCGCCGACGAAGCCGGTCAGCTCGTCCGCGGCGAGGATCGCCTTTTCCATCCGGGTCTCGCGCGGGATCCCGGTGTAGAACGCGTGCCCGCCGATCGCCTTGATGACGGGCTCTCCCCAGCCGCGCTGCCTGAGGATCTCCATCCCGCGAATGACGTGGTCCTGCTCGGTCGGGTAGGCCTCGTAGTCGAAGTCGTGGAGCAGTCCGACGAGCCCCCACGTCTCGATCTCCGCGGGGTCCGTGTGCCCGGAGGAGCGGGCGAGGTGCCGCATGGTGGCCTCGACGGCGAGGGCGTGGCGGCGAAGGGGCTGGGATTTCGTGTACTCGCAAAGAAGGGCCCATGCGGCGGCGCGGGACGGGATCGTCATGGTCATATGTTGCACCAACGGGTGGTTGTTTCCCGGACAGAAAAAAGGAGCGTCTGATCTTTAATGCAGTTTTTGCACCAAAATTGGTGCCATTTGTCGGATTTTGGTTGACAGAAGGCGCCGATGCTTCAGAATTGCGCCCCGTCAGGCCTGTCCAGCCCAATACATCAAGGAGTGAAAAAGATGACGACGACCGCGGCAGAAATCCTGAAGCGCTGCGACAAGGAAGGGGTCCGCTTCCTGCGGCTCAAGTTCACGGACATCCTCGGCGTCAACAAGAACGTCGAGGTTCCTCGCTCGCAGTTCGAGAAGGCGCTGGCCGGTGAGATCCAGTTCGACGGCTCCTCGATCGAGGGCTTCGTCCGGATCCAGGAATCCGACATGGGCCTGGTTCCCGACCTCGCGACCTTCCAGATCTTCCCCTGGTCCAGCCCGAACGGAAAAGTGGCCCGGCTCGTCTGCGACGTCATCGAGCCCGACGGAAAGCCCTTCGCCGGCTGCCCGCGCCAGACTCTGAAGCGGCAAATGGAGAAGGCGAAGGCGATGGGCTACGAGCTGATGACCGGGCCGGAGGCGGAGTTCTTCCTGTTCCGCCGCGACACCGCCGGGGACCCGATTGTCGACACCCACGACGAGGGGGGCTACTTCGACCTGACGCCGGTCGACCGGGGAGAGGACGCCCGGCGGGACATCGTCGTGGCCCTCGAGGCGATGGGCTTCGAGGTCGAGGCCGCGCACCACGAGGTCGCCCCCGGCCAGCACGAGATCGACTTCAAGTACGGGAACGCCGTCCACACGGCCGACAACGTCACGACCTTCAAGCTGATCGTCAAGAAGGTCGCCCTCGACCACGGTCTCCACGCCACCTTCATGCCGAAGCCGATCTTCGGCGTGAACGGCTCCGGGATGCACGTTCACCAGTCGCTCCTGACCGGCTCCGGCGCGAACGTGAAGAACGCCTTCTTCGATCCGAAGGCGACGTACCAGCTTTCCTCTACGGCGCTCCACTACATCGGTGGCGTCCTGAAGCACGCCCGCGCCATCGCCGCCGTGACGAACCCGCTGGTCAACTCCTACAAGCGGCTCGTCCCGGGATACGAGGCGCCGGTGAACGTGGCCTGGTCCGAGCGCAACCGCTCGCCGATGATCCGCATCCCGGCTCGCCGCGGCATGGGGACGCGCTGCGAGGTCCGGATGCCCGATCCGGCGTGCAATCCGTACCTCGCCTTCACGGTCATGCTGGCGGCCGGGCTCGACGGCATCAAGAACAAGCTCGAGCCGGGTGACCCGGTCCCCGAGAACGTCTTCGAGATGTCCGAGCGCGAGAAGAAGCGCCGGAAGATCGATCAGCTCCCGGGAAACCTCTCGGAGGCGCTCGACTGCCTCGAGAAGGACGACCTTCTCAAGAACGCGCTCGGCGAGCACATCTTCACGAATTTCATCGAGGCCAAACGCTCCGAGTGGCACGAGTACATCAGCAAGGTCAGCGGCTGGGAGATCGAGAAGTACCTGAACAAGTTCTGATCGCGACGGCGACGACGAACCGGGGCGCGGGCTCGCACGAGCCCGCGCCCTTCTTCTTCTAGAGGTTCAGCTTCGCTTTCGCCGCGGCGAGGACCGCCTCGACGGCGGCCCCGAGGCCGAGGTCGATCGGGTTGAGGATGATGTCGTAGCCCGCCGGGTCGTCGATCTCCCGGTTGAAGGCCTGCCGGATGAACTTCTTCTGCGTGAGGTCGTTCTCGTCGACCCTCTTCCGGGCTTTCTCGAGGGAGATCCCCTCGGCTTCGGCGAGAAACGCGGCCCGGGCGTCCCGCGGTCCGACCGCACGGACCCGGAGGCCGCGCGAGGGAGTCAGGATCCAGTTGGCGCCCCGGCCCACGAGGACGGCGCGCCCCTCCCGGGCGATGCGGGCGATCACCCGCGTCATCTCCTTCAGGTACCGCGCCTGGCCCGGGTCGTCCGGGACGATCAGCGGGGCGAGGTACTCGTGGAACTCGGCCACGCCCTGCTCGTCGAGGCGGCTGAGGAGGACCTCGTCGCTCCGGGTGTCGGCCGCTATCGCGGTCAGAATCTCCCGGTCGTAGGCCTTCCAGCCCATCTCCTCGGCGACGCGGACGGCGAGAATGGATCCTCCGGAGCCGAGCTGGCGGGAGACGGCGATCCAGGGTCCCTCCGCGCGGCGGACCTCGGACGGGACGGCGTCCTTCGAACGGCGGCGCACCTCGGTGAGAAGCCCCTGGCGGTCAGCAAGCTCCTGGACTTTCCGGGTGGAGGTCATGTGCCTCTCCTCTCTCCGGGAAGCCGACGCCCCGCCCGCCCTCGGGGTCCCGGGACCTGTATGTAATCTAGTCCCGGAGCGGCCCGAGGCCAACCTATTTCTCGGCGCCCCAGAGCTCCTTCAGGCGGGCGTCCCGGCCGCAGCCGTGCCGGTAGTACTTGTACCGGATCGGGTTCTTCCGGTGATACTGCTGGTGGTACTCCTCGGCGGGCCAGAAGACGGACGCCGGGACGATCTCGACGAGGACGGGCCCCTTGAAGGGCTTGTTCCGTTCCAGCGCGGCCTTCGAGGCCTCGGCCAGCCGGCGCTGCTCTTCGTCGTGGACGAAGATGGCCGGGCGGTACTGGGAGCCCCGGTCGCAGAACTGGCCGGAAGAGTCCGTCGGGTCGACGTTGTGCCAGAAGACGTCGAGGAGGTTCTCATAAGGGATCTTCGCGGGGTCGTAGAGGATCTGGACCGATTCGGCGTGTCCCGTCCCGCCGGCGGAGACCTCCTCGTACGTCGGGTTCTCCTTCCGCCCGCCGGTGTAGCCGGAAGTGACGGACGAGACGCCGTCGAGCGCCTCGAACGGCGACTCCATGCACCAGAAGCACCCCCCCGCAAACGTGGCTTTCGCCAGCTTCTTTCCGGAGGGAGCGTCCGCTTTCCGCGCCGGTGGCTCGCCGAGGAGCGGCGCCGCGAGGAGGAGGGCGAGGGCGGCGATTTTCATCACGGGGCTCTCCATCCCCTTCCCTACGAGAGGAAACACCCCGTCGGACGTCGGAAGCGCGTCAGGGCGTCAGGACGAGGAGTTCCCTAGGTCGGATGGACAGAGGCTCGTTGCCGCCGTCCGTCGCGGCGGCGTCGTCCTCGATCCGGACGCCGAACCGGCCCGGGAGGTAGACACCCGGCTCGATCGTGCAGACGTTTCCGGCGGAAAGCGGGGTCTTGTTTCCACGGACGAGGTACGGGCCCTCGTGACCGTCCATTCCGAGGCCGTGCCCGAGCCTGTGCGTGAAGAACTCGCCCCAGCCGGCCTCCTCGATCACCTTCCGCGCCGCGCGGTCGACCTCCTCGGGGACGGCCCCGGCGTGGTACGCGGCAAGGCCGGCGCGCTGGGCCCCGTCGACCGCGGCGTAGACCTTCCGGACGTCGTCGGCGGGCGTCCCGAACGCGACGGTGCGGGTCACGTCCGAGGAGTAGCCGCGGACCCGGCAGCCGCAGTCCATCAGGACGACGTCCCCCCGCCCGAGACGGCGCTCGCCGGGGCCGCCGTGCGGGAGCGCCGCGGAGGCGCCGAACTGGACGAGCCCGCCGCCGCGGACGAGAAGCTTTCGGAATTCGGCGGCGAGGGTCTCGCCGACCTCCTGCTCGGTCATCCCCTCGCGGAGACGTCCGTGCGTCGCGGAAACGGCCGCCGTCGTCCGCCACGCGGCGTCGCGGATGAAGGCCTTCTCCAGGTCGGTCTTCACCATCCGGAGGGCGTCGAAGGCGACCGTCGCGTCCGCAAGGGCGGCTCCGGTCGCCGCGCGAAGACGTTCGGCCGTGAAGACGTCGGTCGACCCTTCGAGGCCGATCCGGGAGGCGCCGGAGAGGAGCTTCGCCGCGATCGCGGCAGGGTCCTCGTGCTCCTGCCAGGAGACGGTCCGGCCGACGACGGCGTCCCGCTTCACCCGCTCCTCCTCGAAGAAGGGCGTCAGGAGCGTGGCGGGCACGCCGGTCCGGAGGATCAGCGCGATGAGCCGCTCGCTCCGCCCCGGGTCGGTGTTCGCCACGTAGCGCAGATTCGTCGACGGAAGTACGACGAGCGCCTCGAAGCCCTTCTTCTTCGCCTCCGCGAGCACCCGATCCTGCCGGGAGCGGAAGACGTCCGGAGAGAGCGGCGGCGGAAGCGGGGGGACGGCGGGACCCGACCCGGCTGCCGGCGGCTTCGCGTCGGCCGCCGCGACGAGCGGCGAGGCGAGCGCCAGGGCCCCGGCGGGCGCGGCGGCGAGGAGGCGTCGGCGGGAGATCGTGTCGCGGGAAGGCATCCGCCGACTCTAGCTCAGGGCGCGGCCCCGGTCAGATCTCGACCTGGATGCCGACCTCCACGGCGCGGCTCGGCGGGATCCGGAAGAAGCTGGTGGCGCGCCCCTCGTTCCGGCGCATCCAGGAGAAGAGGCGCTCGCGCCAGCGGGCCATGCCGCTCGCGGTCGGCGTCGAGATGACGGTCTCCCGCCCGAGGAAATAGCTGATCCGCTCCGGGTCGAGCACCGTCTCGCCGAGCTTCAGCCCCCGAAGCCCGGCCGGGACGTCGGGCTCCTCCATGAAGCCCCAGTGAAGGACGACCCGGTAGAAGCCGGCCCCGAGCGCTTCCACGCGGGCCCGCCCGGCGGCCGGGACGCGCGGGATCTCGGCCGTGTCGATCGTCAGGAGGATCACGGGCTCGTGGAGCGCCCGGTTGTGCTGCCAGTTCAGGAGGAGAGCGGGCGGCACGAGGTCCTGGTAGCGCTCGAGGTAGACCGCCGGGTGGGGAATCCGCGGCGGGTTCTCCCGCTCGACCGTCCGGACGTGATCCTCGATCGGGACGGCGAGCATCCCGGTCGCGTTCGACCGAAGCCGGTCGACGATGACGTGCTGTCCCCGCTTCCAGGTGACCATCAGGGTGTAGAGAGCGGCGCCGATGGCGAGCGGGATCCAGCCGCCGTGGAGGATCTTCGCCAGGTTCGCTCCGAAGAAGGCGAGCTCGGCCACGAGAAAGACGGCGATCGCCGCGAAGGCCGCCGGAGCGGAGAGGCCCCGGGCGTGGACGAGGAGCTCGAAGAAGAGGAGCGTCGTGATGAGCATCGTGGCGGTCACCGCCACGCCGTACGCGGCGGCCAGGCGGCTGGAGGAGCCGAACTCGACGACGAACCAGACACACCCCGCGAGGAGCATCCAGTTGACGGCCGGAAGGTAGATCTGGCCGCGTTCGGTCGCGGACGTGTGTAGGATGTTGAGACGGGGAAGAAACCGGAGCTGAACGGCCTGCCGCGTCAGCGAGAAGACGCCGGAGATGAGCGCCTGCGAGGCGATCGTGGTCGCGGCGGTGGCGAGGACGACGAGCGGGAGGATGCCGGCGTGCGGCACCATCCCGAAGAGCGGGTTCTCCAGCGCCTCCGGGTGCCGGAGCAGGAGCGCCCCCTGGCCGAAGTAGTTCAGGAGGAGCGCCGGAAGGACGAGGCCGAACCAGGCGACGCGTATCGGCCGGGCGCCGAAGTGCCCCATGTCGGCGTAGATGGCCTCGCCGCCCGTGACGACGAGGAAGACCGAACCGAGAACGAGAAAGCCGCGGAGGCCGTTTGCCGCGAGGAACCGGGCGCCGTGAAGGGGGACGAGGGCCTCGAGCACCTCCGGGGCCTTGAGCACGTGCACGACGCCGAGAACCGCGAGGGTGGCGAACCAGAGGAGCATCACGGGGCCGAAGAAGGCGCCGATCCGTCCGGTGCCCTTCTTCTGGATGGCGAAGAGGACGACGAGGACCGCGACCGACAGGGGGATCACAAGCGGGCCGAGGGCCGGGCTCCGCGCCTTGAGCCCTTCGACGGCGGAGAGGACCGAGATCGACGGCGTGATGAGGCCGTCGCCGTAGAGGAGCGCCGCGCCGAAGAGCCCGAAGACGACGGCCCCCCGGCGGCGCGTCGAGTCCCTCGGCAGGGCGCGGTTCGTCAGCGACATCAGGGCGAGGATCCCGCCCTCGCCGTCGTTGTCGGCGCGGAGGATGACGCCGACGTACTTGACGCCCACGAGGAGGATGAGCGACCAGAGGATGAGGGAGAGGACGCCGAGGACGTTCTCCGGGGAGAGGGCGAGTCCGTGCTCGGCCGGGGAGAGCGACTCACGGAGGGCGTAGAGCGGGCTCGTGCCGATGTCGCCGTAGACCACGCCGAGGGCGCCGAGCGAGAGGATCGCCAGCCGCCGCCCGCCCGGTTCCGGCCCGTGGCTCATGCGATGAACATAGCATCGCCGTAGCTGAAGAACCGGTACCCCTCCGCCAGGGCCGTCCGATAGGCGGCGAGAACGACCTCCCGGCCGGCGAAGGCCGAGACCAGCATCAGGAGCGTCGAACGAGGGAGGTGGAAGTTCGTCACGAGGGCGTCCACGACGCGGAACGGCGCGCCGGGGACGAGGAAGAGGTTCGTCTCGAAGGGGCCGACGACGACCGTTCCGTGCCGTGCCGCCGAGCCCTCCAGCGCCCGGACGGTCGTCGTCCCCACGGCGACGACGCGTCGGCCGTCTTGCCTCGCCCGGGCGATCGCCGCCGCCGTCGCCTCCGGGATCTCGCCCCGCTCCGGCTCCATCGCGTGCTCCTCGACCCGGTCGGCCTTCACCGGCCTGAAGGTCCCCAGCCCGACGTGGAGCGTGACCCGCGCCGTCTCGACCCCGCGCTCCGCGATCGCCTCGAGCAGCTCCGGCGTGAAGTGAAGCCCCGCCGTCGGCGCCGCGATGGCGCCGGGCTTCTCGGCGAAGACGGTCTGGTAGTCCGCCGCGTCCCGCTCGTCGGCCCGGCCGTCCGGCCGGTGGATGTAGGGGGGAAGGGGAGCGGTACCGATCCGAGCCGGGCGCCGAGGAGACGTTCTCTGCTCCCGTGCTTTGCGAATCGGAGAGCGTAGGGGCCAGCATCGGGGCGGGACGTTTCGGCGTGCGCCTCCGCTTCCCACCCCCCTTCGAAGAAGAACTTCCTTCCGGCCTTCACCCGCCGTCCCGGTTTCGCGAGACAGCGCCAGAGCTCGGGACCCTTTGCAGAATCTCCCGGTTCCCCTCCCTGGTCCCTCTCCACCAGCAGGAACTCGGTCCGTCGTCCCTTCTCGTCCGTCCCGAAGATCCGCGCCGGGATCACCTTCGTGTCGTTCACGACGAAGAGATCGCCGGCACGGAGGAGGGTCGGCAGGTCCGCGACGGTCCCGTGGGCCACGGCGCCGGTCGTGCGGTCGAGCGTCATGAGCCGCGCGGTGCCCCGCGGCGCGGGGCGCTGGGCGATTGCGTCCGGCGGGAGGACGAAGTCGAAGTCGGAGACGTCCACGGGCGGCATTCTCCCCGATGCGGCGGGCCGATTGACGCCGCCCGGGCCGCCGTATATGTTCCCCCGCCGACGATGGGCGACACGCCGGCGACCTTCCGGAAGATCCGGCTGATGGACCCTCAGGCCATGAAGCGCGCGACCGCGCGGCTGGCGCAGGAGATCGTCGAATCGCAGGGGGGCACCGAGGGGTTCGTCCTGATCGGCATCCGGACGCGAGGCGTTCCGCTCGCGCGCCGGCTCGCCGCCGAGCTGGACCGGCGGGAAGGGGCGCGCGTCCCCGTCGGCGTCCTCGACATCACGCTGTACCGCGACGACCTGACGACGATCGCCTCGTCGCCCGTGCTCAAGCGGACGGAGATCTCGTTCCCCGTCGAGGGGAAGACCGTCATCCTCTGTGACGACGTCCTGTTCACGGGACGGACGGTGCGCGCGGCGATCGACGCCGTCCTCGACTTCGGGAGGCCGCGGAAGATCCTCCTGTGCGTCCTCGTGGACCGCGGCCGGCGTGAGCTGCCGATCGAGGCGCAGTTCGTGGGGAAGCGCGTCGCCACGTCGTCCTCGGAGATCATCCAGGTCACCTTCGGGGAGACGGACGGCGAGGACGATGTCTGGCTCCTCGACCGGGAGGCCTCACTGCGGCCGGCGAACGGCCCCCGGAGGCGCCGGAAGACGGCGACGGCGCCGGCCCGGACGAAGAAGGGGACGCGCCGGCCGTGAGCCGCCGCGCCGACCCCGTCGCCGGCGTTCCTCCCGACCGTCCCCACGTCTTTTCGAAGAAGGACCTGATCGACATCGAGTCGATCACCGAGGACGACATCCGCCTCGTCCTCGACACGTCCGAGTCGATGCGCGAGATCAACCAGCGCGCGATCAAGAAGCTCCCGACGCTCCGCGGGAAGCTCGTGGCGAATCTCTTCTTCGAGTCGTCCACGCGGACGCGCTTCTCCTTCGAGGTGGCCGAGCGCCGTCTCTCGGCGGACTCCATCGCCTTTTCGGCGGCGGGCTCCTCGGTCTCCAAGGGCGAGACGCTCCTCGACACGGCGAAGAACCTGATGGCGATGGCGCCCGACGCGATCGTCATCCGCCACTCCCGGTCGGGGGCGCCGCACCTCCTGGCGCGCGAGCTCCCGTGCGCCGTAATCAACGCGGGGGACGGGACGCACGAGCACCCGACGCAGGCGCTTCTCGACGCCCTGACGATCCGCCGCGCCAAGGGGCGGATCGCGGGGCTCAAAATCGCCATATGCGGCGACATCGCGAACAGCCGGGTGGCCCGGTCGAACGTCGGTCTCCTGTCGAAGATGGGGGCGGCCGTCACGCTCAGCGGCCCGCGGACGCTTCTTCCCGCCGAGATCGAGCGGACGGGGGCGATCGTCGTCCCGCGGATCGAGGAGGCGCTCGACGGCGCCGACGTCGTCATGATGCTCCGCGTCCAGCGGGAGCGCGGGGGCGGCCTGGGGTTCCCGTCGGACCGCGAGTACTACGACGTCTTCGGCCTGACGCCGGAGCGGCGGAAGCTGGCGAAGAAGGACGCGATCGTGATGCACCCGGGACCGATGAACCGCGGGGTGGAAATCGATTCGGCGGTCGCCGACGGACCCGACTCGGTCATCCTGGACCAGGTCGAGAACGGCGTCGCCGTCCGGATGGCAGTGCTGTATCTCCTGATCGGAGCCAGCGGCGATGAATGAGGCGCCCGTCCTGATCCGCGGGGGGCGCGTCGTCGACCCGTCGCGCCGTCTCGACCAGACGCTCGACCTCCTCCTGCGCGACGGCGTCGTGGCGAAGGTCGACGAGAAGATCGCCCCGCCGAAGGGCGCCGAGGTCGTCGAGGCCGCGGGCTTCGTCGTGGCGCCGGGGTTCGTCGACCTCCACGTCCACCTGCGCGAGCCGGGCTTCGAGTTCAAGGAGACGATCGCCACGGGGACGGCCGCGGCGGCGGCGGGCGGCTTCACGACGGTCTGCGCCATGGCAAACACCGACCCCGTGACGGACGACGCGCCGACGGTCGCCTTCGTGGTCCGTCGGGCGCGTGAAACGGGGCGCGTCCGGGTCTTCCCGGTCGGGGCGATCTCGAAGGGGCTCAAGGGAGAGCAGCTCGCCGAGATCGGCTCGATGAAGGCCGAGGGAATCGTCGCGGTCTCCGACGACGGCAAGGGCGTGCAGAACGCGGGGCTCATGCGCCGGGCGATGGAGTACGCGTCGATGTTCGACCTTCCGGTCGTCGTCCACGCGGAGGACGCGGGCCTCGCCCAGGGCGGCGTGATGAACGAGGGGTGGGTCTCGACGCGGCTCGGCCTCGCGGGCCAGCCGCCGGCCGCCGAGTCCATCATGGTGGCGCGCGACGTGCAGATCGCCGCGCTGACGTCGGCGCGGCTCCACGTGGCGCACGTATCGACGCGGGAGAGCCTCGACGCCATCCGGAACGGCCGGCGGCACGGAGTCGATGTGACGTGCGAGGCGACGCCCCATCACCTGACCCTGACCGACGAGGAAGTCGCCCGCTCCGGCTACGACACGCGGTTCAAGATGAACCCGCCCCTCCGGTCCGAGGCGGACCGGCACGCCCTCGTGGCGGCCCTTTCGGACGGCACGATCGACTGCGTCGCGACGGACCACGCCCCGCACCACGCCGACGAGAAGGCGCTGGAGTTCGCGGACGCCCCCTTCGGGGTCATCGGCCTGGAGACGGCCCTCCCGGTCCTCGTCGACGCGCTGCTCGCGCCCCGGCACGTCTCGCTGATGCGCCTCGTGGAGGTCCTCTCGACGGCGCCGGCCCGTCTCTTCGGCCTCCCGTACGGGACGCTCGCCGAAGGGGCGCCGGGCGACGTCACCCTCTTCTCGACGACACGGTCCACCCACGTGACCCCGGACGGGTTCCACTCGAAGGCGCGCAACTCGCCGTGGATCGCCCGGACGCTGAAAGGGCGCGTCGAGAAGACGTGGGTGGCGGGCCGCGAGGTTTTCGGACGGCCGGGGGGCGGGCCGGCCCGATGATGAAGGACGCCCGGACGAAGACGGGGCCCCCGCGCGGCGGGTCTCTCGCGACGCGGGCGCGGCCGAAGCGGATCGTCCTCGTGGACGAGTCGCCGCTCTACGCGGCGGCGTGGCGGGCCCTGCTCACGGCACGATATGCCGGCGGGATCGTCTTCGAGGCGTACCAGGACCCGCTCGAGGCGCTCCCGAAGCTCGGCCCGGACGTCAGCCTCCTCATGGTCGACCTCGACATTCCGCTCTTCGGGGGGCGGAAGGTCTTCGAGCTGGCGAAGGAACGAGGCGTTCCCCTCCGGCGCATCGTGATCCTCTCGGAGCGGCCCGCGGAGGAGCTGCACGAACTCTTCCCGCACGAAACCTGCCTCGCCGTCGTCAACAAGATCGAGCCGCAGCAGCAGAGCGCCTTCCTGATGATCCTCGACTCGATCATCCGGCGGCACTAGCGGCCCGGTCCGGTGATGAGGCGCGCCGAGCGGTTCCACGTGAGGTAACTCCACGCCCACTGCACGAAGACGAGGAGCCGGTTGGCGAACTGCACGAGGAACATCAGGTGGAGGAAGAGCCACGCCAGCCATGCCACGCTTCCGTTGAAGCGGGCGATGCGAAGGTCCGCGACGGCGGCGCCGCGGCCGATCGTGGCCATGTTTCCGAAATCCAGGTAGCGGAAGGGGGGCGGGGGCGGGGCGCCGGACAGGCGCGCACCGACGACCTTTGCGATGTACCGCCCCTGTTGCATGGCGACTGGTGCCACGCCGGGAAGGGGACGTCCTGCCGCGTCGTCCCGGGCAGCGAGGTCGCCGACCACGAAGACCTCCGGATGCCCGGGTAGCGCCAGGTCCGGCCCGACGAGGACACGTCCGACCCCGTCGAGGCTCGCCCCGGCGGAGGCCGCCAGGGAAGCGCCGAGCGGCGAGCCCTTGACTCCGGCCGCCCACAGGACGGTACCGGCCTGGAGGGTTTCCTCCGCTCCTCCGTGCCGGATGGTCACCGCTCCATCCGAAAGCTCCGTGACGCGTGTCGAGGTCCGCACGCCGACGGCGATCCGTGCCAGGGCGCGCGTCGCCCTGGCGGAGAGGTCCGGAGGATACGTCGGCAGGATCCGCTCGCCCGATTCCAGGAGAAGAACGCGGGCCTCCGACGGGTCGATCGCGCGAAAGTCGCCCCGGAGGGTGTGCTGCGCGATCTCCGAGAGCGCGCCGGCCAGCTCCACTCCCGTCGGCCCGCCGCCGACGACGATGAAGGTCAGGAGGGCGCGTCGCCGCGACGGATCGGTCTCGCGCTCGGCCGACTCGAACGCCAGGAGGATGCGGCGCCGGATCTCGGTGGCGTCCTCGATCGTCTTCAGTCCGGGTGCGACCCTCTCCCAGTCCTCTCGTCCGAAGTAGTGGTGGCGGACGCCCGCGGCGACGACGAGCGTGTCGTACGGAAGTTCGCCGTCGGCGAGGAGCAGGACGCGCCGTGCCGCGTCGACACCGGTCGCCTCGCCGAGGAGGACGCGGACGTTCTTCTTCCGCTTCAGGAGCGAGCGAATCGGCGCGGCGATGTTGGCGGGGGAAAGGGCCCCGGTCGCCACCTGGTATAGAAGCGGCTGGAAGAGGTGGAAGTTCCGCCGGTCGACGAGCGTGACGTCGACGGCGAGGCGGGAGAGGTCCCGGGCGGCCCGGAGGCCCCCGAATCCCCCCCCGACGACGACGACACGGTGTCTGGGCTCCATTCCGCGATCCCGGGGCGAGGCACGGGTCGACGGCCCGGGCCTCCCCGTGTAGATTAGCCTCGTGAAAGAGCTCTGGTCCGCACGGGACGAGCAGGCGCTCGCCGAGTTCGTGGCGGCCGTGGACGCGGAGGATCTCCTCGGCGCGCTCTACGCCGTCGAGGGGACGCCGGCCGCGGCGCGCGAGGCGGACTCGGCCGACCTCGACCGCTGGTCCGCGCGCGTTGCCGAGCGCGTGAAGGAGTCGTCTTCGGCCTTCATGCAGGCACGCGCCCTCGCCGAGATCCTCGGGGGCGAAGAGGGTTTCGCGGGCGACGAGGACGACTACTACCACCCGGACAACGGCCTCTTTCACGCCGTTCTCGCCCGGCGGCGCGGCATGCCGATCCTCCTCTCCGCGGTCTGGATGGAGGTGGCGCGGCGGGCCGGCCTCGCGGTCGAAGGGGTCGGGATGCCCGGGCATTTCATCGTCCGGGTGGGGACCTCGCCGGGCGTCCTCGTCGATCCGTTCGCCGGCGGGACGCGGATCACGGTCGACGAGTGCCGCCGCAAGCTGGACGGGATGTCGGGCGGAAAGCTGCCGTGGCGCCCCGACTTCCTCCGGGGCATCGGCGTCGCGTCGATCCTCGAGCGCGTGCTCCACAATCTGGCCGGCGCCTTCGGCCGGCAGCACGACGAGGGGGGGCGCTTCCGCGCGCTGACGTTTCTCGCGACGCTCCGGCCGGACGAGCCGGACAACCTCATCCAGCGCGCCGAGATCGCCGAGATGCTCGGCGTGCGCGACCTGGCCGAGAAGGTCTGGACCGAGATCGTCGAACGCTTCCCCGACACCCAGCAGGCGCAGGCCGCCTGGGAGAAGCTCGAAGGAGGCGCGGCGTCGCCGGTCGTGAACTGAGATGGCCTGCCCTCCGTCGCGTCCGCCCAGTCCGCCACGTGACGAGGCGCTGACGCCGTCTCCGGAGCCTGCCCGGAGGACCGAGGACCCCTGCGCGGAGGACCGCGCGTACCACATCTGCCCTGTCTGCGGCGCGGAGCTGGTCGACGTCTCCTGCAAGCTCAGCTGCCCGACGGAGGGGTGCGGCTACTTTCTGTCCTGCAGCGACTTCTATTGAGGGGATCGGCCGGCCCGCCCGGGACCGGTCCCGCCCTCCATCTCGAGTTCGGCCTGCAGGCTCTCGCGGTCGCGGCCGATCGTCGCGACGGCGAGCGTCCGGCCGCTCCGGAGGAAGGCGACCCGGGCGTCGCGGGCCTCGAGGCTTCCCTCGATCTCGACGGCGTCCCATCCCTCCGCGTGGCCGACGTACGCGATCGTGACGTCGTAGTGGGCCGACCAGAAGAAGGGGACCGCCTCGAAGCGCTCACTCCGGCCGAGCATGTTGCGCGCGGCGGTGCGCCCCTGGCGCTGCGCCACGGCCCAGTGCTCGATCCGAACCGTCTGGCCGGAGCGCGCGTCGGGATAGCGGGCGACGTCGCCGGCTGCGAAGACGGAGGGGTCGCTGGTGCGGAGGAACGCGTCCACGAGAACGCCGCGGTCGACCGCGAGGCCCGCGCCTTCGGCGAGGGAGGTCGCCGGCCTGACGCCGACGCCCATGACGACGAGTTCGGCCGGCAGCGTCGTGCCGTCGTCGAGGGTGACGGCTGAGGGGCCGATCTCCCTGGGCGTCCTCCCGAGGTGGAAGACGACGCCATGCTCCTCGTGAACGCGTTTCACGAAGGCGCCGATCTCGCGCCCCATGACGCGTTCGAGCGGCACCGCCTCCGGGGAGACGACGTCGACTCCGAGGCCCCGCGTCCGGAGCGAAGCGGCCGCTTCGAGGCCGATGAAACTCGCGCCGATGACGACGGCGCGCCGGGCGTTCCCGGAGGCCGCGACGAGGGCGCGGCTGTCGCCGAGAGTCCGGAGCGTCCGGACGTGGGCGAGGTCCGCCCCCGGAATTCCGAGCCGGACCGGATCGGCGCCGGTCGCGAGGAGGAGGGCGTCGTACCCGAGCGCGGTTCCGTCGGAGAGGACGAGCCGGCGCGCCGCCTTGTCGAGCGACGTGACCGGGGTGCCGAGGCGAAGAACGATCTTCCGTTCCTCGTAGTACTCCCTGGGCCTGAGAGGAATCCACTCCTCGGAGGCGGTCCCCGCGAGGTAGTCCTTCGAGAGGTTGGGTCGGTCGCACGGCAGGTCGGGATCCGCGCCGACGAGGGTGAGCGCCCCGGAATACCCTTCGCGGCGGAGCGTCTCGACGGCGGCGTTCCCGGCGGCGCCGCCGCCGAGGACGACGATGCGTGGCGGGTGGGGGCCCGACGCCGGAGGGGGCGGCGGCGCCGTCGCGCGCCCGGTCACGAAGACCGATCCGCCCCGCCGTTCGACCGTCCAGCAGGCGATCGGGTCCCGCGCGGGAGGTCGGGTGGGTTCTCCGGTGGCGAGGTCGAATTCGGCGTGATGCCACGGGCATCTCAGCGCGCTGTCGACGAGGATGCCGTCGGCGAGGGGTGCCCCGTAATGGGTGCATGACGCGCCGACGGCCCGGATGCCGGCTCCCCGGCGCACCAGGAGAACCGGTTCGTCTCCGACGTGACCCTCGATCAGTCCCCCGTCGGGCAGGCTCGCGAACGGAATCCCCGTCCGGAAGTCCGGCCCTGTCCTCTTTTCGTTCTCGTCTCCCATGACGTCCCCCCGGGGTGACCCGTCAGTAGAGCTTCGCGAGGTGGTCGCCCCGCTCCTTGGCCTCGCGGAGGAATCCTGCCCACTGGGGCCGACGTCGTTCGAGCTCGCGCGGATTCGTGACGACCAGGTTCCACGCACTTCCCGGAATGAAGAAAGGAACGGGACAGTTCCGGCACTTCACGAACCACGCGGCATCTGCCCTCCCCGGAATCCTCCGGGAGCTCGAGATTTCTGCGCCCTTGCTCTGGCAGACAGGACAGGTGGCCATGTTCGCCTCCGCCGGGAATGAAACGCCGTTTCACGGGCCCGACCCTGAGAAACAGTCTCAGCATTGTACCCCCGCCGCGACCCGCTACGATCTCAAGGCGTGACGAGCCCCCCGCATCCCGGCCGGCCTCCACGGAGGCCTCGCTGATGCGCTCGCTCGACGTCGCCGTCGCGGCCGCCGAGGAGGCCGGCGAGGTTCTGCTCGACTACTTCGGGTCGCTCGACCCGTCGGACGTCGAGGAGAAGGCAAAGAACGACATGGTGTCGCGCGCGGACCGGGAGGCGGAAGAGGTGCTCCGCCGATCCGTCCTGGCCGCCTTCCCTCACGACCGTTTTCTCGGCGAGGAGACGGGCGTCTCGGGGAGCGACGATGCGGCACCCGCCTGGATCGTCGACCCGCTCGATGGGACGGCCAACTTCATCCGGGGATTCCCGCACTGGGCGGTCTCCGTCGCGCGGACGACCGGCGGGCTCCAGGGCCCGATCGAGATCGGCGTCGTCTGGGACCCGGTCAAGGAAGACCTCTTCACCTCGGCCGCCGGCGCGGGCGCCTTCCGCAACGGCGCCCGCCTCCGGATGCCGGCGCGGGCGGGGCTCGACGGAGCGGCTCTGGCCACCGGATTCCCGTTCCGCCAGCAGGCGAAGATCGACCTCTATCTCTCGGTGTTCCGCGAGGTGTTCCTCGGCGCCCGCTCCCTCCGCCGCGCCGGAAGCGCTGCGCTCGACCTGGCCTACACCGCGGCCGGGATCTTCGACGGCTTCTTCGAGTTCGGCCTCTCCCCCTGGGACACGGCGGCCGGTTCCCTCCTGATCGTGGAAGCGGGGGGAGTCGTCACCGACTTCGACGGGGGCGGGAGTTGGCGGTCCCGGGGAAACCTCCTCGCGGGCTCGCCCGGCGTCCACGCGGAGCTACTCGAGCTCGTCAGGCGGATCGGCGCCGGCGAAGAGAGGCTCTGAACGACCTCGTCAGAACTCCTTCGTCAGCGAGAAGAGAAGGCCGAAGCTCCCTTTTTCGGGCCGCCCGTCCGTGACGCGTTCGAGGCCGAAGTTCCACGAGGCGGCGAACTCGAGGGAGAGGTCCCAGGGGAGCCCGCTCGTGACACCCGCCGTGAGGGCCGGGAAGGAGCCCGCCTTCGTGGCCGTCCCGGCGCCGCCGGGAACGATCCGGTCGGCCCACGCCAGCGTCCCACGCAGCTGGAGGTAGAGGAAGAAGAGGGCCTCCCACCGGTACTCGAGGTCGACGATCGCATAGCGCGAGGAGAAGTTCTCGTCGACGCCGGCGCCGGCGAGGACGATTCGCGAGAGCGTCTCGAAGTCGCCCCATGTCGACCCGCCGCCTAGACGGAAGGCCGAGAAGCGGTCGAGGTCCGACCCGGCCCCTGCGTGGAGCGAGGCGATCAGGCGGTGCCGCTCCGACAGGCCGGGAAACGGCGCGAACGCGGCAAGAGCGAAACCGCTCACGGCCTGCCAGTCGCGGCCCCCCGTCTCGGGCAGGGCCGGGAAGCCCCACGGCTCCCAGCGGGCCCGCCATCCGGCGAGGCCGTCGAGACCGGCCGACCACCCGCGGTGTGGCATCTCGAGGAGGTTCCGCTCGAGGGCATCGGCGCGGAACCGTAGATGGAGGCGCCCCTCGTACGTGTCGACCGGGACGGCGTAACCGGGCGCCGTGTCGGAACCGCGCAGGAACCAGAGTCCGCCCGGCTCGTAGGTCAGCGCCGCGTCGAGGCCGTTGTCGCAGGCGCCGGGGGGAAGGCTCTTGCGGAAGGCGAAACCGACGCCCCCGCGCGCCTGGTTCCACTTCAGCTCGCCGGCGGCGATCCGGACGCCGGCCACGTACTCTGACCGCGCCCACCACGGTGTCAGGCTGTCGAAGGTGAGGACGAGAGAGAGCCCGCCGAGGCCGGGGAGGGCGCGATCCCACCGAACCTCGTTGGAAATGACGGCGACGATGCCGCGAAGGCGGCTCGTCCCGTCCGCCGAGACCCGCCAGAGGTAGAGCCCGCCCATCGGGCCAAACTCCTTCTCCTCCGGTCCCCCGGGGAGGAGGACCGCCCCGACGTTGAGGTACGTGATCCGGCTCCGGTCGCGCTCGGGGGCCGACACCGTCTTCCCGAAGAGCGTCCCGCTGGCCGACTCTCCGGCACGTGGCGTCCGGTGCTCTTCGTCACCCCGGGCGAGGTGCGACGCGGCCAGCAACAGGGCGAGGAGGACCGGGCGCCGGAGGCGCCTCACGCCGGACGCTCGTTTGCCGCCTCGGCGTAGAGCTCGTCGAGCAGAGCGCGATAACGCTGCTCGACCACCTTCCGTCGGACCTTCAGGCTCGGAGTCAGCTCGCCATTCTCGATCTTCAGTTCGGAGGGAAGGATGGCGAAGCGCTTGATCGTCTCGTGCCGCGCCAGCTGGCCGTTGACGTTGTCGACGTGGGGCCGGACGAGCTCCATGACGCGCGAATCCTTCGTCAGCTCCTCGTAGGACTTCCCGGCCAGCCCCTCGGCTCGCGCCCAGGTGAGGATCTCCTCCTCGGAGAGGCTGATCAGGGCCGTGCAGAACCTCCGGTTGTCGCCGTGGAGGATGACGTGGCTGATGAGCGACGTCTCGAGCTTCAGGCGCCCCTCCACGACCTGCGGGGCGACGTACTTCCCGCCGGAGGTCTTGATGAGGTCCTTCTTCCGGTCGGTGATCGTCAGGTGCCCGCCCGGTCCGAGGACGCCGATGTCGCCGGTGTGGAGCCACCCGTCGGCGTCGAGGACCTCGGCGGTCTCGGCGGGGCGGCCGTAATAGCCGCGCATGACCCCTCGGCCGCGCAGGAGGATCTCCTCGTCGGGCGCGAACGTCACCTCCATCCCGGGGATGATGGTCCCGACCGTGCCGTACCGGTTGTCCTCGTAACGGTTGAAGAAGGTGACCGCCGTCGTCTCCGTCAGGCCGTACCCCTCCAGAATCGTGATGCCGCAGGCGTCGAAGAACTCGCCGATCTCGTGCGCGAGCGGGGCGCTCCCGCAGGGGCAGAACTTGAGCCGTCCGCCGAATCGCTCCCGGATCTTGTGGAGGACGAGGCGGTCGGCGAGACGGTGCCGAAAGGCAAGGAAGAGGCCGAGCGGGCGCCCTTCCCGCCGACGGACCGCAGCTTCCGTCCCGACCGCGAGCGCCCAGTCGAAGATCGCTTTCTTCGCCCCGCCGGCGGCGAGGACCTGGCCGACGATCTTCGCGTGGGCCTTCTCGAAGATCCGCGGCACGGCGCAGAAGAAGGTCGGCTTCACGGCCACGAGGTTCTCGGCAATCCGGTCGACACGCCCGTCGACCGCGGTCGGGGCGCCGACGTGGATGCAGAGGGCGACGGCAGCCTTCCCGAAGACGTGGGCGAGGGGAAGCCAGAGAAACTGGCAGTCGGAGGGAGTGAGGATCCCGAGCGAGTCCGCGATCGTCCCGGCCGCGAAGAGCCAGTTGTCGTGGGTCAGCTCGACGCCCTTGGGGCGGCCCGTCGTTCCCGACGTGTAGATCAATGTCGCGACCATCTCCGGAGTCGCCCGGGTCGCCGTTTCCTCGAAGGCGCCGGGGTGCCCTTCGTCCCACTCGCGGCCGCGGTTCTCGAGGTCGGCGAGCGAGAGGGCCCCCTCGGGGAGCCCGGCCGACGCGTCGATGAGGATCAGGTGCCGGAGTTCGGAAAGCTCGCCCCGGCGGGAGAGGATCTTCCGCGCCTGAGCCGCGTCCTCGGCGAACACGGCGATCGCGCGGGAGTCGCCGAGGATGTATCCGGTGTCGTCGGGGGTGGAGGCCGCATAGACCGTGACGGTCTCTCCTCCGGCGCAGAGGATGCCGAGGTCGACCAGAATCCAATCGAGCCGGGTATTGGAGACGATTCCCACCCGGTCGTTCGGCGTAAGTCCGAGGGACAGGAGGCCGCAGGCGATGGCCCGGACGCGCGCCGCTGTCTCCTTCCAGGTCAACGACTTCCAGCCGCCGTCGACCGGATGGAGGTAGGCCGTGGCCTCCGGGGTCGAGCTGACGCGGTCCAAAAAGAGGTGAGGGACGGAGCGGAATTTCCCGACAGCGCTCACGGGACCCTCCACATACGGGCTCGGACAAGCTAGTTCCCTCTTCGGAACGGCGTAAATGATTCTGCTGTATCACGCCGGACGCCGCCGGCGACGAATCGGCTGCGGCCGCGCTATTCGGTCAGCGGACGGTTCAGCTCCGTCTGCCAACGGGCCGGGTCGGGGCTCGACTCCGGGCCCGCGACATAGCACTCCCAGAGGTCCGGGCCCGGCTTGTGTCCGTTGGCCGCGATCCACTCGTCGAACTCACCCCAGGCGGCGCCGAGACCCTCGTAGGGTCCCTGGTAGATCGTCCGCGCCACCTTCATGGCGGGCCACTGGCCCGGCTTCACGCGGCCCGCGGCGACGACCGGTTTCATGACGGGGACGCAGATCTCGAAGTCGAAGACATCCGGGTCCATCCGGAAGTGGTGAGTGAGCCACGGTCCGGCGGGGGGAATTCCCTGTGCGGCGACGGCGGCCACCACCTCGGAGAGGCCGGGACCCATGACGCTCTGGATCTGCGCTCGCGGAACGGTGAGGCGGAGGGCGGCGGTGAGCCGGGCGGCGGTCCGGGTGATCCGGGGCGTCTCGATCATCGGACGGGCTCTCCTGTGCCGTCGTCGTCAGGCGCCTACGAGGACCTTGAATCCGCCGTAGACCATGCGCTTCACGTCGAACGGCATCTCCTTCGGCGGACCGAGCTTCTCCATCTCCTTGATGACCGTGGCGTTGACGCGGTCGCGATGAGCCCGCGACTTGAAGACGACGTAGGAGAAGACCACGGTCTCGCCCCTCTTCAGCTTCATCACTCGCGTGAACGGCGTTCCCCACGCCGGCTTGAGGTCGTCTCCGACGGATTCCTTGTAGTCGAGCGCGCCGTGCTTTCGCCACATCCGCTCTCCCATCCGGGCCATTCGGAGATAGGCCTTCAGGTTCTTCCGGGGCACGGGCAGGACGTAACCATCGACGTATCGCATGGGGACCTCCTCGCTTGCTCGTGAATCATTCGATGCATCCAACAATACGTCGCACAAGGACGGATGGATCGGGTCCGAGGCGACGCCGGGTCTCTCTTCGATTACTCAACTTCTCTTGTAGACGTCCGTGCTCAGGTACTTGAGGCCGGAGTCGGCGATCAGCGTGACGACCCGGGCAGCCGGTCCGAGCCGCTCCGCGACTCGAATCGCGGCGACGACGTTCGCTCCGGAGGACGTCCCCGCGAAGAGGGCCTCCTCCCGCGCGAGGCGCCTCGCCATCTCCTTCGCCTCGTCGGTCCCGACCGGCAGGATCTCGTCCACGAGAGCCGGCTCCCAGAGAGGGGGCGTGTAGCCAATCCCGACTCCTTCGATCTTGTGGGGACCGGCCTGTCCTCCCAGCAGCACCGGGGATTCTGCGGGTTCCACGGCGACGATCCTGATGCCGGGTTTGTATCGCTTCAGCACGGTCGCGACCCCGCGCAAGGAGGCCGCCGTACCCACGCAGTGGACGAAGGCATCGATCTTTCCCTCCGTCTGACTCCAGATCTCCTCGCCCAGCGGGTAATAGCCCGCGATGCTGTCCCGGTTCTCGAGCTGGTCGGTCCAATACGTGCGGGGCTCCCGGCTCAGCACGCGGGCGGCCTCGATCATGTCGAGGATCAGCTTCCTCGTGGTACGGCCTCCTTCGGACGGAACGAGCGTCAGCTCGGCGCCGAGCGCCGCCATGTGATCCAGCTTCTCCCGGCTGAACGCGTCGGAGCTGACGATCCGGATACGGTAGCCCTTCGTGGCGCAGACCAGGGCCAGCGACGTCCCGGTGCTGCCCCCCGTGTACTCGACGACGGTGTCTCCCCTCATCAGGCGGCCGTCCTCCTCCGCCCGCGAGATCACGGCCTGCGCCATCCGGTCCTTCATGCTTCCGGTCGGGTTTTCCCACTCGAGCTTGGCGAAGATCTCCGCACAGTTCTGCGGGACGACCCTGCGAAGGCGAGCCATCGACGTATTCCCGATCGCATGAAGGACGTTCATTGGCCGAGCTCTCCGTGGCAGATTGCGCCGACCCTCCGGTCCGGGAGGAGGATACGGTCAGTGAACGAGCGGGATGAGCTTGCGGACGCGCCGCTGATAGTCCGGGTAGTCGGGAAACCTGTCGACCAGCCATCGTTCTTCGCGTGTGGCCTTGACCTCGAGAAAGAGGAACAGGACCGTGGCGGACCCCAGGGTGAGCCAGCCTCGTACGAACAGGGCCCAACCGAAGGCGAGGGCGATGCCACCCGCGTACATGGGGTGCCGCACGAGGCGATACGGACCGGTTTGAACGAGGGTGGCGCGCGAGGTGGGGTAGGGCAAGGGAGTTAGGTCGGGGCCGAGCCGGAACAGACCGGCAAGGAGAAGACCGAAGCCGGCCAGCGCGATCACGGCCCCGGCCACGACGGATATCCCGGCGAGCGGCGCCGGCCAGCCAGGCAAGCCCGACACGGTGCGGGGGCCGAGGAATACGACGAGGGTCAGGGCGATCTGGGCCACGACATACCACTCGCCGCGCGCGCCGCGCCACCAGGGGATGGACCTGCCGCTCATCGGGGTCGCTGAGGGCGGAGGGGTGTGCCCATGGCTCGCCGGAGCGCGGCCCGCGCGAGCAGTCGAGTGGAGTCCAGCACGGGGAGGGGCGAATCCGCCGGCGTGACGAGGAGCGGAAGCTCGGTGCAGCCGAGCACGACGGCATCGCTCCCCTCCGACTGCATGCGGCCGATGACGGCGCGGAGGGCGGCCTTCGATTCCGGTCTGACGACGCCGTTCACGAGCTCCTCGAAGATGATCCGGTTGATCTCGCCTCGCTCCCCGGGAAGGGGAATACGGAATCCGATTCCGTTCCGCGAGAGGACCTCGGGATAGACCGGGCCTTCCATGGTGTAGGAGGTGCCGGTGATCGCCAGTTCCCTGAAGCCTCGCCGCTGTGCCTCCGCTGCGACGACTTCGACGATGTGCAGCCACGGAAGAGGCGAACGCTCGGCGACCAGTGCGAAGGAGCGGTGGACCGTGTTGTCAGGACAGATCAGGAAATCGGCGCCGATCCTCTTGAGCTTTTCGGCCGAGGAGAGCATGAGGTCTGCCACGCCCCGCCAGTCGTCCCGGTAGATGAAGTCCATGTACTCGCCCAGCGAGTAGGTGTGCATGGAGACCTCGGGATGCCTGTGAGGACCGAGCTGCGCCTGGCCCTCCTCGCAGATCGTGCGGTAGCAGAGCGCGGCGCCTTCGGCGCTGCAGGCCACGATTCCGATGTGCAGCGGCATGAGCGGATTCTAGGCGCCGGGGGGCGACTACTCAGACGCCGTCCGTCAGGTTGGTTGCTCGCCGGGGGGCGTGACGATCGCGATCAGCGGCGGGCGGGGCGAGTCCGGTGCAACGCGGAGGCAGGCACCGCCGGGCTCCGGGGGGTCGGCGTCAGGCCGGGGTCTGGAGGAGCCGCTTGCGCGTGTAGGCGATCAGGCCGCCGGCGTCGATGATCGCCTGGCGGGCGGCCGGGAGCGGGACGACGTCGAAGCTCTTTCCGGTCGTCCGGTTCGTGACGCGCTGCGGGCCGATTTCGAGATCGTCCCCTTCGCTCGCCTCGATCCCCGGCGCCGTGACGACGTTGAGGCCGAGGTTGATCGAGTTCTGGAGAAAGATCCGGGCGAAGCTTCCGGCCACGATGATCAGCTCGTGCCCCTTCAGCGTCGAGACGGCCTGCTCGCGCGAGGAGCCGCAGCCGAAGTTCGGCCCCGCGACGATCACGGAACCGGGGGGGACCTCTTTCGCCTTCAGCTTCGCGTTCAGCGCTGCGTCGTCGGCGAAGGCGAACTGCGGCGTCTCCGACGGGAGGACGGTCGCCATGTACCGCCCGGGGTAGATGACGTCGGTCGAGATGTCGTCGGGAAGGACGCGAATCACGGTGGCCATGTCAGTGCGCTCCCTTCCGCGGGTCGCGGATGACCCCCGCGACGGCCGAGGCCGCCGCGACGGCGGGGGAGCAGAGGTAGACCTCGGAGGTCGGGTTCCCCATCCGTCCCTTGAAGTTCCGGTTCGTCGTCGAGAGGGCGACCTCGCCGTCGCCGAGGGCGCCCTCGTGGACGCCGAGGCAGGGGCCGCATCCGGCGTTCATGACGACGGCGCCGGCCGAGATGAAGTCGCCGATGTACCCTTTCTTCAACGCCTCCATCCAGATCTTCCCGGAGGCGGGGAAGACCAGCATCCGGGTCCCCGTGGCCACTTTCTTCCCGCGGACGATCTCCGCGGCCGCCGCGAGGTCGTCGAGCCGCCCGTTCGTGCAGGAGCCGATGACGACCTGGTGGACCTTCACGCCGGCCACGGCGTCGACCGGCTTGACGTTGTCGACGGTGTGCGGGCAGGCGATCTGCGGAGCGAGCGCTCGAGACGTCGATCTCGATGACGCGCTCGTACGCCGCGTCGGCGTCGGGGGTGACGAGGTCGAGCGGGTCGGTGACGCCCGCCTCCTCGCGCAGGTAGCGGACGGTTTCGGCATCGGCCGGGACGATCCCGGCGGTCGCCCCGGCTTCGACCGACATGTTGCACAGGACGAGCCGGCCGGAGGTCGGCATCGTCCGGATCGTCTCGCCGTGGAACTCGAGCGCCCGGAAGTTCGCCCCCTGCGCGCTGATCTTCCCGATCAGGTGGAGGATCAGGTCCTTCGGGCCGACGTATTCGGGGAAGGCGCCGGTCACGACGACCTTGATCGTCGGGGGCACCTCGACGTTGAGCGCCGCGCCGAGCGTCCAGACGCTCGCCATCTCGGTCGCCCCGATCCCGAACGCGAAGGCCCCGAGCGCGCCGTGGCTCGTCGTGTGCGAGTCGGTCCCGACGACGACGGTCCCCGGCCGGACGTAGCCGTACTCGGGAAGGACCTGGTGGCAGATACCCCCCGTGTCGCCGCGGACGTCGTGGAAGCGCCCGATCCCGTGCGCCGCGACGAAGTCGCGAACCCTCTTCTGGTTCGTCGCCGTCTTGGGCGACTCGGCGGGGACGCGATGGTCGAAGATGATGGCGATCCGCGACGGGTCCCAGACCTTCGGCGTCCGTCCGGTCCCCTTCCAGATCTCGAGGAACTGGTTGATGACGAGCGCCGCGTTCTCGTGCGACATCGCGAGGTCGACGCGTGGCTCGACGACGTCACCCTCCTTCGCGCCCGGCTTCCCCGCGGCGCGGGAGAGGATCTTCTCGACGACGGTCTTGCCCATGCTTCGTTCCCCCCTCAGACGATTCCCTGCCTTCTCATCCCGGCGATCTCTTCCTTCGTGAAGCCCGCGTCCGTCAGGACCTCCTCCGTGTGCTCGGAAAGGCGAGGCGGCGGCGCGTCGATCGAGGCCGGCGTCTTCTCGAAGAGCGCGGTCAGGTCGAAGAGCGGCAGGTCGCCGATCCCCGGCACGGGGACGGTTTGGAGCGTCTTCCGGTGCGCGACCTGCGGCTGCGCGAGCGCCGCTTCGAGCGACAGGATGTCTCCAGACGGGACGTCGCGCGCGTTCAGGGCGTCGACCCACTCGGCCGTGGTCCGGGTCCGGAGCTTCTCTTCCAGGAGCGGCGTCAGGAGCTTCCGGTTCTTCTTCCGCGTGTCGCGCTCGGCGAACCGCGGGTCGCTCTTCAGCTCGGGAACGCCGAGGACGTCGGCGACCGCCTCCCACTGCTCCTGCTTGTTCGCGGCGATGTTGATGTGGCCGTCCTTCGTGGCGAACGTCCCCGACGGCGCCGCCGTGAAGTTGTCGTTCCCGAGCAGGACCGGCGGCTGGCCGCCGATCAGGAGGTTCGCGGCGACCCATCCCATCAGCGGCATGATCGAGTCGAGAAGGGCGACGTCGATCAGCTGCCCCTCCCCGGTCCGTTCCCGGTGGTAGAGGGCGGCCATGACGGCGAAGGCGGCGTTGAGCCCGCCGACCGTGTCGCAGACGGGGAAGCCGCACCGGAGCGGGTTCAGCCGCTCGTCGCCGTTCACGGCCATCGTCCCCGAGAGCCCCTGGATGATCTGGTCGTAAGCCGGCTTCAGGGCGTCGGGCCCGGTCTGGCCGAAACCCGAGATGGCGCAGTAGACGAGGCGCGGGTTGATCGTCGCGAGCGCGGCGTACGGAAGGCCGAGCCGGTCCATGACGCCGGGGCGGAAGTTCTCGACGAGGACGTCGGCCGTCGTCACGAGCTTCCGGAAGACCTCGCGCCCCTTCTCGGCCTTCAGGTTCAGCGTGACCGACTTCTTGTTGGCGTTCTGGGCGAGGAAGCTGGTCCCCATCAGCTCCTGGTTGAGCTTCGGGACGTTCCCGAGCTTCCGCGCGAGGTCGCCGTCCTTCGGGTTCTCGATCTTGATCACCTCGGCCCCGAGGAAGGCGAGATGGAGGGTTGCGAAGGGACCCGAGAGGACGTTCGTCAGGTCGAGGACGCGGATCCCGTCGAGGAGTCTCGCCGTCACGCGGTGGCCTCCGCCCGGGGCCCGGCCGGGACCGGCCCGGTCTTGTGGACCCGCCCCGGCATCTCGCGGCCGAAGAAGCCCGCGACGTCGCGCGCCAGGGAGATCAGGGCCGGGAGGTCGACGTCGGTCCGGACGTTCATCCGCTGGAGGGCGTGAACGAAGTCCTCGGTGGCGACGTTGCCGGCGGCCACCTTCGTGAAGGGGCAGCCGCCGAGCCCCGCGAACGACGTCTCGAAGGAGGAGACCCCGGCGGCGAGCGCCGCAAAGACGTTTGCCATGCCGACGCCGTACGTGTCGTGGAAGTGGCAGGCCGTCCGGATCTCGGGGGCCAGGGCACGGAGCGCCGTGAACAGGTGCGTCACCTGCTCGGGGTGGGCGTGCCCGGCCGTATCGGCCAGGCTGATCCGCGTGAGCCCCGCCTCGAGGTAGGCGCGGCAGATGTCGAGGACGCGCTCCTCCGGGACGGGACCTTCGAATCCGCAGCCGAAGGCCGACTGGACGGCGACCTGAACCGGCTTTTCGGCCGCGAGCGCCCGCCGGGCCATCGCGACGATCCGCCGGGTCGCTTCCGTGGTTCCCACCCCGGCGTTCTTCCGGCTGTGCGTCTCGCTGGCCGAGACCCCCATGCAGAAGAGCTCCACTCCCGCGTCGAGGCCGCGCTCGAACCCCTTCTCGTTCAGGACGAGGCCGGCGAGGACGGCCCGCCGCGGGGGGGCGCCGGGCCCCGTGAGCCTCCGGAAGAGCGCGTCGGTGTCGGCCATCTGGGGGACCTTCTCCGGGTGGACGAAAGAGCCGACCTGGACGATGTCGAGGCCGGAGGCCGCGGCGCGCGAGATCCAGGCGGCCTTCACGTCCGTCGGGACGACGAACTTCTCCGCCTGGAGGCCGTCGCGGGGGCCGACCTCGTGGAGACGGATTCCGGCCTGGAACCGCAAGGCGTCCCCTAGAGCGCCCGGGCGACCGCTTCGCCCATCTCGAGCGTCTTCGACGAGCCGCCCATGTCGTACGTCCGGACCTTCCCCTCGGCCATGACCTTCGCGACGGCGGTTTCGAGGCGCCGCCCCTTCTCCGTCTCGCCGAGCCAGTCGAGCATCATCTTGGCGGCGAGGATCGTCGCGAGCGGATTCACCTTGTACTGCCCCGTGTACTTCGGGGCGGAGCCGTGCGACGGCTCGAAGACGGCCAGCTTCTCGCCGATGTTCCCCGAGCAGCCGAAGCCGAGGCCGCCGACCATCTGGGCGGCGAGATCCGAGATGATGTCGCCGTAGAGGTTCGGCGCCACGAGGACGTCGTAAGCGAACGGGTTCTTCAGCAGCCACATGCAGATGGCGTCGACGTTGGCGTCGTCCGTGGCGATCGAGGGGTAGTCCGCCGCGACCTTCCGCGCCTCCTCGAAGAAGAGCCCGTCGGCGGCCCGGACGACGTTCGCCTTGTGGACGATCGTGACCTTCCGCCGTCCGTGCGCCTTCGCGAACTCGTAGGCGGCCCGGACGATGCGCGCGGAGCCCTTCCGGGTGTTCACCTTGCAGGAGATGGCGTACTGCTCCCCGGAGAGCGGCGCGAACGGGGCGAAGGGCTTCGAGAGCTTCGCGAGGACGTCGGACAGCTCGAGCGGCACGGGCGAGAACTCGACCCCGGCGTAGAGGTCCTCCGTGTTCTCGCGGAAGATGACGAGGTCGATCCCGTCCTTGAGGTTCAGCGGGTTTCCCGCGTACGCCTTGCAGGGGCGGAGGCAGACGTAGAGGTCGAAGAGCTGCCGCATCCGGACGATGGGGGAGCGGTAGGTCAGCCCCTTCCCCTTCAGCTCGGGGACCAGCTCCTCCTCGGCCGCGCGGACGGGCTTCGAGGTGATCGCCCCGAACATCGCCGCGTCGACGTTCCGCAGAAGGTCCACCGTGCGCGGGGGGAGCGCGTCTCCCTCGCGGCACCAGAACTCCCAGCCGATGTCCCCGTGCGGGTAGGTGGCGTTCAGCTTCAGGGCGTCGAGGACGATCCTCGCCGCCTCCATGACCTCGACGCCGACGCCGTCTCCCGGCAGCCAGGCGATCCGGTACTGGCTCATCGAAGAATCCCCCCGGCGCCCCTCTGAAGGGCCCGCGAAAGCGTCGCCGAATCGGGGTTTCCAGGTCCATGAGACAGATGGCTCATGGCCCCGTCCGGTCCCCGCTAGAAGGTCACCATGGCAGCCCGCGGACCTCCCGGGCACGCCGGTAGACCGCGTCGTAGGCGGCGGCGGAGCGGTCCCACGAGAAGTCCTGGGTCATCCCGTTGGCGAGCAGCCGGCGCCAGCCGTCAGGGCGGTGGAAGAGCCCCTGCGCCCGGAGGATCTCGGCGGCGAGGGCGTGGGAGGACGGGTCCTCGAAGACGAAGCCCGTCCCGCGGTCGAAGTTTCGCCCGTCGAAACCGGCCACCGAGTCGGCGAGGCCGCCGACCCGGCGCACGATGGGAGGCGTGCCGTAGGCGAGGGAGTACATCTGGTTCAGGCCGCACGGCTCGAACCGGGACGGCATGACGAACGCGTCGGCGCCGGCCTCGATCTTGTGCGCCAGCTCCTCGCTGTAGCCGACGAAGGCGGCCGCCCGCCCCGGGTGGTGGGACGCTAGCATCCGGAGGGCGTGCTCCAGCTGCGGCTCTCCCGAACCGAGGAGGACGATCCGGACGCCCCGCCGGATGAGCTCGGGCGCCGCGCCCATGAGGAGGTCGAAGCCCTTCTGGTCCGTCAGGCGCCCGACGGAGCCGAGGACCAGCCCGTCGTCGTCCGGGTCGAGGCCGGCGATCCGGCAGAGATCGCGGCGGCAGAGGAGCTTTCCCGACAGGTCGCGGAGCGAGTAGTGCGCCGCGATGGCGGGGTCGGTCGCGGGGTTCCAGACGCTCGTATCGACGCCGTTGAGGATTCCGACGAGGCGGTCGCTCCGCGTCCGGAGGACCCCGTCCAGCCCCGCCCCTCCCTCGCGCGTCGTGATTTCCCACGCGTAGGTCGGCGAGACGGCGGTGATCATGTCCGCGGCCACGATGGCGCCCTTCAGGAGGTTCACGTCGCCGCCGAACTCCACGCCGCCCCCCGTCCAGGCCTCGGGCGGGAGCCCGAGGATCCGGAACTCCGAGGGGCCGTAGACGCCCTGGTACGCGACGTTGTGAATCGTCAGGACCGAGGCGACGTCGTCGAACCACCGGTCGCGCCAGCTGCTCCAGGCCGCGAGCATGACGGCGAGCGCCGGGTGCCAGTCGTGGACGTGGAGGAGCTCGGGGCGCCGTCCCATCCGGCGCATCGCCTCGAGGGCGGCGCGGACGAACAGCGTGAACCGCCACAGGCCGTCGTCCCGCCCCGTCTCGTTCGGTGCGTAGAGGCGCGTCCGGTGGAAGAGGGGGTCGTGGGCGACGAAATAGACCGGAACCGTGCTCCCCGGGAGCGTGCCGCGGAGGAGGCCGACGGTGTGGGGCCGGCCGAGGAGGGAGACCTCGAACGGAGGCAGGGCCTGCTCGGGCCAGCTGAGGCGCCGCCGATACCACTCGGCCGCCTCGAGGTGGAAGGGGAGGAAGACGTCGACGTCGTGTCCGCGCGCCGCCTGCGCCTTCGGCAGGGCGCCGACGACGTCGCCCAGTCCTCCCGTCTTCGCGAACGGGACGCACTCGGCGGAGAAGTGGGTGACCCTCACGCGTCGGGCCGTCCGCCCACCGGCTTCTCCCAGAGGACGGAGGCGTAGCCGACGACGCGGGCCAGGTCGCCGAAGGCGTCGCCCGAGTCCCCCTGCGCCACGATCGTCGCCGGGGCCGTCCCGAGGATCTCGAGCGCCCGGAGAAGTGCCGTCGCCGGGAGGACGCCGCACATGGAGATCCGCTCCTTCTCGTGAATCGTCGTGAAGAACGACCGGGGATCGCCGGCGCGGAGCGCCGCGAGGGCCTGGTTGTCCTTCGCGCGGTTCCGGGCTCGCGGGAGGAAGTGGTTCAAGTCGGAGGAGACCACGATGGCGACGCTCTCGCCGCGGGCCCCGGCCCGGCGGACGGCGCCGGCGACGGATTCGCCCACGGCCAGGCAGAGGCCGGGGTCGGGCTCGCCGATCGAGACACAGACCATCGAGAGCCCCGGAGCCGCCGCCTGGAGGAACGGCACGATGACCTCGAGCGAGTGCTCGAGGCGGTGCGCCACGGCGTCCTCCTCGAGGGCCGGGCAGAGGGCGAGGAGGTCTTTCGCGAGCGCCTCGTTCCGCGGCACCTCGCCGAGCGGCGTCCGCCAGGCGTCGTCCGGAGAGAGAGCGGCCGATGCGCCGATGCCGTGATGGTTCGGCCCGAGGAGGAGAACCGTCTTCGGCCACGCGACGGCCGCGACCCCGGCGGCGGCGATGCCCCCCGAATAGACGTGCCCGGCATGGGGCAGGAGGAGCGCCCGCCAGCTGCCGACGGGGCGGGGCGTCCCGCGCCGGGCGGCGAGGAGGCGATCGACCGTCAGGCGCAGGCGCGCGGGCTCGGCCTCGTAGAAGGTGCCGGCGACCGCGGGAGGCCTGACGGAGAGGCTCAATTCACGAGGACCGTGGCGCGGTGGCTTCTGGATCCGGCGGCGACCGTGATGGTCGCGGTTCCCGGGCCCTCGGCCTTCACCGTGCCGTAGAGCACGGAGGCCACTTTCGGATCGGAAGACGTCCAGACGAGCGCCGGGTCCTCGATGACCGCGCCGCCCGTGTCGCGTACGAGCGGGTTGATCTTCTGGGTGTCTCCCGTCTTGAGGATGAGCGTCAGGGGAGCGATCTCGAAGGACCCGATCTCTCGGAAGAGGACGCGGACCTCGCAGCCGGCGCTGAAGTCGGTGCCGAGGCTGGCCGTGATGGTCGCCTTCCCTTCGCCGGCCGAGGCCACGAGACCGCTCTCGGTGACCTGGGCGATCTTCGGATCGGACGTGCTCCACTTCGGCTTCAGCGGAGACGGCTGACCCTTCGAGTCGCGAAGGTCGCCCACGAGGGCGATCGTCGTTCCGACGGGCCCGACGAGCGTGACGCGGGTGGGGATCACCGCCAGGGCGGCGACGTCGGCGACGTCCACGGTCGCGAGGCCGGACAGGGCGTCCTTCTTGGCGACGACCTGGGCGCGGCCCGGGCCGACCGACTTCAGGATCCCCGACGGCTCGACGGTGACGACCTTCGGGTTCGAGCTTTCCCAGGTCACGCCCTGGTCGGGGACGGGGTTTCCCTTCTTGTCGAGGACGTCCGCCTTGACGGACGCCCGTCGATCCTTGCCGAACAGCTGGATCTTGCCGGGGGAAACCCGGACCTCGGCCGGCTTCTGACCGCAGGCGGAGACGAGGAGACCCATGAGAAGAAGCGCCGCGGGCGCGCGGCGGGAACGGCTAGGCTCCTTCATGGTATTCCCCATTCTAGCGTGGACTCTCCGGCGCTTCTTCGCCCTCGTCCTCCTCGACGGGCTTCCCGATGCCGAAGGCGCGCGCCCCGATCAGGGCGGCGCGCTGCCGGTGCCGCTCCGGGCGGGCGAGATACCAGGACGGGTTGGGGATCATCGCAGCCAGCCACGCCGCCTGCCGGGAGTCGAGCGCGGACGCCGGGACCCCGAAATAGGCCCGGGCCGCGGCTTCGATCCCCCACACGCGCTCGCCCCATTCGACGGAGGAGAGATAGTGCTCGAGGATCTTCTTCTTCGGCACGAGCGCGTCGAGGGCCAGGGCGATGGCGGCCTCGCGTCCCTTGCGCCACCAGGTCCGCTCGCCGGAGAGCCACAGGTTCTTCGCGAGCTGCTGGGTGATCGTCGAGGCGCCCCGCTTCCATCGCCCTTTCTTGCCGGCGATCCGACGGTTCCAGTCGGCGGCCTCGCGGACGGACTGCCAGTCGACCCCGCGGTGCTGCCAGAACCGGGCGTCCTCGGCGGCGATCACGGCCCTCACCAGCGCGGGCGAGACGCCCGACAGGGGCACGGGCCGGCGGTCGAGGGCGTCGCTCCGTCCCAGGGCGCGCAGCCGGGCCTTCCGTGCCTCCATGAAGGCCGTCGTTCGCGGGGATCGCCAGCGGAGCGCGGCGATCTCGGGTAGCGGAACGAACCAGAGCGTCGACGCGAGGAGGATCAGCACTCCGGCCACCAGGAGCAGCCGTCTGCCGAGAAGGTGACGGTTCAAGAGCGGGGCACGCGGAGGGGGATTGGGGGGCCGACGCACGCGTCGGCGTGCAACGGGTTCCCCTGATCCATTTCAGCCGACCGTCTCGGCCAGCGCCGCACGGAGGCGCTGAACCCCGAGAAGCGCCTCGTCCTTCGTGAGCGTCAGCGGGGGGCGGAGCCGAATGGCCCGCTCGCCCGAAGCGAGGCCCATCACCCGGTGCTTCTGGAGCCATGTCGCGAGGACCTGCCCGCGGGTCTTTCCGTCCGGCAGGTCGAAGGCGATGAAGAGGCCGCGTCCCCGGACGTTCGTCATCTTGCCGGGGAACTCCGCGGCGAGCTCCTCGAGCTTCGACGTCAGGAAGGCGCCGACGATGCGCGCGTTCTCGACGAGGTTCTCCTCGTCGATGATCTCGAGGTAACGGCGGCTGCGGACCATGTCGACGAGGTTCCCGCCCCATGTGGAGTTGATCCGGGACGACACGGCGAAGACGTTCTCGGGCACCTCGAGGATCCGGTCGTTCGAGGCGAAACCGCAGACCTGCGTCTTCTTCCCGAACGCGAACATGTCGGGGACGACGTCCATCGCCTGGAAGCCCCACATCACACCGGTCAGCCCCAGTCCGGTCTGGACTTCATCCACGAGGAAGAGCATCTCGTTCTCGTCGCACAGGGTCCGGAGCGTCCGGAAGAACTCCGGGCGGAAGTGGTTGTCGCCTCCCTCGCCCTGGATCGGCTCGATGATGAGCGCGGCGATGTCGTCGCGGTGATCGACGAGCGCCTGCTGGATCTGCCGGACGGCGAGCTGCTCCTTCGCGATCGTCTTCTCGAGGTTCTCCGGCGTCGTCGGGAAGGTCAGCTTCGGGTTGACGACGCGGGGCCAGTCGAACTTCGGGAAGTACATCGTCTTTCGCGGGTCTGCCGTGTTCGTCAGCGAGAGGGTGTAGCCCGAGCGGCCGTGGAAGGCCTGCTCGAAGTGGAGGATCTTCGTCCCCACCTCGCGCCGGTATCCCTTCCGGAAGTTCTTCCGGACCTTCCAGTCGAAGGCCGCCTTGAGCTGGTTCTCGTTGGCCAGGGCCCCGCCCTCCACGAAGAACAGGTGCTTGCCGTGCGACGCCGGCGCGGCCAGCCGGGTGAAGGCGTCCACGAACTCCGCCAGCTGCCGGGTGTAGATGTCGCTGTTGGCGGGCTTCGTGACGGCCGCCGCGGTGAGCTCCTCGAGGAACTCCGGAGCCGCCATCTTCGGGTGGTTGTAGCCGATGGGGCAGGTGGCGAACTGGGAGAAGAAGTCGAGGACCTCGACGTCGTGGAGGGCGTCGTAGACGACGTTTCCACGGGACCTCGCGAGGTCCATGACGACGTGGTATCCGTCCACCAGCATGTGGCGGGCGAGGTTCTCGAGGACAGACTTCGACTCGATGCGAGGGGAGGTGAGGAAGGCCATAACATTCTGATTCTAGCCCGCCGAACCGGGGAGCGCCTGATGCTCAGGTCTTAAGGATGACGGAGACGGAGTCCTTGCCGCCGGGCCCCGGAGGGGCCGCGACGACGCAGTTCTTTCCCTTCGTCTTGGCCATGTAGAGCGCCGCGTCGGCCGCCTTGAGAAGCTGGTTCTTCTGCGTCGCCGGCGGGGCGCCGGGGGCGCAGTGGTCACGGTACGAGGCGACGCCGACCGACATCGAGAGGACGTTCTTCAGGTTCAGGGCCGGTTCGCCCGGCCCGATGGCCATCGGCAGGAAGACCCACTCCGACACGGCGCGGCGCAGCTTCTCGGCCACGACGGTGGCCTTCTCGAGATTCTGGTCGAGGAGGATGACCGTGAACTCGTCGCCCCCGTAGCGGCAGGCGAGCGAAACCGTGTCGGCGAGGACGCGCTGCATGATGAACGAGACCTCGCGCAGCACCTGGCTGCCGGCCAGGTGCCCGTGTTCGTCGTTGACCCTCTTCAGGTGGTCGCAGTCGAGGAAGAGGAGGGAGAGCTCTCCTTCCTTCGTCCCCGCGAGGCGCTCGATCTCGCGCTGCAGCTTCCGGTGAAAGTACCGGTCGTTGTAGAGCGACGTCAGCGAGTCGCGGCGGGCGACCTCGCGGGCCCGGCGCTCGTCGAGGAGGTTCTGCAGGGCGAGCGACAGCGTGTCGCCGAAGAGCTCCATCAGGCGCTCGTCCTTCCGCGAGAAGGCCTGCTCCTCGAGGCGGTTCAGGAGGGCGAGGGAGCCGCAGATGTTGCTCTCGATGACGACCGGGACGGAAAGCACGTTCTGGACCTCGAAGCCGAGGAGTCCGTCGAGCTCCCGCGAGAGGGCCGCTGCGCCGCCCACGAAATTGATGGCCGTCTTCTCGCCGCGGGCGTAGACGAAGCCCGCGATGCCGTCGACGGGACGGACCTTCCGCCCCACGATCGGCTCGCCGGCTTCGCCCGCCGTGACGATGACGACGAGTTCGTTGCGCGAACGGTCGTCTTCCTTCGACACGGGGTCGTCGAGGAGGAGGACGCCCACGCGCGCGGGAACGAACTCGAGGGCGCGGTTCACGAGGGTGATCAGGAAACGTTCCGGGGGAACGCCGCTCGTCTCGTCGAGCAGGCGGTGGCGCTCCATGTAACGCGTCAGCACCTTCGGCGAAATCACGCGCGCGGTCGAAGCCATGCTGTCCAATTCTAGAGCGCGTCCCGGAAACAGCGGTCAGAAAAGGCGGGGCAGGAGGCGAGCTGCTTCCTGCCGGACCTCGGTGATCTTCGCGGCGTAGTCCCCCAACTGGGGCGCGAAGCGGAGGAAGTCGAGGTCGGCAAAGAGCGTCTCGGTGTCCCGGAGCAGGTCGCCGGGGACTCCCTTCTCCTCCAGCGCGGAAAGGACGGCGGCCGTGGTGGTCCCCTCGGGCATCCCGTAACGGCGGGACAGCCCCTCGCGCAGTACCCGGTCGATCCTCGCCGCGGCGCGCTCCTTCGTCTCTCCAGGCTCCGGCTCGAGGGCGGACCGGAGGTCCACGCGCGGCGGATGCCGTCGACGGAGGACGGCCCACGTCCCGGCGGCGGCGACGAGGGCAGCGGGGATGGCGATCAGGAGCCAGAACGGGAGCGTGACCGTCCTTCGCGAGAGGTCGAGGGCGGGGCCGGCCGGCGCGGCCGAGGAAGCAGCGGGCGCCGCGGGCGTCGGAACCATCGTCTCGGCCGCTCCGGCGAGCGCCGGCGCGGCGGTTCCCGGGGCGGCCGCCGCGGAGGCAGGCGCCGTTCCCTCGACCACGAGGCGAAGGGGCGCCGTGGAGCGAAGCGCGATTTTCTTCTCCGTCGGATCGAAGGTCTCGAGAGAGACGGGTGGGACGGCGATCTCGCCCGGCGCCGTCGGCACGAGGACGTAGTCCCACTCGACCGCGCCCCCCTTTCCCGCCCGCGGCGGCTCGGTGCGCGTCGTGGGGGGGTAGACCCGGGCGCCGGGGACGGCCACTCTCGGCGGCTCCGTCGCCGTCCGGAGCCCGCCGGGGCCCGAGAGGCGGACCTTCAGCGTGGCGGCCTCGCCCACCGCGACGCGGCTCTTGTCGAGCCGCGACGTCAGCTCGAAGTGACCGACGGGCCCGGCGAACGCCCGCTCGCCGGGGATCGCGAGGATCCTCAATGTCACCGGCTTGCTGGCAAGCTCGACGGGCTGGGCCCGGAAGAAACCGAAGGGGTCGCCGAACGGATCGCCCGCCGCGCGGACGCTCGTCCGGATCCTCATCGGGGGAATCGTCAGCGTTCCCGGCGCGAGACCCGAGACGAGCTTCTTCAGGAGCGTGAAGCGCATGACGACCCGGTCTCCGGCCACGTCGCGCCGCCCGGTCGGGCGCTCGGGCCGCTCGAGGTCCTCGGCCCAGGCGCCCGGGAACTTCGGCGGCTCGAGCCACTCGAGTCCCTGCACGTCCGACGACGTGATCAGCTCCACGTGGAGGACGATCTCCTCGCCGACGTACGCCGTCGTCTTGTCCGGGGTGACGAGGAGCTCCACGATCGGTTTCTCGACGCGGCGCTCGAGACCGGCATCCCGCCCGAGCCCGGGGCCCGGGCGGGGCGCGCCCCGGTTTCCGAAGAAGGCGGCCAGTGGATCCTCGGGCTCTTCTCCCGCGGGCGGCGGGGCGTTCCGCCCGCGAGCCGGGCCGACGTCGAAGAGGAACGGAGACGCCTTCAGGTTCTTCTCGCCGACGGTCCAGACGGTCTCTCCCACCTCGGCCGCGCCCGGTCCTTTGGGCCGGAGGAAGTAGGTCAGGCTGAGGGACCGGCTGAAGACCCCGTTGACGAACGAGACCTGGTCCGAGCGCTGCGGTCCGCCGGCGAGCGCGAGGTTCTTGAGCGGAAGCGGTGAGGGGGGCTTGATGTCGCCCGTGAGGCCGGATCCGGAGAGCTTGTAGGTCAGCCGGACGAGGTCGTCGGCGGCCGGCTGGGGACGGTCCGCGTAGACCTCGATCCGGAGTTCCTGCGCGCCGGCAGGGAGGGCCGCGGCGAGAAACGCACCGGCGAGGGCGACGGCGAACCCGGAGTCGCGCGCTCGCCGCTTCACCAGTCCCTCCCGACGCGCCGTTTCCGCTTCTGCTCGGCGATCTTCCGACGCTGCTCCTCGAGATCGGCGCGCTGGATCGTGGCGAGTAGCTGCTCGGCCTTCTCGCGGCTCATCTTCGCCTTCGATTCGAACTCGCGCTCGCGCTGCTCCTGCTGTTTCCTCTGGTCCTGCTCCGCGGAGCCCTGGGGCGAGGGCGTCGGCGTCGGGGAGGCGCCCTCGCCCGGCTTCTTCTTCTCGTCCTTCTTGTCGTCTTTCTTCTGGGGCTGTTGGTCCTGCTTCTGCTGCCGGTTCTTCTTCTGCTCTTCCTCGGCCTTGCGCGCGCAGAGCTCGTAGTTGAAGGAGGCGTCGGGATCGCCGGGGCGCTTCTTCAGCGCGTCGCGGAAGGCGGCGGCCGCGCTGGCGTAGTCGCCGGCGCGGTAGTAGGTCTCGCCGGCGTTGTAGGCGGCGTCGGCGGCGAGGTCCGGCCGTCCGATCTTGCGGGCCGTCTCGAGGGAGGCGATCGCCTCCTCTGCCTTCCCGTCGCGGGAGAGCGCCGAGCCGAGGTTGTAAGGGCCGATGGGGTCCGAAGGCGAAAGCTCGGTCTGACGCCGGAAGTGGCCGGCGGCCTCGGAGAACCGCTTCTCCTCCATGGCCTTCTTCCCGAGCTTCGCCTCGCCGCGCGGCGAGCCGAGGAGGCGCTCGAGCCGCGGGAGCGGCGTGGGGGACGGAGACGGCTTCGGAGACGGAGGCTCCTGTGCCGTCGCGGCGCCGGCGAGAGCCACGGCGAGGAGCGAGGCGGCACCGGCCCGGGCCGTGCGGCGGGCCCGCGGAAGGCCGAGGAGCATGAGGCCGAGCGCTGCGACCGCCACGCCGAGAGGGACCTGGAACCGCTCTTCGAGATTCGTCGCGAGGGTCGCCGAGAGGGGCCGCCGGGCCGAGAGGTCGATACGGCGGGCCACGGCCGACAGGTCCGTCCGTCCGGGCGCCACGATCGAGAAGGTGCCGCCGGTCGTCGCCGCGAGCTGACGGAGAAAGGCGGGGTCGGGTCTCGAGACGACCGGCGCGCCCGAGGCGTCCGTCTTGTAGCCGGTCAGCTGCCCCGACACGTCGGTCTCCGGCACCGGGGCGCCCTTCCCGTCGGCGCCGCCGACGAGGACCGTGTGGACGACGATCCCTTCGGCCCGGGCCCGCTCGGCGGCTTTCTCGACGCCCCCTTCCAGGTCTTCGCCGTCGGAGAAGACGACGACGTGCTTTCCGCCCGTGGCGCCCGCCGGGAGGAGCTCCGACGCCGCCGCGAGCCCCGACGCGATCGACGTGCCGGGCTTGGCGCCGATCCCCGGCTCGAGCGCCTCGAGGAAGATGCCGACGGCGGCGCCGTCCATCGTGAGCGGAACGAGCGTCTGCGCCTCGCCTTCGCATCCGACGAGGGCCACGCGGTCCGCCGGGAGATTCGACAGGAGCGAAAGCGCGGCCTGCTTCGCGACGACGAAGCGCGAGGGCGTCACGTCGGTCGCGCGCATGGAGGCCGACGTGTCGAGGAGAAGGACGACGTCCGCGCCACGCCGCTCGACGTTTTCGGTCCGCTCGCCCCACCGCGGCCGGGCCAGGGCGGCGCCGAGCGCCAGGGCGACGAGGGCGACCAGGACGCGAAGGGTGAGGCCGGCGCCGGACGGGAGGCCGGTGGTCCGCGCGGAGAGGGCGGGGGAGACGATCGCGTTCCGCCGCCGATCGGCGGCGCGGGCGGCCGCGGTGAGCAGCAAGGTGGCGAGGGCGGCCGCCGCGAGGCCCGCCAGGAGCAGCGGCGGCGCCGCGAAAACGGAGAGAAGCGACGAGACGAGCGCGGGCGCCTTCATTCGGGAATCACCGGGAGGATGAACGCGGCGAGGAGCCCGGCGGCCGCGAGGAGGAAGGCCGACGGCAGGGCGACGCGGGGAAAGACCTCGCGGTACCGCGTGAAGCGCGCGGTCTTGATCTCGCTTTTCTCGAGCCGGTCGATCTCCGCGAACGTGTCGGCCAGGCCCTTCGCGTCGGTGGCGCGGAAGAACTTCCCTCCGGTGCCGGCGGCGATCCGCATGAGGAGGGGCTCGTCGACGTCGACGTTGGCGACGACCCGGCGCTCCGACAGGCGCCCCGTCTCCGGGTCCCTGACGGTGATGGGGATCTCGACGGGCCCGGAGACCGTCCCGACGCCGATCGTGTAGACGCGGACGCCGAGCGCCTTGGCGATTCCGGCGGCGGTGTCCGGGTCGATCTCTCCCGCGTTGTTCCCGCCGTCGGTGACGAGGACGATGACCTTCGACTTCGCCTTCGACGGGCGGAGGCGCGCGAGGGCATTGCCGAGCGCCATGCCGATGGCCGTCCCGTCACCCTGGTCGCCGAGCGACAGGGCCCCCAGCCGCTCGAGGATCATCTGCCGGTCGGTCGTCAGGGGGGCGACCGTCCGGGAGCGCCCGGCGAACGTGAGGAGCCCGACCCGGTCGCTCGTCCGCCCCTCGATGAACTGCCGGACGGCGTTCTTCGCGACATTGAAGCGGTTCTTCGGCTTGAAATCCTCGGCGGCCATGGACCCGGAGGCGTCGAGGGCGATGAAGATGTCGACCCCTTCCGTCCACGACTCCGTCCGCTCGAGGCCGAGCCGCGGGCGCGACAGGGCGACGACGAGCCCGGCGTAGCCGAGGAGCGCGAGGGCGAACGGGAGGTGCCGGAGGCGGAGGCGCCACGTCGGTCGGGCCGACGCGACGAAAGCGAGCGTCGGGACGACGAGGGCGCCGTCGCCGCGGCGCTCCCGCCGGACCTTCAGGAAGATGGCGACCGGGACGAGGAGAAGCAGCCAGAGGAGCTCCGGGTCCCGGAAGGAGAGCCCCGGAGGCACCAGCGCGAGCAGCTCCTGCTGCAGCCCGGTCACGAGGCTCTCTCCGTCGCGGCCGCGGCCGGCGGGGGCGAGAGGCGCGCCTCGAGGCTGTCGTGAAGTAGCCGGGCGCGGCCGAGGTGGGAGAGGGCCGCGTCGCGCGTGGAGCGCCCGCGGCCGAACTTCACGACGTCGGCAGCGGAGAGGAGATCCGGAAAACCGATCTCCTTCGGAAGCTCGATTCCTTTTTCCCGGAGCCGCCGGACCGTCTCGAAACTCGTCCACTCGAGGACCGGCTCGTCGAGGCGTCGCTCGAGATAGCGCTTCACCGCGTGCGTCAGCTCCGCGTAGAAGCCGCGCGGATCGGCGCCGAGCCCTTCGGCCTCCCGGGCGAGGGCCTCGAGCGCCGCGAGGAGCTCCTCGCCCGGCGGGACGGGCGGGGGTCCCTCCGCGACCGCTCCCTTCGCGCGGCGCCCGCGGAGGATCCGCCACCAGAGGGCGGCGAGAAAGAGAAGAGCGAGCGCGGCGATGCCGGCCCAGAAGAGAAGCGAGGGGCCGGGGAGGCGGACCGGGCGGTCGTCCTTCGGGGCGAGCGTCTCGGGCTTCGCGTCCTTCGGCAGGCGCGACGCGACCCGGAGCGTCACGGAGGGCGCTCGCAGGACCTGCGGCGGACCCGGCTCTCCGGAGGCCGGCTTTTTCTCGACGGTGAAATAGGGTCCCGGCGCGACGACCGTTCCGGCCATGAACGGAATGAAGGTGATCTTCTGCGTCCAGAGGACCTTCCCCTCGCCATCGGCCGCCTCTCCGGCGGTCGCGGCTTTCGGAGGCTCGAATTCGAAGACGGCCCCGCCGGGCGGCCGCGCTCCCTCCGGCGGCTCGGGGGTCACCAGCGTGTCGAGACGAAGCGAGGAGCCGGACGGCAGCCGCACCGAGTAGGTGACGGTGACGGGATCCCCGACGGAAACCTCCGTCCGGTCCGCCGTGACGCCGAAGACGGGAAGCGACGGCGAAGCCTCCGGCGTCTTCGCCTTCGAAGGATCCGCAGCCTGACCCTGTGCGAGGAGATGGCCGGCGAGGAGGAACGCAGCGACCAACCCCTTCTTCATCGTCCGGCCGCCTTCCGTCGCTCCCGCTCCTTGAAGAACTTCACGAGCGCCATCTCGTAGGGGGCGTCGGTCCGGAGCGGGATGGAATCGATGCCGGCCGATTTGAAGACGCCGAGGGGGGCCGGGAAGGGAGAAGCGGTCCGCCGAGCCCACGCCGCCCGGAAGATCGGGTCTGAGAGGTCGTAGACCCGCGCCTGACCCGTCTCCGCGTCGCGGAGGCGGACGAGACCCCGGGTCGGGAGCTCGGTCTCGCGCGGATCGGTGATCGGAAGCGCGACGACGTCGTGGCGCCGGTTGAGCGTCTTCAGGGCCTTCTCGTAGCCCGCCGACAGGAAGTCGGACACGACGAAGACCACGGCCCGCTGCTTCAGGAGCGACGCGGCGCTCTTGAGCGCGAGAGCGAGGTCCGTCGCGCGGCCTTTCGGCGCGAGGTACAGGGCGTCGCGCGCGATGGCGAGGGCGTGATCGACGCCCTTGCGGGGCGGGACGAAGCGCTCGATGCGGTCGGAGAAGAGGAGCGCGCCGACCCGGTCGTTGTTCTTCACGGCCGCGAAGGCGAGCAGGGCCGCCAGCTCGGCCATCAGGTCGCGCTTCGTCAGGTACAGCGACCCGAAGGCCTGCGACGGGGAGACGTCGAGGAGGAGGAGGACCGTCAGGTCGCGCTCCTCGACGTACTTCTTCACGTGGGGGACGCCCGTGCGGGCCGTGACGTTCCAGTCGATGGCGCGGACGTCGTCGCCCGGAACGTACTCGCGGACCTCGGAGAACTCCATGCCACGGCCGCGGAAGACGGAGTGGTACTCGCCTCCGAGCCCTTCGTTCACGAGGCGGTTGGTCCGGATCCGGATCCGGTGGATCTTTCGGGCGATCTCCCGGGGCAGCATGGGAGTGTGAGCGTCCTCAGGGGACTTCGACGCGCTCGAGGATCCGCGAGACGACCTGGTCGCTCGTCACGTTCTCCGCCTCCGCCTCGTACGACAGCAGCACGCGATGGCGGAGGACGTCGAGCGCGACGCTCTTGACGTCCTCGGGGACGACGTAGCCGCGCCCCTCGAGGAACGCGTGCGCGCGCCCCGCCGACAGCAGGGCGAGCGTCGCGCGGGGCGAGGCGCCGTACGCGATGAAATCGCCCAGCTCGGCCAGCTTGTAGCTCTTCGGGTCGCGGGTGGCTGCCACGAGCTCGACGAGATAGTTCTTCAGGCGCTCGTCGGCGTAGAGCGTCCGGACGAGGGCCCGGAGCTCGCGGATCTGCGCCGGGGTAAGGACGGGCCGGACGGTGGCCGAGGCCTCGGCCTCGGTCGTTTCGCCCATCCGCTCGAGGATCTGCTTCTCCTCGGCCTTCGACGGATAGCCGACCTTGAGCTTCATCAGGAACCGGTCGACCTGCGCCTCGGGGAGGGGGTAGGTCCCCTCCTGCTCGATCGGGTTCTGCGTGGCGAGGACGAGGAACGGGTCGGGAAGCGGGGCCGTGCCGTCCCCGAGGGTCACCTGGCGCTCCTGCATCGCCTCGAGGAGGGCGGACTGCACCTTCGCCGGAGCCCGGTTGATCTCGTCGGCCAGGATGATGTTGGCGAAAAGGGGCCCGCGCCGCGCCACGAACTCCTGCGTCTTCGGGTTGAAGACGAGCGTGCCGACGAGGTCGGCCGGGAGGAGGTCGGGCGTGAACTGGATCCGGGCGAAGGAGGCGTCCAGCCCCCGGGCCAGCGTCCGGACCGCGAGCGTCTTGGCGAGGCCCGGGACCCCTTCCAGAAGAAGGTGCCCGTCGGCGAGCAGTCCGACCACGAGGCGCTCCACGAGGGCGTTCTGGCCGACGATGACCTTCCGGATCTCGGCAAGGAGGGCGCTGACGAGAAGGGATTGATCCCGGACCTTCTCGGCGAGGGCCGCCGGGTCTGCGGATCGGGCGGGTGTCGTGGTTTCGGTCGTCATATCTCTCGCTCTGGGCCGTCAGGCAGACAGCGTCTTTTCGGCACCGCGTGGCGTGCCGCGCGTCATATGCAGCAATCGGGATGCCGGTTCCCGGCGCCACCCGCCCCGCTGGCTCTTCCCCCGGAGGGAGGAGGACAGCGTGGACTCGAGCCGACGTATCCTCAGGCGCTTGAGAAGACTGCCGGCCCTCCTCGCAACGGTTCTCATGGGGCTCTCCGGGACCGCCCCCGGCCTCCCGGCCGCGAAAAAGAAGCCGACGCCGACGGCGACCCCGACTCCGGCACCGCTGTTGAAGGCGGCGGGGTCCTGCCTCGCGTGGGTCCCGGGGAAGCACCTGATCCTGGCGGAGGTGGGAACCACCGGGCGCGCCTTCCGCGTCGACGCGTCCACCGAGATCGGAGTGAAAGTCCAGGTGGGCTCGCGCCTCCGCGTTCTCTACGAGGAGAGCCCGGAGGGACCGGTGGCGCGAAGGATCCTTCCCGGCCCGGTCGTCTCCGGCCCGACCCCGACGCCCGCCCGGGAGAAGAACTAGCGAACGTCGCGGAACGGGAGGCGCGAGGCGCCGCGGGAGAACCCGAAGCGCGGTTCTCCCGATCCGCTTCAGATGTGCGGCTCGAACTTCCTCTCGAGGGCGGCCTGCGGCGAGAGACCGACGACTCGCTCGACGACCTGCCCTCCCTTGAAGAGCATCAGGGTCGGAATCGACATGATGCCGTACCGCTCGGCAATTCCCGGGACGTCATCGACGTTCAGCTTGGCGACGGCGACCTTGTCACCCCATTTCTGGGCGAGGGACTCGACGATGGGAGCGACCTGGCGGCAGGGCCCGCACCAGACGGCCCAGAAATCGACGAGGACGGGCTTGGCGTTTTTCAGGACGGAGGCGTCGAAGTTCGCTTCCGAAAGCTCGAGGACGTTTCCAGCCATGGGGTTTCCTTTCTCGTGAGGGGCGGGGCGGGGCGCAAGCGCCCGCGCCGGGATGGTAGGGTGCCCGCGGTGAGAGCGTCAAGGCAGCGTCCTCGCTGGGGGCAGAACTTCCTCGCGGATCCGCGCGTGGCGCGGAGGATCGTCGACGCCGCCGGCGTCGCGTCGGGAGAGACGCTCGTCGAGGTCGGCCCGGGGCGCGGCGCCCTGACGTGGCCGCTCCTTCAGAACGGTGCGCGCGTCGTCGCCTTCGAGATCGACGCCCGCCTGGCGGAAGCCCTGCGCGCAGACGCCGCGGGCCGCCCGCTCACGGTCGTCGCGGCGGACGCGCTGTCGGCCGACGTCGGCGCCGTGCTCGCCGCCGCCGGCGCCCCCCGGCCCGTGCCGCTCGTCGGAAATCTGCCATACGAGTCGGCCACGCCGATGCTCCGCTCCTTCGCGAGGCGGCCCGACCTCTTCTCGAAGCTCGTCGTCATGATCCAGCAGGAGGTGGCTGACCGGCTGCTGGCTGCGCCCGGAGGCGCGGCGTACGGCTTCCTGACCCTCGACATCGGAGCCCACGCGGCGGTCCGGCGGCTGTTCGACGTCCCGCCTCGCGCCTTCGCCCCGCCGCCGAAGGTCACCTCGACGGTCGTCGAGATCCTGCCGCGCGCGGCACGGCCCGGCACGGAAGGGGCGCTGGCCGTCGCCTCGGCGGCGTTCACGGCGCGGCGGAAGACCCTGCTCAACGGACTCTCGCCCCGCTGGGGCCGGGAGGCGGTCGCGGCGGTCCTGGAACGCCTCGGGCTTCCATTCTTCGCCCGCGCCGAAGAGCTGCCGCTCTCGCGCTTCTACGAGCTTTCGGAAGCGCTCGGTCCGCCCTCTCCAGCGGGCCCGGAAGCGCTCTCGCGGCGCGGTGCCCCTGCTACAATTCGTTGATGTCCATCACCGTCGGGCAGGCGGTCCTGCTGGGACTCCTGCAGGGACTGACGGAATTCCTGCCCGTTTCGTCGACGGCGCACCTCGCGCTCGCACAGAGCCTCATCCCGGGCTTCGCGCAGCCCGGCATCCTCTTCGACGTCCTCCTCCACGTCGGCACGCTGGTGGCCGTCGTGGCGTACTTCCGCGGGCAGATCGCGCAGACGGCGTCGGGGCTCGTGGCGGCCGACCCGGCCGAGCGGCGCGCCGCCTGGAAGCTCGTCGCGCTCCTCATCCTGGCCGTCGGTCTGACCGGCGCCGTGGCCCTGCCGCTCAAGAAGCTCGCCGTCGAGTCGATGACCGACTTCAGGATGATCGGCTTCTCGCTCTGCGGGACGGCGCTCCTTCTCTCGGCGGCCCAGGTCGTCGGCCGTCGGCGCGGCTCGGGCGGGCGCGCCCTGCCCGAGATCCGTTACCGCGACGCCGCCCTCGTGGGCGTCTGCCAGGCGGCCTCGGCGGTCTTCCACGGACTCTCGCGCTCAGGGAACACGATCTCCGTCGGCCTTTTCTGCGGCATGTCGCGGAAGGCGGCCGCTGAGTTCTCGTTCCTCCTGTCGGTCCCGACGATCCTCGCGGCCGCGGCCTCTGAGAACTTCTCCGCGTACCGGCACCACCCGGAGGCCTTCGGCGGGGGGGCGTGGCCGGTCTATCTCGTCGGAATGGCCGTGGCGGCCGTCGTCGGCTACGCGGCGATCGCGGCACTTCTCCGACTCGTCGTCTCGATGCGGCTCGTTCCCTTCATCGCCTACACCGGCCTTCTCGGGCTCTTTCTTATCGCGAGGGGCGCCTGACGCCATGGCGGCCACGTCCCCCGCGTCGCCCGAAAGGACGGTCCTCGAGAGGCGCCGCGACGAGTTCCTCGGCATCCTGATCCTCGCCGCCGGGGTCCTCCTCCTCGCGGCGCTCGTCTCCTACCATCCGCAGGATCCGTCGCTCTTCTCCTCGGTCCACGACCCCTCGGTCCACCCGCGCAACTGGGCCGGCCGGTTCGGCGCGTCGTTCTCCGACGGGGCCCTGCAGTTCTTCGGCCTCGCCGCGTTCGTCTTCCCGCTCGTCCTCCTGGCGGCCGGCCTGCGTCGGGTCCGGTCTCGGCCGACCGGAGCCTGGGGGACGCGGGGCGTCGGCGTGCTCGTCGTCCTCCTGACGGCGGCGCCGCTCGCGCATCTCGCGATCGGCCGGCCACGGCTCCTCGGCGGCGGGCTCGGCGCGGGGGGCTACGTCGGCGACGTCCTCGGCTCGTTCCTCGTGGGGGGTCTCAACGGGCCGGGCGCGACGATCCTCCTCGCGGCGCTCCTCCTGATCGGCCTCCTCCTGACGACCTCGCTGTCGCTGGGCGACGGCGTGTCGCGGGGGACCGTCCGGCTCTCCGGCTGGTGGCGGGGCTGGCTCCTCGAGCGCCAGCGACGGAAAGAGCAGACCCTGAAGGAGAAGCTCCGCCGCGACGTCGTCAAGAAGCACCTCGAGCGCGCAAAGGAGGAGGCGGCGCGGCCGCAGGAGGCGAAGGCTCCCGAGCCGGAGGGGGAGGTCGTCTACATCCCGTCCGTCGCCGCGCTCCGCGTGAAGGAGAAAGCGGGGGCGGGGCGATTCTCCATCCAGAAGAGCGTCACGGGGAGGGCGGGCGAGACGCCCGAGCCGCTGCGGCCGATCGCGCGGCCGGCGCAGGTGAAGAAGGCCGACGCGCCGCAGCGCATCCTGCCGTTCCCGTCTCCCAAGGAGTCGAACGGATGGGTCTTTCCGCCGGAGCGGCTCCTCCGGCCGGCGCCCAAGCGGGACCGGGAGCGCGACCGGGCGGAGTTCCAGCAGACGATGGACCTCATCGCGTCGAAGTGCCTCGAGTTCGACGTCGAAGGAATCGTCGACACGTTCACTCCCGGGCCGGTCGTCACGACGTACGAGTTCAAGCCGTCGGCGGGGGTCAAGGTCGCCCGCGTGGCGAACCTCGAGAACGACCTCGCGCTGGCCCTGGCGGCCGAGAAGGTCCGGATCGAGCGAATCCCGGGTCGCGCCGCCGTCGGGATCGAGGTGCCCAACCGGAACCGGGACGTCATCGCTCTTCGGGAGGTCATCGAGAGCGAGCGCTTCCGGAAGTCGCCCTCGCTCCTGACGATCGCCCTCGGCCTCGACGTCCACGGAGAGCCGGTCGTCGCCGACCTCGTCCGGATGCCGCACCTCCTCGTGGCCGGCATGACGGGCGCCGGGAAGAGCGTCGGCATCAACGGCATGATCACCTCGATCCTCTTCAAGGCGCGGCCGGACGAGGTGAAGCTCATCCTCGTCGACCCGAAGATGAACGACATGAAGGACTGGGAGGACCTGCCGCACCTCCTCGTGCCGGTCGTCACGGAGCCGAAGAAGGCCGCCAACGCCCTGATCTGGGCCGTCGAGGAGATGGAGGGGCGTTACCGGCTCCTCTCCGAATGGCCGGGCGTCCGGAACATCGAGCAGTACAACGCGGCGATCCGCGACCCGAAGGCGCTGGCCGAAGTGCGGGAGAAGATCGGCGAGAAGCTCAAGGCGGGGGCCGACGGCTCGATCGCCCCGATGCCCTACATCGTCATCGTCATCGACGAGCTGGCCGACCTGATGATGACCGCCCCCCGGGAGATCGAGGACTCCGTCGCCCGCCTCGCCCAGAAGGCGCGCGCCGTCGGCATCCACCTGATCCTCGCCACCCAGCGCCCGTCGGTCGACGTCATCACCGGGACGATCAAGGCGAATCTCCCGTGCCGGATGGCCTACACGACGCGGACGCGAATCGACTCGCGGACGATCCTCGACCAGATGGGGGCCGAGCAGCTCCTCCTGCAGGGGGACATGCTCTTCCTCGCCCCCGGGACCTCCTACCTGATGCGGGTCCACGGCGGCTTCGTCAGCGGCGAGGAGACGAAAGAGCTCTCCCGCTTCCTGAAGAAGCAGGGGAGGCCGATCTACGACGAGAGCGTCACGGCCGACCGGGAGCCGGCGGGCCTCGCGGCGAACGGCGGGCGGGCCTCGGCGGACGACGCCGACCCGATGTACGACCAGGCGGCGCGCCTCGTGGCGCGCGAGCGGATGGCGTCCATCTCGTTCCTGCAGCGGCGGCTCGAGATCGGCTTCTCGCGCGCCGGGAAGCTCATCGACATGATGCAGCGCGACGGCATCGTGGGCCCGCCGGCCGGCGGCTCGAAGAGCCGCGAGGTCCTCGTCCCGCCCGACTACTTCGACGAGATCGACCGGAACCGCCGCTAGGGCGTCGGCCGCGCGCCGTCAGCCCCGGAGGCCGGCCATGCGCCGCCGCGCCGGAGCGCTGGCGGAGGTCAGCTCGCCGGCGAGAAGGTCTCCCACGCGCGCCAGCTCGAGGAGGAACCCGTCGTGCCCGCGGAGGGAGCGGATGACCCGGAAAGAGGCCCCGGCCCGGTGCGTCCAGCGCTTGACGTCGTCGGGCGTGTAGAGGACGTCGCCGGGGATCCCGACGCCGGTCAGCCGCCCGCGGAAGGCGCCGAGCGCGCGGGAGATGCCGCCGCGGCCGCGGCCGACGTCGTGCGAGTCCATGGCGTCGAGGAGCGTGAGGTAGCTCTTCGCGTCGAAGCGGGCGACGAGCTTCTCCCCGTGCCGCTTCAGGTACGACTGGATGGCGAACGGCGCGTCCGTCCCCGCCTTCCGGCCGAACCGCGATTCCAGCTCGTCCGGCGTCCTGTAGGTCAGCATCCCCGCCATCCTCGCGAGGGCGAGGCCCTCCGTTCCGAGCTTCTCGACGGCGAGGCGCTGGATGTGGTTCCAGCCGATTCCCCACGCCGTGTGCGCGGCCGGGGCCGCGAAGACGACGACGGCGCTCGTCCGCTCCGAGAAGGTGGCGGCCCACTCGAGGGAGACCATCCCGCCGAGGGAGCCGCCCGTGGCCAGGGCGACCCGCCGCACGCCGAGGGCGTCGAGGAGCTGCCCGGTCAGCCGCGCCATGTCGCGCGTCGTCGGAGCGGGGTGGCCGGACTCTTCCCCGGCTTCCCGATAGCTCGTGCCGTAGCAGGAGCCGAGGAGGTTCGGGCAGACCACGGCCCATCGCTTCGTGTCGACCGGACGGCCGGGACCGACGACCTCCGGGTGGAAGCCCCCGAGGTCGGCCGGGCCGCCGGTGAGGGAGTGGAAGACGAGCACGACGTTGCCGCCGCCCGGCTCGATCTCCCCGAGAACCCCGTACGCGACGCGGACGTCTCGAAGGAGGACGCCCGAGTCGAGCCGGAACTCCGGAAACGCGACGGTCTCGACCCGCGGTTTGCTCATGCGGCGGCTCCCGCGAGGGCGCGGTCGATGTCCTCGACGAGGTCCTCGATCTCCTCGATGCCGGCCGAGATCCGGATCAGGTCGGGCGTCACGCCCGCCGCGTGCCGCTCGGCCTCGGAGAGCTGCTCGTGCGTCGTGCTCCAGGGATGGATGATCAGGCTCTTGGCATCGCCGACGTTCGCCACGAGGGAAAAGAGCCGGGCTCCGGAAATCGTCTTTCGCGCCGCCGCCTCCCCTCCCTTGACGCCGAAGGTCAGGACGCCGCCGAAGCCGCCGTCGAGGTACTTCTTCGCGCGGGTGTGGCTCGGGTGCGACGCGAGGCCCGGGTAGCTGACCCAGGCGACGGCGGGATGGCGCTCGAGGTGCCGGGCGAGGGCGAGGGCATTCTCGGAGTGACGCTTGATCCGGAGGTGAAGCGTCTCCAGCCCCTGCAGGAAGAGAAACGAGTTGAAGGGGGAGACGCAGGCGCCGAGGTCGCGGAGGAGGACGACGCGGAGGCGGATGGCGTACGCGGCGTTCCCGAACAGCGTCGAGAAGGAGAGACCGTGGTACGCGGGCTCGGGCTCGACGAAGTAAGACCTGAAGCGGGGGGCCTTCCCGAAGTCGAACGTCCCGCCGTCCACGACGACGCCACCGATCGCCGTCCCGTGGCCGCCGATCCACTTCGTGGCCGAGTGGACGACGATGTCGGCGCCGTGCTCGAGCGGCCGGCAGAGGAGAGGCGTGCCGAAGGTGTTGTCGACGACGAGCGGGACGCCGGCCGCGTGGGCGACTTGCGCGAGCGCCGGAAAGTCGGGGACGTCCAGCTTCGGGTTCCCGATCGTCTCCACGTAGACGGCGCGTGTCGTGTCGTCGATGGCGGCGGCGACGGCCCGGACGTCGTGGATGTCGACGAACCGCGTCGTGATTCCGAGGCGGGGAAGGGTGTGGGTGAAGAGGGCGTGCGTCCCGCCGTAAAGCGTCGAGGAGGAGACGATGGAGTCGCCCGCCTTCGCGAGGTTCAGGATCGCCAGCGTCTCGGCGGCCTGTCCGCTCGAGGTCGCAACGGCCGCGACGCCCCCCTCCAGATCGGCGATCCGCCGCTCGAAGACGTCCGTCGTCGGGTTCATGATCCGCGTGTAGATGTTCCCGAACTGCCGCAGGCCGAAGAGGTCGGCCGCGTGCTCCGGCCCGTCGAAGACGTACGACGTCGTCGCGTAGATCGGGACGGCCCGGGAACGCGTCGTCGGGTCGGCGACTTCCTGGGCCGCGTGGACGGCGCGGGTTCCGGGCCGGAGGCGGGGCGGGGCGGCGTGGGCTTCGGACATCGGGATCTCCTTGTTCCGTTTGGCCTCGCCCGGGAGCCGGAAAATGAAAACCGGCCCTCGGGAGAGGGCCGGTTGAAGTTCGCCGGGCTGGCCCGGCGTCATGTCTCGCTTCGGTGGCTACGCAGCGGCGACACGCTTCTCCCTCTCCGCGATGGGAGCCATGCACATGGACATGACCATTCGCAGGGAGAGGAGGCGGGTGCCGTTCACGGTCCGCGAAAGGTAGACGACCGGCGGAACCGTGTCAAGAGGGACCCGGATGACGGGGAACCCGGACGCGGGTTCCCCGTGACCCGACGTCTCTACTTCTTGGCGCCGAGGATCGCGTCCTTGGCGGCCTTCGCGACGCGGAACTTCACGACGCGCTTGGCGGGGATCTTGATGGCCTCGCCCGTGGCCGGGTTGCGGCCCATGCGCGCCTTCCGGTTCACGAGGACGAGCTTGCCGAGGCCCGGCAGCGTGAAGGAGTTCTTCGCCTGCTTGTGGGCGAGGGTCGCGAGCTCCTCGAGGAACTGGGCGGCGACCTTCTTCGTCGTGCCGGTCTTCTCCGAGAGGTGCTCCGCGATCTGCGATTTCGTCATTCCAGCCATGGAATCCGTCCTTTCGTTCGAAACTCTTGCCCGAAGGCTTCGCGATTCTATACATGAAAACCGCGGATTCCCGAAGGAAATCGTCGAGTCCGCGGAACGGGGCTCCCGCTAGACTTCCGGCCGTGCGCCTCGTCTTCTTCGGTTCGCCCGATTTCGCCGTCCCGTCGCTCTCGGCGCTTGTCGCCGCGGGGCACGAGGTGGCGCTCGTCGTGTCGCAGCCGGCGAGGCCGGTCGGGCGACACGGCGCCCTGACGGATCCCGCCGTCGCGCGGCTCGCGAAGTCGCTCTCTCTGCCGCTGTTCCAGCCGGCGAGCCTCAGACCCGAGGACGCCGTCGCGCGCCTCGCCGGGCCCCTGGCGGACCTCTTCGTCGTCGCGGCGTACGGGAAGATCCTGTCGCAGCGCGTCCTCGACCTGCCGAGTCTCTTCTGCGTGAACGTGCACGGCTCCGTCCTCCCGCGCTGGCGCGGCGCGTCACCGGTGCAGGCGGCGATCCTCGCGGGCGACGCGACGACGGGCGTCTCGATCATGAAGATGGACGCCGGCATGGACACCGGCCCCGTCTTCGCCGTGCGGGAGACGCCGATCCGGGAGACCGACACGGCCGATTCGCTCGGTGCGAGGCTCTCGGAGACGGGGGCGGCCCTTCTCGTGGAGACGCTCGGTCGCCTGCCGCTCGAGCCCGTCCCGCAGGACGAGGCCCGGGCCACCTACTGTCCGAAGATCTCGCGCGAGGACGGGCTCGTCGACTGGACGCGCCCCGCCGCCGAGCTGGTCCGGCGGGACCGGGCGTTCACTCCGTGGCCCGGGATCTACACCTTCAGAAAGAAAGTCCGCGTGAAGCTCGCGGGCCTGTCTCTGCTTGCGGATCGGCGCCCGGATGCGCCTGCGGGAGCCGTCGTCTCGGTTTCCCCTTCGCTCGCGGTCGCCTGCGGCGACGGCGCGGTGGCCGTGGCCGAGCTCCAGGCGGAAGGGCGAAAACGGCTTCCCGCCGCCGACTTCGTTCGCGGCGAGCGCGTGGCGCCGGGTGAAGTCTGGCCGTCGTGACGCCCAACGGGGCGGCGCCCGCCGCGAGACCGGTCCGGTCCGTCGCTCTCGGGATCCTCGTGCGGGTCGATCGCGATGGCGCGCATGCCGCCCCGCTCCTCGACGCGCGGGGCGAAGGTCTCCCGTCGCGGGACCGCGACCTCCTGCGGGCCCTCGTGAAGCGGACGCTCCGCGGGGCCATCCGGCTGGACCACGTTCTCGCGCGGCATCTCGACCGGCCCGCCGACCGGCTCGACCCGGCCGTGCGATCCGCCCTCCGCCTCGGAGCCGCGCAGCTGCTCCTGATGGACCGGATCCCGCGGCACGCGGCCGTCGACGAGACCGTCCGGGCGATCAAGGAGATGGCGCCGCGCGCCGCCGGTTTCGTGAACGCCGTTCTCCGGCGCGTCGCGTTGCGGGAGGAGCGTCCCGGGCGGATCGACCTGCCTCCCGGCGCCGATCCGGTGACCCGGCTCGCCCTGGAGTTCTCGCACCCGGAGTGGCTCGTCCGCCGCTGGCAGGCCGATCTGGGCGAGGCGGAAACGCGCGCCGCCCTCGCGGCCGACGAGATCGACGCGCCGATGGATCTCCTGGCCGATCCGCGGCTCGGCGGGATCGGGGCGCTCTGCGCCGAGCTTCGGACCTCCGGAATCGAGGCGGAGCCGTCGCCCTGGGCACCGCTGGCGCTGACGGTCCGCGCCGGCTCCGCGGCCAGCCACCCTCTCGTGCGGTCCGGCGCCCTCGCGGTCGTGGACGCGGCGGCGCAGGCGATGGTGGAGGCGCTCCCTCCGGCGGAAACCGTCGTCGATCTCGCGGCAGCGCCCGGCGGGAAGACGCGGACGCTCCTCGCCCGCGGAATTGCCCGGCGCGTCGTGGCCCTCGAGAAGACGGCGTCGCGGGCGGCGCGTCTCGCGTCGAATCTCTCCGGCGCAGGGCGGCGTGCGGAGGTGCTGGTCGTCCGGGCCGATGCGGCGCGGCCTCCGCTCCCTCCCGGGCGATTCGAGTCCGTTCTCCTCGACGCGCCCTGCTCGGGGACGGGAACGCTTCGGAAGAACCCGGAGATCCGGCTGCGGCTCCGCCCGGAGGACCTTGCCGTCTTCGCCGCGGCGCAGCGCCGGCTGCTCGCGGCGGGCCTTTCGCTCCTGGCTCCCGGCGGCACGCTCGCCTACGTGACCTGCTCCCTCGAGCCGGAGGAGAACGAGGAGGTCGTCGACGCGGTCCTCGCGGGGAGATCCGGCTTCTCGCGTCTCGTTCCCGATGGAGCGACCCTCCCGGCGCCGGTCGCCGCCTGCCTCCGGCCGTCGGGCGTCGTCCGCCTTCCCCCGGGGGCCACCAACGACGGTTTCTCCCTCCTCGTCATCCGGCGGACGCGGCTCCGTTGACAAGGCTCGGGCGCCCCTCCTAGAGTCGCCGCGCACCCCGGCCGGACGCCACGGTTTCTTCTCCGCGTCCTTTCCGAAGGAGGCCCCCCATGCCCGGAAAAGCCGAGATCCTCGAGGCCGTCGCCCGCACGGCGGGGATGACGAAGACGGGAGCCGCGCAGGCGCTCGACGCCGTCGTCGGGTTCATGCACCAGGCGTTCCGGAAGCGGCAGCGCGTGGCCGTGCCGGGCCTCGGGACCTTCAGCGTGGCCGAGCGGAAGGCGCGTACGGGCGTGAATCCCCGGACGAAGGCCCCGATCCGCATCCCCGCCTCGACGACGGTTCGTTTCAAGGCGGGAAAGGAGCTGCGCCACCTCCTGAACCGGAAGAAGAAGTGAGGTCGTGATCCCGCTGCGCGACAGCGTCCCGCGGCGGACGTATCCCTTCTTCAACAACCTCCTGATCCTCCTGAACGTCGCGGCCTTCTTCCTGCAGCTGTCGCAGGGGCCGGGCCTGGAGACGTTCATCGAGCGCTGGGCCTTCATCCCGGACCGGCTCCTCCACCCGGCGGCCTGGGGAATGCCCATTTCGGCGAGCCTCGCCACCGTCGTCACGGCGATGTTCCTCCACGGAGGGTTCATCCACCTCGCGGGAAACCTCCTCTATCTCTGGATCTTCGGAGACAACGTCGAGGACGCCCTCGGGCACTTTCGTTACCTCGTCTTCTATCTCGCGTCCGGCGTGGCGGCGGCCGTCCTCCAGACCGCTCTGAATCCGGCCTCCTCCGTCCCGAACGTGGGGGCCTCGGGGGCGATCGCCGGAGTTCTCGGCGGTTACTTCGTCCTCTATCCGCGCGCCCGCGTCGTCACGATCGTCCCGCTCTTCTTCCTCTTTCCGCTCGTCGAGGTGCCTGCCGCCCTCTACCTTCTCTTCTGGTTCTTGTTGCAGTTCTGGATGGGCTCGGCGGACCTCGCCCGTGCCGCCCGTCGGCCGGACGCGGGAGGCGTGGCCTGGTGGGCGCACGTCGGAGGGTTCGTCGCCGGCGCGCTCCTCGTCCTCCTGACGAAGCCGCGTCGGCGCCCGCCCGCGCGCTTCCGGATCCTCTGACGCCGTGAGCGAAGGGCGTCCTTCCCCGTCCGCCGGAACCGTCGTGGCGTGGAGCCTTTACGAGCTCGGCGCGACGGGGTTCGCGATGAACCTCCTCTCGCTCCACTTCCCGCTCGACATGGCCACGCGCGTCCCCCGTGGAAACGAGAAGTTCTCCGTCGCCTTCGGCCTCTCGATGGCGGTGGTGGCGGCGGCCGCGCCGTTTCTCGGGTCGCTGGCGGACGTGCACGGCAAGCGCCGGTTTCTCGTCCCGTTCGTCCTCGCGGGGGTCGCGGGAACGGCCCTCGTCGCGGCGCCGGCGCCCGTGGCGGTGACCCTCCTCGTCTTCGCCCTTTCGAACGTCGCCTTCCAGTGTGCCTACGTCTTCTACAACGCGATGCTCCCCGACGTGGCGGCGCCGGCGGCGCAGGGGCGCGTCTCGGGCTGGGGAGTGGCGGCGGGCTACGTCGGCTCGCTCCTGGCGATGTTCCTGGCGCTGCCGTTCGTCTCGGGGGAGATCCGGGCCGGACTGCCCGGCGCGCTTCAGGCGGTCTGTGACGCCTTGTCGGTGAGTCCGGTTTCTTCGAGCTCGAACGCACCCTGGGTCCGGGCCAACGCCTATCTGCCCACGGCCCTCCTCTGGTTCGCGGCGGCCGTCCCGCTCCTCTTCTTCGCTCGATTGTCGAAGCCGTTCGCAAGCGTCGGTGGCGCCGCGTCTCCTTCCGGGAGCACCTCTTCGCTGTCCTCCTCCTTTCGCAACGTGCTCGCGACCGTCCGCTCGCTGCAGTCCACCCCCTCGATCCTCTGGTACCTCGTCTCGTCGTTCCTCTACTTCGACGTCATCCATACCGTCCAGATCCAGATGTCGACCTACACGAAGTTTGCCGTCGGGATGTCGGACGGCGAGGTGCAGGTGTTCCTGCTCCTCTGCACGGCCGTCGCCGTGGTCGGCGGGCTCCTGTACGGGGCGCTCTGCCAGCGGGTGACGATCCGGACCGCGACGCTCGTCGCGCTCGTGAACTGGGCCGTCGTCTTCGTCCTCGCCCTCGTCGTCCGCGACCACCGCCTCTTCCTCGGCGTCGGTTTCCTCGCGGGGATCGGCCTCGGCGGCGTGAAGGTCACCTCCCGCCTCGCCCTTATCGCCCTCGTCCCGAAGGAGCGCCTGACGGAGTTCTTCGGTTTCTTCACGCTGGCGGGTGAGGCGGCCTCCGTCCTCGGCCCCCTGCTCTGGGCGGCGACGCTGGCGCTCTTCCCGGACCGGAGCCCTGCGGGCTACCGTACGGGGCTCGTCGTCCTTCTCGTCGTTCTCCTCGGCGCCATCGGCGCCTTCCGGAAGGTCCGGTTCGGGGAGAAGGCCGCCTAGCGCGATATCCTCCGGCCGCCATGTCCGCCCTCAACGTTCCCGCTGTCACGGCCGTTCCCCTTCTCGACCTGAAGAAGCAGTACGCCGCGATCCGCGAGGACGTGAGGCGCGCCGCCGACGAGCTCTTCGAGAGCCAGATGTTCATCCTCGGCCCCCGGGTGGAGGCCTTCGAGAAGGCCGTGGCCGCCTACGTCGGGACGAAGCACGCCGTCGGAATGTCGTCCGGAACCGACGCGCAGCTCGCCGCGATGATGGCGCTCCGGATCGGGCCGGGCGACGACGTCGTGACGTCTCCGTACACCTTCTTCTCGACGGCCGGGGCCATCGCGCGCCTCGGCGCGCGCCCCGTCTTCTGCGACATCGACCCGGCCACCTTCAACGTCGACCCGGCGAAGCTCGCGAAGGCGATCACGCCGAAGACGAAGGCGATCCAACCCGTCCATCTCTACGGGCAGTGCGCCGACATGAACCCCATCCGCGACGTCGCGCGGCGGAAGGGGATCCCCGTCATCGAGGACGCCTGCCAGTCTCTCGGCGCGGCGTACGAGGGGCGGAAGGCTGGTGCCCTGGCCGAGTTCGGCTGCTTCTCCTTCTTCCCCTCGAAGAACCTCGGGGCGTTCGGCGACGGCGGGATGGTGACGACGAACGACGACCAGACCGCCCAGACGCTCCGCGCCCTGCGGATGCACGGGGAGACGTCGCGCTACCACCACCGCTTCGTCGGCGGCAACTTCCGGCTCGACGCCTTTCAGGCCGCGGTCCTTCACGTGAAGCTCCCGCACCTGGACGGCTGGGCGGAAGGGCGGCGGAAGAACGCGCGGGAGATCGAGGCGCTCTATCTCGAGTTCGGCGGTCTCCCGTACGAGAAGGGGGGGCTTTCGTTCCCGAGCGAGGCGTCCGGCTGCTTCCACGTCTTCAACCAGTTCGTCGTCCGTGTCGGAAAGGGGCGCCGCGACGCCCTGAAGGAGCGGCTGACGGAACGGCAGATCGGGAACGCCATCTACTACCCGGTCCCGCTCCACCTGCAGGAGTGCTTCGCGTACCTCGGCGGGAAGGCGGGCGACTTTCCCGAATCCGAGAGGGCGGCGGGAGAGACGCTCGCGCTCCCGGTCTTCCCCGAGCTCTCGGCGGAGCAGAAGCGCTTTCTCGCCTTCACGCTCGCCGAGTTCTCCCAGGGGTGAGAGAACGGGCCCTGCGGAGAACCGCCGCAGGACCCGGACGGCTCACTTCACGCGGGTCACGGTCACCTCGACCTGCGTCCGCTTCTTCGAGTTGACGTCGTCTACGCTGGAAAGGAGCGTCGGCCGTCCGAGCGGCGGGTGCGTGGAGACGTTCTGGCTCAGGGTCCGTACGACCGGGGAAGTCTTCAGATCCGCCTGCTCGGGGATGGCAAAGCTCGAGACGTCGACGTCGGCGTCGAGAACGACGTCCCCCGCTTCCTTCTCGGAGATCCGGGAGTTGATTCGGAGGCCTACGTCCATGTACTGGATTCCCTTCTCTCCGGCGGGAACCGGGACGCGCGAGCCGACGCGGAGGTCTCCCGATCCCCCTTCGTTCACGAGCTGGGTGTAGGAGCGCTCGTTCACGCGCTTGCCCCCCTCCATCTCGTAGATCTGGTAATCGAGCCGGAACGAGGCGTGGGGGCGCTGGGAGCGGGCCGGGGTTTCCTGGGCGGCAAGCGGGAGCGCGAGCGCGACGGAGGCGGCGAGGGCGGCGGCGGCGATTCTGGTGCTCATCGGTTCTCCTTTGTTCCATCTGATTCCCGGCTTGGGGCATCGAGGAATCCGAGGTGGTTCTTCATTTCGTCGAGCGGAGTCGTGGCGACGTAGGCGATGAGGAGCCGATCCTCTTCGCCGAGCGGCGAAGGGGTGGGAAAGACATCCCGGACGACGGAAGGGGATGGCTTACGGCTCCGCCGCGGCGGCTTCGCTGTCGGAGCGGCGGCGTCTGCGATTCGGGTCGGCTCCACGGCCTCGGGAGCCGACCGGGGCTCCGGGGCGTTCTCCGCGCTTCGTTCGGCACGTGGAGTCGAAGCGCTCTCCCCGGCGACGCGGGGCGCGCCGCCCCGGATCAGGATGATGCCGCCGACGGCGATCAGAAGGGCCGCCGCGGCGAGCAGGAGCCACGGCCAGCGCACTGGGGTTTCCCCGGGCGTGAGGGTCGTCGTCGGCTCTCTCCGGAGCCGGGCGAGAACGCGATCCGGGAGTCCCGGCGACGACTCGCCCTCCGCCCACGCCTCGAGCCCCTTCCGGAGGAGGTCGTCGATGTCCGGACTCTTCTCAGGCACGTTGTCCTCCTCCCGCTCGCGTTCGAGCGCCTCCTTGAGGAGTCCCCGGGCGCGAAGGAGCCGCGTCCGGAACCGGTGGACCCGGAGGAAGACCTCTTGCGTGGCGTCCTCGGCGTCGCTGGGCCGCCGGAGGACCGAGAAGGCGATCCGGTAGACGAGCCGGGAGTGGAGTCGGACGGCGTTCTCGATCGTGGCATCGAGTTCTTCGGCGCGGACCGCCGAGGCCGCGGTCTCGATCGCGCTCGTCAAGACGGCCTGACCATGCATTCCGGTCTCCTCACGTCACGGGAGTAAAGACCGGTCCAGCCGTTTCAGCGTTCGCGCCCACTCGACCCGGCCGCCATTCGGACCCCGATGCTTGTGCGAAGCTGGTGGCGGTTCCGAGAGAAACCGACCCATTTCATCCAAGTTCTCCAATCCAAGCTGTTCATTTTCAGTATTTACATAGAATCTATGCGGACTCTTGACAGATTTCGAGAAGGGATCTAGTTTGACTGGCACTCGATGCGTGCGACTGCTAACAGTCGAGAACGCGCCGAGGATGACGGAAGCAGAGCCCCGCTGGCCGGCAAGGCCGGATCAAACAAACCCACGAAGGAGACCGAAATGAAGATTCGCCCCCTCTATGACCGGATCATGGTGAAGCGCGTGGAGCCGAAAGAGCAGCTTCGCGGCGGCATCATCATCCCCGACACCGCCAAGGAAAAGCCGATGGAGGCGACCGTGCAGGCCGTCGGCGACGGGAAGTACGACGACAACGGCAAGCGGATCCCGCTCGACGTGAAGAAGGGCGACCGGATCCTCATCGGCAAGTATGCCGGCACCGAGATCAAGGTCGACGAAGAGGAGCTCCTCATCCTCCGCGAGGACGAGGTCCTGGCCATCGTCGAGAGCAAGTAAGCGAGAGGAAGCAAGAAAATGGCTGCCAAGATCATCACGTACGGCGAAGATGCCCGCCAGCAGATCCTCCGGGGCGTCAACAAACTGGCCGACGCGGTCAAGGTGACCCTCGGCCCCAAGGGCCGGAACGTCGTCATCGAGAAGAAGTTCGGCTCGCCCACGATCACCAAGGACGGCGTCACCGTAGCCAAGGAGATCGAGCTCGAGAACCCGCTCGAGAACATGGGCGCCCAGATGGTCCGCGAGGTCGCCTCGAAGACCTCGGACGTGGCCGGCGACGGCACGACGACCGCGACGGTCCTCGCGCAGTCGATCTACCGCGAGGGGATCAAGATGGTCACCGCGGGGCACAACCCGATGGAGGTCAAGCGCGGGATCGACCTCGCCGTCAAGAGGGCGGTCGAGACGATCGACAAGCTGAAGAAGTCGGTCGACGCCAAGGACATCGCCCACGTCGGGACGATCTCGGCCAACGGCGACCTGGAGATCGGCCAGATCATCGCCAAGGCGATGGAGAACGTCGGCAAGGACGGCGTCATCACCGTCGAGGAGGCCAAGGGCCTCGAGACGACTCTCGAGGTCGTCGAGGGAATGCAGTTCGACCGCGGCTACCTCTCCCCCTACTTCGTCACGGACGCCGAACGGATGGAGGCGGTCCTCGAGAACGTCCGGATCCTCATCTACGAGAAGAAGGTCTCCTCCATGAAGGACCTGCTTCCGATTCTCGAGCAGGTGGCCAAGCAGAACCGGCACTTCCTCATCATCTCGGAGGAGGTCGAGGGCGAGGCGCTCGCGACACTCGTCGTCAACAAGCTCCGCGGCACGCTCCACGTCTGCGCGGTCAAGGCCCCGGGCTTCGGCGACCGCCGCAAGGCCATGCTGGAGGACATCGCGATCCTCACGGGCGGCAAGCTCATCTCCGAGGATCTCGGCATCAAGCTCGAGAACGTGAAGTGGGAAGACCTCGGCGAGGCCAAGAAGGTGACGGTCGACAAGGACAACACGACGATCGTGACCGACACGAGCGACAAGAAGCGCAAGGAAGCCATCACGGGGCGCGTGAAGCAGATCCGGGCGCAGATCGAGGAGACGACCTCGGACTACGACCGCGAGAAGCTGCAGGAGCGCCTGGCGAAGCTGGTCGGCGGCGTGGCCGTCATCAAGGTCGGCGCGGCCACCGAGACCGAGATGAAAGAGAAGAAGGCTCGCGTCGAAGACGCCATGCACGCGACGAAGGCTGCCGTCGAAGACGGCATCGTGGCGGGTGGCGGCGTGGCCCTGCTGCGCGCCATGGAGGCCCTGGATGGCCTGAAGCTGAGCGGCGACGCGGCCGTGGGCATCCAGATCGTCCGGCGCGCGCTCGAGGAACCGGCCCGACAGATCATCCAGAACGCCGGCCTCGAGGGCTCGGTCATCGTCAAGGACCTCAAGGAGAAGGGCGGCAACGTCGGTTTCAACGCCGCCACGGAGAAGATTGAAGACATGGTGAAGGCCGGCATCATCGACCCGGCCAAGGTCTGCAAGTCGGCCCTTCAGAACGCGGCCTCCATCGCCGGTCTCATGCTGACCACCGAGGCCCTCGTCTCCGAGATCAAGGAGAAGGACAAGACCCCCCCGATGCCCGGCGGCGGCGGCATGGGCGGAATGTACTGATCTGACCGCAGGGGGTGCGTGGTCCGCCGGGGCGGCTGCCACGCCGGGTTCGCACCCCCTCTCTCCCCCCTAACCCTCGAAACCCACGGCCCGGCGGAAACGCCGGGCCGGTTTTTTCAGCGCTCGCGGGTGTCGCGGAGGAGCGCCTCGATCTTCTCCGCCGCTTCCGCGAGATCGGCGACGACGTAGTCGGGGCCTTTTCCCTCCGGGAAGGTCTGCTTCTCTCCGTACCCGGTCCTCACGAGAATCGTCGTCGCGCCGACCTTCCGCCCGGCGTCGACGTCGTCCTTCTTGTCGCCGACGAAAAAGGACCGGGAAAGCTCGCCGCCGAGATCGGCCGCAGCCCGGTCGAGAAGGGTCCGCTGCGGCTTGCGGCAGGCGCACCCGTCCCCCGGCGCGTGCGGACAGTAGTAGAGACCGTCGAGGGCGGCGCCCTCGGCGGCGAGAAGCTCGCCGAGCCTCGCGTTGACGCGCGCCACGTCCGCGTGCGTCAGGAAGCCGCGTCCGATCCCGGACTGGTTCGAGATCACGACGGCTCTGAGGCCGAGCGCCCGGAGCCTCCGGATCGCGGCGGCGGAGCCGGGGATCAGCTCGACCTCGTCCGGGTCCTTCGGGAACCCCTTCTCCACGATGATCGTCCCGTCGCGGTCGAGTAGGAGGAGACGGGAGGAAGCCGACTTCATCTCGAGTCGCGACATCTTAACGGCAGCGCGAGACGCGCGCAGGGGGGGGCCGCGCTCCCGTAGAATCGTTCCGCTTGAGCGCAAGCGAGATCCCGCGGTCCCGATCGAATCCGATGGGGTTGGTCGTGGCCCTCGTCGCGGTCCTGGTGCCGCTCGGTCTGGTCGCCTATCTGGGCGCGGGTTCCGCCTCTCTCTGGCTCGACGAAATCACCTATTACCGGCTGCAGAGCGACTTCGTGCTCCGGGCCGCCGAGATCGGCCGCTCGGGTTCGGCCGTCGCCCCTTACTTCGCGAACTTCTTCTTCTGCGACATCCAGTGGGCCTTTCAGGCTCCTCTCGTCACTCTCGGTCTGATTCGGCCGCTCGAGAACCCGGAGCTGCTGGTCCGCGCTCTTCCGCTGGCCGCCTTCGTGGCGACGACGTTCCTGATCGTCCACTGGCGGTTTCCCCGCGAAGGCGATCTCCTGACCTCGCTGCTCGGCGGCCTGCGCTTTGCCGGGGCTCCCATCTTTCTCTTCTATGCCTTCGAGGGGCGCGTCTACGCCTTCGTTTCGTTCCTGGCGGTCGCCCTGCTGGTCCTCCTGGAGAAGGCCGCGCGGTCTGGTCGCGCCTGGAGCCTCGTGCTCGTCGCTGCCCTGAGCGTCGTCGTGGCCCGACTGCACCTCTGGACGCTCTGCCTCTTCGCGTCCCTCCTGGTCTGGGGTCTTGTCGAGGCCACCCGGCGGCGCCGGGTCACTCCGGCCGTCCGGGCCGCTCTCGCTTCGAGCCTCCCCGGTCTCGGCGCGGTCCTTCTCGAATACGTCTACATGAAGACCACGCAGCCATCCGATCCCCTTTTACGCCTCTTCGAGAAGCAACCGCTCTCGCGGACGCTCGAGCAGACGGTCCTGTCGATCTTCTCGGGCCCGGGGCAGGTCCAACACGCCTTCATGAGTCCTCAGGGCGTTCTCTTCGTCGTCCTCTGTATCGGCCTCCTCGGCGTCCTCGCGGTCGCGACGCTGTGGGCCCCGCGGCCTGCCGGCGTCTTCGGGGCAGCGGATGCCGTGTCGCCTTCGCGCGTTGGCTCGACTACTGCAACTTCCAACACCTACACTCACGCCTCGGCTAGCAACGACCGACCTCCAAGGTGAACAATCTGTTTGGCCTCGATCACCAGCTCTCTCTCGGGCGGGCGAACGTGGTGAAGGCCTACCTCGCGGCACCGGCAGGGGTGGAAGCGTTGCGCCTCTTCGTCCTCGGGGCAAGTCTTCCGCCTCGAAGGAGCAGAGGGAAACGAACGGCGTCCACTTCCGGCTGAAGCAGGTAGGGTCAGATTCGTTCGAGGCGTGCCGTGAAGTGGAGATCTCGGCCGAAGACGAGGGAGAAGGGGAACGGGTAGAGGCCGGGAACGTCTCGGTGCGAGGCCTCTCTGAGGCCGGCCCGGGAGACCGTATGCCTCCATGACTCGGGGGAGAAGTACCGGTACGGCAGGGCCACGCCGTGGGGCGCGTTCCCGACCCAGTCCATGAAGGCAAGAACCCGCTCGTCGAGCCACGACCGCGCGAGGTGGTCCTTGACGACGACGACGGCGGCAGCGCGGGCGCACTCGGCGAGGAGCGCGGCGGTGTCGTCTGCGTGATGGAGGACGTCCACGAGAAGAACAGCGGCTGCCCGGCCGTCGGTGACGGGCAGGTGGCGGCCGTCGAAGCGGGTGACCGGGATCATGGCGTGCGGCCTCTCGAGGACGTCGAATCCCTGGATCACGAGGTCCGGCCGCAAGGCGAGCAGGGCTCGGGCCACGTTCCCGTCGCCGCATCCGACGTCGAGAACACGCCCTGCGGGAAGGAGGGTCGCAAGCCGCTCCGCGAGGACGCGGACGCGTCGCGAAAAGACGGCGCGGCCGTGGAGAGCCCCGACGGCCGCGAGCGGCGCGGAGGCCCGTCCCTCGCTCATCGGCGCTTTAGCCCGAGGATGGACAGGAAGAACGCCGACAGGATGGCCTGAGCCCCGAGGATGATCAGGAGGACCCCCGGGATCATCCATCGCATCGTCCGGGCGTAGTCGAGCGTCTGGTACTCGTTCCCCGACCACACGCCGATGACCCTGAAGACGAGCGCGGCCCCCGCGAGGAGAAAGAACGCACCCGCCGCGAGGCCCGTCTCGAGCGTGACGACCCGGAATCCCTTCTCGAGGCGGGGGTCCATCGGAAGGAGCCCCTCGGTGATCGCGAAGACCTTCGCGAAGACAGCGAAGGTGACGGCCTGGGTCCCAACGAGGACCATGGCCGCTGCGCCGAGCATTGCGTGCACGTCGAGCCGCGCGCCGAAGAGGATCCGCGGGCCAGCGAAGAGCCACACGAGGAGCAGGACGCCAAGTCCGGTCAGGAAGAGACCCGGCACGAGGTAGAGCCAACGCGGCGAGTAGATGAAGAGAAAGCGTAGGTGGCGCCACCCGTCGCGCCACGTCCTGAGGTGGGGGGAGCGCGAGCGGCCGTCCTTCCTGAGTGTCACGGGAATCTCGCCGATCCGGAGGCCGAAGAGCGCCGCCTTGACAACCATCTCGCTCGCAAACTCCATCCCCGTCGTCCGGAGGCCCATCCGGTCAACGGCATCTTTCCGAAGGGCGCGGATCCCGCAGTGGAAGTCCGAGACCGGAACCCGGAAGAAGCGGCGGCCGAGGAAGCTAAGGACCGGGTTGCCGAGATACCGGTGGGCGGGGGGCATCGCGCCAGGCTCGATCCGCCCGCGAAAACGCGATCCCATGACGAGGTCCGCACCCTCGTCCAGCTTCGCGACGAACGCGGGAATGGCCCCGAAGTCGTAGCTGTCGTCGGCGTCGCCCATCACGAGATAGCGGCCGCGCGCCGCCGCGAACCCGCCGCGGAGCGCAGCCCCATAGCCCCGCTCGGCCACCGGGACGACCCGGGCGCCCGCATCCTCTGCCAGCTGGCGCGAGCCGTCCGTCGAGCCGTTGTCGGCTACGATCACCTCGCCGTCAATCCCCGCGGCGCGCATCGCCGAGAGCGCGGCGCCAACGCAGCGGACAATCGTCTCCGCCTCGTTCAGGCACGGCATGACGACGGAGACCCGGGGAACCTCGATCATGCTGCCATTCTGAACTATTTCTAGAAGGCCCAGGACGTTGTTCACCCGGGTTCGCCGGTGGAAAGCTGAAGGTGCGAACCGCAGCGAGACCATCGGAGAGACCCGGATGCACCTGCATAGCTGAGCAAAGACGTTCCCACAAAGTCGAGACGAATCGATATCGACGAGTGCAGGCCGAAGGCTGGAGCCGCCGAAAGGCAGCACCGCCTGTCCGACATCGGAAAAGGCCCTTCGTGTCTGACCACACGCGAGTAGCTTGAACTGATGAGGCTCGCCGATGTCGCCGGCTTCGACCTCAAGGCAGCCTCCACATGAGCGGCGTCTTTCAGTCGGCCTCTTCCACTTCGAACGCCAGCGGGCGTTGCTTCGCCAGAGCTTCACGAAGGGCTACGGCCCGCGAACCAACGACAAGGCCGAGCCATTCGTTCAGGACTGCTTCGAGAGTGGGCCTACCGTCGGTCCTACTCTTCCTCAACAAAGGCGCCAGCCTCCACCGAGCTGCCTTCACTACGACATCTTCAATCGCCCGCCCTCTTCCCTCGGCTTCAAACCACCAGCTACCGCTATGATTCGGCCAACTCCCTATGGAATCCAAGTATCTACATTCGCGGGAGGATGAAGCGGACCACGAGTGGCAGACAGGTCTGGGTCTCTTTCTGTCGATTGCGGTCCTCTACGTCCTGTCGGGTCCTGGCCGTATCGACTTTATCGATGGTCAGATCAGGTTCGAGGTAGCGCGGAACCTGATCGAGACCGGGGAGCCGGTTCTCCGGGACCCCGGGGTTCTTTTCATGGCCTTGTCGGGGCGAAATGGCGCCGCCGTGTCGCACTACGGGATCGGCCCTTCCCGTGGGAAGCATGCCCGTTCTCTGGCTTTGGAGATGCTTGAACGGCTCATCGCTGGAGTTCGGACGGTTTCTCTTCTCGCTGACGTCGTCGCTCTATGGTGCGGGCCTCGCCGTCGTGGTCTATCTCTCCTACCGCAAGCTCGGCATCAACCGAGTAGTTGCGGTCGGTTGGACGGCAGTCTGCGCGACAGCGACGCTGCTCTGGCCATTGAGTACGACGAGTTTTGATCAGGTTCAACATGCGTTCTTCTTTGGCTTGAGTTTCTTTCTGGTGGCGTTTCCCGGCCCGTCGCCGGGGATCGGACGCGGACTGGCCGCAGGCCTCTCGGCAGGCGTCCTGTGCGCCCATCACGAGTACCTCGTCCTGCTCGCCCTTCCGTTGGCCTTACTTCCTGTCTTCGCTCGGCGGGATCAATGGACGTCCGGGGCTCGCTTAAGGCTCGGCATATTGACTGGGCTCCTGGCCGGGCTCATCTTGATGCTCGCGCTGAACTGGTGGCGGTTCGGCTCGCCACTCGAAAGCGGCCAAGCGCTCCGGAGCCGGATCTTCGGTTATCCGCTGTTCGGAAACCCCCTGAGCGGGCTTGTCGTTCTACTGGTCTCCCCTGGCAAGGGGATCGCCTTCTTCAGCCCGGTGTGCCTTCTGTCGGCGCTCGGATTCTCCGGCCTGAGGAAGGAGGCGCCGGAAGTGGCTCGCGCCGTTGCGGGGGCGACAGTTCTTCTCATCGGGTTCCTGTCGTTCGTGTCGTTCCGAGGGGGAGACTGGTGTTGGGGGCCACGCTACCTCGCCCCGCTCCTTCCCGTCTGGGCTCTCTGTCTGCCGTTTTCTCCCCGCGCGATCCACGGATTACCGGTTCGCAGCGTTGTCGTCGGCGCCGGTCTGGTGATACAGCTACTTGCCCTGAGTGTCGATCACCAACGCTTCTTCTTCGAGCGGGCGCTTCCCGATTATTTCTGGGCGTCGGATCCAGGGTACTACTTTCGGAACAGCGCGCTCCTGGCCCGGCCAGCCGAGATGGTGAGCCTGTTTCGGGGCCTGCCTCCCGAGGCGCGCCAATTCCGCCCGGGGCCCGAGCCCGCATCGGTTACTTACTGCATCTTCGGAAATCGAGACCGTCGCGACTCGCCGCGATGGATGCGACAGTTCCAGGTCTTCTATCTCCCCCGACCCTGGCCCCTTTGGATGGCGACGATCGAGAAATCGCGGCGTCCGATTGAGCTGGTCCCGTGGATCACCGGTCTGATGGTGGCTGCCTGTATCGGCGCTGCTTTACTCCGGACATCGCTGGTGCGCCCGCGTTCGGCCCAGGTACTGTAAGTGGAGCGTGCGAGGCCGGTGTCGCTCCAGCCGGGCCGCCACTTCCAGTCTCCGCCGGCTCTTGGGCTGGTCTCGATTCCGTCTATCTTCCTCCTGACTCCCCCCATCGCCGACCTGGCCCGGCTCGTCGCGCAGAGTCCGCTTCTCCTGCAGACCATCTCCGATCCCTCCGACCCGTACGAGATCAGATGGCTCGCTCCGCATTCGGCATCGTATTTCATCGTCGGACTGACGTGGCTTTCGGCGTCATGTGTGGCGGCGGAACGAGTCGCGATTCTGGCGAGCGGGCGGCTTTGGGTCATGGCGACGCTCACATACGCCCCGATGTTCCGGCGTCCCGCCGGGGCCGCCGTCCTCGCGTCGCTCTGCTCCTTCAGCCACCCGACCTAGCGGGGTTACAACGGCTTCGTTATCTCCTGGCCCGCGCTCCTGTTGTTCTTCGCCGTGACGTCTCCGTGGAGGCGCGAGGCGACGCCCCCCGCAGTGCACCTCTGGGGGATCGACGCCGGCGCGGTCCGTCGGTTCGGCCGGGCCACCGTCGCCAATCTCCTCGGTCTGAACACACCGGAGGCTCTCGGGCCACAGAGACAGCGCTGGCTGAGCAGGAAGAGGGCGACGTTCCTCGGATGGGTCCTCGGCTGGAACGAGCTGGAACCCGGCACCCGCGCGCCCGAACCGGCCGGAATGTTCCAGGCGCTCTCGGATTACACGGTGACGAGAATCCCGTTCATGGAGACGAACGTTCTATCTCCGTGCCCGGCCGGGACGAGCGGGTGGGTCAGAACCGGAGGTTGCCTCGACCGGTTCGACTGTGCCGAGGCCAGGAGGGCGTCCTGACAGGCGACGGGACGACTGCTGCTCCTCACGCTCGACGCCAGACGCTTGCGTCTGGCGCCCTCGTCATGGCGTTCTGTATGGCGATCGTCTTCGTCGCATACTCGAACGCTCTGGAGGGGCCGTTTCTCTGGGACGACCGTCGCCTGATTCTGGAGAACCCCTCCATCCAGGCGCCGTCGAGCCTCGGCAGCGTGTTCACGGAGCCGTTCTGGACCCAGGGGGTCTCCCGGACAGCCCGCTGCTACTACCGGCCGCTGACGACCCTCCCCTACATCGTGGACTTCCACCTCTGGGGTGCGAACTCCGCGGGCTTCCACGCCACGAACCTCCTCGCGCATCTCGTGAACGTTCTGCTGTTCTTCCTCGTCCTCCGCAAGTGGGGAGCGGGGACGGCGGCGGCCGGACTCTCCGCGCCCCTGTGGGGCGTGATGCCGAGGATTTCGGAATCCGTTGCGTGGATCTCCGGGCGGACGGACGTCCTCGCGGCGACGCGTGTTTGCGTTCGTCGTCGGCATGTCGCTCGGGGTCATCCCGATCGGCTGGTATAACCTAGTTCGGTTTGAATCTGTTTTCTCCACGGGCAAAGTACAATATGCGTTGAAGAGTGGACAACCGTTTTTCGGGAACCCGCTGCTCGGTTTCCTGACGCTACTCGGGAGCCCCGGCAAGAGCGTTCTTTGTTACAGCCCGCCTCTCGTTCTCGCAGTATTCGGATTGGGAATCTGCGCCGCCTCCAACCAGCGCTTGCGCGCGGTTTGGTCGTCTTGACTGTTTCGCTCATGGTGTTCATCTCCTGCATCGCGTTCTGCGGCGGAGACTGGTGCTGGGGGCCGCGATACCTCTTGCCTCTCATTCCGCTCTGGTCTCTAGCGCTTCCGTTCGCGAGGACGCGGACGAGTCGCATTTGGCCGTTGGCGGTGGTCGTGGGTCTCGGGCTTGGAGTGCAACTACTCGCGGTCAGCGTCGAGCACCAGCGGTTCTTCTTCTCACGGGCGCTCCCCGATTTCTTCTGGGCAACTAACCCCAGCTTCTATCTTCGGCATAGCGCCCTTTTCACGAGGATTTCTGAGGCGCGTAGCGTTTATGGAGATGAGCACCAGCCCACCGGAAACTTCATACCGAGTCCTCATCCGAAATCGGTCACCTTCGCGATCTTCGGGAACGCACCGCGCCGCGAGTCGCCCGCCTGGATGCGCGGCTTCGACGTGTTCTCGATGCCTCGGCCGTGGCCTCTCTGGATGGCGAGGATTGGCGAGGCTCGAACGCCCGTCGACCCTGTGCTGTGGAGCCGTTTTCTCCTCAGTATGGCCGCAGTCGGCGCGCTCCTCGTGTCGCTCGGAGCCGGTCTTTGAGGCCGCGGCGCGAAGCCGGACACCGAATAACGCCCGATCGGGATGCTAGGATTTCATGAAGATGGCGGTGACAGGCGCTGCGCGGACGTCCGCGGGGCCAGTACGTTCGCTTGTTCTCCTCGCAGCGACGCTCACGAGTGACGTCGCGACGCATGCGATGGCCCTTGAGGGGCCCTTTCTCGGTGGCGGGCGCATCCTGATCCTGAAAGACGCGTCTATCCTCGAGCCGCGCTCACGGGCCCAACGCGTCAAGACGCCATTCTGGGCATCCGTTCAGTCCCGGCTTTCCCTCGCAGCCATCACCGGAGCGGTCTTCTTCTTCGCTGTGTCGTTTTTCGAGCGCCGCCCGTCGATCCCGCGGCCTTCTACCGCCAGCGTAACGTCTTGCCCGTTCTGGTTGTCGCGAGCATTTCACTGCTCGCCGCCCGGCTTGTCCGGGAAGGTCGCTATCGTGCCTGTGCCGCCGCCGCCGGAATCGTGACGACGGTCAACGTCATCCTTCAGTTGGCGGAGACGCCGAGGCGACTAGCGCGCCTTGAGAGCGACGCGCGGAACGTCACCCATCGCCTCTTCAGATGCCTAGCTGTCTTCAGGGGAACAATCGCCCGGCGCGACGGACGAAGTCTTCCGTTCGTCTGTTCGACGGAAGAGGTCCCGGGCACTTGGAACGGGAACGCCCTGCCGCGATGACAAGTCGCCGTCTGCCGCTCGTTCTTTCTCTGGTCCTGATTTCGATCCCGTTCTTCGCCGTCACGACACCGCCGATCACCGACCTGCCGCAGGTCGTCTCGCAGATCCCCCTCTTTCGGCAGGCGATCGCCGATCCCTCCGGGCCGTACGAGGTTCGGTGGCTCTCGCCGAACTCCGCCTCGTACCTCATCGTTGGTCTGGCGTGGCTCGTGGCGCCCCCGGTGGCTGCCGGGCGTCTTTCGATGCTGGCGATCGGCGTCCTCTGGATCCTGGCGATTCACGCTCTCGCTGCGGCGCGCGGGCGACCGGCGGACGCGGCTGTTCTTGCCTCGCTCTGTTTCTTCAGCCACCCGATGTACTGGGGGTTCTACAGTTTTGTCTTCGGCTGGCCCGTTTTCCTGCTCTACTTCGCGGAAGTCTCCCGCCAACGGCGCGAGACGGCGCCGCTTTCCGCGTTTGGAAGGGTGCTGGGGCTGTCGCTGCTTCTCTACTTCAGCCATCTTCTCTGGTTCGTCCTGGCGGGAGCGTGGCTCGCGATCTCGGCTCTTCTCTTCCCTATCCCTTGGCGCCGGCGGCGCGCTCAGATTGCCGGGATGATCCCGGTCGCGCTGTTCGCCACGTTCTGGCTCACGCACGCGCCCCCGGTCACGACAGGTCAGCACCCCGAGTGGTTTGGTCCCTTTTCGCGTCTCGAAGTCAACTGGCTCGTCACGTCGACGCTCGGGGGCATCTGGGGGAGCGCGGAAGGCCTGCTGATGTCGGTCTTTCTTCTCTGGCTCATGGCGGGCGCGTGGGCAGGGCGGCGACGCAACGAGGCGTGGGACCGCGAGCTTCTCGCTCTCGGAGCCGTCCTCTTCTCCGTGGCTCTTCTCGGCCCCGACAAGTGGAGGATGACAATCGAGCTCAATACGCGCTGGCTACCGTGCGCCATGGTCTGTCTGCTGCTCGCGGCTCCCGCTCCGTTCCTGATGTCGGGATTCCAAAAACTCGCCGTCGCCGGCGTCGCGGCGATCTTCGTGCTCCGGTCGGCCCAGGCGTGGCGCGACTTCGAGCGAATTGAGCTCACGGGACTCGATGCAGTTGTGAGGGCCGTTCCGCAGGCCTCGCGCGTGATCGGCCTCGACTACGTGAGATTCAGTGAGTTCATTTGCCGTCGCCCCTTCCTGCAGATGTTCTCGTATGCCGGGCTGCTGAAGGGATGCTCGCTTCACTTCTCGTTCGCCGAGCTTCCGCAGCCGCTTGTGGGATATCGGCGAGGAAGGCCCGAGCCGCCGTGGCCAGCGCGAATCGAATGGTGGGCGGAACGCGCAAGGCCGTCCGACTTCCTGCATTTCGACTATGCGATCGTCAATGGCGATGACCAGGTTCACCGGACTCTGTCGCAGGCGCCGTTTCTGCGGCCCGTCACCCTCGAAGGACGCTTCCGGCTGTACGCCATCCGTCAGCCCGAAGGAGGGGCGCCGTGAGAGTCCTCGGGCACGACAAGCCGCTCAGGGAATGCGTCGCGACGACCGTCGCGGCCGTCGCCGGTCTCGTTCTCTTCGGCGCCATTGCGGTCCACGCCGGCCTGACGAAGTACTACAGCATCGACGAGTTCATGCACGCGCACGCGGCGTGGCTTGTCGGGCGTGGCGCCGTTCCCTACCGGGACTTCTTCGACTTTCACTTTCCGTTGCTCTACCAGGTGCTCGGTCTCGTCTGGACCGTGCTGCCGGACGATCCGGAAAAGGTGCGCTTCCTCCGGGGCGTCCTGCTTGTCTTCGTGGCGCTCCTTCTCGCGGCGGCCGCCCTGGTGAACCGCCGGGAGAGGCGGCCCGCGGTTCTCCTCGCGCCGCTGCTCGCGCTTTCCATCTCTCCGTTCGTCGTGCGGGCGACGGAGATCCGGCACGACACTCTCGCTTTTGCGCTCTATCTCGGCGCCGTTGCCGTTCTCTTCGTCGAGAGCCTCAACCCCCGGGCGCGCGGCGCTCTTTCGGGGATTCTCGTCGTTCTCGCCGTCTGGGGCTCGCAGAAGGTCCTTATGTACGGGCTCCCTTTCGGCCTTCTCATCGGCGTTGAAGCCTGGAGGGGAGTCCGGCGAGGCGGGCCATCCACCCTCGGCTCGCGATCCGCATTCGTCGCGGGAGCCGGCGTCACGCTCTCCTCCCTCGGGCTCTATCTCGTCGCCACCGGGTCGGGACGGGCGTTCTTCGACTGCGCCGTGCGCGGGGCTCTTCGTTGGCAGAGCGACTACCCGCCCTTCCCCTGGACGCAGGTGGTCGCGCCGGTCGGGGACGGCTGGGGCTGGCTTCTTCCCTTTGCGATCCTCGGCGCAGGCTTTTCCGCGGTGTCTCTGGCCCGCGGACGGACGCTTGCGCCGACGGCCGGCGAGATCATTCTTCTCGCCTCCTTCGCCACCTCGTTCCTCTATGTCGTGGCGCTTCCGGCCCCCTACGAGTACAACCTGATCCCGTTCTTCGTCTTCCTCGCCATTTTCGCGGCGCGGGGCCTCTCGGAGGCGCTGTACCGACTTTTTCCCGCGGGCGCGGCCGCTGTCGCGGTCGCGGCGGTGGTCTTTCTCGTCACCGCCGAAATCCGTGTTTGGGAACGGACGGCGGAGACGAATGAAGGGCAGCACAGGGTCCTGGCGGACATCGGCGTGCTGACCGCGCCTCGCGACGTCGCGTACGACAATTCCGGGAGCTTCGTGGCGCGCCCTTCGGCCTCGTACTACTTCTACACCGACGCACCGATGCGGGCCCGCTTCGGCGCCTTCCTCGAGCGCGAGATTCCGAAGGCGATCCTCGAGAGCGGAGCGGTGCTCGCCGTGCGCGACGCCCGCTACGACGTCTTGTCGCCCGGCCTGAAGGAGTTCCTGCGGAGCCACTTTCAGCCTTTCAGCGGAGACCTCTGGCTCTGGGGTCAACGGTTCCGGTCGAGGGGTACCGGGCGCATGACCGGATCCTTCCTGGCTGTCCGGGACGGCCGCTTCTTCGTGACTCCGGCGGATTTCCTTTCGCATGGAGAGCTCCTCATCGATGACGTTCGCGTGTCAGCGCCGGTTCTGGAACTCCGGAAGGGCGTGCATCGGATCGAATGGGAGTGCAATCCGGGATCGGATTTCTACCTTCTCTGGCTTCCCCGCGACGGACGGACCTGGACGCCTCAGCCCCAGGAGCCGCCGCGCTTCTCCCGGGTACTCTGAGAGCCGGGGCCGCGCCTGCCTTGGGCGCGCCCGCGGGCGCGGCTGGATCTCCGCGATCGGTCGCCCGACCCCGCGTGGCAAGATCCCGGCGGAGAATCCGATGCCCGTGATCCGCGTCGCCGCCCCCGCCGACACCGAGACGATCGCTTCGTTCAACGAGGCCATGGCGACGGAGACCGAGGGGAAGACGCTCGACCCGGCGACGATCCGCGCGGGCGTACGGGGGCTCTTCGCCCGCCCGAACCTCGGCTTCTACATCGTGGCCGAGGACGGCGGCCGGATCGTCGGGCAGCTGATGATCACCTACGAGTGGAGCGACTGGCGGAACGGCGTCTTCTGGTGGATCCAGAGCGTCTACGTCCGGCCGGAGGTCCGGGGGAAAGGAGTCTATCGCGCACTCCACGCGCACGTGAGGACGATGGCGAAGAACGCGGGGGGCGTCTGCGGCTTCCGTCTCTACGTCGAGAAGGAGAACGCGGCGGCTCAGGAGACGTACCGGCGGCTCGGGATGCACGAGACGGATTACGTCCTTTACGAGGAACCGTGAGAGGGAAGTCGACGCGTTGAAGAAGATCTCCGTTCTCGGCGCGGGCCTCGTCGGCTCGCTGATGGCGCGGGAGCTGGCGGCCGACGGCCGCTTCGAGGTCACGGCGTTCGACCGGGACGCGGAGGCCCTCGGCAGGCTCGCGGGACGCCCGCGCCTCTCGACACGGCGTGCGGACCTGGCTTCGTCCGCGGAGGTCGACCCGGGCGGCGTCCGAAGCCGACGTCGTCGTCGGCGCCGTGCCGGGCGCGATCGGCCACGCGGCGTTGAAGGCGGCGCTCGGGTCGAAGAAGCCGGTCGCCGACATCTCCTTCTTTCCCGAGGACCCGTTGACGCTGGACGCGCTCGCGCGGGAGGCGGGCGTCCCGGCCCTCGTCGACTGCGGCGTCTCTCCGGGCCTCTCGAACATGGCTGCGGGGCGCGCCGAGAGCCTCCTCGACGAGGCGGAGACGATCCGGATCTACGTCGGCGGCCTTCCCTTCCGGCGCGTGAAGCCCTTCGAGTACCGCGTCGTCTTCTCCGGCACGGACGTCATCGAGGAGTACACGCGCCCCGCGCGGATCCGCGAGCACGGCCGGACGGTCGTGAAGCCGGCCCTTTCGGAGCCGGAGGAGATCGACGTCCCCGTGGTGGGGACGCTCGAAGGGTTCAATACGGACGGCCTCCGAACGCTCCTCGTCACGACGAAGGCGCCGAACGTGAGCGAGAAGACGCTTCGCTATCCGGGACACGCGGCGCTGATGCGCTCCCTCCGCGACGCCGGCTTCTTCTCGGACGAGCCGGTCGACGCGGCCGGCGTCCGGGTCGCCCCCCGCGCCCTGACCGAGCGGCTTCTCTTCTCGGCGTGGAAGCGCCCGGAGGAAGAGGAGGAGTTCACGCTCCTCCGCGTCGTCTGCGAGGGGACGACGGCGGGGCGCCGGACGAGGCTGAGCTACGAGCTCTTCGACCGGACGGACCCGGTGACGGGCGCCACCTCGATGGCACGGACGACGGGCTTCCCCTGCGTCATCGCCGCCGGATGGCTCGCCGACGGGCGGTTCGCCGAGCCGGGAGTCTTCCCCCCGGAGCTGCTCGGCCGGAGGCCCCCCCTCTGGGACGCCATGCTCGCCGGTCTCGCGGCGCGCGGCGTCTCGTTCCAGGAATCCGTCTCGGAGAGCGCGTGAGGGGAATCCAGAACCCGATGGGTCAGCTTCCGGGCGGCGAGCGGTCGGGGGGGCGGAGGGACCGGATCGACACGCCGAAGGCCTCGAAGGGGGAGCGTCTCGTCGCGCTCCTCCCCGACATCAGGGCGCTCCTCAGGCCCCGTCGCGGCCTCATCGCCGGCGGCCTCGTCCTGATGGGCGTCAACCGCGTCTCGGGGCTCGTCCTGCCGGCCTCGTCCAAGTACCTCATCGACGACGTCATCGGGAAGGGCCAGCACCAGCTGCTCTTCCCGCTCCTGGGCGTCGTCGTCCTCGCGACGGCCGTCCAGGGCGTCACGTCGTTCGCCCTGACGCAGCTTCTCTCGAAATCGGCGCAGCGGCTGATCGCCGAAATGCGCCGGAAGGTGCAGGAGCACGTCGGGCGGCTCCCCGTGGCGTTCTACGACGCGAACAAGACCGGTACCCTGATCTCGCGGATCATGGCCGACGTCGAGGGGATCCGGAACCTCATGGGAACGGGCCTCGTGGAGTTCGCGGGGGGGCTGCTGACGGCGGCGATCTCGCTCGTCGTCCTCTTCAAGATCTCGGCGACGATGACGACGCTGGCCTTCACGTTCCTCGTCGTCACCGGGGGCGCGCTCCAGATGGCTTTCTCGACGATCCGGCCGATTTTCCGCGAACGCTCCAGGATCTACGCGGAGGTGACGGGCCGGCTCAACGAGACGCTCGGGGGCGTCCGCGTCGTGAAGGGGTACCACGCCGAGGCGCGCGAGGCGCAGGTCTTCTCGCACGGCGTCCAGCGGCTCCTCGACAACGTCCTGAAGACGCTGACGGCGACCTCGGTCATGAGCCTCTCCTCGACGGTTCTCCTCGGCGTCATCGGGGCGACGGTCATGTTCTTCGGGACGCGCCAGATCCTCGCCGGGACGCTGACCCTCGGCGGCTTCTTCACGTACACGCTCTTCCTCGGCTTCCTCGTCGCGCCGATGTTCCAGATCGTCGCCATCGGGACGCAGCTGACCGAGGCTCTCGCCGGCCTCGAGCGGACGCGCGAGATCCTCCGCGAGCGGCCCGAGGACGAAGACCCGCGCCGGACGGTGGCGCTCCCGGCCGTCGAGGGGCGCGTGGCCTTCGAGGCCGTTAGGTTCTCCTATGCCGAGGGGAAGGAGGTCCTCCACGGGATCTCCTTCGAGGCGGCGCCGGGGACGGTCACCGCCCTCGTCGGACCATCGGGGTCGGGAAAGTCGACGATCATCAGCCTCGTCGCCGCCTTTGCCGTGCCGGGGTCCGGCCGGGTTCTCGTGGACGGCGTCGACCTGTCCACGGTCCGTCTCGACTCGGTCCGGACGGCCCTCGGCGTCGTCCTCCAGGAGTCGTTCCTCTTCGACGGGACCATCCGGGAGAACGTCGCCTTCTCGAAAGCGGACGCGACGCCCGAGGAGATCCTCGCCGCCTGCCGGATCGCCCGGGTGGACGAGTTCGCCGAGAGGTTCGAGAAAGGCTACGACACGATCGTGGGCGAGCGGGGGGTGAAGCTCTCCGGCGGCCAGCGCCAGCGCGTCTCCATCGCGCGGGCCCTCCTGGCCGACCCTCGCATCCTGATCCTCGACGAGGCCACCTCGTCCCTCGACACGGAGTCCGAGGCGCTGATCCAGGAGGGGCTGTCGGTCCTGATGAAAGGGCGGACGACCTTCGTCATCGCCCACCGCCTGTCCACGATCCGGCGGGCCGACCAGATCCTCGTCGTGGAGGACGGTCTCGTCGTCGAGCGCGGGACGCACGAGACGCTCTACGCGGCGCAGGGGCGCTATTTCGAGATGTACACGAAGCAGCACGGCCTCGAGCGGAACCTCTTCCTGGCTCCCGGCGAGGGGGACGAGAAGCCGGTCGAGGCGGAGGGGCGGAACGGGGAGGGGGAGCCGGCGCCTGGCCTCGGCGACGCCCTGACGATCCTGCGAAGCGGGCGCTAGGCGGGCGGGCGCCCGGTCGGGCGGGGCCTCCTGATTCCAATGCCTCATGGGGTTCCTTGCGCCCGTCCGTTAACTTTTCCCGGAGAACTGATTGGAGGGTTCCCTATGAAGATCCTGCTGGCCGATTCGTTCGACGAGTCCCTTCCGAAGAAACTGGCCCCCTTCGGCGACGCCACGACCGACATGGCGCAGCTTCCGGACGCCGACGTGGTGCTCGTCCGCTCCAAGACGAAGGTCACGAAGGAGTTCCTCGCCGGCGCCCCGAAGCTGAAGCTCGTCATTCGCGGCGGCGTCGGCCTCGACAACGTCGACATCGAGGCGTGCCGGGAGAAGGGCATCGAGGTCAAGAACACGCCGCGCGCCTCGTCGGTGGCCGTGGCCGAGCTGACGATGGCCCTCATGCTGGCCGTCCCGAACCGTCTCATCGAAGGGCACAACTCGATGAAGGAAGGGAAGTGGCTGAAAAAGGAGCTGAAGCGGACGGAGCTCTACGGCAAGACGCTCGGCCTCCTGGGCGCGGGCCTCATCGGCACCGAGGTCGCGCGGCGGGCCCTGGCCTTCGGGATGAAGGTCGTCGCCTACGACCACTACATCCCGAACCATGCGCTGGCCGAGCTGATGGACGAGCCCGAGGAGCTGTACGCGAAGGCGGACGTCATCAGCATCCACCTGCCGCTGACACCGGAGACCCGCGGGATGCTGAACCGGCACGCGTTCGATCAGATGAAGAACGGCGTCGTCATCGTGAACACGGCGCGCGGGAAGGTCATTGCCGAGGACGATCTCGTCGAGGCGCTCAAGAGCGGCCGGGTCGCCGCCTACGCCACCGACGTCTACCCGTCCGACCCGCCCGACCCGAAGAGCCCGCTCCTGACCGCCCCGAACGTCATCCTCATGCCGCACGTCGGCGGCTCGTCGAAGGAGAACCTCCTCCGGATCGGCGAGAACGTCGTCGAGATCCTGAAGAAGTGGACGAGGCCGGTGATCAAGAACCCGGTCGAAGCCGGCGCCCTCGTCAACCGCTGAGTCCCGTCCCTCCGGCGGCGCGAACGGCGGCCCTCGCGGGCCGCCGTTCGTGCGTCACCCCTCCTCCATAATGGAGTCGCCGATGGACGAGACCCTCTACCCCGAGCTGACGCCGGAGCGCGAGATCGCCGAGTTCCAGCGGCTGAAGGGGCGGATGCACGATGTCTGGGAGACGATCGGCGGGAATACGGGCGAGAGCGCCTACACCTCGGTCGTCGTCCCGTCGCTGACGCTCGACCAGGGAGAGCTCCGTAAGATCCCGGGGGCCGCCTTTTACGAGGAGCGGCTCCTCTTCCTCCTGATGCGCCTCCGGAATCCGCGGGCGCGCCTCGTCTACGTCACCTCGCAGCCCGTCCACCCGCTCGTCCTCGAGTACTACCTCCAGCTGCTCGCCGGCATCCCGGCCAGCCACGCCCGGGGGCGGCTGACGCTCCTCTGCGCGTACGACTCCTCGCCCCGGGCCCTCACCGAGAAGATCCTCGAGCGGCCGCGGCTGATCGACCGGATCCGGGCGGGGATTCAGGACCCCGGTCGCGCCTTCCTGACCGTCTTCAACTCGACGCCTCTCGAGCGGCGCCTCGCCGTCCTCCTCGGGATCCCCCTCTTCGGGTGCGACCCTTCTCTCACGCACCTCGGCACGAAGTCGGGAGGCCGGAAGGTCTTCCGCGATGCGGGAATCGCCACGCCGGCGGGCTTCGAGGAGCTCTGGACGCCGACCGACGCGGTGGTGGCCCTCGCGGAGCTCAAGCGGATGAGACCGGGCCTGAAGCGGGCGGTCGTCAAGCTGAACGCCAGCTTCTCCGGGGAAGGGAACACGGTGTTCCGGTACCCCGCCGAAGAGGGGCGCGAGGCGATCGCGGGGGCGCTCGGCCGGCTCGAGTTTCCGGTCGCCATGGAGAACTTCGACACGTTTTTCGAGAAGTTCGGAAGGATGGGGGGCGTCGTCGAGGAGTTCCTCGAGGGAGAGGATCGTGCCTCGCCCAGCGCCCAGCTCCTGATCGAGCCGAACGGCAGGCCCGTCCTCCTCTCCACGCACGACCAGATCCTCGGCGGCCCGGGCGGGCAGCTCTACTTCGGCTGCCGGTTCCCGGCACGCCAGTCGTACCGGCGCGAGATCGGCGAGGCGGGCCTCCGCGTCGGCGACGTCCTCTCGCGGGAAGGGGTCGTCGGCCGCTTCGGCATCGACTTCGTCGTCCGGCCGAAGGACGCGGGGGGCTTCGACGTGTTCGGCATCGAGATCAACCTCCGGAAGGGGGGCACGACCCACCCGTTCCTGGCCCTTCAGTTCCTGACAGGCGGCGCCGTCGTCAGGGAGAGCGGTCTTTTCGTCACCCCGTCCGGCCACCCGAAGTACTACCGCTCGACGGACAACCTGTCCTCGCCGAGATACCGGGGCCTTCTCCCCGAGGACCTGATCGACGTCCTCACGGCGAACGGCCTTCACTACAGCCCGATCACCGAGACCGGGGTCCTCTTCCACATGATCGGGGCGCTCTCGCAGCACGGGAAAGTGGGGCTCACCGTGATCGGGAACTCGCGCGAGGAGGCCGAGGACCTCTACGCCGACACGCTCACGATTCTCGACCGGGAAGCGTCGTACCGGCGCGACCGCCCCGACCCGGTCGACTCGCCCGAGTAGCGCCCGAAAGGAAAGGGCCCGCAGACCGCTCCGCGGGCCCCGTCCGGTCCGGAAGACGGAACGCCTACTTCTTCTTCTTGGCGGGAGCCTTGGCAGCCGCGGCCGGAGGCGCCGGGGCGGCGAGCGAAGCCGTGAGTTCGGCGGCCTTCTCCTTGGCCGCCTTGGCCTTCTCGATGGCGACCATCGGGTCGGCGGCGCCGGCGGCGGTGGCTTCATCCCACATCTTCTTCATGTCGGCCACGCCCGCCTTGGCGGCGTCGAGCTTGGCGGCGTCCATCCCCTTCGGGAGCTTCTTCATCGCGGCCAGCGCGGCGACCTTGTCCTGCGCGGCCTTGATGGCGGCTTCGCCGGTGGCCTGGATTTCGGCCCACTGCTTGGCGTACTCGTCCTTCTTGGCCTTGGCGGCGTTGACGGCCTCGGTCGCCTTGCCCGGGATGGCCTGCGCGGCGGCGATGGCCGCGGCGTAGTCGCCCTTCGTGAGCTTGTCCTTGGCGTCCTTGAGGCTGTCGCTCAGGGCCTTCCACTGGTCGGGAACGAACTTCTCGACCATGGGCTTGGCGGCCGTCACGGCAGCGTCCGCGGCCTTGAAAGCTTCTTCGGCGGGGCCCTTCTGGGAGCAGGCCGTCGTGAGGACCGCGACGGCGGCGACGAGAACGAGAGAAGTCAGAATACGGCGCACGAGTTTCTCCTTTCGGTTCTTTGGCGGAAGGCCCGGAATCTCCGGACCGCGAAGCCGCGAAATCGGCGCAAAAACGGTATTGAACCCGGAGCCGTCTGTCAAGGCTCCCGGAAACGTCGCGAGCCCCCATTTGAATCATGGCGCCCGCGTTCGTGCACCCCTAGCGTGACCGCGGCATGCGGTTTCTGCCGCTGGTTCTGAAGAACCTCTTCCGGAAGAAGACGCGGACGCTCCTGACGATCGCCTCGATCGTCTTCCCCCTCCTCGTCATCGCCTTTCTCGGCACGTTCCTCAGGGCGCTGGACCTCACGGACCCGGCCCGGAACGGGTACTTCCGGGTCGTCACGCGGCACAAGGTCGGTCTCACGACGCCGATCCCCGAGTCCGCGGTCCGGCAGATCGATCCGCTCCCCGGAGTCGTGGCGACCACCGTCCTGGCCCAGTTCCGCGGGATCTACCGCGACGAGAGCGCGGCGAACATTTTCCCCCGCTTCGCGACGGATGCTTCGACGTTCCTGAAGGTCTTCGACGACGCGGTCATCGTGGAGGGGAGCGCGGAGGCCTGGCAGAGGGACCGCGCTTCGGCCCTCGTCGGGGAGCGCATCCTCCGGAAGTACGGGTGGAGGCTCGGGGACCGGATCAGGATCCGCGGGACCCTCTACCCCGTCGATCTCGACGTCGTCATCGCGGCGGTGTACCGCCTTCCCTACGAGACGTCGGCCTCGCTCTTCTTTCACCGCGAGTACCTCGAGGAGGCCTGGCCCCCCTTCCGCGGACAGGTCACGACGATCTGGGCCCGCGCGAAGGACTCGGCCGCCGAGGCCCGCCTTCCCGCCGAGATCGACGCCCTCTTCGAGAACTCCCCCTTCCCGACGAAGAGCGACCCCGAGAGCGCCTTCCTGACCGGCTTCGTCCAGCTCCTCGGGAACGTCCAGCTCCTCCTGACGTCGCTCGTCCTGGTCCTCGTCGTCGTCATCGTCCTCGTCGCGGCCAATACGATGGCGATGTCCACCCGCGAGCGGGTCGTCGAAATCGCCGTGATGAGGACCCTCGGCTACACGCGGACGAACGTCGTGCTGCTGATCCTCGCCGAAAGCCTCGTCATGGCGCTCGCCGGGGCCGCGATCGGGCTGGGCCTCTTCGTGGCGGGATTCGCTTCCATGAGGAACGCTCTCATCGACACCCGCCTCTCCCAGTTCGCGGCGGGGATGAAGATCTTCCCGGAGGTGCTCGCCCTCGCCGTCGGCACGGCGGTCCTGATCGGCCTTCTCTCGGCGCTCGTCCCCGCCCTCCGGTCCGGGGGGCGGAAGATCGTGGACGGGCTGCGGTTCACCGGGTGAAGCCTCAACCCGGCACGCCGCGCAAGGTCGCGACCCGCCGCAGGGCATGTTGAGACTTGGTCTCCGCTGCGACGAGAAAACAGTTGCGGCGCCTTCAGCGTCGTGGACAGAATGGACCGCGTGAAGGAGGTGGGGAATGGCGAAAGAAGAGCTGGCGAGGTTCTTCTCCGAGTATCTTCGGCCGAGGCCCGATGTCAGGAAGAAGATCGAGGCCATCCCGGACGAGGTCGGGATCGCGCGAGCACTCGTCGAGGAGGGGCGGCGGGCGGGCTTCGACTTCAGCGAGCGGGAGGTCCTGGATGACATAAAGGCGGCCAGCCGGCCGGAAAAGAGCGAGTTGTCGGACTCCGAACTTCAGGCCGTTTCCGGCGGGAAGGCAGGCTACAAACCCAGAACCGATTACATGATCATCAAGATGAAGGAAGTCTCTATCACCTGACCGGCCCAGGGCCGCCTCCGCCGGACTGCGGAGTCAGGTTTCTTCTTCTTCGATCCGGGGCGCGTCCGGCCCGGAGGTCGTGAAACTCCGGCGCGGATCCACCTTTCTGCTCTCTTCTAGTCGCGACCCGGCCGCTTCGTCCCGGGCCCGAGGAGCGGCCGCCCCGGCCGAGCGGTCGTAATCCTGCCGCCGTCCACGACGAGCTGGCCGTTCACGGCCACGTACGGGAAGCCCTCGGAATAGTGGAGCGGGTCGGCGTACGTCGCGACCGCCTTCACGCGGGCCGGGTCGAACGCCACGAGGTCGGCGTAAAGCCCCGGGACGACGAGGCCCCGGTCCCGGATCCCGGCGCGGGCGGCGGAAAGGGACGTCATCTTCCGGACCGCCTCCTCCAGCGGGAGAAGCTTCTCGTCGCGGACGTAGGTTGCGAGGATCCGGGCCGTCGAGGCCCACCCCCGGGGGTGCGACTTCCCCTCGGAGAAGATGCCGTCGGTCGCCGAGGCGCCGGAATCCGTGCAGAAGGCGACGAGCCGGCTCTTCAGCGCCGCGCGGACGTCGTCGTCGCTCATGCAGAAGAGGATGCCGTACGAGTTCGCGCGGTCGGCGATGACGATGTCGATCAGAGCGTCGCGCGGGTCCTTCCCCTCGGCCTTCCCGATCTCCTCCACCGTCTTCCCTTCGTACGCCTTGAGCGCCGGGTTCAGGACGGACGTGACGAGGACCCCCGGCCCGCCTCCCGCCCCGTACCACTGGTTCTCCCAGGCGGCGGAATCCTCGGCCATCTCGCGCTTCGCGCGCTCGCGCACAGCGGGGTCTTTCAGCCGGGCCACCAGCTTCTCGGCCCCCCCTTCGCGCACCCAGGGGGGGAGATTCGCGTCGAGGCCGTTCATGGCGGCCGTCCACGGGTACTGGTTCGCCGCCACGTCGAGCCCCTCGGCGCGAGCCGCCTCCAGCCGGGCGAGCACCGCCGGCATCCGCCCACGGTTTTTCCCGATCGTCTTCAGGTGCCAGACGTTCGCGGGAATCCGCGCCTCGCGGGCGATCCGGAACACCTCGTCGAGCGAGGCGTCGAGACGGTTTCCCTCCGAACGCTGGTGGGTGAAGTAAACGCCGCCGTGCCGGGCGGCGACCTTCGCCATCGCGACGATCTCCTCCGTCGAGTTGTACATGTCGGGGACGTACTGGAGGGAGGTCGAGACGCCGAGGGCCCCCTCCTCCATCGCCTTTGCCACCTCGCGCTCCATCGCGGCGAGCTCGGCGGGCGTGGCGCGCCGGTCCTCCTTCCCGATGACGAGGTCCCGGATCCCGCCGAGTCCGACGAACGTGCCGAGGTTGATGGTCGGCGGGTTCCTCCGGAAACGCGCGAAGTAGCCGGCCAGCGTCGTGAAGTCGGGTCGGACGCCGTACCGTTTCCAGACGTCCTCGCCCTCCTTCAACATCCGCTCGTTCACCGGGGCGATGGAGGACCCCTCACCGGTCACCTCGGTCGTGATCCCCTGCGTGATCTTCGAGGCGGCGCGGGGGTCGACGAGGACGTTGTACTCGGACTGTCCCAGAAGGTCGATTAAGCCGGGGGAGACGACGAGTTCCGAAGCGTCGATCCGCCGCCGCGCGGCGGCCTTCCGCGCCTCCGGGAGAATGCCGACGGCCGCGATCCGGTCGCCGCGGACGGCCACGTCGGCGCGGAAGAGCGGGGCGCCGGTTCCGTCGGCCACGCGCCCGTTCTCGAGAACGAGGTCGTCGCGCTCCTCCGGGGCGGACGCCCCGGACAGAAGGAAAAAGGCCGCGGCGCAGAGTGCCGCGGCCGAACAGGCCCGCTTCATCTCGAAAGCTCCTCGCTCCCGGGATGCCGGGAGCGTCGGGTCGTCAGGGGTTCTTGGGCCGAGCCTCGTTGACGCGAATCGTGCGCCCTTCGTGCTGCTGGCCGTTGAGGGCCTGCATGGCCTTCTTCGCGTCCTCGTCGGCCATCTCGACGAAGCCGAAGCCTTTCGAGCGGCCCGAGTCGCGGTCGACGACGACGGTGGCGGACTGGACGGCGCCATAAGCCTCGAAAAGACCGCGGAGAGAGGAGTCATTCACGGCGTACGAGAGATTTCCGACGTAGAGCTTCATGCCCGGAATCCTTTCGCGGCCGGCAGGGGCCGGCCCACATAAAGACTAGCACGGGCCCCTTCAACTACGATCGCACCTCCCGGCGGCCCGCCCGTCCGGAGGAGGTTCCCATGAGACCCGGAGTCACCCTGTGCGCCGTTCTTCTGCTTGGCGCGGCCGCGGCGGCGGGACAGACCGTGGACGAGATCGTCGCGAAGAACCTCGAGGCCCGGGGGGGCGCGGCGCGCCTGAAGGGGACGCGGAGCGCCCGGATGAGCGGGACGATGACGATGGGGCCCGGGATGGAGGCGCGCTTCGCCTTCGAGTTCCTGAAGCCGAAGAGGATCCGGCAGGAGTTCACGGTCCAGGGCGTCACGGGAGTCACCGTCTTCGACGGGCAGTCCGGCTGGCAGGTCATGCCCTTCGGCGGAAATCCGGACCCCGAGCCGCTGTCGGCCGAGGACCTGAAGGAGATCGGGGAGCAGGCCGAGAACCTCGACGGCGACCTCTCGGACTGGAAGGAGAAGGGAAGCCGGGTGGAGCTGCTCGGCCGCGAGACCGTCGACGGGACGGAGGCCTGGAAGCTCCGGGTCACCCTGAAGAACGGCACCGAGAAGACGGTGTGGCTCGACGCGGCCACGTATCTCGAGTTTCGAGGGATCTCGCGTCGCAAGATCGAAGGGAAGGAGGTGGAGATCGTCACCACGCTCCGCGACTACCGGGACGTCTCGGGCCTGAAGGTGCCGTTCTTCATGGAGAGCCTCACGAGGGGCCAGACGACGGGTCAGGCCTTCCTTTTCCGCTCCGTCGAGTTCGACGTTCCGATCGACGCGTCGCGCTTCCGGATGCCCCCGGCCCGGCCGGCCGGCGTGTCCCGGCCGAAGCCCTGAGGAGGCTCGACGGCTGGTAAGCTCGTACGCGTATGGCACAGATCAGACCGTTTCCGGCCGGCCGCCCGCCGAAGGCGATCGCCGCCCGCGTCGCCTCGGTCCCCTACGACGTCGTCGATACGAAGGAAGCCCTCGCGCTCGCCGCCGGCAACCCCGTGTCGTTTCTCCACGTCTGCCGGCCGGAGATCGATCTTCCCGAGGGGACCGATCTCTACGCCGACGCCGTCTACGCGAAGGGGCGCGAGAACCTCGACCGCTTCTACGCCGACGGCACGCTCGTCGCCGACGCCACGCCGCGCCTCTTTGTCTACCGGCAGGCCTGGCGTGGCCGGAAGCAGGACGGCCTCGTGGCGGCCTGCTCGGTGGACGACTATGACGCGGACATCATCAAGAAGCACGAAAAGACCCGCCTCGACAAGGAGAACGACCGCGTCCGGCACCTCCTGACCCAGTCGGCCCACGCGGAGCCCGTCTTCCTCACCTACCGCGCCGTCCCGGCCCTCGACTCGAAGATCGGGGAGATCACGGCGCGGGCTCCGGAATACGACTTCGAGGCGCCGGACGGCGTGAGGCACGCCCTCTGGCTTGTCTCCACGGCGGAGGTCGACTTCTTCGTGGACGCCTTCGCGAAGGTGCCCCTCCTCTACGTCGCCGACGGCCATCACCGCAGCGCCTCGGCCTCGCGGGCGCGCGCCGCGCTCCGCGAGAAGGACCCCAAGCTCTCCGCCGACCACCCCGTGAACTGGTTCCCGGCCACGGTCTTCCCCGACCGGGAGCTGGCCATCCTTCCGTACAACCGCGTCGTGAAGGACCTCGGCGGGAAGGCGCCGGGCGAGTTCCTCGCGGCCGTCCGTGAGGTGTTCCGCATCCGGCACGGCGCCGGCCCCGAGCCGGACGGAAAGGCCGACTTCCGGATGTACTTCAGCGGGGCGTGGCACGCTCTGGCGCCCATCGCTCCGGTCGACGCGAAGGACCCGATCGGTTCGCTCGACGTGTCGGTCCTCGCGGACCGGCTCCTCGCGCCGATCCTCGGGATCGCGGACCAGCGGACGGACAAGAGGATCGACTTCGTCGGCGGCATCCGGGGGACGAAAGAGCTGGAGGCGCGGGTCGATGCCGGCCGCGCCGCCGTGGCCTTCTCGATGTTTCCGACGACGGTCGCCGACCTGATGGCCATCGCCGACGCCGGGGCCATCATGCCGCCCAAGTCCACGTGGTTCGAACCGAAGCTGAGGTCGGGACTCTTCGTCCATCGTTTCTGATATTCCTCGGGGGGTGCGACGTCCGAAAGGAGCAAGGGGAGCGCCGGGTTCGCACCCCCGTTCCCCCTGATTCCGGTCCCCATGTCGCGGAGGAGCAGATGAAGGTACTGGTGGCAGATGCGTTCGAGGCCTCGGGCCTCGAGGGGCTGAGGGCCCTCGGTTGCGAGGTGCTCTACGAGCCGAAGCTCGAGGGGGACGCGCTGGGCGCGCGCCTGGAGGGGGCCCGCCCCGAGGTCCTCGTCGTCCGGTCCACCAAGGTGACCGCGAAGGAGCTCGACAGGGCGCCGGGCCTGGCCCTGATTGTCCGCGCCGGCGCCGGCGTCAACACGATCGACCTCGACGCCGCGTCGACGCGCGCCATTGCCGTCTCGAACTGCCCCGGCAAGAACTCGATCGCCGTGGCCGAGCTGGCGTGGGGCCTCCTCCTCGCGCTCGACCGCCGCATTCCCGAGCAGACGGCCGACCTCCAGGCGGGCGTCTGGAAGAAGGCCGAGTACGGGAAGGCGAAAGGGCTCTCCGGGCGGACGCTCGGCGTCGTCGGCGTCGGCGTGATCGGCCGGGAGGTCATCCACCGTGCGAAGGCCTTCGGCATGGAAGTCCTCGCCTGGAGCCGCTCCCTCGACGCGTTCGAGGCGGCGCGCCTCGGCGTGACGCGGGCGGCCACGCTCGACGAGCTGGCGCGCGGCAGCGACGCCGTCTCCGTCCACCTCGCCCTGACGAAGGAGACGAAGGGGCTCCTCGGCGCGGGGTTCTTCTCGGCGATGAGGCCGGGCGCGCTCTTCGTCAACACCAGCCGCGGCGAGGTGGTCCGCGAGAAGGACCTCGAGCAGGCGATCAACGAGAAGGGGATCCGGGCCGGCCTCGACGTCTTCGAGCTCGAGCCCCCCGGCGGGACGGGCGTCTTTGACGACCCGATCGTGAAGAGGGCGGGCGTCGTCGGGACGCACCACTGCGGCGCCTCGACCGAGCAGGCGCAGAACGCCATCGCCGCCGAGACCGTCCGGATCGTCGAGGCCTTCCTCACGACGGGGGAGGTGCCGAACGCGGTGAACCTCTCCGACCGTACGCCCGCCACGCACCTTCTCTCGGTCCGCCACCGGGACCGGGTCGGCGTCCTCGCCCACATCTTCGCGGAACTGAAGGAGGCGGGAATCAACGTGGAGCAGACGGAGAACGTCGTCTTCGCCGGGGCCGAGGCGGCGTGCGCCAGGATCCAGGTGGATCGGGCCCCGGACGAGGAGGTTCTCCGGCGGATCGAGGCCGGCAACCCCGACGTCTTCTCCGCGGTGCTGACGCCGATCTGAAATCGGCCATAATCGAGCCAGCTGTCGTGACCGAAGCGCTCGAGGCCCGCACCCTTCTCGACTATTTCCGCTTCGCGACGAGGAGCGGGAAGACGGACCTCCTGGTCCGGAAGGTCGACGGGGAGTGGCGGCCTGTCTCCGCGGAGGAGTTCAGCTCGATGACGAGAGGGCTGGCGCTCGGGCTCGCCCTCCTCGGCGTCGACCGGCACGACCGCGTGGCCATCCTCTCCGAGAACCGTCCCGAGTGGGCGGCCACCGACTTCGCGTCGCTCGCCCTCGGCGCCCTGACCGTGCCGATCTACACGACGTACCTCGCGCCGCAGGTGGAGTACATCCTCCGCGATTCGATGGCGAAGGTCGTCGTCGTGTCGAGCGCCGTCGAGCTCCAGAAGGTCCTCGACGTCCGGCAGCGGTGCAAGGAGCTGGAGCAGATCCTCGTCGTGGAGCCGTTTCCCTGGAGCACCGGGAAGGCGACGCCCTTCGCCGACGTCGTGAAGAAGGGCCGCTCTCTCCTCGCCGTCGACCCGCACGCGTTCGACGAGCGGGCCGACGCTCTCGTCGGGTCCGACTGGGCGACGATGATCTACACCTCGGGGACGACGGGAGAGCCGAAAGGCGCCGTCCTGACGCACGAGAACTTCGTGTCGAACGTGGCGACCTGCTCCACCCTGTTCGATGTGTCGGCGAACGACGTCGCCCTGTCCTTCCTCCCGCTCGCGCACGTGTTCGAGCGGATGGTCGACTACCTCTACTTCTCACGCGCCGCGACGATCGCATATGCCGAGTCGATCGAGAAGCTCTCCGAGAACTTCCAGGAGGTGAAGCCCCACTGCTTCGCCGCCGTGCCGCGGGTCTACGAGAAGATGCTCGCGCGCGTGCAGGGGGCGGTGGAGCAGGCCCCGGCGATCCGGCGGAAGATCTTCGCGTGGGGCGTAACGACGGGGCGGGCCCGCCTCGCCTTCGAGGAGCGCGGCGAGACGCCGGGCGGCTGGCTCCGGCTCAAGGCGCGCCTCGCCGACCGTCTCGTCTTCTCGAAGATCCAGGCCCGGCTCGGCGGCCGCTTCCGCTTCGCCATCTCGGGGGGCGCCCCGCTGGCGCGGGAGGTCGCGGAGTTCTTCTGGGCCGCCGGGGTTCACGTCTACGAGGGATACGGCCTGACGGAGACGAGCCCCGTCCTCACCTGCAACCGTCCGGGCGAGTGGCGCCTCGGGTCGGTCGGGCGCACGGTGCCGGGCGTGACGCTGAGGCTCGCGCCCGACGGCGAGGTCCTGGCGAAGGGGCCCAACGTCATGTCCGGCGGCTACTGGCGCAAGCGCGAGGAGACGGAGTCGGTCTTCGACGAGAACGGCTGGTTCCGGACGGGGGACATCGGGACCTTCGACGGCGAGAGCTACCTGACGCTGACGGACCGGAAGAAGGAGATCCTCGTCAACGCCTACGGGAAGAACGTGGCGCCGGCGCCCATCGAGGCGGCGCTGAAGATGGTCCGCTACGTCTCGTCGGCCGTCCTCATCGGAAACCGGCGGAAGTTCCTCTCGGTCCTCCTCGTGCCGAATTTCGAGCGGCTGGAGACCTGGGCCCACGAAAACAACCTGAACTGGTCCACCCGCGCCGACCTCCTCGCGAACCCGAAGGTCCGGGCCCTCTTCAAGCAGGCCGTCGACATCGTCAACGGCGACGAACCGCACGAGCGCCAGATCCGGGCCTTCTCTCTCCTCGCCGAGGACTTCACGACCGACGGCGGCGAGCTCACCCCGACGCTGAAGATCAAGCGCCGCGTCGTCGACGAGAAGTACAAGGACCTCATCGACCGGATGTACGCCGAGGCCGAGGAGAGCGCGGACGCCCCGGAAAGGGACTGACGCAGGCGCCGGTTCCGTCAGCGGGGGGGCGTCTGCGACCCGTGGATCTCGATGCCCCAGCGGACCATGTCGGTGGCCACGGGCCGGCCGCCGAGGCGCCGGAGCATCGAGGCGACCTGACCCCGGTGGTAGGTCTGGTGGTTGACGACGTGCCGAACGACGATCCAGAAGGGGGCCGTCTTCACCTCTCCGGAGAGGTTCTTCCACGAGAAGGGGCGGTCGAGCTTCTCGCGCGTCAGCGTCTTCAGGTGGGTGCGGTGCTTCTCCTGGGCCGACCGGAGCACCCGGGTCGCGTCCTCGAGCTTCGGAAGCGCGCTCTCCTTCGGCAGCTCGAGCACGTCCCTCCCGGCGAAGCGTTCGGCCCAGGCGTCCGTGGCGCCCGCGATGTGGACGAAGGTGGCGCGGACGGAGGGCCAGCCGCCTCCCATCTCCCGCACGTAGTCGGCTTCCGGAAGCTCGCGCAGCGAATCGATGACGCGCTCGTTCGCCCACTCGTTGTATTCGTAGAGGGCGAAGAGCTCGACAGTCACCGGGTCGGGTCCTCCACGACGTGATTCGTCAGCGTCCCGAGGCCGTCGATCGTCAGGCTCACGGAGTCCCCCGGCACCAGCCACCGGTCGTTCGTGATCTTCGAGCCGTTCAGCTCGAGGAAGCAGCCGGTGCCGACCGTTCCGGAGCCGATGATCTCGCCCGGCTCCAGCGTCACGCCGTCGGCGGCCCGCTGGAGGATCTGGGCGAAGGTCCAATGCATGTCGGAGAGCTCGCCCCGGCTCACCTCGACGCCGTTGACCTCCGCGGTCATCGTCCCCCGGACGAGCGTTCCGCGCGGGGTCACGACGAAGCGCCCCGCGGCCTCGATCTCGTCCTTCGTCACGAGCCAGGGGCCGAGCGCGGTCGCGAAGTCCTTTCCCTTGGCCGGCCCGAGGTTGAGCTTCATCTCCTCCGTCTGGAGGGCCCGGGCCGAGAAGTCGTTCATCACGCCGTAGCCGAAGAGGGCGTCGTCGGCCTGCCCGAGCGTCGGGTTCGTCACGGACCGCCCGACGACGCAGAAGGCCTCGAGCTCGAAGTCGAGCTGCTGGAGGCGTCGCCCGCCGACGCGAAGCTCTCCCGGGCCGATGACCGAGAGCGGGTTCGAGAAGTAGAAGACGGGGAAGTGGTCGAACTCCGGGATCATCGGAACGCCGCGGTTGCGGCGCGCCGCCTCCACGTGCCGACGGAAGGCGTAGCCGTCGCGCAGCGAGACGGGGCGCGGGATCGGCGCCAGGAGCTCGACGCGGCGCGGGTCGTGGAGCGTCGCCGAGGGAAGCTCCGACTCCATCGCGAGGAGCCCGCGGATCCGCGGCATCTGGACGTCCTGGTCACGGATGACGTCGAGCATCGAGAGGCCCGAGAGGTGGCCGTCGGCCTTCGCGAGGTCGAGGATCCGGCCGCTGTCGAGGACGACCCCGAGCCGGGGCTTGCGGGAAAAGACCCCCGAACCCGACGCGTCGCTCCCGGTGGGCCGGAACGTGACGAGCTTCACTGTCGACGTTATACGACAGATGACCTCCCGCCGGCATCCGGCGGACATCCGGCCTCTGGCAGCCGGCGTAGGACGATCCGTATGACGAACGTGACGGTCTCCTCCAGCGTCGTCGTTTCCCGGCCCGCCTCGGCGGTCTGGGAGTCGCTCACCCGAACCGGCCGTCTGCCCGGCGCCGTTCTGGGGGCGGAGCCCGCAGAGCGGATCCGCTTCGCGCACGAGGGGGTCAAGGGCTGGCTCCCGGTGGGCGAGGTCGTGGGCGAGTACCGCCTCGAGCCGTCGGAAGCGGCCGTGCGCCTTCATCTCTCGGTGAACGCTCCGGTCCCCGACGGGGAACGGGGCGAGGAGATCCGCCGGCGCCTCGAGGGGTGGGTGAGCGGAACGCTCGCGGCCCGGGCCGGCGAGCTGATCCCGCCCCGAAGAGCGGCCTGACGGGCGTCGCCCCGGGCGCTAACATCGGCCTTCGAGGTTTATCGAAGATGAAGGCCTGTGCGCGACGCCTGCAGTCGTTCTCCGCTCTCTGTCTCCTGACCCTTCTCGCCTGGCCCGGCCTCGGTGCCGCGGAGAAGAAGCCCGATCGGAAAGAGGCGCCTCTCTCCAAGACGGAGCAGCTGGCGAAGTTCCATCCCGCCGCCTCGCCGATGCCTGGAGCCGAGCGGCTGAAGGGGTACCAGAAGCGCCTCGAGATGGAGAGGACCTCTCCCTTGGCCGCGATCCGGTTCCGCAACGTCGGTCCCGAGAGCCAGGGAGGACGGATCGTCGACATCGCCGCCCCGAAGAACCGGCCGGACACCCTTCTCGTCGCCTTCGCGTCGGGGGGACTCTTCCGGACCGAGAACCGGGGCGGGAGCTGGACGCCGCTCTTCGACGGCGAGTCCGCGATGACGATCGGCGCCATCGCGGTCGGCGATCCGGACGGGAAGGTCCTCTGGGTCGGCACCGGCGAGGCGAACTCGAGCCGCACGTCCTATGCCGGCACCGGCGTCTTCAAGTCGACGGACGGCGGGAAGACGTGGAGGAACACGGGCCTTCCGGACAGCCACCACATAGGGAAGATCGTCGTCGACGCGAAGAGCTCCGACACGGTCTTCGTCGCGGCCGTCGGCCCCCTCTACACGTACGGAGGCGACCGCGGCGTCTTCAAGACGACCGACGGCGGGGCGACCTGGAAGCGGACGCTCTTCGTGGACGAGAAGACGGGCGCCATCGACCTCGTGCAGGACCCGTCCCGCCCGAACGTCCTCTACGCGGCCACGTGGCAGCGGGACCGCAAGGCGTGGGACTTCCTCGAATCGGGTCCCGGCAGCGGCATCTGGAAGTCGACGGACGGAGGAGAGACGTGGAAGAGGCTCTCCGGCGTATTCCCGCAGGGGGACGTCGCGGGGCGCATCGGCCTCGCCCTCTCGCCCGCCAGGCCCGACCGGGTCTACGCAGTCGTCGACAACCAGTCCCGCCGCCCCGAGAGCGAGGCGCCGGACGAGGAGGTCCCGCCGGGCGAACTGACGCCGCGGCGACTCCGGGGGATGACCGCCGAGCAGTTCACGAAGCTGGACCCGGCCGTCGTCCAGCGCTTCCTGAAGGCCAACGACTTTCCGAAGAAGCTGAAGTCGAAGACGCTGATCCGCGACGTGAAGAGCGGGAAGACGAAGCTCGCCGACCTCCTCGCCTACGTCAAGGACGCCAACCGCGACCTCTTCGAGTCGCAGATCGAAAGCGCGGAGGTCTGGCGCTCCGACGACGGCGGCGCCACCTGGAAGAAGCCCTACGACGGGCGCCTCGACAAGATCTTCTACACCTACGGCTACTACTTCTCCCGCATCTTCGTCGCCCCCGACGACGCGGACCGCGTCTACTTCGGCGGCGTCCCGATGCTCCGCTCGTCGGACGGCGGGAAGACCTGGACGGGGATCGACCAGCGCGGCGTCCACGTCGACCACCACGTCCTCGCTTTCGGGCCGAAAGACTCCCGCAACGTCGCCCTCGGGACGGACGGCGGCCTCAACCTGTCGTTCGACGGCGGGACGACCTGGGTCCGGGTCGCGAACCTCCCGGTGGGGCAGTTCACGACGATCGCCGTGGACGACGGGGAGCCGTACAACATCGTGGGCGGGTTGCAGGACAACGGGACGATGCGCGGCCCGTCGAACTACGTCTTCGGCGTCTCCGACCCGGGCGCCTGGAAGGCGATCGGCGGGGGCGACGGGAGCATGTGCCAGATCGATCCGAAGGACCGGAACGTCGTCTACACGGCGTCCCAGTTCGGCTTCGCGTCACGCCAGAACCTGAAGAGCGGCGAGCGGGCGCGCGTCCGCCCGCGGCCGGAGCTGACCGAGCCGCCGCTCCGCTACAACTGGGTCACGCCGTTCCTCGTCTCGCCGCACTCCCGCGAGATCCTCTGGTTCGGGACGAACCGCCTGTTCCGCTCCTTCGACCGGGGAGACACCTTCACGCCGGTCAGCGCCGACCTCACCTCGAACCGCGAGCAGGGGAACGTCCCCTTCGGCACGGCGACCTCCGTCGCGGAGTCGCCGAAGAAGTTCGGCGTGGTCTGGGTCGGCACGGACGAGGGGAAGGTCTGGCTCTCGAAGGACGGCGGGGCGTCGTGGAAGGACGTCTCGAAAGGCCTCGCGAAGGACCGGTGGGTCACCCGCGTGGTGGCGTCGGCCTTCGACGAGGGCACCGTCTACGTCACCCAGAACGGCTACCGGAACGACGAGTGGAGCGCCCACGTGTGGCGCTCGACGGACCACGGCGAGACCTGGACGTCGCTCGCGAAGGGGCTTCCGCCCGAACCGGTGAACGTGATCCGCGAGGACCCGAAGGCAAAGAACCTCCTCTACGTCGGAACCGACCTGGGGGTGTTCGTCTCCCTCGACAAGGGCGAGACGTGGATGGCGATGGCGGGTGGGCTGCCCCACGTCCCGGTCCACGACCTCGCCGTCCAGCCGCGGGAGGGAGATCTCGTCGTCGGCACGCACGGCCGGAGCGCCTTCGTGGCCGACGCCGCGCCGCTCCGGAAGCTGACCGACGAAGTCCGGAAGAAGGACCTCGCCGCCTTCGCCGTGAAGCCGGCGACCTGGGACCGCCGTCGGGGGTACGGCGACCACCCGTGGCTCACCTGGTACCGGAACCCGCCGGTCGTCCGGATCGCCTGGTGGGGCTCGCCCGCGGCCGCGGGTCCCGCGAAGCTGACCCTGAAGGACGCGTACGGCAACGTCTGGAAGGAGATCTCGACGACGTCGGCCGCCGGAATGAACGTCTACGAGTACGACGTGACCGCCGACGCCGCGAAGGCCGATCGGGCCGAGGCCGACGTGAGGAAGCGGCGCGAGGAGAAGGCGAAGGCCCAGGAGGAGCTGGACAAGAAGTTCGCTCAGCCAAAGGCCGAGGCGAAGGCGGAGGAAGATCCCGAGGGGAAGCCGGAGGCTTCCCGGACCGCAGACGGCGACGGGGAGGAAGAGGCCGGCGATGCGGCCGTGGGCGGGCCGGAGAAGCCGCTTCCTCCCGACGTCGAGGCGCTTCTCTCGGACCCGTACCGGGGGAAGCGGACGCGCTACCTCCCCCCCGGAAGCTACACGGTCGAGATCGCCGCAGGCGGGAAGAGCGCGACGACGAAGCTCGAAGTGAAGAAGCCGAAGACCGAGCCGTCGTGGTCCGACGACGACTGAAGCACCCGAGGTGACGTCGTGCCGCGCCCCTTCGGGACCGACCGGCTCGACGTCGCCGCCGGGGGCGCGCTCGTCCTCTTCGCCGCGCAGCCGAAGGGGTGGCGCGAACGGTCTCCCGCGACCCGGACCTCGGCGGAGCACCCCGGCACCGCTGTCCGCTGGGACGACGAGCTCTGGGAGGTGACCGCCGCCGTGGAGCTCCCGGGAGGGGGGGTCCGGTACGAGCTCCTTCGCTGGGACGAGCGCCACGCGGCGCGGCTCGTGGAGACGTACGACGAGCCCGGAGAGGCGCACCGCGCGGAGGCGCGGGCGGCCGACCGCCGGCGCGGGCGGGGGTGGGTCCGGGCCTTCGTTCTTTCGCCGCTCTTCGGGCACCTGCCGTCCGACGTCCAGCAGCGGATCGAGGACGAGACGGCCTTTTCCGCCCCTCTCATGACCATCGTCTCCGCCATCCCGCTCTTCGTCTTCGGGGTCGTGTCGCTCGTCAGCCTTCTCTCGGCGGGCGCCGGCACCGCGGCCTTCTTCCCGACGGGCGTGTCCATCGCCGGCGTCTACCTTCTCGCCGAGTCGGGAGCCCGCCTCGCGGTCGCCATCACGCAGGGGCGCCCGGTCGGCTCTTTCGCCGGCGAGACCCTCGTGACGCTCTATCGCGCCGCGAGGCGGGGCGTCGCCGGGGAAACGGGAGGTGGCGCCGGGGCCGACTGGTCGTTCTGGGAGGTGGGCGCGCCCGACGACGGGACCGCGGCGCGCGATGCCTACCGGATGCGGGAGCCGCTCTTCGCCCTCCTCTCCGTCGAGGAGCAGCAGCGTGCCGCGGAGGACTTCGGATTCGACCCGCTCCGGTGGGGACGGGTCAGCGCGGTCTTCCTCCTCGGTGCGCTCGGCCCGATGTTCCTCGCGAGCCTTCTCGCGCTCCTGATCCTCCCGGAGCTTTCGGATCTCCTGCTGTTCCTGCTCCTCGGGTTTCTCGTCGCCGAGCAGGTCGGCCGGCTCTGCCGCGTCGCCCGCCGAAAGGCCGCGCCGAGCATCCTCCGCTTCCTGGCGCGCCCGTTCTGCGCGGGCCTTCTTCGTCCGCCGGGCGGTTCGTCCTCCGGGTGACCCCATCCCTCCGGCCCGCCGCGTCGGAATCCCGTCGAGGAGCATGACCCGATGACCGCGCCCGGGGATCGCGCCCCGAACCGGCTCGCCCGCGAGTCGTCGCCGTACCTGAGGCAGCACGCCGAAAACCCCGTCGACTGGTATCCGTGGGGCGGGGAGGCCTTCGGGAAGGCAGGTCGCGAGGAGAAGCCCGTCTTCCTCTCGATCGGCTACTCGTCGTGCCACTGGTGCCACGTCATGGAGCGCGAGTCGTTCGAGAACGAGGAGATCGCCCGGCTCCTGAACGACCATTTCGTCGCCGTCAAGGTCGATCGCGAAGAGCGACCCGACGTGGACGACGTCTACATGACCGCCGTCCAGCTGACCTCGGGGCGCGGCGGCTGGCCGCTCTCGGCGTTCCTCCTGCCCGACGGCCGTCCCTTTTTCGCCGGGACCTACTTTCCGCCGGACGACGGGCAGGGCCGGGCGGGGTTCCGGACTCTTCTCCTCCGGATCGTCGAGGCGTGGCGGTCGCGGCGCGAGGAGGTCGAGGCGACGGCGGAACGGCTCGCTCTCGAGATCGCCTCGAGCCAGGACCTTCCGGCGTCCCGAAGCGCCGAGGCTCTGTCGGAGGAGACACTGCCGCGTCTGACGGCCACCCTGGCGGCGGCCTTCGACGCACGGCACGGAGGCTTCGGCGGCGCCCCGAAGTTCCCGCCGCATCTGGCTCTCGCGTGGCTCCTCGAGAGAGGTCTCGACGGCGAGGGCGCGGCGATGGAGATGGCGGCGAAGACGCTTCGGGCGATGGCCTTCGGCGGGCTTCACGACCAGCTCGGAGGCGGGTTCCATCGCTACTCCACCGACGCGGAGTGGCTCCTCCCGCACTTCGAGAAGATGCTCACGGACAACGCCCAGCTCCTGGGCCTCTACGCGCGCGCCTACGCCGCCACGGGAGATCCCTTTTTCGCGGGCGTCGCGAGGTCGACCGGCGACTACCTCCTCCGCGAAATGTGGGGACCGGAAGGGGGCTTCTTCGCGGCGACCGACGCGGATTCGGAAGGGGAAGAGGGGAAGTACTTCGTCTGGTCCTTCGGCGAAATCGGGGAGCTCCTCGGGGAACCGGACGGGCGGTTCTTCTGCGAGTGGTACGAGGCCCGGCCGGAAGGCAACTTCCGCGACGAGGCGTCCGGGCGGTCCGGCGGGCTCAACATCCTCCACCTTTCGAAGGAGATTCCCGCCGAGGTCGAAGCGCGGCTCGGGCCCCTGCGCGCCGCGCTGCTGGCGGCGCGCGCCCGCCGGGTCCCGCCGCTCCTCGACGACAAGCGGATCGCCGGCTGGAATGCCCTCGCCGTCTCGGGCTTCGCCGTCGCCGGAAAGACGCTGGGCGAGCCGCGTTATCTCGAAGCGGCGCGGAGGACGGCGCGCTTCCTTCTGACGATGCGCGACGGCGAGGGGCGGCTGCTCCGGTCGTGGAAGGAAGGGAGCGGGACGATTCCGGCGTTTCTCGAGGACGAGGCGTATCTCGCGCTCGCCCTGCTCGATCTCTCCGAATGCGTCCCGCGGGAAGAAGCGCCGGCCTGGATCGCCGAGGCCTCGCAGGCCGTCGAGAGTCTCCAGCGGCGTTTTCGCCGAACGGAGGGCCCGGGCCACTCCCTCTCGGGCGAAGGGCACGAGACGCTCCTCTCGAAGAGCCGCGACCTCTTCGACAAGGCGACGCCTACCGCCTCGGGCGCGGCCGCCCTCGCGCTGGCCCGCCTCGCGAGGAAGAACGGCGACGCCGCCGTCGCGCGCGGGGCGGCGGAAGCGGTCCGCGAGGTCTCCTGGCTGATGAACCGCTCGCCGCACGGAACGGAGTCGTGGTTCTTCGCTCTCGACGAGCTGCTCAAGTTCGAAAGGGAAAATCCGGGGGGAGGCGTCGGCGATCTTCTTGCGCATCGCGGGGAGGGCCGCGCAATCGGCAAGCTCGAAGAGGACCGTTCTTCGAAGCTGAAGGAGGCGGGGGGAAGGGCAGAAGCGGTTTCTGGGGATGGCGTCGTTTCCGTATCCTTTTCTTCGAAGCACCGCGCGAAACGCGGAACGGTTCTTTCGGTTCCCCTGGTCTTCACCGTCAAGGAGGGCTGGGACCTGCAGGGGGAGGACGGGCTACGGATCGAGGCGTGGGCGGGCTCGGATTTCAGCTTCGAAGAACCACACTCTCGCCCGAACTTCACTATCCGGGACGATGGCTCCAAGGCTCCTGCCTGGGCGGGTTCCTTCGAAGTAGATCTCACGTTCTCGGTCTCCCCGTCGGCGCCGAAAGGCGAACGAATGGTGAGCGTGGTCGCGCGCTACCGCGCCTGCGGCGACGGGGCGTGCCGGCCGGAGCAGGTGCTGTCGGTCCAGGTTCCGGTGGAGGTGGTCTGACCGGGGCTCAGCGCCGGTAGCTCTCCGGGCGGCGGTCGGCGAGGGCCGAGAAGCGGGCGCGCGAGTCGGCTACCTCTCTCGGGTCGACGTCCACGAAGAGGACCGTCTCGATCTCGGCGGCCGAGGCGAGCGTCTCGCCCCAGGGGGAGATCGCCGCCGTGTCGCCCGCGTAGTGAACGCCGTCGCCGTCCCCGACGCGGTTCACGCCGAGGACGAAGGCCTGGTTCTCCACGGCGCGCGCGCGGAGGAGGAGCTGCCAGTGGGCGCGCCGACGCTCGGGCCAGTTCGCGATGACGACGAAGGCGTCGGTCTCGCGCGCGGCCAGGCGAAACGGCTCGGGGAAGCGGAGGTCGTAGCAGACGAGAGGCGTGATCCGCGTCCCGGCCACCTCCCACGTCGCCACCTCCTCGCCGCCCTGGAAGAACTTCTCCTCCCCCGCGAAGGAGAAGGGGTGGATCTTCGAATAGCGGCGAATCTCTCCCTCGGGCGAGACGAGGAGGGCGTTGTTGACCGGGAGCGGCGACGCCGTCTCGGCCACGCCCGCCAGGAGATGAATCGAAAGGCCGCGCGCCATCCCGAGCAGCCACCGCTCGGTCGGGCCGCCCGGCGGCTGCGCGATCTTCGCGGTGTTCATCGAGAAGCCGCTGGCGAACATCTCGGGGAGGACCACGAGGTCGGCCCCGGCGTCGGCCGCGCGCTTCAGGTGCTGTGCGGCGCGCGCGTGGTTCCGCGACCAGTCCTCCCAGGCGAGGTCCATCTGGATCAGGGCGGCACGCATCGCTCGATTATGGATTCGTTTCGGGAATCGGGCGGGCCGGTGCTAGCCTTTCCGCCCTCATGGCGGCGACGCTCTACCGGAAGGTCTGGGACCTCCACGCCGTCCGGACGCTTCCGACCGGGCAGACGCAGCTCTTCATCGGCCTCCACCTCGTCCACGAGGTGACGAGCCCGCAGGCGTTCGACATGATCCGCGCGCGCGGCGGCCGCGTCCCCTTCCCGGACCGGACCGTCGCGACGGTCGACCACATCGTCCCGACCGACGGCTCGGCCCGCCCCTTCGCGGATGGTCAGGCCGAGGAGATGCTCGCCGCTCTCGAGAGGAACTGCCGGGAGTTCGGGATCCGGTTCTTCCCGCTCGGGGCGGAGGGCCAGGGCATCGTCCACGTGATCGGACCGGAGCTCGGCCTGACGCAGCCGGGGATGACGATCGCCTGCGGCGATTCGCACACCTCGACCCACGGGGCATACGGAGCGCTCGCCTTCGGAATCGGAACGTCGCAGGTGCGGGACGTCCTCGCCTCGCAGACGCTCGCGGTCGAGCCGCTGAAGGTCCGCCGGATCGAGGTCGCCGGGACGCTCGGACCCGGCGTCTACGCGAAAGACGTGATTTTGGGAATCCTCGGCCACCTCGGCGTGAAGGCCGGGGCGGGTTTCGCGTACGAGTACGCCGGGACGGCCGTCGACGCGATGTCGATGGACGAGCGGATGACGCTCTGCAACATGTCGATCGAGGGGGGGGCGCGGGCCGGCTACGTCAACCCGGACGCGACGACGTTCGACGACCTGAAGGGACGTCCCTTCGCCCCGAAGGGGGACGCCTTCGAGCGGGCGGTGCGCTGGTGGTCGTCGCTGGCCTCTGACCCGGGGGCGGCGTACGACGACGTCGTCCGGATGGACGGCTCGGCCCTGGAGCCGATGGTGACCTGGGGGATCAACCCGGGGCAGGTGGAGCCCGTCTCGGGGCGCGTCCCGGCGCCCGGAGACGTCTCCCCGGAGGGGCGCGCTTCGCTCGTGGAGGCGCTCGAGTACATGGGGCTCGAGGGAGGCCGCCCTCTCGCGGGGATCCCCGTCGACGTCGCCTTCATCGGCTCGTGCACGAACGGGCGGCTCTCGGACCTGCGCGAGGCCGCGCGGGTGGCGAAGGGACGCCGCGTGGCGAAGGGAGTGCGGGCGCTCGTCGTACCCGGATCGAACGCGGTCCGGAGGGCCGCCGAACGGGAAGGCCTTCACGAGATCTTCCGCGAGGCTGGGTTCGAGTGGCGGGAGGCCGGGTGCTCGATGTGCCTCGCCATGAACCCCGACCGGCTGGTCGGGCGCCAGACCTGCGCCTCCTCCTCGAACCGGAACTTCAAGGGGCGGCAGGGGAGCCCGACGGGCCGGACGCTTCTGATGAGCCCGGCCATGGTCGCGGCCGCGGCGATCGCGGGCGAGGTGGCGGACGTGAGGACCCTGCTCCGATGAGCGCGATCGTCCGCGTCGAGGGAACGGCCCTCCCCCTTCCCGGCGACGACGTCGACACCGACCGGATCGTCCCGGCGCGCTTCCTCGTCTCCGTCACGTTCGAGGGGTTCGAGGAGCACGCCTTCAAGGACGACCGGAAGGCCCGGGCCGGGACGGCCTCGCCCCATCCCTTCGACGATCCGGCCTTCGCGGGGGCGTCGATCCTCCTCGTGAACCGGAACTTCGGCTGCGGCTCCTCGCGCGAGCACGCCCCGCAGGCGCTCCAGCGATGGGGAATCAGGGCCATCGTCGGCGAGTCCTTCTCGGAGATCTTCTTCGGCAACTCGCTGGCGCTCGGCCTCCCGTGCGCCGTTGCGGCTCCGGGAGCCGTTCGTTCCCTGCAGGAAGCCGTCCTTCGCGACCCCCGCCTGCCCGTCCAGGTGGATCTCGCGTCGAGGACCGTCCGCGCCGGGGCGATCGCGGCACCGATCTCGCTCCCGGACGCGGTCCGGGAGGCTTTTCTCTCCGGCGTCTGGGACGCCACGGAGCTCCTCCTCGAGCGGTACGGGGAGGTCGAGGCGGTCGCGAGAAAATTGCCGTACGTGTCAGGATTCTGAGACGGTTTCGCTCTGCTCTTGACACGGACCCCGGAAATCCGTAGGGTTCGCCCTCACATGCAGGGCGCGACGTTCCCCTTCGAGACGTCCCGGCCGGCCGCCATGGGCCGCTCGCTGGACGCCGTCCTCCTGCTTAGCGTTATCGAGGTCGTCGACCTCCTCGTCCTTAGCGGCGGGGTGCGGGCGACCTAGACGACAGACAGTCAAGGATCAAAAGCCCCGCACCTCGCCGAGGTCGCGGGGCTTTTTCTTTCGGCCCCGCGAAACCCCGACGAGGCCCCGGGGGAAGGTGCACGGGAGGTCGAAAGGGTGTTCAGCGACGTGATGAAGAAGGGCCCCGCGCGCGCTCCGGCGCGGGCGATGCTGCGGGCGACGGGGCTCTCCGGCTCCGACATCGATCGTCCGCTCGTGGCAGTCGCGAACACGTGGACCGAGGTGACTCCCTGCAACTTCCACCTCCGGCGCCTCGCGGCGAAGGTGAAGGACGGGATCCGGGCGGCGGGCGGGACGCCGATCGAGTGCAACACGATCGCGATCTCCGACGGGATCTCCATGGGAACCGACGGGATGCGCGCCTCGCTCGTCTCGCGCGAGGTGATCGCCGACTCGATCGAGCTCTTCGTCGCCGGCCATTCCTTCGACGCCGTCGTGGCGATCTCCGGCTGCGACAAGACGATCCCCGGCACGGTCATGGCGATGGCGCGGCTCGACCTTCCGTCGCTCGCGCTGTACGGCGGCTCGATCCAGCCGGGGAGCTACCACGGCACCGACATCACGATCCAGGACGTCTTCGAGGCGGTGGGGGCCTTCTCGGCCGGGAAGATGAGCGAAGGGGAGCTCCACGCCATCGAGGAACGGGCCTGCCCGGGGTCCGGGTCGTGCGGAGGGCAGTTCACGGCCAACACGATGGCGACAGCCCTCTCGTTCCTCGGGATCTCGCCGATGGGGGCGAACGACGTTCCCGCCACCGACCCGCGGAAGGACGAGGTGGCTTTCGCCTGCGGCCAGCGGGTGATGGGCCTCCTGAAGGAAGGGCTGACGCCGCGGAAGATCCTGAACCGGGCCGCCTTCGAGAATGCGATCGCCTCCGTGGTCGCGACCGGAGGCTCGACGAACGCCGTCCTCCACCTCCTCGCGATCGCGCGCGAGGCGGGGGTCCCGCTGGTTCTCGACGACTTCGACGCGATCTCCAGCCGGACGCCGGTCATCGCCGACCTGAAGCCCGCCGGCCGGTTCACGGCCGTCGACATGGAGCACGCGGGGGGCGCCCGCCTCGTCGCGAAGCGTCTGGCGGACGCGGGGCTCCTCAGGGACGCCATGACGGTCACGGGCCGGACGATCTTCGACGAGGCGAAAAGCGCCGTCGAGACGACGGAGCAGGCCGTCATCCGCCCCGTCGAGCGCCCCCTGAAGCCGACCGGCGGCCTCGCGATCCTCCGCGGCTCGCTCGCGCCGGAAGGCTGCGTCGCGAAGCTGGTCGGGCACGAGCGGAAGAGTCACACCGGGCCGGCGCGCGTCTTCGACGGCGAGGCCGCGGCGTTCGAGGCGGTGCAGGCGCGGAAGATCCGGGAGGGCGACGTCGTCGTCATCCGTTACGAGGGGCCCAAGGGGGCGCCCGGCATGCCCGAGATGCTCGGGGTGACGGCGGCGCTCGTGGGCCAGGGACTGGGCGGCTCGGTCGCCCTCCTCACCGACGGCCGCTTCAGCGGCGCCACGCACGGCCTCATGGTCGGCCACGTGGCCCCCGAGGCCGCCTCCGGCGGTCCGATCGCGCTCGTCGAGGAAGGCGACCCGATCACCATCGACATCGAGGCGCGCCGGCTCGACGTGGCCGCGCCGCTCGAGGCGCGCCGCCGCGCCTTTAAGCCTCACGGCCCCCGCGCCACGTCCGGAGTTCTCGCCAAGTACGCCCGGCTCGTCTCGTCCGCTTCGGATGGGGCGGTGACCGGGTTCGCCGCCGAAGGAGCCCGCCCATGAGCTCAGCGATCCGAACCGACGCCTCCCCCCGACCGAAAGTCCGCGCGGCCCGCCTCTTCGTCGAGGAGCTTGTCCGTCAGGGCGTCACACACATCTTCGGCCACCCGGGGGGCGCGGCCCTTCCGCTCTACGACGCGCTTTACGACACCCCGGAGATCGCCCACCTGCTGATGCGGCACGAGCAGTGCGGCGCGCACGCGGCGGAGGGGTACGCCCGCGCGACAGGGCGCCCCGGGGTCTGCCTCGCGACCTCCGGGCCGGGCGCCACGAACCTGATCACCGGCCTCGCGGACGCCATGATGGACTCGACGCCCGTCGTGGCCCTCACCGCGCAGGTCCCGACGCACCTGATCGGGCGCGACGGCTTCCAGGAAGCCGACATCTTCGGCCTGACGCAGCCCGTCACGAAGCACAACTGGCTCGTCCGCGACCCCGACGACCTCGTCCCGAACGTCCGGGAGGCCTTCCGCGTCGCCACGGCGGGGCGCCCCGGCCCCGTTCTCGTCGACATTCCGCGCGACTTCCTGCAGGCCGAGATCGAGACGCCGGACGAGCCGTCCGAGGGCTCCCAGCGGGCGCGGCGCGCGGAGGCCTCGGCCCTCCGGCACGCCGCCCTAGCCATCTCGAACGCGCGCCGCCCGATCCTCTACGTGGGGGGCGGCGTCATCTCCTCCGGCGCCTCGGAGGAGCTCCGGAAGCTGGCGAAAAAGGCCCGGATCCCGGTCACGACGACGCTGATGGGGAAGGGTGCCTATCCCGAGTCCGACCCGCAGTCGCTCGGCATGCTCGGAATGCACGGCACCGCCTACGCGAACTGGGCGATGCACGAGAGCGACCTGATCATCGGCGTCGGCGTCCGGTTCGACGACCGGGTGACGCTGAAGCTCGCCACGTGGGCGCCGCACGCGCGCGTCGTCCACATCGACGTCGACGAGGCGGAGATCGGGAAGAACCGGAAGGCTGACTACCCGCTGGCCGGCGACGCCCGGACCGTTCTCCACCAGCTGATCCCCCTCGTGGGCGCTCCCGACACGCGGGCGTGGTGGGCCCGCATCGAGGAGCTGAAGGCGAAGTACCCGCTCCGGTACCGGCAGGGGCCGGACGTCATCCTGCCGCAGTTCGCCATCGAGCGGCTCTGGGAGATGACGAGGGAGCGCCGTCCGATCGTGACGACGGACGTCGGACAGCACCAGATGTGGGCCGCACAGTACTGGAAGTGCGACGAGCCGCGGACCTTCATCACGTCGGGGGGGCTCGGGACGATGGGCTTCGGCCTGCCGGCCGCGCTGGGCGCCCAGTGCGGGAAGCCGGACCGTCTCGTCATCAACATCAACGGCGACGGGAGCTTCCAGCAGACGATGCAAGCCCTCGTCACGGCGGTCGAGGCGCGCCTTCCGATCAAGGTGATCCTCCTGAACAACGCGAGCCTCGGCATGGTCCGCCAGTGGCAGGAACTCTTCTACGGGAAGCGCTACATCTCGACGGCGCTCAAGAATCCCGACTTCGCGAAGATCGCGGAGGGGATGGGGGCCGCAGCGTTCACCGTCCGGCGGCCCGACGAGCTCTCCGCCACGTACGAGAAGGCGCTCGCCGTCATGGACGGGCCGGCCCTCGTCAACGTCATCTGCGAGCCGACGGAGAACTGCTATCCGATGTGGCCCGCCAGCCAGTCCATCGACGCCATGATCCCCGGGGATCCGCGGTACGCGGCCGACGAGGGGGCGCCCCGATGAAGCGGACGATCGTCGCCCACGTCGAGAACGTGCCGGGCGTCCTCGCCCGCATCGACGGCCTCTTCCGGCGCCACAGCCTGGCGGTCGAGAGCCTCCACTTCGAGGCGGCGGGCCCCGGGGCCGCCCGCCTCACGGTCGTGGCCCGCGCCTCGGTCGAGGCCGCAGCCCTCGTCGTCAAGCAGCTGCGCCGCTTCGTGGACGTGAGGGACGCCCACGAGGCCGGGCAGGAGCCGGCCCACGAGAACGTCGCCCGCCTGAGACCGGCGGGCTGAGGAAGAGATCCGAAGGAAACCGGAGGACTTTCGAGATGGCGAAGATCTACTACGACCAGGACGCCGACGTTTCCCGCCTGAAGGGGCGGACCGTGGCCGTCATCGGCTACGGCAGCCAGGGGCACGCTCACGCCCTGAACCTCCGCGACAGCGGAGTTTCCGTGGTCGTCGGCCTCCACGACACGTCGGCGTCCGCGGCGCGGGCCCGGGCGGAAGGCCTGACGGTGCTCCCCGTGGACCAGGCGGCCCACCGGGCCGACATCGTCATGATCCTGACGCCGGACACGGGGCAGAAGAAGCTCTACGAGGAGGCGATCGCCCCGCACATGGGGAAGGGGAAGACGCTCCTCTTCGCGCACGGCTTCAACATCCGCTTCGGGCAGATCGTCCCGCCGCACGACGTGGACGTGGCGATGATCGCGCCCAAGGCGCCGGGCCACCGCGTCCGCGAACTCTTCAAGGACGGCGAGGGGACGCCGGCGCTCGTGGCCGTCGACCAGAACGCGAGCGGCCACGCGCGCGAGGACGCCCTGGCCTACGCGAAAGCCCTCGGCTGCACGCGCGCCGGGGTCCTCGAGACGACCTTCGCCGAGGAGACGGAGACGGACCTGTTCGGCGAGCAGGCCGTCCTCTGCGGCGGCGCGTCCGCCCTCGTGAAGGCGGGGTTCGAGACGCTCGTCGAGGCGGGCTACCAGCCCGAGGTGGCCTACTTCGAGTGCCTTCACGAGCTGAAGCTGATCGTCGACCTGATGTACCGCGGCGGCCTGAACTACATGCGTTACTCGGTGAGCGACACGGCCGAGTACGGGGACTACACGGCCGGTCCGCGCATCGTGAGCGAGGAGACGAGGCGGGAGATGAAGAAGATCCTGTCGGAGATCCAGGAGGGCCACTTCGCGGAGAAGTGGATCGCCGAGAACGCCGCCGGGCGGCCGAACTTCGAGAAGCAGCGCGAGGCCGAGCGCGGCCACCCCATCGAGAACGTGGGCCGGGAGCTGCGCGACCGGATGCCGTTCCTGAACCCCGTCGTCGTGGGACAGGTGGCCTGAGATGGACGCCGACATTCCCGGCCGCGTCGTCATCTTCGACACCACGCTCCGCGACGGCGAGCAGGCCCCGGGCTTCTCGCTCCGCCACGAGGCGAAGCTCCGCTTCGCGCGAACCCTCGACGAGCTGGGGGTGGACGTCATCGAGGCGGGGTTCCCGATCGCGTCCGAGGACGACTTCGAGGCCGTCCGCGACGTGGCCCGCGAGGTCCGGCGTCCCGCGATCGCGGCGCTCGCCCGCTCGGTGCCCCGGGACATCGACCGTGCGGGCGAGGCGCTCGCCGGCGCGGCCCGCCCGCGCCTGCACGTCTTCATCGCCACGTCGGACCTCCACCTCTCCCGGAAGCTCGGGATGACGCGCGAGCAGGCGCTGGAGGCCGCGGTGGTCGGCGTCGAGCGCGCCCGGCGATTCGCCGACGACATCGAATTTTCCTGCGAGGACGCCACGCGGAGCGACCCGGACTTCCTCGCGGAGATGGTCGCGGCGGTCGTCCGCGCGGGCGCCACGACCGTGAATCTCCCCGACACCGTCGGCTACTCGGTGCCGGAGGAGATCCGCGCGATGTTCCGCGCGGTCCGGCAGCGCCTCCCCGAGGGACGCCCCGTCATCCTCTCCGCCCACTGCCACAACGACCTCGGCCTCGCCGTGGCGAACTCGCTGGCGGCGATCGAGGGGGGCGCGCGGCAGATCGAGTGCACGGTGAACGGCATCGGCGAGCGGGCCGGGAACGCGTCCGTGGAGGAGCTCGCGATGGCGCTGAAGGTGCGCGGCGACCGGCTCCCCTTCACGACGGGCGTGCGGACGCCGGTTCTCTTCGCTGCCAGCCAGCTCCTCTCCGAGCTGACGGGCGAGGCGGTCCAGGCCAACAAGGCCATCGTGGGCCGGAACGCCTTCGCGCACGAAGCCGGAATCCACCAGGACGGCCTCCTGAAGGACCGCCGGACGTACGAGATCATGCGGGCGGAGGACGTGGGGCGCCCCTCGACGACGCTGGTCCTCGGCAAGCACTCGGGTCGGCATGCGCTCCGGGCACGGTGCGAGGCGCTGAAGATCACCCTCTCGCGCCTCGAGCTCGACGAGCTCTACCGCGCGATGATCCGGCGGGCCGAGATCTGCAAGGTCGTCGGGGACGGCGACCTCCTCGAACTGGTCGAGGAAATGCGCCGGGCCGGGGCGCCTCCCGCGCCCGCGGCGCCCGCGCCGGCTCCGTCGCGGCGCTCCCGCTGGGAGAGCCCGGTGACGATCGAGGAGCCCGGCTACGGGTTCGGGGTCTGAGTGGGGAGAAGCGCCCGGATCGCGCTCCTGCCGGGAGACGGCATCGGCCCCGAGGTGGCCGCGGCCGCCGTGCGGGTTCTCGAGACGGTCGCCGCGAAGTTCTCCCACCGGTTCGAGATCGCTCCCCACCCGATCGGAGCCGCAGCGCTCCGCGCGCACGGCGCGGCCCTTCCGGACGGGACGCTGAAGGCCTGCCTCGCGTCGGACGCCGTCTTCCTCGCTGCCGTGGGCGACCCGTCCTTCGACGCGGCGCCGCCGGAGGAACGCCCCGAGGCGGGGCTCCTTTCGCTCCGGAGGGCGCTCGGCGTCTACGCGAACCTCCGGCCGGGGCGGCTCTACGCCGGCCTGAACGGCGCCGGTCCCCTCAAACCCGAGATCGCGCGGGGCCTCGACCTCGTCATCGTCCGCGAGCTGACGGGGGGGCTCTACTACGGAACGCCGCGCCGACTCGATCTGGCGGGGGGAACGGCCGTCAACACGCTTCCGTACACGCGGGCGGAGATCGAGCGCGTGGCGGAGATCGCCTTCGGGCTCGCCCGGGAACGGCGCCGCCTCGTGACCTCCGTCGACAAGTCGAACGTCCTCGAGACGTCGCAGCTCTGGCGCGCCGTCGTGACGGACGTGGCGAGACGACACCCCGACGTCAGGCTGGAGCACCAGCTGGTCGACTCCTGCGCCATGAGCCTCGTGTCGACGCCCGCGCGCTTCGACGTCCTCGTGATGGAGAACCTCTTCGGGGACATCCTCTCCGACGAGGTCGGCGCGCTCGTCGGGTCGCTCGGCCTCCTCCCGTCGGCGAGCCTCGGGGACGGCCCGGGGCTCTTCGAGCCGGTCCACGGGTCCGCTCCGGCGCTGGCGGGAACGAACGTCGCGAACCCCGTGGGCGCCATCGCGTCGGCGGCGATGCTCCTCCGGCACGGCCTCTCGCTGCCGGCGGAGGCCGCGACGGTGGAGCGTGCGATCGAAGCGGCGCTCGCCTCGGGGGCGCGGACGGCCGACCTCGCTCCGCCCGGCGGGCGGGCGCTGTCGACGACGGAAATGACCGACACCATCGTGCACGCGCTCGAAGGGGAGCGCTGAGAGGGAACCCTATGGCCACCGGGACGATCGAGACGAAGACGGTCTGGATGAACGGAGAGTTCGTGGACGCCGCGAAGGCGACCGTTCCCTTCCTGACCCCGGGCTTCCACTACGGCATCGGCGTCTTCGAGGGAATCCGCTGCTACGAGACGGCCGACGGTCCGGCGGTGTTCCGGCTGACGGAGCACGTGGATCGCCTTCTCGACTCCGCCCGGTGCCTGGGATTCCGGGAGCTGCCGTGGACGGCGGAAGAGCTGACCGCAGCCGTGGGCGAGACCGTCGCGCGAAACGGCTACGACGAGTGCTACATCCGGCCGCACATCTGGCTCGAGGGCGGCGGCTGGAACCTCAACATCGACGCCGGCACGCCGGGCCTCGGCATCGCCGTCTGGCCGTGGAAGAACTACCTCGGCGCCGAGGCGCTGGAGAAGGGCGTGCGCGCCAACGTCTCCTCGTACACCCGCCACCACCCGAACGTCACCGCGACGAAGGCGAAGATCAGCGGGAACTACGTCAACAGCGTCCTCGCGAAGACCGAGTCGGTCCGCCTCGGCTTCGACGAGGCGATCCTGCTCGACCCGGCCGGCTACGTGGCCGAGTGCACCGGCGCGAACCTCTTCCTCGTCCGGGGCGGGAAGATCGTCACCCCACCGTCGGCTCCGGTCCTCGAGGGGATCACGCGGGACTCCATCCTGACGCTCGCCGGCGACCTCGGCATCCCGGTCGCCGAGGGCCCCGTGTCGCGCGACCAGCTCTACATCGCCGACGAGCTCTTCGTCTGCGGCACGGCGGCTGAGTGCGTCGCCCTCCGCGAGGTCGACTTCCGGACGATCGGCTCCGGCGTCGCCGGGCCGGTCACGCGCGCCCTTCAGGCCGCCTATCACGACGCGGTGAAAGGACGGCACGCGCGATCGGCCGACTGGTGCCACTACGTCGACCGCGCGGAGCCCGGGCGCGTCGCTTCCTTCGGCCGCCGGCGCTGAGCCGGCGGTCCGACGCTTCCTTGAAGAACGGCTATCTCGAACGGATCCTCTCGGCCCGCGTCTACGACGTGGCGGTGGAATCCCCGCTCGATCCGGCGCCGAATCTCTCCCGCCGGATCGGAAACTCGGTGTTCCTCAAGCGCGAGGACCTCCAGCCGGTCTTCTCGTTCAAGCTGCGCGGCGCCTACAACCGGATGGCCCGTCTCTCGCGCGCGGCGCTCGGACGAGGCGTCGTGGCGGCCTCCGCCGGAAACCACGCACAGGGAGTGGCTCTCGCCGCCCAGCGCCTCGGGAGCCGCGCCACGATCGTCATGCCGGTCACGACGCCCCGGATCAAGGTCGAGGCCGTCGCGGCGCGGGGCGCGGAGGTCGTCCTCCACGGCGACAGCTACGACGACGCCTACGGCGAGGCGCGCCACCTCGCGCGGAAGGGCCGGCGGACCTTCATCCACCCCTACGACGACCCGGACGTCATCGCGGGGCAGGGAACGGTCGGCCTCGAGATCCTTCGGCAGAAGCCGGCGGGAATCGACGCGATCTTCGTGCCGGTCGGGGGCGGCGGGCTCATCGCCGGCATCGCGGCGTACGTGAAGCGGCTGCAGCCCCGGATCAGGGTCATCGGCGTGGAGCCGGCCGACGCGGACGCGATGCACCGGTCGCTCACCGCCGGCCGGCGGGTGACGCTTCCCGCCGTCGGCCTCTTCGCGGACGGGGTCGCGGTGCGAACGGTGGGCAAGGAGACGTTCCGCCTCTGCCGGAAGCTCGTGGACGAGGTGGTCCTCGTCGACACGGACGCCCTCTGCGCGGCGATCAAGGACGTCTTCGAGGAGACGCGCTCGATCCTCGAGCCGGCGGGAGCCCTCTCCGTGGCCGGCCTGAAAGCGTGGGTCGCGCGAGGACATCACCGGGGACGGACGCTCGTGGCCGTGGCGAGCGGCGCCAACATGAACTTCGACCGGCTGCGGCACGTGGCGGAGCGGGCCGAGCTCGGCGAGCGCCGAGAGACGATCCTTGCCGTGACGATCCCGGAGCGTCCCGGGAGCTTCCGCGAGTTCTGCGCCGTCATCGGCCCGCGAAACGTCACGGAGTTCAACTACCGCTACGCCGATCCGGAGAAGGCCCACGTCTTCGTCGGCCTCGAGGTCCATGACGAGCACGAGACGAGGGAAGTCCTCGGCCGCCTCCGGAAGCACGGCCTCCCGGCGCTCGACTTCACCGGGAACGAGATGGCCAAGCTCCACGTGCGGCACCTCGTCGGCGGGCGGGCGCCGCAGGCGCGGGACGAACGGCTCTACCGGTTCGAGTTCCCGGAGCGCCCCGGCGCCCTGCTGACGTTCCTGAACAAGCTCCGCGGCGACTGGAACATCAGCCTCTTCCACTACCGGAACCACGGCGCCGACTACGGCCGGGTCCTGGCGGGAATCCAGGTGCCGCGCCGCGACGACGCGAAGTTCCGCCGCTTTCTCACGGACCTCGGCTACCGCCACTGGGACGAGAGCGCGAACCCGGCCTACCGGCTCTTCCTGGCCTGACGTCGGACGCGCATTCGACCCTTGAAATCGACCGGGCCAGCTGGTATCTTGAGACTCATGTTCAGCTAGGTCGGACGCGATTCCGGCGACAATCGCCGGGGAAGTCCTCTTTTGGTCGACAGGAGCCATCTTGGATCGTGGCGTGACGGGGGGGTATGCCAATCGCGGAGGTTGTCTGAGCCGGGGGGCATTCGCGCGGACGGGCGCGCCGGTCCTGGTTCTCTTTGGCGCCCTGGCCGGCGGTCTCGCTGCCATGGCGCAGGAGCCGACACGCGAGGTCACGGAGGGAATTCCGTCCGAGCCGATCATGCTCGGAAAGACGCCGTTTACGATTCAGGGATTCGGGAACGTCAACTACGTCGCCGTCGCTCCGCAGCCCGCGCACAGCGGATTTGAGGACGGGGCCTTCGAGTTCTTTATCTCCTCGCGCCTTTCGGATCACTGGACGGTCCTGGCGGAACTGGTCTTCGAGCCCGATGGCAACAGTCTCTCGGTCGATCTGGAGCGGTTCCAGCTCACGTTCGAACTGTCCGACGTGTTCCGGATCTCGGCAGGACGGGTCCACAACCCGATCCTCCGCTGGGCCGTGACCAATCACCACGGGCTCTTCATGCAGACGCCGATCAACAATCCGATCATCGCCCGCTGGGAGGACGACGGCGGACTCTGGCCCCTCCACTTCGTGGGGCTCATGGCGTCGGGCCGCCTGCCCGGGTCTCTCGGCGTCATGTACTGGGCAGGGGTCGGGAACGGGCGCGGCACGCACCGCGACGAGGTTCAGGTGGGTTTCGACGCGAACGGGTCGAAGGCCTACGTGACGTCTCTGGGCGTGGCACCGGATGCGATTCCGGGACTCCAGGCCTTCGCGAGCGGGTACTTCGACCGTATCCCTGCGCCCTCCGGCGAGCTCCGCGAGCGCGACGTGTCGCTCTCTCTTTCCTACATACGCGGACCCGCGGAGCTTCGCGGGGAGTGGAGCTATCTTCAGCACACGCCGTACGACGGCACCGCGAGCTTCGACACGCGTGGCTGGTACGTCCTCGCGTCGTACGGTCTCCCGCGGCCCCTCCTGAATCTTCGCCCTTACCTGCTTCTCGAGGAGCTCAAAGCGGCGCAAGGCGAAGCGTATCTCGACGGGATCCCTTCCGAGAAGGCCGTGGCCGTTGGGCTCCGATTCGACGTGAATCGCTGGGTCTGCCTGAAGGGTGAGTATCGTTACCAGAAAGTCGGCGATGGCCCGCATGAGCCCGTCGTGCAGTTCCAGCTCGCCGCCAACTTCTGAAACGGGAAGGCGGCGGGAGAACAGAAGAGATGAGAGAACCGGTCGGATCTCACCGGGCGATTAGGCTGGCGCTGGCGGTCATTCTCGCGGCGCTCGTCTCGGCGCCGGCCGCCCGGGCACAGAAAGCCGCCGGCGAAGTGGCTTTCGTCGTCAATACGAAGAACCCGGTGACTGACGTCACGATCGCCCAACTCAGGAAGATCTATCTCGGGGACGAGACGCGCTGGGCCGGCAAGGAGAGAATCACGATCCTTCTTCTCCCGGCGGGTCGAGAGGAGCGCCGGATCCTCTTCGACCAGCTCCTGAAGATGTCGGACGACGACTACGTGCGCCACTGGATCGGGAAGGTCTTCCAGGGCGAGGCCACGTCGGGACCCAAGACCGCCGCATCCCCCGCGTCGATGGGGAAGCTCGTCGCAGGGCTTCCCGGCGCGATCGGGTTCTTGGGTGCCCAGGATGCCGCGGCGGACGCGACGCTGAAGATCCTTCGGGTCGATGGGAAGGTGCCCGGGGAACGGGGCTACCCGTTTGCGCCGTGACGTGGCCCTCCCGGACGGCGGCCGGTCCGCGATCAAGGGGCTCGCTCAGGGCCGCTTCTGGCTCCTCTTCTCGATCCTGTTCGGCCTGATCGCGGTGGAAGGGGGGGTCGGCCTATTCGTCCTCGCCGAATTCACGAGATCGGGAAATCATCTGGAACGCATAGAGAACGCCGGTCTGCATATCGACGAGCTCGGCCTCGGCCTGAACAACTACATCAAGGAGATGAAGGTATCGACCGGCCTCTCCCAGCAGGCCGGCGCCACGGTGCCGCTCCCTCCGACACAAGGGCTTGCCGACGACGCCCGGCGGCTCCGGGAGATGAAGGTCGAGACCGATCTTCCGAAGGTTGCCGCGCTCCTCGTGGACGTCGAGACTCTCATCTCGCAGGTCGGCGCCTATCACCAGAAACTCGCCACGAAGGCCGTCGACGACGCCACGCTTCTCTACATTCAGGTGATCGAGCCCCTTGCCGACCAGATTCTCGAGACCGACTTTCCGTCGACGAGGGAAGCGCTCATGGGCGAGGTGGAAAGCGTCGGCCGACAGAACCGCGACGCCGGCATGATCGCGCGGCGCATTCTCATCGGAAGCCTGCTCCTCACTCTCGGCGTCGGCCTCTTTCTTATCCGCCTCATCGCGCGGACGCTCGAGCGCACCACCCGCCAGGAGAAGGAGCTCGAGAGGCGTGATTCCGAGATGGTGATCGCCCGGACGATCCAGACCTCGGTGATCCCCCGTGACTTCGCGCTGCCCGGGTTCGACATCGCCGCCGTGATGATGCCGGCCGCCGAGGTGGGAGGCGATTTCTACGAGTTCCGGAGAACGGCCGACGGCGGCGCCTGGCTGGGAATCGGCGACGTGACGGGACACGGCATCTCGGCCGGCCTGATCATGATGATGGCCCAGTCGATGTTCACGATGCTGAGCGAGAGTTCTGCCGAAGAGCCGACGCCCGCCGAATTCCTCACGAAGCTCAACCGGGCGCTCTACTTCAATCTGAGGTCGCGGCTCCGGGAGGACAAGTTCATGACGATGGTCGTGGCCCGCCTCTATCCGGACGGTCGATTGATCTACGCCGGCGCCCACACCGAGCTTCTCGTCTACCGGAAGGCGATCGCGGCGGTCGAACGGTTCCCGACGGACGGCCTCTGGCTGGGGCTCGTCGAGGATCTCGGGCCGGCCACGAAGGATCACGAGGTGAAGCTCGGACTCGGGGATCTCGCCCTGTTTCATACGGACGGAGTCACCGAGGCCACGAACGAGAAGGGGGAGCTCTTCGACATCGATCGCCTGATCGAAGGGCTGGGGTCGGCCAGCGCCGGCTCGGCAGGAGACACGGTGATGAACATCCTCTCGGCCACGCGGGCCTGGTCCCCGTCCCCGTCCGACGACGTGAGCCTGATGGCTATCAGAAGGAGTTGACATGAGTCCCGAGCCCCAACCATCTGACTACGTCGAGCTGCGGTTCGGTCCCCGCTGGACGTACATCAGCTGTGTCCGCAAGTTCGTCGCGAGCTTCTTCATGATCGGCCTCGCCGACAAGGAGCGCGCGGAGCAGATTTCCCTGGCGGCCTCGGAGCTTCTCGAGAACGCCGTGAAATACGCCTCTGAGCAGGAAACCACCCTTCGGATCTCTATCGCCAAGTCGGCCGGCGAGGTCGACGTCTGCGTCTCGAACGCGGTTGAGCCGCATCAGCTCAACGTCCTCCGGCGCGAGTTCGCCCTCGCCACGGCCGGCGATTCGGAGAAGACCTACCTCAAGAGGATGGAGGAGGCGGCGAAGACGGAGGGGATGAGCCGACTGGGCCTCGTGAGGATCCGGTACGAGGCGGGCGCACGGCTGCACCTCGAGACGACAGACAGGCACGTCTCGATGCACGCGATCTTCGCGACGGAGGCCGTATGACGAACGAAAGGCTGTTCGAGCCGTTCTCCGTCGACGACGTGCGGGTCGTTCCCTCCCTTTCGGAGGGGATCCTCCGGGTCACCTTGTCGGGCACCGTCGACATGCGCGATCCGGGAGCGGTGTTCAACGCGTTCTGGAAGGACGTCGACGCCGTGTCCGTGGAAAAGGGGCTCGGATGGGTCGAAGTCGATCTGCGGTCCGTCGGGTTCATGAACAGCTCGGGGATTCTGACGCTCGTCCGTTGGGTGCTGAGGCTGATCGCCGGGGCCGAAACCGTGCCCTACAAGGTGCTGTTCCGCTACGACCCGAACGTGACCTGGCAACGGACGAACGTACCTGTTCTCGCCCGGCTCGCACCGGAGACCGTGACCCTCTCCGACCGCGGGTAGGAACCTGCACGTCGTGAGCGAAGCCGTCTGCGTCACCTGCGGAGGCACGTACCCCGAAGACAGCCGCACGTGCCTCCGGTGCGGGCGGCCGACGTCTCCGTTCTGGGACGACAACGAGCCGACGCTCTCTCCCTTGTCCGGTCCGGGCACCGACACGAGATCCCCGCCGCGGGCGGACGATGGGGGCGATCCGCCTCTCGTCCCCGGCGATCTGTTCGCGCGGCGTTACCGCATCCGGCGACGGCTCGGTCAGGGAGGGATGGGGAGCGTCTTCGCGGCTCTCGACGAGTCGATCGAGGACACCGTGGCGTTGAAGGTCCTTTCGCGGAAGTTCTCCAACGACGCCTCCATGCTCGAGCAGTTCAAACGGGAGCTGAAGCTCGCGCGAAAGGTGCGCCAGCGCAACGTGGTTCAGGGATTCGACCTCGGGTTCGCCGACGACCTTTGTTACATCTCCATGGAGTACATCGACGCCGAGAACCTCTCTTCGTTTCTGGGGAGGAACGGACCCTTGCTGGAGGCGGATGCCCTCCGGATCATGCAGCAGGTCCTGCGAGGTCTGAAAGCGGCTCACGATCTCGGGATCATTCACCGGGACATCAAGTCCGGGAACATCCTCATCAACTCCGACCGAGTGGCATTCATCACGGACTTCGGCCTGGCAACGCCGGCGGCGCTCGTCCCCAGACTTCAGGGCGGCACACCAGTCTACATGGCCCCCGAACAGTTTCTCGGTGACGCGGTCGTCGAGTCGACCGATCTCTACGCCTGCGGCGTGCTCCTTCAGCTTCTCCTGACGGGGCGCGCCCCGTTTCACGGAAACGACTTCGCCGCGCTGAAGGAGGCCCACCTCCACGCGAAGCCCGAACCGCTTCCCGAGCCTCGCGGCGGGCCGGCCACGCGACAGCTGATCGCGGACCTTCTCCGAAAGAACCCCGCCGACCGGCCGGGGAGGGCGGCGGAGGTGCTCGAGCGGATCAATGCGATTCTCGCTTTCGAAATCATGACGGTCCGGACGAAGCTTCCGATCGCGCTCGTCGTGGAGGGACACGAGTCGATTCTCTCTCTCTGCTCCGAGGCCCTGGAGGGACAGGGCTACCACGTGCTCACCGCGAGCGACGCGCGCGAGGCCGTGAGGCTCGCCTTCGAGAACGAAGTCGCCGTCATCGTGCTCGACTCGGGGATCCGGGGCGGCTTCGAGCTCGCGCTCGAGGCGGACCCGGCAATCCTCTCGCTGGATCCGAGCCTGCCGTGCCTCGACGGGCTTGGGTTCTGCCGGATTCTCAAGAAGGACGTCAAGCTGAAGGCGGTACCGATCCTCGTGACAGCCGAGCGGGATCAGCCGGGGCTTCGCGAGGCGTTCGGCCTGATGGGGGCCCTCAGCGTTCTGACGAGGCCGTTTGGACGGGAGGAGCTGTCAAGGGCCGTCAACACGGCGAGGTCGGCGGGAGTTGAGGACGAGGCTTCGTAGGATCCGTCGAGGGACGAGCCTAGTAACCCGGCCTACCGGCTCTTCCTCGCTTGAGTCCCTCAGGGGGCGGGGACGGAGCCGCCCTCTTTCGTGAGTATGGCGGCGAGCTTCCGGCGGGCGACGGGGCGGTCCCTCTCGACGAGCCCGGCGCGCCGTGCGGTGTCGAGGGTCGCGTCGAAGGCCTCGCGGCCGACGTGGCCGCGCGGCTCGAGGAGCAGAAGGGTCCCGCCGGGGCGAAGCGCCGCCGCGAGCTGAGCCAGGAAAGCGGCCTCGTCGTCCACCTCGTGAACGGTGTGGATGGCGACGGCGAGGTCGACCCGCCCGCTCCAGCTCGAAAGGCCGAGCTCCCCCGGCTCGCAGACCGAGGTCTCGATCCGGTCGAGAAGGCCCGCCCGGCGGGCGCGGCGACGAAGCCCTTCGATCATCCGCGGCTGGAGGTCCACGCAGATCACCCTGCCGCCCGGCCCGACGAGGCGCGCCATCGGCAGGCTGAAGTAGCCCATGCCGCAGCCGGGCTCGAGGACTGTCATCCCCGGCCTTACGTGCGGCCCGAGAAGCCGCTCCGGCGATTCGAAGAGCCGCCGAAGCGGGGAGACGAGGATCGGCCCGAGCCACCAGGGGCAGACGTGCCCCGGGCCGACGAGCGGCGGACCCTTCCGGAGAGGGGAGTCGTCTTTCGGCATGACGTCGGCAAGATACGGTCTGGGGCTTCCGGTGTCGAACGGATCCTGGAGCCCAACGACCCCACGCGACGGGCGAGCGCTCTTGCGTTACGGGGCCTCCCTCGCTACCCTCCACCACCATGGATTCGCTCGCCGCTCCGCACGAACCGGTCTTCGGTCACGAGCTCCTCTCACTTCTCCGGGACATGGGAGGGCGGGCCCGCATCGAGACCCTTCGCGAGGCCGCGCTCCGCGCCTTCGGACCGGAGGCGGTCTACGGAAACTGCCACGGCGACCGGTTCACCTTCGACGCGGTTCTGGCCTTCCTCGAGTCGCGCGGGAAGCTCGCCCGCTCGGGTGACGAGCTGTCAGCCGGCCCCGTCCCCGCCTGCGACGGTCACTGACCGGCAGAAACCTGACCAGCAGCTAACCAGCGGAGCCTTGACCAGCGGACCAGCGTGACCAGCGGGGTCAGGTCTCAAGTTTCAATTATATGGCGACGCCGGGCGGCGCGACGGGCCGCGCCGGCTCAGCCGGGCTTCGCCGTCGACTCCCAGCGGATCTCCGATCCCCAGACGCTGTGAGGGATGGCGAAGACGACAAGCGTGGCGAGGGCGGCCGCAAGGACGGCGCTGCGCCGATCCTCCCCCTTCCGCTGGAGGAAGACCGCCGCCGCCCAGAAGAGCGCCGCGAAGAGGGTCTTGTTGTCCGTCAGGTCCCATCCCCAAGGGATCCCCGTCCAGTACTCCCCGAACGCCGCCTTCTGGACGAGGGGGCCGAGGACGAACCCGCCGAGGAGGATGAGGCCGAAGGCGATGAGCGACCGTCTCCGGAGCGGCAGCCCCGGCACGAGCGCGGCGAGGCCGGCAGCCGTCGAGACGAGCATCCCCGTGAACATGACGGCCACGTGCGTCACGAGGAGAGGCGTGGAGACGTCTCCCTTGAAGCGCGTCACCGCGGGGCGCGGCGGGGCGAGGACCGTCTCGGCGCCAGTCGTCAGGCGGACCTGGTACTCGAGCTTTCCGGCCGGAGGCTGGTGCGGAAGCGCCGCCTCCAGCGCGTCGTCGCTCCGGGTCATCGGGAGGAAGCTCCAGTCGTCGTTCGTCGGGTATCTCCGCCAGGCCACCGTTCCCGAGACGGCCCGATCCGAGACCGTCACGCGGACCGGCTGGTCTCCGGCCCCCCCGTGCGTCCGGGTCAGCTTGTAGCGGACCTCCTTCCCGCCGAGGACGACGTGCCCGCGGACGGGGTACGTCGGCCCCGAGAGGCGCTGGTAGATCGCGGACAGGACCGTGATCAGGAAGGCGAGGGCGTAGCGAACGGCAGGCTTCTTCACCTGCACCTTTTCGCAGAGGTCGTGCGGTGAGTCAATGAGCCGTCCGCCGACGGGTCCGGCGGACGGCTCCGGTGGGTCAGGCTCTCTCGAAGACGGTGGCGATCCCCTGCCCGAGCCCGATGCACATCGTCGCGACCCCGGTCGTCAGGTTCTTCTTCACCATCTGGTGGAGCAGCGTCGTGGAGATGCGCGCCCCCGAGCAGCCGAGCGGATGGCCGAGGGCGATCGCCCCGCCGTTCGCGTTCACCTTCGCATCCATGACGTCGAGAAGCCCGAGGTCCTTGACGCAGGGGAGCGACTGGGCCGCGAAGGCCTCGTTCAGCTCGAAGAGCTGGATGTCCTCGACCTTCATCTTCGCCCGCGCGAGCGCCTTCTTGACGGCCGGAACCGGCCCGTACCCCATGATCGACGGGTCGACGCCGACCGACGCCATCGCCCTCACCTTCGCCATCGGCGTGAGCCCCAGCGACTTCGCCCGCTCGGCGGACATGACGAGCATGGCGGAGGCGCCGTCCGAGACGGCCGAGGCGTTTCCCGCGGTGACCGTGCCGTTCTTCGGGTCGAAGACGGGCTTCAGCTTCGAGAGGGCGTCGAGCGTCGTGTCGCCGCGGATCACCTCGTCGTGGGCGAAGACTCTCGGCGCCCCTTTCTCGTCGTGCCCCGCCATCGGGACGATCTCGGACGCGAACCGCCCTTCCGTCATGGCGGCGTGGGCCTTCTGGTGCGAGCGGACGGCGAACTGGTCCTGCATCTCGCGCCCCATGCCGTGCATCTTCGCGAGGAGCTCGGCCGTGATCCCCATGTTCATGGCGCCCTTGGCGACCCGCTTGCTCATGGCGGGGTTGATGTCGATCCCGTGCGTCATGGGGACGTGCCCCATGTGCTCGACGCCCCCGACGACGAAGAGGTCTCCCTCCTCGGCCTTGATGGCCAGCGTCGCGGCGTGGAGCGCCTGCATCGACGAGCCGCAGAGGCGGTTGATCGTCTGGGCGGGGACCTCCTTCGGGATCGAGGTCATGAGGGAGGCGAAGCGCCCGATGTTGTAGACCTGCTCGAGGGTCTGTTGGACGCAGCCCCAGATGACGTCCTCGATCTCGGCCGGGTTCACCTTCGGGTTCCGGTCGAGGAGCGCCTGGATGACGGACGCCGAGAGGTTCTCGGCGCGGACGTTGCGGAACATCCCCCCCTTGGAGCGGCCCATGGGGGTGCGGACGGCATCGACGACGACGGCTTCTTTCATCGGATCACACTCCGGCGTGGAAGGTCTGTGCCTTCCGGGCGAGGTCGCGTAGCTGGGCGGTCGGCTCGTAGAGCTTGCCGAGAGCGGCGTGCTTCTCGGCGGCGGCGAGGATTGCGGGAGCGCCGAGCGAGTCCGCCCAGCGGAAGATCCCTCCCCGGAACGGCGGGAAGCCGAGCCCGTAGAGGAGGGCGAGGTCGATCTCGACGGGGGTCTCCACGATCCGGTCTTCGATGCAGCGCGAGCACTCGAGGAGCATCGGCAGCATCATCCGCTCCACGATCTCCTCGTCGGTGACGGTGGCGGAGCCGGTGACCGTCGGCGCGAGGAGGGTGGCCGCGTCCGGATCAGCCGTCTTCTTCGGCGGCCCCTTCTTCTCGGGCTTGTAGACGTAGAACCCCTTTCCGTTTTTCTGCCCGTACCGCTGCGCCTCGAACATCGCCTCGCTCGCGGTCTTTCCCGCGTGGCCCATCCGGTCGGGGAAGGCGGCCGCCATCACCTTGTCGGCGTGGACGGCGGTGTCGATTCCCACGACGTCGAGGAGGTAGGCCGGGCCCATCGGCCAGCCCCACTTCTCCATCACCTTGTCGATCCGGGTGTAGTCGATCCCGTCCTGGACGAGCCTCATGAAGCCGGCGAAGTAGGGGAACAGGACGCGGTTCACGAGGAACCCCGCGCAGTCGTTCACGACGACCGGGGTCTTGCCCATCGCCTGGGCAAAGGCGACCGCCGTCGCGACGGCCGCTTCGGACGACTTTTTCCCGCGGATGACCTCCACGAGGGGCATCTTCGGGACCGGGTTGAAGAAGTGCATCCCGCAGAAATCCTCGGGGCGCTTCAGGCTCTCGGCAAGGCGCGTTATCGAGATGGTCGACGTGTTGCTCGCGAGGACGGCCCCCGGCTTCAGCAGCGCCTCCACCTCGGCGAGGACCTTCTTCTTGACCTGCTCGTTCTCGACGACCGCCTCGACGACGAAGTCCACCCCTCCGAAGTCTCCGTACGAGAGGGCCGGCCGTATGCGGCCGAGCGTCTCGGCCATCTTCGCCGGCGTCATCTTTCCGCGGGAGACCTGCTTTTCGAGGAGCTTTCCGGCCTCCTGGAGCCCGAGGTCGATCGCCTTCGGGTTGATGTCCTTCATCACGATCGGGATCTTCTTCGATGCCGACTGGTAGGCGATGCCGCCTCCCATGATTCCGGCGCCGAGGACGGCCGCGCTCTCCACCTTCCGCGCCTCCTTCGAGGCGTTCTTCGCGATCTTCTTCAGCATCTGATCGCCCAGGAAGACGCTGACGAGGGCGGCGGCGGTCGGGGTGCGGCAGATCCGGACGAAGGCCTCCGTCTCGATCGGGAGAGCTTCGTCGCGCCCCTTCCGCGCGCCCTTCTCGATCGCCTCGATTGCGGCGAGGGGGGCGGGGTAGTTCGGGCCGGCCTTGCCCGCCACGAAGGCCTTCGAAGACTCGAAGACCATCGTCGCCTCGATTTTGTCCAGTTCGAGCGGGCCGGTCTTCGCGGCGCGGGCCTTCTTCCAGTCGAGCCGGCCGGCGGCCGCGTCCTTCAGGACGCCGAGCGCGACCTCGCGGACGTCCGCCTTCGGGACGACGCCGTCCACGGCGCCGATCTTCAAGGCTTCCGCGGCGGAATGCTGCTCGCCGCCGGCGATCCACTCGATCGCATTGTCGGCCCCGACGAGGCGCGAGAACCGGACCGTCCCGCCCCAGCCCGGGAAGATCCCGAGCTTCGTCTCGGGGAAGCCGACCTTCGTGTCGTCGGCCATCATGCGGTAGCCGGCGGCGAGGCAGAGCTCGAAACCTCCTCCGAGGGCGAAGCCGTTGATGGCGACGACCGTCGGGCAGTCGAGGTCCTCGAGATCGGCGAAGGTCCGGTTGGCCTTCGCCACCCAGGCGCTCATCTCCTCGGGCGGCCGCTTGAAGAGCGTCAGGAACTCGGTGACGTCCGCGCCGACGATGAAGACGTCCTTGCCGCTCGTGATGAGGACTCCCTTGAGCCCCTTTTCGGCCTTCAGGAGGTCGACCGCCTCCCGAAGCTCCTTCACGGTGAGCGTGTTGAACTTGTTGACCGAGTCTCCCTGGAGGTCGAACTTCAGCTCGACGAACCCGTCGTCCAGGGGGAGACACTGGATCGCCTGTCCGGCGTATTTCATGCGCGTTCTCTCCTCAATCGGGAGGGCGGTGGCAAGGCCTCGGGCCCTCCGCCGGGGGATCCTATAACGAAAAATGAGCCGCGGCTCACCGAAAATGAACGCTGGCTCACCGAACGTCCCCCGGGGCCTCGAGCGGGCCGGACGCGGGAGAATGGGCCGGTCGTCCCTCCCTTCAACGGCCTTTCGAAGGAGCCCCCGTGACCGCACGTCTCGATGATCCGGCCCTCGATGCGCTTGCCCTCGCGGACCTCGTCCGCCGGCGTGAGGCGACCCCGACGGAACTCCTCGACGCGACCCTGGCGAAGATGGACTCCGTCAACCCGAAGCTCAACGCGGTCGTCCGGAGGACGGAAATCGAAGCGCGCTCCGCGATCGCCGCGGGGCTTCCGGAGGGCCCCTTCACGGGTGTCCCGTTCCTTCTCAAGGACCTGATGGCCGAATGCGCCGGCGTCCCGCTCTCGTGCGGCAGCCGGTTCCTCTCGGGCTGGATCCCCGAGGGCGACAGCGAGCTCGTCCGCCGCTACCGCCGCGCGGGGCTCGTGATCGCGGGGAAGACGAACACACCGGAGCTGGGCATCACCCCGTTTACCGAACCGGTCCTCTTCGGCCCGACGCGGAATCCGTGGAACACGTCGCTGACGGCGGGGGGCTCGAGCGGCGGCTCCGCGGCCGCGGTCGCCGCCGGGATCGTTCCGATGGCGCACGGGGGGGACGGCGGTGGATCGATCCGGATCCCGGCCGCGTGCTGCGGCCTCTTCGGTCTGAAGCCGACCCGCGGACGGACGCCGCTCGGCCCGTCCGTCGGCGAGGCGTGGCAGGGGCTCGTCGTGGAGCACGTCCTGACCCGGTCGGTTCGTGACAGCGCCGCAGCGCTCGACGCCACCGCCGGCCCCGACGCCGGAGCGCCAACGATCCCGCCGCCGGCCGCGCGCCCGTTCCTCGACGAGGTCGGCGCGCCGCCGGGGCGGCTCCGGATCGCCGTCACGACGACGCCCTTTCTCGGCTCCGCGGTCGCGCCCGTCTGCGTCGAGGCGGTCGCGGCGACGGCGAAGCTCCTCCGGGACCTCGGACACGAGGTGGAGGACGCGGCCCCGCGGATCGACCGGGAGAGCTTCTCCCTCGCCTTCGTCACGCTCCTCGCGGCGGAGACCTCCTCGGAAGTGGAGGAAGCGGCGCGACGGCTCGGGCGCCGGCCGGCGATGAAAGATCTCGAGGAGTCGACGTGGGCGCTCGCGCTCCTCGGCCGGGCGCTGTCGGCCGAGAGGTTCGCCACGGCGCTCCGGACGCTTCGCCTCGCCGCCCGCGGGATCGGGACGTTCTTCGAATCCTGGGACCTGCTCCTGACGCCGACGCTCTCCCGGCTGCCGTTCCCGCACGGCGAGCTCCAGCTCTCGGCCGGCGAGAAGGCGCTCACGCGCGCCCTCGTCCCCTTCAGGGCGGGGCGGATCATGAAGCTCGGAGGGGTCCTCGAGAAAGCGGCCGAGAAGACGTTCGAGTTCATCCCCTGGACCCCGGTCTTCAACGTGACGGGGCAGCCGGCCATGTCGGTGCCTCTCTTCGAGTCGCCCGACGGCCTTCCCGTCGGCCTTCATTTCGTCGGCCGCTTCGGGGACGAGGCGACCCTCTTTCGACTCGCGGCCCAGCTCGAGCAGGCCCGCCCCTGGGCGGGGCGGCGGCCGGCGATCCGCTGAGTCCCGCAGCGGTCCGAGGAGGGGACCCGGCTCGATCGCGACCATCGTCGTCGGGCGTAGACTTTCGCCGGGAAGCCGGACAGGCTGGCCCGACGAGGTGACATCATGCCGGACAGCGTCTACAAGGTCATCGAGCTCGTCGGAACGAGCAAGGACTCGTGGGAGAAGGCCGCGGCGTCCGCCGTGGCGGTGGCCTCCAAGAGCCTTCGCGACCTCCGGATCGCCGAGATCGTCCAGCTCGACATGCAGATGGAGGGCGGAAAGGTCACCGCCTACCGGGCGAAGGTCAAGGTCTCCTTCAAATACACACCCGGGAAGTGAGCGCCGCGCCCCGATGAGGGCGCGAGACCCGGACCGTTTTCAGGCCGACGTCTTCCGGAACCGGAAGACGGCCACGCCGATGATGACGACGGTGAAGGAGACGAGGGACGCGACGGGCTCCCAGAGGTCGGCGAAGCCCGCGCCGCGGAGGACGATGCCGCGGATCACCTCGATGAAGTAGCGGGCGGGAATCAGGTACGTCACCAGCTGGAAGGCCGGCGGCATTCCGTCGATGGGAAAGACGTATCCCGAGAGGAAGACGAAGGGGAGCATGAAGAAGAACGACATCTGCATCGCCTGCATCTGCGTCTTCGCGACGGTGGAAACGAGCATTCCGAGGCCGAGGACGGCCGCGATGAAGACGAGGCCGGTGGCGTAGAGGCCGAGGAGACTCCCGGCGATCGGGATCTGGAAGACGAAGCGCATCAGGACGAGGACGAGCGTGAGCTGGAAGAGGCCGATCAGGAGGTAGGGGAGGATCTTCCCGAGGATCAGCTCGAGCCGGGTGAACGGCGTCACCTGGAGCTGCTCCAGCGTGCCCCGCTCGCGCTCGCGGACGATGGCCATGGCCGTGAACTGGACGAGGGTGAAGGTGAGGAGGATGGCCAGGAGCCCCGGGACGATGAACGTGGAGGTCTTCAGGTCGGGGTTGTACCAGGCCCGGACGCGGAGATCGACGGGGAGAGCGTCGGCCCTCCAGCCGGCGCGGCGGGCGATCGTCGCGATGGAGAGCTGCGTGGCGACGCCCCCCGCCACCCCCATCGCCTGGCTGGAGACGACCGTGTCCGACGCGTTGACGACGAGGAGGGCCCTGGCGGCGTGGCCGCTCCGCCGGTTCTTCCCGTAGTCGCGGTCGATGACGAGCCCGACCGAGGCCCGGTTAGCGTCCAGCTCGCGCTGCATTTCCTCGAAGGAGCCGACGGCGCCGAGGACGCGGAAGTACTCGCTTGCGGTCAGCTTCGCGACGAGCTCCCGGCTCTCCCAGGACCGGTCCTCGTCGAGGACGACCGTCGCGAGGTGCTTGACGTCGTAGTCGATGGCGAAGCCGAAGATCATCGTCTGCATCACGGGGATGAGGACGATCATCCGGAGGGTCACCCGGTCCCGGAGGAGCTGCCGGAACTCCTTCGTCATGAGCGCGCGGAGCCGTCTCATGCCGCCCTCTTCCGGAACTTGAGCGCCGCAGCGCCGACGATGACGAACGCGTAGAGGACGAGCAGGGCGACCGGACGCCACAGCTCGACGAGATTCGCGCCCCGAAGGACGATCCCCCGGATGACCTCGATGAAGAAGCGCGCCGGGACGAGGTAGGTGAGCAGCTGGAAGAACCTCGGCATCCCGTCGATCGGGAAGACGTACCCCGAGAGGAAGACGAAGGGAAGCATGAAGAAGAAGGAGAGCTGGATCGCCTGCATCTGGGTCTTCGCGACGGTCGAGACGAGCATTCCGAGGCCCAGGACGCAGAAGATGAAGACGATCCCGGCCGCGTAGAAACCTGCGACGTTTCCGGCGATCCTTATGTCGAAGACGAAACGCATGAGCGCCGTCACGAGCGTGAGCTGAAAGAGGCCGATCAGGAGGAAGGGGAGGATCTTTCCGACGATGAGGCCGACGCGCGAGACGGGCGAGAGCTGGAGCTGCTCCAGCGTGCCGCGCTCCTGCTCCCGGACGATCGCCACGGCCGTAAAGGGGATCAAGGTAAACGTGAGGATGAGGGCGAGGAGGCCGGGGATGACGAAGGTGGCCGTCCGAAGGTCGGGGTTGTACCAGGGGCGGACACGGAGATCGACGGGGGGGGCGGCGTCCTCCCAGTTCGCCCTCCGGATCAGGATCCCGGCGGAAATCTGGCGGGCGACGCCGGACGCGACGGCGACGGCCTGCGAGGAGACGACGTTGTCGGAGCCGTTGACGACGAGGAGGGCCCGTGCCGGAGCGCCCCTCCGGAGGTCCTTCCCGTAGTCGCGGTCGATCACGAGACCCACCGCGGCGTGGGCGGCGTCGAGCTCGCGCCCCATCTCCTCCATGGAGTCGGCGTACCTCACGATCCGGAAGTAGTCGCTCGCCGTCATCTTCGCGACCAGCTCGCGGCTTTCGTACGTGCGGCTCTCGTCCACGACGACCGTTTTCAGCTGCTTGACGTCGAAATCGATGGCGTAGCCGAAGAGGAGCGTCTGGAAGATCGGGATGAAGAAGATGAGCCTCACGGTGATCGGGTCCCGCCGGAGGTGGGCGAACTCCTTCCAGACGAGAGTGAGGAGGCGCTTCATGCGCCGGCTCCGGCCTGGTTCTCCGCGCGCCGGCGGGCCAGCGAGACGAAGACGTCCTCGAGCGACGGCTCGGCGGGGGCGGGCGTCCCCGACCGCGAGAGGAGGCGCATCGCGGCCTCGCCTGAGCCGGGGCGCGCGACGGCGCGGAGGCGCGTGCCGAAGAGGTACGCGTCCTCCAGCGCCGCCTCCGCGCGGATGGCGGCGAGGGCGGCGAAGGGTTCGGCGCCGGCCGGGGCCTCGAAGAGGCGCCCGGAGAGCTCCTCTTTCAGGTCGTGCGGTGTCCCTTCCGCGATCAGCTCCCCCTCGAGGATGAAGGCGAGTCGGTCGCACTGCTCTGCCTCGTCCATGTAGTGCGTCGTGACGAGAACCGTCATGTCCCGCCCGGCGGCCAGCTCGTAGATCAGGTCCCAGAAAATGCGCCGTCCCTTCGGATCGACGCCCCCGGTCGGCTCGTCGAGGAAGAGGAGCTCCGGCTCGTGAAGGAGCGAGGCGGCCAGGGCGACGCGCTGCCGCCAGCCGGTCGAGAGCGTCTCCGTCAGCTCCGGCAGGAGATTCCCGAAAGCCAGCCGCCCGGCAAGCTCGGCGATCCGCCCGTCGAGGCGGTCGTTCGAGAGGCCGTACGCCGCGCCGAAGAAGCGGAGGTTCTCTTCCACGGTCAGGTCGAGGTAGAGGGAGAACTTCTGGCTCATGTAGCCGAGCCGCGACTTCCACCGTTCGGTGTCGCGAACGACGTCGAGACCGCCGAGGCCGGTCACGGTGCCGGCGGAGGGCGCAAGAAGGCCGGTCAGCATCCGGATCGTCGTCGACTTGCCGGAGCCGTTCGGGCCAAGAAATCCGAAGACCTTTCCGCGCGGGATGTCGAAGGCGACGTTCGTCACCGCGACGAAGTCGCCGAACCGGCGCGTCAGGCCCCGGACGCTGACGGCGGCGTCGTTCACGCGACTTCCTCGCCGGCGAGGACGAAGACATCCTCGAGAGAGGGCGCGATCCGGCGGATGTCGTCGGCCCGGACGAGTTCTCCGAGCGCCTTCCGGATCTCCCTTTCGAAGGAATCTCCGGCGTCTCTTCTCCCTCTCGCATGCAATCTCGTTCCGAACAGCGAGACGTCGTCGACGAAGGAAACGCCGGCCAGCCGCGCGCGGACGGCGAGGCGGTCGTCCGTTCGGATCTCGACGAGCGGCCGGGTGTAGGAAGCGAGGATCTCGTCGCGGGTCCCGACCGCCGCGAGGCGGCCCTCGTCGAGGAAGCCGATCCGCGTGGCGTACTCGGCCTCGTCCATGTACGGGGTCGAGACGAGGATCGTCAGCCCCTCGGCGTGAAGCTGGTTCAGGAGGAGCCAGAACTCGCGCCGCGAGACGGGATCGACGCCGGTCGTCGGCTCGTCGAGGAGGAGGAGGTCGGGCCGCGTCAGGAGGGCGGCCACGAGGGACAGTTTCTGCTTCATCCCGCCCGAGAGCGCGCCCGCGGGCCGCCCGCCGATACCGGAGAGCCCGACGCGCGAGAGGAGCGAGGCCGCGCGCGCCTTGGCCTCCGCGTCGGGGATCGCGTACATCCGGGAGCGGAGAAGGAGGTTTTCGTCGACCGAGAGGTCCTCGTAGAGCGAGAAGCGCTGGGGGACCATGCCGAGGGTGCCCCCCTTCTCGACCCGGAGGGTCCCGCTCGTGGGCGCGAGGAGCCCCGCGACGACGCGGAAGAACGTCGTCTTTCCGGCGCCGTCGGGGCCGATCAGGGCGAAAAGCTCCCCGCGCGCCACGTCGAGGTCGACGCCGGCGAGAGCCATCACCGCTCCGAAGCGCCGCGTGAGAGCCTTCGCCTCGATCATTTCGCCGGCACGGCGGCCCGGACGAGGACTTCGGCAGGCTGGCCCGGCACGAGGGGCTCGTTCCAGCCGCCGTCGAGGTCTACTTTGGCCGCGTAGACGAGGTTCACCCGCTCGCGGCGCGTCTCCACCGGCTTGGGCGTGAACTCGGCGTCGGGAGAGATCTCGGTGACACGCGCCGGGAAGCGTTTATCGGGGAAAGCGTCCACGGTCACGTCGGCGGGTTGCCCCTGCTTCACGCGCCCCATCTGCGTTTCCGGAATGAACGTCCGGACGTAGAGGCGGTTCGAAAAGCCGAGCGTCAGGGCCGGCTGCCCCGGGCCGAGGAGAAGCCCGGGCTCGGCCATCCGGTGGAGGATCACGCCGTCGGCCGGGGCGCGGATCTCGCTCTCCCTGGCGACCGTCTCCGACTGCTTGAGGACGCTTCGGGCCCGGTCGACGTCGTAGCGCGCCTGCTCGGTCTGGTGCTTTCGGAAGCCCTCGCGAAGGAGCTGCAGGCGGTCCCGGGCCATCTTCTCGCTCGCGACCGCCCGTTCCAGCGTCGTGCGGGCGGTGTCGGCGTCCTGCTCCGTCCCCACCTTCTTCGAGAGCAGGGTCTGCTGGCGCTCCAGCTCCTTCCTCGCGAGCTCGACGGCGGCCTTCTTGTCGGATACGTCCGCCTCCGCCTGGGCGATTTCGGCCGTTCGGCTCCCTGCCTGCAGGTCGGAGTACCGGGCCTGGCTCGATTCGAGAGCGCCCCGATCCCGTTCGACCGAGATGCTCGTCTCGCCGAGGTCGAGGCGCACGAGAAGGTCGCCCGCCTTCACGCGGTCTCCTTCACGGACTTTCACCTCGACGACGCGGCCGGCGACTTTCGGAGCGAGGTCGACGAGTGGCGCCTCGAGCCGGCCGTTGAGGTGAACGACGGCCGGGTCGTCCTTCGGTCCGCAGCCGCCCGTGACGAGCAGCGTAGCGAGGACGGGGGCGAGGGCGGCGGGCGGAACGAGGAGTCTCTTCATGGCGTCACACCTGCGGCCGGGACATGACCGCGGAAACCGACATCTCGACGGCCCGCGCCGGGACGCGTCGTTTCCGGAAGAGGCGCGCGAGCGCCAGCTGGACGTCGTCGAGGAGCGAGTAGGCGACGGGGGTGGCGAGGAGCGTCAGCAGGAGCGCCAGCGTCTGCCCTCCCGCGATGACAGAGCCGATGGCGCGGTTCGTCCCGGCGCCGGGGCCGGACGACACGACGAGGGGGAGCATGCCGGCGACGAAGGCGAGCGTCGTCATCAGGATCGGCCGGAGCCGCTCCCGGCTCGCCTCGACGATGGCCACGTCGCGGGCGAGGCCGCGCTCCCGGAGCTGGTTGGCGAACTCCACCTGGAGGATGCCGTTCTTCTTCACGACGCCGAACAGGACGAGGATGCCGAGCGACGTGAAAATGTTGACGGACTGGCCGAAGAGGAGGATCGCGAGGAGGGCGAAGGGGACCGTGAGCGGCAGCGAGACGAGGATCGTGATCGGGTGGAGCCAGCTCTCGAACTGTGCCGCGAGGATCAGGTACATGAAGACGAACGAGAGGCCGAAGGCGAGCAGGAAGTTCTGCGCGGCGCGTCCCTGCTCCTTCGACCGGCCGATGAAGCGGGTGGTGTAGGCCGGGTCGAGGCTCATCGCCTTCGTCTCCTTCACGAGCGCGTCGATGGCGTTCTGCGAAGAGTAGCCCGGCAGCATGTTGGCGAAGATCGTCACCTGACGGCGCCGGTTCAGCCGGTTGATCTCGGAGGGCCCCGTCCCCGCCGTCGTCGAGGTGACGTCGTCGAGCGGGACGCCACCGAGGCGGACGGACGGCACGTTGAAGCGCCGAAGGGTCGACCGGTCGGTCCGGTCCTCCGGACGGGCCTGGAGCCAGACGTCGTACTGCTCACCGCCGTCGTCGAAGGCGCTCGCCTTTTCGCCGCCGACGAGGATCCGGAGGGTGTCGGCCACGTCGGCCACCGAGACGCCGAGGTCCGACGCCTTCGAGCGCGCCACGGACACGCCGACCTCGGGCTTGCCGAAGATGAGGGAGGAGTCGACGTCGACGACGCCGGGCACGGCCGCGAGCTTCTTCTCGAGCGCCGCGGAGATCTCGGCGAGGCGCGCGAGGTCGGGCCCGTTGATGACGTACATGATCTCCGTGCTCTTGACGCCGGCGGAGAAGGCGTTGACGTAGGAGACGTCGGTCCGGAGGCCCAGGCTTGCGTACTTCGTCAGGACCTCCGTCCGGACCCGGTTCATCACCTGCTGCTGGCTCTCCGCCCGGCGGTCGACGTCGGTCAGCTTCACGTAGACGCTCCCGAGGTTCGGCGTCCGCTTCGCGTCGGCGGCGACGCTCGTCAGGGTCGAGACGACGCCCCTAAGCTCCTGGATGTCGCGCGCGATCCGGGTGCCGATCAGTCCCGTCTCCTCGAGCGAGGTCCCCTCGGGGGCCCGGAAGTTCACCTCGAACTGCGACTCGTCGTCGTACGGGAGGAAGTTCTTCGGGACCTTCATGAAGAGCGGGACCGTCGCGGCGAGGGCGAGGAGAGAGACGAGGACGATCGCTCCCCGGTGGGCCATCGACCATTTCAGGAGCGCCGTGTAGAAGGCGTCGACGTACCGGTAGAGGCCGCCGCGCGTCCCCCCGGCCTGCGCCTTCGCGGGGTTCCGCCGGAGGAGCCGGGCCGAGAGCATCGGCGTAAGAGAGAAGGAGATCAGGAGCGAGACGAGGATGGCGAACGCCATCGTCAGGCCGAAGGAGTTCATGAAGCGGCCGACGATGCCGCCCATGAAGGCGACGGGGAGGAAGACGGCCACGAGGGAGAGCGTCGTCGCGAGGACGGCGAGGCCGATCTCCTTCGTCGCGTCGATGGCGGCCTGGAACGGCGCGACCTTCTTCTCCTCGATGAAGCGGAAGATGTTCTCGAGGACGACGATGGCGTCGTCGATGACGATGCCGACGGCCAGCGTCAGCGCCAGGAGCGTCAGGACGTTCAGCGTGAAGCCCATGGCGTACATCAGCGCGTACGTCGCCACGATCGAGGTCGGGATCGCGACGGCGGCGATGAGCGTGGAGCGGAGGTTTCCGAGGAAGAGCAGGACGACGAGGGCCGCCAGGAAGCCGCCGAGGAGGAGGTGCTCCTGCACCGTGTGGACGGCCGCGATGATGAACGTCGACTGGTCGCGGACGATCTCGAACGAGTAGCCGGCCGGCAGCTGGGGGGCCAGCTCGATCAGACGGGCCTTGACGCGGTCCACGACCTCGATCGTGTTCGTCCCGGACTGCTTCCGGACGGACAGGACGACCGTCGGCACCCCGTTCTTCGCGGCGACGGACTTCGCGTCCTCGACGCCGTCCTCCACCGAGGCGACGTCGCCGATCCGGATCGGCAGGCCGCTGCGCTCCGTGATGACGACGGACTCCAGCTCCTTCGGTCGCGCGACGCGCCCGTAGACGCGGACGGTGACCTCGCGGGCGCCGGCCTTCAGCGTGCCGCCGGGAATCTTCACGTTCTCCCGCTGGAGCGTCCGGCGGACGTCGACGGGCGTCAGGCCGTAGGCTTTCAGCCGCTCGGCGTCGAGCAGGACGTTGATCCGCCGCGAGCGCCCGCCGAGGATCGTGACCTGGCCGACGCCGTCGATCGACTCGATCTGGCGGCGGAAGACCTTGTCCGCGAACTCGGTCGTCTCGCGCAGGGACCGCTTTCCGGTGAGGGCGACGTTCAGGATCGGCGTGGCGTCGGGGTCGAGCTTCTCGACGATCGGCGGGTCGATTCCCTTCGGAAGGTCGCCGAGGACGCGGCTGACCTTGTCGCGGACCTCCTGGGCGGCGACGTCGACGTTCTTCTCGAGGATGAACGTCACGAGGATCTGCGAGATCCCCTCGGCCGAGGTTGACTGGAGCTCGTCGATGCCGGCGATCGTGTTGACCGCCTCCTCGATCTTGTCGGTGATCTCGGTCTCGACCTCCTCGGGCGCGGCGCCGTCGAGGCGGGTCAGGATGCTTATCGTGGGGAAGTCGACCTTCGGGAACCGGTCGGTGCCGAGCCGGCTGTAGCCGACGCCGCCGACGACGACGAGGGCGAGGATGAGGACCGACGCGAAGACGGGCCGGCGGACGCAGAGGCGGGCGAGGGCCTGCATGGCGTTCTTCCTCGCTCCTCAGCGGGCGACCGCGAGACCGTCGGTCAAGCGGCGGTCCGGGTTCAGGACGACGCGCTCGCCGGCCGCCAGGCCGGAGCGGATCTCGACGAGGTCGCCGCGCCGCCCTCCGAGCGAGACGAGCCGCTCGGAGACCCGGCCTTCGCCGAGGACGAAGGCGCGGGAGACCCCCGACTCGGTGACCACGGCCGCCGGCGGCGCGAGGAGCGTCGGAGCCGACGTGGGGAGGTCGATCTCGGCCGTGGCGAAGAGGCCGGGCTTCAGTGCGTGGTTCGCGTTCGGCAGGCGCGCCTCGACGACGAGCGTCCGCGCCTCGGACCGGAGGGACGGGCCGACGTAGGCGATGCGCCCCTCGAACGAGCGGCCGGGGAAAGACTGCACGGAGAGGCGGACGACCTGCCCGACCTTTACCGCGCCGACGGCCGATTCGGGGATCGAGAGCTCGGCACGGAGCGGCTCGATCTTCACGAGGCCGGCGACGGCCTGCCCGCGGCGGACGAAGGCCCCCTCGGAGACCTTTTTCTCGGTGACGAGGCCCGAGAACGGCGCCCGGATCGTGCAGTCCTCGAAACCCTTCTCGGCGAGAGTCAGGGACGCCTGCGCGACGTCGAGGTCGATCGACTTTCGCTGGTCTTCCGCTTTCGCGACAACCTGCTTCTGCCGGAGCTCGGCGTAGCGGGCCACCTCGGCCTTCGCCCAGGCGACGTTCGCGCGGGCCTGCTCGAGCGTCGCCTTCGCCTCGCGGTCGTCGAGCCGCGCCAGGACCGCCCCCTTCCCGACGATCGATCCCCGTTCGACGAGCACGCCGGCCACGCGCCCGTCGCGCTCCGCAGCCACGTCGGCGCTCTCGTCGGCGGCGAGCGCCCCGGTGACCGCCAGCGTCCGGGGGAGGAGCTGCTGCTCCACCGTCGCGGCCGTCACGCGGATCGGCTCGGAGGGCGTCTGTGTAGGCGCCACGGCCCCCCCGGGGCGGCTGCAGGCGGAGGCGACGGCGAGCGACGCGAGAGCGGCGGCCAGGACCGGGATGCGGGCGAATCGTTTCGGGTTCAACGGGCACCTCCCTCGGCGGCGAGAACGGCAGCGTCGTCTTTGATGAGGATCTTCCGGTCCGCGAGCAACGTGCCGGTCGAGCGGGCCAGCGCCGTCAGGGCCTTCTGGTAGTCGGCCAGCGCCGCCAGTTCGGTCAGCTCGGCCGTCGCCAGGTCGTTCTGGCGGGTCAGGACGAGGAAGTTCGTGGAGAGGCCGACCGCGAAGCGCTCGGTCTCGGCGCGGAGCTGGACCTCGGCCGCCGCGCTGCCGGCGCGGGCCGCCTCGAGCCGCTGGAGCGACGTCTCGAGCGTCAGGACGGCGTTCCGCACCTCGACGGCGACCCGCTGCCTCGTCTGGTCCTGCACGGTCTGGAGCTGCCGCTTCTGCGCCTCGGCGATGACGGCATCGGCCTTGGCGGTACGGTTCCCGATCGGCAGATTGAGGGCGACCCCGACGAAGGCGTCGGGGTATTCGTTGCTCCCGATCGTCCCGAAGGAGCGCCCGAGCGAGCCGACGAGCGGCTCCGGGACGACGATGGGGCTCCCCCCGAAGGAGAGGATGTTCGGGTTCGGAGACCCCGCGAGACCGCGCCGGCCGTAGGAGGCGACGAGATCGAGCTGCGGCTTGACCCGGTCCTTCGCGGCCTCGATCTCGACGTCCTGGCGGGCCACGCGGAGGAAGGCGTCCTGAAGCTCGGGCCTCAGGGCCTCGGCCTCGGCCAGCGCGGTCGCGAGGTCGACCGCCCGCGGCGCCGTCTCCGGCGGCGTCACGGGGCGGAGCGTCTCGTTCCAGAGGGGGTCTTTCGGGTCGGCGAGGATCTGCATCTTCAGCAGGAGCTCCGCCTGCTTGGCCAGCTCCTGGGCCGCGTAGAGCTCGCCCTTGCGCCGCTCGACTTCGGCGACGGGCTGGGAGAGGTCCGACTCGGGAAGGACCCCGGCCTCGATGCGCGCGTCCGTGTTCGCCTTCTGCTCCTCGGCAAGGGCGACGCTCTTCTGCGCCACGAGGACGGCGCGCTTGGTCGCTGCCAGCGTCCAGTAGGAGCGCTCGACGGAGGCGACCGTGTCGGCCACGGTCCGGCGGAGCGACGCCACGGACCGGTCCTTCTCCAGCTTCGCGACGCGGATCGCCCGGCGGGCCGGGTCGATCGAGAGGCCCTGGAGCAGCGGCTGACGGAGGTCGATCGAGAAACCCGTCGTGTACGCCGGCGTCAGGAGCGCGAACTGGCTCATCGCCGTGTCGCGCCCGACGAGGCCCGTGAGGGAGACCGTGCCTCCGGTCGGCAGGAGCTGCGAGAGGGCGACGGACGACGCCAGGTTCGTGTAGCTGGGGCCGAGGTCGGGTGGAATCGCGCCGCTGAGGGCCGAGTTCAGGGGATCCGTGTGGTCGCGGTAGTTGGCGATCAGCCGGAAGTTCGGGTCGTAGGAGCCGTCGGCCCGCAGCACCGAGGCGCCGGCGATGCGGAACGCATCGCGCTCGATGGCGATGTCGTGGTTCTTCTCGAGGGCCTGCCTCGTCGCATCGAACAGGGTAAGCGGCCGGCCGGCTTCGGGCTCTGCCGCGCCGAGCGCCCCCGCGGCGAGGAAGACGAGGATCGCCGCGCGCTTCACGACGCCCTCCCGGTTTCGGGCATCCGGAACGAGCCCGTCTTGAGGCTGGCCTTCTGGAGCCGCGGGTCCAGAGCCTCCGCCACGCGGTCGAAGACTCTCGTGTCCGTGGAGAGCAGGGCCGAAACCTCAAAGGGCGTCAGCTCGGTGCCGCGATCGACGAGTTCCCGGACCGTCCGGTCCGGATCGCTCCCAAATTGGCGGCGGAAATCCTCGTCCGTCGCCAGTTTCCCTACGATGATCTCGACGTTCTTCTGGGACATCGTCTCCAAGACCTCGGCGTGCCGCTTTTCACGCAGCGTGCCACTACTCTCTTACGAGCGGGTTCTTTCAGTTAAAATTTTATTTTGCAATTGGTTAAGAAGAGTGCCCGCTGGTCAGATCCAGCCCGATCCAGCCACTCGACTGCGTTTGGAGGAGCGAATCTGTAGAAAAAGCTACACCGCTTGTCGGTGGAATTGAGTCACGGCGGCACCGGACGCCGTCACGGCGTTCCTCGGCCAGAGGGGTGTTTACCGGCCCGCGAGCCGGTCCATGACGGTGGCCAGTTCGAAGTCGAGTGCGGTGATCCCGCCCGCGTCGTGCGTCGAGAGCTCCACCGTCACGCGATTCCAGACGTTCGACCAGTCGGGATGGTGGTCCATCTTCTCGGCGGCGAGGGAAACCCGCGCCATGAAGCCAAAGGCCTCGGAATAGTCGCTGAAATGGAACTCGCGGCGGAGCTTCCCCCCGGCGATCGTCCAGCGGGGAAGTCCGGCAAGGCGGGCGGAGATCTCGTCGTCGGCGAGGCGTGGCGGGCGGCTCATGAGAACGATTCTCGCATCGAACCTCTAGAATGGCCCCGATGCGCATCGCAGCGGCGATGTCGGGAGGCGTCGACTCCTCCGTGGCGGCCCTCCTCCTTGCGCGGGAAGGAGCCGACGTGGTCGGGCTCTCGATGCACCTGTGGGACCACGACCGTGACGGGACGGGAGCGGCCGAAGGGCGCTGCTGCACGCTCGACGATCTCGGGACGGCCCGCCGCGCGGCCGAGGCGATCGGGATCCCTCATTACGTCCTCGACCTGACGGAACGGTTCACGGAGGCCGTCGTCCGGCCGTTCGTCGTCGACTACCTGGAGGGACGGACGCCGATCCCCTGCACGGTCTGCAACACGGAGGTCAAGTTTCGGTCGCTTCTCGAGCGCGCGGCGGCGCTCGGCTGCGAACGCGTCGCGACCGGGCACTACGCGCGGATCGAGCGAGATGGATCGACGGGGGAGATCCGGCTTCTGAAGGCACGCGACCTTGCCCGCGACCAGTCGTACTTCCTCTACGACCTCTCGCCCTCGCAGCTCTCGGGGGCGCTCTTCCCTCTCGGCGATCTCCTGAAGAGCGACGTCCGCCGGATCGCCCGCGACGCCGGCCTTCCGAACTGGGACAAGCCCGACTCGCAGGAGATCTGCTTCGTGTCGGCGGCCGACGGCCCCGAGGGCTTCATCCGGAGAGAAGCCGAAGCGCTGGGCGTTCTCCTCCCGGCGTTCGCCGGTGCGCGGCCGGGACCGATCGCCGACGCCAGCGGGCGCGTCCTCGGGCGACATGCCGGGACGTTTCCGTTTACGGTGGGGCAGCGACGCGGCCTCGGGGTCGCGGCAGGGCGGCCGGTCTACGTGGTCGACGTCCGTCCCGAGGAGGGCCGCGTTCTCGTCGGCTCCGACGAGGACCTCTGGGTCCGGGATGTTTCGCTCGAAAAGGTGAGCCTTCTCGTGCCTCGGCCCGACGGCGGGGAGCTTCCGGTCCTGGCCAGGATCCGCTCCCGCCACGCCGAGCAGCCGGCCCTGCTGGTGCTGGGCCCGGACGGACCCGGCGTCTTCTTCGAGGAGCCCGTTCGCGCCCCGGCGCCCGGACAATCGGCCGTCTTTTTCGATCCGGGTCGGCCGGAGCGGGTCCTGGGCGGAGGCGTCATCGCGCGTCGCCCTGCCGGCTGAAAGCTCTCTTCCCCCGAGGCTCGGAGCTGGTCCTTGACTTTTTCCATACTTACGTCTAACTTACGTCTAAGGGGGAATAAGGTATGAGCTCCCGAGACGACCAGACGAAGAACCCTCTCCGGTACGCCCACGAGTTCATCTCGCCGGGCGTCGGGGGGAAGCGCGTCTTCGCCATCCTCATTCCCGAGACCTGCCGTCACTCCTGCTCGTTCTGTCCGGTGGGCGCCGTCCGGCGCCTTCCGGAGACGTTCCGGACGCCGCACGGCCTCGCCAGACTCTTCCTGACGGCGTTCCGGCGGGGGCTCTGCGACGGGCTCTATCTGACGGCCGGAATTCCGCGGCATCCTGTCCGCGCGATGGCGAGAGTCCTCGAGTTGCTCGAGATCCTGCGGGTCCACCACGGCTTCCGCGGGTACATCCACGTGAAGTCCATACAGGGGGCGGAGCCGGGCCAGATGCAGAAGCTCGTCCACATGGCCGACCGCGTGTCGTATCAGCTCGAGCCGGCTTGCCGACGCGCCCTGCTCGAGAACCCGATGGGGCAGGCTCCGCCCGGGATGGAGTTCTTCACGAGCCCGGAGCGGGCCGCCATGGAGCTTCGGGCAGCGCTGGCCGAGTCGGCTCGAAGGGCACCGGGCCCGCTTCCGCCGGCGGGCGAAGGGCGCTCCCCGGGAGCGGGGCAGCTGGCGCTGTTTTCGACGGGAAGTCCTCCGGGGTCTGTGGTTTCCGAGCGGCGGTGACAGGTCTCCGGCAGGCTCCCCGCGGGGGTCGGCGTCGCTCCGCCGGTGGATCAGGCTGAAACCGAGTCGCGTTCCGACCGGTGCGGTTTGTCACGGCGCCGTGATAAAATGCTCTTTTGCGTATGGCGAAGATGAATTCCTCCGCCGTTCCCTCGCTCCTCAAGGAAATCCGGGCCGCGCTCGATGCAAAGTCCGAGGAGAAGCTCCGCGCGTCGGAGGCATCCCGGCCGAAGAGCCACCTGAAGGCTCTCGGGGTCCGTACGTCCACACTCCGCACGGTGGCCCGCGATGTCGTAGCCAAGGTCCGCTCCGGCCTCGATTACCCGACGGCGGTCTCCCTCCTCGACGCCGCGGTGGCGCGCAAGGTCCGGGAGGAGATTCTCGTGGTGATCGACATTCTCGAGCGCTACCGGCGTGAGTTCGACGCCTCCCTCTTCTCCCACCTCGAGAAGTGGAGCGCAGCCGCCGACGACGTCGAGGTGGCCGAGGCGCTGGGGGCTCGCATCGCAGCTCCCTCCCTCGCCAAGGAGCCGTCGCGCATGGCGCTGGTGAAGAAGTGGGCGCGCCTGAAGAGCCCCGGCAAGCGGCGCCTGGCCGTGCTGGCGGCGTCGGGGCTCGTCACGGAAGGCCGCCGCGAGGCGGGGCTCGTCCTCGAGATGTGCGAGCACCTCCTCAACGAAGACAACCCCGTGCTCGTGTCGGCGGTGGCGGGACTGCTTCGCGACACGACGAAAGTCGACGCCAAGGCGGTTCAGGACTTCCTGTTCCGCCGGTCGATCGACGGAAACCCGGACATCCTCCGGGCGGGCTCCGAGAACCTCGACGCCGCGCGACGTGCCGCGCTGATCGCAAAGCTCGAAGCGCAGGCGGGCCTGCCGACGCAGCTCGCCGCCGCCGAGCGATAAGGAATCAGGGGAACCCGGAACCGGGTTCCCCCGATCCTGCTTCTCGTCCCGAAAGAACTCTCCCCTAGAAGGACAGAAGCAGCTTCTCGCCGCTGGCGACTTCCTGGCCGGTGAGGCCCCGGACAAAGGGGAGATTGCGCCATCGCGTAAGCCGCTCGCGCTCGGGGAGCCGGTCGAGGGCCCGGATCTCGGCCGAAAGGCGGGCGCGGCGTCTCTCGTCCAGCTCGGCGAGACGTCCGGCGAGCCGCCGAAGCCCCGCCTTCTCGTCCGGCGTGAAGCCGGCGACGACGCCCCACCGCTGTTCGACCTGCCTCCGCCTCGACGCGTCGGTCGCACCCCACGTGGCGTCGAGCTGAAGCCACCTCTCGCGCCCCGACGGCCCGGCCTCTTCCCACGCGGCCAGCCGCCGGTCCACGTCCTCCGGCGACTCCGGCTGCCGGAGGGACGTCGCCTCGGCCGCGGAAGTCGCTTCGGGGAAGAAAGGGTCGAGCGCGAGGAGGGTCGGAACGAACTCGACGAACTCGCGGGGACGGACGCCGAGGGCCTGCGCCTTTTCGGCGTCAGACATCGGCGCGCCGCCGACGGTGATCGGCGCCGAACCGATCGCGAGGATCGCCGGCGGCGGGGCCTGCGCGGGGGCGGCCTTCGTCCTCCGGGAGGTTTCCGGCCGCGTCGCGGCGGGGCCCGCCGCCGTTCCGTCCCCGCGGGAACGGAGAAGGAGCCAGGCACCGATCGCGATCACGACGGCGGCTGCCGCGCCGAGGAACCGAGGGTCCCGGAAGACGCCCGAAAGCGCGCCGGAAGGGCGGGCCAGCCGGCGCCGGATTCGCTCTTCGAGGTCGTCCGGCGGGTCGGCCCGTTCGGCGGACGCGAAGAGCTTCTCCACCTCGGTGAGGGCGCGGGCGAGAGAACGGCACTCGCCGCACTCCTGCAGGTGGGCGACCACGGGCGCATGCCCTCCCGTCGAGGCGGAGGAGGGATCCACGATCCGCTGACGGAGCTCGGCGCAGTTCACGGCGCCTCCGCGGAGTCCCGGGACTGTTCCGGCTCGCTCGGGTGAGGCGGGAAAAGCGGCGCCAGGCTTTCCGTGAGGCCGGTGAGCGCCCGCACGAGCCGGCGGCAGATCTCGGCTTCGGACGTCCCGCAGGAAGCCGCCACGAGAGGAAGGGGGAGCCGGGACACGCGCGTCAGGAGGAATGCGGAGCGCTCGCCGGCCGGAAGCGCCGCGACGGCTGCCCGCATCAGGGCCGCGCGGGCGGCCGCCGATTCCTTGAAACGGGCGGGAGGGATCGCCGGCACGCCGGCGCGTGGCCGGCGCTCGACCTCGCGGACGACGATCGACCAGAGCCGTTCGTCGAAGGAGGTCGTCGGGTCGTACGTCGGGGCCGTGCGGAACAGAGCCTCGAAGACGGCGGCGGTGGCCTCGGCGGCGTCGCCCCCCTCCCGGCTCTTCTCGAAGACGGAGTAGACGGTCCCGCGCCAGCGGGAAAGCAGCCGCTGCAACGCCGCCGCGTCACCGGCCGCGACGAGGAGAAGGTCTCCGGTGTCGGGGCTGATCGAGGAACGGCTCGGCGGACGCGCCACGACCGTTCATTCTGCCAGAGGCGTTCGCCGGTTCCGATGACGCGGCGCACGGCCGCGTCCGGTTCAATCAGGCTTGTTGCGGTCAAAGCGCGAGAGGATCCAGAGCTGGACGGCTTCCGTCCCCTTCCGGGCGACGTCGGCCATCTCGCCCTTCGCGAGGACCTCCGTGACGCGACGGGACGGGTCGAAGATGACGACGCCGGGGAGAGGCGCTTTCGGGTCGATGCCGTACCGGGCGGGGATCTCGGCGCCTGGCGTTCCTGGCGTGACGTCAATGAAGGCCGGGACGAACTGCTTGGCGAGCTCCGCGTAGAAGCGCTTCTCCGAGATGGCCTTGTTCACGACCTGGCACGCGGCGGAGTCATTCGTGCCGAAGAAGACGATCAGGCGCCGGTTCGAACGTTTGGAGACATCCCAGTAGAAGTTCAACGAGAGCTCGCCGTCCGCCTCCGGGTCGAAGATCGTCGGTGCGTCGGCCTTCGGCGACGCCGCGGGGGCCGGCGTCGGTTTCGCGTCGGGCTTCTTCTGCGCGGCGGCCGGACCGGCGGCGCCGAACGGGACGAGGAGGAGTGCGGCCAGGAGCATGCAGCGTCGTGTCATCATGGATCCTCGAAGGACGGGTTTCACCGCAGGGAGTCCCGGCCGGTCAGTTCGGCGGGACGAAGCCGCCGCTCTCCGCGCGGGGCGCGCCGAAATCGGTCCGGATCGTCCCGAAGTTCTTCTCGTAGAGCGAGACGTTCTGCGACAGGGCGGCGAGCAGCTGCTTGGCGTGTACGGGCGTCAGCAGGACGCGCGAGAGAACCCTCACGTCGCTGCGGCCCGGGACGGCGCGCCCGAAGTCGATCACGAACTCGGCGGGGTTGTGGATGATGTTGGCGAAGTTCACGTAGATGCCGCTGGCGACGGCGTCGTCGATCGAGAACTGGAGCGCCGGCGGAACGGGAGCGTCGGACTTGGGGGGCTGGTCGGTCACGGAGACACCTCGTTGCCGCATCGAGCGGCGGGTCGCAAGAGCCGCGCCAGTATAGTGGAGACATGAGACCGTTCCGCTCCATCGCCGCCGCCGTTCTCCTGGTGATTGCGCGGGCCGCGCCGGGCGCCGACGACTCCGGCGCCGCGGGGGCGCTCGCCGAGGCCGACCGCCTCTGGGCGGTCCGGGGCGAGGGGGCCACGAGCGGCCAGGTGCCGGCGGCCCGGATCGACCCCGTCATCGCCGCGTGCCGGCGCGCGATCGAGCTCGATCCCGGGTCGCTCGAGCCCCGCTGGCGGCTGATGCGCGCCTTCTACTTCAAAGGGGAGTACACGACCCGGGACCCCGAGGAGCAGAAGAGGCTCTTCGACGAGGGAAAGAAGGCGGGCGAGGAGGCGATCGCCCTCGTCCGGACGAAGGTGGCCGCGGTGACCGGCCGCGCGACGACGGACGAGGGGCCGGTGGCGCTGGCGGGGGCGGCCCGGGAGATCCCGGGGGCGGCCGCGACGTTCCTCTGGGCCGGGGTGGACTGGGGGAAGTGGGCGCTCGTCTTCGGAAAGACGGCCGCAGCCCGGCAGGGCGTCGCGGCGAAAATCCGCGACGACGCGCAGGCGGTGATCCTGATCGCTCCCACGTACGACGACGGGGCCGGCTACCGCCTCCTCGGACGGGTCCACCACCAGACGCCGAGCATTCCGTTCATCACCGGCTGGGCGTCGCGAAAGGAGGCGCTGAAGAACCTTCAAAAGGCGATGGAGATCGGGCCCCGAAACTTCTACAACCGGCTCTACTGGGCGGATGCGCTCCGGGACTACGACTCTTCCCGACGGGACGAGGCGCGGCGGATCCTCGAGGCGCTCGTGGCCGACTCCCCGTCGCCGGAGTACCTCGTCGAGGACCTCCGCGTGCAGGAGGACGCCCGGTCGCTCCTGGCGTCCTGGCCGCGCGACTAGAATCCTCTCCGATGACACCGACCCCGAAGCGCCCGCGCTCCCGGATGGCGGAGAGGCTCCGCCAGGCGATGGACCGGATCGTCGAAACGTCCGAGACGCGGCCGCGCCTCTCGGCGGTCGACGCCCCGCACCGGCCGCACCAGAAGGAGATCGTCGAGATCCTTCGGATGTTCCAGGAGGTCGTCTTCCCCGGCTACTACGGCGAGCCGGTCCTCTACCGGGCGAATCTCCGGGACCACCTTGGCGACATGCTCTTCCGGATCCACTTGCGGCTCTCCGCCGAGATCGAGCGGGCCCGGGCCCACCTGACGGACGCGGGCGTCCCGGCCGAGGCGGCCCGGGAGATCACGACGCAGCTGTTCGAGCGCCTTCCCGACGTGGCCGACTGCGTCTCCGGCGACGTGGAGGCGGCGTACGACGGGGATCCCGCGGCCACCGGATCCGAGGAGATCATCCTCGCCTACCCGGGCGTCCGCGCGATCTTCACGTACCGGATCGCGCACGAGCTTCACCGTCTCGGCGTGCCGCTGATCCCGAGGATGATGACGGAGTTCGCCCATCAGGAGACCGGCGTCGACATCCACCCGGGCGCCTCGATCGGCAAGAGCTTCTTCATCGACCACGGCACGGGCGTCGTAATCGGCGAGACGACCCGGATCGGCGACCGGGTGAAGCTCTACCAGGGGGTGACGCTCGGCGCCCTCTCGTTCCAGAAGGACGAGCGGGGACGCCTGATCCGGGGAACGAAGAGGCACCCGACCGTCGAGGACGACGTCGTCGTCTACGCCGGCGCCACGATCCTCGGCGGCGAGACCGTCATCGGACGGGGAAGCGTCATCGGCGGGAGCGTCTGGCTCACGACGTCGGTCCCGCCGTGGACCCGGGTCACCCTCGAAGGGTCTCAGCTGAAGTTCGACACCCGGACACCGCCGCCCCGCGCCTGAATTTGGCGCACCGTCTCATCCGACACCTGCCGGACCTCGCGGAGGAGCCGGGCCACGGTCTTCCCCGTGCCGGGAACGGTCCGGTGGGGCGCGACGTCGGCCAGCGGCACGAGGACGAAGAGGCGCGATGCGAGGCGTGGATGGGGGAGGACGGGCGCGGGGGCGGAGCGGACGACGCCGCCGTAGAGAAGGAGGTCGAGGTCGAGCGGGCGCGGGGCGTTCCGGGGGCCTCTTCGCCGGCCCGCGGCCCGCTCGAGGCCTCTGAACCGTCCGAGAAGCTCTTCGGGCGCGAGGCGCGTCCGGCCGATGAGGACGGCGTTGACGAACGGCGGCTGCGGCGGGCCGCCGACGGGGCTCGTCCGGTAGAGGGGCGAGAGGCGCGCCCCGCTCAGGAGCCTGGCGAGAGCGCGAGCCGCGCGGCGAACCGAGACGGCGGGGCGGCCGAGGTTGGCCCCGAGGCCGATGGCGACGAAGACCGCGCGGCCCGGCGGGCCTTCAGTATTCCTCGTCGTCGCTTTCGGGAGCTTCGAGCTTGCCCGACCCTTCGAGCGGGAGCTCCTCTTCGTCGTCGAGCCGCTTGGCGGCGTCCTCCGCCTCGGCGCCGGGCTCTTCCTCATCTCGCGGCCGTTCGAAGAGGTCCGGGTCGGCGAACTCGTCGCGCTTGGCGCGGCGCGCGGCCGCGAGCATCACGGGGGAGGTCGGCTGCGGGGGCGCTTCCTTCTGGTCGGCGCCGCACTTCGGACAGAGGACGGGGCTCTTCTTCAGATCGTAGAACTTGGCCCCGCATTTGTAGCACTCGTGTTTCTGTCCGAGCTCCGGCATTACACCCCCAAAAGCGGGCGGAACATAGCATCCGGGTTACCGAGGGTCAACGCGTCCGCGCCCCGTAGACTCCTGTTCCGGGAATGTCGTCCGTTCTTCGCTTCGAACGCCTCGCCGGGGACCCTTCGACCGTCGCACGGCGCGGGCGGCTGACGCTCGCTCACGGCACCGTCGAGACCCCCGCCTTCATGCCGGTCGGCACGGCGGGGAGCGTGAAGACGCTCTCCTGGGGGGACGTGGACCGCGCCGGCGCCGAGATCGTCCTCGCGAACACCTACCACCTGATGCTCCGCCCGGGGGGCGACGTCATCCGGCGGCTCGGCGGTCTCCACCGCTTCACCGGCTGGCCGAAGCCGATCCTGACCGACTCGGGCGGCTTCCAGGTGATGTCGCTCGCGTCCAACCGGAAGATCCGGGAGGACGGCGTCCTGTTCCGCAGCCACCTCGACGGAAGCGAGCACCTCCTGACGCCGGAGCGCGCCGTGGAGCTGCAGCTTTCGGACTTCGACGTCGACGTCGCGATGGTCCTCGACGAGTGCACTCCGTACCCGGCTTCGCGAGAGGTGGTTCGCGTCTCGATGGAGCGGACGCACCGATGGGCGGCGCGATCACTGACGAAGGCCGAGGCCCTCCGCGAGGGGCGCGCCGCCGGGGCGCTCTTCGGAATCGTACAGGGGGGAATGCACGAGGATCTCCGCGCCGAGAGCGTGGCGGCCCTCGCGGCCCTTCCCTTCGACGGCCTGGCGTGCGGGGGGCTCTCCGTGGGGGAGCCGAAGCCGGAGATGCGCGCCGCGGTGGCGTTCTCGGGCCCCCGCCTTCCACAGGAGCGCCCGCGATACCTGATGGGGGTCGGCCGGCCCGACGACCTCGTCCACGCCGTGGCCCACGGGTTCGATCTGTTCGACTGCGTTCTCCCGACGCGGGCGGCGCGGCACGGGATCCTCTACACGTCGGAAGGGACGCTCGTCATCAAGCACGCGCGCTACCGTGAAGACCCGTCGCCTCCCGACCCCGCGTGCGGCTGCCCCACCTGCCGGACGTCCTCGCGCGCCTACCTCCGGCACCTTTTCGTGTCGGGCGAGCCGTCGGCGGGGCTCCTCCTGACGGTGCACAACCTCACGGCGATCCTTGACTTGATGCGGCGAATCCGTGAGGCTCTGGATCGAGGCGAGTTCGCGACGTGGTCCGCCGCGGCGGCCGCGCGCCTCTCGACCCACGACCGAAAGGACGCGACATGACCCTCGCTTTCCTCCTGCAGGCGGCCCCGGGGGCCGGCGGCCTCACGCAGACGCTGACGGGTTTCCTCCCGATCATCTTCGTCTTCGTCATCTTCTACTTCATCCTCCTCGCGCCGATGCGCAAGCAGCAGAAAAAGACCAAGGAAATGCTCGCGGCGCTGAAGAAGGGCGACCGCGTCGTGACGTCCGGCGGGCTCTGCGGCACGGTGAGGCAGGTGGAGGACTCCTGGATCTGGGTCCAGATCGCCGACAACGTGAAGGTCAAGATGGCGCGGACCGCCGTCACCGCGAAGATCGAAGACGGCGAGGCCCTGAAAGAGCCGGCCGGCTGACGCGGCCGGGCGGCGCGCGGGAGAAAGCGGGACCGTGCCGGCCGGATCGCCCCTCGTCTTCCTTCAGACCTCCGACTGGCACGTCGGCTCCCCGCTGACGGGCCGCGGACTCGCCTGGCCCGCCGAACTGCGCGAGCAGCGGCGCGACGAGGTCGACGCCGCGGCCGAGCGGGCGGTGAAGGCCGCGCGTGCCGCCGGCGCCGACGCGCTCCTCGTCCCCGGCGACCTCTGGGACGCCGAGAGCGTGCCACCGTCGTCGATTCATCGCGTCCTCGCGGCCCTCGCTTCGTTCGCCCCCCGTCCCGTCTTCGTAGCGCCGGGAAATCACGACTTCGCCGGCGCCGGCGGGTTCTACGACCCGGCCGTCCTCGCCGCCCTCGGCATGCGGGCCTGGCCCGAGAACGTCGTCGTCTTCCGCGAGCCGGAGTGGACGGCGCGCCCCTTCCCGGGCCGCGACGACGTCGCCGTCGTCGGGCGGGCGTTCCTTTCGCCCGCGGCCGTCGAAGAGCGGCCGCTCGCCTCGCGGCCACCGCGGCCGGACGTTCCGCACGCGATCCTTCTCGTCCACGGTTCGCTCGAGACCTACCCGGGCGCCGACGCGCCCCGCGGCGGAAAGCGGACGGCGCCCTTCACGCCCGACGAGCTGATGGCCGCGGGTTTCTCGTGGACGGCGCTCGGGCACCACCATCACCTCCACGTGGTCACCGACGGAGACGGCACGCCCCGCGCGGCATATTCCGGAGCGCCGACGGGACGCGGCCTCGACGAGGCGGGGCCCCGCGTCTTCCTGAAGGTGACGCTGGGTCAGGGACGGCCGCCGGCCGTGGAAACGCTGCCCGCCGACGGGAGGACCCTTTTCGACCTCTCCCTGGACGTGAGTGACCTCGAGACCGCGGCCGTCCTCGAGCGGGTCGACGCGGCGTTCGCAGACGAGGGCGTCTCCTCCGCGGACGTCGTCCGGGTGACGCTGACGGGGACGCAGCCCTACGGGGCGCGCCCGGCGGCCGCCCTGTCGCCGCTCTTGCCGCGCGTGGCGCACCTCGTCGTGCGCGACGGCACCGTGACGGCCGCCGCGGAGGAGACGTCGTCGCTTCCGACGGCCGAGGGACGCTTCTTCGCCGATCTGGCCGCGCGGCGGGCGGCCGCGCCGGACGAGGCGACCCGGCGCGCGGTCGATCTCGCGATCCGGCTGGGGCGCGACGCGCTGGCCGGGCGGGCGGTGAGGCCGCCGGAACCGGAGCGCGGATGAGGATCGAGAGGATCCGGATCGCGGGATTCGGCCCGCTCGCGGACGTCGATCTCGAGTGGCCCGAGGGACAGCTCCTTCTCGTCGTCGACCGGAACGAACGGGGGAAGACGACGCTCTGCGAGGCCATCGTCGCGGCTCTCTACGGTTTTCCGCGGGGACGCGGTGCGGGGAGCCGGCTTCGCGAGCTCCGCCGGCCGCGCAGCGGAGCGGCCCTTCGGGTCGGCCTCGATCTGGAAGCCGCAGGACGGCGGTGGTCGGTGGATCGCGACCTCGACGCCGGGACGCTCCGGATCGTCGACCGCGAGCGGGGCGTCGAGGCGACCCGCGAGTTCCTCCGGTCCGGCGGGCGGGACGGCTTCGGGGAGGCGGTGACGGGGGGCTTGTCCGAGGCGCTCTTCCGCGCGACGGCGTACGTCGCCCAGAACATTCTCGACCGCGATACGCTCGACGCGTCGCTCACCGTGGAGCTCGCCCGGATCGCGGACTCGGGAGGGGGCGAGGCGTCGGTCGTCCGCGCCCAGAAACTCCTGGAGGCGGCGCGCCGCGAGATGCCGGAAGCCCGGACGGGGCCGACGGTCTCGATCGAGACGGAGATCGTACGGCTCGCCCGCCGGCTCGAGGAGCTGCGGGCCGAGCGGGTCCGGCTTGCCGGTTTCCGGGCGGCGGCGGCGGAGGCGTCGGCGCGTCTCCATGAGCTGACGCGTCGCCGGGACGCCTGGCGCGAGCGGGTCGAGGCCGCCTCGCTCGCCGTCGTGGAGGCCGACCGTCGGTCGGTCGCGCGGCGCCTTTCCGAGCTCACCGCCGCGGAGGAGGCTCTCCGCGCCGCCGAGGTGGAAGCGGCGTCGCTCGCGCGCGACGTCGCGGCGTTTTCCCCGGCGCGGCTCTCGGCGATCGACCGCCTGCGCGCGGAGCGGGGGACGCGGCCGGAGAGCCTTCGGGCGGCCCGGGAGGAGCTTCGCCTCGCGGAGGCTCGCACCGCGGCGGCGCGCCGGGAGATGGAAGCGCGGTTCGGAGCGGCCCTGTCGCTCCCGACCGCCGAACGCGAGGCGGTCCGCCGCCTTCTCGAGAGCGCTCTCGACGCGACCGCCGAGATCGAATTCGCGGAGCGCGCCGTCGAGAGCCAGTGGGAGGAGCTGCGGCAGATGGGGCTCGCCGAAGAGCTTCGGCGGCTCGAGGACCTTCCCCCCGCCGACCGGAGCTTCGTCCAGGACGCGGACGAGGAGCGTTCCGCGCTCGAAATCGACGGGGTGCGCTTCGACCGGAAAGTGGCCGAGGCGAAGGCCGCGCTCTCGATCCTGGCCGGCGAACGGCGAGCCAGGGTCCAGAGGGCAAGGCTGCTCTCCGGAGTCGGTGCCGGCCTCGTGCCGCTGACCGTCTGGCTGGCGCTCTCGGCCGTTCCCCTCGCCGCCACCGTGGCGGTCGGTCTCGTCGCCGTGGTGCTTCTCGGCGTCGGCGGATTCGGGTGGATCTCGGGGAACGACTTCCGGCGGGAGGACGAGGAGACGGTCCGGAGCGAGGACGAGACGCACCGGAAGGGGGCGGCGGAGGTCCGGCGCCGGCTGTCCGAGATTCGCCGCCGGCTCGACCAGGTGGCCCACGCGGCCGGCTTTCCGGACGGCCTGGCGCTCGTGAAGGCCCAGCGGCGGCTCCGATCGGCGGAGGAAACGCGCCGGCGCCTCCTCGACCGGCAGGCCCGGCAAGGGGCGGCGCGCGCCCGCGCGGCGCAGATCGCGGCGGATCTTTCGGCCTTCCGGGGCGTCCTGGGACTGCCGGAAGGCCTCCCGGACCCGGACACGGCGCGGCGCGCGATCGCGCGGCTTCGCGAGATCGACGAATCGCTCGAAGCCGCGCGGCAGAGCGCCGTCTTCGCGGCGCGCGAGGCGGAGCATCTCGACGGCGAAGGCGAGGAGATCGCGCGGATCGAACGCTCCCTCCGCGACGAGCTCGGGGCCGCCGGTGCGCCGCCGGACGTTTCCCTGGGCGAGGCGTTCGACCTCGTCGAGGCCGCCCGCCGCCGGCTGGCCCGGAGGGCCCGACTTCTGGAGGTCGAGATCCCCGCCCGGCGCGACGCCTTCGACGAGGGGGAGCGGACGCGCCTGGTTCGTCGTCTCGCGGCGTTGGACGAGGAAATTGCGTCGCGCCGGTCGCCGGGTGGTGAGGCCGGTTCCGCCGCGCCCGAAGCCGCCGACCCGGAGATTGCACGCCGTGCGGCGGACGAGGCGCGGGCCGGCCTCGAGGCGGCGGAGGCCGAGCGGCGGGAGGCCGAGCGCGAGCTGGCCGCGGCGGCGCGCGACGGGGGGGAGCGCGCCCGTGAGGTCGAGGAGGCCCTGGCGGACGCGGAGGCCCTCTTCGACCGGGCGACCCTCTTTCGCGACGGCGTCGACCTGGCCCGGGAGGCGCTCGCCGGCGCGGCCTCGTCGGTCTACGGGGACTTCCGCCGCGGCCTGGCCGAGGCCTCGCGGGCCGTCCTCTCCTCCTGGGGCGTGCCGTACGAGGCCCTTGAGTTCGGCGACGACCTGTCGGTTTCCGCGGTGGGGCGGGGCGGGCGGGTGGCGACGAAGGCGGAGATCGACGCCGCCCTCTCGACCGGCGCCCGCGAGCAGCTGCATCTGACGGCCCGTCTTGCCGTTCTCCGGTATCTCGGGACGGGAGTGCGGGGAGTCCCGCTCCTTCTCGACGACCCGCTCACGGGGACCGACGACGAGCGCTTCGTCTCCGTGATGGAGTTCCTTCTCACCCGGGTCCTGGCCGAGCGGCCGGTGCTGCTTCTCTCGTGCCACGGCTGGCGCCACGAGCGGCTGCCGGCGAGCCTCGCCCCCGAAGTCCGGGAGCGACTTTCGATCGTCTCCCTCTCGGGCGGCGCCGAGGCCGGATCCGGCTGATTCGGCGGACGGTTGCCGCCCGGGAACTGTTCCCTTAGACTCCCGCGGTTCGCCCGGGTGAGCCGGGCCAATCCCCGTGGTCCGGATGCGAGACGAAGGCGACGGCGCCGCTGTCCGTTCCGGCCCCGCATCCGGAGGTTCCGTCCGTGCAAAAGCCCGTCGGATGGCGCATCGCCCTGACGCTGGTGGTCTTCATCGGCTCCCTTGCCGCGTACTGGTGGCGGGGCCATGAAGCCGTCAAGAAGTCGCCCCTCGCTCCGCCCAATCCGACCGTGGGCGAGGTCCTGAAGAACGGCCTGAAGCTGGGACTCGACCTCCGGGGCGGGATCCACCTCGTCATGCAGGTCAAGACCTCGGACGCGCTCCGCGTCGAGGCGCAGGACGCCCTTGAGCACCTGAAGGACGAGGCGGGCAAGCGCGGCGTGACCGTGACGCCGACCGGCCCGGCGGACGCGTCGGGCTTCGCCCTCGCACTCGACGAAAAGACCGAGACGGCGAAGCTCCGCGATCTGCTCAAGACGGCCCTCCCGCCGAACGCGTGGGACGTGAGCGAGCGTGGCCGCGAGTGGAAGGTCTCCCTCAAGGACGTCGAGCGGCTCGCCATCGAGGACCAGGCGGTCCGTCAGGCGGTGGAGACCGTACGGAACCGCGTCGACGCCCTCGGCGTGGCGGAGCCGTTCATCGGCCGGCAGGGAACCGACCGGGTCCTGATCCAGCTGCCCGGCGTGGACGACCCGGCGAGGGTCAAGGAGATCATCGGGACGACCGGCCTTCTCGAGCTGAAGCTCGTGGACGACAAGGGCGGGCCGTATCCGGCCGCCGACGCGGTGACCGCGGCGTACGGAGGCCCCGTCCCGCCGGACCTCATGGTGGTCGAGGGGTTCAGCGAGGACACCGACGCCCGGACCCGGACACCCGTCTATTACGTTCTGAAGCGGGCCTCGGTCATCACCGGCCGCGACCTGAAGAACGCGCGCGTCGGCCGGGACAAGTTCAACCAGCCCGCCGTCGAGTTCTTCCTGAACGCGGCGGGGGCCGTGAAGTTCGGCGACGCGACCGGACGAAACGTCGGCAAGCGGCTCGCCATCGTCCTCGATAACCGCGTCCAGTCGGCTCCGGTCATCAACAGCCAGATCCGGGACACCGGGATCATCGAGGGGAATTTCACCCTCGAACGGGCCGAGGCCCTCACCCTCGTCCTGAAGTCCGGCGCGCTCCCGGCCGAGATGATCAGCCTCGAAGAGCGGACCGTCGGGCCGTCGCTCGGCCTCGACTCCATCCGGCAGGGAGTCCTCGCGGCGGTGGTCGGGATGCTCCTCGTCTTCGTCGCGACCGTCCTCTATTACCGCGCCGCCGGCCTCAACGCGGTCCTCGCGCTGGTCCTGAACGCCATCATCCTGCTCGGGGCGATGGCGTGGATCAACGCCACGCTGACGCTTCCGGGCATCGCCGGTTTCATCCTGACGATCGGCATGGCCGTCGACTCGAACGTCCTGATCTTCGAGAGGATCCGCGAGGAGATGGACGGCGGCAAGGCCCCGAAGGCGGCGATCGACCTCGGCTTCAAGCGGGCCTTCGGCACGATCGTCGACACCCACGTGACGACCATCTCGGCCGCCGCGTTCCTCTTCCAGTTCGGCACCGGACCGGTCCGCGGCTTCGCCGTGACGCTGGTCATCGGCCTCGCCGCCTCGATGTTCACCGCCGTCTTCGTTTCGCACCTTCTCTTCGACCTCCATTACGGGCCGAAGCAGAAGGTCGAGACGATCTCCATCTAAGGAAGGGCCCCGTGCGTCTCTTCAAGAAGACCAATATCGACTTCCTCGGGATCAAGTGGTACGCGATCGGCGTCTCGATCGCCCTCGTGGTGATCGGAACGATCGCGCTCGTCGCCAAGGGCGGCCCGCGGCTCGGGATCGACTTCACCGGGGGGGCCCAGCTCCTCTACGCGTTTTCCAAGGCGCCGGACGAGAACCAGATCCGGAAGGTCGTGGAGGGCGCCGGCGTCAAGCTCGACTCGGCCCAGCGTTTCGACAAGCCCGAGAAGAACCAGGTCCTCCTCCGGATCCCGATGGAGCAGAAGGAAGGGCGCGACCTTTCCGGCGAGGTGACGAGGGCCCTGTCGAAGGCGCTCTTCCCGCAGGGGACGCAGCCCGGCGCTTTCGACCTGAATCTCAACGGCGCCGATGTTCTTCTCGCGCGGCTTCTCGCCGAGGACCCGGAGAAGCTCGCGAGCCGCCCCAGCCTCGACCCGAAGACGGAGTACCAGAAGACCACCCAGGCGATCATCCGCGCCCGCTCCGAGAAGGGACTCTTCCGCTCCGTGGAGGAGGCGGGCCAGGTGCCCGGCGTCTCGCCGGCCGTGGCCGGGTGGCTGAAGGAGAAGACGATCGCGGGCCCCTTCACCCTCCTGCAGGCCGAGAACGTCGGCCCGCAGGTCGGGCGGGACCTGCGCCGTCAGGGCGCCTGGGCCATCGCCCTTTCCTGGGCCGCGATGCTGGCCTACGTCGGCATCCGCTTCCGGTCCGCCTCGTTCGGATCGGCCGCGGTCGTCGCGATCATCCACGACACGTGGGTGACGCTGGGCCTCTGCTCGATCCTGAACGTCGAGATCTCCTTGACGGTCGTCGCCGCGTTCCTGACGCTGATCGGCTACTCGATGAACGACACGGTCGTCGTCTACGACCGGATCCGCGAGAACCTCCAGAAGACGCGGAAGAGACCGCTCACGGACGTCGTCAACGAGTCGATCAACCAGACGCTCTCGCGGACGGTGCTGACCTCGGGCCTCACGTTCCTCGTCGTCGTGGCCCTCTTCTTCCTCGGGGGCGAGGTCCTGCGGCCGTTCTCGTTCGTGATGCTCGCCGGGATCATCATCGGGACCTACTCGTCGATCTTCATCGCCGCCCCGCTCGTCGTCGTGTGGGAGGACTGGAAAGCGAAGCGGTCCCCGAAGAAGTCCGCGCCGGCGCCCGCGCCGGACGGAAAGGGCAAGGCGGCGGCGAAGGCCCGCTAGGCTCCGACGGCGCCGCTCCCGTCGGGGGGCGGCGCGCCGTTCTTCTCGGTCCCGAAGACCCCCTCCCAGCGCGCGACGACCACGGCCGCCACGCAGTTGCCGGCGAGGTTGATCGACGTCCGTGCCATGTCCATCAGCTCGTCCACCGCCAGGATCATGGCGACGCCCGCCTCGCCGGGAAGGCCGAAGGAGGCGCACCCGGCCGCGATGATGACGAGCGAGGCCCGGGGCACGGCGGCGACGCCCTTGGTCGTCAGCATGAAGGTCAGGAGCATGGCGACCTGTTCCACGAGGGTGAGGTCGCGCCCGGCGGCCTGCGCGATCGTGAGGGTGGCGAGGACGATGTAGAGCGTGGAGCCGTCGAGGTTGAAGCTGTAGCCCGCCGGGAGGACGAAGCCGGCCACGCTGCGCGGAACGCCGAACTGGACGATCCGCTCGAGGGCCCGGGGGAGCGCCGCCTCGGAGGAAGCCGTCGAGAAGGCGATCAGGAACGGTTCGCGGATCGCCCGGAAGAACGGGACGATCGGCACGCGGGCGAGCTTCAGCACGGGGACGAAGACGATCAGGGCGAAGACGACGAGCGCGCCGTAGAGCGAGCCGACGAGCTTCGTGTAACTGCCGAGGACCTGGACGCCGTGGTGCGAGACGGCGCCGGCCATGGCGCCGAAGACGCCGAGAGGCGTCAGGGACATGACGTAGTCGGTCAGCTGGAAGAGGACCGCGACCGAGGAGTCGACGAAGGAGAGGAACGGGCCGGCCTTTGTCCCGACGTGTGCCGCCGCGACGCCGAGCAGCGTCGCGAAGACGACGATCTGCAGGATGTCCTGCCGGACCATCGCGTCGAACGGGTTCGAGGGGAAGAGATGGAGGAGCGTCTCGACGAGACCCTTCGGCCTAGCGAGCGTCTCGCCCGACGGCGGCAGCGTCAGGCCGATCCCCGGCTTGACGGCGTGCGCGAAGGCGAGGCCGATGAGAAGGGCGATCGTCGTGGCGACCTCGAAGTAGATGAGGGCCTTGATGCCCATCCGGCCGACGGCCTTGATGTCCCCCGTCTTCCCGATCCCGACGATGATCGTCGTCAGGATGAGAGGCACGACCAGCATCTTGATCAAATTGATGAAGGCCTTCGAGAGGAAGCGGAACGACTCGTAGGCGCGCGGGTGCGTCTCGGCGGGGAGGAAGTGCCCGAGGACGACGCCGAGGATCAGCGCGTAGAAAATGAGCGCCGTCGAGGAGAGCCACCCGGAGCGGCGGCGGCCCGGGGCTCCCGTCACGCCGCCGCCGCGCCCCGTCCGGCCCGCCGGGCCTTCCACGCCTCCCAGAGGATGGGAAGCGTCGAGATGAGAATGATGGCGATGATGACGACGGAGAAGTTCCGCTTGACGATGGGGATGTTGCCGAAGAAGTAGCCGGAGAAAACGCACAGGGCCACCCACGCGACGCCGCCGATGATGTTGTACGCGAGGAAGACCGGGTAGTTCATCGAGCCGACGCCCGCCACGAAGGGAGCGAACGTCCGGACGATCGGGACGAAGCGCGCGATGATGATCGTCTTCCGGCCGTGCCGTTCGTAGAAGGCCTCGGTCTTCCGGAGGTGCTCCTGCTTCAGGAAGCGCACCGTGCCGGAGAAGGCGCGCGGGCCGATCTTCTTTCCGATCCAGTAGTTGACCGTGTCGCCGAGGATGGCGGCTGCCGAGAGGGCGACGAAGAGGACCCACGGGGAGAGCGCGCCGAGCGCCGCGAAGGTCCCCGCGGCGAAGAGGAGCGAGTCGCCCGGCAGGAACGGCGTGACGACGAGGCCGGTCTCGCAGAACACGATGAGAAAGAGGATCAGGTAAGTCCAGGTCCCGTAGTCGCGGATCACCTCGGAGAGGTGCTTGTCGAGGTGCAGGAAGAAGTCGAGCAGCTGTTTCAGAAGATCCATTCGGGCCCTCGGTCGGCGGAGATTAACCGGAAAGGGCGGCTGCCGCGATAATGGGAGCCGTGCTGAGGTTCGAGGACATCCTCGAGAAGGTGGAGGGCTACCACCCGAAGGTCGACGAGGCGCTTCTGCGGCGCGCCTACGTCGTGTCCGCGAACGCACACCGGAACCAGCTTCGTTCCTCCGGCGAGCCCTATCTCGTCCACCCGCTCAACGTCGCGATGATCCTGGCGGACATGAGGCTCGACGAGGTCTCCATCGCGACCGGACTCCTGCACGACGTCCTCGAGGACACCGAGATGACGAAGGAGCGGCTCGCCGAGCTGTTCGGGCCCGACGTGGCGCACCTCGTCGACGGCGTCACGAAGATCAGCCGGTACAACTTCACCTCGCGCGAGGCGCAGCAGGCGGAGACGTTCCGGAAGATGCTGCTCGCGATGACGGACGACCTGCGGGTCATCCTCGTCAAGCTGGCGGACCGGCTCCACAACATGCGGACGCTGGAGCACCTTCCGGAGGAGAAGCGGCGCGCCATCTCCGCGGAGACGATGGAGATCTACGCGCCGCTCGCCAACCGGCTCGGCATGGGAAAGGTGAAGGGCGAGCTGGAGGACCTCTCCTTCCGCTTCCTCCACCCGGACGAGCACGTGCAGCTGACCGCCGCGATCGACGAGCGGCTCAAGACGTCGTCGGCCCACGTCGAGGGGATCCGCCGGGACCTCCTCGAGAAGACGGCCGGCGCCGGGATCGAGGCGGACGTCACCGGGCGCGTCAAGCGGTACTGGTCCATCCGTCAGAAGCTCCACCGGCAGCAGATCCCCCTGGACCAGCTCTACGACATCCTCGCGTTCCGGATCCTCGTCGACACGATCCCGCAGTGCTACTCCGTCCTCGGCATCGTCCACCAGGCCTGGCGCCCCGTCCCGGGCCGGATCAAGGACTACATCGCGATGCCGAAGCCGAACTTCTATCAGGCGCTCCACACGACGCTCGTGCCGGAGAACGCGCCTCCCTTCGAAGTGCAGATCCGGACCCGCGAGATGGATCTCATCGCCGAGAACGGGATCGCGGCGCACTGGAAGTACAAGGAAGGGAAGCTCGACCCGCGGGCCGACGAGGCGTCCATCGGCATGGTGCGGCAGCTTCTCGAGACGACGAAGGAGATCTCCGACCCGCGGGAGTTCCTGACCGCGCTCCGGATCGACCTCTTTCCCGACGAGGTCTACACGTTCTCGCCCCGGGGGGCCGTCTTCTCCTTCCCGCGGGGGGCGACGCCGGTCGATTTCGCGTACCGGATCCACACCGACGTCGGACACCACTGTGTCGGGGCGCGGGTGGGCGGCCGGCTCGTTCCGCTCAAGACGCCGCTCGAGAACGGCGACATCGTGGAGATCATGACGTCACCGGCGGCCCAGCCGTCCCGGGACTGGCTCGGCTTCGTCGTCACGTCGCGCGCGAAGAACAAGATCCGCGCCTTCATCCACGCGGCCGAGAAGGAAAAGTCGATCGAGATCGGCCGCCGTCTGCTCGAGCGGGAGCTGAAGAAGTTCAAGAAGAGTCTGCCTCGACTCCTCGACCACAAGGCATTCGACCCCCATCTGCAGGAGTTCGGGGCCTCGAAGGTGGACGATCTGCTCGCCGACGTGGGGTACGGAAAGGTCCTGCCGAAGGCCGTCGTCGCGAAGCTCCTCCCTCCCGAGACGCCGCCGGCCGACGCGACGCCCGCTCCATCGCGGGTCGCGGCCCTCCGCTCCGCGGTCCGCCGGGTCCTTCCGTTCGGGCCCGCGACGGGGATCCGCGTCAAGGGGGAGAACGACCTTCTCGCCACGCTCGCGGAGTGCTGCCGCCCCGTCCCGGGCGACGACATCGTCGGTTACGTGACCCGGGGGCGCGGCGTCTCGGTCCATGCCACCGCCTGCCCGAACGTCCGGAACCTGCTGTTCGACCCCGCCCGGGAGATCGAGGTGGAGTGGCACAGCGCGAAGGACTCCTCCTTCACGGTCGACCTGGAGATCCGGACCGAGGACCGGCCGGGGATGCTGGCGAAGATCACCCAGGTCATCTCGGCGGCGGGCTCGAACATCCGCGCGATCGAGGCCCGGACCTCGCGGGACGGAACGGCGGCGATCGAGGGGAGCGTGACGACACGGGACCGGCGCCACCTGGAGAAGCTGCTCGTGACTCTCCGGGCGGTTCCCGGCGTCACGGAAGTACGTCGGCGCTACAACCTGTCGGGCGTGGAGGCGGGGTAGAGGCTACCGGACGGCCTTCGTGACCTTCCCGCTGCGAAGGCAACGTGTACAGACATTGATCCGCTTGGAGCCGCCGGGGGTCGCGGTCCGGACCGACTTGACGTTGGGCTTGAAGCGGCGGTTAGAGACGTTGTGGGCGTGGCTGATCCGGTGCCCCGCCACCGAGGTCTTTCCGCAGATGTCACACGCGTGGGCCATGGAGTCCTTCCTCGCCCGACCGGGCGACCGGGGCGGTTTTATACCGTCCCGCCGCGTGGGACGCAAGGGAAATCTCTAATTTCTAAGAACTTGACAGCATGGGTGGGGGGTGGGAGAGAATAAGCATCGGAAATCCGCCTAGTTCCATCGATCCCGTATCGGTATATCGGGAGGGAGGGTAGCCGAACCGTGCTGTTCCGGAAACCCAAGAACCTCGTCGGGCTCGACATCGGCTCGTCGGCCGTCAAGCTGGTCGAGCTCCGGGAAGGTAAAGAGGGGGCCTACCAGCTCGTCCGGGCGGGCCTCGAGGCTCTTTCGCCCGAGGCCATCGTCGACGGCTCCATCATGGACTCCTCCCTCGTGGTGGAGGCCATCTCCCGCCTCCTGGCGTCCACGGGCGTCAAGGGGCAGAACGTCGCCGTCTCCGTCTCCGGGCACTCCGTCATCGTGAAGAAGATCCTTCTCCCGATGATGCCGGAGGAGGAGCTCTCCGAGTCGATTCGCTGGGAGGCGGAGCAGTACGTCCCCTTCGACATCAACGACGTCTACCTCGACTACGTCGTTCTCGACCCGGGCGCGGTCGGCGAGACGATGTCCGTCCTCCTCGTGGCGGCGAAGAGGGAGAAGGTGGATGACCTGAAGAACGTCATCACGCAGGCCGGGCGGCTCTCGTCGCTGGTCGACGTCGACGTCTTCGCCCTCCAGAACTGCTACGAGGTCAACTACGGCCTCGACCCCGGCCGCGTCGTCGCCCTCGTCAACATCGGGGCGTCGGTCATGAACGTGAACGTCGTCGCGCAGGGCCAGACGGTCTTCTGGCGCGACATCACGTTCGGCGGAAACCAGTTCACCGACGCCCTCCAGAAGGCCTACTCGCTGAACTTCGAGCAGGCCGAGGCGCTCAAGAAGGGAGAAGCGGTCGCCGGGCAGACGGCCCAGTCCATCCAGCCCGTCCTGACGGGGGTCTCCGAGGACGTGGCGGCCGAGCTCCAGAAGACGATCGACTTCTTCCAGGCGACGTCGGGCTCCGAGCGCGTCGACTCCCTCATGCTCTCCGGGGGCGGGGCGAAGGTCGCCCACCTCGACGACGTTCTCAAGGACAAGTTCGGGCTTCCGGTCGAGATGCTGAATCCGTTCCGCTCGATCGCCGCGGACGAGCGCGCGGTCGATTCGGCCTGGCTGACAGAAAACTCGCCGTCCCTGGCGATCGCCGTGGGGCTCGGCGTCCGGCGGATCGGGGAGTAGCGAGGAGCGCGCATGATCCGCATCAACCTCCTTGCCGAAGCCAAGCCGGTCCGGAAGAAGCGAGGCGTCTCCGCGCTCGGCGGCGCCGGGCGGCTCAACACGATCCTCATCGGGGTCGCCATGGGGATCGCGGTCCTCGCGCTCCTCATCCACTGGTGGATCCTCTCCTCGGCCATCAAGGCGCAGGAGGAGAAGATCCGCGTCGCCCAGGTCGAAGTGACCCGCCTCGAGTCCGTCCTCAAGGAGGTCAAGGACTTCGAGGCGAAGAAGGCCAAGCTCCAGAAGAAGGTCGACCTGATCAACCAGCTCAAGCAGAACCAGAAGGGGCCGGTCCGGCTGATGGACGAAGTGTCGAAGGCGCTGCCGGACCTCGTCTGGCTCGAACGGCTCGACTACCGCGGGAACTCGATCAGCATCGTCGGCAAGGCGTTCAACCCGCCCGCGGTCGCGAACTTCCTCGAGAACCTCAAGCGCGTACCGGCCTTCCAGGAGCCGAAGGTGTCGTTCTCCGCGTGCGGCGGCCCCGGCGGGCTGCAGCTCTACTGCTTCGACCTTTCGTTCGTCTTCTCGACGCTGGACCGGACGCAGCCGGAAACGGGGGCGCCGCCTCCTCCCGCCGCCCCGGCCACCGGCGCCGCACGGATGTGAGGGGATCATGGCCATCGATCTGAAGCAGCTCGAAGAGAAGCCCTGGTACTACGGGCTCGCCGTCGGCCTGCTTCTGGGCGGGCTTCTCTATCTCGCGGCGTTCTTCTACCTGCTCGACCTGTCCGAGATGCGCCACCGGCTCGACGCCAAGAAGGCGGAGCTCGACCAGCTGAACCAGAAGATCACCCAGGGACGCGCCGCCGAGAGGCGCCTTCCCCAGCTCCGCGAAGAGGTCCGGCGGACCGAGCTGGATCTTCAGCGGCTCCTCCAGATCCTCCCGACCTACCGGAACGCCGAGGAGCTGATCAAGCGGTTCCAGACCCTTGCGCAGCAGGGGGACTTCTTCCTGAAGCGGTTCGCCCCGAAGGACTACGTCAACCGGGACTTCTACGCCGAGTGGCCGATCGAAATCCAGATCGACGCCTCGTACCATAACCTGGCGCTCTTCTTCGACAAGATGGCCCGCTTCACGCGCATCATCAACGTCGAGGACCTGCAGATCCAGGGGATGCCCGAGCTGGCGGGGCGGACGCTCTCGGCCCGCTTCACGGCCAAGACGTTCATCTACCTCGGCGACCAGGAAGCCGCGCCGCCGCCGCCCCAGAAGGGGAAGCCGAAGACGGCGGCTCCCGCCGAAAAGGGTGGAGGGATCGACGGATGAGCCGGCACGGCATCGCTCTTCTCGCAGGTCTCCTCCTTCTCTCGCTTCCGGCGGCGGGGCAGGTGAAGCCCGGGCCGAAGCCCGCGCCGTCGCCCACGCCGGCGGCAGAGCCGCCAAAGGCGGCCGACTCGGATCTCGGCGCTCCCGCCTACCAGTACGAGGTCGGCGGACGCCGCGATCCTTTCCGCTCGCTCCTGGTCCGCAACACGACCGAACGGACGCGTCTGCGGCCGCCCGGGCTGGCCGGCGTCATGGTCGAGGAGATCGACATCCAGGGGACGATCAAGACCAAGACCGGCTGGATGGCCTTCGTCCGCTCCGCCGACAACCGTTCCTACGTTCTGCGGAAGGGGCAGGCCCTCTTCGACGGCGAAGTCGTGGAGATCAACGGCACCGAGGTCGTCTTCCGCCAGAACATCAACGACCCGACGAACCCGAAGCCCTTCCGGGAAGTGACCAAGACCATGGGCCTCCAGAGGAAGCAGTGACGAACGAGCACTCTAAGACCGGCACGGGGACGACTCGCAGGACCTCGCCTTCCGGGGGAGGAAGCATGCAGAGCAGACGAAGGAGCCAGGGAGCTGGCATTCCGATCCTTCTCCTACTGATCGGACTCGCGGCCGGCTGTGCCAGCGGGCCCGGCCCGACGGCGGCGGCCGGCGGGGGAGACACCCCGGCGGTACTGACCGGGGTCGCCCTCCTCGCAGACGGAGAGACGCCGCGGCTGCTTCTGTCCGGAAGCGGCCGTCTCAGGCCGACGGTTTTCGCCCGGGACGGGCAGACCCGGTTCGTGATCGACCTTCCCGACGCCGTCGCCTCGCCCGGCATGGAGCCGCCGCGCGCCGACGGGACCGTTCTTTCGAAGGTCGAGATGCGCTCGTTCTCCGAGCTGGGGAAGGCCCACGTCCAGTTCGAGCTCGTCGCGCGACTTCCGGTCAACCCGCGGATCGGATCTGAACCGGGGTCCTCCTCCACCGCGGTCCTCTTCGAGCGCGTGCCGCCCGAGGTGGTCGTCGCGGCCGCGCCCGAGCCCGTCCCGGTCAAGGTCCCCGAGCCGCCGGCCGTCGTGTCGGAGAACCGCCCGGCGCCGCCGGCCGCCCCCGCCACCACGGTTTCCGCGCCCCCGGCCGCGGCCGACCTGGCCCCGGTCCCCGTCCACCACGCGGCGGCGGGACGGCCTGCCACGAAGCTGTCGTCGGTCGGGCTGAAGCCCCAGGGCGGCGGCGTCACGATCGTGCTCTCCGGCGACGGCTCGTTCGCCTACGACACCTTCTCGCTGTCGAACCCGCCCCGGTACGTGATCGACCTTCCCGGCGTCACGAACGGTGCCGGCAAGAAGAGCCAGGATGTCCGCGCGACGGCGCTCTCCCGCGTCCGCGTCTCGCAGTTCCGCGGCGGCCCGGATCCGGTGACGCGGATCGTTTTCGACCTGACGGAGGATGGCGTTCAGCCTGCGATCGCCGCCTCCGGAGCCGGATTGGCGGTGACGTTCCGCTCCGTGCCGGCGGTCGCCACGGCCCCGGCCTCCGCGCCGGCGGTCCGCAGCGCACCCGCCGCCCCGGCGCCGGTGATCGCCGCCGCCGCCCCCAGGAGCGCGCCGGCCGCCGGATCCTATGAGAAGCACGAAACCGAGGATCCGGCCGAGGCCGTCGTTCCTCCCGCGCCGGCGAGGACGGAGACGTCCATGCCGGCCCCCACCGAGGCGCCCGCGAAGCTCGAGCCGGTGGCCGTGAAGACGGAGCATTCCGCGCCGAAGGCGGAACCGGCGGCGGCCCGGGTCGAGAGCGTTCCCGCCAAGCCAGAGCCGGTGGCCGTGAAGGCGGAGGCCCCGGCGGCGACGTCCGAGCCGGTCGCCGTCGCGGCGCCCCCCGCCCCCGTCTCGGTCAAGGTCGAGGCGCCGCCCCAGCTCGTGGCGGCCTCGCCCGAAGTAAGGGTCGTCAAGGAAGACACGCCGAAGCCGGCGCCGCGCCGCGCCAGGACGCCGACTCCCGAAGACCGGGCCCTGATCGAGGCGGCCGAGACGCTGCTGAGCCAGCAGCAGCAGACCGGCTCGCAGAGCCGCGAGCTCCAGAGCTCCTTCGAAACGAAGACGCTCGGGGCCGGCGACCGGCAGTACACCGGAGACCCGATCACCCTGAACCTGAAGGACGCCGACATCAAGGACACGCTGCAGCGCTTCAGCGAGCTGACGCAGCTCAACATCGTCCTCGACCCGGACGTCCGCGGGACCGTCACGGTCAGCCTGACCGACATTCCGTGGGACCAGGCGCTCGAGCTGATTCTCCGGATCAACCAGCTGGGCTACGTCATCGAAGGCAACGTGATGCGGATCGCGTCCACGGCCAAGCTGGCCCAGGAAGAGACGGCGCGCCTCCAGTTCCTCCGCGCCCAGGACCAGAACCGCCCCCTGAAGACGGTTCTCCAGCGGGTCTCGTACGCCGACGCCGGCGCGATCGCGGCCACGGCCAAGAAGGTCATGTCCGCGCGGGGCGACATCCTCGTGGACTCGCGGACGCAGACGCTCGTCATCAAGGAGCTGCCGGACTACCTTCCGACCGTCCTCGACCTGATCAAGAACCTCGACATCCCGAACCTCCAGGTCATGATCGAGGCCCGGATCATCGAGGCGACGCGGACCTTCTCGCAGTCTCTCGGGATCGTCTGGGGCTTCACCGCCAAGGCCGACGCAGGGACCGGGAACACGACCGGGATGGTCTTTCCGAACAACGGGTCCGTCACCGGCCTGGTGAACCTCCCGAGCGGCGCGCCGACGGTGCTGAACATCGCGGCCGGCAACGTCCTCAACACTTTCCATCTCGACGCCGCGATCCACGCGGCCGAGTCCCGGGGCCTCGTCAAGGTCGTCTCGACGCCCAAGGTCATGACGCAGACGGGCGAGCAGGCGTCGATCCAGTCCGGCTTCCAGATTCCGGTCCAGACGACCGTCAACAACACGACGACCGTGCTCTACATCAACGCGACGCTCCGCCTCGACGTGACGCCGAACATTACGACCGAGGGGACGATCACGATGGACATCACCATCCAGAAGCGGGAGCCGGCGGTTGGCATCAACATCGCCGGCGGCCAGAACATCCCGCTGACGACGCGCGACGCGAAGACCCGCCTGATGGTTCGCGACGGCGGCACGGCCGTGATCGGCGGCATTTTCAAGCTGACGTCCAACGACGGGCAGTCGATGATTCCCGGTCTCTGGAAGATCCCGCTGATCGGGAACCTCTTCCGCAACCGGGACATTCAGGAAAACAGCGACGAGCTGATGATCTTCATCACGCCACGCATCATCCGCTGAGAGGTGAGGTGAATGAAAAAGACCTCCTATCCCCTCGCGTTCCTGACGGCGCTCGCCCTTCTGGGGGGCGGCTGCTCGACGAACACGCAGGGGGACAGCGCCACCCCGGTCTTCCTCACCTGCGAGTTCACCCTCCTGCCGGCCGTGAAGAACGTGCTCGACAACTCGATGCTCCAGTTCGACACGACGGTCCTGACGAGCAAGCTGAAGAACCCGGCGGGCGGCGGTTCGACGACCTTCCTCGACACCCAGGTCGAGACCTATTCGATCGCCTGGACGCGGATCGACGGCGGAAAGACGGCCTCGGCGACGGAGTCGTTCGGCGGGAACGTGATCGTCCCCGCCGGCGGCACGTCCACCCTCACGAACTACCCGTTCATGACCGCCGCGGCGCTTCAGCAGCCGCCTCTCAGCTCGCTGTTTCCGTACAACGGCGGCATAGACCCGGAGACGGGACGCACCGAGATCCGGCAGACCGGAACGGTGACCTTTCACGGCCACACGATGTCCGGGCAGCCCGTGTCGTCGGTTCCCGCCGTCTTCAGCATGACGTTCGTCTACCGCGCGGCGGCCGGCCGCGTGGAAGGGATCCCGTCGCGGTGACGAGGTGAAGACCATGCAGCGATCCTCCACGATCTCCGCCGCGGCCGTCGCAGGCCTTTCGCTCTTCCTCGGGGCCTGCGCGGGCGAGTCGCCCACGTCGCCCAAGCCAGTCCCGACGCCCGGGGGGGGCGGCTGCGCCGTCACCATTTCCCTGCCCGCCGGCCCGATCGGCGCATACGCCGGCACCGCGATCAGCGTCCGTGCCGAGGTCAAGAAGAACGGGGTGGCGGTGCCGGACAACACGACCGTGAACTTCACGACAGACTTCGGCTTCTTCTACGAGAGCTCGCTTCAGACGATTGCCAAGACGACGATGAGCGGCGTGGCCGACGTCTCGCCCGGAGCGCTCTCCAGCGGGACGGCTCACGTCAATGCGTCGTTCGAGTGCGGGTCCGCCACGGTCCAGATCGACTTCCAGGCACCCCCCGATTCGGGACCGTTCATCTCGACCGTCCAGCCGAACTCCGGGTCGGCGGCGGGGGGAGACGTCGTCGTGATTTACGGCGGCAACTTCGGGACCAGGATCGACGCCGTGAGCAGCGTGACGTTCGGCGGGTCGCCCGTGAGCCCGGACGCGCTCACGAACACCCAGATCACGGTCAAGACGCCGCCGCGGACGCTGAAAGACCCTCTGGTCCCCGAGACGGTCGACGTCTGTGTCCGCTATTTCAACGGCGTCACGCAGGTCTGCAAGGCGAAGGCCTTCACCTACATGGCCATCAACCCGAACAAGAGGGTCTTCATCTCCTCGGTCGTCCCCCAGTTCGGCTCGGCGGCCGGCAACGAACCGGTCACGATCCAGGGCGGCAACTTCGGGTCCAGCCCGGCCTTGACCCGCGTCACGTTCTGCCTCCTTCCGGCGACGGTCGTGAACGTGTCGGACACGCAGATCGGGGTCCTGACGCCGAGGGCCAGCCCCGGAACCTGCGACGTCGACGTGACCATCGATCTCGGAAAGGTGTCGGAGCAGTCGGCCGTCCTTCCCCAGGCCTTCACCTTCACGGAGGCCGCTCTCACGCCGACGATCAACTCCATCTCGCCCCGGACGGGGCCGAACGACGCCGCAACGCGCGTCACCATCTTCGGGACCGGCTTCCAGTTCCCGGAGCAGGTCTTCATGACGGGCGGCGCCTGCGGCACCCAGAGAATCGAGGCGCCGGTCGTCGAGTCGGTCACGCTGACCAACATCGTCTTCCAGACGCCGCGCGCCGTGGGGGCGTACGCATGCCTCTCGGGCTCGCTGATGGACATCGAGGTCCTGAATCCCACAACCGGCAAGAAGGCGAGCCTCGCGGGCGCCTACAAGTACTACGGCTGTCCCTCCGCGAACGCGGCGACGCCGGCGGTGATCCCGACCGACACCGCCACGGCCGTCGTGGTCTCCGGCGCAAACTTCGAGGAGCCCGTGGTGGCCACGTTCGAGGCCGCCGGCTTCCCGGTCTATCCCCTGACGGTCTCCTCCGTCTCGTCCACCTCGGTCGTCATCCAGATGCCGCCTCTCGCGACGATCGCGCCGGGCCTGCCGGCCTGCCAGTCGTACACCGGGAACATCCGGATTCGCTCGACCGCCCTCTCCTGTGACGCGACGTCGACGCCGATCACCTACCGGGCCAACACCCCGGCGATCTCCAGCTTCAGCCCGACGACCACGACCCAGTCCGGAGGGGCGTCGATCACGGTCCTGGGATCGGGCTTCGGAAGCGCCATGACGGCGGCCATCACGAAGGACGGCGTCGTCGTCGGGTCGCCCGTGGTGGCGACGGTCAACAGCAGCGGGTCGCTCACCTTCACGGCGCCCTTCATTCCCGACTCGGCCTTCAATCGGCAGAACTGCCCCTCGGGCGGAACGCAGGCGATCCCGACGGAATTCGGCGTCCGTGTGACCAACATCCAGTCGGGCTGCTCGAACAACCTCACCGGCCTCGTCATCACCCCGACCAACTCGGCCTGCACGAGCGCGCTCCAGATCTCGACGTCGGTGCTTTCCACCGCGACGGTCTGCACGCCGTACAGCTTCCCGGTGGTCGTGACCGGCGGAACGCCGCCCTACTTCGGGTTCAGTGCGATGGGCCTCCCGTCCGGCCTGTCCATCAACGCGTCGACGGGCGTCATCAGCGGGACGCCGGTCCTTTCGAGCTCGGGCCCGGGAGGCTCGACGCCGGTCAGCGTGCTCGTCAACGTGCAGGATACGGCGAGTGCAACAACGTCGAAGACCCTGCCCATGCTGTTCAGTGATCCGACCGGGCCGTTCTCCGTGACCGGGGCGACGACGCAGACCGTCGGGTCCTATACGTCCTTCTCGGTTACGGGCGGTTCCGGGACGATCAACTGGGCACTGTCCGGACCGGGAGTCGCCGCCGGACTGTCTCTGAATCCTCTCACCGGGCCGACCACGACATTGCAGGGCAGCCCCGCGACCGGGACCTACTCGGTGACGGTGACGGCGACGGATTCGCTCTGCGCCCCGCCGCACACGAACTCGCTCAACGTGACGGTGATCTCGCCCTAGGGATCCGGCACCTCGCGTGATCCGGTCGGGCCGCCCGCGGGCGGCCCGACCTTTCTACCCGGATTGACCTACACTCAAAGGCTCGCATGGCCCTATTCGGCAACCCCCCGACCCCGCCATCCCGGCTCGAGGAGCTGAAGCGGATCCTGCAGCGGGATCCGACGTCACGGCAGTTCCTGGCCCTCGCAGAGGAGTACCGCCGGCACGGGAAGGTCCGCGACGCGATCATCACCCTGGAACGGGGCCTCTCCGTTCACACGAGCTCGGTCGCCGCGCACGTATCTCTCGGGAAGGCCTATCAGCAGCTCGACCGGTGGGAGGACGCCGTCCGCTCCTATCAGAATGCCCTGAGGTACGACCGCGAGAACCTCGTGGCCATCCGACACATCGCCGAGGTCTATGCGGCGCGGGGCGACAAGCTCGAGGCCCTCAAGAAGCTGAAGCTCTACCGCGGACTGAAGCCTGGCGAGAAGGAGGTGCACGACATGATCGCGCGCCTCGAGGCCGAGCTGGAGCCTCCGGCGCCGGAGCGTTTCGCGTCGGAGATCCGCTCTCTCCCCTCGGACCTTCTGGCGCGCACGACGCCGTCCCACAGGCCGGTCCCGGCCCGGGAGGCTGCGCCGCCGGCCCAGAGCGGCCCGCCCTTCGACCTGCCGTCGGAGCCCGTCTGGCCGGCGTCCGATGAGGCTCGGGCCTTCGAGGCGGCATTTGCGGCCCAGGCGGAGCCTCGGCCGGCCGAGGAAGTCTTTCCTCCGCCGGGATCTCCGTCTCCCGAGGAACCCGAAGAGCCGGACGTCCCGACTCGGGTCACCTCGAGGCCGGAAGCTGCGGCCTTCCTCGAGACGGAGCTGACGCCTCCGTCGGAGGACGCGGAAGCGGCTCGGACGGCGGAACCCTCCACCGTCGTGGTGGCGCCGACGCCGGACAGGGCTCCGGTCTTCGAGCCGCCTCCCGAGGTCGCCGTTCCCGCGCCGCCGGGTTCGTTCGAGTCGGGTGTCCGGCGAGGGATCGTGCTCCGTGCGCAGTACGAGGCGCCATCGCCGATCGAAATGGTCGCCGACGAGGTGGCCGGGGAGCCGCCCCCGGCTCCCGGGACGGGGTTCGAGACGCTCTCCTTCGAGGCGCCGCACGGACCCGCGGAGTCTCCGGAGGTCCCCGCTCCCGCCACGCCGGCGGCGGAACTGCCTCCCGCCGAGCCCGACCGGAGCGAATCGCCGACGGGACCGCTCGTCACGGAGACGCTCGCGGAGCTCTACCGATCGCAGGGCTATCTCACCGAAGCACGCGAGGTCTATCTCGCCCTGGCGGCGTCGGCGACCGATCCGGAGGCGTCGCGCGCCTTCGCCCGGAAGGCCGAGGCGCTCCGCGTCACCCGCGAGCACGAGGCGACGAAGAGGCGTCTCGAGGGGCTCCTGACGCCGTTCACGCCCCCTCCGCCCCTCGCCACGGAAGACCTCTCGGCCCTGCTCCGCTCGCTCGTCGCGGAGGTGCCCGGGCTCCGGGCGGCGGCGTTGACGGACCGCGAGGGACTTCCGGTGGTGACCGAAGGGCTTCGGGGGAACGGCGAATCGCTCGAGGTGCTCGTGGCGGAACTGACGTCGTTCGTGAAGAGCGTCGGGCGGAGCGGCGCCGAGATCGGCGGCGGCCCCCTGCGGTCGCTGGCCGTGGTCGGCGAGAACGGGGCGGCGGTCCTGGCGAACGTGACGGCCGATTACGCGCTGGTGCTCGAGGCTGAGCCCGAGGCGGCGCTGGGCGAAGTCCGCTGGGTCGCGGCGCGTGCCGCGGAACGGCTCCGCCCGGCCGTGGGATGAGAGAGTGAGGAGATGAACGTCAAGGAGATCAAGGAACTCGTCGACCTCGTGGCCCGACGGGGCCTCGCCGGGCTGGAGATCGAGCGGGCCGGCTTCCGCATCCGCATCGAGGGTCCGGCGCGTCCGACCCCGGTCGTCGCCCGCCGGGGCTCTTTCGTCGCCGGGTCCGACCCGTCCCCGCTTGCTGAAGTCGCGACCGCCACGGTGACCGCCTCCCCCGTCGCGGTCTCGCTGCCGCCGGCGGCGCCCCCCGCCGCCGTGCAGGAGGAGGGCCTCCACATCATCACGTCGCCGATCGTGGGGACCTTCTACCGCGCGCCCAATCCGGACGCCCAGCCTTTCGTGAAGGCGGGCGACCAGGTTGAGAAGGGGAAGACCCTCTGCATCGTCGAGGCGATGAAGCTGATGAACGAGATCGAGTCGGACGTGGCGGGGACGATCGTGACGGTCTACCCGCAGAACGGCCAGCCGGTCGAGTTCGGCGAGAAGCTCTTCGCCGTCCAGGTCCGCTGAGCGGAGGGCGCGGCGGGGCTGTCGGCATGTTCCAGAAAATTCTCATCGCCAACCGGGGCGAGATCGCGCTCCGGGTCATCGCCGCCTGCAAGGAGCTCGGGGTCGCCTCCGTCGCCGTACATTCCGAGCCCGACCGCGATGCCCTCCACGTCCAGGCGGCGGACGAGTCGGTCTGCATCGGGCCCGCCGCTTCGGCCGGCTCGTACCTCAACATCGCCTCGATCGTCGCGGCGGCCGAGATCACCGGCGCCGACGCCGTCCACCCGGGATACGGATTTCTCGCCGAGAACGCCCATTTCGCGGAGATCCTGACCGACGTCGGGTTGACGTGGATCGGCCCCTCTCCGCAGGCCATCCGCGCGATGGGCGACAAGGCGGTGGCGAAGGGCACGGCGGCCAGCGTGGGCGTGCCGACGATTCCGGGGAGCGCCGGTCCTCTCGGCTCGGTCGAGGACGCCCTGACGATCGCGGGCCGCATCGGCTACCCGGTTCTCCTGAAGGCCGTGGCCGGCGGCGGAGGGCGCGGCATGCGCCTCGCGGGGAGCGACCGCGAGCTGGCGGCCGCCTTCGAACTGGCCACGGCCGAGGCCGAGCGCGCCTTCGGCAACGGCTCCGTCTACCTCGAGAAGTACCTCGCGGAGCCGCGTCACATCGAGATCCAGGTCTTCGGCGACCGGAAGGGGCGGGTCGTGCATCTCGGCGAACGGGAGTGCTCGCTTCAGCGGCGCCACCAGAAGGTGTTCGAGGAGGCCCCGTCGCCGGCCCTGACGCCCGACCTCCGCCGCCGGATGGGCGCGGCGGCGGTCGCCGCGGCGAAGGCCGTCGACTACGTCGGCGCCGGGACGATCGAGTTCCTTCTGGACGAGGACGGCTCGTTCTACTTCATGGAGATGAACACCCGGATCCAGGTGGAGCACCCGGTCACCGAGATGGTGACGGGCTTCGACCTCGTCAAGGAGCAGATCCGCGTCGCCGCGGGAGAGCCGCTCTCGTTCGGCGAGCCCCACGAGGGCGAGGGCTTCGCGGCGCGCGGCCACGCGATCGAGTTCCGGATCAACGCGGAGGACCCGGTCACCTTCGCGCCGTCGCCGGGCACGATCACGACCCTTCACCTCCCCGGAGGGCCGGGCGTCCGCGTCGATACGGCCGCCTACGCCGGCTGGAAGATCCCCCCGCACTACGACTCGCTGATCGCAAAGCTGATCGTCCACGGACGCGATCGCGAGGAGGCGATCATGCGCGGCCGCCGGGCGCTGGAGCTCTTCATCGTGGAGGGGGTCCGGACGACGATCCCGCTCCATCGCCGACTGCTCGACGCGCCGGACATCCGGGCGGGCCGGTTTTCGACGAAATGGCTCGAGCGCTGGCTCGCCGGGCGGCGGGAGGAAGAGGCCTGACGGACCGGAACGCCCGCGTCTACCTCGTCGGCTTCATGGGAAGCGGCAAGACGACCGCAGGGCGTCGGCTCGCGGGCCGCCTCGGGGTTCCGTTCGTCGACCTCGACGAGGCGTTCGAGGCGATGGCGGGCGCCACCATCCGGCAGACCTTCGAGTCGCGTGGCGAGACGTGGTTCCGGGAGCGCGAGGCCGAGCTGCTGCGTGGGACGGCCGACCTTCCGGCGGCCGTCGTGGCCGTAGGCGGCGGGACCTTCGTCTTCCCGGAGAATGCCTCCTTCATCCGTCGGCACGGCGTGGCGGTGTTCCTCGACGTTCCGTTCGAGGTGCTCGCCGAACGGCTGGCCGGGAAGACGGCCGATCGCCCGCTGTTTCGTTCTTCGGACGAGGCGCGGCTCCTCTACGAGGCGCGCCGCCCGTTCTATACAATGGCCGACCGGACGATCTCTGTGAGCCGCGACATGACGGTCGACGACCTCGTCGAACATCTGGCGTCGACGATCCGCGCGGCGGGCGGCCGGCCGGGCGGGGGCTCCTGACGTGCGCTATCTGGTCCTCTCGGACATCCATTCCAACGACGAGGCCCTCTCGGCCGTCCTCCACCGCGTGAAGCGGAAACGGTTCGACCGGATCATCTGCCTCGGCGATTTCGTCGGCTACGCGGCCGACCCGAACAAGGTCCTCGATCGCTTCCGGGCGCTCCCGAAGACCCGCTTCTCCATCCGGGGAAACCACGACAAGGTCGTGACGGGAACCGATCCGGGCGAGCTGTTCAACCCGCCGGCGCTGGCGGCCGCCCGCTGGACGGCCGAGCGGCTCTCGAAAGAGAACCTCGAGTTCCTCCGGAAGCTCCCGCCCGGGCCCACGATCGTCGACGACCTGTTCGTCGTCTGCCACGGGTCGCCGCTCGACGAGGACGCGTACATCTTCTCGGACTTCGACGCCTCGATGAACTTCATCCAGATGGACCGGATGGCGGCCGGCGTCGAGGTCTGCTTCTTCGGCCACAGCCACATTCCGTCGGTCTTCACGCTCGAGGAGGACGGCGGAATCCGCGTCGAGGCGATCCGCGGAAGCCGCCACCGCCTCGAGCTGCGCCGCGACCGGAAGTACCTCGTGAACCCGGGCTCCGTCGGGCAGCCACGCGACCGGATCCCGCAGGCCTCGTACGTCATCTACGACTCGACCGAGCGGATGGTCCACTTCGACCGCGTGCCGTACGACGTGCAGACGGCCCGGCGGAAGATCTACCGGGCGGGGCTTCCGGCGGTGCTCGGCGACCGCCTCGTCATCGGCCTTTGAGGGCGCGCGCAGGGCTCCTTCTCGTCGCGTCGCTTGTCGCGGGCTGCGGGTCCGCCCGGTCGGCCCGCGGGTCGGCGGAGGACCGGATCGAGGCGCTTGCCGCGCTCCTCCGCGCCGAGGACACGCGGAGGTTCGACGCCGAGCTCTTCGGCCGCGGCGCGGCGTCTCCGGACCGGGAGGTCCGGCGGCTGACGGCGCTGTCGGCGGGGCGGCTCCGCGACCCGTCGGCCAGCGCCCTCTTACCTCGCCTCCTCGCCGATCCCGACCCGTCGGTCCGCCGGGCGGCCTCCTTCGCGGCGGGCGTTTCCGGCGAGCGGGCGCTCGTCACGCCCCTCGTCGCCATGCTGTCCGACCCCGACCCGACCGCGGCGGCGCACGCCGCCGACGCCCTCGGAAAGCTCGGGGGCGTCGAGGCGACAGGCGCCCTCCTGACCGCCCTGAGGCGGCCCTCGCCGGTCCGCGCCTCCGCGGCGATGGCGCTCTGGCGGGCGGAGGAGCTCCGGGTCCGTGAGAGCCTGGCGGCGCTCGCGAGCGACGCCGCGGCCTCTCCGGCCGAGCGGAGATCGGCGATCTACGCCCTCTCCCGGCGGCCGCAGAAGGAGAGTGCGGCGGCGCTTCGCGCCGTGCTTCGAGGAGACGAAGCAGATCCGGATCCCGACGCGATCGCGTGGGCAGCGCGCGGTTGCGGAATCCTCAGGGAGGCTGCCGCCCTTCCCGACCTCGTCCGGCTCGCGTCCTCGAAGGACGTGTCCGTCGCGGTCCAGTCTCTCCTGGCGCTCGAGAAGATCCTGCCGTCCCCTCACGGGGTGGAGACGCCCTCCGGCGCCCGGAGCGTGGCGATCGCCCGGGCGCAGGACCCGATTCCGGGCGTCGCGGTGGCGGCGCTCCGTCTCCTCGGACGCGTCGCGGAGGACCCCGGCGCCCGGGCGACCCTCGAAGAGACGGTTCTGCGGCGAGGGTGGAGGGGACGGACGGCTCTCGTGAGCCTGACGCGGCTCGACGCGACGGGCGCCCCGGAGCGGGCGGCGAAGCGCCTGTCGGACGCCGCGGCCTCCGACTCGCTCGGGCTGAAGCTCGGTGCCTGCGAGTCGATGGAGTTCGTGACGGACGAGGTTTCCGAAGCCGTCGGTCCGCGGCTCCTGTCGGACGGGTCTGCGCGCGTCCGCGCCGCAGCCCTGTCGTACCTCTCGAAGAGAAGAACGCCGGTTTCCGGGGAGCGGCTGCGCGCATCTCTGCGCGATTCGAGCCCCGCCGTCCGGGCGGCCGCGCTCGAGGCCTCCGCTCCGCGGCTGGCGGCGTCTCCGGATCTCGTCCCGTCCTGGGGAGAGGCGTTCGCGCGGAGCTTCGGCGCCTCGGAGCCCGACGACGTCGTGACCGCGCTCGACGCCGCCGCGGCGCGGGGCGAGGCCGGACGGGGCCTCGTGGAGGCGCGCGTGGACGATCCGGACGCCGTCGTGCGGGAGAAGGCCCGGCGTCTGATGGTCGAGACGTACGGGGCGCGTCCGGGCGCCTTCGCGAGACTTCCGGTGATGAGCGGTCGAACGCCGGAAGACTATCGGGCGCTCGCCCGGTTGGCTGCCGGCTTCGGGGTGGAGGTCGAGTTTGGGACCGTGCACGGCGCCTTCACGGTGGAGCTCGACTTCGGCGAAGCACCGCTGACGGCGTTCAACTTCTACACCCTCGCCGCCCGGGGGTTCTTCGACCAGCTTCTCGCCCATCGCGTGGTGCCCGACTTCGTCGTCCAGACGGGAGACCCGCGCGGCGACGGGACGGGCGGTCCGGGGTATTCGATCCGCGACGAGCTGAACCCCCTCCGGTACGTGCGGGGCGCGGTCGGCATGGCGCTCTCGGGACCGGACACCGGGGGCTCCCAGTGGTTCGTGGCGCTATCGCCGCAACCGCATCTCGACGGCGGGTATACGGTTTTCGGACGCGTGACGGCCGGAATCGAGGTCCTCGACCGCGTGGAGCAGGACGACCGACTCCTCTCGGTGCGGGTCCGCTCGAAGCCGGCCGGACCGGCGCCCGCGGGAGCGGTTCGATGAAGGTCTTCGTCGGGCAGCCTCTGCCGGAGCCGTCCACCTCCGAGCTGCTGGCCGGGTACGACGTCGTCCTCGGAACCGGAAGCCTTCCCCCGGCGGAGGTCCGGGAGCATCTTCCGGCGGCCGAGGCGCTCCTCCCGACGCCGCGGGAACGGGTCACGCGCGACGTGCTGGCGGCGGCTCCGCGCCTCTCGATCGTCGCCTCCTGCTCCGTGGGAACGGACCACATCGACCTGGGAGCGTGCCGTGAGCGGGGTGTCGTCGTGACGAACACGCCCGGCGTCCTGACGGAGGCGACGGCGGACCTCGCCTGGGCGCTGATTCTCTCCGTGACCCGGCGCGTCACGGAAGGAGAAGCGCTCCTCCGCTCCGGACGATGGGACGGCTGGAAGCCGCTCGAGCTCCTCGGGACGGGGCTGCAGGGAAAGACCCTCGGGGTGTACGGCATGGGGCGGATCGGCACGGCCGTCGCCCGGCGCGCCGAGGCGTTCGGGATGCGCGTGATCGGGATGACGGGCGCCGACGGCGACGACCGCTTCGAGGAGCTCCTTCGAGCCTCCGACGTCCTGACGATCCACGCATCCCTCACGCCCGCGACACGGGGCCGTTTCGGCGCGCCCGAGCTCTCGCGCCTCAAGCGCGGCGCGTTCCTCGTGAACACGGCCCGCGGCCCGATCGTGGACGAAGGGGCGCTCGTGGCGGCGCTCAAGGCCGGACATCTCGGCGGCGCCGGCCTCGACGTCTACGAAAACGAGCCCGTGGTCCACCCGGGGCTCCTCGGGCGGAAGGACGTGACGCTCCTTCCTCACCTCGGGTCGGCCACCCGGGAGACGCGGCTCGCGATGGCGCGTCTCGCCTGCGCCGAGATCGTCCGCTTCTTCCGGGGAGAGCCGCTGCGGCACCGGATCGTCTGATCGGGGCCTCGTCTGGCTGCCGCCCGGGGAAACGGGTATCTTCGGAGCCCGATGGACGACGGAAGGATGAACGAGCCCCTCCGCTTCGACGTCGTCGTCGTCGGGGGCGCCATCGCCGGCTCCTCCACGGCCCTCCTGCTCCGCCGGTGGCAGCCGGAGCTCTCGGTCCTCGTCGTCGAGAAGGGGACGGCCTTCGACTGGAAGGTCGGCGAGTCGACCGTCGAGATTTCGGCCTACTTCCTGACGCGCGTCCTCAAGCTCTACGACTACCTGACGCGCGAGCAGATCCCGAAGCAGGGCTTCCGCTACTGGTTCTGGAACGGCGACGTCCACCGGCTGCGCGAGGCGAGCGAGGTGGGGCCGACGCAGCTCGCGCGAACCCCCTCCTTCCAGATCGACCGCGCCCGCCTCGACGAGTACCTCCTTCGTCTCGCGGCCGAGGAGGGGGCCGAGGTCTGGCGCCCCGCCCGGGCCGCCGAGATCCGCCTCCGGGACGAGACGGGCGAAGCGGAGAACGTCGTCGTGGTCGAGCGGGACGGACGGAGACTCGAGGTGCGCGCCGGTTGGGTCGTGGATGCCACCGGGCGAGCGGCGACGATCGCCCGGAAGAAGGGTCTCCTGAAGCCCCTCGAAGCGCACCAGACGGCCTCGATCTGGGCGAGGTTCGTCGGCGTGAAGGACCTCGACGGGAAGGAAGTCGTCGGAACGGACCCGGCCGATCCGTTCGTCCGGAGGGTCGTCGCGTCCCGACGCCTCTCGACGAACCACTTCGTCGGCCTCGGCTACTGGATCTGGTTCATCCCGCTCCCCGGGGGCGAGACGTCGATCGGAATGGTCTGGGACAAGCGGATCATCGAGCCGAAGGGGGCCACGCCCGAGGAGAGGCTCCTCAATTTCCTCGACGGGAACCCGCTGACGAAGGAGATGCTCGAGGGGGCCCGCATCGTCCCCGGCGACACGCGTTACTACGGGCACCTTCCTTACTTCAACGACCGCGTCGCGGGAGACGGTTGGTCGCTCGTCGGCGACGCCGCGGGCTTCCTCGACCCGTTCTACAGCCCCGGGCTCGACCAGATGGCGTTCTCGGTCAACTGGACGCTGGAGCTGATCCGGCAGAAGAGGACGAAGGCCCCCGCGGAGTTCGCCAGGGAGCTGGAACTCCACAACACACGCTACAGCCGTTACCTCAACTACTTCTTCGGGTCCATCTACCAGGAGAAGTACTGGCTGATGGGGGACTACGACACGATGACGGCGGCGTTCCTGATGGACACGTCGCTTTACTACCTCGCGGCCGTCATCCCCGTCTACCGATGGTCGGCGGCGCGGATCCTCGTCCCCCCCTTCTACCAGGACTTCTCCGAGGTGGCCTTCTATCCGATGCGCTTCTACCAGCGCCGCCTGATCGCGATCGCGCGGCGGAAGCTCGCGCTCGGGATCTATGGAAACCACAACGCCGGCCGGCATCCGGGCATCGTCGGCTTCTCCCTTCGCTCCAGCGTCTGGGTGATGCTCGGACACGGCCTCGTCCGGTGGGCGAAGGCCGAGTTCTTCCACGCGCTCTCGTACCTCGTCAGGCCGAAGCCGATGACGGCGCGAATGCCGATCCAGGACCGGGCGGCCCCGAAAGCCGCCTAGCCGCCCGAGAGGTCCGAGCGTCCGAGCGAGCGGGCGCCGAGGGCGAGGGGCACGGCGCCGAGCGACACGGCCGCCGCGCACCAGCCCCGGAGGACGGGTGCCGCCGACAGGCGCGCTCCCGTCAGGGCGCCGACGAGGAGGCGCAGCTCTCCCGAAACGGCGAGGGCGGCCGTGAGGGAGAGGGCGGTCGAGAGGACGAGAGCGAAGAGTCCACCCGGCCCGAGGGCGACCGCGACGGCACTCGGCGCGTCGTACCGTGGAAAGCGCGCCCCGAGGCCGAGATGAAGGGCCGAGATCGCGAGCGAGCCGAGAAGCGCCACGCCGACGGCCGCGACGGCGACCGGGGCCGCCGGGGAGAGCATCGCCACGCTCGCCCCCGACAGGAAGAGGCCCGCGGCCGCGGCCGGGGCGGCGCGAACCAGGTAGCGGACCGCGAGGTGCCGCGCGGGGACGAGCGGCAGGGACCGAAGGACGAGGGCGGTGCGGCCGTCGCTCGAGACCGCCGGGTAGGCGAACCGCAGCGAGAGCGCGGAGACGAGAAACAGCGCCAGGCCCGTTTCGAGCCCCGCGAGGACGTCCCGGGCCGCCGCATCGCCGGGCGGCAGGATGGCGAGGTTCATCAGGTGGAGGACGAAGACCGCGAGGAGGGAGCTGAGCTGCGCCGGGGTGGAGGCGTCCCGGAGAAGGCTCGCCGCCTCGGACCGGACGAGGGCCGCGCCGGGCGACGCGACGGGGCGACGAATCCGTCGCACGTGTCGCGGCGCCGTCACCCGGACGCGTGTCTCCTCGAGGGCCCGGCGGTGTGCGGGCGCCAGAAGCCGCGAGACGGCGAGGAGAAGGGCGGCGGCGGCCCCGGCCGAGCCGAGGCAGAAGGCGAGCCCCCCGGAGTCGCCGAAGAGCGCTCCGGTCACCGCGCGCGCCGCGTGAGCCGCCGGATCGAGGGCGAAGACGGTCGGGCGTTCCCCGCCGAGCGCCCGGAGCAGGCCGAGGGCCTGGACCGGGTCGAAGAGCCTCTCCGGTCGGGCTCCCCGCAGGCCGATGAGGGCCGCCGAGATCCCGATCGCCGAAACGAAGGCGGAGAGGAGAAGCGCGCGCCGCGGCGGCACGAGCCGAACGAGGACGAGGGCCCCGGCGCTTCCGGCCGTGCCGGCCGTGATCGCCGTGGCAAGGAGCGCCGCCGCGCCGACGGCGAGCGCCCGTACCGGACCGGGAGAGTCGGCCGCGGCGACGCCGAGGACCGGCAGGGCGAGGAGAAGCACGGGAGACGCCGAGGCGCCGATCGTCCGGAGAAGCTGCCGCCGGAAGATCCTGGTGTGCGGGATCGGAAGGACGAGAAGCGCCGGAAGCTCCGCGGAGAGGAACAGGGTCGAGACGCCGGAGGTGAGCGCGCCGAGAAGCAGCAGGAACCCCGCGGAGACGAAGCCCGCCTGGAGGGCCCTCTCGACGAGGAACTCGGCGCGCACCTCGGGCAGCTGGTGCAGGGCGGACCGCGCGGCCTCGAGGAACGCCGCGGTCCCCCATGCCGCGCCGCCCGCGAAGGCGAGGGCGGACGCGCCGGCGACAGCCGCCGCCGCCGCGTAGCGGAACCCGCCGGTTCGGAAGGTCCGGAGCACTCCCCGCAGGGAGTTCGCGGAGGCGATGCGGCCGCCTGCGGAGAGCACTCAGCCTCCCCGGAGCGGCGCGGGGCCGAAGAAGAGCTCTTCGAGTCGGCCGCTCCGGCCCTCCGGCGTCGTCATCGACCCGGGCGGTCCCCAGGCGGCGAGACGGCCGTCGACGAGGAGCCCGGCCGTCGTGGCGAGGTCGGAGGCCGCCGCCAGATGGTGCGTCGTGAAGAGAACGGCCGCTCCGGCGCGCGCACGCTCGCGAAGCCTCTCCGTGAGGGTCCGCTGGGCGAACGGGTCGAGTCCCACCATCGGCTCGTCGAGGACGTAGATGTCCGGTACGTGAAGGAACGCCTGCGCGAGGGCGACTCGCTGCCGCGTGCCATGCGAGAGCGCCTCGTTCCGCGTGTCGGCTGCCTCCTCGAGGGAGAAGGCCGAGAGCTCCGCCTCGATCCTCTCCTCCAGCGCTTCGCCGGATAGGCCGAAGACCGCGCCGACGAAGCGGAGCGATTCGCTGGGCGTCCATTGGGGCCAGAGCAGGGGCCGGTCGGGGACGAAGCCGATGTGCCGCTTCGCCCTGACCGGGTCGGCGGCCATGTCGAGGCCGCCGACCCGGACGCGCCCCGACGTCGGAGAGAGCAGGCCGGTCAGGAGTCCGAGGGCCGTCGTCTTTCCCGACCCGTTCGGCCCGACGAGGGCAAAGAGCTCGCCCGCGCCAATCGCGAGGTCGAGCGGGTGGAGCGCGAGGAGGCTCCCGTATCGCTTCGACGCCCCCTCGAAGCGGACCACGTCTTCCGCCGTTCGCATCCCGGGCGGGGATTCTAACGGCGGGGGCGGCGGCGGCTCCTGTGGCACGATGGCCGGGTGGCTCTTGCCCCGGAGCGCGATGACGCCGAGCTGGTCCGCCGGATCCTCGACGGGGAGGGCGAACACTTCGAGACGCTCGTGGCCCGCTACCAGACACGTCTCTTCCGGTTCATCTCCCGCTTCACGAACGACGCGGAGGACGCCCGCGACGTGACGCAGGAGGTCTTTCTCAAGATCTACGGCGCCCTCGACAGCTTCGACCCACGGTACCGCTTCTCGACCTGGCTCTTCCGGGTCGCGGGAAACGCGGCCATCGATCACCTCCGGCGGCGGCGGGGTCACACGATCTCCCTGGACCTCCCTCCGGACGAGGAGGGAGAGAGCCGGACGATCGACCCGCGCGACCACCGTCCCGACCCTCTCGAGGATCTCTCGCGCCGGCGGCTCCGGCAGACGATCGACGAGGCGATCGAGAGGCTTCCCGACGACTACCGCGAGTTGATCAGCCTTCGGCACTACGGCGAGCTCCCGTACGAGGAGATCGCCGAGCTGAAGGGAATGCCTCTCGGGACCGTGAAGAACAAGCTCTTCCGGGCGAGACAGGCCCTGCGAGATCTTTTGCCGCCGGATGCCGTATAGAGGAGGCGATGACGATGGAGCCGCTGAATCACGCGACAGGAAGGCCAGAGAGCGCGGCGGACCTGGAACGCGACAGGAAGCTCGAAGTGCTTCTGGATGAGATGGTTGCGTCTTCGCCGGCCCTTCCCCGGGAGTTCGCGGCCCGAGTCGTTTCCGCTCGCCCGTTCGCCCCGTGGGAAGTCCGGCGGGCCGCGGCCTGGAGGATTCCGCTTCTCGCGACCTCCGGCCTCCTCGCGGCGAGCGTCGCGGTCTTCCTCGCGCCGCTCGGGGGGCTGGCCCCGGGTACGGCGCTCGCGGTCTGGGGACAGCTCTTCGTCGCCGCGCTCTCATCGCCCGTCGCGGCTGCCCTCGAGGTGGCCCCCGCACTCGCCGTGGCCGCCGATTCGCTCCGGGCCGCGGTGACGCCGGGAGCCGGCTTCGCGATCCTCGGGGCGGGAGCCGCCTTCGGTGCCGCGACGATTGCGGTCCTCCGCCGGCAGACGGTCCGCGCCCCGCGTTGAGGCGGGCGACGACGATGTCGTCCGCGCCGACGCGTCGGACTCTCCTCCGGGCGGCGCGCCTTTTCCTGGCTGCGTCGTTCCTATCCGGCGCCTCGCCGGCATTCGCGGCCCCGCAGGCTACGGAGGCCGTCGTGATCGTCCCCGAGGGAACTCGAAGGCCGAATGACGTGACAGCCCTCGGTCGCCGCGTCGAGATCCGGGGCGACGTCGCGGGCGCCGTCGTGGGTTCGTTCGGCGACATCCTCGTCACGGGGCGGGTGAGCGGTCCGGTGGTCGCCATCGGCGGCGATGTCACCGTGTCCGGGAGGGGGTGTGTGGAGGGCGACGTCCTGGCCGTCGGCGGCGCGGTCCGGTTCGACGGCGCGGCATCGGCGGCGCGCTCCGTGGGTGGGCACGTCCGCTCGCTCGGGGCTCTCGAGGCGGCGTTTCTCTCGGAGCTTCGGACCTCGCCACTGGCCGGCGTCACCGTGTCGCCCCTCCTTCTGTCGTTCCGGCTCTTTCTCCTCCTTCTCTGGCTGGCGATGGCCCTGCTGCTTCTCCGGACGGCGCCGCGGGCTCTCGGCGATGCCTCGACGATGGTCTCCGGCCGTCTCGTTCTCCTCGGGGCGCTCGGGACGTCGGCCGTCCTGACGGGTCTCCTCTTCGCCTCGGGCCTCGTTATCGCCCTCCCGGCCAGGGTCGGCCTCGCCCTCGCGGCGGCCGTGGTATCGATTCTCTATGCCGTGAAGCTCTGGGGGCTCGCGGCGCTCTTCCTCGCGGTGGGCCGGCGGCTTCTCCAGGGGGCCCGGCGTGGCGGCGCCTTTTTCGGTGACCCGGCGGCGGTGACGGCCGGCCTTCTGGCCCTCGGCGTCCCGTCCCTCGTTCCGACGGTCGGTCCCCTGTTCTGGGCCCTCGTGTCTCTCGTGGCGATCGGGCTCGCGGTGCGGACGCTCGCGGTCCGCGAGCCGCAGTCGACGCGGACGCCGCTCGCCCGCGAAGCCGCTTAGGGTCTTCGGCGCCCGCGGTCCGGGACTGATAGATTCGGCGTGCGGCGCCGCCCGAGCGGCCGCCGCGAGGGAGTCGACCGTCTCATGGCCATCGACAGAATCGGCGTGGTCGGCGCGGGACAGATGGGCGGAGGCATCGCCCAGGTGGCCGCACTGGCGGGGAAGAACGTGGCGCTTTTCGACGTCTCGTCCGAAGCGGTCGCGAAGGGCCTGAAAGGCATCGAGAAAAACCTGTCGCGGCAGGTGGAGAAGGGCAAGCTGACGGCGGATCAGGCGGCGGCGGTGCGGAGCCGGATCACCGCGGCGCCCGACCTCCCGGCGCTGGGACGCGGGGGCTTCGACGCGGACTTCGTCGTGGAGGCGATCCTGGAGAACGAAGCGCAGAAGCGCCCGCTCTTCGCGACCCTCGACCGGGAACTCCGGCCGGAGGCCCTCCTGGCGTCGAACACGTCCTCGATCTCGATCACGCGCCTCGCGGCCGCGACGAAGAGACCCGAGAGGTTCATCGGCATGCACTTCATGAACCCCGTCCCGGTCATGGCGCTCGTCGAGGTGATCCGGGGCGCCGCCACCTCCGACGAGACCGCGGCGGCCGTCGTCGCGCTGGCGACGGAACTGGGCAAGACGCCCGTCGAGTGCCGCGACTTCCCGGGCTTCGTCGCGAACCGCGTCCTGATGCCGATGCTGAACGAGGCGATGTTCGCCGTGCACGAGGGGGTCGCGACGCCCGACGCCGTGGATACGATCATGAAGCTCGGGATGAACCACCCGATGGGTCCGCTGACTCTCGCGGACTTCATCGGCCTCGACACCTGCCTCGCGATTCTCCGCGTCCTCCACCACGGGCTGGGTGACGACAAGTACCGCCCCTGCCCGCTCCTCGTCCAGATGGTCGACGCGGGCTGGCTCGGCCGGAAGTCCGGCCGCGGCTTCCACCGCTACGCGGGGCCGGGAGGCGAAAAGCTCTCTTGATCTGCCAGGTCTGCGGCACGGCGAACGAGCTCGAGCGCGAGTTCTGCCGGAAGTGCCAGAGCAAGCTCCTCGTCGTCTCGGGCACGCCCGAGAGCTACGAGGAGACCGCCCCGGACGACGACGGCGTCTCGCTCGACGAGCATCTGCTCGAGCGCGTCTCGGTACTCGAGGAGGTCGTCAAACGGAGCGCCGAGACCCTCCGGATGCTCCTCGACGCCGCAAGTCGGCAGGAGCGCAACGGTTTCGTGGCGCAGACCGGGCTCCTCGCCCTCAAGGATCTCCTCGAGCGGAAGGGGCTCGTCACCGAGGAGGAGATGGTCGACCTCTGGGAGACGCGGGTCGACCACCACATGGCGGTCCTCGAGAAACGGGAGCGCTTCCTCGAACGGAAGGAGCGGATGCTCGGCGGCACCGGCGGCCCCCGGCGCGACCGGATGCGGAGCCTCCTCGGCGACGCCGAGGTCGCCCTCTACGCGCTCGAGCCGGAGAAGGCCGTCAAGATCCTCGAGGAGGCCTACAAGCTCGACCGGACGAACGCCGAGCTCGCCTTCTTCCTCGGAGAGACCTACTTCAACGAGGGGGAGTCGGAGCGCGCGGCGGCCATGCTCCGGCAGGTCCTCGCGAAGGAGCCGCGCCACTTCGAGGCCCTCGTCTACGCGGGGGTTCTGGAGAGCGACGCGGGTCGCCCGGAGCGGGCGCTCGAGCTCCTGAAAACCGCGGTCTCGGTGAAACCCGACGCGTTCCTCCCGTACTTCGCGGTGGGGGCCCTCCTCGCCCTTTCGGGACAGCTCCCGAAGGCGGAGGCCTACCTGAAACAGGCGCTCGGCGTCGAGGAGAACGCCCAGGCCTACTCGCTCCTCGGCGCGATCGCGTACGAGCGGGGGCGGCTCGCTGAGGCGATCGACGCCCTCCAGAAAGCGGTCCGGCTCGATCCGGAGGACGAAGAGGCGCTCTATCAGCTCGGGCTCTGCTACCTCGACCGGGGCTGGACTCAGAAGGCCGCCGAGAAGTTTCGCGCGGCGCTCGAGCTGAACCCGAACCGGATCGAGTACCAGGAAGCGACGAAGCTCCTTCTCCCCTCGGGCTCCCGGGCGCTTCCGAAGGTGACGGGGGAGGCCGGGCGGCTGGCGCGCCGGGCGGAGGCCGCCGCCCGCCGGGATCCGGTGAAAGCGCTCGCCCTCTACCGGCGGGCCCTGGCGCAGGATCCGGAAAACCCGACCCTGCTCATCTCGATGGCCCTCCTCTGCTCGGCCACGGGCCGGACCTCCGAGGCCGTCGCGACGACCCGCCGGATTCTCTCGCGTCAGCCGGGCGAGATGGTCGCCGCCGCCGCGTATGCGACGCAGCTCGAGGCGCTGAAGTCCGAGGGAAAGTACCGCGAGGGGAGCCGGGTGGCCGAGGAGATGCTCGGCGCCGTCCGGTCGAACTACGCGCGCTCCATCGCTTACTTCGAGCGCGCCACGGCGCTGGCCGAGACGGGCGAGGACCTCGACGCGGCCCTCGAGTTCGCCGACCTGGCCCTGAAGCTCTCGCCGAAGGAGATGCGCCACTTCCCGCTCGCGGCCAAGGGCTGGGTGCACTACAAGAGGCGTGAGTACGACCGGGCCGTGGAATGCCTCCAACGCGCGACGGAGCTGGGGGAGACGCCGGCCGGCCTGACCCACCTCGGGCTCGCATGTCTCGCCGTGGGGGACGCCCGCGCGGCGCGCAAGGCCTTCGGACGGGCCAAGCGAAAGGGGGTCCGGTCGACGGGACGGGGCGGGCTCGAGACGAAGATGCTCGAGCAGATCCGGCGGCACCTCCAGCTGACCGAGAAGCTGGCGAACCGCCGGGGGTCGACCCTCCGTTAGGCGACGCCGGGGCGCGTGGCCCACGAGAACGGGAAGGCGACGAAGAGGACGCGGGAAGCCGCGATCCGGGCGGAGTCCGGCTCCCGAGGGACCGTGTCGCGCCGTCCGCTCCCGGGTCAGAACATGTAGATGGCGTTCAGGGCGATCGTCGGCTGCGTCTTCGACGTCTGCCCGCCCTTCCGCTCGAAGACGGACCTGCCGGACCAGTCGACGCGGAGATCCGACCGGAGGATGAAATGCGAGGAGACTTTCAGCTCCGGCGTCACCGTGACCTCCTTCAACTTCTGGGAGACGCCGGCCCGCGCTCCCTCCGGGTCGTCGAAGTACTCGCCGCGGAGGCAGAGCGCGAAGAGCCCGCTCACCCCGAGGCGTGCGTAGCCGACGATGGCGGTCCAGGTGGCGAGTTGGCCGGGGACGACGGCCCCCCTCTCCGAGCCGTAGAGAAGGTCCAGGCCAAAGACTGTCAGGTCCGACGACTTCCATTGCGCCACGAGTTCCCAGACGGTCCGGGGATCGGCGTCGACGTTCGTCCGCTCGGGACCCGTGATGAAGTTCCCCGCCACGGAGACCGATGTGACGGGTGTCCACGTCAGCTGGGCGCCGAAGGTCTTCGCCGAGTTGTTGTCCTTCACGTTGTCCCATCCGTTCGCCAACATGACCATCCCCGCGAACCGTTCGCTGAAGCAGTAGCTCGCCCGGAGGCCCGTGTGTGTGTAGGGAATGGCGTAGCCGAAGGTGAACGAGTGGGTCGCGTTGTCGTTTGGCGTGTCCCACGACTCGATGTACTCGTAGTTGAAGTGGGTGATGAACTTCCCGAAGTCGATCTTGAGGCCGCTCCCGAGGGGGGCAACCCAGCCGACGAAGGCCTGCTTGAGGTCGAAGTCCTGTCCCTGGAAGAGGCCGTAGGAGGCTGAGACCTGCGGGATCGTGGAACCGGCCTCCGCGTCGACGCGGAAACCAACCTCGCCCGGTTTGCCGGTGGCCTTCTGGATTGTGAGCTCCGCGACGTCCAACCGGAAGGTGTTGTCCTGGAAGTCGAAGACGCGGAACTGGTTCGTCCGGGAGTCGGGCCGATTCGTGTTGTACGAGTACGCGACCGAGACGAAGCCGTTCACGGCGATCTCTTCGTACCACGGCTTCGGCGCGGGCGTCGGGGCCGCCGCCGGCGTCTGAGGCTGGGTGGGAGCGGCTTCCTGGGCCGCGGCGGTCCGGGCGATGCCGATCGCGGTCACGGCGGCGGCCGCGAGGACGAAGACGACACGGATTCCAGTTCCTCTCATCGATCCTCCCGAACTTCGGCCCTCGAATCACCGGCACGGGTCTCCGCCCCGGAGCACGCGGCGTGCCGGTTCCGGTAACGGACGAAACAGCAGCGGAAGTCACTGAAGGCATGGGGCCCAGGGCGTCCGGAGGAGGACGGCATCATTCCTCTCTGGGCCAACAGAAATGTCCGAATGGTTCGATCGATGGACGAAAGTGTCATGAAAGTGCCCCCCGCCGGCCCGTCGGGCCAGCCAGCCCGCCGGGCTGGCGCCGTAGCGCCTTAATGAGGATTACAGAAATGTAGGAAGTGGCTTACCGTGGAACCGGATTGTCGCGGGCGTTTCCCGTCACCACATCCCGACGGGCCGCGACGCGTCGTAGCGCTCGGCGAGGGCGTCGTTCACCCAGATCGTCTGCTCGGAACCGGGCGGTATCTGGAGCTCCCAGTCCCCCTTCGGGTTCCGCACGACCGAGCCGAAGAGCTTCCGGCGCTTCGCGGGCGTGAAGATCTCCCAGAAGACCGTCCCGAAATCGGCGAACGGAGGCCGCAGCAGCCACGCCGGGACGCGGACGCCGACCTCGATCTCGACCGCGCCGACGACCGTCGGAACGAAGCCGCAGGAGACGAGGCGTTCGCGGAAGACGGGGAAGATCTCCGGCGGCAGCTGGTGCCGGCCGCGCTTCACGCCGCGACCGAGAATCAGATCGTCGAGAGCGGAAGGATCGGCGTCCACGGTCGTCAGCGGCCGGCGGCGAGGACGAGGAGCCCGCGCGCGATGTCGTCGGGCGAGACGGCGCCGACGGAAAGCCGGAGCCGGCCGTTCGGCTCGTTCGAACGGGGGGCGTCAGTGTTCTCTCCGAGGCCGGGGTCGGGGACGATCTCCACGGCGGCAGAGTCTATCGCCACCCCGGGAGATATGTGAGACTTCGTCTCGTCCGAAGATCGTCCGGGAAAGACAAAGACGTGGGAGCCTCGGGAGGGTGCCCTGATGAAGACAGCCGGAAGGAAAGCCGTTCTCATCTTCGCGGGTGCGCTCGGCGCGGCCCTCGCGAGCCCGGTGCGGGCCGCCCTCGACATCGGCACGCCGCCGTCCCCGGCCCCCAAGCCGTGAGAAGCCGCCCCGCCCGGCAGCCCCGGCGGGCGCCGTCCGCAGTCTCGGCGGCCCGCCTCGATCCGGTTCTCCACGGGCGCGTGCGGCTTGGAATCGCCACCGCGCTGGCCGCCGGGTCGATGACGTTCGGAGAGCTGAAGGACCGCCTCGGCGCGACGGACGGGAACCTGTCGGTCCACGCGCGACGGCTCGAGGCCGCCGGCTACATCACCTGCGAGAAGGGGTTCGACGGGCGGGTGCCGCGCTCGACCTACCGCCTCACGGCCGAGGGCCGCCGGGAGCTCCGCCGCTATCTCGGCCAGATGGAGGCCCTGATCCGGGCCGGCCGGGGCCGCTGAAACCGAGGCCCGCCCGTCAATCGGTGCCGCCGCTGCTATCCTCCCCGCGCCATGCGTTGGTCCGATTACTTCCTCGTCACCCTTCGGGAGGTCCCCGGCGACGCCGAGGTCGTCTCCCACCAGCTCCTCTACCGCGCCGGGATGATCCAGAAGCTCGCGGCGGGGATCTACTCCTTCACGCCCCTCGGCTTCCGGTCGCTCAGGAAGATGATCGAGATCGTCCGGGAGGAGATGGACCGGACGGGGGCCCTCGAGGTCGACCTGCCGATCTGCCAGCCGAAGGAGATCTGGGTCGAGTCGGGCCGCTGGGACCGCTACATCAACGACGGCATCCTCTTCCACCTCGAGGACCGCAAGAGCGGCGAGTTCGCCCTCGCCCCGACCGCCGAAGAGGCGGTCACGGACATGGTCCGTCGGTCGGTCACCTCGTGGCGGCAGCTGCCGTTCAACCTCTACCAGATCCGGACGAAGTTCCGCGACGAGATCCGTCCGCGCTTCGGCCTCCTCCGGGGGCGCGAGTTCCTGATGAAGGACGCGTACTCCTTCGACCTCGACGCGAAGGGGCTCGACGTCCACTACCGGAAGATGGACAGCGCCTACCGCCGGATCTTCGACCGCTGCGGACTCGAGTTCGCCGTCGTTGAGGCCGACTCGGGGGCCATCGGGGGCTCGGCGTCGGAGGAGTTCATGGTCGTCGCCGACACGGGGGAGGACGCGCTCGTCTTCTCCGACGCCGGCGACTACGGCGCCAACATCGAAAAGGCCGAAACGGGCCCGCTCCCCGAGCCGTGGGCGGGCGAGGCGCCGAAGCCGTTCGCGAAGGCCGGAGCCCCGGTGCCGGGCCTCGTCACCTGCGAGGACCAGGCGCGGCAGCTGGGGACGGAGCAGGCCCGCGTCGTGAAGACGATGCTCTACGAGGTCGTCACGGCCGAGAACCAGGCCTTCGTGGCGGCGGTCATGATCCGGGGCGACCTCCAGATCAACGAGATCAAGGTCCCCAAGGCGGTCGGCGGGCTCCACGCCCGACTCCTTCCCGAAGAGCGGCTCGCCGGGATCGCGCGGACGCGCCCCGGCTTCGTCGGGCCCATCGGCCTCACGAACGGGGACGGGACCGAGGTTCCGGTCTTCGTCGACCGGTCCCTGAAGAACGCCGTCAACGTCTTCTGCGGCGCGAATCAGGACGACCATCTCCATGCCGGGGTCTCGATCGCGCGCGACGTCAGGATCGCCGCGTTCGTCGAGGTCGCGACGGCGCGCGAGGGGGACCCGTCCCCCACCGGCCGGGGGACCCTCCGGATCAAGCGGGGCATCGAGGTCGGCCACATCTTCAAGCTGGGGACGAAGTACTCCGTCTCCATGAAGTGCGAGGTGGCCGACCAGAGCCAGAAGATGGTCCCGATCGAGATGGGATGCTACGGCCTCGGGATCGGCCGCACGGTCGCGGCCGCCATCGAGCAGCACCACGACGACGACGGCATCGTCTGGCCCGTCCCCCTCGCGCCGTTCGCCTGCGTCGTCGTCGCGCTGCAGCGGGACGCGGAGGTCGTGGCGGCCGCTGACCGGCTCTACGAGGAGCTGAAGGGGGCCGGCGTCGAGGTCCTCTACGACGACCGCGACGAGCGGCCCGGCGTGAAGTTCAAGGACGCCGACCTGATCGGGTTCCCGGTCCGCGTCGTGGTCGGCGGGAAAGCGCTGGCGAAAGGGGTCGTCGAGCTCTCGACGCGCCGCGAGAAGGCGAAGCACGAGGTCCCGCCGGGCCGGGTCGTCGAGGTGGTGCGGAACACCCTCGCCGCCGGGGCGAAGACGCTGGCGCTCTGATCAGCCGCCGGCCGGTGGCGGCGGTCCTGCCTGAAGCTCCCAGATCGTGATCGAGCCCCCCACGCGCCCGATCCGGTGGCCCCGGTTCTTCAGCGCGGCGAGGAGCTCGGCGATCTTCCGTCCCATGGCGGGCCCTTCGATCCGCGTGGCGAAGGCCGGGCCGACCGCCTCGACGGTCGCTCCGACCGCGTAGCGGCCCGGGGCGAGCGGCACGTCGGGACCGAGGACCCTGGCCCGCGGGCTGTAGTAGTTCATCGGGAGGCCTGCGTAGGCGACGATCGTCGTCGAGTCCTCCCAGCCCTTCTCCCGGAGGAAGTCGCCAAGCCGCTTCAGGTCCTGTCCCCAGTCGACGTTCGAGTCGGAGAGCCAGCGGGCGCCCCCCTCCGGCCCGCCCGCGAGGAAGTTGAAATACGAGATCTCGGCGGGATGAGCGAGGGCGAGCGAGATGCCCGAGCCGAGGACGAGGGCGCTCGCGACGGCCGGGAAGAGCTTCGGCAGTCGCGCCGCGAGGAGCCCGGCGCCGGCGACGGCGAGGAGAGCGTAGACGGGCAGGATGTGCCTCACGCCGATGTTGAAATGGGACCGGATCGCGGCGGCCGTCACGAGGGCCGCCGGGAGGAGGAGGGCCAGGGAGCGGAACCGGAAGAGTTCCCGGCCGCCGAGCAGGAGCGCGCCGGCCACGAAGAGGAGGAACGCCGGCGTCGTCTTGAGGAGAAAGGCGGCGGGGAAGTAGAGAGGAAAGGTCTTCTCGGAGGCCTCCCCGCGGAAGTAGTTCGCGCCCCGGCCGGCCTGGCTCAGAAGCCGGACCCCCTCGAGGCCGGCGACGTAGTGGCCGAGCGGGGGAGAGAGGCGCGAGAGCGCCGCGAGCCGCGCGACGGTCGCCGGAGGCGCCTCGCGCTCCGACAGAAAGATGCGGATGGCGGTCTCGGCGTCCTTCGCCGCCATGTTCCGGAGGCAGTACGCGTAGGCGCCCCAGAGGACGACGCTGGCCGCCGCGAGGCCGAGAAGCGAGCCGAGAAGGGCCCGGGCGACGCGCCGCCCTTCGGGGCGCGGCCGGCCGGTCGCCGCCCAGAGCAGGGGAAGGAACGGGAAGAAGGGGACGAGAAGGACGGCCGTGAACTTCGTCGCGAGGGCCAGCCCCAGTGCGGCCCCGGCGGCGGCCCACCAGCCGGCGTGTCCCTTCTCCGTGGCGTGGAGCGCGAGGACGACGGCCCCCGTCATCGTCAGGGCCGCACCGACGTCCGTGTGGATGAGGGCGGCATGGGCGACGAGATTCGGCTCGAGGGCGACGAGTCCGGCGGCGAGGAGACCGGGGGCGGGGCCCCAGAGAGCGCGGGCGGCCCCCCAGGCGGCGACGACGAGCAGGGCGAAGACGGCGGGAAACGGTCGCCGCCCCGCGGCGACGAGAGCGTCGGCCGGGACCACGTTCCGGTAGAGCCACGTCACGAAGCAGTCGGCGAAATGACGGGGAATGGCCTGCGGCCCCGGCGCCCCCTGAGAGGGAGTCCGGGCGCCCAGAGGCTCGAGGGCGGAGCCGGCGAGGAGCTTCAGGAGCGGCGGGTGCTCGGGGTTCACCCAGAAGGTCCCCTCGGCGGCGACTTCGTGTCCCGCGAAGAGATGAATCGGCTCGTCGATCGTCGGAGAGTCGTCACGCTGGTGGGCGATCGTGGTGCCGACGGCGGCCGCGACGAGAACGGCGAGAAGGAGCGCCTCCCGGGGCCTGACGGATTGCACGGCCAGAGCGTACAACGCCCGGGAATCACCGCTTTTCGGCGCCGCGCAGCTGTCTCTGATGCATACGTACTCTTGAGGCCCGGGCGTCTCCGGTCCCTAGAATGAGGCGCAAAGGGGAGACGAATGAGCATCACCAAGCAGGACGCCCTCGACTACCACTCGACGGGGCGAAAAGGGAAACTCGAGGTCATTCCGTCCAAGCCGTGCGCGACACAGCGCGATCTCTCGCTGGCGTACACGCCGGGCGTCGCAGAGCCCTGCCTCGAGATCGCCAGGGACCCGGAGCTGGCGTACGAGTACACCGGCAAGGGAAACCTCGTCACGGTCGTGTCGAACGGAACGGCCGTCCTGGGGCTCGGGGACATCGGGGCGGCGGCCGGCAAGCCCGTCATGGAAGGGAAGGGAGTCCTCTTCAAGAGGTTCGCCGACGTCGACGTCTTCGATCTCGAGATCGACGAGAAGGACCCGGACATGCTGATCGAGGTCGTCGCCCGTCTCGAGCCGACCTTCGGCGGCGTCAACCTCGAGGACATCAAGGCGCCCGAGTGCTTCTACATCGAGGAGAAGCTGAAGGCCCGGATGAAGATCCCGGTCTTCCACGACGACCAGCACGGCACCGCGATCATCTCGGCGGCGGCCTTCCTGAACGCCCTCGAGATCACGAACCGGAAGATCGAGAACGTGAAGGTCGTCTTCGCCGGCGCCGGCGCCGCCGCCATCGCCTGCGCGAACCTCTACGTCACGTACGGCGTCCGCCTCGAGAACATCCTCATGGTCGACCGGACCGGCGTCATCTACGAGGGCCGGACCGAGAACATGAACCCGTACAAGGCGAAGTTCGCGCGCGCCACGAAGAAGCGGACCATCGCCGAGGCGCTCGACGGGGCCGACGCCTTCATCGGCGTCTCGGCGGCGAAGCTCGTCACGGGCGACATGATCAAGAAGATGAGGAAGAACCCGATCATCTTCGCCATGGCGAACCCGGTGCCGGAGATCCTCCCGGAAGAGGCCCACGCGGCGCGGCCCGACGTCATCATGGCGACCGGCCGGTCCGACTACCCGAACCAGGTCAACAACGTCCTCGGCTTCCCCTTCATCTTCCGCGGCGCGCTCGACTGTCGCGCCACCCAGATCAACGAGGCGATGAAGCTGGCCGCCTCGAAGGCGCTCGCCTCCCTGGCCAAGGAGGACGTGCCCGACTCGGTCGCGCGGGCTTACGGCGTCGAGGGCTTCAAGTTCGGGAAGGAGTACCTGATCCCGAAGCCTTTCGACTGGCGCGTCCTGATGTGGGTCGCCCCCGCGGTCGCCGAGGCCGCGGCGCAGACGGGCGTCGCGAAGAGACCGATCCAGGACCTCGACGCGTATCGGGCGAAGCTGGAGGGGATGCTCTCCCGCGCGCGGTCCTTCATGCAGGTCATCCACGAGAAGGCCAAATCGAACCCCAAGCGGATCGTGATGGCCGAGGGCGACAACCCGAAGATCCAGCGCGCCGCCAAGATCCTCGCGGAGGAGGGGATCGCCCACCCGATCCTCCTCTCACGCGACCGGAAGGCCGAGGAAGCGCTCCGGAACCTCGAGGTGAGCGCCCACGTCGAGGTCGTCGATCCCGAGGAGCACCCGAAGTTCCACAGGTACGTCGACGCGTTCTGGGCGAAGCGGAAGCGGCAGGGCGTGACGAAGGAGGACGCGTTTCACATGGTGCGCGTCCGGAACTTCTTCGCCGGAATGATGGTGGCCGAGGGGGACGCCGACGTGGCGCTCTCGGGCCTGACGACCTACTACCCCGAGACGATCCGGCCGGCCCTCCTGACGATCGGCGTGGCGCCGGGCGTCAAGAAGGTCTCGGGGCTCTACATCCTCGTCCTCGAGGACCGCGTCTTCTTCTTCGCCGACACCACCGTCAACATCAACCCGTCGTCCGAAGACCTGGCGGAGATCGCCATCCAGTCGGCCGACACGGCGAAACTGTTCAACATCACGCCCCGTGTCGCGATGATCGCGTTCTCCAACTTCGGATCGACGCGCTCGCCGGAGACGGACAAGGTGCGCGAGGCGGTGAGGATCGTCAACAAGCGGCGTCCCGACCTCGAATGCGACGGCGAGATGCAGGCCGACACCGCGGTCCTGCCGGAGTTCCTGAAGGAGAACTATCCGTGGTCGAGCCTGACCGGCCCGCCCAACGTCCTCGTCTTCCCGGAGCTGCAGAGCGCCAATGCCGCCTACAAGCTGGTCTGGCGGCTGGGGAAGGCCGAGGCGATCGGGCCGATCCTGATGGGGATGGGGAAGCCGGTCCACGTTCTGCAACGCGGCGTCGAGGTGGCCGACATCGTGAACATGGCGGCATTCGGCGTCGTGGACGCTCAGGCCCGGAAGAAGTAGGTCGAGCCTTCCGCGCGTCGTCCGCTAGGATGGGCGCGTGGATACGCTGTCGGGCGCCTGGTTCGCCCTCGCGGCGGCCTCGCTTCCGCCGGCGCTCGACGCGCTGGGGCGGTGGGGCCGTGCGGGGGCCTTCCGGTCGCGCCCGGTCGCCGGGCGGCGGCCGCGCCGCGTCCTCGTCCTGATCCCCTCACGCGCCGAGGGGGTGCGCCCGCTGACGCTCTGCCGCGACCTCGTCCGCGAGGCGGCCGCCGCGGAGATACGTCTCGACCTTCGCGTCGTCCTCGACGGCGCCGACGCGGCGGCCGAGGCCGCGCTGGCCGCCGAGGCGATTCCGTTTCTCGTGAAGAATCCGGCCGGCCCGTCGAAAGGTAAGGCGCTCGCCTTCGCCACCCGGACGCTGCTCGACTCGGAGCCGGAGCTCCTGACCGCGGCCGACTTCGTGATGGTCTTCGACGCCGACATGCGGCTCGAGGAAGGCTTCTTCTCGAAGCTGGCGGTCCCCGAAGGAGCCGACTCGTTCCAGCTCCCGGTCCGTCCCGCGGGGATCCCGGCGCCCGGGCCGGCCCGCGTCGAGGCGCTGTCGCTGGCGGTGGCGACCCGGGTCGAGGACCTGGCGCGCGACGCCGAGGGGCTCCCGGTCCGCCTCCGGGGAAAGGCAATGGGCTTTTCGCCTCGCGCCTGGCGCGAGGGGCCGGCCGCCGCGCATCGGACGACGGCCGAGGACTCGGAAGCGACCCTTCGACTGCTCGGCCGCGGCTTCCGCCTCCGCGCTCTCCCGTCACCCGGGGCATTCGACGAGGCGAGCAGCGATGCGGAGGCCATGGCGCGCCCGCGGGCTCGCTGGCTCGGAGGCCATCTGAAACTTCTCGTGGCGGGCGCGGCCGACCTCGTCCGGATCGCCGTCGACAGCCCTCGCGCGGCCTTCGTTCTCGCGGCGGACCTGTGGCTTCGGCCCCGGGCCCTCGTCCTGGCCTTCCTCCTTCTCGTCGCCGTCGCGGCCGACGCGACACTCGTGGTTCTCGCTCTCCGACGGCAGACGGGAACGGTCCTGCCGGTCCTTCTCGCTTCGGTCCTATCCAAAGCCGCCCTCGTCTTCGAGTTCCTCGCGGCAGGCGCGGCGCGGGACGTTCTCGGGTCGCCCCCCGAACTGCCGCCCGTGTCGCCGCGCGACCTCGCGGCCTATCTCCGGATGTGGCTCCGGGCGGCCTTCGGGACCCTCCGGGCGCCCGGCGCGTGGCACCGCGCGAGGCCGGAGGCATGAAGGCGCTTCTGGTCGTCCCGCGACTCCCCGGTACGGGCTACACGGGAGATCGCCTCCGGGCCGAGCTTCACCTTTCCGCGCTCCGGACCTCGGGCTTCGAGGTGACGGTGGCGGGCGGCGGGCCCGGCGCTGGCGCGATAAACGTCCCGCAAGCCGCACGGACGATCACGGTCCGGCAGCGGCCCGCCGGCCGGGGCGCGTCCCTCGCCGCGGCGCTCGTGACGGGCACCCCTCTGCAGTCCGCGCTTTTCGCCGGTCCGTGGCGCGAGGCGCTTGCCGCGGCGGGAGGGCCGTTCGACCTCACCGTCGTCCTCCTGCCGCAGCGTCTCTGGCCGGAGGTGGCCGGCGCGCTCCCGAAGGCGCCACTCGTCGTCGACTTCGTCGACGCGCTCGCCGCCGCGGCGCGGCAGGCGGCCGCCACCGACCCCGCGCTCTGGCGAAGGCTCTACTGGCGGCTTGAGGCGCCCCGGCTCGGACGGGCCGAGCGGGCCGCCGCCGGAAAGGCGCGCGTTCTTTTCGCCACGACGCTCTTCGACGCGGCCCGGCTTCCGCCCGGTACGGTCGCAGTGGCCAACGGCGTCGACATCGGTCCGGCGCCGGGCGGGGATCGTGGCCCCGTCGTGGCCTTCACGGGCCGGCTGCGGTACCGTCCGAACGAGCTGGCCGTGAGACGCCTCGTGACGGAGATCTGGCCCGAGGTTCGTGCCGCGGTTCCCGGGGCGAGGCTCCTGCTCGGGGGCGCCGACGCGCCGCACGACGTGAGGCGCCTCGACGGGTGCGACGGGATCGAGGTGACGAGCCCCGTCCCCGACATGGCCGAGTACCTCCGGCGCGCGCGGGCCGTGGCGATCCCGGTCGCCCTCGGTACGGGAACTCCCAACAAGCTCTTCGAGGCCTTCGAGGCGGGATGTGCCGTCGTCGCCTCGGAGGAGGCGGCCGGCCGGGCCGCGGCGGGCGGCGCCCTCCCGCCGGCCGTGACGGCGGTCTCCTCTTCCGACTTCGCCGCGAGCCTCGTCCTCTACCTTCGCGACCCGGCGCGCGCTGCCGCGGACGGGGCGCGTGGCCGGGCCTGGGTCGAGGCGAATGCCGACCGCCGCCATGCTCTCGAGGAGCTGTCGGAGGGGTACCGGCGGGCGCTGGGGGGGGGCGTGTGAAACCGCGCGGACACACGGGGCGAAGGCTTCTCCTGATGGCGGGCGACGCCCTCGGCGCCTGCCTCGCTTTCGCCGCGGTGGTCTGGGTCCGGCGGAACGTGCCGCTGCCGCTGACGTCGTCGCTTCTCCCCGAGGAGAACCTCTCCCTCGAGCTCTTTCCGTGGCTCCTCGGCGTGGCCGCCTCGACGCTCGTCTCCACGTCGCTCGCGGGGACGTACGACGAGCCGGCGGCCTCCGTCCGCGAACGTGGCGGCCTCCTCGTCTCGACGTTCCTCGCGGCGGCGGGCCTCGTCCTCCTCTGGTTCCTCGCCGGGCACGCGGTGCCGCGCTCCGTCCTCCTCATCTTCCTCGCCGCCCTCTGGCTCGCCCTCGAGCTCTGGCGTCTTCTCGCGGGACTTCTCGTCCCGATCGGCATCCGTCCGGTCGTCGTCCTCGGCGGCGGGGAGGACGCCCGACGCGCGGCGCGCGCGCTGGAGCGCGGCGACATCACGGGCCACCGCCTCCACGCCTGGCAGGAGGACCTGGACGTTCTTGGGGCGGCGGCGGCCGGCGAGAACCTCCTCGCCCGCGACGCGCTCGCCGCGCTTCTCCCGTCCGACGGCCCCTCCGACGTCGTCTTCGCCTCGCCGCGCGCCGAGGACCGGCTCGTCCTGATCGGCCTCCTCGAGCGGAGTCTCGAGCACGACTTCGACCTCTGGATCGTGCCGGGCCTCGCCGACATCGTGGCGACGCGTGTCGTGACGCGAAGCCTCGGCGACCTGCCCGTGACGCCCGTGTCGACGCGGGCGGCGAGCGCCGCCGCCTCGACCTTCCGGCGAGCCGTCGACCTGACGCTCGGGACGACCCTCTTCCTGCTGTCTCTTCCGCTTCTCGCCCTGTTCAGCGCTGCGGTGGTGCTCGAGAGCCCGGGGCCGCCCTGGCTTCGCCAGCGCCGGGTCGGGCGGCACGGGGTGGAGTACGAGCTCTGGAAGATCCGGACGATGCGGCCGGCGGCCGAGGAAGGAACCGGCCCGACGCTCGCGGCGCCGGACGACGAGCGGACGACGCGAGTCGGACGCCTTCTCCGGAAGACGCGCCTCGACGAGCTGCCGCAGCTCCTCCACGTCGTCGGCGGGACGATGAGCCTCATCGGCCCGCGCCCCGAGCGGCCGGAGTTCGTCGCGACCTTCGCGCGCGAGGTCCCCGCCTACCGGCTCCGCCTCGTCCTGAAGCCGGGCATCACGGGCCTCGCGCAGGTGATGGGAGCCTACGCGACGCAGCCCGACGTGAAGCTCCGCTACGACCTCGGCTACCTCTTCCACTGGAGCCCCTTCCTCGACCTCTTCATCCTCCTCCGCACCGTCGCCACGGTGCTCAAGGGAACGGGGGTCTAGGGCCGATCAGATCTTCGGCGTCAGGCCGTCGGGAAGCTCGGGAGGCCGCGCTCCGGAGCGGAGCTTGGCCGCCGTCTCGGCGTTCTCGCGCGTGAGGGCGTCGGCGTCGACGGACGGGGGGAGCGAGTCGGCGAGGCGGGGGAGGATCCAGAGGGCGCGGCGGAAGAAACCGATCGCCTTCTCGGGGGCCGATCCGTTCAGGACGACGAGGCCGATGTTGAAGTCGGTCTCGGTCCGTTCCTCGATCGAGAGCGAGCGGACGTAGGCGAGGAAGGCGTTCTCCCAGTCCCTGTCGGTCCGGTAGGTCGAGCCGAGGGCGATCCAGCCCGAAGCGCTCATCGGCCGAAGAGCGAGGGCCCGCTTCAGCTGCCGCCGCGCCGTGTCGTTCAGGTCGCTTCGCTCGGCGCCTTCGAAGGTGTCGGTGGCCTGGAGCCTCAATTCGCCGTCGGCCTGGAGGGAGACGGCCGTGAACCGCACGCCGGCGGTTCCGAGCGTCAGGAGGGCGAGAACTCCGAGGAGAAGGGCAAGCCTCGGAGAAGCGGCCTGACCGGCGGACGCCGTTCGCGACAGGCTGCGGCAGGCCAGTCCGGCTGCGAAGGCCGCCGGGCCGACCGAGAGGGCGAGGCGAAGTGGAAAGGCGCCGAGCGATAGCACGGCGACCGAACCCAGGAGGGCGAGGAGATCGTCCGGCGAGAGAGCGGAGGGCTCCGGCGCGGCGGGCCCGTCATGGCGGCGGCGATAGAGGCCCCGGACGATCGCCCCGAACGCCGCCAGCGAGAGGAGCGCCGACGGAAGGCCGTTCTCGGCGGCAAGCGTCAGCGGCTCGCTGTGCGCGTTGTCGAAGTGCGCGTAGCCGGAGCGGTGAACCAGGTAGCGGCCCGTTCGCTCCTCGGCCCTGAGGCGGGCCGGCACGAAGGCGTTCGAGAACGCGCCCGGTCCCACGCCAAGGAGAGGCCGCGCGCGAATCATCTCGAGCGCGGCGAGAACGCCGATGTCGCGTTGAGTCGACGCCTCGGCGGCCTCGCCTCGCCGGAACTGGTCGAGCTTCTCGAGAGCGCGCCGGCCGGCCCCGGTGACTCCTGCGGCGGCGGCGAAGAGAAGGGCCGCGGCGAGGAAAGGGCGCCACCGGGCGCGGATGTCAAGGAGCGTGTGAAAGAGGACCGACGCGGCGAAAGCACCGAGCGGGGCGATGGCCTCCGTGGCGCCGAGGCCGAAAAGGCACGCGGCGAGACCCGCCGCGGCCACGAGCCGCGGCCGGAGGTCCGGCGCGGACGTGACCCGGATCCAGAGAAGGACCGCCGGAACCAGGAGCGCCGCGGCGACGTCTCCCGGGTTCCCGATCAGGGCGGCGGCGAGGAAGCGCGGTTCGGGCGCCTCCATCGGGAGGATCCGGAGAACCCCGAGAAAACGCTGCGCCCCCGCGAGAAGTCCGGTTGCGGCGCCCGCGATCATCAGCGCGGCGAAGACGCGGGGCGCTGCGGCCTCGCCTGGGCGTGAGGCTCCGACGAGAAGAAGGGCGAGGGGCGACAGGACGGCGGCCGCGGTCAGCGGGTCGACCCGCGACAGGTTCGTCACGCCCGAGACGAGCGCGAGCCCGAGGGCGGCCGCGAAGGCTCCTGCTGCGAAGCGTCCGGCGGACGAAAGATCCCCGAGACCCGGAAGCGGGCGGCGGCGGAGCGCCTGTAGCGCCAGAGGGGCGAGCGCCGTCGCCGCCCCGAACGCCTGAAGGACGAGCTTCACGTCGCGGAGCTGCTCGGGGGAGTCGGCGAGCCAGACGAAGAACGGAAGAACGAGGGCGAAGAGGAGGCCGAACGGAACGAGGAGCGCCGCGACGCCGTGGCGCGGAGGATCCCCCCCCGCAGGCACCGCCGTCTTTTTCTTCGGCATCGCGCGGAGGATAGCCCGGCCGGGAGACCTGTCAGCTTCCGGCTTCGCGCTTCCGGAGGAGGCCGAGGATCTTCAGGAGCAATCCCCCGTGAGGGTGGAACGGGAGGTCGCGGCGGCGGAGGAGCCGGACGCGGGGAGGAAGCCCCGGGGGAAGCGCGCGGAGGCGTTTCGCCGGCGAACCTCGGGACGCCGGCGGCGACGTCTCTTCATCGAGGGTGAAGACGTCGACGCGATAGCGCCGGTTCATCACCGAATGCCGCAGCACGCCGAGCGGCTCGAGTCCTGTCGCCTTCCGGCCAGCGACGTCTTCCCATTCCCTTCGAAGGACCTCTGCAGGCCGTTCCCGTGCCGGGACATGGAAGAGAGGCACGCTCCATTGACCCCGGACCATCCGGCTGTCTTCGGTGAGGAGTATCCGCCCGTTCCGGAAGGCGAGGCCGGCCACGACATGGATCTTCCGGGGCGCGCTCTTCCCCGGCGCCTTCGGAAACGACTCGGGTCTTCCGGCCCGTCTTCCGAGGCAGTCGGTCCGGAGCGGGCAGGCCTCGCATCGCGGCGACCGCGGCGAGCAGAGCGTCGCCCCGAGCTCCATCAGCGCCTGATTGGAATCCCCCGGAGACGAGGAAACGAGCATCGCGTCGGCCGCGGCCCGGATCCGCCGGCTCCCGGCAGCGGACTTTGGATCGACGCGGAGGGCATGAAACCGGGCGAGGACGCGCGCGACGTTCCCGTCCACGACGGCGGCCGGGACGCGGAAGCAGATCGACGCGACCGCCGCGGCCGTGTAGGGCCCGACGCCCGGCAGGGCGCGCCACCCGTCGAGGGTCCGGGGGAATGCGCCGGCCGCGACGACGGTTCTCGCGGCGGTCCGGAGATTCCGGGCGCGCGCGTAGTAGCCGAGGCCCGCCCACTCGGCGAGGACTTCCCGCTCCGGGGCCCGGGCGAGCGTCTCGACGGTCGGGAACCGGGCGAGGAAGCGCGTCCACCGTGGCGCGGCCGTCGCCACGGTCGTCTGCTGGAGCATGACCTCGGAGACCCAGACCGCCCACGGATCCGTCGTCCGCCTCCACGGGAGGACGCGGGCCGCGGACCGGTACCAGCGAAGAAGCGCGCGGCCGGAGGTCCGGTCAGTCAAGCTGCTTCTTCAGGCGGATGAGGCCCTGCCGGATGCGGGTCTTGATCGTGCCGAGCGGCTGGCGGAGCTTCTCGGCGATCTCCACGTGCGTCAGGCCCTTGAAGAAGGCGAGCTCCACGGCTTCCCGCTGGACGGGTGAGAGCGTCTTCATCGCGCCGCGAACGGCGTCGCGCGTCTGGCGGAAGGACGCGACCTGGTCCGGCGACGCCCGCTCGTCGAGCGGGTCGAGTTTCGCGCCCGGGTCGTCGAACGAAATGGTCCGGTCCTCCCGGCGGTGCCGGGCCCGGAGTCGGTCGATGGCGCGCGAACGGGCCAGGGTGAAGATCCAGGCGGGGGGCGCCCCGCGGGAGGGGTCGTAGCGATCCGCCTGGCGCCAGATCTGCCAGAAGACGTCGAGGGCCACGTCCTCGGCCTCCTCGGCGTTCTGGAGGACCTTCCAGACGAGGGAGTAGACGGGGGAGGCATAGCGACCGTGAAGGGCGTCGAGCGCCGACGCGTCTCCATCCCGGATCCGCTCGAGGAGCTCGAGGTCGGAAGCCGTCGGGCCGGGAGGGCCTTCGGGGGGCGGGGCGGACGTCCTGAGCCTGCGATCCATTCTCATCGAGAGATTAGCAGGAAGGGGGGCGGAGGCCTAGATCCGGAAGACGGCCTTCGCGAACCGCGACGGGACGTGAAAATCGGGCGGCGCGGAGCGCAGGGTGGGCGAGAGCGCCTGGAAGCGGGTGGAGGCGCCGCGCGCGATCCGGTAGGCGTTCAGGCGCCGCTCCTCGCCGGGCGCCGGGGCGCGGCCATCCGGCGATAGCGCCCGCCACGGCACGGAGATGCGGCAGCTCCAGCGCCGCCAGGCCTGCGGCGGAACCCCGTCCTCCCCGCCCGCCACCGTGACGGAAAGGCCGTCGGGGAGCCGGCCCGGAAGGAGCGTCCACGTGGCGCGGCTGTCGTCGGGGTTCCGGACCTCGGCGCCGTACCGGGCGCCCGCCGGGTTGACGACGATCTCCCGGTAGGCGACCGGGTCGTGCGGCGCGGCGAGGAAGAGCTCCACGCACTCGTCTTCGAAGACCGGCCCGCCGTCGACGGCGGCGACATGGAGCGGCGGCTCGGACTCGACCTCGAAGAGGGCGTGGAGCGCCGCGGGCGACGCGACGAACGCGACGGACGCCGCCGGTCCCGCTGCGTCGGCGCCCCCGACGTCGAAGAGCGTCAGCGGCGGCGCCGCGGCGAGCTCGCGACCGGCCGACTCCTCGCGGACGAGGGCGATCTCCACGACCCGGACGCCACGCAGGATCACGTCCACGAGATCTCGCACTGCGAGAGGTGCGCGAGAAGCGTCTTCGCCGACGCTTGCGCCCTCCGGAGCGCGAGAGCGGCGTCGCGCTCCAGCGGGACGACGAGGCTTCGTGCCCCGCGCCGGAGGGCCGGCGAGCCTGAAGAGGCCGCGTCGCTGACCACATGGATCAGCTCGATCCGGTCATGGGCGTCTCCCGCGACGTCCTGGAACTGCTGGAACTCCTTCAGCAGCCCGGGCACGCCGGGCACGAGGTCGCGGACGAACTCCAGGCCGTACCGGAGATCTTTGGCCTCGATCCGGAGGGGGTGCAGCGTGTCGCGCTCCGGCCCGCCGGAAGCCAGGAGGCGCTTCCGCCGCTTCCGCAGCCGCCGGCGGACGAGGCGCGCGAGGCGCTCGTCGCTCCGGCTCGGCAGAATCGCGGCGAAGGGGCGGCTGAACGGCGACAGCTCCGCGTCGCGGATGGCGAAGGCGGAGCGCAGCGCGGTGAGGAGGAGGTGGCCGTCCCGCGACGCCGGCGCGGCGTCTCCGGCGGGGGGGGCGATCCGTTTGGCCAGCTTCAGGGCGACGGCGTGGCGGGCCGCGTCGCGGCGGAAGCGCGTCGTCAGGCGTGCCACGCAGACTTCCAGCGTCCGGTGCGGCGAGAGGAACCGCCGGAGCTCGCGTGCCGTCCGGCGGAGGGGCTCTCCGGAGTCCGCGGACGGGAACCCGCGGGTCAGTTTCGCCACGGCCGCCGTCCGGCGGAGGGCCACGCGGAGGTCGTGGAGCACGCGCTCGTCGTCCAGCCGCTCGGCGCGGGTCAGGACTTCCTCGATCCGCGCCCGCTGGGCGGAGACCGCGGCGGCGAGGTGCGCCACGAGGGCGGGGGACGGGCGCCGGTTCACCGCGGTGTTCATCGTCGTGGAAGCGGGCGAAAGCCGCCCGGCGCGTCAGGCCCGCGATCGCCGGAGCGTGTCGTCCGGGTTCGGCGCGGGAAGTTCCGGGACGGGGTGCCCGATGTGGTGCCCCTGGGCCCGGTCGACGCCGAGCGACCCGACGATCTCCAGGATCTCCCGCGATTCGACCCCCTCGGCCACGGTCTTGACGCCGAGGCCGCGGCAGATCTCGGTGATGCCGCGGACGAAGACCCGGTTTTCCGGCTGGTGCGCCAGGTTCTGAATGTAGCTCATGTCGAGCTTCAGCGTCGAGACCGGCAGCTCGCGCAGGTACCGGAAGGAGGAAAAACCGACGCCGAAGTCGTCGAGCGCGAAGCGGAAGCCCTCCGCCGTGAGCGCGCGCGTGAAGTGCTGGACGCGCGCCAGGTCGCGGAGGACGGCCGTCTCCGTGATTTCGAAGGTGACGCGCTCGGGCCGGATCCCCTTGGCCCGCGCGAGGCGCGAGATGTCCGCCACGAGGGAGTCGTCTTCGAAGTCCAGGCCGGAGAGGTTGATCGCCATCTCCAGGTTCGCCACGGTCTTGTGGCGCGCCGAGACGAGGCGCTCGAAGGCGCTCGCGATGACGAGCCGGTCCATCTGGGTGACGAAGCCGAACCGCTCGGCCGCGTCGAGGAAGGAGGCGGGCGTCGTCAGGTGGCCGCTCGGCTCCTTGAGGCGCGCGAGGGTCTCGACGGCCACGATCCGGCCGGTCGCGATGTCGGCCACCGGCTGGAACACCGGCACGAAGCGCTGCTCGGCCAGCGCCGCCCGGATCCGGTTGGCCTGCTCGCGGAGGCCGGAGATCCGGTGGCGCTCCCGGTCGTCGGGGTCGTGCATCAGCGCGCGGGCACCGCCGCGCCGCTTGGCCTGGTGCATGGCGAGGTCGGCCGCCCGGACGAGGTCGGCGGCCCCCCCGGCGTGATCCGGGTAGATCGCGACGCCGGCGCTCGCGGAGAGGCTCATCGCGTTTCCTTCCCAGACGGGGGCCATGCCGGTGATCAGCTCGAGGATCACCTCGGTCCGCTGGATCGCCTCGTGCGATCCGGTCATCGGGAGGAGGATGGCCACCTCGTCACCCCCGACCCGGGCCAGAAGGTCGGGCTGGGGAAGAGCCGCCCGGAGCGACTCGCCGAGGACGCGGAGGTATTCGTCGCCGGCCGCGAGGCCGTGGGTGTCATTAAGCGACTTGAAGCGGTCGAGGCCGACGTAGACGAGCGCGAGCGGCTTGCCGCTCCGGTCGGCGGTCGCGATCTCCCGGTCGAGGACGAACCGGAAGTTCTCCCGGTTCAGGAATCCGGTCAGGCCGTCGCGGCTCATGTGCTCCGCGAGCTCGTTGTAGAGCTTCTTGAGGTGGTCGTACTCCGTGCTCTTGTCCGTCACCTCGCGGGCGACGGCCACGAAGCAGCCGTTGCCTGCGTCGGGGGAGGGCCGTGTCGAGACCCAGAAGATCCGGTCGGGGATGAGGCCGTGCCCCGGCATGACGACCTCGAGGTTCCGGACCCCGTCGGGTCCGGCCGACCCTTCCAGGAGCCTCGCCAGCCCTTCCGGGTCGCCCCAGAAGGGGAGGAACTTCTCGACCGCCTGCTCGCCTTCGGCCTGCGAGGTGGCGCCGGCGGCGAGGGCCGCGTCGTTCAGCGAGAGGACCCGCCCGTCGCTGCCGAAGAGCGCGGTCGGATCGGGCGACGAGAAGAGGACCGACGGGAGGGATCTCTTCGAGAGGACGCCGGACGCCGGCCGGCGGCCTTCGCGCGTGGCCGTATAGATGCCAGAGGGCGTGCGCCGCGTGGTCACTTCTTCACACCAGACGTGATCCGAGCCCGCATTATGCGGCCCCCGCGTCCCCGGCGCCACGGGGCCGTCGTCACGCCTGGCCCTCGCCAAGGGCGCGGAGGGCGGCTCCCGTCAGGCGGTAGACGCGCCACTCATCCATCGGGACCGCGCCGAGGCTCCGGTAGAAGCCGATGGCGGGCTCGTTCCACGTCAGGACCGACCACTCCATCCGGCCGCAGCCGCGGGCGACGGCGATCTCCGCGAGGCGGACGAAAAGGGCCTTCCCGATCCCGAGACCGCGGAGTTCGGGCATCACGTAAAGGTCCTCCAGATAGAGGCCGGGCAAGGTCAGCCACGTGGAGTAGTTGTGGAAGAAGAGGGCGAAGCCGACGATGACGCCGGCGCGGTCGGCGACGATCGCCTCGGCGTACGGCCGCTCCCCGAAGAGGTGGTCGCGGAGGAGGGCCTCGTCGGCGTGGCACTCGTGGGGGGCCCGCTCGTACGCGGCGAGGTCGCGGATCAGCCCGACGATCGCGGGGACGTCCTCGGGCCTCGCGCCGCGGAGGGTGACGGCCGCGCTCATCCGCGGGGCGTCCTCGAGGACGGGCGGTGGGGAGGCGGCAGCGAGAGGATTTCCTCTCCGCCCGGGGCGTTGCTCACCATGGGCGCCCATCTTAAGGGGTGCTAAAACCCCGGCGTGCCGCGCCCTTTCCTCCAGATCGTCCGGGCCCGGACGCACAATCTTCGGAACGTCTCCTGCTCGATTCCGGTCGGGAAGCTGACGGTCGTCACCGGCCCGTCGGGCTCGGGAAAGTCTTCGCTCGCGTTCGACACGCTTTACGCGGAGGGGCAACGCCGCTTCGTCGAGTCGATGTCGACCTACGCCCGCCAGTACCTCGAGCGGCTCGAACGCCCCGACGTCGACCGGATCGACCGGATCCTTCCCGCCGTCGCCATCGAGCAGAGAGCGCCGGCCCGCTCGGCGCGATCGACGGTCGGAACCGCCACCGAGATCCACGACGTCCTTCGGCTCCTTTACGCCGCTCTGGGCGAGATGGCCTGCCCCTCCTGCGGGACGCCCGTCCGGCGGGAGACGGCGGAGAGCGTTCGGTCCGCCCTCTTCGCAACCTTCGGCGACGGGGCGAGGGTTCTCCTCGTCGCGCCGAAGACCCCGGAACGGTTCGACGAGGAGACGGCTTCGTGGCGCCGTCTCGGGTACTTCCGCGCGGTCTCCCCGGCGGGAGAGGTCGTCGAGATCTCCACGAACGAGCGGACGCCGCGCGGCCCCGACGGGCGGCTGGCGCTTCTCGCCGGTCGGCACGTCCTGGGGCGGAGCGACGCCGAACTCGCGTCGACGCTCGCCGCCGCCTTCGAGATCGGCGGGGGAGAGGTCCTGGCCCTTCGGGCCGGCGAGTCCCTTGCGTCCGCAGTTCGCTTCTTCCGGGGCCTCCGCTGCGGCGGCTGCGGACGCGGTTTCTCCGAGCCGTCACCAGCGCTCTTCTCCTTCAACTCGCCGCGCGGCGCCTGCCCGGCCTGCCAGGGATTCGGGCGACTCGCGGGCATCGACCCGGCGAAGGTGCTGCCGGATCCGGGCCGGACGATCGCGGAAAGACCGTTCGCGCCGTTCAACTCGCCGGCGTACGAGAGCGCCTATGCCGACCTGGCCCGGGCCTGCCGCCGTCTGAAGATCCGGCGCGATGTGCCGTGGAGCCGGCTCCCGGCGCGGCACCGGCGGCTCGTCTGGGACGGCGACGGCGACTGGTACGGCGTGAAAGGGCTCTTCGAGTGGCTGGAGAAGAAGCGGTACAAGGTCCATGTCCGCGTCTTCCTGTCGCGCTACCGGGGCTTCACGACCTGTCCGTCGTGCGGCGGTGCCCGGCTCGTCCCGGAGGCGCTCGCCGTGACCGTCCGGGGACGGAACATCGCGGAGCTCGCCGACCGGACGGTCGCGGAGCTTCAGGCGTCTTTCGATGAAGCGGCCTGGACGGGGGCGGAGCGCGAACGGGCGGCCCCTCTGCTCGCGGACCTCCGGCAACGGGTGGCGACGCTCGAAGAGCTCGGACTCGGCTACCTGACGCTCTCGCGCCCCATGCGGACGCTTTCGGGGGGCGAGGCGCAGCGGCTTCAGCTCGGCGCGGCCATCGGGAACGCCCTGACGGGAACCCTCTACGTCCTCGATGAGCCGACCGTCGGCCTTCACCCGCGAGACACGGCGCGTCTCCTCGGGGCGATCCGCCGTCTGGCCGGACGCGGCAATGCGGTCGTCGCGGTGGAGCACGACCTGTCGGTCATCCGCGCCGCCGACCACGTGATCGATCTCGGCCCCGGTGCGGGGGTCCACGGGGGCCAGCTCGTCTTCGAGGGAACGCCCGACGAGCTTCGGAATGCGGATACGGCGACGGGGCGGGAGCTTCGCCGGAAGTTCTCGTTCGAGGGGGAGGTCCGTCAGGCCCCGAAGGCGGCGCGCGATGGCCCGCGCCTCCGGGTGGCGGAGGGGACGCGCGCCTTCGGCGCGGGCGGATCAGCGGCTCTCCGGATCACCGGCGCCCGGGCGAACAACCTCCGGAACGTCAACGTCTCGATCCCCCTGGACCGGCTCGTCGGCGTCTGCGGCGTCTCCGGGTCAGGCAAGTCGTCGCTCGTGGTCGATGTCCTGGCCGCGGCAGCGCGGCGGCGGCTCGGGAAAGGGCTTCCTTCGGGCGTGGACGAGGTGGGGGCGCACGACTCCATCGAGGGGCTCGAAGCCCTCACGGACGTCGTCCTCGTGGACCAGTCGCCGCTCGGTCGATCGGCGCGTTCGAATCCGGCGACGTATACGAAGGCGTGGGACGACCTGCGGGCGCTCCTATCGCGGACGCCGGCCGCGAAGGGCCGCGGGCTCGGACCGGGGAGTTTCAGCTTCAACGCGGTCGGCGGCCGGTGTGAGCGGTGCGAGGGGTCGGGCAGCGTCACGGTGGACATGCAGTTCCTCGCCGACGTCACGGTCGTCTGCGACGCGTGCGACGGACGGCGGTTCAAGCCCGAGGTTCTCGAGGTGCGCCTGCGCGGACGAAACGTCGACGAGCTCCTCGCCACGACGGTGGACGAAACCCGCGAGCTCTTCGCCGACGTCCCGGCACTCGCGGAGAAGCTGGCCCCGCTCGCCGCAGCCGGCCTCGGCTACCTCGCGCTCGGCCAGTCGACCGCGACGCTCTCCGGGGGAGAGGCGCAGCGCCTCAAGGTTGCGGCGTTTCTCCGGCGGGGCGGCGCGCCGGGGCGGGTCCTCTTCATCTTCGACGAGCCGACGACGGGACTTCACGCCTCGGACGTCGGCGTCCTCCTCCGGGTCTTCCGGGGGCTCCTCGGCGCGGGGCACTCTCTCGTGGCGGTCGAGCACAACCCCGCCTTTCTCCTCGCGGCCGACCACCTGATCGAGATCGGGCCCGGAGGCGGGCCGGGCGGCGGCGAGGTGGTCTTCGAGGGTCCGCCCGCACGCCTGGCGACGGAGGGAACGAGCGCGACGGCGGCGGCGCTCCGCGCGACGGTAGAATCCGGAGCTGAGTGAGCGAGGAAACCTGGCGCTACCTGCTGACGGTGGAGGGCCGCCCCGTCGAGCTTTCGGACGGCGAAGCGACGTTCGGCCGCAGCCGGACCTCGACGATCCGGCTCGACCACGAGTCGGTGTCGCGTTCGCATGCGCTGCTGACGCTCCACCGGGGCGAAGTGACGATCCGGGACCTGAACTCGTCAAACGGTACGTGGGTCGCGGGCCGCCGGATCGTGGGGGAGATGAGCTTCCCGGACGGCGGACGGGTTCAGCTGGGCGCGGCCGTGGTGGAGCTGAAGATCGTGGCCCCGGCCGTCCCCGCGGAGAAGACGGCCCTTCTCGACTCCTCGACGCAGCCGCCGGCGGCAGAACCCGCGCCGGCGGACCCTCGCACCGAGACGGAGGCGCCGGCCCCGGAGGTTCCACCCCGCGCGGACCCGGCCGCGCCGACTCTTCCACCCTTCACGGCGTCGAATCTCTTCACCGACATCGACCGGCAGGCTCGCGAGGCGGCCGGGGGCCACGCGATCCACGAAGACCTCTTCCCGGCCGGGGCTCCCCGGCTCCCGGAGCCGCCGCCGGTCGAATCGCTCTCCGGCCCCGCGAGCGCGGCGGAGGTGCCGCTCCAGATCGGCGGGACCGCTGCCCCGCCCGTGCCTCCGCCCGTCGTGCGTGTCGACGAGCAGCGGGGCGCAGCGCCCGGAGCCGAGGGTGAGCGCGCGGGAAGCCTCTTCGCCCGGCTCGCCGCCGTCCTTGTGGACTCCGTCATCGCCACGGCGATGAACCTCGTCCTTCTGTCCCCCGTTCTGCTCGTCTACTACTTCCGGCCTGCGTTCCGGTCGGGGCCTCTGGAGACCGACGACGTTTTCAGGGGGATTCTGGTTCTTTGCCTCGTTCTGATCTTCGTTGCGAACTTCTTCTACACCGTCGGCCTCTGGGCCCTCCGCGGGCGAACCCCCGGGAAGGCGCTTCTCGGGCTGGCGATCGTCCGCGGGGAAGGCCGGCCCGGCGACGGGATCGGGTGGGGCGCCGCCATCGTCCGGTGGATCGTCATGGGGCTCGGCAGCATCCCCGTCGGGCTCGGCTGGTGGATCGCGGCCTTCCGGAAGGACCGCCGCGCCTGGCACGACCTCGCCGCGGGAACCCGGGTCGTCCGGAAGCGCTGAGAACGCGTCAGCCGCCGAGGAGGGCGCGGAGCGCGGGAGAGAGCCACTCCTCCTCGGCGCGGCGCGAGCCACCGCGCTTCCGGAAGGTCTCGAGACTCGTCTTCGCCTTGGACACGAGCCGCGGGTCGACGCTCCCCTCGAGGACGAAGCGCGACCCGTAGAGGACGGCGGCGAGCAGCTCGGGCTCGGCCGCCTGCGGGCTCGCCGCACGGACCTTCGCCAGCTCCGCCTCGGCCTCTCCGAAGCGGGCCTGGGCAATCGCCTCGATGAGCGGGACCAGGGAGACCCTGGCGGGTTGGGACGCGCGCCGTGCCCCGGCCGCCGGACCAGCCCGGGGGGTGGGACTCGGGCGCGGCTCGGCCGACGAAGAGGCGTCGCGCGGTAACATGATCGTCTGCGCGAGAAGCGCCCGGCCGGAGAGGAGAACCATCAGAACGATCCCCGCGCCGGCGCGTTGGAACACCCGGGGGAAGAGGCGCTTCAACGAGGTCACAAGCGATCATTCTAGAGGCGGGAGGCTCGGAGGGTTGAGAAGTCTCGGGCAGGTCGGTGCCGTCACCTCGCGAGCCACGGGCGGCCCGGCAGGCGCTTCTTCGCGCCGGTCGAGGGCCCGCGCGGGAAGGTGACGAAGTGACTACGGGTTCCGTCGAGAGGATCGCCCACTACAGGATCCTGAAACGCATCGGCCGCGGCGGGATGGGGATCGTCTACCGGGCCGTGGACGAACGGGACGGTCGGCTGGTTGCGCTGAAGGTCATCCGCGAGTCCGGGGTGCCCGAAGCGGAGGACCCCGTCCACGACCTCGAGGCCCGCGTCCGGTTCGACCGGGAGGCGGAGATCCTCCGAAGCCTGCTTCACGTCAACGTCGTTTCGTTCTACGAGATCGGCGAGGAGGACGGGACGCCGTATCTCGCCATGGAGCTGCTCGACGGCGTCCCGCTGACGAAGTTCGCCGGCCAGGCGTGGACCGAGACGGTTCCGCTCCTGGTCCAGGCGGCGCACGGACTCGAGTACCTCTCCTCGCGGGGCATCGTCCACCGGGACCTGTCGCCCGACAACATCCTCGTGATCCAGCGAGGTGAGGAGCGGATCGTCAAGCTGCTCGACTTCGGGGTCGCGAAGATCTTCGAGCGGGGTGCCGACCCGCCGGGGCTGACGGCGACCGGCTTCTTCCTCGGGAAGGTCGCCTACGGGTCGCCGGAGCAGCTCGGCGCTCTGGGGGCGCGGATCGAGCTGGACTGGCGGAGCGACGTCTACAGCCTCGGCGTCATCTTCTACCAGGTCCTGTCGGGAGCGCGCCCGTTCGAAGGCCGGGTGCCGGTCGAGTACATCGCCGGCCATCTCAACGTGATTCCGGCGCCCGTCGCAGCGCCGAGCGGCGCTCCTCCGCTCCCGATGGAGATCGTCCGGCTCGTCGCCCAGATGCTGGAGAAGAAGCGCGAGAATCGGCCCCGAAGCTGGCGGGAGATCGTGGACCGCCTGGTCACGGCGCTGCGCGAGTCGGGCGCCGACATGAGAACGCCCTCGGCGCCGCGTCCCTTGCCGCTCCTCCCGTCCGGGACCACGGCCGCGACCTCGCTCGTCTCGCCGATTCCCTCGGGCCGTCCCGAGGACCCTCCCACCCTCCGGCTCGGTCTCCGGCGGCGCGGGCCGCTCGCCGCCGTCGCTGCGGGTGCTCTGGTGGCCGTCTCCCTCGGTGTCTGGATCGTCCGGTCAGCGGTCCGACCTCCGGCGTCGGATCCGACCGTCTCCACGAGGCCAGCCGACCCGTCTCCGGCCGCACGGTCGGGCGCCCGGCCGGTGGTCGCCCCGGGACGCCTGCAGCTTCTGGCCACGCCCTGGGCGCGCATCGTCTCGATCACGAACCTCGACGGCGACAGGCCTCTGCCGCTTCCCGACGGCGCCGTGACGCCCTTTCTCACCCAGACCATTCCGCCGGGCACGTACCGGGTCGTTCTCACGTGTCCTCAGCTCGAGGAACTGCGACTCGAGCGCCTGGTCACCGTTCCCGCGGGGGAGACCGTCCCGCTCGCCGTGTCCTTCCTTCCGGTCCCCTCGATGACCGAGCGGTTCCGGTGAGAGGTCCGGGGCGCGACCGGGGAGCTCGACGGGAGGGGCTCCGGTTCTCGCCGCGCCCGGTACGGCCGCCTCGAAAGGTCACGCCGTCGGCGGAGATCCCAGGAGGCGCGCGATGCGGCGCAGGGTGCGTGACGCCCCGGGCTCGGCCATGAGCCGCTCCGCCTCCCCGAGCGGGAACCAGCGGAGGTCCAGGGACTCCTCCTCGTCGCGGTGGATGGCGGCCGGGAGGCGGGTGGTCAGCACGTAGCGGACGTCGTGATGGAGGTGCGCGGGCTGGCCGGGGCGCTCCGGGATGGCGTGGACGTCGAGGTCGAGGATCCCGGGCCGCAGGAAGGCCAGGTCCGGAAGGCCCGACTCCTCCGTCCCCTCGCGAAGCGCCGTGGCGGCCGGGTCGTGCTCGCCGTCGTCGTGCCCGCCCATCTGGAGCCACGCGCCGAGCCGGCGGTGGTGGTGGAGAAGGACCTGACTGACGTCGGCCCGGACGATGAAGGCGCTTCCGGTGACGTGTCCCGGCACCCAGGTCGTCCGCGCGAAGCAGGCGGGCTCGTTTTCGACGAGGGCGAGGATCGAGTCCCGGTGACGTGCCTCCTCGGCGTCCGCGGGCTCGTGCCGGCGAATGGCGTCGGCGAGCCGGAGGCGCGGCGTATCGGGGGCGATCACGCCGTCACGTTAGCAGCCTCCGGGGCTTTCGGGCATCATCCGCACGGTGCCTGCGCGCCTCTTCGACCGACCGCTGATCGCCGTCTTCTGCGGCTCGCACTCCGGCGTCTCGACGCGTCACGCCGAGGACGCGGCGGAGATCGGCCGGGCCATCGCGCGGGCCGGCGCCGGTCTCATCTTCGGCGGGGGGCGGGTCGGCCTGATGGGAGCTCTCGCCGAGGCCGCCCTCGAGGAAGGGGCGCCGGTCTGGGGCGTCATTCCGGCGGGGCTCCAGAAGATGGAACTCGCGCACCCCGGCTGCACCCGGCTCGACGTCGTCTCGACGATGCACGAGCGGAAGCAACGGATGGCCGAGTCGGCGGCCGGATTCATCGCCCTCGCCGGCGGGTTCGGGACCCTCGACGAGTTCTTCGAGATCGTGACGTGGCGGCAGCTCGGGCATCACGCGCGCCCGGTCGTCCTCTACAACGGATCGGGATTCTGGGACCCGCTCCTTACGGCGGTCGCCCGGATGGCCGACGAGCGGTTCATCCGGGATCCGGGCGAGCATTTCACCGTCGAGACGACGCCGGACGGGGCGGTCCGCGGTGCACTAGCCGGGTGGGGGAAAGGCCCCTAGGGAGGCGGCCGGACGACCCTCGGGAATGGAGAAGGAGAGCGGCGCGAAGCGCCGAGAAGGAGGTTCCCATGAGCCCACGGATCCTGGTCCGGACCAACGGCCCGTACGTCATCGAGGGCGAGGTCACCCTCGTCGACGCGGCGGAGAAGCCGTTCGGATTCGGCGGCCGCACGAAGATCAGTCTCTGCCGCTGCGGACAGTCGGGAAACAAGCCCTTCTGCGACGGCACGCACGGGAAGGTCGGCTTTCAGGACGCCTGCACGGCCCGCGACCTGCCGCCGCCGGCGCCGAAGCCCTGACGACTACTGGGCGCCGACCCGGAAGTTGATCACGTCGCCGTCCTGGACGACGTATTCCTTCCCTTCCAGCCGGAACGAGCCGTGCGTGCGGCACGCGGCGAGCGATCCGGCCTCCATCAGCTTTTCGAACGGAACCACCTCGGCGCGGATGAACGTCCGCTCGAAGTCGGTGTGGATGACGCCGGCTGCCTTCACGGCGTGCGTCCCGCGCGGGATCGACCAGGCGCGGCACTCGTCCTCGCCGGCGGTCAGGAACGAGACGAGGCCGAGGAGCTCGTAGGCCGCGCGCAGGAGCCGGTCGAGCGCCCGGTCGGGGAGGCCGAGTCCCTTCAGGAACTCCGCCTGGTCCTCCGGAGACATCGCCGCGATCTCCTGCTCGATGGGCGCCGAGACCGCCGAAAAGCCGACCCGCAGCTGGCCTTTCCACTTGTCGAACCTGGCCCGCGCGATGGCGCCCGGCAGGTCGCCGGCGTCCGTCTCGTCGGCGTTCAGGATGACGAGCATCGGCTTCAAGGTCAGGAGGCCGAAGCCGCGGATCAGCTTCTGCTCGTCCGGTGTGACCTCGAACCGCCGGAGGGCGTCGCCCTTTTCCAGCGTCGCCTTGTACCGAATCAGGAGCTCCCTCTCGGCTTCCAGCTCCGGCGACTTCTTCTTCATGATGTCCTTGACGACGCGCTCGAGCCGGTTCGTGACGACCGAGAGGTCCGACAGGAGCATCTCCGTCTCGAGCAGCTCGAGATCGCGCGCCGGGTCGATCGAGCCTTCGGGATGGGGGACGGCCTCGGACGTGAAGCCGCGGACGACCACGGCGAGCCCGTCCATCTGTCGCAGCTCGGGGAGGTTGAGGCTCTGGGCGCCTCCCTTGGTCACGCCCGGGACGTCGACGAAGCGGACGGTGGCCGGCGTGTGCTTCTTCGGCTTGAACATCGCCGTCAGCCGGTCGAGCCGGGGATCGGGAACGTGAGCGACGCCGACGTGCGCCTCGCGCTTGTGGGGGGCGGCGGCGGCGGTGTGGCCCGTCAGGAGAGAGAACAGCGTCGTCTTGCCGGAGAGCTCGAGACCGAAGATTCCGAATTCCATGGCCGGATTCTCCCCCGGAGCTAGGATTCCCGCATGCCGCGCCCGCCGCACGTCTCCGCCCCCGTCGCGGGGATCAGGGGGTCCGTCTACTCGAAGCTGCTCCACCGGCTTGCCGCCCACCGGGGCGAGGTCTACCCGTTCCACGTGGGCGATACGTATCTCCCGCCTCCCGCGGGCTGCGCGATGGAAGAGATCCGATCCGCCGAATACCCGGACCTCAACCGGTATACCCCGCCGCAGGGACTCCCCGCGCTGGTCGACGCCCTGCTCGAGCGGGTCCGCGCGCGGACGGGGGTACCTCTCGACCGGTCGCGGCTCTTCGTCACCGGCGGCGCGACGGCGGGGCTCGCGAACGCCGTCGGGGCGATTGCCTCGGCGGGGGACGAAGTGCTGCTCCTCGCTCCCCACTGGCCTCTGATCGACGGGATCTGCCGGACGTACGGCGCCATCCCGGTCGACGTCCCCTTCTTCGGCCTCGCCGATTCGCCGGAGGCGGCCGTCGAAGCCGTCCGGGCGAAGGCGTCGTCCCGGACCGTGGCGCTCTACGTCAACACCCCGAGCAACCCGACCGGCAGGGTCGTCCCGCGCGGATGGCTGGAGGCGCTCGTCGACTGGGCGCGGCGGGAGGACCTCTGGCTCGTCTTCGACGAGGTCTACGAGGACTTCCAGTACGAGGCCGTCCACACGCCGGGCCTCTCCCTGGCGCCGGAGCGGGCCTTCGCGGCGTATTCGCTCTCGAAGGGATTCGGGATGGCGGGCTACCGGTGCGGGTGGCTCGCCGGGCCCGCGGCCCCGATGGAGGGGGCGCTGAAGCTCCACACGCACAACGTCTACAGCGCGCCCACGGCCTCGCAGGCCGCGGCGCTTCGCGTGCTGGGTGGGGCGGGGGAGGCCTGGGTCGGCTCGGCCCGGGCGGCGTACGCGGAGACGGGACGACGGGCCGCCGCCCGGCTCGGCGTGCCGGCCCCGGAAGGGAGCACCTTCCTCTTCCTCGACGTCGCCGCCGCGCTCGGCGAGGAAGGGCTCCCGTCTTTCCTCGAAGGCTGCGCCGACGTCGGCCTCTTCGCGGCTCCGGGGACGAGCTTCGGCCCCTACCCGACCCACCTCCGGATCTGCTACACGGCCGCGCCCCCCGACGTCACCCTGCGCGGCGTCGACGTCCTGGCCCGCCGGCTGGGGCTCTGAACGCCGGCCGGGCGGAGTGTGATGCGAGTCACGCGGGATTCCCGCGGGGCCGCACACTTCCTGTTCGTTGAGATATTGTCTCAACAACAACTGACGAGAAGGAGGAGTCCCGATGAGTGTCTCAACTCGATCTGCTGACCCGTGGTCCCGACTCCTGCTCGGAGTCGCAGCCACCGCTGTCGTTCTGTCGGCCGGAAGCCGAATGGCTGCCGCCGACGAGAGCAGTCAATGCACGGCGGCGAAGGAACCCTCGAAGAAGGCGGTGGCCTCCGCCCCCGCCAAGACCGGCGAGACGAAGCCGGTCGCGACGCCGGCCGAAACGGCCTCGCGCGCGGTCGTGCGCGTCATTTCGATGCCACTTCAGGAGGAATGCCCCGCCGACGACAACGAGGCCATGAACGCCGTAAAGGCCTTCATCGACCCGGCGACGGGCGAGCTGCGCGCGCCGACGCCGGAAGAGGAAGCGGCGCTGGCCCGCGCGATCGCGCCCAAGGCTGCGCGCCAAGCTCAGGCAGTGAGGGAGTTTACGGTCAGCCCCAACGGTGGAGTGCACTACTACCTCGGTGAGGACGGGATGGTTGATGTCGTCGTGCGCACCGGCGCGGACGGAAAGCTGGTCTTCCTTTGCACGCCCCGTTCCGAGACGCCTGGGGCGCTCACGCGTCCGCTGGCTCCGAAGAAGAACGAAGCGGCGGGAGAGGATCAGTAGGCCATGAAGAACCCGAAGACCGGTCTATCCCTGGCCCTTCGCGCACTGGCGTGCCTCGTCCTCGTTCCCGCGCTGCCCGTCTCGGCTGCAGCGACGATCACGATCGTGAACACTGACGGCCCCAACGAGGGGTTCAACGATTCGACGCCGGTCGCTCCCGTCGGCGGCAACCCGGGCACGACACTCGGCGAGCAGCGTCTCAATGCCTTCACGTATGCGGCTGGCATCTGGGCCGGGACGCTCGACAGCAACGTGAACATCTTGATCCGTGCGGCCTTCAATCCCCTGACCTGCACCCCGAGCTCCGCGGTTCTCGGCTCGGCGGGGACGCGCTTTATCACCAGAGACGACCCACCCAACGCGCCATTCCCCGGCCTGGAGCCGGGCACCTGGTATGGAACCGCCCTGGCCAACAAGCGCGTTGGCTACGACACCGTCCCGGGGGAGGACGACATCAATGCGCAGTTCAACAGCAACATCGGGCTGCCGGGGTGCCTGACCGGCATCAACTGGTACTACGGATTCGACCTCAACCACGGAAACAACATCGACCTTGTGACGGTGCTCCTGCACGAGTTCGCCCACGGTCTCAACTTCCAGCAGTTCGCAAGTGTCATCTCCGGAGCCCAGCCTGGCAACCTCCCCGACGTCTACAACAAGAGGATTCTCGACCTCACGACCGGCAAGACCTGGCCCGAAATGATCGATACAGAGCGCAAGGCTTCCGCGATCAACACCCGGAAGGTCGTATGGAACGGCGCGAACGTGACCGCGGCCGTCCCGGGCGTCCTCTCTCTGGGTTACCCGCTGTTGCGCGTCAATGCCCCGGCCGGAGTCGCGGGCACCTACGAAGTGGGTCTGGCCGCCTTTGGGCCGGGGCTCACGAGCGGCGGCGTTACGGGCGACGTCGCCTACGCGACGCCCGCCGACGGTTGCGCGGCGGTGTCGGGCGTGACGGGAAAGATCGCCCTCGTGGACCGCGGGACGTGCACCTTCGTCGTCAAGGCGAAGAACGCCCAGGACGCTGGCGCCACCGCGGTGATCGTGGCGAACAACGCCGCGGGCAGCCCGCCGCCCGGCCTTGGAGGGGTGGACCCGACGATCACGATCCCTACGGTGTCGATCACCCAGCCCGACGGCAACACGCTCAAGGCGAACCTCGCCGGACTCAACGCGACGCTCCTGCTCGACATGACGGTGCGGGCGGGCGCGGACCCGGCGGGCGGGCGCGCGCTGCTCTACACGCCGAACCCGGTCGCTTCCGGCTCCACGATCTCGCACTGGGACACGAGCGCTTTCCCGAATCAGCTGATGGAACCCAACATCAACGGCGACCTGACGCACAACGTCGCCCCGCCGGCTGATTTGACCTTGCCCCTGATGCGGGACATCGGCTGGTTCCCGGACGCCGACCTCGACGGCGTCGCCGATGATATCGACTGCGAAGCCAATTCCAACTTCACTCCCACCGTCGTCATCGACGGCTGTGACTCGGGCGTTCCGAACACGTTCTTCTCGAACGGCTGCACGATTTCCGACCTGATCGGGCATGCCGCTGCCAACGCCAGGAACCATGGCGAGTTCGTGAGCGCCGTGGCGCACCTCCTGAACGACCTCAAGAAGTCCGGCGTCATCACCGGCGCCCAGAAGGGAGCCATCCAGAGCTGCGCGGCGGGGGCCGCCATTCCCTGAGCCACCCGCTCGGCGGGATTGCGGCATGAGCAGGGGCCGGCCTTCGGGCCGGCCTTCTTCTCTTTCATCTCGGCCGTGGTGCCACAATTCCCCGGACCGTTCCCGACGGCTGAACCGACATCGTCGAATCGCCCCTGCTTTTCGCCGGAGGACCGTCTGCGGTCAGGAGGGGCTTCATGAGAAGAATCGTTCTCACGGCGCTCGTCGTCGGTCTCGCGGGGCCGGCGGCGGCTCAGGTGCCGGCCTCGCAGCCGGTCACGGCCGAGCAGAAGCAGGAGGCCGTCGCCGAACTGGCCCGGCTCCTACGGACGCGGTACGCGATCGCCGGAACGGCTGATGCGGCGGCCGCGACCATCGAACGAAAGTTGGCGGACGGTGCGTACGCCGGGATGACGGACGCGCGGGCATTCTCCGAGGCCGAGCGGGCGGCCTGGCGAGCCCGGGCGCGGCAGGGGAACTGGGGCCTTCCGCGCGCGGAGGTCCTTCCCGGCAACGTCGGCCTGCTCGAGGTCCGGAGGTTCCAGCCGCCGGATTCTTCCGTCGGGACGATCGTCGCGGCGATGGGCTTCCTCGCGAACGTGGACGCCGTGATCGTGGACGTCCGCGGCTGTCGAGGCGGGAGCGCGCACGTCATGCCGTACTTCGCCGGGTATTTCCTCGCGAAGCCCACGAGCCTCTTCGACATGGAGTTCCGTGGAGACAACTTCAGCGAGCGGTTCTGGACGCTTCCCTGGCTTCCAGGGCGGCGTCTCGCCGACGTTCCGATGTACATCCTGACGAGCGCCTACACGTTCTCCGGCGCGGAGGGATTCGCCTACAGATTCCAGGTGCTGAAGCGGGCAACCATCGTCGGAGAGACGACGGGGGGAGGGGCGAACGCCGGGGGCGTCTTCGACGTTCCTCCGTTCTTCCGCGTCTTCATGCCGATGGGCCGGCCGGTCGACCAGACGACCCGGACGAACTGGGAGGGGACGGGCGTCGTCCCGGACGTCCGGACGCCGGCGCCGGAGGCGCTCTACGTCGCGCACGTCGACGCGCTGAAGACGTTGTGGAAGCGGGCGGCGGGTGACGCGGCGACGGCCCGCCTGGACGCGGCGCTCGAGCGCGCCGAAGGCCGGCACCACCCGCCCCACCTGAAGCCGGCCGACCTCGAACGTCTCGCGGGCGAGTACGGCAGCATCCGGGTCCGGGTCGAGGGGGGCCTGCTCCGCCTCGAGCGCGAGCCGGGGAAGCCGTATCCGCTCCAGCCTCCCACCGGGACGGTCTTCTCGGCCGACATCGAGGACCCGATTCTGGCCGAATTCCTGGCCGGCCCGGGGGGGAGGATCGAAAAGCTGGCCTTCACGGACGAGGACGGGAATCGCGAGGAGTTCGCCCGCCGGACTTCAGATTGATCCGCGTGCTCGCGGATGCCCGAGGAGGATTGTCATGAACCCAATCAGCAGGGGTCGTCTGGCCGCCCTGGCCTTCCCGGCCGGAGGAGTCCTCCTCGGACTCGCCGCGCTCTTCGTCGTGCGCGTAGTGTCGGGGGCGCACCCGGATTCACCGCACAGGGAGGTCCTGGCAACCGGTTCTGCGCGCCCCGAGGCGCCGCGGGCGGAGGTCCCGCCGCCGCGAGCCGTTGTGGTGGAGACCCTGTCGGTCCCCTGCTGGTCATGCGAGGAGGCGCGCGCCTGGCCGATCCGCTTCCGGACAGATCTGGACCTGCTCGCGCCTCTAGGAAACGGGAGCGCGAACGCGGCAATCTGGTTCAAGGACTTCGCGAAGCCGGCCGGCAAGCGGCTGGCGGAGGTCACCGCGGCGCTCGACCGACGAATCGAAGGCCCGCCAGGCTTCGGAAAGGTCCTCCCGCCAGACGACCCGCTTCTCCGGGAGGCCGAACCCTGGTGCGACCAGGCCACGATGCGGTTCTACCCGGAGCTCTTCGAGCTGAAGGCCTGGGAAACGCAGGTCCCGAACCTCCTTTTCGCCCTGGATCTCGCGCGCTCGTGGGTTGCGCGCGGCGAGACGGAGAAGGACCTGGAGAAAGCACTCTCCGACTTTCGGCGCGCGATCCGGCTCGGACGGCTTCTCCGGCAGGAAGACGTCGTCGTCATCAGCGACCTCGTCGGCCTCGCCTGTATCCGGATCGGGGCCGAGGGAATCTACCGGCGGGCCGCGAAACGGGGCGACGTGCGCCTCATGCTCGTTTCGGCGCTCGTGGCGGGCGAAGCGGCGCCGCAGAAGCTGATGACGTCGGAGCGACTGACCCGGACGGACGTCACGCCCTTTCTCCGGACGGACGGAGCCGGGAAGACCGTACTCGACCTTCCCGACAGAAGGCTGGACGCTCTCATCGAGTTGGTCACGACGAGCCCCGACTTCAGGTTTCGCGGCGAGGCGCTCCTGGAGCTGAACGTGGTCCGGTTCCTCGGGACTCCCGGGCAGAAGGAGAAGAGCCTCGCCATCCTCAACCGGACTGCCGCGGACGGAACGGGGCCTCTCGCACGCCTCGCGATCTGGAGCCGCGACACGGCCCCGACGGCGGAATTCCTGGCGGAGCTCCAGAAGCCGATGCCGGGGCGCTGAGTTTCCTCGACGCCGCCGGGATCAGCGCCTTCCCAGCTCCCCGACGACGGCGCTCCCGAGGCCGACCCGGCCGATCGGCGCCGGCGCCTCGAAGACGAGGCTGCAGCATGTGACCGCTCCTTCGGCCTTCTGCAGCTCGGAGATGTCCACGGGGATCACGTGGACCCCGAGCGCCTCGAGCCGCGCGCGCGTTCGCGGGAAGGACGCCGGATAGACGATCGCCTCGCCCACGAGGAGGGCGTTGGCGGCGTGCGGCTCCGCCGGGTCGGTTTCGAGGTGGGGGACGCCGTCGAAGAGCGACGAATCCACCCACGCAGGGTTGACGAGGAGGCGGTCCGGCGCCACCGGGGAGGCGGCGGACTTCAGGTGGAGGCAGCCCGTGACGGGCACGGACGTCACGGCGTAGCCGAACGGCGACAGGAGAGTGCGCAGCTGTTCGGCCCCCGACGCGTTGCTCCGGCCGGAGGCGCCGACCCAGAGCGTCCTTCCGAGCCGCAGGACGTCGCCGCCGTCGAGCGTGCCCGGCTCCTCGATGAACGCCAGCGGGCGGTGTACGGCGAGCGCCCGGGCCGTCGAGGCGGTTTCGGGGCGGCGCGACGCCGCGCCGGGACGGGTGACGACCGCGATCTCGGGAAGGACGACGGCCGTGTCCTCCACGAAGACGGCGTCCGGAAGATCGGGCGCGGGAGCGAGTCGGACGACGGTGCAGCCGAGGGTTTCGAGGGCCGCTTCGTACGCCGCGTGCTGGGCGTGGGCGATTCCCGTGTCGATGGCGACCCGCGGAAGGTGCGTCAGCTCGCAGCGGCCGAGGGCCGGGCTCACGTCGCGCGTCAGGGCGACGCGCGTGCCGCCAGCGGCTCTTCGTCCGTCGTCCGTGCGGGAGTCGGGCGTCACCCTTCCTTGGCCGGCTCGGGGGGCGGGAGTGGAGCTTCCTCGTCGACGGGCGCCGGCGATGTCGCCCCGGACTTCTCCTTCGACTTCGCGACCTTCCGCGCGAGTTTTTCTTCGGCTTTCTTCTTCTTCGCCAGGTCGCGCTGGCGTCTCTCGAACGAGTAGTTTGTTCTTGCCAAGAGCGGGTCCTTTCAATGAGCCGTCGCGGGCGCCGGACTCGGGCACGTCCTGCGCGCGATCGGTTCCGGGGCGCTACGGAGCGTCCCGAGTATAGCGTCCCGGCGACGCCCCGCCCGCCGGACTCAGCCTTCGAAGCGGACGGGGACCGGCGTCACGTTCCAGATGTCCTTGGCGTAGTCCCGGATGGCGCGGTCGGAGGAGAAGAAGCCCATCCCGGCGACGTTGAGAATCGACATCCGGGTCCATGCCTCGCTGCCGAAGAGCTTCGAGATGCGCTCGTGCGTCTCGACGTAGGAGGCGAAGTCGGCGCAGTTGAAGAAGCGGTCGCGCCCGAGGAGCTCGTCGAGGAGGGGACGGAAGAGCCCCGAGTGGCCCCCTTCCAGCTTCGGGATCTCGGCGAGCGCGGCGTCGAGCTCGGGATTCTTCGCGATCCAGCGCTTCGGGTCGTCGCCCGACCGGCGGAGGGCGTCGATCTCCTCGGCCGTGTGGCCGAAGATGAAAATGTTCTCGGGCCCGACCTGCTCGCGAATTTCGATGTTCGCCCCGTCGAGCGTGCCGATGGTCAGGGCGCCGTTCAGCGCCGCCTTCATGTTGCCGGTGCCCGAGGCCTCGAGCCCGGCGGTCGAGATCTGCTCGGAGAGGTCCGTGGCCGGGAAGACCCTCTCGGCGCAGCTGACGCCGTAGTTCGGCAGGAAGAAGGCCCGGAGCCGCCCCTCGAGCTTCGGGTCCCCGTTCACGAGGTCGGCGACGCCGTTCAGGAACCGGATGCTCAGCTTCGCCATGGCGTAGCCGGGAGCGGCCTTCCCGGCGAAGAGGACGGCTCGCCGCGGCCCCGCCTCCCGCCCGTCGTGGATCCGCTTCCGGAGCGCGAGGACGTGGAGCGCGTTCAGGACCTGCCGCTTGTATTCGTGGATCCGCTTGACCTGCACGTCGAGCAGGGCGTCGGGGTCGAAGGCGAACTGGTAATTCCGGCCGCACATCTCGGCGAACCGGACCTTGTTGGCGCGCTTCACCGCGGCCCACTTCTCCCGGAACGCGGCGTCTTCAGCGAGCGGGCGGATCCGTGCCAGCTGGTCGAGGTCGGTGACCCACTTCTCGCCGATGGCGTCGCTGATGAGGGCGGCGAGGCCGGGATTGCACTTCAGGAGCCAGCGGCGGGGCGTGATGCCGTTCGTCTTGTTCCGGAACCGCCCCGGAAAGATCTCGTGGAACTCCCGGAACGTGTCGCGCTTCAGGATCTCGGTGTGCAGCTTCGCGACGCCGTTGACCGCGTGGCTGCCGACGATGGCGAGGTGGGACATCTTCACGACGCCGCCGTTTTCGTCCGTCAGGACGGCCGTCCGCTTCACCTTCTCCTCGTCGCCGGGGAAGCTGCGGCGGACCTGCTCGCGGAAGCGGCGGTCGATCTCCTCCACGATCTGCAGGTGCCGCGGCAGGAGCCGGCCGAAGAGCGCCTTCGGCCACGTCTCGAGCGCCTCGGGAAGGACCGTGTGGTTCGTGAATCCGCAGACGGCCTGCGTGAGCGCCCAGGCGTGTTCCCACTCCAGCCGTTCCTCGTCGACGAGGAGCCGCATGAGGCTGGGGATCGTCACGGCCGGATGCGTGTCGTTCAGCTGGATGGCGACCTTGTCGGGCAGTTCGTCCCAGGACCGGTGATCGCGCTTCCTGAACCGCCGGAGCAGGTCCTGGAGCGTGGCCGAGACGAAGAAGAACTGCTGCTTGAGTCGCAGCTCCTTCCCGGAGAGCTCCTGGTCCGGCGGATAGAGGACCTTCGAGATGTTCTCCGTGCGTGTCTTGTCCTCGACGGCGCGCGTGTACTCGCCGGCGTTGAAGGTGTCGAGGTCGAACTCGCGCGTCGAGCGGGCCGACCAGAGGCGAAGCGAGTTGACGGTGTCGTTCCGGTAGCCGAGAACGGGCACGTCGTACGCCATGGCGTAGACGTCGTCCGTATCCACCCACTCGGTCCGTGGCTTCCCGGCGTCGTCCTGGTAGGAGATCGTCCGGCCGTAGAACTTGACGGGAATGACGGAGTCGGGGCGCGGGATCTCCCAGGGGTTCCCGTAGCGGAGCCAGTTGTCCGGCGCCTCGACCTGGAAGCCGTCCTTGATCCGCTGCCGGAAGATGCCGTACTCGTACCGGATGCCGTAGCCGAAGAAGGGGAGCGCGAGCGTCGAGGCCGACTCCACGAAGCACGCGGCGAGCCGTCCGAGGCCGCCGCCGCCGAGGGCCGGGTCGACCTCCTTCTCCTCGATGCTGCCGAGTTCGTAGCCGAGTTTCTCGACCGCCCGCGCGTAGGCGGGATGCGCGCCGAGGGCCAGGATGTTGTGCAGGAGGAGTCGCCCCGGCAGAAACTCCATCGAGAGGTAGTAGACCCGCTTGGCGTCGGTCCGGTAGTACGTGTCCTGGGTCAGGAACCAGCGCTCCATGAGGCGGTCCCGGACGGCGTAGGCGAGGGCGAAGTAAATGTCGACGTCGGTCGCGGTGTGCTCGTCCTTCGCGACGGAGTACATCATCCGCTGCGCGAACGTCTCGACGATGCCCGGGATGTCGAGGTGGCCGGGCATCGGCCTCGGGATCAGGCGGGAGGCGCCATTGCCGTGGGTCCGGGACGGAGAGTCGCTCATTGCCGCGATCTTAAGCGGTCGCGGCGCCGCGGGGTCACCGGCCGTAGCCGAACCAGCCACGGCTCGCGTAATCGGCGAAGGTCTCGGCGAAGAGGACGAGGAGGAAGAAGAGGCCTCCGAGGATGACGACCGGGATCAGCTTCGTGTTGAACCGGACGTTCATGAAGAACCAGACGACGAGCGACGCCTTGGTGAACGCGATCGCGAGGGCGACCGCGGTGCTCCCGGCGCCGAGGTTCACGTAGGCGATGCCCGTCGTGAGACCCGTCAGGGCGATCAGGGACGCGAAGACGGCGAGGAGCGTCCGGACCGAGGCGACGTGGCTTTCGTTGGGGCTCATGGGCGCCGGCTCCTCACAGCAGGTGGTGCCGCCCCGCGAGATACAGGAGCGGGAAGAGGAAGATCCAGATGATGTCGACGAAGTGCCAGTAGAGCCCGAACCCCTCGATCATGTTGTGGTTCTCGGGCGTGTATTTCCCCTGCCAGGCCGGGCGGAGGAGAAAGAGAATGATGGCCATGCCGACGACCATGTGCAGGGCGTGGAGGCCGGTCATCCCGAAGTAGAGCGAGAAGAAGATCCGGGCGTTCTCGCCTTCCGGCCCCGTGAAGACGAAGTCGGGCCCCGGCACGAGGTGCTCCACCCACTTGTGGTGGTACTCGTACGCCTTCACGCCGAGGAAGATCGAGCCGAGGGCGGCGGTCCCGAGAAGGTAGCCGACGATCCGCCTCGGCCTGGCGATCTGGGCGGAGCGGACGGCGAGGGCCATGGTGAGCGAGCTCGTGAGGAGGACGGCGGTGTTGAAGGTCCCGAGCGTCACGTCGAGGTGGCGGCTCGCGTGGTTGAAGGCGACCGGGTACTTCCACCGGTAGAGCGCGTACGCGAAGAAGAGCCCGCCGAAGAAGAGGATCTCCTGGACGATGAAGAGCCACATCCCGAGCGTGGCGGACTCCTTCTGCTGCTCGTAGGAGTCGAAGTGGTGGGCGAGGCCGGGGAGCCCGCCGTGCGGGTCAGAAGCCAACGGGCACCTCCCGGGCGGCGCGGGCCGCGTAGTCGTAGGCCTCGGTCGTGACGACCGGCGGCGTCGCGAAGTTGTGCACGGGCGGCGGCGAAGTCGTCTCCCACTCGAGCCCCACGGCCCCCCACGGGTTCGCGGAGGCCTTCGGCCCGAACTTCAGCGACCAGATCAGGTAGACGATCGGGATCAGGTAGCCGACGCCGAGAATCGTGGCGCCGGCCGAGGACATGACGTTCAGCGTCTGCCACTCCGGCGGGTAGGTGTGGTAGCGGCGCGGCATCCCGAGATAGCCGAGGAGGAACTGCGGGAAGAAGGTCACGTTGAAGCCGACGAAGACGACGATCGCCGCGAACTTCGAGAGGAAGCGCGGGTAGAGGCGCCCCGTGATCTTCGGCCACCAGAGGTGGATCCCGCCGAGGTAGCCCATCACGGCGCTGCCGACCATGACGTAGTGGAAGTGGGCGACGAGGAAATAGGTGTCGTGGATGTGGGCGTCCAGACCCATCGTCGCGAGCATGGTCCCGGTCAGTCCGCCGATGACGAAGACGCCGATGAAGCCGAGGGCGTAGAGCATCGGCGTCTCCCAGACGACCGAGCCCTTGTACAGCGTCGCCGTCCAGTTGAAGACCTTCACGGCGGACGGGACGGCGACGAACATCGTCAGGATCGAGAAGACGGCGCCGGCATAGACCGACATGCCCGAGATGAACATGTGATGGGCCCAGACGAGAAAGCCGAGCGTGGCGATGGCGACCGACGCGAAGGCGACGAACTTGTATCCGAAGATCCGCTTTCGCGCGAAGGTGGCGACGATCTCGCTGATCGCTCCCATCGCCGGCAGGATCATGATGTAGACGGCGGGGTGAGAGTAGAACCAGAAGAAGTGCTGGAAGAGGACGGGGTCGCCGCCGTACCTCGGGTCGAAAACGCCGATGTGGAAGAGGCGCTCGGCCGCCAGCAGCAGGATCGTGATCGCGAGGACGGGCGTCCCGAGGACCTGGATCAGGCTCGTCGCGTAGATCCCCCAGACGAAGAGCGGAAGGCGGAACCACCCCTGTCCCGGCGCCCGCATCCGGTGGATCGTCACCATGAAGTTGACGCCGGCGAGGATGCTCGAGAAGCCGTTGATGAAGATCCCGAGCCCGACGGCGATGACGTGCGTGTTCGTGTAGCTCGTCGAGAGCGGTGTGTAGAAGGTCCAGCCCGTGTCGATCCCGCCGTGGAGGAGCGCCCAGAGCGAGAAGAGGGCCCCGATGTTGTAGAGGTACCACGAGGCGAGGTTCAGCTTCGGGAAGGCGACGTCCTTCGCCCCGATCATCAGCGGGAGGAGGAAGTTCCCGAGAACCCCGGGCACGGCGGGGATGAGGAAGAAGAAGATCATCATCACGCCGTGCATCGTGAAGAGCCGGTTGTACCAGTCGGGGGAGACGAGGTCTCCCTGCGGCGTCGCGAGCTCGATCCGGATCAGGGCGGCCATCAGGCCGCCGATGGCGAAGTAAAAGGTGACCGAGATGAGGTAGAGAATCGCGATCCGCTTGTGGTCCAGCGTCAGCAGCCACGACTTGAGGCCCCAGGTCTCGTTGAGGTAGCTGACCGGCGCGTAGCCCGGCGGGTCGGTCGCGGCGTTCTTCGGATCGCTCATGGTCACTGGGTTCCCCCGGCGCCGGCGGCCGGCGGCGGCAGCTTCTTGACGTACTCGACGAGCTGCAGGAGCTCCTCCTCGGTGACGACGCCCTTGAAGGTCGGCATGATCGGCTGGTAGCCGGCGACGATCTTCGCCTGGGGGTTCACGATCGAGTCGCGGATGTAGGCGTCGTCGGCGACCACGGTCGCCCCGTCGATCATCTTCACGTTCTTCCCGTAGATGCCGTTCAGGACGGGGGCGCGCGCCGACGAGTCGGGCCGGTGGCAGGTGTTGCACGCGCTCGCGACGAAGAGCTCGGCGCCGGTCCGGAGGGGCGGCTGCCCCGGCCGGACGCCCGAGAGCCAGAGCTCGTAGTCCCGGGGCTCCATGACGACGATCCTCCCGACCATGTAGGCGTGCTCGACGCCGCAGTACTGGCCGCAGAAGAGGTGGAACGTGCCGGTCTTGTCGGCCTTGAACCAGTAGGTCGTGTAGCGCGACGGGAGGACGTCCACGTGGACGCGGAAGGCGGGGACGAAAAAGTCGTGGATGACGTCCTCGGAGATCATCTTCAGCTTCACGGCCTGCCCGACGGGGACGTGCAGCTCGTTGATCTCCCGGGTCCCGTCCGGGTGCTGCATTTTCCACATCCACTGCTTCCCGGTGACCCAGTACTCCACGGCGTCGTCGGGCGGGCGCATCTGGTGGAAGAAGACCCAGGTCCCCCATCCGAACAGGATCAGGAGGAGGCCGAAGGGGATCGCGGTCCAGGCGAGCTCGAGCATCTTCGAGGAGGGGGCGTGGTCGTCGATCGCGACCCCCACCTCGTCCGGGTGGCGGCGGCGGTACTTCGAGCCGAGGACCCCGATGAGGACCGCGATGAGGACGGCGAAGAAGACCGAGAAGGCCAGCGCGAAGAAGAAGAGGTGGTCGACCGAGCGGGCGAGCTCGGAGGCCGACGTCGGGAAGAGCGGGGCGTTCGGCGTCATGGCGTCAGGCGGCCTTCCCCGTAACGCGCCGCGTCCGCCGCTCGCGGCGGAGCATCGTCGCGACGAACGTCACGAGGCCGAGGACGGTCAACGCCGCCCCCGCCTTGAGGATACGGGTGATCGTGGGCGTGTAACGGCCCACGCGCGGGTCGTAGTGGTAGCACATCAGGAGGAGCTGGTCGGTCAGGCCGCCGATCTTCTCGCCGGTCGAGTCGATCAGGCCGAGACGGAGATCCTTCGTCGGGTACTCGATGCCGAAGAAGTACCGGGAGATTTTCCCGCCCGGCGTCAGGATCACGACGCCCGTGGCGTGCGCGAACTGCTTCTGTTCGGCGTCCCAGACGTACCGGAAGCCGACCGACTGCGTCAGGGCCCGGATGGAAGCCTCGCTTCCCGTCAGGAAGTGCCAGCCGTCCGCCGCGCCCGGGCGGCCATACGTCTCGATCACGTTCGCCTTCTTCGCCGTCGCGAGCTCGGGTCCCTCCCGGGGATCGAAGCTGACCGTCACGACCTCGAATTCCCGGCCCACGTCCCAGGAGAGGGCGCGGAGGCTCCGGAGGAGCCCCTCGATCGACATCCCGCAGAGCATCGGGCATTCGAAGTACATGAGGTGGAGGATCACGGGCTTCTTCCCGAAGTACCGGGAGAGCCTCACGTCCTGCCCGGACTCGTCCTTGAAGACGAGATCGAGGGGGACCTGCCCGCCGAGCTTCTGGTCGAAGCCGACGTCCTTCGTCGGAGGGGGCGGAATCGGGGCCGCTCCCTGCATCCCGGTCCACCTCTGGGCAGGGGCGGGGGCGGCGGCGAGGAGGATCGCGGCGGCGAGAGCGGCAGAGGCGCGGAGGATCACTTTGTCGCTCCTCCGGCCGGGACCGGGTTCCCGTAGCGAACCGGCAATCGCTCGCCGGGGGACTTGCCTTCGAACGACGGGGCCCCACCCCCGTCCTTCCCCCGGACCCCCTGCGCGTCCGCGGGGGTTGGTCCATACCTCACAGGCAGACCTTTCTCGAGAACGATCTCGATGGCGCGGTCCACCGGAATCACCGCGGTCGATCTCGCCTTGTCGGCCCATCCCCACGTCGCGAGGACGGCTTCCTCCTTCGCCCGGAGGGCCTGAAGGGCCGGCCCGGGCGGGCCCTCGAGGCGGGGCTCGGGCGGGAGCGGCGTCTCCCGCGCCGCAGCGAGCGGGGGCGCCGGGGGCTGGCTCCGGGCGATTTCCCGTCTCAGGAAGTGGAAGAGCCCCCACATCGAGACGAGGCCGGCGGCCACCAGGAGGAGGAGGAAGGCGGTGAAGCGCCAGACCGACCTGTAGTCGATCTCGCGGTCGGTGCCGCCCCCTTCCGGGGCGCCCTTCGGGGCGTGCTTCTCAGCCATGGTGCGCCTCCGGCTGGAGCGCAGCCTCGAAGTGCGGGTCCTTCGCCGGGAGGAGCGGCCGCGAGGCGAGACGCCGCGTGAAGGCGAAGAGGAAGATCCCTCCCATGGCGAGGGGCGTCGCGAGGTCGAGCCAGTGGAAGGAGAGCTGCTTCGGGCTGAAGGCCGGGATCGCGAGCCACCAGATGTCGACCCAGCGCATCGCGAGGAGGAGCGCGGCGACGACGGAGAGCTTCTTCACGTCGCGCTTCAGGTCGCGCGAGAGAAGGAGGAAGAAGGGGACCGCGAAATGGAAGAGGACGAGGCCGAGCGCCACCGCTCCCCAGCCGCCCGTGAAGCGGTCCTTGTAGAAGCCGATCTCCTCCGGGAGGTCGCCGGACCAGATGATGATGAACTGCGAGAAAGCGAAGTAGCTCCAGAGCATCATGAACGCGAGGAGGAGCTTCCCCCAGTCGTGGACGTGCGAGGCCGAGAGAACGCGGGACATCGGCTCGCGCTGAGACAGGAAGAGCGCCACGAGGATCAGGAAAGCCATCCCCGAGACGGCCTGCCCGCCGAGGAGGTAGAGGCCGTAGATCGTCGAGAACCAGCGCGGGTTGAGTGACATCAGGACGTCCACGGCGAAGAACGTCACGGCGAGGATGTGGAAGATGAGCGCCGGGCCGGCGACGACCTGCATCTTCCGCTCGACGCCGGCCGGGTCTTCCGAGGCGTCCTGGCTCGCGTCGAGGCGCGTCAGCAGGAAGGCACCGCCTCCCCAGATCACGAAATAGAGGGCGAGCCGGAGGACGAAGAACGTCGGGTTCAGGTAGACGGCCTGGTGGTGGAGCACCTCGTCCTTCGCGACACGCGCCGCGTCGGCCCACGGGTAGAGCGACCCGAGGCCGAGAAGGACGGGCAGGGCGAAGAGGGCGAAGAGCGGGATCGTCTCGGCGGCCGCGCCGAGCGTCCGGCGGACGACGAGCCCCCACGCCCCGCGCGAGAGGGTGGAGACGAGGAGGATCGCGTGGGCGCCGAGCGCGACGCCGAAGACGAGCACCCACCCGATCAGCCACGAGCGGAAGAACCGGTCGGGCGCCATCGCGAAGCCGGCGGCCGAGGCCGCGAGCCCGGCGAGGCCCGCCACGAGTCCATTTCGCCCGAGGGCAGCGAGGTCGGCAACGGGCGGAGCGAACGACGCGGAGCGGCTCATCGGGAGGTCCCCGGCGCGGCGGCGCCCATCGGGTCGGCCGGAGCGGGCGGCGCCTTGTCGAGCTCGGTCCGGTCGTGGTCGGAGAGGAGCACGGCCGGCATCTCGCGCGAGAGCTGGAGAGTCCGGACGTAAGCGGCGATCGCCCATCGGTCGGCGACCGGCACCTGCGCCGCGTAGCCGGACATCTGCCCGAAGCCGTTGGTGTCCACGTCGAAGAAGTAGCCGATCCGCTCGTTCCTGAGGCGATCGATGTGGAAGGAGGGCGGGCGCTTGAAGCCGCGCTGGACGATCATCCCGGTGCCGTCACCCGTCTGGCCGTGGCAGGGCGAGCAGAAGATGTCGTACCGCTCGCGGCCGCGGAGGAGGAGCTGCTTCGTGACCGGGACCGGTAAGTCGACGACGAACTTCCCGTCGGCGCCGACCCCGGCCTCGTACGCCCGGTTCTCCCGGAGGAAGCCGCGCGCGACCGTGCCGGCCGGGAGGGGCCGCGCGGAGCTGCCGTTCTGCCAGAGGGCGCTCGGGCGGTAGGGCTTGAGTTTCTGCTGGTTGAACATCCCCTGCCGGCACCCCGAAAGGAGGAGCGCGGCCGAGGCGACAGCGAGGAGGGGACGGGACGTCATTCCGCGACCTCCCGCACGTCCACGGCCCGGGTCGCCCGGAGGGCCTCCGCCGCCCGGGCGACGTCGAACTTCGGATCCTCCGCGGTGAGGACGAGGAAGTACCGGTCGCGCGAGGCCGCGGAGAAGCGCGGGTTGTTGAAGACCGGGTGGTACGGACGGGGGAGCCCGTTCAGGACGATCATTCCGACGACGGCGGAGATCCCCGCGAAGAGGACCGTCGTCTCGAAGGTCGGCGGGATGAAGGAGACCCAGCTGTGGAAGGGGCGCCCCCCGATGTTGAGCGGGTAGTCGATCACCGACATCCAGTACTGCATCCCGTAGCCGGCGACTCCCCCCGCGATCCCGCTGGCGAGGACGACGAGCGGGACCTTCGAGCGGTGGAGGTCCAGCGCCTCGTTCAGGGCCTCGATCGGGAAGGGGGTGTAGGCGTCCACCTTCGTCCAGCCGGCAGCGCGCACGGCCCGGGCCGCGGCGATGACGTCGGCGGGGGTCGTGTACTCGGCCATGACGCCGTGAAGCGGCTCGCCCGCCGCGGGGGCGTGGGGCGCGGTCACTTGCCGCCTCCCGCGGTCGCCCCCTCGGGAGCGTCCGCCTTCGTGATCGTCCTCATCTCGAAGATCGAGATGGCGGGGAGGAACCGGATGAAGAGGAAGAAGAGCGTCAGGAAGAGGCCGATCGTCCCGATGAAGGTCATCCAGTCCCAGCGCGTCCCGTGGTACATCCCCCACGAGGAGGGGACGAAGTCGCGGTGGAGGCTCGTGACGATGATGACGAAGCGCTCGAGCCACATCCCGACGCTCACGATGAGCGAGACGACGAAGAGGGCCGGGACGGAGCTTCGAACCTTCTTCAGCCAGAGGACCTGCGGCGCGACGGCGTTACAGAAGATCAGCGCCATCCAGTGCCAGCGGTACGGCCCGGTCACCCGGTTGTAGACCATGTACCACTCGTACGGGTTGCCGCTGTACCACGCCATGAAGATCTCCATGAAGTAGCCGTAGACGACGATGAGACCCGTCACGAGCAGGATCTTGGCCATGTTCTGCATGTGCCGCATCGTGATGAAGTCCTCGAGGCCGAAGGCCTTCCGGAGCGGCACGGCGAGGAGGATGACCATGGCGAAGCCGGCGTAGATGGCTCCGGCGACGAAGTAGGGGGGGAAGATCGTCGCGTGCCAGCCGGGGATGATGCCAACCGAGAAGTCCCAGCTGACGACCGTGTGGACGGAGAGGACGAGGGGCGTGCAGAGCCCGGCGAGGAGGAGGCTGGCCGTCTCGTAGTTGTGCCAGTGGGCCGCCGAGCCGCGCCAGCCCATCGCGAGGGTGCCGTAGATCATCCGCGCCGCCGGGTGCGTCGCGCGGTCGCGGAGCGTCGCGAGGTCCGGAATGAGCCCCATGAACCAGAAGAGTGCCGAGACGGTCGCGTACGTCGAGACGGCGAAGACGTCCCAGACGAGCGGGCTCCGGAAGTTGACCCACATCCCCATCGTGTTCGGGTACGGGAGGAGCCAGTAGAAGACGTGCGGTCGGCCGAGGTGAAGGACCGGGTACATGCCGGCGCAGGCGACGGCGAAGAGCGTCATCGCCTCGGCGAACCGGTTGATCGAGGTCCGCCACTGCTGCCGGAGGAGGAGGAGGATCGCCGAGATGAGCGTCCCGGCGTGGCCGATGCCGATCCACCAGACGAAATTGATGATGTCGAAGCCCCAGCCGACCGGGATGTTGATCCCCCAGATGCCGACGCCCTTGACGAAGAGGTACGTCACGGCGTTGAGGAACATCAGGAGGATCAGGAACGAGCCGGCGAATCCGAGGATCCACCAGCGGGGCGTCCGGTCGAGGACGGTCGCGGCGATCTTGTCCGTGACGGTCGCCGGCGTGTGCCCCGGCGCGATGACCGGCGGGGGCGGAAGGACGGCGGACATCAGACCGGACCCTCCTGAGCGTGCGCGGGCGCCTTTTTTCCCTCTCCGAGCGACGGGTGGGGGTTCGCGAGCTTCGCGAGGTACGTCGTCCGCGGCCGCGTGTTGAGCTCGCCGAGGAGCGCGTAGTTCAGGGGCTCCTTCTTCAGGGCTGCGACCTTCGAGGAGGCGTCGTTGAGGTCGCCGAAAACGAGCGCCTCCGTCGGGCAGACCTGCTGGCAGGCCGTCCGGATCTCGCCGTCCCGGACCGGCCGGTTCTCCTTCTCGGCCTCGATCCGGACGCGGTTGATCCTCTGGACGCAGTAGGTGCACTTCTCCATGACGCCGAGCGTCCGGACGGAGACGTTCGGGTTCGCCATCGCGGTGAGGCTCGGGAGCTTCTTGTCCTCGTTGAACTCGTAGAAGTTGAACCGCCGCACCTTATAGGGGCAGTTGTTCGAGCAGTACTTCGTCCCGACGCAGCGGTTGTAGGTCATCTCGTTGAGGCCTTCCTCGCTGTGCGTCGTGGCGGCGACCGGGCAAACGACCTCGCAGGGCGCCTTCTCGCAGTGCATGCAGAAGACGGGCTGGTTGAGGGCCGCGGGGTCCTCCGGCGAGCCCTCGTAGTAGCGGTCGATCCGGATCCAGTGCATCTCGCGACCGCGGCGGACCTGGTCCTTGCCGACGACGGGGATGTTGTTCTCCGCCTGGCAGGCGACGACGCAGGCCGTACAGCCGATGCACGCCGAGAGGTTCACGGCCATTCCCCACGCGTGATTCGGGTAGGCGTACGGCGGATACATCGAGAGGCCGTGGCCGTCCCCCTCGCCCCTCTCCGCAACGAAAGAGGGGTTCTTCCGGTACTCCGCGAAGGTGCCGGCCCGGGCGAGCTCCCGCCCTTCCATGTTGAAGTGGTGCTGGGTCGTGACGACCTCGCGCGTCCGCCCCGAGTTCGTGACGGTTGCCGGTGCCTCCCAGAGGGCGGCGGAGGTCCGGACGGAGAAGACGTCGACGCCCGTTCCGTTTCCGACGCGCCCGGCGCGGGTCCGGCCGAAGCCGAAGTGGAGCGTCAGCGTCCCGTCGGGCTGGCCGGGGACAACGAGGGCCGGGATCTCGACCGTCCTCTGGCCGACCGAGAGGGCGAGGACGCCGCCCGTCGTCACCCCGAGCTTTTGGGCCGTGGCGGGAGAGACGTGGACCGGGTTGTCCCAGACGACCGTCGTCCGCGGACGGGGGAGCTCCTGGAGCCACGCGTTGTTCGCGAAGCGGCCGTCGAAGAGGCCCGGGTCGGGGCGGAAGAGAACGGTGAAGGCGTCGCCGGGGGCGCGGAAGGCCCCTGCCGCGGCGCCGAGCGCCGCCAGCGCTCGCGCGCCGGCGCCGGTGTCCGGTGCGACCCTCCGCGGCGCGAGCGCGGTCCCGGCGACGACCCCGTCGTGGAGCGACTTCCGGAAGAAGGCCTCGAAGTCCGTTCCGCCGCGGCTCTTCTGCCAGTGCGCTTTCACGATCTCGAGCGGAGACTTCGCCGGAGTCTCCGTTCCGGCGATCTCGAGAAGCTGGACCATCTCGAGCGCCGACTTTCCTTCGTAGAGGGGGTCGACGAGGGGCTGCTGGATGGAAACCGTCCCGTCGTGGCCGCGCGAGTCGCCCCACGTCTCGAGGTAGTGCGCCTCGGGGACGTGCCATTCGGCGAAGGCGCTGGTCTCGTCGGCGTAGAGGCCGAGGTGGACGGCGAGCCCCGCCTGCTTCATGGCCGACGCGAAGTCGAGGTCGGCCGGCCCGTCGAAGACGGGGTTCACGCCGAGGAGGAGGAGAAGGTCCACCTTCCCGGCGCCGAGGTCGGCGGCCAGCTCCTTCAGCGAGGTCGCCTGGTCGACGGGCACCGCCTCGACCGGATCCGTGACGAAGACCGTGGTCCCGAAGGCGCCGATCTCGCGGTTGATCGCGTGGGCGAGAGCCTGAACGCCCGGGGGAGCGTAGTCGCCGGCGACGACGACCGCGCGGCCGGCGCTCTTTCGGAGATCCTCGGCGGCCGCCGCGACCATCGTCCGCGTCGCCTCATCGACGCCGTCGGGAGCCGCCGCGCCCGGAACGCCGACGGCGGCCGCGATGGCGGCCGCGAGGGCCGGCAGGTTCGACGCGGAGACCCGCATCCGGTGGTCGGCGAGGACGCCCCCCGTCGTCGGGGCCGTCTCGAACGCCCAGTAGCGGACGGCCGGCGCCTCCGGGTCCGTCGCCATCGCCCGCCGTCGCCGGGCGAACTGCCGGGCGATCACGAGATGCCCGGGGCCCTCGGCGAGGGGGTCGGCGTCGAGGGTGACGACGACGTCGGCCTTATCGAGGTCGAGCCGGATCTCGACGGGCTGCCCGAAAGCGATCCGGACGCCCTCCCGGACTCGGTCCCGGCCGGCCGCTTCCCACTGATGCCACTTCGCCTTCGGCAGAGAGGCGAGAAGCGTCAGGATCCGGCCCGCGAGCGTCGGCGAGGTGACCGACCCGGTCAGGATCCTGAGGCCGTCGCCCTGGAGGCCCCGAAGCGATTTCATCCGAGCACCGATCGCCTCAGAGAGCGCCTGCCATGTCCGGATCCGGCCGAACTGGGTGAGCGTCTGGGAGCGGTCGGGGTCGTAGAGCCCGAGGATCGAGGCCTGGGCGAAGGCGTCGGTCGCGCCGAGGCTCGAGGGGTGATCCGGGTTCCCTTCCACCTTCGTCGGGCGGCCGGTGTTGCTCTCGACGAGGAGGCCGGTCGCGTAGCCCGCGAGCGGGAATGCGGTGGCGAAGAAGAGCGGCCGCCCGGGGACGATCTCCTCGGGCTGTTTGACGTACGGAATGATCTGCTCGCGCGGCTGTCGCGTGCAGGCCGCGAGACCGCCGAGCGCGAGGGAGGCGCCCGCCAGCTCGAAGAACCGGCGCCGCGAGAGTCCCTCCTCCCACTCGCCCGCGTAGCTCGGGAACTCGCGCTCGAGAAGACGCCCGAACTCGGGACTCCCGGAGAGCTCCTCGAGGCTCCGCCACCAGGCGCGACCCGACCGTCCCTCGAGCTTCGCCTTCAAGGCGTCGAGATCCGGGGCGACGGGCGGGATCGCCGCATCCACCCGCTCCGACAGAGACTCCTCTGCGACGGGAGTCCGGGACGCCGGCACGTGCGCTTCTTCAGTCGTGGACATCCTCTGACTCAGTCCCTCTCTCGCCTCAACGATGACACGTACTGCAGTTCGTCAGGGCGAAGGACGGACGCAGCCGGTTTTCCCTTGCCAGCTTCTCCCCGAGCGCGCGCTGGTCGTCCGCCTTCCATGTGAAGTTGAAGATCTCGCTCTTCGGCCGGAGCACCTTCTCCGGATTCCGGTGGCAGTCGAGGCACCAGGCCATCTGGAGCGACTCCGCCTGCTGTACGAGCTTCATCCGGTCGATCCGTCCGTGACAGGAGACGCAGCCGACTCCCTTCGCCACGTGGATGGAGTGGTCGAAATAGACGAAGTCGGGGAGGTCGTGCACGCGGTTCCAGACGAGCGGACGGCCCGTCCGGATGCTCTCACGCACCGGCTCGAGCATCGGGGCGTCCTTCCAGACGATCTTGTGGCAGTTGTAACAGGTCGCCGACGGCGGGATGCCGGCGAACGCGGCGTTCTCGACGGACGTGTGGCAGTAGCGGCAGTCGATGCCCAGCCCGGTCACGTGGTGGTCGTGGCTGAACGGGACGGGCTGGGGCACCGTCACGCCCTGGCCGGTCACGAATCCCGAGCGGGCGATTTCCCACCCGGCCCCCCCGAGGACGCCGGCGAGGACGGCGACGCCGATCAGCGACGTCCGGACGAGCGAGTTGGCGCTCTTGGGGAAGATCTGGGACATCTTGAGCGGCGACTTATACTATGAAAACGACGCCTTTTGTGGACCCGAAGGGCGGCGAAGGGCGGACGTGCGAGACTCCCCGCGTGCTGGAGCGGCTGAGACGCGTTTTCAAGGCCTTCTCGTACCGGGACTACCGTCTTCTCTGGGGAGGGGCCTTCACGTCGAGCGTCGGGACGTGGATGCAGACGGTCGCGCAGAACTGGCTGGTCCTCACCCTGACGGGCTCCGCGTTCTACCTCGGCCTCTCGGCATTCCTCGCCGAGGCTCCGTTCCTCGCCTTTTCGCTCTTCGGCGGGGTTCTCGCCGACCGGTTCGATCGGCGCCGGATCCTCCTCGCCTCCCAGATCGTCCAGCTCTCCTCCGCCTTCCTCCTGGCCGGGCTCGTGGCCCTCGGCGTGGTCCGGGTCTGGGAGATCCTCGTCCTCTCCTTCGTCGTCGGGCTCGCCCAGTCGTTCGGCGGGCCGGCCTACCAGGCGCTCGTTCCGACGCTCGTCGATCGCGAAGACCTCCCGAACGCCGTCGCCCTCAACTCGATCCAGTTCAACCTCGCGCGGGTCGTCGGGCCGGTTCTGGGCGGCTGGGCGTTCTACGCGCTCGGGGCGGCGGCCTGCTTCGCGCTCAACGGCCTGTCGTTCCTCGCGGTCATCGCGGCGCTTATCGCCCTCCGGCGCGGCGCGCACGCGGCGCCGGCCGAGGAAGGATCCGTCCTCGACAGCCTGAAGGCGGGCGTCGCGGCCGTGCGGGCCTCGGGGCCGATCCGGGGGCTGGTCGGCCTTTCGTTCCTCTCCAGCTTCTGCGCCCTTCCGCTCGTGACGTTTCTCCCCCTATTCGCGAAGGACATCTTCGGCGGCGACGTCAAGGGATACAGCGAGCTTCTCGCGGCGTTCGGCCTCGGTGCCGTCGTCGGAGCGCTCACCGTGGCGGGGCTCTCCGGCCTGAAGCGGCGCGGCCTCGTCGGGGTGTCGATGCTCACCGTCTTCGGCGTCCTGATGATCGGGTTCGCCTTCTCGCGCCGGCTTCCGCTCTCGCTCGCCATCCTCTTCCTCGCGGGTGCGTCGATGGTCTCGGTCTTCGCCACCTTCATGACGCTCGTCCAGACGCACGTCGAGGAGGGGATGCGCGGGCGCGTCGTGAGCGTCTACTCGCTGGCGTTCCGGGGGGCGATGCCGCTCGGAAACCTGACGGCGGGGGCCCTCGCGACGGTCCTCACGGCGCCGTGGGTCCTGGTGGGGAACGGCGTGGCGCTGATCCTCGTCGGGGGCTGGGTGCTCGTGCGCCGGAGCCCCTCGGGCGTGCAGACCCTCTGATCCCGCCGGCGGCCCTACCTCAGCGCCACTGCCGCCAGTCCGAGGTCTCCATCTCGAGGGCCACGGCCCGGCGCCCGCGGGTCATGTTCAGGAAGATCCGCTTCGGGACGAGCACCGAGGGGGCGCCGGAGACGGCCGGCGTGAGGAGCTCGAACGAGGCACGGATGAAGGCGATCTCCTTCACCTCGGGGTCCACGGTGGTCTTCACCTCGACCTCCGTGGCCCGGTGGCTCTTCGGGTCGAGGTAGACGACGGCGTCGTCCTGGGGCCGTCCGAGGCCGCGGCCCTCCATCCGCAGGAGGCCGGGCCGGTCGGGGTCGGGCGGCCGGAGCTTCGCCTTCGCCGCCCACGCGTTCACCTGCTCGGGGGTGAGGCGGGCGTAGAGCTCCATCAGGGCCTGCGCCGCGTCGAAGAAACGGTCGTCGGATTCGGGGGAGGAGACCCGCTCGGTCCCCGCCCGGGGGTCCGCGTACGGAAAGGGAGTCGGCTCGGGCGCCCGCTCGAACCGGACGAGCTTCTTCTGGAGGCCGCCCTCGGGCCCGAAGTTCACGTCCTCGAGCCGCGTCAGGCGGAGCTGCCCCTCGACCTTCATCTCGGTCTTCATCCTCCAGCGATAGCCGGCCAGGCGCGCCCGTTCGCGGCGGACGTCCTCGCCGACGTTCGCGCCGGGGCGGGGCGGCTCTTGCCAACCGGAAGCCGGACCTGTATGAGCGAGGACGAGGACGGCGAGCGCGCCGCCAGCCAGGGGATTCCTCACGAGGGGATGGTGCCACAGCGGCGCGCGGCCCCGTCCCCGGGGAGGCACGATGCGTTTCGAGACGCTCGCGGTTCACGCCGGCCGAAGGACGGACCCGACGGGAGGGGTCGCGCCGCCTCTCCATCTCGCCACCACCTTCGAGCGCGACGAGGCAGGGGTCCCCGTCGGGGGCCACGCCTACATCCGCGAGTCGCACCCGATGAACGACCTCCTCGAGGCGGCCCTCGCGCCGCTGGACGGCGGCGAGGCGGCGCTCTGCCTGGCCTCGGGGATGGCCGCCGGAGCGGCGGTCCTGCAGGCCCTGCCGCCCGGCGGACGGGTGATTCTCCCGGACGACGTCTACTACGGCTACCGCGTCGTCGCGTGGGAGTTCCTCCCGTCGTGGGGGCTCTCGGCGTCGTTCTGCAACATGTCGGACCTCGGGGCTCTCGAGAGGACCCTCAAGAACGGCGCCTCGCTCCTCTGGCTCGAGACGCCCTCGAACCCCCTTCTCGCGATCACCGACCTCTCCGCAGCCTCCGCGCTCGCGCGGGGGGTCGGGGCGCTGGTTCTCGTGGACGGCACCTTCGCGACGCCCGCCCTCCAGCGGCCGATCGAGCACGGGGCCGACGTCGTCCTCCACGCCACGACGAAGTACTTCGGAGGGCACAGCGACGTGCAGGGCGGCGCGCTCGTCTTCTCCCGGAAGGGCTCCCTCTACGAGAGGGTCCGGCACGTCCGGCACCTCCTCGGCGCGGTGGCCGCGCCCTTCAACTCGTGGCTCGTTCTCCGGGGCATCCGGTCGCTCGCTTGCCGGATGGCGCGACACAGCGCAAACGGCCTCGCGGTGGCCCGTGCGCTCGCCACGCACCCGGCGGTCTCGGTCGTCCACTACCCGGGCCTCGCCTCGCACCCCGGACACGCGGCCGCGGCGCGGCAGATGTCGTCCTTCGGCGGCATGCTCTCGTTCCGCGTGAAGGGGGGCGCCGAAGCGGCGATCCGCTGCGTGTCCCGCGCGAAGCTCTTCACCCGCGCGACGTCGCTCGGCGGCATCGAGAGCCTGATCGAGCACCGGGCGACGAGCGAGGGGCCCGGCGGCACGGCGCCGCCGGACCTCGTGCGCCTGTCGGTCGGCCTCGAACACCCCGAGGACCTCGTGGCGGATCTCGTCCAGGCGCTTTCGTGACCCTCCGGCTCCGGAAGGGCGACACGCTCTTTCACCGGTTCAACCCCGACCTCGGCCCGGGGCGTGTCGAGGAGATCGCCGGACGCCGGCTCGTCGTCCGGTTTCCGAAGTCCGGGACGGTCCTGACGCTGGCCGCGGACGACTCGGCCCTCCGTCCCGTCACCTTCGAGCCGGGCCAGCGCGTCCGGATCGGCGGCGAGGCGGCGATCCTGTCGACTCTCCTCGCCGACGAGGCCCTGCTCGTCGACGGGCGTCGCGTCCCGAGGAGCGACCTGTGGCCGTTCGAGCCCCCGAGCGACCCGCTGGAGCGTCTGGCGGCGCTCGACGTCGACGGCGCGGCGGCTTTCGTCCACCGGCTCGACGGCCTCTTCCTCGAGAGGATCCGGCAGGCGCGCGGCCTCGGCTCCTTTCTCGGGGGGCGGATCCGCCTCTTTCCGCACCAGCTCCACGTGGCCGAGCGGGCGACGGCCGCAGATCCGGTCCGCTGGCTCCTGGCCGACGAGGTCGGCCTCGGGAAGACGATCGAGGCGTGCCTCGTCCTTTCACGTCTCCTCCGGACGGGACGGGCCGGACGGTCGCTCGTCGTGACGCCGGCCAGCCTGACCGTCCAGTGGCTGGGCGAGCTCTGGCGGAAGTTCCACCAGACGTTCGTCCTTCTCGACCGGAAACGGCGCGAAGACGTGGCGAAGGAGCACGGGGAGCGCTTCAACCCGTTCGAGGCGCACCGGCACATGGTCGTCGCGCTCGAGGACCTCGCCTTCGAGCGAGGCCTCGCCGACAGGGCCCGGAAGGCCGGCTTCGACCTTCTCGTCGTCGACGAGGCGCACCGGCTCGAGCGTCCGGAGGGCGCTCCGGGGAACGACGCGTGGCGGGCCGTGGCGCCCCTGACCGAGGCGGCGCGACACGTCCTTCTCCTGACGGCGACGCCTCTCGAGACCGACACGTCGGGTTTCTTCAACCTGCTCGCCCTTCTTCGCCCCGACGCGTACCGAACGCCGGAGGAGTTCGCGGCGTCGCTGGCCGGGGGGCGGGCGCTTCCACCGGTGACGAGCGCCACGCGCCGCGTCGACCTCGGCGGGCTTCCGCCCCGGCGGCCCGTCCCGGTCGATCTCGACGAGACGCCTCGGCAGCCGGGGCTCAGCGGCGACGAGGGGACGGACCTCGCCGACCCGCGGGTCGGCTGGCTCTGCGGGAGCGCCTTCGAGGGGAAGACCCTCGTCTTCGTTCACGACCTTCCGACGCTGCAATCCCTCAAGGCCCGGCTCGAGACGCGGACCCGGAAGAGGGTGGCCGTGTTTCACGAGGAGCTGACCCCCGAGCGGGGAGACCTCGAGGTGGCGGAATTCCGGCGCGACGGGGGGCCGTCGTTCCTCGTTTCGACCGAGGCGGGGGGCGAAGGGCGCAACTTCGAGTTCTGCCGGCGGCTCGTTCTCTTCGACCTCCCGAGGGACCCGGCGGCCGTCGAGCAGCGGATCGGGCGGCTCGACCGGATCAACCGTCGCGAGCCGGTGGAGATCGTCTACTTCCGGCCGCCGGACGGCTTCGGACGCGAGCTGGTGGCGCTCTACGAACGGATCGGGCTCTTTCGCGAGCCGCTCGGCGGGCTCGAGAGATCCCTCGCCCACGTCGAGGCCGCGGTCCGGAAGGCGGAGCGCTTCTGGAAGGCCGGACAGCGGCTGCCGGTGGACGAGCTGGCAGAGGAAGTCCTCGAGGCGACGCGCGCCCGAAACGCCGCCGTCTACCACCATCTCCACGTCGACGGCTATTCGGCCGGGATGGCGGAAGGGATCCTCTCTCGCGTGCCGTCCACTCTCGACGCCGAAATGGAGCGCTTCGTCCTCGGTGCGGCGCGGCTCTTCGACCTCGAGACGGCCGAGCGCGCCGGGGTCCGGACCTGGTACCTCGAGCTGGGGGGGGACGCGATCCTCGAACACCTGCCCGGGGTCCCGTCGGGCTCCCGTTTTCTCGGGACCTTCGACCGGGACGAGGCCGTCCTGAAGGAGGAGATCGACTTCTTCTCGTCAGGACATCCGCTGGTGGAGGGACTGTTCGCCGAGCTGGCGGACGGGCCGCGCGGCCGCGCCGCCGTCGTGAGGCTGCCCGGAACCGGCGTCTCCGGAGCCGGAGTCCTGTTCCTCCACCGGGCCGGGCCCGACGTCGACCTCCAGGCCGTCTCCCTCGACGGGACGCCGCGTCCCGAGTGGGCGGCCCTCCTGGCGGAGCGGCGGCACGACCTGACGCCCATGAACCCGGACGAGTGGCGAAAGGCGGCCTGGCCGAAGGTCGTGGAGCGGCTGGCCGCCACGGCGCGTCCCCCTTCCACGGCCTTTCGGCTCGACGCCGCCGCGGCCTTCCGCCTCACCCGCTGACGGCCGGGAACCGGCCGTGGGCTTGCGGAGTCCTAGACTGCCGGGAGACGCCATGAAGAAAGCCGCCCTCCTCGTCGCCGTCTTCTCGGTCGCCGCCGCCGCCCTGGCCCAGAAGAAGACACTCGCGCCACCCGGGCCTCCGGCCTCGTGGAAGGAGGTCGAGAAGCTCGTTTCGGAGCAGAAGCTCGAGGAGGCCTCGCGTCAGGTCGCCGTGCTCCGCGCGGTCGCGCGGGAGCGCGGCGACGCCGAAGGGGAGACGAAGGCGCTCGTCCGCGAGGTCCAGCTCCGGATGGCGCTCCACGGATATGAGACCGCGGTCCGGTTCCTCCGGGAGGAGCCGTGGCCGAAGACGGCGCGGGCGCAGGCCGTGCTGAACCTCTTCTACGCCGACGCGCTCGTGACCTACGCCCGTGCGTATTCGTGGGAGATCGGCCAACGGGAGAAGGTCGAGACGAGGGGAGTCGTCGACCTTCGGGCGTGGACGCGCGACCAGATCACGACCGAGGCGGCGCGGGCCTTCACCGCCGTCTGGAAGGAACGGGAGGCGCTCGGGAAGGAGAGCGTCGAGACCCTGAAGGAGTTCGTCGAGCTGAACGACTACCCGCGCACCGTCCGCGGGACGGCGCGCGACGCGGTCGCCTACCTCTTCGCCGGATTTCTCGCCGACACGGGTGGATGGCGACCCGAGCAGTCGAACGAGCTCTTCACGCTCGACCGCGACTCGCTCATCGCGGGGAGCCCCGGGACGTCCGGCTCCCTGGCCCTCGACGACCCGGCCGTTCATCCGCTCGTCCGGCTCGGCGCGGTCCTCGACGACCTCGAGGCATGGCACCGCGGGCGTGGAGAGCGCGAGGCCGAGCTGGAGGCGCGGCTCGAGCGGTTTCGCCGCCTGAACGCCGCGTTCACCGATCCCGGGGACCGAGAGGCGATCCGGAAGGACCTCGCGCGGCGGCTCCCCCCGTTCCGGGAGGTCGCGTGGTGGGCCATGGGGCAGGCCGAGCTGGCCGAGACGATCCGGTCCGAGGACCGCCCGGACGCCAACATCCGGGCCCGGGCCGTCGCGCTGGAAGGGGCGAACGCCTGGCCCGACTCCGTCGGGGGGAGCCGGTGCCGGTCGATCGTGGCGGGCATCGAGGCGCCGGACTTCCAGGTCGCCTCGATGTCGAGCGACGGTCCGGAAAGGCGCTCGATCGAGGTGCGGCACCGGAACCTGGCGGCGCTCTACTTCCGCGCCTATCCGTACGACCTCGAAGCGCGACTCTCCACGGCGAAGGACTACAGCCTCCTCCCGGCGTGGCGCGAGCTGTCGGACATCGTCCGGACGGGAAGGGCCGCCGCCGAATGGACGGTCGACCTGCCGGAGACGCCGGACTACCGGACCCACCGGACCTTCGTGACGCCGCCGCTCCGCGCACCCGGCGCGTTCGTCGTCGTGGCGTCGGCCCGGAAGGACTTCGCGAAGGAGCCCAACCGCCTCCTCGGCCTCCACCTCCTCGTGACCGGCCTCGTGATGACCGTCCGCCAGACGGAAGGGGGGGGCCTCGAGGCGCGCGTCCTCGCCGGGCCGAGCGGAGATCCCGTCCCGGGGGCGACGGTCTCGCTCTGGCGATTCGACTGGCAGACGGGGCACCGCCGGATTCTCGGGAGGACGTCGGGCCCGGACGGCCTCGCCCGCTTCGATGGGCCCGGTGACCGGGGCGCGAGCTACTTTCTCGTCGCGAGGAAGGGCGACGACGCCGCTCTCGACCCGAACGGATCGGGCTTCTGGAAGGCCCCGGAGCCGACGGAGAGCTCGGCGGCGCTGGTCTACACCGACCGGAGCGTCTACCGCCCGCTCCAGAGGATCCTCTGGAAGATCGTCGCGTACCGCGGCCGGGATGCGCGCTTCGCGACGCTTCCCGAGACGCCGGTGAACGTGACGCTCCACGACGCGAACGGGCAGGCCGTCGAGACGAAGTCGGCGAAGACGAACGCGTTCGGGACGGCGGCCGGGGAGTTTCCCGTTCCGGCGGGGCGACTCCTGGGTGCGTGGACGATCCGGACGTCGCTCGGTGGTGCCGCGCGGCTCTCGGTCGAGGAGTACAAGCGCCCCACCTTCGAGGTGACGCTAAAGGAGCCGCCGCAGGCGCTCCGGCTGAACCGCCCGGCGACGCTCCGTGGCGAGGCGCGCTACTACTTCGGCCTGCCCGTGGCCGCCGGGAGCGTCCGCTGGCGCGTGACCCGCGAGCCGGTCTACCCCTGGTGGGGCTGGTGGCGCTGGAGCGCGCCGCGCGCCACGACGCAGGTCGTCGCCACCGGAACGGCGCCCCTTCGGGAAGACGGCTCCTTCGAGCTGACCTTCACGCCGAGAGCCGACGAGCGGACGGCCGCGAACGCGGGCGCCTCGAAAGAGGTGACGTGGCGCTACGCCGTCACCGCCGACGTCACGGACGAGGGGGGCGAGACGCGCTCGGCCGACCGGCGCTTCCGTCTCGGGTTCGTGGCGGTGGAAGCGCGCTGGGCAGCCGACGCCGCCTTCTTCCGCGAGACGGAGCCGGCGAAGGCGACGATCGCCAGGACCGACCTCGACGGGACACCGCGCGCGGGGCGGGGGACGTGGCGGCTCGTCAAGCTCGTGCCTCCCGCGAAGACGCTCCTGCCGGCGGACCGTCCGGCCGACACCGGCAGGCGGGATGCCGCCGCGAGCGGCGAAGACGACGCCGCGCCGCCCATCTCCCGGTACGCCACTCCGGGCGACCGGCTGCGGCCGCGCTGGGAGACGGGATTCTCCGTCGAGGAGTGGATGCGAGACTGGCGCGAGGGGCCCGAGCAGGCTCGGGGCGCCGCCGAGCACGACGCGAAGGGAGAGGCGCGGCTCGAGTTCGGGAAGCTGCCCGCCGGCGCCTACCGTCTCTTTTTCGAGACGGCCGACGATTTCGGAGGCACGTTCAGTCTGCCCCAGGACTTTCTCGTCGCCCCGGCGAATGAGTCGCTGGCGTTCCCGGCGCTCCTCCTCGCCGAAACGTCGTCCGTGACGGTCGGGGGGACGATCCGGCTCTTCGTGACGTCGGGGTTCCCGGGACAGACGCTCTTCCTCGACGTCGTCCGGGAAGGCCGGCTCGCCGAGCGGCGGATCCTGACCGCGGGAAAGGACGCCTCGCTGATCGAGATTCCGGTCCGGGAGAGCGACCGGGGCGGGCTCGCCGTGACGCTGACGGCTGTCCGCGACCACCAGTTCCTGCAGCAGACGGCGAGCGTCTTCGTCCCGTGGGACGACCGCGAGCTGAAGGTCGCGTTCGCCACCTTCCGCGACCGGCTCCGTCCGGGCGCGAAGGAGACGTGGCGCGTGACCGTGGCCGGCGCGACGCCGGAACACCCGCTCACGGAGTCGGCCGAGCTTCTCGCGTACATGTACGACCGGAGCCTCGACCTCTTCGCGCCGCATCGTCCCCCCTCGCCGCTCTCCCTCTACCCGACCCGGATGCGTCCCGCGCTCTCGCGCGCCACGCTCGGGCTCTCCCAGACGCTTCACGTCGAGAGCGGCGGGTTCGGGGGCATCCCCTCCTGGTCCGCTCCGCGTCCCGACCGGCTGAAGTTCGAGAGCGGCTACGGGATCGGCGGGCCGGGGCGGCGCGGATTCGCGGGGGGAGTCCCCCTGCCGTCGGCTCCGATGGCAATGAAGGCGGCGAGGGCCGACGGTGCGGCCAACGCGCCGGCGAGCCTGATGGCCGAAGAGGGGAAAGCGGAAGATTCTCTTGGAAAGAGAGACAAAGACGAGCGGGGCGGAGTGGCAGTCGGCGCCGAGCCGGCTTCGCCGACTCTCCGGAGCGACTTCTCGGAGACGGCGTTCTTCCGGCCGCAGCTCCTGACGGGGTCCGACGGCTCGGCGACGATCGAATTCACCGTCCCCGACTCCGTCACCTCGTGGAACGTCTGGGTCCACGCGGTCACGCGCGACCTCCGGGGGGGCTCGGTGAAGCGCGAGACGCGGAGCGTGAAGGAGCTGATGGTCCGTCCGTACGTACCGCGCTTCCTCCGGGAAGGGGATGCGGCCGACCTCAAGGTCGTGGTGAACGACGCGGGGGAGAAGGAGCTGTCGGGACGACTGACGCTCGAGATCCTCGACCCCGAAACGAACCGCAGCCTTCTCCCCGATTTCGGTCTCACGGCCGAAGCGGCCACGCAGGCCTTTACCGTGAAGCCGGGGGCCGGTACGAGCCGGACCTTTCGCCTGAAGGCCCCCGCCGGCGTGAAGACCGTCGCCTTCAAGGTCGTGGCGGCCGCCGGCGACCTCTCGGACGGCGAGCTCCGCCCGCTCCCGGTCCTCCCGGGGCGGATGCACCTCGTCGAGTCGCGCTTCGTCACCCTGAAGGACCGGGACGAAAAGACGCTCCGGTTCGCGGACCTTGCGGCCCTCGCGACAAGCCCCGACCCGACGCTCGTGCACGAGCAGATGGTCGTGACGGTGGACGCGCAGCTCTTCTTTACGGTCCTGAAGGCGCTTCCCTATCTCGTCAATTTCCCTTACGAGTGCACCGAGCAGACGCTGAACCGCTTCGTCTCGACCGGGATCGTCTCCTCGCTCTACCGCGACTATCCCGCCGTCGCGAAGATGGCGGCGGAATTTTCGAAGCGCGCGACGCCCCTCGAGACGTGGGACGCGGCCGACCCGAACCGGAAGATGGCCCTCGAGGAGATGCCCTGGCTCGAGGCCGCGCGGGGAGGTGCGGACGCAGGGCACGGCCTCGTCAACGTCCTCGACCCCCGGATCGCGGCCGCCGACCGCGACGCGGCCCTCGCGAAGCTCCGCAAGGCGCAGACCTCCGTCGGAGGCTTTCCCTGGTTCCCGGGCGGCCCTCCGTCGCCCTACATGACCCTCTACATCCTCCACGGCTTCGCCCGCGCGACCGAGTTCGGCGTCGAGGTGCCGAAGGACGTCGTCCAGCGGGCGTGGGGGTACGTCGCCGCCCACTACCGTTCCGAATGGACGTCCTGCATGGCGAAGGGGGGCTGCTGGGAGTGGATCACGTTCCTGAACTACGTCGGCACCTGCTTCCCCGATCCGTCGTGGTCGGCGAGCGCCTTCACCCAGGCCGAGCGGAAGGAGATGCTCGACTTCTCGTTCCGGAACTGGCGGAAGCACGCGCCGTTTCTCAAGGGATACCTCGCCCTGACGCTCTCGCGGATGAACCGCCCGAAGGACGCGAGCCTCGTCTGGGGCTCGGTGATGGACTCGGCGAAGACCAACGAGGAGCAGGGAACCTTCTGGGCCCCGGAGGAGCGCTCCTGGCTCTGGTACAACGACACGATCGAGACGCAGGCCTTCGCGCTCCGGACGCTGATGGAGCTCTCGCCGTCCGACCCGCGCGCCGACGGTCTCGTTCAGTGGCTCCTCCTCAACAAGAAGCTGAACCAGTGGAAGTCCACGCGCGCGACGGCCGAGGTGATCTACGCGCTCGTCCACTACCTGAAGAGGACGGGGGCCCTCGGGATCGCGGAGGACGCGACGGTCACCGTCGGAAACCGGAAGGTGACCTTCACCTTCGCGCCGGACCGGTACACCGGCGAGAAGAACCGCATCGTGATCCCGGGGGACCAGGTCGACCCGAAGACGACGTCGACGGTGGTCGTCGAGAAGGAGGGGAAGGGATTCCTCTTCGCTTCCGCCGCGTGGCACTACTCGACCGAGAAGCTCCCCGCGGAGGACCGCGGGGACTTCTTCCGGGTCTCGCGCCGGTACTTCCTCCGGGAGAACACGGGGCGCGAGTGGGTCCTGAAGCCGGCCGGCGAGGGGGCAATTCTCCGCCCCGGCGACGAGCTCGAGGTGCAGATCTCCCTCCGGACGAAGCACGAGGCCGAATACGTCCACCTGCGGGACCCGCGCGGCGCCGGTTTCGAGCCGGTCTCCACGGCCTCGCGCTGGAAGTGGGACCTCGGACTGCCGTACTACGAGGAGGTCCGCGACAGCGCCACGAACTTTTTCTTCGAGCGGCTCCCGGCGGGCGAGTACACGTTCAGGTACCGCGTCCGCGCCGCGATGGGCGGACGCTTCCGGGTCGGACCCGCCACGGTTCAGTCGATGTACGCGCCGGAGTTCAACGCCTTTTCGGCGGGGGCCGTCCTGGCGGTCTCGGAGAAATAGCCGGGTCCCGTCACGGCGTTCCCGCGTGGTCGGGAAGCGGGCCATCGTCCACGGACCACCAGAGGGCGTTGAAGAGGAACGGGAAGGTGGCTTCGGCCTGGGCGCGGAACTGGGCGCGGAAGCCGAGGAGGACGAGCTTCCCCTTCCCGAAGGTCGTGGCCACGGCGGCCGAGCGCCGCGTCAGCCGGTCCGCTCCGTGGATCCATCCGGAGAGCAGGACGTCGCGCGGGTCGTCGGGATAGGCCGCGAGGTCCCACCGCCGGAGCTCCGGGCCCGGCGGGACGGTCTGGAAGGCCATCGCGCCGTCGACGAAGAGGGCCATCTCCTTCGGAAGGCCCCGGGTGACGGGGTGTTCCTCGCCCCGCACGGCCCGCAGAAGCGAGCCGGGGCAGAGGAACTCGTCCTTCTTCGCCTTCGCGAGGACATTTCGGACCGGTATGTTGAACTCCGCGATGACCCAGTCGGAGGATTCGGCGAGCGCCACGAGCGTCCCGCCGCCCTCAACGAACTCCTTGAGCGCCTTGGCGCCTTCCTTTTCGAGCCCGCCCTGGTAGTCCGGGGGGAGCTCGACGAAGTACTTGAGATCTCCCTCCTCGCGCTTCGGCTTTCCCGTGGAGAGCCGCTCGGCCGGGAGGCTCGGCAGGACGATCACGTCGAAGGCCTCGGTCAGCTTCCCGGCCCGGATCGACCTGTTGTCGAGGCTCTTCGGGGCGAAGCCGTACTGCTCGAGGACCCAGCGCGTCCACCCTTCGTCCGTCGAGGCGGCCCACGGCTTGTAGAGGCCGACGCGGGGCGCGTGCGCCGGGACGACGTCGGGAGAGCTTCCGGGAGGAGTCCTCGAAAGGGCGAAGAGGGGGACGCCCGCCTTCGCCACCGTCGCGGCGGCCTTCGACGCCCTCTCGTCGAGGAAGACGGTTCCGGCCGGCCAGTCCCTGCCGTCGAAGGAGACGGTCTTCCGGGCGACGCCGACGCCGCCACCGGACCGGAGCGCGGCGTTGACCAGCCGGGCGCCTTCGGCGGTTCCGGGGGTCACGGCCAACGGGCCGACCGGAGCCCTCACGGCCGTCCCGCTCTCCCGGATCGGCAGGCCCGGCGGGAGGGTCGCCCGTCTCGCCTCGACGCCCATCAGGAGCGGGAGCGTCCAGGCGGTGACGTCGTACGGCCTCACGATCTCCTTCCCGGGGACCAGCTTCACCTCGGGGTAGCGCTGGGTCTCGAGGAGCGACGCGACGAACTTCCCGTAGGGCTGCGCGAGCGGAATGTAGACGTCTCCGCTCGCGGCCTGCCGCACCTCGACGCCGTGCTCGACCAGGAGGTCGGCGAGGCGGCGCGCCTGGGCCGGATCGCGCTGTGCCGCCGGAAGGAGCCAGGCCGCGTCCGGGGGGAAGGACGCGGCGGCCGCCCGGGCCCGGGCGGCCATGTCCCGAAGCAGGTCCTCCCGGTGGTCCGCGCAGGCCTCGAGGAGCGCGTCCGAGACGATCCGTTCGTAATCCATGATGTCGCGAAGCCGCCACCAGCCGCCGGGCCACGGGTTGGGGAAGTTCGCCTGCGCCCGGTAGTCGACGAGCCCCGTCCCGCCTCCCGACAGTTCGCCGGACTCGACGTAGACCGGCGTCGCGAGCCGCGCCGAGGCGACCTCGGTCAGAAGGCCCGAGATGTTCTTGTACCAGGCCGTGCTCTCCGTCATCCCGGGGCAGTAGGCGTCGAAGGAGTAGCCGTAGATCACGCCGGGCTTCTTCGCCTGCTCGAGGCGGAGGGACATCGTGGAGCCGATGAGGTTGATCTCGCGCCAGACGAGCGGGCTGATCTCGGGATCGATCGGGCTCGCGTAGGGGGGCGTGAAGATCCGGGGCCCGGTCGGACCCATCTGGTGCTCGTCGAGCCAGACCTGCGGCAGCCATTCGCGGGAGACGGCCCGCGAGAGCGCCTTCGTCTCCTGCTGGGTCAGCATGAACCAGTCCCGGTTGTTGTCGTGCCCGACGTAGGGGTGGTAGAGCCATGGCATCCGGCCCCCCTCGAACGGCGACCCGAGCCACTTCCGGTACCACGCCGTCTCCAGGGCCAGGCCGTCGGGGTTGATCGACGGGACGATCAGCAGGACGACGTTCGAGAGGCGCTGTCGGGTCGCCGGGTCGGTCGCCGTCGCGAGGGCATGGATCCACTCCATCGCCATCTGGCTCGCCCCGATCTCGGTCGAGTGGATCGTGCCCGTCACGAGGACGACGGCCTTTCCCTCCTTCGCGAGGGCGGTCACCCGGGCGTTGCTCAGGCCCCGCGGGTCGGCGAGATCCTTCGCGATCTCGCGGATCCGCGGGAGGTTCTCGAGATTCTCCTCGGAGGAGACGACGGCCATGACGAACTCCTCACCGAGGGTCGTCCGGCCGAGGACTTCGAGCTTCACCCGGGGCGAGGCGGCCTCGACGGCCCTCAGGTAGGAGACGATCTGGCGGTAGTCGGCCAGCGTCCGGTCGGCGCCGATCTTCATCCCGAGGAAATCGGACGGCGCGGGGACGACGGCGGCGAAGGCCGGAAGGCCGAGGACGAGGCAGAAGGCGAGGGCGACCCGTCTCATTCCCTCCAGCCCCTCACTCGTGCCCGGGGAGCGGGCCGGCGTCCGTCGACCAGAAGAGCGCGTTGAAGAGGAAAGGGTAGGTGGCCTCCGTCTGGGCGCGGAACTGGGCGCGGAAGCCGAGGAGGACGAGCTTCCCCTTCCCGAATGTCGTGGCCACGGCGGCCGAACGCCGCGTGAGCTTGTCCGCACCGGCGATCCACCCCGAGAGGAGGACGTCGCGCTCGTCGGCGGGGTAGGAGGCGAGATCCCACCGCTGGAGCTCCGGGCCCGGCGGGATGGTCTGGAAGGCCATCGCGCCGTCGACGAACACCGCCATCTCCTTCGGGAGCCCCCAGGTGACGGGGTGCTCTCCGCCGCGCTCGACGCGGAGGATCGAGCCGGGACACTGGAACTCTTCGCGCCGGACCTTCGCCAGGGCATTTCGGACCGGGATGTTGAACTCCGAGATGACCCAGTCGGACGAATCGGCGAGCGTCACGATCGTGCCGCCGGCCTCCACGAACTCCTTGAGCGCCTTCGCCCCTTCCTTTTCCAGGCCGCCCTGGTACTCCGGCGGGAGGTCGACCCAGTACTTCATGTCGCCCTCTTCGCGCTTCGGCTTGCCGCTGGTGATCGTGTCGGCCCCGATGTCGGGGAGGAGGATGACGTCGAACGCGTCGTTCAGTTTCCCGGCCCGGATCGTCCTGTTGTCGAGGCTCTTCGGGGCGAAGCCGTACTGCTCGAGGACCCAGCGCGTCCACCCTTCGTCCATCGACGCCAGCCACGGCTTGTAGAGGCCGACGCGCGGGGCCCGCAGGGCGACGACGTCGGGCGGGAGCCCGGCAAGGCCCTTGGAGAGGGGGGAGAGCGCGACGCCCGACTCGGCCGCCAGGGCGCCGACGGTCTTCGAGGCGGTTTCGTCGAGAAAGACGGTCCCCGCCGGCCAGCTCTTCCCGTCGAAAGTCGCCGGTTGCCGCGCGACCGAGACGCTCCCCTTCGAGCGGAGGGCCGCATTGACGACGCGCGCCCCTTCGGGAGTCCCGGGAGCGATCGCCCCGGCGCCGGAGGGCGGCTTGCCGCTTCTCGCCGGATCGAAGAGCGGGAGGTCCGGCGGGAGCCGCCCCCGGCGGACCTCGACGCCCATCATCAACGGCAGCGTCCACGCCGCGACGTCGTACGGCCGAACGATCTCCTTCCCGGCCGTCAGCTTCACCTCGGGGTAGCGCTGCGGCTCGAACATCTCGGCGACGAACCGGCCGTACGGCTGGGCGAGCGGGATGTAGACGTCGCCGCTCGCCGCCTGCCGTACCTCGACGGCGTGCTCGGCCATCAGCCGGGCGAGGCGGCGGGCCTGGGCCGGGTCGCGCTGCACGGCGGGAAGCACGTAGGCCGCGTTGCCGGGGAAGGTCGCGGCGGCCGCCCGGGCCCGGGCCGCCATGTCCAGTAGGAAATCCTCCCGGTGGCTGGCGGCCGTCTCGTGGAGGGCGTCGGAGACGATCCGTTCGTAATCCATGATGTCGCGAAGGCGCCACCAGCCGCCGGGCCACGGGTTGGGGAAGTTCACCTGCGGCTTGTAGTCGATCAGGCCTTTCCGTCCGCCGGCCAGCTCGCCCGGCTCGATGAAGACCGGAGTGCCCATCCGCGTCGAGGCCACCTCGGTCAGGAGCCCCGAGACGTTCTTCCACCACGCCGTGTTCTTCGTCCCGCCCGGCCAGTAGGCGTCGAAGGAGTAGCCGTAGATGACGCCGCTCTTCCTCGCCTGCTCGAGGCGGAGGGCCATGTCGGAGCCGATCAGGTTCACCTCCCGCCAGACGAGGGGGTGGATGTCGGAGTCGACCGGCTCGGAGTAGGGGGGCATGAAGATCCGCGGCCCGGTCGACCCCATCTGGTGCTCGTCGAGCCAGACCTGGGGAAGCCACTCGTGGTAGACGGCGCGCGAGAGCGCCTTCGTCTCCTTCTGCGTGAGCATGTACCAGTCGCGGTTGTCGTCGTGCCCGACGTACGGGTGGTAGAGCCACGGCATCCGGCCCCCCTCGTACTTCGTCCCGAGGTGCTTCCGGTACCAGTCGGTCTCCATGATCTGGCCGTCGGGGTTCACCGACGGGACGATCAGGAGGACGACGTTCGAGAGTCGGCGAAGCGTCTCCGCGTCCGTCGCCGCGGCCAGCGCCTCGACCCACTCGAGGACCATCTGCGTGGCGCCGATCTCCGTCGCGTGGATGTTGCAGGTCACGAGGACGACGGCCTTTCCCTCCTTCGCGAGAGCCGCCACCTGCGCGTCGGTGAGGCCCCGCGGGTCGGCGAGCTTCCGGGAGATCTCCCGGATCCGGGGGAGGTTCCTCATGTTCTCCTCGGAGGTGACGATCGCGAGGACGAACTCCTCGCCGAGGGTCGTCTTGCCGAGGACCTCGAGCTTCACGCGGGGCGAGGCGGCCTCGACGGCCTTCAGGTAGGAGACGATCTGGCGGTAGTCGGCCAGCGTCCGGTCGGCGCCGATCTTCATCCCGAGGAAATCGGACGGCGCCGGGACAGAGGCGCCGGACGCGTACGGGGAGAGGACGGCTGCGAGCGCGAGGGCGCACACGAGGACGACAGGGCGCTTCATGGGAGCCTCCGTTCGGGTCGAGTCTACGGCGAGCGGGGCGTCTCCGGCTGCGCTAGGCTCTCCTTCGGAGGCCGCCATGAAAGCCGTCTTCTTCGAGCACCACGGAAAGAGCGATGCCCTGAGGTTCGGCGACCGCCCCGACCCGGTGGCGGGCCCCGGCGAGGTCGTCGTCCGGCTCGAAACCGCGGCGATGAACCGCCTCGACCTCTTCGTCCTTCACGGCATCCCCGGCGTCCCTCCGTCGCTTCCGCACGTCGGAGGCGCCGACGGGTACGGGCGCGTGGAGGCGCTCGGCCCGGGCGTGACGGACCTCGCGACGGGCGAGCACGTCGTCCTCCAGCCGGGGCTCGGCTGCGGCCGGTGCGAGTTCTGCCTCTCGGGGGAGCTCTCGCTCTGCGTCGACTTCCGGATCCTCGGTGAGCACACCCTGGGCACCTTCGCGGAACGGATCGCCGTCCCGCGACGGAACGTCTTCCCCGCGCCGCCGAACCTCCTTCCCGAGAAGGCGGCCGCCTTTCCGCTCGCGGCGTTGACGGCCTGGAGGATGCTCGTGACGCGCGCGCAGCTCCGCCCGGGCGAGACGGTCCTGATCCACGGCATCGGGGGCGGCGTCTCCACCTTCGCCCTCCAGATCGCCCGCCTCGCCGGGGCCTCCCTCGTCATCGTCACCTCCTCGTCGGAGGAGAAGCGGAAGAAGGCCGAGGCGCTCGGCGCCGACGTCGTCCTCGACTACACGCTGGTGGACGTCGGGAAGAAGGTCCGGGAGATCACGAAGAAGCGCGGCGTCGACGTCGTCGTCGACTCGGTCGGCGCGGCGACGTGGCGGGCCTCCCTCAACGCCGCCGCGAAGAAGGGGCGGATCGTCACCTGCGGCGCCACGAGCGGGCCGAACCCGGAGGAGGAGATCCGCCTCATCTTCTGGAAGCAGCTCGCGATCCTCGGCTCCACCATGGGGACTGACGCCGAGTTCGCGGCGATGCTCCGCGACGTCGCGGCCGGCCGCCTCGACCCGGTCGTGGACGAGGTCTTCCCCCTCGAGGAAGCGAAGCGCGGCTTCGACCGCCTCGAGAGCGGGGTAGGGTTCGGGAAGATCGTCTTTCGGATTCCCTGAGGCCGGGATGCCCCGCTCCGTCCGCGACATCGACTTCTCGCCGGTCCCCGGGAAGCGCTACTGGAACGTGGACCGCGAGTGGCGCGAGGAGTTCATCTACTTCCTCCTCGTCGACCGGTTCCACGACGGACGCTTGCGCACGAGCGCCTCGGGACCGGAGCGTCTCCGGGGGGGCGGCACGCCCGAGCAGCTCCGGCGATTCGCGGGGGGGACGCTGAAGGGGATCACGCGGAACCTCGGGTACGTCGCGGACCTCGGCTGCACGGCCCTCTGGCTGAGTCCCGTCTTCGAGAACGAAGGCGCCCCGGACCCGTCGTGGAGCACGTACCACGGCTACGCGATCCGCGACTACCTGAACGTCGACCCGCGGTTCGGGACGAAGGCCGACCTCGTGGAGCTGGTGGACGAGGCGCACCGGCGGGGCCTGCGGGTCTTCCTCGACGCGGTCGCCAACCACTCCGGGGACGTCTTCTTCTACGACCAGGACCCGCGCTACTTCTCCGACGACGCGCGGCGGTACGACCTCGGCGGATGGCGGAGCCCCGATTACCCCGTCCCCGTCGACCTCAGGAACCCCGACTTCTACCACCGGCGGGGGCAGATCCGCGCCTGGGGGTGGGATGCCCTCCCGGAGACGCAGTGGGGAGACTTCTTCTCGCTGAAGGGCTTCTACAACGAGGAGGACGAGGCGGGCCTCGCCATGCAGCAGGTCCTCATCGACGCCCACCGCTACTGGATCCGCGAGGCCGACATCGACGGCTACCGGATGGACGCCGTCAAGCACATGGGCGAACTGGCGGTCGCGCGCTTCTGCCAGGCGATGCGCGAGTACGCCTACGCGCTCGGCAAGCGCGACTTCCTCCTCTTCGGCGAGCTGGTGGCGGGGGACGCCGCCATCAACCGGTACGCCGGCCCGAACACGCCCGGCCAGAGGGGGGACCGGACGATCTTCTACGGCCTCAGCTCCGTCCTCGACTTCCCGCTCTACTGGGTCCTCCCCGGCGTCGTTCGCGGCACCGACTCGCCGATGAACCTGATCAACAGGTACGACGCCCTGAGGGAGCGCGCCCTCTCCCGCGGCGAGCTGGGGCGGTACCTCGTCACCTTCCTCGACAACCACGACCAGATCGGCCAGAACTGGAAGCGCCGGTTCTCGGCGGGCCTGACGGACGCGCAGGTCGTGGCCGCCGTCGGTTACCTCCTCTGCGCCCTCGGAACGCCCTGCCTCTACTACGGAACGGAGCAGGGCTTCTCGGGCGAGGGGCCGTCGGACGAGTTCATCCGCGAGGCGATGTTCGACCTCGACGACCCGGGCCGGGACCTGCTCAACCGCGGCGGGGCCATCTACCGGGGGATCGCCGCGGTCGCCGCGGTCAATCGCGAGCGCCCCGCCCTCCGCTTCGGGCGGATGTACTTCCGCGAGACCTCCCGGGACGGCGCGCCGTTCTCCTTTCCGACCTCGCAGCCCTGCACGCTCGCCTTCTCCCGGATCCTCTCCGGCGAGGAGATCCTCGTGGCCTACAACACCTCGACGACTGAGGCGAGGCGGGAGTCCGTCATCGTGGACGCCGCCCTCCACGCTCCCGGAGAGACCCTTCGCTTCCTCTACGGAGCCTCCGGCGGCGTCCCCGTCCGGGCCTCGGCCGACGGCGCGCGATTCGTCGAGCTGGGCCTCGGCCCGGCGCAGTTCGTCATCTTGGGACGGTAGGTTCTCGCCCGGACCGCTCCCGCGCCGTCAGCGCACGGCGATGTCGAACTGGCGGATGATGTTGAAGCCGAGCCGTATGTTCGACTCCCTGACGCCGCCCGCGTAGTCGCCCGCCATCATCTGGTCCACGGTCGTCGCGGCGGAGTTCCCGATCCAGACCGAGAACCGGTGGTGGTAGACGGCCTTCTCGATCGCGAAGGACCACTGCCCGACGGAGCCCTCGAGATCCTTGTTGCGGGGGATGTACTCGCCCGTCGCGAAGAACCCTCTCCCCATCCGGATCTGGACCGCGATCGGGACGTTGAAGACGTTCGTGAAGAGGGGCGTGTTCGACACGAAGGTGGGCGCGGCCGCGATCGTGACGCGGTCCCAGAGCGTCGCGGCGAGGAGGACCTGCCCGAAGCCGCCCACTTTCTGCTCGATCTGGTACTTCGTGAGCCAGTCGAGTCCGCCCCGGACGGCGATCCCGAAGGGGCGCTCCTTCGTCGGCGCGAGGAAGGCGTACTTGGCCGCGAACTCGTAATCACCCCCCGACGAGGCCCGGTAGGCCTCGACGTAGAGGCGGTCCACCGGGACGTATCCGACGCCGAGTCCGATGTTGGCGCCCGAGTCGAGGCCGAAGAGGTCGTTCCCGCCCGCGCGGTTCACGGGCTGGTTGAAGCGGTGCGTGAAGATCGCCTGCAGGATTCCTTTCTCGTAGACGAGAGGGGAGGCGGTCTGCAGCCAGCGGTCGCCCCAGCCGGGGTTCCACGCCGGAGCCTCCTGCCCGACGAGCGGCGCGGCGGCGGCGAGGATCAGGAGGGCGGACGCGGCGAGACGGGCGAATCGGTTCGGCATCGCGGACCTCAGTCGTTTGGAGCGCCGCGCCGCACCCAGTCGGCGAGGAGCTTCTGCGTGGCGTCGGAGAGGTAGGGGCCGCCGAGAGGCATGCGGCTCCCCGTGATCGTCGCGTCGCCGGCGACCTTCGAGAGAAGGTAGGAACCGGCGACGTCGGCGGGCGCGATGCGCATGCGCGTCGACTCGGTGGCCTTCACGCCGACGGTCTGGCCGTAGCTCCTCCCGGCGGAGAGATCCATCCCGGCCTGCGGCGAACCGCCCGCGTGGCAGCCCGAGAGAGCGCAGGAGGGGGTGAAGACCTCCAACTGGACGCGTGTGAAGGTGGCCGTGGGATCGACCGGCGCGAGCGGCTCGGTCGGCGACTTCTGCGTGCCGCAGGCGGCTGCGGCGAGCGCGAGGAGAAGTGCCGGGACGGCAGGACTGCGGAATCCGGGGGCTTTCGCTTCGGGCATGCTCTCTTTCCTTCGTAGGGTTTTCGGACCTCGCGGGAGCGAGCGGACGGGGAGGCCCCTCCCTGCAGCTAAACTCCCGCGGAACTGGAGGATTCGATGATTCGCAGGAGTGTCGTCGTCGCCGTTCTTCTCGCCCTTCCCGTCTTTCCGTCCGCCGCGGAGGAGCCGAAGCGCTCCGCTCTTTGGGACGCCTACTGCACCGTCTGTCACGGCCCGGACGGCAAGGCGCAGACCGAGGAAGGGCGGAAGAAGATGGCGCGAAACCTCTCCGACGCCCGCTGGCAGGCCAGCGTCTCGGACGACCGTCTCCACAACTCGATCCGCCGGGGGCGCGAGAACATGCCGTCGTTCGGAAAGAAGCTGAACGACGAGCAGATCAAGGCGCTCATCGCCGAAGTCAGATCTCTCGCCGCGAAGTAGCGCTGCGGGCCGCCGCGGCTCGGACGCGAGGCTCAACTCGTCGAGGCCTTCGCCGGCCCCTCGTCCGGGATCGGCGGGGCGTGGACCATCGTCCCGCCGAGGTGGCCGGTGGCCGCGACGAGCGCGGCAGCGAGAAGCGCAGCAAGGAGGGCCGGGACGGGAGACCCCCCCGTGCGACGGGCGCGGAGCGCGAGGACGAGAGCCGCCACGGCGGCCGTGAGAAACGCCAGCGCGAAGAGGGCATGCCGCCGGGCGAGCCCCTCGACCGCCTTCGGTCCGGGGATCGGCCCCCACCCGCCCGCGAGGTACGCGAGCTTGTCGGCCCAGAGCCAGCCGGTGACCGCCGCGGCGAGGGCCCCCGCGATCGCGGCGGAGAGAAGGAGGACGGACGCCGTGAGCGCCGGCGCGCGGTCCCTGGTCCGGAGCGCGGCGATCGCGAGCGCGGCGGCCGCGAAGAACGTGCCTGCGATAGGGAAATGGACCAGTGACGGGTGAATGGGCAGCTCGTTCACTCGCGGCTCGCCTCCTTATCCCACGGCGGGGATGATACTGGATCTCAAGGTCCCAACGCCGGGTCCCCGGTTCCGGGGCGACGCGGGCGGGACGCGCGGCCCGGCTCCCGGTCCTCGCGCCGCGTCAGGCCGGGATCCAGAGGGTGAAGATGGCGCCGGTCGGGTCGTTGGGAGCGACGTCGAGGCGGCCGCGATGGGCGCGGACGACCTTCTGGACGACGGTGAGGCCGAGGCCGGTGCCGGGAACGCTCTCCGAGCCCGAGAAGCGGAGGTAGGGGGTCGCCATCCGCGATCTCTCCGCCGCCGGGAAGCCCGGCCCGTGGTCCGAGACCGTCAGGCGGAAGAAGCGCTGGCCGTTTTCGGCCACCATCTCGCCTTTCGCCGTCACGACGCCGGACGGGGGGCTGAACTTGACGGCGTTTCCGAGGAGGTTGGCCGCCGCGCGCCGGAACATCGCGACGTCCATCTTCACCGGCGGCAGCTTCGGGTCGACGTCGGTCTCGAGCGCGACGCGACGCGCCTGCGCCAGCCACCGCGCCTCCTCGAGCGGGAGGGCGAGCGCCTCGGCGGGGGAGGCGGGACGCTTCTCGGTGTCGGGGGCGTCCTCGCCGCGGTAGACGAGGAGCGCGTCCTCGATCAGCCCCTGGAGGCCGCGAGCCGAAGCGAGCGAGCCGTCGAGCATCCGCGCGAGCCGCTCCTCGCCCGCCTTCCGCTCCTTGTCCCGCGTCAGCTCCAGCGCGGCCGTCAGCGCCGACAGCGGGCTCTTCATGTCGTGGACGAGCATGGCCGTCAGCCGTTCGCGGTCGCGGTCGGCCAGCTCCCGCCGCCGCTGCTCATGGGCGAGCGCCTCGAGCTGCTCCTGCAGGTTCCCGTAGAGGTGGGCGGCGCGGATGGCGAGAGCCAGCTGGTCCGAGACCCGCTCGAAGAAGAGGAGCTCCTCCGGGGGGAGGGCGCGCGGCTCCTCCCACGACAGGCCGAGGACGCCGAGAGTCCCGGTCTCGCGGTGGATCGGAACGCCGACGAAGCTCATGGCGCCGAGCTGCTCGAGGGCGGCGAACTCCGCGGAGTCGGGCGGCAGCTCGGCCCGGTTGGCCACGACGTACACGACCCTCTCTTCGAGGATCCGGCCGAACGCGCCTCCCTCCGGCAGCGGCCGCTCGGAGAGTTCCGGGGACGGCAGGCTCGGATCGGCCCCCCAGTGGTGGAAGACGCGGCAGACCCGCTCTCGCTCCTCGAGCACCCAGATCTCGACCGAGTGCGCCGAGAGCGTCGTGCCGAGGAGCGATGTGGCCGCGCCGAGGACCTCGTCCAGGTCGAGAGAGTCGCGGGCGGCGAGGGCGATGGAGGCGAGGATCTCGTTCTGCCTCGCCTCGATCCGGAGCCGCTCACGGTAGGCGGTCTCCTCCCGCTGCGACCGCCGGCGGTCGAGAAGGAGAAGGCGCTCGAGGCGAAGCGGCAGGAGGGAAGCGTCCTCGCCTTCCCGGACGACCTCGTAAGACTCGACCGGGATGCGGCGGATCAGCGCCTCGCCGAGCTCGGTGTTGGGCGGGGCGACGACGAGGCAGGGAGGGATCTTCTGCATCCGGAAGAGGAGCGGCCTCTGCGAGTGCTCGGGCGGCTTCAGGAACGTCTCGGGCCGCACGACCCAGACCGTCGGCCAGACCGCGACGACCTTCGGGTCCTCGAGGGAGCTTTCCTCCAGCCGCTCGACCAGGAGGCCGGCGGCCGCGAGAGTGCGGGCCACCCAGGCGACGACGCCCGGCTCGCCGGCCAGTCGGATCTTCCGGAGCCGTTCAAGCCGGAGGTGGCGCCTGGCCGGGCCTTGCGAGGTTGGCACGGCACCATTCTAGGAGCCACGGGCGCGTGCGATCATCGGACCGTGGCGCTCGCTCTTCTGGTCGTCGCCCTGGCCGCCCTTTCCGCTCCGGCTCCGACGCTCGTCCGGTACGAGATCCTCGAGTCGACGCGCGCCCTGACGCCGGCCGGCTCCCGGGAAGTGGCCCTCAAGGGAACCGTCGTGACGGCCGCCGGAAAGGCGCGCTGGGAGACGCCGGGGGCTCCCCTTCCCGGCGTCGCCGCGCGCGCCGCCCTCTTCGACGGAGCGAACCTGTTTCTCCTCGATCCGGAGGCGTCGGTCGTGTCGCCTGTCTCGCGCGAGGAGTTCGACGGGCTCTTCCAGGCGCCGCCCGGCCCCCGGGGGACGGCTTCGGCCGCGGTGAAGGACCTTGTCGCGTGGGTCGCCGCGGACGGCGGCGGGAAGCTCTCCGACGGGACGGCGACGCTGCGCTGGAAGGCTTCCTGCACGTACACGCTCGTCACGGCGCAGCCCGGACGGCTCGTCCGGGTTCGGCACGAGATTCACGGGACGATCGAGACGCTGGACGGGGGCGGGCTCGCGCCGACGCCGTTCGACGACCTCCTTCGTCTGTTCCGCGTCCGCGGCGAGGCGCGGGAGGCGCTCGAGCTCGAGCTTCGGAAGGTGACGGGGCTCCCGGTCAGGGTTCGACTCGACGCCACGTCCGAGGCGCTCATCGAGGGGGTGGGGGCGGACGGGGGCGCCGGCACCGGCCGCCCCGTGAAGTCGACCTCGACCTCGACGCGGACGGTGTCGATCCTCGAGCGGCGAGAGATGACGAAGGACGACGCGGTCCTCTTCTCCGTTCCCGACGCGTATCGGACGGTCTCCTTCGAACGCCTCCGAACGGAAGGGCCGCAGAAGCCGTGAGCATCGACCTGTCCTCTCTCGTCCCCTATTTCTCCGACCTGCGCGCCGGGCGGCCCCTCGCGGTACTGACCGGCGCGGGGGTCTCGGCCGAGAGCGGCCTCCCCACCTTCCGCGGCGCCGGCGGCCTCTGGGAGGGGCAGCGCGCCGAGGATCTGGCCACGCCCGGCGCCTTCGCGCGCGATCCGGTGAAGGTCTGGCGCTTTTACGAATGGCGGCGGGAGAAGGTCCGTGAGGCCCGGCCGAACGACGCACACCTCGCCCTCGCCCGCCTCGAAGCGGTCCTCCCGCGGATGACGCTGATCACGCAGAACGTCGACGGGCTCCATCAGGCCGCCGGAAGCCACCGGCCGATCGAGCTCCACGGGAACATCCTGCGCGACCGGTGCCGCGGCTGCGGGACGGTCACGGCCGCCGCTCCGATTCCCTTCGCGACGCTGCCGCCCCGCTGCTCCCTCTGTTCGGAGCTGCTCCGCCCCGACGTCGTCTGGTTCGGCGAGGTCCTGCCGGAGGCGTCGTGGCACGAGGCGGAGACGGCGGCGGAGGGGAGCGCCGTCTTCCTCGTCGCCGGAACGTCGTCGGTCGTGGCGCCGGCCTCGACGCTCGGCCTCCTCGCGGCGCGGTCGGGGGCCCACCTCTTCGAGATCAACCCGGAGGCCACGCCGATCGCGCCCCTGGCCGAGGGGGTCTTCCGGACGAGCGCGTCGGAGGTCCTGTCCGCCATCGCGACGGCGCTCGGCGCCCGGTGACGGCGCGGCGGCGGCCCGGGCCGATGGCCGGGCGCCTCGCCGACCTCCCGCCGGCGGAGCGGCCGCGCGAGAAGCTCCTCGCGAAGGGGGCCGCGGCGCTCTCCGAGGAGGAGCTCGTCGCGGTCATCCTCGGAACGGGCAAGGCCGGGCGGGGCGTCCTCGAGCTGGCGCGCGAGCTCCTCGCCGACGGCGGCCTTCACGGCCTCTTCCGGCGAGGTCCGGCGGACCTCGTCGCCCATGCCGGCGGCGTCGGAGCGGCCAAGGCGGGGCGGGTGGCGGCCGTAATGGAGATCGCGGCCCGGATCGCCCGCGACGACCTGGCCGGGCGCGACGTCCTCTCCGACCCTGAATCGGCCGCGGCCTACCTGAACCGCTTCCTCGCCGGCGAGTCGCGCGAGCTGATGGGGGCGCTCCTTCTCGACGCCAAGAACCGGTTGCTGAAAAACGCCGTCGTCTTCGCCGGGGGCGGGGCCCACGCGGCCGTGGCGCCTTCGCCACTCTTCCGGCAGGCGATCCTCGCGGGCGCGCTCGGCGTCGTCCTCTGGCACAACCACCCGTCGGGCGACCCGGAGCCCTCGCCCGACGACGTCGCCACGACGGCCCGCTTCGCGGCGGCGGGCCGGGAGATCGGGATCGACGTGAAGGACCACCTCGTCGTCGGACGCGGCCGCTGGGTCTCGTTCCTCCGGCGGGGCCTCCTCCCGCGCTGAGGGCGGCCGCTTCGGGCTATCCTTCGGCGGCTCATGGCGCACCGCTACTTCACGACGCCGATCTACTACGTCAACGACCGGCCGCACATCGGTCACCTCTACACGACCGTTGTGACGGACGTTCTCACGCGCTACCGCCGCCTCACCGGGGACACCGTCCGGTTCCTCACGGGGACCGACGAACACGGCCAGAACATCGAGAAGGTGGCGAAGAAGGAAGGGATCGAGCCGATCGCCGTGGCCGATCGGAACGCACCGCGCTTTCGCGAGCTCTTCCGCTCCTTCGGCGTGGCGAACGACGACTTCATCCGGACGACCGAGCCGCGGCACCGCGCCGGCGTCGAGGAGATCATCCGCCGGATCGCGGCCGCGGGGGACCTCTACCTCGCCTCGCACGAGGGGTGGTACTGCCCGCCCTGCGAGGCGTTCTACCCGGAGAAGGACCTCGCCGAGGGCACCTGTCCCGTTCACGGCTCGAAGCTCGAGTGGGAGAAGGAGGAGAACGTCTTCTTCCGGCTTTCCCGGTTCGAAAAGCCGCTTCTCGAGCTGTATGACCGGGGCATCGGCGCGAAACCCTTCGTCTTTCCCGAGTCGCGCCTGAACGAAGTCCGGTCGTTCGTCGCGGCGGGGCTCAAGGATCTCTCGGTCTCGCGAACGACCATCTCGTGGGGGATCCCCTTCCCGGGCTATCTGGGACACGTCGTCTACGTCTGGCTCGACGCCCTGACGAACTACATCAGCGCGCTCGGCTTCGGCGGGGCGGACGACGCGCTCTTCCGCGCCTTCTGGCCGGCGACGGGGAGCGACGCGAGGGCCGTTCACATCGTCGGGAAGGACATCCTCCGTTTCCACGCCGTCTACTGGCCCGCCTTCCTGATGTCTGCGGGCGTCCCGGTGCCGACGCAGGTCGTGGGGCACGGCTGGTGGCTCAAGGACGCGCGGAAGATGTCGAAGTCGGTCGGAAACGTCGTCCGACCCGACGAGCTCGTCCGGGCCTTCGGCATCGACGCGCTCCGATGGCACCTCGTCTCGGAGATGACCTTCGGGCAGGATGCAAACTTCTCGGACGAGGGCTTCCTGACGGCGTACAACGCCGACCTCGCCAACGGGCTCGGCAACACCCTGTCGCGTGCCGTCCGGATGGCGGCGGACGCCTTCGGCGGACGGACGCCGTCCGAGCGGTGCGACGAAAACGACGTGAAACGCGCCGCCGAGGCCTCGGTGGCGGCGTGGAACGAGGCGTTCGGGGAGTACCGGCTGCAGGACGCGGCGGGAGCGATCCGGTCGCTCCTGAAGACGATCGACGGCTACATCGCGGCGAAGGAGCCGTGGAAGCTCGTGAAGGCCGAAGGGGTCACGCCGGCTCTCCACCGGGTCCACCACAACTGCCTCGAGGGGCTCCGGATCGCCGCGGCGCTCCTCGTGCCGATCGCGCCGGAGACGGCCGAGGAGGTCTTCCGCCGGCTCGGTGCGCCGAAGCCCGCCGCGGCGGTGACGGCGAAGGACTTCGCGTGGGGGCAGCTCCCGCTCGGCGTTCCCCTCGATCCCGGGCCGCCCCTCTTCCCGAGAGCGGACCCGAAGGCTTTCTTTGCTACCAGAGGCGAGGGCGGGCCCATCGCGCAGAAGGAGACGACGTTGGCCGACGAAAACGAAAACAAGAACGGTTCTTCGAAAGTGACTGCGCCTGCCGGCGCGCCGGCGCAGGCAGGCAACGCGCCGGCGACACCTTTGCCCGATTCACTTCCCAGGAAAGAGATTCCCCCGGCGGTACCCCAGGCCCTCTCCCCGGCGGCACCGGCAGCGGCCGGCGCGCGCATCCTCATCGACGATTTCCTGAAGCTGGACCTGCGCGTCGGCGAGGTGATCGCCGCCGAGAAGGTGGAGAAGTCGAAGAAGCTGATGAAGATGACGGTGAAGTTCGGCGACGAGGTCCGGACGATCGTGGGGGGGATCGCCACGGCCTACACGGCCGAGCAGCTCGTCGGCCGTAAGTTCGCCTTCGTCTACAACCTCGCGCCGGCGAAGCTGATGGGGGTCGAGTCGAACGGGATGATCCTGGCGGCCACGCTGCCGGAAACCGGCGAGCCGTCCCTCCTGATGGTGGACCCCGCCGTTCCCTCGGGCGCGAAGGTCAAGTGACGGGATGAAGGACGATCCGGAGGACCCGCGGATCACGGAGGAGAACTCCGGCAAGGAGAACCTCGCGGAGATCCTCTCCTCTCCAGCGTATCTCGAGGCGCAGAAGGACCTCGACTTCCTCGCCCGGCCGGAGCTGCGGGGCATCCGCCTTCAGCTCGAGCTCGAGAAGGCGGAGATGGCCCTCCGCGAGGAAAACGTCCGCTCCACGATCGTCATCTTCGGCGGGACGCGGATCGTCGCGACGGACGTCGCCCGGGCGCGAGTCGCCGACGCGGAGGCGAAGGCGGCCGCCGAGCCCCGCAACCCGGCGGCGCAGCGCGCCCTCGAGACGGCCCGGCGGGTCGCCGCCAAGTCCCGGTTCTACGACGAGGCGCGTGAGCTGGCGCGCATCGTCTCCTCGACCTGCCAGACCGGGGGCTTCTGCGACTTCGTCGTGACGACGGGGGGCGGCCCCGGGGTCATGGAGGCCGCCAACCGCGGCGCCTACGACGTCGGGGCCAAGAGCGTCGGCCTGAATATCGTCCTGCCCCACGAGCAGGTGCCGAATCCGTACATCACGCCGGGACTCTGCTTCCTCTTCCACTATTTCGGCATCCGGAAGATGCACTTCCTCGTCCGGGCCAAGGCGCTCGTCGCCTTCCCGGGGGGCTTCGGCACGCTCGACGAGCTCTTCGAAGCGCTGACGCTGATCCAGACGACGAAGATGGACCGGATCCCGGTCGTCCTCGTCGGCCGCGAGTTCTGGGAGCAGCTGATCGACTGGCAGTTCCTCGTCGACGAGGGGCTGGTCGCGCCGGAGGACCTGCGCCTCTTCTCCTGGGCGGAGACCGGCGCCGAGGCGTGGCAGAAGGTCCTCGACTTCTATGGCCACGGCGGGCGGGCGGTCGTCACGCCGCGCTGAGATGGACGAGCTGGCGGACTCGCACGGCCATCTGACGATGGTCTTCGACGGCGGGACGACGGCGGGGCGCCCGCGGCCGCCGACCCCCGCCGAAGTCGCCGGACTCGTCGCGCGCGCCCGGGACGCGGGCGTGACGCGGATCCTCGTTCCGGGGACCTGCCGGGGAGACCTTCGTCTCGCGGTGGAGATCGCGGAAGCGCACGAGGGGGTCTATGCGGCCGTCGGGGTCCATCCGCACGAGGCGAAGGACTTCGACGAAGACGAAGACCTGCGGCTCATCGAAGAGCTCTGCGCGTCGGCGAAGGTCGTGGCGGTGGGGGAGATCGGGCTCGACTTCCACTACGACCACTCGCCGCGCGACGTCCAGAAGAAGGCTCTCGCCGCTCAGCTCCGCTTCGCGAAGGAGAAGGGGCTGCCGGTCCTCCTCCACAACCGGAACTCGGAGGCGGACCTCCTGCGAATTCTCGAGGCGGAGTACCCGGGCGCCGCCGGCGAGCTGCGCGGCGTCCTCCACTCCTTCTGCGCCGACGTCGAGACCGGGCGGCGGGCCATCGCGCTCGGCTACCTCGTCTCGTACTCGGGAATGCTCACGTTCAGGGCGGCGGAGAACGTCCGCGAATCGGCCGCCGCGCTTCCGCTCGACTCCATGCTGATCGAGACCGACGCCCCCTATCTCGCTCCCGCCCCCTTCCGCGGGAAGCCGAACGAGCCGTCGCTCCTGCCGAAGACGGCGGCGCGGCTGGCCGAGGTGAAGGGCCTGTCCCTCGCCGAGGTCGCGGCCGTCACCACGGCCAACTTCCGGAGGCTCTTCGGGGCCTCATGAGACGCCGCGCCGGCCGCCCGCCCCGCCTGACGATGGCCGAGTTCGAGAAGCTCGTCGAGGAGGCGCTCGAGGAGCTGCCGAAGGAGTTCAAGGACCGCCTCGAGAACGTCGTCATCGCCGTCGAGGAGGAGCCGACCGAGGACGACTACGTCCTGACGGACACGCCAGACGACGAGGAGCTGCTCGGGATCTACCGTGGCGCCAAACGGACGGAGATGCTGCTGTCCGACCTTCCGGGCCTCCCTCCGGAGATCGCGGTCTTCCGCGGCCCGATCCTCCGGTGCACGGCCAACAACCGGGAGGCCGTGAAGGAGATCAAGGACACCGTCGTCCACGAGCTGGGGCACTTTTTCGGCCTCGACGACGACGAACTGCCTTACTGAGGACTGCGGCCGTCCGACCGACCCAGGACTCAGGCTTGAGACCTGGCCGCAACGTCTGCGGCCCCGAGGTTCGCCTGGTCTGCCGCTCCGGCCCGAGTTTCACCTCGATGGGGATGAAGACCGTCTCGAGCCTCAAGTCGCTCGAAGGGAGGCAACGTCTTCTTGTACGCAATTCTCACGGGGATCGTCGTCCACGCCCTGGACGAACCCCTCGAAGCCCGCTTGAGGCCCCGCCTCCTGCGCAATTCGGGACGGGTGGCCTCACCGGTTCTGGACGTCAGTTCAGGTCGTTGTCCTTGGAGTACTTGGTCCCCTTCACGGCCAACTCGGCGGCGAGGCCCTTGTCGGTCAGCTGATACATCCAGACGCCGGGTGACACCGACAGGGCGCCAGCGAGGTCGCCCCCCATGTCTCCGGCCTTGGCGGCAGCCGTCGCCTCCCCTCCGGCCTCCCAACCCGAGTTGATAAAGGCGTTCAGCGCGCTCTCGGATTCGAAAACGAAGACGACACGGAACTTCTTGACGCCGATTCCGAGACCCGCCTGGACCTCGAACATCTTCATGAAGGTCTCGGCCTTGGTCTTCGAGTTGACGGCGAGGCCTTTTCCTGAGCCGCTCCCGGCGACGAGGATCTTCATCCCGAAGTTGCTGAAAACGGCGTAGCCGGCCGACGTGGCGATCGCCTGGCGGGCCTTCGGCTGGACCTTGTAGAGCTTGTTCAGCGTGTCTGTGGCCGTTTTCCGGGTGTCGCTCTGGGCCTTCTGCTTCTCCTTGGCGGACATCGCCGCCTGGGCCGGCGGCGCCGCGAGTCCGCCCGCGAGAAAGGTCATTAGCGAGCCGCCGACCAGAGCCCGCCTCAAGGATCGCTCACAGCGTCGATGGATCTCCATGTCTTCTCCCTTCTGCCTCCAGCGCCTGCTGGAGAGGTGCAATCTATCTGGCCTCTTCGAAGAAAGACCTGTAGCAGAGGCCCGCAAGCGCCGCACCGACGATCGGGGCGACCCAGAAAAGCCAGAGCTGCTCGAGGGCCCAGCCGCCGACGAAAAGAGCCGGCCCGGTGCTTCGCGCCGGGTTCACCGACGTGTTCGTCACCGGAATGCTGATCAGGTGGATGAGTGTCAAGGCGAGGCCGATCGCGATGCCGGCAAAGCCCGTCGGCGCCTTGCCGTGGGTCGCGCCGAGAATCACGATGAGGAAGAAGAAGGTCATCGCGACCTCGGCGACGAGGCAGGCGCCAAGCGCGTAGCCGCCCGGAGAGTGGGCCCCGTAGCCGTTCGAGGCGAAGCCCGCCGAGAGGTCGAACCCCGCCTTACCGCTCGCGATCAGGAAGAGGACGCCCGCTCCGGCGATCGCGCCGGCCACCTGCGCCACGATGTAGGGGATGAGTCCTGACGCCGGGAACCGCCCGCCGGCCCAGAGGCCGACTGAGACGGCCGGATTCAGGTGACAACCGGAGACGTGGCCGATCGCGTAGGCCATCGTCAGGACGGTGAGACCGAACGCGAATGCGACGCCCAGCAGCCCGATCCCGACATTCGGGAAGGCGGCAGCAAGAACCGCGCTCCCGCACCCTCCCAGGACGAGCCATAACGTACCGATGAACTCGGCGGCGAGTTTCTTGCTCATTACCTCTCCTTTTCTTCCTGCCGTCGGTCGCGAGGGCGATTCGGGAACCGCCGACGTGACCGGTGGGAGTTCCGGGAAGGTCAGGATACCTCCGAGGTTCAGCTTGGAATCGGTCGGGGCGCCGGCCTGTCGTCGAGATCAAGACAATTGTAGTGGAACTTGCCACCCGGGTTCGCATAGGATTGCCGCAGGTCTGAGGTTCAGGACTCGGCGTGAGGGTTTCATTCAAGCGGAAATTCGGCGTTCCGTGAAGACGACCGTTGTCACGGGGCGCTGAGAAGCCAACAGGGGCTCGTGGGCTCAGGTGAAGCCCGGAAAGGGTAAGAAGCAAGATGTTGATCAAGCGTCTCTCGACTCTCCTGGTCGCCGCGGCGGTGTCCGGGGCGACCTTCGCCGGCGAGCCGCCTCCTGGCCTTCAGATCCGAACGACCCGGCCCGACGCCAACGTGACCTTCGAGCAGAGCCTGGCGGACGGCAAAGCTCTCGTGAGCGTCCTGGACGCCAAGAAGGAGCCCGTGCTCGGGTTGACCGGCAACGACTTCGCGGTAACGCGGGCTGACGCGACGGCGAAGGTCACCTCGGTAGAGCCGATCTCGAAGACCGTGGAGGTCCCCCGCCACGTCGTGATTGTTCTCGACAACTCGTACTCGATGGTGGAGCGCAACCTGGTCAAGAAGGAGCTCGGGGAATTCGGCGCGGTGTTGAAGACCATCCGGCCGATCGACGACGTGCGCCTGGTCCTCTTCAACGAAAAGAAGACGGTGAAGATGGGCGGCCGCAATCTGCGCGTGGACGTCTTCCAGTCGAAAAAGCCGCCCGAGCTGGAGGCGATTGCAGCCAAGGCCTGCACGAAGCGCAGCAGCACCGATACGACGGTTCTCTACGAAGCCATGCTCGCCGGCATCGAGCTCATCCGGGAGACGCCGGCCGGCGACCCGCGGTTCCTCATGGTCTTTTCGGACGGCGAGGAGCTCAATAGCGCGTTCAAGGGCGAGGTCGTCAGTCAGGCGGCGCAGGGAATCCCGAACCTGAGCGTGCTTGCGCTCGATTACATGCCGGGCCCCAAGATTGACGGCTTTCTGGAGAGCTTTGCCAGGCAGAACCACGGTCAGGCCTGGAAGGCCGGAAAGGTGGCCGACCTCACGGCGTTCTTCCAGAAGTCCGCCTCAAGAACGGAACACCACTATGCTGTCAGCTACGAGTTCGCGCCTCCTGCCCCGCCCCCGCCCCCGGCTCCGCCTCCGAGCCCGAAAGTCATGACCTTCGCCCACGCGGCGCTGTTCGATTTCAACAAGTCGGACTTGAAGCCGGCGGGGAAGGAGCAGATCAAGGCCTATCGCGAGAAGGCGAAGGCGGAATTGAGCAGTGCCGGCAAGATAAAGATCACCGGCCACACCGACAACGTCGGCAAGGCTGACTACAACATGAAGCTGTCGCTGAAGCGTGCCGAGGTCGTTCGCGATTACCTGGTCAGCCTCGGAGCCGATGCCAGCAAAATGGAGGTCAGCGGAGAGGGCATGGCCAAGCCGATCGCTGACAACAAGACGGCGGAAGGTCGCGCGAAGAACCGCCGCGTCGAGGTCGAAGTGATCGGCTTGGGGAAATAGGACCCTCCCGGAAAGGGCACGCGGCTCGCCCTGTGAGGGAGGGTCTCCCTCCTGGCGCCAGGGTCGACCATCGACGGAACCCCGCGAGGTCCTCGCGGGGTTCTCTGTCTCTGGCCGGCCTGTCGACCGCTGCCGGGGCTCCGGTTCGCGGGAAAAGAGATTGGCTCAGGAATCCGGTAGAGTTAGAAAATGACGCAATTGACGAATGCGCTTCGGGTTCTCGCGGCCGTCCCGCTGCTCCTCGTCCTCGGCCAGCCCGGCCCGGCCGGCGCCCAGGAAAAGTCCGTGAAGGAAACGCAGGCCTCTGTGCGACGACAGATCGGCCAGGGGGGCGATTTCGACGCGATGAGGAAGCGCCGCGTGATCCGGGCCCTCGTCGTCTTCAACAAGACGAACTACTTCATCGACAAGGGGACGCCGCGCGGGATCACGTATGAAGCGCTGAAGCTGTTCGAGGACGAGATCAACAGGAAGTACAAGACCGGAAACCTGAAGATCAACGTCGCCTTCATTCCGGTCGCCCGGAAGGACCTCGCGGCGGCCCTCTCGGACGGGCGCGGAGACATCGCGGCGGCCGGTCTGACGGCGACGCCCGAGCGCAGGGAGAAATTCGATTTCTCGGACGCCGCCATGAAGAACGTTTCCGAGATCGTCGTCTCCGGGCCGGCGTCGCCGTCCATCGCCGCCGCCGACGACCTCTCGGGCCGGGAGGTCTTCGTCCGGAAGGGTTCCATCTGGCACGAGAGCGTGGAAAGGCTGAACGCCGACCTTGCGAAGCGCGGAAAGCCGGCGGTGAAACTGCGGTTTGCGCCGGACAACCTCGAGGACGAGGACCTCCTCGAAATGCTGAACGCGGGTCTCGTCCAGTACGTCGTCGTGGACGACTATCTGGCGCGCTTCTGGGCGGGAGTCCTCCCTGCGATCAAGCTTCACCCGGACGTCGCGCTCCGGACGGGCGGCGAGATCGCGTGGGCCATCCGGAAGAACAGCCCGCTCCTCAAGGCCGAAATCAACGCCTTCCTGGCCAAGTACCCCGAGGGATCGGCCACCCGGAACACGCTCTTTCAGAAGTATCTGAAGAGCACGAAGTTCGTGAAGAGCGCTGCGTCCAGCGCCGAGAGGAAGAAGTTCGAGGAGATGGTCCGGTTCTTCAAGACGTACTCGGAGAAGTACGACATGGACTTCCTCCTGATGGCGGCTCAGGGGTACCAGGAATCGCAGCTCAACCAGAACGCGAAGAGCAAGGTCGGCGCGGTCGGCGTCATGCAGGTGATGCCCGCCACCGGTCAGGAGCAGAAGGTCGGCGACATCAGCCAGCTCGAGCCGAACATCCACGCCGGCGTGAAGTACATGCGGTTCATGATCGACCAGTATTTCGAGAAGGAGCCGATGGACCGGCTGAACAAGGGCCTCTTTGCCTTCGCGGCCTACAACGCGGGGCCGAACCGGATCCAGTCGCTGCGCAAAGTGGCGGAGAAGCGGGGCCTCGACCCGAACGTCTGGTTCCACAACGTGGAGATCGTGGTCTCGGAGAAGATCGGCCGGGAGACGGTGACGTACGTGTCGAACATCTACAAGTACTACGTCGCCTACAAGCTCGTCGCGGACGAGACCGAAGAGCGCCGCAAGGCGCGCGAATCGGCGAAGGAGCTGAAGTAGGCTCGGGACGGCAGCCGGCCGCCTAGAGCAGCTTCTCCATGAACCGCGTCCCCGCGACCGGGTGGTCGTTGTAGGGGGGGATGTCGGTGAAGCCCAGGGAGACGTAGAGGGCCTGGGCTTCCCTCATGGACGGAAGGGTGTCGAGGCGGACGGCGCGATAGCCGATCGACCGGGCCTCCTCGAGGACGGCCTCCGCGAGCCTCCGCCCCAGCTCCATACCCCGGAAGCCGAGCCTGACGTAGAGCCGCTTCATCTCGGCGACGCCCTCGCCGATCTTCCGGAGCGCGACGCACCCGGCCGGGCGGCGGCCGACGAAGGCGATCAGGAGCCGGCCGTCCGGGGGCGCGTAGTCGCCGGGGAGGCCCGCGACCTCCGCGGCGAAGTTCTGGAAGCAGAGGCTGATCCCGAGGCTCTTCTCGTACTCGCGGAACAGCGTCCGCGCGGTCTCAATCTCCGCTTCCGAGTCGGCGCGGCGCAGGATGGCCGACTTCACTCGGGCAGGTTCAGGCCGCGATCGAGGTGCTCGATGAGGATGTCGGGACCCTCGAGTCCGACCGACATCCGGATGAGGCCGGGGGTGATGCCGCGCGCGAGGCGGTCGGCCTCCGGCACGACGGCGTGAGTCATCGACGCCGGGTGCTCGATGTAGCTGATCGTGGCGCCGAGGCTCACGGCCAGCTCCATCGGCGTGTCCTTCCGGGCGAAGTAGTTCATCAGCCGCTCGCCGGCCGGAGCGCCCCCCTTCACCTCGAAGCTCACGAGCGACCCGCCGTTCCTCATCTGCTTCTTCACGACGTCGCCCTGCGGGAAGTCGGGGAAGCCGGGGTAGGAGACGTGGGCCACCTTCGGGTGGTGCCGGAGGAACGCGGCGATCCGCGCGGCCGAGGCGCTCTCGGCCTCCTGTCGCACGGCGAGGCTCTGCACCGACATCGAGTTCAGCCAGGAGTCGAACGGGGAGGGGGTCGAGCCGAGGTCCTTGTACCAGGGGAAGAGCTCCTCCTTCATGAAGCGGAACGGGCCGAGAAGGGCGCCGCCGACCGAGGTGGAGTGTCCGTTGATGAACTTCGTCAGGGAGTGGACGACGAAGTCGGCGCCGAGCCGGAACGGCTGCTGGAGGTACGGGGAGCAGAACGTGTTGTCGACGATCAGGGCGACGCCGCGCGGCTCGGTCAGGCGCGAGATCCCCTCGATGTCGGCGAGTCGGAGCGTGGGGTTCTCGGGCGACTCGAGGAGAACGACGGTGACGTTCGGGTGCTCCTCGAGGGCGGCCTCCACGGCGGCGAGGCTTCCCATGTTGCAGAAGACCGACGCGACGCCGAACTTCGACATGTTCCGCAGGAGACTGTCCGTGCAGCCGTAGATGTTCCCCGCGAGAACCGTGTCGCCCGCCTTCGTCAGCGCGAGAACGAGCGCCGAGATCGCCCCCATCCCCGAGCTGGTGATGAGGCATCCGATCGTCGGCTCCCGCTCGTCCACGGCCAGCGCCTTGTCGATGACGTGCTGCGCCTCGAGGCGGAACAGGACCCGCTCGAGGTACTCCGTCGTCGGGTTGCCGAGGCGCGTGTAGATCCGCGCGTAGGGACGCTCGCCTCCCTTCGACATCCCGAGAAAGCGGTCGGCGCCGTCCTTCACGCTGTGGAAGGCGAAGGTGGACTTCTGGTGGATGGGCGGAAGCCCCGTTCCGACGGAGATCGTCCGGAAGACTTCGGCGTCGAGCTGGTGCACCTCGTCGCGGACCCAGCGGGTCTTCCGGTCGACCCACCAGTCCCAGAAGCTCCAGCGGGCGGCGCCGCGGAGGACGCCCGGCATCGTGAGGGTGCTCATGGCCTCAATCTAGACCCCCGGGGCGGGCAAGTCACTCCTCCATTCGACCCGGGGGGGCGGATGCTAGAGTCGTCTCCGGCGTCAAGGGCGGCATCGCGACCATCTGACCGCCGGGGAGCGCGGGTGCAGGCACACCTCGGAAGGACACGTCAGTACCTTCTCTCGGGCGTCTCGTACGCGATTCCGTTCGTGGCGTGCGGCGGGATCCTGATCGCGGCCGCCATCGCGCTCGTCCCGATGACGGCGGCCGGACCCGACTTCTCCGGGGCCCCCTTCCTGAAGCTCGTCCTCGACATCGGGACGGCCGCCTTCTCCCTTCTCGTTCCGGTCCTCTCCGGCTACATCGCGTTCGGCGTCGCGGACCGGCCGGGCCTGGTCGCGGGCTTCGTCGGCGGTGCCATCGCGAACCAGATCGGAGCCGGCTTCCTCGGGGGGCTCGTGGCCGGCTTCCTCGCCGGTTTCGTCGTCCTCTGGATCAAGAAGATGCGGGTCCCGGCCGCCCTCCGGCCCGTCATGCCGATCCTCGTCATCCCGGTCGTCTCGTCGCTCGTCGTCGGCCTCCTGATGTTCGAGGTCGTCGGGAGCCCCATCCGCGAGGCGATGACCTTCCTCTCCGCGTGGCTCCGTGTGATGAGCACCGGGTCGAGCGTGGTCCTCGCCCTTCTCCTCGGCGCCATGATCGCCTTCGACATGGGCGGCCCGGTGAACAAGGTCGCGTTCTTCTTCGGCGCGGCCATGATCAAGGAGGGGAATTACGCGGTCATGGGGGCCTGTGCCGCGGCCATCTGCATCCCGCCGATCGGCCTCGGGCTCGCGACGCTCCTCGGACGGACGCTCTGGACGGACGAGGAGCGCGAGGCGGGGTGGGCCGGCCTCGCCATGGGGATGATCGGCATCACGGAGGGGGCGATTCCGTTCGCCGCCGCCGATCCCGTCCGCGTCATCCCGACGATCATGGCCGGCTCCGCGGTCGGCGCGGTCGTCGCCATGCTCGGGGGCGTCGGCGACCATGCCCCGCACGGCGGACCGATCGTCCTCCCCGTCGTCGACAACCGGTGGACTTACCTCGCGGCGATCGCCGCCGGCTGCGTGACGGTGGCCCTCGTGATGAACGGGCTGAAGAAGCTCTCGGCGCCCCGGAAGGGCTGAGGAGGAGAGATGCGGATCGTGGCCGTCACCGCGTGTCCCACCGGGATCGCCCACACCTACATGGCGGCCGAGCGGCTGGAGCGGGCCGCGAACAAGCTCGGGCACGCGATCCGCGTCGAGACGCAGGGAGCCATGGGGATCGAGAACGCCCTCTCGGCGGACGACGTACGGAGCGCCGACGTCGTCCTCCTCGCGGCCGGGATCCCGGTCAGGGACCGGGAGCGGTTCGAGGGGAAACGCGTCGTCGAGGTGTCGGTCCAGGAGGCGATCCGGAACGCCGAGAAGATCCTCGCGGGGCTCCCGGGCTGAGGGCGGAGCGGCCGTGGCGGTCGAGGTCCCGTTCGACTTTCCGGTCCCTGGCGGCCTTCACGCCCGGCCGGCGAGCCTCCTGCGCGCCGCGCTCCTGGGGTTCGGCGGGTCGGCGACGTTCGTGAACCTCCGGAGCGGTCGGGCGGCCAACGCGAAGAGCACCCTGGCCCTCGTCTCCACGCTCACGAGGCACGAGGACCCCTGCCTCCTCAGAATCGACGGCGAGGGGGCCGAGGCGGCGGCCGACGCGCTCCGCCGGTTTCTCCGAGACGACCTTCCGCTCTCCGAGGAGCCCCTCCCGGCGCCGGTGGGCCCGAAGGAGGACGAGGCGCCCCTTCCCCGGGTCCTCTCGAGGGGGGACGTCCGGCTCCTTCGCGGCGTCCGTGCGAGCGGAGGCATCGCACGGGGACGGGCCGTTCCCGTCGGGGCGGCCGAGCCCCGCGCGGAGTCGGGCGCCGAGCAACCCGGACCGGCCGACGAGGAGGCCGCGGCACTCGGCCACGCGTTCGCCGCGACCACCGAGGCGCTCCGTGGCCGGTCCCGCCGTGCCGTCAACGACACGGAGCGGGCCATCCTCGCGGCGCATCTCTCCATCCTCGAGGATCCCGAGTTTCGCTCGCGGATCGAGGACGAGATCCGGTCGAACGGCGTGTCGGCGCGCCGCGCGGTCCGCGCGACGACGAGCCACTTCGCCGGGATCCTCCGCTCGTCGGGGAGCGATTCGCTCGAGGAGCGGGCGCTCGACCTCTACGACCTCGCCGGACAGCTGGTGCGCGCTCTCGGCGGAGAGTCACCGGAGGCTCCGATCGTCCTGCGCGGGGATTCCGTCCTCATTGCCGAAGACCTGCCGCCGTCGGTCTTCCTCTCCCTCGACCGGAGCCACCTCAAGGGGATCACGCTGGCCGCGGGCGGGCGGACCTCGCACACGGTCGTTCTCGCCCGAGCGGCGGGGATCCCCTGCGTGACGGGCCTCGGCGCCGGCGTGACGTCGATCCCTCCGGGGAGCGAGGTCGTCGTCGACGGCGAGCGGGGTCTCGTCGTCGTCGGCCCTCCGCCCGGGGTCGCCCGCTTCTACGGCGGCGAGACGGAGAAGCTCGCCGCGATCCGGCGGCGGCTCGACGCGTTCCGGTCGGCGCCGGGGCGGACAGCGGACGGCCGGCCGCTCGAGGTGGGGGCCAACGTCGCGTCGCTCGAGGACGTCCGGCTCGCCCTCGCGAACGGGGCGGAAGGGATCGGCCTCTTCCGGACCGAGTTTCTTTTCATGAACCGGCGCGAGCCGCCGTCCGAGGAGGAGCAGTTCCACGTCTACTCCGAGGCGGCGCGGATGGCGGGGGGCGGCCGGTGATCATCCGGACGCTCGACGCCGGCGGAGACAAGCCGATCCCGTACCTGGGACTGGCGCGCGAGAAGAACCCCTTCCTGGGCTACCGCGCCGTCCGGACGTACGGCGAGCACGAGGAGATCGTGGCGGCGCAGCTCCGCGCCATTCTCCGCGCCTCCGCGATGGGCGCCGTGAAGATCCTCGTCCCGATGGTGGCGACCGTCGGGGAGATCCGCGGAGTCCGCGGGCTCGTCCGGCGCCTCTCGACGCAGCTCGCGCGGCAGGGCGTCCCGCACGACGCCGGGATCGAGGTCGGGGCGATGGTCGAGATCCCCTCGGCGGCGTTCGCGCTCGGGGCGCTCGCGGCGGAGGCCGACTTCTTCTCGATCGGGTCAAACGATCTCCTCCAGTACTTCTTCGCGGCGGATCGGGACAACGAGAGAGTCTCGTTCCTCTACGGTCCCCGCCACCCGGCCTTCCTCCGGATCCTCAAAATGATCGTCGACGAGGCGAACCGCGCGGGCCGGTGGATCGGCCTCTGCGGCGAGCTGGGGCGGGACCCGCTCGCGGCGCCGCTCCTCGCGGGCCTCGGCCTCGACGAGGTGAGCCTCGCGGCGCCGGGAATCCTCGCGGTGAAGTCGGCTCTCGCCCGTGCGACGTTCGGCGAGTGCCGCTCCCTTCTCGACGAGGCGCTTTCGTTCGAGACCGGCGCCGAGGTGGCAGCCCTGCTCCACCGCTTCGCTTCCTCGAAGGAGGACCTCGCGGTGGCGCCCGAGGGAGCCGTGAAGCTCGGCTCACGGAGCGCGACCCGCGAGGAGGCGGTCCGGGAGCTGGTGGACCTCCTTCACGTCACCGGGCGCGTCGAGGATCCCGACCGGCTGGAGGAGGCCGTCTGGCGCCGGGAGGAAACGGCGCCGACCTCCGTCGGCTTCGGCGTCGCCCTTCCGCACGCCCGGTCGGCCGCCGTCCGAGCCACCTCCGTCGCCTTCCTCAAGCTCGACACCCCGTTCCGGTGGGAGCCGGGGGACGAGGAGCCGGTCCGGATGGCGCTCCTCATCGCCGTGCCCGAGAGCGCTCCCGGCGACGCCCACCTCCGTCTGATCGCCTCGCTCTCCCGCCGCCTCGTGGACGACGCGTTCCGCGAGGCGCTTCTCGCGGCCCCGGACGAGGCCGGCGTCGTCCGCCTCGTCCGCGAGGCGGCTCCATGACCGAGTCGTCGAATCCCCGAAGGGAGCTCCCGATGCGAACCCTCCTCCGTGCGCTTTGTCTGCTCCTTCCGGCGCTTCCGTTTCCCGCCGCCGCCGCGCCCCCCGAGCGCTCGCTCTACGTCGTCGGGACGGCGCACCTCGACACGCAGTGGCGCTGGACGGTGCAGGACACCATCGACGATCTTCCTCCCGGACACGCTTCGCGACAACTTCGCCCTCTTCGAGAAGTACCCCGGCTACGTCTTCAGCTTCGAAGGGGCGTTCCGCTACGCCCTGATGAAGGAGTACTACCCGACCGAGTTCGAGCGGCTGAAGGGCGTACGTCCGGGCCGGGCGCTGGAAGGTCGCCGGGAGCTGGGTGGACGCGGTTGACACGAACGTTCCCTCGCCGGAGTCGCTCATCCGGCAGACGCTCTACGGCAACGGCTTCTTCCGCCGCGAGCTCGGCGTCACCTCCCGCGACGTCTTCCTCCCGGACTGCTTCGGCTTCGGCTTCGCGCTCCCGTCGGTCGCCGCGCACAGCGGGCTCTTCGCGTTCTCGACCCAGAAGCTGACGTGGGGCTCCTCGGTCCGGATCCCGTTCGACGTCGGTCTCTGGGAGGGCGTGGACGGCTCGACCCTGATCGCCGCGCTCAACCCGGGCGACTACGCGTCCGAGGTCAAGGGAGACCTGACGCTGGACGCCGACATCTACGCGGTGATCGACCGGCAGAGCAGCGCTGTCGGGCCTCCCCGCGGCCGTCCGTTACTTCGGGACGGGCGACGTCGGGATGGCGCCGGTCGAATCGTCCGTCGCGAACCTCGAGAAGAGCCTCCACGGGCCGGGGCCGCTCCGCGTCCTCCGCGGCCGCCCCCGACCAGCTGGCGCGCGACCTCATCGCGCGGGAGCGCCGGGAAGGGCGTGGCGGGGCTCCCGCGGTACCGCGGCGAGTTCCTCCTCACCTCCCACGGCGCAGGCTGCTACACGTCGCAGGCGGCGATGAAGAGCTTCAACCGCGCGAACCAGCGCCTGGCGGCCGCGGCGGAAGGCGCGGCCGTGGCGGCGTCGTGGCTGGGCGGCGCTCGCCTACCCGCGAGAGACGCTCCGCGAGGCGTGGACCCGCTTCCTCTGGCACCAGTTCCACGACGACCTGACGGGGACGAGCATCCCCGAGGCGTACGTCTTCTCCTGGAACGACGAGGCGATCGTCGCTGAACCAGTTCGCCGACGTCCTCGGGTCGGCCGCCGGCGCCGTGAGCCGGGCGCTCGACACGCAGGACGACCGGGATCCCGCTCGTCGTCTACAACCCGCTCGCGCTGGATCGCGAGGACGTCGTGGAGGCGGCGATCCGCTTTCCGGCGGGCGCGCCGGAAGCCGTCCGCGTGACCGGGCCGGACGGGCGGGACGTTCCGGCGCAGGTCTCGGCCCGGGACGGCCTGAAGGCGACTGTCGTCTTCGTGGCCCGCGTGGCGCCCCTGAGCTTCTCGGTCTTCGACGTTTCCGCCGCGGCCGGCGCCGGCCGGAAAAGGAGAGCTCTCGGCGGGGCCCCGGAATCTCGAGAACGACCGGTATCGCGTGACGCTGGATGAAGCCGGGGACGTAGCGTCGATCTTCGACAAGAAGCCGGGGCGCGAGCTCCTCTCCGCGCCGCTCCGCCTCCAGCTCATCGAAGACGAGCCCCGGAAGTGGGCCGCGTGGGAGGTGGAGTACGCCGCCCTCATGGCGCCGCCGCGCGAGGTGGTCGGTGGTCCGGCGACGGTCCGCGTCGTCGAGAGCGGCCCGGCGCGCGCGGCCCTCGAGGTCGTCGCGGAAGGCCGCGGGCTCGACCTTCACGCAGCGGATCCGGCTGTCGGCCGGCGGGGCGGGGGACCGCGTCGAGATCCTGACCGACGTCGACTGGCGGACGAAGGGGACGCTCCTGAAGGCCGCGTTCCCGCTCGCCGCGACGAACCGGAACGCGACGTACGACCTCGGCCTCGGGGTCGTGGAGCGGCCGACGAACCGGCCGAACCTGTACGAGGTTCCCGCGCAGCAGTGGGCCGACCTGACCGACGAGGGCGGGCGCCTTCGGCGTCGCGGTCCTGAACGACAGCCGGCACGGCTGGGACAAGCCGGACGAGAGGGACGCTCCGCCTCTCGCTCGTCCACACGCCGCGCGTCGTCCCGAGCTGGAGCTGGATCGCCGAGCAGGGCTCGAACGACCTCGGCTCGCACCGCGTCCTCATGGGGCTCGCCGGGCACGCCGGGGACTGGCGCGACCGGCCGCGTCCCGCAGACGGCCGACCGGCTGAACCAGCCGCTCCTCGCCTTCCAGGCCTCGCCCCACGACGGGCCGCTCGGTCGGTCTTTCTCGCTCCTTCGGCTCGACGGCGCGGGCGGGAGCGAGGCGCCCGTCGCGGTCCGCGCCGTGAAGCTCGCGGAGGAGAGCGACGAGATCGTCGTCCGACTGCAGGAGCTCTACGGCAGAGCGGCGGATGGGGTCCGCCTGAGATTCGCGAGGCGAATCGTCGCTCTCCGCGAGGTCAACGGCGCCGAGGAGCCCCTCGGTCCCCACGGGACCGGAGGCGCCCTGCCCGAGCCCACGCGACCCACCCTCGCTCTCGCTGACGGCGTCGTCGAGGTCTCCTTCGCCCCCTTCCGGCCGCGGACGCTGGCGCTGAAGCTGGCCCCGCCGCCGGCGTCTCTTTCCCCGATGGCGGCCGTTCCCGCTCGAGCTGCCGTTCAACCTCGACGGCATCAGCGGCGACGTCGCTCGCGGCGACGGCGACTTCGACGACGCCGGAGCACTCGCTCGCCGGCGACCTCCTGCCGGCCTCGATCGTCTCCGCGGGCGTCCCGTTCCGGACGGGCCCGCAGGGGCCGGGTCAGCGGAACGTTCTCGTCGCCGGGCGGGCAGAGGCTCTCGCTCCCTCCGGGCGACTTCAACCGGCTCTACCTGCTCGCGGCGGCGGTCGGGGGCGACCGGACGGCTACGTTCGCCGTCGACGGCGCGCCGGTGAAGGTGACCGTCCCTGACTGGTCCGAGCCGGTCGGGCAGTGGAACAGCCGGGTCGTCGGCGGCGAGCGGCCAGGAAGAGCCGTCGAGGATCGCGCCCGCCTACTCGAAGGCGGCCCCGGTCGCCTGGGTCGGCACGCACCGCCACGGCGCGCGGGGAGAGAACGAGGCGTACGTCACGACGCAGCTCTTCCGGCTCCGGATCGACGTCCCGAAGGACGCGAAGACGCTGACGCTCCCGAACGACCATCAACTCCGCGATCGTCGCGGTCACGGCCGCCCTGAACGCGAACGACGAGGCGGTCGCCGCGTCGGCTCCGGGTCCGGGCGGCGGCACCGTCGTCCACTTCGAGTCGCCCGGGAGGCCCTTCCTCGAGAAGACGCTCGTGACGCTCACCTCGCCCACGCCGGGGGCCGCGATCCGTTACACCCTCGACGGGAGCGAGCCGGCGGCCATTTCGCCCGCCTACACGAGCCCGATCGTCCTCGACCGGACGGCGACGGTGAAGGCTCGCGCCTTCGCGGAAGGGCTCGACGACCGGTTCGTCGCCTCGGCAACGTTCACGAAGGCGACGCTGCGCGCGGCGGCGGACGTGCCGGCCGGATCAATCGCACCCGGCCTCTCCTGCGGCCTCTACGAGGGGGAATGGCGGAAGCTGCCGGACTTCCAGTCGCTGAAGCCGGGCCGGACCGTGACCCTCTCCACGGTGAGCCTCCCGCCGGAGCGTCCAAAGGGGCGCTTCGCGATGCTCTGCGCCGGTTTCCTATCCGTTCCGGCCGATGGCCTCTATACGCTCTCGCTCCGGTCTCGGGACGCCAGCGAGCTGAAGGTGGACGGCGAGACGGCCGTGGTCAACGAAAGCGTCGACTACGTGAGGTGCCGCGCCGAACGGGCTCTCCGGAAGGGCCTCCATCCGGTCGAGATCCGGTACGTCCTCGGCGGCTACATGGGGGGACTGGAGCTGAAGATGGACGCGCCCGGAAAGCCGCTGGCGCCGATTCCGGCGAATCGGCTCTTTCACGCGAAGGAGACAGCCGAAGGAAAGCCTTGAATGTCGTCTTCACATTCGAGTCGAAACAGAGACTCCACGCGAAGTCGTTCGCACGATGAAGCTGCCGTGGCCTGAATTGACTCCGCCGCGCCTGCTCCTGCTGGCGCTGATCGCGGCCGGAGGGGCGACGTTCCTTCTCGCGGGGGGCCTCCGTTTCCTGAGCTTCGACCATCTCGTGGCGCACAAGGACGGCCTGATCGAGTGGGCCGGCGCCCGTCCGCTGCTGGCCCCGGGGCTCTGGATGGCCGCCTATCTGGTGCTCGGACTCTTCGGCCTGCCGGGCAGCACGGTCATGAACCTTTCCGCCGGGCTTCTCTTCGACTTCTGGAAGGGCCTGCTTCTCGTGGTCGCCGGGAGCACCCTGGCTTCCGCCGTGGCCTTCGTCTCCTTCCGCTACCTGCTCTGGGATCTGGTGGAGGAGAGGATCCAGCGCCGGTTTCCTCACCTGCTGGAAGAACTGGAGCGCGAGGGCGCCTATTTCGTTCTCACCCTGCGGCTGCTGCCCGTCATTCCGTTCTCCATGACGAACGTGATCCTGGCGATCAGCCCGGTCCGGTTCGTGCCGTTCCTGGTCTTCTCCCTGATCGGGCTCCTGCCACGCTACCTGCTCTACGTGTACGCGGGGACCCATCTCGGGGAAGTGGAGAATCCGGCCGATCTCTGGTCCCTCCCGCTGGTCGGCGCGCTGGCGCTGCTGGCCGTTCTTCCGTGGCTGACCAAAGGCGTCCTCGGCCGGCTCAAGAAGTGGAGGAGCGGGGGCAGTTCCCACATCCGATAGCGACGTGCACGGAGATTCCGGCGTCGGCGCGTTAGTTGTCGGGCCGGATCGCCTCGCGGACCCGGGCCTCCACGTAGGGGAAGAACGGGTTCGAGGTGATCCGCAGCAGGACGTCCTCGGGGACGACGAGCGTCGACCTCTCTCCGCGCGGCGCGAGGGTTCCGAGGCGGATCGCGCCGGGATCGCCGGAGGCCGGATCGATCCCGAAGAGCGGGTCGTCGGGGCGGAAGGGGAGCGCGATGTGGGAGAGCGAGTAGACGTCGGCGGGCCACGAAAGGCCGAGGGACGTCGCCTCGGGCTCGGCCACGCCCGGCCTGAAGCTTCTCGCCACGACCTCGCGTGTCGCCGACGAAGCGTTGGCCACCACGGTCAGAACGTACTTTCGTCCCGTGTTTCCGAGGATGCGGGAGAGGAGCGCCTCGCTGTCGGGCTTCAGGAACGGCTTCAGGTTCGAGGTCCGGCTCACGTCGAAGAGAACGAGCTCGCTCCCCTCGTTCGTCAGTCGGGAGAAGAGGCGGTCGACGATGGCGGGAGTCGAGACGGTCGCGTCGACCAGCGACTGGAAGGTCAGGATCTTCGGAAGGTCACCCGCGCGGCCGGCCGCAGCCAGCTTCTTCAGCTGCCCCTCGAGCCGCGACGTCAGCTCCCACGTCTGCCGTCCGGCGTTCGCGGGGAAGGAGTTGTACTTGTACGGGTTGTACTCGGGCAGGACGTCGGTCCACTTTGCCTTCTCGAAGTATGGGACGGCACCGAGCCGGCTGACCGTCCGGGCGAGGACGGCGAAGGGGGTGACGCCGATCATCGGCGAGACGAGGACGAGACGGTCCGCCTTCGGGAGCTTCGGGTCGTCGAGCGCTTCCAGGGCGTGCGAGAGGACGAGCGCGCCGCCGTTCGAGTAGCCGACGAAATGGAGCGGCGCCTTCTCGCCGATCCGCGAGCGGACGTGCCGCGCGCCGAGCCGGACGGCCGCGAGCCAGTCTTCCCACCTCGCCTCGGTCAGCGCCCCGGGGACCGTTCCGTGTCCCGGCATTCGCAGCGCCAGCGCGTAGAAGCCGCTCGCCCGGTAGGTCTCGGCCAGCGCCCGGACGCTGTACGGCGCGTCCGTGAGGCCGTGGACGAGGAGGACGCCGCCGTGCACCTCCTCGGGAACCAGCTCGAAGGTCCGGTTCCAGTTCCTCGGCATTCTGTCGGGGTCGAGCGGGCTCCCGTCGAAGTACCTGTTGGAGACGACGCGGTCTTCGGGCGCGAGGCGGGCGCCGATCTCGCGCGTCGACTCGGCGAAGGTCTCCTCCTCGCGCTTCAAGTAGTCGGCCAGCGTCGTCGTCCCGCCGAGGTCGGCGGCTTTCATCTCGGCCTTCGGGACGAGCCGGTGCCACGGCTTCAGGTCCGGGAGGCGGGACCTCGCCCCGAAGGCCGCGCCCACGACCAGCGTCGCCCAGACGACGACGATCGCGACGGCGATTCGGCGGAGCCAGCGGAAGAGGAGCTTCACGCCGTTACCAGATGCTCGGACGCTCCGCCTCGGGGCGGTTCATCGGCGTTCCCGCGCCGCAGCCGAAGGCCGACTGGAACTCCGGCAGGTTCGAGAGGGGGCCGAGGACCCGCCACTTCCCGGGGCTGTGGGGGTCGGTGTTCAGGTTGACGCGGAGCGTCTCGTCCCGGATCTGGTTTCGCCAGACGGTGGCCCAGTCGAGAAAGAAGCGCTGCGCCGGCGTGAAGCCGTCGATCGGCGCGCCCTTCGCGGGGTCGGTCCCGAGCGCCTTCGCCAGCGCGGCGTACGAGATCTTCAGGCCGCCGAGGTCGGCGATGTTCTCTCCCAGCGTGAGCTTGCCGTTGATGGCCTGGTCCGGGAGCGGCTTGTAGCCGTCGAACTGCTTCGCCATGAGGGCGGTCCGCGATTCGTAGGCCTTCCGGTCCTCGTCGGTCCACCAGTTCTTCAGGTTGCCGTCGGCGTCGTACTGGCTGCCCGAGTCGTCGAAGCCGTGCGACATCTCGTGCCCGATGACGCTGCCGATGCCGCCGTAGTTGACGGCGTCGTCGGCGTCGGCCCAGAAGAACGGTGGTTGAAGAATGCCGGCGGGGAAGACGATCTCGTTCATGGTCGCGTTGTAGTACGCATTGACCGTGGAGGGCGTCATCCCCCACTCCGTCCGGTCGATCGGCTTGCCGAGCTTCGACAGATTCCGCCTTTCCTCGAAAGCACGGGCGTGGAGCACGTTGTCGAAGTACGACGCCCGGTCGATCTCGAGCGCGGAGTAGTCCCGCCACGTGTCGGGGTAGCCGATCTTCACGCCGAAGGCGGCGAGCTTCTTCAGCGCGGCCTTCTTCGTCCCGGGCCCCATCCAGGGGAGCGCCTCGATCCGCTCCTTCAGGGCGGCTCGCAGGTTTTCGACGAGGACGATCATCCGCTCCTTCGACTTCGGGCTGAAGGCCTTCTCGACGTAGAGCTGTCCCAGCGCCTCGCCGAGTCCCTGGTCCGTCGCCGAAAGGACGCGCTTCCAGCGCTCCTCCTGCTGCGGGACGCCGCGAAGGGTCCGGCTGAAGAAGTCGAACGCCGCCTCGTCGAACCGCTTCGGCAGAAAGCTGGCGGAGCTCTGGACGAGGTGCCACGTGAGGTAGGTCTTCCAGGTGGCGAGCGGCTCGGAGGCGGCCAGATCCGCGTAGGCCCTGAAGAAGTCGGGCTGCCGGACATTGAGGTCCTGCGTCTCCGGGATCCCGACGGCGGCGAGGTAGGCCTTCCAGTCGAAGCCGGGAGCCTCCTTCGCCAGCTCGTCGAGGGTCCGCTTGTTGTAGTTCTTCACGGGGTCGCGCATCTCGACGCGCGTCCGCGACGCCTTCGCGAGCCTCGTCTCGAATCCGAGAACCGCGTCAGCCTTCAGCTTCGCCGTCTCGGGCCTCTCGCCGAGCATCTCGAAGGTCCTCGCCACGTGGGCGACGTACTTCTCGCGCAGCGCCCTCGACTTCGGGTCTTCCTTCAGGTAGTAGTCGCGGTCGGGAAGGCCCAGGCCTCCCTGACTCATCACCGGCATGTACCGCGTGGACTCCTTCTGGTCCTGCGCGATCCGGAGGCCGAAGCCGGCGGGAAACCTCCGGGCGTGGAACCCGGCGAGGAGGGCCGGCAGCTCCGAGGTCGACTTCAGGGCGTCGATCTTCGCGATCCACGGCTCGAGCGGCTTCGTCCCGGCCTTCTCGATGGCCGCCTCGTCCATCCCCGCGGCGTAGAAGTCGCCGACCTTCTGCCGGGCGCTTCCCTTCGGCCAGTCGGACTTCGCGGCCGTCTCCTCGAGAATCGCCTTCAGGACGGCGCGGTTCCGGTCGGCCACCTCCTCGAAGGACCCGTAACGCCCCTTGTCGGCCGGGATCGCGGTCGCCTTCAGCCAGCCGCCGTCGGCGAACTGGAAGAAGTCCTCGCAAGGCTTCGCCGAGGAGTCGAGGTTCGAGGAGTCGATCGGCCGGGCCGGAGCGGCGGGCGCCGGGGCGGGGCCCGCGCCCACCGCGGCGAGCGAGAGGACGGCGACGGGGACGGCGAGAAGGGAGAGACGCATCGAGCCTCCTTTTCCGGGCGGGAACGGTAGCGCGCGGCGCCTCGCGACGGAATGAAGCGGACGCTTCAGGGGGCGGGCGTCGGGGGGCGGCGGTAAGCTGCCGCCCCATGCGAACCGCCGCCGTCGCCGCGCTCTTTCTCCCGCTCGCCCTCCTCGCGCAGGACGCGCCGCCGAAGGAGGCCGGGCCCTTCCGCGCGCCGGACCTCGTGGAGTTGATCGTGCTCGACCCGACGATCCGGCTCGACGTCCGATACGCGAGCGCGAAGAACGAGTTCGGGCGGCCGTTCTACCCCGAGGCGCGGGCCTTCCTTGAACGGCCCGCGGCCGAGGCGCTCGTCCGGGTGAACCGGGCGCTAAAGGAGAAGGGCTACGGCCTCCTCGTCTTCGACGGCTACCGGCCGTGGCGAGTGACGAAGCAGTTCTGGGACCTGACGCCCACGGACAAGAAGATCTTCGTGGCCGACCCGAAGTCCGGCTCGCGCCACAACCGGGGGAGCGCGGTCGACCTCTCGCTCTACAGCCTCGATTCCGGGAAGGAAGCCGACATGGGGGGCGCCTACGACGAGATGTCGAAGCGGTCCTACGTGACGTACGAAGACGGGGCGAAGGAGGCCCTGAGGCGCCGCGACCTGCTGCGGAACGCGATGGAGCGGGAGGGCTTCTTCGTCTATCCGTGGGAGTGGTGGCACTTCGACTGGAAAGACTGGCGCGAGTACCCGGTTCTCGACATAGGATTCGAGGGGATCCCCGGAAAGGAGAAGACACCATGACCCTGCCCGACGAAAAGAAAGAGCCCGATTTCTCGGACGTCGTGAGCGGCAGCTCGAGCTCGGCGCCGGTCCCGAAGGACGAGGCCGTCACGCGGACCTACACGGTCGTCTCCGGTGACAGCCTCTCGAAGATCGCGAAGAAGATCCTTGGCAACGCCGGCCGCTGGAAGGAGATCTGGGAGGCGAACAAGGACCAGATCAAGAACCCCGACCTGATCCATCCCGGCCAGGTCCTGAAGATCCCTGGCGCCTGAGACGAAACGAGGAGATGACGATGAAGCACATCCGTTCCGCAGCTCCGGTCCTCGCCTTCTGCCTCGCCGCGGCCCTCGTCGCCTGCGCGAAGAAGGAGCCCCCGCCGCCGCCCCCGACTCCCGTGCCCACGGTCGCGCCCACGCCCGTGCCGTTCAAGGTGACCACCGTCGACCTCGGTAAGTCGATCGGAGACGACAAGAAGGTCAAGGAAGCGGCGGCCACGTTCGGCCCGAAGGACACGATCTACGCCTCCATCGCGTCGGAGGGCGTCGCCCCGAAGGTGACGCTCAAGGCCCGCTGGACCTACGGCGAGAAGGGGCAGCTCGTGAACGAGGAGACCCGCGACCTCTCCCCGACCGGCCCGGCCGTCACCGAGTTCCACATCGCGAAGCCCTCGGGCTGGCCCGCCGGCAAGTACAAAGTCGAGGTCTCGGCAGACGGGAACCTCGCGATGGCGAAGGAGTTCGAGGTCAGGAAGTAGCGGACCCGTCTTTCGTCTTCATCGGGATGCAGAGCCTCGGCCGGGCCGCCGGCCGGGGCCGCGCGCCGGTCGCGGTAGAGTCCCCGCCATGCGCCTTCCGCGTCTTCTCGACCCGGCCGAAATCCGGGTGCTCGGGTCCCTTGTCGAGAAGCAGCTCGCCACGCCCGAGTACTACCCGCTCACGGTGAGATCCCTGACGGCGGCGTGTAACCAGAGGTCGAATCGCGATCCGGTCGTCGACATGAGCGAACGGGACGTCCTTCTCGCGCTCGAGAGCCTTCGCCACGAGGTCCTCGTCTGGAAGGTGACGGCCGGCCGTGCGGAGCGCTGGGAACAGAACGTCGACGAGCGACTCGGCCTCCATCGGGACACGAAGGCACTTGTTTCGCTGCTCCTTCTTCGCGGGCCGCAGACGCCGGGCGAGCTGCGTTCGCGGAGCGACCGGCTCCATGCCTTCGAGTCGCTGGCCGCCGTCGAGGCGGCGCTCGGGCGTATGGCCGAAGGCCCCGACCCGATCGCGGCAGAGCTGCCCATGAGGCCGGGCCAGAAAGAGGCCCGGTGGGTCCATCTCCTCGCGCCGCTCCCGGCAAACGAGGCCTCCACCGAACACGCGCCGGAGGCGCCGTCGCAAGGGGCCGAGCCGGTCTCCTCGCGCGTCGATCGGCTGGAGACGCGTGTCGCGGAACTTGCGGCGGAGCTGTCAGAGCTGAAACGAAAGCTCGGGGAGAGCTGAAAGGGGCGGGCCGAGCCGATGGCGAGCCTCGCGCGCCGCCTGTTGATGCGGTGGGTCAACCTCTACCCCCCCTTCCTCGGCGCGGGGATCCGGGTGACCTACCCGAAGGACGACCCCTTCACCATCGTCGTCACGATGAAGCTCCGCTTCTACAACCGGAACCTCTTCGGGACGCACTTCGGCGGGTCGCTCTACGCCATGGCCGACCCGTTCTTCGTCTTCATCCTGATGAAGCACCTCGGCCCCGGGTACCTCGTCTGGGACAAAAAGGCGACGGTGGAGTTCCTGAAGCCGGGCCGCGGCCGCGTGACGGGGAGCTACCGGGTTTCTCCGGACGAGATCGCCCGGGTGAAGGCGCTCGCCGACGCCGGGGAGACGGTCGAGCCGGTCTATACGGGAGAGATCGTGGCCGACGACGGGACGCTCGTTGCACGCGTCACGAAGACGCTCTGGGTGAGGAAGAAGACGGCCTGATCAGTCGTCGGCCGCGACGCCGGAGAAGACGGCTCCGCCCCGCGCCGCCCAGAACCCGTAGAGCGCGATGGCCAGGACGACCGCGACGCAGAAGAGCCCGTAGCCCGAGAACCAGCGGGAGAAATCGGGCGAGAGCGGGGCCGTCCCGAGAAGGCCGAGGACCCCGCATCCCACCGCGAGGCCGAGGAGCCCGCCGCGGAGTAGAAGGAGAAGGAGGATCGTCGCGATGAGGGCCGCGCCCGGAATCTCGAAGAGCGCGTTCTCGCCTCCCGCGAAGTTCAGGAAGACGACGAGCCATGGCACGGCGGCTGCGAGAGAAGCCTTCCTGAGGACGAGTCGGCCGAAGAAGAGAGAGGCCGCGATCATGAAGAGCCAGAGGAAGCTGCCGGCCACGGAGCTGGCGACGAAGGAGATGAAGCCGCCGAGGCCGGCGACCGAGATCGGGTCGAACCAGACCGGAGTCTGGCCCGGCGCGGTGAAGAGCGCCGGGGGGATGTTCGCGAGGCAGAGGACGAGGCAGGCCGCGAGGCCCGCGATCACGCCCCAGAGATGGTGTCGCCCGACGAGCGGGTCCTTCAGATTCCCGGAGAAGAGGCGTGCCCAGGAGACGAGGAGCTCGGGGTAACGCCTCCGGAAGTAGGGCTCGAGCGCGAGGTAGACGACGCCGACTATCAGCGCCGGGGGAAGGCTGGCGCCGAGGCTCTCCCAGAAGACGCGGTCGAGGGCGCCGGGCGCGGCCGTCAGGTGGCGCGCGAGGAGGTGGGAGAGGATCGTGAGAAGGAAGACCCCCGCGGCCAGCCGAACGGCGCCGGACTTGTCTCCCCGTCCGAGCCGGACGTTCCTGCGGGCGAAATAGAGCCCCGCGACGGTGAACGCCACCGTGAGGACGAAGAAGGCGACGTCGGAAATCTGCTTCCGAAGCGCCGAGCCGCGTTCGGTCACCCGAGCGGCCTCGCTCCAGGGCGCGATCAGCTCGAAGTAGACGGGGCGGCCCTGGTGGACGGCCGCCACGACCTTGAGGACGGCCTCCGCGGTCCCGGGAACCGTGCCCGTCCAGCCTGCGACGGAGTCGAACGGAACGGGAGGGAGCCATGCGGCTTCCGAGGGGGAGAACGCCTTCGGGTCGAGGCCGGCTTCCGTGAAGAGCGCCTCCCAGGGGAACGCGCTCGGTGCCGGAGCCCGACCCGGCACCTGATTCGGGACCGCGGTGAAGCTCCGGAGCCTGCCGCGCGTGTCGAGCGTGACGGTGACCATACCGGAGACGTTCATCGGAGGGTCGTCGGAGCCGACGAGGCCCCGGGCGTCGGCGGGGACGATCGGCCTCGGGCTCTGCCGGTACCGGAAGAAGTACGGGGTCCACCACGACGAGGAGAGCTGCCGCGCCCAGCGGGGCGGGGCGTTCCGGGCCATCCACGCGAGGAACGGATAGTCGCGGACGAAGGCGCCGGCGTAATCGGCGGGGGGCTCGGTCCAGCCGAGACGGGCGGCCACGTCGCGGCCCCGGTCCATGAGCGAGTCGCGCGACTTCTCGGGGGGCGCGAGGCCGATGTCCCTCGCCAGGCCGGAGACGAGGACGACGGCGACGAGGAGGACGGCGACGCCGCCGAGAAGCGCCCATGCGGTGCGGGCGCCCAGCGTCCCCTCGACGCCCGCCGCCGCGACCATCTCCGGGGACGGCGTCTCGCCGGCCGCAAGGGCCGCGGCGAGCGGGTCGCCGCCCGGGAGCGCCGAGGCGACCTGCAGGGCGGAGGCGGGGCGGGACTTCGGCTCCTTCTCGAGGCAGCGGAGGATGGCGCGCTCGACGGCCGGGTCGATCCCCGGGGCCACGCTCGAAGGGGGAGCCGGCGGCACCTCGGCGTGCTTCCGGCGGATCTCGGCGAGGGTCGGCGCGTCGACGGCGCGCCGGCCCGTGAAGATCTCGTAGAGGACGAGTCCCAGGGCGTAGACGTCGCTCCGGACCGAAGTCCCCTTGCCCGCGAGCTGCTCGGGCGACATGTAGGCCGGGGTCCCGGCCATCTCGCGCTCGTCGCCGAGGCTCTCGCCCGCCACGGCCAGGCCGAAGTCCGTGATCCGGACCCGCCCGCGCCCGTCGAGCATTACGTTCGCTGGCTTCAGGTCGCGGTGTAGGACCCCCTTCTCGTGGGCGGCGGCGACGCCCGCACAGAGCTGCCGCGCCACTTCGAGGGCCTTGTCGCCGGGGAGGCGGCCGATCCGCTTCAGGAGCGAGGCGAGGTCCTCCCCGTCCACGTACTCCATGGAGAGGAAGTGCTGGCCGTCCACCTCGTCGATGTCGTAAACGCGGCAGACGTTCGGATGGGAGACCTGCCGTGCAAGACGGACCTCGGAGTGGAAGCGGGCGAGAAGCGCCTCGTCCTTCGAGACCGACTTCGGCAGGAACTTCAGCGCGACGGCCTGCCCGAGCTTCAGGTCGTCGGCGCGGTAGACCTCGCCCATCCCGCCCCGGCCGAGGAGGCCGATGATCCGGTAGCGCCCGCCCACCATCGTCCCGGGCGTGAAGGCGCCGAGGTCGATCGAGTCCGAGGTCGCGAGCCGCCCCACCGACGACGGGGGGCGCGGGGCGGCGGGGGCCGCGCCCGGCTCGGTCGGGAGGCGCGAGTCCGAGCTCTGGTCGGCTCCGCAGGAGGGGCAGAAGCGGCCGGAGCCGGGGAGATCGGCGTCACATCTCGGGCAGCGCGTCACGCCCTCGAATACTAGCCGCGAATCATTGGGAAATTTGACGCCCTGCGATGCCGCCTGTATCCTTCGCCGCTCCGGCAAACGCCGGGAAATGCTCTTTGGAGAAGACGATCCGGGTCGAGGGCGGGGATGAAAGCACCCCTGTGGGTCTCCCGTCGGCAGCCCCCGGACGACGGAATCAGGCGCGTAGCTCAGTGGGAGAGCACTACCTTGACACGGTAGGGGTCAGCAGTTCGATCCTGCTCGCGCCTACCATCCGCCCTCCGGACATGCGCGGCATCCGCTCCGCAGGCGCTTAGCTCAGTCGGTAGAGCACTTCCTTCACACGGAAGGGGTCAGCGGTTCGAGTCCGCTAGCGCCTACCACCCCCCCTCGGTCAAGCCACACGGCCTCCCGGTTCGCCTCCTTCCAGAGAGGGAAAGGAGAGGTCGAGCCATGTCCGCCACAGTCGCCAGCGACGCCATCCGCCTGACGCTTCCCGACGGGTCCGTGAAAGAGGTCCCGAAGGGGACGACCGGCCGCGCCGTCGCCGAGTCGATCGGCGCCCGTCTGGCCAAGGACGCCCTCGCCGTCAAGGTGAACGGCCAGCTCCTCGACCTCTCGCGCCCCCTGACGGAGTCCGGCCTGTTCGAGGTCGTGACCCCGAAGCACCCCGACGCGCTCCCGCTCTACCGCCACTCCACGGCCCACCTGACGGCCAACGCCGTGAAGCGCCTCTTCCCCGGCGTCAAGATCGGGATCGGCCCGGCCATCGAGAACGGCTACTACTACGACTTCGATCCGGGCCGCCCCTTCACGCCCGAGGACCTCGAGCAGATCGAAGCCGAGATGCGGAAGATCGTCGCCGAGAACAACGAGATCGTCCGCGTCGACATGCCGAAGAGCGAGGCCGTGAAGATCTTCGAGGCGCAGGGCGACCCCCTGAAGGTGGAGATCGTGGCGGGCCTCCCCGACGACACGGTCTCCTGCTACCGGCAGGCGGACTTCATCGACCTCTGCCGCGGCCCGCACGTCCCTTCGACGGGGAAGCTCGGCGTCTTCAGGCTGACGCACGCGGCCGGCGCCTACTGGAAGGGGGACGAGCGGAACCCGATGCTCCAGCGGATCTACGGGGCGTCGTTCCTCTCGCAGAAGGAGCTTGAGGACCACCTCGCCCGCGTGGAAGCGGCCAAGGCCCGCGACCACCGGAAGGTGGGGAAGGAGCTCGGGCTCTTCGTTTTCCACCCGTGGGCCCCGGCCTCTCCCTTCTTCCTGCCGAAGGGGGCGACGGTCTACAACGTGCTCGTCCAGTTCATGCGCGAGCTGTACGTGAAGTACGGCTACCAGGAAGTCATCTCGCCGCAGATCTTCGACGTGGAGCTGTTCAAGCAGTCGGGCCACTACCAGAACTACCACGAGAACATGTACTTCACGGAGATCGACGAGCGGGAGTACGGCGTCAAGCCGATGAACTGCCCGGGGCACTTCCTGATGTACGGGTCGCACGCGTTTTCCTACCGCGACCTCCCGGTCCGGTACGCCGACTTCGGGCGGCTGCACCGGTACGAGCGCTCCGGCGTGACGCAGGGGCTGACGCGCGTGAGGACGTTCTGCCAGGACGACTCCCACATCTTCGTCACGCTCGACCAGATGCCCGCGGAGATGGACCGCTTCCTCGACTTCATCCGCGAGGTATACGGGACGTTCGGCTTCGGCGACGTGAAGGTGGGACTCGGGACGCGCCCGGAGAAGTTCATGGGCGCGATCGAGAACTGGGACAAGGCCGAGAAGGCGCTCGCCCAGGCGTTCGAGAAGCGGGCCGACACCCTCGAGGGCTGGTCGTACTTCGTGAACCACGGCGACGGGGCGTTCTACGGGCCGAAGCTGGACTTCCAGGTGACGGACGCCATCGGGCGCGCGTGGCAGCTCGGCACCCTGCAGGTCGACTTCTCGAACCCCGAGCGTTTCGACCTCCACTACACGGCGGAGGACGGCTCGAAGCAGCGGCCGGTGGTCCTCCACCGCGCCATCCTCGGCTCGCTCGAGCGCTTCTTCGGGATCCTCATCGAGCACACGGGCGGCGACTTCCCGTTCTGGCTCGCGCCGGAGCAGGTGCGCGTCGTCCCGGTCTCGGAGAAGTTCAACGCGTACGGCGAGACGGTTCTCCGGACGCTCAGGGACGCGGGGCTCCGCGCGGCGGCCGACCTCCGGAACGAGAAGCTCGGCGCGAAGATCCGTGCGGGAGAGCTGGAGAAAGTGCCGGCCCTCCTGATCGTCGGCGAGAAGGAAGCCGCGGCCGGCACGATCTCGCTCAGGGCGCGTCACGGCCGGGAGGAGAAGGACCTGAAGCTCGAAAGCCTGATCGACAGAATGAAGCTCGCCGTCGCGTCACGCGCCCTCGCGTGGCACGAAACATCAACGGCTCGCAGACAGTAAGGAGGAGATCCCCATCGCATTCTTCAGAGGTGGTCCCCGAATCCCCCCGACCAAGAACGCCCCGATCAACGAGTACATTCTCCGCTTCCCCCAGGTTCGCCTGATCACCTCGACGGGGGAGCAGGTCGGCGTCGTCGATCCCCAGACGGCGCTCGCGAAGGGGCGCGAAGAGGGGCTCGACGTCGTCGTCATCGCCGAACAGGCCGAGCCCCCGGTCTGCAAGGTGATGGACTTCGGCAAGTTCACGTTCGAGAAGAAGAAGAAGGAGCACGAGTCGAAGAGGCGGCAGAAGGTCACGCAGGTCAAGGAAGTGAAGTTCCGGCCGAACATCGACGACCACGACTACGACTTCAAGCTGCGCAACATCATCCGGTTCCTCGCCGAGGGCGACAAGGTGAAGGCGACGGTCCAGTTCCGCGGGCGCGAGATGTCGCGCATGGACAACGGCCGGAAGGTCCTCGACCGTCTCATCGGCGACCTCGAGGGGAAGGCGCACGCCGAGGGGGGGCACGAAATCATGGGAAACCGGATGCACCTGATCCTCGGCCCGGCGAAGAAACACTGACAACCGACGCGAAGGAGCGTTTCACGATGGCCACCCAGAAGCGAAAGACCCACCGCGGAGCCGCCAAGAGGTTCCGCAAGACCGCCACGGGCAAGTTCAAGCGGAGCCAAGCCATGAAGCGGCACATCCTCACGAAGAAGAACTCCAGCCGGCTGCGCCAGCTCGACAAGGAGACGCTCGTCTCCAAGGCCGACACCCGCGTGGTCCGGACGATGCTCCCGTACGCGTGAGCACCCAGGAATAAGGAGAAACGACGATGCCTCGCGTCAAGCGTGGACCCAAGAGGAAGAACCGCCGGTCTCGCGTGCTCGAGCTGGCCAAGGGCTATTACGGCACCAAGCACAACTGCTTCCGGATCGCCGAGCTTCAGGTCGAGCGCTCGCTCGTCTATGCGACCCGCGACCGCAAGCAGAAGAAGAGGGAATTCCGCGGGCTCTGGATCATCCGGATCAACGCCGCGGCCCGGATGCACGACATCAGCTATTCGAAGCTGATGGCGGGGCTGAAGAAGGCCGGCTCGGACGTGAACCGGAAGATGCTCGCCGAGATCGCGGTGGAGGATCCGAAGGGCTTCGCCTCCCTGGTGGCCTCGGCCAAGAGCGCCCTGGGCGCGGCGGCCCCCGCGGGCGCCTGACGGACGACGTTGGGCGAGATCGCCGACGCGGTCGCGCAAGCGGTCGATGAGCTCTCCCGGAGGCTCGGGAGGGCCGAGAAGCAGTCCGCCGAAAGAGGCGGCCTGACGACGGCCGAGGTCCAGGCGCTTCGCGTGGAGTGCCTGGGCCGCAACCAGAGCCTCGTCGCCTTCCTGCTCGGGCAGCTGAAGACGGCGCCGAAGGACCAGAAGGCCGTGCTCGGCGCGATCGTCAACCGGGCGAAGACCGACGCCGAGAGCCGGGTCTCGCTCCTCGAGGAACAGGCCGTCGAGCGGGAGCGCCGGGAGCGGGTCCGGGCGTCGGCCGTGGACGTCACGCTGCCGGCGCGCGTCCCGGCCGTGGGGCGCCTCCACCCGCTGACGGTCGTGAGGCGGCGGATCGAGGACGCCTTCCGCGCGCTCGGCTACGAGGTGGCCGACGGCCCGGACATCGAGACCGACTGGTACAACTTCGAGGCGCTCAACTTTCCGCCCGACCACCCTGCGCGGGACGAGGTGGACACCTTCTTCGTGAAGGACGGAGGGTCGGGGCGCGACCGGCTGCTGCTCCGGACGCACACGTCGCCGGTCCAGATCCGGACGATGCTCTCCCAGGATCCGCCGATCCGGATCATCATCCCCGGCCGCGTCTACCGGAAGGACGCCATCGACCCGCGCCACTCGCCGGTCTTCCACCAGGTCGAAGGGCTGACGGTGGACGAGGGAATCACCTTTTCCGACCTGAAGGGGACGCTCGCTGCGGTCTTCCGCCAGCTCTTTTCGCCGAAGGCGAAGATCCGCTTCGGCCCGACCTTCTTCCCGTTCGTGGAGCCGGGCGTCGAAGTGGCCGTCTCGTGCGTCTTCTGCGACCAGAAGGGCTGCCGCATCTGCTCGGGCTCGGGCTGGATCGAGATCATGGGGGCCGGGATGGTCCACCCGAAGGTCCTCGCAAACGGCGGCATCGACCCGGACCGCTACAGCGGTTTCGCGTTCGGTGGCGGCTACGACCGGATCGCCATGCTCACCCACGGCATCCCCGACCTCCGGCTGCTCTTCGAGAACGACGTCCGTTTCCTGGACAGGACATGGTGAGAACGGCGATTCGCGCGGAGGGGGTCCGGGGGGGCGACGCGAAGCGTTGTCGCGACGGGTTCCCCCGGATCATGGTGAGCCCGTGAAGTTCCGTCAGGAATGGATCGCGTCGTACCTCCCGGGCGAGCCGCCCGCGACGGCGGCGCTCCGCGAGCGCCTGACCGCCGTCGGGTTCGTCGTCGAGACGGTGGAGGGGGAAGGCCCGGGGGCCGTGCTCGACGTCGAGATCACCGCGAACCGCCCCGACGCCATGAACCACCGGGGCCTCGCGCGCGAGGCGGCCGTCGCCCTTCGCCGCGAATTCGGGGACCCCGAGGCGGGGCGGGGCGTCGTCGAGGGGACGACGCCGGCCGGGACCCTCGCGAAGGTCGTCATCGAGGAGCCGTCGCTCTGCGGCCGCTACTCGGCGCGCGTCATGGAGGGCCTCCGCGTGCGGCCCGCAGGCGCGGGCGTGGGAGAGCGCCTCGCCGCCCTCGGCGCCGGCCTCATCTCCGGGCCCGTCGACGCGACGAACCACGTCCTCTGGGACATCGGCCAGCCGCTCCACGCCTTCGACCTCGACAAGCTGGCGAAGGACGAGGACGGCCTTCCGACGATCGTCGTCCGCCGGGCGCGCCCGGGGGAGAAGCTCGTCATGCTCGACGGCGTCGAACGCACGCTGACGCCGGAGCACCTCGTCATCGCCGACGAGAAAAAGCCGGTGGCCCTGGCCGGGATCATGGGGGGCCTCGAGACCGCCATCTCCGAACGGACGTCGCGGGTCCTTCTCGAGTCGGCGCACTTCGACCCCGGCGTCGTGAGGCGCGGGGCGCGCCTGCTCGGGATGCACACCGACGCCTCCCACCGCTTCGAGCGCGGCACCGATCCCGAAGCGACGATCGAGGGGCTCGACCGGGCGGCCCGGCTCATCGTGGCGGACGGCGGCGGGACCGTGGCACACGGCGTGATCGACGTCCGCCCCGCGAAGGGGACGGCGCGGACCCTCACGCTTCGGATGGACCACCTCCACGCCTTCCTCGGGATTGCGATCCCCGAGGCGCGCTGCGTCGAGATCCTCCGGGAGCTGGGCTTCTCGCCCGTCCCGCGGGACGGAACCCTTCGCGTCACCGTCCCGCCGTGGCGGATCGACGTGGAGTCCGAGGTGGACCTCGTCGAGGAGGCGATCCGCTGCGAGGGGTACGACCGCCTCCCCGAGACCCTCCCGGCCCCCTACGTCCCGGCGAAGGACCGGCGGGCGTTCGCGTTCGAGGACCGGGTCCGCGACCTCCTCGTGGCCCAGGGGCTTCTCGAGGCCTCGACCTACTCGTTCGTCTCCGAGGAGGAGAACAGGCCCTTCGAGTCCGCGGCCCCCGGGGAGCCCGTCGTCCTCGAGAACCCTCTCGCCGAGCCGTTCTCCACGATGCGCGCGACGCCCGTCATCGGGCTGCTCCAGAGCGCGCGGAACAACGTCCGGCGGGGAAACCGGGACCTCGGGCTCTTCGAGGTGGCACACGCCTACGGGCGGATCGGGACGTCCGGTGCGCTCGAAGATAGGATCCGCGAGGAACGCCGGGTGGCGATCCTCCTGACCGGCCGGCGCCGCCGGCACTGGTCGGAGGACGGGCGGGACGTCGACTTCTTCGACGGGTCGGGGGCCGTCACGGCGCTCCTCCGGGGCCTCGCGCTTCCGGATCCCGTCTTCGAGGCCGCGTCGCTGCCGTTCCTCGCGCCGGGGCGCGCCGCGGCGGTTCTCGGGACGGACGGCCGGCGCCTCGGATGGGTGGGCGTCCTCGCCGCGCCCGTTTCGGCCGCGTGGGATCTCGAGGACCCCGTCGTCGCGGATCTCGACCTCGGCCTCCTCGCCGAAAGGGTTCCGCCGCCGCCCGACGCGGTCGAAGCGCCGCCGAGGCTCCCCGGGAGCGAAGTGGACCTGACCGTGACGCACGCGCTCGACGTCCCGTGGCGGGAGCTGGTGGCGCGCCTCCGCGCCGGCGCGCCCGTCGAGCTTCTCGCCGTCGAGGCGAAGGGGCGGTACCGGGGGGCCGGGGTACCGGAGGGATTCGTGAAGACGGCGCTGACGCTCCGGTTCGGGTCGCCGTCGCGCTCGCTCTCGCGCGAGGAGATCAACGGCTGGCGCGACGCGGCGGCCGCGCGGCTCCTGGCCCTGCCAGAAACGAAGGTAGACGGCATTCCGGCGCCGGGCGCCTGAACGAAAGGACGAGAACGTCATGAACGCGAACGCGCCCAAGGGAAGGACCGAGAAGTCCGCGGACCTCGATCCGCTCGACGCCGTCTTCTCGCACCTCGAGAAGCGGGTCGAGGCCCTCGCCCAGCGGCTGAAGGCCACGCTCGAGGAGAACGGGAAGCTGAAGGCGGCCGCGGCGGCTGCCGAGGCCGAGCGCGAGAAGCTCCGGACGGAGCTGGCCGAGGCGCGGAAAGCGGCCGGGAGGGGCGACGAGGCCGCCGGAGCCCTCAAGCGCTACGAGGCCGAACGCGCCGAAGTGCGCACCCGGATCGAGAAGCTGATCGCCTCGCTCGAAGGCGCGTGACGGGCACCGCGCAGGCCGCAAAGCGCTGAATCGGCGTGCTATCCTCGCCTCAGGCTCCGGTGAGGAGCCGCCGACGAGATGAAGAAGCCGACGCAGGCCACGCAGGTCGAGATTTACGGCCAGACCTACTCGGTCCGGGCCGCCGCGGACGCGGACTACATCAACGATCTCGCCGCCTTCGTCGACCGGAAGATGCACGAGGTCGCCCAGGAGGCGGCCACGGTGGACGCGACGAAGATCGCGATCCTGGCGGCGCTCAACATCGCAGACGACTATTACCAGTATCGAGTCAGGCTCTCGGAGGGGGATCCGGGGCACGTCGCAAAGCGTGCGACGCGCCTGGTCGAGAGGCTCGACGAGATTCTGGGCTCTGTCCCCGGTGGAGTTCCGGCCAAGGCCGGAGAGGAATCGATCGGCGCCCTGCGCGGTGCGTGAATGGGTTTATGTCCTTGAACCGATATGAACGTCGAGGAGCTTTCGTTGACGGGCCACCCTGTGACGCCCCTTCGGGGGAACTAATGGGCTGCCCTGAAGGCTCCGCCCTGCGCTTACCAGGGTTCAATCGACAGCGCCCACACGGCCGAGGCGGGGGCCTTTTCCTGAACCGTTTCCCCGGGAGAAGCGTCCGGAATCCCGTCTGACCTCGTCGATCCGGGTCCCTCCCCGCGAGCGAGAGCAGCGAGGGGGAGACGCCCGTGACGATCGAGATCATCGTGGCGATCCTGGAGGCCGTCGTCGGCCTCGGATTGATCGCCCTGTTCCTCTGGGTTCTGAAGACCAAGAGCGCGGCCGACGTCGTGAAGGCCGAGGCCGAGCTCGAGGCCCGGAAAGTCTCCGAGGCGGCGCGCCTCGCGGCCGAGGCCGAGGTCCGCAAGGCCGAGGCGGCCGCGCAGCGGGCCGAGCTGGACGCCAAGGAAAGGATGCTCAAGGCCCGCGAAGGGCTGGAGCAGGAGACCGCCCGGCGGCGCAGCGAGCTGGCAGACATCGAGAAGCGGCTCCTCCAGAAGGAGGAGGCGCTCGACAAGAAGCTGGCCGTCGTCGAGAAGCGCGAGCAGGAGAACGAGAACCGCGGAAAGAACCTCGACAAGAGGGAGAAGCGCGCCGAGGAGATCGAGGCCGAGGCCACAAAGGCTGCCGAGGAGCTCGTCTCGGCGCAGCGGCGCAAGCTGGAGGAGATCGCCTCCCTCACGGCCGAGGAGGCCAAGCGGACCCTCGTGAGAGAGCTGGAGAACGAGGCGCGGCTCGAGGCGACCGGCCTCATCCGGTCCATCGAGGAGGACGCCGTCGAGAACGCCAGCCAGAAGGCCAAACGGCTTCTCTCGATGACCGTCCAGCGGATGGCTTCGGAGTACGTCGTCGAGACGACGGTATCGGTCCTCGACCTCCCGTCCGACGACATGAAGGGGCGGATCATCGGCCGCGAAGGTCGGAACATCCGCGCCGTCGAAGCCGCGACGGGTGTCGACATCATCATCGACGACACGCCGGAGGCCGTCATCCTCTCGTCGTTCGACCCGATCCGGCGGGAGGTGGCGCGGCGCGCCCTCGAGCGCCTCATCCAGGACGGGCGGATCCACCCGGCCCGGATCGAGGAGGTCGTCGAGAAGGTCCGCGCCGAGCTGTGGGAGACGATCAAGCAGGCGGGCGAGGCCGCGGCCTACGAGTTCGGCATTCCCGACCTCCACCCCGAGGTGCTGAAGCTCCTCGGGCGGCTCAAGTTCCGGTCGAGCTACGGGCAGAACGTCCTGCAGCACTCGATGGAGGTCGGCTGGGCGGCGTGCCATCTCGCGAGCGAGCTGAAGGCCAACGTCGTCGTCGCCAAGCGGGCGGGGCTCCTGCACGACATCGGCAAGGCCGTCGACCGCGAACAGGAGGGGACGCACCTCGAGCTGGGGCGGCAGATCCTCAAGAAGTACGGGGAAACGGACGCCGTCATCCACGCCATGGAGTGCCACCACGGCGACTACGAGCCGCGGACGATCGAGGCGGTCCTCGTGAACGCGGCCGACGCCATCTCGGCCGCCCGGCCCGGCGCCCGGCGCGAGATCCTCGAGACCTACGTCAAGCGGATCGAGAAGCTCGAGAAGATGACGGAGGGGATGAAGGGGATCGAGAAGACGTTCGCCATCCAGGCGGGGCGCGAGCTGCGCGTCGTCGTCGACGCCAAGAAGGTGACCGACGACGAGTGCTTCTGGATGTCGAAGGACATCGCCAAGCGGATCCAGTCGGAGTTGCAGTACCCCGGGCAGATCAAGATCACGGTAATTCGTGAAACGAGGGCCGTCGAAATTGCGAAGTGATCGGCTCTGCGAGGCCGCGATCGGGACGTCACCGACGAAAGCGGGGGAGCGCCCCCGCGCCCCCCGGCGTCTCGGATGAAGCTGCTCTTCGTCGGCGACGTGGTGGGGAAGCCCGGGCGGAAGGCGCTCGGCCTGCTCGAGAAGCTCATCGGGCGGGAGGCGATCGACTTCACGGTCGTCAACATCGAGAACGCCGCCGGCGGCTTCGGCGTGACGGCCGAGCTTTTCGCCGACCTCTCGAAGCTCCCGATCGACGTCTTCACCTCGGGGAACCACATCTGGGACAAGAAGGAGTTCGTCCCGCTCCTCTCCGACATCGCGAACCTCGTCCGGCCGGCGAACTACCCGCCGGGTAACCCGGGGCGCGGCTGGGCCGTCCAGGCGACCGCCGCCGGCATCCCGGTCGGCGTCCTGAACCTGCAAGGGCAGGTCTTCATGGTGAACACCGACTCCCCGTTCCGCGTCGGCGACGCCTGCCTCGAGGAGATGAGGGCGAAGCATCCGGGGCTCAAGGTCGTCCTCGTGGACATCCACGCCGAGGCGACGTCCGAAAAGCAGGCGATCGGCTGGTGGTTCGACGGGCGGGTCTCGGCCGTCATCGGCAGCCACACCCACGTGCCGACGGCCGACGCGCGGGTCCTGCCCAAGGGAACGGCCTACCAGGGCGACGCCGGGATGACGGGCGCCTACGAGGGGATCATCGGCTTCGACCCGAAGAACATCCTCGAGCGGTTCCTCTACCAGACGCCCCGGGCGATGGAGACCGCGAGCCGCGACGTCCGCCTGTGCGGGGCGATCGTGGAGATCGACGAGGCGACGGGAAAAGCGCGCGCCATCACCCCGTTCCAGGAGAAGGTGGGCTGACCCCGCTTCAGAAGTAGCGCCGCCAGTCGAACTGGATGCGGAGGAAGCCGAACGGGACGGTCTGGTAGGTCGGGGGCGGAAGCCCCGTCGGGGACTTGACGGTCACCTTCGTCGGAAAGTCCCAGCCGAAGCCGAGCTGGAAGGAAAGGCTCGTGGCCTGCGTCGTCGCGAACTCGCGGAACGGGCGGTACTCGAGCACCGGAATCTCCAGCCGGATGGAGCGGAGACTGACCACGTAGAGGTGCGAAAGGTCCGGCGTCAGGGCGAGGAACTCGTCCTCGCCCCTCGCGTAGCCGTAGAAGGTCGCGGTCGCCTCCCGCCCGACGACGAACTGGAAGCGCCCGACGGGGGTGGAAATGCCGCGCTGCCAGGCGATGGCGCCGCCGTTCGCGGCGCGGATCGCCATCCTCTTCAGGAGCTCGGGATCCGTGAACGCCAGGAACGGAGTGGCGAGGAGTATGTCCCCGGGGATCAGCCAGAAGGGCAGCCGGAGGCGTCCGTAGAAGGCCGTTCGCGCCGGAACCTGGGGTACGAGGTTCGAGATCTCGACGGACGCCGGACAGGTGGTGCCGGGCTGGCACCTAGCCTTCTGCTTCGACTCCATCCGGACTCCCCCTTCGAGGAAGATCAGGCCGTCCGCCGCGTCGGCGAGGAGTGAGTCGAGGCCGATCCCGACCCGGGCGCCCAGCGAGAGGGCGCCGTTCACGAAATTACCGGCAGCCTGAGGGTCGAAGCTCTCGGAGTTCCAGTAGCCCTCGGCGCCCGCCGAGAGCCCGATGAAGGGGCCGATCTCGGACCGGAAGCGGGGAAGGGCGCCGGCGCCGCTCGTGAGCGCCGGGACGGGCGTCGTCAGGAGGACCTCGGCGAGGGCACCCTTGTCCTCCTCCGAAAGAGGCGGCACCGCCGGGACCTGCATCGTGACGGCCCGGCAGGAGTCGAGCGTGGCGGGCGTGGGTGGGCCGGCCGCTCCGCCCCGGCCGACCTGGGTCAGGACGTACGCGAGGCTCGCCGAGATGGCCGCCGCGGCCCGGTCACGGTCCTCGGGCCGCATCCGCGAGTCGCCGAGGAGAACGACCGACGTACCGCCCCAGGTCGTCGTCGCGAAGCCGAACTCGTCGTAGTAGTCGTGCGTCCCTTTCCGCGTCGCCGTGCTGCCCCAGGTCCCGGCGACGTGCCCCGCCGCGAAGTTGTCCTCCAGGAAGTGAAGGCCGTACATCTCGAAAGCGAGGATCTCGCGGGCTGCCGCCGCGCGCGCGGCGGCGTCCCCGGCCTGTGGATCGAAGGCGCGGGCGCGCTCGACGGCGAGAAGGTGGAAGTAGACGAAGATGCCGATGGCGTTGACCTCGGCCTCTTCTGACAGCGCCTTCACGATGTAGCTCCGGGGGTCGGGGGCGCCTGCACGGGGAAGAAGGAAGTGGGCGTTGTTGGCGCCGGCTCGCGTCGAGTATTTCGGGTCGGCCGTCTCGAACTCCAGGTTCGACCAGGCGTCGGCGTTCCGGACCTGGTCGGGGCGCTTCGCCTTCGCCAGCTTCCTCTTCAGCTCGGCCGCGACGGAGGCGACGTTCAGGGTCCAGGGCTCGTCGAGGACTTCCGAGAGAAGGTCTGCCGGCGAGCAGGAGTGGTCGCCGGCGAGCGCAGGCCACGTCGCGAGGTCGAGGCAGGGAACCTTGCCGGGCGGATCAGGCACCGCGGGGTCCTCGCAGAGCCGCGTCTCCTTTCCGAACCGCGCGTCGGCCCAGAGCCGGTCGAGCACGGCCCTCTCGGCGGGCGAGAGGTCCTTGATCGCCACCACGGTGATGTCGCGGTGCTCCGGGAAGATCCAGGCGCGCGCCTCGCGCGTGGCCCCCGTGCAGAGAAGGGCGAGAAGAAGGAGAACCGTGGTGCGACAACTCATCGTTCGGAAGAGTGCTTGAGGACCTGCCGGCTGGCAAGAGCCCCGGCGCGTTCGCCGAGGCGCAATCGACAAGACGGACTGCGTAGGCCAGAATTCCCGGCGGGAAGCCTCCCGGAGAAAGCGGAAAGGAGAACGAGACATGTCCATGGCCTCTGAATTCAAGGAATTCGCGGTCAAGGGAAACGTGGTCGACCTCGCCGTCGGCATCATCATCGGCGGAGCCTTCGGCAAGATCGTCGCCTCGATCGTGAACGACGTCATCATGCCGCCGATCGGCCTCCTCCTCGGAAAGGTCGATTTCTCGAACCTGTTCATCAACCTGTCGGGCACGGAGGCCGCCTCGCTCGCCGACGCGAAGAAGGCGGGCCTCGCGACGCTGAACTACGGCCTCTTCCTGAACACCTGCATCGAGTTCCTGATCGTCGCGTTCGCGGTCTTCCTCCTCGTGAAGCAGATCAACCGGCTCAAGAAGGAGGCTCCGGCGGCTCCCGCCGCGCCCCCCGCCGACGTGAAGCTGCTCACCGAGATCCGTGACCTTCTCGCCGCCAAGAAGTAGGAACGTGAGGAGGAACGCCATGAAAAGATTCCTCGCGCTGATCGTCTGCCTCGCCGCCGCCCTCGCGGCGCCCGCCATCGCCCAGACCCCTTGCCCCTGTCCCGACAAGAAGGAGCCTCCTCCTCCGGCCTTCACCGGAGCCGTCGGATTCGGGCTCGGCATCAACAGCGGCAACACCGACACGACGAACTTCAGCTTCACGCTGGGCCTCAAGTACGACCCGAAGACGAAGAACGTCGTGAAGCTGGACGGCTACTACCTGTACGGCCAGAGCGACGGCGTGACGAACACGCAGAAGGCGAACTTCGTCCTCCGCGACGAGTACTCCTTCAGCGAGCGCCTCTTCGCCTTCGGCGAGGTCGGCTACCTCTACGACCGGTTCAAGGGGATCACCTACCTGATCACGCCCGTCGTCGGCGCCGGCTACAAGGTCGTGAAGACGAAGGAGATCACCCTGGCCTTCGACGGCGGGGTCGGCCTGGCGATCGAGCAGGACGCGGGGTACCCGTCGAAGACGAGCGGGGCCCTCCGGGCCGGCGAGGCGTTCGAGTGGCAGCTCTCCACCTGGGCGAAGCTGGCCCAGAGCGCTTACGGCCTCTGGAAGATGGACGACTTTTCGGACTATCTTTTTCACTTCGACGTCGGGCTCGTGTCACCGATCTCGAAGGCCCTCGAGCTGAAGGTCGCGTACCTGACCGATTACAAGAACAGGCCCCGGCCGGACACCCTGAAGAAGACCGACCGGTCGTTCATCGCCGCCGTCGGCTACAAGTTCTGATCTCCTGCTAGCATCGGCGCATGGCCGTCGACCCCGAGCTGCTCGAAATTCTCGCCTGCCCCGCGTGCGACGCCCGGCCACCGGTGGCGCTCTGCCGCCTGACGGCGGACGCCGCGAAGGGGGTCGTCGAGAAGTACCGGGAGCGGATGAAGGACGAGGCGCCCGTGGTGACCGAGGGGCTCTTCTGCGAGGCCTGCCGTCGGGTCTACGCGATCGTTTCGGACATCCCGGTGATGCTCGTGGAAGAGGCGCTTCCGGCGGAGGCGCGGCTTATCTGAGCCGCTTCTCTTCCCGGTCCTCGGCCGCCGCGGCTTCGAGCGGGCGGCCTTCGCGTTCCTCGTCCTCGGTGTCGCCCTTTCGTTCGGGATCGGCGTCGCGAACGTCTGCCTCGGCCTGTCGCTGGCGTCCCTCGTCGCCTGGAGGATCGGAGCCGCGCGCGGAGGCGGTGACTTCCTCGGTCCGCTCCGCGGCGTCACGCCGGTCCACCTTCCGGTCGCGGCCTTCGTCGGGTGGACGCTTCTCGCCATCCCGTTCTCGACGTTGCCGGCCCGGTCGGCCGAGGAGATCAAGGGACAGCTGACGTTCCTGATCGTCCCGGCGGCGGCCGTGCTCCTTCGCGGTGCGGCTGATCTCCGGCTCCTCGGGACGCTCTGGCGGCTCTCCGCCGTCTACCTCTCGCTCCGCGGCCTCGGCGAGTTCCTCCGGAGCGGGGGCGGGCTCGACGCACGGCTGAAGGCGGGGCTCTCGGTCCACATGACCTATGCCGGGCTCCTGATGGTCCTCGTCCTCGTCCTTCTCGCGCGGGCGCTCTCGTCCGAGGAGCCCCGGAGGTCGCGCCTTCTCGACGGCGGCGTGGCGGCGCTCGGGACGCTGGCCATCGCGCTCACGCTGACCCGGAACGCCTATCTCGGCCTCGCTGCCGGAGTTCTCGTTCTCGTCCTCCTCTGGAGGCCGAAAAGCCTCTTCGTGCTTGCGCCCGTCGGACTCGTGATCTGGATCGCCGCGCCGGCGGCGGTGCGCGACCGGGCCCGGTCCGCATTCGACCCGGCCGACGAGACCGTGCGTGACCGGGTGGCGATGTGGAAGGCCGGCCGTCTGATGGTCCGGGACCACCCGCTCTTCGGCGTCGGGCCCGGGCGGATCAAGGAGGTCTATCCCGACTACCGGCAGCCCGGCTTCGTCGACCCCCACGTCGGCCACCTCCACAACAACCTCGTCATGACGGCGGCCGAGACGGGGCTCCCGTCGGCCGCGTTCTACCTCTGGCTCGTCGGGGCGGTCGTGGCCGGGGGCGTGCGTCGGGCCCGCGCGCCGGGAGAGGACCCCGTGAAGCCGTTCGCCCGCGGCGCCGTCGCCGCCTTCGCGGCGCTCTTCGTCGCCGGGATGTTCGAGTACAACTTCGGCGACGTAGAGATCCTGATTCCGTCGCTCGTCCTCGCGGTCGTCCCGTTCGTCGGCGGAGGGCCGTCGCCCCCCGCCGACTAGAATCCGGTCCGTGGCGACCCCGCGGTTCCGTCCTTTCGTGGCGCGACGTTCGCCGCGCCTGGCGGAAGCGGAGCTTCCGTTCGGTTCGGGGGGGCCGGAGGGGAGCGTCGTCACGGTGTCGGAGTTCGTCGCGCGGCTGAACGGCGCGCTCCGGTCGGGATTTCCGGACACCTGGGTGAAGGGGGAGGTCTCCGAGTGGCGGGTCTGGTCGTCGGGGCACGCCTACTTCACGCTGAAGGACCCGTCGGCCTCGATCGCCGCGGTCATGTGGGCCGACAGCCTTTCCCGGCTGCCGTTTCGCGTCGAGGTCGGGATGGAGCTCCTGGCGCGCGGGCGTCCCGACGTCTGGCCGAAGACCGGGAAGCTCTCGTTCGTCGCCGCCGAGCTGCAGCCCGTCGGCGTCGGAGCCCTTCAGCTCGCCTTCGAACAGCTGAAAGCGAGGCTCGCGGCCGAAGGGTTGTTCGATCCTTCGAGGAAGAGAAAGCTCCCGCTTCTTCCCCGGCGCATCGGGATCGTGACGTCCGTGGGGGGGGCCGCGGTCCACGACGTCCTGCGGGTGCTCTCGCTCCGTTTCCCGAACGCCCACGTCACGATCTACCCGGTCCGCGTGCAGGGGGAGGGGGCGCCGGCGGAGATCGCGGCGGCCATCGCCGCCTTCTCGCGCGTCCCCGGCTCGGCCGACGTCCTGATCGTCGCCCGCGGCGGCGGCTCCAAGGAAGACCTGGCGGCGTTCAACGACGAGCGGGTCGTCCGGGCGGTGGCGGTTTCGGGCGTGCCGACGATCTCGGCGGTCGGACACGAGATCGACGTGACGCTCACCGACCTCGCCGCCGACGTCCGGGCCGCCACGCCGTCGCAGGCGGCGGAGCTCGTCGTGGGCCGCCGGGAGGATTTCGAGGGGCGGCTCACCGCGCTCGACGGCAGTCTCCGGAAGCTCCTTCGGGGACGGCTGGCGGAGGCGGACGGGGAGCTGAAGGGCCTGCGCCTCGCGGCCGGATTCGGGGGGTTTCCCGCGAGGGTGAACGGATGGGAGGCCGAGCTCGACGCCGCGATGGCGGCGCTCCTCTCGACCTTCCGGGCCCTGCCGATGGGCCTCGCCCGGCGCCTCGCCGAGAGCGAGGGCCGGGTTCTCGCCTGGCCCGGGCGGGCCGCCCTCGACCTTCGAAGAGCGAACGCCGATCAGCGGGCGCAGGCCCTCGCCGGGAGAATGAAGGCCCGTGTCGCTCTCGCCGAAGGCCGCCTCGGGGCGCTCTCGGCCTCCCTCGACGCTCTCAGCCCGCTCAAGGTCCTCTCGCGGGGATACTCCGTGACGTACCGCGAAGGGGAACGGACGCCGCTTCGCGACGCGGCGGCGGTCTCTGCCGGAGACGGCCTGAGGGTTCTTCTCGAACACGGCGAGCTTCGCGCTCGCGTGACCGAAGCGAAGGTGCCCGATGACGAAAGCTAAGGCCGCCCCCCTCCCGAAGAACCTCACGTTCGAGAAGGCGCTCGCGCGCCTTCAGGAGATCGTCGAGGAGCTGGAAGACCCCGAAAAGGGGCTCGAGACCTCGCTCGCTCTCTTCGAGGAAGGGGTCGGCCTCTCCCGCTTCTGCCGCAGCAAGATCGACGAGATCCAGAGCCGGGTGGAGGTCGTCCTGAAGGAGACGCCCGAGGGGTTCGCCACGAAGGAGCTCGAGGCGCAGGGCGACGCCGATCGCGACGAGGACGAGGAGGACGAGACGACGTGAGCACGACGCTCTCCCTTCGGGAAATCCTCGAGGCGCGGCGCGTCGAGGTGGAGCAGACGCTCCTCGACGTTCTTCCGCCCGAAGGGGAGGACCCGAGGGGGCTCGCCGCCGCGATGCGTTACTCGACGCTCGCCGGGGGAAAGCGGATCCGGCCGGTCCTCGGCCTTCTGGCGGCCGAAGTCTGCGGCACGGAAGCGACCCGCCCGCCGCGCCGGGAGCTGGTGGCGGCCGCGGCGGCCCTGGAGCTGTTCCACACGTACTCGCTCATCCACGACGACCTGCCCTGCATGGACGACGACTCGCTCCGCCGGGGCAAGCCGACCTGCCACGTCGTTTTCGGCGAGGCCACGGCGATGCTGGCGGGTGACACCCTCCAGACGCTCGGCTTCGAGGTTCTGGCGACGCGTCCCCGCGGCGAGGCCTGGGCCGCGCGGCGTGCGGAAGCCGTGGCGATGGTCGCGGGTGCGATCGGCCTCGACGGAATGGCGGGCGGCCAGGCCCTCGACCTGGCCGCCACGGACGCGAAGGGGATCGCCGATCCGTTCGCGCTCCTCTCGAGGATCCACGCGCTCAAGACCGGCCGCCTTCTCCGGGTCTCGGTCGAGCTCGGCGCGCTCTACGGCGGCGCGGACGCGGCGGCCCGCGCCGCGGCCGCCACGTTCGGCGAGCGGCTGGGCCTCCTCTTCCAGATCGCCGACGACATCCTCGACGTGACACAGGAGTCGGCCACGCTCGGGAAGACGGCGGGGAAGGACGTCGAGCAGCGCAAGCTGACCTACCCGAACCTCTTCGGCCTCGACGGCGCGAAGGCCGAGCTGGAACGCGTCCTCGCGTCCACGCTCGAGGCGGCGAGGGCGCTCGAAGGAGAGCCGGGGCTTCTCGCCGCCCTCGCGACCTACGTCGCGCGCAGGGACCGCTGAGGGAGCCGACGTCGCCGGCGGATGACGGGAGACATCCCGACGTTCACCGCATCCGGCTCTTGAGGTAGTCGGCGGGACGCAGGATCAGGACGCCGCCGATCCGCCGCCCGAAGAGCTTCGCGAAGTCTTTCCGGTCGCCGGTGATGAGGTGCGTCGCCCCGGCGTGAATCGCCGCAGCCAGGATCGGGCGGTCCTTCGCGGCGAGGCTGAGAGTCGGCGGAAGGGTCGCCAGCGACCCCTCGGCGACGATCGTCGTTTCGTCGAGCAAGGTCTCGAGGCGGGCGCGGGCCTCGCTGTCGCTGAGGTTTCGTCGTGCCTCGTCGACGGCGTACGCGGACGATACGAGCTCGGCACTCGGCAGCTTCCAAAGGCGAAGGAGCCCGGACTCTTCCCGCCAGGCGGCGGAGAACAGGACGTTGGCGTCCAGAAAGAGGCGGTCCAAGGGTCAGGAGCTGGGCGGCTTGTGGGGGATCCGGTCCGGATCGAGGCCCATTTTCCGGACGGCCTTCCGCGCGAGGGCGTAGTCCTTCCGGTCGATGGCGTTCTCCAGAAGGAACTCCGCTCTCCGCTCGGGCGTGTAGATCTCGATGGGCAGGGCCACGGCGGGCCGGATCACGACCCCGCCCCGGTCCTCCTCGACGAGAACCAGCGATCCTTCGTCAAGTCCCATCCGCTTTCGCATCCGGGCCGGGATGACGACCGTCCCGCGCTTTCCGATCCGGGTGGCCTCGGCGGCTCCGCTCTTCATGTTTCTCAGTATATCTGATTTTCAGGCACCGGACCGTGACGAACGGCCCAGCCCCGCGTCGTCCCACGCCGCCGGGTCCTCGAGCGGTTCGAGGTGGGTGATGACCGACGCGTTCGGAAGGACGGCGACGAGATCCTTCTCGACCTCTTCCAGAAGGTCGTGGCCCGACTGGACCGTCCAGCCGCCGGGGACGAGGACGTGCATCTGGACGAAGTGGCGCGGGCCGGCCGCGCGCGTCCGGACCTCGTGGAACTCGACGCCGCGGGGGCGGAAGCGGTCGAGGACGTCCTCGATCTTCTTCAGGTCGTCCTCGGAGAGCGCGCGGTCGAGCAGGCCGTGTCCCGTCTCGTGAAGGAGCCTCAGCCCCGTCCAGACGATGTTCACCGCAACGAGGAGGGCGACGACGGGGTCGAGGACGACCCAGCCGGTCGCCCAGACGAGGGCGACGCCGACGAGGACGCCCGCCGAGGTCCAGACGTCGGTCAGGAGGTGCCACGCGTCGGCGCGGAGGGTGATCGAGTTGAGGCGGCGCGACGCGCGGAGGAGAACGAACGCGGCGGCCCCGTTCACCGCCGAGGCGGCGACCGAGATGAGAAGGCCGGCGCCGATCGAGCTGAGACCCTGCGGGTGGAGGATCCGGTCGATCGCCGCGGCGGCGATGGCGGCGGCCGCGGCGAGGATCGCCATTCCCTCGAACCCGCTCGCGAGGTACTCCGCCTTCGTGTGGCCGAAGGCGTGCTCGGAATCGGCCGGTTTCTTCGCCACGGTCAGGGCCCAGAACGCCACGATCGCCGCGAGGAGATTCACGAACGACTCCATCGCATCTGAAAGAAGGCCCACCGAGCCCGTCAGCTTCCAGGCGAGGAGCTTGAGCGTGATCGTGACGAGGGCGGTCGCGACCGAGAGAAGGGCGTAGGCCGGGGCGTTCGGGCCGGCCGCGCGGGACTCCGCGAGCGGAGAGTCGGTCACGCGGCCAGAGTGGCGCGTGGTGCGCGGGGCGTCAAGGAGCGGGCGGCGGGCATTCCCGATGCAGATGACTCATTCGGCCGCCGGCCGGAGCCGCTACCTTCACCGGAGGCAGCCGGGCCCCCCGAAAGACTCTCATGCGTCTCCGTCCGAACACATCCTCCGGCCTGGCGGTCGCCTTCGCGGCCGCGGCGACGCTCCGTGCCGAGGGACCTCCGCCGGAGCCGCTGACGCTTTCCGCGGCCGTCCGGCGAACGGTCGAGGTCTCCCCTCAGCTGGCCGCAGCGAGGGATCGCGTTTCGGCGGCGGCCGGCGCGGCCCGGCAGGCGGGCCGGCTGCCGAACCCCGCGGCGGAGGTTCGCGTCGAGAACTGGGATTTCCACGCCGACCATCCGACGCCCCGCTGGGACAACGTCGACTTCTTCGCCACCCTCACACAGCCGCTGGAGCTGGGACCGAAGCGCTCGGCGCGCGCCGCCGAGGCTGCGGCCGCGCGGGACGCCGCGGGCTTCGAGGCGGATCGGACGCGCCACGAGGTGGCCCTCGAGGCCGTGCGGACCTACCTCGGAGCGTTCCGCACCCGCGTCCTCCTGGAGGCGCTGGAGAGGAACCGCGAAAGCCTCTCCGAGATCGTGTCGATCTTCGAGCGTCGCGTCGCGGAAGGATGGTCGGCCGAAGCCGACCTTCTTCGGTTCCGCGCCGAGCTGGCCCGCGCCGAGGAGGCGCTCCTTAGGGTGCGCCTCGAGCGGGACCGCGAGCTGCGGCTCCTCGCGGCCCTCCTGGGCGAGCCGGCTTCCATGGCACCGTCGCGGCTCGTCGAGCCGGCGCTTCCCGGAATTCCCGATGGCGACGCGGACGCACTCGCCCGGCTGGCGCTCGAGCGGCGTCCCGAGGTGTCCCGGGCCCGGGCCCGGGTCGCCCAGGCGCGCGAAGCCGCGCGCTTCGAGCGGGCCCGCAGGGTCCCGACGGTCGCCCTCACGGCCGGTTACAAGAGGAGCTTCGGCCTCGACACGGGGGTCGCCGGCCTCGTGATCCCGCTGCCTCTCTTCGACCTGAACGCCGGGAACGTTGCCCGCGCCGAGGCCGAGGCGAAGGCCGCGGAAGCGGATCTGGCGTCCCTCGAATCGCGCCTCCTCGCGGGCGGCGCGGCGCAGATCGTGGCGGCCCGCGAGCTCTTGGCACGCGCCCTCACGGTGGAGAAGGATCTCGTCGGGCCGGCCGAAGGCGCCCGCGACGCGGCGAGCGCCGCCTTCCGGGAAGGGGCCTCGGACGTCCTCCGTCTGGTCGACGCCCGGCGCCTCTACCTGGACGCCCGCCGCGAGGCGCTGGACCTGACGGCCGAGGCGATCTTCAGCGCCGCCGAGGTGCGTCTGCTGCTCGGAGAGGAGGCGATCCCGTGAGCGGAAATCCCGGGTCCGAACCGTCTTCGTGGCGCCGGTTGCTGGGCCGCCGGGAGCTTCGCGCCGGGCGCCTCGCCGTCGTCTTCCTGCTCCTCCTCGTGCCGGCCGTCGTCCTCGTCCGCTGGCTGACGAGGAAGGCGCCGGAGACGGGGCCTGAAAAGACGGCCGAGGCCGGCGCCGTCGTCCTCGGCGAGGCGGCCCGCCGGGACGCCGGGATCACCGTCGAGACCGTGAAGCGCCTGACGCGCGCCGACCGGCTCGAGGCGCCGGGCGTCCTCGCTCTCGACGAGGCCCGGACGGCGCGGATCGGCTCGCTCGTGGAGGGAAACGTCACGGCCGTCATGGCCGAGGTCGGAGATCGCGTCACGGCCGGACAGAGGCTGGCGCATCTCCACAGCCACGTCATCCACGACGCCTGGGCCGACTACCGGAAGGCCGTGGCCGACCGGCGGCGGCGGGAGACCGAGCTCGCTTACGCCGCGCTGTCGGCCGAGCGCGCGGTCCGCCTCCTTCAGGCCAGGGCGATCTCGGTCCAGGAGCGCCAGCGAGCCGAGGCCGACCGCGTCGCCGCGGCCGAGGAGCTGGACCGGGCGAAGACGGAGGTCCGGCGGTCCGAGGAAGCGCTCGAACACCTCGGCATCACGTCCGGCGAGGATCCCTCCGGCGAGAGCGGCGAGGAGATCCCGGTGAAGTCGCCGTTCGCCGGCGTCGTCCTCGAGAAGAAGATCACGGCGGGCACCGCCGTGACGCCCGGGGCGCCTCTCTTCGTCGTGAGCGATCTGGGAAGCCTGTGGGCCCTCGCCGAGATCGACGAAACGAAGCTCCGGCTCGTCCGGGCTGGCGAGACCGCGGAGATCCGGGTCTCCGCCTGGCCGGACGAGGTCTTCCGGGGGCGCGTGACGTTCGTGGGGGACACCGTCAATCCGAAGACGCGGCGCGTCATGATCCGGTGCCAGGTTCCGAACGCCGGCGGCCGCCTGAAGCCGGAGATGTACGCCTCCATTGCAATGGGAGAGAGCGCACCGCGGCCCATCCTCGCCGTCCCGGCGCGCTCGGTGCAGGAGATCGAAGGGAAGACCGTCGTCTTCGTCCCCGGTGCGGCGGGCCGATTCACGCGTCGGGAGGTGACGGTCGGAACGGAGTCGGACGGGTGGATCGAGGTCGCCTCGGGGCTCCAGGAGGGAGAGAAGGTCGCGTCGGACGGAAGCTTCCTCCTGAAGTCGGAGCTGCTGAAGGGCACGGAGCGCTCGGGAGACTGAGATGGATTTCGTCGAGCGGCTCGTCGCGGCCTCGCTCCGGCAGAAGGTCTTCGTCCTTCTCTGCCTGGCTGCGCTCGTCGGCGGGGGAGTCTGGGCCCGGCGTTCCATCGGCGTCGAGGCGTTTCCGGACCTGACGAACAACCAGATCGTCGTCGTCACCGAGGCGCCGGGGCTCGCCGCGGTCGAGGTGGAGCAGCGGGTCACCTATCCCGTCGAGACGGCGCTCACGGGGGCCCCCGGAGCGACGGAAGTCCGCTCTCTCTCGAAGTTCGGTCTCTCGATGGTCACGGTCGTCTTCGAGGACCGCGTCCCGGTCTACTTCGCGCGGCAGCTCGTGGCGGAACGGCTGGCCGAGGCCCGCGGCCGGATTCCGCAGGGGATCGAGCCGTCGCTCGGCCCGGTGGCCACGGCGTTCGGCGAGATCTACCAGTACCTCGTCGAGGGAGACGGCGCCGACCTGATGGAGAAGAAGACGCTCCAGGACTGGGAGATCCGCCCGCGCCTCCGGTCGGTGCCGGGCGTCTCCGAGCTGAACTCCTGGGGCGGGCTGACGAGGCAATTCCACGTCGTCGTCGACCCCCGGAGGCTGGAGAAATATGGTCTCACGCTCCGGCAGCTCTTCGAGGCCGTGGCGGAGAACAACGTCTCGTTCTCCGGCGGCTTCATCGAGCATCGATCGGAGCGCTTCACGGTCCGCGGGGTCGGACTCGTCCGCGGCGTCGAGGACCTGAAGCGGCTCGTCGTCGCCTCGGTGGAGGGAGTGCCCGTCTTCGTCGGCGACGTGGCGGAGGTGACCGTCGGCGCGATGCCCCGGCACGGCGCGGTGACGCGCGACGGAAAGGGGGAGTCGGTCGCCGGCATGGTCATCATGCTGAAGGGGGAGAACGGGAAGGTCGTCGCCGAGCGGGTCAAGGCCCGGGTGAAGGAGATCACGCAGAGCCTGCCGAAAGGGCTGTCGATCGCCCCCTTCTACGACCAGACGGAGGTGATCGACCGGACGTCGCACACCGTCTGGAAGAACCTTCTCGAAGGGTCGCTGCTCGTCGTCCTCGTTCTCTTCTTCTTCCTTCGCGATCTCCGCGCCGCGCTGCTCGTCGCGAGCGTCATTCCGGTCGCCATGCTCGCGGGCTTCCTCGGGATGAAGGTCTTCGGGGTCTCGGCGAACCTGATGTCGCTCGGAGCCATCGACTTCGGCCTCATCGTGGACGGGGCCGTCGTCATGGTCGAGAACATCATCCGGAAGCGCGAGGAGCGCCGCGGGGAGGAAGGGCGCCGCCGGGAGAGCCGGGACGTCTTCTTCACGTCGGCGGCCACGGAGGTCGCCCGCCCCATCCTCTTCGGCGTCCTCATCATCATCGCGGTCTACATCCCGATCTTCGCCCTCGAGGGTCTCGAGGGAAAGATGTTCCGTCCGATGGCGGTCACCGTCTGCTCGGCGCTGGTCGGCGCCCTCGCCCTGGCCCTCACGGCGGTGCCGGTCCTCGCGTCGCTCGTCCTGCCGGCGTCGGCGGGCGAGCACGCGGAGGGCTGGTTCCTGAAGCTGCGCCGGAAATACATCACGCATCTCGACGACGCCATGGGCCACCGGCGGCGAACGCTCTCGGTGGCGCTCGTCGCCGTCGCGGTCGCGATCGCCTCGGTCCCCTTCCTCGGGACCGAGTTCATGCCGCGGCTCGACGAGGGGTCGATCCTGGTCGAGACCCGGAAGCTCCCCTCGGTCTCGCTGGCCGAGTCCACCGCGATCTCGGGCCGCGTCGAGCAGATCCTCAAGCGCTTCCCGGAGGTCCGACAGGTCGTCACGAAGATCGGGCGGCCCGACGTGGCGACGGAGGCGATGGGGATCTACCAGGGGGACGTCTACGTCGTCCTTCACCCGCGGGAGGCGTGGAAATCCGGCCGGACGAAGGAGCAGCTCGTCGACGCCATGGCCGGGGCGCTCTCGGAGATGCCGGGGCTCTCCGCCAACTTCACTCAGCCGATGGCGATGCGCCTCGACGAGGTCGTGTCCGGCGTGAAGGCCGACGTGGCGGTGAAGATCTTCGGGCCGGACGCGGCCGTGCTGGAGACCCTCGGCGAGGAGGTGCGGCGGGCGCTCGAGCCGATTCGCGGCGCCGCCGACCTGCAGGTCGAGGCCCTCACGGGCGCGGCGCAGATCCAGATCGACGTCGACCGCGAGGCGATGGCCCGCTACGGGCTCAACGTCTCGGACCTCCGGCAGGTCGTCGAGACGGCCGTCGGGGGCTTGGTCGCGACGGAAGTCCTCGACGGGCCGCGGCGGTTCGGGGTCCTCATCCGGTTCCCGGACGCGCTCCGCGCCGACCGGGCCGCCCTCGAGGCGCTCCTTCTCTCGGCTCCCGGCGGCGAGAAGATCCCGGTCGGAGCGGTGGCCCGGGTCGCGACGGTCCGGGGGCCCGAGGCGATCAACCACGAGTCGGGAGAGCGCCGCCTCGTCGTGCAGACCAACGTTCGCGGACGCGACATGGGGAGCTTCGTGGCCGAGGGGAAAGACCGAATCGCGGCGTCCGTCAAGCTCCCGCCCGGCTATCGCTTCGACTGGGGCGGTCAGTTCGAGAACCAGGAGCGGGCCATGAAGCGCCTCGTCGTCGTCATTCCGCTCTCGCTCGTCATCATCTTCCTCCTTCTCTTCGTCACCTTCGGGAAAGTCCGGCAGGCGACGCTCGTGCTCGTCAACGTTCCGTTCGCCCTCGTGGGCGGAATCGGCGCCCTCTGGCTCCGCGGGCTCAACCTGAGCCTCTCGGCGTCGGTCGGTTTCATCGCTCTCTTCGGCATCGCGGTGCTGAACGGCGTCGTCCTCGTGACGGCGATCAATCGGCGGCGCGAGGAGGGAGCGTCGCTCCGGCCGGCCATCGTCGGCGCCGCGGCCATGAGGCTGAAGCCGGTCCTCATGACGGCCCTCGTCGCGGCGCTCGGCTTCGTTCCGATGGCCCTGTCGAGTGGCGCCGGGTCCGAGGTCCAGCGCCCGCTCGCCAGCGTCGTAATCGGGGGCGTCGTCACCTCGATGCTGCTGACGCTCATCGTCCTCCCGACGCTCTACGAGATCGTGGAGGGGTGGGCGGCGCGCCGCCGCCAGGCGGAGTTCTACGCAGACGCCGTCGAGGACGAGCTCCCGACCTGACGCTGCTAACCTCCGGCCGACATGCGCGCCCTCGTCTGCGAGGCTCCGGGACGGGCTTCTCTCGCCGGCCGGCCCGATCCGGCTCCGGGTCCGGGCGAGATCGTCGTGGGCGTCCGTGCCGCGCTGACCTGCGGCACCGACCTGAAGCTCCTTCGCCGCGGGCACCCGAAGGTGCCGTTTCCCGTGACGCTCGGCCACGAGATGGCGGGCGTCGTCTCGGCCGCCGGGGAGGGCGCGCCGTTTGCGCCGGGGGAGCGCGTGACGTCGGCCGTGACCGCGCCTTGCGGGACGTGCGCTACCTGCCGCGTCGGCCGGGCGAATCTCTGCGAGACGGCCTTCGAGGCGTCGCTCTGGGGGGCGTTCGCCGACGAGATCCGCCTTCCGGCACGTCTCGTCCGCGGCGCCGTTCGCCGGATTCCGGACGGCCTCTCCTTCGAGGCCGCCGCGCTGCTGGATCCTCTCGCGTCCGTCGTCCACGGCCTCTCGCGAGTCCCGCCGCCGGCGGGCGGCCGCGTCCTGGTCGCGGGGTGCGGGCCGATCGGGCTTCTCTTCTTTCTCCTTCTCCGGAACGTCGCCTCGGAGATCGTCGTGACGGGACGGGAGCCGGCACGGCTCGCCCTCCTCGAGGGACTCGGCGCCGCAGTTGGCGGGACCGAGGGACCCTTCGAGCTCGTCGTCGACACCACGGGAGATCCCTCGTTCGCGTCGGCGCTTGCGGCCCGCGTCGCCCCCGGCGGGACGCTCCTCCTCTTCGCGGGGATGGCGGCCGGCAGCCGGCTGGACGTGGACGCGCTCCGGACCCACTACGAGGAGGTCTCCGTGGTCGGCTCGTTCCACTACACGCCGGCCGACGCGGACCGGGCGCTATCGCTCCTCGCTTCCGGGGCGGTCCCCGCGGCGCCGCTCCTCTCGAAGACGCGGCCGCTCGCCGAATGGCGCGACGCCTTCGAGGAGGCGGAGCGTGGCGACGCCATGAAAGTCGTGCTGATTCCATGAAGGCCGCTCTCGTCCGGTCGCTCGACGACATCTGCGTGGTCGAGATGCCGGTGCCAGAGGTGGGCGACGGGGAGCTTCTCGTCGAGATGAAGGCGGTGGGCCTCTGCGGGAGCGACCTCGCGCCGTGGTACGTGGCGGCGAAGGCGCCGGCCGTCCTCGGGCACGAGCCGGCGGGTGTCGTCGCGGTGGTGGGGAAGGGAGTCACCGCCTTCCGGCCGGGCGACCGGGTCTTCGTCCACCATCACGCGGCGTGCGGGCGCTGCCGCTTCTGCAAGGCGGGAGAGCCCGTCATGTGCCCCGCATGGAAACCGAACCGCCTCCACCCGGGCGGCCTCGCGGAGTTCTTCCGCGCCGAAGCGGCCACGGTCGCGACCGACACGCTGCTCGTCCCGCACGGCCTCTCCTTCGAGGACGGGGCGCTGGCCGAGCCGGTGGCCTGCGCGCTGAAGGCGGTCGACCGGGGCGCGGTGCGGCCGGGCGACTTCGTCGCGGTGATCGGGCTCGGGTCGAGCGGCGTCCTCCTCGGCCTTCTCGCGCGCGAGGCGGGGGCGGCGCGACTCATCGGAAGCGATCCGGACCCGGCCCGAAGGGCTTCGGCCCAGAGGCTCGGTTTCGACCGCGTTCTCGATCCGTCAGAGGGACTCGCGTCCATCTCCCGCAAGGAGAGCGCCGGCTGGGGCGCCGACGCCGTCTTCGTCCTGCCGTACGCCGCCTCGGCGTTCGAGACCGCTGTGGAGGCCGCCGCGCCGGCAGGTCGCATCGTCCTCTACTCGCCGGTGCCGCCGGAGACGCGCTGGAGTCTCGCGCCTCACACGGCCTACCTCCGCGACCTGACGCTCCGCTTCTCGTACTCCTGCGGCGCCGCGGAGCTGAAGCGTGCGATGGCCCTCGTCGAGCGCGGGGTCGTCCGGGCCGACCAGATCGTCACCCACCGCGTTCCGCTCGACCGCGCCCCCGAGGCCTTCCGCCTCGCCCGCGCCCGCGGCGACGTCCTCAAGGTGATGGTCACGCGGTGACGGCGAAGGCCGGGAAGCTCCGCCTCGACCGGGTGCTGGTGGAGCGGGGGCTCGCCGAAAGCCGGACGCGAGCGGAGGCGTTGATCCTGGCGGGCCGGGTCCGCGTGGAAGGGCACGAATCGGTCAAGCCGGGAACGGCCGTGGCGCCCGACACGGAGGTCTCTGTCGCCGCGCCCGAGCACCCGTGGGTCTCGCGTGGCGGGTTGAAGCTGGCCGCGGCGCTCGACCACTTCGGCATCGACCCGTCGGGCCGGATCTGCCTCGACGTCGGCGCCTCGACGGGGGGGTTCACGGACGTCCTCCTCTCGCGCGGCGCGCGGACCGTCTACGCCGTCGACGTGGGCTACGGGCAGCTTCACGCGAAGCTCCGCGGCGACCCTCGCGTCGTTCTTCTCGAAAAGGTGAACGCACGGTACCTCTCGAGAACCGAGGTCCCGGTCCCCGTGGAGCTTCTCGTCGCGGACGTCTCGTTCATCTCGCTTTCGCTGATCCTTCCGGCCGCCGTGCCCCTCCTCGCGCCGGGCGCGGCCGCGGTCCTCCTCGTCAAGCCCCAGTTCGAGTCGGCCCGCGGCGAGGTCGGGAAGGGGGGCATCGTCCGGGATCCCGCCGTCCGGGAGCGCGCGGTCGCCCGGGTGGTCACCTCCGCCGTGGCGCTGGGGTTCGCGCCGCTCGGGACGATCCGGTCGCCGATCGAAGGGGCCGACGGCAACGAGGAGTTCCTCGCCGCATTTCGAGCCGCGAATCCGCCCGAATCGCGCTAAATTGAGGCGATGAAAGCCGCCCGCAAGTCCCGGCGGATCAGGCGGGTGGGGCTGGTGACACGCTACACGAGCGCCGAGGCGCTCGAGCTGTCGCGCACCCTCGCCCGGACGCTCCGTCGGCGTGGCCTCACGGTGGTTCACGACGCCGAGTCGATGGCGGCCCGCGGCGAGTCGGGGGGCGTCCCTCGCTCTACGATCGCCCGGGCGGTCGACCTCGTCGTCACGCTCGGGGGGGACGGGACGCTCCTCTCGGTCGCCCGCCACCCGGCACGCGGCGTCCCGGTTCTCGGGGTCGACATCGGGGGGACGCTCGGCTTCCTGACCGCCTGCAACCCCGAGGAGTTCCCGCGCCTGCTCGAGGCGTCCCTTCGCGGCGAGGCGGCCGTGGAGCCTCGGCGCCTTCTTGCCGTCACGGTGCTCGAAGACGGGCGGCCGCCCCGGCGCTACCGCGTCGTGAACGACGCCGTCGTCTCGCGGACGGCCCTGGCCCGGATCGCGACGATCCGGGTCGCGGCCGACGGCGCCGTGGTCTCGCGCTTCCGCGGCGACGGCATCATCGTCTCGACGCCGACCGGCTCCACCGGCTACAACCTCTCGACGGGCGGACCCATCCTTGAGCCGCGGATGCCCGCCATCACGCTCACGCCGATCTGCCCGCACACGCTCTCTCTCCGACCGCTCGTCCTGCCCGACTCGGTCCGCCTCGAGCTGGCCGTCGAAGGCGATCCGACGGAGGTCTACCTGACGCTGGACGGCCAGGAGGGCTTCCCCATCTCGTCGGCGATGAAGATCGCGATCGCGAGGGCGCCGATCGCCGTCGGCCTCGTCCGGCATTCGGAGGACTCGTTCTTCGACGTCCTCGCCGGGAAGCTCTCGTTCGGCGGCGGACACGGGAGAGGGAGCCGCTAGGACGGCATGGCAGAGCGGGACGGCGATCCGCAGGCGCCGGCGGGGAAGAGGCGCCGGGTCCGTATTCCGCATCCGCACATCCCGGAGCTGACGCTCACGCAGGTCCGCGGTCTCCGCCTCTTCACGCTCCTCCTCCTCTTCTCGGTCCTCGTCCTCTACGCGGTCTTCCGCTCGACGCGCTTCCAGGAGCTGCTGCGCCGCCGGACCGAGCAGCTGCTGACGGAGAAGCTGGCGCGCCCGGTGACGATCGGCGGCTTCGACCTTTCCCTGCTTCCCCCGGCATTTCTCGTGCGCGACGTGGCGCTCGCGAACGACCCCCGGGGCGTTCCCGGACCCTGCTTCGCCGCGGCCGAGATCGAGCTGCGCGGCCTCCCGTCGCTCTTCGGCCGGCGTCTCGAGCTGCCGAAGTTCCGGATCGTCTCCCCGACGGTCGTCTTCGAGGTCTTCGGGGACGGGACGAACAACTTCGACCGGCTCCTCCCCCGGAAGAAGGACGACACGGACGCGGGCCTCGACGTCTACATGACCGAGGCCGTCGTCCAGCGGGCGACGCTCCGGTTCCGCGACTGGACGGCGCGGATCGACGCGCTCCTGCAGGAGGCGGCGTTCACGTCCCGTCGCGAGGGGGCGGGCGCCGTCTCGCACCTCGATTTCGGCGTGCGGAACGCGCACCTGAAGATCGGCGACTACGAGACGCTGGACTTCGCCCTCGGCGTCGGAGCCGACCTGTCTCCCGGGCGGCTGAGGATCCACGACGTCCACCTCCGAAGCCCGCGCTTCTCGGTCGACGCCTTCGGCGGCATCGACAACCTTCGGCGGCCGTCGCTTCAGCTCTTTCCGACGATCGAGACGCGGGGCGAGGAGCTGGGCAAACTGTTCGGCATCGGGCTGCCTCTGACCGGCCCGCTCGCGGTCAAGGGCTCTCTCGTCGTCCCGGAGAAGGGGGGCGTGGAGGGGCGCGCCTCGTTCGAGTTCGCGGGCAGATTCGGCCCCTTCCCGATGAAGGCGACGGGCCTCCTGCACGTCGACCAGGCCGGCGTCCTGGCCCAGGTCACGCGCGCCGACTACGCCGGGGGGACGCTGGAAGCGCAGGTCCGGGTCGAGCGGCTGAAGAACCCTCCGATTCCGGTCAACCTCGTCCTCCACGGACGGGGAATCGGCTTCGAGTCATTCTTCGCCGACCTTGGCCTTCCGGGGACCGGAATGCTCGGCCGGGCCGACCTCGACGCGACGCTGGCCTGGGGGCGCGGCGGCGTCGAGCGGGCGGACGGCTCGGGGACGTTGAAGGTCGCGGCCGACGCGGCGGCCCGTTCCGCAGTGGCCGGGCGGCACGCGCTCCCGACCTCGGGCGGCGGGCCCCTCCTGATCCGCGACGGAAAGATCCTTTTCGACCAGATGCCTCTCGTCACGCAGGGAGGGCTTCGCGCGCGCCTCGAGGGCTCCATCGCCATCGGAAGCTGGGAGCCCGACCTGACGCTCTCCGCCGAGACGCGCGACCTCGCGGAGCTCGAGCGGACGGCCGAGAACTGGTATGCGGCGATCCAGAAGGAGCCGCTCGAGCCGCCCCTCCGGCTCGCCGGCTCAGGACGGATCGAAGCGCACCTGACGCGTGCCTTCGGCGATCCCCGCATCGAAGGGAGCTTCGAGGCGTCGTCCTTCTTCCTCCGTGACGCGCGCTTCGGCGACGCCACGGCCTCCTTCGTCGTCGACCGGAACGTGGCGACGTTCAGCCCCTTCTCGGCGGAGGACGGCGGGGCGGCGCTCGGCGTCTCCGGGAAGATCGGCTGGGGCGGCTCTCTCACTGGCCACTACCGCCTCGAGGAGCTGGTCACGGAGATGCGGGCGTGGCCGCTCGAGCGGATCCTCGCGTTCCTCGGCTTCGACCTCCCGATGTCCGGGCCCCTGACCGGCCGGTTCGCGCTCTCGGGCGTGACGCCGGCGCTCTCGGGCCGGGCTCCGGTCCTGTGGGAGAAGGGCTCGGCCTGGGGTCAGGGGTTCGACCGGCTCGAAGGGACGCTCGCTTTCGAAAACGACCGGATCCGCGTGTCGGATGCCGTGGCCGCGCTCGGCGGCGGGACGGGAAGAGGATCCGGCTTCTACCGCTGGTCCGACGGGGGGTTCGACCTGGCCCTCGAGGTCGCCGGCGTCTCCGCCGGAGCAATCGCCAAGGTCGCCGAGTCGGCACCGACCCTCGCGGGCCGCGTGACGGCGACGCTCGCGGGAGAAGGGACGATCGAGAAGCCGGGGCTCACTCTCGCGGGGACGATCGCCGAGGCGGCGCTCGGCGAGAACGCCCTCGGCGACCCCGCACGGCCCGTGGCCTTCTCGGCGAAGACCGGGAACGGAGGCTGGAGCGCGAAGGTCGAGGCTCCGGGGGCGGCGGCTCTTGCTTTCGAGGCGCCGCCCGCCGGAGGAACGCCGACGGCGATCCGGCTGACGGTGGAGCGTCTCGCTCCGTTCTCCCACTTCCTCGGCCTGCCGCCGGAGACCGCGCTCGACGGGCGCCTCGAGTTGTCGGCTTCGGTCCGCTCGGCTTCCGAGGGCGCGCCCCTTCTGGGAGACGGATCCCTGGCCGCTTTCGAGGCGAAGGCCTGGGGCCACACGTTCTCGGTCGCGCGACCCGTGCCGTTTCGGATCGAAGAGGGACGGATCCTCTTCGACCGCACCGAGCTGACGGAGATCTCGGGACCGGAGGGCACAAGGCCCGTCGTGCCGTCCACCGCGGCCCTCTCCGGCTCGGTGGGCCTCGCGGCGCCGTACCTTCTCAACGTCGCGGTCTCGGCGAACCTCGACGCCGGCCTCCTGACGCCGATCCTCGCCCCGGCCTCGCTCACGGGACGCGTCCTTCTGGACGGAAAGGTCGGCGGATCGGCCTCCCGGCCCGTGCCGTCGGGGCGGGCCGTACTCGAGGACCTCGACTACCGGACGGCGGGCGGCTCGTCCTTCGAGGGAATTACGGGAACGATCCTCGTGGCCGGCGAGAAGCTGACCGCGCGGGATTTCTCGATGAGGACCCTCGGGGGGACTGTCGACGTCAGCGGGACGGGAACGCTCGACGGGCTTCACCTGACGAACCTGCACGCCGCCGCCCATCTCGGCGCGCTCCGGATCCAGCCGTTCCCGGGCTTCCGGGCGACGGTGTCCGGCGACATCCGGCTCGACGGTGACTCCACGCTCCGCTCGGCGCGAGGCGAGATCGTCGTCGACCGGGCCGTCTACGACGCGGACCTGAACCTCGGCCTCGTCTCGCTCCTCTCCGGGAAGCGGAGCGCGACCGTGTCCTCCGCCACGGGGTCGTTCGACGCGGTGGCGCTCGACATCCGGATCTTCGCGCCGGCGTCTTCCGTCGAGGTGCGCAACAACGTCGCCCGCCTGAAGGCCGGGGGAGATCTCCTCCTTCGAGGCAACGTCGGCCGGCCGATCGTCTTCGGACAGATCGAGGCCGAGGAGGGCGGGCGGCTCCGCTTGCGGGACCAGAACTACGATCTCGCGTCCGGGAAGATCATCTTCTCGAACCCCTCTCGCATCGAGCCGTTCTTCGATGTCGACGCGCGGACGTCGATCCGGACGAGCCAGGGCGAGTACCGGGTTCGGGCCGTCGTGACGGGGACTCCGGCCCGACTTTCGGCGCAGTTCTCGTCCGACCCGCAGCTGACCGAGGCCCAGATCGTCTCCCTGATGGCTTCCGGGACCCTTCCGGGGACCGCGACCTCGGGAGGCCCGGTGGGGGGGACAGCCTCCTCCGACGCGTCGGTCGCGCAGGCGGCGCGCGATCTCCTGACGGGGCTCGCGACCGAGGCCATCACGAGCCGGGGGAAGGAGTTCTTCCGGCTCGATCGCCTGCAGATCGACCCGAGCTTCCAGGGAACTTCCTTCACAGGACCGCGCGTGACGTTCGGGAAGACGTTCGGCAAGAACTTCACGGCGACCATCGCCTACCAGTTCGGCTCGGCGAACAACGCCCAGGCGCAGGTCATCTCGCTCTTCTACGAGCTCTCGCCGACGACATTCCTCCAGGCCATGCAGGACGAATACGGCGTCTACTCGATCGAGCTGATCTTCCGGAAGTCGCTCCGATGAGAGGCCACCTTGCCGTCCTGCTCGCGCTCGCCATGGCCCTCGCCCTTCCGGCTTCCGCCGCCCCCTCGCGCGGGGACGAGCTGTTCGGGGGGCGGATCGCCGCGCTCGCCTTCGAGGGGGACGCGACGCCCCAGCCGGACGCCTGGGGACGGCTCACGGACCTTCGCCCCGGCCAGACGCTGACGCGCCCGGCCGTCCGCCGCGCCCTACGCGATCTCTTCGCGACGCGCCTTTTCCTCGACCTCTCCGTCGAGGCCTCGCCGGGTCCGGACGGCGCGTTCGTAGTCGTCCGCTTCGTGGCGGCTCCCCGGATCCGGACGCTCGATATCGTCGGCAAGGGGATCCCGGAGAAAGGACGGCTGCGGGACGCCATCGCCTACTCCACGGGCGATCTCTGGGCGCCCGACGCCGCCGAGCCCCTGGAGGAGACGATCCGGCGCCATCTGAAGGCGTGGGGCCGGTTCGAGGCGAAGGTCGCCCTCGATGTCACGGGAGACCCGGGGCAGAATTTCGTCGATCTGCGAATCGAGATCGAGCCGGGCGCCGTGGCCGTGGCGGCGCCCCCCGAGTTCCCGGGCGGCCTCGGACCGGTCGAGGTCAGCCGGCTTCTCAAGCAGGCGAAGCAGAAGCCGGGAAAGGTCTTCCAGGAAGCGCGGGCCCGGGGCGATAGCGAGCGCTACGAGGCGTACCTCCGCCAGAGCGGCTACGGCCGGGCCGAAGTGCGCTGGGACTCCGTCGCCTACGACGTGAAGACGCGGAAGGCCACGGCCCGGTACAAGGTCTTCGTCGGCCCGCGGGTCGTCCTTAACGTGACCGGCGCTCCGCTCGCGGACGTCAAGAAGCACGCCGAATCGCCGTGGCGGCGGCTCGAGCCGCCGGACGAGGAGACGGTCCTGAGTTTCCGCGATCGTCTCCTCCAGACCTACCAGGAACAGGGCTACTCGAAGGCGAAGGTGGCGGTCTCCTTCGAGACGAAGCTGGAGGAGGAGATCGTCTCCTTCGTCATCGACAAGGGAGACCGCTACGCCGTCGGGCGCGTCGCCGTGGACGGGACGAAAGCCGTCAAGAGCCAGACGGTCCGTGACGCGGTGGAGACGGGCCCCCCGTCCCTCTTCTCGCGCGGACGCCTCGTCGAGGCGAACCTCCTCTCGGACGCCGACGCGATTCTCGGCGTCTACCTCGCCCGCGGTTTTCGCGACGCGAAGGTCGCCGCGCCCGAGGTGACCCCCGGGCGCAGGCCCCTCACGCTCGACGTGGCCTTCGACGTCACCGAGGGGCCGCGCTACACGGTGACCTCGCGGTCGTTCGCCGGGAACTCGAAGCTCACGGAGGTGGAACTTCTCCCGGGCCTCTCCACCACGCCCGGCCACCCGTTCACGGAAGAAGGGCTGAACGCCGACGTGGCGACGCTCGGCGGCCGCTACCAGGAGAAGGGATTCCCGGACGCCCGGGTGGACGCCGCAGCGAAGCTCCTCCCCGGCGCCGACCCGTCGGCGGCCGGCGCCGACGTCGCCTTTTCGATCTTCGAGGGGGACCAGGTCTTCTTCGGCAAGACGATCGTCCGCGGGTTCCGGAAGACCCGTCTTTCCGTCATCGAGCGCCAGCTCGGGAACCTGGAAGGGCAGCCGTTCAGCCTGACGAAGACGCTCGAAATGCAGCGGAGCCTCGCCGTGCTCGGCGTCTTCTCGCGGGCCGACGTACAGACCCTGCCGGCCGACCCCGATACGGGCCGGCGGACCGTCCTCGTCACGGTGACCGAGGGAAAGCCCTGGAGCCTCCTCTACGGCTTCGGCGCCGACTACTCCTCGTCGAGCTCGCCGAAGTTTTCTCCGCGCCTCTCGCTCGGAGCTTCGTACAACAACCTCTTCGGGCGCGCCATCATCGCGGGGAGTGACCTCATCCTCTCGCGCCGGCAGAACCGCTTCCGGGTCTTCCTCCGGGAGCCGTCCTTCCTGGACATCGGGCTCCCGCTGGCGATCCAGGTCTTCGCCGGGCAGGACTACCAGCCCGGCTACTCGGTCAAGCGAGGGGGCGTCTACTTCGACACGTCGAAGAAGCTCAGCGAGACGGTCAAGTCGCTGTTCCGCATCCAGTACGAGATCGTCCAGCCTTCATCGGACCCGGGCCTCGGTCCGGACCAGCGGCAGAACCAGCAGAACCTCATCGCGTCGATCGGTCCGGCCGTCTCCTGGGATGACCGGGACGACCCCATCGCGCCGACGAAGGGGTTCCTCGTCTCCGCGGAGTTCAAGTACGCGTTTCCCCTCTTTGCCGCCACGGCGCACTTCGTCCGCGGGTCGCTCCTGGCGAGCGGATACCACGCGTTCCGGCCGAACTCCGTCCTGGCGGTCGCCGTCCGCTACGGCGTCATCCAGCCGTTCGGACCCTGCGACATCATCGGGGAGAACCCTGGTTGCCAGCCGAACCTGATGGTCCCCATCCCCGAGCGCCTCTTCGCCGGCGGACGGACGACGCACCGCGCCTTCGGGCAGGACGCGCTCGGCATCGTGGGCCAGACGGTGAACCCGGATCTCGTCGGCTACGGCGGCAACGGGCTCCTGCTCTTCAACGTCGAATGGCGGCAGCGGCTGACCGGGAGCCTCGGGGTCGCCCTGTTCTTCGACGACGGGAACGTGTGGGACGACTGGCGGAAGGTCAACCTCGCCGAGCTTCGCCCCGGCGCGGGCGTCGGCCTCTTCTTCATGACGCCGGTCGGCCCGATCCGCCTCGACTACGGCATGAAGCTCGACAAGAAGCCCGAGGAGACGCTCGGCGTCTTCAACTTCAGCGTCGGCTACGCGTTCTGACCGGCGCTACGGATAGACGAAGAAGCCCGGATCGTAGAGGAGGGTGCGGTTTCCCGCCGGGCTGTGGTACTCGAAGGTCTGGCCCGAGGTCAGGTCCGTCACCGCGATCCAGAACTCCACGTCCGTGAAGGTCGGGATCGAGATCCAGGCGCGCCCGTTGTCCGTGGCCGTGTTGATCCGGATCAGGTACTCGAAGGCGTCCGCGTCGGAGAGCCAGAACGCCGCCGTCGCGTCGGTGAGGCGCGCCGCCGAGAGCGCGCTCACCTGCCCGTCGGCGTGCTGGTTTCGCCAGTGGCTGGTGACCTGGTACCGCCCGCCGATCAGGCATGCCGTCAAGGCGTCCGGCGTGCACGTCCCCTTCGGCGGCGTGATCTTCCGGATCCTGTTGTTGCCGGAGTCGCCCACGTAGACGTTTCCCGCCGCGTCCAGCGCGACGCCGCCCGGACATCGGAACGACGCCGCCGCTCCGGTCCCGTCCTTGCTTCCGAGAGCCCCGGAACCGGCCAGCGTCGAGACCGCCCCTCCGGAAGCGATCTTCCGGATCCTGTTGTTCTGGAAGTCGGCCACGTAAACGCTTCCGGCGGCGTCCGCCGCCACCCCCAACGGGTAGGAGAAGGTCGCGGCCGCGGCCGTTCCATCCGCGCTTCCCGATTCTCCGGAACCGGCTAGCGTCGTGACGATCCCGACCGGCGAGATCTTCCGGATCCTGTGGTTCAGGTTGTCCGCCACGTAGACGACTCCCGTCGCGTCCACCGCCACGCCGTACGGGCGAAAGAAAGACGACGCGGCGGCCGCGCCGTCCGCGCTTCCCGGGTCTCCGGAACCAGCCAGCGTCGTCACGATCCCTGCCGGCGAGATCATCCGGATCCGGTTGTTGCTGGCGTCCGCCACGTAGAGGTTGCCGCTTCCGCCAGTCGCCAGCCCGACGGGGTTGGCGAACGACGCCGCTGTCCCCGTCCCGTCGGAGCTGCCGGCGACGCCCGAACCGGCGAACGTCGTCACGAGGCCGCCCGGCGAGATCTTCCGGATCTTGTGGTTGCAGGTGTCCGCCACGTAGACGTTCCCCGCTCCGTCCACCGTCACGCCACTCGGGTTGCGGAACGACGCGACCGGCCCCAGCCCGTCGGCGCTTCCGACCACTCCGGAGCCCGCCAGCGTCGATACGAGCCCTGCCGCCGAGACGATCCGGATCCGGTTGTTGTCGGCGTCCGCCACGTAGACGTTGCCGCTGCCGTCCACCGCCACGCCGAAGGGCCAGTTGAACGACGCCGCCGCTCCGGTCCCGTCCGCGCTCCCGACGGCTCCCGAGCCCGCCAGCGTGGTGACGACCTGGGCGGTCGCGGCTGCCGGGAGAAGGCCCAGGCCGAGAAGGAGGGCGATCGCGTTCACACGCCCTTTCGCTCTCGTTCCCGAGTCTGGCCGCATTCCCCTCCCTCCTTCTCCTGTCGAAGCGGCGGGAACGCGGGACGGGGCGCTCGACGATTCCTTCACGGGCCGCTCCGTGCGCTCGACGTCCCCGATCCGGTCCCCTTCCCCTCCGGATCTTAGGCCCGGCCGACGGGCGTCCGGCGGGCTCCCTCGTGATGCGAATGAATCTCCAGCCCCGCCGGAGGGCCTAGAATGGGCGCACTCATGCCTCGGTTCACGGTCCTCGAGACGTCGGCCCTGTTCTCGAACAGGATGAAATACGACTACCTGTTCGAGATGGAGATGTGGCTGAAGGGGATGGAGCGGTTCTTCACGGTCGACTGTCTGCCGCTCTCGCCTTTCGAGCGGTCGCATGCCTCCCTCAAGAACTACGTCGAGGAGGTCGGCGTCATCCGCGCGGGCGTCAACCACATGGCGATGCTGACGACGCATCTCCTCGGCGAAGGAAAGGAGGACCTCGCCTCGTTCCTCCTCTACCTCGACACGCAGGTGGGGCGAATTCCCCCCGGGGCGCCCGCCCCGCGGCGCCGGAGCGGCGCCGAGACCGAGCTGGCGCTCGTCGTCGAGAAGCTGGACGACTTCTCGAAGATCCTCGACGAGATGTCGAAAGCCGCGTTCCTGCCGCTCCAGACCTACCTCTCCCTCGGCCGGATCGTCATCGGGACGCTGAAGCAGGACCCGAACCTCGGCATCCTCTTCAACGAGAACCTCCGGCCGGTGCTCGACTCGACCTCGAAGCAGTCCCTCCAGCGCGTCCTGTCGACCCTGCACGAGCCGGCCCAGAAGGGGGCGCTCGCGGCCCTCCTGGTACAGCTCTTCAAGGCGCTCCGGTACGTGGAGATGGTCCGTACCACCCTCGGCTCGCCGGGGACCCGGAAGCGGGCTCTCCTCGTCTTCAGCCTCTTGCGCGGCGAGAGCGACGGCGTCTGCGAGTTCGTGAAGAAGCGCCTCGTCCCGCGTTTCCCCCCGGAGTCGCCCGAGCAGGTGGGCCTCGAGCGCGTGCTCGCGGCCCAGGAGCAGGAGGTCCGGAAGGTGATGGAGGTCGAGCTGGTGGACGTGGCCCTGATGAAGGACCCCGGCCTCGTCCTGACGCGGCTCGAGGACGCCGCGGGGCTCCTCCGCGACCTCTACCAGCAGTCGGTCATCGGACTGGCGGAGACGTTTTCGGCCGAGATGGACGGACGAAGCCTCTTTCCCGACTACCGGACGCGGCGCGAGCAGAGCCAGCGAGTCCGCGACGACCTCGCCCTGCTCGTCCGGACGACGCAGGCCTTCCGGGCGGCGCCGGACAAGAGAAGCCTCCTCGCTCTCGTGACCGAGCTGGAGTCCTTCCGGCGCGGCTCGATGCGGTACCTGATGTACAAGGACTGGTCGCTCGTGGAGCGCTTTCTCGCCGGGTTCACGCATGAGCGGACTCCGCGGGCGTTCCTTCCTGCCGCCGGTCAGTTCGAGGCCTTCGTCAAGACGCTCATTCGCGAGGTGGGGAAGCGGTCCGTCCTGTCCGCCCCCCCGGCCCGCCCGTCCGTGCCGGAGGCGGCGCGGTCGGACAGCGCGCCGCCGGCCCGGTACAATTAGGTCCCCGAGAGCGCGCCCGCGCTCCCCCGGGAAGGAGAACCCGTGGGTTTCGTTTCCGTCGTCACCGCCGCCGCCGAGTTCGCCCGGGGGAAGTTCGTCATCATCGTAGACGACGAGGACCGGGAGAACGAGGGGGACCTCTGCCTCGCGGCCGACTTCGTCACGCCCGAGGCGATCAACTTCATGGCGAAGGAGGGGCGCGGCCTCGTCTGCGTGTCGCTGACCGAGGAACGCTGCGACGAGCTCGACCTCCATCCCATGGTGGAGCAGAACACCTCGAACTACGGGACGGCCTTCACGGTCTCGGTGGAGGCCCGCGGGAAGACGACGACGGGCATCTCGGCCGCCGACCGGTCCGCCACCGTCCGGACGCTCATCGACCCGAGGACGAAGCCCCACGACCTCCTCCGTCCGGGACACACGTTTCCGCTCCGGGCGCGCAAGGGGGGCGTGCTCAAGCGCGCGGGCCAGACGGAGGCATCGGTCGACCTGGCACGGATCGCCGGACAGACGCCGGCGGCCGTCATCTGCGAGATCATGAACGAGGACGGGACGATGGCCCGCGTCCCGGACCTGCTCCGGTTCTCCGAGCGGCACGGCATTTCGATCGTCTCGGTGGCCGACCTCATCCGGCACCGGATGCAGACGGAGCGGCTCGTGACGCGCGTGGCCGCTCCGCATCTTCCGACCCGCTTCGGCGACTTCGTGGCGGTCGCCTACCGCTCGGACCTGACGCACGAGGAACATCTCGCGCTCGTGAGCGGGGAGTGGACGGAGGACGAGCCGGTGCTCGTCCGCGTCCACTCCGCCTGTCTGACGGGCGACGTCTTCGGCTCGGGACGCTGCGACTGCGGCGCCCAGCTGGAGAAGGCCCTGGAGCTGATCGCGGCCGAGGGGAAGGGCGTGCTCCTCTATCTCCTGCAGGAAGGGCGCGGGATCGGACTCTTCAACAAGCTCCGCGCCTACGAGCTGCAGGAGCAGGGGCTCGACACGGTGGCGGCGAACGAGAAGCTCGGCTTCGCCCCCGACGTCCGCGACTACGGCATCGGCTGCCAGATCCTCCGCGATCTCGGCGTCAAGAAGATGAAGCTGATGACGAACAACCCCTCGAAGTACGTCGCCATCGACGGGTACGGCCTCGAGATCGTCGAGCGCGTCCCCCTCGAGATCCCGCCGACGGAAAAGACCCGCGACTACCTGGCGACGAAGAAGGCGAAGATGGGGCACCTGTTGAAGCTGGTCTGATGAGCGAGTGGCCGGGGGGTCCGGGGGGTCGGCGGCCGAGGGGCCGACGACGAGGCAAGCCCCCGGCGAGCGACGGGACACCTGCTGAAGCTGGTCTGAGGCGCGACGGGACCCGCCGGGTGAACGACCTCACGTTCCGCCTCCTCGCCACCGACGCCGAGGCGGAGGCCTGCGCGCGGATCATGGCCGCCTCGGAGCCGTTCCTCACTCTGAGGCGGGATTTCGAGACGTCGCTCCGGCAGATGCGCGACGGGACGAAGGAGCGGTACGTCGCTTACGCGGGCGCGGAGCTGGCCGGGTTCCTGATCCTGAACATGAAGGGCGCCTTGACCGGCTACATCCAGACCGTCTGCGTGGCGCCGGCGTTCCGGGGACGTGGTGTCGGCTCGGCCCTCGTGGCGCACGCGGAGGAGCGGGCCTTCCGGGAATCGCCGAACGTCTTCCTCTTCGTCTCGTCCTTCAACCCGGGCGCCCGGAAGCTCTACGAGAGGCTCGGTTACTCGTTCGTCGGGGAGCTGACCGACTACCTCGTCACGGGGCATTCGGAGCTTCTCTACCGGAAGACGCTCGGGCCAATCGTCGGATTCGCGGGGAAGCGGGCGCCCTCGAAGGGCTAGCCCCGGTAGAGGCGCGCCAGGGCCTCCGGCTCCGCGCCGAGGTGGTAGCGGAGGAGGATCCACTTGTTTCGGAGGAGCGTCCTCACGATTCCCTTCTCGAGGTAGCGGCGCGGCGAGGTGCGCACCTTCGGGCGGAGGATCACGGCCCGGCCGGCCCTCTTCAGGCGGGCCGCGAGGTCGACGTCCTCGAGAAGCGGCCAGGAGCGGTGGCCGCCGAGCCTCTCGTAGACGTCCCGCCGGACGAACGGCGCCTGGTCGCCGTACGGGACGCGCGTCAGCGCCGTCCGGAGGTTCGCCCAGAAGGCGACCACGGCCATCCTCGCGCCGCCGCCCTCGAAGGCGAGGCGGAACGCGCCGCTCGACGCCCCGCGGGCCACCGCCGTCTCGACGAGCGCCCTCCAGCCGGCCGGGAGCCTCGTGTCGGCGTGAAGGAAGAGGAGGACGTCGCCGCGGGCCGTCGCGGCCGCGGCCGAAAGTCTCGCCCCTCGCGGCCCCTCGCCCTCGGCGAGGAGCACCTCGACCCCCTCCTCCGCGAGGCCGAGAGCCGCCTCCCGTGCCTCGGGCGGCTCGCCGCGGAGGGGAACGATGAGCGTGATCACGGCGCCGGGGTAGCATGTTGCCAGAGATGGCTTTCGGGTTCGTCCTCGTCGGCGGGCACTCGGCGCGCATGGGGCGCGACAAGACCCTCCTGCCGTTCCGCGGCCTCCCGATGGCGCTCTGGCAGGCGGAGAAGCTCTCGTTCGTCTGCGGGCGCGCCGCCCTCGTCGGGAAGGACCCGCGTCCGTTCGTGGGCTCGACTTTTCCGTACGTGCAGGACGGCGCCGAACCGCAGGCGGCCGCCTTCGGCGTCGTGGCGGCGCTGGCCTGGAGCCCGGAGGAGACCAACCTGATCCTCGCGGCCGACGTGCCGCGCTGTCCCGAGGAATTCCTCTCCGCCCTTCTGGAGGTGGCCGAGGCGATCCATGCCCCCGTCATCGTGCCGGTCTCGGGCGGACGCCCTCAGACCCTCTGCGCCATCTGGCGGAAGAGCGCCCTCGTCCCGCTGACCGGGCGCCTCGCGGCAGGGGACTACTCGCTGCAGGGGGCGCTCGGCGCGCTCGGGGCGGTCCTGATTCCCGAGGAGGAAACGGCGCGGATGCCGGGGGGCGACCCGTCGAGCTTCTTCAACGTCAACACGCCCGAGGAGTACGAGCGGCTGAGAGATGAAGCGGCTGACGCATCTCGGCCCTGACGGCTCGGCGCGTATGGTCGACGTCTCGGCGAAGCGGCCGACCGTTCGGACGGCAGCGGCGCGGGCCGTCGTGACGCTCGGCCCGAAGGCGTACCCGGCGCTCGACGCCGCCGAGAACGCGAAAGGGGACGCTCTCGCCGTCGCGCGCCTCGCCGGCATCCAGGCGGCCAAGCGGACGGCGGAGTGGATCCCGCTCTGCCACCCGCTCCTCTTCGACGCCGTCGCCGTGAGCTTCGCCCGCCGACCGAGGACGCGGTCCGTCGAGATCCGGACCGAGGTGCGCGGGACGGGCAGGACAGGGTTCGAGATGGAGGCGCTCGTCGCCGCCGCGGCCGCCGCGCTGGCCCTCTACGACATGTGCAAGGCCGCCGACAAGGGGATCGTCATCGGCCCGGTCGAGCTGGTCGAGAAGAGCGGCGGCAAGAGCGGAAGCTGGCGGCGGCGCTGACGGCCGCCCCCGTCACGCCCCGCCGAGGGCCTTCCGGCCGAGGGCGCGGGCGACGAACCGGAGACGGTCGGCCCACGGAAGCCGGAGGAAGTTCGTCTTCACGACCCCCCGCGTGAAGTACGTCTTGACCGAGTAGTCGATGGCCGTGTCGACGAGAACGGGCCGTCCCGTCTCCGACACTTCCTTCGCGCGCCGGAGGATCTCGGGGATCTCGGCGTCACGCGAGAGGGTGAGAGGCTCGACGCCGAGGGAGCGGGCGAGGCCTGCCAGGTCGTAGTCGGGAAGCTCGCTGCAGCTCTTCCGGCCGAGCGCCGTCTCCTGGAACTGGGCGATCTGGGCCAGCTCGCGGTCGCGGAGGATCACGACGACGACGCCGAGCCGGTTCTGGGCGGCCGTCAGGAGCTCCAGACCCGTCATCAGGAACGCACCGTCTCCGGCGAGGGCGACGACCGGCGAGTCGGGGCAGGCGAGCTTCGCCCCGAGTGCGGCGGGGACCGCGTACCCCATGCAGGAGTAATCGACGGGGGAGAGGAGTCGGCCCGGGCGGTCGAGCCGGAGCCCCTCGACGGCGAGAAACGTCCCGTTCCCGCTGTCGGAAGTGAAGATCGTGCCGTGGCCGAACTCCGCCTGGAGCGCCCGGAGGAGACGGTGCGGCGCGACGCGCCCGTCTGACGGACGGGAGAACTCGCGTTCGACGTCCGCGTGGCCTTCCAGGAGACGGCGGCGGAGCGTCGGGTCCCCGCCACGGGTGGGGAGCTTCGCGAGCAGCGCCTTCACGGCCGCGGCGGCGTCGGCCGTGATCGCGAGGTCGGTCGGGTAGTTCCGCCCCGGGACGATCGGATCGATATCGACGTGAACGAGCGGGCGGGGCGGCATGACCCCGTAGCTTCCCGTCGCCACCTCGCCGAAGCGGCAGCCGATGGCGAGCGTCGCGTCGCACGAGGAGGCGACGAAGCGGGCGAACGGGGGGGCGGCATCGCCGAAGCCGGGCCAGAGCCAGAGCGGGTGCGACTCGGGGAAGACGCCCTTTCCCTGGAAGGTGGTCGAGACGGGGGCCTCGAGGCGCTCGGCGAGGGCGACGAGGTCGGCCCCGGCCCCGGCCGCGCCGAGCCCGACGTAGAGGAGCGGCTGTCTCGCGTTCTTGAGGAGGGCCGCGGCCTGCGCCACCGCCTCCTCGTACGGAGCGGGCGGCGGCGACTGCGGAGCCGGCTCCGGCAGCCGCCCTTCGTGGCGGAAGAGGTACTGGTCGGCGGGCACCTCGACGAAGACCGGCCCGGGAACGCCTTCGCGCGCGAGGCGACAGGCGCGGCGGACGGTCTCGTACAGCTCGTCGCCACTCGCCGGCCGCAGCTGGGCCTTGGTGACGGGCCTCGCGAGGCCGGCCTGGTCGACGTCGTGGAGCTGGTAGGCCTTCCCGGTGTCGCGCCGGATGCCGCAGCCGAGGACGAGCATCGGGATCCCGTCCAGGAAAGCCTCGGCGATCCCCGAGAGCGCGTGCGTCAGGCCCGCCCCCGGCACGACGTTCACGCACGCCATCCGGCCCGAGGCGCGGCAGGCCGCGTCCGCCATGAAGGAGGCGCTCTGCTCGTCGGTGACGAGAACGGCGCGGACGGACGACGAGGCGTGGAGCGCGTCGTAGAGCTCGATGTTGTGCGTCCCGGGGATTCCGAACGCCAGGGCGATCCCCTCGTCCTCGAGGGCGGCGACCACCAGCTCGGCGCCTGTCTTCCGCGACGTCACCGGGAGCTCCCGGGGGCGCCGAGAAGCATCCCGGCGTCCTCGCGGATCCGCTCGGCCGCCCGGTCAGCCAGCGCCATGATCGTGAGGTACGGGTTGATCTCGAGAGAGTCGGGGAAGAGGCTCGAGTCGGCCACGAAGAGCCAACGGAGTCCGTGGACGCGCCCCCACGAGTCGGTGACCGAATTGGAGGGGCCCGAGCCCATGCCGCATCCCCCCATCAGGTGTGCCGCCGAGACGGAGATCTTTCCCGCCTTGAAGTGACGCTCGTGAATCCGCGTCTCGAGCGAGCCCGCTTCCTCGCGTGTCAGGAGAGGCGGGTCCGCCGACGGGGCGTGAACGCGATGAGCTCCGGCGGCGAAGAAGATCCGCGCTGCGGCGCGGGTGGCCCGGACGAGGGACGCCACGGTCGCGGGCGTGAAGGTGTATTGGACGACGGGCTTCCCGTCGCGGTCCACCGTCACCCGGTTCCCGGCCGCCGCGTGGTCGCAGGCCAGGACGAGGATCATCTGGAGGCGGGAGAAGGCGCGCATCAGGGCGCTGTGTGGCTCGCCGAAGCCCGTGAGGTTCTTGGCCGTGGTGAAGGGGAAGTACATGCAGGTCTCGAGGAGGTATCCCTCCTCCACGGCCCGGTCGAGGTAGTAGCTCTTCGGGTGCCCCACGTCGTTCGTGATCGGGCGGTCGTGCTCGCCGACCAGGATGTGGGCCGGGTGGCAGGTGAACCCCTCGCCGAGGCGGGGAAGCGAGGCGCCGAATCCGGAACGGAGGAGGAGCGCGGGGGTCCCGACGGCGCCCCCTGCCGCGACCACGACCTTCGCGTTCACCACGTAGTCGCCGGGCTCCCACTCGGACGGCTCGCCTTTCTCTCCCGGCGCGGGGGCGGTTACGCGGACGAAGACCCGCCGCTCCGTGAACCGCCGGGCCTCGGCGCGCGTCAGCGTCTCCACGCCGTCCCGCACGGCGGCGGGAAGCTGCACGACGTGCGTCCCCTGCTTGGCGCCGTTCGGACAGCCGAGGTTGCAGAGGCTCGAGCCGAGGCACCCTTTCAGGTTCAGCGGGAACTGCTCGGCGTGGTAGCCCGCCTTTTCGCACCCCTCCACGAAGAGCCGGTTGTTGTCGTTGATCAGCTCGGGGGTGAGGAAGTGGACGTTGTTCTCCCCCATGAAGCGCCGCGAGCGGCTCTCCAAGTCGGCGTGCGAAAGGCCGGGGACGTTCCAGCCGCGGATGATCCGCTCCGGGGCGATGAGCGAGGTCCCGGTGTAGACCACGGTGGAGCCGCCCCAGGCCCGCCCGAAGGCGAGCGTCATCGTCCCGTCGGCCGTCAGGAAGCCGCCCCCCTCCTCGTAGAGGGCGTCGGCCATGTCGACCTCGCGCCCCGTGAATTCGTCCGGGCGGAGGCGAGCCCCCTGCTCGAGGACCAGGATCCGGTAGCCGGCCCGGGCGAGGGGACCGAGCCCTTCGGCGACGGTCCCGCCGCCCGCGCCCGACCCGATGACGACGACGTCGTAGCTCCTCTCGTTCACGGCGTTACCGGCGCTCCGGAGGCCTTCCGCGCCTCCCAGCCACGCGGCTCGGCCCTGTAGCCGAGCGCGCGGCCGGCCTCGGGGCGCGCGTAGTAACCGAGGAAGACGAGCGTTCGCAGCCCCCAGAATCCCCGCCGGAGCAGGAGGACCGGAGCGTTCTCGAGACCCGAGAGGAAGCGCGCCCGGTCGGACGCGGCGAGGCGCGTAAACCGGTTTCCCCGGCGAAGGAGCGGGAGGATCTCGATCGCGCGGACCAGGAGCTGCAGCTGCCGCTTGATGGCCGCGGGGCGCGGCTCGAGCATCTTCTCGACGAGGCGCTCCAGCTCGGCCCACCCGGCGGCGTCCAACCGTTCCGCCTCCGGCACGACGGTCGTCGCGATGGCGCGGAAGGTCTCCCGGACGGGGGCCAGGACCACGCGGGGAGTCTAGCCCTCATCGGTCTTCGAGCGTCGAGATAGAATCTCAGGAAGGGGAGGCGTGGTGGCGAGGACTCTCATCGACGGGCACGGCCGGCGCATCACGTACGTCCGGATCTCGGTCACCGACCGCTGCAACCTCCGCTGCGTCTACTGCATGCCGGAGAACCAGACCTTCCGGCCCCTGCCCCACCTGATGACGCGGGAGGAGATCCGCCGCACGGCGGACCTCCTCGCGTCGTTCGGCGTGACGAAGGTCCGGATCACGGGGGGCGAGCCGACGACGCGCCCGGACCTCGTCGAAATCGTCCGGGATCTCGCCGCGATCGGCTTCCCCAACGGAATCGCCCTCTCCACCAACGGCGTCCTCTTCCCGCGGATGGCGCACGACCTGCTCGCGGCCGGCCTCACGAAGGTGAACGTCTCCCTCGACGCGGCCGAGGCCGAGCACTTCCGGAAGATGGCGCGGCGAGACCACTTCCAGCCGGTCCTCGACTCCATCGACCTCGCCCTCTCGCTCCCGTTCGACTCCGTGAAGATCAACGCCGTGATCATCCGCGGCTTCAACGACGATCAGATCCTCCCCCTCGCCGCGATGACGCGGCAGAAGAAGCTCGGCGTCCGCTTCATCGAGTTCATGCCCTTCGGGAACAACGACTGGAAGGACGCCGACTGGATCGGCTGGCACGAGGTGAGGGACCGGCTCGTCGCGGCCGGCTACGAGCTGACGCTCGTCGAGAAGGACCTCGTCGCGGGGCCGGCCGACGAGTACCGCGTCCGCGGCCCGCTCGGGGAGCACGTCGGGACGATCGGCTTCATCACGCCCGTCTCGGACCGGTTCTGCGACACCTGCAACCGGATGCGCCTGACGCAGGACGGCTTCCTGAAGGGGTGCCTCTTCGGGCACAACGACGTCGACCTCCTCCGCCCCCTGCGCGCCGGCGCCTCGGACGAGGAGCTGGCCGCGGTCGTCGAGAGGGCCGCCGCCGTGAAGGAGGAGCGCCACCCGATGTTCGTCGGCATGCGCAAGAACATGCTCCCGCTCCACGCGCGGAACATGTCCGAGATCGGGGGATAGCTCCTGCGCGTCGCCGTCCTGACGATCTCGGACCGGTCCGCGCGCGGCGAGCGCGAGGACGAAGGGGGGCCGTCCGTCGTGGCGTCCCTGACCCGGCTGATCCCTGCGGCCACCCTCGTCGAGACGGCAATCCTTCCGGACGACAGCGGCCTGATCCGCGAGGAGATCTCGAAGATCGCCGACGCGGGCGCTGCCGACCTCGTCCTGACGACCGGCGGCACGGGCCTTTCGCCCCGCGACGTGACGCCGCAGGCCACGCGGGCCGCGCTCGATTACGAGGTGCCGGGCCTCGCCGAGACGATGCGCGCCGCCACGCGCGTCGGCTTTCCGGCTGCGATTCTCTCGAGGCAGGTAGCGGGGGTGAGGCGCCGGACGCTCGTCGTCAACCTCCCCGGCTCGCCGAAGGGCGCCGTCGAGTGCCTCGAAGCGATCGCCTCCGTCCTCCCGCACGCCGTCGCGACCCTTCGCGGAGAATCGGGCGACGCGCATCCCGGTCGCGGGACTCCGTGAACGCCGGGCGCCTCCTTCCGCGCCTGCTCCTGATTCCCATCTCGATGAACATCGGCCCGCTGCTTGCTCAAGGAGTTCAGGTGCCTCGGAGCGGACTGGCAACCGCACAGCTCGAGAAGGCGCCGACGTTCGCCGACCGGATCGGGCCCTTCGAGCTCCGGAAGACGACGAAGACCGACGTTCGGCAAACGCTGGGGCCGGCTCCGGACGTCCGATCGGCAGGAAGAGTCGCTCTCTGCTATCTCGACGAGACCGGAGGGCTCTTCGTCGAGCTCCGGTTCGGCGCCTCCGGGGGATCTGAAACGCTCACGGGTTACCGCCTGGCCGCGTCTCCTCCGGGAATCTCGACGACAGGGGATTGCGGACGATCCTCCGGACTGGCGGAAAGGCTGGACGCGGGCGGAGTCCGGATTGGCGACGGGGCCGGGAAGCTCTCGGCGGCGCTTCGTCTGCCCGGGTCGCTGGCCAACGGACCGAGAAGCTTCCTCTACAGCGAACGCATCCCCCTGACGGAGGCGAAGAGGAAAGCCTTCGCGCGGGAAGGGACGATTCCGCCCGGGGCCGACGCCTGGGACCTGGTCTACGCGGTCGACGTCGTCGTCATCGACGGACGGGTATCGGAACTCGAGGTCGCGCGCTCGGAGTCGATCTGACGAATCGCATGAATTGTCGAGGCGATCTTCGAACCCTCGAACCTTGGGGCGGCGTATCTCCAGGACGAGGCAGACCGCGAAGACCAGACACGGCGGAGCCGGACGGCCGCCCGCACAGCGCGCGATCGGGACGAGGAGAGACGAAACCTGGCGCCGATCAGGAGCGTCCACCCAAGGCTATGATCGTCCCGATGTCAGCCGCAGGAAAACCAGCCCGAGTCCGCACGGACACGAGCCCCGGCGCCGAGGACTCGACATTCGAAGTCTTTGTCCGCATGGGTCCGGAGGGACGACTGCGCACCGCGCTCGAGATGAGCGACGACCTTCGGCGTCTGACCGAGGACGGCGTTCGCCTGCGACACCCCGAATACAGCGACCAGAAGGTCCGGCTCGCCGCGATTCGCATCTGGCTCGGAGACGATCTCTTCTCTCGAGCCTATCCTGGCGAGCGGGTCGAGCCCTGAGCGCCGGCGACTTTCTCCGGAGGTTGGTGGGCCGGCTCGAGCGGGCGGGGATCCCATACATGGTCTCCGGGTCGTTCGCGAGCGTTTTGTACGGCCAGCCTCGTGCCACACGCGACGTCGATCTGGTTGTGAACCCCACCGAGGATCAACTGCGTATGTTCGTCGCCTCGCTTGCAAGCGAGTTCTACGTAAGTCTCGAGGCTGCTGAGGAAGCTCTTCGAGAACGCTCGACGTTCAACGTGGTCGACCTTCAGACCGGCTGGAAGGCGGACCTCATCGTCCGAAAGAACCGCCCGTACAGCATCGAGGAGTTCCGGCGCCGCCAGCCGGCGACGATTCTCGGAATCGCCCTCGAAGTCGTCTCACGGGAGGATTCCATCCTCAGCAAGCTCGAGTGGGCGAAGGGAAGCGGCTCCGACCGGCAGATCGAGGACGTCGCGGGCGTCGTCCGGGTGCAGAGATCGGCTCTGGATCTCGACTACCTGAGGCGCTGGTCGGCAGACCTCGGCGTCGATGACATCCTTCGGCAGATCTTGTAAACGGGCTAACTCCTCGCGAGGTCGTCCAGGGCCCGGCCCAGCCGGGCGATTCCTTCCTGGAAGACGTCGGTCTCGACCGACAGGCCGACTCGGAAATGGGCGGGGCGCCCGAAGAACTCGCCGGGGACGACGGTCGTGTCGTACTTCTCGCGGAGGTGGGCGCAGAGCCGCCCGACGTCTCCCGAGAGGAGCTTCGGGAAGACGACCGTGCCGTGCGGAGGGACGAAGCAGGCGAGGTCGGCGCGCGTGCGAAGGAACCCGTGGAACCGGTCGCGGTTCGTCTCGAGCATCGCGTTGAATCCCGGCGCCAGGTCGGCCAGCTTCGCGAAGGCGCGGAGGGCGAGCGTTTCAGCAGGACGCGCGGAGACGACGCCGAAGAGGTCGTTGAGCCGCCAGAGCCGCCGGGCCACGTCGGGCTCCGCCAGGACCCACCCGCAGCGGAGGCCCGAGAGCCCGTACGCCTTCGTCAGGCTCGAGGTGACGACGAACTCCGGCCCGAGCCGGTGCGCCGTGCGCGGCGGCGTCTCGTAGAGAGCCTCGAGGTAGACCTCGTCGACGAGGACGCGCGCCCCGGCCTCCCGGGCGATCCGGGCCACCTGGAAGAGGACGTCGTCGGGAATCAGCGCGCTCGACGGGTTGTGGAGGTTCGTCAGGGCGACGAGGCGGGTGCGGGAGGTGATCGCCCGGGCCACGTCCTCCGGGTCGACGCGGAACTCGTCCTCCGCACGCCGGATGAAGGGGACGACGTTCGCTCCGAGAAAGCGGGCGGCCGAGAGGATCAGCTCGTAAGTCGGCGCCTCGGCCACGATGTCGTCGCCCGGCGACAGGAGCCCCGCCAGCGCCACGAAGTTCGCCATGGACGTGCCGGGAAGGTGGACGACGCAATCGGGTGACGTCCCGAACCGGTGCGCGATGGTCGATTGAAGGGGGAGCCAGCCGTATCCGCCGCCGCCGCTCGCCTCCACGTCGTCCAGAGTCGCCTCGAGCGCGGCCAGCGGCTGGTCCGGCACGCCGCTCCGCGAGAGGTTGTAGCGGGCGGCCGAGCGGCTCTTGGCCCACTCCATGTACGGCGAGGCGGTCGTGCGCGTCATCTCTTCCGGCTCCAGAAAAGATACGCCGGAACGCCCGAGAGGAGAATTCCCAGCCCGGCGGCCGAGTTGGCAGGAAAACGGAACCAGGCGCTCCCCGCCACGAAGAGGCAGGCCGCGGTGAAGATCAGGGTCGTGACGGGGTGGCCCGGCAGGACGACGCGGGGAAGCGGTCCGGGGCGCCTCCGGAAGACGAAGAGGGCGGCCCCGGTCGTCGCGAAGAAGAGGCCGTCCACCGACATGACGAACGCGAGGACCTGCTCGTACCGTCCGGAGAGGGCGAGCGCCGCGGCGACGCCGGCCTGCAGCAGGATCGCCACCGCCGGCACCCGGCTCCGGGGCGTCAGCGTCGCCACCTTCCGGAAGAAGACGCCGTCCCGCGCCATGGCGAAGTAGGCGCGGGGAAGCGTCAGAACGCCGTGCGAGAGAAATCCGAGCGTGGAGACGGCGATTCCGAGGGCGATCAGCTTCCCGCCGGCCGGGCCGAGCGCGCGCGTCATGACGTCCGACGCCGGCGTTCCCGTCGCCGCGAGACCGGCGGCCCCGAGGACTCGCACCGAGACCGCCGCGACCGAGACGTAGAGGACGATGACGCCGGAGACGCCCCAGAGCAGCCCCCGCGGCAGGTCGCGGACGGGATTCTTCAGCTCCTCGGCCGCGAAGCCGGTGTTCTGGTAGCCGCCGTAGGCGAAGAAGACCGGTACGAGCGCGGCGCCGAACGCGGCGACGAGGCCCGACGCGGGAACGGCCGAGATCGCGTCCGGCGGGGCGGCGGGCGCGGCCGCTGCCAGGAACCCGGCGAAGACGAGAAGCGCGATGGCGGCCCCCTTCGTCACCATCAGAGCCGACTGGAGGCTCCCCCCGGCGCGGACGCCGAGCAGGTTCACGGCGGCGACGGCGGCGATCGTGGCGACGGCAACGGCTCCTTCCGGCGCTTCGAGGCTGGTCAGCACTTTCAGATACCGGGCGAAGGTCATGGCGACGGCCGCCTGTCCTCCGCTCCCGGTGACGAGAAGAAGCGTCCAGCCGTAAAGGAAGCCGAGAAGCGGATGCCACGCCTCGCGCAGGTAGGCGTACTGCCCGCCCGCCTCGGGGAGCCGCTCGGCCATCTCGGCGTAGAGGAACGCGCCGAGCAGGGCGATCGCCCCTCCGGCGGCCCAGGCCAGGACGCTCAGCGCCGCGGAGGGGACCTCGCGGGCGACGACGGCGGGGTTGACGAAGATCCCCGCGCCGACCATCCCGCCCATGACGATCATCGCGGCGTCGAACGGGCCGAGCCGCCGCGCCAGGGCGAGACGACGTTCGCTCATCGGGAGAGGCGGCGAGTCTACAATCGCGTCGCGTGACGCGACGGAGATTCCTGGCGATGGGCGCGGCCTTCCTCGCCTCGCGGCTCGCCGCTGCTCGCACTGCCGCCTCTTCCCTTGCTTCGCACCCGCTTCGGGTCCTCCGGACGGCGTCCGGGCTCGTGGAGGAGATCTCCGTGGAGGCCTACGTCGCCGCCGTCCTGCCGGGCGAGATCGGGCGGCGGGCGCCCGCGGCAGCGCTCGAAGCCCAGGCCGTGGCGGCCCGCTCGTACGCCCTCGCGCGGCGGACGCGCCACGCCGAGGCGGGGGCCGACCTCTGTGACGCCGTCCACTGCCAGGTCTTCCTCGGCCTCTCGGCCGCGACGGCGGGGACGCGCGCCGCCTCGGCCGCGACGGAGGGGATCGTCCTCGTCCAGGGCGGCCGGATCATCCCCGCGCCGTTCCATGCCGTCTGCGGCGGAAAGACGGCGCGCCCCCGCGACGTCTGGGACGACGAAGAGAACCCCGACCTCGTCCCGGTCGAGGACGACGCCTGCTCCGGCGCGCCGGGGTTCGCCTGGAGCTTCTCGCTTCCGCGGAAGGAACTGCCGCGCCTCGCGCAGGCGCTCGGGCTTCCCGAGGCGCGCTTTCTGGAGATCTACGGCCGCGACGACACGGGGCGGGTCTCGATGCTGCGCCTCGTGGCGCACGGGGGCGCCTCGCGCGTCGTCCGCGGCTTTGATTTCCGGAAGGCGGCGTCGGAGATCTGGGGTTGGGCCTCCGTCCGGTCGACGGCCTTCGAGATGAGCGAGTCCCGGACCGAGTACTTCCTCGCGGGGCGCGGCACGGGGCACGGCGCGGGAATGTGCCAGGCGGGAGCCATCGAGCGGGCGCGGCGCGGCGAGACCCGCGACGCGATCCTCGGCCTCTACTACCGCGGTGCTCTGGTTTCGACCGTAGACTCGGCGTCGTGACCGCGCCGCTTTGCCTCGCCACCGGCCTCGACGTCCTTTGCGAGGATCCGTCGCTCCTGCGCGGGAAGCGGATCGGCCTGCTCGCCAACGCCGCGTCGGTGACGTCAGGCTTCGTCCCGGCGGTCCGCGCGATGGCGGCGGCCGGCCTCGACGTGCGGGCCCTGTTCGGCCCCGAGCACGGCTTCCGGGGCGCGGCGCAGGACATGGAGGCGGTCGCTTCGGGCGAGCCGTCACGGGTCCCCGTCGTCTCGCTCTACGGGACGACCTTTGGGGAACTGTCGCCGAGGCCGGAGCAGCTGGCCGGCCTCGACGTCGTCGTCTCGGACCTGCCGGACGTGGGGAGCCGGTACTACACCTTCGTCTGGACGACGGCTCTGATGATGAAGGCGTGCGCGGCGCGCGGGATCCCGGTCGTCGTCCTCGACCGGCCGAACCCGCTCGGCGGCGAGGTCCTGGAAGGGAACCTCCCGGAGACGCGGCTCCTTTCCTTCATCGGCCTCTACCCGGTCCCGGTCCGGCACGGGATGACGCCGGGGGAGATCGCGACCTTCGTCAACCGGGAGTTCTCGCTCGGCTGCGACCTCACGGTCGTGCCGATGCGACGCGGACGCGCCCGCCCCGGGCGCGGCAGCCTTTCGACGGACCCCGCGTGGGTCCTGCCGTCGCCGAACATGCCGACGCGCGAGACGGCGCTCGTCTATCCGGGCGCCTGTCTCGTCGAGGGGACGAATCTCTCGGAAGGGCGCGGCACGACCCGCCCGTTCGAGATCGTCGGCGCGCCGTGGCTCGACGCCGACGCGGCGGCCGACGCCGCGAACTCGCTCGGGATGCCGGGCGTCGTCTTTCGCCCGCACGTCTTCACGCCGACGTTCCAGAAGCAGGCGGGGCGCCTCTGCAGCGGCGTCCAGGCCCACGTGACCGGCCCGGAATCGTTCCGGCCGTTCGAGACGTATCTCCGTCTGGTGAGAGCCCTCCGAGACCTCGACCCGGGCTCCTTCGCCTGGCGAACGGAGATGTACGAGTACCGCGACGACGTCCCGGCCGTCGACCTTCTGGCGGGAACGGGGCGTTTCCGCGAGCTGGTGGACCGGGGAGAGAGCCTCGACGGCTGGATCGCCACGTTCGCCGCCGACCTCGTCCGGTTCGCGCCGGCCCGAGCCCGCAGCCTTCTTTACCCGTCGAAGGACTCTCCGCCGGTTCTCCTCGTCGTCGGCGCGCACGAATCGGGGAAGACGACGGTCGCGGCGAGGATGATCGAGGCGCTCGTGAAGGACGGGCTCCGGGTCGGCTCGCTCAAGCACACCGACCACGAGTACGACACCGACCTTCCCGGCAAGGACTCGGCGCGCCACAAGGCCGCCGGCGCCGAGCCGGCGGTCCTCGTCGCCGGAGCGCGCAGCGCGGTCCACCGGCAGGGCCTCGGTAGGCGCCCGCTCTCGTTCTACCTGGAAGGTGAGTACGGCCTGCGTGATTGTGACGCCGTCATCGTCGAGGGATTCCGGAGTGAGGCGTATCCGAAGATCGAGGTCTGCCGGGCGGCCACCGGCCGCGCCCCCCTGTGTGAACACGACTCGAACGTCATCGCCGTCGTCGCGGATCGCTCGACCAGCCATCCCTCGCGCGTCCCGCGATTCACGTTCGGAGAAGTCCCCCGACTCCTCCACGACCTGAGAGAGTTCTTCGGGCTCGCGCCGTGAAGGCCGTCCTCGTCCCGTCGCCGGGAGGGCCCGAGGCGCTCGTTTTCGGCGAGGCGCCCGATCCTGTTCCCGGCCCGGACGAGGTCCTCGTCCGGGTGAAGGCGACCGCGGTGAACCGGGCCGACCTGCTGCAGGCGGCCGGGAAGTACCCGCCGCCCCCCGGCGCGTCGGAGATTCTCGGCCTCGAGGCGGCGGGGGTCGTCGAGGGGACGGGCCAGCGCGCCTTCTTCCTCCTGGCCGGGGGCGGCTACGCCGAAAAGGTGGCCGTGCCGCTACGGATGCTGATGCCGATTCCCGGGAAGATGAGCTTCGTCGAGGCGGCGTCCATACCGGAGGTGTGGTTCACGGCGTACCTGAACCTCTTCCTCGAGGCGGGGATGAAGGGCGGGGAAAAGGCCCTGATCCACGCGGCGGCGTCGGGCGTGGGCACCGCGGCCCTCCAGCTGGTGCGGCGCGCCGGGGCGACCGCCATTGCCACGACGCGGAGCCCGCGAAAGCTCGGCACGACTCTCTCGCTGGGCGCGGCGCTCTCCATCGACACGTCGACGAAGGACTTCGTGGCCGAGATCGAGAAGGCCTTCGGGCCGAACGCAGTGGACGTGGTTCTCGACCCGGTCGGCGGGGCCTTTCTCGAACGGAACCTCCGCGTGATGGCGCGGGGCGGGCGGCTCGTCCTGATCGCCTCGATGGGGGGCGGCTCCTCGACGATCGACCTCCGCTCGGTCGTTGTGAAGAGGCTCCGGATCGTCGGCTCGACGCTTCGCTCGCGCCCGACGGCCGAGAAAGTCGCCCTGACGGAGGCCTTCGTCCGTGACGTCCTCCCGGGGTTCTCCGACGGCTCGCTCTTGACGGTCGTCGACTCCGTCCTCCCGCTTGCCCGCGCAGGCGACGCCTTTCGCCGGATGGCCGCCAATGAGAACGTCGGCAAGATCGTGCTGACAGTAGACTGATCCGGAAGGGGTTTGATGATGCTGACCGGAATCGCACTGCTCCTGGCCCTGGCCGCCGCCCCGACTCCGCCGCCGCTCGTCCTCGACGCGCCGCGAAGCTGGTCGGGCCTGATTCCGTGCGCCGACTGCGAAGGGATCCGGATGACGGTCGACCTCTTCCCGGACCAGTCCTTCGCAATCCGGAACGAGTACCTCGGGAAGAACCGCTCCTCCGCCGAGTTCGGCCGGTGGAGCCTGGAGGACGGGGGGAAGCTGGCCCTCCGGGGCGGCGCCGAGGCGGCACGGTTCTTTCGCGTGGTCGACGCGGAGACACTCCGGAAGCTCGACGGCGAGGGGCGCGAGATAGAGACGAAGCTGAACTACGACCTGAAGAGAGACCCGGAGTTCCGGCTGGTCGAGGAGCCGGTCTCGGTCCTGGGCCTTTTCCGGTACCTGGCCGATGCGGGCCGGATCACGCTCTGCCTCACCGCCGGGGACCTTCCGGTCGCGACGGCAGGCGACAACGCCTCCCTCGAGAAGGCCTACGGGGAGAAGAAGTCGGCGCCCGGGGCGCCGCTCCTCGTCGAGGTCACCGGGCACCTCGCCTTCCATCCGAAGACGGAAGGGAAGGGAACGGAGCTGACTTTCGTCGTCGACACCTTCCAGCGCGCGCTCCCGGGCGAGCCGTGCCGGCCGCCCCTTCCCGGCCAGGTGGCGCCGGCGAGCACCCCCGAGGGGCGGACCTGGACGCTGGTCTCGCTACGCGGGGAGAAGGTGACGGGGGGCCTCGGGAGAAAAGCCCTCCAGATCCGGTTCGACGTCACCGGCCACCGGCTCTCCGGTTCGACGGGCTGCAACCGTCTGATGGGGCGCTACGCGCTGAAGGGAGACAGCCTCACCTTCTCCGACGTCGGGACGACGCGGATGGCGTGTCCCGAGAAGATCATGGAGCGGGAACAGGTCCTCCTTCGGGCGCTGGGCGACGTGACCGGATGGAAGCTCTCCGAAGGCCGCCTGCTCCTCAGTGCACGCCGCGAGATCGTCGCCGAGCTGGTCGAGAAGGAAGACGACTGACGGCCCCCGCTCCGCCGGCCCTCTTCCCGCGCGCCTTCGGGGCGGTCGTCTTCGACCTCGACGGTACGCTCCTCGACTCGTACTCGGCCATTCACGACGCCGTGGCCTACGTCCAGCGGTCGCTGGGGCATTCCGAGTGGACGCTCGAGGAGACCCGCCGGCGCGTCGGGCGAGGGCTGCCGGTCCTGATGGGCGAGGCAGTCGGCCCCGGGGACGTCGCCGAAGGAACCCGCCTCTTCGAGGAGCGGTACGAGACGGCGGGGCCGGAAGCGACCCGGCTCCTGCCGGGAGCGGACGAAGTGACCCGGACTCTGGTCGAGCGGGGGGTCCGGCTGGCGATCGCCTCGAACAAGCCGGGGTTCTTCTCGCGACAGCTCCTGTCGCACCTCGGCATTGAAGACCGGTTCGGGGCGATCCACGGTCCGGACGACGGCTTTCCCCCAAAGCCCGCCCCTCAGATGGTGTTCATGGCGCTCGCGTTACTCGGGGTGAAGGCCTCTGACGCCCTCTATGTAGGCGACATGCCGCTCGACATCCTGACGGCGCGGGCGGCCGGGCTTCCCGTGGCCGCGGTCGCGTCGGGCTCGTCGACCCGGGAGGAACTCGCAGCGGCCGGGCCGGACGTGCTGCTCGACGGCCTCCTGGAGGTAATGCATCTGTTCCCCTGAAATCACCCGAAGAGAGGAAATAGAATTCGGGCCATGAGCACCAACTTCGACTCCACCAGCGGTAATGTCGGACAGGTCCGCTTCTTCAACCCGGGGCCCGTCTGGGTCCGGCCCCAGGTGCTGCAGGCGCTGACCGGTCCCATGGTCTCCCACCGCTCGCAAGCCTTCATGGACCTCTACGGGCGGATCCTCGAGAAGCTTCCGAAGATCTTCCGAACCACCGGCAAGGCCCACACCCTGGCCAGCTCTGCCACGGGCGTCTGGGAAGCCGCGCTCGTGTCGTGCGTGGAGGGGCCCGTTCTCTCCTGCGGGAACGGGGCGTTCTCGGACAAATGGGGCGAGATGGGGCAGCGGCTCGGGCTCGAGGTCGACGTCCTCAAGTACGACTGGGGAAAGGCCGTGAAGGCCGAGGACGTGAAGAAGAAGCTCGCGGAAAAGAAGTACGCCGCGGTCACCGTCGCCCACAACGAGACGTCGACGGGGGTCATCTCCGATCTGGCGGCGATCGCGAAGGTCGTCCGTGAGAGCTCCGACGCCCTGATGTTCGCCGACGTCGTCACGTCGCTCGCCGGCACGAAGGTCGAGGTCGACGCGTGGGGCCTCGACGTGGCGATCTGCGGCTCGCAGAAGGCCTTCGCGCTGCCGCCGGGCCTCGCCCTCTTCTCGATGTCGGACCGGGCGCTCGCGGCGGCGAAGAAGAAGAAGTTCCGGGGCCTCTACCTCGACTTCGTCGACATCGACGCCTTCGCGGCGAAGAAGCAGACCCCGACGACACCCTGCATCTCTCTCCTGTACGCCCTCGACCTGCAGCTCGACCACATCCTGGCCGAGGGGCTCGAGAACCGCTGGGCGCGGCACGACGCCATGCTGAAGTCGGTGGAGGAGTGGGCGCCGAAGGCCGGCTTCCGCTTCTCGTCCGAGGCCGGCGCCCACTCGCCCACGGTCTCCTCGCTCATGCCCCCCGAAGGGGTGAATGCCGAGGAGCTGAACAAGAAGATGAAGGCCGAGAAGTTCACCCCCGGCTCGGGCTACGGCAAGTTCAAGCCGACGTGCATCCGGATCGGCCACATGGGCGATGTCGACGTGGCGTCGGTGAAGGCGCTTTGCGCGGCGTACGAGAAAGTCTCCGACGCGATGAAGGTCCCGGCGAAGGTCGGGTCGTGACGGGGGCGCCCGCCCGGGTCCTCGTCGCGGAGCCACTGTCGGAAACGGGGCTCGCCGTCCTCTCGGCGGCGGGCCTCGCGGCCGACGTGAAGACCGACCTGACGCGCGAGCAGCTTCTTTCTGCGATCGGCGGCTACGACGCCCTCGTCGTCCGGTCGGCCACGAAGGTCGACCGGGAGCTGCTGACGGCGGGGAAGAAGCTCCGCGTCGTCGGGCGCGCCGGCGTCGGCCTCGACAACGTCGACGTGAAGGCAGCCACCGAGCGGGGCATCCTCGTCGTCAACGCCCCCTCCGGCAACGTGGTGTCGGCCGCGGAGCACGCCGTGGCCCTCCTCCTCGCCATGCTCCGGAAGGTCCCGGAGGCGCAGGTTTCGCTGAAGTCGGGGGAATGGAAGCGGACGAAGTTCGTCGGGACGGAGCTCCAGGGAAAGAGCGTCGGTCTCGTCGGCCTCGGGCAGGTCGGGGCGCGCGTCGCGGCCCGGCTCCGGGGCTGGCACGTGACGCTGCTTGCCTACGACCCCTACGTGACCCCCGAGCGCGCGTCCGAGCTGGGCGTAACGCCGGTCTTGCTCGACGAGCTCCTTGCGAAGTCCGACGTCGTGTCGCTCCACACGCCGGTGACGCCTGAAACGACCGGGCTCCTGAACGCCGAGCGCTTCGGCCGGATGAAGCCGGGAGCCTTCCTCGTCAACTGCGCGCGGGGCGCGCTCGTGGACGACGGGGCGCTGGTCGCGGCGCTCGATTCCGGGCGCCTCGCCGGCGCGGCCCTCGACGTGTACGCCGTCGAGCCGCCGAAGGACTTCGCCCTGATGAAGCACCCGAAGATCGTCTGCACGCCGCACCTCGGGGCCTCCACGGTGGAGGCGCAGGACCGGGTGGCTGTGGAGACGGTGGAGATGCTGGCCGAGGCGCTGAAGGGGTCGCCCTTCGTGGCCGCCGTCAACCTGCCGTTCCCGCCGGGGGGCGACCCCCACGCGGCCCTTCCGTGGATGCGCCTCGCCGAGACCGTGGGGCGGTTCCTGGGCCACGCGGCCGGCGCCCCGCCGAAGACCATCGCCGTCTCGCTCGCCGGCGTGCCCGACGCCGTCCGGAAGGCGTGCTCGGTCTCGGCCGTCCGCGGCGTCCTGTCCCTCGCTCACGGCGACGACGTGAACCTCGTGAACGCGCCGGTGCTCGCGCGGATGAGCGGCGTGGCCGTCAGCGAATCCGCGAAGGACGACGCGGGAGGGTATGCGAACCTCGTCGGCGTGACGCTGACCACGGCCGGGGGGACGCGCTCCGCCGCCGGGACGCTCTTCGACCGCCGGTACGGCCGGATCGTGGAGTTCGACGGGCTGCCGATCGAGTTCACGCCGGAAGGGACGCTTCTCGTCATCACGAACCGGGACGTCCCGGGCGTCGTCGGGCGGATCGGGAGCTACCTCGGCGAGCGGGGGATCAACATCGTGGACCTCGGCCTCGCACGCGGTCCCGCCGGACGGGCGGCGGCCGTCGTCCGGATCGACCGGCCCGACGGGGCGCCGGTCGACCCGGGGCTCGCGCAAGGCGTCGCGGCACTCGCCGGGATCGAGTCGGCGCGGCTCGTGGTCCTGGGCTGATCCGGTATGGCCCTCCGCCGCAAGAGGGACGAGGCGCCGCGCCGCCGGGTCGCGATCGTCTTCGGGGGCCCGTCGCGCGAGCACGGGGTTTCGTTTCTCTCGGCCAAGTGCCTTCTCGACAACCTGCCGAAGGAGTCGTACGAGGCCGTGCCGGTCTTCGTCGGAAAGGACGGGATCTGGTGCGGCCCGGAGGATTCGGGGGCCGAGATGAGGCGGCAGCTGATGCGGCCCGCCCGTGATCTCCTCCTCGACGGCGTGAAACCCGGTTCGCGCCCGGCGAACGGACCGCGCATCGTCGCTTCGTTCCTCAAGGCGCACGAGGAGGCGAAGCCCGACGTCGTCTTTCCGATGGTCCACGGCACCTGGGGCGAGGACGGCGTCTTGCAGGGCCTTCTCGAGGCGATGGGGATCCCTTATGTCGGCTTTGGCGTCGCGGCCTCGGCCGTCGGGATGGACAAGGCCTTCATGAAAGCCGCTTACGGGGCGGCGGGGCTCCCGCAGACCCGTTACCAGGTCGTCCCGCGCGAGGACTGGCGCCGGGCGGGGCGCCGCGAGCTCGTTCTGGCGCGCGTTGCGAACATGCCGCTTCCCCTCTTCGTCAAACCTGCGTGCGCAGGCTCTTCCGTCGGCATCACGAAGGTGAAGGATCACGCGGAGCTGCCGGCCGCCATCGAAGAGGCGCTCGCCGTGGACGCCCGGGCGCTCGTGGAGGAGGGGATCGACGGCCGCGAGATCGAATGCTCGGTTCTCGAAGGGGAAGAGGGGGGCGCGACCGAGGCGTCGCTTCCCGGCGAGATCATCCCGGGGCACGAGTTCTACGACTACGAGGACAAGTACATCGACGACAAGTCCCGGAGCGTCATTCCCGCCAAGCTGCCTCCGGAGGTCGCGAGCGAGATACGGAGCCTCGCCGTCGCGGCGTTCGACGTGCTCGGGGGGGCGGGATTCGCCCGCGTCGACTTCTTCCTCGAGCGGGGGAGCGGGCGGGTCCTGTTGAACGAGATCAACTCGCTCCCCGGCTTCACCCCGATCTCGATGTTTCCCAAGATGTGGGAGGCGACGGGTCTCGAACTGCCGGACCTTCTCGACCGTCTCGTCCGGAGCGCCTTCCGGAGGCCGATCAGGGGGCGGTGACGGGCGGCGGGTCCGCGGGAAGCGTCCAGGCCGCCAGGGCGCCGATCAGGGGAAGAAGGGCGCCCACGACGAGCGGCGCCGCAACACCCTGGTGGTCGGCGAGCTTTCCGAGGAATGGGGCGACGATTCCCCCCGCGGTGACCGCGAGGCCGAGCGTCGCCCCTGACGCCGTACCGACCCGGTTCGGAAGGTACTCCTGCGCCATGACGACGACGACGCTGAAAGGAACGTAGAGGGCGACGCCGGCCGGCACGAGGAGCGCCGCCGCGAGCCTCACGTCGCGGGCCGTGGCGAGCGCGAGAAGGAGCGGGACGAGGGCGAGGAGCGCGGAGAGGACCACGATCCGGCGGCCGAACCGGTCCGCGAGGCGGCCGCCGAGAAGCGTCCCGGCGACGCCGGCCCCCATGAGGACCGAAAGGGCAACGCCCCCTTCCGCCTTCGACCGGCCGAGGACGACGACCCAGAAGAGCGGGATGAAGGTGGAGAGGGCGGCGTAGGCCATCGCGCGCGTCATGATCGTGACGGAGAGCCGCCCGAAGAGGCCCCACTGGTCCGAAGGAGCGCCGGGCGCGTCCGGAACGCCCGCCTCCTTCCGGCGAACGACGGGCGACGCGAACCGGCGCAGTTCCACGGCCAGCGCGGCCGCGACGAGAAGCATCGGCACGAGGAGAACGAGCGAGGCCTTGAGCCCCCAGCCGATGACGAGCGGCGTGATGACGAGCGGGCCGGTCGCGATGCCGAAGTTCCCGCCGATGGAGAAGAAGCTGAGGCCGGTGGCGCGGCGCGGCCCGGCGGCGTGGCTCGCCCAGCGCGTGGCTTCCGGGTGGAAGGCCGCCGCACCGAGGCCCATGAGGGCCACGGCGATGGCGATGAGCGGGTAGGTGGGCGCGGCCCCTGCCAGCGCGATGCCCGTCCCGGCCGTGGCGACGCCGGCCGGGATCAGCCACGGCGCCGGGCGGCGGTCCGCGAAGAGGCCGAAGGCCGGCTGCGTGGCCGACGCCGCCACGTTTGCCGCGAGGACGAGCCCGCCGGCCGCGGCGTAGGACAGCCCCCTCTCGGAGATGAAGAACGGGAGGAGCGCCGGCAGCATCCCCTGGTTCAGGTCCGTCATCAGGTGGCCGAACGAGAGGGTCGCGATCAGCCGGCGGTTCATCACCGGGATCGTTTTCGGCGACGGGCCGCCGGGCGTCAAGAACTAAAATAGCCCGGGACCCGGAGGTGTCGCGATGCTGCTCGGAACGCTGTTCGCGTTTTTGGTCGCGGCCGCGCCGGAAAACCCGGCTCCCGTCGCGACGCCGGCTCCGACCCCCGTCTCCTCGAAGCCCCGGTCGCTTGCCGACGTCGCCCGCGAGAACAAGGCGCGGGGAGAGAAGAAGGCCGGGACGTTCTCGATCGCCGGTGGCGGAGAGGTGGCCCCCGTCCCGGAGGAGCCGTCCGCCCGGACCGGGTCGGGCCGGCCGCGGCCCGCCCCGAGTCCGTCGGCGGCCGCGGGCGCCGACGAGGCGACCTGGCGCGGACGCGCGGAGCGCCTGCGGAACGAGGTGGAGAGCGCCCGTCGGGCCGAGGCGGAAGAGCAGGCCCGTCTGCAGGACACCCTGACCAGGGCGCGCAACAGCGAGGAAATGCTCAAGTTCGCGGAGGAGATCCGCCGGAGGGTGTCGGTCTGCCGCGCCCGCGTCGAATCGGCCCAGCGACAGCTCGACGCGCTTCCCGAAGAAGCCCGCCGCGCGGGCGCGAATCCCGGATGGATCCGCTGACGGGCGCCCCGGTACGCACTCCGGCTCAGCGTGCCGGAACCACGATCCCGGCGAGGCCGATCTCGCCGAGCGTCGCGCAGGCCGCCTCCGCCTCCTCCCGGGTCCCGTAGACGCCGAACTTCACGCGCTTCAGCCCCGCGAAGTCTTCCGTCCACGCCTTCGGGTACCTCTCCGCGAGGCGCGCCACGAGCCGGCGGGCGTTCTCCTCGTTGCCGAACGCTCCGGCCTGGACCGCCCAGACGGCTTGAGCGCTCGACGAGGCACGGGCAAGGTCGTCGGCGGTCGCCGCGCGGATCCGCTGGTTCGTGCCGATGGTGACGACCGTCAGCGTGACGGGCACGACGCCCGGAATGACGGCGTCGATCTCGGCGGCCGCAGCCTTCGAGAGGTCGACGATCCGGCCGGCCACGAAGGGGCCGCGGTCGTTGATCTTCACGCGGACGACCTTCCCGTTCGCCTCGTTCCGGACGTCGACGACCGTGCCGAGGGGAAGGGTCCGGTGCGCGGCGGAGATCTTCTCGGGGCGGAAGATCTCGCCGCTCGCCGTGGGGAGGTTCGCGAACTCGGCGCCGTACCACGAGGCGAGGCCGCTTTCCTTCGCACCCGTGGCGGGAACGGCGGGCGGGGGACCGGCGGCCGGCTTTGGCGGGGCGCCGCATCCTGCGAAGAAGACCGCCGCGAGCGCGGCGGCGAGGACGCGCCCGCGCCGCCGCGTCAGACCCGGACCTCCTCGGCGGCATCCTCCGCCGCCTTCGGGTTCGCGGCGAGGATCGGGTGGATCTCGGCCAGAAGGAACTCGTCCACCTGCTCGGGAGCGCGCCCCACGAAGCGGGCCGGGTCGGAGGCGGCGGCGATCTCGGCGGGGGTGAGGCCGAATGCCGGGTCGGCGGCGATCCGCGAAAGGAGGTCGTTGGCGCCGCCCTGGTCCTTCAGCCGGTCCCCCGCCGCCTGCGCGACGACGCGGATCCGCTCGTGGAGCTGCTGGCGATCGCCCCCCTTGCGAACCGCGGCCATCAGGATGTTCTCCGTGGCGAGGAACGGCAGCTCCTGCTCGAGGCGGCGCCTCACGACGTTCTCGTGGACGACGAGTCCGTCGGCCACCGCGTCCCAGAGGAGGAGGATCGAGTCGGCGGCCAGGAAGCACTCGGGCAGGGAGAGGCGGCGGTTGGCCGAGTCGTCCAGCGTCCGCTCGAACCACTGGGTGGCGAGTGTCCAGTTGCCGCTCTCGGCTCCCACGAGAAGCCAGCGGGCGAGGGCGTTGATCCGTTCGGCCTTCATCGGGTTCCGCTTGTAGGGCATGGCCGAGGAGCCGACCTGCTTCGCGCCGAACGGCTCCTCCACTTCCTTCAGGTGCTGGAGGAGGCGGAGGTCGTTGGCAAACTTCGACGCCGAAGCCGCGAGGCCGGCGAGGGCCGAGAGAATCAGGGAATCCTGCTTGCGCGTGTAGGTCTGCCCCGAGACGAGAAGGAGTCCGGGAAAGCCCGCCTTCTCGGCGACGAGCCGGTCGAGCTGGTCGGCCTTGTCGGCGTCGCCGTCGAAGAGGGCGACGAAGGAGGCCTGCGTTCCGGTCGCCCCCTTGCAGCCGAGGAAGCGCAGCTCGTCGGCGCGCCGGGTCAGCTCCCGGTAGTCGAGGGCGAGGTCCTGGAGCCAGAGGCACGCGCGCTTGCCGACCGTCGTCGGCTGCGCCGCCTGGAAGTGCGTGAAGCTGAGGCACGGAAGGTCCCGCCACTTCCGGGCGAAGGCGGCGAGGCGCGCGATGACGCGGACGGTCCGTCCGGCGACGAGAAGGAGCGCCTCGCGCAGCAGGAGAAGGTCGGCGTTGTCGCCGACGAACGCCGACGTGGCGCCGAGGTGAAGAACGCCGCGGGCGGCCGGCGCGACTTCGCCGAGGGCATGCAGGTGCGCCATGACGTCGTGCTTCGTCTCCTTCTCGTACCGGTCGGCGGCCGCCAGCTCGGCGTCCGTCGGGACGATGTGGTCGCGAAGCTGGACGAGCGCGCTCTCCGGGATGGGCAGCCCCAGCTCCCGTTCGGCCTCGGCCAGCCACAGCCAGAGGCGCCGCCACATGGCGAACTTCTGCCGCGCCGAGAAGAGAGACGACATCTCGGCCGAGGCGTAGCGGACGCTGAGGGGGTTCTCGTAACGGTCGGCGGGGGAGACGGGCGTCGTCATCGCGGGCTCACTCCTCCGGCTCGTCGGGGACGAAGAACTCCGAAGGGTCGTCGTTGCCGCAGACCAGGCAGAGCGCCTGGGCGATCACGCCGCGCCGCTGGTCGATCTCGAAGTTGTAGCAGGGAGAGTCGCAGTTCTTGCACTCGATGTACTCGATGTCGGCCGGGTTCCGGATCGGGTCCATCCGCGGCTCGCCTCCTCGGGACGAGGTCAGGTTAGCACCGTTCCCCTGCTAGGATGGGTTCGCCGTGCGCCCGGCGGCGCCCCTTTCCATGACTCTCTCCGTCACGTCCGAGACCGGAAAGCTCCGCACCGTCCTGGTCCACCTGCCGGGGCGCGAGATCGACCGGATGGTCCCCTCGATGATGCGGGACCTGCTGTTCGACGACATTCTCTTCGGAGTCCGCGCGCGCGAGGAGCACCGCCGGTTCCAGAAGATCCTCGGCCTCGTGGCCGAAGAGGTCCTCGAGGTGCGCGATCTCCTCGAGGAGGTTCTGGCCGACCCCGAGCGGCGGGCCGAGGTCCTCGGGGACCTCGCCCGGGAGCTCGGCTGGGGCCCGGCGCTCGTCGAGCGGCTCGAGGCGCTGCCCCGCGAAGGGCTCGCCGGGGCGCTCGTCGAGGGCCTCCCGCGGGAGAACCCCGCCATCTCGGACTCGATCGACTCGCTCTTCCATCTCCCGCCCGTCCCGAACTGGTTCTTCCAGCGCGACCCGGCGATCGTCGTGGGCGACCGGGTCGTCCAGGCCGCGATGGCGACTCCGGCGCGGCTCCGCGAGCCGCTTCTCTCGGGAGCGGTCTTCGCACACCACCCGCGCTTCGCGTGCCCCGGCGGCCGGTTCTGGTTCCGGGAGTTCTCGGCGTCGCTGGGAGCGCAGGTCTCCTGGGCGCGAATGCGCCCGACGCTCGAAGGTGGGGACGTCCTCGTTCTCCGGGAGGACCTCCTGGCCATCGGCTACTCGGAGCGGACCGCGAAGACGACGATCGAGCGGCTCGCGGAAGCCCTGAGGCGCGGGAAGTCGCCGGTGAAGCGGATCATCGTCGTGGGGATCCCGCCCGCGCGCTCCTACATGCATCTCGACACGGTCTTCACCATGGTGTCGGAGGGCGAGGCCCTCTGCTACGCGCCGATGATCCTCGCGGGCGGGGCCGAGGAGGCCGACGTCTACGAGGCGGACCTGACGAAGCGCGAGGTCTCCTGGACGGCAGCCGGCGACCTCCTGTCGACGCTCCGGTCGCGCCGGATGGACCTCGTGCCGATCCCCTGCGGCGGCTCCGATCCGGTCGACCAGCAGCGGGAGCAGTGGACCGACGGCGCGAATGCCTTCGCGCTCGCGCCGGGGATCATCCTCTGCTACGAGCGCAACGAGCGGACGGCCGAGGAGCTTGCCGCCCGCGGATTCGAGATCGTGCGGGACGACGACCTGCTCCTCGGGCGGACCGAGCTCGATCTGAAGAGGCCGCGCCGGGTCGCCATCCAGCTCTCCTCCACCGAACTGTCCCGCGCCCGCGGGGGACCACGCTGCATGACGATGCCGCTGGTCCGCGACCGGTCGTGACGGGGAGGACGGGGTGACTCGGCGCCGGCGGTCCGTCCTCACGCTTCTCGCGGCCGCCGCGCTCGCGGCCGCCGGGATGGGGTGCCGCCGCCCCGCGCGACCCGCCCCGCCGGTCGCGCCGCCGCCGTCCGGGGCCGTCGACACGGCGGAGTCCCGGGCGGCGCGGGAGCAGCGCGCCACCGCCGTCGCCGGCTTCCCGGCCCAGCCGGGCATTGCCGCCGAGCGCTCTCCGATGCTCCGGGCGCCGGATTTCGGCGCCCCGGTCGCGGGCATGCTCGAGGAGGGTGCCAAGGTGCAGGTCGTCCTCGTCGAGCCGGGCTTCTACGGCGTTCGGACCGCGGGGAAGGAGCTGGCGTTCGTCCCGGCCCGCTCGATCCGTCTGCTCCCCGGTCCGCTGGTGACGCGGGCGGTGCCGCGGCCGCGACGAGAGATCGTCCCGCAGATCAACCCGCTCGCCCGAGACGGGGTCCTGCCGGCGCCCGGAGCGACGCCGTCTCCGTCCGCCGGGGCGACGCCCGCCCCGGCGCGGTAATCTCTCTCCCATCCCATGTTCGAACTCGTCTACGAGGTCGACGGCCAGGTCCAGCGGACGCCGCTGAAAGGAGCCGAGATCTCCCTCGGGCGGTCGGCCGACAACGGGATCGTCCTGAACGACTTCTCGGTCTCCCGCCGGCACGCCCTCTTCACGTTCGAGGGGGGGCAGTGGTGGGTGGCGGACCAGCAGTCGACGAACGGCCTGAAGATCAATGGCAGCTTCGTCGGCAAGGCGGCCCTGAAGGCGGGAGACGTCCTGAACGTGGGCGCCTTCACGCTGTCCGTCCGCGAGGAGAAGCCCCGGACGCTGCTCGAGGCCTCGTTCGGCGACCCGAGCGCCACCTTCGTCCGCTCGATCGCCGACTTCAACAAGGACTTCCAGCTCGACGCGGGGGCCGCGTCGCGCGTCGACCTGTCGAGCACGCTCCTCGGCAAGCGGGTCCCCCCGTCGCAGAAGCGGGAGAAGATCTTCGAGATCCTCGTCCAGGTCGCGAAGACGCTCATCGTGGCGCGCGAGGTGGGCGAGATCCTCGAGACGGTCGTCGACCTTCTGTTCGGCCTTCTCCCGGCGGAGCGCGCGGCCGTCGTCCTCCTCGACGACAAGGGACGCCCCGTCCCGATGCTGGCGCGCCAGAAGGGGAAGAAGGGAATCGAGGGCGCCGAGCCCTTCTCGCACACGATCGTCGACACGGTCGTGAAGCAGCGGATCGCCGTGCTGACCTCCGACGCGCTGGCGGACGGGCGGTTCGAGTCCGGACAGTCGATCCGGATCCAGCAGATCCGCTCGGCCATGTGCGTCCCGCTCTGGAACCAGGAGCACGTCATCGGGGCCCTCCACGTCGACACGCCCCTGAAGGCGGGGAGCTTCACGGCGGAGGACCTCGACCTCCTGACGGCTCTCGGCAACTTCGCGGCGGTGGCCATCGAACGGGCGCGGCTGCAGGGACGGATCGAGCGCGAGGAGCGGATCCGCGAACGCCTCTCGCGCTACCACTCGCCGGCGGTCGTTGAGGAGATCGCCTCGGAGTCCTCCGCGCTCGAGAAGGTCAGGACGCGCCCCGTCAGCGTCCTCTTCGCCGACATCGTCGGCTTCACGACCCTCGCCGAGACGATGACGCCGGATGCCCTCTCGCGCTTCCTCTCGACGGTCTTCACCTTCGCGGCGGACGCCGTCTTCGCGCAGGGGGGGACGCTCGACAAGTTCATCGGCGACGCCGTGATGGCCTTCTTCGGCGCGCCGATTCCGCAGGCGGACCACCCGCGTCGCGCGGTGGCGGCGGCGGCCCGGATGATCGAGGCGGCGCTCGCGTGGAACACGGAGCGGGCGGCGCGGGGCGAGGCGCCGGTGGCGATGCGGATCGGCATCAATACGGGAAACGCCATCGTCGGCGACATCGGATCCGACCAGCGCGTCGACTACACGGTCCTCGGCAACACGGTGAACGTCGCCGCGCGGCTGGAGGAACACGTCGCGGGGCCGAACGAGATCGTCGTCGGCGAGGAGACCGCCCGGCTGGCCGGGGGCGAGTTCGCCTTCGAGCCGCTCGGCGAGATGAAGCTGAAGGGGCTGACGAAGGGGCTGCCCGCCTTCCGCGTGAAGCTCGACGCGAAAGGGGTCCCCGTCCGTCCCGTCCGGACCTGAGGCGCGATTGCCCGTCCCACCGGAGATCGTCTTCGTGACGTCGAACCCCGGGAAGGCGCGTGAGGCGGAGCACTTCCTCGGGCGTCCCGTCTCGGCCGTTCCGTCCGACCTCCCCGAGATCCAGTCGCTCGACTTCGCGGCAGTGGCGCGCGCCAAGGCGCTCGCGGCGGCGGCGGCGCTCGGGCGGACGGTCCTCGTCGAAGATTCGGGGCTCGAGGTCGCGGCCTGGGGCGGATTCCCGGGGCCGATGACGAAGTGGATCACGGCGGGACCGCTCGGCCAGGAAGGCTTTGCCCGGATGCTCGACCCGTTTCCCGACCGGACGGCGACGGCGGTGTCGGCGCTCGCCCTCGCGAGGCCCGGCGACCGGCCGGAGGAGGTCCTCGTGGCCGTCGGCCGCCGCGAGGGTTCCCTCGCGGCCGTTCCGCGCGGGACCGGCGGCTTCGGCTGGGACGTCCTCTTCGTCCCGGAGGGAGCGACGCGGACCTGGGCCGAGATGAGCCCGGAGGAGAAGAACCGCGACTCGCACCGCTCGCGCGCCTTCGCGGCGCTCCGGGAGCTCCTCAGGCGCTGACGCGCGCGGCGGCCATTGCCTTGAGCCGGTCGGCCAGATCATCCACCCTGGAGAGAAGCTCCGCCTTCGCCCCGTTCGACTTGAGGACGATGTCCGCGGCCTTCTCGCGCTCCTCGTCGCGAAGCTGCGCCGCGATCCGCTTCTTCAGCCCCTCGCGCTCGGTCTCGCCGCTCCGCCGCACGGCGCGCTCGAGCCGGACCTCCGCCGGCGCCGAGACGACGACCACGACGTCGTAGCGGTCGCGCCCGCCGCTCTCGACGAGGAGCGTCGCCTCCACGACGCCGAGCAGGTCGCCGGCCGCCTCGCGCTCCTCGAACCACGCCCGCTGCCGATCGATGACGAGCGGGTGGATCCGCGCGTTGAGGCGTGCGAGGGCCGGCGCGTCGCCGAAGACCTTCTGGGCGAGGCGCGAGCGATCGACGCCCCCCGCGCGGTCGAGGACGTCGGGGCCGAACTCCTCGGCAACGGCCCGCGCGCCCGGGGCCCCGGGAAGATAGAGGTCGTGGACGACCGCGTCCGCGTCGAGGACCGGGATGCCGTGCCCGGCGAGCCGCGCGGCGACGGTGCTCTTGCCGGACGCGAGGCCGCCGGTCAGTCCGATGCGAAGGACGCGCCCCGCCACGGCCCGCCCCTCAGCCGCTCCGCCGGATCCGCGCGAGCTCGAGCGTGTTCGCGAGGAGCATCGCGATGGTCAGGGGACCGACGCCGCCCGGGACGGGCGTCAGCCGCCCCGCGCGCGCGCCGACCGAGACCGGGTCGCAGTCCCCCACGAGCGTGGACCCCTTCTTCCCGAACTCGGCCCGCCGCGCCTCGTCGCCCGGGAAGAAGCGTTCGAGGTCGGCCGGGTCGGTGATCCGGTTGATCCCGACGTCGACGACGACCGCCCCGGCCTTCACGAACTCGCCGGTCACGAAACCGGGCTTTCCCATGGCGGCGACGAGAAGATCCGCCTCCCGGCAGACGGCCGGGAGGTCCCGCGTTTTCGAGTGCGCGACCGTGACCGTCGCGTCGGCGTTCGTCAGGAGAAGGGCCATCGGCCGCCCGACGATGTCGCTCCGCCCGACGACGACGGCCCGCGTCCCCCTGAGCGCTATTCCCTCGCGCCGGAGGAGCTCCACGACGCCGGCGGGCGTGCAGGGGCGCGGCCCGGGGCGGTTCTGGACGAGCCGCCCGACGCTCACGGGGTGGAACCCGTCGACGTCCTTCGCCGGGTCGACAGCCTCGAGGATCCGCGCCGGACGGATCGCGGGAGGAAGGGGCAGCTGGACGAGGATGGCGTCGACCGAATCGTCGTCGTTCAGGGCGTCGATCGTCTTGAGGAGGTCGTCCTCGCCGAGGTCGGCGGGGAAGCGGAGCGTCCGGGAGGCGATGCCGACCTCTTCGGCCGCCTTCCCCTTGCTCCGGACGTAGACCGCGCTCGCGGGGTTGTCGCCGACGAGGACCGCGGCGAGGCCGGGCACGACGCCGCGGGCCGCGAGGGCCTTCGCCCCGTCGGCCACCTCGGCCCGGATCTCGGCGGCGACCTTCTTTCCGTCCAGGAGGACACAGCTCATGGCGGTATTCTGCCGCCCGCCGGCGTCCTTGACACGTTCTTCCCGGTGTCGTATCTTCTCGACCCTTTGCGGGAGAGGGTTGTGCCTGATCCCGCGGTCGTCAGCCGTCGGGGCTCTGGTCTTTCGATGCATCCGCGCGGGCCGCATCGGAGAGACTGTGGCCCCGGATGATCAAGCTCGGGGGGCCGCCCCCCTTTTTCGCCGACCGGAGACGTTGGAACCCCGTGAGCCAAAGAACGCCGCTTCCCAAGACCTCTGAGCTCTCCCGCCGGTGGATCGTCGTCGACGCCGACGGCAAGGTCCTCGGACGGCTCGCGACCCAGGTGGCGCGCCACCTCACGGGGAAGACGAAGCCGTACTACACGCCGTTCCTCGACACCGGCGACTTCGTCGTCGTCGTCAACGCCGAGAAAGTCGTCCTCACCGGCCGGAAGGAGGGGGCGAAGGTTTACCGCCGCCACACCGGCTTCCCGGGCGGCCTGAAGGAAGTCGTCGCCCTGAGGATGCGGTCCGAGCATCCCGAGCGCCTCATCGAGGCGGCCGTCCAGGGAATGCTCCCGAAGACGAAGCTCGGCCGGAAGATGATCAAGAAGCTGAAGGTCTACGCCGGTCCCCACCACCCGCACGCGGCTCAGGCGCCCGCCGCGGCCACGGCCTGAAGCGCGCAAAGGAGAAGCGAAGTCTTGACCAGTCAGCAGTTTCACGCTCGGGGTCGACGGAAGGAGTCGGTGGCCCGGGTCTACCTCCGCCCCGGCACGGGCATCGTGTCCGTCAACGGCCGGAAGTTCGAGGACTACTTCCCGAACGACGTGCTGAAGATGGTCATCCGCCAGCCGCTTGCGCTCACGGAGACGACCGAGAAGTTCGACGTCGTCGCGAACGTGGACGGCGGCGGCGTCGCGGGCCAGGCCGGCGCGATCCGGCACGGCATCGCCCGCGCCCTCTGCCTGTTCAACGTCGAGCTGCGCCCCGCCCTCAAGAAGGCCGGGCTCCTCACCCGCGACTCGCGCATGAAGGAACGCAAGAAGTACGGTCAGCGCGGGGCCCGTGCCCGCTTCCAGTTCTCCAAGCGGTAACCGGAGACACAATGAGCCAGATCACGATGAAGGAGCTCCTCGAAGCGGGCGTTCACTTCGGCCACCAGACGAAGCGCTGGAACCCGAAGATGAAGAAGTACATCTTCGGGAAGCGGAACGGCATCTACATCATCGACCTCCAGAAGACCCTGAAGTGCTTCCGCGAGGCCGCCGCCTTTGTCACGGACGTGGCGTCGCAGGGGAAGAACATCCTCTTCGTCGGCACGAAGCGGCAGGCGCAGGACGCCATCTACGAGGAGGCCAACCGCTGCGGCATGTTCTACGTGAACAACCGCTGGCTGGGCGGCACCCTGACGAACTTCGTCACGATCCGGAAGTCCGTGTCGCGCCTCAAGGAGATCGAGGCGATGCTCTCGGACGGCTCCGACGCCATCCTGACGAAGAAGGAGCGGATCCAGCTCGACCGCGAGAAGGCGAAGCTCGCGAAGAACCTCGTCGGGATCAAGGAGATGGAGGAGCTGCCCGACGTCCTCTTCGTGATCGACCCGAAGAATGAGTCGATCGCCGTGCAGGAGGCCCGGAAGCTCGGCATCCCCGTCGTCGCCATCGTCGACACCAACTGCGACCCGGACGACATCGACCACGTCATCCCGGGCAACGACGACGCGATCCGCGCGATCAAGCTCTTCACGGGGAAGATCTCCGACGCCGTCCTCGAGGGGCTCCACGCCCAGGAAGAACGGTTCGTCGGGAAGGTCGAGCACGGCGACGACGAGCCGATGCCGACCAACTTCCAGGTGGGCGAGGCGCCCAAGGCGCCCGAGGACTCTCCCGCGGTCCCGGCCTGAACATCATCCCGAACGACCACGGGCCGCGCGGGGTCTGAACCCGGCGCGGCCCTTTTCACGCGAGGACGAGACGACATGGCCATCACGGCGTCACAGGTCAAGGAACTCCGGGACAAGACGGGCGCGGGCCTTCTGGACTGCCAGAACGCGCTCAAGGAGACGAACGGCAGCGTGGAGGAGGCCGAGAAGATCCTCCGCAAGAAGGGCCTCGCCGACGCCGCCAAGAAGTCCGGCCGCGTGGCCGCCGACGGCCTGATCGGCTTCCGGCTCGAGGGGGGGACCGCCGCCCTCGTCGAGCTGAACTGCGAGACGGACTTCGTCGCCAAGACGGACGACTTCCGGAAGGCGCGGCAGATCCTCGCCGACGCCGTGCTGGCTCACGCCGCCTTCGGCGACGCGCCGGCCCTCGACCCCGAGTCCGTGACCTCGCTCCCCGCCCCGGCGGGACTCCCGGGGGCGACCGGGACCGTCGCCGACTGGCTGAAAGCCTTCACCGCGAAGACGGGGGAGAAGACGCAGCTTCGCCGCGCGGCGCGGCTCGTTGCCGCCGCGGGCGGGACGCTGACGCTGTATGCCCACACCGGGGACAAGAACGTCGTCGTCCTCGAAACCGCCGGCTGCGACGAGACGCTCGCGAAGGACCTGGCCATGCAGGTGGCGGCCCTTGCGCCGCAGTACGCGACGCGCGACGGTGTCCCCGCGAAGGCGATCGAGGACGAGAAGGAGATCGCCCGCGCCAAGGCGACGGCCGCCGGCAAGCCGGCGAACGTCGTCGAGAAGATGGTGGACGGAATGGTGAACAAGTGGTTCGGCGAGGTCGTCCTCGTCGACCAGCCCTTCGTGAAGGACGACTCGAAAAAGGTCTCTCAGGTCGTGGCGGAGCGCGCCGGGAAGGACGCCCGGGTCGTCCGGTTCGTCCGGCTGAAGGTGGGCGAGGGGGTCGAGAAGAAGGCCACCGACCTCGCCGCCGACGTGGCCGCGCTGACGAAGTAGCCATGGGGGACACGCCCCGCTATCGCCGGGTCCTCTTGAAGCTCTCCGGGGAGGCCCTTCTCGGGAACCAGCCCTTCGGCATCGAGCCGGCGATGGTGGCGCGTATCGCGGACGAGCTCGCAGACGTCTGCCGCCTCGGTGTCGAGGTGGCGATCGTCATCGGCGGCGGGAACATCATCCGGGGCGTCTCGGCGGCGGAGCAGGGGATCGACCGGAGCACCGGCGACTCGATGGGGATGCTCGCCACGATCATCAACGCCCTCGCCCTGCAGGACGCGATGGAGAAGCGGAAGATCTACACGCGCGTCATGACGGCCTTCGAGGTCCGGGCGGTCGCCGAGCCGTTCATCCGGCGCCGCGCCATTCGTCACCTGGAGAAGAAGCGGTGCGTCATCTTCGCCGGGGGGACGGGAAATCCCTTCTTCACGACCGACTCAGCCGCCGCCCTCCGCGCCAACGAGATCCGGGCCGACGCCATCCTGAAGGCGACGCGGGTCGACGGGATCTACACGGCCGACCCGAAGTCGCATCCCGACGCCCGGCTCCTTCCGCACGTCACTTACCAGGAGGTCCTCGAGAAGCGGCTCGCCGTGATGGACGCCGCCTCCGTGGCCCTCTGCCGCGACAACCGGATGCCCATCCGCGTCTTCAATCTGCTCGTGCCCGGTAACATCCGCCGCGTCGTCCTGGGCGAGCCCGTGGGCAGCCTGGTGGATTCCGGGACGCCGCCCGCCTGAGGCGGGGAAACCGGGACAAGGAGGTCGACTCTCCATGCCTCTCACGGAGACCAAGAAGGAAGCCGAACGCCGGATGCACGTGTCGCTCGAGGCCTTCCGGACGGAGCTGAAGCACCTCCGGACCGGAAGGGCGTCGATCGCCCTTCTCGACGGGATTCTCGTGGAGTACTACGGGACGCCGACGCCGCTGAACCAGGTGGCGACGCTGATGGCGCCCGACGCCACCCTTCTCGTCGCTCAGCCCTACGAGCCGAACCTCTGCCCGGTCATCGAGAAGGCGATCCGGAAGAGCGACCTCGGGCTGAACCCGGCCTCGGACGGGAAGGTGGTCCGGATTCCCGTCCCGCCGCCGACCGAGGAGCGGCGCAAGGAGATCGTCAAGAAGGCCCACACCCTCGCCGAGCAAGCCCGGATCGAGATGCGGCATCACCGGCACGACGCGAACGAGAAGATCAAGAAGGACGCGAAGGCCTCCGCGGTCTCGGCCGACGACGAGAAGCGGGCGCTCGACGAGGTCCAGAAGCTGACCGACCGGTCGATCGCCGAGGTCGACACGATCCTCAAGGCAAAGGAATCCGAGATTCTCGCCCGATGAGGCCGCGTTGAGCGCCCCGTCGGTCTCCGCGCCCGGGCAGGCGGTCGCCCTCGTTCCCGCCGCGGGCCTCGGGACCCGGTTTCACGACGACGGCCCGAAGGCTCTCGTCCTCCTCGCGGGAAAGCCGCTGCTCCTCCACGCCCTCGAGCGGCTTCACGAGTCGGGGCGGGTCGCGGAAGCCGTCGTCGCGATGACCGCGGGTTACGAGAGCGCCTTCCGCGCCGTGGTGGACCGGGCGCCTCTGCCGTGCCGGCTCGTCGTCGGGGGCGTCCGGCGCCGCGACTCCGTCGCGTGCGCCCTCGAGGCCTCGGGCGCGGGGGAGGAGAGGCTCGTCCTCGTCCACGACGCGGCCCGGCCGCTCGTCGACCCTCTGGAGGTGGCCGCCGTCGTCGACGCGGCCGCGGAGCGGGGGGCCGCGATCGCCTGCTTCGCAATGGTGAACACGGTGAAGCGGACGAAGAACGGGAAGGTCGTCGAGACGGTCCCGCGGCACGATCTCGTCTCGGTCACGACGCCGCAGGTCTTTCGCGCCGGCCTCCTGCGGAAGGCGTACGCGAAGTCGCCGAACGCCGACGTCACGGACGACGCGGAGCTCGTCGAGCGGGCCGGGGGGGCCGTCGCCGTGGTCCTCACGTCGCGCTGGAACCTCAAGATCACCTATCCCGAGGACCTCGCCTGGGCGGAGGCCTATCTCGCCCGCGCGGGCGGCTGACGTGAGCCTTCGGATCGGCCACGGCTTCGACGCGCACCCCCTCGTGCCCGGCCGCCGGTGCGTGCTCGGCGGCGTCGAGATCCCGTCGGACGCCGGGCCCGAGGGACACTCCGACGGGGACGTGATTCTCCATGCGCTGGCCGACGCCCTGCTGGGCGCGGCGGCGGCCGGCGACCTCGGGAGCGTCTTCGGGACCCGCCGGCCCGAGTGGAAGGACGCGCCGTCCTCGCGGCTCATCGCCCACGTCCGCGAGCTGACCGGGCATCCCCGGATCGTGAACGTCGACGTGACGGTGATCGCTGCACGCCCGGTGGTCGCACCGTTCCGCGACGCGATCCGCGAGAGCGTCGCGGCATTCCTCGGCACGGGCGCCTCGCGGGTCTCGGTCAAGGCCTCCTCCGGAAACGGCCTGACCGACTTCGGGCGGGGTGTCGGGATCGCGGCCGACGTCGTCCTGCTCGTCGAGCTTCCCGAGTGATCGTCGCCGGCTTCCATCCGGTCCGCGAGGTGCTTGAGAAGAGGCCCCGGTCGATCGAGACGCTCTGGGTCGTTCGGGGCCGGCGGGACGCCCGGACGGGGGAGATCGAAGAGCTCGCGCGGGCCGCGGGCGTGGCCGTACGTGTGGTCCCTCGGGACGAGCTCGACCGACTTGCCGGCAAGGCGCACAACGGCGTGGCCGCCCGCGTCGCGTCGCGCGACTACGACGACGTCGACGCGTGTCTCGCGGGCCCATCCGGCACGCGGACGGTCCTGTTCCTCGACCAGGTGACCGACCCCGGGAACCTCGGAGCCATTCTCCGGACGGCCGCTGCGGCCGGCGCCTCGGTCGTCCTGGCGGAACGGCACTCGGCCGGGCTCGGCGAGGCGGCCTCGAAGGCCGCCGCCGGCGCCCTCGAGCGGGTGAAGATCGCCCGGGCGGGCAACGCGAGCCAGTTCCTCGAGAAGGCCAAGGCGGCCGGCTTCTGGGTCTTCGGGGCCGATCCCGCGGGCCGAAATCTCTGGGAATCAGATCTTTCCGGCGATGTACTCCTCTGCCTGGGCTCGGAAGGAGAGGGGCTGCGGCGGCTCACACGGGAGTCCTGCGACCACCTCGTATCGATCCCGATGGCGAAGGGAGCGGGCTCGCTCAACGTTTCGGTGGCGGCAGGGGTTCTTCTCTACGAGGTGGCCCGCCGACGGGTCGGACCGGAAGTTCCGGCACGAAAATAGCTTGACCCGCGATGGAGCCGGGTGATAAAAGTTCTAGTTCGCGCCTCGTCGGGCGTGCGATGCCGGGCCGGTTTCCCGCTTTTCGACCGTCCCGGCGAAGCTTTCCCCGCCTTGGCTTGAGAAAGGAAACGCTGGCGTAGCTCAATTGGCAGAGCAGCCGATTTGTAATCGGCAGGTTGCGGGTTCAAGTCCCATCGCCAGCTCCACAGCGGCTCGGGACGGAGCGCCCGGGACCTCCGTCGGGAACGATCGGGTCGAAACGGAAACGAGGGACGGGCAGATGGCCGAGTGGTTAATGGCAGCAGACTGTAAATCTGCCGCACTGACGTGCTACGGGGGTTCGAATCCCTCTCTGCCCACCATGACCGGACGAGGGAAGGGCGCCCACGTAGCTCAGTCGGTAGAGCACGTCCTTGGTAAGGACGGGGTCAGCAGTTCAAATCTGCTCGTGGGCTCCAGCAATGGACCAGGGGAACCCGGCCTCGGGTTCCCCCGAACTCCCTCCGCGGCGGAGGGACGCCTCAACGGAAGAATGAACAGCCAGTCCGCGGGAGTAACTCAGGGGTAGAGTCACAGCCTTCCAAGCTGTTGGTCGCGGGTTCGAATCCCGTCTCCCGCTCCAGGCTGCCGAAGGTCGCCAGAGAAGAGGTCGCACGCCATGCCGAGGGAACTGATCAGCCTGATTTGCAGCGAATGCAAGCGCCGGAACTACACGGCGACGAAGAACAAGAAGACGCACCAGGAGAAGCTCGAAATCTCGAAGTTCTGCACGGCGTGCCGCAAGCACACGCCGCACAAGGAAGGAAAGGTCTGAAGTCGCCCGTCACAGGGGTGTAGCTCGAATTGGTAGAGCGGCGGTCTCCAAAACCGTAGGTTCGGGGTTCGAATCCCCGCACCCCTGCCAGATTGAGCGCGGACGGCGCTTCAGGAAAGACGAGACATGAACCTCAGCCAGAAATGGGCCGGCTTCCGCGAGTTCCTGTCGGACGTGAAGAAGGAGTCGGGAAAGGTCACCTGGCCCGGAAAGGACGAGGTCGTCGGCACGACGACGGTCGTCCTCGTCTACACGGTTCTCGTCGGGATGTTCCTGTTCCTCGTCGACGCGGCGGTGACGCCGATCGTCAACAAGCTCTTCGCGGCCTTCGGCAGCTGAGCGGGCCGTGACGGAAAGAGAGAAAGACACCGCCGTGAGCGAAACCCCGGTTTCCGAGACCGCGGCCGCGGGCGGGCCCGAGGGGGCCGTGCCGGCGATGGACTGGTACATCGTCCACACCTACTCGGGCTTCGAAGACCGGGTCGTGCAGGAGCTGACGAACCGGATCAAGGCGCTCGGGATGGAGATCCACTTCGGCGAGATCCGCGTGCCGAAGGAGACGGTCGTGGAGATGCGCGGCGGCAAGCGGAAGAACATCGAGCGGAAGTTCTTCCCGGGCTACGTTCTCGTCCAGATGGAGATGTCGGACGAGACGTGGCACCTCGTCCGCAACACGCCGAAGGTCACCGGCTTCGTGGGCGGCTCGTCCAAGTCGCCCGTTCCCCTGACGCACGACGAGGTCAATGCCATCCTCCACCACTCGGCGGAGTCGCGCGAGAAGCCGAAGCCGAAGTACGTCTACGAGCGGGGCGAACAGGTCAAGATCATCGACGGGCCGTTCAAGGAGTTCACCGGCAACGTCGAGGACATAAACCTCGAGCGCTCCACGCTCCGCGTCCTCGTCACCATCTTCGGCCGGCCCACGCCGGTCGAGCTCGAGTTCGTCCAGGTGCAGAAACTGTAAGGAAGAGTTATGGCGAAGAAGATCACCGGTTACGTCAAGCTCCAGATTCCCGCCGGGCAGGCCACGCCGGCCCCGCCCGTGGGCACCGCCCTCGGCCCGCAGGGCGTGAACATCATGGACTTCTGCAAGGCCTTCAACGCCAAGACGGCGAAGGAGCAGGGGCTGATCATCCCGGTGATCGTCACGGTCTATTCGGACCGGTCCTACTCCTTCATCACGAAGACCCCTCCGGCCGCAGTTCTCCTGAAGAAGGCGGCGAAGCTGGAGAAGGGCTCGGGCGTCCCGAACAAGAACAAGGTCGGGAAGGTCACGAAGAAGCAGGTCGAGGAGATCGCGAAGCTGAAGATGGTCGACCTCAACACGCCGGACCTCGCCGCCGCCATCAAGACGGTGGAGGGGACGGCCCGGTCCATGGGAATCGAAGTCGTCTGACGGCCTTTTAGACAGGAGGCCCGCCTCCCGCGCCGAGACCTCTCGACGGCGCGGGACCGGAGGCGCCCGGCGATGCCGCCGGGGCTTCTCGCCGCCGGATCCGGGGAGGACGGGGTCCTGGGAGTGAGTGAATGATGAGCCAGGGGAAGAAATTCACCGCGGCGGCCGCCAAAGTCGACCGCACGAAGCTCTACGACGTGCCGCAGGCCGTCGCGCTCGTGAAGTCGGGGGCGTTCGCCAAGTTCAACGAAACCGTCGAGGTGGCGATGCGGCTCGGCGTCGACCCGAAGCATGCGGACCAGATGGTGCGCGGCACGGTCGTGCTCCCGCACGGCCTCGGCAAGACCACCCGCGTCGCGGTCGTGGCGTCCGGCGAGAAGATCAAGGAGGCCGAGCTGGCCGGCGCCGACGTCGTCGGCGGCGACGACCTCGTGCAGAAGATCACGGCCGGATACCTCGACTTCGAGGCTCTCGTCGCGACGCCCGACATGATGAAGTCGCTCGGACGGCTCGGCAAGGTGCTCGGCCCGCGCGGCCTGATGCCGAACCCGAAGGCCGGCACGGTGACCTTCGACATCGGGAAGGCCGTCAAGGAGCTGAAGGCGGGCAAGATCGAGTTCCGCGTCGACAAGACCGCCATCATCCACGTCCCCGTCGGGAAGACCTCCTTCGCTGAGGCGCAGCTCGTCGAGAACACGGAGGCGCTCCTCGCCGCCGTGCAGCGGGCCAAGCCCTCGACGGCGAAGGGGAAGTACGTGAAGTCCGTGACGCTCTCGTCGACGATGGGTCCCGGCGTTCCGGTGGATCCGGCGGCGGCCGAGAAGCTCCTCGGGAGGCACGCATGAACCGCACCGAGAAGACGGCCGCCATCCAGGAGCTGGCGGAGACGCTGGGGAAGGCCCCGCACGCCTTCCTCATCGACTACACCGGCATCACGGTGCCGGCCGTCACCGACCTCAGGCGCCAGATCCGCGGCGCGAAGTCGGAGTACCTCGTCGTCAAGAACACCCTCGCGCTGCGCGCCATCAAGGGGCAGCCGCTCGAGGCCCTCGCCGCGCACTTCACCGGGATGACGGCCATCGCGTACAGCGCCACGGACGTCGTCGCTCTCGCGAAAGTGCTCCACACGTTCGGCAAGACGAACCCGCACGTCAAGGTCAAGGCGGCTCTCCTCGACGGGAAGGCGGTTCCCGCCTCCTCGCTCGAGGCCCTCGCCACCATGCCCTCGCGCAACGAGCTCGTCGCGAAGCTGCTCGGCCTCATGCAGTCGCCGATCCGCCGCCTCGTCACCGTCCTCTCGTCCCCGCACCGCAATGTCGCCGCGACGCTCGCGGCGGTCGCCAGGCAGAAAGAACAGACGGCCTAAGGCCCGAAGAAGCAGGAGAAACGAAACATGGCTCTCAGCGTCGAAAACTTCGTCAAGGAAATCGAGTCGATGTCGGTCCTCGAGTTGAACACTCTCGTCAAGGCGCTCGAGGAGAAGTTCGGCGTCTCCGCCGCGATGATGGCCGCTCCGGCCGCCGCCGCGGCCGCCGCTCCGGCCGCCGCCGCCGCCGAGGAGCAGACCGAGTTCACCGTGTCCCTGAAGGACGCCGGAGCGAACAAGATCAACGTCATCAAGCTCGTCCGCGAGGTGAACTCCTCCCTCGGGCTGAAGGAGGCCAAGGACCTCGTGGAGAGCCTCGGGACGCTCAAGGAAGGCGTCTCGAAGGACGAGGCGGCCAGCATCAAGAAGAAGTTCGAGGACGCCGGCGCGAAGGTGGAAGTCAAGTAACCCGGAAGGGGGACCGGGGGGAGCCAGGGTCTGGTTTCCCCCGGGTCAACGCGTCTATCCACGATCTTTCCGGCCCTTTCCACCATGCCTCGTCCCGGCCTCGCGCGGCCATGAGAGGAACCTGACCCGATGAACGGACGCACTCTCGCCCCCGGGCAGAAGTCCCGGTCGAACTTCGGCAAGATCCGCACTTTTCTGCCCCTGCCGAACCTGATCGACGTCCAGAGGAAGTCGTACGAGGACTTCCTGCAGATGGACCTCCTTCCGGAGGAGCGGCAGGACGTCGGCCTCCAGTCCGTCTTCAAGAGCGTCTTTCCGTTCAGCGACTTCCGCGAGACGTGTGCGCTGGAGTTCGTTTCGTACCGCATCGGCGACTGGAAGTCGCGGAGCGGTCGGCTCGAGGGCCTCTCCCACCTTCGCTTCGCCTGCGAACACTGCGGCAAGACCGTCCGGGTCAAGGACCCGCGCGCCAACACCGTCGAGTGTCCGGCGTGCGGCCACCCGAACCCGAACAAGGTCACGATCGACGAGGTCTGCGGCACCCCGGTCGACCTCAAGCTCCGCTACTCGGTGGCGGAGTGCCAGGAACGGGGGATGACCTTTGCGGTTCCGCTGAACGTGACGTTTCGTCTGAAGGTCTTCGACAAGGAGAACGCGCCGACGGGCAAGGGCGCGCCGAAGGAATGGCCGATTCGGGACATCAAGGAGGAGGAGGTCTATTTCGGCGACATCCCCCTCATGACGGACAACGGCACGTTCATCATCAACGGGACCGAGCGCGTCATCGTCTCCCAGCTCCACCGCTCCCCGGGCGTCTTCTTCACACGCGAGGGGGCCCACACGCTGATCGGGAAGATCATCCCGTACCGCGGCTCGTGGGTGGAGTTCGAGATCGACACGAAGGGGCTCTTCGGCGTCCGGATCGACCGGAAGAGGAAGTTTCCCGGCACGGTGTTCCTGCGGGCCCTGGGCCTCGAGTCCGACGAGCAGATCCTGAAGAAGTTCTATACGGCCATCGCCCTCGTCTACGAGAAGGGGAAGGCCGTCCTGACGCTGCCGCCGGCCGTCGCCGCGAAGGAGGAAATTCGCCAGAAGCACATCCGCGGCCTGAAGAAGGACGGGCGGATCTTCGCCGAGGCGAAACTGACCGACGAGATGAAGAAGGAGATGACGAAGGGCCACTCCGTCACCGTCTCCGTCGACCCGGCCAAGCTCGGCCACGCCCTCTTCGCCGCTGACATCGTCGACCTCGCGTCGGGCGAGGTGCTCTTCGAGACGGGCTCCGAGATCCCCTCGGACCTCGCGGCGCAGCTCCAGGGCAAGCAGACGACCGGCGTCGAGGCCTTCTTCCCCGAGTGGGAGCCGATCGGCGACACCCTCGTCGCGACGCTGCGCAAGGACAGCGTCCGGACGAAGCGCGAGGCGCTCCTCGAGATCTACAAGCGGATGCGTCCGGGCGACCCGCCGACCGACGAGAGCGCGAAGAACCTCTTCATCGGGATGTTCTTCGACCCGCGGAAGTACGACTTCTCCCGTGTCGGACGCTTCAAGTTCAACATCCGCACCGGCCTCTCGACCAGCCTCGACCAGAAAACGCTGACGCCGGAGGATTTCTTCGTCGTCATCGACCAGCTCCTGAAGCTGAAGAAGGACATCGGGCGGACCGACGACATCGACAACCTCGGCAACCGGCGGGTCCGGTGCGTCGGCGAGCTTCTCGAGAACCAGTTCCGGATCGGACTCGTCCGGATGGAGCGAGCCATCAAGGAGAAGATGTCCGTCCACCAGGACATCGACTCGGCCATGCCGCGCGACCTGATCAACTCCAAGCCGGTCATCGCGGCGATCAAGGAGTTCTTCGGGTCGTCGCAGCTCTCGCAGTTCATGGACCAGACGAACCCGCTGTCGGAAGTCACTCACAAGCGTCGCTTGTCCGCCCTGGGTCCGGGCGGCCTCTCCCGAGAGAGGGCCGGCTTCGAGGTCCGCGACGTCCATGCCACGCACTACGGCCGGATCTGTCCGATCGAGACGCCGGAAGGTCCGAACATCGGCCTCATCTCGTCGCTCTCCTGCTTCGCCCGGATCTCCGAGTTCGGCTTCATCGAGAGCCCGTACAAGAAGGTCCGCGGCGGCCGCGTCCTCGACCATTACGAGATCGGCACCGTCGGCGATTCGGGCTGGACGAAGGGGACGATCGTGGAGGCGGAGGAGCTGGAGGAGACGAACCAGCGCCTGAAGCGCGCCCACAAGAAACTGGCCGTGGGTCGGCCGACGGCGTTCTTCCAGCCGGCCTGGGAAGAGGAGAACTACATCATCGCCCAGGCGAACGCCGCGGTGGACGAGCGCGGAAAGCTGACCGACGACCGGGTCGTGGCGCGCCACGGCGGCGAGTTCCTGAGCGTCGACCGCGAAAAGATCGACTTCATGGACGTGTCGCCCAAGCAGCTCGTCTCGGTGGCGGCCGCGCTCATTCCGTTCCTCGAGCACGACGACGCGAACCGCGCCCTCATGGGCTCGAACATGCAGCGCCAGTCGGTGCCGCTCCTGAAGACCGAGCCGCCATACGTCGGCACCGGCCTCGAGGGCATCGTGGCCCGCGACTCGGGCGCGGTCGTCCTCTGCAAGCGTGACGGGGTCATCGACACGGTCGACGCGCGCCGCATCATCGTCCGCGTCGAGGGGCTCGGCCCGGACGGCGAGACGCGTGACTTCGGGGCGGACATCTATCCGCTCCTGAAGTTCCGCCGCTCGAACCAGAACACCTGCATCAACCAGCGCCCGGTCGTCCGCGAGGGCGAGCGCGTCGTGGCCGGGCAGGTCCTGGCGGACGGGCCCTGCACGTCGGCGGGCGAGCTCGCCCTGGGTCGGAACGTCCTCGTGGCCTTCATGCCGTGGCGCGGCTACAACTTCGAAGACGCGATCCTCATCTCCGAGAAGATGGTCAAGGAGGACTACTACACTTCCATCCACATCGAGGAGTTCGAGATCGAGGCCCGCGAGACGAAGCTGGGCGCCGAGGAGATCACCAAGGACATCCCGAACGTCTCCGAGCACGCGCTCCGCGACCTCGACGAGTCCGGCATCGTCCGGATCGGCGCCAACGTCAAGCCGGGCGACATCCTGGTCGGCAAGGTCACGCCGAAGGGCGAGACGCAGCTGACCCCGGAGGAAAAACTCCTCCGCGCGATCTTCGGAGAAAAGGCCGGCGACGTGCGCGACGCGTCGCTCAAGTGCCCGCCGGGCATCGAGGGCGTCGTCGTCGACGTGAAGATCTTCGCCCGCAAGGACGAGGAGAAGCAGAAGGACGTCCGGGCCAAGCAGATCCTCGACGAGGAGATCGGCCGGATCCGGAAGAACGAGGAGGACGAGAGCCGCATCATCCGGACCGAGGCGAAGCGGAAGATCGAGTCCCTCCTCGCCGGCCGCACCGTTCTCGAGGACGTGGCCGACTCGCAGGGGAACGTGCTCGTGAAGGAGGGCGGGAAGCTCTCCGCCGAGAAGATCGGCCTGATGACGCCGCGGATGCTGAAGGGGCTGAAGCTGAAGGACGAAGAGATCCGCGACCAGGTGCGGCTCATCCTCCAGAGAACGGACTCCCAGATCGACGTCATCAAGAAGGTCTCGGGCGAGCGGATCGAGAACCTGACGAAGGGCGACGACCTCGCGCCCGGCGTCAACAAAACGGTCAAGGTCTTCGTCGCCATGAAGCGGAAGCTCCAGGTCGGCGACAAGATGGCCGGGCGCCACGGCAACAAGGGGGTCATCAGCCGGATCCTCCCCGAGGAGGACATGCCGTACCTGCCGGACGGCACCCCGGTCGAGATCGTCCTCAACCCGCTCGGCGTCCCGTCGCGGATGAACGTCGGTCAGATCCTCGAGACCCACCTCGGGTGGGCCGCGAAGGCGCTCGGCCTCTCGCTGGCGACGCCGGTCTTTGACGGCGCGACCGAGACCGAGATCCGCGAGCTGCTTCGGAAGGCCAACCTGCCGACCGACGGCAAGACGGTGCTTTACGACGGCATGACCGGCGACCGTTTCGAACAGAAGGTGACGGTCGGGCAGATCTACATGCTCAAGCTGTCGCACCTCGTCGACGACAAGATCCACGCCCGCTCCATCGGGCCCTACTCCCTCATCACGCAGCAGCCGCTCGGCGGGAAGGCCCAGTTCGGCGGCCAGCGGTTCGGCGAGATGGAGGTCTGGGCGCTCGAGGCTTACGGCGCGGCGTACACCCTCCAGGAGCTCCTGACCGTGAAGTCCGACGACGTCGAAGGCCGCTCGAAGGTCTACGAGGCCATCGTGAAGGGCGAGGTTCCCGACGAGCCCGGCCTCCCGGAGTCGTTCAACGTGCTCGTGCGCGAGCTGCAGTCGCTCTGCCTCGATGTCGAGCTGCTGAAGGTCTGAGGAGAGACGAAATCGATGGACACGTTCACACCGTCCTCCGCGTTCGCCCCCGCCGACTCGGCTTCCCCGTTCCGGTCGCCGGGGCCGCGTGACTTCAACGCCATCAAGATCGCGCTCGCCAGCCCCGAGAAGATCCGCTCCTGGTCCTTCGGCGAGGTGACGAAGCCGGAGACGATCAACTACCGGACCTTCAAGCCCGAACGCGACGGCCTTTTCTGCGCCAAGATCTTCGGCCCTATCACCGACTGGGAATGCCTCTGCGGCAAGTACAAGCGGATGAAGCACCGGGGCGTCGTCTGCGACAAGTGCGGCGTCGAGGTGACGAAGTCCAAGGTCCGCCGCGAACGGATGGGCCACATCGAGCTCGCCGCGCCGGTCTCGCACGTCTGGTTCTTCAAGGGTCTGCCGTCGCGGATCGGCCACCTGCTCGACCTGACCCTCCGCGACCTCGAGCGGATCCTCTACTTCGAGCAGTACGTCGTCATCGACTCCGGCCCGCTCGCCGACGAGGAGAAGCTCCACGAGAAGGACCTCGTCTCCGAAGAAAAGTACCGGGAGCTGAAGGCCAAGCACGGCGTCGACACCTTCGTCGCGAAGATGGGCGCCGAAGCGATCCAGGAGCTGCTCCAGCGGGTCAACATTGACGACCTCGCCGAGGAGCTCCGCCTCATCATGAAGACCGAGACCTCGGCTCTCAAGCGGCTCAAGGCCGCGAAAAGGCTGAAGGTCGTCGACGCGTTCCGCCGTTCGGGCCACCGCCCGGAGTGGATGATCCTGAACGTCATTCCCGTCATCCCGCCGGAGCTCCGGCCCCTCGTGCCCCTCGACGGCGGCCGCTTCGCCACCTCGGACCTGAACGACCTCTACCGGCGTGTCATCAACCGGAACAACCGGCTCAAGAAGCTCCTCGAGCTGCGCGCCCCCGAGGTCATCGTCCGGAACGAGAAGCGGATGCTCCAGGAGGCCGTCGACGCCCTCTTCGACAACGGCCGCCGCGGCCGCGTGCTGAAGGGCTCGAACAACCGCCCGCTCAAGTCGCTCTCCGACACGCTCAAGGGGAAGTCGGGCCGATTCCGCCAGAACCTCCTCGGCAAGCGGGTTGACTACTCGGGCCGGTCGGTCATCGTCGTGGGGCCGGAGCTGAAGCTCCACCAGTGCGGCCTTCCGAAGAAGATGGCCCTCGAGCTTTTCAAGCCGTTCATCTACCACCGGCTCGAGCAGAAGGGGATCACGACGACCATCAAGGCCTCCAAGGAGCTCGTCGAGCAGGCTCCGAACGAGGTGTGGGACGCGCTCGAGGAGGTCATCAAGGAGCACCCGGTTCTCCTGAACCGCGCCCCGACGCTCCACCGCCTCGGCATCCAGGCCTTCGAGCCGGTCCTCATCGAGGGAAAGGCCATCAAGATCCACCCGCTCGTCTGCGCGGCGTTCAACGCCGACTTCGACGGCGACCAGATGGCCGTCCACGTCCCGCTCTCGCCCAAGGCGCAGGTCGAGGCGCAGGTCCTCATGCTCTCGGCCCACAACATCCTCTCGCCGGCGCACGGCAAGCCGCTCGCCGTGCCGTCGCAGGACCTCGTCCTCGGCCTCTACTACCTGACCCGCCGCAAGGACGGCTGCAAGGGCGAGGGACGCGTCTTTTCGGGCTTCGACGAGGTGGTCCTCGCGCACGAGGGCGGCGAAGTGGACACGCACGCCGGGATCTCGGTCCGCTTCACGGGGCGGCTCATCGACCTCGAGAGCCAGGTCCTGAACGACCAGGACATCGTTCACACCGAGCCGATCGACTGCGTCAACACCCGGATCGAGACGACGGTCGGTCGCGTCCTGATGTCGGCCTCGCTCCCGTCCGACCTGCCGTTCCTGAACGGGACGCTCAAGAAGAAGGGGCTCCAGGACCTCGTCAACTACTGCTTCGTGAATCTGGGCCTGCCGCGCACCGTCGAAATCCTCGACAACGTCAAGAAGCTCGGCTTCACGGTCGCGACGCGCGCCGGCATCTCGATCGGCGTGGAAGACATGCGGATCCCGGGCAAGAAGCCCGAGATCGTCGCCCGGTCCCGGAAGGACGTACTCGAGGTCGAGACGCAGCGTCAGCAGGGCGCCATCACCGACGGCGAGCGCCACAACAAGATCATCGACATCTGGCACCGGGCCACCGAGGCCGTCTCCGAGGAGATGTTCAAGGAGATGAAGTCGTCCGACGGCAAGGGCGGGCACGAGTTCAACCCCATCTTCATGATGGCGGACTCCGGCGCCCGCGGCTCGAAGGAGCAGGTGCGGCAGCTGGCCGGGATGCGCGGCCCCATGTCCAAGCCCTCGGGCGAGGTCATGGAGCAGCCGATCATCTCGAACTTCCGCGAGGGACTCTCCGTCCTCGAGTACTTCATCTCGACGCACGGCGCCCGGAAGGGGCTGGCCGACACGGCGCTCAAGACGGCCGACTCCGGCTACCTCACGCGCCGGCTGGTCGACGTGGCGCAGGACGTCATCATCAACCAGGACGACTGCGGGACGATCGACGGCATCACGGTGTCGGCCATCGTCGAGGGGGGCGAGATCCTCGAGCCCCTCCGGGACCGCATCGTGGGGCGCATCGTGCAGGACGACGTCGCGGACCCGGTGACCGACGAGCCGATCGTCGCGGCGAACGACACGATCACCGAGGAGATCGCCGGGCGGATCCAGGAAGCGGGCATCGAGCGGGTCAAGATCCGCTCGGTTCTCACCTGCGAGACGCGCCGCGGCGTCTGCCAGAAGTGCTACGGCCGGAACCTCGCGACGGGGGCGCTCGTCGACATCGGCGAGGCCGTCGGCGTCATCGCCGCGCAGTCCATCGGCGAGCCGGGCACGCAGCTGACGATGCGGACGTTCCACTACGGCGGCACGGCCCGCGTCTCCGAGTCGGCCCGTCACGTGGCCAAGAACCCGGGCGTCGTGAAGCTCCTGAACTGCACGACCGTCCGGAAGAAGGACGGCACCGAGGTCGTCGTCAACCGGAACGGAAAGCTGGTCCTCCTCGATGCCAAGGGGCGCGAGAAGGAGCGGTACTCGCTCGCCTACGGCTCCGCCCTCCGGGCGAAGGACGGCGAGGAGGTCAAGCCGGGCCAGCTGCTCGTGACGTGGGACCCGTTCGCGTCGCCGATCCTCTCCGAGATCGCCGGCGTCGTCTCCTACCGCGACATCGTCGAGGGCGAGAACCTCCGCGAGGAGACGGACAAGGTCACGGGTCTCACGCAGAAGATCGTCGTCGAGACGACCGGCACGTCGGAAAAGCGAGCTCCCATGCTCGTCGTGACCGGGAAGGACGGGGCCGAGAAGAGGTACCCGCTCCCCATCCCCTCGCACCTCATGGTGGGCGAAGGGGACGTCGTGAACCCGGGCGACGCGCTCGCCAAGAAGCCGGTCGAGAAGAAGCGGACCCGCGACATCGTCGGCGGTCTTCCGCGCGTCGTGGAGCTCTTCGAGGCGCGCCGCCCGAAGGAGCCGGCCGTCATCACCGAGATCTCCGGCCTCGTGAAGCACGCCGGGTCGGTCAAGGGGCAGCAGAAGCTCGTGGTCGAGTCGGAAGACGGGCAGAAGCGCGAGGTCCTGATCCCGCGCGCCGCGCACGTCATGGTGCAGGACGGGGAGCACGTCGAGGCGGGCGACCCGCTGACCGAGGGCGATCCGTCGCCGCACGACATCCTCGCCGTGAAGGGCGAGAAGGAACTGCAGCGGTACATGACCGACAAGATCCAGGAGGTCTACCGCTCGCAGGGCGTCGGCATCAACGACAAGCACATCGAGGTCATCGTCCGCCAGATGATGCGGAGCGTCCGCATCGAGGAGGTCGGCGACACGGAGTTCCTCGTGGACGAGCAGGTCGACCGCTTCCGGTTCAACGAGGAGAACGAACGAATCCTCGAGGCCGGCGGCCGGCCGGCGCAGGGGCGCCCGCTCCTGCTCGGCATCACGAAGGCGTCGCTCTCGACCGACTCGTTCGTCTCGGCGGCCTCGTTCCAGGAGACGACGCGCGTCCTGACGGAGGCGTCGATCGCCGGCCGCGTCGACCTGCTCCGGGGCCTCAAAGAGAACGTCATCGTCGGCCGCCTCATCCCGGCCGGGACCGGCATGGACTACTACCGGAACATCGTCCTCGAGCGCGAGGAACTGCCGTCGCTCCCCGAGGAGGCCGAGGAGATCTTCTTCGACGACGAGACGCCGGTCATCGCGGCGGATCTCGACGACGAGGTCTGAAGTGCCCTGGGGGAACCATGGCCGGTTCCCCCAAGCCCCCTCCGAGCCAATCGCTGCTCCCCGGGCCGGCGAAAGCCGGCCCGGCGTCCTTTTCCCGTAACATCGCTTCGTGGCGAACGGCCCTTCGCATCCCTTCCGCTGGCTCGCGGCCGCGGCCGGAATTCTCGTCGTCCTCCTTCTCGCGGCGGGGCTCTGGCGGCCGAGGCCGCCCTCCGTCCCGTCAGCGAAAGCGGCGCGGGCGGACCTCGTCGTGCCGATCCTCTGCGACGGGACGCTCGAGCCGCTCCCCGGGGGCGAGCTGCGGGCCCTCGACGCCGCGACGGTGGCCGCCGTCCTCGTCCATGACGGCGACCGGGTCCGGAAGGGGGAGACGCTCGTCCGTCTGGAGAGCCCCGCCGTCTCGGAGAAGGCGCGCGAAGCCCGGGCCGAGGCCCTCCGCCTCGCGGCCGAGAGGATCCAGGCGACCGGCGAGGCCGAGCGTGCGCGGCGCGAGGTGGCGGAGAAGAAGCGGACCTTCGAAGCCGACACGCGGCTCCTGTCCGAGAAGGCGATCACGAAGTCCGCGTGGGAGGCGGGCGAGGCCGCCTTCCGCGACGCGGAGGAGCGGCTTCGGAGCGCCGAGGCACGGCTCGCCTCGCTGGACGGGACCGCGAACGGCGGCACGTCGCGGCTGGAGCTGGTGCGGGCCTCCGCGCGCGACCTCGAGGAGCGCGTGGCGGCGCTCACCGTCGTGGCGCCGCGCGACGGCATGGTCTACGGGCTCCCGCGGAAGACGGGGGAGATCGTGGTGCCCGGACAGATCGTGGCGGGCGTGGCGGACCCGGTCGTCCGGAGCGTCCGGGCGCGCGTCGACCAGCCGGACCTTCCCCGGATCGCCCCGGGACAGCGGATGCGCGTCACGTTCGACGGCCTCCCGGACAAGACCTGGGAAGGAACGATCGCGCGCGTCTCCCCGGGCCTGCGCGAGGTCGGCGGGCGCGAGGTGTCCGACGTCCTCGGCGAGATCCGGGGGGCGTCCGACGAGCTTCCGCCGAACGCCTCCGTCAACGTGGAGATCGTGTCGGGCGAGAAGAAGGGGGTGCTCGTCGTCCCCCGGGCCGCCCTTCAGCGGGACGGCGAGAAACGTTTCGTCTTCGTCCCCGTGGACGGCCGGGCGCGACGCAGGGACATCGCCGTCGGCCTCCTGGGGCTGACGGCCGTAGAGGTGACCTCGGGGCTGGCCGAGGGAGACGTGGTCCTCCTGCCGGGCACGACGCCCGTCGCCGACGGCGTCCGCGTCCTCGTCCGCGGGGGCTGAAGATGGTCTTCCGCGAGGTCCTCGAGACCGCGCTGAACCGGTTCCGGACGCACCCCATCCAGACCTGGCTGACGCTCGCCGGGCTCATCGTCGGGACGGCCGCGATCATCCTGATCGTCTCGCTCGGCCTCACGGGGCGCGGTTTCGTCATGGAGCAGATCGAGGGGGTCGGCTCGCATCTCGTCTGGGCGACCTACCAGGGGACCGTCACCTCGGGCGTGTCGCGCCTGCGCGACGACCAGATCACCGAGGGAGACGCGAAGGCCCTCGCGGCCCGAACGGACCTCTTCCGGGGCGTGACGCCGATCGTGGAGCTTCAGGCGACGGTGGCGACGCTCTCGACGACCGCCACGCTCCGGATCGTCGGCACGACGCCCAACTACACGGCCGTCCGCCGCAACGTGCGAATCGTCGACGGACGCTTCCTCGACGAAGAGGACATCCTCCAGCGGGCGAAGGTCTGCGTCGTCAACCGGCCGCTCTACGAGGAGCTCTTCGGGACGGAGCCGATCGGGGAGAAGACGCTCCGGACCCTCGGGATGACCTTCCGCATCGTCGGCGTCTTCGACAAGCCGGTCGACACGATGGGGCGGGGCGAGGTGATTCCGCGGACCATCTTCGTCCCGATCACGGTGGGGTGGTTCTTCACGCCGATTCGGCGGGTTGACACGCTCTTCGCGGAGGTCCGTGAGTTTCCGCTGATCCCCGAAGGGGTCGCGGCCATGGAGTCGCTCCTCCGCGAGCGCCACCGGCAGGGGGCGGTCTTCAAGGTGGAGAGCATGACGACGGTCATCAAGGTGGCCGAGGCGATCTCCTCGGGCCTGATCCTCGTCTTCGTCGCCGCGGCGGCCGTTTCCGTCGTCGTGGGCGGCGTCGGCATCATGAACATCCTCCTCGCCTCCGTGGAGCAGCGGACGCGGGAGATCGGGCTCAGGAAGTCCCTCGGGGCGCGGCGCCGCGACATCCTGCGGCAGTTCCTCCTCGAGGCGTTCCTTCTCGGGTCGATCGGGTCGCTCATCGGCGTCCTATTCGGGCTCGGCCTGCCCCTCGCGGTGCGCCTTCTCGTCACGGGCGTCACGATCCGGGTCTCGGCCCTGTCGGGTGTCCTCGCGTTCCTTTTCTCCAGCGGCGTCACGATCGTCTTCGGGGTCTTCCCGGCGATGCGTGCCGCCGGCCTGAACCCCGTGGAGGCGCTGCGTCATGAATGACGGACGGACCGCCACCGGGGCGGCGCTCCTCGCTCTCCTCCTGACCGCTGCGCCCGCGGCGGCGGAGGACGCTGCCGTGCCGCTGACCCTCCGGGGCGCCGTCGAACGGGCCCTCGCCCGGGAACCGGCGCTCCTCGCGGCCGGGAGCGCGGCCGAGGAGGCGTCGGAAGGCGTGAAGATGGCGCGGAGCGCCTTCAGGCCCCAGTTCTTTCTGACGTCGACCCCGGGCGTGACCTCGGGGCTTCCCCTCACCGTCGCGGGCGAGCCTCCCGCGGCGGCGGGCGCCCGGCTTCGCCTGATGCTCTGGGATCCGGCGCTGAAGGAAGACGAGGCGCTCGCCCGGGGCCGCTCCGCCGGGTCCGCGGGACGGCTCGAGTCGGTCCGGCGGGAGACGATCCGCCGGACCGCGCTCGCCTACGCCCGCCTCCACGCGGCGGAGCGGCGGGTGGCGAGCGCGCGCCGGCGGGTGGCGGCTCGCGAGACGCTCCATGCACGGACCGAGGCGCTCGGCCGCGAGGGGCGGGCGACGAGCCTCGAGGTCGGCCGTTCGGGCCTCGGCCTCGCGCGGGCGCGGCACGGTCTCGTCGTCGCCGAGACCGAGCGCACACTCGCAGCCGTCGATCTCCGGGCCGCCACCGGCCTTCCGGAGGGGGCCGGTCTGCTCCTCGCGGAGGACCCGCTTCAGGCGCTGCCGGACGCGGCGGCCGTCGACCCCGTCTCCGCGGCCCTCGCCTCCGATCCGGAGCTTCGGGCGCTCGGGGAGGAGGCAGATGCGACCGCCCGCGCCGCGAACCTCGCGGACCGCTGGTTCCGCCCGCAGGTCGTCGCCGAGGCGCGCTACCTCTACGTTCCGCCCTACTACAACTACGACAAGTACTACCTGAAGGTCGACACGAACACCGCCAGCGCCGGCGTCTCCGTCGTCATCCCCGTCCTCACGGGGGGGCTCGACACGGCGCATGCGGCTCAGGCCCGCGCGAAGGAAGGGCGCGTGAACGAGCAGCGCCGGGCGCGGGAGAACGACGTGGCGCGCGCCGCACGGGCGGCTTCGGCCGAGGCGGATCTCGCCCGGCGCGAGCTGGAGCTGGCCCGACAGGGGCTCGCCGTCGCCCGGGAGGCCGTTCGCGTCGCCGAGGCGCAGGCCCGCGAGGGGCGCGGGGAACCGGACGGCGTCCCCCGGGCCGAGCTGGAGGCCGCCGACGCCGAGGACGCCGTCTCCCGGGCCGCCGAGGCGCTGGCCGGAGCACGCCTCACCCTCCTCTCTCTCCGCGGCGAGATCGCCGTCCTCGCCCTGACGCCGTCGCCGGGACGCTGAACCGGGTGTCCCGCAGGCGCACAGGCGGGCCTCCCTCGTGCGATGGAGTCTCAGGATGGAGGTCCCGACTTGCGCGATTCTGTGAGGTCCCTTACGATCCGCCCGTCTATGAGCGATCCGCAGGCCGCTCCGGGTGTATCCAGGGGAGAGCCGACGGCCGACCGGGTCCGCTTCTCGGTCGCTGCCGCTCGCCGCTATCTCCTTTCGATCCAGTACCCTGACGGGCACTGGTGCGCGGAGCTGGAAGGCGACACGATCCTGGAGTCCGAGTACGTCCTGACGATGCACTTCCTCGGTCGGACCGGGGAAGCCCGGGTAAAGAAAGCCGCGGAGTACCTCCGCCGGCAGCAGCTCCCCGAGGGGGGCTGGCCGAACTACCCGGGGGGTCCGGCCGACGTCTCGACGTCGGTGAAAGCGTACTTCGTCCTGAAGCTCGTAGGCGATGCGCCGGACGCGCCGCACATGTCGAAGGCGCGCGAAGTGATCCGCCGGATGGGCGGCGTGGAGGCGTGCAACTCCTTCACCAAGATCTATCTGGCCATCTTCGGCCAGTGTGACTGGAGCCGCTGCCCGGCCGTACCTCCGGAACTGGTCCTCCTGCCCGACTGGATCCCGTTCAACATCTACCGGATGTCGTCATGGTCCCGGACGATCGTGGTACCTCTCTCGGTCATCTGGGCCACCAAGCCGTTCTGTCCGGTGCCGGCCCACGCGGAGATCCCGGAGCTTCACGTCCCTCACTTCCACCCGGAGCGGAGGCGGACTCCCCGCGAGCGGTTCTGGCGCGGGATCTTCACGACCGCCGACGTGGTCCTTCGGGGGCTCGAGGCGGCCGGCCTGAAGCCCTTCCGGAAGAGGGCGCTCGCCGGCTGCGAAACCTGGATTCACGACCGGCTCGTCCGGAGCGACGGGCTCGGTGCGATCTTTCCGCCGATCGTCAACACGATCTTCGCCTTCCGCTGCCTCGGATACGGCCTGGACGACCCGCGGCTTCTCGCCCAGGTGCACGAGCTCGAGCGGTTCGAGATCGAGGACGACGACACGCTCCGGGTGCAGCCCTGCTTCTCACCGGTCTGGGACACGGCCATCGCCGCCGTCGCCTTGTCGGAATCGGGCGCGCCGGCCGACGACGCCTCTCTTCGCCTCGCGGCCCGCTGGCTCCTCGACCGGGAGATCCGCCTCCCGGGCGACTGGAAGAAGGCGAACCCCGACGGGCCGGTCGGCGGCTGGTACTTCGAGTACGCCAACGAGTTCTATCCCGACACGGACGACACGGCCGAGGTCTTGACGGCGCTCTCCCGCGTCCGGTTCGCCGAGGCGCCGGAGGAAGCGCGCCGCGTCGAGGCCATCGAGCGGGGGCTGGGCTGGCTCCTGTCGATGCAGAACCGGGACGGCGGCTGGGGAGCCTTCGACAAGGGGTGTGACCTCGAGGTCCTGACCTACATCCCCTTCGCCGACCACAACGCGATGCTGGACCCGAGCTGCGAGGACATCAGCGGCCGGGCGCTCGAGGCGCTCCACAACCTCGGCGTCCCGCCGTCCCACCCGGCGGTGCGCGCCGCCGTCTCCTTCCTGAAGGAGAAGCAGGAGCGGGACGGCACGTGGTACGGGCGGTGGGGCGTCAACTACATTTACGGGACGTGGCTCGTCCTCCGGGGCCTCGCGCACGCGGGGGAGGACCTGGATCAGCCGCGCTACCAGCGGGCCGCCGCGTGGCTGCGCGCCCACCAGAACGCCGACGGCGGGTGGGGCGAGCTGCCGCGCTCGTACGACGATCCGTCCACGAAGGGCCGCGGCCCCTCGACGGCCGCCCAGACGGCCTGGGCGCTGATGGCGCTCTTCACGCTCGGGGAGGACCGCTCCGAAAGCGTCGAGCGCGGCGTGGCGTACCTTCTCCGGGAGCAGCAGTACGACGGTTCGTGGCGGGACGCTCACTGGACCGGGACGGGCTTTCCGAAGGTCTTCTACCTTCGTTACCATCTCTACGCGACCTACTTCCCCCTCTGGGCGCTGTCGCTCTACGGGCGCGTCGAAGGGACGGCGGGGTCCCGGGCGGGCGGATTCGCCGGCGTGAGGCGCGCGGCCGCGAAGAAAAGGGACTGACGCGATGAGATTCCCGGCCCACATCATGACGGACACGATCTCGCACCAGGTGCGGAACGCCGTCCGGGGGAAGAAGCGGTACCCGTTCGTCCTGATGCTGGAGCCGCTCTATACCTGCAATCTCGCCTGCCTCGGCTGCGCGGTGGAGCGCCACACGGGAAAGCTGAAGGACCGCCTTCCGCTCAAGAAATGCCTCGAGGCGGTCGACGTCTCCCGGGCGCCGGTCGTCTCCATCTGCGGGGGCGAGCCGACGCTCTACCCGGAGCTCTCCGAGCTCGTCTCCGGCATCATCGAGCGGAAGCGCCACATCTACCTCTGCACGAACGGGCTCCTCCTGGACGAGACCGTCTACGGCGTCCTCCCGCCGCACAAGCGGCTGATGATCAACGTTCACCTCGACGGGATGCGGGAGACGCACGACTACGTCTGCGCCAAGGAGGGAACGTTCGACAAGGCCGTCGCCATGATCCGGGAAGGCGTGAAGCTCGGCCACCACGTCATGGCGAACACGACGGTCTTCAAGGAGACGAGCGTCGAGGAGGTCGAGGAGCTCTGCCGGTTCCTGACGGACCTCGGCGTCGAGGGGATGCTCGTCTCGCCGGGCTATCACTACGAGTCGGTGGGCGCCCAGATCTTCCTGACCAAGTCCGAGATCCACCGGAAGTTCCGGCGGATCCTCGAGATCTCGAAGTCCTACCGGCTCACCTCCACGCCGATGTTCCTCGAGTTCGCGGCGGGGCTCCGGGAGTACAAGTGCTCTCCCTGGAGCACCGTGACCTACACCCCGAAGGGGTGGAAGGGCCCCTGCTATCTCATCGGCAAGACCTGGTCGGAGACGTACGAGGAGTTCTGGAACGGGACCGACTGGGCTTACTGGGAGTCGCGGAAGGACCCCCTCTGCGCGAACTGCCTCATGCACTCGGGATTCGAGGCCTCGGTCGTGAAGGAGCTCCCGAAGAGCCCGGGCGACATGGTCCGGCTCATCGCCTGGAACCTCGACCTGGTGGCGTGATACTCGGGGGGTGCGAAGTCCCTCGGGGCAGGTCGCGAAGCCGGGGTCGCACCCTCCGTGCCCCCCTCGCTTGAGCAGACGGGTGAGACCTTGAATCTGGTCACGGGCGGGACAGGATTCGTCGGCGCCCACGTGGTGAGGGCCCTCCTGGCGCGGAGGGAACCGGTCCGCTGCCTCGTCCGCCCGTCGAGCCGGCGCGCGAATCTGGAAGGCCTTCCCGTGGAGATCGCCGAGGGAGACCTCGCCGACCGGGCCTCCCTCGGGCGCGCGGTTCGCGGCGTATCGACGCTCTACCACGTGGCGGCGGACTACCGGCTCTGGACGAAGGACCCCGGCGAGCTCTTCCGGGCGAACGTCGGCGGTACGGAGAATGTCCTGGCGGCCGCCGGGGAGGCCGGCGTCTCGCGCGTGGTCTACACGAGCTCCGTCGGGGCGCTGGGGCTGCGGCCGGACGGTTCGCCGGCCGACGAGACGACGCCCGTCGCCCGTGAGGAGGTCGTCGGCCACTACAAGAAGAGCAAGTACGACGCCGAGCGGGTCGCCGAGGCGTGGGCGGCCCGCGGACTCCCCGTCGTCATCGTGAACCCGTCCACGCCGGTCGGCGAGCTCGACGTGAAGCCGACGCCGACCGGACAGCTCGTCGTCGACTTCCTGAACGGGAGGCTCCCGGCCTACGTCGACACGGGCCTGAACCTCGTCGACGTTCACGACGTGGCCGCGGGGCACCTACTCGCAGCCGAGAAGGGGCGGACGGGGGAGAAGTACATCCTCGGACACCGGAACATGACCCTGAAGGAGATCCTCGAAGCGCTCTCCCGGATCACCGGCCTCTCCGCGCCGCGGGTCCGCCTGCCGCACGCCGTCCCCCTGGCGGTCGCCGCCGTCGACACGTTCGTCGCCGGGCTCCTCGGGCGCCCGCCACGCGTCAGCCTCGAGAGCGTCCGAATGTCGCGGCACCGGATGTTCTTCGACGCGTCGAAGGCCGTGCGCGAGCTGGGGCTCCCGCAGAGCCCGGTCGAGGGCGCCCTCGGGCGCGCCGTCACCTGGTTTCGGGAGAACGGCCATGTTCGCGCCTGAGCCGGGGGGCGGGATGAAGCACCCGTCGCACCCGCCGGCGGCCCGCGCGGGGCTCACCGCCATCGTGACGGCGATCCGGGAGGAATTCCACGCGATCGAAAAATGCGTCGCCGACCCGATGCACGGCCGCGCACGCAAGGGCGAACGGAGGTTTCTTCTCCGAGGAAGACTCTCCGGCGTGCCCGTCCTTCTCGCGATGACCGGCGACGGCGGAATGCGGGCCGAGCGCGGGGCGACTCTCCTTCTGGGGGAATCCGCAGTCTCCCTCCTTATCGGCGTCGGCGCGGCCGGGGCGCTCGTGTCGTCCCTCGGCGCGGGAGAAATCGTCGTCGCCTCGCGCGTCGTCGACGAGCAGGGCGATGCCCCTCCTCCCGACGCCGGATGGCTCTCCCGGGCCGTCGTCCTCGGAGCGAAGCCGGCGACGTTCGTGACGTGGGCGAGACCGGCCTGTAATTCAAGGGAGAGGAGCGAGGTTGCGCTTCGCTTCGGCGTCGATCCGGGCGTCGCCGCGGTCGTCGACATGGAGTCGGCGGCATGGGCACGCGCCGCGGCGAAGCACGGCATACCCTATGCGATTCTTCGCGCCGTTTCGGACTCCTTCGAGGAGGAGCTCCCGGGGTTTCTCGCGCTCTGTCTCTCGAGGGACGGCTCGATCAACCGTGCGGCCGTCGCGCGCCGGCTGGTCCGGCGCCCCTCGGCGCTCCCGAAGCTCCTCCGGGTACGCCGGCGGGTCCGGGAGGGGGCGGGGACGCTCGGCCACTTCCTTGAGCGGCTCCTTCCGGAGAAGATCTGAGCGTGCCGACTCTCGAAGGCCTTCTCGGGAAGACGAGCCGCACGTTCGCGCTCTCGATACCGGTCCTTCCGGAGCCGACGCGTCGCGAGGTGATGATCGCCTACCTCCTTTTCCGGATCGCCGACACGTTCGAGGACGCGTCCCACTGGCCGGTCGAGCGCCGGATCGAGGCCCTTTCGGACTTCGAGCGACTTCTCCGCGAGAACGATTCGGCCGAGTCCGCCCGCCTCGCTGCGGCGTGGAGTGCTGCGCGGCCGGCGGAGCACGAGGGGTACCGCGAGCTGATCGCCGAAGTGCCCTTCGTCCTCAGCGCCTTCTTTTCGCTTTCGCCCGAGGCCGTGGCGTCCATCCGCGAGCACGTCATCCGGTCGTCGGACGGCATGGGGGAGTACGTGGCGGCAACGCACGACGGTCGTCTCGCCCTGCCGGGCCTTCCGGAGCTCCGGCGCTACTGCTACTTCGTGGCCGGCATCGTCGGCGAGATGCTGACCGAGCTCTTCCTCCTCGCCCGCCCGCACCTTGACTCCTCCGCCGGGGCGCTCCGGTCCCGCGCGGCGGCGTTCGGCGAAGCGCTGCAGCTCGTGAACATCCTGAAGGACGCGGCGGACGATGCGGCGGAGGGGCGGCGGTACCTCCCCGCGTCCGTTCCGGTGTCCGAGGTGTTCGCCCTCGCCCGCCAGGATCTCGGCGTGGCGGCGGAGTACATCGGCATCCTTCAGGGGGCGGGCGCTCCGCGCGGCCTCGTGGAGTTCTGCGCCCTCCCCGTGCTCCTCGCCCGCGCGACGCTCGGGAAGGTCGAGGAGAAGGGGCCCGGCGCGAAAGTCTCGCGTCCGGAGCTCTTCCTGATCACTCGCCGGCTGAAGCACGCCCTCGACCGGGGCACGCCGGCCGTTCCGGCGCGCTGAGGCGCCCGAAGGCCCTGGCGGCGGCCTCGAAGACCCGCTTTGCTGGAGTATGATTCGCGGCTCCCGCGTCCGCCGCGGGAGCTAAGGACGCTTTGATGAACATTCTGAGCCGCATCGAGGGGCCGCAGGACCTGAAGGCCCTGAGCCACGACGAGCTGGCGCAGGTCGCACAGGACTGCCGGAACCTCATCATCGAGACGATCACGAAGACTGGCGGACACCTCGCGTCGAACCTCGGCGTCGTCGAGCTGACGCTGGCGCTCCACCGCGCCTTCGAGAGCCCCCGGGACAAGTTCGTCTGGGACACCTCGAACCAGTGCTACACGCACAAGCTCGTGACGGGGCGCCGGGACCGCTTCCCGACCGTCCGGATGCCGGGAGGCCTCTCGGGATTCGCGGAGCCGTCCGAGAGCGAGCACGACACGCTGGCCGCGGGGCACGCCGGGACCGGCCTCTCCTACGGCATGGGGATGGCCGCGGCGTCGCAGGACGATCCGGGCAAGCCGTACACGGTGGTCATCGTCGGGGACGGGGCACTGACCTGCGGGACGAGCTACGAGGCGATGAACAACATCGTCCACGTCAAGCCGAAGCGCCTCATCGTCGTCCTGAACGACAACGGCTGGTCCATCTCGGAGAACGTCGGCTGGATGGCCCACTGGCGCAACCGCTTCGAGCTCCACCCGAACTACCAGAAGTTCATCGAGGCCGGGCACAAGTTCTTCCGCCGCCTTCCGAAGGGTGAAGAAGCCTGGGGCCTCGCCAAGAAGATGAAGGCCTCGGTCGAGGGGCTCTTCTTCCCGAACCTGATCTGGGACGAGCTCGGGTTTCACTACATCGGCCCGATCGACGGCCACGACTACACGGAGATGGAGGAGGCCTTCGGCCGGGCGAAGGACGTGTCGGCGGACGGCACGCCGGTCGTCATCCACGCGCTGACGCACAAGGGGCGGGGATACACGCGCGCCGAGGACAATCCGACCCGGTTCCACCAGCCGGGGACGCCGTCCCCCGCGGCCGGCTCGGGGGCGGCCTACACGTACTCGCAGGTCTTCGCGAAGACGCTGATCGCCCTGATGGAGGAGGACCCGAAGATCGTCGGCATCAGTGCGGCGATGCTGGAGGGGACGGCGCTCGTCGAGGTGAAGAAACGGTTCCCGGACCGGGTGTACGACGTCGGAATCGCCGAGGAGCACGCCATCATCATGGCGGGCGGCATGGCGAAGGCGGGGCTGAAGCCGGTCGTCTCCATTTACTCGACCTTCCTCCAGCGCTCGTACGACCAGCTCATCCACGACGTCTGCCTCCAGAACCTGCCGGTCGTCGTCTGCGTCGACCGGGCCGGCTTCGTCGGGGACGACGGGAAGACGCACCAGGGGATCTACGACATCGCCTTCACGCGCGGCATCCCGAACATGACGGTGGCCGCCCCGAAGGACGAGAACGAGCTGCAGCACCTCCTCCATACGGCGGTGGCCTCGGGCCGCCCTTTCACGATCCGGTTCCCCCGGGGCGCCGGTCTCGGCCTGCCGCTGGACGAACGGCGGCGGGAGATCCCGATCGGAACGGGGGAAATCCTCTCGTCGGGGCGGGACCTCAACCTCCTCGCCTACGGCGCGATGGTGCCCGTCGCGCAGAAGGCGGCCGAGGCGCTCCGGGGTCAGGGGATCGACTGCGGGGTGGCGCATGCGCGTTTCGCCAAACCCCTCGACGTCGAGCTGATCCGGGGCCTTCTCGCCGCCTCGCCGCGTCTCCTGACCCTTGAGGAGCACCTCCTCATGGGGGGCTTCGGGAGCGGCGTTCTGGAAGCGATCCACGCGGCCGGGCTGCCGGCGGACGGCGTCCGGACCCACGGCGTCTCGGATACCTTCGTCGATCACAGCCCGCAGAGCCTCCAGCGCGCCCTCTATAAGGTCGACGCCCCCGGCGTCGTGGCCAGGGTGCTGGAGCTCTACCCGGAGCTGGGGCGTGTGGCCCCGGCGGCCGGGGCTCCGGCGGCCGGCGAAGGGCGCGAGGGGTCCCGGGAGACGATTCACTGGACCTGAAGCCACGACTTCGGGGCCAGATCGAGCTTGACAGACCGTTGCCCCCCCCGTATCCTTCGCGGGTTTCTCCGGGAGCCGGGGCATACGTTGTGTCGGCTCGCCTCGTGCCCATTGCCGTCAAGCGGCTCTGGGAGTTGGGGTTAGAACCCGGGGAGCCGCGTAACGGAGTCCCTGAAGGAGTCGTTCAAGACCGATGCCGACCATCAGCCAGCTCGTCCGCAAGGGGCGCGACCCCGTCCGCTACAAGACGAAGTCGCCGGCCCTGCAGTCGTGCCCGCAGCGCCGCGGGGTGTGCACCCAGGTCAAAACTACGACACCGAAGAAGCCGAACTCGGCTCTCCGGAAGATTGCCCGCGTCCGCCTGACGAACGGCATCGAGGTCACGACCTACATTCCGGGGATCGGGCACAACCTCCAGGAGCACTCGATCGTCATGATCCGCGGCGGCCGCGTGAAGGACCTCCCGGGCGTCCGCTATCACATCATCCGCGGGACCCTCGACGCCGTCGGCGTGGCGAACCGCAAGCAGTCGCGCAGCAAGTACGGCGCGAAACGGCCCAAGGCGTAAGAGATACCGAGATGCCCCGTCGCCGCGAAGTCCCCAAGCGCGAAGTCCTGCCGGATCCGGTCTACCAGTCCCAGCTGGTGACGAAGTTCATCAACTGCGTCATGGAGCGCGGGAAGAAGTCCCTGTCCGAGGGAATCTTCTACGGCGCGATGAAGCAGATCGAGCAGAAGACCCAGGACGACCCACTCAAGACGTTCAAGAAGGCCGTGGAGAACGTCAAGCCGGTCCTCGAGGTCAAGTCCCGCCGCGTCGGCGGTTCGACCTACCAGGTACCGGTCGAGGTGAAGCCGAACCGGCGCACCTCCCTGGCGATCCGCTGGCTCATCTCCTACTCCCAGGCGCGCGGCGAGAAGACGATGCGCGACAAGCTCGCCGGCGAACTCCTCGACGCGGCCAACAACCGCGGGAATGCCATCAAGAAGAAGGAGGACACCCACAAGATGGCGGAGGCCAACAAGGCCTTTGCCCACTACCGCTGGTAAGCCTGCACTGAGACGCTCCGGGAGGAGGGAAACCGGCCGGCCCTGAGGGTCCGGAAAGGTCCTTTGAAAGATCCCGGATCACGCCTTTCAGCGTGCGGAACCCAGGTCTGAAAGCCGGAGGGAGAAAACCTCCGGACCGTTTGGCGAGCGGAGCGAGCCAAACGCAGGACCGATGGGTTCGACGGCGCAGACGGACCCGGAACGGGACGCATTCGACATGCCGAGAACTCATCCCCTCGAAAGCTGCCGGAACATCGGCATCATGGCCCACATCGACGCGGGCAAGACGACGACGACCGAGCGGATCCTCTATTACACGGGCGTGAACTACAAGCTCGGAGAGGTCCATGACGGGACGGCGACGATGGACTGGATGGTCCAGGAGCAGGAGCGCGGCATCACGATCACGTCGGCCGCGACGACGTGCTTCTGGCAGGGGACCCGGATCAACATCATCGACACCCCCGGCCACGTCGACTTCACGGCCGAGGTGGAGCGCTCCCTCCGCGTCCTCGACGGCGCCGTCGCCGTGTTCGACGCCGTTTCGGGCGTCGAGCCGCAGTCCGAGACCGTCTGGCGCCAGGCGGACCGCTACGGGGTCCCCCGTATCGCCTTCATCAACAAGATGGACCGCGTCGGCGCGGACTTCGAGAAGTGCGTCGACATGATGGTCACGAAGCTGGCCGCGAAGCCGACCCCGATCCAGGTCCCGTGGGGCTCGGCCGAAACGTTCGAGGGGGTCATCGACCTCATCGAGGGGAAGGCCTACGACTTCCGGGATGACAGCCTCGGCGCCGAGTTCGAGACGGTGGAGGTCCCGGCCGACCACAAGGCGCTCTTCGACAAGTACCGCGAGCGGCTCGTCGAGTCGGTCGCGGAAGTCGACGACGGAATCATGCACCAGTGGATGGAGGGCCACGTGCCGGAGCCCGCGCAGATCCGCGCGGCCCTTCGGAAGGCCACCGTCTCCGGGAAGCTCCACCCGGTCGTCTGCGGCTCGGCCTTCAAGAACAAGGGCGTGCAGCAGCTCCTCGACGCCGTCTGCGAGTACCTTCCGTCGCCGATCGACATCCCGGCCATCACCGGGCTCGACGAGGACGGCAAGGAGCTGATCCGCGAGACGAAGGACGACGCGCCATTCGCCGGCCTCGTCTTCAAGATCATGACCGACCCCTTCGTGGGGCAGCTCGCCTTCTTCCGCGTCTACTCGGGGCACCTCGACGCCGGCTCGGGGGTCTACAACTCGACGAAGCAGTCGAACGAGCGCGTCGGCAGGATCCTGAAGATGCACGCGAACAAGCGCGAGGAGATCAAGGAGGTCTGGGCCGGCGACATCGCGGCGGCCGTCGGGCTGAAGAACGTCACGACGGGCGACACGATCTGCGACCGGAACTCCATCGTCGTCCTCGAGGCGATGAAGTTCCCCGAGCCGGTCATCACGCTCTCCATCGAGCCGAAGACGAAGGCCGACCAGGAAAAGATGGGGATGGCGCTCGCCAAGCTCATGCAGGAGGACCCGACGTTCCGCGTCCACACGGACAAGGAGACGAACCAGACCATCATCGCCGGGATGGGCGAACTGCACCTCGAGATCATCGTCGACCGCATGGTCCGCGAGTTCAACGTCGGGGCCAACGTCGGCAAGCCCCAGGTCGCCTACCGCGAGGGGATCCGCAAGCAGACAAAGGGCGAAGGCCGGTTCATCCGGCAGTCGGGCGGCAAGGGACAGTACGGCCACGCGAAGATCTACCTGCGGCCGCACCCGGAGGGGAAGGACTTCGAGTTCGTCAACGGGATCACGGGCGGCACGATCCCCCGGGAGTTCATCAAGCCGATCGAGCAGGGCATCCGCGAGGCGACGACCACCGGCGTCCTCGCCGGCTACCCGACGGTCAAGCTGCAAGTTGAGCTGTACGACGGCTCGTTCCACGAGGTCGACTCCTCGGAGATGGCCTTCAAGATCGCGGGATCGATGGCCTACCAGGACGCGGCGAAGAAGGCCGACCCCTTCATTCTCGAGCCCATGATGGCCGTCGAGGTCGTCACGCCCGAGGAGTTCATGGGCGACGTGATCGGCGACCTGAACTCGCGGCGGGGAAAGATCAACCACATGGAGGCGCGCCTGAACTTCCAGGTCATCAATGCCTCGGTCCCGCTGTCGGAGATGTTCGGCTACGCGACCCAGCTCCGCTCCCTGACGCAGGGCCGGGCCAACTACACGATGCAGTTCGAGAAGTACGACGAGGTCCCGAAGGCGATCGCCGACGGGATCATCGCGAAAGTTTCGGTCTAGGAAGAGATCCGAGCAGAACGGAGGAATTGCGATGGCCAAGGAGAAATTCGAGCGCAAGAAACCCCACGTCAACGTGGGAACGATCGGCCACGTCGACCACGGCAAGACGACCCTGACGGCGGCGATGACGAAGGTGCTGGCGTCGAAGGGGCTCGCCGTGTTCAAGTCGTATGACGACGTCGCCAAGGCGGACGCCAAGACGTTCCGCCGCGACGCGACCAAGATCCTCACGGTCGCGCTCGCGCACGTCGAGTACGAGACGGAAAAGCGGCACTACGCCCACATCGACTGCCCCGGCCACGCCGACTACATCAAGAACATGATCACGGGCGCGGCCCAGATGGACGGCGCGATCCTCGTCGTCTCGGCGCCGGACGGCCCGAAGCCGCAGACCCGCGAGCACATCCTCCTCGCGCGGCAGGTCAACGTGCCCGCCATCGTCGTCTTCCTCAACAAGTGCGACCTGATGGAGGACCCCGACCTCCTCGAGCTCGTCGAGCTCGAGCTCCGCGAGCTCCTGTCGAAGTACGGCTTCCCCGGGGACACGATCCCCGTCATCCGGGGCTCGTCCACCAAGGCGCTCGCGAACCCGACGGGTCCCGACGCCCAGTGCATCTGGGATCTGTGCAAGGCCCTCGACGCCAACATCCCGGACCCGGTCCGCGAGATCGACAAGGACTTCCTCCTCCCCATCGAGGACGTGTTCTCGATCTCCGGCCGCGGCACGGTCGTCACGGGCCGCGTCGAGCGCGGCATCGTCAAGGTCGGCGACGAGATCGAGATCGTCGGCCTCCGCGACACCCAGAAGAAGGTCGTCACGGGCGTCGAGATGTTCAAGAAGCTCCTCGACCAGGGGCAGGCGGGCGACAACATCGGCGTCCTGCTCCGCGGCGTCGAGCGGACGGACGTCGAGCGCGGACAGGTTCTCGCGAAGATCGGCTCCATCAAGCCCCACACGAAGTTCAAGGGGAAGGTCTACATCCTTTCCAAGGACGAGGGCGGCCGGCACACGCCGTTCTTCAACAACTACCGCCCGCAGTTCTTCATCCGGACGACCGATGTCACGGGCTCCACGAAGCTCCCGGCGGGTGTCGAGATGGTCATGCCGGGCGACGACGTCGAGCTCGAGATCGAACTCATCACGCCGATCGCGATCGAGAAGGGGATGAAGTTCGCCATCCGCGAGGGCGGTCGCACCGTCGGCGCGGGCACGGTCACGGAGATCATCGCGTAAGCGAAGAAGGCAGCTATGGCCAACGACAAGATCCGCATCCGACTGAAGGGATACGACTACCGGATCCTCGACCAGTCGACGACCGAGATCGTCGACACGGCGCGGCGCTCCGGCGCGAAGGTGGCGGGGCCGATTCCGCTGCCGACGGCCGTCTCCCGCTGGACGGTCAACCGCTCGCCGCACGTCGACAAGAAGTCGCGCGAGCAGTTCGAGATGCGGACCCACAAGCGGCTGCTCGACATCTTCGAGTGGACGCCGCAGACCGTCGACGCCTTGACGAAGCTGGAGCTTCCGGCGGGCGTCGAGGTCGAAATCCGGACGATGGGCAAGTAACGCCGCCTCTGTTTTGAGGAACCGAACATGATCAACGGCATTCTGGGACGAAAGATCGGCATGACCCAGGTCTTCGAGGCCGACGGGACGGCTGTGCCCGTGACGGTCGTCGAGGCCGGGCCGTGCCTGGTCGTCCAGCGAAAGACAAGGGAGAACGACGGCTACGACGCGGTCCAGCTGGGTCTCGTCGGAAAGCGCGTCTCTCCGCGGCGCCTGACGCGAGCGCTCCGCGGCCACTTCGACAAGGCCTCGATTCCGCCGGCGGGGACGCTGGGCGAGGTCCGCTGCGACGCGGGCGACGCCGTGGCCCCCGGGGACAAGGTTCTCTGCGACATCTTCTCCGAGAAGGAGTCGGTGGACGTCGTGGGCGTGTCCAAGGGCAAGGGCTTCCAGGGCGTCGTCAAGCGGCACCACTTCGCGGGCGGCGTGGCGACTCACGGCTCGATGTTCCACCGGGCGCCCGGCTCCATCGGCCCCTCGGCCTACCCGTCCCGCGTCTATCCCGGCACGCGGTCCTCGGGACGGATGGGAGGCAAGCAGACGACGATGAAGAACCTCGTCGTCGTCCGGGTGGACGCCGAGAACCACCTCATTTACCTGCGCGGCGCCGTCCCCGGAGCCCGCAACACCGTCGTGAAGATCGTCAAGCGTCCGGCGCGACACGCGCCCGGCGCGGCGGCGTGAGAGGAGGCGCGATGGCCCCGAAGACCCCCCCCGCGCCCCTGACCGTCCCCGTCCGGAACCTCAAGGCCGAGACGGTGGGCGAGGCGACCCTTCCCGCGGAGATCTTCGGCGTCCCCTTCCGCCGCCACCTCGTCTGGGAGGCGGTCAAGGAGATCCGGGCGCGGGACCACCGGGGAACCCACAAGACGAAGACCCGGGCGGAGGTCTCCGGCTCGGGAAAGAAGCCGTTCAAGCAGAAGCACACGGGTCGCGCGCGACAGGGCGGCGGCCGCCCGCCGATCCACCGTCACGGTGGAACGGTGCACGGCCCCGTGCCGCGCTCCTACGCGATGAAGATGAACGTCCGCGCCAAGAAGGCGGCCCTCTGCTGCGTCCTCTCCGAGAAGGCGCGCGAGAACAGGATCGTGCTCCTCGACAGCCTCGAGCTGGCGTCGCACAAGACGCAGGCCCTGGCGGGCGCTCTCGCGGGCCTCGGCGTCGCGGGCAAGGCGCTCCTCGTCGACGGTGGGGCGAACGCGAACCTCTCGAAGGCCGCGCGGAACCAGCCGGGCGTCGTCGCGCGGGACGCGAAGGGGCTCAACGTCTACGACGCGCTCCACGCCGGGACGATCGTGCTGTCCGAGGACGCGCTCCGCACCGTCACGGAGGTGCTGTCGTGAGGACCCCGCAGTCGATCATCGTCCGTCCCGTGCTCACGGAGAAATCGACGGCGCTCACGGTCTCCCAGAACGTCATCACGTTTGACGTGGCGCGCGACGCGAACAAGATCGAGATCCGCCACGCGGTCGAGACGCTTTTCAGCGTGAAAGTGGACTCGGTTCGCGTCGTGAAGGTCTCCGGGAAGATCAAGAAGGTCGGCAAGTCGATCGGCCGGGCTCAGGACCGCAAGAAGGCGTATGTCAAGCTGGCGGCCGGGCAGAAGCCCCCGGCGATCTTCGAGGGGGTGTAAGAGCCATGCCCGTCAAGTCCTACAAGCCCACGACCCCGGGCCTCCGCCAGCGGACGACGGCCGACTTCTCGGAGATCACGAAGACCGCTCCGGAGAAGGCCCTCACCCGCGGCAAGGTGAAGACCGGAGGCCGGAACAACAAGGGCCACCTGACGTCCTGGTGGCGCGGCGGCGGCCACAAGCGCCGCTACCGGGACATCGACTTCCTGCGGGACAAGCACGAGATCCCGGCGAAGGTCGCGGCGATCGAGTACGACCCGAACCGCTCGGCGCGCATCGCCCTGCTCGCCTACGCCGACGGCGAGAAGCGGTACATCCTGGCGCCGAACGGCCTGACCGTCGGGCAGACGGTCATCGCCGGCGCGGCGGCCGACATCGTCGTCGGCAACGCGCTGCCGCTGAAGGGAATCCCCGTCGGCACGATCGTCCACAACGTCGAGTTCAAGCCGGGCGCCGGGGCGAAGATGGCCCGCGCGGCGGGTGCCGGCGCGCAGCTCATGGCGAAAGAAGGGGGCTACGCGCTCCTCCGCGTCCCCTCGGGCGAGCTCCGGCGGGTCCGCGTGGACTGCTACGCCACGATCGGCCAGGTCGGAAACCTCGAGCACGAGAACGTCTCGATCGGGAAGGCCGGACGGAACCGCTGGCTCGGCTGGCGGTCGCACAACCGCGGCGTCGCGATGAACCCCGTCGATCACCCGATGGGCGGCGGCGAGGGGAAGACCTCCGGCGGCCGTCACCCGTGTTCGCCATGGGGCTGGAAGACCAAGGGCATGAAGACCCGCAACAACAAGCGCACCGACGCGCTGATCGTCAAGCGGCGGAAGTCGTAAGGCGAGGAGAAGAAGGCGATGTCTCGTTCCACCAAGAAAGGGCCGTTCATCGACGGCCATCTCCTCGAGAAGATCACCGCGCTGAACGCGACGGGGGAGAAGCGCGTCGTCAAGACCTGGTCGCGCCGCTCCACGATCGTGCCGGAGATGGTCGGTCACACGCTGGCCATCCACAACGGCAGGAAGTTCACGCCGGTGTACGTCTCCGAGAACATGGTCGGCCACAAGCTCGGCGAGTTCTCGCCGACGCGGATCTTCAAGGGCCATTCCGGCAAGAAGGTCGAGAAGGGCGCCACGCCGGGCGCGCCGGGCGCACCGGGCGCTCCCGCCGCCGCGGCGCCGGCCGCGGCGCCCGCGGCCAAGGCGTGAGGGAGGGCGAGAGAATGGAAGCCGTTGCCCGACTCCGCCACTACCGCGGCTCGGCGCAGAAGGTGCGCCTCGTCGCGGACCTGATCCGGATGAAGCCGGTCGGGAGGGCGATCGACACGCTTCGGACGACCCGGCGGCGCTGCTCGCCGGCCCTGCTCAAGCTGGTCGAATCGGCGCTCGCCAACGCACAGCAGAACGAGGCCGGGACCGACGCGGACGCTCTCGTCGTCAGGAAGATCACGGTCGACGAGGCGGGCCGCAAGCCGCTCCAGCGGAACGCGATGATCCGGGCCGTCTCGAACTACAAGAAGCGGTTCGCGCGCCCGCGCTTCATGAGCGGGCCGCAGGGACGGATGTGGCTCATCCCGCGCCCGTTCTGCCACGTCACGATCATCCTGTCCGACGACCCGACCATCCGGAAGGCCGCCGGACTGCCGGCGGAGGCGCCGAAACCGCTCGTGAAGAAGAAGCCGGGCCGCGTGGCCCAGGCCGTCGCCGCCGCGGGCGTCCGCGGCAAGGGCGCGCCGAAGGTCGAGAAGGCCGCGCCGAAAACCGACAAGAAGTCGAAGAAGTCCTGAGGAGCCGCGGAGCGAAACAATGGGCCAGAAAGTACACCCCTACGGATTCCGGATCGGCTACAACCGCACGTGGCACTCGCGCTGGTACGCGGAGAAGGACTACCTCCGGTTCCTTCACGACGACCTGAAGCTCCGCGATGAGCTGAAGCGGGACCTCGCGAACGCCGCGGTTTCCGAGATCGAGATCGAGCGCGGGAACAAGCTGAAAATCAACATCATGACGGCGCGCCCCGGCGTCATCATCGGGAAGAAGGGCGCGTCCGTGGACCAGCTCCGCGACCGGCTGCAGCAGCGGCTGGGCAAGGACATCCACGTGAACATCGTGGAGATCCAGCGCCCGGAGACCGACGCGCAGCTCGTGGCCGAGTCCATCGCCATGCAGCTCGAGCGGCGCGTGGCGTTCCGCCGCGCGATGAAGAAGGGGATGGAGTCCGCGTTCCGGTTCGGCGCGCAGGGGATCAAGATCCGCTGCTCCGGCCGGCTGAACGGCGCGGAGATCGCGCGCTCCGAGTGGTACCAGGAAGGGCGCCTGCCGCTCCACACCCTCAAGGCCGACATCGACTACGGCGTCGCCAGCTCGCGGACGACATACGGCGCCATCGGCGTGAAGGTCTGGATCTACAAGGGCGACCTGCACCGGGCGAAGTCCCGCCGGAAAGCAGCCTGATGAACCGGGCTGAACCCGGGGCGCCGACGCTGCGCGTCGTCCCCCCGGACCCCCACCCCTGGGCGCGAAGAGGAATTAATCCATGTTGATGCCTTCGAAGGTCAAGTACAGGAAACAGCAGCGGGGACGGATGCGCGGCACGGCGCTCCGCGGGTCGGAGCTCGCCTTCGGCGAGTACGGGCTGCAGGCGACCGAGCCGGGGTGGCTGACCGCCCGCCAGATCGAGGCCGGACGCGTCGCGATCCAGCGTCACGTCAAGCGCGGCGGGAAGCTCTGGATCCGCGTCTTCCCGGACAAGCCGATCACCAAGAAGCCCGCCGAGACCCGAATGGGCAAGGGGAAGGGCGCGCCGGAGGGGTGGGTCGCCGTCGTCAGGCCGGCCCGCGTCCTCTTCGAGATGGAAGGCGTCGACGAGAAGACCGCGCGGGACGCCTTTCAGCTGGCCGCCGACAAGATCGGGATCCGGACGCGCTTCGTGTCGCGCGGGTTCCTTGCGGCGGTGAGGTAGCCGATGAAGATCGACGCCATGATCGAGTGGAGCGCCGAAGAGCGCGCGGCCAAGGAGAAGGAGTGGCGCCAGGCCCTCTTCACGCTGAAGCTGCAGAAGGCGACCGGCCAGCTCGACAACCCGATGAGGCTCCGCGAGATCCGCCGGGACATCGCACGGCTCAAGACCCTCGACCACATGGGCGCGGCGCGCGCCGCGGCCCTGAAGGCCCACGCGGAGCACGACGGGGAGCCGCGTGCAGCGGCGACCGCCCACGCCGCGGCCGGAAGCCCGGCGGCCGGCACTGCGGCGCCGGCCCCGGCGGCCAGGAGAGGTGCGCCCGCGAAGAAGGCGGCGAAGAAGGCGGCTCCGAAGGCGGCCAGAAAGCCGGCTCCGAAGGCGGCGAAGAAAGCCGCTCCGGCGAAGAAGAGCGCCGCGAAGAGCGCGAAGAAGAGCAAGGGGAAGTAAATGAGCGCCACCACCGAAACCCCGAAGACGGCCGTTCGCCGCGCACACAAGCTCGGCAAGGTCGTCTCGGCCAAGATGGAGAAGACCGTCGTCGTCGAGGTGACGCGTTTCGTCCGGAACCCCCGTTACGGGCGGATCCAGAAGCGCACGGCGCGCTTCCTGGCCGACGACCGCGTGTTCAAGTGCCAGCCGGGCGACGTCGTCGAGATCGAAGAGACGCGTCCGCTCTCGGCGAAGAAGCGCTGGCGCGTGAAGGCCGTCGTCACCCGGGGCCGGGGCGTCGTGCCGGAGATCGCCGTCGAGGCGTCGGCTTCCTGATGCGCGACGAGGGACGAAGGAGGACGCCGTGATCCAGATGGGCACGATCCTGGAAGTGGCCGACAACTCGGGCGCGCGGCGCCTGTCCTGCATCCGCCTCCAGGGAGGGTCGGTGGGGCGGTACGGCCGCCTCGGCGACATCATCACCTGCGCGGTCCGCGAGTCGAACCCCGACGCGCCGGACCCGGTCAAGAAGGGGAAGGTCGTCAAGGCGGTCATCGTCCGGACGGTGCGCGAGCAGCGCCGGCGCGACGGCAGCTACATCCGGTTCGACACGAACGCCGCGGTCCTGATCAACGCCGAGAAGGAGCCGATCGGGACCCGCGTCTTCGGGCCCGTGGCCCGCGAGCTGCGCGAGAAGAAGTTCATGAAGATCATTTCCCTGGCACCCGAGGTCATCTGACGTGAAGAAGAAGAAGTCCCTGTTCACCGGAAAACTGCGCATTCGCCGCGGCGACGTCGTCCTCGTCACGGCCGGGAAGGACCGCGGCGCCTCGGGCAAGGTCCTCCGGGTCCTGCCGGCCAAGGGCCGCGTCATCGTCGAGGGCGTGAACAAGATCAAGCGCGCCACCCGCGCGAACCCGCAGAAGAACATCAAGGGCGGAATCCTCGAGCGCGAGGCGCCGATCGCGGTCGCGAACGTCCAGCTCAAGGACCCAGAGACGGGCAAGGCGACCCGCATCGGCGTGCGGACCGAGGGGGAGGAGCGGGTGCGCTTCGCGAAGAAGAGCGGCGTGACGGTTTCGGCCGTGACGGCCGCTTCGGGGGAGTAAGTCATGGCCGCCCGTCTGTTCGAGAAGTACCGCAAGGACGTCATTCCGGCCCTCCGGAAGGAGTTCGGCATCGAGAACCCGATGGCCGTCCCGAAGATCGAGAAGGTCATCCTGAACATGGGCATCGGCGAGGCGATCTCGAACGCGAAGGTCGTCGACGCCGCCGCGGAGGAACTGACCAAGATCGCCGGCCAGCGCGCCGTCGTGACGAAGGCGAAGAAGTCGATCGCCTCCTTCAAGCTGCGCGCCGGGATGCCGATCGGATGCCGCGTCACGCTCCGGGGGGAGCGGATGTACGAGTTCCTCGACCGGCTGCTGAACGTCGCGCTCCCGCGCGTCCGCGACTTCCGCGGCGTGCCGACGCGCGCGTTCGACGGACGCGGGAACTACACCCTCGGCGTCAAGGACCACGTCATCTTCCCCGAGATCGATCCCGCGAAGATCGAGAAATCCCGGGGTCTCAATGTCACGATCGTCACGACGGCCGGCTCGGATGACCGGGCCCGGGTGCTCCTCCGGGAGCTCGGCATGCCGTTCGGACGCTGATCCAAGGAGCAGACACGATGGCTCGCCGCGCCGCAATCATCAAAGCGAACTCGAAGCTGAAGTACGTCATCCGCAAGCGCAACCGCTGCCGCCGGTGCGGCCGGCCCCGGGCCTACCTGCGGAAGTTCGGCCTGTGCCGGATCTGCTTCCGCAACCTCTCGCTCGGGGGCTATGTCCCGGGCGTGACGAAGGCGTCGTGGTGAGGAGGGACGCATGAGCATGTCGGATCCGATCGCCGATCTCCTCGCCCGAGTACGCAACGCGCTGGGGGCCCGCCACGAGAAGACGGACGTCCCGTCGTCCCGCTTCAAGGTGGAGCTGGCGCGCATCCTGAAGGACGAGGGCTACATCAAGAACTTCAAGGTGATGGACGACCGCGGCGGAAGCCTGCTTCGTCTCTACCTCAAGTACGACGAGACGGGGACACCGGTCATCCACGGCCTGACGCGGACGAGCAAGCCGGGGCGCCGCCTCTACCGGGGCAAGGATGCGCTGCCGGAGGTCCTGGGAGGCCTCGGCATCTCCATCGTCTCCACGTCGCAGGGCCTCCTGACCGGGCAGGACGCCCGGAAGCGCGGCCTCGGCGGCGAAGTCGTCTGCACGGTCTGGTAAGGCGCGAGGAGAAATCGATGTCTCGAGTGGGTAAGAAGCCGATTCCGATCCCGAAGGGGGTCGACGTGAACGTTCAGTCCGGCGCGGTCCAGGTGAAGGGGCCGAAGGGGGCGACGTCCGCCCCGATCCTCGCCGGCATCTCGGTCGTGACGCGGGACGGCAAGATCGAGGTCTCCCGCGCGGGCGAGGAGAAGCGCGACAAGGCGCTCCACGGCCTGAACCGGGCGCTCCTCCAGAACGCGGTGCACGGCGTGACCGAAGGCTACAAGCGGGAAATCGACCTCGTCGGCATCGGCTACAAGGCCGAGAAGAAGGGGAAAGAGGTCGTCTTCAGCGTCGGGTACTCGCACCAGGTCCGCTTCCCGGAGCCGGAGGGAATCACGATCAACGTGGCTCCGGACGCGAAGGCAAAGGACGTCACGCACATCATCGTCACCGGCGTCGACAAGCAGATGGTGGGACAGACGGCGACGGAGATCCGCGGCATCAAGCCCCCCGACCCGTACAAGCTGAAGGGCTTCCGCTTCGTCGGCGAGGTCCTGAAGAAGAAGGCCGGGAAGGCGACGGGCAAGTAAGGACGGCGTATGGACAAGGCTTTCGAACGGCGCGAAGCGCGCGAGCGGATTCATCGACGGATCCGCAACACCGTCAAGGGGACGGCGAACCGGCCGCGCCTCTGCGTGACGCGGTCGCTGAAGTACATCTCGGTCCAGCTCATCGACGACGACGCCGGGGCGACGCTCGCCTGCGCCTCGTCCCGCGAGGGCGACGTAAAGGGCAAGTCGAAGAGCGCGGCCAACAAGTCGGCCGCGGCCCGGGTCGGTGCGCTCATCGCCGAGCGCGCCCGGGGCAAGGGCATCTCCGCCGTCGTCTTCGACCGCGGGGGCCACCTCTACCACGGCAACGTGAAGGCGCTCGCGGACGCGGCCCGCGAGAAGGGGTTGAAGTTTTGAGCACCAACGTAACACCCGGCAGCCGTCCTCCCCGGTTCAACCGCCCGTCGCGTCCATCGGGCCCGTCCGGGCCCCCGGCGCGGCAGCCCGGCCAGCTCGGCGAGGGGCGCGCCGGGGCCGACCTGATCGACCACGTCGTCCACATCAACCGGGTGACGAAGGTCGTCAAGGGAGGCAAGAACTTCTCCTTCTCCGCGCTCGTCGTCGTCGGGGACGGGCACGGCCGGGTCGGCTACGGCGCCGGCAAGGCCAAGGAGGTCCCCGTCGCGATCAAGAAGGGGATTGAGATGGCCAAGAAGCGGATGATTCACGTCCCGCTGAAGGGGACGACGATTCCGCACGCGGTCATCGGACACTTCGGCGCGGGCCGGGTCATGCTCAAGCCGGCCTCGGACGGCACCGGCGTCATCGCCGGCGGCGCGGTCCGGGCCGTGCTCGAGTCGGCCGGCGTCCAGAACATCCTCACGAAGTCGCTCGGCACGACGAACCCGCACAACGTCGTCAAGGCCACGTTCGACGCGCTCGGCCGGCTCCATCTCGAGGACGCGATCCGGAAGGCGCTCGGCCGCGAGGTCACGGACGAGGCGAGAGAAGCCAAGGTCACGAAGGAGGCCCCGGCCGCCGAGGTGGCCCCGGCCCCGGAGACGAAGGGATGACCGCGAAGACGCTCCGCATCCGCCAGGTCCGCTCGGGCATCTGCGCCCCGGTGGACCAGAAGCTGACTCTCAAGGGCCTAGGCCTCCGCCGGATCCGGCAGGAGGTCGTCCGGCCCGACACTCCGGCCGTCCGGGGTCTCATTCACAAGGTCCGCCACCTCGTCGAGGTCGTCGACGAGGCGGCCTCGGGAGCGAACTGACATGGCGCACGGACTGCACACCCTCGGTCCCCGGAAGGGGGCGACTTCCTCGCGCAAGCGGCTCGGCCGCGGGCCCGGTTCGGGCCTCGGCAAGACGTCGGGGCGCGGCCACAAGGGGCAGAACTCCCGCTCCGGCTATTCCCACCTGCGCGGGCACGAGGGCGGCCAGATGCCGCTCCATCGCCGCATCCCGAAGCGCGGCTTCACGAACATCTTCCGCACGGACTGGGTGACCGTCACGGTCGCCCAGCTCGAGGCCCGGTTCGCCGCCGGGACGGCCGTGACGCCCGAGAGCCTCCGGGCGGCCGGCGCGGTCAAGCGGAAAGGCGACGGCCTGAAGGTCCTCGGGACGGGCGATCTGAAGAAAGCGCTGACGGTCTCGGCCCACAAGTTCACCGAAGGGGCCAAGAAGAAGATCGAGGCCGCGGGCGGCCGCTGCGAGGTCCTTCCGGCGTGAACATCTTCGACTCCCTCCGGAACGTTTTCGCGATCCCGGACCTGCGCAAGCGGGTGCTGTTCACGTTCGCGCTCCTGGGGATCTACCGGATCGGCTCCCACCTGCCGACGCCGGGGCTGGACGCTTCGGCGCTCGAGGAGTTCTTCAAGTCGCAGGCCGGCGGCCTGCTGGGCTTCCTCGACATCTTCTCGGGAGGCGCGCTGCGCCGGCTCTCCGTGTTCGCCCTCGGCATCACGCCCTACATCACGGCGTCGATCATCCTTCAGCTCCTCACGGTCGTCTGGCCCTACCTCGAGAAGCTCTCGAAGGAAGGGGAGATGGGCCGCCGGAAGATCACCCAGTACACGCGCTACGGCACGGTCATCCTGTCGATCGTCCAGGGCGCCGGCATCGCGATCTGGCTCTGGTCCCAGACGACGCCCACGGGCCGGCACCTCGCCCTGCGCGACCCCTCGTCCGAGGCCGGGAAGATCCCGTTCGTGCTGATGGCGATCCTGACCCTGACGACGGGCACCGCCTTCGTCATGTGGCTCGGCGAGCAGATCACCGAGCGCGGCATCGGCAACGGCATCTCGCTGATCATCTTCGCGGGGATCGTGGCGGGCCTGCCCTCGGCCACGTTCGGCTTCGTCCAGCAGGTCCAGCGCGGACAGATGTCGCTCTTCACGGCGCTCTTCCTGCTCCTCTTCATGATCGCCGTCGTGGCGGCCATCGTCTACGTCGAACGGGCCCAGCGGCGCATCCCGGTCCAGTACGCCAAGCGGGTCGTCGGACGGCGGGTCTACGGGGGACAGAACACGTATCTCCCGCTCCGCGTCAACACGGGCGGCGTCATTCCGATCATCTTCGCCGTCTCGATCATCCAGTTTCCGCAGTACATCGCGTCCGCCTTCAAGAGCGACGTGATGAAGAAGATCGCCGAGCAGCTCTCGATGGGCCAGCCCCTCTACAACTTCTTCTACGGGGCCGGCATCGTCTTCTTCTGTTACTTCTACATCTCCATCATCTTCAACCCGAACGACACCGCCGAGAACATGCGGAAGTACGGCGGGTTCATTCCGGGCATCCGCCCCGGGAAGGCGACCTCGGAATACATCGACAACGTGCTGACGCGGATCACGCTCGTGGGGGCGCTCTACCTTGTCGTCGTGGCGCTGATCCCCGAGTTCCTGCTCATGGGCTTCAAGGTTCAGAGCATCCCGGGCATCGGGCCGTGGCTCGACACGCACCTCCCGGTGTTCGTCACGCAGGGCCTGGGCGTCCCGTTCTACTTCGGCGGCACGTCGCTCCTCATCGTGGTCGGCGTGGCGATGGACACCGTCCAGCAGATCGAGTCGCAGCTCGTCATGCGGAACTACGACGGCTTCCTGAAGAAGGGCCGCATCCGCGGCCGGCGCGGGTAGGGCATATGGCGATCTACGTCGTTTTCTTCGGACCTCCCGGCTCGGGCAAGGGCACGCAGGCGTCGCGCCTCGCGGCCGATCTCGCCATTCCCCAGATCTCCACGGGCGACCTTCTCCGGTCGCACGTGGCGCGGGGGACCGACCTCGGACGGACGGCGAAGCCGATCATGGAGTCGGGCGCCCTCGTGCCGGACGATCTCGTGACGGCCATGCTGAAGGACCGGCTCGCCGAGAAGGACGCGGCCGGCGGCGCGCTCTTCGACGGTTATCCCCGGACGGTCGCGCAGGCGGCGGCGCTGGACGGCATCCTGAAGGAGCGCGACACGCGGATCGGCGCCGTTCTCTTCATCGACGTGCCGGATGCTCCCATCGTCGAGCGGCTCGTCAAGCGGGCACAGCTGGAAGGGCGGGCCGACGACACGCCGGAGACGATCCGCGAGCGGCTCCGCGTCTACCGGGAGAAGACGGCGCCGCTGGCCGACCGTTACCGGGCGGCCGGTGTCCTCGTGACGATCGACGGACACCGGCCGGTGGACGCCGTGGCGTCCGACGTCCGCGCCGCCGTGGAGGCCGCCCGGAAGGGCACCCGATGATCACCTGCAAGGGGAAGGCGGAGATCCTGAAGATGGAGCGCGCCACGCGCATCGTCCAGGAGGTCCTCGCCGAGTGCATGGCCGCGTGCCGGCCGGGCGCGACGACGGAGGAGATCGACCGGATCGCCGACGCGGGCATTCGCGCCCGCGGCGCGAAGCCCGCCTTCCTCGGATACCGCGGCTACCCGAAGTCCATCTGCGTCTCCGTCAACGAAGAGGTCGTTCACGGCATTCCGTCGCCGAAGCGCGTCCTGAAGGCCGGCGACATCGTGGGGCTCGACCTGGGGGCGATCGTCGACGGCTATTACGGCGACGCGGCCCGCACCGCGATTCTCGAGCCCGTGCCCGAAGCGGTCCGCGAGCTCGTCGTCGTGACGCACGAGGCGCTCCTCGCGGGAATCGAGGCGGTCCGGGTCGGCGGCAAGGTCGGCGACATCGGCGCCGCCGTGGAATCCGTCGCGAAGCGCAAGGGCTACGGCGTCGTCCGCGAGTTCGTCGGCCACGGCATCGGCACCTCGCTCCACGAGGAGCCGCAGGTCCCGAACTACGGGCCGGCCGGGCGGCGGGAGTCGATCCGGGAGGGGATGACGCTGGCCATCGAGCCGATGTTCAATCTCGGCACCCCGAAGGTCGTCGTGGGCAGTGACGGCTGGACGGTTCGCGCGGCGGACGGGAAGTCCTCCGCACACTTCGAGCACACCGTGGTGGCGACGGCCGACGGGCCGGTCGTCCTCGGATTCGGGCGGTACGCCGAGGACCGGTCGGTCCCGGGCGCGCCGTCCGTAAGCGAGTATCCGGACGCGGCCGAGACCGGCCTGACGGCAAACGTGGCCTGAGGGAGACGGTAGAGGGACATGTCGAAAGAAGACGCCATCGAAGTCACGGCCACCGTCGTCGAGCCGCTTCCGAACGCGATGTTCCGGGTGCAGCTCGACAACAAGCCGGATCACCAGGTGCTCGCGCACATCTCGGGAAAGATGCGCAAGCACTTCATCCGCATCCTGCCCGGCGACAAGGTGCTCGTCGAGCTGTCCCCCTACGACCTGACCCGGGGACGGATCATCTACCGGTACAAGTAAGAGGAGTCCCATCCGTGAAAGTGAGAACGTCCGTCAAGAAGATCTGCACCAAATGCAAGGTGATCCGCCGCGCGGGCGTCGTGCGCGTCATCTGCGAGAACCCGAAGCACAAGCAGCGCCAGGGCTGAGAGGAACGGACCAATGGCTCGAATCGCCGGCATCGACCTGCCCCCCAACAAGCGCGTGGAGATCGGCCTGACCTACATCTTCGGGATCGGGCGCCCGACCTCGAACCGCGTCCTCGCGACGGCCCGGGTGAACCCCGACACGCGCGTGAAGGACCTGTCCGAGGACGAGGTCTCACGCATCCGCAAGGTGATCCAGGACGACGTAAGCGTCGAAGGCGACCTCCGGAAGGAAGTCTCCCAGGACATCAAGCGGCTCATGGAGATCGGCTGCTATCGCGGCCTCCGGCACCGGCGGGGGCTTCCCGTGCGCGGCCAGCGGACGCACACCAACGCCCGGACGAGGAAGGGCCCGCGGAAGGGCGCGATCGCCGGCAAGAAGAAGGCCACGAAGAAGTAAGGGGAGATGACAGGAATGGCCACCGCGACCGAAGGCGCCAAGACCGCCGCAAAGGGCAAGAAAAAGGGCCCGAAGAAGGAAAAGAAGAACATCCCGCACGCCATGGCGACCGTGCAGGCGTCCTTCAACAACACGATCATCTCGATCACCGATGCCCAGGGAAACGTCATCTCCTGGTCGTCGGCGGGGCGGATCGGGTTCAAGGGCTCCCGCAAGGGGACGCCGTTCGCGGCGCAGCTGGCGGCCGGCAACGCCGCGCAGCTCGCGCAGGAGCACGGCGTCCGCTCGCTCGAGGTTCGCGTGAACGGGCCCGGTGCGGGGCGCGAGAGCGCGATTCGAGCCCTCGCGGCAGCGGGCATCGACATCCGTTCCATCAAGGACGTCACGCCCATTCCGCACAACGGCTGCCGGCCGCGCAAGAGGAGAAGGGTCTAATGGCTCGCTATCGTCAGTCCGTCTGCCGGCTCTGCCGGCGCGAAGCGATGAAGCTGTTCCTCAAGGGGGACCGCTGCTTCACGAACAAGTGCGCGATCGAGCGCCGCAACTTCCCGCCGGGGCAGCACGGAAAGCGGCGGTCCAAGATCCTCGGCTACGGCATCCAGCTCCGCGAGAAGCAGAAGGTCAAGCGCTTCTACGGCATCCTCGAGGAGCAGTTCCGCCTCACCTTCCAGCGGGCGGAGCGGATGCGCGGCGTGACGGGCGAGAACCTCCTCTCGCTCCTCGAGCGCCGGCTGGACAACGTCGTCCACCGGCTCGGTTTCGCCGCCTCGCGGACGCAGGCCCGCCAGCTCGTCCGGCACGGCCACGTCCGGGTGAACGGCCGGAAGGTGAACGTGCCGAGCTTCGTCGTGACCGCCGGCGCCGTCGTCTCCGTGAAGGAGAAGAGCCGCAAGAACCCGCTCATCGTCGGGGCGGTCGAGACGGCCAAGGGCCGCGGCATCCCGGCGTGGCTCGAGCTGAACGCGGCCGAGTTCCAGGGGAAGGTCGTCGCGCTGCCGAAGCGAGAGGACGTCGCGCTCCCCGTCAACGAGAAGCTGATCGTCGAGCTCTATTCGAAGTAGGGGGCACCCGGCCTCGGGTTCCCCCTCGTACCCCCTCCGCGGCGGAGAGAACCGGAGGGGTTTGACAATCGGCAAGAAGGCTCTAGCGCGCCGCTCAGCGGATAAGACGCAGGGCCGGGAGAAAAGACCATGATGTGGAAGAACTTTCAGCGTCCGAACCGTCTCGACGTCGAGGAGGAGAAGGGAAACTACGGCCGGTACACGGCCCAGCCGCTCGAGCGCGGCTGGGGAACGACGGTCGGCAACGCGCTCCGGCGCGTCCTGCTCTCCTCCATCGAGGGGGCGGCGATCACTGCCGTGAAGATCGAGGGCGTCGAACACGAGTTCACGGCGGTACCGGGCGTCGTCGAGGACGTCACGGACATCATCCTGAACCTCAAGCAGCTGGCCATCCGGCTGCACGAGGACGGCCCGCGGACGCTCGTCCTCGACGCCAAGACGAAGGGCCTCGTCACGGCCGACGCATTCGACGACGACGCCCAGATCGAGATCCTGAACGCCGAAGCCCCGGTCGCGACGCTCGCCGACGGGGGGCGGCTCCGGCTCGAGGCGACGATCGGCAAGGGGCGCGGCTACGTTCCGGCCGACCGGAACTTCGACCCGGAAGCGCCGATCGGAACGATCCCCCTCGACTCCGCCCACTCCCCCGTCCGCCGCGTGAACTACCACGTCGAGGCGGCGCGCGTCGGCCAGGCGACGGACTACGACAAGCTCGTGATCGAGGTCTGGACGAATGGCACGATCACGCCGCGCGACGCGATGGGCCTCGCGGCCGTGCTCCTGCGCGACCACCTGGCCATCTTCGTCAACGTGGAGACGGACGAGGCGAAGCCTTCGACCGGGCCGGAGCTGCCCCAGAGCGAGCTCGACGCGCTCCTCGATACGAACGTCGAGGAGCTGGAGCTTTCCGTCCGAAGCGCGAACTGCCTGAAGAACGCGGGGATCCGGACGCTTCGCGAGCTCGTCCAGAAGACCGAGAAGGACATGCTCGAGACCAAGAACTTCGGGCGGAAGAGCCTGAACGAGATCAAGGAAATCCTGCGCGAAAAGGGACTCGCCTTCGGCATGAAGATCGAGGCCCCGACCGGCGCGGGACGGTGAGGCGGCGTCCATGCAGCACAACCGCGCAGGCCGCAAGCTGGGCCGGACGACGTCGCACCGTCGCGCCCTCTTCCGCAACCAGCTCGCGTCGCTCTTCACCCACGAACGAATCACGACGACCCTTCCGAAGGCGAAGGAGCTTCGCCCGCTGGCGGAGAAGATGGTCACCCTCGGAAAGCGGGGAGGCCTCCACGCCCGCCGGCTGGCCCTGAAGAACCTGCCGGACGCCGGCGTGATCAAGAAGGTGTTCGACGAGATCGCGCCGCGCTTCAAGGACCGGGTCGGAGGTTACACGCACATCCTGAAGCTGGGTCGCCGCCCCGGCGACGGCGCCGAGATGGCGATCCTCGAGTTCATCGACTTCGACTTCGCGCAGCGCCAGGCCGAGAAGAAGGTGGCCGCCAAGGCCGCCGCCGAGAAGAAGGAGTCGCTCCTGGACAAGGCCAAGAAGCTCGTGGCGGGCAAGGGCGCCGAAGAGAAGGCGGAGGCGCCGGCAGCCGAGGGCGAGGAGAAGGCCGAGAAGAAGTTCCCCGCCGAGAAGCCGCACACGGTCAAGGGCCCCCGCGCCCCGAAGGGCTCGGGCAAGAAGGGCGGCGGAACCCACGGCGGGACGCCTCGCAAGGTCGGCACCTAGACCGTCTCATCCGGACCGCACGGATCCTCGGGGCGCCGCGCAAGCGGCGCCCTTTCCATGTTCCGAACTAACGGGAGAGTGAGGCCTCTCGTCATTTGGTGAGGGTTGGTGAGGTCCTGCCGGGGCGCAGCAGCTCCGCCTGCAAGCTGGATCTCCTTTCCCCGCAGAGGCTTGGGATCAGCCGGCGGAGCGGAGGTTCAGATGGCCCGGGAGTTGCGCTTCCGGAGGCCGGTGGGACCCGGGATCTTACGAGCGGCGCCGCTTCCTGATCGTAATAGAGGAGGAAGAAATGGAAAAGACCGTCAGGACTTTCGTGCTCGCATCCAGCATGCTGCTCGCCCTGGTTCTCTCGTGCCCGGCTCCGGCCGAGGACTTCAAACTCGGCGTCGGGGGCGGGGCGACCTTCACGGTCGGTGACTACGCCGATGCCTACGAGACCGGCTGGCACGGAACGATCCGCGCCCTCTGGCTTCCGAGCTCGTCCGTCGTGGGCGTCCGCGCAGCGGCGTGTTACGGCCAGAACGCTTCCAAGTACGGAGACTTCTTCGGAACGACCATCGGGAACAGCGCCCTCTACGGCGGCGATGTGAGCGCCGCCTTCCGGCTGGCCGGGAAGGGCGCCGAAGGCCTGTACGCCAACGCAGGGATTGGTGTCCGGGCTCTTCGTCAGAAAGTGGAGGGTTCTGGCTTCAAGGTGACCCAGACCGACACGAAGCTGTCGGGCATCGCCGGCGTCGGCTACTCCCGGGGCTGGTTCTTCGCCGAGGCCAACGTCGTCTACTTCAGGGTGCAGGACTCGGATCTCTGGAGCATCCCCGTTTCTGTCGGCTTCCAGTTCTGACCGCGCAAGGGCGGCGCGGCCGCGCCGCCCCTCTTCCTCTCTCCCGGCCGTCCTACAATCGCTCGTGCCCTTTACCGACCGTCCGGAGACGTGGCGGCGGCTCGTGCCGGTGATCGTCTTCGTCGTCGTTGCCGCCGTCCGATCCGTCTACTTCGTCGCTCTCGAGGCGTCGCCGCTCTCGGGCTGGCATCTCTGGATGGAGACGGACGAGTGGGGTTACGTCGACTGGTCGGCCCACCTGGCGTCGGGAAACTGGATGGACGCCCCGGCCTGGAGGTCTTACTTCTCCTGGCAGACTCCCTACGGTCCGCCGGAGGCGTGGGAGAGCCTCTATCAGAAGAACGCCTATTTCGCCGGACCGCTCTATCCCTACGGCCTCGCCCTCCTTCGGGTCGCGGGCCTCCCGGTCGTTCCGACGATCCGGATCCTCCAGCTTCTTCTCGCGTGCCTCGCAGCGGCCGCCGTCGCCGCGGCGTGCCAGACCGTCGCCGGGAGATTCCTCCGAGAAGAAAGGGAGAAGAACGCCGATGCGCCGGGGGTCGGATGGCCTTCTCTGGGCCCTGCGGCCGCCGGGACCGTTGCGGGGATCCTCTACGGGGTGTACGGCCCCCTCGTCTTCCAGGACGGCTTCGCTTACAGGGACGGGCCGGTGGCGCACGTCTCGGCACTCCTCCTCGCCTGGCCCCTGATCGCAGAGGCGGGGGAGAGCGAACGCGTGAGCTGTTTCTCGCGTGGGAAGACCGGGACGTTCTTCCTCGGGCTCCTCGGGGGCTTTGCCGCGCTGCTCAAGCAGACGACCCTGCCGCTGGCGCTTCTTTCGGTGTTTCTACTCTCGAAGAAGTCCCCCGTCGGCGCAACGCGCCGATTCGCTCTCGGAGCCTTTGGCCTCGCGATCCCTTTGACGGCTCTCGTGGCGCGCAACCTCGCCGTCGGCGTCCCGCCGCTGACGTTCGACACGCGGCAGGCGATCGGGCTCGCCTGGGGAAACGGCCGCGGTGCGGACGCCTCCACGGCCCCCCCTTCTTCGATGAGGGGGATTCTGGAGAAGGCCGGAGGCTCGACGGGGAAGACGGCGCGGCTCGTTCTGCAGGGCTACGCCGATGCCCCGTGGGAGCTTCCTCTCCTCTGGGCGAAGAAGGCGGCGACGTTCGTCCTGGCCTACGAGGTTCCCGACAACTCCAACTGGTACTTCTTCCGGGACCGGATCGGCGTCCTGCGGGTCCTGCCGGTCTTTCCCTGCCTCGTCGGAGCGGGGCTCGTCGGCCTCTTCGCGGCCGTCGCGCGCGGCACGCTCCGAAAGGACGAAGCCTGGCTTGCGGCGTTTGCGGTTGCGACTCCGGTCGTCGCGTGCCTCCTCGTCCAGACGACGGCACGCTACCGGGTCGGCGTCGTACCACCGGTCGCACTCGGGGCCGGGCTGCTCGTCTTCTTCCTGATCGAGGACTGGCGCGCGCGCCGACGCCTGCCCGCCCTCGGTCTCTCGATCGCGACTCTCGCCGTCAGTGCCCTCTCGGCGTATCTCCCGTCTCCGATCCCGACCGCGCGCCATCGCTGGGCCGACGCCATCGTGGCCGGGACGCTGGCGGAAGCACGATCCGGCCCGGAGGCCGGCGCGGCCGAAATCCGGCGCTACCTCGAGGAGGGGGGGGACGACCCGAACCGCGCCGCGGGCGAGCAGTCGGTCTACGCCTGGCTTCTCGGGGAGCGATCGTTCACGCGCGTCGCGCCCGAGGGGATCGCTCCCCCCGAGCGCCGATACGTCGCGACCGGACCCTGAACGTTTGCGGCGGTCCGGTCAGGCGCGCGGGCCGCCGTAGCCGCCGCCCGGGCCGTGTCCGCCATGACCTCCGTGTCCGCCGCCGGAGCGCGGACCGCGGAACCCGCCGCCGCCGCCAGGCCGCGGGCCGCGGTCCCGGTCGAAGCGCCGTGGCGGGCGGTCGTCCCCCTCGCCGGGGCCGCCCGCGGCCGCCATCACGAGGCCGAGGCGCTCGATCTCGGCGGCGCTCTCCTCCGGCGTCATGGCCTGCTTCCGGGAGAGCTTCACCTTCCCGTTCACCGGGTCGATGGCGATGATCTTCACCTTCACCTTGTCGCCCATCTTCACGACGTCGGTCGTCTCGCGGACGCGCCCGGGGGCGAGCTCGGAGATGTGGACGAGGCCGTCCATGCCCGGGAGAATCTCGACGAAGCAGCCATAGGGCTCGATCCGCTTCACGGTGCCCAGGTACTCCGTCCCGATCTCGGGGACCGTCGTGAGCGCGCGGATCGCGTCGAGGCACTTCTCGGCGGTCACCAGGTCGTTTGAGGCGACGGTGACGGTGCCGTCGTCCTGCACGTCGATCTTGCAGGCGAACTCCTTCTGGAGCGACCGGATCGTCTTGCCCCCGGATCCGATGACGTCCCGGATCTTGTCCTCGGGGACCTGGATCGTCAGCAGGCGCGGCGCATAGGCGGAGAGCTCGGGCCTCGTCCCCTTCAGGACGGCGTCCATCCGGTCGAGGATGAACAGCCTCCCGCGGCGGGCCTGCTCGAGCGCCTGTGCGAAGATTTCCTTCGTGATGCCCGAGATCTTGATGTCCATCTGGAGGGCCGTGATTCCCCGGTGGGTGCCGGCCACCTTGAAGTCCATGTCGCCGTAGTGGTCCTCCTGGCCGGCGATGTCGGTCAGGACGGCGAACGTGTCGCCCTCCTTCACGAGGCCCATCGCGACGCCGGCGACCGGCGCGGAGACGGGGACGCCCGCGTCCATGAGGGAAAGCGAGGCGCCGCAGATCGTCGCCATCGAGGACGAGCCGTTCGACTCGAGGATGTCGGAGACGACGCGGATGGTGTAGGGGAACTCCTTCTCGTCCGGAAGGACCGCCTGGAGGGAACGCCACGCGAGGCGGCCGTGCCCGATTTCCCGGCGGCCCGGCGACCCGAAGCGCTTGACCTCGCCGACGGAGAACGGCGGAAAGTTGTAGTGGAGCATGAAGGCGCGCTCGGACTCGCCCTCGAGGTCCTCGATGAGCTGGGTGTCGTCCGAGGTGCCGAGCGTGACCGTGACCAGGGCCTGCGTCTCGCCGCGCGTGAAGAGGGCCGAGCCGTGAGTGCGGGGGAGGACTCCGGCCTCGATCGAGATCGGGCGGATCTGGTCGAAGGCGCGGCCGTCCAGGCGCTGCCGCTTCCGGAGGATCGTCTCGCGCGTGAGCGTCTCGACCAGCTCGGAGAGGGCGCGCTTCGTCTTCTTGCGCGTCTCCTCCTGCTCGGCCGGGACCAGGTCCACGCCGTACTTCTTGACCTCTTTGATCTTCGCGTACGACTCGATCTTCCCGGGGTGGGTGAGGGCCTCCATCATCGGGCCCTCCCACTGCGAGCGGACCGAGGCGACGAAGTCGGCCGGCAGCGGGGCCGGCGAGACGAACGGCGCCTTCACGACGTTCCGCCTCGCGGCCATCGCGGCGATGGCGGCCACGATCTTCCGGACCTGCTCGTGGCCCTGGAGGATCGCCTCCAGCATCACCTCTTCCGGGACCTGCTTCGCGCCCGCCTCGACCATCGAGACGGCCTCGTGCGTGCCGACGACGACGAGGTCGAGGTCGGATTCGGCGCGCTCCTTGGTGGTCGGGTTGAAGACGAAGCGGTCGCCGATCCGCCCGACGCGGACGGCGCCCAGAATGTTCCGGAAGGGGATCGTGTTGATGGCGAGCGCCGCCGCGGCGCCGTTGATGGCGAGGATGTCGGGGTCGTTCTCGCCGTCGGCCGAGAGGACGAGCCCGACGATCTGCGTCTCGTGGTTGAAGCCCTCGGGGAAGAGCGGCCGGATGGGCCGGTCGATCATCCGGCAGGTCAGGATCTCCTTCTCCGTCGGGCGCCCCTCGCGCTTGAAGAAGCCGCCCGGGATGCGCCCCGCCGCGTACTGGTATTCCTTGTACTCGACGGTGAGCGGGAGAAAGTCGATCTCCTTCGGCTCTTTGGCGTAGCAGGCGGTGACGAGGACCCAGGAGTCGCCGGCGCGGACGACGGCGGCGCCGTCGGCCTGCTTGGCGAGCTTCCCGGTCTCGATGGTGAGGAGACGTCCCCCCAGGTCGATGGTCACGGAGTCTTGCATGTCGGTTCCTTTCCTGCGGAGGCCCTGAGGACGAGCCCGGCGTGCGCCATCAGCCCCTGAGGGACGGGGGTTCGGAGGGCGCCGGGATGAGGGGAAGGCGGGGGGCTACTTGCGCAGCCCGAGCGACTCGATCAGGACCTGGTAGCGCTCCACGTCGCGCTTCTTCAGGTAGTCGAGAAGCCGGCGCCGCCGGCCGACCATCTGCAGCAGCCCCCGACGCGAATGGTGGTCTTTCGCGTGCGACTTGAAGTGCTCGGTCAGCTCGGTGATCCGCCGGGAGAGGAGAGCGACCTGGACCTCGGGGGAGCCGGTGTCGGCCTCGTGCCGCTTGTACGACTTGATCGTTTCCGCCTTGTTCGTCCTGGGGTGGGCCAATGTCTTCTTGTCCCTTCTTCTCTACTTTCGAACGGCGAACTCTAACCTGCCCGGTTCGAAAGGTCAAACCTCCTGCACCGCAGGGCTTTACGGCGGCAGCCTCACTCCGAGAGCACGATCTTCGGACGCGCCAGGGCGACGGCCCCCCTTCCCAGCGGCTCGAGCTCCGCCAGGGCGATCAGTTCGCCGCCGGCTTCGAGGCGGATCCAGCCGGTGCCCGCCGCCCCGGCGGGGAGCCTGACGGGGACGGCGTTTCCATGCCGGACCTTCGTCGCCTCCGCGGCCCCGACCGGGACGCTCGGGTACGGGAGCGGAATGCCGGCGAGGGGAATCCAGTGCGGGCGGATCAGTCGCTCGCCGGCGGGAATCGCGTCGAGTCCCGCCAGCGTGATGGCGTCTTCGAGCCGGAACGGGCCGACGGCGGTCCGCCGGAGCGCCACGAGGTGGGCGCCCGGGCCGAGGCCCTTGCCGATGTCGTGGACCAGCGAACGGACGTAGGTTCCCGAGGAGCAGGAGACCCGGAACGTCGCCCGAGGGCCACGGACCTCCAGGATCTCGAGGGCCGAGACCTTCACGCTCTTCGGGGCGTGCGGCACGGCCTCGCCCCGACGGGCGAGGTCGTAGAACTTCCGCCCCGCGACCTTTTTCGCCGAGAAGGGCGGCGGCGTCTGCAGGAACTCTCCCGTGAACCGCGCCGCCTCCTCGCGGAGCCGCGCGGGGTCGGGGTCGGGGGCGGGGTGCGGGGGTCCGACAGGAGTTCCGTCACGGTCATAGGTGTCCGTCTCGACGCCGAAGAGCATCTCGCCCTCGTACGTCTTGTCGAACCCGGTCAGAAAGGACTGCAGCCGGACGGCGCGCCCGACGCAAAGGACCAGAAGACCGGTCGCCGCCGGGTCGAGCGTCCCGGTGTGGCCGATGCGGCGCAGATCGAGCAGCCGGCGGCCCTCGTCCACGACGTCGTGCGAGGTCAGCTTCTCCGGCTTGTCGACGAGGAGGAGGCCCGCCGGCCCGTCCGCGGCCGCGCCCTTCACGGAGCGGCCTCCGGGGCTGCCACGGCGGCGGCGAGGTCGGCGACGAGAAGCGGCCGGACGGAGTCGATCGTCCCGGCGAGACGGCAGCCGGCGGCGTTCCGGTGACCGCCGCCCCCGTGCCTTGCGGCGACGGCGCGGACGTCGACGCGTCCCTTCGAGCGGAGGGAGCAGCGGATCTCGCCGCCGTCCCCCTCGCGGATGAGCGCGGCCGCGAGGACACCGTCGATGCTGCGGGCGCGGTTCACGAGCCCCTCGGTGTCCTCGTCCCGTGCGCCGCTCTCCGAGAGGAAGCGTTTCGGCAGCTCGACGGTCGCGACGCGACCGCCCGCGTGGAGAGCGAGCGTCCCGAGGACGAGCGCTTCGAGGCGGAGCGTGGAGAGCGGCTGCGCCTCGAAGAGGAACTCGTTCACGGCTGACGGCGAGGCGCCGGCCGCGACGAGGCGGGCGCCGAGGGCGAGCGCTTTCGGCGTCGTGTTTCCGTAGCGGAACGACCCCGTGTCCGAGACGAGCGAGACCCACAGGTTCGTCGCGATCTCCGGCGTCAGCGGCCAGCCGAGCAGGTCGAGCAGGTCGGCGACGATCTCGCCGACGGCGGACGCCGGGAGGTCGACGAGATTCACGGTGCCCCACAAGGTGTTCCCGGGGTGGTGGTCCACGTTCGCCACGCGACCTTCCCCCTGGTTCGTCCAGCCGGTCCGGTCGGCGGAGGGGCACTCCATGGCGATCAGCGCGTCCCACCCCGCCGGCCAGTCCGGCGGAAGCGCGTCGGCCACAGCGACCCGTTCGATGGCGGGCATCCCGGCGTAGGCGGCCGACCACCCGTCCCGCATGACGACCCGGGCCTCCTTGCCGCGCGCCTCGAGCGCGAGAGCGAGCCCGAGGGCGGAGCCCAGCGCGTCGCCGTCCGGGTTCCGGTGCCCGGTGACCAGGAAGCGCCGGCCGCCTTCGAGAAGCCCTGCGACGGCGCGGTAGGAGGCGTCGAGCGGCTCCGTCACGGTGTCTCGCCGCCGTCCGGCAGCTTCCGGAGGAGCTCGTTGATGCGGGCGCCGCGCTCGATCGTGTGGTCCTCGACGAAATGGAGGTCCGGGGCGTATCGAAGGCCGCAGTTCCGTCCGACGAGCGACCGGAGGAGGCCCCGTGCGTGATTCAGCGCGGTCACGGTCGTCCGGAACGCTTCGGCGTCTCCGAAGACCGAGACGAATACCTTGGCCGAGCGAAGGTCGGCCGCCATCTCGACGTCGGTGATCGTCGCGAAGCCGATCGCAGGGTCCCGCAGCTCCTCGCGGAGCAGCCGCGCCAGCTCCGCGCGGATCACGTCTCCCACCTGGCGGGGACGGCGGCCGCCGCCCCCTTTCGCCCTAGCGTTCATCGTCGCCTCCCTCGTCCGCGCCGAACCCGCTGCCGGGCGCCGCGACGTCGCCGTAGGAGAGGAACTCCCGCCGCGCCGAGGCGATCTCCGCCCCGGACTCCTCGGCGTAGCCCTCGACGAAGCCGGCGACCTTCGCGAGGAGCGGCTCGAGGGCCGTTCGGTCGGGTCCGACGGCCGCGATCCCGAGGACCGCACGCTGGAGAAGATCCTGGTGCGCGACCTCCGCCGCAGAGATCTCGAAATCGCCGCGGAGCTTCGACTTCAGCGGGCGGAGAAAGGCCCGCTTTTCCTTCAGCCCGCGGCAGTGCGGGAGGTGGATGTCGAAGACGGCGATGGCAACGACCATGAGTCAGAAGTTCGCTCGGGTATGGGTTGGCGGTTCGCGCGGAGAGGTCTTAGGGGAACCCGAAGACCGGGTTCCCCTGATTCACTCAAGTCAGCGAGGCGGCGACTTCCTCGACGACGAAGGCCTCCAGGACGTCTCCGACCTTCACGTCCTGGTACCCCGCGATGCCGATGCCGCACTCGAAGCCCTGCTTCACCTCGGACGCGTCGTCCTTGAAGCGCCGGAGCGACCCGATCTTCCCCTCGTAGATGACGCGGTTGTCGCGGACGAGCCGGACGGAAGCCGACCGCGGGATCATTCCGTCCACGACCATGCAGCCGGCGACGGTACCGATCTTCGGGACCTTGAAGGTCTCGCGGACTTCGGCGTGGCCGCGCACGACCTCCTTCTTGACGGCTTCGAGGAGGCCCGTCATGGCTTTCTTGATCTCGTCGGTCAGGTTGTAGATGACGGAGTAGAGGCGGATGTCGATCCCCTCCTTGTCCGCCAGCTCCTGGGCCTTCTTCTCGGGCTTGACGTTGAAGCCGATGATGATCGCCTCGGAGGCGGAGGCGAGAAGGACGTCGTTGACCGAGATGGCGCCGACTCCCGAGTGGAGGATCGAGACCTTGACCTTCTCGGTCGAGATCTTCCCGAGAGTCTGGATGAGGACCTCCTCGGAGCCGCCGACGTCGGCCTTCAGGATGATCGGGAGCTCCTTCATCTCGCCCTGCTTCATCCGGGCGAAGAGCGAGTCGAGCGACATGCGGGACGACTTGGCGAGCGCTTCCTCGCGCTCCTTCTCGCGCCGGAACCCCGAGACCTGGCGCGCCTTCGTCTCGTCGTCGACGACCTGGATCGTATCGCCGGCGTTCGGAATGTCGTCGAAGCCCATGACCTCGACGGGCACGGCCGGCCCGGCCGCCTCGACGCGCGCTCCGCGGTCATCGTGCATGGCGCGCACGCGCCCGACGGCAGTTCCGGCGAAGAAGACGTCCCCGACGCGCAGGGTTCCCTGCTGGATGAGGATCGTGGCCAGCGTGCCGCGACCGGCTTCGCGCCGCGCCTCGAGGACGACGCCCCGCGCCGGTCCCTCGGGCATTCCCTTCAGCTCGAGGAGGTCCGCCTGCAGGAGGATCATCTCGAGGAGCTGGTCGATGCCGATCCGCTTCTTGGCGGAGATCTCGCAGGCGACGACCTGACCGCCGAAGGCCTCGACGATGACGCCCTTGTCCGCGAGCTCCTGCCTGACGCGGCCCGGGTTCGCCTCCGGCTTGTCGATCTTGTTGATCGCGACGACGACCGGGACCTTGGCCGCCCGGGCGTGGTCGATCGCCTCGACCGTCTGGGGCATGACGCCGTCGTCGGCCGCCACGACGAGGACGACGATGTCCGTCGCCTTGGCGCCGCGGGCGCGCATCATCGTGAAGGCCTCGTGGCCCGGGGTGTCCAGGAAGACGATCGAGCGGCCCCGTGCCTCGACGCGGTAGGCGCCGATGTGCTGCGTGATGCCGCCGGCCTCGCCCTCGGCGACGCGCGTGGAGCGGATGGCGTCGAGGAGCGACGTCTTGCCGTGGTCGACGTGGCCCATGACGGTGACGACGGGGGGGCGCGGAACGCGGGCGCCTGCGGGAGCGCCTTCGGGGGCGGCGGCCTCGCCGGCCGGGCCCGCGAGGGTCTGCTGGCGCGCCAGCTCGAGCTCTTCCTCGAAGGAGACGACGGCCGCCTCGACGCCGAACTCGCGGGCGACCTCGACGGCGGTCGCGGGCACGATGGGCTGGTTGATCGTCGCGAGGATGCCGCGCTGGAGGAGCGCCTTCATCAGGTCCTTCGCGAGGATGCCGATCTTCTCGGAGAGCTCCTTGACCGTCACGCCCTCGGAGAGGAAGACGGGGCCCTGGGGCGTTCCCTTCCGGGTCTCGACGACCTCGCCGGTCTCGCTCGCGACCGTCTTCTTCCCGGCGCGACGCTGGGCCGACTTCGAGAGGGGCTTTCCGGCCGCCGCGGCGGCCGCCTCGTCGGTGAGCGGCGTCTGGATGTCCTCGTACGTGTCCTGCTGGAACGAGCCGAGGTACTCGCGGACGTCCTCCTCGAGGGCGGAGACCTCCTTGGTCCGGGGCTTCTTCGAGGGCTGCTTCTTGGCATCGTCTTTCTTGACGGCGGTCTTCGTCGCATCCTTCCGGCGCTTGTCGGTGGATTCGGGAAGGGCGACGGGCGGCGCGCCGGGGCCGGTCGGGCGGCCGAAGCCGGGGCGGGTCGGCATGCCCGGCCGGAGCGGCATGCCGGGTCGGGGCGCCATCCCCGGGCGCAGGGGCATCCCCGGGCGCAGGGGCATCCCTGGACGTGGGGGGAATCCGGGGCGCGGCGGAAGTCCGGGGCGGGCCACCGGCGTGCCGGCGGCGGCGGCCCGGATGGGGCGGAGCGTCGCGGGTGTCGGCGGTGCGATGACGGCGCGGCCGAGACCGCCGGCGCCGCGGGCGGGCGCCGGAGGAGCCGGGGCGGGGACGGCCGGCGGCACGCCGATCGAAGGAGCGGCCTCGATCGACGGCGTCTCGCCGCGTGGGGGCGGCGGCGGAGGCGCCTGCGTTTCCGCACGGACGGGAGCCTCCGACTGACGCTTCAGAATCCGGCCCAGAGCTCCGGCGGGCGGCGGAGGCTTCGGGAGGGCGGCCGGCGCGGCCGCCGGTCGCGCCGGGGCAGTCCGATGCGCCGCGGCCACCGGACGGCGTGGTGCGACCGTCACCGAGGAAGGCACCGCGGTCGCCCCGGCACCGGGAACGTTCTCGGCGCCCGCGCTGACCGTGGCCGTGACGACCCGCTGCGCGGTTCTCGCAGGAGTCGGCGTGACGGCCGGCGGGGCCGGGGCCGGCGGGGGAGGAGGCGGCGGAGGTGTGGGCGCCATGACCTCGGGCGCTGAGGCCGCTTCGGGCTCGGCGGACGGGACCTCTGGCTCGACGGGAGCGCCTTCGGCCTCGGGCGGCTTCTCGACGATCTTGATCCGCTTGAGCGCCGCACGCTCCGTCTTCACCTTGGGCGCGACCGCTGTGGCGGTCGGAGAGGCCATCGTCTGGCGGACGATGAGGGACTTCGGGGCCTGCGTCTTGCCGGTGAGGATCGCCTGGGCCGTCGAGCCCTCGATGACGGATTCGACGCTCTTGACGTCGACGCCGATGCCCTGAAGGAGAAAGAGGACCTCCTTCGCGGGCTTGCCCATCATTTTCGCGAGCTCGGCGACGGTGAACTTGGCGGCCATCGGGTTCACTTCTCCGGTGTCTCCGCCACGGGGGCGGCTTCCGCGGCGTCTCCGCCGTTTTCGTTCTGTTCGGGCTCTCCCTCGGCCTCGTCGGCCAGATCGAGGGCGGCGTCCTCGTCGGGCTCGGGCTCGGGTTCGGGTGCCGGGGCCTCCTCGAACTCGCGGGCCGCCTCGAGGACGGCGTCCTTCGCCTCGGGCTCGAGGGCGACGGCGCCCCAGGCCGCGGCCTTCTCCTCGTCGGCGCCGCTGGCGGCTTCGAGGACGTCGCCAACGGTTTCCAGGCCCTGCGCGGTGAACGCGGCGACGGCGGCTTCGTCGACGCCGGGCACCTCGGACAGCGCCGTGCCACGGCGCTGTGAGGTAAGGAGCATTCGCTGGAGAGCCTCCGCGACCTCCGCCTTGACGGCCTGCTCGCTCTTGATCTCGATCTTCGCGCCGATGAGGGCCGCCGCGAGGCGGACGTTCTGCCCGCGCTTGCCGATGGCGAGCGAGAGCTGGTCTTCCTCGACGATGCACTCGAGCGTCGGAAGGGGCTCGAGCGGCTCGCCCTCGGGACCGATCTCGGGCTCCTCGTCTTCGTCCCCCGGCATGACGGAGACCCGCGTGATCTTCGCGGGCGCCAGAGCGTTCTGCGCGTACGTCACGAGGTCGTCGGAGTACTGGATGATGTCGATCCGCTCTCCGCGCAGCTCGCGCATGATGGCCTGGACGCGGGCACCGCGCATGCCGACGCACGCCCCGACCGGGTCGACGTCGCGCTCGCGCGAGGAGACGGCCACCTTGGCGCGGTCTCCGGGCTGGCGGACGCAGCCCCGGATGACGACCGTCTCGTCGTAGATCTCCGGGACCTCCATCTTCATCAGCTGCATCAGGAGCTCGGGCGCCGTGCGCGACAGGACGAGCTGGGCGCCCTTGGGGTTCTTGTGGACGTCGGCGAGCACCGCCCGGACGCGCTCGCCCTGCGTGTACCGCTCGGCGCGCGACTGGTGCTCGCGCGGGATGACGGCTTCGGTCCGCCCGAGGTCGACGATCATGTCGCCGCGCTCGAAGCGTTTCACGGTTCCGGTAATCAGCTCGCCCACTTTCGGGGAGTATTCGTTGTAGATGTTCTCGCGCTCGGCCTCGCGGACCTTCTGGTAGAGAACCTGCTTGGCGCTCTGGGCGGCGATGCGCCCGAGCCCTTCCGTCGAGCGATAGAGGCGGATCTCGTCGCCAAGCGTCATCTGTTCCGGAGCGATCAACTCCTCGGGGCCCTCGTCGCCGGCGGGGTACCGGAAGACCTGCCAGCTCTGGCCGGCCAGCTCGCCCTCGAGGAGCGCGTGCGCCTCCTCCGGCAGGACCTCGATCCAGGGGAGGCGGATTTCCTTCTCGGGCTCCACCTCGAGCGGCGGGGGCGGGGCCGCCAGCGCGACCTGTCCCAGCGGAATGTCGTCCGGATCGATCTCGGCGGGTGCCGCCGGCACCTCCACCTTGGTCTTCTGCTCCACGATCCGGTACGGCGTCCAGGCCGTCAGCGTCCCGGTCTTCGCGTCGAACCGGGCCGCCATCTCGCGCACCTTGTAGACCTTGCGCGCCGCGGTCGCGATGGCCTCTTCGAGGGCGGCCACGAGCCGTTCGAAGCCGATGTCCTTGTCCCGGGACGCGGCCCGGAGCGCCTCGATGATCTCGTCCGCTTTGGTGGTCGGGGGAGCTTTGGCCGCCTTGACCGCCTTGGCGGGCCGGCCGGCCTTCGCCGCCTTGCCCCCCTTCGGCGCACGGGCGCCCTTGCCGCGCGCGGCCTTGCCGCCCGGCGCGTCGCCCTTCGTCGGAGCCTGGGTCGAATCCATGTCGCTGGTCTCTCCGGTGTTAAGTGTTCCGTCCTGGATCGATTCGGCCTCGCCCGGATTCCCTAGAACTCCGGCACGAGGCGCGCTGACTTCACGTCGCCAAACTGGATAGTGTACCGGCGCTTCCGGTCCTCATCAAGGATCGTCAGGCGGTCTCCCGAAGCCGCCTCCAGGAGACCTCTCACGCGCGAGGTTCCTTCCACGGGCCGGTGCAACTTCACGTCGACCCGGCGCCCCGAAAACCGCTCGCAGTCCGCCGGCGTCCAGAGCAGCCGGTCGAGCCCCGGAGAGGAGACTTCGAGCACGTAGCTCGGAAGGCGGTCCTCCAGGGGATCGAGAACCGAAGAGGCCGCGCGTGACGCCCTCTCGCAGTCATCGACGGTGACGCCGGTCGGCCTGTCGATATAAAGGAGGAGCGTGCTGCGCCGCCCCCGTTTCCAGTCGAGATGACAGAGCTCGAGCCCGAGCGCCGAGAGGGCACCCCGGAGGGCCTCGACGGCCTCGCCCGGAAGCGGGTTCACGTTCTCCACGAGCCTGTTCGCGGCCGGCCGGAGGAAAAAAAAGAGGGCCGAAGCCCTCTTTCAAGGTCCTTGAAAGCCAGCCAGCGCGGAGTATAGGTCGTCGCGGGGCGGCGCGCCAGCGCCGGGTCCTCTATCCTTGCGGTGCGACGCTGGCACGCCGCTTTCATGGGAACGGGCGGCTGGTGCCAGCCCAGCCCGGGCGAGGAGCGCACATCGGAAAGCTGACCACACTCGGCCTCAACGCTCCCCTGATCGAGGGGACGGAGAGGGCGGAGCCGTGGCCCGTGGAGGGTCGTCCATCGGGGCCCCGGCCCCCTTCGGAACCGACATTTGCCTTTTCCCCGGAAGTGGCCCGGCTCCGCAAGAAGACGCGAGTCGTCGTCATCGAGCTCCCTCCCGAGGATTTCCAGGCCGAAGACGAGGAGACGCAGCTCAAGGATCTCGCCTTCCCGCGCCTGAACGACCACGTCGTCGGAGGAGATGAGGCGCCGCGCCCGTGGCCGGAGCCGGAAGGGGGCTTCGCCCTCACGCCGCTCGGCGAGACGCTCACCCGGGTCCTCGAGCTGCGCGATGCTCTGGTTCCCGGCCCGGAAAAAGTCTCGCGATTCCGGATCTCGCGCGAACGGGCGACGGCGGCCTCGGTGATCGTCCATCTTCTCGTGCTCCTCGCCCTGATCGTCACGCCGAGCCACCGACCCGGCGTCCCGAAGGACCTGAACGACGAGAACGATCCGCTCGGGATCATGCGTCTCTGGACGCCCGACCCGACGCCGCCGCCCATCCCGCTCCAGTTCTTCCCCGCTCCGGGCCCGAAGGCGCCGGCACCCGGAAAGAACCCGCTCCTTTCGGACCTCGACCGGAAGGCGCACGGCGGAGATCCGAAGCTCCCGCCGCTCGCCCAACCGAAAGCGGTGGCGAAGCAGGGAATCCAGGATCTCGAGGCGGGGAAGAAGGGGTCCGCGGGCGCGCCGGCCGCGCCCACGCCGGCGCCGTCCGCCCGCGGTGTCGAGACCGGTGACAAGAGCAGCAGCGAGACCTCGCGATCCCTCACGGCGCTCCGGCAGCCGCGGGGATACGACGATGTCGGCAGCAAGCGGCCCCTCCTGCTCCCGCCACAGCCGCTGGCCTCGGTCCGACCGGAGGACGCCGCCAGCGGTCGCGGGGACGGAGGAGGCGACGGAGGCGCCGGCTACGAGCGCGAGGGGGGGTTCGTCGACTCGGGGCCCCTCTCCTTCGACACGCAGGGCTACGACTGGGGCGCCTATGCGGCGGACATGCTCCGGAAGATCAAGCGGAACTGGGACGTTCCGACCCTCGCCCATTACGGCGTCAAGGGCCGGCTCGTCGTCCGGTTCTTCATCCTGAAGGACGGGACCGTGGACGCGGAACGGATCCTGGCCTCGTCGGGCATCCCCCCGTACGACAACGCCGCGTTCCAGGCGATCGCCCGCTCCAGCCGGTTCCGGCCGCTCCCCGCCGACCTCGGCAAGGACCGCGAAGGGGTGACGATCACGTTCTTCTACAACATGCGTCCCGAAGACGAGCGATCCGGCGGGAGCCGCTGAGAAGATGCCATTCCGGCCGTTCTGACCCCGGCACGCGACTTGCGCCAGACGCTCCGGTGGCCGCCCCGTGGCCGGCCGTTTCGTATCATGGAGTTTTCGGGAAGGAGCCTATGCGTACCACCACCAAGCTGATCTCTGTGGCGACCCTCGTCTCCGCCTCCGTCATCGTCGGAATGATCCTGGCGGGAAGTCTCGACCTGACGAAGCTGGCGGCGGCCCAGAAGCCGTCCGCCGCGGCCCCGGCGGCGTCCGCTCCGGCGCCGGGCCGTGCCGGTTCGCCCGTCGCCATGCCGTCCTTCGCGGACCTCGTGGAGAAGGTCTCCCCGGCGGTCGTCTCCGTCACCTCGACGGACATCGTCAAGGGGCAGCGAATGCCGTACCACCGATTCGAGGAAGGCGGGCCCTTCGACTTCTTCATGCCGCCGGACCGCCGCCGCTCCACCGAGGAGCCGGAGGAGCGGAAGGAGATGTCCGGCGGGACCGGTTTCCTGATCGAGTCCGACGGCTACATCCTGACGAACAACCACGTCGTGGAGAACGCGACGAAGGTCCAGGTCAAGGTGAACGGAAAGGACGACTACGACGCGAAAGTCGTCGGCCGCGACCCGGCGACCGACCTCGCGCTCCTGAAGATCGAGGGGAAGACGCCCTTCCCGACCGTGACCCTCGGCGACTCGGAGAAGCTCCGCGTGGGCGACTGGGTCATGGCGATCGGCGACCCGCTCAACTTCGAGAAGACGGTCACGGTGGGCGTCGTGTCGGGAAAGGGACGCTGGGCCGGCCTCTCGCAGGCGACGAGCTCCTTCGAGAGCCTCATCCAGACCGACGCCGCGATCAACTTCGGCAATTCGGGCGGGCCGCTCCTGAACACCTCCGGCGAGGTCGTCGGGATCAACACCGCCATCTCGCGCTTCGCCCAGAACATCGGCTTCGCCGTCCCGGTCAACGTGGCCAAGAGGCTTCTCCCGCAGCTCAAGGCCGGGAAGGTCGTCCGCGGCTACCTCGGCATCACGATCGCCACGGTCGACAAGAAGCTGCAGGAGGCCTACGGGCTGAAGTCCGCCGAGGGGGCCGTCATTCAGTCCGTCGAGCCGGGCAAGCCGGGCGACAAGGCCGGCCTGAAGCACGAGGACATCATCGTCCGGGTGGACGACACTCCCGTGAAGACGAACCGGGACCTCATCGACTACGTCTCCTCGAAGAGCCCTGGAACCAAGGTCACCGTCACGTTCATCCGCGACGGGAAGGAGAAGTCAACCGTCGCGACGCTCGCCACGCGCTCCGAACCGGGCGAGAAGCCCGAGGTCGAGGAGACGGCCGACAGGGGCGGTCAGAAGGAGAAGACGCTCGGCCTCGAGATCCGGGACCTCGGGGCGGAGCTTCGCCGCCAGTACCGGATCGACCGCGAAGCCCAGAAGGGCGTCCTGATCACTCACGTCAAGCCGGTCTCGCCCGCGGCCGACGCCGGCCTCGCCGAGGGCGACGTCATCCTCGAGGTGAACGGCGTCGAGGTCTCCTCGCTGGGCGACCTCCAGGCCCAGCTCAAGAAGGCCCCGAAGGACCGCTGGGTCCGGTTCTACGTTCTGCGCTCGATCCCGCGCGCGCAGAAGTTCATCGCGGCCGTGAAGCCGGAATAGGGGGGATCCAGAGGGGGGAGCGCCGGAAGCGCGTCCCCCCTTTGCCCGCCTTCCTTCCCCTTCAGCTTGAGGCGATGGCGTCGTCGAGAGTCGACGGGTGCAGGTGAGCCGGTGCGTGCGGGGGCGGCGCGACGGGGGTGCGGGCGACGAAGTCGAAGCGGTTGGCGCGAAGGACGCGCCCCGTCTCGTCCCGGACGACGCGCTCGTAGTACGCGTCGCGCTCGAACGGCTCGCGCCCGGCGCCCCGGATCATCCGCTCCATCTCCGCGCGCGTGAGCCCCGAGGAGGTCTTCGCGCCGGCGGCGTGCGTGATGGTCTCCTCGGTCACCGTTCCGACGAGGTCGTCGGCCCCGAAGTGGAGGGCGACGGGGGCCAGCTTCTCGCCGATCTGGACCCAGTACGCCTTGACGTGGTCGACGTTGTCGAGCAGGAGCCGGGAGGCCGCGATGACGCGAAGGTCGGTCATCCCGTCGACGGGCCGAAGGTGCGGGAGCTGCGTCTCCTCGGGGTGGAAGGCGAGCGGGATGAAGCCGAGGAACCCCTTCGTCTCGTCCTGCAGCGCCCGGATCCGGAGGAGGTGGTCGACGCGGTCCTCGGCGCTCTCGACGTGCCCGTAGAGCATCGTGACGTTCGTCTTCACCCCTTCGAGGTGGCAGAGGCGCGCCAGCTCGAGCCAGCGCTCGCCGGTGATCTTGTCGCGGCAGATCACGTCGCGCACCCTCTTCTCGAAGATCTCGGCGCCGCCGCCCGGGCAGGAATCCATCCCCGCGCCCTTCAGGTCCCGGATCACCTCCACGACGTCCTTCTTCCCGACCCGCGCGAACCAGTCCAGCTCCACCATGGTCCAGGCCTTCAGGTGGACGCCGGGGAAGCGGGACTTCAGCGTCCGGCAGAGGTCGAGATACCAGGCATAGGGAAGCGACGGATGGAGGCCGCCGACGACATGGAGCTCCGTGATCCCGTCGTGCCATCCCGCGGCCGCCTCGGAGACGGCCTCCTCGATCGACATCGAGTAGCCGCCCTCGACGCCGGGCTTCCGCGCCCACGCGCAGAGGCCGCAGTCCACCCAGCAGAGGTTCGTGGGGTTGAGGTACCGGTTGACGTTGTAGTAGGCGACGTTGCCGTGCCTCCGTTCCCGCACCCGGTTGGCGAGCGCCCCGACACCGAGGAGGTCGGGAGAGCGGAACAGGGCCACGCCGTCCTCGAACGAGAGGCGCTCTCCCGCGAGGACCTTTTCGGCGATTGGCCGGAGCGGCGACGCGGCGAAGCGCCGGATCACTCGGGGAGATCCGAGTCGCCGGACGGCCGGGAGATCACGGGCGGGTTCTGCTGCTCGGCCACGGCCTGGGGGTGCAGCTCGTCGTGGCGGCCCCGGTACCGCTCGTAGCAGGCGGGGCAGAAGCGGAAGTCGGGGCGGAAACAGAAGTCGACGACGGTTCCGACGGCGAGGAGCTCCTTCGACGCCGCGCCGCAGGCGTCGCACGTCCCTTCGAGGCGGAGGCGCTTCCAGACGGGTCCGGACATGCCCGGGATCTTACTTCGCCCGGGGCCTGTCGGGGCGCCGGGCGGGAGGCGGCCGTATAGTCGCGTCATGAGAACGACGCTCTTTCCGGCGGCGCTCGCCGCCGCCCTCCTGGCCGCGCCGGCGTCCGGGGGTGAAGTCCTCCCCTTCATATCCGACGACTACCCGAAGGCGCTCGCCGAGGCGCGGTCCGCGAAGAAGCCGATCTTCCTCGAGGCCTGGGCGCCCTGGTGACACACGTGCCGTTCGATGAGGGCCTTCGTCTTCACGGACAAGGCGCTCGGGCGGCAGGCCGGACGGTTCGTCTGGCTCTCGATCAACACGGAGAAGCGCGAGAACGCCGCCGTTCTCGGGAAATACCCGGTCAAGGTCTGGCCGTCGTTCTACGTCATCGACGCCGCGACCGAAAAGATCGTCTTCCGCTGGGTCGGGGGCGCCACGACTCCGCAGATGCTCCGGATCCTCGACGACGGCGCGAAGGCGGCCGGGGGCGGCAGGGCTCCCGGGGCCGCCCTCGCGAACGCGGATCGCCTCTTCGCTGAAGGGAAGAACCCCGAGGCCGCCGCGGCCTATCGGGAGGCGCTCAGGACGCTTCGCCCGGAATCGCCCTCGTACGCGCGGACGGTCGAATCCCTCCTGTTCGCCCTCTCCTCCAGCGGGCAGCACGAGGCCTGCGCCGTGGCGGCGCGCGATGCCTTCGCGAGCCTCAGGGGCGCGCCGTCGGCGGCAAACGTCGCGGGCTCCGGTCTCGACTGCGCCCTTTCGATGAAGGACGGCGAGCCGAAGAAGGCCGCCCTCGTCGCGGCCCTCGCGGCGGACGCGCGGTCGGTTCTCGAGGGGCCGAAGGCCGGTCTCGCGGCCGACGACGTCTCGGCCGTCTACCAGACGGTCGCCGAGGAGCGGCGTGCGGCGAAGGACCAGGGCGGAGAGAAGAAGGTCCTCGAGGCGTGGGCCACGTACCTCGAGGGCGAGACCGCCAGGGCGAAGACGCCCGCGGAGCGGGCCGTTTTCGACGCGCACCTCACGACCGTCTGGCTCCTGCTCGGCCAGCCCGAACGCGTCGTCCCGGCGCTTCTCGCCTCCGAGAGGGATTTCCCGGACGACTACAACCCGCCGCAACGCCTCGCCATCGCCTACGGGGCGATGAAGAAGTACGACGACGCCCTCGCCGCCTCGGACCGCGCGATGGCGCGGGCGTACGGGCCACGAAAGCTCGTCGTCTACCGCACGCGCGTCGATCTCCTGAAGAAGAAGGGCGACGCCGAGGCCGCCAGGAAGACACTTCAGGAGATGCTGGCGTACGCGGAGGCGCTCCCGGCGGAGCAGCGCTCGGACCGGACGATCGCGTCGATCCGGAAGCAGCTCGAGGAGGCGAAGGACTAGCGGTTCCCTGCGGCGCGCCGGCCCGGGACGAGGACGAGAAGGGCCCCGGCGGCCGCGGCCGAGATCCCCGCCCCGGCGAGAAACGCCGGCCCGGAGCCGAATCGCTCCCACAGGAGGCCGAAGCCGGCGCTCGCCGGGAGGGCCGCGAGACCCGTCAGGCCGTTCAGCCAGCCGAAGGCGCGGCCCCGCGAGGCGGAGGGGACGAGGTCCGTGACGAGCGCGCGCTCCGTTCCCTCGGAGAGCGAGTAGTAGAGCGAGTAGACCCCCACGAGCGCGACGAAGACGGCCGCCTTCGTGACGACGGCGAAAGCCGCGTAACAGGTGGCGTAGAGGCCCCACGCGGCGAGGAGAAGGCTCCGCCGCCCGAAGCGGTCCGAGAGGCCGCCGCCCCACGTGGAGAAGAGCGACTTCACGGCGTTCGAGAAGGCCCAGAGGAGCGGCAGCCATGCCGCTGCGATCCCGATCTCGCGGGCGCGGAGGAGGATGAACGTGTCGGACGACGCGGCGAGCGTGAAGAAACCGACGACGCCTGCGACACGCCAGAAAGCGGGCGAAAGTTCGCCGGCGTCGGACAGCACACCGCTCGCCGCGCGTTCGCCTGGCGGCATCCCCTCCTCCTTGGCGCGCAAACTCGCTTCGCTCAAACAGTGCGCGCTGGCGTCGGAGGGCACGCCGCCCGTCGACTCTTCAACTTTCGAAGAGCTCTTTCGGTCCTTCTCCCCGACTGAATCCCTTCTAATCTTTTCCTTCACCATGAATCCGAGAACCAGGAAGGAGAACACCGCCGGAATTGCGGCCAGGAGAAAGACGGTCCGGAAGGAGAGGCCGGCGAGGCCGACGAGCGCGGCGGCGACCAGCGGGCCGAGGACCGCGCCGGCGTTGTCGAAGGCGCGGTGGAGGCCGAAGGCGGCGCCTCGCCGTTCGGGAGGCGCGGCCGCGGCGATCATCGTGTCCCGGGGCGCGCCGCGGATTCCCTTCCCGACCCGGTCGAAGAAACGGATCACCGCGACCGTCGGCCAGCTCGGGGCGAGGCCGATCAGGGGGCGGACGACCGACGAGAGGCCGTAGCCGAGCAGGACGAGCGGCTTCTTGGCCCGGGCCCTGTCCGTCCAGCGGCCCGAGAGGATCTTCGTGGCCGAAGCCGTCGTCTCCGCGATCCCCTCGATCCAGCCGAGAGCCCGGGCCGGCGCTCCCGGGAGGGTGGCGAGGAAGGCCGGGAGGAGCGGGACGATCATCTCGGAGGAGACGTCGGTCAGGAACGAGACCCACCCCAGCCGGACGACCGCGGGCGGAAGGCGGCCCGTCGCGGGAGAATCGGGGACGATGTCGCTCCTCGCCACTCGCGCCTTCATTCTGAGGCTCGACCCGCTTTCGGAGAAGGACCTCGTCGCGGCGTTGCTGACCGAGCGTGACGGGGTCGTCCGCGCCGCCGTGCGCGGGGCGCGCGGCGCGTCGAAGCGGGCGGCCTCGCTCCAGCTCCTCTCGGAGGTCGCCGTCACCTTCTTCCGCAAGGAAGGGGCGGACCTGGCGCGGCTCGACGGGATCGAACTCGTCCGGAGCTCGTTCGACCTCGCCTCCCGGGAGGAGACGGCGATGCTCCTGCCGTACGTGGCCGAGAGCGCGGCGACGTTCGTCCCCGAGGCCGAGCCGGGGGACGAAGTCTTCCGCCTCGTGAGGCACGTCCTGGGCGCGCTCCGCGACGGCGTTCCGGCGTCGGTCGCGGCGCGCTACTTCGAGAGCTGGCTCCTCCGGTTCGCCGGGCTCCTTCCCGACGACGTCGTCTGCGCCGCGTGCGGCGAGCCGCTCCCGCCGGGGAGCGTGCGTCTCGACCCGGAGATCCCGGGGTTCGTCTCGCCCGAGTGCGCCGGCCGCGGGGCGATTCCCGTGCCGGCGTCGGCCCGGCCGCTCCTTGCCGCCTTCCGGAAGGGCTCCCTCCCCGATGTGGCGACACGGCCCGCAGACGCCGGGGCCCTCGCCGCCCTCGACGAGATGGCGCGCGAGATCCGGCGGCGGTTTCTCGGCCACGAGCTGAAGAGCTACCGGTTCCTCGGAAGCCTCGGCTGACCGGCCCGCCACGCGATTCCGGTACACTTCCTTCGCTCTCCTGGAGTTGTTGGTGACGACGCGATGGACTTACAGACCCTGATCCACAAGCTGTCGGAGTTCTGGGCGTCGAAGGGATGCCTCATCGAGCAGCCCTACGACGTCGAGATGGGCGCGGGGACGATGCACCCGGCGACGTTTCTCCGCGTCCTCGGTCCCGAGCCCTGGGCCTGCGGGTACGTCCAGCCCTCGCGGCGGCCGGCCGACGGGCGCTACGGCGCAAACCCCTTCCGGCTGGGGAAGTACTTCCAGTACCAGGTGGTCGTCAAGCCGTCGCCGGACGACATCCAGGACCAGTTCGTTCAGAGCCTCGCCGCCATCGGCATCGATCCGGCGGAGCACGACCTCCGCTTCGAAGAGGACAACTGGGAGTCGCCAACGCTCGGCGCGTGGGGTGTCGGCTGGCAGGTCCTTCTCGACGGGATGGAGATCACCCAGTTCACCTACTTCCAGCAGGCGGGGGGGATCGACCTCGCGCCGGTCACGGCCGAGATCACGTACGGCCTCGAACGTCTCGCGATGTTCCTCGGGAACAAGAAGAGCGTCTTCGAGATCGAGTGGGCGCCGGGAATTCTCTACGGCGAGGTCCGGCACCAGGACGAGTTCGAGGCGTCGAAATACAATTTCGAGGCGGCCGACACCGCCCTCCACCAGACGCTCTTCGATCGCTTCGAAGCGGAAGCGAGGCGGTGTCTCGATCTCGAGCTGGTCCTCCCGGCCTTCGAGTTCACCCTGAAATGCTCGCACGCTTTCAACGTCCTGGACGCCCGCGGGGCCGTCTCGGCCACGGACCGCGTCGGCGTGATCAAGCGCGTGAGGGAACTGGCGTGCCGGTGCGCGGAGGCGTACGTCGTCTCCCGCGAGAAGCTCGGCCACCCGCTGCTCAAGAAGCCCGAGGCGTCCGAAGATGTCTGAATTTCTCCTGGAGATCCTGGCAGAGGAGATTCCGGCGGGCGTGCTCCCCGCGGCGCGCGAGGAGCTGCTCCGGAGAGTGCAGGAGGCCATGCGGGAGGCTCGCCTCGGCGGGACGCTCGAGGTCCACTCCACCTCGCGGCGGCTGGTCCTCGTCGGCGAGGGGATCGCCGACCACCAGCCCGACCTGACGAGCGAGGTCGTCGGCCCCTCGGCGGCGGCGGCCTACGACGCCGAGGGCGCCCCGACGAAGGCCGCGCACGGTTTCGCCCGGGCGCAGGGCGTCACGGTGGACGACCTCCGGGTCGAGCAGCTCCCGAAGGGACCCTACGTCGTCGCGACGAAGACGGTCCCGGGCCGCCCGGCCGTGGAGGTCATCGCGGAATTCCTCCCGCCCATCGTCTCGAAGATGAGCTTCCCGCGGATGATGCGATGGGGCGACGGGATCCCGCTCTGGGTCCGGCCCGTCCACTCCGTCCTCGCCCTCTTCGACGGCCTGGTCATTCCTTTCTCGCTCTTCGGCGTCGAGACGAGCCGGACGACCTTCGGCCACCGGACGCTCGCGCCGGGCCGCCTCGTCGTCGTCGGCGTCGCCGACTACTTCGCGAAGGTCCGGGCGGCTTTCGTCGAGCCCGACGCCTCCGCACGCCGGGCGTCCCTGGCGGCGCAGGCCGGCGAGCTGGCGGCCCGGGCCGGCGGCGAGCCGGCGCGCGACGAGGCCCTCCTCGACACGCTCGCCCATCTCGTCGAGTGGCCCCTCATGGTGCGGGGCTCGTTCGACGAGGGGTACCTCGCCCTTCCCGAGGAAGTCCTCGTCACCTCGATGCGCGAACACCAGAAGGTGTTCCCCGTCCGGACGGCGGGAGGCCTCGCGGCGCACTTCCTCGCGGTCGCCGATCAGGCGGGCGACCCGAAGGGGTTCATCGTCCGCGGGAACGAGTGGGTGCTGAACGCCCGCTTCGCCGACGCGCGGTTCTTCTTCGAGGACGACACGAAGACGCGTCTCGAGGAGCGCCTCCCGCGCCTCGGGTCGCTCGGCTTCCAGGAGAAGCTCGGCGACTACCTCCGGAAGACGGGGCGGATCCAGGAACTGGCCGAACGGCTCGCGACGCGGCTCGGGTTCGCGGACAAGGCCCCCCTGGTCGTTCAGGCCGCGCGTCTCGCCAAGACCGACCTCGTCACGGACATGGTCCGGGAGTTCCCCGATCTGCAGGGCGTCGTCGGCGGCCTCTATGCGCGCCGCGAAGGGGCCCCGGACGAGGTCTGGCAGGCGCTCTACGACCAGTACCGGCCCGCCTCGGCCGAGGATGACGTCCCGCGGGGCGACGTGGGCGGCATCGTGGCGCTGGCCGACCGGCTCGACACGCTGACGGGCCTCTTCGGGCTCGGCCTCGTTCCGACCGGCTCGCGGGACCCGTACGCGCTCCGCCGGGCGGCTCTCGGCGTCGTGAAGATCCTGCTCGACAAGGGCTGGCACCTCGACCTTCCGGTGGCCTGCTCGGACGCCATCGCGCTCCACGGGAGCCTGCCGCGGACAGGGGACGAGGTGGTTCCCGAGCTGAACGCCTTTCTCCTCGACCGGCTCCGCTTCCTTCTCGAAAAGCGCGGCCTCCGTCCCGACACGATCGAGTCCGTCCTGACGACCGATTGCAGCGACGTCGCCGACGCGGCGGAGCGGGTGGCGGCCGTCGAGACGGCCCGCGCGGAGGAGGACTTCGTCCCGGTCGCGACCGCCTTCAAGCGGATCCAGAACATCCTGGCGCAGGCGGGGAAGACCGGCGGCGAGCTGGATCCGGCCCTGATCTGCGAAGACGCGGAGCGGGCGCTCGCCGGAGACTACATGCAGGCCAAGGGCGTCCTCGACGAGCTGATCGGTCAGCGGGACTACCGAGTCGCCCTCTCGATCATGGCGTCGCTCGGCCCCTCGCTCGACCGTTTCTTCACCGAGGTGATGGTCCTGACCGACGACGCGGCGCTCCGGGGCAACCGGGTGGCCCTCCTCCGCGCCATGCGCGACCAGTTCTTCCGCGTCGCCCGCTTCAGCGAGATCCAGGCGTAGGTCGCAGCCGTGACGCTGGCCGCGGGTGCCCGCCTCGGCCTCCCTCCGGGGGGCGCTATTCGCCGCCCCCCGGACCCCCCGTGGTGGGGCCGATGACTCTCGGCGCCGGCATGCGGCTGGGCCCGTTCGAGATCGTGGGGCCGATCAGCGCGGGCGGCATGGGCGAGATCTACCGGGCACGCGACACGCGGCTTTCGCGGGACGTCGCCCTGAAGGTCCTCTCCGGCGACTGGGCCGCCGACCCGGTCCGGCTGGAGCGCTTCGCGCAGGAGGCCCGCGCGGCCTCGGCGCTGAATCACCCGAACATCGTCACCATCTTCGAGATCGGCGACGCCGACGCCTCGCCCTGGATCGCGATGGAGCTCGTGGACGGGCGAACCCTCCGCCAGATGATCGGGGGGGCGCCGCTGGCGCTCCGGACGGCCCTCCAGGTGGCCGCCCAGCTGGCCGACGGCCTCGCGAAGGCGCACGAGGCGGGCATCGTCCACCGCGACCTGAAACCGGACAACGTGATGGTCACGAAGGACGGTTTCGTGAAGATCCTCGACTTCGGGATCGCGAAGCTCGTCGGGGGGCTCACCGACGGCGACGCCGGGCCGTTCCGCGACCTGACGGAGACGGGCTTCGTCGTCGGGACGACGAGCTACATGTCGCCCGAGCAGGCCTCCGGACGCCCCCTCGACGCCCGGTCGGACCAGTTCGCGCTCGGTCTCATCCTGTACGAGATGCTGACGGGCCGGAAGGCCTTCGACCGGCCGACCGTGGTCCAGACGCTCTCGGCGATCATCCAGGAGGACCCCGAGCCCGTCGAGCGGATCAACCCGCGCGTGCCGGCGCCGCTCCTGTGGGTGCTGGCGCGCCTCCTGGCGAAGGAGCCGGAGGAGCGGTATTCGTCGACGCGGGATCTGGCCCGCGAGCTGAAGCAGCTCCGGGACAACTTCCCGGTGATAAAGGACGCGACCCTTCCGCGCATTCCGGCAGCGGCCGTGCCGACGCCGGCCGCCCTTTCCGCCGCGGGCGCCCCCGCCGGACCGCCCGCGACGACGGCCACGGCGGCCTCTCGCGCGCCGCGCCCCACGTCGTCCCACGCGCCGGCGGCGAGGCCGCGACGGGCGAGGGAGTTCCTGCTGCTGCTCGGGGCCGGCGTGGCCTTCTTCGCCGCCGGGGCGGGCGCGGGCTGGTGGTTCCGTGGCAAGACGGTCGACGCGGTCCCCCGCGACTGGCAGGGCGAGCTGCTGCTCGGGGGGTCCACGGCCGTCTTCTCGCCCCGCGTCGCGCCGGACGGCCAGACGGTGGCCTTCGTGACGCTGCAGGACGGGGTCTCCCAGGTGGCGCTCCTCCGGCCTGCGTCCGGCGACTGGACGGTCCTGACGCGCCAGAAGGGGCTCGGGTCGATCTACAAGATCAGCTGGTCGCGCGACGGGTCGAAGCTCTTCTTCGACCGCGTCACGGACGTCCCGCACGGGGTCTACAGCATCCCGGCCATCGGGGGCGAAGAGCGGCTCGTCCTTCCGGACGCACAGGGGCCCGAGTCCCTTCCGGACGGGACTCTCCTCGTCGTCAAGTTCGACGCCGACCGGAACTTCCAGCCCCACCGCCTCTGGCCCGAGTCGGGGAAGCTCGAGACGGTCGGGCTCCGGATCGCGGCGGAGTCGGTCGGGCTCCACCTCCACGCGTTCGCCGACGGCCGCGAGGTTCTCTTCTGGGGGCGGCTCGCCAGCGAGCACGAGGAACGGATCCGGCGGGCCTGGGTGCTCGAGGTGGGGACGGGGCGCGTGCGCCCGTTCGCGCCCGGCATCGCCCTGTCGGCGCCGCTCGCCGTGGCGTCCGACGGGACGTCGGTGCTGGGCACGCTCGTCTCGGGGGACCTGTACCGGATCTCGCAGGTGTCGCGCGACGGAACGAGCGGAAAGGTCCTGCTCACGCTCTCGTCGCGGCCACGGTTCCTCAGCGCGGCGGCCGACGGCGCGCTCTACGTCGACACGAAGGAGTACCCGGCCGACTTTCTCAGGTTCTCGCCGGCGGGGGGACTTCCGGAGCGTCTCGCCTCGGCCGGGAGCATCGTCATGTGCCCGGTGGAGCTCCCCGACGGACGGCTCGTCGTACCGAGCTCGGCGGCCGGTCGCCGGCGGCTCCTCGTGGCCTCCGCCGACGGCAGCCTGAAGCGCCTCGTCGACACGCAGGAGCAAGTTGGGCCGCCCGTTGCTCCGGTCGCGGGCGGGGGCGTCGCCTTCCTCATCGGCGGCATCGACTCGAAGCCTCTCCTCGCGCTCGCGTCGGTCGAGGACGGGAGGATCCTCCGGCGGTTCGAAGCCACCAGCGGCATCGCGCCCCAGACGCTCGCGCCGTCGCCCGACGGAAAGACGCTCTACTACGCGGACTCGGGCGACGTCTACGCGCTCGACGCCGTCTCGGGCGCCGCAAGGAAGCTCCGGACCGGCCACGGCGTCGCGGTGGACGCCCGACGCGGCGAGCTCGTCGTTCAGGTGAACGGGCGCGAAGGGAACGAGCTGTATGCGGTCCCGCTCGCCGGCGGCCCGGACCGGCCGATTCCGTTCCAGGGGCCGTTCCGGCTCGCCCCCACGCCTCTCGCGCCCGGCGCGATCGGGCCGGACGGGCGGATCGCGGTGACCGTGGCGACGAAGGACGCCTGGTTCTGGGGACCGGGGCTTCTCGATCCGTCGACCGGAACTGTGGAGCGGATCCGGGTCAGCTTCGAGGGCGACGTCCAGTTCCCGACGTACGGCCGGGACGGCATGCTCCGGGCGGTGGGCGTCGGGACCCGGAGCGCCCTCTGGCGTTTCCGCGCCCGCGGCGAGACCGGGGCGAAATAGGCCCGCTATCCGCGACGACGGCGTCGCAAAACGTGGGCTCGGTGCGCTATTTCTTCCTACCGGGCGGGCTCCACCCCGGTCTGCAGCGCAGTAACGAAAGCCCTGTTTGCCATGAGCTTCTCGTAGGCCTCAACAATCATCGAGTTGACCTGACCTGAGAATGTGTCGCGCGCACCGAACTTCCCTGAGTGTTTCTTCACCTCGATCTTCTCCTGCGCCGCCTGGACCGCATTTCTCGTGACGACGAAGCACTCGATCTTCAGCGTCCAGTCGACCGAATACCCGATGTCGTCGGCAACGAAGTCATCGATGTTGCAATTCAGTCGGTTCGCGTCGCCCGTGATTCTGACGCCGGTTTTCTCAAGCTCTGCGGTAAAGGCACGGCGAAAGTAGTCCTTGACGTCAGAGTCAATGTAGATTGAGCCCATCGCGGTGTTCCGAATCTGATTGGGTCGGAGCTTTCCTTGCTCGGCGGGAAGATATTTCACGACCCCGACCTCAGCTGCTCCGCTGGCTCGGACGGCGTTCTGAGCGGTGTAAGTCATCGGCAGTGTTCCCGAGCAGCCAGCAGCAAAGAAGATCGCGAGTCCCACGATTGGGAGCCTGAAGCGCATTGATTGCTCCTTTCTTCGCTAAGAGGGAGCGGCCGAGGCGGCCGCCGTGACCGCATCTGGTAGATGGTTTTCTTGTCATGGCCATGGTCAAGCTATTTCGTCTACGCGACCATCCTTCAAATGAATTAACCGCCATCGGAGTCGGCTAGGCGTATCAGTGCGAACCAAGAATGGGCTTCGTGTTTCTACTCTTAGATGGTGCAGCGGCCATGAGTGATTTATGCGGCCTTTGCTCATAGGCTGACGTAGGGCAGGGATTCCTTTATGCTTCCGCGTCACTCAGGTTAAGGAGGTTTCGATGTCTGCTATTAGACCCCGGCACGCACTCGGCGCCCTAGCGGCCGCCCTCGTCTTGGTTTCGCTGCCATCTTCTGCCCGCGAGCTCTCGGGCGTCACGATGCCGGACACAATGTCGGTCGGCGACAAGACGCTGAAGTTGAACGGGATGGGGGTCCGGAAGAAGCTATTCATCAAGGTTTACGTCGGCGGGCTCTATCTGGAGGCGCCGTCGAAGGACGCCGCTGCGATCCTTGCGGCCGATGCTCCGCGAGCCATCCGGATGCACTACACGTACAACGTCGGGAAGGACAAGATCACAGATGCCTTCAGAGAAGGATTCGAGAACAACGCGAAGGCGCTGGCCGCCAGCCAGAAGGCGAACATCGACAAGATGATCGCCGCGGTCCCCGACCTGAAGGACGGCCAGACCATGTCGTTCATCTACGTCCCAGGGAAGGGGACGACGCTCTCCCACGAAGGCAAGGACCTCTTCTCCGCGGAAGGCAAGGAGTTCGCCGACGCCGTGTTTTCTCTCTGGCTGGGCCCCAAGCCGCCGTCCGAGGACCTGAAAAAGGGCCTCCTGGGGAACTGACGGGACGGTGCTCAGCGTCACGAACCTCGGATCCCTCTTCTCGGAAAAGCGGTACGACCTCGTCGAATCGGCCTTCGTCGAGGCGCTCGCGGACCCGCTGACCCACGCCGACTTCCTGCTCGCGGCCGTTCGCGGACTCGCCCGCGCCCCACACTCCCAGAAAGGGCGGCTCCAGGCGATGGCCGGGGCGGCCGAGGCGGCCCTGAAGGACCAGGCCCTCGAGCCGGGAATCGGCCCGCTCCGCTGGACGCTCCTGAAGGAGGCGGTCCGCGCCGGCGCCACCCCGTCGACGCCCGACGGATTCCACAAGCTCTTCGAAGACTCCCTCGTGGCGGCCTACCCCGAAGCCCCATCGCTCAATTCCCTTCTCGGGCGCTTCCGGTTCCGCGAGGCGAAGGATCCCGCCGACGGCCTCGCCCGCCTCGAGAAGGTGGAGAAGTGGATCCCCTTCGAGGTCGGGAGCTGCTTCGTGATGCCCGGACGGGGCGCGGGCCGGGTCGTGGAGACGAACTTCGCTCTCGACGCCGTCCGGCTCGACTTCGAGGGCGCCAAGGGGGTTTCGATCCCGATCGGCGTCGCGGCGAAGAGCCTTCAGCCCCTCCCCGAAGGGCACTTCCTCCGGGAGAAGCTGACCGATCCGGCGGCTGTCGCGCGCGCGGTCGCCGACGACCCGGCAGGCGCCGTGCAACGCCTTGTCGCGTCGTTCGGACGCGTCGTGACCCTGGCCGAGCTGAAGGAGTCGATGAAGGGGCTCGTTCCCGACGCCGCCTGGTCCTCGTGGTGGACGGCGGCCCGGAAGAACCCGCAGGTCGTCGTCCACGGCTCGGGGAAGAACGCGAGCGTCGAGTGGTCGACGTCGGCCGGCGCGGCCGACGCCACGCTCCTCGGGAAGTTCGAGAAGGCTCCGCTCGCCGAGCGGATCGACCTCTTCCGGAAGAACCAAAAGCGATCGCCGGAGCTGGCCGCCGCGATGGCGAGAGCCCTTGCCGACGAGGCGGAGAAGCTGGAAGAGACGAACCCGGCCCGGGCGTTCGAGATCGCGGTTCTCGTCGAGAAGATCCCGGGCGTCGAGCTGGCGCTCGCCGTCGAGACCCGCGTCCTCGAAAAGCCCCTCGCTCTCCTGCCGCAGCTTCCGGACCGCACGATGCGCGAGAAGGCGCTCGACCTCGTCGTCTCGCGGCGGCCGGAAGAGGCGCCCGCCATCCTCCACGAGTGGTTCTTCAAGGAGGAGGACGGCCGGACGATCGAGTGGATGGACCGGGCGCTTCTCCAGCTCTCGGCGGAGGCCCGCGACCGGACGCACGCCAAGATCCTCTCGTCGCCGCGGGCCGGCCCGAGGGCCTTCATCTGGTACGCGCAGAAGGCGGGGGAGGACGAGGCCCTCCGCGCGCGCCTGAACGCACAGATCCTGGGGCGCCTTCTCGACGCCGTCTCGTGGGACGAGCTCGGAACCCTCCGGACCAAGGTGCGCGAGATGTTCGACCGGACGGGACTGGCCGCCGCCTGGCTCGTGAAGCAGGCGACCCTCGACGAGGCGCGCGCCTTTCTGGAGGCCCTCTCCCGGCACAACGAGCTGGAGAAGATCCGTCGCGACGGCCTCGTCGCAGCGGCCGAGATGCGCTTTCCCGAGCTCCGGACGGCGGCCGCCGACACCTTTTTCGTCACGCCGGAGGCGATCGAGCGGAAGCGGCAGGAGCTGGAACACATCCTGAAAGTCGAAATCCCGGAGAACACGAAGGGGATCGCGATCGCCGCCGCCGAGGGGGACCTCACCGAGAATTTCGAGTACAAGGCCCGGCGCGAAAAACAGCAGCTCCTCTCCGCCCGCGCCGGGAAGATCCAGGAGGAGCTGACCCGCGCCCGGCCGATCGACCCGGCCGCGATCGACGGGACGGAGATCCGTCCCGGCGCCCGGGTGACGCTGTCGGTCCCTTCGGGCAGGAAGACCATCACCCTTCTCGGCCCATGGGACTCGAAGCCCGAGGAGGCGGTCTACTCGTACCTTTCGGACGCCGGGAAGGCGCTGCTCGGGAAGACGGCCGGCGAAGCCGTCGACTTTCTCGGCGAGGGCGCCGTCGTCGAGGCGATCGAACCCTGGAGGTAGACGCGTGAAGATCCCGACCCGCGCCGCGGCGCTTGTCGCGGCCCTTGCCCTCGCCGCTGCCGCCGACTCCACCGCCGCCGACCTGCCGGGCGTCTTCGCGCTCGTGAACGCGAAGGTCGTCCCGGCGCCCGGAAAGTCGATCGACAAGGGGACGATCGTGATCCGCGACGGCAGCGTGACGGCGGTCGGGCCGACGGGCGCCGTGTCCGTTCCGGCCGACGCGACCGAGATCGACCTCGCCGGGAAGACGGTCTACGCGGGCCTCATCGACCCTTACGTCACGCTCGGCCGCCTCGCCGGGAAGAAAGAGCGGCCGGCGGAGGACGACCTCGCCGCGGGTCGCCTACGCCCGACGCCGTCGCCAACCCCGGCGCCCGAAGCCGCGGGGAACGTTCACCCCGTCTCGCGGGTGACGCCCGAGCGCCGCGCCTCGGCGGAGCTCCGGGTCAACGCCGAGGCGCTCACGGCGCTTCGCGAGTCCGGCTTCACCGTCGTCAACGCAGTCCCCGACACGGGAGTCTTCCGCGGCCACAGTGCGGTCCTGTCGCTCGGTGACGGCCCGGTTTCGAAGAACCTCGTGACGGCGAGGGCGACGCAGGTCGTCTCCCTCGACGCACCCGGGCGCGAGGGGGGCGGGGAGTACCCCGCCTCGAAGATGGGAGTCGCCGCGGTCGTCCGCCAGACCTTCTCGGACGCCCGCTGGTACCGCGACGCCGAGGCGGCGTGGAAGGCCCGGCCTTCCCTGCCGCGGCCCGACCGGGTCGAGGCGTGGGCGGCGCTTGGCGACGCCGTGTCCGGCAGCGAGCCGGTCCTCTTCGAGACCTCCGACGTCCTCGCGCTCCTCCGCGCGGGGAAGCTCGCGGCCGAGGCCGGCCTCAAGCCCCGCGTCGTCGGCGGCGCCGACGCCTACGTCCTGATGGACGAGGTGAAAGCGCTCTCTCCGGAGATCATCCTGACGCTCGCCTTTCCGGCCGCGCCGTCGGTCGACGACGACGACGACTGGGTCGACGTGTCGCTGCCGCGGCTCCGGCACTGGGACCGCGCCCCCTCGAACCCGCGCTGGCTCCGGGACGCGGGGCTGACTTTCGCCCTGACAACGCACGGTCTGCCCGAGACCGAGGCCCTTCCCGAGCGCGTGAAGAAGGCCCGGGCGCGCGGGCTCTCGGCCGACGACCTCCTCGCGGCGTTCACGACGGTGCCGGCCAAGATGCTCGGCCTCGAGGGGCGGGTCGGGGAGATCGCGGCGGGGAAGTCGGCGAACCTCGTCGTCGTCGAGGGGACGCTCTTCGGCGAGAAGAGCCGCGTCGTGACGACGTGGGTGGACGGGAAGCCCTATGAGGTGAAGCCGAAGCGGGGCTCGCTGAAAGGAACCTGGAAACTCGACGGCGGCCGCCTCGAGATCCGCTCCGACCCCCGGACGGGGGCGCTCACCGCCTCCGTGACGCCCGAGGGGGGCAAGCCGGTGCCGGCGGCGGACGTCGCGCGACACGGCGCCCGCGCAGAATTCGAGATCGAGGGAACGGCCCTGGGGCTGTCGCCCGGCGCCGCGGCGGCCGTGGCCGTCGTCGACGGCGACGTCCTGAAGCTGGAGATCTCGCAGGGAAGGACGAAGAGCCTCCTCCGGGGCGAGCGCGAGCGGCGCGCCCCGGGCCGCCCGGAACTGGGCGCCGAGACTGCCGAGTCCGGGGCCGAGGACGCGCCCGACTCCGACGTCCGGCCGCTCCCGTCGCGGTTTGCGGCGGCGCTCCTCTCGCCGAAGGGCGTCTTCGTGAAGAACGCGACGGTCTGGACGGCGGGACCGCAGGGGAACTTCGAGAACGGGAACATGTTCGTCCTCGACGGGAAGGTGGTCGCCGTCGGCCCCGACGCGGCGGTGCCGCCCGCCCTCGTCGCCTCGGTGGTCGAGATCGACGGCACCGGGAAGGTCGTCACACCGGGCCTGATCGACGCCCACAGCCACACGGCCGTCGACGGCGCAGTCAACGAGGGGACGAGAAACGTCTCGGCGGAGGTCCGGATCGTCGACGTCGTGGATCCCCTCGACGTCGCGATCTACCGCGAGCTGGCGGGCGGCCTCACGGCCGCCAACGTCCTCCACGGCTCGGCGAACGCCATCGGCGGCCAGAACGGCGTCTTCAAGATGCGCTTCGGCGAGGGGCCCGACGGGATCCTCCTGTCGGGGGCGCCGGCGGGGATCAAGTTCGCCCTCGGCGAGAACCCCAAGCAGTCGAACTGGCAGAGCCCGCGCCCGCGCTATCCGCAGACGCGGATGGGGGTCTCGGCGCTGATCCGCGAGCGGTTCCTCGCCGCGCGGGACTACCGGCGGAAGCAGAAAGAGGCGGACGCGGCGAAGAAGCGGGGCGAGACCGTGATGCCGGTCCGCACCGACGACCAGCTCGAGGCCGTCGCCGAGATCCTCGAGGGAAAGCGGGCCATCCACGCCCACTCCTACGTGAAGCAGGAGATCCTCGACCTGATCCGGGTCTGCGAGGAGTTCGGGGTGAAGGTCGGGACCTTCCAGCACGTCCTCGAAGGCTACAAGGTGGCCGACGAGATCGCCGCCCACGGCGCGGGCGCCTCGTCGTTCAGCGACTGGTGGGCCTACAAGTTCGAGGTCTACGACGCCATCCCGTACAGCCCGGCCCTGATGCGCGAGCGGGGCGTCCTCGTCACCCTGAACTCCGACTCCGACGAGCTGGCGCGCCGGATGAACCTCGAGGCCGCCAAGGCCGTGAAGTACGGTGGCGTCCCGCGCGAGGAAGCGTTCAGGTTCGTCTCCCTGAACGCCGCGAAGCAGCTCGGCGTCGAGAAGAGGATCGGCTCGCTCGAGACCGGGAAGGACGCGGACTTCGTCCTCTGGTCGGGTGACCCGCTGGACGCGAGGTCCGTCTGCCTCCAGACGTGGATCGACGGAAAGAAGTACTTCGACCGCGAGGCCGACCGGAAGCTCCGGCCGATGCTCGCCGCGGAGAAGAGCGACCTGACGGCGAAGGCGCGGGCGGCCGCATCGCGGGGCGCGGCCACGGCCGGCAGCGCGCCGTCGTCCCGCCCGCCCGAGGAGGCCCACGCCTGTGACGAGCTGGAAGACCACGCGCACGGGGAGGTGATCCGGTGAGCGGTTCCCTTCTTCTTGCCGCGGTCCTCGTCCTCAGGGGAGCGACGGTTCATACGGCCGAGGGGCCCGCCGTCCCGAACGGCGTCGTCGTCATCGAGAACGGAAAGATCGTTGCCGTCGGCGGCCCGGCGACGCCGATTCCCGACGACGCCGAGGTGCTGAACCTGGCCGGACGGCACGTCGCCCCGGCCTTCTTCACCCCCGCCTCGAACATCGGCCTTTCGGAGATCGGGGCCGTCCGGGCGACCAACGACGTGACGGAGATCGCGGAGATCAATCCCGAAGCGCGCCCGGAGGTGGCCGCGAACTTCGACTCCGAGGCGATGCCCGTCACCCGCACGAACGGCGTCCTCTTCGCGGCTCTCGTCCCGCGCGGCTCGGTCCTGCCGGGCTCTGCCTCCGTCGTGACCCTCAGCGGGTGGACACGCGACGACGCCTGCCTGAGCTGCCCGGCCGCCGTCGTGATCGAGTGGCCGGACATGATCATCGACCGGTCACGCGACGCCCGCCCGTCGTCGAAAGTCCAGGAGAAGCGGCGCGACGATGCGCTCCGGACGATCCGCGAGGCCTTCCGGAACGCCGCCGCCTGGAGGAAGGCGAAGGCCGCCGCCGGCCAGCCGGGCGTCCCGGCGCACGACGACGTGGCCTCGATGGCGGCCCTCGTTCCGGTCCTGGAGGGAAAGGTCCCGCTGCTAGTCCGCGCCGACAAGAAGCCCCAGATGGAGGCGGCCCTCCGATTCGTGGACGAGGAGCTCCGGAACGAGAAGGTCCGCGTCGTCTTCCTCGGCGGGCACGACGCCCCGAGGCTCGCCGGCGCGCTCGCGGAGCGGAAGATCCCCGTCATCGTCGACGGGACGCTCCGGCTCCCCTTCCGGACGGACGAGCCCTACGACGCTCCCTACGCCCTGCCGGGCGAGCTGGCGAAAGCCGGCGTCCTCGTCGCCGTGACGGACGGCTCGCGGAGCTCGGCGCAGGTGCGCGACCTTCCGAACCACGCGGCCATGGCCATGGCTTACGGCCTCGACCCACTGGAGGCGCTCCGGGCCGTCACGTTGAACCCGGCGAAGATCTACGGCCTCGACGAGCGGATCGGATCGCTCGCACCCGGGAAGGACGCGTCGCTCTCGGTCTGGACGGGCGACCCGCTGCAGATCACGTCGGTTCTCGTCGGCCTCTACCAGAAGGGGGAGTCGCTCGACCTCGCGGACCGGCACAAGCGGCTCTGGGAGCGCTATCGGAACCGGCCGAAGCCGGCGCTTCCCGCCCCGCCGGCGGTGGCGGCGCCCCTCGTGACGCCACCTCCCCCGGCCGGGAGGAAGTGACGAGAGCCCGGCGCACTAGACTTCGGGGGTGAGCGGCTTCGGGAAGATCCGGGAAGGTGTGGCGGCCGCCGTCCGCGTCGTCCGGAAGAACCCGCACCCCTTCCTCTTCTTCGCGGCGGCGACGCTGACGCTCCTCGTGGTCGCCGGGGCGATCGTCGTCTTCTACTTCAGCGGGGTCGTCTCGAAAACGATGGACGGGCATCGCTGGACGCTTCCGGCGCGGATCTACTCCGACGTCTGGGTCGTCCGCCCGGGAGATGCCGTCGGGCCGGACGACGTCATCCGGCGGATCGGACGCCTCCGTTACGCCGACGCGGGAAAGAGCGAGGTCGCGCCGGGACAGTTCCACCTCGCCAAGGGGCGCCTCGCCGTCGGCCTTCGCGAGCGCGACTCGGCCGAGGGGCGGTTCCCGGGGGGCACCGTCTCGATCGAGTTCTCCGGCCGCCGGGTGGCGGCGGTGAAGAGCGTCCCGGACGGGGCGCCGGTCCCCTGGGCGGTCTTCGAGCCCGAGGTCGTCGGCTCGGTCTACGACGAGAAGATGCAGGACCGGACGCTCGTGAAGCTCGCCGAGGTCCCGCCGGTCGTCGTGGACGCCATCCTGACGACGGAAGACCGCGACTTCTTCACGCACGGGGGCCTCTCCTTCCGCCGTCTGGCGGGCGCCGTCGTCCAGAGCGTGACCCGGCGCCGCTCCGTTCGCGGCACCTCGACGCTGACGCAGCAGCTCGTGAAGAACATGTTCCTGACACCGGAGCGGACCTTCCGGCGAAAGGCCGTCGAGGCGCTGATGGCCGTCATCGTCGAGGCGAAGTACTCGAAGGACGAGATCCTCGAGGCGTACCTCAACGAGATCTACCTCGGGCAGAAGGGGTCGGTCTCCGTGACGGGGGTCGAAGAGGCGGCGCGCTTCTACTTCGGGAGATCGGTGTCGCAGCTCGACCTGCCGGAGGCGGCTCTCCTGGCAGGGCTCATCTCCTCCCCGGGACGCTATTCGCCCTTCCGCCACCCCGAGCGCGCCCTCGAGCGGCGGGCCGTCGTCCTCAAGGGAATGCTCGAAGAGGAGAAAATCGACAAGGCGGCCTACGAGAAGGCGATGGCGGCGCCGCTGACGCGGGTGAAGGGACCGGTGACCGGCATCGTGGCGCCGCACTTCGTCGACCTCCTGATGCGGCAGGTGAAGGCCGAAGATCCGGACACGCGCGAGGACGGCCTCGCGATCTACACGACGCTCGACCCGGACATGCAGGCGGCCGCGCAGGCAGCCCTTCGCGCGGGACTCGAGGGTCTCGAGAAGAAGTACCGACGTCTCCGGACGTCCGACGAGGAAGACGCCCTGCAGGGCGCCCTCATCGTTCTCGACCCGGCGACGGGGGCGATCAAGGCGCTCGTGGGCGGCCGCGACTACCAGGTGTCCCAGTTCAACCGCGTCGTCCAGGCGAAGCGCCAGCCCGGGTCGCTCTTCAAGCCGTTCGTCTACCTCACGGCCTTCACCCGCCGGGACATCCCGAAGCCCGTGACGCCGGCCACGATCCTCGACGACTCGCCGATCGCCGTCCTCTGGGGGGCGGGCGAGGACGAAACCTGGATGCCCCGGAACTACGACGGCGACTTCCGCGGGCCGATGACCGTCCGCCACGCGCTCGAGCAGTCGATCAACATTCCGACGGTCCGCGTCTCCCTCACGGAGGTCGGGCCGAAGCAGTCGCTCCTCTGGGACATCGTCCAGACGGCCCAGCGGGCCGGGATCACCTCGCCCCTGAAGCCTTTCCCGTCGCTCGCCCTCGGCTCTTTCGAGACGAGCCCGCTCGAGATCGCGGCGGCCTACTGCACGTTCGCCAATGGCGGGTTCCGCGTCACCCCGGGCGCCCTCCTCGGATTCGTCGGCCCCTCGGGGCGGCAGGTGACGAGCCTGAACGAGAAGCTGGAGCGGGCCGCCGACCCCGACGCGCTCGCCGTCCTCGTCTCGATACTTCAGGGAGGGGTCGACCGGGGCACCGGCGCCTCGGCCCGCCGGCTCGGGGCGCAGGGGATCTTCGCCGGGAAGACCGGGACGACGAACGACGGCCGGGACGCCTGGTTCATCGGCTTCTCGCCGCGCCTTCTCGTGGCCGTCTGGGTCGGCTTCGACGACAACCGCGGGCTCGGCCTCTCGGGCTCGATGGCCGCCGTTCCGATCTTCGCCGACTTCGCGCGACGCCTGCCTTCGCATTACTTCGAGGAGCCGTTCCCGACGGCGCCGGGCGTGGTGACCGAGAGGATCGACCCCACGACCGGCATGCTCTGGACGGACACGTGCCCGGAGTCGTGGAACGAGGTCTTCGTCGCCGGGACCGAGCCGAAGGAGCGGTGCACGGCACACGGCGGCGGCCCGTTCCCGGCGCTCGCCGACATGCCTCCCGGCCCGGGAGTCGGGCACTGATCGCGTCCCGTCCCGCGGGGGCGCCGGTCCCGCTCGAGATCCCCGTCCGCCGCTTCGACCTCGACCTCGCGGTCCGTAGCCACGGCTGGTACGACCTGCCGCCCTTCTCATGGGACGCGGAGGCAGGACGGCTACGGTTCGTGTTCCTGGAGGGGGAAAGACCAATCGCCGTCGAGGTCGCGAAGCGAAAAGGCTCGCTTCTCGTTGGGGCAAGCGACGGAGCCGACCGAGTGCAATCGGTGGTGTCCCGGGTTCTCGATCTTTCCTCGGATCTGACTTCCTTTCACGCGCTCTGTCGCTCTCGGGAAGCCGATGGGTTCGGATGGATCGCCCGGCGCGGGGCGGGGCGGATCCTCCGCTGCCCGACCCCCTTCGAGGACGCGGCGAAGGTCCTGATGACGACGAACTGCTCGTGGGGGCTGACGCGGGCGATGGTCGCGAACCTCGTCGCGTCCTTCGGCCGGGGCGGCGCCTTCCCCGACGCGCGATTTGTGGCGGGCTTCTCCGAGAAGCGCCTGCGCGAGGAGATCCGGTGCGGATACCGGGCCCCCTTTCTTCTCGCGTTCGCCGCCCGGGTCGCCTCGCAGCGCCTCGACGTGGCCCGCTGGGAGGAGCGGGGCCGGCCGGACGAAGAGGTCGAGCGGGAGATCGCGGCCCAGCCGGGCTTCGGCCCCTACGCCGTACAGACCCTTTCGCGCCTCCTCGGCCGCCACGCGAAGCTCGGTCTCGATTCGTGGTCGCGGAAGAAGGTGGCCGAGCTCCGGTTCCGGGGGCGCCGGGTCTCCGACGCGCGCGTCGAGCGCTTCTACTCCCCGTTCGGGGCGTGGGCGGGCCTTGCCTTCTGGCTCGACGTGACGCGGGACTGGCACGACCGAACGGAGCGCCTCTGGCCGTAGCCGATAATCGGTCTGTGAAGCGCGTCGTCGTCGTGGGCCCGACCGACGGCCTCGGGAAGGCCCTCGCCGCCGAGTACGCCTCCCGCGGGGGGTGGGTCTGTCTCGTCGGACGCGGCGCGGAGAGGCTCGAGGCGGTCCGGGCGGAGATTGCCGGGCGGTTCCCTGACGCGACGATCGCCGCGGTCCTCTGCGATCTCCGCGAGGCGGACCGCATTGCCCCGGCGTTCCGCGAGGCGATCGCCGCGATCGGCCATTGCGACCTCTTCGTCTACAACGCGGGTGTCATGTACCACGGGGACGGACTGACCGCCGATGGGGCGAAGGACCGCGAGACGATGGAGGTGAACGCGGTGGCCGCCGTCGAGATGCTGGGACTGGCGGCGAACTACTTCCGCGAGGCGCGCCGGGGACAGATCGCCGCGATCTCCTCCATCGCGGGGGACCGGGGCCGGAAGGGAAACCCGGCCTACAACGCCTCGAAAGCCGCGCTCACGACCTACGTCGAAGGGCTCCGGAACCGTCTCTTTCCGTTCGGAGTCTCCGTCTCCACGGTGAAGCCGGGCTTCATCGGCACGAAGATGACGGCAGGGAAGCCCGGTCTCTTCTGGGTGGTGCCGCCCGGCGAGGCCGCGCGGATCATCGCGGACCGGCTCGAGAAGCGGCACGAGGTCTTCTACGTCTACCGGCGCTGGGGGATCCTGGGACTCGCTCTTCACCACGTCCCGCGTGCCCTCTTCAAGAGGTTCGGCCCGCCGTGAGCGCCGCCTCGCCGGCCCGCCCGGAGCGGGTGGAAGGGTTCGGCCTATACAACTTCTCCGTTTCTCCCGTCTACCGGCCGGCCTCGGTCGAGGAGCTGCGAAACGTTCTCACCTCGTGCCGGCTGCGCGGCGAGGTCCCGGTCTTCCGCGGTGCCGGGCGCTCGTACGGCGACGCATTCATCAACCCCCGGGGTCCGGTCGTCGACCTGACGCACCTCGCGGCCATCCGCGCCTTCGACGAGGAGACAGGCGTCGTCCGCGCCGAGGCCGGGGTGACGCTCGGGGACCTCTGGCGCTTCTCGCTGCCGCACGGCTTCTGGCCTCCGGTCGTGACCGGCACGATGCACGTGACCCTCGGCGGGGCGGTGGCTGTGAACGTCCACGGAAAGAACGGCTGGAAGAGGGGGACGCTGGCCGAGCACGTCCGGGAGGTAGCGCTCCTGCGGACGGACGGTCACCTCGACCGGATTCCGGCCGAAGATCCCCGCTTCGCCGCACTCGTCGGAGGCTCCTCGGAAGACCCGATCGTGGAGGTGTCGCTCCGGCTCAAGCGGGTCGCCACGGGCTACCTCGACGTCGAGGGCTTCGCGACCCCCGATCTCGCCGCCACCCTCAGCGCGGTGGACGGCGCGAAGGAGACGTTCGAGTACGTCGTGGCCTGGACCGACTGCTTTTCCGGGGGGCGGGCACTCGGCCGGTCCGTCGTCCACCTCGCGAACGAGCACCCGGCGGCCGACGGCGAGCCGAAAGGCTTCTCGGAGGCCGAGCAGCTCGCCGACGTGAAGACCGGGCCGCTGCCGCTCCCCCTGATGCTCCTCGGCCTCCGCCTCACGGCGAAGGGGCCGCAGATGCGCGCCGTGAACACGGCCAAGTTCCTCGCGGGGCGGCTCGCGGGACGATCGCGCTACCGGCAGTCGCTCGTGGCCTTCTCGTTCCTTCTCGACTACCTCCCGGGGTGGAACGAGGTCTACCGTCCGGGAGGCTTTCTTCAGTACCAGCTCTTCGTCCCGAAGGAGCGCGCCGAAGAGGCCTTCGCGCGGGCGATCTCTCTCCAGCACGAGCTCGGCGTCGTCTCCACGCTTGCGGTCCTGAAGCGGCACCGGGCCGACCCCTTCCCTCGCGCTTACGCACCGGACGGCTTCTCCCTCGCCCTGGACTTCCCGATCACGCGAGGGAACTCGGGCCGGCTGATCCGCCTCTGCCGCGCCTTCGACCGGCTCCTTCTCGAGTGCGGCGGGCGCGTCTACCGGGCGAAGGATTGCGTCGGGAGCGCGGAGCGCATCGCGGCGGCACGCGGCGTCGCCGCCCCGTAGAATCCGCCCGGAAGCGCAAGGGGCCCGGTGGCCCTCCTGGTCTTCAAAACCAGCGTGCTCGCTCCGAGAGGGGCGGCGGGTGGGTTCGACTCCCACACGCTTCCGCCACGTCCTGCCACCGCCTGGCCCCGGGGGCCCTAACTGACCACTGTGGCGGCGTGAGCCGGACGACGAGGTTCAGAAAGACGGCCAGTGGAGGCCGAGTGCTTTCGCGAGGAAGACCGCCATCTGGGCGCGGGTCACGGCGCTTTCCGGCTCGTAGGTCGTCGGCGTGACTCCTTGCGTGATTCCCGAGGCCTTCAGCGCCTCGATGTACTGGAACGCCCAGTAGCTCGTCGGCACGTCCGTAAAGCTCGCAACTCCCGGGGCCGGGCTTACCTGCAGCTTGTACCAGAGGGTCGCGCCCCCGAACTTGATGGACTGGTCGCTGGGTGTTTCGGAAAGCTTGACGCGGACCTGGTAGTAGACCGCGCCGTTGGGAGAATCCCAGTCCTTGATGGTCTCGGCCAGCGGCGCGTAGATACTCGTCCAGCCCGGCGTTTCCGCCACGCCGCTGAAGTGCGAATACAGAGTGGTCTGCGTTCCGGCCGCGCCCTCTGGGATCGAGTACTTCAAGATGAAGAGCCTGAAGTCGTCGGTCGTGCTGTTGTCGCGGAAGAAGAAGGTCACGCCGGACAGGAGGGCGCCGTTCGGCAGCTGAAACGCCGCGTCGTAGAAGGAAAAGCCGGTGTCGTGGAAGACATAGCCGTCGGTGGTCATCGCGTACTCCGAGCCGGCGTAGCCGTGGAACTCGAAGCCGGGGATCGCTTTCGAGATCCAGCCCACCGTTCCATATGTCCCCGGCTCCGGAGTCGGCGCCGAGCTTCCTCGCTCGAAAACAGTGGCGGGCGCCATCGCAACGACCGCGTTCCCGGCCGGGTCGGCGGCCTGCGCCCATCCCGGCCCCATCACGGCGAGAAGCCCGAAGGTCAATACGGCGAAAATCGCGCGTTTCGACGTGCTCTTCATAGAGAGCTCCTTTCATGCTGGCGCCAGCCGGCTGCGGAGATACTTCCGGGGATCCGCGGGGGCCGCCGAGGGCGCCCGGGTTTCAGGGCCTTCCACGAGATTGACATTCCACCTGCCTCCCCAGGGTCGGAGGAAGCGGCGGGGCGTGCCCCCCGGTGCGTCGACGCTCTTTCCGTCGGCCCGTCAGGGTCGTGTGGCTGTGGGAAGTCTATGCCTGATCCCGGTCCCGCCATTCAGGAAGGGGCCGGAGGCGCGGAGGCACGTCAGGCGGGGAGAGAGGACAGAGGCGCCGGACGAGATCGCAGGAGGTCGATGTCCGCCGGATACCTTCACTTCCACACGCTTCCGCCACGCCTCGCCGCTGACGGCGGTGCCCCTGAATACCACGGAGGCGGGTATATGATCTCCGCGCTGAGAAGCTAGATCACACCGTACGTGAATGCCGCGCCGTGCGCGCGCCGTTCCGGCGAAAGGAGCGACTGGATGAACACGCTCTGGGTCGTTCTCATAGCGGCCATCGTCATCTACACCGCCTACAACTACGCGCGCCGGGTGGATCGAAACGTGATTCAGTCCGACGCCAAGAGGGCGACGCCCGCGAAGATGTACATGGACGGCGTCGACTTCATGCCGACGTCGAAGAACGTCCTGTACGGCTACCACTTCAAGTCGATCGCCGCGGCGGGGCCGATCGTCGGCCCGATCACGGCCGCGAACATCTGGGGGTGGTTTCCCTCGCTCCTCTGGCTTGTCATCGGGGTCGCCCTCGTCGGATGGGCGAGCGACTACTCGGCCATCATGGTGGCCGTCCGGAACGACGGGAACAGCCTCTCGGCCATCTCCCACAAGCTGATCGCCCCGCGGACGCGGAAGATCCTCTTCGTCTTCATCTTCTTCTACCTGATGCTCCTCGCGGGAGCCTTCGTCGGCATCCTCGCGGCCATCCTCTCGGCGCGGCCCGACGTTCCGGTCGGCATCATCATGCTGGCGCTGATGGGTCTCCTGGCGGGCCAGATGATGTACCGCTGGAAGATGGACCTGATCCTCGTGACGGTCATCACCGTGGCCGTGACGATCCTCGCGATGGCGTTCGGCCCGTACGGCCAGACGAAGAACGAGAAGGGCGGGATCGTCCAGGGGCCGGTCGGCAGCGCGGTCGTGGCGCTCAACGCCTCCTTCGACGACATGTCCGGGAAGCAGCCCCTGATGTCCATCGTCGACCCGACCGGCGCCGACCCGCGCGTCCCGGTGCCCGGGCCCGACGGGAAGCGGCCGACGACGGCCGTCTACGACGCGGCGACCGGGCTCGTCCGGACGATGCCGAACTACATTCTCTGGATGATCTTCCTCTTCGTCTTCTCCTACTGCGGCGCCAACATGCCGATCTGGCGGTTCGCGCAGCCGGTGAACTACATCGGCTTCTGGATCATGCTGATCACGATCGTCCTCTCGGCGATCGGAATGCTGGTGGCGCCGCTGACCGGCGCCACGGACGGCGCGGGGAACGCGATAGGCGCGTTCGCGCTCACGGCGGTCAAAGACCTGGGCTTTGCGGCGCCGGCGGCCGGAAAGGCGTGGCAGCCGCTCTGGCCGATGCTCTTCGTGACGATCGCCTGCGGGGCGATCTCCGGCTGGCACGCCCTCGTCGGATCCATCGGCACAGCGCGGCAGCTCGAGTACGAGACCGACGGCCTGCCCGTCGGCGCCGGATCGATGCTGGGTGAATACTCCCTCGCGATCCTGTCGCTCACGGCGGTCGCGATCCCGGGCGCCGGCGGTGGCGGCGGTCGGTTCGCGGCCGGCGTCGGAAAGCTGATCTACGCCGGGACCTTCGGGGCCATCCCCGAGATGTACGGCACGGCTCTCGGCTTCGGGGCCTTCGTCATGATCGTCCTGACGGTCACCCAGCTCGTCTTCCGCGTCATGCGCGTGACGCTGTCGGAGTGGCTGGGCGACACGGTTCCGATCTTCCGGAACATGCACGTGGCGAGCATCATCTCGATGGTCCTGACGGCGGCCCTCGTCCTGACCGGGACCTGGGTCTACCTCTGGCAGATGTTCGGGGCGTCGAACCAGCTGATGGCGGCGCTGTCGCTCCTCGTCGTGACGGTCTGGCTGAAGTCCGAGAAGAGGAACCCCAGCTACGCCCTCTACCCGATGCTCTTCATGTACTTCACGACGCTCTTCGCGACCGTCGTCACGGCCCGGAACCTCTACGTCACGATCGCCGCCAACCCGAAGATGAGCGGGCTGCCGGTGGCCGGGGCGTGGGCCATGATCATCGTCGCCGCGCTGCTCCTCGTGGCCTCCCTCCTGATCGGGTGGGACGGCCTGAAGGCCTATCGGAAGTACTCAGCCCAGCCGGCAGCGACGAAACCGGCGACGGCGGGCGCCTAGCGCTTCGCGGCCAGCTCGCCGAGAGCGCGGACCGTCCGGAAGAACCCCGCGGCGTCCACGGACGCCGCGGGGAGGTCCACGTGCAAGGTGAGGTGGGGCTCGGCCCGGTGGACGGCGAGGCGCCGCACCGCCGCGCCCCCCTCCCGCCCCAGCGCTGCGAGGGCGTCGCCCTTCGCGAGGGCGCTCTCGTACTTGCAGTAGGCCGCGAGCGGGTCGGGTGCCGCCGGCTCGCGGATGGTCCACCGCTCCCGCTTCAGGCTGCGCAGGGCGTCGCGCCCCGACCAGCTGTCGCGGTCGAGCAGCTCGACGTCTTCGGCGGGGGGGTGCTTGAGGCGCCCCCGGAGGATCAGCGTGTCGCGCCTTCCGCGGCGGCGGGAGACGGCCCAGAGCCACGGCAGGTCGCGCGGCTCGAGGAAGATGACGACGACGGCCTCCTCGAAGGGGGCTTTCGCGTCGGCGAGCCCGAGCTGGACGGCCGTCGTCCCGATCCACCGGACGGTGGCCTTGTCCCCTAGCTGCTTCAGCCCCCCCTGCAGCCACTTCATCGCCGCGTTCCCCCGGCGGACGTTCGCGGCGCTCCCGACGGCGAACCAGCCGAGGAGGAGGACGACGAGGGCGATGAGAGCGTCCGTCACGGCGTGGGTCCGCCCGGGAAGATAGCAGAGGGGGAGGGCGTGCTAGCGTCGGCGGCGGGCGAAGGAGGCGGCGTGGAGAACGGGGGCGGGGGACGCGGCCGGGGGTCGGCGATCCGCGAGTTCCTCTACGGGATGTTCCTGCACGAGCACGTCCAGCACGCCGCGGAGATGCGCGCGAAGCTGGAGAGCCTCTTTCTCGTCGTCGTCTTCGGCGACATGGTCGGGCTCCCGGTTCTCCCGCCCTATTACGGCCTCCGGCTCCTCCCGTACACCCTCGGGGCGCTCCCCGGGTGGAAGCGCCGGCTCCTCCGGGAGCGGCAGTTCGGGGACGACCACGAGCACCACCTCCACGGGGTCTGACGGGCGGCGGCGAGTGCGCTAGGCTTGGTGGTGCATTTGCATCGCGGCAGGGCCGCAACGGGTCCGTAAGCTCGGGGAGCTTTCGGAGAAGGAGGGCGGGATGGTCGAGAAGAAAACCGAGAAGCCCGGGGGCCTGAAGGGGTTCTGGCAGGGCTTCAAGGAAACCATCTACGGCATGTCGGCGCACGACATGAGCCGCGCGGCGCTCAGGACGCGGGCGTCCATGGAGCACCTGTTCATCCTGATCACGATGGGCGACCTCCTCGGGATCCCGATCCTCCCGCCCTACTACAGCCTTCGGCTCCTGCCGCACGTCGTGCCCCAGATCGCGACGTGGAAGCGGCGAATGCTGCGCGAGAAGGACGTCTCCGACGCGATGTTCTGATGCCGGACCGGCGCCCCGCCTTCCGCTGAGCAAGGAGGAGTCACGATGGGGATGAAAGAAGTCTTCGAGAAGAACCCGAACCGCCGCTACATCATGTTCGGCGGCAAGGGGGGGCTCGGAAAGACGACGTTCTCGGCGGCTACGGCCTACTGGCTCGCGTCGCAGGGAAAGAAGGTCCTCGTCTTCTCCGTCGACCCGCAGGCCTCCCTCACCGACATCTTCCAGAAGGACATCTTCGGGAAGGGGCCGGTGAAGATCATGGAGAACCTCTGGGCGCAGGAGATCGACGCCGACAGCCACATCAAGGCCTACCAGGACGAGATCCGGAAGAAGATCCGCGACATGTACGGCCTTCCGGCCGTGCCGGAGGAGATCGAGAGCTACATCCAGGCGGCCAGCGCCGAGCCGGCCATGGAGGAGAGCGCGATCTTCGACGCCGTCGTGGACGTCGTGGTCCAGGGGGACTACGACTACTACATCTACGACCTCGTCCCGCTGGGCCACGCCCTCTACTACCTCTCCATGGCCAAGGTCTACGACGAGTGGATCAACAAGGTCACGAAGCTCCGCGAGGAGATGCGCGAGTACGAGGAGATGGTCAGCCGCCTGAAGCGGGAGAAGGACACGGAGCAGGACGCGATCCTGAACGAGCTCATCTACATCAAGGGGCGGATCAACGCATCGTCCTCGATCCTGACCGACAAGGAAAAGACGGCCTTCTTCTTCGTCGTGACGCCCGAGGACATGATCATCATCGACACGGAGAAGGCGGCCAAACTCTTCGCCCAGTTCGACGTCCCGATCGGCGGCTACGTCGTCAACCGGGTCATCCCGCACGAGCTGATCGACCAGAACATCCCCGACTACCTCCGCAACCGGATCCAGATGCAGGACAAGTACATCGGGAACATCAAGACGACGTTCGGCAAGGACGTCCTCGCCTACGTCCCGGAGCTGGAGCGCGACGTGACGGGCCTCGGGATGATCGAGAAGCTCGCGAAGATCATGTACGGCGATGGGAAGCTCGGCTGAGAGCCGCGGACGAGGAGAAGACGGTCATGCCCGACATCCAGACCTCCATGAGCGACTACATCCGGCAGCACAGCAGCCTGAAGTACATCTTCTTCGGCGGGAAGGGGGGCGTCGGGAAGACGGTGTTCGCGGCCGCCACCGCGCTCCACAACGCCCAGCTGGGGCGGCGGACGATGCTCGCCTCCACGAACCCCGTCCACAGCCTGTCGAGCCTGCTCGGCCAGAACGTCCTCGGGAAGCACACGCCCGTCGAGGGCGTCCCGAACCTGTGGGCGTACGAGATCGAGACGAAGGAAACGATTGAGCGGTCGAAGGTCGAGATCCGCGAGAAGATCCAGTGGTTCCTCAAGTTCGCCGACATCTCGACGAAGGCGGAAGACTTCGTGGAGTCCGCCACGATGAACCCCGCGTTCGAGGAATCGGCCATGTTCGAGAACATGATCGACCTCATGTTCAAGGACGAGTACGACGTCTACGTCTTCGACACCGCGCCCACCGCGAACGCGCGGCGCCTCCTCGGCATGTCGAAGGTCTACGGGCTCTGGGTCAACAAGATGCTGAAGAGCCGCGAGGAGGCGAAAACCTTGCGCGAGCTCCTCTCGTTCACGAAGAAGAAGGAGCAGGACCCGCTCATGGCGTACCTCCTCTCCTTCCGCGACCGGATGGAGCACGGCCGGGTCCTCCTGACCGATCCCGAGAAGACCTCGTTCTTCTTCGTGACGCTTCCGGAGGCCCTGCCGATCGCCGTCATCACGCGCTTCATCCAGTGGTTCCACGACTTCGGGATCCCCGTGGGCGGCGTCCTCGTGAACATGCTCATCGACAAGGCCTCGGTCGGGGCCGGGGCGGCCGACTTCGTGAAGAACCGCGTCGCGATGCAGGACGAGCACATGAAGACCGTCTGGCAGAAGTTCGACGGCAGCGTCCGCGCCATCGTGCCGCTCTACGAGACCGAGATCCGCGGCATCCCGATGCTCAAGCGACTCGGCGACGCGATGTTCGCCTGAGGGGGGCGCCCGGGAGCAGGAGGTCGATTCGAAGCACCTCGGGGCCGCGCGGCCGGCGGCCCCGATCTGACCGGAGGCAGACATGGGTCCGTGGGTCTTTGCGGGCTTGTTCCTCCTCGTCGGCGGGCTCTTCGCGGCGCTGGGTTACTCGAACCTCAAGTCGACGCGGCTCAAACGCGCCACGTGGGCCGCGGTGCCGGCAAAGGTCGTCGACCTCGCCGAGGTTCCGGGTGACAAGGGGCGGACGCTCTACGCTCCCGTCTACCGCTACTGGGCCGGCAACGCCGAGCGCACCACCACGGCGACGGTCGCGTCCCTGCCGCCGCGCTACGAGGTTGGAGACGACATCGAGATCCTCGTGGACCCGATGAACGCGGCCGACTCCGAATTGCTGGATCGAACCACCGCGATCTTCACCTGGGGCCTGATGGCGGTGGGGGTCTTCGTGCTCGCCATCGGCGGTCTCGTTCTCTGGCTCTTCGCGACGGGAGAGATGCAGACCCGGTGACGGTTTGTGCCGGTCCGGCCCTCTTCGTGGTCTTTGGAAGCTCGTGATGATGAAAGCTGCTCTCGCCCCGCAGCCGAAATCCGGCTGCTGCAACCAATGAGGTCTTGATGAAGAAAGACGAGGTCCGAATGACTGAAGGAAAGGGAACTTGCTGTCCGGTTTCCCGGTGGGCCGTACGAGCCCTTCTCGCTGTTGCCGCCGCGTTTCTCGCCTCGACGGGCGCGGCCGCTCCGCCGCCGATGACCGCCGAGTTCGCATTCCGCTGGAACCCGGACGAGGGAGGGCCGAAGACACGTGAAGACGTCCTCGCGGCTCTTGGAGAGCCGGCGCCGCTGCCCCCCGACAGGTACAAGGTCCGCTACTACGACCTTCAGGCGCCGGCCTCGGCTCCGGAAGGCGCCAAGGTCGTCCTCCGCGAGCGGACCAAGTCCCACGGCAAGACCCAATTCCGGCTGAAGTACCGGCTTCCCCAGCCGCTCGCCGGGGCCTGGACCTGCCCGCCCGGCGAACAATTCGAGCCCGAGGAAGAAGTGGATGTCTCGATCGGCGTGGGAGGAAACGCCACGCGCGTCTATTCGTACGCCTGCACGGTGCAGTCGCCGACGCCACCCCGGTCCCTGAAGGGGTCGCCGAAGCTCTGTTGGGCCGGCATGAAGAGACACACCTCCGGGGACTTCAAGGTGGAGGAGTGGTCGATGCCGGGCGGCGGACGGATCCTCGAGATCTCGATGCCGGGGACCGATACACCCGAGGATCTGGAGAAGTTCCAGAAGGCCGTCGGGAAGCTGACTGAGCGGGGCGCCAAGCCGTCCGACCGAAGCAAGACCGACCTCGGGAGCGCCTGCCCCTGAACGACGTTGACGCCTTCGGACCGAGCCCACGGCGTCCGCGGGGGGCCGTTTGACGCACTCCTGTCGGGTGGTCAGGGAGCAGGTCGCGGGGTCCCGGCCGTCCGCTTCCGCCTCTCCGGGACGTGCGGCGGCGCGTCCGGGCGATAGGAGCGGCGCTCGTGGCGGAGGTAGCGCCGCGGGATGGGCTCGAAGACCTCGCCCTTCTTCACCATGTCGCGGATCAGCTTCTTGACGGTCTCGCGCTCGGCCCCGAGGGCGTCGGCGATCATGCCTACGCTCCGCAGAATGTCGCCCTCGGCCGTCTCGAGGTACTCCATGATTTTTGCCCGAAGCTCGGCTTGCGTCATCCTCGCTCCGCCGCCGGGGGAACCGGCGCCACCGTGAGAAGTATGACACCGGGGTGGCTTGCGCGGCGCACCGACGCGACGACGGACGCTTCTTCGCGGACCCCGGAGGTTGCGATACTGACGTGGCGTGTCCCATGGCACGCCGCCAAGAGGAGAGTGGACCGATGTCCGTTCACGTCGTTCGTCTCGGAAGTCCTCGCGGAAAGGGGGAGGGGCTTCGGATCGGAACGGTGAGGCGTCCACCGCGAGGAGTGCCGAAATCCGAATTCGCCTCCCGCGATTTCTACGACGTCTGGCTGCCGGAGCTCTCGCCCAGCGAGGAGCTGGTGAAGCTCGCGCAGGCCGCGGCCGACGAGAGAGGGTGGAAAACGTTCGTCAGGCGCTACCGGGCCGAGATGGCGCGTCCGGAGGCGAGCCGCCTGCTGGATCTCCTCGCCGCGCTGTCGCGGGAGACGAGCTTCGCCGTCGGCTGCTACTGCGCCGACGAGGCGCGCTGTCACCGCTCCGTTCTGCGGGAGCTGCTCGCGGAGCGGGGCGCCCGGATGGCCTAGGAGACAGTTCCGACCCCGCTAAGGCGTCTTCGCGTCACGGCCGGAGGTCGCCGCCGAGAGCGCGGCCGTGGCCGTGTCGTGAAACGGGGTCTCGACGCCGACGTCCCGCCCGAGGCGCGAGACGGCCCCCGACAGGTCGTCCAGCTCGTTCGGGCCGCCGGCCTCGAGGTCGAGGAGAAAGCTGGGCACGGTGTCCGGGGGGCGGGAATCGATGAAGGCGAGGGTCTCCTCCACGTCTTTCGGGCCGACGGCGACGCCGCGGGCCCGCGCCACGGCGAAGACCTCCTCGACCGCGCGGGAAAAGAGAAGCCGGCCGTAGGGCGCGTCGCGCACGGGTCCAATGGGGGCGCGGGCGAGGCCACAGGCGGCCGCGATGGTCGCGATGAAGGCGAGCTTCCGCCAGAGCTCGGCCGTGATCTCTTTCGACGCGACGACCTCGGCGCCGGCCTCGCGGAAGGCGGACACGATCCTCTCGACGCGCTCCGAGAGCCGGCCGTCGAGCTCTCCCACCGTGACCCTCTGGATCGCGCCCCGCCGCTCGACGACCCCCGGAGCGACGCGGACGGCGCTGATGTGCGTGAGCCCGCCGAGAAGGCGGTCCCGCGCGACGCCTCCCGAGGCGAGCCGGTCCACGGCTTCGACCCCGTTGAGAAGTGGAAGGATCGTGGCGCCGTTCGCGGCCAGGTGACGGACCGTCGGGAGGATCTCGGCGAGGGAGAAGCACTTGACGGAGAGGACGGCGAGTTCCGGCGCGCCGAGCTCCGTCACGTCACCGGCCGCGGCGACCGTCGCGCTTAAGACGCCGTCCGGGGTGCGGATCTCGAGTCCCCGCGCCCGGAGGGCTGCGAGGTGAGCTCCCCGGGCCAGCATCGAGACCTGGTGTCCGGCGCGGGCTAGCATTCCGCCGTAGTAGCTGCCGACGCCCCCGGCGCCGAGGATGGCTATCCGCATCGGGCCGTCCGTCATCCCCCGAGTCTAGCGGCCCGGGGCCCGGGAGGCCCGGGCGCATCCGATCCGCTATCCTCGTCCCCGATGGCCCACCGGATCCTGATCTGCGACGACGAGGCCGACATCCGCGAGTCGCTGAAGACCCTTCTCGTCGAGGAGGGCTTCGAAGTGACCGCCGTCGCTTCGGGAGCGGGTGCGGTGGGGGAGGCGGCGGATCACGACGCGCTTCTTCTCGACATCAAGATGCCGGCGCAGGACGGTATGGAGACGCTCGCGAAGCTGCGCGCCAAGGGGGTCGCCACGCCGGTCGTCATGATCTCGGGACACGGCGACATCCGGACGGCGATGGATGCCGTCCGGGCGGGCGCGGCGGACTTTCTCGAGAAGCCGCTCTCCTCCGAGCACGTCCTGAACGCGTTGCGGCGGGTCCTCGACGCCTCGCGGCTCGCCCGCGAGAACGAGGATCTGAAGCGGCGTCTGGGGATCACGCGCCTCGTCGGGTCGAGCGAGCCGATGAAGAAGCTCCTCGCCGACATCGGGAAGGCGGCGCCTACGCCGGCCACCGTGCTCGTCGTCGGCCCCAGCGGCACGGGCAAGGAGCTCGTGGCGCGGGCGATCCACGACGCCTCGCTCGTGAGAGGGGGGCCGTTCGTGCAGGTGAACTGCGCGGCGATCCCCGACTCGCTCATCGAATCGGAGCTGTTCGGCCACGAACGCGGCTCCTTCACGGGCGCCGACCGGAAGCAGACGGGGAAGTTCGTCGAGGCCGACGGCGGGACCATCTTCCTCGACGAGATCGGCGACATGTCCGCCTCGGCGCAGGCTAAGGTCCTCCGGGTCCTCCAGGAGGGCGAGGTGGAGCCCGTCGGGAGCCCGCGCGTCGTGAAGGTCAAGGTCCGCGTCGTGGCGGCGACGAACCGCGAGCTGCCGGATCTGATCGCGAAGGGACGGTTCCGCGAGGACCTCTACTACCGCCTGAACGTCGTCCCGATCCGGACCCCCCCCCTCGCCGAGCACCTCGAGGACGTGCCGCCCCTCATCCTGCACTTCGCCGACCTCTTCGCCCGGACAAACAACTACCACCCGAAACGCTTCACCGACGCGGCGCTCGAGGCGCTCGCCCGCCGGCCCTGGCCCGGGAACGTCCGCGAGCTGAAGAACCACGTCGAGCGGCTGATGATCATGACCGACGGCGACGTCATCGACGAGGCGCACGTGGACGGCGCGCCGCCGCGGGACGGCGCCGCGCCGACCGTGATCGTCCGCGACGGGAAGGTCGTCGGCGCTCCCGCGGAAGCCGCCCCGGCGGCCGACGAGACGTGGGCGCGGCTCCTGGCCACGCGATCGCTGCAGGCCTTCCAGGACGAGTCGGAGCGGCTCTTCATCTCCGCGAAGCTCGCCGAGAGCGGCGGCAACGTCACGCGGACGGCCGAGGCGATCGACACGCCGCGTTCGAACCTCTACAAGAAGATCGAGCGCTACGGCCTGCGCCGCGAGGAGAAGTCCGAGCCATGAATCCTGCCGACGTCCGCCGCCATTTCGAGGAGACCGGCGCCCTGCTGACGGGCCACTTCAAGCTCTCCTCCGGCCTCCATTCCGACCGCTATCTCCAGTGCGCGAAGGTCCTGATGTGGCCCGACCGCGCCGATGCGCTCGGCCAGGGGCTTGGCGAGCTTCTCCGCCCGTTCGGCGCGGCCTCCGTCGTCTCGCCGGCGCTCGGCGGCGTGATCATCGGACAGGAGGTCGGGCGCGCCCTCTCCCTCCGCGCGATCTTCACGGAGCGCGTCGAGGGGACGTTCGCCCTCCGGCGGGGCTTCTCGCTGGAGCCGGGCGAGAAGGTCGCCGTCATCGAGGACGTCGTGACGACGGGGAAGTCGACGCGCGAGGTGATCGAGGTCGTCCGCGCGGCGGGCGCGGTCGCGGTCGCCTGCGGGTCGATCATTGACCGACGAGCTCTCGCGGTCGGGGGCAGCGACCGGCGTGCTGCCTCCAAGAAGGACGACGCGGTCGACGGCATTCCGTACCGGGCGCTGCTCACCCTCGACGTCCCGGCGTGGAATCCCGCGGCCTGCCCCCTCTGCGCGAAGGGGGTGCCGCTGACGGCTCCGGGCTCGCGCCATCTCGCCGCCAAGCGCTGAGGCGCCGCGGATGAAGCTTCTCCGCCTCCTGGCCGCGAACCTCGTCGCCCCGTTCGCCATCGCCGCCGCGCTCTTCCTGCTGCTCGAAGGGGGATTCCGCGTCGTCGGGCGGGTCCGGAGCGGCTCGTGGCCCGAGTCGCGCGCCGAGGCCTACACGGACTTCGTCCGGAAGATCGGGAAGGCGTACCGGCTCCACCCGGTCCTCGTCGTGGCCGGTCGTCCCAACGCCGTGCTCAAGGCCGCGGGGAAGGAGGTCGTTTTCAACGCGCGGGGCCAGCGCGGGACGAACGTCCTCGACCTTTCGCAGCCAAAGCCCGCCGGGCGGTTCCGCATCGTCTGCGAAGGGGGCTCGACGACCTTCGACCTCCTGGCCGAGAACAACGCGGCGACCTGGCCGGCTCGGCTCGGCCGCGCTCTCGAGAAGAAGGGCGTCGACGTGGCGAACGCCGGCTTCCCGGGATGGACGAGCCTGGAGAGCCTCCTCTCCCTCGAGATCCGCGACGTGGACCTCGGGCCCGACCTCGTCGTCGTCTACTCGGGCGTGAACGACCTCCAGCCGGCGGGGCACGAGCCCTTCGTGCCCGACTACAGCGCGGGCCACGCGGAGATCCTCCCCCGGGTGACGGGCGTGGTGCCCGTGCCGGTCCGCCTCGTCTCACGCTCCCTGTTTCTGGAGAAGGTCCTTGACTGGCTCCGGCCGGGCCGTCCGGAGGGAGCCGAGGGATACGCCCCGGCCTACGCCTGGACCGGCGGCGCCCGGAAGGACGACATCCCCGCCGAGGCGGTCGCCGTTTACGAGCGGAATCTCCGCTCGACGATCGGCGTCGCGGCGGCGCACGGGGCGAGGGTGCTTCTCGTGGCGCAGGCGGCCCGGATCAGGACGGGATCGGCGGCGGCGGACAACGAGTGGCTGAAGGGGTGGACCCCGGGCCTCTCCTCGGCCGGCTATCTGGCGGGCCTCGCGCGGTACAACGCGGTCGCGAAGAGGCTCGGGGACGAGGGGATGGCGCTCTTCCTCGACCCGTTCGAGGGGGGAGGCTTCGGCGACGGCGACTTTCTGGACCCCGTCCATTTCTCCGCCGCCGGGTCGGAGAAGTTCGCGCGGCTTCTTTCCGGTTACGTGGCGTCGCGCTTCCTCGGGGCGGAGAGACCGGCGGGGCCGCCTGCTACGATCGCCCGGTGAATCCGGACCGGAAATTCGGGGTCGTCGTCGGAGGGTTCCTCCTCGTCCTCGGACTGCTCCTTCTGCTCTGGCGCCACCGGACCACGGCGGGCGCGGCGATGGCGATCCCCGGAGCGGTCCTCCTTCTCCTTTCGGCCGTCGCGCCGTCTCTCCTCGCGGCGCCGCACCGCGGCTGGCTGAAGTTCTCCCACGTCCTCGGGACCATCAACGGCTTCCTCTTCCTTTCGATCGTCTTCTTCCTGATCCTGACCCCGCTGGGGCTCGTCCTCCGCGTCTTCGGCCGCAACGAGCTGCGACGGCGGGGGCCGGCGCCCGCGTCGATGTGGGAGCCGTATCCCGAGCGGAACCGGGACCGCACCCATTTTGAGAAGATGTTCTGACGACGATGGCGAGACGCGCGGTCTTCGGCCAGCTCTGGGAGTTCCTGAAGTACCGGAAGAAGTACTGGCTGGCTCCGATCATCTTCCTGATGGTCCTCGTCGGATTCCTCCTCCTCGTGGCCCAGAAGAGCGTCATCGCCCCGTTCATCTACACGCTCTTCTGAGCCCGGTATCCTTGGTGTCCATGACCCGGCCGGCCTCCGGGACCTTTCGGCTCGAGAGTTGCCCGTGCCCTCTCTGCGGCGCCCCTCCGCCGGAGCGGGCCCGCGAGGACTTTCCTCCGTACCGCGTTCTCGACTGCTCCTCGTGCGGCCTCCGGTTCCTCTCCCCGCGCGTGGCGAAAGAGGAGTCGGGCCGCCTCTACGAGGGGGCCGCGTACTGGGAAGAGGGGGGGCTCGGAGCCGGCTACGCCTCCTACGCGGCCCAGGAACCGCTCCTCACCGAGACCTTCGTCCGCCGCCTCCGGCTCCTTCCGGCCCCGGCGCCCGGCGCGCGCCTCCTCGACGTCGGCTGCGGACCGGGGGCCGGGCTTCGGGCGGCCGCCTCCGTCGGCTACGAAGCCTGGGGGCTCGACCCGTCGCCGGCGGCCGTCGCGGCCGCGGCGGAGCGCTTCGGCGACCGGGTACGGCTCGGGAGCCTTTCGCACGGACTCTTTCCCGGGCTCGCGTTCGACGTGATCACTCTCTTCGACGTCGTCGAGCACCTCTACGATCTGAACGCCCTCTCCCGGGAGCTCGACGCCCACCTCGCCCCGGGGGGCCGCATCCTGATCGCCACGCCGAACTGCGAGAGCCTCCTCGCGCGCGTCTCGGGGCGGCGCTGGGTGTCGTACAAGATCCCCGAGCACGTGGTCTTCTTCTCGCCCCGCACCCTGGGCGCCGCCCTCCGGCCCCTCTTCGAGATGGAGCGGGTCCGGCCCTGCGGGCAGGTGGCGTCGCTCGACTTCCTTCTCGAGCGCTCGGCCGCTGCGCTTCCGGCCGGCCGCGGGCTCCTGCGCCGCCTCTCCCGCGTCCCGCTCGCCCGGCGCGTCCGCCTCTACGCCAACTCGGGCTCGATGCTCGCGGTCGTTCGACGGACGACCCCGGAGAGGAAGGCGGCATGACGGACGGCCGGCCGGACGTCTCGCTCGTCCTTCCCGTCTACAACGGGGCCGGCTACGCGGTCCGGAGCGCGCGGACGGCCGCCGAGCTTCTCGCGGCGCGATTCCGTTCGTGGGAGCTCGTCGTCGTGGACGACGGCAGCCTCGATGGCACGGCCGCCGCCGTGGGCGAGGTGACGGACGCGAACGTGCGGCTCGTCTCGCTCCCGCACAACACGGGGAAGTTCGGCGCCCTGAAAGCCGGGATTCGGGAGGCCCGGGGCCGCTGCCGCGTCTTCACGGACGCCGACCTTCCTTTCGACCTGTCCGCGGTCCCGTCCATGGCGCGCCTCGTCAACGAGCGCGGCTTCCACGTCGTCATCGGCGACCGGACCCTGGCCGGGTCGGAGTATCACGAGCACGTCGCGCCGCCGCGCCGGTTCGCCTCGCGCGCCTTCTCCTTCTTCGTCCGTCTCCTCGTGACGGGGGGCCTCTTTGACACGCAGTGCGGCCTGAAGGCGTTCCGGTCGGACGTGGCCGACGCTCTCTTCCCGCTCCTCACCGACGACGGCTTCGCGGGGGACGTGGAGCTTCTCTACGTCGCGCTGAAATACAACCTCGAGATCAAGCGGATCCCGGTCCGCCTCGTCCGGAACGAGCCGACGACGGTCCGGCTCCTCCGCCACGCGGGCTCGATGCTCGCCTCCATCGCCCGGCTCCCGCGGAACTGGGAGGACGGCCGCTACGAGTCGCCGGCGCTCGCGCGGATCGCGCGCGAGGCCTACGCGGCCGAGCCGTGACCCGGCGCGCCGCCCGCGGTCGCTAAACTCCCTCCGTGCCGAAAACCGTGCTGGGCCTGTCCGCCTTCTACCACGACGCGGCGGCGTGCCTCCTCGTGGACGGAAAGATCGTGGCCGCGGCCCAGGAGGAGCGCTTCACGCGGAAGAAGCACGACCCCGAGTTTCCCGCCCACGCCGCGCGGTACTGCCTCGCGGCGGGCGGTCTCGCGGCGAAGGACCTCGACCTCGTCGCCTTCTACGACAAGCCGCTCCTGAAGTTCGAGCGGCTCTTCGAGACCTACCTCGACTACGCGCCGCGGGGCTTCGCGTCCTTCCAGAAGGCGATGCCGCTCTGGCTGACGAACCGGCTCTGGATGGAGGAGACGATCCGGAAGGAGCTCGACACCCCCGCCCCGATCCTCTTCGGGGACCACCACGAATCACACGCCGCGTCGGCCTTCTTCCCGTCGCCCTTCGAGGAGGCGGCCATCCTGACGATGGACGGGGTGGGGGAGTGGGCGACCTCCTCGCTCGGGCTCGGGAAGGGGAACACGATCGACCTCGTCTCCGAGCTCCGTTTCCCGCACTCGATCGGCCTTCTCTATTCGGCCTTCACCTACTTCTGCGGCTTCAAGGTGAACAGCGGCGAGTACAAGCTGATGGGCCTCGCCCCGTACGGCGTGCCGAAGTACGCGGACGTGATCCGGGAGAAGGTCGTCCACGTCTGCGACGACGGCTCGATCCGCCTGAACATGGACTACTTCGACTTCGCGAGCCGGCTCCGGATGACGGGGGCGGGCTTCGAGCGGCTCTTCGGCGGCCCGGCCCGCGAGGCCGAGTCGAAGCTGACGCAGCGGGAGATGGACCTCGCCGCCTCGGTCCAGGAGGTCACCGAGGAGATCGTCCTGAAGATGGCGCGGCACGTCCGCAAGGTCACCGGCGCGAAGTACCTCTGCCTGGCGGGTGGCGTGGCGCTCAACTGCGTCGCGAACGGCCGGCTCCTGCGTGAAGGGACCTTCGACGACCTCTGGATCCAGCCGGCGGCCGGTGACGCCGGGGGCGCGGTCGGCGCGGCGCTCGCCGTCTGGCACCGGTACCTCGGAATGCCGAGAGAAAGCCCCGAGACGAGGGGGACCTGGAGACCGAAGAGCTCATCGAAAGGCGAGAACGAAGAAGGCAGAACGTCGAACGCTGCCGCAATCGGACCGCGCGACGTCCCGTCACGGGAAGCGCTCCGGCCGTATGAAGACGGCATGTCGGGCGCGTTCCTCGGTCCCTCATTTCCCTCGGAAGAGATTTCGGCGTGGCTGACCTCCCGGAATTACCCGTTTCGCACCGTTCCCCGGGAGGAGCTGCCGGGTGCCGTCGCGGAGCTGCTCTCGCAGGAGAAGGTCGTCGGCCTCCTCCAGGGGCGGATGGAATTCGGCCCGCGGGCCCTCGGCGGCCGGAGCATCCTCGGCGACCCGCGTTCGCCGAGGATGCAGTCCGTCATGAACCTGAAGATCAAGTTCCGGGAGTCGTTCCGCCCCTTCGCGCCGTCCGTTCTGCGCGAGGAGGTTTCGAACTGGTTCGAGATCGACGAGGACTCGCCGTACATGCTCCTCGTGGCCGACGTGGCCCGCCCCCTCCGCCGGGAGATGTCCGAGGCGGAGAACGCGCTCTGGGGGATCGAGAAGCTGAACGTCCCCCGCTCTTCGATTCCGGCGGTCACCCACGTCGACTACTCCGCGCGCCTTCAGACCGTCCGGCACGAGGCGAACCCGCTCTACCACGAGATCCTGGCCGCCTTCTTCCGGAGGACCGGCTGTCCCGTCGTCGTGAACACCTCCTTCAACGTGCGCGGGGAGCCGATCGTCTGCACCCCCTCCGACGCGTACACCTGCTTCATGCGGACCGCGATGGATGCCCTCGTCCTCGAAAACCACGTCCTCCTCCGGGAGGAGCAGCCGCCGTGGAGCGAAGGGGACGACTGGCGGAAGAGCTTCACCCTGGACTGAGACGATGACGGCGCGAACCCGCACCCGGACGGCTCTCGCGTCCGCGCTGACCGTCGTCGTGTCGACGCTCGCGGCGCTGGCGCTCGCCGAAGGGATCCTGCGGATCGCGCCGCTCTCCGGGAGGCCGGGCCCGCCGCCGCCTGACTACGGCGAGGCGGTGCGAGGCGGCGACCTCGGCCCGGGAGGTCTCCTGAAGGAGGGCTTCGAGGGGCGCCTGACCGACGGCCTCGGCGGGACGATCCTCTGGAAGAACAACGCCGCCGGCTTCCGGAACCGGGAGGAGACGGCCGCCGTCCCGCCCGCGGGCGTCGTCAGGATCCTGTCGATGGGCGATTCCTTCGTCGCGGGCTACCGGGTGGACCAGGAGGCGACGTACTCCCGGCTCGTCGAAGTGGCCCTGCGCGCGGCGGGATTAAGGGCCGAGGTCCTGATCGCCGAGATCGAGCAGCCGGCCACGGGGCTCTGGTGGCTGCTTCACGGCGGCTTCGACTGGCGCCCGTCGCTCGTCGTCCTCGGCGTGACGCTGGGCAACGACGTGGCGCAAACCGGCTTCTCGGTCGATCCTCCCGGCGAATTCACTCTCGAGGCCGACGAGTCCGGCGTGGCGATGTCGAGGCGGGAGAGCCCCCTGCCGCTCTCCGAGCGGCCGGAGTACTGGCTCAGGCTCCCTGCGGAGGCTCTCGTCCCCGGGGCGCCGGAGAAGATCGTCCCGGTCCGGAGGTCCCTCCGGATCCTCGATCTCGCCCTCGGGCCGCTCCCGCAGCCGATCGCCGCCGCGCGCGGCGCGTCGTCTCCGCACTTTCTCTTCGACGGCGTGAACGGGCTCGGGGTCTTTCTGAAGGCGCCGCCGCCGGCGGTGGAGGCGGCGTTCGGGCGGCTGGAGAGGGTCCTCGTCGCAACCGCGGCGGCAGGGCGGAGGAACGGCACGGACCTTCTCGTGGTCCTCCTCCCGCAGCGGTTCCAGGTGCAGCCGGAGGACTGGGCGGCGACGGCGAGGGCGTATGGGCTGCGGGAGGCCGCGTTCGATCTGGACGGACCGAGCCGACGGATCTTCACGTTCTGCGCGGCCGGCGGGATCGCGTGTCTCGACCTCACGCGCCCTCTCCGCGAGGCCCGCTCGCGCGAGGGCCGAAGCCTCTACCTTCCGGGCGGCGACATGCACTGGAACGCCCGAGGACACGCCGCGGGGGCGGCGGCGCTCCTTCCGGTGGTCCGAGGGCGCCTTCTCGCGAAAGCTCCCTGATCCAAACTCACCATCGCGCCCGCCGGGGCCGTCGCCTACGATGCGGCCCGGATGGCCCGACGCCTGCGCCGCCCTCGCGGCGCCTCCAGCGACATTCAGAAGAGAGAGTGAGTTCCCATGAAGAGTGCGTTCAACCCGTTCGAGATGGCCCAGGCGCAGTTCGACAAGTCGGCCGACATCCTCGGCCTCGACCCGGCCACGCGCGACCTGCTTCGCTTTCCGCTCCGCGAATACCATTTCGCCATCCCGGTGAAGATGGACGACGGGAAGGTAAAGGTCTTCCGCGGTTTCCGGGTCCAGCACAACGACGCGCGGGGGCCCTCGAAGGGCGGCATCCGCTTCCACCCGCAGGAGACCGTCGACACGGTCCGCGCCCTCGCGATGTGGATGACCTGGAAGTGCGCCGTCGTCGACATCCCTCTCGGCGGGGCGAAGGGCGGCGTCATCTGCGACCCGCACAACCTCTCGGCACGCGAGCAGGAGGGAATCTGCCGCGGATGGGTCCGGCAGGTGGCGAAGAACGTCGGGCCCGTGCAGGACGTCCCGGCCCCCGACGTGATGACGACACCCCAGCACATGCTCTGGATGCTCGACGAGTGGGAGCTGATCCACGGCGGGAAGGGACCCGGCTTCATCACGGGCAAGCCGGTCGGCATGGGCGGCTCGCTCGGGCGGACCGAGGCGACGGGCTACGGCGTGGTCTTCACCCTCCGCGAGGCCCTGAAGCGCCTGAACATCGACATCACGCGGACGAAGGCGGCGGTCCAGGGCTTCGGGAACGTCTCCCAGTACGCCGTGCGGCTCTACCAGAAGCTAGGCGGCCGGGTCGTCTGCGTCTCGTCGTGGGACCAGGCCGACCAGACGAGCTACACCTTCCGGAAGCTCGACGGGGTCGACCCCGAAGCGCTCCTCGGCATCACGGACCCGTTCGGCGGCATCGACAAGAAGAAGGCCGCGCAGCTCGGGTACGAGGTGCTTCCGGGCGAGTCGTGGATCGAGCAGGACGTCGACATCCTGATGCCTTCGGCGCTCGAGAACCAGGTCACCGGGGAGACGGCGAAGAAGATCAAGGAGCGCGTCCGGGTGGTGGCCGAGGGGGCCAACGGCCCGACGACCCCCGAGGCCGACAAGCTCCTCCAGGAGCGCGGCATCTTCGTCATCCCCGACTTCCTGGCGAACGCGGGCGGCGTCACCTGCAGCTACTTCGAGCAGGTGCAGTGCAACATGAACTACTACTGGGAGCAGGACGAGGTCCTCGCCAAACTCGACACGAAGATGACCTCGGCCTTCAAGGCCGTGGCCGACCTCGCGGCCAGCCGGAAGCTCTACATGCGCGACGCGGCGTACGTCATCGCCGTCAGCCGGGTGGCGAAAGCCTGCCGCGACCGGGGTTGGGTCTGAGGCCGCCGACTGAGCGATGATCTGAGGTGATGGGCGGGTCACGGCCGGACGAAGGGGTTGACCGGATCCTCGATGCGCTGCAGGAGCGCGCCAAGGAGCTCTCCTGCCTCTACCGCGTCCACGAGATCTGCAACCACGCCGACGCCTCCCTCGACGAGATCCTCCGGAGCGTCGTCGAGGTGCTCCCGCACGGCTGGCAGCACCCCGGGGACTGCGCCGCCCGCGTCCGGACGGAAGGGATCGTCTGCGAGACGCCGGGTCTCGCGGTCACGCCGTGGACGCAGTCGGCTCCGATCCGCGTCCAGGGCGAGACGGCCGGGACCGTGGAGGTCTTCTACGGGAAGGCGTTCCCGGCGGCGGACGATGGGCCGTTCCTCAAGGAGGAGCGGAAGCTCCTCGAGACCGTCGCCGAACGTCTCGGACAGCTCCTCCTCCAGCGGCACCTCCTCGACTCCCTGCAGGCGCTGCCCGGACCGCCGTCGCTGCCGCTGCCCAGGCCGCGCGGGGACTGGCGAATCATCGTCGACTTCCTCCGGAAGACGGATCCGCACCTGCTCGTCCGCGTCTCGCGCCGGATGATCAACCACCTCTGCTGGAACGGGGTCGCGGCGGCGCAGGACCTGCTGCCGAAGTTCGCCGGGGCGCGTCCCGGCGAAGAGCCCGACGACAACCGTCCGACCGCGCGCCGCAGCCTTGATTCGCTGCGCGGCGTGGCCGAGGAGGCGTTTCGCATCGCGGCCGAGCACCTCTCCTCGGAGGAGATCGTCGCGTTGATCCAGAAGTGGATCAAGGACGAGAAGGCCGGCTTTCTGACCGAGGCGGTGGAGAACCAGGGGACCTCGCTCACGGAGATCGCCGAGGCCCTCGGGCGGTTCCAGAACGCCGGGCTCGAGGACCGCGAGCTGTCGCGCGCCATCCAGGTCGAGCTCCGTGTCGGCCTCGCCCGGCGGTTCCTGACGGACGACCTCGACTTCATCAACACGGCGAAGGACTACATCGAGGTCCGCGACTTCTTCGACCTGACGCGGCGCGTCGTCTGCCCGCCGCGGAGCCACGGCCGGCTGGGCGGAAAGGGCTCGGGGCTCTTCCTCGCGACGCAGATCGCCCGGAAATCGACCGAATTCGCCGACCTGCTCGGCGACATCCGGGTTCCGAAGACCTGGTACGTGACTTCGGACGGGATCCTGAACTTCATCGAGTTCAACGAGCTCGAGGACCTGTACAACCGGAAGTACCTCGAGATCGACCAGGTGCGGCGCGAGTACCCCCACGTCGTCCAGGTCTTCAAGAACTCCAACTTCTCGCCGGAGATCGTGAAAGGCCTCTCGGTGGCGCTGGACGATTTCGAGGACCATCCCCTCGTCGTCCGCTCCTCGAGCCTGCTCGAGGACCGGGTCGGGGCGGCCTTCTCCGGGAAGTACAAGAGCCTGTTCCTCGCGAACCAGGGGACGAAGGCCGAGCGGCTCGCCGCGCTCATGGACGCCGTCGCCGAGGTCTACGCCTCGGTGTTCGGCCCCGACCCCATCGAGTACCGGGCCGAGCGCGGGCTCCTCGACGTCCACGAGGAGATGGGGATCCTGATACAGGAGGTCGTCGGGACCCGGGTCGGGAAGTTCTTCCTTCCCACCTTCGCCGGGGTCGCTTTCTCGAACAACGAGTTCCGCTGGTCGGCCCGGATCCGGCGGGAGGACGGGCTCGTCCGGCTCGTGCCGGGGCTCGGCACGCGGGCCGTGGACCGGCTCTCCGACGACTACCCGGTCCTCGTGGCCCCGGGGCAGCCCGGCCTCCGCGTGAACGTCACCGTCGACGAGATCGTCCGGTACTCGCCGCGCCGGGTCGACGTCATCAACCTCGAGTCGCGGATGTTCGAGACCGTCGAGCTGGCCGACCTGATCGCCTGCTGCGGTCCGGACCTGCCGGGAGCCGAGGACGTCCTCTCAGTCTGCGAGGACGACCGGCTCCACCGACCGATGCTCGTGGACTGGGAGACGAAGCGGAGCCGTCTCGTCGCGACCTTCGACGGGCTTCTCTCGGCCACGCCCTTCCTGGCCCGGATCCGCTCGCTCCTGAAGCTCCTCGCCGAAGCCACCGGCGGGCCGGTCGACATCGAGTTCGCGTCGGACGGGAAAGACCTCTACCTCCTGCAGTGCCGGCCCCAGAGCTTCGCCGACGCCGAGGCGTCGGAGCCGATCCCCCGCGACCTCGTCCCGGCGCGCGTCATCTTCGAGGCGAGGAAGTTCGTCTCGCACGGCCGCGTCCCGGAGATCACCCACGTCGTCTACGTCGATCCCGACGGCTACCACGCGCTGCCCGACCTCACGTCGCTCAAGCGGGTCGGGCGCGCCGTGGGGCGGCTGAACAAGGTGCTTCCGAAGCGCCGCTTCATCCTGATCGGTCCGGGGCGGTGGGGAAGCCGCGGCGACGTGAAGCTCGGAGTCCCCGTGGGGTACTCCGACATCAACAACACGGCCGTTCTCATCGAGGTGGCGCGCCGGCGGGGCGGGTACGTCCCGGACCTCTCGTTCGGGACGCATTTCTTCCAGGACCTCGTCGAGGCGTCGATCCGCTATCTGCCGCTTTTCCCGGACGACCCGGACATCCTGTTCGGCGAGGAGTTCCTCCGGACGGCGCCGAACGCCCTCGCCGCGCTGGCGCCCGAGTTCGCGGACCTCGGCGGGGTCGTCCGGGTCATCGACGTCCCGCGCGCCACGAACGGGCTGGTCCTCCGCGTCGTCATGGACGCGGAGGCGGACCGGGCCGTGGGGTTCCTCTCGCCTCCCGCCGGACGGCCCGCCGCCTGAGGCGTCCCTACGGGAAGATTCCGAGGGCCATGTAGCTCTGGGCGATCTTGTCGATCGCGGAGATGAAGGCGGCGCAGCGGAGGTCCGGCACCTTCGGGAAGCGGCGCTGGACCTCGCGGATCTCCCGGTAGGCGGTCATCATCGTCTCGTCGAGGCCCGAGTTGACGAGGTCCTCCTCGTCTGCGCCCTTCACGAGGAGCGCGCGTTCGGTTTCGGTCAACGTCTTGCCCGTCGTGTTCTCGAGCGACTTGACCATCCGGGCGTAGGCCATCTCCTCGTAGCGCTTCTCCATCCGCCCGAAGCGGACGTGCGAGAGGTTCTTGAGCCACTCGAAGTACGAGACCGTCACGCCCCCCGCGTTGAGATACATGTCGGGAAGGACGACGACCCCCTTCTGGCGGAGGATCTCGTCGGCGTCGGCCGTGACGGGGCCGTTGGCGCCCTCCGCGACGATCCGGGCCTTGACCTTCGCGGCGTTCGCGGCCGTGAGGACGTTTTCGAGGGCGGCGGGGACGAGGATGTCGCAGTCGAGGAACAGCGCTTCCTCGCTCTTCGCAAGGGTCTTCGCCCCCGGAAATCCGTTGATCTTCTTGGTCGCCGCGCGGTGCGCCACGACGGCGTCCACGTCGAGGCCCTTCGGGCTGGCGACGGCGCCCTCCCACTCGGCGAGCCCGACGATCAGGGCGCCCCCCTCCTGGAGGATTTTGGCCGCGTGGTATCCGACGTTCCCGAGTCCCTGGACGACGACGCGCTTCCCGGCGAGCCCCGTCGGGAGGCCGAGCCGCTTCATCAGCTCGACGTCGTTGACGCACTCGCGGACGCCGAAGTAGACGCCTCGCCCCGTCGCTTCCTTGCGGCCGCGGATGCCGCCGAGGTAGACGGGCTTGCCCGTGACGCAGCCCCCGGCGTCGATCTCGCCGGTGTGAAACATCTCGTAGGTGTCGGCGATCCAGGCCATCTCGCGAGGACCGCTGCCGTAATCGGGCGCCGGAACGTCGATCCCGGGGCCGATGAAGTTCTTCTTCACGAGCTCGGCCGTGTAGCGCCGGGTGATCCGCTCCAGCTGCTCGACCGAGACCTTCCGCGGGTCGACCCGGATCCCGCCCTTCGCCCCGCCGAACGGGACGTCGACGATGGCGCACTTGAAGGTCATGAGAGCCGCGAGCGCCAGCACCTCGTCCTCGTTGACGTCCGGGGAATAGCGGATGCCCCCCTTGACCGGGAGCTTGTGGTGGCTGTGCTCGGCGCGCCAGGCCTCGATCACCTCGTAGCCGTCTCCGTCCTCGCAGCGGACGGGGAAGTGGAACTTGTAGATGCTGTTGCAGACGCGGATCTGGTCGAGGAGCCCCTTCGGGTAATGGAGAAACGCCGCCGCGGCGTCGAAGTTCCGGTCGACGGTCGCGAGAAAGCTCTGTGAGGTCGTCATTGATCCTCCCGGTGACAGGAAGTCTAGTCGAGGCCCGGGCGGCCTGGCTTCCTCAGTCCGGAGGGGGGGGCCGGGATGTCTATCACACGTCGCGGTCGGGTCAAGTGATGCACCTTGACGGGGTGAGGTCTCCGGCGAGGGACGTTAGGCTCCGCGCCGCCCGATGGTCCGGCCTCACGCTGACTTCACGCCGCGTGCCGAGGATTCCGACCGCCCGCGGTGTCTATCTTTCGCCCGGTCCATTCGATCGAGTGGAGTAAAGGAAAGGATGTGCTCATGATCACCCTGCGTCGTCTCCTGCCGCTCGCTTCGTGCGTGGCGGCCTCCCTCTTCCTCGCGGCGCCCGCATTCGGCCAGGAGACCACCGGCGCCCTGCAGGGACAGGTGACGGTCAAGTCGGACAAGAGCCCCCTTCCCGGCGTCACGGTGGATGCCGTTCACGTCCCGACCGGCACGCACTTCACCGCCGTGACCTCGGCCAGCGGACGCTTCAGCATGCTGAACGTCCGCGTCGGCGGCCCGTACACGGTGACCGCGAAGATCAGCGGATTCAGGACGGAGACCTTCAAGGACGTCACCGTCGCCCTCGGCGAGCGGCGCTACCTCACCTTCGAGCTGGACCTCGAGAGCGTGAAGGAGTCGGTCACGGTGACCGCCGAGGCCGAGCCGCTGATCAGCCCGAACCGGATGGGATCCTCGCAGGCGATCGCGGACGACGAGATCAAGGTCCTGCCGACCATTCGCCGGCAGTTCCAGGACTTCGCCCGGACGAACCCCTACGTCAACTCGGACAACCGCGATTTCAACGCGCAGGTCATCTCCATCGCGGGAAAGAACAACCGGTACAACACGATCCAGATCGACGGCGCGGTGAACAACGACCTGTTCGGCCTCGCCGGCCAGGGGACCCCGGGCTCCCAGACCGACACGCAGCCGATCTCGCTCGACTCCATCCAGGAGCTTCAGGTCGCCATCTCCCCCTACGACATCAAGCAGGGGGGGTTCACCGGCGGCGCCATCAACATGATCACGCGGAGCGGGTCGAACGACTTCCACGGGTCCGTCTACGGCTTCACGCGGAACGAGAAGTACATCGGGAGCAACGTCCCCCAGGCGTACGGGGACGCCAACCACAAGCCGTGGACGACCTTCGACCAGAGCCAGATCGGCGCCCGCGTGGGAGGACCCATCCTCAAGGACAGGCTCTTCTTCTTCGCGAGCGGCGAGAAGAACAAGCTGTCGCAGCCGACGGGCGGCTCCGCGGACGGCTCGACGGCCAACAACTACAGGGATCCGGCGCAGGCGGCCCTCTTCAAGAGCGTCCTGACCAACACCTACGGCTACGACCCGGGCGGCCTCGGCGACTACAACCAGGAGACGAAGAGCAATCTGCTGTTCGGCCGGCTCGACTTCAACATCAACGACTCGAACCAGGCCACGTTCCGGTACAACTACGTGGATGCGGGGACCGACACGCTCGGCCAGAACCGCAACTTCAGCTCCTACACCTTCGAGTCGGCGGGGTACACACTCACCGACAAGACGAACTCGGGGGTGCTGCAGGTCAACAGCGTCTTCGGGGCCGAGTCGTTCAACCAGGGCCGCGTCGGCTACCAGACGATCCGGGACGCCCGCGCCGTGCCCGTGCAGTTCCCGTCGGTCTACATCTGCAACTCGGCGAATTCGGCCTGCACCGGAAGCGGGACGTACCAGCTCGTCGCCGGAACCGAGCGCTCGTCCGGAGCGAATACCCTCAACCAGGACATCCTCGAGATCACCGACGACTTCACGATGATCAAGGGGAACCACACGATCACGATCGGAACCCACAACGAGTTCTTCAAGTTCGAGAACCTATTCATCCAGGACGTCTACGGGACCTATTTCTTCAACGACATCGCGGCCCTCCAGGCGGGCAGGGCGGCCCGGTACCAGGTCCAGTTCGCCACCGGGAGCGATCCGCGCCGGCCGACCAAGTTCAGCGCCCAGCAGTGGGGCCTCTACGTAGGCGACCAGTGGAGGATCAACAACAACCTCAACGTGAACCTGGGCCTCCGGTTCGACCTTCCTCGGCTCCCGGACAATCCGACCTTCAACCCGCTCGTCTACGACACGTTCGGAGTCGACACGAGCCAGGTCCCCGCGAACATGGGGATGATCTCGCCCCGCCTCGGCTTCAACTGGACCCCGGACGCGTCGGGCAAGGACCAGGTGCGCGGCGGCATCGGCGTTTTCGCGGGCCGCACCCCGTTCGTCTGGATCTCGAACAACTACGGCAACACGGGCGTGGAGATCACGAACCTCTCCGCGAGGGACGTCACCTTCAATCCGGACCCGTTCAACCCGCCGAAGAACTTCCCTCCGGGAACCGCCGCGATCAGCGTCAACGGGATCGATCCGAGCTTCAAGTTCCCGCAGATTCTCCGGACCACCCTCGCGTACGACCGCGAGCTGCCGTTTGGGATCCGCGGGACCGTCGAGTACATGTTCACCAAGACGCTCAAGGACGTCTTCTACTACAACATCAACAAGGTTCCGACGGGGGCCACGACGTTCTACGGCGCCCCCGTCTACAAGAACTTCAGCCCCGCGTTCGCGGACATGCTCTACCTCTCCACGACGAACAGGGGCGAGCAGCAGAACCTCGCCGTCCAGCTCGAGAAGAGATTCCCGTTCGGCCTCTACCTCAACGGGTCGTACGCCTACATGCTCACGAAGAGCGCGTTCGACGCGACGTCCAGCGTCGCGTTTTCCAACTGGCAGTTCATGCCGACGAACGGCGACATCTACACCCAGCAGCTCACCCGATCCAACTTCGAGGTGCCGCACCGCTTCACCGGCATCGCCACGCAGGCCTTCAAGACCGGGCCTCTGCTCCATAACGTCGGCCTCGCGTACACGGCCCAGTCGGGTTACCCCTATTCGATCCTGATGGGAGGTGACGCGAACAAGGACGGCACCGGCAACAACGACCTCATCTTCGTCCCCCAGAACTACAGCGACGTCGTCTGGAAGGGAGGGAGCGGCGCCCCGGCTCCGACCGAGGACAAGTGGAACACGTTCCTTCAGACGACCGGCCTCGAAAAGTTCCGCGGCCAGCTCCTCCCGCGCAACGCGCTCGACTCGGTCTGGATCCATACGCTCGACTTCCACTACGACGTGACGCTGCCCATCTCGTTCGTTCAGGTGCAGCTCACGTTCGACGTCCTGAACCTGGTCAACCTGCTCGACCACAACTCGGGACTCATCCGTTACGTCAACAACGGCACGTACAGCGCCCTCACGTATTCGGGAATCGACTCGGCCACGGGCAAGCCGATCTACACGGTCAATTCCGGCGCGCTCGACGAGGGACGGCAGTACACGACGAACGACCTCCGCTCGCGCTACCAGCTGAAGTGGGGGGCGCGCCTCTCGTTCTAGCCGTTCTGGCAACGATCGACGAAACGGGGGGCTTCGGTCCCCCGTTTTTTTCGCTATCCTTCGCACGGAGGTTTTCTTGACATGCCTGTAACAGAAATTTCTGCGGCGCCCGCGGCCGTTTCCCCCGTCTCGATCCTGCAGGAGCACGAGAAGGAGCTCGCGGAAGGGGTCTACCAGTTCGCCCTCGAGACGATCGCCCCCCGCGCGCTGGAGATGGACCGGGCGAACGTCATGGACCCGGGGCTCGTGAAGAAGTTCTTCGAGCTCGACCTGATGGGGATCGAGATCCCGGAAGAGTACGGCGGCCTCGGCCTGAACTTCACGACCTCGATCGCCATCATCGAGGCGCTCGCCCGCGTCGACGCCGCCTGCGCGGTCGTCGTCGACGTCCAGAACACGCTCGTCAACAACGCCCTCCTCCGCTGGGCCAGCCCGGCCCTGAAGAGGAAGTACTTCCCGCAGCTCGCGAAGTCGAAGGTCGGCTCGTACGCCCTCTCGGAGGCGGGCTCGGGCTCCGACGCTTTCGCGCTCGCGACGACGGCGGCGAAGAAGGGCGACCGGTGGGTCCTGAACGGCGGCAAGCTCTGGATCACGAACGGGCTCGAGGCCGAGATCTTCCTCGTCTTCGCGAACGCCGACCGCTCGATGGGGTACAAGGGGATCACCGCGTTTCTCGTCGAGTCGGGCTGGAAGGGATTCTCGAAGGGGAAGAAGGAGGACAAGCTCGGCATCCGCGCCTCCTCCACCCTCGCCCTCTCCTTCGAGGACCTCGAGGTGCCCGAGGAGAACGTGGTCGGAAACGTGGGCGAGGGGTACAAGATCGCCATCGAGACGCTGAACGAGGGGCGGATCGGCATCGGCGCGCAAATGATCGGCATCGCCCGAGCGGCGCTCGACTACGCCGCGAAGTACGCGAAGGAGCGTCAGCAGTTCGGCAAGCCGATCGCGGAGTTCCAGGCCATCCAGCACGACCTCGCCCGGATGGACATGGAACTCGAGTGCGCGCGGCTCGCGGTCTACAACGCGGCGCGCCTGAAGGAGGCGGGGAAGCCTTTCGCGCGCGAAGGGGCCATCGCGAAGCTGAAGGCTTCTGAGGTGGCCGAGTACTGCACGTCGCGCGGGCTCGAGATCCTCGGCGGCTACGGGTACGTGAAGGACTACCCGATGGAGAAGCTCTTCCGCGACTCCAAGATCGGGAAGATCTACGAGGGGACCTCCTTCATGCAGCTCAACACGATCGCGAAGGACGTCCTCAAGAGATAGGCCGTCGACGCTGAACGACGCGCCGCACCTTCGCCGGGAGATCGGTCTCTGGCAGGGGACCGCCCTGAACGTCATCGACATGGTGGGGATCGGGCCGTTCGTCACCCTGCCCCTCATCCTCGCCGCGATGGGGGGCGGACGCGCGCTCGGGGCGTGGCTCCTCGGCGCGCTGCTCGCCATCTGCGACGGCCTCGTGACGGCCGAGCTGTCGGCCACGCTGCCTCGGGCGGGCGGCTCGTACGCGTTCCTCAGCGAGGCGTACGGACCCGGACGGTGGGGACGTCTCGTCTCGTTCCTCTTCCTCTTCCAGATCGTCTTCTCGGCGCCGCTCTCGATGGCCTCGGGAGCCATCGGCTTCTCGCGCTACCTCAAGTTCGTCGTCCCCGGGATCCCGGACGGGTGGGAGGCCCCCGTCGCCTCGGCGCTCTGCGTCGCCGTGACGCTCCTTCTCTGCCGCCGAATCGGCGCCATCGGAAAGTTCTCGATCGTCCTCTGGATCGGGGTCCTCGCCACGCTCGGCATCGTCATCGCGCTCGGCCTGCCACACCTGAAATGGGAGGCGTTCCGGTTCTGGGCCGCGCCCGTGGAGACGGCGCCGGGCCTCCCGCCGCCTTCGGGCGCCTTCGGGGGGCTGGGCGCGGCGCTGATCCTCGCGGTCTACGACTATCTCGGCTACTACAACATCTGCTACCTCGCCGAGGAGGTGAAGCAGCCGACGAAGACGATCCCGCGCGTCATCGTCGTGTCGATCCTCCTGGTCGCCCTGCTCTACGTCCTGATGAACGTCTCCATCCTGTCCGTCCTCCCAGCGAAGGAGGCGATGGCGTCGAAGGCGACAGTGTCGGATTTCGTGGCGGCCGTGGCCGGGCGGCCGCTGGCCCGGGCCGTGACCCTCCTGATCCTCTGGACGGCCTTCGCGTCGGTCTTCTCCCTGACCCTCGGCTACTCGCGGATTCTCTGGGCGGCGGCGCGCGACGGGAACTTCTTCCGACCCTTCGCGCGGCTTCACCCCACCGAGGGGTATCCCGTCGTCGCGATCGTCGCCCTCGGAGGGGCGGCCGCCCTCTTCTCGTTCATCGACCTGAAGAAGGTGGTCATGGCGATCCTCTCCATACGCGCGGTGATCCCCTTCATGGCTCAGATCGTCGCGGCGCTCGTCCTCCGGCGGCGGCTCCCCGATTCGGCGCGCCCCTTCCGGATGTGGCTGTACCCGCTGCCGGCCCTCGTGGCGCTCCTGCTCTGGGGGTTCGTCCTCCTGTCGCCCGAGAAGGGGTTCCGGGCCGCGGGCGTGGTCGTGATGGGCGCGGGGACGATCGCCTTTCTCGTCCGCTCGCGGCTCAAGGGGGGGTGGCCGTTCGCGCCTTCGGGGCCGTCCGCCGGTGCTAACATTCGCGCCTCGTCGTGAGGCGACGTACCCAAGTGGTTAAGGGAAGGCTCTGCAAAAGCCTCATTCGTCGGTTCGAATCCGACCGTCGCCTCCAGAACTTCCCTTTCTGAGAGGGAAAGGGGGGTGCGGGGGATGCGGGGGGTGCGAACCCGGCGCCCGTCCCGCTCCGGCGGACGTCCCACCCCCGAGAATGAGCAGCCGCTCCAGGGCTCACACAATTCGGCCATCGACAACTCGAAGCCCTTAAGCTATCGATTGCCACGGCGAAACTTGCCGGAGTGGCGAAACTGGCAGACGCAGGGGACTTAAAATCCCCAGGCTCCAAAAGGGCCATGCGGGTTCGACTCCCGCCTCCGGCACCATTCCGAGGTGATTCGAAGGTGAAGGAAACGTGAAGAAGACCGCTCTGCTCGCCGCCGCGCTTGCCCTTGTTGTCTCCGCCTGCTCGACGCTGACCACGTCCGTCGATTTCGATCCCGTGGCGGATTTCGGGCGCTACAGGACCTACTCGTGGAAGGACACGGGCGACGTCGCCGACAGGACCTGGGGCCGCCGGATCGAGGCGGTCCTCGAGGACACGGCCGCGACGAAGGGCCTGAAGCAGGTGAAGGAGGGGGGCGACCTCTGGATGGCGGTCCACGCCCGGTTCTCGACGGAGTACCAGGTGAACTACTGGAACAGCGGCTGGGGCTACGGCTGGGGCTGGGGGCCCGGGCCGACGACCGTCTCGGCGATTCCGGTCGGGACGATGGTCGTGGACCTCGTCGACGCGAAGAAGGGGCTGCTCGTCTGGCGCGGCGTGGCGCACGACACGCTCCGGCCCGACCGCGAGCCCGAGGAGCGCGAGAAGACGCTTCGGACGGTGATGGCCGAGCTCTTCGCGAACTACCCTCCCGCGAAGAAGTGACCGAGCCGCTCGATCCGCTCGAAGCGCTCGAGGAGAGGCTCGGCCACCGGTTCCGCGACCGGGCGCTGCTTCTCCGGGCGCTGACCCACTCCTCGTTCGCGAACGAGGCAGACCCGGCGGCCGAGGTCGCCGACAACGAGACGCTCGAGTTCCTCGGAGACAGCGTGCTAGGGTTCCTGGTCGCCGATCTCCTCTTCCGGGCCCACCCGGAGTGGGGCCAGGGGTGGCTCACGAAAGCCCGGGCGGAGCTCGTCTCGGAGGGGGCCTTCGCGGACAAGGGGCGGACCCTCGGCCTGGGGGCGCTTCTGCGGCTCGCCCGGACGGACGAGCGCGCCGGCGGGAGGGAGCGGGACGCCCGGCTGGCGGACGCCTTCGAGGCCCTGGTCGCGGCGGTTTTCCTCGACGCGGGGCTCGACGCCGCCCGCGCCGTCGTGGATCGGCACTTCTCCGCCGACCTCGCCTCGCTCGACCCGGGAGAGCTCTCACGCCGCGACTTCAAGAGCGCCCTCCAGGAGCGGGCCCAGGCGGACGGCAAGCCGCTTCCGCGCTACCGGCTTCTCTCGGAAAGCGGGCCGGACCACGAGAAGCGGTTCGTCTACGAGGTCCGCTTTGGCGAAGGCGACGAGCTGACCGCCACGGGCGAAGGGCCCTCGAAGAAGGAGGCCCAGCGCGAGGCCGCTCGCGCCGCGCTGGCCGCTCTCGACCTCCTCAGCGCGCGAGACGCCTGACGAACGTCTCTGGCGGCTCGAAGCCGACGACGCGCTCGCCGATCTCCTTCCCGTCCGGTCCGAGGAAGATCAGCGTCGGGACCCCCTGGATCTTCCACTTCTCCTTGAGCGCCTCGACCTCCGGCGAGCCGGTCCGGGTCAGGTCGGCCTTGAGAAAGGTCCAGCCCTTTCCGGCCGCGATGACGTCCCGGTCGGTGAACGTCTTTTGCTCGAGCTCCTTGCACGGCAGGCACCAGTCCGCGGCGAAGTCGATCATCACCGGGCGGCCGGAGGCGGCCCCGAGCGCCGCCTCGCTGTAAGGGGAGAACGAGAGCTGGGGCGCGGCCTTCTGCGGGAGGGCGAACGCCGCCCCGGCCGCGAGGAGTCCGAGCGCGACGACGACCCGGACGGGCCGGAACCAGGCCAGGTCGCGGCCGCTCTTCTCGAGGAAGAGGATCCAGAGCCCGCCGGCGAGAAGCGGGGCGGCGACGCCGATCTCCCACGGCCGGGACGGCAGGAGCGGGCGGAGGAACCAGACCGCCAGCGCGAGAAGGGCGAAGCCGAAGACGCGGCGGACGGCTTCCATCCACTCGCCCGACCGGGGGAGCTTCGAGAGGCTTCCCGAGACGGTGCCGAGGACGAGGTACGGTAGTCCGAGCCCCATCGCGAGGGTGAAAAAGAGGCCGAAGCCCGTTGCGACCGATCCCTTCGCGGCCACGTAGGTCAGGAGCGAGAGGACGAAAGGCCCGATGCAGGGGGCCGCGACGAAGCCGACGAAGAGCCCCATCGTCAGGGCTCCGAGCGCCCCGGCCTTCGACCCGGTCCGGTCGGTGAGGGCGTGCGGCGCCTGGATCTCGTAGAGCCCGAACATCGAGAGCGCCAGCGCGACGACGAGAAGGGCGATCCCGACGAGGACCGCCGGCTTCTGGAGCCACGCGCCGAAGAGCGATCCGGAGAGGGCCGCGAAGACGCCGAGGGCCGAATACGTGACGCTCATCCCGAGGACGTAGGCGAGGGCGAGGCCGAACGTCCTCGATGTCTTCCCGGAACCCTGGCGGGCGAAGAAGCCGACCGTGATCGGGATCAGGGGGTAGACGCACGGGGTGAGGTTGAGCGCGAGGCCCGAGAGGAAGACGAGCGCCAGGACGATCGGCAGCGATTTGCCGGCGAAGAGGTCCGCTCCCGCGTTTCCACGGGCGTCCGGAGCCGCGGGGGAGACGCCTCCGCCGAAGAGCGCGACGCTCGCGGGCGCCGCCCGCGTCCCGGACGGGGCGACCTCGAGGGTCAGCTTCGCCTCGACACGCGCCGGGGGCAGGCACTGTTCGTCGTTGCACGGCTGAAATTCGACGGCGGCCACGAGCGTCCGCGGACCGGGCGCGGCCCCGGCGTCCACGACTCCATCGATCCGGAAGATCGTCCGCCCCTCGTAGACCGCGAGTGGCTTCTCCGAGAACGCGAACTTCACCTCCCGGTGAGCGGGATAGGACGTTTCGGCGAAGCGGAGGCCGGGGACGGACGAGAGCGACACGGCGGTCGGGATGAGGAAATCCTCGTTCGGCCGGTGGCTGTTGACGTGCCATCCCGCCTTGACGTCCGCCACCACGGCGATCCGGAAGGTGGTCCCCGCCACGAGGCGGTCGGCGTCGGCCGCGAGGGACGCCGCTACGATCGACTCCGGCGCCGGGACGTCGGCCTTCGAGATGCCGGTCATGGCGAGGGAGAAGGCGAGGACGAGGCCCGCGAACCGGAGAGAGTTCTTCATTTCGGGTTTTCCGTCTCTTTGGAGGAGCCGGGCTTCAGCGTCTCGAGGAGCGTGTCGACCTCGGACGTCATGGGGGAGCCCGGCCACTCCTTCTTGAAGGTCTTCAGCCGTCCGACGGCGAGATCCTTCCGGCCGCGCGCGATCTCCACCTCGGCCCGCCGCAGCTGGGCCCGCTGCTTCAGGGCCGGGTCGACGGCGACGGTCAACAGCCTGTCGAGAGACGCCGCGGCCTCCTCCGGACGGCCGGCGTCGAGCTGGATCGAGGCGAGGCAGGCCAGGGACTGCTCGAGGACGTCGGGCGGTGTTCGGGGGTCGCCGACGAGGCGGGCGAAACGGGGCTCGGCGACACTGTCGCCGCCGCGCCGGAAGCTCTCCCGGGCCACGTCGAAGACGACGCGGAGGTCGGCCGGATTCGACCTTTCGCGGGCGAGGAGCTCCCCGTAGGCCGCCCACTGGCGCTCGGCGTCGACGAAAGTCTGTACCCACCCCATCTGTGACGTCGGGCCGGTCTGACGTCCGGTGACCATCAGGTCGGGGGTCACGACGACCCAGGACGGCGCCTCGCGGACCCGGAGCTTCGCGGCCAGTTTCTGTCCCTCGGGACTCCGGAGAGTCACGTGAAGCGGCACCTTGTCGCGGGTGAAGGCGAAGAAGGAGGTCGACGGGATGATGAGCGCCTCCATCCGCCGGCAGGGCCCGCAGTCATCGTCCCCGAAGTAGACGAGGACCCGCCCGTTCGGGATCTTCCGCGCGGCCTCGGCGGCCTCGTCCCAGGTCTCCGTCCATTTGACCTCGAGGCCCGCGGGGCCCGGAACGGCGGCCGGCGTGGGCGTGGCTGGAATTGCCGCGTCGGGAGGCGCGACGACGGAGGAGGCCGGGACGGCGAGGAGCGCGGCGAGAAGGATCTGCGAAACCACTCATTCCCTTTCGTTTGACACGCGGAGCCGCGCCATTTATAACGCCGGACGGCGCGGAGCGGCATTTTCGCAATGGGCGTGCCGCTCTTCGGGACCTTCCGGGCCGTGCCCAGGTAGCTCAGTTGGTAGAGCACGCGCCTGAAAAGCGCGGTGTCGCCGGTTCAATTCCGGCCTTGGGCACCATTTCCCTCCCTCCGGGGGTCACCAGAGTCCGACGACGCGGAGGGCGGCCTCGTGCATCCGGACGACCAGCGGCGTCCAGTAGGCGACCCCCGTCAGGATATTCCCGTCGACGTGCGCCGTCAGGGGCCGGTCCGCGCGCAGCGTGACGGTGCGGCCGCGCCGGAGCGTCACCTTGTCGAGCCGGAGGTGGGACCCGCTGATGGCCTTCGGCAGGTGTCGCACGGCCTCGAGCTTCCCGAAATCGCCGAGTCGGCAGACGTCGAAGAGGCCGTCGTCCGGCTTCGCGTCGGGGGCGAGGTGGAAGCCGCCGCCGCTCGCCGGGCCGATCGCCACGGCCACGAGGATCGACGGGCCCACGAGGATCTCGCCGTCCACGTCGGCCGTGAGTTGAAAGTTCTCCCACGTGCGGAGAACGCGGAAAACGGCCGTCAGGTAGGCGGCGAATCCGCGGATCAGCCGGAACTTTGCCGCGTCGGCGGACACCTCGCCGTCGAATCCGAGCCCGACGCTGTTGGCGAAGAACCGCCCGTTCACGTCGCCGGCGTCGAGGACACGGACCTCCCGCCGGCGGATCACGTCGGCGGCCCCCTCCACGTCCCACTTCGTCAGGCCGAGCACGCGCGAGTAGTCGTTCCCCGTCCCGGCCGGGAAGACCGCGAGGAGGGGGCGCTGCTCCCGGGGAAGGCGCATCAGGCCCCCCACGACCTCGTTGACGGTCCCGTCACCGCCGACGGCCACGACGATCGTCGCCCCTTCCCGGGCGCTGCGCTCGGCGAGCGCGATGCCGTCGTCGGGCGCCGACGTCACGAGCCAATCGCCCGCGACGCCGGCCTTCTCGAAGGCGGCGCGAAGGCGGCGCTCCTCGCGCCCTTCCCGTCCTTTCCCGGCTGCGGGATTGGCGATGAATACGATCTTCTCGTCCGGCAACAGGTAACATTCTAGGAGAGAGGGCGCCGTGGCTGTACTGAGAGTCGTCAGGCTGGGTGCGCCGGTCCTCCGGGCCCGCGCTTCCGAGATCGAGACGCATGACCTGAAGAAGGGGCGATTGAAGCCCTTTTTCGACGACCTGATGGAGACGATGGCCGAGTACAACGGCACGGGCCTGGCGGCCCCGCAGGTGTCGCAGCCGCTCCGCGTGGTCCTCTACGAGATCCAGCCGGAAAGTCGGAGAAAGGGGATCGAGATTCCCCCGACCATCCTCGTCAACCCGACCTTCGAGATCCTCGACCCGACCGAGACCGAGGATTTCGAGGCCTGCCTCTCGGTGCCGTTCCTCGCCGCGAAGGTGCCGCGGCCGCGGAAGATCCGGGTGAAGGCGCTCGACCGGACCGGAAAGCCGCTCGAGTTCGTGGCCGACGACTTCCACGCCCGCGTCGTCCTCCACGAGAGCGACCACCTCGACGGCATGGTCTATCTGGATCGGGTGCGGGACCGTGCGTCGATTCGCTACACCATTGACTACTGATCGTGATCGGGAGGAACGACGACCGTCCCGGCGAGTTGCAGCACCGGGGGCATTGCCCCCGAGCCCCCCTGGGCCCTCTCACTGATGACGTCTGACGGGCAGCTCTCCCCGAAGCACGCGCTGGTCCTCCTGAAGTACCGGCCCGTCTGCATCTGCAACACGATCCGCTACCCGCGCGTGAAAGAAGCGATCGATGCGGGCGCCCGGAGCGTGGAGGCGGTTGCGAAGGCGACGGGCTGCACGACCGGGGAGTGCCGGGGCGAGCGGTGCGCGCCGGTCATCCGGGCTCTTCTCTCCGAGGCGGCGTCGGGCTGAAGCGGGCCGGGGCGCTTTCAGCGGCCCGAGGTCGCGGTCTCCTTCGTACCCTTCGTGGCAGTGAGCGACCCCGAGAGCCGCTCCACGGCCTCGCCCTTTTCCTTGCGCGCTGCCGCGTTTCCGGAGTCCTCTTCGCAGACCCGGGCCAGCATGGCGATGGCCTCTCTCTGAACGCGAAGTCCCTCTGCGCGCCGGCCCGCGCCGACGAGGGCCGATCCGAGCTTCGAGCAGACCGAAGCATGGTTCCTCCGGATGTTGGCGTTCCGGGGGTCGGCGGCGAGGATCTTCTCGAAGACGGTGCGGGACTCGATGAACGCGTCGACGGCGGGGATCCAGAGCTTCGCCGCCGCCTGCGCCTGTCCCAGGTCCATGAGAACGAACGCCTGGATGCGATGGTATTCGGCGTTCTCCGGCGCCTCCGCGAGGAGAGAACGGCTCATCCCGGCGGCCTCTTCCAGCGTGCCGATCGCTCCGGCCGTCTCGCCGTTGAGGAGGAGGGCATAGCCGAGCCCGATGCGGCCCACCAGGACCCTCGAACGGGCAGCGGCGTCGCCGGGCTTCGCGAGGGAGAGCTCCTCCAAGAGCCGGACCTCCCGGCGCGAGGCGTCCACGGCCTCCGCGAAATCGCGGGTCTCCTCGAGGGCCTCCGAGAGGACGTGGAGGGCACGGGCGAGCCGCGCCTGTCGCCTCGCGTCCCGGGGCGACTCCGCGAGGAGCTGCTCGCCGATCGCTATCGCGCGGCGCGCCGCCTCGAGCGAACCGGGGAAGTCCCCTGTCAGCCAGAGGACGTCGGATGTCCGTTCGGAAGCCTCGGCGAGTGCCGTCCGGTCGGCGGCGTCGGCGTGAGGAGCCGCGCAAAGAGCTTCTCCGATGGCGAGGGCCCGTCGGTAGCTCGTGATCGCCCCCGCGGTGTCTCCGAGGCTTCCGGTCCCAAGACCTCCCTGGACGTCTCCGACGCGCACGTAGGCCGAGGCGAGCTCCCGGAGGAGCTTCCGGTCTCCTCCCGCGTCCTCCGCGAGTTCGTTGAGATAGTCGAGCGCCGTCGTGACCAGAAGTGCCCGCGCCGGAGTCGAGCCCGGAAGAGGCTTGATCGCGTCATGCAGCTCGAAGAGAACCGTCCCGGCAAGCTTCCGCACCTCGTCGAAGCGCTTCTCGGCGAAGGCCTTCTCGCGCCGGGCGGCGCGAGCCTGCCAGAGGGCGGCGGAGAGGCCTCCCACGAGCGACAGCACGACGAGGAGGGCCGCGGCGACGCCGACCCTGTGGCGATGGACGAACTTGCCGGCGCGGTAGACGAGCGTGTCGGGGCGGGCCGAGACGGGGAGGCCTTCGAGATAACGGCCGAGATCGGCCGAGAGCTTCTCCACGGTGGAGTAGCGGCGCTCGGGCTCCTTTCGTAGGGCCGTCAGGAGGATCGTGTCGAGGTCCCCCTCGAGGGCACGGGCTCGGGCGGCGTCGCCGATCGATGAGGCCGTGGCCGACGGCGCGGCGGGCTCTCTGTCGAGGATCGCCTCGATCAGGGCGGCGGGGTCCGTCTCCGGCCGGCGGTAGGGGTGGATGCCGGCGAGAAGCTCGTAGAGAACGACCCCGAGCGAGTAGACGTCACTGGCCGTCGTGACGGCCTCCGTTCGGACCTGCTCGGGGCTGGCGTACTCGGGGGTGAAGATGCCGATGCCCGCGATGGTCCGGTAGGAGCTCTCGCCGCTTCTCTCCGTGTCGAGGACCTTGGCGAGGCCGAAATCGAGGAGCTTGGGGACCCCGTCCGGCGTGACGAGGAGGTTCGACGGCTTGATGTCCCGATGGACGATCAGATTCCGGTGGGCGAACTGGACGGCGGAGCAGACGGTCCGGAACAGCTCGATCCGGTTCCGGAGAGGAAGCTGTCTCTCGCGGCAGTAGTCCGTGAGGTGCTCCCCCTCGATGTACTCCATTACGAAGTAGGGGAGGCCGTCGTCAGTCGTCCCGCCGTCGAGGAGCCGGGCGATGTTCGGGTGATTGAGCGAGGCGAGGATCTGTCGTTCGCTCCGGAAGCGCTGAAGGATGAAGTCCGTGTCCATCCCGCGCTTGACGAGCTTGAGCGCGACGAGGCCGCGGTACTCCCGGTCCGAGCGTTCGGCAAGGAAGACCGACCCCATGCCGCCCCGCCCGATCTCGCGGAGGATCGTGTAGGGGCCGATCCGGCGCCGCTCGACCGGAAGAGCCGGCACCGCCGCTCCCTCGAGGCCCTCGTGGCGGGGAAGGGCCGGGAGCCGCGCCTCGTCGAGGAAGCCCCCGGCGTCAGCCGCCACGGCCAGGAGCGACGCGACCTCGGCCATCACGTCGGGGTCGCCGGCGGAGGCCGCCTCGACGAAGGACGCGCGCCCGCCAGCAGGCCGCTCGAGGGCGGCCTGGAAGATTTCCTTCGCTCTCCGGAAGGCGTCCGGCGTCACGGCGCGAGGCCCGACATTTCGCGGGCCAGCCAGGCCTCGGCGTGCTTCCACTCGCGGCTGACCGTGGCGGGGGAGATTCCGAGGGCCTCGGCCGCCTCGTCGATCGTCAGGCCCCCGAAGACGCGCAGCTCCACGAGCCTCCCCTGCCGCTCGTCGAGAGCCGAGAGCCGGTCGAGCGCGACGTCGAGCGCGAGGAGGTCGAGGCTCCGGGGTGGCGTGATGGCGTCCCCGTTTCCGAGAGCGACGTGGGTCTCCCCGGCTCCACGCTTCGCGGCCCGCCGGCGCCGCGCGTACTCGACGAGCACCTCGCGCATCGCCCGCGACGCGACGGCGTAGAAATGGGTCCGGTTCTGCCACTTCACGCGCGTCTGGTCGACGAGCTTCAGATACGCCTCGTTGACGAGAGCCGTCGGCTGGAGGGTGTGCCCCGCCCTCTCGCGCCGGAGGTAGGCATCGGCCCGTCTCCGGAGGTCGCCGTAGACGAGCGGAATGAGCCGGGCGAGCGCCTCCCGGTCTCCCGCGCTCCATGCCAGAAGGAGAGCCGTCACCTCGCCGGGCGAGGCGTCGGGCGCCGTCCTCGGTCCCTTCGTTCCCGACATCGGAGGTCTTTGCCCGATTCTCGCACCGGGACGGCCCGGAAGGCACGTCTCACCGGGGCCGTCCGGACGGGCCGGGCCGGCGTACCTCTATGTAGAATCCGGAGAGGGTTCGGAATGAACCCTGTCCGAGGAGCCGAAATGGCCCAGAAACCTGTCGATCTGCCGGCCGCGGGTGCGTCTTCGCTCCCGGTCGCCGGGAGAGTGCAGCCGCCGCTCGGCCCGGGTCAGCCGTCGAGCTTCGGCTTCGACGTCCTGACGACGAAGCTCGACTGGCTCGTCCAGTGGGCCCAGAAGAACTCGCTCTGGCCGATGCCGTTCGGCACGGCCTGCTGCGCCATCGAGTTCATGTCGTCGGTCTCTTCTCACTACGACCTGTCCCGGTTCGGCGCGGAGGTGGTCCGGTTCTCGCCGCGTCAGGCGGACCTGATGATCGTGGCGGGCACCGTCACGGACAAGCAGGCGCCGATCCTCCGGAAGATCTACGACCAGATGCCCGAGCCGAAATGGGTGATCTCCATGGGCGTCTGCGCCTGCACCGGGGGCTTCTACCGCGCGTACCACGTCGTGCAGGGGATCGACGAGATCGTCCCCGTCGACGTCTACGTCGCGGGGTGCCCGCCGACGCCCGAGAACCTGATCCACGGGTTCATGATGCTGCAGAGGATGATCCAGTCGGGGGAGCTGGCGCGCCACCGCGAGTCGAAGACGTTCGTCCCGATCCGCGTCGGGCCGGAGCCGGCGGACGCCGTCCCGGCGTACTCGCAGTCGCCGATGGCGCACGTCTCCGGAGAGCACGACCTGCCGGAGATGGCGGAGACGGCTGAGACGGACGCGAAGCCCAAGGGAGGCCGGCCGTGAGTACCGTGGCGGCTTCTCCCGCGCTCTCTTTCGCCCCGGTCCTCGAGAGACGGTTCGGAGGAAAGGTCGCCGTCGAGACGCGACCGGCGGCCGACGTTCCGACGATTTCTGTCGACCGGTCGGTCTGGCACGACGTGGCGCTCTTCCTCCGCGACGACCCCTCGACGAAGTACGACCTGTTCCTGGACCTGGCGTCCGTCGACACCTCGCGGCTCCCGGCGCCGCAGGCGCCCCGCGACGGGAACCGGTTCCAGGCGCACGTCATCCTCTATTCCACCTCCCGCAACGCCCACCTCCGCGCCCGTGTGACGGCTCCCGAGAGGGACGCGACGCTCCCGAGCGTGACCGACGTCTGGCCGGCCGCCAACTGGTTCGAGCGCGAGGCGTGGGACCTCATGGGGATCGTCTTCACCGGGCACCCGAACCTGAACCGCCTTCTGACGCACAACGGCTTCGTCGGACACGCCCTCCGAAAAGACTACGAGGCGGCACAGCGGTGGCTCTGCACGGAGGAGGACCTCCTCCAGACGCAGCTCGCCGCGAAGACCGACGTTCCGGAGGACCTCTTCGAGACGATGACCCTGAACATGGGGCCGTCGCACAACGCGACGCACGGCACGCTCCGCGTCGTCGTGAAGCTGGACGGCGAGCGGATCATCGCAGCCGAGGGGGAGTGCGGGTACCTCCACCGCTGCTTCGAGAAGATGTCCGAGACGCACACCTGGGTGCAGGTGGTCCCGTACACGGACCGGCTGAACTACTGCTCGCCGATGATCAATGGCTTCGGGTACGCCCGGGCCGTGGAGCGGCTCGTCGGCGTCACCGCCCCGCCGCGCGCCCAGGCCGTCCGGACGATCCTCTCCGAGTTCAACCGGATCATGGATCACATGGTCTGCATCGGGACGAACCTCGTGGACCTCGGAGGGCTGACGCCGTTCTGGTACGCGTACCAGTCGCGCGAGGAGATCTACGGCCTCCTCGAGGCGTGCTGCGGCGCGCGTCTGACGTCCTCCTACGCCCGGATCGGGGGCCTCTCGAACGACGTCCCGGCGAACTTCGTCGAATGGTCGCGGTCGCTCTTCCCGAAGATCGAGCAGAACATCGCCGACGTGGACCGCCTCGTCACGAAGAACCGGATCGCCCGGGACCGGTTGCGCGGGACGGGCGTCGCCTCGCGGGACATGGCCATCGCGTACGGCTTCACCGGACCGTGCGGCCGGGCCTCGGGCCTGGCGTACGACGTCCGGAAGGACGCTCCGTACGATTTCTACGGCGAGGTCGACTTCGACGTCCCCGTCTCGAACGACGGGGACAACTACGCGCGCTACCTCATCCGGATGGAGGAGATGCGCCAGTCGCTCCGCATCATCGACCAGGTCCTGAAGAAGCTCCCCGGCGGGCCGGTCTCGACGGACGATTTCCGCGTGGCCCTGCCGCCGAAGGAGATGGTCTACAACGAGATGGAGGGGCTGATCTACCACTTCAAAGTCGTCTTCGAGGGGGCCAAAGTGCCGCCGGGCGAGATCTACTCCTGCGTGGAAGGGGCGAACGGCGAGCTGGGCTATACGCTCGTCTCGGACGGGAGCGGCTTCCCGTACCGGATCAAGGTCCGCCCCCCCTGCTTCCCCCTCTTTGCCGCCTTCGAGAAGATTGCCGTCGGAGGCCTCGTCTCCGACGCCATCGCGACGCTCGGCATGCTGAACGTCATCGCCGGCGAGCTGGACCGCTGAGGAGGCCGCCGATGGCCGCGCGCGTCGTCAACCTCTCCGCCCCCCCGATGACCTTCTGGGAGCGCATCTACCTCGTGGAGATCGCGAAGGGAATGGCCCGGACCCTCGGGCATTTCCTGCGAAACCTCGCGGACATGAAGCGACTCCCGACCATCCAGTACCCCGAGATGCGGCGGAAGTACTCCGAGCGCTTCCGGGGGCGGCACATCCTGAAGACGCGCGAGGACGGAACCCTCCGATGTGTGGCCTGCTACATGTGCGAGACGGCCTGCCCGGCCGACTGCATCCACATCGAGGCGGGGGAGCACCCGGTCCTGGCGTACGAGAAGTACCCCGTCAAGTTCGAGATCGACTTGCTCCGGTGCGTCTTCTGCGGCTTCTGCGTCGACGCCTGTCCGAAGGACGCCATCTGGATGACCAAGGACTACGAGCTGTCGTACTTCGACCGCCAAAGCGCCATCTACGGCATCGACAAGTTGACGGAGAAGCCCGAGGACACGGCGGCCGGCGGCCCCGGCTACGGCTATCGCCCGTATTACGGCGAGAGCCCGATGCGGAAGGCGGGGCAGTTCGAGCCGTCGGGCCTGGCGCTCCTGCCGCTTCTGGCAAAGCGCGGCGACTCGATCAACCGGATGCCGCCGCCACCGCCACCGCCGCCCAAGCCGGCTCCGGCCCCTCAGGCCAAGACGGCCTGACGCCATGGGCGAGCGGCGGCTCGCGATCCTGACGAGCGGCGGAGACGCGCCGGGTATGAACGCCGTCGTCCGGGCGGCTGTCCGCACGGCCCTCTCGCGGGGGGCCGCCCCGTTCGCGGTCTCGGACGGCTTTCAGGGTCTCGTCGACGGCGGTGACCGGATCCGCGCGATGAGCTGGTCCGCGGTCGGCGGCATCCTCCACCTCGGCGGGACGGTCATCGGCACAGCCCGGTGCACGGCCTTCCGCGAGCGGGACGGGCGGAGGATCGCCGCGAGAAATCTCCTCGAGAAGAGGATCGACGCCCTGATCTGCGTCGGCGGCGACGGGACGCTCACCGGGGCCGACACCCTGCGGAAGGAGTGGCCGTCCCTCCTCGAGGAGCTCGTCGGCCGGGGCGAGGTCGCTCCCGACGCGGCGGCCCTCCACCCGTTCCTGGCTCTCGTCGGTCTGACGGGCTCGATCGACAACGACATGCCGGGCACGGACATGACCCTCGGCACCGACACGGCGCTCCACCGGATCACGGAAGCGGTCGACGCCCTCACGAGCACTGCGGCGAGCCACCAGCGCGCCTTCGTCGTGGAGGTCATGGGACGTCGCTGCGGGTACCTCGCCCTGATGAGCGCCCTCGCGAGCGGCGCGAGCTGGGTCCTGATCCCCGAGTCTCCGCCCCCCGACGGGTGGGAGGAGCGGATGTGCGAGCGGATCCGCGAGGGGCGGGAAGGAGGGCGCCGCCACTCGACGGTCATCGTCGCGGAAGGAGCGGTGGACCGGAGCGGCCGCCCCATCACGGCGGACCGGGTCCGCGACGTCCTCGAAGTGCGGCTGGGCGTCGAGGCGCGGACGACCGTTCTCGGCCACGTCCAGCGCGGAGGGGCTCCGAGCGCCTTCGACCGGGTGATGGGGACCCTCCTCGGCCACGCTGCCGTGGAAGAGGCGCTGGCCTTCGGGCCGGATTCCGTGCCGCAGCTGATCGGGCTGAAGGAGAACCGGATCCGGAGGACGCCGCTCGCGGATTGCGTGGGGCAGGCCCGCGCCGTGGCCGAGGCGCTCGAAAAGCGCGACTATGACCACGCGCTCTCCCTCCGGAGCCCGGGGTTCCGAGAGACCGTCGAGGCCGTGAGGATGCTGGTTCGCGCCCGGCCGAGCGGGACGTCCGGAGAGCCTCGCCGTTTCCGGATCGCCCTTCTCAACGCCGGAGCGCCGGCTCCGGGGATGAACACGGCGGCGCGAGCTTTCGTCCGGCTTCTCCTCGACCGAGGTCACGAGCCCATCGCCGTGCGGAACGGATTCGAGGGGCTCCTCGCGGGGCCGATGGAGGAGCTCTCCTGGGCGAGCGTCCACGGTTGGGTCGGGCGCGGCGGCGCCGAGCTGGGAACGAGCCGCCGGGTCCCGGAGGGGGCGGAGTGGGGCGCCGTGGCGCACACGATCGCCGCGAACCGGGTCGAGGGGCTCCTCGTGATCGGCGGCTTCTCCGGGTATGAGGCGGTCTGGCGGCTCCTTCGGGCCCGGGAGGAGCACGCCGCCCTGAACATCCCGGTCGTCTGTCTCCCGGCGGCCATCGATAACAACCTTCCGGGTGCCGAGTTCTCCCTCGGAGCCGACACGGCGCTGAACTCCATCGTGGAAGCCGTCGACAAGATCAAGCAGTCGGCCGTGGCGTGGCGCCGGGCCTTCATCGTGGAGGTCATGGGGGCCTGGTGCGGCTACCTCGCCGCCGCCAGCGGCCTCGCGACGGGCGCGGAGCGGGTCTACCTTCACGAGGAGCCCCTCACGATGTCGCGTCTCGAAAAGGACGTGCAGGACCTCTACGACGGCTTTTGGAAGGGGAAGAAGCGGCTCGGCCTCGTCATCCGGAACGAGAACGCCCATCCCGTATTCACGACCGAGTTCCTCCGCCGGCTCCTCGACGCCGAGGGGAAGGGGCTCTTCGACGCCCGTCAGGCGATCCTCGGGCACCTGCAGCAGGGCGGAAACCCGACTCCCTTCGACCGGATCCACGGCACGCGCCTCGCGGTCCGATGCGCGGAGTTCCTCGTCGAGGCGTGCGGGAAGGGAGAGGCGCCCGCCTCGTTCATGGGCTTCGAAGGCGGACGGCTCCGGTTCGTCGACTTCGCCCGGTTCCCCGGGATGGTGGACCGGGAATTCCGGCGGTCGAAGAACCCCTGGTGGCGCGCGTGGGAGCCCGTCGCCTCCCTTCTCGACCGGCCGGGCGCCTCGGCGCCGGACTGACGCCTATCTCGCTTCGAAAGCGGTCGGCGGGCCCGTGACGGCGCCGTTCGGAAGGCCGGCGTTGAGGACGATCGGCGGGAGCTCGGTGTCGATGAGGTACTCGAACTCCTTCCGGAAGTCCGCGAGCGTCATGCCGGCCGTGGCCGCGAACTTCGCCAGCTCGTGGGGATCGTCGAAGTCGTCGCGCCGGAGGCGGATCATGTAGCGGCGCGCGATGGCGTAGCGCGTCGATCGGATGTCCACCATCCGGATCTTCGTGCGGCCCGTGACCGGGTCGATCAGGCTCTTGAAGGGGATCGGGACGAAGTTCCCGGCCTGCATCGAGATCATCACGGCGTTTCCCCCGGACAGCAGGTACTTCGCCGAGCAGTATCCGAGGTCGCGCGTGTACTCGAGGTCGAAGGGGACGGGGTCCGCGCAGCGCAGCTCGTAGCCGATGTTCTTCGCCGCGATCGTCGCCTTGATCCCGAAGTCCCGCAGGCGCTGCTGGACGGCCGACTTGAGAATCTCGCCGATGTTCACCTCGGCGATCCGGACGTTTCCGTGGGCGTCCCTCTCGATGTCCTGGATCCCCGCGAGCTCCTCGGGGTCCAGACCCAGGACCAGCCCCTCGGCGATGACGGCCACCCCATCGCGCCGACCGTACGAGAGGCGCTTGATGACCGACCCGACGAGCGTGTCGACGATCGACTTGAAGCGGATCTTCTGCGCCTGGAACTCTTCCGGGATCAGGGTGATCGTCGCCCCCGCCGCCTTCCCCATGCCGAGGGCGAGGTGGCCGGCCTTCCGCCCCATGGCGATGACGAAGTACCAGCGCGAGGTCGTCCAGGCGTCCACCATGAGGTTCTTGAGGATCTCGACGCCGACGGAGCGCGCGGTCTGGAAGCCGAAGGTGTCGACGTACGGCGGCAGATCGAGGTCGTTGTCGATCGTCTTCGGGACGTGGACGACCTGGATCCGCCCGCCGGCCTTCTCCTCGAGCTTCATGGCCGAGAAGGCCGTGTCGTCGCCCCCGATCGTGATGAGCTGCGAGACGTTAAGCCGGAGGAGCGAGATGACCGTGTTCTCGAGGAGCTTGGGGTCATCCGTCGGGTTGGCCCGGGAGATGCCGATGTGCGAGCCGCCCCGGAAGTGGATCCGGGAGACCTCGTCGATCGAGAGCGGCGCGACGTGCTCGACGTTTCCGTGCATGATCCACTCGAATCCATCGCGGATCCCGAGGACTTCGACGCTTTCCAGCCGGGCGCGGATCGTGGCCGACGCGATGACACTGTTGATCCCGGGGGCGGGTCCGCCCCCGACGAGGATAGCGAGGTTCTTGGCGTGGCTCATGAATGATCCCGGCACGGGATATTAGCGGACCGGACGCGGGGTCCCCCCCCGGACCCTTCAGCCCTGGGAGACCATTGCACTCCGGCTCTGGATCGCCCGGCGGATCCTCGCGCGCCAGCGGGAGCGGCTTCCCGCGCGGACCCCGACGCGATCCAGCGCGGACTGCCACGTGTGCCCTTCGAGAAGGAGCTCGATGACTCTTCTCTCCGTCTCCCCGAGTCGACGCGTCAGCTCCTCGATCGACGGCGAAAGCCGGCGCGGAGGCCGGGTCGGCTCCCTAAGCGTGTAGAGGTCAAGTGGCACCTCGCGCCGACGGAGGCGGCGAACGGTCCTCGCGAACTGGAGGAGTGTGGACCAGAGCCACCCCGGCGTGATCTGGCGGTCCGCCTCGCGGTGGAGGCCGATCCAGATCGCCACGTCCTGGACGAGATCCTCCGAGTCTTCCCGGGGGATTCGAAGCGCGCGGCACTGCCGGCGAAGATGGTCGAGAACGACGCGGCCGGTCTCGTCGGAAAGCGTCATGATTCACCCGTCCTCTCCGGATCGTGCGAGCCGAACGCATCGTTGGCCTCAGGCGATCGCGCTCCCGTGTCTCAGAGGGAAAGTGACCCGGCGCGCGCCCTTTCCAACGGAACGTCACCGCTTCCGGCTTATTCGGGCGCTTGACCGATCTTTCCGGTGGCTGCCGGGCATATATGCCTCGAGAGCGCAGCACCGGTGACTCCTCGTGAGCGAGCCAGATCCGTTGTCGCGCCTTGGAGGAGGGGGAGGTCGTCTAGGACGGACCCTAAGGACGACTTTGCCTGAAGGAGTGTGCCCATGAGCCATCGGAGTCATCGCCGGATCCTCGGAACGACATTGCTCGCGCTCGCCCTGCCCGCCGTCTTCTGGCTCAGCGGCGCCTCCCGGGTCGTGGAATCTGCGGAACGCGCGGACGGCACCCGGGCTGTCGTGAGACGCCGCGTCGGCCGGTCCGACTTTCTCGTGACGGTGCTGGCCCGCTCGCCGGGAAGGCCTGAAGGGCTCGCCATCGACGGAGAGGGCAACCTGGTCATCGGTTGGGGCGCGAGTCACGGCTCACCGTCCGAAGCGGGGAGCGTGGCGACTCTGGATCCGGAGACGGGAGAGTTGCGTCTCGTCTACGCCGATCGACCGGCTCCGACGCAGATCAGCGTCGGCCCGGACGGCAGGCTTTACTGGACGAGCCGGAGCGCGGGTGCGATCTTCCGGCTCACCGCCGAGACTCAGAGGCCTGAGCCGGTCCTCGAAGGTCTTACGAGCCCGGGCGGGATCGCCGTGGATCGACAGGGACGGATCTTCTTCACCGAGGCGATGGCAGGTACTTCCACGGCCTCGGGGGTCTTCTCACTGCTGAACGGTTCGACCCCCACGGAGCTGAGCCGCAGCAAGGGCGAAGCGGTTTCCGTTGCCGTGGGGCCGCGAGGCGACGTCTACTGGACGGTCGCCAGGGATGGGGAGGTCCTCCATCTCGGGCCGGATGGTCGGAGCGAGGTTCTCCTCTCGCGCCTCGAGCGGCCTGTCGGCGTCGCGGTGGACGCCCAGGGGACGATGCTCGCGTTCACGGAGTCTCCGACGCCGGGGCTTGCCGGCGACGCGGGCGGACGGAACCGGGTCAGCGTCCTTGACCTGAAGACGATGGAGCGGACCCTGGTCTACGAGGGAGATCCGGAGCCGTATGGCGTCGCCGTGTCGAGCGACGGAACCGTCTACTGGACTTCGCCCGCCAGCGGCGAGGTCCTTCAGGCCCAGCCGCGCGCCAACGCCTCGGCGCCGTGCGGAGGCGATGAGGAGACGGGAGACGAATCGAAAGACGCTAAGGACAGCCGCGTCGGCAAGGAGAGAGTGCTTCGAGCGAAGGTGCGGCTCACCGGCGCGAACTCCGTGCCGCCGGTCGACACCAGGGCGTCGGGCCGGGCCTGCTTCGCTCTGGTTGGAGCTGGACATGAGGGCGATCAGGAAGACGTCAAGGCACGTTCCACCCTGACGGCATTCACGGCAGTCAGCGAGCCGCGGCTCGACTTCGCCATGACCGTGAAGAAGATCACCGGCGTGACGCAGGCCCACATTCACCTCGGACCGCCGGGAGTCAGCGGACCGATCGTGGCTTTCCTCTTCGACTCGCCCACGCCGACCGGGACTGTCAACGGGCTCCTCTCCAGCGGCACGATCCGGCCTGCCGACCTCGTCGGGCCGCTGGCCGGCAACTGGGCCGGGTTCGTCGCCGACTTCGAGGGCGGCCAGCTCTACGTCAACGTCCACACCGTGGCGCACCCGCAGGGGGAGATCCGGGGACAGATCGTTCCGAAGGGCCGGGCCAATCTTCCGCCTCACGGAACCATCCTCTCTCCGGAGGACGACGTCACCGTGAGCACTGGCGAGCCGGTGTACTTCGCCGGAAAGGCGAAGGACCCAGACGGGGACATGGTGACGGTGCTCTGGGACTTCGACGACGGCACCACCTCGACGGCCCTCGTTCCCGGGAATCACGCCTTCTCGACGGCCGGTACCTACAACGTGACCTTCACCGCCACCGATTCGCGTGGCCTCTCGGATCCGAAACCGCCGCACCGGACGATCACCGTCGAGGGTGGGCCGGTGGCCACGCCGACCCCGACGTCTACGCCCACCTCGCCGCCGGGAGCTACGCCGACGAGCACGCCGACACAGACGCCGACATCACCGCCTGCATCGACGCCGACCCAGACCCCGACGACGCCGCCACCGACAGGGACTCCGACGGCTCCTCCGCCGACTGCAACTCCGACCCCTCCTCCGCCGACGCCGACCCCGACCACGCCGCCGCCAACGCCGACCCCGACGCCGTCAGCGCCCACGCTGACACAGATTCAGAGCACGATCTTCACGCCCCTCTGCACCAGCTGTCACGGCGGCTCGACCCCGACGTGCGGGATGAATCTGACCGCCGGACAGTCCTATTCCAACCTCGTGAACGTGCCGGCAGGGTGCATCGGGGGAATCAGGGTGATTCCTTTCAACCCCGACGGGAGCGCGCTCGTAATCCAGCTCGCGAGCGGACACCGCAATCTACCAACCGCACAGCAGAACCTCATCAGGAACTGGATTTCCGCCGGGGCGCTCAACAACTAGTCCGTCCGGGCCCTTCCGGGGGGGCGACCCGACGCGGCCCCCCCCGGGCCGGGCCATCGATCCCCGTCGGCGGGTTCCGCCGGCTCCGGAAACGCTACCAGACGAGCCGCGCGCCGAGCCGGAACTGGTACGGGCGGCCGTGCTCGTCGAGCGGGCTGAAGGCCCCCGCGGTGCGGAGGTGCCGCTCCCCGGGCAGGACGAACGCGTCGGGCGTGTAGGTCTTCAGGAGGATGTCGTTAATCTCGAATGCCGGTTTCAGCGCCACCTCGCGGGAGGGCGTCTGCGCTCCCGGGCTGATGACGGAGTCGGCGTCTCCCGGCTGGCGGATCTTCAGCTGCAAGGGGGGCTTCGCGGCCCAGGGAAGCCGGGGAAGCTGGAGCGACGTGAGGCCTGAGAACGCCTTGAAGACCTTGAGGAGTGAGGCCGGCTGCTGAGCCGTCGGCACGGCCGCCTGATCGTCCGCGATCGCCGGCGCAGAAACCAGCGCGGCGAGCAGAACGACGACTAAAGCAGGAAAAGCGACCCGGCGCATTTCAGCAGGTGATTGTACACCAGCCTCAGTGGAAGAACGAGCCGCCGTTCAGCGGGAGGGCCGTCCCGTTCGCGTACGCGCCGAGGGGGGAAAGGAACCAGAGGACGGCGCCGGCAATCTCCTCCGGGCTCGCGACACGTCCGAGGGGGATCTCGCCCTCGATCTCGGCGCGCCGGACGGCGAGGTCGGCGGACGCCATGTCGGTCGCGACCCATCCCGGACAGACGGAGTTCGCCGTGATGCCGTGCGGCCCTTCGGCGCGGGCCAGGCAGCGTGCCAGGTTGACCATCCCGGCCTTCGAGACGGCGTAGTCGGCGCAGTCGGTCTCCCCGCGGAAGGCGGCGCGCGAGGAGACCATCACGATCCGACCGAAGCGGGCCCGTCGCATGGCCGGGAGGGCGAGGAGCGTCAGGTGCGCGGCGGCGTCCAGGTTGATCGCCAGGGTCCGGCGCCATTTCCGGAGAAAGAGCGCGTCGTCCGGCTCGTCGAACGGGTTCCTCTCGAAGACGGCGGCGTTGTTGACGAGAAGGAGCGGGGCGCCGAGCGCCGTCTCCACCTCGCCGAAGAGGCGCCGACGCTCAGCCTCGACCTCCAGATCCGCGGAAAAGAGCGCGGGGCGCGGCGCGCCGGCCGCGGCGATCCGGTCCGCCACGACCCGGGCCGCCTCGTGGGAGCGGCCGTAATGGAGGGCGACGCGGGCGTTCGCACGGGCCAAGGTCTCGGCGACCGCCGCGCCGATGCCCCGGGAGGCGCCCGTCACGAGGGCCACGCGGCCCTCGAGGTCGACGGGGATCACCCGCGGAAGCGTCGGGCCGCCACGAGCGCCCCCACGGCGCCGACGAACTCGCCGTGGGGCAGGAAGCGGGCGGTGACGCCGACGAGGGAGCTGACGAACGCGAGGACGTCCCGGAGAGCGGCGTTGGCGCGGAGCGTGGAGCCGGCGTAGACGACGTCGAGGGGCGCCGCGCCGTTCTCGCGACGGGCGAGCGCCCCGGCGAGGAGCCCGACGTTCTCTCCGATGAGGCCGACGATGGCGTGAGCGAGGTCCCGCGGGTCGCGGGACGAGACGCGGCCCAGGTTCGCGGCCGTCAGGTCGCCCGACAGCGGGATCTCCCCGGCGCTGTAGAGGTCGCGGACGAGAAGGTCCACCTTTCGCCGGTCTCCCCGCGCCGCGAGGGAGGTCAGGGCGTCGTAGTCCGTCTCGTCGAGGAGGAGGCGCCCGAAGCCCTGGAGCGTTCCGCCGCCCAGCCCGGTGCCGCCGACGCGGACGACCGTCCCGGTACTCTCGACGCGGAGGATCGAGGTCCCCGTCCCGAGGCTCACGAGGAGGTGGGGACGGGAAGGGACGAAGTCGGCGCCCGAAAGGAGAGCTTCCTCGCCGAGACCCCACGCCGGGAACTCGTCCGCGATGAAGACCGGCGCATCCCCCGTGAACTGCTTTGCCAGGCGACGGGCTCCCGCGCCTGTCGCGGCCACGAGAGGGCTCCGCCGGCTCGCGAGAAACGCGGAGATCGAGGCCTGGTCTCCGCTGGGGAAGAGGAATGTCCGGAGGTCGGCCAGCGAGGATCCGGATCCGACCAGGACGGCCTTCGTCAGCGTGGCGCCGAGGTCGAGGCCGACTTCCTCACCGGAGACGATCGCTTCCGTCATGGGGGGGATTGTCGCCCAGATGCGGGGCCGGATGCGGCCGCAGGAAGGGTGGAGAGGACGCGGGCGGCAATCTCGTCGTAGCCCGAGGGGCCCGGGTGGAACCGGTCGGCCGCGAGACGGTCCGGCCGTCCGTCGAAGAGGTCCGCCACCGGGACGACGAGGGCTCCCTCGACGCCGAGGGCGGCCCGCTCGAGGGCCATGTTCGACGCGAGGAGGGCCTGCCGGGCCAGCCGGCGGTCGCCGATCGCCTCGGAGAAGGGGTTGTAGAGCCCGAGAAGCCGGACGGGAGCCTTCGGATTGGCTTCCCGAAGCGCCGTGAGCGCCGCGCCGACATCGGCCTCCACGCGGGCGAGGACCGCCGGGGCCGCGCGTTCGCCCTCGGCCCCCGGTCCCCCGGGGAGGGCGCGCGTCAGGTCGTTTCCGGAGATCGACAGGAGGATCAGGTCGGCGGCGGCGATGCGATCTCTGACGCCCGGCTCCGCCAGCTTCCTGAGAAGGTCGGCGGTCCGGAAGCCGTCCACCGCGAGGTTCTCGACGATGACGCTTCGCCCGGTCTTTCGGAGCGCCCTGGCCACCCGTTCCGGATAGCCGCCGGCCGTGTCGCCGGCGCCGCGGGTCATCGAATCGCCGAGAGCCACGACGAGGAGCGAGCCGGCCGGGGCGGAGGGAGCCGGCGTGGGGGTCGGCAGGACCGCTTCGGCGGCCGGGACGCCGAGCCGGCCCGAGAGAGAGGCCGCGAACCCGGCCGCGAAGACCAGGGCCATCGCCACGGCGATGCCGGCGGGCACGAACCAGAGAAAGAGCCGTCGCACGAACCGGATTCTCGCCGATGGCGTAAAACAGGGGCATGACGGAGGCTCCGGCCGGAGGCGGCGTGGTCCTGTCGGCCGAGGGGCTGGCGAAACGGTACGGTGACCGCGAGGTCGTGACGGACGCGACGTTCGCCCTCCACCGGGGCGAGGTCTTCGGCTTCCTCGGGCCGAACGGCGCCGGGAAGACGACGACGATCCGGATGCTCGTCGGCCTCGTGAAGCCGACCCGCGGGCGCGTCGTCATCGACGGGCACGACGTTCAGCGGGAGTTCGAGGCGGCGATGCGCCGCGTGGGCTGCATCGTCGAGACGCCCGATCTCTACCGGTTCCTGACCGGCCGCGAGAACCTCGAGCACTTCGCGCGGATGCTGGGGGACGGCGCGTGGGGCCGGATCGCGGAGCTGGCGGAGCTCGTCCGGATGACCGGACGGCTCGACGATCCCGTCCGGACCTACTCGCTCGGAATGCGGCAGCGGATCGGGATCGCGCAGGCGCTTCTCGGCGACCCGGCCGTCCTGATCCTCGACGAGCCGACGAACGGGCTCGACCCGGCCGGAATTCGCGAGATGCGGGAGCTGATCCGGCACCTCGCCGACGAAAGAGGTCTTGCGGTCTTCGTCTCGAGCCACATCCTCTCGGAGGTGGAGCGGACGGCCGACCGGATCGCCATCGTCCACCGCGGCCGGACCCTGGCCAAGGGGACGCTCGCGGAGCTGACGGAGAACGGGGCGCGCTCGCTCGAGGACCTCTTCCTGGAGAGGACCTCGGGGGAGACGGTATGAGGCTGGCCGGGCTCGTCGAGAACGAGACCCTCAAGATCCTCCGGCGGAAGCGCTTCCGCGTGGTGCTTCTCGTCCTCGCCGTCCTCCTGTCGGTGGTCGTCTTCGGCCAGGCGCGCCAGCGCCGCAGCCACGAGAAGGACCCGGCTTCGGCGAACTGGCGGACCCGTGTCGAGGCGCGGGTCGCCCAGATGGAGCGGCGCCTCTCCCAGCCGCGCAACATGCCCGACAGCTGGGTCCGCTGGTCGCGCTTCGAAGTGGGGCGGCTGAAGTACCACCTCGAGAAGGGGATCGACCCGGAGTCGGTGACCGGACCGGTCTTCTCGCGAGGCTTCGCCGGGCTGGGGTCGGTCCTCCTCCTGCCGCTCCTCGTCGCCGTTCTCGGCGCCGACCTCGTCTCCTCCGAGTTTTCCGAGGGGACGATGACGCTCCTCCTGACGCGCCCCGTGGCCCGCTGGAAGGTCCTCCTTTCGAAATACGTCGTCATGGTCCTCTTCACGACCCTGACGCTTCTCCTCGCGGCCGTCCTCTCGTGGGCGATCGCGGGAATCGCCTTCGGCTGGAAAGGGTGGGACGCCCCCGTGGTGACCGGCTTCAGGCTCTCCGAAGCCGGCTTCGACATCTCCGGCGTCCGCGTCCTCACCCTCTGGCAGGACGCCTTCGCCGCGTGGGGGCTCGCCTGGTACTCCGCCCTCGCGGTCGGGGCCGTGACGATGCTGCTGTCGGTCGTCTTCCGTTCCACGGCGGCGGCGATGGGGACGATGATGGCGACGCTGATCGGCGGGACGATCCTGTCGCGCGTGGCCTCGGAATGGGAGGGGGCGAAGTGGTTCTTCGTTTCCTGCCTTCCGATGCCCGAGTACTACTCCGGCATGCCGACGCCCTATCCGGGGATGACGCTCGCCTTCTGCGCCTGGGTCCTCGCGGCCTGGGCGCTCGCGGCGACGGCGTCCGCCTTCGTCCTCTTCGGCCGCCGGGACGTGACGAGCTGAACGGAAGGTAGAATCTCGCGCCCCAGAGCGATGAGACAGAACGCCCACCCGTCCGTCGTGAACGCCCTCGCGGAGGAGTTCGGCGCCAACGCCGGACTCGCCCTCGAGTTCTATGCCAGCTACCGCCTGAACCCTGCGTCGGTGGAGGAGGGCTGGCGCCGCGCGTTTGAGGCCGCCGAGGCGGTGGCCGCCGGACGCCTCGAGGCGCGGAGCGCCTTCACGGCGACGGTATCCGCCGCCCCGCCCGCGCCGAGCCCGACCCCTGCGGCGGCGCCCGGCGCGCCGGCGGCCACGCCCCGTCCGGCCGCGGCCGGCCCGGCGCCGATCCCCGAGGGCGAGGCCGTCCCGCTCACCGGGGGCGCGGCCGTCGTCGCGAAGAACATGGACGCGTCCCTGGCCGTCCCGACCGCCACGTCGAACCGCCTGATCGCGGCCAAGACGATGGAGGAGAACAGGCGGATCCTGAACCGGCACCGCGAAGTGCTCGGAAAATCGAAGGTCTCATTCACGCATTTCGTCGTCTGGGGAATCCTCCGAGCCCTCGAGAAGCACCCGGGAATGAACGACGCATACGCCGAGGCGGAGGGCAAGCCGGTCCGGATCCGCCGCAAGGCGGTGAACATCGGGATCGCCATCGACGTGGCGAAGAAGGACGGGACCCGGACCCTGCTCGTTCCGAACATCAAAGGCGCCGGGTCCCTGACGTTCGAGCAGCTCCTCGAGGCCTTCGACACGACGGTGACGAAAGCGCGTACGGGGCAGCTCGCGCCCGACGCGTTCGCCGGGACGACGATCTCCCTGACGAACCCCGGGACCGTCGGGACGACCGCCTCGGCTCCGCGCCTGATGCCGGGGCAGGGAACGATCGTGGCGACCGGGGCGATGGACTACCCGGCCGAGTTCGCGTCGATGCCCGACGAGGTCCTGTCGGCGATCGGCATCTCGCGCGTCATGAACGTCTCCTCGACCTACGACCACCGGATCATCCAGGGGGCCGAGTCGGGACAGTTCCTCGCCACGCTCGAGATGCTGCTCCTCGGGGGCGACAGCTTCTACGAGCGGATCTTCCACGACCTGAAAGTGCCTTACAGGCCCGTCCGCTTCGAGAAGGACCTGAACCCGCCGTTCTTCGCGGGGAGCGGCCGGAACATGGAGGCCGTCGAGAAGCAGGCGCGCGTCGGCGCCCTCATCAACGCCTACCGGGTCCGCGGCCACCTCGTGGCGAATCTCGACCCGCTCGGGGGCGGCGAGGACGTGCCGTACCACCCGGACCTCGACCCGCACAGCTACGGCTTCACGATGTGGGACCTCGACCGGCCGTTCGCGACGAGCGGCCTCGGCGGCACCCAGCAGGCGACGCTGCGCGAAATCCTCGAGATCCTCCGCCAGACCTACTGCGGGAAGGTCGGCGCCGAGTTCATGTACAACGCCGATCCGGTCCAGAAGCAGTGGCTCATGGACCGGATGGAGTCGACGCGGAACCGGGCCACCCTCACGGACGGCGACCGGAAGATGATCCTCCGGAAGCTCGTGGAGGCCGAGGCCTTCGAGAAGTTCCTCCACACGAAGTACGTCGGCCACAAGCGCTTCTCCCTCGAAGGGGGCGAGTCGGCCATCCCGCTCCTGTCGCGCCTCCTCGACCGCTGCCCGGAGAAGGGGATCGAAGAGGTCGTCATCGGAATGTCGCACCGCGGCCGGCTGACGGTCCTCGCCACGATCGTCGGGAAGCCGGTGGCGCAGATCTTCGCGGAGTTCGAGGACGTCCCCGACCCGGCGTCGATCCAGGGCTCGGGCGACGTGAAGTACCACCTCGGCGCCACCGGCGTCCACGTGGCGCCCGGGGGCGGGCGCGTCGCCGTCGGGGTGGCCCCGAACCCGAGCCACCTCGAAGCGGTCGACCCGGTCGTCGAGGGGATGGTCCGCGCCAAGCAGACGCGGCTCGGCGACCGAAAGCACGAACGGGTCATGCCCGTCCTGATCCACGGCGACGCCGCCTTCGCCGGCCAGGGCGTGGTGGCCGAGACGCTGAACATGTCGCAGCTCCACGGCTACCGGACGGGCGGGACGGTCCACGTCGTCGTCAACAACCAGATCGGGTTCACGACGAGCCCGATCGACGCGCGAACCTCCACCTACTGCACCGACGTGGCGAAGATGATCCAGGCGCCCGTCCTCCACGCGAACGCCGACGACCCCGAGGCGGTCCTCCACGTCGTCGACCTCGCCCTCGAGTACCGCTGCCGGTTCCATCGCGACGTGGTCGTCGATCTCGTCTGCTACCGGCGCTACGGGCACAACGAGGGGGACGAGCCGAGCTACACGCAGCCGCTCCTCTACCAGAAGATCAAGGCGCACCCCTCGACGGCCCGGCTCTTCGGCGAGCAGGTCGTGCGCGACAGGCGGATCACGCAGGACGAGGTCGACGCGCTCTGGGCCGACGAGCGCGGGAAGCTCCAGGCGGCTTTCGACGCCTCCGCGGGGGGCCGGACCCGGGCTTCCTTCGTCGACTCGCTGGCGGCGCCGCCCGCGCCGCGCATCGAGGCCGGCCTCGACGCGCGGTCGGCCCTCCTGAAGGTCGTCGAGGCGGTCTCGAACGTCCCGCCCGGCTTCGAGATCCATCCGAAGCTCCGGCCCGTCCTGAAGAAGCGGGCCGACTACGCGAGCGGCCGCCCGGAGATCGACTGGGCGGGGGCGGAGATGCTCGCCTTCGGCCGGCTCCTGATGGACGGGACGCCCGTGCGGCTCTCGGGACAGGATTCCGGACGCGGTACCTTCAGCCACCGGCACGCCGTCCTCGCCGACCACCGGACCGGCGTGGAGTACGTCCCGCTGAACCACGTGGCGCCGGGGAAGCAGGCGGAGCTCGAGGTGATCGACTCCCTCCTCTCCGAGAACGCCGTGCTCGGCTTCGAGTTCGGCTATTCGGTCGCCGACCCCTCCACCCTCGTCCTCTGGGAGGCGCAGTTCGGCGACTTCGCCAACGGCGCCCAGATCGTCATCGACCAGTTCATCTCCGGCTCGGAGCAGAAGTGGAACCAGCGCTGCGGGCTCGTCATGCTCCTTCCGCACGGGCAGGAGGGGCAGGGCCCCGAGCACTCCTCCGCACGGCTGGAGCGTTTCCTGACGCTCGCGGCCGAGGAGAACCTCCGGATCGCGAACGTCTCGACGCCGGCGCAGTACCACCACGCCCTGCTGCGGCAGATGGCCGGCGAGGTCCGAAAGCCGCTGGTGCTCATGGCCCCCAAGAGCCTCCTCCGGCATCCGAAGGTCGTTTCGACGATCGACGAGCTGGCGGACGGCGCCTTCCACCCGGTGCTCGACGACGGCGCCTTCGCGGTCGGCGGCACGGAGGGGATTCGCCGGGTCGTCCTGGCCAGCGGCAAGGTCGTCTACGACCTCCTCGCGGGGCGGGAGAGGTCCGGGCGCGGCGACGTGGCGATCGTCCGGCTCGAGGAGCTCCATCCGTTCCCGGGGCGCGAGCTGGGGGCGGTCCTCTCGCGCTATCCGGCCGCCGCCGAGCTCGTCTGGGCGCAGGAGGAGCCTGAGAACATGGGAGGCTGGCGCTTCGTCCGCGAGCTGTTCCTCGACGGGCACGTCACGGGCGTCCCGGCGTCGCGCTCCCTCCGCTACGTCGGCCGCCGCCCCCTCGCCAGCCCGGCGCCCGGCTCACACCACGCCTTCGAGGCCGAGCAGGAGGCGCTCGTCGCCGAGGCCCTGCGCGCCCCCGCCGCCGCCCGGACGGGGGTCTGAGAGCCCGCAGAAGAGGCTGGCGCCGGCCGGCCGATTTCGGGTAAGAATCCTGTTCGCATGTCCGCCATCGTCCCCGTCGCCACCCGTGGGCCCGAGGTTCTCCCGGCGCAGCCGGACGCCGAACGGAGCCTGCTCGGCGCCCTGCTGATCGACGGCGGACTCCTTTCCCGGGTCATGGAGTTCCTCGTTCCGGACGACTTCGCGGCGGAGCCGCACCGGCTCGTCTACGAAGCCTTCCTGGCGCTCGCGGACCGGAGCGAAGCGCGGGATCTGATTACCGTCCAGAGCGAGCTGGAGAAGAAGGGGATGCTCGAACGGGCGGGGGGGGCGTCCTACCTCGCCGGGCTCGTGGACCGCGTTCCCGACGTGGAGAACGTCGAGGCGTACGCCCGGCTGATCCGCGAGTCCTCTCTCCGGCGCGCCGTCATCCAGCAGTCGCGCCAGGCCATCCGCGAGGCGATGGAATCGCCCGACGCCGAGGTCGTTCTCGAGAACGCCCAGAGCCGGCTCGTCGACATCGCGAAGGGGTCGATCCGGGGAGGCTTCGTCCCGCTCGCGCGGATCGCCGAGCGGAACGAGGAGGAGATCCAGCGGATTCACGGCCGCGGCACGATGCTGACGGGGCTCCCGACCGGCTTCACGCGCCTCAACGCCCTGACCCAGGGGTTCCAGAAGAGCGACCTGATCGTCGTCGCCGCGCGGCCGGGGATGGGAAAGAGCGCCTTCGCGCTGAACATCGCGGCGCACCTCGCCATCCACCAGCCCTACAAGGTGGGGTTCTTCTCGCTCGAGATGTCGGCCCAGCAGGTCGGCTTCCGGATCCAGTGCTCCGAGGCCCGGGTGAACCTCCAGCGACTTCGCGAGGGGCGGATCTCCAAGGACGAGAAGAAGGCCCTCTTCTTCACGCTCCAGAAGATCCGCGACGCGAGGCTCTACATCGACGACACGCCGGCCGTCACCCTTCTCGAGATGCGCGCGCGCTCCCTGCAGCTCAAGCAGCGGCTCGAGGGCCTCGACGCCCTGTTCGTGGACTACCTCCAGATCATGGGAACGCGCGGCAAGGTGGAGAACCGGACGCAGGAGGTGTCGGCGTTCTCCCGGGGGCTCAAGGCCCTCGCCAAGGAGCTCGACGTGCCGGTCATCGCCCTGTCCCAGCTCTCCCGCCGGACGGAGCAGCGCGGCACCGAGAAGGAGCCCGTGCTCTCGGACCTCCGGGAGTCGGGCGCCATCGAGCAGGACGCCGACCTCGTCGTCTTCCTCTCGCGCCCCGAGTACTACGACAAGGACACGGACCAGAAGAACGTCTGCGACGTGATCATCGCCAAGCAGCGGAACGGCCCGACGGACCGTTTCACGCTCGGCTGGTCGGGGGAGTACACGCGCTTCTCCGATCTCGCACAGATCTCCGAAGCCCCCGGCTACTGAGTCCCGCGTGAACCTCAGGCCGACCCGCGCCGTCGTCGACCTCGACGCGCTCGCCGCGAACTTCAGGACGCTCGTCCGGGCCCTTCCGCCGGGCGTCGCCGTCATGCCCGTCGTGAAGGCGGACGGCTACGGGCACGGGGCGGTCCCCGTGGCGCGGCGTCTCGCGGAAGAGGGAGCGGGGATCCTCGCGGTCGCCGTCGTCGAGGAAGGGGCGGAGCTGCGCCGCGGCGGCGTCGAGATCCCGATCCTCGTCATGGGCTGGATCGGCCCCGACCAGCTCGAGGCGCTCGAGGCAAACCGCCTTACGCCGAACGCCCACAGCCCCCAGCAGCTTCGCGAGCTGGTGGAATTCACCGAGGCGAAGCGGATGAAGCTCCGCCTGCACCTGAAGCTGGACACCGGGATGACGCGGCTGGGAATCCTGCCGGACCAGCTGTCACGGGTCCTCGACGAAGTCGCGAGGGCGAAAGAGCACCTTCTCTTAGAAGGGGTATTCCAGAATTTCGCCTCGGCCGACGAGTCCGGCTCGGCGCAAACAGACGCTCAGGCTCGTGTCTTCGAGGAGATGCTCGCGGCGATCCGGGCGGCGGGGCATTCGCCGTCGATGATTCACGTGGACAACAGCGCCGGGGCTCTCTCGCGTCTCTCTTCAGCTTCCAAGGAATCTCGTCCTGGCTTTTCCCACATTCGCCCCGGCCTTGCCCTCTACGCTCCGGTTCCGGGTCTCCCCCTTTCAGAAAGCCTCCTCGACGTCATGTCGTTCGTCTCGGCGGTCGACCAGGTCAAGCGCGTCCCGGCAGGGACGCGGATCGGCTACGGGGGGACGTTCGCCTGCGCCCGGGAGACGACGGTGGCCCTCGTCCCCGCGGGATACGCGGACGGGGTGCCCCGGTCGCTCTCGGGGAGAGGTTGCGTCCTGATCCACGGCCGGCGCTGCCCGATCGCCGGGCGGGTCTCGATGGACATGACGGCCGTGGACGCGACGGACCTGCCCGAGCCGCCCCGGCGGGGCGACGAGGCGCTCTTCTTCGGCCGGGGGCAGGGGACGCGCCTCGGCGTCGGGGAGGCCGCTGCGGCCGCCGGGACGGTTCCCTGGGAGCTCCTGTGCGGCGTGGGGCCGCGGGTGCCGCGTATCATCGTTCGCGAGGGCCGCGTCGCCGAGACGCAGTCGAAATTCCTCTGATGTTCGTCCTCGAGTGGCTGGGTCGGGGCCTCCTCGGCGTACTGAACGCCGTGGGCCGCTTCTTCGTCCTCTTCGGGCAGACGCTCCACGGCGCCGTCCGCCCGCCGTTTGCGCCGCGGAGCGCGGCCCACCAGTTCGTGAGGGTCGGAGTCGACTCGGTTCCGGTCGTCCTTCTGACGGCCCTCTTCACCGGCGGCGTCCTGGCCCTCCAGACCTTCAAGGGGTTCTCGCGGTTCCACGCCGAGGGGTACATCGGCTCGGTCGTGGCGCTCTCGATGCTCCGCGAGCTGGGGCCGGTTCTGACGGCCCTCATGGTGACCGGACGGGCGGGGAGCGCGATGGCGGCCGAGCTGGGGTCGATGCGGGTGACGGAACAGATCGACGCCCTCGTGTCCCTCGCGACCGACCCGGTCCAGTACCTCTTCGTTCCCCGGGTCCTCGCCGGGATCCTCGTCCTTCCGATGCTCGTGGTCCTGGCCGATGCCGTCGGGATCGCCGGCGGCTATCTCGTCGCCGTGACCTATCTCGGGGCGAACCCCGTCCGGTACGTGGAGAACACCTTCCTGTACCTCGACCTGGACGACCTGACGTCGGGCCTCGTCAAGTCGGCCGTCTTCGGCGGCCTCCTGACGCTGATCGGCTGCCAGTGCGGCTTCGACACCCGGGGCGGAGCCGAGGGGGTCGGCCGCTCCACGACGCGCGCCGTGGTGGCGGGCTCTCTCGCCGTCCTGATCGCCGACTTCTTCCTGACGAAGGTCCTCTTCTGATGAGCGCCGCCCCGCCCGCCGTCCGCCTCGCCGGGATCACGAAAGGCTTCGATGGAAAGGTCGTCCTCGACCGGCTCGACCTGGCCGTCGCCACGGGCGAGTCGCTCGTCATCGTCGGGAAGTCGGGAACCGGGAAGAGCGTCCTCCTGAAGCACGTCATCGGCCTCCTCGTGCCCGACGCCGGCACCGTCGAGATCGAGGGTGAGGAGTTCTGGAAGGCGGGCCGCGTCCGCCGCGACGCCATCCGGCGGAAGTTCGGGATGTCCTTCCAGGAAGGGGCCCTCTTCGACTCGATGTCGGTGGGGGAGAACATCGCCTTTCCCCTCGTCCGCCACGCGCGGCTCACTCCCGGGAAGATCCGCGCCCGCGTGGCCGAGTGCCTCGAGCTGGTCCAGCTCCCGGGCCTCGAGGGAAAGCGCCCGTCGGAGCTGTCGGGCGGCATGCGGCGGCGGGTGGGCTTCGCCCGCGCCATCGCCCTCTCGCCCTCGATCCTCCTGTTCGACGAGCCGACGACGGGCCTCGACCCGATCACGACCGACGTCATCTCGGGCGTCATCTCGGCGCTCCGGGAGCGGTTGAACCCGACGGCGATCACGATCACGCACGACCTGAAGGTCGCCTTCGGCATCGCCGACCGCGTGGCGCTCCTCCACGGGGGCCGGATCTACGCGGCGCTCCCGCCGAAAGAGTTCGAGATCTCGGACGACCCGCATGTCGCCGCCTTCGTCCGCGGGGATGCCACCCTCGAGCACCCCGACGAGGTGGAGGTCCTTCACCCTTCCGCCGGCCCCCCCTCCCGGTCGACAATAGAGACGTCTCCATGAGCACGACCGCCAAGATCGGCGCCTTCTTCCTCGTCGTCCTGATCGCGGCGGGAATCCTGATCCTGCGGATCGAGGACCTCGCCTTCGGGAAGAAAGCCCGGACGAAGACGGTGGAGGTTCACTTCGCCGACGTGGCCGGACTCGACGACAAGTCCGCCGCCCGCATCGCCGGCGTGCGCGTCGGCAAGGTGGACGGCATCCGCCTTCTCCCCGACGGCTCGGCGATCGTCCGGATCGCCCTAGAGCCCGACGTGGAGCTGCGGCAGGGCGCGAGCGGCGAGATCCGGGCGATGGGCCTCCTCGGCGACAAGTACGTCGACCTGTCGCCGGGCCCGGTGAGCGCGCAGAAGCTGGCCGACGGAGCGCGCATCGAAGGGGGCGTCCCGACGAACCTCGACGAGCTGACGAAGCTGGCGGGGGACATCGGGCGGGACGTCAAGGAGCTCACGGGGGCCCTCCGGGGCTCGATGGGCGGGCGCGAGGGGGAAGAGAAGCTGAACCGGATCGTCGACAACCTCGGCCGCCTCGCCGAGTCGCTGGCCCAGATGGTCGACGCGAACCGCCGGAACATCGACGCCACGCTCGCGAACCTCCGAGAGTTCTCGTCCGGGATGAACCAGACACTGGCGCGCCTCGACCGGATCCTCGACGAGAACCGGGGGAGCCTGAAGGGGACGATGGCGAACGCCGACGAGCTCTCCTCGAAACTGAAGCTGACGGCCGAGAACCTCAACTCCATCACTCGGAAGATCGACGAGGGACAGGGGACCGTCGGCAAGCTCGTCAACGACCCCGAGACGCACGAGAACCTGAACGAGACGCTCAAATCGGTGAAGAAGGGCGTCGACGAGCTGAACTCGGCGCTGACCCAGACCAAGAAGATCGAGCTGGAGTTCGGCTTTCGCGGCGAATATTTGACGCGGACCGGCGGCGGTCAGGGCTACTTCACGCTGGACGTCATGCCCGCCGAGAACCGGTTCTACCGACTCGAACTGATCGCCCCGGCGGGCGGGCGCCGGTACGACGAGTCCAACACCATCACCGTGACGCGGCCGGGCGGGGAGCCCGAGACTTGGACCTTCGTTCAGCAGAGGTACGAGGACAAGCTCGCCATCTCCGCCCAGATGGGTTACCGGCTCAAGGACACGATCCTCCGGGCCGGCCTCGTCGCGTCGCGCGGTGGCGTGGGGATGGACCAGATGCTCTGGAACGACAAGATCCGCCTGACCGGAGAGATCTGGGACTTCGACCGCCCGGACTTCCGGCCGAACCTGAAGGTCTACGGGCGGTGGACCCCGAAAAAGGACTTCTTCATCGTGGGAGGCGTTTCGGACACGCTGAACCCGCAGACCCGGTCCCCCTTCGTCGGCGGCGGGTTCAGCTGGAGGGACGAGAGGATCAAGTCGCTCCTCGGCACGGTGACGGTCTTTAAATGATCGGGGGGTGCGTCGTCGGTCATCGCTGATGACACGCCGGGTCCGCACCCCCCATGCCCCCCTGACCCTCCCGTTCATGTAGCCTCTCGGCGTGGCCAAGAAGCCGGCGACGGTCTTCACCTGCACGTCCTGCACGGCGCAGACCCCGCGCTGGCTCGGACGCTGTCCCGAGTGCGGCGGGTGGAACACGCTGGTCGAGGAGAAGGCCGTCCCGGCGACGGCGCCCCGGGCGGCCGGCGCGGGGCCGTCCGCGATCCCGCTGGCGGAGGTCGACGCGAAGGAGCGGCCCCGGATCCCCACGGGGGTCGCTGACTTCGACCGGGTGCTCGGCGGCGGCCTCGTCCCCGGGTCGGTCGTCCTCCTTGGCGGCGAGCCGGGGATCGGCAAGTCGACGCTCCTCCTCCAGGTCGCCGCCCGCCTCGCCCTCCGCCTCGGGCCGGTCCTCTACGTCACGGCCGAGGAGTCGGCGCGGCAGGTGAAGATGCGTGCGGACCGGCTCGGGATCGCGGGCGCCCTCGCCTCGGGGCTCTTCCTGCTGCCGGAGACGGAGCTGGGGCGGATCCTCGACGCCGCGGGCGCCGGGAAGTTCGGCGCGGTCGTCGTCGACTCGATCCAGACGATCGCCTCGGAGGAGGCGGCCGGGACCTCCGGCTCCGTCTCGCAGGTCCGCGAGTGCGCCGGGCGCCTCCTGGTCTTCGCCAAGACGACCGGGATCCCCGTCTTCCTGATCGGCCACGTCACCAAGGACGGGACCCTGGCCGGGCCGAAGACGCTCGAGCATCTCGTGGACGCCGTTCTCTCCTTCGAAGGGGAGCGGTTCCACGCCCACCGGGTCGTCCGGGCGCTGAAGAACCGTTTCGGGCCCGTTCACGAGCTGGGGGTCTTCGAGATGACCGGCTCGGGGCTCGTCGAAGTGGCGAACCCGTCATCGCTCTATCTCGGCACGGGGGCCGGGTCGCGCCCCGGCTCGGCCGTCCTCGCCGGCGTCGAGGGGACGCGGCCCCTCCTCCTCGAGGTGCAGGCTCTCACGGTCGAGGCGAAGTACGGCACCCCCCGACGGACGGCGATCGGCTTCGACGGGACGCGCCTCGCGCTGCTCCTCGCGGTTCTCGAGCGCCATGGGGGCCTGAAGCTGTCGGGGCACGACGTCTTCCTGAACGTGGCCGGCGGGGCCGAAAGCGCCGAGCCGGCCGCCGACCTCGCCGTGGCCGCGGCGGTGGCAGGCAGCCTGCTCGGGAAAGCTCTCCCTTCGGGCACAGTTGTCTTCGGGGAGATCGGCCTCCTCGGCGAGATCCGCGCCGTGGCCGACGCACCGCTCCGCCTGAAGGAAGCTCTCGCCCTCGGCTTCAAGGGAGCGATCCTGCCGGCGGGCAACGCCTCCGAGGCCGCCGCCTTCCCGGACCTCCAGGCGACGCCGGTCCGGACGGTCGGTGAGCTGTTGGCGAAGGTCTGACGGGTCAGGCTGGCCGCGGCCCCCCGAGGACCCGGGCGGGGAGGAAAATCAGGGCCCTGAAGAAGGCCAGGATCCCGCCGACGGCGATCCCGAGGAGCTTCAAGGGAAGCAGAAGGAGCCAGACGACCGGGTAAAGGAGGAGCGCGAGAAGGGCCAGCGGCCAGCAGAGGACGAGGAGAATCAGCCAGAGGAAGAACTTCGCCATCGCGGGCCTCCGGTTCCTCTGTACGCGCTCCCGGTCCGCAGGTTTCCACGAGGCCGTAGCCGCTTGATCCGATTGCATCATGGTCCCGTGGCGGGGGGCGTGGAAAGGTGCGACGATGACTGCGGGTCCCGGCACGGGGCCCGGGAGGACGCGCGATGAGCCGCACCTTGGACCTTTCCAGCCTCGACCTGAGAGACGCACTCGACCTCGCCAGCCTGATCGAGGACGAGGCGAAGGAGCGATACGAAGAGCTCGCCCACCAGATGGAACTGCACCACGACGCCGAGGTCGCCCGTTTCTTTCACTTCATGGCGAAGAACGAAGCCCGCCACGGCGCGGAGCTGGCCGAGCGCCGGAAGCGGCTCTTCCCGGACCAGCCCTGTCGGGTCGACCGATCGATGCTCTGGGACGTCGAGGCGCCCGGCTACGAGACCGTGCACGCCTTCATGTCGCTGAAGGAGGCCCTCGAGGTGGCGCTGGCAGCCGAGGTGAAGGCCTTCAACTACTTCTGCGACATCCTGAAGACGACCCCGGAAGGCGAATTGAAGGAGCTTTTCGAAGAGCTGAAGGTGGAGGAGATCCACCACCAGGATCTTGTCAAGAAGGAGATGGCCAAGCTGGGCCCCGAGGAGGCCTTCTCGACCGAGGACTTCGCCGACGAGCCGGTCGGCCACTGACCCGCATCGTCGGCCCCGGTCAGAAGAAGGTCGGAAGACCGGGCGCGGTCAGCCTGTCGCGAACCGCTCGCCCGTGAGCGTCTCGAACGCCTCCACGTAGCGGGCGCGGGTGCCGGCGACCACGTCGGGCGGCAGGACGGGTGCCGGGGGGGTCTTGTTCCAGCCGGACTTCTCCAGCCAGTCCCTGAGAAACTGCTTGTCGTACGAGGGCGGCGAGCCGCCCGGACGCCAGCTCCCGCGCGGCCAGAAGCGCGAGGAGTCGGGGGTGAGCGCCTCGTCCACCCAGACGACGCTCCCGTTCTCGTCGAGGCCGAACTCGAACTTCGTGTCGGCCAGGAGAATGCCGCGGGTCTCGGCGTAGGCCGCGGCCCGGTTGTAGATCTCCAGCGTCAGGTTCCGGAGCCGCGCCGTCAGCTTGGCTCCGATGGCGTCCGCCATCGTCGCGACGGAGACGTTCTCGTCGTGACCGGTTTCGGCTTTCGTGGCGGGGGTGAAGATCGCCTCGGCGAGGCGGTCGGCCTCGCGCAGCCCGGCCGCAAGCCGGTGCCCGCAGACTTCGCCCGTCTTCCGGTAGTCCTTCCACCCCGAGCCGGCCAGGAAACCGCGCGCCACGCACTCGAAGGGGACGATGCGGCACTTCTTCACGAGGACGGACCGCCCCGAGAGCAGGTCTCCGTGGGCGTCGAGCGGCGCCGGAAACCGCGCGGCGTCCGTCTCGAGGAGGTGGTTGGGGACCACGTCGGCGAACTTCCGGAACCAGAAGCTCGACAAGCGCGTCAGGAGGGACCCCTTGTCGGGGATCCCCGGCGAGAGGACGACGTCGAAAGCCGAGATCCGGTCGCTCGCCACGATGAGGAGCTTGTCCCCGAGGTCGTAGACGTCGCGGACCTTGCCGCGACGCGGCGGCGGAAGTCCCGGGAGGGAAGTCTGGCTGACGGGCTCGCGCATGCGCGGAGTCTAGCCCGCGCGCTAGACTTCACGGGCCTCCGGAACGAATTCCTCACAGGAGAGCCGCGTGAAGCTTCTGAGCCCCTCCCGAACGAATCGCCCCCGGCCGGACGCCCTCGTCGCCTTCTGCCTCGCCGGCAAGGACGGCGCCCCCGACTTCGGTTCGCTGCCGAAAGAGCTGGCCGAGGCGGCCGCCGCTCAGGCGCCGGCGAAGATCGGCGCTGACGGCACGTCCTGCACGATCCCCCTTGGTGAATCCGGCCCGGCCCGGCGGCTCTACCTCTTCGGCGCCGGAAAGACTGCCGACGTCTCTCCGCGGAAGGCGCGGGGCCTCCTCCGGTCGACGCTGAAGACCGTCGCGAAGAACGGCGAGACCTCGGTGGAGGTCGACTTCCCGTTCCGGCTCCAGCGGATGGACCCGGCCGAGAGCCGCGACTTCCTCCTCCGCTGTCTCGCCCTCGCGGACTACGACTTCAAGACCTACAAGTCCGAGAACAGCGAGCCGTCGTCGCTCGGGTCGGCCTGGTTCGCCCGCGACCGCGGCCCGTGGAAGGGGGTCGACCCGCGGACGGCCTCCCGGGAGGCCGCCGCGGCGGCCACGGTCGTCGCCGCGGCGGAGCTGGTCCGCGAGCTGGGGAACACTCCCGCCTGCGACATGACGCCGCGGCTCTTCGCGGAGCGGATCGAGGCCGAAGCGAAGAAGCGGAAGCTGAAGGTCACCATTCTCGACCGCGAGGCGATCGCGGCCGAGAAGATGGGAGGCCTCCTCGCCGTGAGCCGCGGGTCCGCCGAGGAGCCCCGTCTCGTCGCGCTGGAGTACCGGGGCGGGAAGAAGGACGACCCGCCGGTGGCCCTCGTCGGCAAGGGGGTCACCTTCGACGCCGGCGGCATCTCGCTGAAGCCCGCCGAAAAGATGGGCGAGATGAAGTGGGACATGATGGGAGCGGCGACGGCCGTCGGCGCCGTGCTGGCCGCGGCCGACCTGAAGCTCCCCGTCAACGTGGTCGCGCTCGCGCCGCTCACGGAGAACCTCCCGTCGGGCTCGGCCTACAAGCCGGGAGACATCGTCCGGTTCCGGAACGGCAAGACGGCCGAGATCGACAACACGGACGCCGAGGGGCGGGTCATCCTCGCCGACGCCCTCGACTACGCGAGGGAGTGGAAGCCGAAGGCGATCCTCGACTACGCGACGCTCACGGGCGCGGCCCTGGTCGCCCTGGGGCTCGAGGCGGCGATCGTCTTCACGGCCGACGACGGCCTCTCCCGGGAGCTGGTCTCCGCCGGCGAGCGGACCGACGAGCGGCTCTGGCGCCTTCCTCTGTGGGAGGACTACAAGGAGAACATCAAGTCGGACTGGGCCGACTTCAAGAACACAGGCGGCCGGTGGGGCGGCTCGATCAACGGGGCGATGTTCCTGAAGGAGTTCGTCGACCCGAAGACGCCCTGGGCGCACCTCGACATCGCTCCGACCGCGAACTACGACCACGAGTTCGCCGGCTACGCCCCCGGCGCCACGGCGTTCGGTCTCGCCCTGACGCTTCGCTGGCTGAAGGACCGCGTGGAGGGGCGCAAGCGGGGACGCCGGCCGGCGCGCCGCCGGGCCTGACGCGTTGCTCACGTCCCTCCGCGTCCGCGACCTCGCCGTCCTCGAGGACGTGGAGGTTTCGTTCGGAGGGGGCCTTACCGTCCTGACGGGGGAGACCGGCGCCGGGAAGTCGCTCGTCGTCGACGCCCTGTCGCTTCTTCTCGGCGAGAAGGCCGACGCCGGCCTGGTCCGGGCCGGAGCCGACAAACTCGTCGTGGAGGGAGCCTTCGACTCCGACGACGCCGCGGTTCGCGACACGCTCTCCGGGGCGGGCCTCCTCGACGGAGGGGACGGGGGCGAGGCGGGGGTGGTCATCCGCCGGGAAGTGGCGCCGGGCGGAAAAGGGCGCCTCTTCGTCAACGGCTCCCCGGCCGCGCTGAAGACGCTCGCCGACCTCGCGCCACGCCTTCTCGTCCTCTACGGGCAGGCCGAGGCGCGCGAGCTGCTCGACCCGTCGGCTCCGCGGGAGCTGCTCGACCGGTATGCGGGGCTCTCCGACGAGAGCCGGCGGACGGCGGCGCTTCACCGCGAGTGGCGGGGCCGGGAGGCCGACCTGTCTCGCCTCCGGGCGGCGGCCGAGGGGCGCACGCGGAAGCTGGAGCTGCTCGACTTCCAGATTCGCGAGATCGACGCCGTGAAGCCGGAGGAGGGAGAGGACACGCACCTCTCCGCCGAGAAGGGGCGCCTCTCGAACGTCGAGAAGGTCGGGAGCCTGCTGGCGGCGGCCACGGCCGCCCTGGAAACAGACGAAGGGGGCGCGATTCCCGCCGCGTCGGCGGCCCGTCGGGCGCTCCAGTCCCTGGAGGAGATCGACCCGTCGTACGCCGCCCGCGTCGCGGAAGTCTCGGAGTCGATCGAGACGCTCCGGCAGGTCGCGTTCGAGACGGCCGGAGATCTCTCCCGACTCGAGGCCGACCCGGGACGTCTGGCGTTCGTCGCCGAGCGCCTGGACGCCCTCGCGAAGCTGAAGCGGAAGTACGGCGCGACGCTGACGGACGTTCTCCGTTTCCGTGAAGAGATCGGGAAGGAACGGGAGGAGCTCACGGACCTGGAGGGCTCCGTAGCGAAGGCCGAGAGGGCTGCCCGCGAGGCGTTCGAGGCCTTCCGGAAGGTGGCCCTGGAGCTCTCCGCCGCGCGCGCGGCCGCGGCTCCGAGGCTGGGGAAGGCGGTGCGGGCGCACCTTGGGGACCTTGCTTTCCCGAAAGCCGCCTTCGACGTCTCCGTCACCCGTCGGCCCGACCCGGAGAGCCCATTCCGGGCCGGGAACGAAAGCGTGGCCTGTGCCGCGCACGGCATCGACGCCGTTGGCTTCACCTTCTCCCCGAATCCGGGCGAGCCGGCCCGGCCGCTTCCGAAGATCGCTTCGGGAGGCGAGCTGGCACGCGTCCAGCTCGCGCTCGCCGCGTCGCTCGCGGAAGAGGAGATCCGCCTCGGAGGGGGCAAGCCGCGGCGGGGCGGGCCTGTCCGGACCTTCGTCTTCGACGAGGTGGACGCGGGGGTCTCGGGCGCCACCGCCGAGGCGGTGGGGCGGAAGCTCCGGTCGCTCTCCCGCCGCGAGCAGGTCTTGGTCGTCACGCACCTGCCCCAGGTGGCTGCGGCGGGGGAGTGGCACCTTCTCGTGGAGAAGGAGACCTCCGGCGGGCGGACCCGGACCCGGGTCGGGGCGCTCGACGAGAAGGGGCGCGTGGAGGCAATCGCGGGGATGCTGGCGGGAGCGTCCGTGGGTCCGGCGGCGCGTTCGCAGGCCCGACACCTCCTCTCGAGCGCGCACTGAAGAAGACAGCGCCCGACGCCGTGCCGGCGTCGGGCGCTGATCAGACGTCTTTCAGGAGACCATCAGAAAGACCGACGGGTCCGCCAGTCGATCTTCCCCGTTCCGCCGTGCGGCTTCGGCTTACCTTCACAGATCCCGGCGTCCGGAGGCTCCGCCGGCACCGAGCCGGGGTATTGCGGCGGCACCTGCGCGTTCAGTTCCTGTTCGAGGTCGAACATCAGGCCGAGCAGCTTCGCTTCCTGCCACGCGCCGCCCACCATGCAGAATCCGACCGGGCTTCCGTCGTCCAGGAAGCCGACAGGGAGCGACGCGCTCGGATAGCCGGCCACGGCCGCGATCGAGTAGAGCCAGCTCCACGTCGGCGCGATGAGGACGTCGAGAGGCGGATCCGTGGAGTTGAGTGCCGCGTCGATCCCCAGCACGCGCGAGTTCAGAATCGAGTTCGCGCGGGCGTCGACGTAAACGGGATCGGTCAGGTCGCCGCTCGTCGACTCCGACATTTCGAAGATCTCCTGGCCGAAGTACTTCATCTCCTGCCAGCAGTGGCTGCTGTTGAACGCGATCAGATCCGCCAGCGTCCTGGCCTCGGTGTGCCGGAGCGTCGCGAGATACTCCGCGATCTGCACCTTGAACTCGTAGAGGAGGACGTTGAACTCGTCGTTGTTCATGAGGAACGACGGGTCGGTGGTGACGGGGACCAGGATCGCGCCCAGCGACGTCATCGCATCCATCACCCCCTGCATGATCGGATAGGTGGGCGGGTTGCCCCAGAAGGGATCCGTGAAGTACTTGATGTCGACGCCGATCCTCGCGCCGCTCAGGGCGCCCCGCGCGAGCGCGCCCTGGTAGTTGCCGCCCCCCTGCTTCAGCACCCCGAGCAGGATCGCGGCGTCGGTCACGGTTCTCGTCATCGGTCCTGCCGTGTCCTGACTGTGCGCGATGGGAATGATGCCGCTCCCCGAAATCAGCCCCACCGTGGGCTTCAGCCCGAACGTGTGGTTGTGGTCGGACGGCGCCATGATGGAGCCGTCGGTCTCGGTGCCGACCGCCACCGAGCTGAGATTCGCGGCCACCGACACCGCCGAGCCCGAGCTCGAGCCCAGTGGGTCGTTGCTCAGCAGGTACGGGCAGCGCGTGAACCCGCCGCGCGCGCTCCAGCCGTTTATGGAGCCGAACCCCCGCCAGTTGGCCCATTCGGACAGGTTGGTCTTCCCCAGGGTCACGGCTCCCGCGTCGCGCAGCTGCGCAACGAGCGGCGCGTCGGCCGGCACGTGGCTGTTCACGAGCGCCAGAGACCCCGCGGTCGTCTGCATGGTGTCGTCGGTGGCGATGTTGTCCTTCACGAGCACAGGAATCCCGTGGAGCGGGCCGCGAAGCAGGCCCCGGCGCCGCTCGTTGTCGCGTTGAGCGGCGATCGCCACGGCCTGCGGGTTGGTCTCGATGACGGCGTGGAGGAGCGGATTCAAGCTCTTGATCCGGGCGAGGTAACCCTGCGTCAGTTCCCGGCTCGTCAGCTGTCCGGACGCCATGAGACCTTGCAGCTGCGGGATCGTCGCGTCGAACCACGGCTCGGTGTCGCCGGGGAACCGGGCGGCGGCCGCGGGTCGCGCCTGGAGGAGCGAGCCGAAACCGCCCGTGAGAAGCGCGGCGCTTCCGGCCAGGCCCGTGCCAAGAAACGTGCGGCGAGTGAGGCCGTCCACCCGCCTGTGCCGGCGGGACGGCCTGGATCCTTTCATCTGGTCCTCCTTTGGCTGAGGCCGGAGTTCGACGTCCGGCCGGTCGGGCTGATGGCCGACAGGATCTGAACGTCCGCAGCGAGTCGTGGGGCAGGCACGAGTAGACGGACCTCTCGGGTCTCCGAAATCAGGTCACACCACATTACTGACGTGTCCACGAGTCAGATGTCCTAACGCCCTTTTTCGAGGAGCGGGCCCAATGTGCAAACCTCCTCCCGGCCTCTCCGTGCGGTCAGGAGAGAAAGCCGGAAGCCTGAAATCGGTCCGTTAGAATCACCTGCGAGGCGCCTGCTGGAAACTCCGAGCATTCCCTGCCCATACTGCGGGAACCCCGTCGCCCCCGGCGCGGCGTACTGTCCCACGTGCGGGCGTGACCCGTCGGACCCGTCGATCCACGAGGGGACGGTGGCTCCCACCCCGTCGAAAAAGCCGGCGGAGGCTCCGGCACCCGAGTCGGACGAGACGGCTCTTCCGTCGAAACCGGCGTCCGTCTCCGGCCGAAAGGCGCCCAGCTTCACGGAGTCGCTGTCGGGCGTGGCGGCCCTCGGGCAGGGGACGGAGATCGGCTCGCGCTACAAGGTCGTGAAGCTCCTCGGGCGGGGCGGCATGGGCGCGGTCTACCTCTGCCGTGACGAGGAGCTGCAGCGCGACGTCGCGCTGAAGGTGATCCGTCCCGAGATCGCCGCCGACCCGGACGTGCTGGACCGCTTCAAGCGCGAGATCCAGCTCTCGAGCCGCGTGACGCACAGGAACGTCCTGCGCGTCTACGACCTCGGAGAGGCGGACGGCGTCCGCTTCCTGACGATGCAGTTCGTGCAGGGAGAGGACCTCTCATCGCTCCTCAAGCGGTCCGGGGCGTTCCCGGTCGCCCGCCTGACGTATCTCTTCCGTCAGATCTGCGAGGGGTTGGCGGCCGCGCACGACGAGGGCGTCGTCCATCGCGATCTGAAGCCGCAGAACATCATGGTCGACGCGGCCGACCACGTTTACCTGACCGACTTCGGCCTGGCGAAGAATCTCGGCGGGACGGCGATGACCGAGCTCGGCGCCGTCATGGGGACGCCGGCCTACATGTCTCCGGAGCAGGTGCGTGGCGAGGCCGTGGACAAGCGGGCCGATGTCTACTCGCTCGGCGTCATCCTCTACGAGATGGCCTCGGGAGCAACCCCCTTCAGCGGGGGGTCCGTCTACGAGGTCATGATGCGCCGGCTGACGACGGCGCCGAAGCCGATCACCGACCTGAACCCGTCCATCCCCGCCTACCTCCGGAAGATCATGGAGCGCTGCCTCGCCGTCGATCCGGCGGCCCGTTACCAGACGGCCCACGAGGTGCTCGCCGACCTGAACACGACGACGTTCAGTACGAATGTCCGGTTCGAGGTCCAGCGCCGCCGCTGGATCCCTCTCGCCGCGGCGGCCTGCCTCGTGGTGGCGCTGGGTGTGGCGGGGGCCGCGTGGCTCTCGAAGAGAAAGCCGAAAGCGCCGGCGGCCGCGGGGCCGGCTCGGTCGGTCCTCATCGCCGACTTCGAGAACAAGACCGGCGACCCGGTCTTCGACGGCACGCTGGAGACCGCCTTCAGCATCGCACTCGAGGACGCGGCGTTCATCACGGCGTTCAACCGGGGCGCGGCGCGAAAGGTGGCCGCGCAGCTCCAGCCGGGCGCGACAGGGCTACCGGAGCCGCTGGCCCGTCTGGTCGCCGCCCGTGAAGGGGTCGGCGTCGTGACGGCGGGCGCCGTCGAGCCTTCCGGCTCCGGCTACAAGGTCACGGTTCGTGCCGAGGACCCCATGACAGGAAAGCCAATCGTCTCGGCGGAGGCCACAGCCGACGGAAAGAACGCCGTTCTGGGCGCCGTGGCGAAGCTGGCCTCGAAAGTCCGAAGCGCCCTCGGCGACAGGTCACCGGAGTCGGCGCGCCTTGCGGCCGCCGAGACCTATTCCGCCGGCTCGTTCGAAGCTGCGCACGAATACGGCGTCGCCCAGGAGCTGCAGTGGGCCGGGCGGTTCGACGAGGCGCAGGAACACTACAGGAAGGCGACCGAGATCGACCCGAACATGGGCCGCGCCTACGCCGGGCTGGCCGCCATCTTCCAGAACCTCGGGCGGCACGAGGAAGCGAAGCAGACCTTCGAGGCGGCGCTCTCACGCCTCGAGCGGATGAGCGATCGCGAGAAGTTCCGGACCCGGGGCCTCTACTACCTCGTCATCCGGCGCCCCGACAAGGCGCTCGAGGAGTTCAACAGCCTCGTCAGACAGTACCCCTCCGATACGGCCGGAATCGCGAATCTCGCGCTGGCTCTCTTCTACAAGCGCGACATGTCCTCGGCGCTCCGGGAGGGACGGCGTGCGGTCGAGATCTACCCGAGGAACGTCATCCAAAGGAACAACGTCGGCCTGTTCGCCATGTACGCGGGGGATTTCGAAACGGCCGTGAAGGAGCAGAAGGCCGTTCTCGACCTGAACCCGAGGTTCCACCTGGCCTTCGTCGGGCTGGCGCTCTCGCAGTTCGCCGAGGGGAAGCCCACCGAGGCGCGGGAGACCTGGGCGAAGCTCGCGGCGCTGGATGTCCGTGGCGGCTCCCTCGCCGCGATGGGGCTCGCTGACATGGATCTCGCGGAGGGGAAGCCGGCCGACGCCGCCGCGCTTCTCGAAAAGGGGGTGGCGGACGACGTTGCGGCCAAGAACCCTGACGCGGCTGCCGCGAAGCTCGTCGCGCTCGCCGAGGCTCAGCTCGCCCTTGGAAAGGCCAAGGCGGCCGTCGCGGCGGCCGAAAGGGCGCTCTCGCTGGCGAAAGGGGAGAACGTCCTCTTTCCGGCGGCGCGGATCTTCGTCGCGACCGGGAATTCGCCGCGCGCCCTCGGCCTCGCGGCCGAACTCGGAAAGCGTCTCGAATCCGATCCACAGGCCTACGGCAAGCTGATCGAGGCGGAGGCGCTGATCAAGGCAGCGAAGGCCGCGGAGGCCATTCGGACGATCGAGGCGGCCAAGTCCATTGCGGACACCTGGATGGGCCGGTACCTTCTGGGGCGCGCGTATGTCGAGGCCGGGGCCTTCACGGAAGCCGATGCCGAACTCGAGCGATGCGCCGGGCGGCGCGGCGAGGCGACGGCCGTCTTCCTCGACGAGACCCCGAGCTGGCGGGACTGGGCGCCGGTCCTTTATTGGCGGGCGCGGGCGCAGGAGGGGCTGAAGAGCCCGGCGGCCGCCGAGACCTTCAAAGCGTTCCTCGCGCTCCGGGGTGACGCCAGCGGAGATCCGCTCGTCGCAGACGCCCGCCGGCGGCTGGGCTCGCCCTGAAGAGACGAGCCCAGCCCACTCTGGAAGGTTTTCCGTCAGGGGCTCGGGACGGGAGTGACCCGGACGTTGTCAATGTAGGTTCCGAGGGAATCCGAGACGGAGAGGTCCGCGAAGGAGAGCGTCGCCGACGGTCCGGTGGCGGTGACTTGAATCGAGTGCGGAGTCCAGAGCGTGTCCGAAAGCTCGATTCCATTGGCCGTCAGGTCCGCGACGACCGTCCCGTTCCACTTGACCTGAACGTGATTGTCGGCGATTCCTGGCCGGGGCGAGAAATCGAACTGGAGGTTGTAGGTGACCCCGGGTAACGTCGGGAGAGTCTGCTGGACCGTGCTCGAGCAGTTCGAGTCGAGTTCCATGAACTGGTCTCCGACGTCCGGCGTCCCGGCAACGTGATTCTGGATCTCGATCAGGCAGGGGGGGGGCGAGGTGGCCGTCCAGCCGGATATTGAATCGAAGATGGAGTACGTGCCGGGCGTAATGACCGGGTCTTCGAAGCTCCCGTTCGTGACGATGTCTCCGCTCCCCACCACGTTGATCGTCAGATCCTGGCTGGTGACCTGCATCGGGTTGGTGGTGTCCGTCGCCTGCACCCTGAAGCTGTAGGGGCCCGCGACGGTCGGGGTGCCGCTGATCAAGGCGCCGGAGAGCATCAGTCCCGCAGGCAGCGAACCGGAGGAGATCGTCCAGGTCACCGGAGCCGTCCCTCCCGTCGATGCCAGCATCTGACTGTAGGCGGACCCCACGATGCCGTACGCCAACGAGGTCGTCGTGATGGCGAGCGGCTGCACGACACGGAGGTTCAGGGTGCGCGAGCCGGTCTTCGATGCGGAATCGGTTACCGACACACCGACGGCAAACGTACCTGCGGTTAAGGGCGTTCCCGTGATCACGCCGGTCAACCCGTTGATCGCGAGGCCGGCCGGGAGGTTCGTCGCCGTCCAGAGCGTGAAGGGAGGAGTGCCGCCCAGGGCCGTGGCCGGCGCCGAGTAGACCTGGCCGACGATCCCGTCAGGCAGCGCGGAGGTCGTGATGACCGGCGGCGACGTCGCCGGTGTGTTCGACGGGTCATTCGTGTTCGGAGCGTGTGCGACGACCACCGGCGCCACGTTCTGGATGATGTTCGTGAGCGTCGAGGTATCGACCGGACCCCGAATCGTCACGAGAATCGACTCTCCGGGCCCGAGGACGAACGTAGCGTTCCCGTCGGACGGGTTGGTGATTCCCGGATCGGGAGGGCTGCCCGGGATGATGAACGAGGGGTTGACGACGCTCGAGATGGGAACGTTGTGCTGCTGCTCGAAGAGGACACAGTCCAGGGAGGTCGGGCTCCCGTAGGGCTTGGAGACGATGATTTGAAGAGGAGTACTCGTGGGGTTCGTTCCGGCGAGCTGGACGCGGTACGTCGAGGCCGTGTTCCCCTCGTTGGTCACGGTGTAGGTGGCATCCGAAACGGGCGCGTTCGAGACGTTCGGATTCGACACGTTCGGGTTCGAGACGTTCGGATTCGAGACGTTGGGGTTGGACACGTTGGGATTGGAAACGTTTGGATTGGCGAGGTCGGCGTTCGACACGTTGGGATTCGAAACATTGGGATTCGAAACATTGGGGTTGGAGACGTTGGGGTTGGAGACGTTGGGGTTCGAAACGTTCGGGTTGGACACGTTGGGGTTGGAGACGTTTGGGTTCGAGACGTTCGGGTTGTAGATTTCGACCGTGGTCACGGACGGGCCCGTCGAGCCGTCGGGGTCAATGAGGCTGGGAGCGGAAGGATCCGTGTTGAAGATGACGAAGCCGGTGAGGCCTCCGGCCTTGAGGGAACCGCCGGGTGGGCCGTTGACCTCGGCCACGTCGACCTCGATCAGGGCGCTGGGGTTCGTGGAAAGCGCATAGACGGATCGCGCCACTGACGAGTACGCCGGGATCACGACGTCGAGCGCCGTTGTCGCTGCGGGAAGCGGGTTTGGGAGCGGGTTCGGCGCCGGCACGAACGAGGCGCGCCCGCCAATGGGCTGGCCTGTGATCGTGAGGCGGAAGGTCCGGCTGACCGGCGTCAGGTTCTCGACGCTCAGGGAGAGGGCGCGCTGGAGAGTGGACGACAGCGGCTTGGCGTTCTGGACCGACGCGACGGCGAGGCCCTGGGAGATCCTCGCGGCGTAGATGTTCTGATTCCGCATCCCCTCGTTACCGGGCTGGCAGGGGGGACGGGGCGCGCCGTTGAAGACGCTCGTCCCGCCGTTCGTCGTGCTCCCTGGCGGCGCGTAGTTCGCCCAGTTCCCGTCCAGCGGAGGGCGAACATCTTGGTTCGACGTCCAGGATGCGAGAAAGACGGGAGAGGTGCCCGGAAGGCTGTTAAACCGCCACCGGCGGCCGGGGGCCCTGGGCGGAAGAAACGTCGGGCCCGCCACGTCGATGTAGTCGCCAAGGAAGGGGACCGATCCGTCCTGGAAGAGCTTCAGGTTGGGCGGGTTGATCTGGAGTTGCTGGAGGGTACTGATCGTTCCCGTCTCGTCGCCGCGGGTCCCGAAGATGTACTGCGAGAGGCGCGCCGAGGTGAAGACGGGAGAGACGGCGGAATCGGCCTGGGCCACGCGCAGGTCCAGGGTGTGACGCCACTGGGTCATGCCCGTCTCCACGAAGAAGGGCGTGAAGACCATCGCTGCACCGCCCACGTCGAGCAACTCGCCCTTCAGGGCGCGCGTCTCGAGGTAGAGCTTTCCGGTGACCGGGTCCGGCGTGAGCGGAGTGCTCCGGGGCGAAAAAAGTCCGAACGTGTGGTCGAGGCGGGCATCGTAATAGATGAGGGTGATCTTGTCGGCCGTCACCGTCATCTGCGGCATGAACTGATGGCCGCGGGAAAACGAGTTCCCGGGCACCGCGTCGTCGGTCAGCGGAGAGTTGTCAACGGGTTTTGGCGCTGACCAGGTGGAGCCGCCGTCCGTCGAGACGGAGAGTACGACACGGGCGTCGCCGCCCGGTCCCACGCCCCGCTGCGACCAGGCCACGAAGACCCTTCCCCGGTAGGTCGAGGTGTCCGGCTCGTCGTCATCCTCGGAGCCGGCGTCGGGGCGCCGGTCGATTGAGATCGTCGGGTAAGCGTTCGTACGGAAGGAATCGGCCGTCGTCCCCTGGTCGAAGAACGACGGGCCCGTCGGGTTCGCTGGGTTGTAGGCGGGGAGCGAGACGACGACGGACGGCGTGGAGAAGAGGCGGCCGCGCAGTGACCGGGTCACCATGATGGCGTCGGTCTGCGATCCGCTGGCGAACCGCCGCCACACGACGTAGATGACGCCCGTGGCCGGGTCGATCGCGATCGAGGCTCCCTGATTGACCTTGTTCGTGCCGTTGATCCGGACCGGCTGGCTCCAGGTGCCGCCGCAGTCGCTCGAGGCCGAGAAGAAGACGTTCGTCGTCAGAGTGCTCCCGCCCCCTGTCACCTCGGTCCAAGCCGCGTAGACGGCGCCGGCCGGCACCGTCTGCTGCACGGTGGCGGCCGGATTCCCCGGCCGCGGCTGCGGGACGGTCAGGTTGCAGACGCCGTCCAGAAGGCGCGGCTTGTCCACGGCGATCCACGGCTTGTCGATGAACGGCGCGCTCGGCGCCGCGGTGTCGACGATCTTCGTGTCAATGTACCGGATGGGATCCTGATCGAGGGTCGGGTCGCCGTTTTCCTTGTTGTTCAGGTCCATGAAGCGGCTGACGAAGACGGCGCCGTCCTTGGTCGTGCGGTTGAAGGCAATTCCCGAATAGTAGAAGAGGCCGTTCGTCCCGGCGCGGACGACCGGGTCGGCCGCGGTCGTGAATGCTGAGAGCGGGCCCGTGCGAGGGTTCTGCTGAGGGTACCCGGGTAGAAGTGTGCTCCTCCAGGTGATGCCCCCATCGAGGGACTTGAAGACGCCGAGCCACGCATCACCGGTCTCGGGGGAATTCGGCGTCGGGAAGGGAATGTCCACGGCCCGGTAGTCATTCGCGCCGGCCAGTAGATGCCGCGGATTGCGGCTCGAGACCGCCACGGACGGCTCGTTCTGCCGCTGGAGGAACGGGTCGCCTCCGGGAAAGGTCGTCCCGGAGACCATGTTGATGTTCTGGCCGGCGACCTGCGCCGTGGCGGGTCCGGATCCGTACAGGATCGCGGCGAAGGCCGCGAAGAGGACCGCAAGGCGGGTCGTGGACTCGGAACAAGCGTACATCTGAAGGCTCCTTCGGCAGCTTTGGAAGGGAGGAGCGGACGGGGTGAGACCAGTACGCCTGCTCCAGGTGGACGTCGCGAGATCGTGCCCGAGAAGTGTCGTCGCTCGGCTCAATGCGGCGTTCTCTGCCCGGGATGATGGGTCCGAACGGACCCACCTGTCAATGAGATTCAATCTCCTTGCGATCCCGGATCGGCCCGGAAGGAGCGGCTCGCGTTCCGGCGCGGCCGGGCGAGGCGCGGCGGGCGAACAGAGGCCAGAGGCGAGGATCCGGAGCGAGAACGCCCCGAGAAAGGGCCCGGTCGAGGTGTCGATCGATTGGCCTGGTAAATGGCGTGGAGTGGGCGCCCGATGTCATTGGAAGAGAGCCGGTTGCGGGATTTCAGAGCCTCTGTGCGGAACTCTGTGGAATGACTGGAGAAAAGTGGACTTCACGCGGTGTTTTCAGGGGTCCGCCGGGGTCGCACAGGATCCCGTGCACGAGTGCCGCCCGGCGGTCTCTGGTATCTTCCCGCGGGGTTTTCGGATGGTTCTTCGCGGTTACATGGGGGCCTTCCCCCGGCTCGGACGTCGGGTCTTCATCGCCGAGACGGCGGCCGTCGTCGGTGACGTTGTCCTCGGGGACGACGTGTCGATCTGGTACTCGTCGGTGGTCCGCGGCGACTGCTGCTGGATCCGGATCGGGGACCGGAGCAACGTCCAGGACAACTGCACGCTTCACGTCACGAAGGAGACGGGGCCTCTCGTGCTCGAGGAGGAGGTCACCCTCGGCCACAATGCGGTCGTCCACGCCTGCACGATCCGGCGCGGTACCCTGATCGGGATGAACACGACGATCCTCGACAACGCCGACGTGGGCGTGAGCGCCCTCGTGGCGGCGGGCGCCGTGGTTCTTCAGGGAACGGTCATTCCGCCGCGGACGCTCTGGGCCGGGAACCCGGCGGTGCAGAAGCGCGCGCTCACGCCCGCCGAGGTCGAGAGGCTCCGGACCTACTGGCAGAACTACCTCGGCTACAAGGCCGAGTACCTCCGCGACGAGGTCGCGCCGGCGCCCGGGGCGTGATCGCCTCCCAGAAAGGGACGCGGGACCTCCTCCCGCCCGAGACGCGCGTCTGGAACGGCGTCGAGCGGACGGCGCGCGAGGTCTTCGCCCTCTACGGCTACGACGAGATCCGGACCCCGGCGTTCGAGGCGACGGAGCTCTTCGTCCGGAGCGTCGGAGAGTCGACCGACATCGTCCACAAGGAGATGTACACGTTCACGGACCGGGGAGGCCGGTCGGTCACGCTCCGACCCGAGAACACGGCGGGCGTGGCGCGGGCCGTCGTCGAGCACCGTCTCGCGCAGGCGGGGCGCGTCCACCGGCTCTACTACGTCGGGCCGCAGTACCGGTACGAACGCCCGCAGAAAGGGCGTTACCGGGAGTTCCGGCAGATCGGGGCCGAGGTGCTCGGCGCGGCCGACGCCGCGACGGACGCCGAGGTCCTCGTGATGCTCTTCGACTTTCTCGGGCGGCTCGGCTTCACCGGGCTCTCGGCGGCGCTGAACTCCGTCGGCACCGAGGAGGAGAGGCCCGGGTTCATCGAGGCGCTCCGCGCCTGGTTCTCCTCGAAGGAGGGGCTGCTGGATGCGGACGACGCGCGCCGTCTCGAGCAGAACCCCCTTCGCATCCTGGACTCGAAGAATCCGAAGCTGGCCGAGTGGCTCGCCGACCCGTCGCTGCCGGCCATGATCGACTTCCTCTCCGCGGATTCCCGCCGGCACCACGAGGAGCTGCTGGCCCTCCTGACGTCCTTCCGGATCCCGTACCGGATCGAGCCGCGACTGGTCCGGGGGCTCGACTACTACACCCGGACCGTCTTCGAGGTGACGGCGCAGGGACTCGGCGCGCAGGACGCCCTCCTGGGTGGCGGTCGATACGACCGGCTGATCTCCGACCTCGGAGGGCCGAAGACGCCCGGCATCGGCTTCGCCATCGGCGAAGACCGGCTCCTCGACGTCCTGCCCGACGACACACGGAAGACCTTCCTCGGCGAGGGGTCGCCGCAGGTGGCCGTGGTGCCTCTGGGTCCGGAGGACGTGGCCGAGGCGCTCGCGCTGGCCGCTGAGCTTCGGCGGAGCGGGATCCGGACCGATCTCGACACGGCGGCGAAGGGCCCCGGGCGGGGGATCAAGGGGGCGCTGAAGAAGGAGATTCCCCTCGTCGTCCTCCTCGGAGAGGAGGAGCGCCGCAAGGGGTCGTTCGTCGTGAAGGACCTCGCCACTCAGAAGCAGGACGAGTGTCCGCGGGGGCGGCTCCTCGATGAGATCGGCGCGCGGCTCCGTCCGTCGCGGGCGACTTGATACCGCCCCCGGGGAAAGAGATCATCGCCGGGTGAGCAACTCCCTGTCCCGCACCCCTGCCGGCTCCCTGCGCCGGGGCGACGCCGGAAAGACCGTCCGCCTGCAGGGATGGGTCAAGCGCCGCCGCGACCATGGCGAGCTGGTCTTCGTCGACCTGCGCGACCGTTCGGGCCTCGTCCAGGTCGTCTTCGACGCGCAGTTCATCCCGGCGAAGGACCTTCTCGAGACAGCGAAGGAGATCCGGAGCGAGTTCGTCCTCGACGTGGAGGGGACGGTCGTCGGGCGCGACGCGGGCGCCGTGAACCCGGAGCTTCCGACCGGCGAGGTCGAAGTCCGGGCGACGGCCCTGTCGATCCTGAACCGGGCCGACACCCCGCCGTTCCCGATCGAGGACGGCGTGAAGGCCTCGGAGGATCTCCGGCTGAAGTACCGGTACCTCGACCTGCGGCGGCCGGAGATGACCCGGAACTTCACGACCCGGAGCGACGTGACGTTCCGGATCCGGAAGATCCTCCACGAGGAGGGGTTCCTCGAGCTCGAGACCCCGATCCTGACGAAGTCGACCCCGGAGGGGGCCCGCGACTTCCTCGTCCCCTCGCGCGTCCACCCGGGAGAGTTCTACGCGCTGCCGCAGTCGCCGCAGCTCTTCAAGCAGCTCCTGATGGTCTCGGGCATGGAGCGCTACTACCAGATCGCCCGCTGCTTCCGCGACGAGGACCTTCGAGCCGACCGCCAGCCCGAGTTCACCCAGGTCGACCTCGAGCTCTCCTTCCCCTCGGAAGAGGCCGTCTTCGCCCTCATCGAGAAGCTCTTCGGAGACGTCTTCCCGGCGTACGGCGTCCCTTGCCCGACGCCGTTTCCGCGGATGACCTACGACGAGGCGATGGAGCGGTACGGCGTCGACCGCCCCGACACGCGGTTCGCTCTGGAGCTCGGCGACGTCGCGGGGCTCGAAGAGAGGATTCCTTCGAACGTGGAGAAGGTGAAGGGCCTTTGCGTCCCCGGGGGAGGATCGTTCTCGCGCAAGCGCCTCGACGACCTCGAGAAGGGGGCGAAGGCGGCCGGCGCGGAGTGGTTCTTCTGGGTGAAGACGGCCTCCCCCTGGAACTCCAATTCGAAGAAGTTCTTCGACGACGGCTTCGTCGAGCGAATCCGCGCGTCGTTCGGCGCGAAGGAGGGCGACCTCGTCCTCGTCGCCGCCGGAACGGCCAAGGGGGTCTTCGACTCCCTCGCCTCCCTGCGCGTCCAGATCGCGCGCGAGGAGAAGCTGGTCCCGGAAGGGCGCCACGACTTCCTCTGGGTCACGGACTTTCCGCTCCTGGAGTGGCATCCGGACGACCAGAGGTGGTACGCCATGCACCATCCGTTCACGTCGCCGCGCGAGGAGGACCTGCAATACCTCGAGTCCGACCCGGGGCGCGTGAAGGCGCGCGCCTACGACGTCGTCCTGAACGGAATGGAGCTGGGGGGCGGGTCGATCCGTATCCACCGCCCCGACGTCCAGTCGCGCGTCTTCTCCCGGCTCGGGATCGGACCCGACGAGGCGCGCGCGAAGTTCGGCTTCCTCCTCGACGCCTTCCGGTTCGGCGCGCCGCCGCATGGCGGCATCGCCCTGGGCCTCGACCGGATCCTGATGATCCTGACGGGCTCTGCCTCGATCCGTGACGTGATCGCCTTCCCGAAGACGGCCTCCGGCACCTGCCTGATGACCGGTTCGCCCGGGCCGGTGGATCCGGCCCAGCTCTCGGAGCTCGGCATCGCGCTGGCAGTGACGCCGAAGGGCGCGTGACCGCGACCCCTTCCGGACGATTCAGCTTCCGTGCCGGCCGTGCCGGGACCGAGGTGGTCGTCGGCGAGGGCGCCTTCGGCCTCCTCGGAAAGCGCCTGCAAGGAATCGCCCCGGGGCGGTGGTTCGTCGTCTCCTCGCGGCCCGTCTTCCGCCGCCACGGGGCGGCCCTCCTCGCCGGGGCCCGGGGCGCCGACCTCGACCCCCGCCCCCTTTTCGTCCCGGACGGCGAAGCGGCGAAGACGTGGGCCGTTCTCGGGCGTCTCCTCTCCGAACTCTCGGAACGTGGCCTGAAACGCGACGGAGGGCTCGTCGCGTTCGGCGGCGGGACGGTCGGCGACGTCGCGGGACTCGCGGCCGCCCTCGCGCTCCGCGGCGTTCCGGTCGTCCAGGCGCCGACGACGCTTCTCGCCGCGGCCGACAGCGCCCTCGGGGGGAAGACCGCCGTGGACCTTCCTGCGGGAAAGAACCTGGCCGGGGCCTTTCACATGCCGCGCCTCGTCGTCGTCGAGACCGGCGTCCTCACGACGCTTCCGCCGCGCGCCTGGCGGTCGGGCCTGGCCGAGGTCGTCAAGAGCGCGCTCCTCTCCAGGGCGTTCTACCGCGCGATGCCGCGTCTGGTGCCGGGCCTCGCGCGGAGGGATCCCGCCGCCGTCGCCGAGGCGGTCCGCCGGTCGCTCGCGATGAAAGCGGCCGTCGTCGCGGCCGACCCGCTCGAGCGGCGCGGGCGCCGTTTTGCCCTGAATCTGGGCCACACGGTCGGCCACGCCCTCGAGGCGGCCTCCGGGTACCGGCTGACGCACGGCGAGGCGGTGGCCTGGGGACTTCTGGCGTCCCTCCGGCTCTCCGAATCGCGGGCGGGACTCGCGCCACGGGTTGCGCGGGCGGTACGCGCCTGGATCGCCACCCTCGTCCGGCCGCCGCTTCCTCCCCGGTCGGCGCTGGAGGGATTCTCGGCGCGCCTCACGGCAGACAAGAAGACCGACCGCCGGGGCCTCGTCGCCGTTCTCCTCGCGGAGCCGGGACGGGTGGCGCTCCGGCGCGTGGACCCGCAAGAGCTGGAGGCGGCTTTTTCGGCCAACCTCCCGTCGTACAATCGTTTCGAAGATTGATGAGGGCGGCGAAGCTGCTTCCCAGGCTCCGCATCGTGACGGCGCTTCTGGCCGCCCTGCTCGTCGTTTCCATCCTTCCGCTCGTCGGCCTCCATTTCTCCCTCATCGGGATCAATCGCGAGGCCCTCGAGACGTCCGAGAAGAAGTACCTGAAGGGAAGCTCGATCACGCTGGCCGACACGATCGACCGCTACCTCGCAAACGCCCAGAAGGACGTCGTGCGGGTGGCGGACGGCATTCGCCTCGGCCGGCAGATCGCGACCTCGTCGGGCGCGAACATCGACCCGTTCTTCTCCCTCGGGAAGACGAGACTCCTCGAAGGGACGCTGGAGAGCCTCTCGGGCGCCGGAATCCGGCTCCTCCGTGCCGTGGACCGCGACGGAGTCGGCGCGACCGCGCCGTCCGGACCTGTCGACCCCGAGCTGGAGCAGAAGCTGACCCAGGCCCTGAACGTAGCCGCCAAAGGGCAGACCTGGCGGAGCGCCGAGCCGATCTATCCGAAATCCGACCCGGATGGCGGCCTGATCGTCGCCGCACCGGTCGGGTCGGGGGGAACGGAGGTCCTCGGGGCCGTCCTCGCGTTCGTCTCCCTCGAGCCCCTGAAGAGGCATTTCGTGACGGAGGGCCGGGAGTCGGCCGTCGCCGGAGGCGGCGTCCTCGCCTACGTCGTCGACCGGAAGGGCCAGCTCCTCTTCTCGAGCGACCCTTCGGCATTCCCGTCGCGCGACCTCTCGAAGATCGACCTCGTCCGGGAGTTCATGGCCCAGCCCGTAAGGGTGACCAAGAGCTACAGCCGGGGCGAAGGGAAGGGGGCGCGGCGCGTTCTGGGGACGCTTGCCACCGTCCCGTCGCCGACGGACTGGGGGGTGATCGTGGAGACGGAGGAGAAGAGCGCCTTCGCAGCGGTCGCGCAGATGGCGCAGGTCTCGACGTCCGCGGCGCTTCTCGCCCTGGTCCTCGTCGGCGTCGTCGCCCTCCTCGTCGCCCGCCTCCTGTCCCGTCCGGTCCTGGACCTGGTCGAGAAGGTCCGCTCGGTGGCCGAGGGGCATTTCAAGCAGCGCGTCCCGATCCGGGGCGTCTACGAGCTGGCACAGCTCTCCGAGACCTTCAACTCGATGTCGGATTCGATCGAGAAGTCGGTCGAGAAGCTCCGCCTCGCCGCCCGCGAGAACCAGGAACTCTTCATCAACTCGATCCGGACGCTGGCCGCCGCGATCGACGCCAAGGACCCCTACACCCGGGGCCACTCGGAGAGGGTGGCGCGGTACGCCGTCGTCATCGCGCGCCACATGGACCTCACGCCGGAGGAGATCCGGACGGTGCGCCTGTCGGCGCTCCTCCACGACGTCGGAAAGATCGGGATCGACGACCGGATCCTGCGCAAGCCGACGGCTCTGACGAGCGAGGAGTTCGAGGTGATGAAATCCCACCCCGTGAAGGGCGCCATCATCATGGGGCAGATTCCCCAGCTCAAGGACGTCGTGCCCGGGATCCGCCATCACCACGAGAAGTGGGCCGGGGGCGGTTATCCCGACGGGCAGAAGGACGCCGAGATTCCCCGGATCGCCCGGATCGTGGCCGTGGCCGACACGTTCGACGCGATGACGACGACGCGGCCCTACCAGAAGGCGATGCCCCTTCCGTACGTCATCGAGCGGATCCAGGGCTCGGCGGGGCGCGCCTTCGATCCCGCCGTCGCCGTGGCGCTCGAGAAGGCGTTCGCGGGCGGCGACCTCGAGTTCCTCGGCGAAGAGGTGTCCATGAAGGCTACGGCATGAGGCGTCGCTCGCTGGTCCTGGCCGCCGCGTTTCTCCTCGCCCCGGCCTGCAATCCGAAGATGGAGAAACCGCCGGCGGAGAACCCGGTTCTCGCGGACCTCGTCGACTATCGAACCGGTCTCAACCTGCTCCGGGAAGGGCGCACCGACGAGGCCATCTCGCTCCTGACCCGGGCCCGCCAGAGCAGTCCCCGCGACCCGAACGTGTCGAACGCCCTGGGCCTCGCGCTGCTCTACAAGAAGGACTACAAGGGAGCCGAGAAGGCCTTCGGCGAGGCGCTCCAGCTGAAGCCCGACTTCCTCGAGGCGCGAAACAACCGGGGCGTGACGTACCTCGAGGCGGACCGTCTCGACGACGCCGAACGGGACTTTCAGGCCGTCCTCGACGGGCCGTCGTCCACGGACCGCGCCAACGCCTACTTCAACCTGGGCCTCGTCTACAAGAAGCGATCGCAGTGGATCGACGCCGAGAGGGAGTTTTCCCTCGCCATCGCCGACAGCCCCGCGATGGTCCGGGCCTATCGGGAGCGGGGGCTGATCCGCGTGAAACAGGAGAACTTCCGGGACGCTCTGGAGGACTTCCTGGCGTACCTGAAGGAGGACCCCAAGGACGCCGCGGCGAATTACAACGCCGCGCTCTGCCTGCTGGCGGTCGGACGCCGTGACCTGGCCCTGAAATACATGGAGCGGGCGGCGGCTGCGGCGCCCGACAGCGACGACGGGAAGCGCGCCCGGCGGTTCCTCGACGCCGAGCAGCGCCGGCCCCCGGGAGACCCGAAATGAGCTTCCACGAGATTCTCGACGGCCTCCTCTCCGCCCCGGGGGCCCGGGGCGCCGCCTTCATCGACCCTCAGGGACAGACGGTCGCCCAGGCCGGCGATCCGGCGGTCACGGACGTCCTCGGGGCGCTCCAGTCGGTCTGGCTCGGCGAGCTGGGGCGGGCTTCGGACCGGGCGGGCCTCGGAGAGGTCCGGGACCTCTCGCTCGATTTCTCGAATCAGCGCGTCCTCTCGGCCCAGGTGAAGGAAGGCTACTTTCTCCTCGTCGTCTTCGACGCCGCGGGGCTTCCGTCGTACGCGCGGGCCCGTCTCGAGGAGGCGCGCGAGGAGCTGGCACGGGAGATCGGCTGACCGGATCCGGCTGATACTCTCGCCCGCATGGCCGACGCTCCGACCCTCTTCGCGCGCCTGAAGCGCGGCCTCTTCATGACCCACACGGAGCTGATCGCCCGCGTGGGCGAGGTGGTCAAGGCCACGTTCGCGGCCGACCCGAAGGCCCTCGAAGCGCTCGAGGAGGGGCTGCTCCTGGCGGACGTGGGTCCCGCGACGGCGCGCGAGCTGGTCGATGCCGTCCGCGAGGAGGCCGGGCGGCGCGGCTCCGAGCGGGGAGACGTCGTGCGGGACGTCCTTCGGGAGGAGATCTCCCGGCGGCTGACCGTCGCCGGAGCCGAGACCAAAACGCCGGCGGGGACGCCGCGGGTGGTCCTCGTCGTCGGGGTGAACGGCACGGGGAAGACCACCACCGCAGCGAAGCTGGGAGCCCGGGCCGTCGCGGAGGGGAAGTCCGTCGTCTTCGGCGCGGCCGACACCTTCCGGGCGGCCGCGATCGAGCAGCTCGGCATCTGGGCCCAGCGGATCGGCGCCCCCCTGGTCGCTCACCGGCCCGGGGCCGACCCCGCCGCCGTGGTCCACGACGCCTGCGCCGCGGCGAAGAGCCGGAAGGCGGACCTCCTTCTCGTCGACACCGCCGGGCGGCTCCACACGAAACACAACCTGATGGAGGAACTGGCGAAGATCCGCCGGATCGCGGGACGGGAGATCCCCGGAGCGCCCCACGAGACGCTTCTCGTTCTCGACGCCGTGACCGGCCTGAACGGCCTCGCCCAGGCACGGGAGTTCACGAAGTCGGCCGGCGTCACCGGACTCGTCCTGACCAAGATGGACGGCACGGCGAAGGGGGGCGTCATCCTTCCGATCGTCCGGGAGCTGAAGCTCCCGGTCCGCTTCGTGGGCGTCGGCGAGGAGGTGGAGGATCTCCTCGACTTCGACCCGGCCGCCTTCGCGCGGGCCCTCGTCGATGACTAGCCCGGAAGCTCTCTGGGAAAGGGTTCTCGAACTGGCCGCGCGCGGCCGCTATTCGACCTCTCCGAACCCGCGCGTCGGGGCCGTCGTGGTCGACGTGGAAGGGAAGATCGTGGGCGAGGGGTTCCACGACCGGGCGGGCGGCCCTCACGCCGAGGTGGAGGCGCTGAAAGCCGCGGGGGAGCGGGCCCGGGGAGCCACGCTCCTCGTGAACCTGGAACCGTGCGCCAGCTACGGCCGGACGCCCCCTTGCACGGACGCCGTCGTCGCCGCCGGGATCGCGCGCGTGGTCTGCTCCCTCGAGGACCCCGACCTCCGGACGGCCGGGCGGGGCCTCCGCCGGCTGCGGGAGAACGGTGTCGAGGTGGACGTGGGAGCCTTCGCGGAGTCCGCGACGCGGCTCAACGAGACCTTCCTCCTCTCGGAGCGGGAACGGCGCCCCTTCGTCCACCTGAAATGGGCCGCGTCTCTCGACGGGCGGATCGCCGCCCGGGGAGGAGCCTCGAAGTGGATCACCGGCGAGGAGGCGCGCGCGGACGCGCTCCGCCTCCGGGAGGAGCACGACGCGGTCCTCGTCGGGGCGGGGACGGTCCTGGCCGACGACCCCTTCCTGACGAGACGGCTGGGCCTGAACCGGTCCATCGTTCCGCACCGCCGCCTCGTCCTGGACGGGGCGCTCCGCGTGTCGCCTTCGGCGCAGGTCTTCGATCCGGGGGACGGGGAGGCATGGCTCGTCACGGCGAAGCCTCCCGACGATCCGGGATTCGCCCCCTTCCGGGACCGGGGAGTCCGGGTGGAGAGCCTTCCGGGAAGCGGGGAGGGAGTCGACCTTCCGGCGCTGCTCCGGCTTCTCCACGGCGCCGAGGTCCGCTCGCTTCTCGTGGAAGGAGGGGGGGAGACGGCCTGGTCGTTCCTGTCGGCCGGCCTCGCCGACCGGGTGACGGCCTACGTGGCACCGCTTCTCCTCGGGGGGGCCGACGCCCCCGGGCCGCTGTCCGGCGCCGGCTTTCCCGCTCCGGCGGGCGCCGTGCGGACCGGAAGGCTGGAGATCGACCGGATCGGAGTCGACCTCCGGATCTCCGCGCGGCTCCTCCGGACGGCGTAGGATCGGCGCGATGTTCACCGGGATCGTCGCCGCGCGGGCTCCCGTCGTCCGTTTCGAGCGCCGCGCGGAGGGCGCCCTCCTCGCCGTGGAGCGCCCGGCGGGGTGGGACGACGTGACGACGGGGGAGAGCGTCGCCGTGTCCGGCGTCTGCCTCACGGCGCTCCCCGGCTTCAGGACCGAGCCCCTGCGGTTCGACCTCTCGCCGGAGACGCTCTCGCGATCGACGCTCGGCGCCCTGTCGAAGGGGAGGCGGGTCAACCTCGAGAGGGCGCTCGCCGCCGCCGACCGGTTCGGGGGACACGTCGTGGCGGGGCACGTCGACGCGACGACGGCCGTGACGGGCGTCGAGCGGTCCGCCGACTTCTGGACTGTCTCCTTCGCCCTCGACCCGTCGTGGGCCCGTTACGTCGTCGAGAAGGGCTCCATCGCGCTCGACGGGATCTCTCTCACCATCGCGTCCCTCCGCGACGGGGAGTTCGACGTGGCCGTCATCCCGCACACCTGGGAGGTGACGACGCTGTCGGAACGGTCCGTGGGCGACCTCGTGAACGTCGAAGTCGACGTCCTCGCGAAGTACGTCGAGCGGATGCTCGAGGGCCGGCTCGGGACGGCCTCGAAGGACGAGCGGCTCCGACAGCTCCTCTCCTCTTGAAGCCGGGGGCCTACGTCCACGTCCCGTTCTGCGCCCACCGGTGCGCCTACTGCTCGTTCGTGGCGATCGAGGGGAGGACGGAAGAAAGAGAGTTCTTCGAGGGGGTCGAACGGGAGATCCGCTCGAGAGCCGGCGACGCGTCAGGTGGCATTCGGGACTTCGACTCCGCCTATTTCGGAGGAGGAACCCCTTCGTACGTCGACGCGCGCCACCTACGCCGTCTGATCGGGACACTCGAAGACGTCTTCGGCCTCTCTTCAGGGGTCGAGATAACTTCCGAAGCGAATCCGGACGACCTCGACGCATCGAAGCTCGCCGACCTCGCGGACGCCGGCGTGAACCGCCTCTCCGTTGGTGTCCAGTCCCTGGTGGACGAGGAGCTTCTGCCCCTGGAGCGCCGGCACGACGCGGCGACGGCCCGCCGCGTGGTGCGCGAAGCCGTGTCGGCGTTCGGCAACGTCTCGGCCGACCTCATGATCGGCATCCCCGGCCAGACGCGCGGGACGCTGCGCGCGAGCCTCGACGGGCTGCTGGAGGCGGGCGTGTCGCACCTGTCCGCCTACCTCCTCGAGATCGAGAAGGCGCCGAAGCTGGTCGCCCTCAAGAGGGACCGGCCGGACCTCTTTGCGGACGACGACGAGATGGCCGACCGCTGGCTGGAGCTGGACGAACGGCTGGAAGCCTCGGGCCTTCCGCGCTACGAGATCTCGAACTGGGCGCGTCCCGGTTTCGAGAGCCGGCACAACCTGAAGTACTGGACGCTCGTTCCCGTCCTGGGCTTCGGCGTCGCGGCGCATTCGTTCGACGGAAAGACCCGCACCGCCAACACGGGAATGCTCGACGAGTACCTCCGACGGACGCGGGCGGGCGAATCGACGACGGTCACCATCGAGGAGCCGGAGCGGACCGAAGGAACCGGGGGTTTTCCCGGACATAAGGAAAGGCTGATGCTTGGCCTGCGCCTGGCCGGCGGCGTCCCCTCGTCCTTATTCGAAGAAGTTCGGTGCTCGCTGCCGGTCGCGGAGGCCTCGCGGATCGACGACGCGTTCGTCGCCGGCCTTCTCGAGACCGTCGCCGGGTCCGGAGGCGAGGGGACGCGCCGGGTCCGCCTCACCCGGAAGGGCGTGCTCCTCTCGAACGAGGTCTTCGCCCCCTTCCTCTAGGCCCGGGGGGCGGGAGCGCCGTTTCGGCGCCGGAAGAGGAAGAAGACCGGGACGCCGAGGGCGACGATCAGGAGGCCCGGTACCGTGTAGGTGGGCTTGTAGAGGGCCAGCGCGATCGAAACGTAGGCCGTGGCCGCCACGTAGAGGACGGGGACGATCCGCTCGGCGGCCGTCCGCGGCTCGAGGGCGGGAACGGTCCGGGCCAGGCGCCAGCGGCCCACGATCGTCGCGATGTAGAAGACGAGGACCGTCGTGATGACGTAGTCGAGGAGGTCGCCGTACTTCCCCGACAGGCAGAGGAGAGAAGCCCAGACCGCCTGCGCCACGAGGGCCGCGACCGGGATCTGCGTCTTCGGCGACACGTCGCCGAAGGCCGGGAAGAAAAGGCGGTCGCGGGACATGGCGTAGAGGACGCGCGCCCCGGAGAGGATCAGGCCGTTCAGGCAGCCGAAGGTCGAGACGAGGATGACGATCGCCATGACCGTCGACGCGAGGTTGGCCTCGGAGCCTCCGGCCACGGCAGCGATGGCGGCGGTGGCGACGCGGTCTTCGGGAGCCGCCGCGATGGCTCCGAGCGGGAGGGCGTTCAGGAAGCCGACGTTGGTGAGGGCGTAGAGGACCGTCACGAGCCCCGTCCCGTACACGAGCGCCGTCGGGACGTTGTGCTCGGCGTCGCGCACTTCCTCCCCGAGGAAGGTCACGTTGTTCCAGGCGTCCGACGCGAACAGGGAGCCGACGGTCGCGACGGCGAAGGCCCAGACGAGGGGGATCGCGAGATCCGTGGCGGCCGGCAGCGCCCAGGAAACCGACGGCAGGCGGCTCCCCGCGAGGAAGCAAACGCCCATCAGGCCGAGGAGCGAGAGGACCTTCGCCGAGGTGAAGACGTTCTGGAGGTTCGCGACTTTCCGGACGCTCGTGGTGTTCCACCAGGTCAGGAGGGCGACGAGGGCGATCGCCACCAGCTCGACGGGCGACAGCCGCAGGAATTTCGCCTGGAAGAAGACGTGTTTCGACGAGACCGCTGGGACGAGAACGCCGAGGTATTTCGCGAAGGCGACGCCGACGGCCGCGATCGTTCCGGTCTGGATGACGAGGAGCATCGCCCAGCCGTACAGGAAGCCGCCGAGGTCCCCCCAGGCCTCCCGCAGGAAGACGTACTGCCCGCCGGCCTTCGGGAAGACCATGGCCAGCTTTCCGTAGCTCCAGGCGCCCGCCACGGTGACGAGCGCCGTGAAGACCCAGACGAGCAGCAGCAGCGACGCGCTCTTGACCTGCCGCGAGATGTCGGCCGACACGATGAAGATCCCCGAGCCGATCATCGAGCCGGCCACGACCGTCGTCGCGTCCAGGAGACCGAGCCGCCGCGGGAGGACCCGCGGCGGCGTGAATTTCGGCTGGGCGACCGATCCCATCGGGGGCGTCAGGCCGCGACGCCCTTCTCGATCCGCATCATGTAGAAGGAGCGGTAAACGAAGACAGCCGAGATCAGGTAGAAGACCCCGGCGAGGATCGTGCTGGTCTGAGCGGGCAGCTCGACGGCGAGCTCGACGGCCAGGAGGCCGAAGAGCGTCGTGAACTTGATGACCGGGTTCAGCGCCACCGAAGAGGTGTCCTTGAAGGGGTCGCCGACCGTGTCGCCGACCACGGTCGCCGCGTGGAGCTCGGAGCCCTTCTCCTTGAGCTCCACCTCGACCAGTTTCTTCGCGTTGTCCCAGGCGCCGCCGGCGTTCGCCATGAAGATGGCCTGGAAGAGGCCGAAGATCGCGATCGAGATGAGGTAGCCGATGAAGAAGAACGGCTCGAGGCAGGCGAACGCGAGCGTGGCGAAGAAGACCGTCAGAAAGATGTTGAACATCCCCTTCTGGGCGTATTCCGTGCAGATCTCGACGACCTTCTTCGAGTCTTCGACCGAGGCTTTCTCGGAAGAGTCGTCGAGCTTGATGTTCTTCTTGATGAACTCGACGGCGCGGTAGGCGCCCGTCGAGACGGCCTGGATGGAGGCGCCCGTGAACCAGTAGATCATGGCGCCGCCCACGATGAGGCCGAGGAAGAACGGCGAGTGGAGGAGCGACAGCTTGTCGATGTTGATCGTGAGGCCGTTCGTCAGGAGGACGATGATGGAGAAGATCATCGTCGTCGCGCCCACGACGGCGGTTCCGATGAGCACGGGCTTGGCGGTCGCCTTGAAGGTGTTGCCGGCGCCGTCGTTCTCCTCGAGGGAGTGCTTGGCCTTGTCGAAGGAGAGGTCGAAGCCGAAGTCGCGCTTTACCTCCTCCTTGATGCCGGGGATCCCCTCGATGACCGACAGCTCGTAAACGGACTGGGCGTTGTCGGTGACCGGCCCGTAGGAGTCGACGGCGATCGTGACGGGCCCCATGCCGAGGAAGCCGAACGCGACGAGGCCGAAGGCGAAGACGGCGAAGGTCTTGTCGAGCATGATCCCCGCGGGGAATCCGGTCGAGGTCAGGTAGGCGATCGACATCAGGGAGACGATGGCCATCCCCATCCAGTAGGCGCTGAAGTTGCCCGCCGTCAGGCCGGCGAGGACGTTCAGCGAAGCGCCGCCTTCCCTCGAGGCCGTGACGACCTCGCGGACGTGCCGCGACTCGGTCGAGGTGAAGACCTTGACGAGCTCCGGAATGATGGCGCCGGCGAGCGTCCCGCAGGTGATGATCAGGGCCAGCTTCCACCAGAGCGTCCCGTCGCCCAGCTCCGGGATCAGGAGGTACGACACGATGAAGGTCAGGACGACCGACACCATTGACGTGATCCAGACGAGGGAGGTCAGGGGCGACTCGAAGTTCATCCGGTCGGCGTTCCCGTAGCGCGCCTTCGCGACGGCCTCGTTGATCCAGTACGACCCGACGCTGGCGATGATCATCATGATGCGCATGACGAAGATCCAGACGAGGAGCTTGACCTGGACGTCGGGCTTCGGCACGGCGAGGAGGATGAAGGAGATGAGCGCGACGCCGGTCACGCCGTAGGTCTCGAAGCCGTCGGCCGTCGGCCCGACGGAGTCCCCGGCGTTGTCGCCCGTGCAGTCCGCGATGACGCCCGGGTTCCGCGCGTCGTCCTCCTTGATCTTGAAGACGATCTTCATCAGGTCGGAGCCGATGTCGGCGATCTTCGTGAAGATGCCGCCGGCGATCCGGAGGGCCGAGGCGCCGAGCGACTCGCCGATGGCGAAGCCGATGAAGCAGGGGCCGGCGAGGTTCGCCGGGATGTAGAGGAGGATGGCCAGCATCAGGATCAGCTCGGTCGAGATGAGCATCGTCCCGATCGACATGCCGGCGGCCAGCGGGATCGCGTAGAGCGGGAACGGCTTGCCCCGGAGGCTGGCGAAGGCCGTCCGGGAGTTCGCGTAGGTGTTGATCCGGATGCCGAACCAGGCGACGCCGTAGCTCCCGGCGATGCCGACGACGCTCGCGACCAGGATGACGAGGACCTTGTAGAGCTCCATGTGGCGAAGGACGCCGTAGTAGACCGCGATGATCGTGCCGATGAAGACCTCGAGAATGAGGAGGAACTTCCCCTGCGTGATCAGGTAGGTCTTGCAGGTCTCGTAGATCAGCTCCGAGACGTCGAGCATGGACTTGTGGACCGGCAGGTTCTTCAGCTTCGAGGACTTCACGAGCCCGAAGGCGAGGCCGAAGAGACAGACGAGGATGCCGAAGGAGAGGAGCGTCCGGCCCGACATCCCGAGGAACATGACCGATCCGAGATCGGGAAGGACGAGCTGCGACTCGTCGGCGAGCGCCGGCGCGGCCCCGAGGAGAAGCAGAAGTGCAGCCGTGAGGACCGGGAATCGGCGGAACGCCTTCCCGCTTCGATGGATCGGCAGTCTGTTCATCATGTGGCGTCCTTTCCAGCCATTCGTCTCGGAGGCGAGACGGGAATTTACGCGATTCGTGGCGCCGTTTATACAGCAAACGTCCCCAGTCGTGCGACCGGGGACGTAATTGAGAACCGTTCCGATGATCGGCCGGCCGCCCAGGGCCGGAAGGGCGTCTACTGGGCGGGGCTGACCCAGTCCATGACGATGCCGATGTTCTTGGCGCCGTTGTTCCGGACGATGTCCATGACCCTCATGGCGTCGCCGTAGTTCGCGGAGTCCTCGGCGGAGAAGAAGACGACCTTGTTCCCCCGGTTCTTCAGGAGCTCCTGGAGGCGGATGGCGAGGTTGCCGGGCTCCACGCGCTCCTTGTTCAGGTAGATCTCCTTGCGGGCGGTCAACGACACGATCAGCTGGTCCGACGACGTCGGGGGCGGCGTGTTCATCTCCGCCTTGGGGGGGACCGAGACGTCGTAGCCGCGCTGCATGAGCGGCTGGATCACCATGAAGATGATCAAGAGGACGAGAACGACGTCCACGAGGGGCGTCACGTTGATTTCCGACTTCGGACCGCTGCTGGTGCCGCCGGCTGCCATGCCCATGATCGCGTCCCCTTTACTTGTCGTCGCCCTTTTTCTCGGTGATGAGGGCGATCTTCTCGAATCCGCCCTCCTTGACCATCTTCATGACGTTCCGGACGTCGCCGTAGGAGAGACGCGAGTCGGCCTTGATCAGCAGGTCCTTGCTCGAGGCCCGTTCCCCGAGCTCCTTCATCTTCGCGAGGAACTCCTTGTCCGGGAACCACTTCGTGTCGATGAAGATGGTCTTGTCGGCCTGGACCGAGATCAGGACTTCGTTCTGCGACTCCGGCTTCTTCCCCGGGTTGTCCGTCTGCGGCAGGAGAACCGGGCGGCCCTTCTGCAGCATCGGGGTGACGACCATGAAGATGATGAGCAGAACGAGGCAGACGTCGACGAGCGGCGTGACGTTGATCTCGCTCTTGACATCCTGGCGGCCGCCGAAGCTTTCCATGCCCATGGCTTAGTTCCCTCTTTCCGGCTGCCGGGGGGGCCAGCCCCCCCGGAACCCGCTCATGCCGCCTTCGCCGCCTGCCGCTTCAGGAAGTAGTCGACGAGCTCCGACGAGGAGTTCGACATCTCGACCTGGAAGCGCTCGATCTTGTTCAGGAAGTAGTTGTAGAACCAGACGGCCGGGATGGCGACGCCGAGACCCGCGGCCGTGCCGTAGAGGGCTTCCGCGATGCCGGCGGAGACCGCGCCGAGACCGCCCGTTCCGGTCGCGGCCATGCCCGCGAAGGAGCGGATGATGCCGATGACGGTCGCGAAGAGGCCGATGAACGGCGCGGTCGTCGCGATCGTCGCGAGGCCGCCGAGGCCCTTCTTCATGTCCGCGGTCGTCATGAGGGCCGAGCGCTCGATGGCCCGCTCGGCGGCCGCGACGGTGTCGTGGCCCGGGGTGGTGCCGTGCTCGCCGTAGTTGAACTCGAGGAGGCCGGCCGAGACGACCTTCGCCACGTGGCTGTCCTTGTACTTCTTGGCGAGGTCGATCCCTTCGCGGATCTTGTCCTGCTTCAGGAGCTGGCCGATCTCGAGGGCGAACTTCACCGACTGCTTCCGGGCCTTGCTGAAGGTCAACAGCCGCTCGATGAAGACGGCGACGGAGTAGATCGACAGGAATACCAGCAGCAGCATGATCCCCTTGACCAGGGGGCTCATGACGCTCCAAATGTGAGCCCAATCCATCGTCATGGCTAAACGTCCTCCTTTTTTCTGAACGAAGAGTGCTTCAGACTGCTTTCATTGACGGGGCCGGCGACTCACTGGAGCGTGAAGGTGACGGTCACCGTGAGGTAGACCGGCACCGGACGCCCGTTGAACGTGGCCGGCTTGTACTTCCACTGCTGCACCGCCCGCATGGCGGCGTTGTCGAGAAGGGGGTTGATGCCGCGGAGCACGCGGACGTCCGCGACGGAGCCTTCCTTCGTGATGATCGCCTCGAGAATCACGACCCCCTGCATCCGGGCCTTGCGGGCGGCCTCGGGATACTGCGGCCTGACGCGCGAGATCTCGATCGGCTCCTTGACCTCGCCGCCCACGCGCATCGGCTCTTCGCCGCCCGGGATGCCGCCGAGGACGCCACCGGGGACGCCTCCGAGGACGCCACCCATGACGCCACCGGGGACGCCGCCCTCGACGCCGCCTTCCACGCCTTCACCGCCGCCCGTGTCGGCCGACGGCTTGGGGAGGGCGTCCGGGATCACGACGGGAGCCGTCATCTGGTTCGACTGCGGCTGCTCCACCTTCGGCTGGGCCTTCGGCGCCGCGGCCTTCGGGGGCGGCGGCGGGGGGGGCGGCGGCGGGGCGGCCTGCACGTAGAACGAGACGGGGATCGGCGGGTCGGGAATCTCCTCGATATACCAGAGCGACAGGGCCACCGCGCTCCCGATAACGACGACATGCAGGATGACCGCGAGCGGAAGCGTCATCCATCGCTTCGTGTCGACCTTCTGCCTCGTGGATTCGATGAGCGCGGCTTCGAACATCTTGTCGTCTCCCGGCGGCGGACCTTCGGGCTACAGCCCTTCCAGGGGGTTCTGCTTGGCCTGTTCCAGACGCTGCTTTTCCTGGACCTTCTTGCGGACCTCGAGGCCCTTCTTCTGCCACTCGTCCGCCTTGGCGTTCCACTCGGCCCTCGCGGAGCCGCTGGTCTCCATCTTCGCGAGCTCGCGGTAGAGGAGGTTCACGTAGAACATCGCCTCGAAGTAGTCGGGGTTCAGCTCGAGGGCCTTGTTCAGGTCCTTCAGCCCCTGATCGACGATGGCCCGCCGCTGGTCGGCCGGCATCGCCTCCGGAACCGTGTTGTAGGACTTGTCCCAGGCCGTCACGCCCATCGTGTAGTAGACCTCGGCGTTCGTCGGCTCGATCTCGGCCCGCTTGCGCTGCCAGGTCATCGAGTTCTCGAAGTCGCCCTTCTTCGCGTAGAGCATCGCGATCGTCTGCACGGCGGCGGTGTCCTTCGGGTTCCGCTGCACCATGTCCTTGAAGAACTCGATCGCCTCGTCGATCTTCCCCGAGTTCATGTAGGTCGTGACGAGGAGCTTCGCGGCCTTCTCGTCCTCGGGACGCGCCGCGATGTACTTCTTGAAGTTGTCGATCGCGTTCTGCAGGACCTCGGTGGCCTTGGGATCCGTGGACGTCGGGTTGTACATCCCCATGTAGGACATGGCGATGAACTTGTCGAGGCGGACTTCCTTCGGGTCGAGCTCCTTCGCCTGCTTGTACTTCTCGAGCGCGTCGGCGTACAGCTGCTCCTTGAAGTACTGGTTGCCCTTCCGAATGAGCTGCCGGCTCCTGAGCCGGTCGCAGCCGGTCACCGTGAACGCCAGGACGGCCAAGACGAGCGCCACCGTGACCCGCAGGGCGGTCCGGCCGGCCCGTGGGCGCCCGGTTGCTCCGGTCCGAGATTCCGTCATCGTCCCGTCACTCCTTTCCGGAACCGTACCCTGTCCTGTGAGACCCGGGAGCCGCGATTCTAGTTCCGGGTCGACAGACGTCCCCAGGACCCCTCCGGAACGTGCGGAATGTTGCGATGCCGGCAATCGAACGATTCGATCCCGTTCGCCGAACCCATTGACGCCGGCCTTCGTATCGGGTTTCCAGGAGGACGACCTCTGCTTCCGTCAGGCTGTCGATGAGCCTGAATGTCCCGTGCGACGGTTCCGGGGCACGGGGTTTCGACTCGTCGGAAGCGCGATTCTTACGGACGACTCGGAAAAGTTCAAGCGGATTCTTCTCCCGGGTTTCGATGGGCGCCCGCCGGCACCCGACCCGCCCCGTACAATCGCGTCCATGCCGAATTCGTGGCGGCCCTCGGGCCGCGTTCACCCTCTCGTCCCGGCCTTCGCCGTCCTGTTCGTCGTTGCCGGCCTCGCCGGGGCCCAGTCGAAGCCGCCGGCCCCCACGGCGGCCCCCGCGCCGACGCCCGCCGGGACGTTCGTCAGCCGGGAGACGGTCGCCGTCACGAACGTCGACGTCGTCGTCGAGGACGGGAAGGGAAACCGCGTAACCGGCCTGCGCCGGGAGGATTTCATCGTCATCGAGGACGGCCTCGAGCAGCCCATCACGAACTTCTTCGCCATCGACCAGGGCCGCCTCGTGGTCCTCGGCGACGAGGAGCTTCCGCCGCCGCCGGCTCTCCCCCCGTCGGGCGTTCCGCCGCCGGCGGCCGCCGGGGCTCCGCCCACCCCGAAGACCCGCATCGTCATCTTCGTCGACAACCTGAGCCTCACCCCCTTCAACCGGAACCGGGTCCTCCGGAACGTGGAGGAATGGGTCCGGAACGCCGTGAAGGACAACACGGAGGGGATGATCGTCGTCTGGAACCGGTCGCTGAAGATCCGGAGGAAATTCACGAACGACGGCCGCGACCTCTCCGACGTCCTCAAGCAGATCGAGGACGAATCCGGCCAGGGCACGACACGGATCAATTCGCTCCGCGACCTCTTGCAGCGGATCGACGAGTCGAAGAGCGCCGACCAGTCGGTGGCCCTCGGCCGCCAGTTCGCGGAAGAGCAGAAGAGCGACCTGAGGTTCACCCTCGACGCCGTCAAGTCGACGATCGACCAGCTCTCCGGCGTCGACGGCCGGAAGATCTTCGTCCACGTGTCCGAAGGGCTTCCGCAGTCTCCCGGCGCCGAGGTCTGGCGCTACATCCAGGAGAAGTACCAGGACACGTCCGCCATGATGAACCAGTTCCAGTACGACCAGACGCCGACGTACGTGTCGATCATCCAGGCGGCCAACGCGGCCGGCGTGACCCTCTACTTCTTCGACGCGACGGGGCTCGCCGCCGACCCGAACATCTCCGCCGAGAACCGGTACCAGAGCGTCCGGATCGACACCTTCGTGCAGCGGACGAACAACCAGTCGATGCTCCAGCTGATGGCCACCGAGACCGGCGGCGAGGCGGTGCTCAACCGCAACAACATCACGCCCGACCTCCAGAAGATCGAGAAGGACTTCACGTCGTACTACTCCCTGGGCTACCGCAGCCTCCGATCGGGACTCGACCGGCCGCACAAGCTCGACGTGAAGGTGAAGCGGAAGGGGCTCGTCGCACGCGCCCGGAGGAGCTACGTCGAGAAGGGGCTCGAGACGCGGACGGTCGAGGCCGTCATGTCGGGGCTCTTCTTCGCGCGGGACGAGAACCCGCTCGCCGCGGGCCTCGAGGTCGGCCAGCCCGTGCCGTCGGAAACCGGTTACTTCTCCGTGCCCGTCCGGATCCGGATCCCCTACTCCCGGATCGCCATGCTCCCCGACGGCGCGAAGGTCCGGGGACGGCTGACGTTCTACTTCGTCGTGATGGACTCCAGCGAGAAGAAGTCGGACCTGTCGAGCCAGACCAAGGTCCTCGAGATGGACGCGAAACGCTTCGAAGACCTCCAGAGGAAAGACTTCATCTACGACGTCTCGCTCCTGATGATCCCGGGGCGCCAGAGGCTCTCCTTCGCCGTGCGCGACGAGACGACGACGACGACGAGCTATCTCCAGCAGAACATCTTCGTGTCCGTCTTCTCCGGCGACGCGCCGCGGAAGTGAGGTGGGCCGTCCGCCGCGAGCGCGCCTCGTCCTCTTCGCCCGGGAGCCGGCGCCCGGGGGCGTGAAGACGCGGCTCGCCGCCGCGATCGGGGCGGAGCGGGCCGCGGCCCTCTACGAGGCGTTCCTCGCCGACCTCGCGGAAGCGCTCGTCTCGCCGTCCCGGGAATCGGTGGTGGCCGCGGAGGGAGCGGAGACTCCCCGGCTGGCACGGATCTTCGCGGCCGGCTGGCTCCTCCTGCCGCAGGGGGACGGGTCGCTCGGCGACCGTCTGGTGCGGGCCGCGGCCGGCGGTTTCGACGCGGGTTCGGAGAGAGTGGCGCTGGCGGGGAGCGACGCGCCGACCATGAGGGGCGCCGACGTCGCGACGGCGCTCGCCGCCCTCGACGCGGCCGATCTCGCGGTCGCTCCGGCGCCGGACGGAGGGTTCTCCCTGGTCGCGCTCCGGGCCGGGACGGCGCCACCGGACCTCTTCTCCGCGGTCCGCTGGTCGACGGAGCTCGCGCTTTCAGACCTCCGCCGGAACGCGGCGGGGCTCGGGCTCCGCGTGGCCCTGCTTCCGGAGATTCCTGACGTGGACGTCGCAGCGGACCTGCCGCCCCTGCGCCGTCGGCTCGCCCGGGACGGCCGTCTCGCCCCGGCGACCCGGGCGTTTCTCGGGACCTTCTGACGCGCGGGGCGTCTGGCGCAAAATGCCTCCGTGAGATTTCTCTCGGCGGAGGAGTCGCGGACGTGCGACGCGCGGACGATCTCGGCCGGGACTCCCGGCCTCGTCCTGATGAAGCGGGCCGCGGCCGCCGTCGCCCGCGAGGCGGCCCGCGCCATCGCGGCGCGGCCCGATCGGGCCGGGCGGGTGGTCGTACTGGCCGGCCCGGGGAACAACGGCGGCGACGGCTTCGAAGCGGCGAGACTCCTTCACGCGGCGCGCTCGGCGAGCGGCATCGAGACGCTGCTCCTCGGCGACCCCGATCGGCTGACGGGGGATGCGAAGGCGACGTTCCACCGCCTCGTGCAGTCCGGCCTTCCGGTGCGCCCCGTCGTCGCCGGGAGCGACCTCGAAGCTCTCCGGTCGGCGACGCTCGTCGTCGACGCCCTCTTCGGCACGGGTCTCGCGCGTCCCGTCGCCGAAGACTCGCTCGCGGCGCGGGCCGTCGCCCTCGCCTCCACCGGCCGTAGCTTCGTCGTCGCTGTCGACGTCCCGTCGGGCCTCTCGGGCGACCGGGACGACGTTCCCGGGCCCGCCGTCCGGGCGGACGTCACCGTCACCTTCGGAACGCCGAAGCGCTGCCATGTCTTCCCGCCGGCGGCGGGGCTCTGTGGACGGATCGTCGTGGCGGACATCGGGCTTCTCCCCCCGGAGGGGCACTCTCCGGCGGGCCAGCCCGAGACGATCGTCGCGTCCGACGTCGCCCCTCTCTTCCCGCCCCGCGTGGCGTCCTCTCACAAGGGAAGCTACGGGCATCTTCTCGTGGCCGGAGGCGCGGACGGGTTCCGCGGCGCGCCGGCTCTCGCCGCCCGCGCGGCGCACCGGAGCGGCGCGGGCCTCGTCACCGTGGCGGCGCCGGAGGCCGTCCGGAGCGCCGTTCACGTCCTGTCGCCCGAGACGACGACCGTCCCGCCGGACGAGGATCCGTCGCCCTACGACGCTCTGGCCGTCGGGCCCGGGCTCGGGCGGTCGGAAGCGGCGGCCGGACTCCTCGCGCGGCTCGTCGCGGCGCCCCGGCCGGCGGTGTTCGACGCCGACGCCCTGAACCTCGCCGGGGAGGCGAAGTTTTTTGCCCGGCGGAGCGCGCCGACGATCCTGACCCCGCACCCGGGCGAGGCCGGGCGCCTTCTCGGGACGGACGCCGCCTCGGTCAATTCCGACCGGGTCGCGTCGGCTCGCCGTTTGGCGGAGCGGAGCGGCGCCGTCGTCGTCCTGAAGGGATTTCGCACCGTCGTGGCCGAGCCTTCCGGCCGGGCCGCCCTGGTTCTCGCCGGGAACCCCGGCATGGCCTCGGGCGGCACGGGGGATGTCCTGACCGGGATCGCCGGCGCCTTCCTCGCACGTGGACTCCGGGCCTGGGACGCCGCCGCGGCCGCGTCCCTCCTTCACGGGGTGGCGGGCGACCTCGCGGCCGGGGCGGCGGGGGAGGAGGCGCTGATCGCGTCCGACGTCACGGCATTCCTCGGGCCGGCGTTCGGGCTCCTCCGGGAGTCGCGGCCGTTCTGACGGAAGAACGGATCTGCCCCGACGAGGCCGCCACGCGCCGGCTCGGCCGGGAGCTGGCCGGACGGCTCAGGCCCGGAGACGTCGTGCTCCTCTTCGGCGACCTCGGGAGCGGGAAGACCGTCTTCGTCCGCGGCCTCGCGGAGGGGCTCGGCCTCGATCCGGCGGAGGTCGCGTCGCCCACCTTCGCCCTCGTCCACGAATACGGGCCGGCGGGCCGGCCGCCGGTCCTCCTGCACGCGGACCTCTACCGCCTCTCGGACGACCGCGGTGGGCGCGGCGTCGCGGACCTCGGACTCACGGCGGCTGGTGGGGCGATCCTGGCCGTCGAGTGGCCGAGGCCGCCGCTCAGCGAAGAGCGCGCCGTCCTCGTCACGCTCGAGGAGATTCCCGGCGGGGCGCGAAAGATCCGGATCGAGGCGCCCTGAGACGAGCTATTTTCCAAAGGCAAAGGTCAGCCCTCCGGTGACCTCGCCGCTGCCGTACCAGTTGGACCCATAGTAGTAGTAGCAATCGTGGCTGCAGCCGCCGTAGTAGCCCTCGTTGCTGCTGATGTACGCGCTCCGGTACCGTCCGTCGATCCGCAGGGCCAGCTGTGGCGTGACGAACATCTTCACGCCGCCGCCGAAGTTCGCGACGAAGCGCGTGTCGGTTGAGGTCGTCACGTCGGGGACCCTCGCGCTGAACGTCATGGCCCCCGCGCCCAGGGTGAAGTACGGAATGACCCGGCCCCGGGCGAGATTGAAGTTGATGTTCCCTTCGTAGACGTTGGTCGTCATCTCGCCGATCTTCACCGTCTGGCCGAAGAGGACGTCGCTTCCCGGACCTGTGATGTCAGGCTTCGCCTGCGACCACCCGAACTCGATCCCCACGAGGCGGTTCATGTTGTAGCCGAGGCGGACGCCGTAGGTCGGCGCCGTCCCGATGTTTACGTCCCGGTTGAAAAGGGCGTTCGAGCCGGCGTAGAGCGTCCCGCCGAAATACCCGCCCCCGAAGGGGGTGATTTCCCAGGTCCCGCTCCGGTCCTGAGCCGAAAGGGGGCCTGCCAGTGCCAGGGCGGCCGTTGCCATCATCAGAAACCCGCGCAGTCGCTTCATGGTAGTTACCTCCACCGTCCTCAAATGCGGACTTCGGGCCGATATGCGGCCGCATCGCAGGAATGGAAGCAATGACCGTTCCCGCGGTCGTCAGGGGCCGGGAGGGTGCCCGTTCGCTCCCGTGAGGCCGGGGATGACCGTCGTCACGACGAGAGCCACCGTCAGGGCGATCATGACGGCACAGGTCCCCCAGGCCACCACGTTCCAGACGCGCCCGTTCACGTGCTCGCCCATCAGCTCCCGGCGGTTGATGAGGAGACATACGAAGACCAGGACGAAGGGGAGAAGGAGGCCGTTGAGCACCTGGGACAGGAAGAGGACCGGGAAGAGCGGCACCCCCGGGATGAGGATGACCCCCGCGCCGAGGACGATCAGGACCGTGTAGAGGGTGTTGAACTGCGGGGCCTCCCGCCAGCTCTTGTCGACGCCCGCCTCGAACCCGAGCCCTTCGCAGACCGAGTAGGCCGTGGCGAGCGGGAGAATCGAGGCGGCGAAGAGGGACGCGTTCGCCAGGCCGAAGGCGAAGAGGATCTTCGCGAAGCGGCCCGCGAGAGGCTCGAGGGCCACGGCCGCCTCGGCGGCGCCCGCGATACGGATCCCGCGCGGGAAGAGCGTCGCGCCGCACGCGACGATGATGAAGAACGCGACGACGGTCGCGATGGCGCAGCCGACGATGACGTCCCAGCGGGACAGCGCGTAGTTCTCGGCGTCGATCCGTTTCTCCACGATGGACGACTGCAGGTAGAACTGCATCCAGGGGGCGATCGTCGTCCCGACGAGGCCGATGATCATCAGGATCCAGGCCGCATTCGACTCGATGTGCGGCTCGACCGTCTGCTGGATGACGTCCCGCCAGACGGGTTTCGCGAAGAACGCGGAGACGATGTAGGTCAGGTAGACCGTGCAGGCGATCAGGAAGATCTTCTCGACCGTCTTGTAGTTCGTCTTCACGACGAGCCACCAGACGGCCAGGGCGCCGATCGGCACGGAGACCCACCGCGGGACGCCGAAGATCTCCAGGGCGGCGGCCCACCCGGCGAACTCGGCCACGGTGTTTCCGATGTCAGTGACGAAGAGCGCCGAGAGGATGTAGAAGGTCATCCGGAGCCCGTAGTTCTCCCGGATCAGCTCGCCGAGCCCCTTCCCGGTGATCGCCCCGAGGCGGGCGGACATCTCCTGGACGACGATGAGGGCGAGGCCGATCGGGATCATCGTCCAGAGGAGCGAATAGCCGAAGTGGGCGCCGGCGATCGAGTACGTGGCGATGCCGCCGGCGTCGTTGTCGACGTTGGCGGTGATGATCCCGGGCCCGAGGACCGCCAGGAAGAGCGTGAGCCGGCGGCGCCAGTCCGACACCGCAGGGCGCGGCTCGGCCGTCGAACGGGGGGGCGTCAGCGGCTCCTCCGGCGGCGAGCGGGCCGTTCCTTGAGACGGTCGAAGACGTCGTCGATCGTGATGAGGCCCGCCATCACGCCTTCCTGGTCCGTGACGGGGAGAGCGAGGAGGTCGTATTTCGACATCGTCTCGGCCACTTCGTCGGCCGGTACGTCGGGCGTGACGGTGCGGACCGGGGTCGTCATGACGGCGTCGAGCATCTGGTCGTCGTCGGCGGCGAGGAGCTCCCGCACGGAGAGGACGCCGACGACCCGCTCCCGCTCGTCGACCACGTAGAAGTAGGAGACGACCTCGGCTTCCCGGGCCAGGGCCCTGAGGCGCGCCAGGGCCTCGCGGACGCTGAGCGTGGGCGGCAGGGTCACGTAGCTCGTCCCCATGAGGCCGCCGGCCGTGTTGTCGTCGTGGACGAGGAGCTCGGTCACGTCCTCGGCCGCTTCCTTTTCCATCAGCTGGACCAGCCCGCGGGCCTGATCGCCGGGGAGATCGCCGAGGACGTCGGCGGCCTCGTCGGCGGGCATCTGCTCGAGGATCTCCGAGGCCTGCGGGGCCGGCATCTCCTCGAGCAGCTCCACCTGCACCTCGGGCTCCAGCTCGCTGAGCGTCTCGGCGGCGGTCTCGACGTCGAGCTTCCGGAAGATGCCGCTCCTCTCCGGCACGGGGACCTGGCTGAGGATCTCCGCGAGGTCGGCCGGGTGGAGCCGCGCGAGCTTCTCGTGCGGCATCGTGGTCTCCAGCCGGTCGAGCTTCGTCGTCAGCGGCTGCATGGAGTCCCACGGGATGAGCCGCGAGGGAATCGACGCGTCGGAGAAGCGGCCTCCCCGCGGCGTGACGCCGGCGCCGAAGACCCTCCGGATGAAGCCGCGGGGCCCCACGTCGGCGGCGGTCAGGACGAGGTCGCCGGAGAAGATGTCGAGCTTCAGGTCGTTGACGCGGACGACCTTCACCCCGTTTATGTCGACGATCTGCTTGTCGAGCAGGTCCTTCGCGAGGAGGATCTCCTCCTTGAGGGGGGCGCGGTGGATGAGGTCCTCCCGGGAGAGGCGCGTCCGGACCGCGCCCCGCTGGAAGATGGCCACGTCCTCCCACGGCAGGACGAACGTCTCGAAGCCGTCCCGGAGGAGAAGGCCCGTGATCTTCGGAAACGAGGACTTGAGGCCGGTGTCGACGACGAGGTCGCTGACGCGCCCCACCGGCCGCCGCGCCACGTCGAGGACACGCTCCCCGAGGAACTCGGAGAGGAAGAACCCCTCGTGGACCGGGGCGGCCGGCGGCCGTGGAGGGGACGGCCTCATCGGGGAGGGCATCTCCCCGATTGTCGGGACCCCGTATGCGTTGGTCAATGAAAGTCGTGCCCTTTTCGGTAAGCTCGCGGCATGACCTCCCCAAACCTCCGGCGGACCGTCCTGCCGCCGAGCGCCGCGCTCCTCGTCGTGACGCGGGGAGGACGCGTCGAGTCGGTCCACCGGGGTTCCGTCGCCGTGGTGGCCGCGGACGGACGGCTCCTCGCCGCCGCCGGCGACCCGCTCCAGCCGGTCTTCCTCCGCTCGGCGGCCAAGCCGTTCCAGCTCACCCCGTTCCTGGCTGCCGGCGGCGAACGCCGTTACCGGCTCTCGACGGAGGAGATCGCCGTCGCGTCCGCCTCGCACGGCGGTGAGCCCTTTCACACGCGGACCGTCCTCGGGCTGCTTCAACGGGGTGGCTTCACCGTGGACGACCTTCACTGCGGCGCGCATGCGCCGATGCGGGAGGAGACGGCGCGGGCCCTCTCCTTCCGGCACGAGAGGCCGAACGCCCTGCACAACAACTGCTCGGGGAAGCACGCCGCGATGCTCCTCGCGTGCCAGCTCTTCGGCGAGGATCCCGCGACCTACTGGCGGGCGGACCACCCCCTGCAGCGGCGGATCCTGGACGTGGTCTCCCGGATGACGGGGGTTCCCGAGGAGCGGATCGGACTCGGCGTGGACGGCTGCTCGGTTCCCGTCTTCCAGGTCCCCCTTTACAACCTCGCTCTCTCGTACGCACGGGTCGTCGGGCCGCGGCTCGCGGGGGAGTCGGCCCGGGAGTTCGACGCGCGACGCCGGATCGTCGGAGCGATGACGGAGGCCCCGGAAATGGTCGCCGGCACCGGGCGGTTCACGACGAGCCTCATGCGCGAATTCGGCGGCGACCTTCTCGGAAAGGAAGGGGCCGAGGGCGTCTATGTCGTCGGCGTGCCGTCCCGCCTCGCGGCGGCGCTTCCGGTGAACGGCGCCGTCGGCATCGCCCTCAAGATCGAGGACGGCGCCGAGCGCGGGCGTGACGCCGTGACCGTCGAGGTGATGCGACAGCTCGGCCTCGCCGGAGGATCGCGCCTCGCGCGGCTTCGCCGGCTGGCCCGGCGCCCGGTGCGGAACGTCCGGGGGGAGGTCGTGGGCGGGATGAAACCGGTCTTCTCGCTCGATCTCTTCGCGCCGGAAGGGACGGCCGGGCGGGCGCGGTGAAATGGATCCGGGTCGGGAAGGTCGTCCAGGGGATTCTGCTCGCCGTCTGTACGGCGCTCGTCCTTGCTCTGACCCTCCTCGTCCAGGGACGGCCCGGGGTCCGGACGAACCTCGCGCCGTTCGAGGACCTCCAGCGGCTTTCCGCGCTCGCCACCCGGCGCGGAATCCTCTCGAACGGCTTCCTCTTCGCGGTCGTCGGGATCGCGGGCAATCTCGCGATGTTCGCGGTGTGGGCCTACCTCGGCTGGAAGTTCCTCGACGGCAAAGGACGATCGCCTTGGCGGAACGACGTGGACGTCCTCCTCGCGGGCGCGCTCTTCTCGGTCGGGATCGAGGCGGTCCAGCTCTTTCTGCCGACCCGGGCGGCCGACATCAACGACATCTTCTGGAACTTCCTCGGGACGATTGCCGGAATTTTGATCGCTCATGCCGGGACGATCGTCCAGCTCGACTGGCAGTAGACCCCTAGAATCCGGGAGGCCGGGAAGGCCGGAGTGGCGGAACGGCAGACGCGGGGGACTCAAAATCCCCTGTCCGCAAGGGCATGAGGGTTCGAATCCCTCCTCCGGCACCAGGAATCCGGCCAGGCGTCCGCCGCGAAGGACGCGAAAGGTCGGTCGTCCATCGGGCGGCGGATTCAGTTTGCCGGCTGAATGAAAGGCGGGGATCTGGAAGGCTATAATTCCTTTCCCAAATCGTCCGCGGCCTGCAATCGATGAATGAAGAAGGACCTCGCGCCTCGACGCGCAGGCTCCCCGATGGGAGCCGCGTGGAAGCGGTCGTGGCCGAGAGTTGCGTGTCTCGCCGGATCGCCGACGCCAGCTTCGACTGGGAGGTTCTCGAGGACGCGGACGGCAGAGTCCTCTGGGTCTCGCCCTCCTGCGAGCCGATCACGGGACACCCGCCCGACGACTTCCTGAGAACCCCGGGACTCCTCCTCGACATCGTCCATCCGGAAGACCGGTCGCACTTCGATGCGCACCGGGGCGGGGCCTGGAAGGACAACGCCTGGGGGGAAGCCGAGTTCCGGATCGTCCGCCCGGACGGAGGTGTCCGCTGGATCGGCCACAGGTGCCGGCCGTTGAGCCTCCCGGGTGGAGCGTCCGTCGGCCGGCGCTCCTCGAATCGCGAGATAGCGGACGCCAGGCAGGGCTATCAGGAGCTTCACAGGCTGAACCGGACCCTCAGGGCCATCAGCGAGAGCGATCAGGCCCTGATGCGCGCCAGCGACGAGAAGAGCCTCATGCAGGAAACCTGCCGGATCGTCGTCGAGGAATGCGGTCACGCCATGGCCTGGATCGGCGTCGTCGAAGACGACGCCGGCAAGTCGGTCCGGCCCGTCGCGTACGCCGGCTTCGAGGAGGGATATCTCGACTCGCTCGGGATCTCCTGGGCCGATACGGAGCGAGGGCGCGGCCCCACGGGGACGGCGATCCGGACCGGACGGCCCGCCATCTGTCGGAACATGCTGACGGATCCTGTCTTCGCTCCGTGGCGCGAGGAGGCGCTGAAGCGCGGCTACGCGTCCTCGATCGCCTTTCCGCTTCTCGAGGGAGGCAAGGCGTTCGGCGCCATCACGATCTACTCCCGGAAGGCGGACCCCTTCTCGGAAGAAGAGGTCAAGCTCCTGAAAGAGCTCTCCGGCGACCTCGCGTACGGGATCAGTTCGGCCCGGTCCCGCACGGCCCATGCCCGGGCCGAGCAGGCCCTCCGCGAGAGCGAGGAGCGCTACCGGACCCTCTTCGAGTCGATGAGCGAGGGCCTCGTCGTCGGCGAGATGATCTTCGACGAAGGCGGAAGACCCTCCAACTGGCGCTACCTCGACGTGAACTCCGCCTTCAGTCAGCTGACGGGCCTGCCGCGAGAGGAGGTCCTGGGCCGTCTGGTGAAGGACGTCGTTCCGGGCCTCGAGAACTACTGGCTCGAGGCCTTCGGCCGGGTCGTGAACAGCGGTCGCGGCGAGAGGCTGCTGGGCCCCGCGTCGACCCTGAAGCGGGAATACGAGGCCTTCGCGTGGCGTTCGGGCCCCGGCCGCTTCGCGGTGATCTTCACGGACGTCACGGAGCGCAAGCGGGCCGAGGAGACGCGGGAGTGGCTGGCCTCGTTCCCCGGGCGAAACCCGTTTCCGATCGTCGAGGCCGACGTCACGGGTCATGTCCACTTCCAGAACCCGTCCGCCGCGCTTCTCTGCCCCGACCTGGAGGCGCGGAAGAGTGCCCACCCGTGGCTCGAGGATTGGGAGTCCGTCGTGCGGGTCCTTCGAGACGGCGGCACGCCCGCGCTGGTGCGCGAAGTCATGGTGGGGACCCGCTGCTTCGAGCAGACGCTGATCCTCGTGACCGGGACCGACCGGATCCGCGTCTACGGGGCGGAGGTGACGGAACGCAAGCGGGCCGCGGGAGCGCTCGAATCCGCGAGCCGCGAGGCCATCGAGGAGAGGAATCGGCTCGAGGCCGTCATGGAGGCCCTGCCCGTCGGGATCGCCATCATCGACGCGCACGGCGGAAACGTCCATGCCAACCGGGCCTTCGAAGAAGTCTGGGGCGGCCCGCGTCCGCCCACGAGGTCCGTGGACGACTACGCAGCTTACAAGGCGTGGTGGATGGAGACGGGGCAGCCTGTCCGGCCGGAGGAATGGGCTTCGGCCATCGCTCTGCGCGAAGGAAGAGCCGTCGTCGGGCAGCGAGCTGAGATCGAGCGATTCGACGGCCGGCGCGCCTTCGTCCTGAACAGCGCCGCTCCGGTCGTCGACTCCGACGGCAGGGTGACCGGGAGCGCCGTCGCCATCGTCGACATCACCGCGGCGAGAGAGACGGAGGAGCGCCTCCGGGAGCTGAACGAGACGCTGGAGGCGCGCGTGGCCGAGCGGACGGCCGAGGCCGAAAGAAGGGCGCATCAGCTCAGGGCCCTCGCGTCCGAGCTCTCCCAGACCGAGTGGCGGGAGCGGCAGCGTCTGGCGGCCGTCCTCCACGATCACCTGCAGCAGGTCCTCGTCGGCGCGAAGTTCAATCTGGAAGCGCTCAAGGGAAGCGTCCTTCAGAAAGACGTCCTGTCTCTCGTGGCGCGAGTGGATGACCTTCTCGACCAGTCCCTCGCGGAGTGCCGGTCGCTCACCGTGGCCCTGAGCCCTCCCGTCCTGCAGGAGGGCGGGCTGGCTGGCGGGCTCGCGTGGCTCTCCCGTCGAATGCGGGAGCAGCATGGTCTCGAGGTCGGCTTCGCCGTGGACGACGGGTTCATCGAACCCGCCGACGGAGGGGTCAAAGTCTTCCTCTTCGACGCGGTCCGGGAGCTTCTGTTCAACGTGGTGAAGCACTCCGGCGTCCGGGCCGCCCGGGTCTTCCTGGAGCGGAGGGACGGACAGATCGAGGTTCGCGTGGAAGACCGCGGAAAGGGGCTCGATCGGGATTTCCCGCGCGATCGAGGGGACGAGTCCGCTGGCTTCGGTCTCTTCTCCCTGCGCCAGCGCCTGGAGCTGATTGGGGGTGCCATGAGACTGGAGAGCGCTCCGGGGAACGGAACCAGCATCACGCTGATCGCGCCGGCCGCGGCGGTGCCGGAAGGGAACGCCAACGAGGCGGCGGCTCCTGCCCGGCCGCCGGCCGAGGAGACGGGGGTCGCCCCGTCGCGGCCGAAGCGAGACGACCGAATCCGGGTCGTCATCGCCGACGACCACAAGATCCTCCGCCAGGGGCTCGTCGCGCTCCTCAACGTGGAAGGAGGCATCGACGTGGTCGGCGAGGCGGCCGACGGCGTCGAGGCCGTCGAGCTGGCCCGGTCGCTTCAACCGGACGTCGTCATCATGGACATCGCCATGCCGAGGATGAACGGCATCGAGGCGACCCGACAGATCACTTCCGAGATGCCCGGCCTTCGTGTCATCGGCCTGTCCATGCACGAGGACGAAACGATCGCCGCAGCGATGCGCGAGGCCGGCGCCGTGGCCTTCCTGACGAAGGGGAGGCCGTCGGATGTCCTGGTTTCCACGATCCGTGCGGTTTACTCGGGCGGAGTCGGGCCGTGACGGCGGACGTCATGAAGGCTGCGGACACGCCGGCCGAGACCCCCCCTAAGGCGGAGAGGACGGTACCGACACCGTTCGGGTCGACCTTGCCCCGGCCGGGGTCGCTGATGAGGACGGCGATCGTGACCGTCCTGGCGATCGCCCTGGCCGAGATCGTCGCGATGGCGATTCTCGAGGACGTGAAGGAGCTGCCCTACTGGCTGGTCAGCGTACTCGACGCGGCCATCATGGTGTTGGTGGCCTTTCCGGCGCTCTGGCTGCTCCTCTTCCGCCCGCTGAACCGGCTGATCGAGGAGCACCATGGGATCGACGAGAGGCTGAGAAGGCGAACGGAAGAGCTGGAGGATCTCGCCTTCAGGCACTCGGCCCTCTTCCACGCCGAGCAGCTGGCCCGGCAGCAGGCCGAGACGCTCCGGTCCGCGAGCGTCGCGATCACCCGGTCGCTGGACCTCGACGCGGTCTTCGCGGCGCTTCTCGACCACCTCAACCGCGTCGTTCTGATCGACCGCGCCAAGGTGATGCTTCTCGAGGGCAACTCGCGTCTCAGGGTCCGGGCCGTCTACACGCCGTCCGGAAGGCTCGACTTCGCCGACCAGCCTTTCGACAGCTTTCACACCGGGAAGAACGCGGCCGTGGAGGAAGTGCTTCAGACGCGGCGAGCCGTCTGCGTCGACGACACTCTCGCCCGCCCGGACTGGGGCGGCGAGCCGGAAGCCGGAATCGAGCGGAGCTGGCTGGGAGTGCCGCTCCTTTCGGGCGGAGAGGTCATCGGCCTCTACACCCTGGTGAAGGCCGAGCCGGGCTACTTCACGCCGGAGCGGGTCCAGCTCGTCGAGGCGCTCTGGGCGCCTGCCTCGGTGGCGATCGCCAACAGCCGCCTCTTCGAGGAGGTCCGGACGGCACGGCAGCGGCTTCAGCTGCTGTCGCGGAGACTCGTGGAGACACAGGAGGCGGAGCGCCGGAGGGTCGCGCGCGAACTTCACGACGAGGCCGGACAGCTCCTCGCATCCCTGACCGTCGGCCTGCGCCTCCTGGAACACGAGGCGGGAAGCCCCGAAGCGGTCCTGGCCCGGGCCCGGGACCTCCGGCGGCTCGCCGACGAGACGCAGGTCGGCCTGCACCGGCTCGCAAGCGATCTGAGGCCCGCCGCGCTCGACCATCTCGGGCTGGTGCCGGCTCTGGGGCAGCTGGCTGCCAAGCTCTCCGGGGCGGATGGGCCCGTCGTCCACCTGGAGACGGTCGGCTTCGACGGGAAGCGCCTGTCACCGGACCTCGACATCGCCCTCTACCGGATCGCCCAGGAGGCGCTGACGAACGCCGTCCGGCATTCCGGCTCCCGCAGCATCAGTCTCGTCGTCGAGCGGCGGGAGACGGGGATCACCCTGATCGTCGAGGACGACGGCCATGGCTTCGACGTCGAGGCGGCGAGGGCGCCGGGTCTCGGTCTCCCGGGCATGCGCGAGCGCGCCGAGATGCTCGGCGGCACGCTTCGCATGGAGAGCAGGCCCGGCTCGGGAACGACGCTCGTCGTCGAGGTTCCGAATGTCCCTTAGGATCCTGATCGTCGACGACCATGGAGTTCTCCGGGCCGGCCTGCGCGCCATCCTGGACGAGGAGACGAACTACCAGGTCGTCGGCGAGGCGGGGACGAGCGACGAGGCGATCCGTGCCGCCGTCTCCCTCAAGCCCCACATCGTCCTTCTCGACCTCTCGATTCCCGGGATCGGAGGGATCGAGGTGACCCGCCAGCTGCACGAGAAACTTCCCGGTACCAAGGTCGTGGTCCTGACGGTCCACGAGGACGCCGCGCTCCTCCGCGCGTCGCTGGACGCCGGCGCCGCGGCTTACGTCGTCAAGCGCGCCCTCGAATCGGAGCTTCTCGCGGCCATCGCGGCGGCCGTGAACGGGGACATCTACGTTCACCCTTCCATGACCCGGGCGCTCCTTGAGGAGCAGAAGCCTGCCACGCCGCAGCCCCGGCGCGGCGATCGCGAAGCCCTGACGAACCGCGAGCTGGACGTCGTCAAGCTCATCGTCCGCGGTTACACCAACCGCGAAGTCGGCGACGAGCTGGACCTCTCGGTGCGGACCGTGGAGGCGCACCGCGCGAACATCATGGGAAAGCTGGCGCTAACGAGCCGTGCCGAGCTGGTCCGATGGGCCGTCGAACACAAGCTGACGGGCTGACCCCCCCCGCCCCGGGGCGTGGCGGATCCGTAGTTTCTGCGGGGGTCCGGCGGACGGCCTCCGTGTTTTCTGCGGTTTCGCTCCACCCGAAACGGCGCCACCATTTCCGGGCCTGACAGGAGACGTGGGGAAGATGCTTCGGCGAGAGCCCCGGCCCCGAGCGCGCTTTGCGGCGATCGCGGTGGCACTCCTGTTCCTGGCCACGGCCGTTGCGGGCGCCTTCCCGTTCTCCGGCCCCTGCGGCGGAGACGCAGCCTGCGTCTGCTGCGCGGAGTCCGGCGGCGAGTGCTCCTGCCCGCCCGACTCGTCCTGCGGATGCCGTGACGGCGTCAAGAGCCATGCGGAGGAAGGTCCCCTGCCGACCGTCGGCCTTCCGGCGACGCTCGTCGAGGGAGTTCCGACCCTCGCGGCGCCCGACGCCGGCCGCGCGGGGACCCCGGTCCGGCCCGGACCGGCGAAATCGCGCCTTCCCGTCCCCGAGACCCCTCCTCCCCGGGACTGACGAGCCGCCTCCGGCCTCGTCTTTTCCCACGCCGGGGCCGGCCGCGACGGCGCGGAGCGCGCCGACGGCCCCGGGATCCGCCCCCGACTCATGGAGGATTCCCCATGCGAATCAGAAGGCTCTCCGCATCCGCCTCCGGCGCGGCGCTGGCGCTGCTCGTCTGCCTGTCCGCCGCCCGCCCGGGCCTCTCTCAACCCGCCACCGCTTCCCTCACGGGCTCCGTCGTCGCGCAGAACGGCGCGGGCCTGCCGGGATCCGTCGTCACGCTCACCCCGTCCGAGGGACCGGCCCCCGTTCGCGTGATGGCCGGCGACCGCGGCCTCTTCCGCGCGCGGGGCCTCGTCCCCGGAACCTGGGTCCTCAAGGCGGAGGCGACCGGCTTTTCGCCCCAGACGCTTCCTCCGGTCCGCCTCGATCCGGGCGAGTCGAAGGAGATCGTCTTCACGCTCGCCGTCTCGGCCGTCCGGGAGGCGGTGACGGTCGTCGGCGACACCCCCCGCGACAGCGTCGAAGCGGCGGAGATCCGCGAGAGCCCCGCGCGGGACGTGGGGGAGGCGCTCTCCGCGACCCCCGGCGTCTGGAAGATCCGCAAGGGAGGCATCGCGAACGAGGTCGTCGTCCGCGGCCTCCAGTCGGGAAACCTGAACGTCCTGATCGACGGCCAGCGGGTCCAGGGCGCCTGCCCGAACCACATGGATCCTCCCGCCTTCCACGCGGACTTCGCCGAGGTCGACCGGATCGACGTCGGGAAGGGCCCCTTCGACGTGAGGAACCAGGGGAGCCTCGGGGGCACCGTCAACATCGTGACGAAACAGGCCGACCCGGGCTGGCACGCCACGGCGAACCTCGCGGCGGGTTCGGCGGGCTACCTGAACCCGGCGGCGACCGTCTCGTTCGGCGACGCGACGTTCGCGGCCCTCGCCGGATTCTCGTGGCGCGCGTCGGACGCCTACGTGGACGGCTCCGGGAAGCGCTTCACCGAGATCACGAACTACAAGGCCGATGCCGTGGCGGCCCGCGCCTTCGACGTCGGAACGGCGTGGGGGAAGGTCCGGCTCATGCCCTTCGAGAGGCACTCCGCGGAGGTCACCTGGACCCACCAGGAAGCCAGCGACGTCTTCTACCCGTACCTGAAGATGGACAGCCCGTGGGACCGCTCCGACCGGGTCGGGTTCTCATGGGACTTCGCGTCCGGGGGAGCCGCCCTCTCCTCGCTGGCGTTCCACGGCTACTACACCCAGGTGGATCACTGGATGACCGACGAGTTCCGAACTTCCGCCGGGACGGCGCCCCTGGGTTACAGCATGGCGACGATGGCGAACTCCCGCGTCCTCGGCGGCCGTCTCGAGGCGGCCCTTTACTCCGAGATCACGACGGGCGTCGAGGCCTACCACCGCTTCTGGGAGACCGCGACCCAGATGGCCATGTCGGCCTACGTGCCCCAGAACTCCCTCCCCGGCGTCACGTCCGACGTCGTCGGCTTCTACGCGGAATGGAAGCACCCGCTCTCCGCGAAGATGAGCCTCGCGGCCGGGGCCCGGGTCGACTGGGCCTCGGGCGGCGCGGATCCGGCGAAGGCGAACACGAACCTCTACTACGCCTACAACGGGACGCGCTCGACCTCGTACTCCGACGTCCTCCCGTCGGGGAACGTCCGGCTCGTCTACCGGGTCTCCGACGGAGTGGAGGTCTCGGGCGGCATCGGCAGCAACGCGCGCGTCGCCGAGCCGAGCGAGCTCTACTACGCCCTGAAACGGGCAGGGAACGACTGGGTCGGCAACCCCGACCTCTCTCCGAGCCGGAACACGGCGGTCGACCTGGCGTTCTCGTTCCGCCGCCACGGCTTCTTCGCGGGCGCGAGCCTCTTCGCGGGCCGGGTGACGGATTTCATCGCCATTCACGAGCAGCCGCGGGTCAACATGGCGCCGGGCGTCATGAGCACGACCGCCCGCTCGTACGCCAACGTGGACGCCACGCTCCTCGGCGGCGAGGTCAGCGGGGTGGCGACGCTGTCCGACCGGTTCTTCCTTTCCGGCGATCTCTCCTACGTCCGCGGGAGCCAGGACCCCGATCCCGCGAAGCAGATCACCTCCACGAACCTCGCCGAGATGCCGCCCCTTCGGGGCCGCCTCGCCCTTCGGTACGACACGGGAACGTTGTGGGCCGAGGCCGAAGGAGTCTTCGCCTCGGCGCAGAACCGGGTCGACACCGACCTCGAGGAGACACCGACCGCGGGGTGGGGGATCGCGAACCTCAGGGTCGGCGCGAACGTCGCCGGCCTCTCCCTGACCGCAGGCGTCGCGAACCTCTTCGACCGCTTCTACTATGAAAGCCTCTCCTACCAGCGCGACCCCTACCGGTCCGGGATCAAGGTCCCCGAGCCGGGGCGGGTCTTCTTCGCGAACGCCGGCTGGAGGTTCTGACCCGACGAGGTGACGGCTCGCCCGGCCAGCGGCGCCGGGCGAGCTGTCCTTCTCCGTAGTTTCTACGGAATCACGTTCCCCTCTCTACGTACCAAGTACTGAACATATTTTTTGTCCTGTCCGGGCTTTCCACGCTTACGGCGGGCCTCTTTAGGACGCATCTTTACCGCCACTTGGAACACCACCACCCGTCGATCACGACGACGACCCCTCTTTTCTCGTCCAACTCAACCGATTACCGGAGGAGGTAGAAGATGCTTCGAAGGAAGTTCCCCATCGCCGCGGTCCTGATGTCGGCGCTGCTGGGTCTGGCCTGGGGATCAGGCCCGGCCCGGGCAGACAACGACAAGAACAGCAAAGACAATTCGAAAGGGCTGGCCAACCTGGAGAGGGGCAAGAAGGCGGTGGCCGCGAGGAAGGAAGCCTTCAAGCGGGCCGCAGCCCTCGGCCTCAAGCCCGGTGTCGCCGGGTGGAAGGGCACCACTGCGGGCAAGAAGGCGACCGCCTCGAGCTCGTCAAAGGCGGCCCTGCGCGCCGGGGTTCCGGGCGGCAAGAATGTCGGGGTCCCGCCAGTACCCCCCTTTGCCGACCCGGGCGGAATTCCGCACTACTTCGGTCCCTTCGGCAACTGGGCCTACAGCCCGCTCCCCACGGGCCAAATCAATTCGATCACGATCACGAACGGGGGCGCGGGGTATATCGCGCCCGTTGTAACCATCGATGACGTCTACCTCCCGGGAGCAACCTGTTTTTTCAACGGGACAGCTACCGGCGGTATCGTCGATCCGATTACCGCGATAGACGCAGCCTGCACGCTTATCAACTTCACCGCCCCGTGGGTCACCATCACGGATAACCCTGCTACCTGCGGAGTAGCCCCGCTTCCTGCATGCGGCACCGGCGCGACCGCCGACGCGGTGATCAGTGCCACCTCTCCGGGCGGCCTCCTCAACGGCGGCCTCCTCAAGTTCCAGGACAAGCTGCCGGGCGTGGGGTCCGCAAACGCGGACGCGTTCGGCCAGTACCTTCCGGTCGCGACTGCCGATACGACGAGCTACCCGGGTACGGACTACTACGAGATCGGCCTCGTCGAGTTCACACATGTATTCCACACGGCCCTGGCGACGAAGCCGACCCGTCAGCGCGGCTACGTGCAACTCTCGCCGTCGGGCACCTTTCCGCTGTTCTATCTGAAGGCTGACGGGACGCCGGACCCGGCCCGTCCCATCAACTATCCCAACACCGCCATCCAGGTCATGGCGGTCGACCCGCCGCAGTACCTGGGGCCCATCATCGCGGCCACCAGCAACAAGGCTGTCCGCTTCAAGTTCTACAACCTCCTTCCGGTGGGCGCCACGGATCCGGTAACGGGCCGCCGCCCGGGTGACCTCTTCCTCCCGGTGGACGAGACCGTCATGGGCGCCGGGGTCGGCCCGGCCGTCCCGGGCGGGGCAGGCGAGACCTTCACGCAGAACCGCCACGCCGTCCACCTCCACGGGAACAACACCGTCTGGATCAGCGACGGGACGCCCCACCAGTGGATCACCCCGGCGAACGAGACAACCAACTATCCGCAGGGCGTCAGCGTCTACAACGTGCCGGACATGAACCCGGCGAGCGTCAACTCTCCCACCGACGGGACGATGACGCTCTACTACACCAACGCGATGAGCGCCCGGCTGATGTTCTACCACGACCACGCCTACGGCATCACCCGCCTGAACGTCTACGCGGGCGAGGCAGCGGGATACGTCGTGACCGACCAGATCGACGCGGACCTGAGCGGCGGGACGAACGTCAGCGGCGTCAATCCGGGCCTCCTGAAGGTCCTGCCGCCGGACACCGGCGGCCTCGGCATTCCCCTCGTCATCCAGGACCGGACCTTCGTCGACCCCGCAACCATCGGCGCGCAGGACCCGACCTGGAACTGGGGAACGGCGCCTTACCTTGGAGGGAAGGTCCAGGGGTACAACCTCGGCGACCTCTGGTACCCGCACGTCTACATGACCGCCCAGAACCCCTATGACCTCGGCGGCATGAACGCCTTCGGCCGGTGGCACTACGGCCCCTGGTTCACTCCCCCCACCCCTGTGTGCACGGCCCCGAGCGTCCCGGCCGGTTGCATCGATACCGGAACCGTTCCGAACGAATATTACCCCGCGTACGGCGCCTGGGAGCCGCCGGTGCGGCCGGGATTCCCGAACCCCTCCATGCCGGGCGAGGCGTTCATGGACACGCCGATCGTGAACGGCGTGGCCTACCCCTACATGGACGTGGAGCCGAGGGCCTACCGGTTCCGGATCCTGAACGCGGCGAACGACCGGATGTTCAACCTGCAGCTCTACGTGGCCGCGGACAAGACCAGCTGGACGCCCGCCGTTCCGTACAATCCGGTGACCGGCGCCCCCCTGATTCCGGGCACCCCGACCGTCGTCTGCGGCGCGAGTCCCAATAACGCCAACTGCACCGAGGTCAAGATGGTCCCGGTGAACGGGGCCCCGAACCAGTCGGCGGACGTGCCGAGCGGCCTCCCCGATCCGTTGACGAAGGGACCGAACTGGTGGCAGATCGGCACCGAGGGCGGGTGGCTCGCGGCGCCCGTCGAGATCCCCATCCAGCCGATCGGCTTCAACATGGACCCGACGGCCTTCAACGTCGGAAACGTCAACCAGCACTCGCTCTTCATCGGACCGGCCGAGCGGGCCGACGTGGTCGTCGACTTCAGCGCCTACGCCGGGAAGACCCTCATCCTCTACAACGACGCGCCGGCGGCCGTCCCGGCGGGCGTCCCGACGTACGACTACTTCACGGGCAGTCCCAACCTGATGGACGTCGGCGGCGCGCCGACGGTGCAACCCGGCTACGGCCCCAACACCCGGACGATCATGCAGATCCGGGTGGCGGCAACTGCCGCGGCTCCGACGCCTGACGCCACCCTCGCGAACCTCCAGGCCGTCTGGGCGAAGGGCGACGTGTCGGGATGCCCCGCCACGCCGTGTAAGCACGGCGTCTTCGAGGTCACGCAGGAGCCGATCCTGATTCCGCAGGCGGCCTACAACTCCGCCTACAACAACACGTTCCCGAATAACGCCAGCCAGTACCTGCACATCGCCGACACGGAGATGACCTTCCAGCCCATCGGCAAGGACGGGCAGCTTCAGGCGGCCGTCACGCTCCCCCTGCAGATGAAGGGGATGCACGACGAGATGGGCGGCGTCTACGACACCCAGTTCGGCCGGATGAGCGGCATGCTCGGCGTCACGAACCCGAAATCCCTGGCCGCCATGCTCATTCCCTACAACTACTCCAGCCCTCCCACGGACCTCGTCAGGCTCTCCGACGACGTCACCGGGGCGCCGGTCGGGTCGCTTTCCGACGGCACGCAGATCTGGAGGATCTTCCACAACGGCGTCGACACCCACCCCATCCACGTTCACCTCTTCAACGCCCAGCTGATCAACCGGATCGGGCAGGACAACTGGATGGTGGCTGCTGAGCCGAGCGAGTTCGGCTGGAAGGACACCTTCAAGGTCAACCCGCTGGAGGTGACGTTCCTCGCGATGAGGCCGGTGATTCCGACCCAGGCCCAGCTGCCGTTCGAGGTGCAGGACAGCACCCGCCTGATCGAACCGGGGCTGCCCGAGGGGGCCTCCCTGGCCGATCCGCCCCCCGCCGGGTGGTTCGACCCGCAGGGCAACGCGATCACGGAGGTGCTCAACCACTATGTCAACTTCGGCTGGGAGTACGTGTGGCACTGCCACATCCTCGCCCACGAAGAGATGGACATGATGCACTCGCTGATCGGCGTGGCTGCGCCGATGGCGCCGTCGGGCCTCGTCGGCGTGTGGGATGGAAAGGCCAATCCCTCGGTCTTCCTGAACTGGGTTGACAACTCATTCAAGGAGGCAGGCTACAGGCTCGAAAGGGCTACGAACTCGACCTTCACGTCGGGGCTGACGACTTTCAACCTTCCTGCGAACGCGGTCACGTACCAGGACAAGACCGTGGCGATCAACATGAACTACTGGTACAGGTTGAGCGCGCTCGGCGCCACCGTCGGCGACACGTGGGTCTACCCCGGGTCCGTCGGCTTCCCCACCATGTCGGCGAACTCGAATCCTGTCACGACCGCTGGAAACCTCCCGATCATCGTCGGCGTCCCGCCGTCAACGGCGCCGCTCGCGCCGACCCTTCTTTCGGCCGCGCTTGCGGCCGGACCGAAGGTGACCCTGACCTGGCGTGACAACGCCACCAACGAGACCGGCTTCATCGTCCAGCGCTGCAGCTTCGTGCCGCCTGCGGCCCCCTGCACCGTCTTTGCCCAGATCGCCATCGCGCCACCGAGAGGCGGCACGGGCAACACGTCCTACGTGGATGCCTCGGTCGTGCCCGGAAACAGCTATCGCTACCAGGTGGCTGCGACCAACACAGCCGGGACGTCCGCCTTCGTGGTTCTCGCGGCCCCCGTGGCGGTGCCCGCGGTCCCGCCCGCACCGACGACCTTCACGGTCACGGCCGTAAAGGCGGGCGGCAACAACTACACGGCGACGCTGACGTGGACTTTCCCCGCCACCTCGCCGAATCCGACCAACTTCACCGTCCAGCGCGCCACGAACGCCCTGTTCACGACCGGCCTGAACACGACCACCTACACGGGCGCCGCCAGAACGGCGACCCAGACCATCACGAAAAACACGACCTACTACTACCGGATCCGGGCGAACAGCAGCATCTCCGGTTCGTCCGCCTGGAAGAACGCCCTTCCGTACCCGATCCGCACCGGTCCCTGAGTAACCAGTTCTTCCTTCGGGGGGAGGGAGCAATCCCTCCCCCCTCTTTCCTTCCTCTCCTTCGGGCCGAAATCGAACGGACAACCGTCCAGGCAGGCTGCCTCCTACGGAAGGTGCACCATGACTCCGAGAGACGGCATTCTGATCCTGGACGCGGAACGCGCCGTGATCGAGGAGGCCAACCCCTTCGTGACGGAGCTTCTGGGCTGCTCGCGCGAGGAGCTTCTGGGCCGGTCGTACCGGGATCTCGACTTTTTCGGCGACAGGACCCGGGGCGCGGCGCTCTTCGAGGAGGTCCGGCGCGACGGTTTCGTCCGGTGTGACAGGCTGCCGCTCCGGGTCCGGGACGAAGGCACGGTCTTCGTGGAGCTCGTCGGCAATTCCTACCTCGTCGACGACCGCAAAATCATCCAGTTCAACGTTCACGGCGTCACCTCTCGGTCCCCGGAGTCGGAGACGCGGGTCACGGAAGGCGAGGAGTTCGATCCGCGCCATCTCCCGCGTCTCGGCCACGACGTGCGTCTCGAGGTGAAATCGCTTCTCGAGAAGATCACGGAACATGCGCGCCAGCTGGCCCGGGCGGACGCCGCCGAGCTTTTCCTCCGCCGCCCGGAGCGGGACGTGCTGGAACGGGCGCATGTCGCCGGAACAGGCGTTTGTGGGACCCTCGGGGAGGAGCGGCCGGGCGAGGGGCTGCCGTGCAGGGTCTGGAAGATCGGCGAGTGCGTGCTTCTGGGCGGGAGGGAATGCCCCTTCCGGAGGGCTCTCGGCGTGCCGATCCGCTGGCAGGGCGAGCTTCTCGGCGTCCTGGGAGCGCTCTCGAACGGGGAAGGGTCCTTTACGGACTCGGATGCCGGGCTGCTGGACGTCCTCGCCGGACAGGCCGCCGTGGCGATCGTCAATTCACGGCTCTCGGAAGAGATCGAACAGATCGCGGTGGTCGACGAGCTGACCGGGGTCTTCAACCGGCGCGGCCTCGTGATTCTCGGGGCGCGCGAAGTCGAGCGGGCAAGAAGGCTGGGCCACCCTCTCGCAGCGCTTTTCGTCGACCTCGATCATTTCAAGTCCCTCAACGACGAGTACACCCACGAGGTGGGGGACCAGGCGCTGAAGGAGGTCAGCCGGCGGATCCATGGCAGCATGCGCCGGATCGACACGGTGGCCCGCTACGGCGGCGAAGAGTTCGTCGCCCTGCTCGTCGAGACGGAGCTCGAACCGGCGATCGAGGTGGCCGAGCGGGTCCGCCATTCGGTGGAAGCCACGAACCTGGCGACCGGCCGCGGTACGGCACGGCTGACGGTGAGCGTCGGCGTGACCGTGCAGGGGCCGACGACGCGAAACCTCGCGGAGCTCATCCGGCGCGCGGACGAAGCCATGTATGCGGCCAAGCAGGCCGGCCGGAACCGGGTGGTTGCGCTGGCCAGCTGAGCCGTACAGAATGCCGGTCCGACAGGAGCGGCCTATGAAGCGGGCCCTGATGATTTTCGCGAGCTTGGGTCTTCTTTCGGGCCCGGCGGCCGCGCAGGGAATTCTCTTCGACTTCAACGACGCGCCACTTCACGCTCCGCTCCCGATCACCCTCACCGTGGGGGGCGTGACGGCGACCGTGTCGGCCAACGGGCAGGGCTATTCGGTCCAGAATGTCGACGTCGTGGGCTTCACGCCTCTCGGCTTCTCCGGCTACTGGCTCAGCCCGAACAGCACCTCCCCCTCCGACCTTCGGGTGACCTTCTCCGCGATCCTGACGGACTTCTCGATCATGTACTCGCCTCAGGAGCTGGGCTGCGGCGACTCGTCGGCGGTCATGCGGGTCACCGGCTTCATGAACGACGTCTTCGTGGCGACGAACACGACGACGGCCCCGAACCCGGGCGTCTGGCCAACCGGGCTCCTGACACTCAGCGCATCGCAGGGATTCGACTCGGTCGTGGTCCATTACGAAACTCGCCCGGCGTGCCTGGAGTTCGCGATGGCCTTCATGGCGGACAACATGACGGTCACGCCGTCGCTCGTCGCGCCCTGCGTGGAAGACGCCTTCACGGCCTGCCTCATCGGAGGGCGGTACAAGGTGACGAGCTACTGGCAGAACCAGTACGCGGGCGGACAGGTCAGCACGCTGTCGGCCAGCCGCCTGACCGACGCGACGGCGGCCTTCTGGCTTTCCGACGCGAGCGTCTTCGAGTACCTGATCCGGATCAACACGGCCACGGACAACGGACGGGCCTGGATCTCCATTCCGACCTTCACGGACGTGGAGTTCTGGGTCGCGGTGACGGACACGGTGAGGGGCCAGTACTTCGAGTACCACAGCCCCGCGGGGAACCGGACCCTGATCTACGACCCGACCTTCTTCGTCTACCCGTGACGGAATTGACGCCGGCGGGAAGCAGGCGTACGCTCCTTTTCCCATCCGGGAGGAGGATTTCAGCCGTGGCGTTCAAGGTCGGCGACAGGCTCGTCTATCCGAACCACGGAGTCGGCGTCGTCGAGCGCATTCAGGAGTCGCTGCTCGACGGTTTCCCCTCGCCCTGCTACCAGCTGCGGCTGATGGCGAACAACTCCCGCGTCATGGTTCCGGTCCGGAACTCCGACCGGATCGGCCTTCGCCCCCTCACCCGGCGCGCGGAGGTCGGGAGCGTCTTCCGCGTCCTCGAGACCGGCGACGCGCAGCCGACGGGGGACTGGAAGGGCCGCTACAAGCAGAACCTCGACAAGATGCGCTCCGGCCGCCTGACGGAGATCGCCGACGTCCTGAAGAACCTGAGCTGGGTCCAGAAGCAGAAGGCGCTCTCCTTCCGCGAGAAGAAGATGTTCGAGCGGGCGCGCTACCTGATCGTCTCCGAGATCGCTCAGATAAACGGCCTCGCGGAGACCGAGGTGGAGTCGGAGGTCGACAAGGCGCTCGGCCGCTCGATGGTGCGCCGCCGGCCCGCGTCCCGCGACCACTGACCGGAGCGGTCCCTGCGACGCCGGGCGCTCCTCTCCCGTATAGTCCGGTGGATGCCTTTGCGGACCGCTGCGGCCTCGCTGCTCCTCGCCCTCGCCCTCGCGGCGCCGGCCCGGACCGCCGGCCCCCAACGCCCCGAGAGCGTCCTCGATTTCCTCTCGATCTGGCTCGACATGGAACGCAGAGGCGCCGCCGAGGACATCGAGGACTTCGACCGGGCGACGAATCGCCTCGCGCGCGCCGAGGGCGAGCTGACGACGGCCGTCCAGAAGCTGGCGCGGATGGTCCGCGAAGGGACGGGCGACCGGCAGGCCGTCTCGAACGCCGAAGATGCCGTTGCCGACGCCGAGGCCCGTGCCCGGGCCGAGCAGGATCGTCGGCGCGTCCTTTCGGGGCGCCTGGCCGAGCGGGTGCGGAGGATGTCCTCCCTTCGCGAGGAGATTCTCAAGCGGCGCGAGGCCGGCCGATCGGCCGAAGACCCCCTCTCGGGCCGCTGGGACGTCACGATCAATCCGGGTCCCCGCCGCGCGGTCTTCCGGCTGGTCCTCGACGGGACTCTCGTATGGGGGGAATACACGATGGAGGGCGGATTCCGCGGGTCGTTCCGCGGCACGCTCGTGGGGGACCGGCTCTTCATCGAGAGGATCGACAGCGAACGAGGGAACGACGCCCGGTTCTGGGGGAGGCTGGTTCCCTCCCAGAAGCGGATCACGGGGACCTGGGAGGCGACGGCGATGGCCCCGGCCGTCGGGCCGGTGGCCGGCTCCTGGGTGGCCGTTCCTGCGAAGGACCCCGAAGACGGAGAGTAGATATGATTTCGGAACAGGACGACCACATCCCCGCCCCCGCCGGGCCGGCCTCGAAGAAGGGCGCCGCAGCCGCCGCCACCTCGCGGTGGGCGCTGCCCGCGTGGGGGGATCGGGTTCTTTTTGCGGCCCTCGGACTTCTTCTCGGCTTCGCGGTCGCCTACATGTACCTGGAGCGGGGCGGGCGAAGCGGGGTCGTGCCGCCGGCGGATCCCCACGCCGGACTTCAGGGACTCGAAGCAGGAGCCACCCGTGACCTGCCCGGCTCGGGCGGCGGCGCGCCGTCGATCTCGATGAACCCGGCTCTCCGCCAGCGTGTCCAGGAGCTGCAGTCGGCGCTGGCGAAGGACCCCCAGAACGGCGACCTCCTCGTCCAGCTCGGAAATGCCGCCTACGACTCGGAAGACTGGCGGCTGGCCGTGGACTCGTACGAGCGCTCGCTCAAGGTCAGGGGAGACGACCCGAACGTCCTGACGGACCTCGGCGTCTCCTACCGGAGCCTCGGGGACTTCGACAAGGCCCTCGCGAGGTTCGACCGCGCGCTGAAGATCGCCCCCGACCACTGGCAGGCGACCTTCAACAAGGTCGTCATCCTCGGAATCGACAAGGGGCAGACGGCGAAGGCGAAAGAGCTGCTCGCGAAGCTGAGGGCGAGCGGGCAGCAGATTCCCTCGCTCGACCAGCTGGAGAAGACGCTCGACCAGCGGCCGGCCGGCCGCTAGGGGGGCGGCGGGTCGGGTGTCCGGCGACCTCTTCGACGACGAAGACGACCGGAACGCCGGGGACGCGCAGGCGCCGGACGCGCCTCTCGCGGACCGGATGCGGCCCCGCGACCTCCCGGAGGTCGTCGGGCCGTCCGAGATCGTCGGGCCGGGCTCGTTCCTCGCGCGGGCGATCGCGGAGGACCGGGTCCCGTCGCTCGTCTTCTGGGGCCCGCCCGGCAGCGGGAAGACGACGCTGGCGCGGATCGTCGCGGCCCGGACCCGGGCCCGGTTTCTCGCCTTTTCGGCGGTCGTCTCCGGCATCAAGGAGATCAAGGCCGTCATGGAAGAGGCCGCCCGCGGCCGCCGGGCCGGCCACAGGACCCTCCTCTTCGTCGACGAAATCCACCGGTTCAACCGCGCCCAGCAGGACGCGTTCCTCCCGTTCGTCGAGTCGGGGGCGATCGTCCTCGTCGGCGCCACGACGGAAAACCCCTCGTTCGAGCTCAACGGCGCGCTCCTGTCGCGGCTTCGCGTCGTCATCCTTCCGGCGCTTACCGAAGCCGACCTCGTCGTCCTGATGAAGAGGGCGCTCGCGGACCCGGTCCGGGGCCTCGCCGCGCGGGCGCGGGTGGAGGAGGACGCCTTCGCGTGGATGGCCCGGTTCGCGGACGGCGACGCCCGGAGGGCCCTGACGGCGCTCGAGTCGGCGGTCGCCCAGCTTTCGGCCGAGGCGGAGCCGCCGGCGCTCTCCGTGGCGCTTCTGGAGGAACTCTTCCGGAGGAAGGTCCTTCTCTACGACAAGTCGGGCGAAGAGCACTTCAACCTGATCTCGGCGCTCCACAAGTCGCTGCGCGACTCCGACGTCGATGCCTCGCTCTACTGGCTGGCGCGGATGCTGGAGGCCGGGGAAGAGCCTCTCTACGTGGCGCGCCGCCTCGTTCGTTTCGCGTCCGAGGACGTCGGTCTCGCGGACCCGGGGGCGCTCCGCGTCGCCCTCGACGGGCGCGACGCCGTCGACTTCATCGGACTGCCGGAGGGGGCGCTGGCGCTCGCCCAGGTGGTGGTCTACCTGGCGCTGGCGCCGAAATCGAACGCGCTCTACACCGCCTACGGCGCCGCCGTGAGGGACGTCCTCGAACGTCCCAACGAGCCGCCGCCGCTCTCGATCCGGAACGCTCCGACGAAACTGATGAAGCAGGCCGGCTACGGCTCGGGCTACCTCTACGCGCACGACCTCGCGGAGAAGACGGCCGGCCTGGACTGCCTGCCCGACGCCCTTCGGGGCCGCGTCTACTACCGCCCGACGAACGAGGGGCGCGAGGCGAAGTTCCGGGAGCGCGCGGTGGCGATCCGGAAGCTCCGGGAAGAGCTCCGGAAGAAGAGATTGAAAGGGGAGAGGGGAGAAGATCGGAAGGACCAGAGAAGGGACGACGAGGGAGAAAGTTCTTAGAAGGTGAAGAGGGCGGGGGGGCGGCGCTAAGCTCCCGACGTGCGCACCGGCCTTCCCAGAGCCCTATTACTTTCTAAGAAGATCCCCGGGTTCTTCGTCCTCCTCGTTCCTGTTGTTCTTTTTTTCAGCCGTTCGGCGATTTCTGAATCCATCTCCGGTTTCGACCCCGTCGGCCTTTGGTACGCGAAGGTGTCGCCCGTCGAGAGCCATCCCGTGGAGTTCCAGGTCCGCGTCGCGAAGAAGGGGAGCGCCCTGTCGGCGACCCTGGTCAACGGCGCGGCGTCGGAGCCCTTCACCGGAGCGTCGTGGGACGGGACGACCCTGACGCTCGAGATGGCCCACTACGACGCGAAGATCGTCGCCACGCCGAAAGGGGGAGGCCTCGAGGGAACGTTCTCGCGTGTCGTGGCGTCGGGAATGCGCGAGTTCACGTTCTCGGCCACGCGGACGGCCCCTCCGGCGCCTGCGGTGAAGAAAGCGGGGGTTTCGGTCGCCGGGACGTGGGCCGCGGAGATCGCGAGGGCCGGGGGCGAGCCCGAGAAGGTGACCGCGCTCCTCTCCCAGAAGGGGACGTCGGTGACGGGGACGATGGCGACGCCGAGCGGGGACTATGGCCCGCTCCACGGGACGTTCGACGGGGAGCAGCTCGTCCTCACGGTCTTCAACGGCGTCTTCGTCTACCGGTTCACCGCCGAGCTGCTTCCCGACGGGACCCTCGCGGGCGAGTTCCGCGCCGGGAAGAACCCGCCGGCCGACTGGAAGGCCGTGAAGAGGACGCCCGCCGCCGAGGGCGCCGGACCGAAGGCGAAGGAGGCCGCGCGGCCGTTCGCCTTCTCGCTGCCGGACCTGGACGGGAAGACCGTCTCCTCCGGCGACGCGCGCTTCGCGGGGAAGGCGATGATCGTCACGGCGATGGGGTCGTGGTGCCCGAACTGCCACGACGAGGCGCCGGTCCTCGGGCAGTTCGCCTCGAGGTACGGGGCGAAAGGGCTCGCGGTGGTCGCCTTCACCTACGAGTACACCGCCGACGTCGAGCGGGCCCGGCGGCTCGTGGCGCAGTTCCGGCAGCGAAACGGCGTCACCTACCCGATCCTCTGGGCCGGCACGACGAAGGACGCCGCGGTCTCGCCGCTCTTTTCCCGCGTCGACGGCCCCCGCGCCTTCCCGACGACGCTATTCCTCGACCGGCAGCACCGGATCGTCGGCATCCACTCCGGCTTCGACGGGCCCGCGACCGGGGAGCGCTTCGTGCGCCTGAAGAAGGAGTGGGACGAGAAGGTGCGGGCGCTTCTGGCCGGGAACGCCGAATTCCCGGTCCCCGGCGCCTCCGCGATCGGGATCCGCTAGGGAAGATCCCCCTGCCTAGATCTCCTCGCGTCTGTAGTTGGGAGCTTCCTTCGTGATGATGACGTCGTGGGCGTGGCTCTCCTTGAGGCCGGCCGCGGTGATCCGCACCATCTTCGCCTTCCGCGTGAGCTCCCGAAGCGACCGTGCCCCGGCGAGCCCCATCCCCGAGCGGACGCCGCCGGTGATCTGTCCGAGGAGCGTCGTGAGCGGCCCCTTGTAGGGGACCATCCCCTCGATCCCCTCCGGGACCATCTTCTGCGGTTCGTCGTCGGCGAACTGAAAGTAGCGCTCCGCCGAGCCCCCCTTCATCGCGCCGAGGGAGCCCATGCCGCGGTACGCCTTGAACGTCCGGCCCTGATAGAGGATCGTCTCGCCCGGCGCCTCGTCCGTCCCGGCGAAGAGGCTCCCGATCATCACGGCGTCGGCACCCGACGCGAGCGCCTTCGTCACGTCGCCCGAGAACTTGATGCCCCCGTCCGCCACGAGGGGGATTTTCGAGCTTCCGCGGCCGCGGACGCACTCCTCTATGGCGTGGATCTGGGGGACCCCCGCGCCCGTCACGACGCGCGTCGTGCAGATGGAGCCGGGCCCGATGCCGATCTTGACGGCGTCCGCCCCGCGGCGGACGAGGTCGCGGGTCCCCTCGGCCGTGGCCACGTTTCCCGCCAGGACGGGCGTCGACGGGAACTTCCGCTTCAGTGTCACGAGCCCCTTCATGACACCTTCGCTGTGACCGTGCGAGGAGTCGAGGACGAGGAGGTCGACCTTCGCGGCGATCAGCTCCCGCGCCCGGTCGACGAGGTCTCCCGAGGCGCCCACCGCGGCGGCGACGCGAAGGCGCCCCAGCGAGTCCTTGCAGGCGTTCGGGTACTTGATCTGCTTCTGGATGTCCTTGACGGTGATCAGGCCCTTCAGGTTCCCGGCCCGGTCGACGACGAGGAGCTTCTCGATCCGGTGCCTGTGGAGGATCTCCTTGGCCTGCTCGAGCGTCGTCCCCGGAGGGCAGGTGACGAGGTTCTTCTTCGTCATCCGCTCGGAGATCGGCAGGTCCATCCGCGTCTCGAACCGGAGATCGCGGTTCGTCAGGATGCCCACGAGCCGGCCGCGGTCGTCGACGACGGGCACTCCCGAGATCCGGAAGTTGGCCATCACGTCGAGCGCCTCGGAGATCTTCTGCGTGGGCCGGCAGGTGACGGGGTCCACGATCATCCCGCTCTCCGACCGCTTCACCTTGTCGACCTCGGCGGCCTGCGCGCCGATGTCCATGTTCTTGTGGATGACGCCCAGGCCGCCGTTCTGCGCCATCGCGATGGCGAGACGGGACTCCGTCACGGTGTCCATCGCGGCCGAGAGGACCGGGATGTTGAGGGCGATCCCGGTGGTCAGGCGTGTCCGGAGGTCGGTGTCGGCGGGGTGGACCTTCGAGCGCGCGGGGAGGATCAGGACGTCGTCGAAGGTGAGGGCGAGGGGGATCTCCCGGTCAAGCGCCATGGGGATTCATACCACGAGACGCGCCGGGGCGCAGGGCCCGCGGGAGGAGCCGGGACGCCCAGACGAGGACGACGACCCAGGCGAGGAGGAAGGCGAGGTGGTTGGCCGCGTTCAGGCGGAGGAGATCGGCCCAGACCACGACGCCGAACAGGCTGTAGAGGGCCGCGGGAAGCGCTTCGCGCCGGTCGGGCGCGAAGGCGAGGGGCCAGAGGAGCATCTGGGGGGCGAAGCCGGGGGTGAGGGCGAAGAAGACCAGGACGGCGACGCGGCTGGCGACGAGGCCGTCGTCGCCCCGGCGGACGAGGCGGTAGGCGAGGGCCGACCCGGCGAAGAGGGCCGCGTACGAGACGAAGACGGGAGGGAAGGGGAGCTCGGCGCCGAAGAGACCGAGCAGGTAGTACCAGCCCCAGAGTCCGTAGAGGCTCGCGTACCGGACGACGTTCCGGATCACCGGGCCCGGGAGGGCGATGGCATACGGGACGACGAGGAGGAGGAAAGGGCCGGCGACGAGCGCCGCGTCCCGCAGCCGGACGGCCCAGCTCCGCGAGAAGCCCAGGAATCCGGCGGCGAAGGCGACGACGATCTGCTTGAGCGCCAGCGCCGAGCCGACGAGGAGGGCCGGCAGGAGCGTCGCACCGCGGGATCTCCCCTTGGCGGCCAGCGCGAGGGCGAGGACGAAGAGGCCGATGGCCAGGGCGTCGAACTGGCCCCCGAAGGCGCTCACCGCGATCGGAAGCGGGTTCGTCCACCAGATCACGGCGCGGGCGACGCCGCGACGCCGCGTCGCCGTCAGGCGGCCATGGAAGAGGAGACCGAGAGCGACGAGGGCGTCGCCGAGCATCGCCACCATCCGGAATCCGAAGATCGCCGGGACCTTCGCGGCGCGCGAGGCGTCGGCGGCGGCGGTCAGGACGTGCCACCACACCGGGCTGTAGTTGTACCGGTCGGTGACCTCGTAGACGATGTCGCCCCGGGAGACGGCCTGGACGACGATGACGTACGAATCGAGGTCCCAGTTGCTCGGTGCGATCCAGGCGAGGGCCAGCCGGACGGCGCCTCCGGCGAGGAGGGCCGCCAGGGCCGCCGAGCCGATGCGGCGGGCCCGCGCCGTCCGGCCGCCGAAGATGGCCGCCGCGGCACCGCCGGAGAGGTAGAGGCCCGTCGCTGCGAGCCGGCCCCGGCCCCCGGGCCCGAAGTCACCCCGGGCTGCCAGGAAGGAGAGGAGGGCCAGGAGGAGGAGGAGACCGCCCGCGACGGCTCCGGCGGGGCTGTCGAGCGCGCGGCGGACTCTGGAGGTCACGGTCGCGCGTCCCTCTGAGGGCTCAGGCGGCGGGTCCGGCCGGCTCCGGCGCGATGGCGCCGTGGCACTTCTTGTATTTCTTTCCCGAGCCGCACGGGCAGGGATCGTTCCGGCCGACCTTGGGCCCCGAGGAGCGGACCGTCGAGACGGAGAAGTCCCCGCCCGCGGTGGGGTCGAACGAGCCCTGGAGCGTCACGTCCTGCTGGCGCTGCTTCTGCCTCTTCTGGAGCTCGGTCGCGGCGCGTCGGGAAGCGGCCGAGCCTTCGGCGGGCGCCTCGGCCGGGGCCGGGGCCTGGGCCGGCTCCGGGGCGCGGACCTCGAAGCGGAAGAGGTACTGCAGCATCTGCTCTTCGATCCCTTCCTTCATGGCCTCGAAGAGCTGGAACGACTCCTTCTTGTACTCGATCAGCGGGTCGCGCTGGCCGTAGCCGCGGAGCCCGATCCCTTCCTTGAGGTGGTCGAGCGCGAGGAGGTGGTCCTTCCAGAACGTGTCGACGGTCTGGAGCATGAAGAAGCGCTCGTACTCGCGCAGGAGTGCCGCCCCGACGCCCGCCTCCTTCGCCTCGTACGTCTCGCGCACGAGGGTCCGGAGCTGGTCCTTGATCTCGGCGTTCGTCTCGTCGCGCCGGAGGCTCTTCTCCGACGGGCGGAAGCCGAACGTCTCGAAGACCGTAGAGTCGAAGGCGCCGAAGTCCCACTCCGACGGGTCCTTCGTGGCGGCGCAGTGCCGGTCGACGTAGTCCTCGGACACGTCCTCGGCGAGGGCGACGACGTAGGCCCTCCCGAGCTTGCCGGTGAGGATCTCCTTCCGGAGGGCGTAGATCTCCTCCCGCTGCTTGTTCATGACGTCGTCGTACTGGAGCAGGTGCTTGCGGGTGTCGAAGTTCCGCCCCTCGACCTGGCTCTGGGCGCGCTCGATGGAGCGCGTCACCCAGCGGTGCTCGATCGGGACGCCTTCCTCCATTCCGAGCCGCTTCATCAGGCCCGAGAGGCGGTCCGACCCGAAGATCCGCATCAGGTCGTCCTCGAGGGAGAGGAAGAAGCGGGAGGAGCCGGGGTCGCCCTGGCGGCCGGCGCGGCCGCGGAGCTGGTTGTCGATCCGCCGGGACTCGTGCCGTTCGGTGCCGAGGATGTGAAGGCCCCCGAGCTCCACGACCTGGTCGTGGGCCTCGGCGGTCTCCTTCTTCAGCTCGGCGAGGAGACGGGCGTAGTCCTCCGGAGGGGCGTTCTTCGCCCTCTGCCGCGCGAGGTACTCCGGGTTGCCGCCGAGGAGAATGTCCGTGCCCCGGCCCGCCATGTTCGTCGCGATCGTGACGGCCCCGACCTGGCCCGCCTGCGCGACGATCGGCGCCTCCTGCTCGTGGTACTTGGCGTTCAGGACCACGTGGGGCACCTTCTTCTTCTTCAGCATGGAGGAGAGGCGCTCGGACTTCTCGATGGAGATGGTGCCCACGAGCACGGGCTGTCCCAGCTCGTGCTTCTCCGCGATCTCCTCGACGACGGCGTCGAACTTCTCCCGTTCGGTCCGGTAGACGACGTCGTGCTCGTCCTTCCGGATCATGTCGCGATTCGTCGGGACGACGACGACGTCGAGCTTGTAGATCTTGTCGAACTCGGCGGCCTCGGTGTCGGCGGTGCCCGTCATGCCCCCCAGCTTCTCGTACATCCGGAAGTAGTTCTGGAGGGTGATCGTGGCGAGGGTCTGGTTCTCGCGCTCGATCTTGACCCCTTCCTTGGCCTCGACGGCCTGGTGCAGGCCGTCCGACCAGCGCCGGCCCGGCATGAGGCGGCCGGTGAACTCGTCGACGATGATGACCTGCCCCTCCTTGACGACGTAGGCGACGTCGCGCTTGTAGAGGGTGTGGGCGCGGAGCGCCTGCTGGCAGGTGTGGAGGATGTCGATGTTCGTCGGGTCGTAGAGGTTTTCTACGCCGAGGAGACGCTCGCACTTCGTGACGCCGTCCTCGGTGAGCGAGGAGGTGTGCGCCTTCTCGTCGAGGAGGTAGTCGCCCGTGGTCGTCTTGTTCCCGTACTTGTCCTTCATCTCCTCGCCGCGGACGAGCTTCGGGATGATCCGGTCGCACCGGTAGTAGATGTCGGTGTCGCCCTCCGACGGGCCCGAGATGATGAGAGGCGTCCGGGCCTCGTCGATGAGGATCGAGTCGACCTCGTCCACGATGGCGAAGATGTGCCCCCGCTGGACCATCTGCACGAGCTCGAACTTCATGTTGTCGCGCAGGTAGTCGAAGCCGAACTCGTTGTTCGTCCCGTAGGTGATGTCGCAGCGGTAGGCCTCGCGCCGCGCTTCGTCGTCCATGTCGTGCTGGATGCAGCCGACGGTGAGGCCGAGGAAGGTGTAGATGCGCCCCATCCACTCGGCGTCGCGCTTGGCGAGGTAGTCGTTCACGGTGACGAGGTGAACGCCCCGTCCGGTCAGCGCGTTGAGGGTGATGGGCAGCGTGGCGACGAGGGTCTTCCCCTCGCCCGTCCGCATCTCGGAGATCTTCCCGTCGTGGAGGACCATGCCGCCCATCATCTGGACGTCGTAGTGCCTCTGCTCGAGGGTCCGTTTCCCGGCCTCGCGGACGATCGCGAAGACCTCGACGAGCTCGGCGTCGAGGACCTCCTTGACCCGGTGTCGCCGCTCCTCGAGGGCCTCGGGCAGCGCGGCCACCCCTTCCCGGACCCGATCCCTGATCCGGCCGAGCCGCTCGCGAAGGGCGTCGTCGGACAGGGGGGCGATCTCGGGCTCGAGGGCCGCTATGTCGGCCACGCGCGGCAGGAGCGCCTTGACGTCCCGCTCATGCTTCGTGCCGAAGATCTTCGAAAGGGCCTTGTCGATGATCATGAAGGCTTTAGCGCGCACCGAGCGCGCGAAAACTCAATGTTAGCAGACAGGTCTCCCTCTTTCCGCCGCGGAGAGGGCTCGGGAGAACCCGAGGCCGGGTTCTCCCGGAACGCTAAAAAGCGTTCAGAACGTACTCGAGCGGGTTGACCGGCTTCCCCTCGAGGTGGATCTCGTAGTGGAGATGAGGCCCGGTGGAGCGGCCGGTCGAGCCGACGAGCGCCAAGAGGTCTCCGCGCCGGACCCGCTGCCCTTCGGTGACGCGGGTCGTCGCGAGGTGGCCGAACAGGGTCGTCACGCCGTAGCCGTGCGAGACCTGCACGATCCGTCCGTACCCCTTGTCCCAGCCGACCCGGACGACCGTCCCGTTGGCCGGCGCGCAGACGCGATTGCCCGTCGGGGTCGAAATGTCGATGCCGGTGTGGAACTCACGCTGCCCCGTGAACGGGTCGTTTCGCATCCCGAAGCCGCCGGTCAGGATGCCGACCGACGGGGCCAGCGTCGGCGTGAGCGCGAGGCGGTCGGCCTGGAGGGAGAGCTTCTGCTCGACGACCTCGAGGCGGGACGAGAGAAGACCGCTCCGTCGCGTCGCCTCGTTCATCCCGAGCTCCACCGACGCGGTCGCGTCGAGGGGAACGGCCGCGAGGCCGCCGACGCCGCCGGTTCCCGGGTCATTGACGGCCGAAAGGCCCGTGGCGATCGAGAGGCGCCGCGTCTTTTCCTCGAACTCGGTGAGGAGCTTCTCGAGCGACTCGAGCTTGCCGTTCATCTCCCGCGCCCGGGTCCGCAGGTCCTGGTTCTCGGCGACGATGGCCGAGAACTCCCGGTTCCGGCGGAACGAACGGATCCAGAGAGTCGAGAACGTCGCCCCGAGGGCGACCGAAAGAAGCAGGAACGCGGCGACACCGTAGAGGAGGCGGGAGGAGACACGGAACTGACGGAATCTCGCCCGGGCGTGCGGGACGAAGATGATCGTGTGTTCCTTCCGTGGCATGGCTTCTCTACCTACTCCATCCACGAGAACGTAGTAGTCCCCGTACTCCCGAGTCCCCTCTGAGTCGGGCCTCAGTTTAGGGGCAGGGGCGGTCGAGTCAAGAAGAATCCCCTTTTTGGATGCAAGTGCATCAGGGGCAGGGACTTGCTTCGAGGCGATTGTGCGTCAGGTCACAGGCGCGGAGGGCCCCGGCCGGTACCTGAGAGCCTCCGCCACGTGGCTTTCGGAGATCCGGTCGGACGCGTCGAGGTCTGCGATCGAGAGCGCCACCCGGACGACGCGGTGATAGGCGCGGGCCGAGAGGCCCAGCCGGTCCACGGCCCGCTCGAGCAGACGCCGGGCCGGATCGGCCAGTCGGCCGTCCCTCCGAAGCGCCCGTCCCGAGAGGCTTCCGTTGGTCAGCCGGGGATCGCCGGTTCTCTGGAGCTGCCGCCCGCGAGCCGCCACGACGCGCGCCCGGACCGCCGCCGACGGCTCTCCCTCGCCGCCGGCTCCGAAGTCGGACGCCGCAAGCGCCGGGACCTCGACGTGGAGGTCGATCCGGTCGAGAAGCGGCCCCGAGATCTTCCGTCGGTACCGGCCGATGTCGCGGTCCGTGCATCGGCACGCATGCCGCGGATCGCCGCGGAAGCCGCACGGGCAGGGGTTCATGGCGGCGATGAGGAGAAAGCGCGCCGGGAAGGTCCGGGATCCGGCCGCCCGGGCGACGGAGACGACGCCCTCCTCCAGCGGCTCCCGGAGGGCTTCGAGGGCGTCGCGCCGGAACTCGGGGAGCTCGTCGAGAAACAGGACTCCGAAGTGGGCGAGCGACAGCTCGCCCGGCTTCGGGTCGACGCCGCCGCCGGCGAGTGCCGCGGCGGACGCCCCATGGTGGGGGGACCGGAACGGGCGACGCCAGAGAAGTCCCGATCCGGCAGGGAGGCGCCCCGCCACGCTCCAGATTCTCGTCACCTCGAGCGCCTCTTCCCGGGAGGCCTTCGGCAGGAGGCCGGGGAGCCGGCGGGCGAGCATCGTCTTGCCGGCCCCCGGCGGTCCGGTCATGAGGAGGTTGTGAGCGCCGGCGGCGGCGATCTCGAGGGCTCGCCGGGCGAGTCCCTGGCCCCGGACGTCGGAGAGGTCGAACCCGGGATCCTCCGCCGGACCGTCGGGCGCCGTGCCGCCGTCGAATACCGGGAGGATCTCCCGCCCGCAGACGTGCGCGATGGCGGCGCCGAGGTGTGGGACGGCCCGGATCACGACGTCCCCGAGCGCGGCCGCCTCGGCGGCGTTCTCGGTGGGAACGAGGAGCTCGGCGCGTCCGTCCCGACGCGAGGCCTCGGCGACCGCGAGGACCCCGGGGACGGGACGGATCGTGCCGTCGAGGGCGAGCTCGCCGAGGACGGTGATTCCGGCGAGCGCCTCGGCCGGGACGTCACCGTTGGCCGCGAGGATCGAGAGCGCCGCGGCCAGGTCGAGCGCCGTCCCCGCCTTCGGCAGGTCCGCTGGCGCCAGATTCACGACGACGTTCTTTCCCGGAAGCGGAAAGCCGACGTGGCGGAGGGCGGCGCGGAGGCGCTCCCGGCTCTCTTTCACGGCGGTGTCGGCCAGTCCGACGATCGTGAGCCCCGGAAGGCCGGCGCCAATGGCCGTCTCGACGACGACGGTCTGCCCGTCGAGACCCACGACGGCCGCGGAGAACGCTCTGGCGACGGTCACGGCAGATTGACCGCCGGAGGTTAGCGCAGGAGCGGCCGGTGCGTCAGGAGGGCGTCAGGCGGCAGCGCCGGTGACCTGGCCCGGCGGCGCCTCGCGTCTACTTGCCGATTCCGTGCGGCACGAAGAGCCGCTGTCCGGCCCGAAGGGTCGACGAGATCCCGATCCGGTTGAAGCGCGCCAGCTCCTCGACCGTAATGCTGAAGCGGGTGGCGATCCGATAGAGCGTGTCGCCCGACCTGACGGTATATCTATGGGTCGCCGCCGCCGGATCGGGGCGGGAGGCGGGCACGGTCTCGAAGCCTGCGGCAGGAATTCCCACGCGGGCGGGAAGCGGCGCAGCCGCGGCCGGACCGGCCGCGGCCGTGAACGGCGGAACCTCGTCGGCGCGCGTCACGGCCGCCGCCGGAGTCGGCAGGGCGCGGATCTCCCCTTGCGGCCTGGTCTCGGCGGACGCCGAGAGGGCTGCCGGCTTCGACACCTTCTTCGGCACGGGCCCGGCCGGTACGACGAGGACCTGTCCCTTGCGGAGGCGCGCGTTCCGCGGAAGATCGTTGAAGTTGCAGAGTTCCTGGACGGTGACGCCTGCCCGGGCGGCCACCTTCACCATCGTGTCGCCCTTTTTCGCGGTGAGCCGCCGCTCGCGGAGCACCGGAGCCGGGGGCAGGGAAGCGAGCTGGGAGGCGAACCGTTCGGCGCTCCCTTCGGGAAGCCGCACGGGATAACCCGGGACGCCCTGCGGCGTGACGCGGGTCTTCAGCTCGCTGTTGAGGAGCTGGAGTTCGAAGACGGGAGCCGAGATGGCTTCGGCGACGCGTGCGAGGTCGACCGGGCGCGAGACGCGGACGACCTCGAAGCGGAGCGGGGGATCGGGCACGACGTCAAAGCCGTAGCTGGCCGGATCTTTCGCCACGAGAGCCGCAGCGAGCACGAAGGGGACGTAGTCGCGCGTCTCCTGCCGGAGGAACGTCCCCGACGAGAGTTGCCAGTAGTCCTGCGCGCCGAGGCGCTGCAGCCCTTTGAGGACCCTTCCCTCGCCGGCGGAGTAGGCCGCCATCGCGAGGTACCAGTCCCCGAACATCTCGTAGAGGTCCTTGAGGTACCGGGCAGCCGCCCGCGTCGACTTCTCGGGATCGCTTCGCTCGTCGTAGTAGCGGTTCCAGCGGAGGCCGTAACGCTTCGCGGTCCCGTCAATGAACTGCCAGAAGCCGTGCGCCCGCGCCCGCGAGTGGGCGTTCGCCTTGAAGGCCGACTCGATCATCGCCATGTAGACGAGATCCTCGGGAAGACCTTCCTCCCGGAGGATTCCGCGCATCAGGGGCAGATAGCGTCCGCTTCGCTTCAATGCGCCGGCGAAGGCCTGCGGCGTCCGGAACTGGTAGAAGGCGACGGCGCGCAGGACCTGGTCGTTGACCACGACCGGGATGTCGAACGACGTCCGGACCCGAGCCGACGTCACTTCCCGCCTGGCCTTCTCGAACTGCTCGGCCGTGGGGGAGGGAGCGTTCTCCGCGGCCATCAGGGTGTCGCGGGTGTCCTCGACGGGCGGGCGCTCGGCGGACTGGGGATCCGAAAGGGCTTCGTAGAAGACGACGCTCTGCCAGAGCTGTCCGGCGAACCGGGCGTCCTCCGGATCGTCGGGGCGGGAATCCGCCAGGAAGGAATCTATGGCACCGTGAAACTCCTGACGGGCGCACTCGGCCTCTCCGGCCAGCGCGAGCGCCTTGCCTCGCTGGAACCTCTCGGTCGCGGCCTCGCGAGCCGTGGGGCGATGGGGCTCGGGGGCGGCGGTCGCGGTCGGCAGTGAAACCACGGCCTCGGGCGCGGGCGCCGAGGAGCAGCCGGCGAGGGCGCCGGCCGCGCACAAGACCCACACAGCCGCAGAAGAGCGGTTTCCGGCGGTCATAACCTTCTTAATGAAAAGGGTTTGAGCCCGGAACGTCAAGAGAAATCCGCATCACCGCGCGGAGCGCTCATTTCCCGTGGACGTTGAACTTGAGCGCCAGGAGGAGCTTCTGGATGTCCCGGAGGCTCGACAGGTCGACGGAGACGGACGTCTCGGGGGCCGTTTCTCCGCCGTCGCCGTCCTGCAGACGGAGCGTCACGGTCGCCTTCCGGCTCCTGCCGAGAGCTTCTTTCGGGACGGTCACCTCGAAAGAGTGCGCCACGTCCTTGCGGTGGTTCCGCGTCCCGGACAGGAGGTCCTCGAGCGTCAGGGACGCGGAGCTGCGTGAACGCGTCCCCGACTCGGACAGAGGCGCCTTCTGGGTCGATAGCTTTCGGAGCTTCTCGAGCTCCGAAAGGATGTCGACGCTCGACCGGACCCGAACGTGGCGGACCGCCGCCTCGGCGGCCGGGGCCGGCTCCGGCGTCTTCAGCTCTGCGAAATGGACGTCGGTCCCGGCCTCGTCTCCCGGGCCGGAGAGCCGTTCGGGGGGCTTCATCGCCTCGGCGAACGGGGGCGCCGCGGCCGCGCCCGGGGCCTCCCCATCGCGCTTCAGGTGCGCCTCCTGAAACTCCCGGAAACGCGCGAGCCGCCGGAGCGTGGAGTCGGAGGGAGCGGGGCCGCCGGCGGTCACGTGCGCGGGTGCCGGGGCGGGCACGGCCGCGGGGACCGGGGTCGGGATCGCCGTCACTCCCGCGCTCGAGAGGGGCCGCCGCCCCTCGACGGTCATCTTGGTCTTGAGGGAGCGAAGGGTGAGCTTCGAGATCGCCTTGAGCGTCTCGAACACGCCGGGACCGTTCGTCGCCGAGGCTTCGTACCACTCGAGAGCCCGGTCCGGGTTGAGCAGGTCGTTCAGCTCGTCGACCGAGAGGATGTTTCCGAGGTCGCGCTTGTTGTACTGGAAGACGAGGGGGATCGCGTCGAGCGAAAGTCCGATCTCCAGGAGGTTCTCCCGGAGGTTCTTCAGGCTCTCGCGGTTGGGCTCGCTCATGGGGCGCTGGGAGTCCGCGACGAAGACGATCCCGTCCACGCCCTTCAGAACGAGCTTCCGCGTGGTGTTGTAGAAGACCTGGCCCGGAACGGTGTAGAGCTGGAGCCGCGTCTTGAAGCCGCTGATGATGCCGACGTCGAGGGGGAGGAGGTCGAAGAACAGCGTCCGGTCCGTTTCCGTCTCGAGCGAGACCATCTCGCCCCGCGACCCGGGCGCCGTGCGTCCGTAGATGAAGTGAAGGTTCGTCGTCTTGCCGCATAGGCCGGGACCGTAATAGACGATCTTCGCGGCCATCTGCATGGTGGCGTAGTTGAAGAAAACCATACGTCCTGGGCCCCGGTTCCCCTCCTGAGGCGTGTCGGATCATGTTAGCACCCGGCTGCCGCCGCGCCCGCCCGCGAGGCGTCGTCTTTCGGGGGCGACCGGGCTAAACTCGGGTGCCGGGGAGGAGTGCATAGACTTTGGGGAGCGCCGCCAGAACGCTCGGTGAGAGATCGCGGGAGGTCCTCGGTGCCGTCGTCCGGACGCACATCGAGAGCGCCGCGCCGGTTTCCTCGCGCCAGCTGACCAAGCTGGGGACGTTCGGGCTGTCGTCGGCGTCGCTCCGGAACATGATGGCGGACCTCGAGGACCAGGGGTTCCTGACGCATCCCCACGTCTCGTCGGGCCGGGTGCCGACGGACCTCGGGTACCGGACCTTCGTCAGCGAGCTGATGTCGGCCCGCTCGCCGCGCCCCGAAGACCGCGCCCGCATGGCGTCGGAGCTCTCGCCCGAGACGTTCGAGATGGACCGGTTCCTCCACGGGGTCTCGCGCCTCCTCTCCTCCCTGACGGGCGAGGTGGGCCTGGTGGCCGCGCCCCCCGCGATCCGCTTCGTCCTGCGGTCGGTTCACTTCACGCGCGTCGCGGAGCGGAAGGTCGTCGTCGTTCAGGTGTCGGACGCCGGTTTCGTCGAGAGCCGGCTCATCGAAACGCGCGACGAATTCGCGCAGCTCGATCTCGACGCCGCTTCGAGCCGGCTGACCGCGGACTACGGCGGCCGGACGCTCACCGAGATCCGGCGACTTCTTCTCGAGTCCCTGCACGAGGAGAAGGTGCGCGTCAACGCGGCCCTGCAGCGGACGCTCGAACTCGGGCAGAAGGCGTTCTCGGACGACCGGCCGACCGACGGCGCGGTCATCGTCGAGGGAACCGAGGCGCTCTTCTCGAAGCCCGAGTTCCAGCGCGACATGGACGCGCTCCGTCGGATGCTCCGGAGCTTCGAGGAACGCGCTCGGCTCGTGAGCCTCCTGACGGACTGCCTGTCCGCCCCGGGGACGACGGTCGTCATCGGGTCGGAGAACGATTTCACGGGGGAGACGCAGAGCGCCGTCGTGACGACGACCTACCGCTGCGGCGACAACGTGCTCGGCGTTCTCGGCGTCGTCGGGCCCCGGCGGATGGAATACGAGCAGATCGTGCCGATCGTCGAGGAGCTCGGGCGGTTCGTCACGGACCGGCTCACGGAGGAGAAACGGGCGTGAGCAAGCCGCCGAACCCGCCGCGGTCGCCTGACGACGGCGTGGTCTATCTCGAGAGCGACGGGCGGGACGATCTCGCCCGGGCCCTCGCCGAGGCCGAGCGGGCCGTCGCCGCGGCCGAGGAGAGGCGCCGCCAGGCCGAGACGCCGCCCGCCGATCTGCGGCTGCCGCCGCCGGCGGAGGCGCCGGCTGCGCCCGCAGCCGGGGGAGCCGAGACGCGCTTCTCCGAGCTGGCGGCGCGGCTGGCCGACGTGGAGGAGCGGCTCCTGACCGAGCAGGAGGCGTCGGGCCGCCTTCGGGAAGCCCTGCTCCGGAAGACGGCCGACTTCGAGAATCTGAAACGCCGGACGGAGAAGGAGAAGACCGACTTCTTCAAGTTCGCCCTTTCGGAGGTCTTCTCGGACCTTCTCGGCGTCCTCGACAACTTCGAGCGGGCGCTCCAGCACCTCTCGAACGGAGACGCCGCCGCCGGGACGGACGTTCACGTCGGGATCGAGATGATCTCCCGCCAGCTCTCCGAGGTCCTGAAGAGGTACGGCCTCGACGAGGTGCCGGCGGTCGGGCTGGCGTTCGACCCGAACGTCCACGACGCCGTCCTGCGGGAAGAGACGGAGACGACGGCGCCCGGAACGGTCCTCGAGGTGCTCCAGAAGGGCTATTTCCTGAACAATCGCCTGCTGCGGCCGGCGAAGGTGAAGGTGGCGGCTGCGCCGGCAGCCGACATCGGAGGGGACTGAATGGCGAAGGTCATCGGCATCGACCTCGGGACCACGAACTCCTGCGCCGCGGTCGTCGAGGTCGGATCGCCGCAGGTCGTCCCGAACCGCGAAGGGGCGAGAACGACGCCCTCCATCATCGGCTTCACGGAGGACGGCGAGCGCCTCGTGGGGCAGATCGCGAAGCGGCAGGCGATCACGAACCCGACCCAGACCATCTACGCGGTGAAGCGGCTCATCGGGCGGAAGTGGGAAGACCCGGAGGTCCGCCAGGCCAAGGAACACCTCTCCTACCAGCTGGTCCCCGCCGCCAACGGGGACCTCAAGATCCGCGTACGGGACCGCGACTATTCCCCGGAGGAGCTCGCCGCGTTCATCCTCCGCGAGACGAAGGAGTTCTGCGAGGAGGCCCTCGGCGAGGAGATCAAGGAAGCCATCATCACGGTCCCCGCCTACTTCGACGACTCGCAGCGGCAGGCCACGCGGGACGCCGGGCGGATCGCGGGCCTCGAGGTCCTCCGGATCATCAACGAGCCGACGGCGGCGTCCCTGGCCTACGGCCTCGAGAAGCAGACGAAGCAGGAGACGATCGCCGTCTACGACCTCGGCGGCGGCACGTTCGACATCTCGATCCTCCGGATCGACAACGGCATGTTCGAGGTGCTCTCGACCTCGGGCGACACCTTCCTCGGCGGCGAGGACTTCGACCGGGCGGTCATGGACTGGCTCCTGGCCGACTTCATCAAGCAGACCGGGATCGACCTGCGCCAGGACCGCCTCGCCCTCCAGCGCCTGAAGGAAGGCGCGGAGAAGGCGAAGTGCGAACTGTCGACCGCGCTCGAGACGACGATCGCGCTGCCGTTCATCGCGTCGGACGCGTCCGGCCCGAAGCACATCAACAAGGTCCTGAACCGCGACCAGTTCGAGGCCCTCGTGGCCGAGCTCGTCCAGCGGACCGAGGGGCCGTGCAAGAACGCGCTGGAGGCGGCCGGGCTCAAGCCGGACCAGATCGACAACATCATTCTCGTGGGCGGCCAGACCCGGACGCCGATGGTGCAGCGGATGGTGGAGACGATCTTCGGCAAGCCGCCGAACCGGTCCATCAACCCGGACGAGGTCGTGGCGGTGGGGGCGGCGATCCAGGCCGGCGTCCTCCGCGGCGAGATCAAGGACCTCGTCCTCCTCGACGTGACGCCGCTCTCCCTCGGGATCGAGACCCACGGCGGCATCTTCGTCAAGCTCATCGAGCGGAATTCGACGATCCCGACGAAGAACACGCAGATCTTCACGACCGTCGCGGACAACCAGACGACGGTCGAGGTCCACGTCCTCCAGGGCGAGCGCGAGATCGCCAAGGAGAACAAGTCGCTCGGGAAGTTCCAGCTCGTGGGCATTCCGGCGGCGGCCAAGGGCGTGCCGCAGATCGAGGTCACCTTCGCGATCGACTCCTCGGGAATCGTCAACGTCTCGGCACGGGACCTCGCGACGGGGAAGGCCCAGGGCATCCAGATCAATCCCGCGGGCGGCCTCTCGCAGGACGAGATCGAGCGGATCATCGCCGAGGCGACCGCGAACAAGGCGATCGACCAGAAGAAGAAGGAGCTGCGGCAGCTGAAGAACAAGCTGGAAGGGATGATCGCGGGCAACGACCGGATCTTCCGGGAGTTCGGCAACCTCCTCCAGGAGGACGAGCGCGAGCGAATCGAGAAGACGCTGACCAACGCCCGCGAGGTGCTCACCGGGGACGAACGGGGGCCCATCGACGACGCGCTCATCGACATGAAGGGCGTGTCGAAGATCCTGACGCAGGCCATGCTCTACAAGCCCGAAAAGCGCGAGACGGAGAAGGGCGCCTAGGGAGGCCCTTCCCGGCTCCGATCGGCCGCTAGAATCGCGCCGTGAGCGCTCTGCCTCGCGACTTCTACGAGACCCTGGGCGTGCCGCGCGACGCGACGCTCGAGGCGATCAAGTCCGCCTACCGGAAGGCCGCGCTGAAGTACCACCCGGACCGGAACCCGGGGAACCACGAGGCGGCGGAGCGTTTCCGCGAGGCGGCCGAGGCGTACGCCGTCCTCTCGGACGCGGAGAAGCGGTCCCGCTACGATCGTTTCGGCCCGGAGAGCGTCCGCGGCGCCGCGGGCGGCCCCGGGTTCGACCCCTCGAGCTTCGTCGACTTCGCCGACATCCTGGGCGACTTCTTCGGCTTCGGATTCGGCGGCCCGTCCGTCCGGGGGCGCCGGCGCCAGGGTGAGGACCTGCGGGCCGACGTCCGCCTCACGTTCGAAAAGGCCGCTTTCGGGGCGGAAGTCTCCGTGCCGCTCTCGCGCCAGGAGGTCTGCGAGACGTGCGACGGCCGCGGCGGGCGGGGCGGAGCGGCCGCGACGACGTGCCCGACCTGCCGGGGCCAGGGCCAGCTCCAGTTCCGGCAGGGGTTCTTCGCGATGTCGCGCCCCTGTCCCGACTGCGAGGGGACGGGGGAACGGGTCAAGGACCCCTGTCCGGACTGCCGCGGCGAGGGACGCGTCCTGAGGCAGCGGACGCTGACGATCAACGTGCCGGCCGGCGTCGACGACGGAGCGCGACTCCGGCTCGCGGGCGAAGGGAACCGGGGTCGTTCGGGGGGGCGCGCCGGGGACCTGTACGTCGTCGTGTCGGTGTCGCCGCACGAGTCCTTCCGCCGGGACGGCTTCGACGTCGTCCTGACGTGGGCCGTACCGTTCCACGTCGCCGCCATCGGCGGGTCGGTGACGGTGCCGACGCTGGAAGGTGACGCCACCTTCGACATTCCGGCGGGCACGGCGGCGGGGCGCGTCTTCACGCTGAAGGGGAAGGGGATCTCGCGGATCGACGGCCGGGGCCGCGGGGATCAGCATGTCCTCTTGACGATCCGGGTCCCGAAGAAGATGAACGCCGCTCAGCGCGAGGCGGTTCACAGGCTCGCGCAGGTCTTCGAGGACGGCGCCACCGGCGCGCCCACGAAGGACGAGAAGGGCTTCTTCTCCCGGCTCAAGGACTTCCTGTCCGAGTGAGCGCCGCGGTCCGCTTCGAGGTGCCCGCCGCGCAGGCCGACGCCGTCGAGGCGAATCTTTTCGAGCGGTTCGGGGAGATCGCCTTCTCCGCCGCCCGGGGAGCGCGGGGCGAGCTCCTGATCTGGGTGGACCGGGACGACGCCGCGGAGGCGGCGGCGACTCTCGCTCGGGCGGGCATGGGCCTCCTGGCCCCTTTCGAGGAATCTCCGCGGGACTGGGTGGCGGAGTCCGCGGCGCTCCGACGGAGCGTCCTCGTCGGCCGGTACCTTCTCGACCCGCACGACGGAGAGCTCGCGACGCCGCCCGGGCCGGGCCAGACGCGGCTCTGGCTTCCCGCCGCCCGGGCATTCGGCACGGGCTCGCACGAGTCGACGCGTCTCGCTCTCGGGCTCCTTCTCGGAGAGCCGCTGACGGGCCGGAGCGTTCTCGACGTCGGCTGCGGGGCCGGGACGCTCGGGTTCGTCGCCGCCCTCGAGGGGGCCGCGCGCGTCGTCGCGTTCGACCTCGATGTCGACGCGGCGCTCGCCACGCGCGAGCACGCTCGCGCGAACCGGATCCCCCGCCTGGCGACGTTCGCGGGTCCGATCGAGGCGCTTAGGCCCGGGGCGATCTTCGACGTCGTCGTCGCCAACATGATCTTCGAGGAGGTGGCGCCGCTCCTCCCGGGGCTCCGGGTCCGCCTCGCGGGGGGCGGACGCCTCCTCAGCTCGGGTCTCCTCGTGGAACGCCAACGGCCGTGGGAGGATCTCCTCGGGAGGAACGGCTTCCGCGTCGCCCGCCGCGTCGTGGAGAACGAGTGGCTCGGTACGGCCGCGGACGCCATCGAATGAGAACGAAGACGGACCGGGAGCCGGGGACCGCCCCGGGCCGGCCTCCGCGCGTCCTCGTACCGGACGCCTCGTCGGGCCGGTCCGGCGACGAGATCCCCTTCGGACAGGAAGAGCTGAGGCACCTGCGGGTCCGGAGGCTCCGCGACGGCGACGAGGTCGTCGTCCTCGACGGAAAGGGCGGCCGGGGAAGCGGGACGATCGCCTCGAAGGGCGCCGCCGTGCGACTGATCTTCTTCGAAGAGACGGTCGGGGCGCTCCCGCCGTCGTCCCGTCCGTCGTTCGCCTCGCTCCCGGGCGAGCCGGCTCTCCGTCTGACGGTACTGCTCGCGGCCGCGGAGCCGGCGCGGGTCGAATGGGCCGTCGAGAAGGGAACGGAGTGCGGCGCGGCCGCGTTCGTGCTGCTGGCCTGCGAGCGGTCGCAGCGGGCGCACGTCGCCGCGCTCCGCACGCGCCGCGCGCGCCTGGCCCGGATCGCGGCCGAGGCGACGAAGCAATGCGACCGGACCATCGTCCCGGCCGTCGATGGGCCGGAAGAGGTCGCGGACGTCCTTCGGAGGTGGACGGGCCGTCTCCTCCTCGCCGCGCCCGATGCGCCCCCGCTCGACCCGAGGTTCGCCGGGAGGGCGGGCGAGGGTCCTCGGGCGGTCGCGATCGGTCCCGAAGGAGGCTTCAGTCCTCCGGAGCGGGCTCTCTTCGAGGAGTGCGGCGCCCTCTCCTTCTCGCTCGGTCCCCGCATTCTCCGGCTCGAGACGGCCGTGGTGGCCGCGGTGACGCTCTTGGTCGGCGGACGCTGAATCGCTGACACGCCTGTCGGAGTCTTTTCGGTTAGGATCGCGCGGACCTCGAAATGGGAGGGACGAATGGCCTTCGAGAACGTCAAGAAGATCTGGATGAACGGCAAGCTCGTCGACTTCGCCGACGCCAGGATCCACGTCTTCACGCATGCGCTGCACTACGGCTCCGGCGTCTTCGAGGGGGAGCGCTGCTACAGGACGGCCCGTGGCCCCGCCGTCTTCCGCCTCGAGGAGCATCTCGACCGCCTCCTCTGGTCGGCCAAGATCTACCGGATGCAGATCCCCTACTCGATCGAGGAGCTGAAGCAGGCGACTCTCGAGACGATCCGGGCCAACGAGTTCGAAGCCTGCTACATCCGCCCGCTCGTCTACCGCGGCTTCGGCTCGCTCGGGGTGAATCCCTTCCCGAATCCGGTCGACGTGATCATCGGCTGCTACGAGTGGGGAAAGTACCTCGGTGCGGAGGCGCTCGAGAACGGCGTGGACACCTGCTGCTCCTCGTGGATGCGGATCGCGCCGAACACGATGCCGGCGATGGCGAAGGCGACGGCGAACTACGCCAACAGCCAGCTCATCAAGATGGAGGCCATCACGAACGGGTACCACGAGGGGATCGCCCTCGACCACAACGGCCGGATCTCGGAGGGCTCGGGCGAGAACCTCTTCCTCGTCTGGAAGGGACGCCTCTACACGCCGCCCCTCTCGGCGTCGACCCTCCCCGGCATCACGCGCCTGAGCGTCATCCAGCTGGCGCGCGAGCTCGGCTTCCACATGGAAGAGAAGACGATCCCGCGCGAGATGATCTACGCGGCCGACGAGATGTTCTTCACGGGCACCGCGGCCGAGATCACCCCGATCCGGTCGGTGGACAAGATCCCGGTCGGCGCCGGGAAGCGCGGCCCGATGACGGAGAAGCTCCAGCGTGCCTTCTTCGACATCGTCGAGGGGAAGGTTCCGGACCGTTACGGCTGGCTGACGCCGGTGTACGCGCCGGTGCCGGCCCGCCCGTAGCCCGGCGGGAGGGCGGACGCCGGACCGCGCTCAGCGCGGCAGCTTCCCGAAGAGCCCGTTCAGGAACCGGTGGAACCGGTGAATGCCGGAGCCGCGCCGGAGGAACATCAGAAGGCACTCGCCGTGAATCGGGGTCATTCCGTTCTCGGCGCAGAAGCGGACGGCAACTGCCGACTCGGCGCCCTGCTGCATCCAGACGCGCCGGATCCCTGCGGCGTGGGCTTCGCGGACGACCTTCTCCGTCTCCGCGGGGGGGACGACGGCGACGACGCCGTCCACGGGCGCCGCGAGCGCCGCGAGGCTGGGCGAACACGGAAGGCCTTCGAGCGTCCCGGCCACGGGGTGGACCGGGATGACGCGGTAGCCGTTTTCCTTCAGGCCCCGGAGGACCGCGTTCCCGAACTTCTTTCCCCCGCGCGAGGCGCCGACGAGGGCGAAGGTCTTCCGGGAGAGGAACTCGTCGACGGCAACTTTCGAAGTCATGTGACCGCCTATTCGCGCCGCCCGGGCCGCCATGATCAGCGTACCGCAACCATAGGGCCGGGGCGACTCCTTTCAGGGGCGCCGGACGGGAGGCGCGACTCGCTCCGCGAGCCGGTTCCCCGAGCCGGCGTATTCCTTGAGAACCGAAAGGTCGAGACGTCGCGCCGACTCTTCGTCGCCGGGGGCGTAGTAGAAGAAGTCGGCGTCGTGGGCCTCGAGTCCGAGCCGGTCGACGGGGAGGAGCCAGTCCAGCTTTCGACGAACCCGGTAATAGTTGATCGACGGCTCCATCAACCAGGTGATCCCGAGCCGGACGGGCCGGTCCATCCGGCGCTGGCGCCGGATTCGATCGAGGTCGTCGAGCATCCTCAGGTTGTCGGCGTCGTAACGCCACGTCAGGGTGCGCGTGGTGCCGGCCGCGGAGAGGAAGGCGGCGCTCAGGCAGAGCGCCAGGACGATCATCGCCGCCCGGACCCCGCGCCAACCCGCTCTCTGTCGTGCGATCCACTCGGCTCCCACGCCGGTGACGGCCGCGAGGAACAGGAACTGGAGCGGTAGTGCGGCCCGTTCCACGGGGTAGCGCGCTCCGAGGATCCGGCCAGCGAGCTCATGACCGGCCGCGGTGAGGGCGAGGAGGGCCGTCGGTACGAGGGCGACGGGTGCGAGGAGGCGCGGACGCAGCAGGACGGCCGCCGCGAGCAGGAGGAGCGCGGCGGCGACCAGAGCTTCCAGGAGAGGCACGCGGGGCGCGTCTTCCGGCAGACGGTCCCGGAGCACCGCGAGCAGGGAGACGACCGTGTCGGACCAGAGGCCTCGAACGCCTCCCATGAAGAAATGTCCCTCCTTCGAGAGCGCCCAGGAATACGGAACGAATACGAGAAGGAAGGGAACGGAGACGGCGAGGGGGAGAACGAGGGACCTTTCCGGGGGCCGTTCAGCGCTCACGGAGCGGGACCGCGTCAGGAGCCACGTCTCCCTGGCGAGGCCGGCGACCAGGCAGGCGGCGAGCGGCATCAGGAACGAGAGGTGCGCGGCCGCCGCGAGGGAGAGACAGAGGACGCCGAGGCTCGCCGCGACCGTCCCGCGGCGCGGACGCTCCAGGGCCTCGACGAGGATCGCGACGCCGGAGGCGAGGAACGCGAGGCCGAGGCCGTAGCCCCGCGACAGGGAGAAGAACTCGACGGCGAAGGCGTGAGCGTTGAGCACCAGGAACGCGGCCACCGAAAGCGCCGCCGAGCGCTGCCGCAGCGCGAGGCTTGCCGTCGCGGCGAGAAAGAGCGGATACGCAAGGAGGTTCGGAGCCCGGAGCGCCAGTTCCCCTCCCCCGAATGCCCTCCAGCTGGCGGCCGAGAAGATCGAGTTGAGGTAGTGGTTGTTCTCGGCGAGGGGAATCCGGGGATCGAGAGTGCCGGCCAGCGGGCCCATCACGAAGAAGACGCCGGTGAGCGCTTCGTCGTGGACGATCGGAATCCGGATGGCCCGGACCACGGCGTACGCGAAGGCCGTTACGGAGAGCGCGGCGAGGACCAGGACGCGTCCGTCGGGTTTCGGCCGGGCCCTCACGTCCGGCCGCGCCTTCCGCGCCGGATCTGAATCAGCTCGGCCACGATCGCGATGGCTATCTCTTCCGGGGATTCCGCTCCGATGTCGAGCCCGATGGGCGTCGACACGCGCTCCAGCTCGTCCTCGCGCCAGCCCTCGCCGCGGAGCTCCGCGAACAGGGCCTTCTTTTTGGCCGCGCTTCCCATCATTCCGAGGTAGGCGACCGGGACGCCGCGCAGCCGCCGGAGGGCGAGGCCGTCGGTGACGTGGCCGCGGGAGACGACGGCGACGAAATCCCCGGAAGCCGGGAGCGGGAGGTCGGAGTAGTCTTCCGCCGTCCTCACGAGCCGGGTCCCGGGCGGGAAGGCGGCCGGGTCGAGCTGCTCCGGGCGCTCGTCGCAGACAGTCAGCTCGAAGCCCGTGATCGCCGCCGCCCGGGCCAGCGCGCGGCCGCAGTGGCCGCCCCCGACGACGAGGAGCCGCGGCGGACGCTCCACGATCTCCAGCATCACGGTCGCCTTCCCGCCGCAGACGGCGCCGAAGCTGTTCTCCCCCTCGGGGAGGAAGACGTACTCCTTCGTGAACGGGAGGCCCCCGCGCGAGAGGAGCGCGCGGGCGTCCTCGAGGACGAGCGATTCGAACTTTCCCCCGCCGATCGTCCCCTGCGCCGAGCCGTCGGGAAGGACCAGCATCCGGGCCGCGGCCTCGCGCGGCGTCGACCCGACGGCCGAGACCACCGTGGCCATCGCGAGGCGCGGGTGGCGCTCGAGGAGCGCGGCGAGGCTTCGGAAGAACTGAGAGCTCATCTCAGGTCCTCCGGCCGGTCCACGTCCCGGTGGATGCCGTCGGCGAATCCGTCCAGGTGACGGACCCGGAGGTCGGCTTCCCCCAGGAGGTCGGAGAGCCGCCGATCGTCGGGCCACGAGAGGACTCTGGGGATGAGCGCCGTCGAGAAGAGGAGCGGATGTCCGCGCCGCCCCGCGTGCGTCGGGACGGCTAGCGTCCGCTCGCCGAGCGAAGCCGCCGCAGCGAGGATCGTCCGAAGAGACTCCTTCCTCAGAAAGGGGAGATCGGCGGGGGAGACGGCCACGTGCGTCGAGAGACCTGTGGCGGCAACGGCCGCGAGCCCGACTTTGACGGACGTGAACATCCCGGCCTTCCACCCCGGATTCCCGACGCACTGAACCGGACCGGGGACGTCTTTCAGGACCTTTCGAAGAAGATCTTCCAGTCCGCCGTCTTCGCCGGATGGCAGCACGACGAGGACCTCGTCGAATCCGGCAGATTCGAAGGTCCTCGCCACCCTGCGGAGAATCGGCTCTCCCTCGATCTCCGCGAGGAGCTTCGGAGAGCCGAAGCGGGAGGAGGCCCCCGCGGCGAGGAGGACGGCCGAGACGGACATTCCTTCCGGGCGGCGAGCCGGCACGCTCGCGCGTCAGTCCTGCGGCTCGAAGCAGCCGCGGCCGGAGCAGCAGGCGCCGAGAACGGCGGGGAAGTCGTCCGGCCCGGCGGTGCCCATCGTCCGGAGGCACCAGAAGGAAGCGCTCGCGGATGGGTGAGCGGCCGCGTGCGTCCCCCAGTCGGAGGTCACGTGCATTATCTTGGTCCGGAGATGGCGGCAGCGCTCCTCGGGGTCGGGCGCGGGATCGGTCCAGACGGCGGGAAGCTCGTTGTCGGTCATGCGTCGGGCGCCTTTTCGGTTCCGTCGGGAAGGGAGGCGGACGCCAGGAGCGTCCGGCGGACCATCGCCGAGATGAGGGGGATCTTGTAGGCGTTCTGGGCGAGCGGCGTCGCCCCTTCGGCCGCGGCCCGGCCGGCGGCCGCGGCGAGAGCCGCGTCGATCTTCTTCCCTTCGACGAGACGCTCCGAGGCCGCCGCCCGGAACGGGACGGGTGCGGCCGACCCGAGAACGATCCGGACGTCGCGGGCCACGCCGGCGTCGTCGCGGAAGGCCACGGCCACGTCCGCGAGCGGCCAGTCGAACGCCTGCTTCTGCTTCAGCTTCCGGTAGGCGGAGCGGACGTGAGCCCTCTTCGGGACGACGACCTCCACGATCAGCTCCGCCGCTTTCAGGGCGTTCTCCGAGGTGATGTCGTCCTCGGGACGGACGAAGAAGGCCTCGATCGGGATCGAGCGGTGCCCCGCGGGAGACAGCGTCTCCACCGTGGCCCCGTAGGCCAGCAGGGCCACGCCCGCCGCCGACGGGTGGACGATCGCGCAGGTCCGGTTGCCGAAGACGGCGTGATGGACGTTCTCGCCGTTCTGGGCGAAGCACTCACCGCCCCCCTTCTTCAGGCACTGGAAGTCGGCGGAGCGGAAGTACCAGCAGCGGGGGCGCTGGCAGAGGTTCCCGGCGATCGTCGCGGTGTTCCGGATCTGCGGCGTGGCCGCCCCCTCGCAGGCCTCGGCGAGGGCCGGCAGGTCCGCTCTGAGCCCCTCCGCGATCTCCCTCAGCGTCACGAGCGCCCCGATGGAGACCTGACCGCCCGTGAGCCGGATCTTCCCGTGCCCTTCGAGGCGCCGGAGATCGACGACGCGGTCCGGCGCGGCCGTCCGCTCCTTCAGGCGGTCGACGAGATCCGTCCCCGCCCCCTTCGCCTCGGCGGTCACGTGCGCCTTCCGCGCCGCTTCGAGCGCGAGGACGGCGTCATTCCAGTCCTTCGGCTGGATCCGTTCGAAGCTCTTCACGCCGTCACCTCCTTACGCCGCGACGCGGCGGCCGCGAGCACGCGGGCCGGCGTGACCGGGATCTGCGTGATCCGGATGCCGAGCGCGTGGGAGATCGCGTTGACGACGGCGGCGGAGGTCGGGATCGTGGCGGGCTCTCCGACGCCGCGGGTCTGGGTGTTGTTCCTTCCCGTGTAGACGTCGACCAGGATCGGGACGACCTCCGGGACGTCCTTCGAGCCGAGGATCTTGTACGTTTCCAGGTTCGGATTCATGACCCGCCCCGTCCGCCGGTCGACGTGGCGCTCCTCGAAGAGGGCGTAGCTGATCCCCTGGAGAACGCCGCCGCGGATCTGGCTCTCGACGCCGGTCCGCCAGACGGGGAGGCCGCAGTCGTGAACGGCCACCACCTTTTCGACGCTCACGAGGCCGGTCTCGACGTCGACGACGACTTCGGCGAACTGGACGCCGAAGAGGCGCGGATCGGTGCCGTCGTAGTCCTTGGCGCGATCGCCGGTGGCCACGAGGACGTCGCCGGGAAGCTTCGCGCAGACGCTCTTCCACGAGACGGCCCGGCCGCCCGCCGCAAACCCGTCGGGCCCGACCGCCACCTCGGCCCCGGAGGAAGCCGAGAGGAGGGGCGCCGCGACCGCCGCGAGCTTGTTCTTCGCCTGCCAGGCAGCCGCCCGGACGGCCGGGATGAGGGACACGGTCGTCGTCGAGCCGCCGGAGGCGGGTCCGAACGGATAGGACGACGCGCCCCATTTGACGCGGATCACGTCGGGGGAGAGGCCCAGCTCCTCGGCGACGGTCAGGGCGATCGTCGTCGGGTTTCCGCACCCGATCTCCTGCACGCCGTTCTCCACCTCGACGCGGCCGTCGCGATGGACGCGGACGATGACCTGCGAGCCGGGACTCACGATGTTGTACCAGACGGAGGCGGCGCACCCGAGGCCTCGGCGGAGAGGCATCCCCTTCCCCTCGGCCTCGCGGTTCCTCTCCGAGATCGCGGAGCGCCGCTCCCACCGGATCTGCTTCGCGCCCCGTTCCCATTCCTCGCGCCGGATGTCGACGGGATCGTTCTTGAGTCGCAGGGCGACCGGGTCCAGGCCCAGTCGCGCGGCGATCTCGTCGAGGGCTGCCTCGACGGCGAGCGTCCCCTGCGGGTGTCCGGGCGCACGCATGGCGCAGCCGGGTCCCAGGTTCGTGAAGACGTCCGACTCCTCGACCCGGACGTTCGGGAAGGCGTAGGAGTTCTTCACGACGCTTCCCGTGCCGGCCCCCGTCGCCACGCCCGCCGTGCCGTGGCAGACGTATTCGAACGCGGTGACGGTCCCGTCCTTCCGGTAGGCGACCTTCATCCGGTTCAGCGAATCCGGGCGGTTGCCGGCCGCCAGCTGGTCCTCCTTGCGGTCGAGGACGAGTCGAACCGGATGGCCTGCCTTCTTCGAGAGCTTCGCGGCCCAGAGGCCGTGGTCGCCCGCACCGAACTTCGAGCCGAAGCCGCCGCCGACGTACTCCGCGGAGACGTGGACCTTGTCCTTCGGCAGACCGAGCGCCTGCGCCAGCTCGTCCCGGACGGAGAAGATCCCCTGCGTGGAGGCGACCACGAACAGCTCGTCTCCCTTCCACTCGGCGAACGTTGAGTGCGTCTCCATGCAGGCGTGCGTCTGCACCTGCGTGCGGAATGAGAGCTCGAGAACGCCGTCGGCCTCCGCGAAGAGCTTCGCGAAGTCCTTCTCGCCCCGGCCGGAGGCGCGGGGCCCCCGGACGTTCCCGGTCTGTTCCACCTTGCCGCCGGCCCCGGGGGCGTCGCCGGCGGTCCGGCGCTCCTCCACGGGCTTGTCGAAGACGAGGGGGGCGCCGTCTTTCATCGCCTCTTCGAGGACGACCACGTGGGGGAGGACCTCGTACGTCACGTCGACGGCGTGGAGCGCGTCTTCGGCAGCGGCCGCCGACGGAGCCGCGAGAGCGAGGACCGGGTCTCCCTGGTACCGGACGACCTTCTTCTCGAGCACTTCGAAGACGACGCCGGGAATCTTCGCGAGCTTCGAGGTGTCGACCGAGACGATCCGCGCGTGGGCGTGCGGGGAGCGCAGGAAACGCCCGTACAGGAGGCCGGCGCGCCTGACGTCATGGGTGTAGACCGCGCGGCCGGTCGTCTTGAAGCGGCCGTCGAGGCGCGGGCTCCGGCCACCGAAGACGCGGCGGACCTGGCCTTCCGCGAACGGCGGCGGATCGCCCGCCGGGATCTCGACCTCCTTCTCGACGGTCTTCCCGGCGAGGCCCACCCGGATCTTCGTCTTCGGGGCGTCCTTCGTCGGCTCAGCCATGGCGGGCTCCCTTCTTCGCTCCCTCGCAGGCGGCGAACACCCCCGCGTAGGTGCCGCACCGGCAGAGGTTGCCGGCCACGGCCGCCCGGATCTCATCGGGCGAGGGGTTCGGGCTCTTTCGAAGGAGGGCCTCGGCGGAGACGACCATCCCCGGCGTGCAGAAGCCGCACTGCATTCCGTCGGCCTCCACGAAGGCCTTCTGCACCGGGGAGAGCTCCTCCGGCGCTCCGAGCCCCTCGACGGTCGTGACGCTCCGTCCGTCGGCGTCGTGGACCAGCGTCAGGCAGGAGTTCACGGGGAGGCCGTCGAGAAGGACCGTACAGGCGCCGCAGGCGCCCCGGTCGCAGCCGATCTTCGTTCCGGTGAGCCCCCACGTCTCGCGAAGCGCCTCGGCCAGGGTCGTGCGCGGCTCGAAGACCCCGCTCTGCGCCCGGCCGTTCACCGTGATCGAGACGGGCAGGCCCGGTCCCGCCGGGGCCTTCCGGGCCTCCTCGGCGAGGACGGCCGCGCTGCCGGCCGTCGCGGCGACCGCCGTCGTGGCGATTCCCTTCAGCAGTCCGCGCCGTGTCACGCCCTTCGTTTCGTCATCCATACCGCGTCCCTCCCCGCGTGCGGCGAGAACTATATCGCCGCCCGGCGCACGGCTTTCCGTTGACCCGCGTACGGCAGGCGACCTATCCTTTCCTGTCGGCCTTCGTGTCGCCTTCTGAGGCAGCTTCGGATCCGGGAGGAACTCGGCATGCACATCAACGACCTCCTCAAGATCGCGGTGGAGCGCAAGGCGTCGGACCTCCACCTGAAGGTCGGCGCCCACCCGATCATCCGGGTCGACGGCGAGCTGATCCCCCTCGTCGACCTGAAGCGGCTGATGCAGGAGGACACCATCGCCATGGCCTTCTCCATCATGTCGTCGCGGCAGAAGGAGAAGTTCAAGAACAACTACGAGATCGACATCGCCTACTCGGTGCCGGGCCTCGGCCGCTTCCGCTGCAACATCTTCCAGCAGCGCGGCACCGTCGGCCTCGTCTGCCGCGTCATCCCGGCCCGCATCCTGACGGTCCGGGAGCTCCTGCTCCCGCCGGTCATCGAGCGGATCTGCGAGGAGATGCGCGGCCTCGTCCTCGTGACGGGCACCACGGGATCGGGCAAGTCGACGACGCTCGCCGCGATGATCGACTACATCAACGCGACGCGCTCCGAGCACATCATGACGATCGAGGACCCGGTCGAGTTCCTCCACCGGGACAAGAAGTCGATCGTGAACCAGCGGGAGCTGGAGGTGGACACGAAGTCCTTCGCGGCGGCGATCCGGTCGGCCCTGCGCCAGGACCCCGACGTCATCCTCGTCGGCGAGATGCGCGACTTCGAGACGGTCGAGACGGCCCTCCTCGCGGCCGAGACGGGCCACCTCGTCATGTCGACCCTGCACACGATCGACGCGACGGAGACGGTGAACCGCATCATCTCCGTCTTCCCGCCGCACCAGCAGAAGCAGATCCGCCTGCAGCTCGCCGCGGTCATCAAGGCGGTCGTCTCCATGCGCCTTCTCCCGCGCGCCGACGGCCTCGGCCGCGTGCCGGCCGTGGAGATCATGATCGGCACGAACTACATCCGCGACTGCATCGAGAACAAGGAAAAGACGAAGTACATCCACGACGCGATCAAGGCCGGCACGTCGCAGTACGGCATGCAGACGTTCGACCAGTCCCTCTTCCAGCTCTACAAGAGCGGCCTCATCACGCTCGAGGAGGCGATCCGCCGTTCGACGAACCCCAACGAGTTCAAGCTCAAGATCCAGGGGGTCCAGTCGACGTCGGACGTCTCGACCGAGCTGATGGAGAGCTCCCTGCAGGGCCCGGACAACCTGACCGAGGCCGACTCGCCGTTCGACTTCTCGAACCAGCCGGGGTGAGAGGGGGACGCGGCGTGAACCGCGACGCCCGCGACACCGCCCTGGCCCTCCTGGCCCGGCGGAGCCATACCCGGGTGGAGCTGTCGAGGAAGCTCTCACGGAAGGGGTTCGCGTCTCCCGAGATCGCTTCCGTCCTCGAGGACCTCGCCGACCGCGGGTACCTGGACGACGCGCGGACGGCGGCGGCCCTGGTGACGGCGCAGGCGGGACGCGGGCGGGGGAGGGCGCGGATCGCCTCGGAGCTCTCGGCCCGCGGGGTCCCGCCGCCGGAGCGCGAGCGCGCCCTCGCGGGGCTCGACCCGTCGGCCGAGCGGCAGGCCCTCCGCCGGGCGCTCGAGCGGAGAGCGCGGTCGCTTCCGGCCGGTTTGACGCCGGGCGCGCGGTCGAAGAAACTCTTCGACCACCTCGTGCGGCGCGGCTTTGCCCCCGCGGCCGTCCTCGAGGCGCTCCACCGGAAAGGCGAAACCTCCGATGACGACAGCCCGGAAGTGGACGTCTAGGGACGTCCGCACCACGTTCCTCAGGTACTTCGAGTCGAAGGGCCACGCGGTCGTGGCCTCTTCGTCCCTCGTCCCGGCCGACGATCCGACGCTTCTCTTCACGAACGCCGGGATGAACCAGTTCAAGGACGTCTTTCTCGGCCGCGAGAAGCGGGGTTACCTCCGCGCGGCCTCGTCGCAGAAGTGCGTCCGTGCGGGCGGGAAGCACAACGACCTCGACAACGTCGGCTACACGGCGCGCCACCACACCTTCTTCGAGATGCTCGGGAACTTCTCATTCGGCGACTACTTCAAGAAGGACGCGATCGCTTTCGCATGGGAGCTGGTCACCTCACCGGCGTGGTACGGGCTCGACCCGTCGCGGCTCTGGGCGACGGTCTACCGGGACGACGACGAGGCGGCGGCGCTCTGGGAGACGTACCTTCCGAAGGAGCGGATCCGCCGCTTCGGGGAGAAGGACAACTTCTGGTCGATGGGCGACACGGGGCCGTGCGGCCCCTGCTCGGAGCTGCACTACGACCAGGGTCCCGCGGTCCCGGGCGACGACACGCCGAACGGGCGCGGCGACCGGGTCATGGAGATCTGGAACCTCGTCTTCATGCAGTTCGAGCGCGACGCCGCCGGACGGATGACGCCGCTTCCAAAACCGTCCGTGGACACCGGCGCCGGTCTGGAGCGGATCACGGCCCTCCTCGAGGGGAAGAACAACAACTACGACACGGACCTCTTCGCAGACCTCATCTCGAGGATCGAGAGCCTGAGCGGCCGGAAGTACGCCGGGAAAATGGCGATCGAGGACGCGCCGTTCCGGGTGATTGCGGATCACGCGCGAGCCGCGGCGATGCTGATGGCGGACGGAGTCATTCCTTCGAACGAGGGACGTGGATACGTTCTTCGAAGGATTCTCAGGCGTGCGTTCCGTTACGGCCGGCGGCTGGGCGTAGAGCTCGACGGCAATTTCCTGGCGCAACTCGTGGATCCGGCAATGTATGCCTTCGAAGGAATTCAATTCGCTTCCGTCGGTGAAATCGTCGAAAAGGGGCGAGGCATCCGCCCGGCGATCCGAATCGAAGAAGTGCAGTTCTCGAAGACGATCTCGGCGGGCGCGGACAAGGTCGGGGAGGAGATCTCGGCCGCCCGGCGCGAGGCCGAGAAGGCGGGGGAGGGGCACATCACCCTCGGCGGGCCGGTGGTCTTTCACCTCTACGACACGTTCGGCGTTCCCCTCGAGCTGATCGAGGAGATCGCGGGCGACGAAGGAGTCAAGGTCGACCGGGGCGGCTTCGAGGTCGAGATGGCCCGGGCCCGCGAACGGAGCAAGGGCGCGTCGAAGTTCGAGGCGGAAAAGCACGCGGTCCCCGACGCCCTGATCGATCCGGCCTGGGAGACGTCGTTCCGGGGATACGGCGAGAACGACTTCGTCTCGCTGGACGGTGCGCGCGTCCTGGCGCTGTTCGCGTTTCCGGCGGATGGCGGCGCGCCGACGCCGGCGTCCGGCTCCTCTGCGAAGGGCGAATTCGGCGCCGTCCTGGACCGGACCGTCTTCTATCCCGAAGGCGGCGGCCAGGTGCCGGACCAGGGGGAGCTCCTCTGGAGGAACGAAGAAGGCGACGGCCGCGCCGTCGTCCTGGACGTGAGACGCACGCCCAACGGGAAGGCGATCCTCCACTTCCTGAGGATCGAAGGCGGGACTCTTCGCCCCGGCATGACGGTCTCCCTGAGGGTCGACGAGTGGACGCGCCGGAAGACGCAGGCGAACCACACGGGAACGCACCTGCTTCACGCCGCGCTCCGGAAGGTGCTCGGGGAATCGGTCCGGCAGATGGGATCGCTCGTGGCGCCGGACCGTCTCCGGTTCGATTACGCGGCGGCGCGCCCGACGACCGGGACCGAGCTGAGGGAGATCGAGCGGCTGGTCAACGAGGAGATCCTCCGAGACCGGGCCGTCACGAAGGAAGTCCTTCCGATGGACGCCGCGAAAGCGCGGGGCGCCATCATGTTCTTCGGGGAGAAGTACGGCGAGGAGGTGCGGGTCGTCGACGTTCCCGGCTTCTCGATCGAGCTCTGCGGCGGCTGTCACGTGGGCCGGACCGGGGAGATCGGCGCGTTCAAGGTCGTTTCCGACCGCGGCCTCGCCGCCGGCGTGAGGCGGCTCGAGGCCGTGACGTCGCTGAACGCCGTCGAGCGGATGCAGAAGGACGAGGAGATCCTCGCGCAGCTCTCGCACCTCGCCAACGCACAGCCCCACGAGCTGCCGGAGAAGGTCAGGGAGACCCTGGAGTCCCTTCGAAAGAAAGAGAAGGAGGTCGCGGCCCTGAAACGCGATCTGGCCCTGGCCGGCGCTTCGGGGGATTCGTCCGCGAGGAAAGGTCCCTCTTCGCCTGCGGCTTCCCGCGAGGACGAAGCCCGGGAGGACGGGGTCCAGGAGATCGGCGGCGTGAAGGTCCTCTCCCGGCGCGTGCCGTCGCTTCCGGCGAACGAGCTCCGGAATCTGGCCGACACGTTTCGCGGGAAGCTGAAGTCCGGCGTCGTCCTCCTCGGGACGGAGGGAGACGAGGGGAAGGTGACGCTCCTCGCGGCCGTCACGCCGGATCTCGTCGGGCGCGTCCCGGCCAGCGATCTCGCGCAGGCGATGGCCCCCGTGGTCGGCGGGAAGGGCGGCGGGAAGCCCGACATGGCGCAGGCCGGGGGGCGGGACCCGTCGAGGATCGACGAGGCGCTCGAGCGGGGCGTCGCCCGGATCCGCGAGCGTCTCGCCGGCTGAGCAGGGCCGGGCTTATACTGGCGGCCGATGATCCCGCGTGGAGTCCGTGTCGCTCTGGCGGCCCTGGTGGTGGCCTCGACGACGTCGACTGCCGACGTCCTCCTCGTCCGGAAGGCCGACGGCTCCGCCGTCATCTTCAACCAGGTCGGGAGCGGGTGGCTCGTGAACGGCCGGGCGCCGTCCGACGCGTATCTCGCCGAGCGCCGCGCCGCACCGGGCCCCTGGGATGACGCGATCCGCGCGGCCTCCCTGCGGCACGGCGTCGATCCGCAGATCGTCAAGAGCGTGATGCTCGTGGAGTCGAACTTCAACCCGCGCGCCGTCTCGCGCAAGGGAGCCCGCGGCCTGATGCAGCTGATGCCCGAGACCGCCCGGCGCTTCGGGGTGACGGACCGGTTCGACCCGCTGGAGAACCTTCGGGGCGGGGTGGAGTACCTTGCCGGACTCCTGAAGCTCTTTTCGGGCGACGTCACCCTCGCGCTCGCGGCGTACAACGCCGGGGAGAACGCCGTGGCGAAGCACGCGGGGGTGCCGCCGTTCGCCGAGACGCGGGAATACGTCCGCCGCGCCCTCGTCGCGTACCGGGGAGCGCCGGCTCCGCCGCTCGGAGGGGGCTTCCGTGGGAGCCCGGCGGCGACGTCCGCCGCGGAAAAGGCCCGTCCGGCAAAGGCCGCGCCCGTGCGCGTCGCCAGCCTGAACGGGACGCCCGTTCTCACCAACACCGACAACACCGACCGCGTCGAGCCGCTCCTCGGCCGGGGCCGCTGAGCAAGGCGACCGGATGTCGAGCGCGCGAAGCGGAGGGGGGCCGGCGACACCGTATCGTCCGGCGCCGTTCTTCGACCACGGGCTCTTCCTCCTCCACCTGAACCGGGGGAAGGAAGAGCTCCGCAAGGGCCAGGTCGAGGTCGCCCGCCGGGAGTTCGAGGAGGCCAAGCGCCTCCGGCCCCACGACCCCGAGGTCCTCCTGAACCTCTCCATCACGCTCTTCCACCTCGGGAGCTTCGTCGAGGCGGAGCGGCTGACGCGCGAGTTGCTCGTCTCCCACGAGAACGCCGTTCCGCTCCTCTTCAATCTCGGGCTCATCCTGTTCAAGTCGGGGCGAGAGGACGAAGCCCGCGAGCCGCTCGAGCGCGTCCTCGCGCTGGCGCCGGCGCATCGGAAGGCCCATCTGACGCTCGGGCTCATCTGCCAGCGCGCGGGGGAGGCCGAGAGGTCCCAGAAGCACTTCCGGATGGCGGGGGCTGAGCTGAAAGACGGCGCCGAGGACGACGACTCCATCTCGCGCATGGCGCGGCAGGCGGCGGCGATGCCGGTCCGCACGCCGGGGGCCGCCGCGCCGCAGCCCCCGCCGGTCAAGCCGGAACCGGCCGACTCGATGGCCGGCGCCGGCCGCGCGATCTCGGCGTCGGGGTCCTGGTCCCGCCCGATCTCGGGGACGTTCCGCGTCGGACGGCGCCCGGACTCCTCTCCCGGACTCGCCCTGGTGACGCCCGTCGGGCCGTTCTCGGTGAAGGCCGGGGGTCTCCTGGCCGCGACGACCGGCGACGGCCTCCGAGTCCGCCAGGGCGCGATCGTCGGGCGGACGGGCCATCCGGTCCTGGAGGCTGACACGCGCCTCGAGGGCTCGCTCGGCGGCCTCCTCCTCAAGGTCTCGGGACCCGGAAACGTTCTCCTCGCGGACCCCGGCCGGGTGCCGTTCCTCCGAGCCCTCTCGAGGGAATCGCTCTCCGTCGAGACGACGCGCCTGCTCGCCTTCGAGGAGACGCTGACCTACCGCGAGGACCCGGCGTTCGAAAGGCGGCGCGGGATCGACCGTCCGTTCCTGAAGCTGACCGGGACGGGCGCCGTGGCTCTCTGCGGAGTCGGCGAGGCGGCGCGCTTCGACGTCGAGTGGGGCCAGCCCCTGACCCTCGCCCACCGCGTCGTCGTCGCGTGGAGCGGCGAGCTCGTTCCCGAGCTCCTCGAGGCGCCGGAGGCCGGAGCCGGGTTCGAGGCCGGACCGGTGGTCCGGTTCGTGGGCGCGGGCTATGTACTCGCCGACGCTCGTTGAGCGCCGGGGGGTAGCTGCCGACGCTCGCTGAGCGCCGGCGGCCGTCAGCGGATCTCGAACCGCGGCGACGAGAGGACGCCCTCCGGGGCGCCGAGGAGGCCGACGGACTCGAGCTTCCGAAGGAGAGGACGGAACTCCTCGATCGCCCGCGCTGAGCCGTTGGTGGACGTGGCGTCGTCCTCGTCCCCCGAGAACTTCGCCATCAGGGCCTCGAAGGGCGTCCTCCTCGGCGGGAACACGACGAGCCTCACGGAGTCGCCGGCCGGGATCTTCGCGACCTCCCGGGCGGCCCGAACGGCAGTCGCGAGGCCACCCAGCTCGTCCACGAGGCCGCGCGCCTTCGCGTCCTCCCCGGTCCAGACGCGCCCCTTCGCGATCTCGAGCACCTTCTCCTTCGGGAGCTTCCGCCCCTCGGCGACCTTGGTCGTGAAGTCGTCGTAGATCCGGTCGAGCCAGGCGTTGAACCGGGCCCATTCGGCCTCCGAGAAGCTCCTCGAGGTGTTCCAGAAGTTGGCGTTCGCGCCCGTCTCGACCTGGTCGAAGGTGATGCCGACCTTCTCCCACATGGCGGGGGTCACGAGCTTTCCCGCGAGCACCCCGATGGAGCCGGTGATCGTCGCCGGCTGCGCCACGATCCGGTCGGCGTTCATCGCGACGAAGTAACCTCCCGAGGCGGCCACGTCCCCCATCGAGACGACGACCGGCTTGCCCGCCTTCCGCGCCCGGGCGACCTCGCGCCAGATGGTGTCCGAGGCGACGTACGAGCCGCCGGGCGAGTCGACGCGGAAGACGATGGCCTTCACGTCGTCGTCCTTCGCCGCTTTCCGGAAGGCGGAGGCCACGGTCTCCGAGCCCATCGTCCAGGAGCCGAAGACCGGGTTGTAGCCTCCCCGGCCGCGCGCGACGCCCCCGAGCCCGTAGATCAGGGCGATCGTGTGCTTCCCCGACTCGTACGGCGAGCCGGCGGCGTCGCGGTACTTCGTGACGGCGAGGAACCCGGCGCCCGACCCCGCCTTCGACGTCACCCGGTCGACGACCTCGTCCCAGTAGCCGAGCCCGTCGACCAGACCGGCCTCCTTCGCTTCGGTCCCGAGGACGGGGCCCCGGTCCACGGTCGCCGTCACGGCCTCCTCCGAGAGGTGCCGGCCCTCGGCGATCCCCCGGACCATCTGGCCCCAGACGGAGTCGAGGAGCCGCTGCTCGGCGTCGCGGTAGGCCGGCGTGAACCGGGTGTCGGTGAAGAGGTTCATCGCGTTCTTGAACTCGTACCGCTGGCCGTACTCGGGCTTGACGCCGAGCTTGTCGAGCGTGCCCCGGACGAAAGGAGCCTCGAGGACGAGGCCGTTCAGCCCGACGTCGCCCGACGGCTGGAGCCAGATCTCGTCGAAAGCCGTCGCGAGGTAGTAGGCGCCGTTGCCCGGTCCGAACTCGCCGAAGGTCTCGGAGTAGGCGACGGCGAACTTCTTCTTCGCCCGGAACGCCTTCACGGCGTCCCGGATCTCCTGGGACTGTGCGAGCCCGATGCGCGCCGCGCCGACGCGTGCCACGAGGCCGGCGATCCGGTCGTCCTCCCCGGCCCGCTCGAGCGTCTCGGTGACGTCGCGCAGGGTGAGGGGCGCCCCGGCCCGCAAGGCGGTGAACGGGTCTTCGGGCTCGGCCTCGGGGAGGGCCCGCTCCAGATCGAGCCGGAGGACCGTCCGCGGCGGCACGCTGACGCTCCCTTTCCGGGCCCCGAGGCTCAGGAAGGCGGCGGCACCGGCGGCGAGGACGAGCAGGACGGCGAGGAGAGCGAGGACGGTCTTCGTGGATCGCTTCATGACGCTGTCTCCGGGGTGACTCTACGACACCGTGATCTGCCGGCCGGCGCCGGAGTCAGCGCGGCCCGGGGGACAGCGCGGCCTCGGTCTCGTCGAGAAGGCGCGCGACGATCCGTTCGTCCTCGTGCTCGGCGTAGACCCGGAGCATCGGCTCGGTTCCCGAGAGCCGGTGGAGGATCCAGCCGCGTCTGCCGAGGTGGAGCTTGACGCCGTCGAGGGTCTCGACGGCAGTGACCGGTTCGCCGGCCCGGGTCGCCGGAGGCGCCGCCGCCAGCCGCTCCACGAAGGCGCGGAGGAGCGGCATCGGGAGGTGGATGTCCCGGCGGTCGTAGGCCAGCGCGCCGTATTCGCGTTCCTGCCGGGAGAGGAGCTCCGCGAAGGAGACGCCCGAGTGGGCCACGGCCTCGAGAACGAGAAGGGCCGAGAGGACCCCGTCGCGCTCGGGAAGGAAGAAGGAGACGCCGAGTCCGCCCGACTCCTCGCCGCCGATCCCGACCTCTCCCGCGATCATCTTCTCCGCGATGTACTTGAAACCGATCGGCGTGACGTGCAGGGGGACGCCGAGCTTCGCCGCGACGCGGTCGAGGAGGAGCGACGTCGAGAAGGTCTTCGCGATGCCGCCGCCGATCCGGCCGCGGGCCGCGAGGCTCTCCGCGAGGAGCGCGAGGATCCGGTGCGGCGTGACGAAGCGGCCGCTCCCGTCGAGGACGCCGAGGCGGTCGCCGTCTCCGTCGCTCGCGAGGACGAGGTCGAACGGGCCCGTCGCGAGCGCCGCGAGCGAGGCGCCGAGGTTCCGGGGGATCGGCTCCGGGTTCACGCCGCCGAACGTCGGGTTCGGCTCGCCGCGGAGGGTCGATACGCGGGTCGGGTGGCCGTCGCCGACGATCTCCTGAAGCAGCGTCGTGGCCGCCCCGTGCATGGCGTCGAACAGGACCCGGAGGCCCGCGCGGCGGATGGCGTCGAGGTCCACGCCGGCGCCGACCGCGTCCCGGTAGGGCGTCCGGAGATCGATCGTCTCCGCGACGCCCCCGGACCGGTCGGGGAGCGCGCGGTCGACGCTCCGCGCGATGGCGGCGTAGGTCGCCGGCGTCGCGCTGCCGCCGAAGTGCGACTTGTACTTGACGCCGTTCCAGAGCGCGGGGTTGTGGGAGGCGGTCACGGCGATTCCGGCCCGGAGGCCGCGGTGCCGGACATGCCACGAGGCGCACGGCGTCGGGACCTCCCGTTCCGTGAGAAGAACGCGAAAACCCTTCGCCGCGAGGCGGGAGGCGCTCTCGGCCGAGAGCTCCGGCGAGAGGAAGCGCGTGTCGTGGACAAAGGGAAGCGTCCACGGGTCGCCGGGGTCCGGATTCGCTCCGTCCACGGTCCACGCGGCCATCGCGTCGACGACGCGCGCGACGGAATCGAAGGTCAGGTCGCGGGCGATCCGGCCCCGCCACCCGTCGGTCCCGAAGACGATCGGCGGAAGCGACATGCGCTCGGCGATTGTCGGGGAGGGGGGCTCGGCTGTAAAGGCGACCGGCGCCTCTCCCGGCTAGAATGCGGCTCCGGTGTTCCCCGTCAACGTCCCCAACGCGCTCACGCTGTTCCGCATCTTCCTCGTTCCGCTCCTGGTGGTGATCCTCCTGACGCGGCTCCCGGCGAAGGAGTATCTCGCTCTCCTGATCTTCCTTCTCGCGGCGCTGACCGACGCCCTGGACGGCTACTGGGCGCGGAAGTACAAGAAGGTCACGACGGTCGGGACCCTCCTCGACCCGATCGCCGACAAGCTCCTCGTTTCGGCGGCCCTCATCTCTCTCGTCGACCTCCAGGAGGCCGACGCGTGGGCCGTCTGCATCATCATCGGCCGGGAGTTCGCCGTCTCCGGCCTTCGGTCGATCGCCGCGACGCACGGGATCGTCATCCCGGCGTCGAAGCTCGGGAAGTGGAAGATGGCGACGCAGATCGTCGGGATCTCCCTGATGATCCTCGGCGCGCGCCTCGACGACATCGGGCTCTGGCGGAAGACGGGGCGGGCGGCCCTCTACGTCATGATGGCGGTGACGCTCGTCTCGGGCTTCGACTACTTCCGCCGGTACCTGAAGGAGCTCCTCCAGCGCGAGCGCGTGGGGGTGCCGCCGCCGTCAGCCGCCGGACCGCCGAAAGACCGCCTTGAAGACGGGACGGCCTGAGGCGGCGAACTTCAGCTCGTAGTTCGTCCCGCTCGCCCAGGGCCCCGTCTCCTGCTCGGAGAGGCGCGCGAGGAGCGGCTCCGCGGCGAGGGCCTCCTCGATCGCCGCCCAGTAGCCGCGGTGGTCCGACGCCACGCGAAGGAGACCGCCCGGGACGAGAGCGCGGGCTGCCGCCGAGACGAACGCCGGCGTAAAGAGACGGCGCTTGTGGTGGCGCCTCTTCGGCCACGGATCGGGAAAGTAGACGTGGAGACCGGCGAGCGAGGCCGGCGCGACGCGGCGGATGACGAACTCGCGCCCGTCGAGAGGCTCGACGCGGACGTTCGAGAGGCCGCGCCGCGCCGCGCGGAGCCGGGCCAGAACACAATATTCCGTCTCGATCTCGAGGCCGAGCCAGCTCCGTTCCGGATGGGCCGCCGCCGACTCGAGAAGGAAGCGCCCCTTTCCCGTGCCGATCTCGAGTTCGACCGGGGCCGCGCGCCCGAACAGCGACGCGAGATCGGCCGGACCCGCGTCCTCCGCCTCTCCGGGAAGAAAGATCCTCGGCGGCGGGATCCGGGGCGCCGTGGACGGCTCTTCAGCCTCCGGCGAACGGAGCGCGACGCCGGCCCGCCGCAGCGCCCGGCGGATGTAGGGACGCGCCATCAGCGGAGGGCCTTCGGGACGGGGACCACGCGGAGCCCCACGTCCCCCTCGATCCGGGCCTGGCAGCCGAGTCGGACCCCCGGGCCCATGGCGTAAGCGATCTCGTTGAGCTCGATCGGGGAGAGGTTCTCCGGGTTCACGACGCACTCGACCCGGCAGGTCGAGCAGGTGCCGCCCCCGTTGCAGACGTGTTCGATCTCGACGCCGAGGTGCAGGGCGGCCGCGAGGACCGTGCGCCCGGCGGGAACGGTCCCGCGCTTTCCCTCGCTGAGAAAGACGACGCGCGGCATCGGTGCGTCTCAGGCGGGCTCGACGGCCCGGGTGATCCGGATCCGCTGGATGGCACGAGCGGTCGCCCGGTCGATGACGAACTCCAGCTCGCCTTCGCGCCAGCGCGCCCCCGCGCGGGGAATCCGGCCGAGCCGTTCCAGGAGGAGGCCGGCCACCGTATCGGCCTCGGTCCGCTCGAACGAGACGCCGAAGTCCTGCTCCAGCGAGGAGAGGGGATAGGCGCCCTCCACGAGGAGGGACGAGCCGTCGCTCACCGCCGCGGCCACGGGCTCGTCGTACTCGTCCCGGATGTCGCCCACGATCTCCTCGATCAGGTCCTCGAGCGTGACGATTCCCGCGACCGCCCCGGCGTCGTCCACGACGACCGCCATGTGGAGGCGTCGCCGCTTCATCTCGCGGAAGAGGTCCTCGGAACGCTTCATCTCCGGGACGAGGACGGCCGGTCGGAGACGTTTCGTGAGGTCGAACGTCCGTTCCTCCTCGTCCGTGACGTCGAAGAGGTCTTTCACGTGCAGGATGCCGACGACGTCGTCGGGGTGCTCGCGCCAGACCGGGTAGCGGCTGTAGCGGTTCTCCCGGCAGATCGCCTCGATCTCGGCGAACGTGGAGCGCGCCGGAATGGAGACGACGCGCGAGCGCGGGATCATGACGTCGCGCGCCGGCCGGTCCCCGAAGGTGAGGACCGCCTGGAGAATCGCCGTCTCCTCGGCGGCGAGCGCCCCTTGCTGGCGGGAGAGGTTGATGACGCTCCGGACGTCGGCCTTCGTCAGGTCGGGAGCCGCCCGCCGCACCGCCCCGAAGAAGTCCAGGAACGCGTTCGCCATCCGGGAGAGGATCGACGTGAGCGGCGCGAAGAGGCGGACGAAGAGCGCCACGGGCCCCGACACCACGACCGCCACGCCGGCGGGGTATCGGGCGGCCAGCGTCTTGGGGATGACTTCGGCCACCACGAGGAGCACCGCCGTCGTCGCGGCCGTGGCCACCACGACGCCCCACGGCTCCCCGAGACGCGCGATGGCGAGGGCGGCGCCGAGGGTCCCGGCGGCCGTGTTGGCGAGATTGTTGCCGACGAGGAGCGTGCCGATGGTCTGCCCGAGGTCCCGTCGGAGCCTCTCGATTCGGACGGCCGCGGCGCGTCCCTCCTCCTTCATCCGGAGGACGTTCGCGTCGGAGACGGAGGTCAGAGCGGTCTCGGCGGCCGAGAAGAAGGACGAGGCAATGGTGCAGAAGCCGAAGAGGAGGAGGAGCAGGCTGTCGCTCATCGCACCGCCACCGCCCAGCCGTCGCCGGAAGGCTCGATCGGAATCGGCCGGAGCTCCTCGCCCTCGCACGGTCCGGAGACGCACCGGCCCGTCGGCAGCTCGAAGAGCGCCCCGTGGTTCCGGCAGACCAGGTGCCGCCCGTCGGAGGAGACGAGCTCGCCGCCGGTCCGGTCGAGCGGGATCGGAACGTGGGGGCAGAGGTTCTCGAACGCGCGCGGGCCCGCGTCGGTGGCGACGAGGATCCCTTCGAGGAAGGGGAAGCCGGGAAGGCCCCGCTTCCGGAACGTCACGACCCGGTCCCCCGCCAGTCCGGACGATCCCGGGATGAAGAGAAGCCGCTCGCGGGCGGCCTCGAGGAGCGCTGGCGTGTCCGGGCCTCCGGTGTCGCGAAAGCCGCCGGGGCCTTCCGAGAGCCGGGCCACGGTCACGACGTCGGCGGGCGGCATCGCGAGAAGGCCCGCCTCCGCGGCGGCGCACCACCGGACGGCGGCGCACCCCTTCGGGCGGGGCTCTCCGAGAAGGGCCCGGACCCGGAAGAAGAGGAGGATCACGTCGCGGTCCCTCGCGAACCCGTCGGGGACGAGGCCTGCGGGCGTGGCGTCGAGCTCTTCGACCCACTCGCGCGCGAGCGCGTCTTCGGGCGTCTCGCCGTCCTGCACCTTTCCGCCGGGAAGCTCCCAGAGGCCCGGGTAGCGGCCTCCCGGAGGGCGCCGGGCGAGGAGGAGCCGCCCCTCCCGGACGAAGATTCCGGCGACGACGAGGAGCGTGCCGCTCACGCCAGGGCCTCCCGCCGAAGCGTCGCCTTCGCGTTGCGGACCAGTCCTTCCCTCGTGGCGCGCCAGACGGCCGAGTCGAAGAAGCGCCGGCGGAAGTCCTCCTCGGAAAGACGCACCGCTTCCGCCGGGGAGATCGAGGCCGCGGGGCCCCGCGCCGGGCCGGCCGGATCGTCGGCAGCGTTCCAGGGGCAGACGTCCTGGCAGACGTCGCAGCCGAAGAGCCGCCCGCCGAGGGCGGCCTCCTCCTCTGCCGTCAGCGGGCCGCGTCTCTCGATGGTGAGGTACGAGATGCACTTCCGGGCGTCGAGGAGTCGCGGCGCGAGGAAGGCCTCCGTCGGACAGCTGTCGAGGCAGGCCGTGCAGCTCCCGCAGAGGTCGGCCTCGGCGTTGCGGGGAGCGGCCGTCGGCGCGAGAGCCACGTCGGTCAGGATCTCGCCGAGAACGACGTTCGACCCGACGGCGGGCACGATGAGCAGTCCGTTCTTCCCGATGCCGCCGAGGCCGGCGCGGACGGCGGCATCCCGCTCGAGGACCGGCGCCGTGTCGACGCAGACGCGGAAATGGGATCCCTTCGGCGCGAGGGGACGGATCCGGCCGACGACCATTCGGAGGTGCCGGCGGACGACGCGGTGATAGTCCTCGCCGCGAGCGTATCGGGCGACGTTGCCGTCCCCGCTCCCCGGCACCGCCCGCGCCACCGCGAGGATGGAGCGGACGTGCGGGAGGACGGCGTCGTACCGGCGGCGGGCGTCGAAATCCCGCTCGAGCCAGCGCATCTCGCCGTGGAATCCGCCGGCGATCCACCGCTCGAAGATCGGGAAGGAGGCCGGCTCGCGGGCGGCGACGATCCCCGCCGCGACGAATCCCTCGGCCAGAGCGGCATCGACCGCCGCCCGGGACAGCGCGGCAGAATCCTCCGGAAGGGGCGGCGGCGGAAATCGCGGCCCGCGGCTCGCGGCGGAGCGCATGCGAGGGCAGTTTAGCAACGCGCTGCGTATGATCGCGGCCGTGATCCCCCCGCCGATTCGCTCGCGCGCCTACCCGGTTGCGCTCTTCGTCGTGCTTCTCGCCGCCGTCGCCGTTCTGACCTTCGTCATCCTCCAGCCGTTCCTCCCGGCGATCGCCTGGGCCATCGTCCTCGCGGTCGCCATCCGGCCCTTCTGGGTGCGGATCGAAGGCCGATTCCCGAAGCGCCGCTCCCTGGCCGCCGCCGCGACGTCGCTTCTCGTGGCCCTTGTGATTCTGGTGCCGGGCGCGCTCCTCGGCACCGCGATTGCCGTGCAGGCGGCCCAGGCGTCGTCGAACTTCGGCGTCTATCTGCGCTCCCAGGCCGTCTCGAGCCCGGGCGATCTGATGTCGCTTCCGGTCGTCGGGCGGGGCTTCGACTGGCTGCAGACGCACGCGGGGGTGACGCCGATGCTGGTCCGCCAGCACGCGGCGGAGATCGCCGGCAAGGTTTCGGGATTCGTCGCTTCGAAGGGGGGAGGCCTCGTCGTCGGCTTCTTCAGCGCGGTCGGGACCTTTCTTTTGACCCTCTTCCTTCTCTTCTTCCTGCTTCGGGACGGCGAGGAGATGGCCCAGACGATGTCCGAGCTGCTTCCCCTGTCCCCGGCGGAGCGGAAGGAGGCGATGCGGCGGCTCGGGGCGATGCTGGAGTCGACTTTCAAGGGCTCGTTGCTGACGGCGCTCGTGCAGGGCGTCCTCGGCGGCGTCGGCTGGGCCCTGGCCGGGCTTCCGTCTCCCGTTCTCGCGGGCGCCGCGATGGCCGTTCTGTCGCTCCTGCCCATCGGCGGGACGGCCTTCGTCTGGCTCCCCGGAGCGGCCGTGCTCGCGCTTCAGGGTCGCTCGGGCGCCGCGCTCTTCCTCTTCCTCTGGGGGTCGGCGGCGGTCGCCTCGGTCGACAATTTCCTCAAGCCGATCCTGATCAAGGGCGGCGGCGAGATGACGACGCTCGTCGTCTTCCTCGGCGTCTTCGGAGGGATCGCGGCGTTCGGGCTCCTCGGCGTCTTCATCGGGCCGATCGTCCTCGCGATGGCGCAAACCTTCATCGAGACGCTCCGCCACCTGTCACGGGAAGCGGCCGGGGAGGCTCCGGCCACCGACTGACTCAGGGAACCCAGTCGGCGACGAAGACGTTCGTGTCGCCCGGGCGGGCGTTGTGCCGGTTCGAGCAGAAGACGAGCTTCCTTCCGTCGGGGGAGAACATCGGGAAGCCGTCGAAGGTCGGATTGAACGTGATCTGCTCGAGGTGGGAGCCGTCGCCGTTCACGGCGAAGATGTCGAAGTTCCGGCCCCGCGGGTCGTTCCTGTTCGACGCGAAGATGATCCGGTCGTGCCCGCCCCGGAAGAAGAAGGGCGCGAAGCTGGCGACGCCGAGAGTCGTGACCTGCCGGTCAGAGGAGCCGTCGGCCTTCATGACGCGAACCTCGAGCGAGCGGGGCCGGATGAGGAACCGCTTCAGGAGCGACTGGAACGACTCGACGTCGGCGGCCTTTGTCGGGTGGGACGCCCGGTAGACGATCCACTGGCCGTCGTCGCTGAAGAACGGCCCGCCGTCGTATCCGACCGCCGTGGTGAGCCGGCGGACGCCGGAGCCGTCCGCGTTCATCGAGTAGACGTCGAGATCGCCGTCGCGTGCGGAGGTGAAGACGATCTTCGTCCCGTCCGTCGACACCGTCGCCTCGGCGTCGTAGCCGAACGTGTCGGTCAGTCGGCGGACGTTCCCTCCGTCGGCGTCGGCCGAGAAGATGTCGTACTCGGAATAGAGGGCCCAGACGTAGCCCTGGGACATGTCGGGGGGCTTCGGGCAGGCCTTTCCACCGAGGTGGGTGGACGAGTAGAGGATCCGCCGGGCGCCGGGAAAGAAGTAGGCGCAGGTCGTGCGGCCCTCTCCCGTCGAGACGAGCTTGGGCGCGGCCTTCGGGTCGGCCAGGTCGAGCGTGAAGATCTGGTCGCACGCGTAGGGCGGATGCGTCGACTGGTAAATCAGCTTCGTCCCGTCGGACGACCAGTACGCCTCGGCGTTTTCGCCGCCGAACGTCAGCTGACGGACGTTCCGGAGGTGCCGCTCCTCGGGGAACTCCAGGGGCGCGAGGGTCCCCTCGACGGCGAGCCGATCGCCGACGGCGATGCCGGGAAGCTCCCGGGCCGTTGTGGCGGCCGGAACCGTCGGGGTCGGCGCCTTCGGCTCGTAGCCGGGTTCGGCGACCGAAGTGTTGAAGGCGGAGGCTCCGGCGAGGCCGGCGAGGACGAGGGCGGCGGGAAGAACGATGCGGCGGATCAGGACGGATGTTTTCATGGCGGTGCCCGTAATATAGGCGAGACATGGACGAGAAACCGTCCGGCGGCGGTTCCGCCGACGCGGCGGCGCTCGCGCAGGACCTCGTCGGCCGCCTCTCCGCCATCTCCGCGTCGCTCTCCTCGGGGCTCGACCGCCCCGCGGGCGCGGCGACGACGCCGGCGTCCGGCGCCGGAGCGGCGCCCGATTTCGGGAGCCCGCGGGCCGTCCTCGAGAACGGCGCCCGGTTCGTCTCTCCGTATCTTCCCGGCGACGCATCGCTCCGGCCCCTGAAGGCCCTCCTTCTCCGGATCCTCCGGATCGTCACCCGGGACCAGACCGTCTTCAATTCGGCCGTGCTCGAAGCCCTTCGGGGCACTCTTCTCGAGCTCGAGAGCGCTTTCCGCGACACCGCCGCCGCGCTTGCCCAGGTCCGTGCCCAGGAGGCGGAGGTGGCCCGCGCGCGCGAGGCGCTGGGTCACGCCCTTCACGAGACGCGGCTCCGTGTGGACGGGCTCGAGAAGGACCGCGACCTTCTTTCCGACGCCGCAGCCCGGCAGTCGGAGGCGCTCACGACGCTCGAGAAGCGGATCGAAGAGAAGTACAACGAGATCCGGCTCCTCCGACTCGAGTGGACATCTTTGCGGGCGGGACTCCGGACGCCGGCCCGGGAGGCCGCGGCGGCACCGGCGGAGCCGGCCGCTCTCGCGGCGGACGACCCGCTGCGGGCGGGGCTCTACGTCGACTTTGAAGAGGCCTTCCGCGGCTCCGAGGAGGAGATCCGCCGGAGGCAGGAGGTCGACGTCGCCCTCTTTCGTGGTGCGCCGGGCCCGGTCGCCGACCTCGGCTGCGGCCGGGGAGAGTTCCTCGAGGCGCTGCGGGCGGCGGGCCTCCCGGCGGTGGGCTGCGACGCGAACCCGGTGATGGCCGCGCGGGCTCGCGAAAAAGGGCTCGACGTCGATCGCGCCGATCTCCTCGAATGGCTGGCCGGGCGCCCGGACGGCTCCCTCGGGGGCGTGACCGCGTATCAGGTCGTGGAGCACCTGCCGGTCTCGCGGCTGTTCGATCTGGTGGAGGCCGCCGCGGCGAAGCTGGCGCCGGGAGGCGTCGTCCTGTTCGAGACGGTGAACCCGGAGTCGACGTACGCGATGAAGTGGTTCTGGATGGACCTGACGCACGTCCGGCCCATCCCCGCTCCGTCGCTCGCGCGCCTCCTCACCGCCTCCGGGTTCCGCGACGTCCGGATCGACTGGCGCTCGCCCGTCCCGGCCTCCGAGGCGCCCGCCGCCTCCCTCGGGGCCGACCCGAACCTCGGCCCGGTCGTCCGGCTCCTCTTCGGCCCGCAGGACTACGCGGCGGTCGGCCGGAAGTAGATGGCTCGCATCCTCGTCTGCAACGCGCAGGTCCCCTTCGCCTCCGGCGGCGCCGAGCGCCTCGCCGCAGGGCTCGTCCGCGAGCTGAGAGCGGAGGGGAACGAGACGGAGCTCGTCCAGCTCCCGTTCAAGTGGTACCCGCGCCCCGAGATCCTCACGTCGGCGATGGCATGGCGTCTTCTGGACGTGACCGAAGCCGACGGCAAACGGGTCGACCTCGTCATTCCCATGAAGTTCCCGTCCTATCTCGTTCGCCACCCGAACAAGGTCGTGTGGCTGATCCACCAGTTCCGGCAGGCTTACGACCGGTTCGGCACCTCCCAGAGCGACTTCACGGCGTCGCCCGAGGACACGCGTTGGCGCGAGCTGATCATCGAGGCGGACCGGACGGGCCTGACCGAGGCGCAGAGGATCTTCACGATCTCGAAGAACACCGCCGAGCGATTGAGCCGTTTCAACGGGATCCCGAGCGAGGCGCTCTACCACCCGCCGCCGCTCGCCGGGCGATACCGGTGCGGAGAGAGCGCCGGCTATGCCCTCGCGGCAGGGCGCCTCGATCCCTGGAAGCGCGTAGACCTCGCCATCGCGGCGGCGGCGGCGGGGAAGTTCCCGCTCGTCATCGCGGGGACGGGGTCGGACGAGGAGCGTCTGAAGAAGCTGGCCGCCCGGAGCGGCGCGGAGATCTCGTTCCGGGGAGCGGTCTCCGACGAGGAGCTTCTGGACCTCTACGCGTCTTCGGCGGCCGTCCTCTTCACGCCGGCCGACGAGGACTACGGCTACATTGCGCTCGAGGCATTCCTCTCGAAAAAGCCGGTCGTCACGTGCAGCGACTCCGGGGGGCCGCTGGAGTTCGTCTCGGACGGCGAGACCGGACGGGTGACCTCGCCGGACGGGGCGGCGCTGGGAGAGGCGACGGCGGCGCTCCTGGCCGACGGGTCCGCGGCGCGTCGGCTCGGCGAGGCGGGTTACGAACGAGTGCGCGGCATCTCATGGTCCGCGGCGGTGAGGGCGCTCCTCGCGGCCGGGACGGTCGCGTGAGCCGCCTCTCGGTCGGATTCGTCTCTCCGTTTCCGCCGGTCCGGTCCGGTATCGCGGATTTCTCCGCCGAGCTACTTTCGGCCCTGCATCCGCTGGTCGACGCCGTCCCGTACGCGCCGGAGGAAGCCGGACGCGCGTCCGCCGCCGGCCACGACGTCCTTCTCGTCCACATCGGGAACGACCCGGTGCACCGAGGTTCCTACGAGATGCTGACGGACGATCGGCGGGTCACGCCGGCGGTCGTGACGCTGCACGACTACTCGCTCCATCACCTCTTCGCGGCCGCCTACCTCGACACGGGCCGGGAGGAGACGTACGGACGGGAGCTCGTCCGGAACCATGGCGAGAGGGGGCGGCGGCTCTGGGAGCGGATGCAGGGCGGCGCCCGGATTCCGGTCTGGGACCTCGAGCCCTGGGGCTACCCGATGTCGACCGAGGTGATCCGGCGGGCCGAGATCGTCGTCGTGCACTCGCGGCTCGTCGCGGGAAGCGCCCTCCGCGCCTGTCCGGTTACGGACGTCGTCGAGCTTCCGCTCCACGTCGTACCCGCGCCACGGACGCCTCGGGAGGAAGCGTGCCGCGCGCTCGCTCTGCCGCTCGACCGCCCGATCGCGGTGACGCTGGGTCTCCTGACGCCGGCCAAACGGGTGGGGAAGATCCTCGAGGCGCTCGGAAGCCTCCCGCCCGAACGCCGGCCGTTCCTCTTCGTCGGAGGCACGGTGCGCGCCGACGATCCGCTCCGTGCGGCGGTCCGGGAGCTCGGCCTCGAGGGGGACGTCGCCTTCGGCGGCTACCTCTCGGAGGAGGATTTCTGGCGCGCGGCCTCCGCCGCCGACCTTGCGGTCAACCTCCGGCATCCGACGGTGGGGGAGACGTCGGGGGCGGTCTGCCGCCTCGCCGGCTTCGGCCTTCCGTTGATCGTGAGCGACGCGGGATGGTTCCGGGAGCTGCCCGACGCCTTCGCCACGAAAGTCCCCGTCGGCGCCGGCGAGGTCGAGGCGCTCGCGGCGGAGCTGTCGAGCCTCGCCTTCGACACGTCCCTCGCGCGGCGGCGCGGCGAGGCCGGGGCGGAATGGGGGGCCCGGCGTCGCCCGGACCGCGTCGCGGCGGCCTACGCGGTCGTCCTCCGGGAGGCCGCCGAACGCCGCGGCCGCCCTCGCGCCCTCTCCGGACGGCTCGGCCTCGAGCTCTCCGCCCTGGGCGTCGCGCGGGCCGGCGCCTTCCGCGCCTCGAGCCGCGAGCCCGATGCCGCGCTCGTGGCGGAGGTCTCCACGCGTCTCGGTGGGCTGCTCCCGCCGCGTCCCGTCCCGTCATTCGACTAGGAGGGCGAGAGCTCCCGGGCGAGAGCGCCGGCGTCGAGCGCCTCGGGCTCTCCGTCCGGCGCGGCCTCGACGAGGTCCCACAGCCGGCCGAGGGCGAGGCCGCCGAAGCCGTCCCGAAACGGAGCGAGCTTCTCGCGCGACAGTCGCAGGAGGCGCGCGGCGGGAGCCGTTCGACCCCGCTCGAGATGCACGAGGGCCGCCGCGAGCTGGATGAGCCCCTGCAGGAATCGCCGATCCTCGCCGGAGGCCCCTCTCCAGAGGCGCTCCCATTCCTCGTGCGCCTCGAAGAACCGACCGGCACGAAACGCCTCGAGGCCGTGGAGCCAGCGCGGATCGGCCGCGGCGCGGAACGTCACGTCCGGGGGCGCCGTCAGGCCGGCGTCCGGAGCGACGCGACGATCCGGAGCATCTCGTCGGCGTCGACGTAGCCCTCGACCTTCCTGACGACGTCGCCGGAGGCCGAGAGGAAGAGGACGGTCGGGAAGCCCCGCACGCCGTACTTGGCGGCCACGGACTCTCCCCCTTTCTCGGCGTTCACCCGGATCGAGATGACGTTCTTCAGCGCCGCGGCGACGCGGACGTCCCCGTACGTCTCGCGGTCGAGCTTCTTGCACCAGCCGCACCAGTCCGTGTAGACGTCGACCATGACGAGGCGGTTCTCCGTGCGGGCCCGGTCCAGCGCGTCGCCGAAGCTCATCGACGCGAAGGCGACTGCGGTCTTCCCGGCGCTCCCCGAGGGTCCGCCGGTGCGGCGGGCGCAGGCACCGAAGAGGAGCCCCGCCACCGCGAGCGTCAGGCCAAGGCGTCGTACCTGGAGGAAGTTTTTCATCACGGCCGGATCATATCGGGTCGAGCAGGCCGGCCCGGGCCAGGCCCCTTTCGAAGACCGCCGGCCCCGACACCGTGAAAGCCGAGAGGCCGAACGCGCGGGCCGCCGCGACATACTCGGGACGGTCGTCGGCGAACAGCGACTCCCCGGGAGCGGCGTCGGCCCGTTCGAACGCGGCGTCGAAGAGGCGCCGATCCGGCTTCGCCGCGCCGATCTGGTACGACAGGACGCAATCGTTCACGAGCCCCGCCACGTCGAAGGTGCGAAGGACGCCCTCCCAGTGAAGGGCGTTCGTGTTCGAGACGAGAATCCTCCTCACGCCGTGCCGCACCCGGCCCAGCGCCTCGAGAGCCGAGAGATCCGGCTCGAAGATGTCCCGCCAGGCGGGAATCCAGATCTCGTCGGGGATCCGTGGAAGGCCCGCCGAGCGTTCGACGGCCCGGAAGAAGCCGTCGGCATCGAGACGGCCGAGGTCGAACTCCCTTTCCAGCCGGCCGAAGACGTGCGGACGCAGCTCGTCGGCCGGAACGCCAGTCTCGGCCTCGAGGGCGCGCAGGGTCCTCCCGTGGTCGAAGCGGACGAGCACCCCGCCCAGATCGACGAGAAGGGCCCGGATCACGGGTGGATCGTCGGCTCGCCCGGAATGAGGTACGAATCGCCGCTCCGACGGTCGACGACCGACGCGTAGCTGAGAATGCGGGCGCCGTTTGACAGGTTGACGAAGACGTTCAGCCGGTACGGGCCGCCCCGCGGGGCTCCCGACGCGACGAACTCCTTCTCGAAGAGATCGTTCACCTGGCGGATCGAGTAGGGCGGGACCGTGTAGGCCCGAGAGACGTACGGGTCGCCGCCGCCGGCGGCGACGAGTTGAACGCCGGCTTCCAGCTCGACACCGGTCGGGTTGATCAGCGCGAGATCCGTCTGGTAGATCGGATCGCTTCGCAGGCCGATGATGTAGAGATCTCCGAAGACCGAGTCGTCGAAGCCGACGGCCTTGCGATAGGGCTGTGCCGGCGAGAACTGGCTGTAGATACCGAAGCGCCTGCCGAGGCTGAAGGGGAAGCTCGTCACGAGCCTCGCGGCCGGTTCGCCGGAGTGGACCTCGTGGTCCGAGGAGCTCATCGCGTGGAGCGGCGTCGCATCGGCCCACCGGACCTCGTTGTAGGTGACGCTCGTGACGAGAACCGGGGTCGTTTCGCCCGATCGGACCTCGAGGACTCCAAACCCCTCCGGGTACCCGAGGGTGTTCACGACGATGTCGGTGAGCGTGAGGGACTCGCGGGGACGGAGGTCCGGCGTGATCCGGAGGCCCGGGAGGTTCGTCCCGTCGACGCCCGCGGGCGTGAAGAAGAGAGTCACTTCCGCGGCCCTGTCCGGATCAGGATTGAAGATCTCGACGTCGGTACGGGAGGTCGCCGTGGAACCGACGACGTGTGCGACCGGAAGCCACGCGCTCGTCGTGGCGATGGAGTCTGCGGCAGCGGCGCTTGCCGCCGCGACGGCGCCGAGCGCCAGGATCAGGGCGGGCCGAAGGAGGGGCGCTCTCAGGACTGACATGTGACTCCTCCCGCATGGAGCTTCGCAAGCCAGCTGCCAGAAGGGAACTGGGGCGAGCCGTCCCATCCGGGGGACGGAGTCCCCTTGAAAAGGAAAACGCCCCGGAAGTCCGGGGCGTTTTCGACGGTGATGAGAACGAAATTACTTCGTGGCCGGAGTGGCCGGAGCCGGAGCGCCGGGGGCGCCAGGAGCGCCGGGAGCGCCAGGAGCGCCAGGAGCGCCGGGAGCGCCGGGGGCGCCAGTCGCGCCGGTGGCACCGGTCGTGGTGGTCGCGGCGGGCTTCTCCTCGACGACCTTCGGGGCCTCAGCCTTCGGGGCGGGCTTCTCTTCGGGCTTGGCGCAGGCAACGAGGCCAATGGCGAGCGCGCCGATCGCGAAAACGGACGTGAGCTTCTTCATGTGCATCTCCTTCTATTCGTTGGTGTTACGCAAGGCATCCTTGCGACTGCTGTCAGTGTGATCGGGTCTCCGCCGTTGCCCGCCTGAATAGCCGAGCACCCATGCGGTGACACCGCCTCGAGCTTCGGGTGAAAGGATAGTCCAATCCGCGCCCCTGTCAAGGGGTCGGGCGACGCCGGGTGCGCCGGAACTCGCCTGCTACACTCGGCGCCCTTCCGATGTTCGAATCCCTGTCTGAAAAGCTCCAGCGCGTCTTCAAGGAACTCAGGGGAGAAGGCCACCTCACCGAGTTCCACGTCGACCAGGCGCTCCAGGAGATCCGGACGGCCCTTCTGGAGGCCGACGTCAGCCTCCCTGTGGTGAAGGACTTCACGGCGGCGGTCCGCGAGAAGGCCGTCGGGCAGGAGGTGCTCACCTCCTTCTCCCCGGCGCAGCAGGTCGTGAAGATCGTCCAGGACGAGCTGACGAGGGTCCTCGGCGGGAGCGAGGCACCGCTCGCCCTCAAGAAACGGCCCGCGGTGATCCTCCTCGTCGGCCTGCAGGGCTCCGGGAAGACCACGACGGCCGCAAAGCTCGGGCTTCACCTGAAGAAGAACCTTGGGAAGAGCGTCCTCCTGGTCCCGGCAGACGTCCACCGCCCTGCGGCCACCGAGCAGCTTCGAACGCTCGCGAAGGAGAACGGACTTCCCTCCTGGGACCCGAAGGGGGAGGGCGACGCGGTGGCGCGGGCCCGCGCCGCCGTGAAGGAGGCGAAGCTCTTCGGCTACGACGCCGTCATCGTCGACACGGCGGGGCGCCTTCACATCGACGCCGCCCTGATGGAAGAGGTGGCGCGGCTCCACGCCGCCGTCGAGGCCGACGAGGTTCTTTTCGTGGCCGATGCGATGACGGGCCAGGACGCCGTCCGGTCGGCGCAGGCCTTCGGCGAGAGGCTCCCCCTCTCGGGCGTCATCCTGACCAAGACTGACGGCGATGCCCGGGGCGGCGCGGCCCTGTCGCTCGCGACGGTCGTGGGGAAGCCGCTGAAGTTCGTCGGTACCGGCGAAAAGGCGAAAGACTTCGAGCCCTTCCACCCGGATCGCGCCTCCTCGAGGCTCCTCGGCCTCGGCGACGTCCTGACGCTCATCGAGAAGGTGTCGGCCGACACGGACCAGTCCGCGGCGCTCCGGGCCGCGGAAAAGATCCGGAGAAACCAGTTCACGCTGACCGACCTCCGGGACCAGATGCGTCAGCTGAAGAGCATCGGGCCGCTCGGCTCGCTGCTGGGCCACCTCCCGAAGGTCGGCCCGTTGAAACAGCTCGCGAACCTCGACATCCCGGACGACGCGACGAAGACGCTCGAGGCGATCATCGACTCGATGACGCCCGAAGAGCGGGAGGACCCCTCGGTCATCAACGGCAGCCGCCGGAAGCGGATCGCGGCCGGGTCGGGGACGACCGTTCCCGAGGTGAACCAGCTCCTCCGCCAGTACCAGTCGATGAAGAAGATGATGAAGGGGGCCGCGCGGATGCGCGGCTGACAACGCCAGAGGAAGAGCAGGAAAAAGAGATGCTGAAGATCCGTCTCCGTCGCGTGGGCGGCACGAACGCGCCCGCCTACCGCATCGTGGTCTCCGACGGCCGCCGCACCCCGACGGCCAAGATCGTCGAGGAGCTCGGCTCGTACGACCCGACCAGGAATCCTCCGACCCTCAAGTTCGACCGTGAGAAAGCCAAGCAGTGGATCGCGAAGGGGGCCCGCCCCTCCGAGACGGTCCGCCGGCTCATCGCGAAGAACGCCTGAGGCGGCCTCCCCGGGCCGTCCGGCGGACCTCGTGGCCGTCGGTCGCGTGGTCCGCCCGCACGGCGTCCGGGGCGAGGCGTCGGTCGAGCTTCTGACGGACTTTCCCGATCGCCTCGTCGCGGGCCGGGAGCTCGCCGCGCGGAGCCCGGAGGGCGCCGTCGAGACGTTCCGCATCGCCTCGGCCCGCCCGCACGCGGCGCGGCTCCTCGTCCGCTTCGAGGGATTCGACACGCCGGAGGACGTCGAACGGCTCCGGGGATTCGACCTCTGCGCCCTTCCGGGCGACGAGCCGGTGCGGCCCGAAGGCTTCGTCTTCCACCACGAAGCAGCCGGCCTCGTGGCCGTCTCGCGAGACGGGCGTCCGCTCGGGAGGGTGAAGGAACTCCGGGACGTGGCCGGACGGCCCCTCCTCGTCCTCGAGACGGCGCGGGGCGAACGCGAGGTCCCGTTCTCGCGACCGATCGTCGTGGCCGTCGACCTGGCCGCCCGCAGGATCGTTCTCGACCCGCCCGCGGGGCTTCTCGACTGAGGGGGGCGACGCGCTACGCTTGACGTCGATGCGCTTCGACATCGTCACGATCTTCCCGGGCTATTTCGCCTCGCCGCTCTCGGAGGCGCTCGTGGGAAAGGCCGTCGACGCGGGGCTCCTCGAGATCCACCTCCTCGACCTGCGCGCCTTCTCCGAGGACCCGCACCGGAAAGTAGACGACGAGGCGTATGGCGGCGGCCCCGGCATGGTTCTCGCGGCGCCGCCCGTCTTCGCGGCCGTGGAGGCGCTCCGGGCGGAAGAGCCCCGGCCCCACGTCATCCTCCTCTCCCCGCAGGGGAGGCGTTTCGACGCGGCCCAAGCGCGCGCGCTCGGTGGACGTCCCCGGGTCGCCCTCGTGTGCGGGCGTTACGAAGGGATCGACGAACGGACCCGCGAGGCCGGGCTCTTCGACGAGGAGCTCTCCATCGGGGACGTCGTCCTGGCCGGCGGCGAGGCGGCGGCGCTGGTCGTCGTGGAGGCCGTGTCGCGGTTCGTCCCGGGCGTCGTCGGGGACCCGGGCAGCGTCCGGTCCGACAGCTTCGAGGACGGCCTGCTCGACTACCCGCATTACACGCGCCCCCGCGAGTTCCGCGGCCTCTCCGTTCCGGATGTCCTCCTCTCGGGCCACCACGAGCGGATCGAAAAGTGGCGGCGGGAACGGCGCCTCATCGCGACGGCCGAGCGGCGGCCGGACCTCCTCGACGCGGAGAGCATCACGGCTGAGGAAAGGGCTCTCCTTCTGCGACTTGCGCGCCGTGGAGAATCCTCTTAACATCGGGCAACGGGTTTTCGGTTTCGGGTGGGCGGTCTCCGTGTCCCCGTGCAGCCAGGCCCGCACGACGTCTTTCGGAGGTCTCTTGTCATGACGGACAAGCTCTTGGTGGCTGAGCGGGTCAGCCTTCGCGGCGACATCCCCCTGTTCGGCCCCGGCGACACGGTAAAGGTCCACGTGAAGGTCAAGGAAGGGGAGAAGGAGCGGATCCAGGTCTTCCAGGGGCTCGTCATCGCCCGCAAGGGGGGCGGGGCCCGCGAGACCTTCACGGTCCGCAAGGTCTCCCAGGGAATCGGCGTCGAGCGGACGTTTCCCGTTCACTCGCCGGTGCTCGAGCGGATCGAGGTGGAGCGCCACGGCCAGGTTCGCCGGGCGAAGCTCTATTACCTCAGGCAGCGCCGCGGCAAGGCCGCGCGGATCGCGGAAAAGCGGGAGAACTAGCGCGGCGATCCGGAAGCCGGGACGGACGTTCCGGCGCCTCGGAGGCGACCGCGGGCCGGGAGGGAGCGGGAAAGCGTGGCCAGAAGGCGGCTCGTGGCATGCGACCTCTCGAGCGAGCGGCGGCGCGTTCTCCGTCTCCTCTCCGTCGAGGACGAGGCCCGTGCGGACGGCTTTCGCGTCGTGGCGGGTGTCGACGAGGTCGGGCGCGGCTGTCTCGCCGGGCCCGTCTATGCGGGCGCCGTCGCGCTCGGCGGTTCCGACCCGATTCGGGGCCTCGACGACTCGAAGGTGCTCTGCGCCGAGGTGCGCGAAGACCTCGCCGCCCGCATAAGGCGGCGCGCGCGGGGCGCCGCGGTCGGCGCGGCGAGCGCCTCCGAGATCGACGCGCTCGGCATCGTGCCGGCCACGCTTCTCGCGATGAGGCGCGCCCTCGAGGGCCTGAGGACCGAGGGCGTGACGCCGGACCTCGTGCTCTTCGACGCCGTGACGCTGCCCGGACTCGACGTGCCGCAGCGGGCCTTCGTGCGGGGCGATGCGCGCGTGGCTTGCATCGCGGCTGCCTCCATCGTCGCCAAGGACGCGCGGGACCGCGCGATGGAAGGCCTGGACCGTGAGTGGCCTTTCTACGGGTTCGCGGAGCACCGCGGCTACGGCACGCCGGCCCATCTCGGCGCCCTCCGCCGACACGGGCCCTCGCCGCAGCACCGCCTCACGTTCGAGGGCGTCCTGCCCGGCCGCGGCCGGAAGGCGGCCTGAGGGGGCGCGGCGGTGGCAACGAAGCGGGAGAGCCTGATCGCCTCGGCGGAGAAGTCGCTCCAGAAGGGAAAGGTCGACTCGGCCCTGAAGGACTACCTGAAGGTCCTCGAGGAGACTCCGGGAGACATCAACGTCCTCAACAAGGTCGGCGACCTCTTCGTCCGCCTGAACCGGAACGAGGAGTCGATCCCTTATTTCACACGTATCGCGGAGCACTACTCGCGCGACGGCTTCTTCCTGAAGGCCATCGCGATCTACAAGAAGATCAACAAGATCGACCCCGCACGCCTCGACGTCTACGAGCGGCTGGCCGAGCTCTACGCCAAGCAGGGCCTCGCGATCGAGGCCAAGAGCCAGTACCAGGTCCTCGCGGACTACCATGCGAAGAACGAGAACGTCATCGGCGCGATCGGGATCTACCAGAAAATGGTCGCGACCGACCCCGGGAACATCCAGCTTCACGTGAAGCTGGCCGACCTCTACACACAGACGCGGCGGACGGCCGAGGCGCTCAAGGAGTACGCCGCCGTCGCGACGCTCCTGCGGGATCGGGGCGCGGCGGACGAGGCCGTGCAGGTCTACGACAAGGCCCTGCGGCTCGGTCCCGACAACGGAGAGATCCTCAGGACGTACGTGCCGATGCTTCTCGAGTCGGGCCGGGCCGACGAGGCTCGCAACCACCTCCGGAGAGCGCTCGAGACGACGCCGCGCTCAGTCCCGCTCTTCCTCCTCGCCACCGACGCGGCCCTTTCGGCCGGCGACTTCGAGGAAGCCCGTCTCTACGCGGGAAAGGCGCAGGCCGTGGAGCCCGACAGCGAAGAGGTGCTGCACGCGGTCGTCCGGGTGAGCGTCCAGACCGGGGCACCGGACGCCGCGCTCGGGGCGGCCGTCTCGCTGGCGGACCGGGCCATGCGGCGCGGCGAGGCGAAAAAGGCCCTCGCCCTGCTCTCCCCGCTGGCCGACGCGGCCCCGGGCAACGAGGGCTTCCTCGCCAAGCTGGTCCAGATCGCCGAAGCGGCGGACGGTGCGCACGGTGGCATTCCGTACCGCTCGCGGCTGGCCGACCTCTGGAAGAGCCAGGGACGCCTCGACGACGCGGCGGACGCCCTGCGGATCCTGACGCGCCTCGCCCCCGACAACGCCGAGTTCAGGGCTCGCCTCTCGCAGCTCGAGCCGTCCCTTCCGCGCCGCGACGAGCGACCGTCTGCGGCGCCGGAGAAGATGGACTCCACCGGCGGCCGGGCGGCGGCGGCGCCGACGTCGGCACCGATTCCCGTCCCGCCGCCCCGCATTTCGCCGATGGCGGTCCCGGCCGGCCCGCCCGAAGAGGTCCACTTCGAGGCCACGGACCATGTCGACCGGCCGGACGGGGCGCCTGTTCCGGCCGCGGCCCCCCCCGGCGGAGAGTTCATTCTCGAGTTCGACGACGAGCAGCTCGTGCTTGATCCCGGCTCGACGGGTCCCGTGCCGAGCGCCTTGCGCCGGGCGTCCCAGGTGGAGGTCCCCGCCCTTCCGCCACCTGAGACGGCGTACGGGCTGGCCGGAGACGCCGCGCTCGATTTCGCCGGCCACAGCCCGGCGGCACTCCCCGAGCCGGGCGGAGGGGACGGATGGCAGGGGACCGCCCCGCAATCTCTCGACGAGGCCCAGGAGGTCGAGCCGGCCCCGGCTTCGCCGCCGCTCCCCGTCGCGGCGCCGCTCGAGGAGGCAGAGGAGGAAGCCGGCGAGGCCCTGGTGGTGCGGGCGCCGATCCCCGAGGCGCCGCCGCCTCCGGTCCGGCTCCCGCTGACGGCCGTCGACATCGACACGAACCTCGCGGAGGTGGAGGTCTTCCGGAAGTACGGTCTCCTCGGCAAGGCGATCGACCAGCTCCGGCTCGTCCTCCTGAAGCACGACGAGGCCCTCCCGCTGCGCGAGAAGCTGTTCGAGCTCTGCCTGGAGGCGGGCAAGAAGTCAGCCGCGGTGCGGGAAGCCGAGATCCTGAAGGAACGGTACCGGGCCGATGACCGGCCGGACCGGGTGCTCGCTCTCGACGCGCTTCTCGTGGAGCGGACGTCGGTCGAGATGGGCGAGACGCTGGAGGACAGCGTCCCCGGCGCTTTCATCGACACGACGCCGTCGGCGCGGACGGGAGGCCGGCGCAGGTCCGCGGAACGCCGTGCCGCTCCGGCGCCGCCTCCGGTCGAGCCGGCCGGGGCCGTTCCGGAGGCGGCGCCTGCCGTGCCCCCGCCGCCCGCTCCAACGGACGGCGAGCTTTCGGAGATCGATTTCTGTCTCGAACAGGGGATGGTGGTCGACGCCTCGGAGCGGCTCCGGGCGCTCGAAGCCCGCTATCCGGGCGACCCGGGGATCGCCGAGCGGCGCCAGCGCCTGGACGCATGGAGCCCCGTGGACCAGGGGCGTCCGGCGCTCGAGGAGATCCTCACGGACGACTTCGAGTCGGTTCTGGACGAAGAGCTGGGCCGCGCCCTCACCGACGAGATGGCCCGCGGCTCGGCGGTCACGGTGCCGCCGACGCCCCCCGAGCCGGCCGCGGCGGCGGCCGCGGCGCTCTCGATCGACGAGTCTTCGCTCTTCTCCGACGAACAGGAGTTCTTCAACTTCGCGGGCGACCTGCAGGCCGAACTGCGGCAGGAAGCGCCGGCCGGGCCGCCTCCCGCGCCCGAGACCGCCGGCCAGGACGTGCCGCTCGAGGAGATCTTCCGCGAGTTCAAGAAGGGCGTGGAGCAGCAGCTCTCCCCGGAAGACTACGAGACGCACTACAACCTCGGGATCGCCTACAAGGAGATGGCGCTGGTGGACGAGGCGATCGGCGAGTTCCAGCGGGCCGCGAAGAGTCCGCAGCACGCCGTGGAGTGCTGCTCGATGCTGGGGCTCTGCTTCCTGGAGAAGGGGCTTCCGCAGCTGGCGATCAAGTGGTACCGGAAGGGGCTCGAGGCGCCGAATCTCGAGGAGAAGGACCGCCTCGGTCTCCAGTACGACCTCGCCGGCGTCTACCTCGACGTCGGCGACCGCGACAACGCCTACCGGACGCTCCTCGAGATCTACGGCTCGGACGCGAACTTCCGCGACGTGGGCGACCGCCTGAAGGAGCTCTCCCTCCCGACCGGTAACTGAGGCGCGTTCCTAGCGAGGCCCCCGGACCTTCCGGACTCTTCCGAAAGCGGAGTGCGTCCGGAGACCCCGGTGGGGTTTCGGCGCCGCCTCCTGGAGCTGCACGACCCGGTCCTTCGGCGCCCGCTTCGAGATCCCCTTGCCGCGCCGGGCGTCGTGGAAGGCATTCCGGAGGTCGCCCATCAGCTCGTCCCGCCGGCGATAGAGGCGCTTCAGCGGGCGCCGGCCATGGCGTGCGAGGGCGTAGGCCGTCAGGAGGGGAAGGGCGACCGTCGCGTCGACGTAGCAGACGACGGTGTCGGGAAGGCGATTCGGGTCGATCTTTCCCCACGACACGGCTTCGGCCGGCGTCGCGCCCGAGAGCCCGCCCGTGTCGGGGCGGGCGTCGGTGACCTGCAGGAAGTAGTCGTGTCCCGCCTCCTCGATGCCGAGGACCTCCTGGATCTGCGGCTCGGTCTGGAGGAGGAAGTTCTTCGGGCTCCCGCCGCCGAGGATCAGGACGGCGCTCTTCCCGCCCCGCCGCTTCGCGCCGTACACGATCGCGGCCGTCTCGTTCACGTCCGCCGAGACGTCGAAGGAGAACGCGCCTCCTTCGAGCGCCTGGCGGGCGACGTTCATGCCGATCGAGGAGTCTCCCGGCGAGCTCGTGTAGACCGGGACGTCGCAGGCGCGCGCCGTCGCGAGGACGGACTGGTCGGCCCCGAGGCCGAGGCGCCGCATGGCGCGCGTCAGGACGCTCCCGGCACGCCAGTGGAACTCCGCCGTGGACATGGGCCGCTGGAACTCCGGCAGCTTCAGGACCTGGCGGAAGAAGGCGTCGGTATCGAGGAGAACCTCGTAAGGGAAGACGATGTCGTAGATCCGGATGACACCCTCGTCCCGCAGGGCCACGTCGTCGAACGTCGGCCGCCCCTCGTAGATCGGCATGCCAAGGGCGTGGTGGACGTCGTGATAGAGGTTCGCGCCGGTCGAGACGACCCAGTCGACGAAGCCGGCCCGAAGGAGGGGATTCAGGCAGGAAAGGCCGAGACCCGCCGGCGTCAGCGCGCCCGTGACCGACAGCCCGACCGTCACGTCGGGCTCGAGCATCCGCTCGACGAAGAGCGCGCACGCCTCGCGGAGGCGGGCCGCGTTGTAGGCCGAGAAGGTCTTCTCGACGAGGTCGGCGGCGGAGACGCCCCCCGTCACGGGGCGGGGCCGGATTCGGCGGCCGGAGAGGAAGCGGCTCTTTCGGAGGATCGCCTTCGTCATGGCGGGCGAACCGTAGCACAGGCGCCCGCTATCATCGCGGCGGCATGAGCGAACGGCGCGCCCAACCGCTCCTATCCGTCCGGCACCTCGCCGTGACGTTCCCGCTCCCGTCGGGAGAGGAGGCGCGCGTCGTGGACGGCATCTCCTTCGACGTGGCGCCGGGGGAGGCCGTGGCGCTCGTCGGCGAGTCGGGGTGCGGAAAGAGCGTGACCTCGCTCGCCCTCCTCGACCTCGTCCCGCCCCCCGGTCGGATCGGATCCGGGGAGGTCTTCTTCGAGGGACGCGACGTCCTCGCCGCGTCCGAGGCGGACAAGGAGAAAGTCCGCGGGGGAGGCATCGGTCTGGTTTTCCAGGAGCCGGGCGCCGCCCTCGACCCCGTGCGGACGATCGGCTCGGAGCTGGTGGACGTCCTCCGGCGGCACCGGGGCCTCTCGCGGCGGGAGGCGCGCCGCGCGGCGCTCGACTGGCTCCGGCGCGTCTCGCTCCCCGATCCCGAGCGGCGTTTCGACGACCTGCCGCACCGGATGTCCGGAGGAATGCGCCAGAGGGCCATGATGGCGCTCGCCCTCGCCGGCGGGCCGCGCCTCCTCGTCGCCGACGAGCCCACGACGGCGCTCGACGTGACGATCCAGGCGCAGGTCCTCGACCTCCTCCGCGAGCTTCGCCGCGAGCTCGGACTGGCGATCCTCCTCATCACCCACGACCTCGGCGTCGTGGCCGAGACGGCGGACCGCGCCCTCGTGATGTACGCGGGAGAGATCGTCGAGAGCGCGCCGGCCCGGGACCTCTTCGCCCGTCCCGCCCACCCGTACACGCGGGGGCTCCTCGCCTCCCGGCCGTCGGCGGACGGGCGGCTCCGGGCGATGCCGGGGAGCGTTCCGGAGCCCGGGCGTCGTCCGGTGGGGTGCGCCTTCGAGCCGCGCTGTCCCGAGGCGTTCGGCCGCTGCCGCGCGGCACGGCCGACGCTGCAGCCGGTTCCGGGCCTCCCCGGCGAGGCCGCGTGCTTCCTGCACGACGGAGGAATCGGCACGTGAGCGACGAGCCGCTCCTTTCCGTGCGCGACCTCCACCGGACCTTCGTGGAGGCGAAGGGGCCGCTCCGACGCGAGTCGCGCGTGGCCGCGGTGGCGGGCGTGTCGTTCGACCTCCCGGCCGGCACGACGCTGGCGCTCGTGGGGGAGTCGGGGTCGGGCAAGAGCACGACGGCCCGTCTCATCCTCCGCCTCCTCCCGGCCGACCGCGGGACGGTCCATTTCGACGGGCTGGACTGGCTCGCCCTTCCGCCGCGCGAGCTGAACCGCCGCCGCCGCGAGGTGGGCGTCGTCTTCCAGGACCCGGCCACTTCGCTCAACCCGCGGATGACCGTGGAGGAGATCGTCGGCGAGCCGCTGGAGATCCACCGTCTGGCGAGGGGGCGGGCCCGTCGGGAACGGGTGGTCTCGCTCCTCGACGCCGTCGGGCTGCCGGCGTCGGCGCTCGGGAAGACGCCGCGGGAGTTCTCCGGCGGCCAGCGCCAGCGAATCGCCATCGCGAGGGCGCTCGCGACCGAGCCGCGGCTCGTGGTGCTCGACGAGCCCGTCTCGGCCCTCGACGTCTCGATCCGGGCGCAGGTCGTGAATCTCCTCCGCGACCTGCAGCGGACGACCGCTTCCCGTCCCGCCTACCTCTTCATCGGCCACGACCTCGGCCTGGTTCGCGCCGTCGCCGACCACGTCGCGGTGATGTATCTGGGCCGGATCGTGGAGGCCGCGCCGACGGAGGAGATCTTCTCCAGCCCCCGCCACCCTTACACCGCCCTCCTCCTGGCCTCCCAGCCACGCGAGGCCCCGCCCGGCGAGGGCGAGTCCCCGGTGCGCCTCCGCGCGCCGGGCGAACCCCCGTCTCCGGCTGACCCGCCCCCCGGCTGTCCGTTCCACCCGCGCTGCCCGTCGGCCCGGGCCGTCTGCCGGGAGAACCTCCCGCGGGAGGAGTCGCCGGAGGGGAGCCGGAGCCGCTATTCGTGCTTCTTTCCCGCCGGGGGAGCCTGAGTGACAACTGTCTGCCCGGCAAAACTTTTCCGGCATCTTTTCGTACTATTCCGCGTGGCTGAAAGACGCCCCACCCTCTCCGACCCGAGGAGGCCTTCGTGAATCGAGCGTCCGCCGTGTCCTTCCGCGGTCCCCGGGCCTTCGCCCGAGGGCTGGCCGTCGTCCTGTCCGCCGCCCTCGTCATCCCGGGCACCGTGCGCGCCGCGGACGCGGGCGTGACCGTACCCCTGAGCACCACGGCGCGAAAGGCCGTGCCGCTCCCGCCGGGCGAGAAGATCGAGCTGTCGCTCGAGCAGACGATTCGCCTCGCCCTCGAGAGCACGCTCGACCTGAACGTCGCCTCGCTCTCCTTTGACAAGGCGCAATTCGGGCTCGAGTCGGCCAAGGGGATCTTCGACCCGTACGCCGAGCTCGACCTGAACGCGAGCCGGAACCAGCAGCCGACCTACTCGCGGATCCAGGCGGCCGACACCAAGAACCAGTGGGCCAATCTGATCTTCGGAGGCCTTCTGGAGCCCGGTACCGGCTATTCACTCTCCTGGAACAACAACCGGAGCGACTCTGCGATCGAAGGATTCACGCTCTACAACCCGACCTTCCGCTCGAGCCTGACCGTGGGCGTGACCCAGCCGCTCCTCCGGAACTTCGGCTCGACGGTGACCACGCGATACATCGTCCAGGCGAAGTACGGCCGGGACACTTCGGCCTGGACCTTCGTCACGGCCGTCCAGACGGTCGTGCAGGCCGTGGAGAACGCCTACTGGGACCTCGTCTACGCCCGGGCCCTCCTCAAGTCGCGTCAGGAAGCCCTGGCCATCGCGAAAGACCTGAACCGGATCACGCAGATCAAGATCGACGTCGGGACGCTCGCCCCGATCGACATCGTCCAGACCGAAGTGACCGTCGCACAGCGCGAGCAGGACATCATCACCGCCGAGGGGCAGATCGGCGACGCCGAGGACCGACTGCGGCGGATCCTGAACGTCCGGAACCTTCCCGACTGGCAGCGGCCGATCGTCACGACCGACCTACCGACGATGGAGCCGACGTCGATCAGCGTCGAGGACGGGATGAAGAAGGCCCTCGAGACTCGCCCGGAGATCCGGCAGGCGATCATCGACATCGAATCGAAGAAGCTGACGGTGGCGTTCAACAAGAACCAGGTCCTGCCGCAGCTGAACCTGGCGGCGTCGTACGGACTCTCCGGCATCGGCGCCAAGTCGACGGGCGTCCTCCCGGACGGATCGACGGGGGACCTGAACTACGGCGACGCCCTCTCGAACCTCTTCAACCGGGACTTCCCGAACTGGGCGGTCGGCCTCGTCTTCAACATCCCCATCTTCAACCGGACGGCGAAGAACGCCTACGCGCTCTCCACGAGCGACCTCGAGCTCTCCCGGACGAATCTCGTCCTCATGAAACAGAACCTCTGGCTCGAGGTGCGGACGGCCGCCCGGACCGTCGACACCGCCCTTCGCTCCATCGAGGCGGCGAAGAAGGCGCGCGAGCTCGCCGAACGGAACCTGGACGCCGAGAAGAAGAAGTACGAGAACGGCATGACGACGTCGTTCCAGGTCTCGTCGATTCAGAACGACCTGACGAACGCCCGGGCCACGGAGCTGCAGACCTACGCCGTCTACCTCAAGGCCCGGACGGCCTGGCACAAGGCGATCGGCGACCTTCTGGAGTGGAAGGGCGTGAAGCTCGAAGGGCTTCCCATTTCCCTGGCTCCCGCCCCGGCCGAGGAACCCCCGGCGAAATGAGCCGCGAGCGCCCGTGAACGACTCCCCGCCCACTGCCCCCACCGTGCCGCTCCCGCCGGCGGCCGAGGCCCTCTCCCCGGTGGCGGCCATCGTCGGGACGTTCTCGAAGCCGTCCGAGACCTTCGGCCGGCTCGTGGCGCGTCCGACCTGGTGGCTGCCGCTGGTTCTCGGCGTCCTGGCCACCGCGGCCATCCTTCTCGTCACGACCCCGAAGATCGACTTGGAGCGGACGATCCGCGAGGCCGTCGAGAAGCGGGCCGAGAAGACGGGGCAGACGGTCTCGTCCGACGTGGTGGCGCGGCAGGTCGAGACGGTGAAGAAGATGCAGCCGGTCTTCCTCGGCGTCGGCCTCGCCGTCTCGGTGCTCGCGTTTTTCGTCCTCGGCCTGGTCCTCTGGGGCGCGGCGCGCGCCGTGGGGGCCGACGCGCGCTATGCGCAGCTCCTCGCCATCTGGGCGCACGCCAGCCTCCCGAACCTCGTGGCCGCGCTCGTGGCGATCCCGGTCTTCGCGAGCGTGGCGGACGCCTCTCTCTCCCAGACACAGGCCCAGAGCCTCATCGCGTCGAACGTTGGTGCCTTGCTGTCGGAGCCGGCTCCTGCCGCCCTTCGGGCGCTCCTCGGGTCGCTCGACGTCTTCTCGTTCGCGACGCTCTTTCTCCTCGTGCTCGGCTTCCGAAAGCTCCCGGGGCTCTCGAAGGGAGCGGCCACGGCCACGCCCATCGTTCTCTGGCTCGTCTGGATCGCCGGGAAGACCGGCTGGGCTGCGGTGTTCGGATGACGGACCGCCCGGTGCTCATCGCGATGGTCGACATCGAGAAGACGTACGTCGTCGGGGAGGAGAAGGTCCGCGCGCTCCGTGGGGTGACCTTCAACATCGACCGAAGCGAGTACGTGGCCATCATGGGGCCGTCCGGATCGGGCAAGTCGACTCTGATGAACCTCATCGGCTGCCTCGACACACCGACGGGGGGGCGCTACCGGCTGAACGGCCATCCCGTCGAGGAGATGAACGACGACGCGCTGGCCCGGATCCGGAACCGCGAGATCGGTTTCGTCTTCCAGACGTTCAACCTCCTCGCCCGGACGAACGCGCTGGCGCAGGTGGAGCTGCCGCTCATCTACGCCGGCCTGCCGCGGAAGGAGCGGCACGAGCGGGCCGTGGCCGCGCTCGAGCAGGTGGGGCTCACGGACCGGATGCACCACAACCCGAACGAGCTGTCCGGAGGCCAGCGGCAGCGCGTGGCGATCGCCCGGGCGCTCGTGACGGGCCCGTCGCTCCTCCTCGCGGACGAGCCGACGGGGAACCTCGACTCGCAGACGGGCGAGGAGATCATGCGGCTCTTCCGGACGCTCAACGAGGCGGGCAACGCGATCATCATCGTCACGCACGAAGAGGACATCGCGGCCCACGCCGGCCGGATCATACGCATCCGCGACGGCAAGATCTCCGATGACCGCCCGAACGACTCGAGCCGCGCCGAAGCCGTCGCCCGCGCCAAGCGCCAGGCCCTCGAGGGCCCGGACATCGCGCCGCCGGCGTGAGGTCCCGGTTCGTCGGGAGAGATGGCGGGCCGTCTAGAATGCCCTCCATGGTCACCGGGATTTCCCCTCGGAGCCTCGATTCGGAGGCGGCGCGGCATTTCAAGGGGACGGCCGAAGACAGGATGCGTGCGGCGCTCGAGGCGGGCGAGCTGGCTCTCAAGCTCTTTCTCGCCACGCAGCCTGCGGACGCGAGCCGAAAAAACGCTCGCCGTCGGCTGCAGTCGGCCGCCCACGCCGGCCGTCGCCCCTCGCGGTCCAACGACCGGTCATGAGGACGTCGCTTCTCGCCCGCGTCCTCGAGACGCTCGAGGCGCGTGGCGCCCGGCCGGCTCTCATCGGCGGGATGGCGCTCGCGGCGCACGGCGTCGGCAGGGCGACCCAGGATTTCGACCTGTTGGTCCTCGATGCGAGCCTCCTCGCGGCTTCGTCGTGGGACGGGATCCGCGATTCGGGCGCCGAGGTCGAGATCCGGCGGGGAGACGCGGCAGACCCGCTTGCGGGCGTCATCCGTGTTTCGAAAGCTGGCGAGGCGGCGGTCGACGTCGTCGTGGGAAAGCGACCCTGGCAGCCCGGAATCCTCGACCGGCGGAGAACCCTCCGTCTGGATGACCTCGCGGTGCCTGTGGTCGAGGCCGCGGACCTCGTCCTGCTCAAGCTCGACGCCGGAGGGCCCCAGGACCGGCTCGACATTCAGCTGCTCCTGCGCGGGCCGGACGGCGCCGCGCTCCGCGCCGACGTGGAGCGCCGCCTGGCCACCTCTCCGGGACCGCTCCGTCGCGCCTGGCTCGACCTGGGCGAGTAACGCCTCGGGCGCATGAAGGCCCGAACAGGGGACGGATCTTGGCGACTGAGTGATCCTATAATTGAGAATTGAGACCTGACCCTATGTGTTGACCCTGTGTGTCGCGTCGCTGCGCGTCGTGGCGGTGCTTTAGGTGACGTGAGCGCCCGCTCAGCCGCTCGCGTCGGCGAAAGATCAGGTTCGCAGTGATCCAACGTGTCGATACGTGTTAAGGAGCACGCCCGTAGGCGTCGCCTTCGTGCTGACGAGAGCGAGTTCGCGCGGGTCAGCACTATCCGAAAAGAAGCGTTTGCCCAGGCCGAGCAAGACCGGGTAGACGATCAGCACAACCTCGTCGACGAGTCCCTGCTCGAGCAGCACCGACGTCAGCGTCGAACTTCCACAGACGATCAGGTCAGGGCCGTTTTTTGACTTGACGCGGCGAACACCCTCCATGATGTCCGGGCCCAGATCCCCGACCGGACCCCATCCGAGGCTTTCCGGCCTGTGGGTCGCGACGTATTTCGTCGCGGCGTTCAGACTGTCCGCGAATGGACCGTTCTTGACCTTCGGCCAGAAGCCGGCCCAGATATCGTAGGTGCGGCGGCCAAGCAGCAGATCGAATTCTTTGCTCTGTGCCTCGGCGACGGCCGCTGCCCCGGCCGCACTTCGATACGGTGCCGTCCATCCGCCATGCGCGTAGTCATCGCCGGCTTCGCCCCGTCCGCCGGGCGAGATCACGCCGTCCAGTGAGATGTGTTCGAAGATCCTGATCCTTCTCATCTTGAGGTTTCCTCTCCTGGATGACTTGCCTGCAAGGTGTCGACACTGAGCGGCATTGCGATGCAGCGGCGCAGATGGTCGATTCTGTCGGCGGCGATCGCTGCTCCGCCCGTTGATCTGGCGAGGATGACATCGCCCTGGATGATGGCCTGTTTATGCAGCATCAAACACAAGCGAAGCGAGGACGACCGGTGTCAGGCCGACGACCGGGCGGTCAGTTCGCATCGAGAGGGCTCGGGACACCGCGTCCTCCTGCGAAGTTCTGGACGAGAGTCTAGATCATGGCGCGAGAGCAACGTGGCTTTCGAAACCCTCCCGAATGGTCGGAGAAGGACGTCGCCGGTCGGGCGAGGCGTCACCCCCGCTTCGCGCGCGGGCGGTCGGTGGAGGCCGCGAGGCGGTAACTGAGGTTCTCGAGGAAGAGGGTCAGGTCGACGTTCTTGACCTCGAGGCCCGGGACGGGGGCGAGGGTGATCGGAGCGAAGTTGAGGAGGGCCTTCACGCCGGCGTTCCGGAGGACGACGGCGGCCGAGGGGACGGCCTCGGCCGGGACGGCCAGGACGCCGATCTCGATGGCCTCCTCCCGGGCGACGGCGGGCAGCTCGGCGACGTCGCGGATGGGGACGCCGGTTCGCGAGTGGCCGCCGATCTTCCGGCGGTCGTTGTCGAAGAGGGCGATGACGCGGAAGCCGTCGCTGTTGAAGTTCTTCGAGTCCGCGAGGGCCTGGCCGAGGTGGCCCGCCCCGAGGACGACCATCGTCCGGCGGCGGTCGAGGCCCATGACGGCGTTCAGCCGCTCCTTCAGGTCGCCCACGCGGTAGCCGACGCCCCGGACGCCGAACTCTCCGAACTGGGCGAGGTCCTTGCGGATCTGCGCCGCGTTCAGGCCGAAGCGCTCGGCGAGCTGCTGCGAAGAGACGGTTCCGACGCCCTCCGCCTCGAGGACCCTGAGGCTTCGGAGGAGGAGGGAGAGGCGGTGGGTCGTCGCCTCGGAGACGCTTTCGGGTGGCTCTTTCTGCTGCATGGCCCGCTTCCGCCGCCGCCGGTCATCTCGAGCCGATGGCCTGGGCCGCCGCACGGGCCACGTCGATCAGCCCGCGGGGGAAGAGGCCGAAGACGAGGATGCCGGCCGAAAGGAGAAGCCAGGCGGCGCCCGCCATCACGTCGTCCTCGTGGAGCGGCACCTCGCGGGTGGGCTCCTTCATCCAGAGGAAATAGACGACGCGGAGGTAATACCCGACGGACACGAGGCTCCCGAAGACGCCGACGAGGGCGAGGGAGACGAGGCCGGCGTCGACGGCCGAACGGAAGACGAGCAGCTTGCCGATGAAGCCGACAGTCGGGGGCAGACCCGTGAGGGAGACCATGGAGAGCGTCAGGAGGGCCGCGGCGGCGCCGTTCCGCTTGCCGAGTCCGGCGAGGTCGGCGAGCGTCTTCGGCTCGGTCTCGCCGCTCGAGAGGGCGGCGACGGTGAGGAAAGCCGCGGCGTTCGAGAGGAGGTAGCCGGCGAGGAAGACGAGGGCTCCTTCGAGCGCGTCGCGGGAGAAGGTGGCGAGGGCAATCGCGAGGTAACCCATCTGGGCGATGCCGGAGTAGGCCAGCATCCGCTTCAGGTCCCGCTGGGAGAGCGCCACGATGTTTCCGAAGAGGATCGAGACGACGGCCAGGATCGACAGGAGCGGCCGCCACGGGTCGCCGGGCCCGGCGGGGGCGATGGCATGGAGGAGCCGGACGAGAAACACGGCGGCGGCCGCCTTCGGGACCGTCGAGAGGAAGGTGACGGCCGGCGTCGTCATCCCCTGGTAGACGTCGGGCGCCCAGGCGTGGAAGGGGACGAGGGCGAGCTTGAAGGCGACCGCCGCGAGGATGGCGACGGTCCCGACGGTCACGAGCGGGTCGAACGCGAAGGGCGAGGGGCCGCTGGCGTGGCCGAGGAGGCGGGTGAGGCTCGTGGTGCCGGTCCGCCCGTAGAGCGTCGCGACGCCGTACAGGAGGATTGCGGACGAGAAGGCCCCCATCAGGAAGTACTTCATCCCCGCCTCGGTCGCGGCGGGAATCTGCCGGTACCACGCGGCGAGGACATAGAGCGGGATCGACATCAGCTCGAGGCCGATGAAGACGACGAGCAGGTCGGTCCCCTTGGTCATCAACATGGCGCCGGCAGCCGACCAGAGGAGGAGGGCGTAGAACTCGCCCAGGTTCTTCCCGTCGCGCGCCAGGGCCGCGCCGCCGCCGAGGATCGCGAGGGCGGCGCCCCCGAGGACGATCATCTCGACGAACCGGGTCAGGGTGGAGGTTTCCACGGCGCCGGCGAACCACGTCCCCGGGACCACGGCGCCGACGACGTTGGCCAGCGCAAGGGCCGCGAGCGACAGGTACGGAAACGACGACCGCGTCGGCCGCGCGAAGGCGTCCAGCAGGATCAGGAGGATCCCGGCGAGCGAGAGGACGATCTCGGGCGCGACGGCGGCGAGGTCTCCGGCGGTGACGTGGAGGTAGCCGGTCATCAGGGCATTCCCTTCACGCGGAGGATCTGGACGACGACGTCGACCGACGGGCCGATCAGCTTCAGGAGCGGCGCCGGGTAGACGCCGAGGACCACGACGAGGGCGATCAGCGGGAGCGATCCGGCCAGCTCCCAGCCGTTCATGTCGGTCAGCGTCCGGTTCTCCGGGACGAGGTCCGGGCCCCAGAAGACCTTCTGAACCAGCGTGAGGAGGTAGACGGCCCCGAGGATCATTCCGGAGGCGCCGATCGCGCACCAGAGGACGTTGACCTTGAAGACGCCGCCGAGGATCAGGAACTCGCCGACGAAGCCGTTGAGGCCGGGGAGCCCGGCCGAGCCGAGAGCGGAGATCAGGAAGAGCGTCGTCGTCACCGGGACGCGGGCCGCGACGCCGCCGTAGTCGGCCATCTCCCGGGTGTGACGCCGCTCGTAGAGGACACCGACGAGAAGGAACAGGAGCCCCGTCGTCAGGCCGTGGCCGACCATCTGGACGATGGCGCCGGTGACGGCCATCGCCGTCCCGGCGAAGATGCCGAGAACGACGAGGGCGAGGTGGCTCACGGAGGAGTAGGCCACCAGCTTCTTCATGTCCTTTTGGGCGAAGGCCACCCACGCGCCGTAGACGACGCCGATCAGGGCGAAGGCGGCGATCAACGGCGTGTACCGGACGGCCGACCCGGGGAAGAGCGGGATGGCGAAGCGGAGGAGGCCGTACGTGCCGAGCTTCAAAAGGACGCCCGCCAGGATGACGGAGCCGCCCGTCGGGGCCTCCACGTGCGCGTCCGGGAGCCACGTGTGGAGGGGCCAGAGGGGCACCTTCACGAGGAAAGCGAGGGCGAAGGCCCAGAAGAGGAGCGCCTCCGTCCCGGGGGCGAGGTGCCAGGCGCCGGAGGCGACGGCGCGCGTCCAGTCGACGAGAGAGAAGCTCTGCAGGCCCGTCCGCTGGAGGTGGACGTTCGCGGCGAAGAGGATCGCGACGAACATCAGGAGCGAGCCCGCCATCGTGAAGAGGAAGAACTTCATCGCGGCGTAGATCCGCCGCTTGCCGCCCCAGATGCCGATGATGAAGTACATCGGGACGAGCATCACTTCCCAGAAGACGTAGAAGAGGATGGCGTCGAGGGCCACGAGGCTCCCGAGCATCCCCGTCTCGAGGATGAGGAACGCCGCCATGTAGCCCTTAAGCCTCGTCAGGTGCTGACCGCAGGCCACGAGGAGCACGCAAAGGGTCAGGAGCGTGGTCAGGAGGATCAGGGCCACGGCGAGGCCGTCCACGCCCAGGTCGTAGCGGATGCCGAAGCGGGGGACCCATGGCTTCGAGACGCGAAAGGCGGTCAGGCCCGGGGTGGCCGGGTCGAAGCGCAGGCCGAGGAGCACGGACGCCGCGAAGGTCAGTCCCGCGAAGCCGACGGCGACCGACAGGATGGCGGTCCTGGCTTCCTTCGGGACGAAGACGAGGACGAGTGCGCCGAGCGACGGCAGGAGGAGGAGCGTCGTCAGGAGGTCGGCGCCGAGCCAGTCGAGGGTGAGGAAGCTCGTCAGCATGGGCGGCTACATCCGGAAGAGCGCGTACGCCACGAGGAAGAGCACCCCGAGCGTGAAGCCGAGGGCGTAGTTGCGGACGTTGCCGGTCGTGAAGAACCGGAGAAGGTCGCCGGTCAGCTCGACGAGGAACGCGGAGGCGTTTGCGATGCCGTCGATGAACAGGGCGTCGAATCCCTTCCAGAGGAACCGCCCGATGGATCGGAACGGCCCGAGCACCCCGGCCTCGATCCCCTCGTCGACGTTCCACCTGTTCTTCACGAGCGTCCCGATGACGCCGGTCTTCTCGCAGAAGGCGGCGGCCGCCGGCGACACGACGATCTCCTCGGCCGGCCTCAGCGCCGCGTGCTCGGGAGCCGGGCGCCCCGTGTACCACCGGACGGCCAGCGCGATACCCGCGATCGCCGCGCCGAGCGAGAGCGCCATGAGGCCGAGCTCGGCGCCGTGGGACAGCTCGTGCTCGGGCGCCTCGGCGAGGGCCGGCGCGAGGAAGCGGGGGAGGAGGTTCGAGACCCCCATGGGAAACCAGATGAAGCCCGCCACGACCGAGCCCGCGGCGAGAAGCCAGAGGGGGACGGTCATGGTCGCCGGGCTCTCGTGGACGTGGTGCTCCTGCTCGTGCGTCCCGCGGAATTCGCCCGCGAAGGTCATCCGGACGAGCCGGAACATGTAGAAGGCGGTCATCGCGGCCGTCACGACGCCGACGGCGTAGAGGGGCCACCGGCCCGCGGCCGCGACCGAGCCGAGGATCTGGTCCTTCGAGAAGAAGCCGGCGAGCGGGACGATCCCGGCGATCGCGAGGGTCGAGACGAGCATCGTCCGGTAGGTCTGCGGCAGGCGCGGGGCGAGCCCGCCCATCTTCCGCATGTCCTGCTCGTGGTGCATCGCGTGGATGACCGAGCCGGAGCCGAGGAAGAGGCAGGCCTTGAAGAAGGCATGGGTGAAGACGTGGAACATCCCCGCGGCGAAAGCGCCGACGCCGCAGGCGAGGAACATGTAGCCGAGCTGCGAGACGGTGGAGTAGGCGAGGACCTTCTTGATGTCGTTCTGGGCGAGGCCGATCGAGGCCGCGAAGATCGCGGTCCCCGCGCCGACCCAGGCCACGAGCGTCATGGCGTCGGGAGCGAGGACGAAGATGGCGCTCGTCCGGGCCACGAGGTAGACGCCGGCCGTGACCATCGTCGCGGCGTGGATCAGGGCCGAGACGGGCGTGGGGCCGGCCATGGCGTCGGGGAGCCAGACGTAGAGCGGCACCTGCGCGCTCTTGCCGCACGCGCCGAGGAAGAGGAGGAGGCAGACCGCGTAGACGGTCAGCGGGGCCGACCCGGAAAGGACCTGGTGCTTCGCCGCCTCGAGGAACGAGAAGTCGGTCGTCCCGAAGAGGGCGAGGACCCCGAAGATCCCGAGGACGAAGCCGACGTCGCCGACGCGATTGACCACGAAGGCCTTCTTGCCGGCGGCCACCGCGAAGTCCTTGTCGTAGTAGTAGCCGATCAGGAGGTACGAGCAGAGGCCAACGCCCTCCCAGCCGATGAACAGGACCGGGAGGTTCGCCCCGAGGACGAGCGTCAGCATGGCGAACATGAAGAGGTTCAGGAAGGCGAAGTAGCGCCCGTACCCTTCCTCCTCCTGCATGTAGCCGACGCTGTAGAGGTGGATGAGCGTCCCGACGAACGTGACGAAGGAGAGCATCAGCGCGGAGAGGGCGTCCAGGCGGAACGCCACGTCCACGCTGAAGTCCCCGGCGAACATCCACCGGAAGGCCGTCTCCACGACGGGGAGCGCGCCGCCCGCCAGCGACTGGCGGGCCCAGGGGACGAGGGCCGCGAAGGCGAGGACGCCCGAGGCCCCGACGGTCCCGACGCCGACGACGCCGTGGAAAAGCCGCTCGCCGTAAGGGAGAGGGCCGCCCGCCTCGCCCCGGCGCGCGCGGCGCGCGCTCGAGGCGAGCGCCACCGCGCCGTTCAGGACGAACCCGAGGAGCGGGAGAACGGGGATCCACCAGAGCGACGTCATGCGGCGGCGCCTACCACTTCAGGAGGTTGACCCGGTCGACCTCGATGGTCTGCCGGGATCGGAACAGGGCGACGAAGATCGCCAGCCCCACGGCCGCCTCGGCGGCGGCGATGGCGATGACGAAGAAGACGATCACGTGGCTCGACGCGTCCCCCCGCATCCTCCCGTAGGTGAGGAAGAGAAGGTTGACGGCGTTCATCATCAGCTCGATGGAGAGGAAGATCGAGAGCGCGTTGCGCTTCAGGAGCACGCCGATGAGGCCGATCACGAAGAGGATCGTCCCGGCCGCGAGGAACGCCGCGGGGGGTACGCTCAATCCATCCTCCTCTTCGACAGGATCAGGGCGCCGACGGCGGCCGCGAGCAGCAGCACGGCCACCGCCTCGAAGGCGAAGAGATAGTCCGAGAAGAGGAGCCGCCCGACGAGCGGGATCTCGTCGACCGCGGGGATCTTCGCGGCGACGGCGGACGGCTCGACGGGAGGCTTCCCCGCGCGGAGCGTCAGGCCGAGGAGCAGGCCGCCGAGCGCCAGCGCCGAGACGAGGCCGAGAACGCGCTGGACGGGCCGCGTGTCCTTCTCCCGCGCCTCCTCGTTGAGGTTCAGCAGCATGACGACGAAGAGGAACAGGACGAGGATGGCGCCGGCGTAGACGATCATGATGATCGCGGCGATGAAGGGCGCGGCCAGCATGACGGCGAGCACGGTGATGCCGAAGAACGTGACGACGAGCGAGAGGACGCTCCGGACGGGTGTCTTCTCGACCACCATGGCGAGCGCGAAGGCGATCGCGAGCCCGGCGGCGAACGCGAAGAGGAGAAGCTCGGCCGTCATGGGCCCCCCCTCGTCGCCACGACCCAGGCCACCACAAGGAGGTTTGCGACCGAGAGCGGCAGGAGGACCTTCCACCCGAGGCCCATCAGCTGGTCGTACCGGAAGCGGGGGAGCGTCCAGCGGACCCAGATGAAGACCGAGATGACGGCGAGCGTCTTCGCCCAGAAGACCGCGATGGAAAGGAGGCCACCCCCCACGCCCGTGAAGGTCACGAAGGGGAGCGACCAGCCGCCGAGGTAGAGCGTCACGATCATGGCCGAGGCGGCGATCATGTTCGCGTACTCGCTCATGAAGAACATGCCGAACTTGAAGGCCGAGTACTCGGTGTGGTACCCGGCCACCAGCTCGGCTTCGGCCTCGGGCAGGTCGAAGGGGACCCGGTTCGTCTCGGCGAAGGCGGCCACCACGAAGACAACGAAGCCGACGAACTGCGGGATGAAGTTCCAGACGTTCTGCGTCTGCCAGAGGACGACGTCCGACGGGCGGAGCGAGCTGGCGGTCACGAAGGTGGCGATGGCGGCAAGCCCCATCGAAAGCTCGTAGCTGATGACCTGCGCGCCCGAGCGGAGGCCGCCGAGGAGCGAGTACTTGTTGTTCGAGGCCCAGCCCGCCAGGACGAGCCCGTAGACGCCGACCGAGGTCAGGGCGAGGACGTAGAGGATGCCGATGTTCACGTCGGCGATGACGAGCTTGACGTCGTGCCCGAGGACCGGAATCGACGAGCCGAACGGGATTACGGCGAAGGTCGTCAGGGCGGGGACGAGGAGGATCGCGGGCGCCACGGTGTGGAGCAGCTTGTCCACGTAGAGCGGCGTCACGTCCTCCTTGAGGAACATCTTCAGGACGTCGGCGACGGCCTGGAAGAGGCCGAGGGGCCCGACCCGGTTCGGGCCCGGGCGGTCCTGGATCAGGCCGGCGCCGCGGCGCTCCATCCAGACGAGGTTCGGCAGGAGGGCGGCGAGCATGACGGCCCAGACGGCGGCGATCTTCGCCACGGCCGCGAGGACGAAGAAGGTCACGGGGCTCACGGCTTCACGTCCGGCGCGGTCACGGAGGGCCGCGGAAAGACCTCGTCCCCCGGGCGTCGCTCGAGGCCGAGGACGTCGTAGGCCGAGGTGATCGATGCGGACGGCGGATTCCCGACGATCGCGTCGGAGTTCCAGTCGAGGCTCGCGTACCCCGGGACGGAACCCTTCATCCGGTCGAAGACGTCGGCCGCGCTCCAGTCCGTCTCGAAGGCGCCGAAGAGCTTTCCGAGATGAAGGAGGATCTCGAGGTCCGCCCGGACGATCGGCGTCGGCAGGATCGCCCGGTCGAACCGCTGGACGCGCCCCTCCTGGTTCACGAACGTCCCGTCCTTTCCGCCGAGGTTCGGAGCGGGAAGGAGGATGTCGGCGGCCTCGGCGAGGGCGTTCTTCACCCGCGCGTGGACGATCAGCACGGCCGCCCGCCGGAGGACCGAGACGAAGGCCGGGTCGGAAGCCCGGTCCGTGAACGTCGCGTCGGAGACGTAGAGCAGCGACGGGGGAGAGCCCTTCTTCGAGAGAAGGAGATCGAGCGCCGACCCGTCTCCCGGTCGGCTGCGCCGGATTCCCGCCGCCTCCGCTCCCCGGGAGTTGGGGGCGGCTTCGCTGCCGTGGAGCCACTCCCTTCCGCGCTTCATCCGCCGACGAGCTCCCTCGTCGACGGCAAACTCGACGTTCTCCACCTTCAGAGAATCCCGGAAGAGCTTCGCAATCAGCCAGTTCTCTTCCGTCGAGAGATGAGCGGAGCCCAGGACGATGACCTTCGAAGGATCGCTCTCCACGGCCCTGCCGAGCGCCGCCTTCACCGCATCGAGCGCCTCGCCCCAGTTCGTTTCTCTCTTCTCGCCTCCCGGCGATCTCACGATCGGGCGGGTGTAGCCCGGCTCGTTGAAGCGCTCCGACCGGAAGCGGCCGTGGTCGCAGAGCCAGTAGTCGTTCACGGCGGGCTGGACGCGCGGAGTGGACCGGTAGACGACGCGGTCCTTGTGCTCGAGCGAGAGGTTGCAGCCGATGTCGCAGCCGTCGCAGACCGAGCGGGTCTTGTCGAGCCACCAGACGCGCTTGCGGAAGCGGAACTCCTTCACCGTGAGGGCGCCGACGGGGCAGACGTCGGCGGCGCACGCCGAGAGGTCGTTGTCCAGGGGCTCTCCCTCGTGGGTCCAGACGAAGGTGTGGCCGGCGCGCTCCACGAAGGTCAGCTCGCCCGTCTCGGAGATCTCCCGGCAGAACCGGATGCACCGCGTGCACTGGATGCAGCGGGTCATGTCCGCCACGACGTGGGGGCCGATCGCGGTCCGCTCGTAGCCCGGCACGAGGCGCCGGGGCTCGGAGGTCCGGGAGACGGGGAGGCCCCCGTCGACGGCGTTGTCCTGCAGCTTGCACTCGCCCGCCTGGTCGCAGATGGGGCAGTCGAGCGGGTGGTTGATGAGGAGGAACTCCATGGTGGCGTTGCGGGCCGCGAGGGCCCGTTCGCTGGAGGCCTGGATGACCATCCCGTCGCGGATCGGGACCGTACAGGAGGCCTGCACCTTCGGCATCCCCTGGATCTCCACCATGCACATCCGGCACTGGCCGACTATGGAGAGCTTCGGGTGGTAGCAGAAATGGGGAACGTCGACGCCGGCGGCGCGGCACGCCTCGAGAGCGTTCGCGTTGTCGGGGACCTCGACGGTCCGGCCGTCGACGGTGACCTTCGCCATCAGTCGTGCATCCCGGCGGCGGTCCGCTCCGCCACCTTCGAGGTGATCCCGCCCGGCGCGGGGAGGACGGCCTCGGCGGCCGCCGCCTTCGCGACGTACGCCTCGAACTCCTCCCGGAACTTCGACACGCCCGAGAGAACCGGGGCGATGGCGGCGTCCGCGAAGACGCAGATCGTCATCCCGTTGCCCATCTGGTTCGCGATCGACAGGAGAAGGTCGAGGTCGGTCCTCTTCCCGGCGCCGTTCACGACCCGTTTCAGCGCCTTGTTGAGCCACGGGGTCCCCTCGCGGCAGGGCGTGCACTGGCCGCACGACTCGTGCGCGAAGAACTTCGAGATGTTCGTGACGGCCTTCGGCATGTCCGTCGTCTCGTCCATCACGATGATCGCGGCCGAGCCGAACATCGACTTCGCAGCGGCGAGCCCGTCGAAGTCCATCGGGACGCCGGCGACCTCGGCGGCCGTGAGCATCGGAGCCGACGCGCCGCCCGGAATGACGGCCTTCAGCTTCCGTCCGCCCCGGACCCCCCCCGCCATCGCGAGGAGCTGTTCCCACGGAATCCCGATCGGCGCCTCGTAGACGCCGGGCTTCTCCACGTGGCCGGAGACGCAGTAGAGCTTCGGGCCCGTGTTCCGGTCATTCCGCCCGATTCCCTTGAACCAGTCGGCGCCGCGGTCGACGATGTGCTTCACGCAGGCGAGGGTCTCGACGTTGTTGACGACGGTGGGGGAGCCCCAGACCCCCCAGACGGCCGGGAACGGGGGCTTGATCCGCGGGTGCCCTCGCTTCCCCTCGAGGCTCTCGATCAAAGCGGTCTCCTCGCCGCAGATGTAGGCGCCGCCGCCCCGGTGGATCGTGATGTCGAGGTCCAGCCCCGAGCCGAGGACGTTCCTTCCGAGAAGCCCGGCCGCCTCGGCCTCGGCGACGGCCTCGTTCAGGATGGCCGCCCCCTTCCACATCTCGCCCCGGATGTAGACGTAGGCGTGCTTCACGTCGAGCGCGAAGCTCGCGAGCATCATCCCCTCGAGGACCTGGTGGGGGTCCTGCTCGATGAGGACCCGGTCCTTGAACGTACCGGGCTCGGACTCGTCGGCGTTGCAGAGGAGATAGACGGGCTTGCCGGCGCGCTTCTCCTTCGGCGGGACGAAGGTCCACTTCATCCCGCAGGGGAAGCCGGCGCCGCCACGGCCCCGGAGGCCCGAGGCCTTCACCAGCTCCGTGACCTTCGCCGGGGTCCACTCGCCCGACGCCGAGCCCGCCAGCACCTTCTTCCAGGAGGCGTAGCCGCCGTCGGCCAGGTACCCCGCGAGCTTCCGGCTGTCGGGCTTGCCGACGCGCGCCGTCAGGACGGGCGGGATCGGTTCGAGCCCGGCCATCTACTTGAGCCCCTTCAGGAAGTCGTCCAGCTTCTCTTCGGTGACGTAGAAGAAGTCGTCCTCGTTCACCTGGACGGCCGGGGCCTTGTCGCACTGGGCGAGGCACTCCACCTCGACGACCGTGTACTTTCCGTCGGGAGTCGTCTCGCCGGGCTTCAGGTCCCCGAGCTTCTTCCGGCAGGCGGCGTAGACCATTTCCGCCCCGTTCAGGTGGCACGAGATCGACGTGCAGAACTGGATCAGGTGCTTCCCGACCGGGGCGCGGTTGTACATCGTGTAGAAGGTCACGACGCCCCAGACGAACGCGGGGGAGAGCTCGAGGAGCGAGGCGACGTAGTCGACGGCCTCGCGCGAGATCCAGCCGAATTCCCTCTGGGCCAGCCAGAGCGCCGGGAGAAGGGCGGCCTGCTTGGTCGGATAGCGGGTCAGGAGCCGGTCGAACGCGGCTTTCGTCTCCGCCCCGAAGGCGACCGGGTGGCCGCACGACCGGGCGCCGTGCTCGCCGGCGCGCGGGTTTCCCGGGAGCTCGCCGAGCGGGGTCATCGTGCCGCCGCTCATTACCAGTCGAACGCTCCCTTCTTCCAGAGGTAGATGTCGCCGAGGACGAGGAGGGCGAGGAACGGCATCATGGCCCAGAAGGGAGCCGCCCCCCCGTCGCGCAGGATCACGGCCCACGGGTAGAAGAAGGCCGTGTCGACGTCGAACAGGATGAAGATCATCGCCACGATGAAGAACTTGATGGAGATCCGCTTCCGGCTGTCGTCGAGGAGCGGCATGCCGCTCTCGTACGGCATCAGCTTCCGCCGGGTCCGGACCTTCCGGCCGATGAAGCGGTTGAGAACGAGCAGAAGCACCGCGATCACGACCGCGGCGCCGAGCATCATGAGGATAGGAAGGAACTCCTGCTGTGTGCCCATCGAAAAGCTCGTGATACTTTTCACAAACGACGCGGTTTCGTCAACAACTTCTTGAGGCTCGCTTCCGACCTCCGCCCCGCGGCACTCCTGCCGGCGTTTCGCTGTGAATCGAGCGTTGGATCGGTTGTCTCCGGCGTCCGGCGGTTCGTTTCCGATGTCCTTGTCGTCGACGACGCGAGCGAGGACGGGACGGCCGCCGAGGCGGCAGCGGCCGGAGCCCGCGTCCTCCGGCGCGACGCGAACGGCGGAAAAGGGGCGGCGATCCGGGACGGCCTCGCCGTCCTCCTCCGGGAGCCCTTCACGCACGTGGCCTTCGTGGACGCCGATGGCCAGCACGACCCGGACGACCTCCCGGGTCTCCTGGCGGCGGCCCGGGGCGGTTCGGACTTCGTCATCGGCTCGCGGCTGGCGAACCCCGAAGGGATGCCCGCGAAGAACTACTGGGCGAACACGATCGGCGACAAGGTCCTGTCACGGATGACGGGGCTCCCTGTCGAGGACGGCCAGTCGGGGTACCGGGTGATCGCCGCGGACCTGCTTCGCCGCCTCCGGCTCGTCTCGCGGCGCTTCGCGATCGAGAACGAGATGCTCGTCAAGGCGGCGCCGCTCGTGAGGCGCTTCGCAGTCGTGCCGGTCCGGACCATCTACGGGTCGGGCAGCAGCCACTATCGGCCATTCCACGACACGTGGGTCACGTCGTGGCTCACCGTCTGGTACAAAACCCTGGGCGGCGATTAGTGTTCGGGGGGTGCAGCCGTTCTGACGCAGTGGTCGCCAGGCTTCGAAGAGCTTGATTGGGGGTCCGGGGGGCGCAAGGAAACGCGCCCCCCGGAGAGCCGCACCCCCCGTGTCCCCCTGCACTCCATAATCGACGTCGTGACGGTCCGCCCGGTCCTGACGGTCGACGTCGAAGACTGGTTCCACCTCTGCGGGCACCCCCGGTACGGCGATCCGGCCACCTGGGACGGGAGGCCATCGCGGGTAGCGGCGGGAGTCGACCGGATCCTCGCTCTTCTCGCGCCGACCGGCTCGCGCGCGACGTTCTTCGTCCTCGGGTGGGTCGCCCGTAAGGCGCCGGACGTCGTCCGCCGGATCCGCGACGCGGGACACGAGGTGGGGTGCCACGGCGATCTCCATCGCCGGATCTTCGAGCTGACGCCCGAGGCCTTCCGGACCGACCTCGTGCGGAGCCGCGACACGCTCCAGAATCTTCTGGGCGTCCGGGTGACGAGCTTCCGAGCGCCGGAGTGGTCGATGCGGACGCCGGACAGCCCCGCCCTCGCCGTCCTCGTGGAGGAGGGATTCGCGATCGACTCCTCCCTCGTCGACGCGCCTCCCCTCGGCGTCCCGGGAAACCCGTCGCGCCCGGTCGTGATCCGGACGCCGTCCGGTCCGATTCTCGAAGTCCCTCCGTTGATGGGGACGTTCTTCCTCCGCCGGGCCCTCTGGGGCGGCGGGGTCTGCAGCCGGATGACGCGCTTCTCGCGCGTGAACGCGGCCGTCGATCGCTCGCTCGCGGAGGGGATTCCGCCGGTTCTCTACTGCCACCCCTGGGAGTTCGACGACCAGCACCCGCCAATGCGGGGGCTCTCGGTCGTCGAACGCCTCGTGAAGTTCGCGGGGCGGCGCCGGACGGAGGAGCGGCTGAAGGTCTGGCTCTCCCGTCACGCCTTCGCGCCGATCTCGTCGGTGGCGGCATGAGCCCGGCCCCGTTCGCGGCTCTCTGCCCGGGCCAGCTTTCCGAGAAAGCCGGGCTCGGGGAGGCCTTCGCCTCCCGCTTCGATTTCGTCGCGTCGTGGTTCGAAGAGGTCTCCCGGCGGTCGGGCATCGACCTCGCCGGGACATTCTTCGGCGCCGGCGCGGCGGGGCTCCACGACGACCTCCCGGCCCAGGTCGGCGTCTTCGCGGCCTCGCTGGCCGCGCTCGACGTGCTGGAGAGGATCCACGGGCTCGTCCCGGGCGCCGTGGCCGGTTACAGCCTCGGGACCTACGCTGCCTTCGTCGCGGCGAGGGCGCTCGACCGCCGCGCCGCCCTCGACGTCCTCCTGACGGCCCAGCGCCTCCTCGAGGAGGACCGTCGCGCGAACGCGGCCCGTCCCGGCGGGATGGGGTTCGTCATCGGGCTCACGAAGACCGCCCTCGAGGCCGAGATCGGCGGGATGGAGGTCTCCATCGGGAACGAGAACGCCGCCCAGCAGTTCGTCCTGACGGGGAAGAGAGACGCCGTCGAGAAGGCGGTCGGAGGGCTTCGTCCGAAGGCGCTGAAGGCCGGGATGCTCCCGATCGCGCTGTCGATGCACTCGCCGCGCCTCGAGGCGGCGTGCGCGCGCCTGAGGAGCACCTTCGAAGGAAGACTCGGCTTGCGGCAGCCGGCCATCGCCCTCTACGCGCCGATGCTGGGCCGGCGGGTCTCGTCCCTCGAAGAGGTCTCCTCGGTTCTCTTTCTCCAGATCTCCCGTCCTTCGCTCTGGGCGCAGACTCTCGGCGCGATGGGAACGGACGGCTCTTCCGTCTTCGCGGAGGTCGGCCCCGGCGACGTCCTGACGAAGCTCCTCCGGTGGACGCTCCGCGGAGCGAAGGGCTTCGTCGTCGAAGACCCGGGGAGCGCGGAAGCCCTCTCCCGGGCGATGATTGCGGAGGAAGGGGTGGCTCGTGGCTGAGAGCCGTGACGGACGGAAGCGCGTTGCCCTCGTGACGGGGGCCTCGCGGGGGATCGGGCGGGCCGTGGCCGAACGGCTCGCGGCGGACGGCTTCCACGCCGTCCTGACGTACCGCTCGGACACCAAGGGGGCCGAGGCCGCCGTCCTCGCGATCCTCTCCGCGGGCGGGAGCGCCGAAGCCGCCCGCTGCGATGCCGCCTCGAAAGAGGAGATCGTCGCCCTGGCTAACCGGCTGGAAGCCGAGCGCGACGGCGTGGACGTCCTCGTGAACAACGCGGCCGTCCTGAAGAACGGCCTGTTCGCCCTGATGCCCGACGCGAACTGGGAGATCGTTCTCAGGACGGCGCTGGACGGGACCTTTCACACGACCAAGGCCGTCATCCGCAGCATGCTGCGGCGGCGCTGGGGGCGAATCGTGAACCTGTCGTCCCTGGCCGCTTTCTCCGGAAGCGCGGGACAGACGAACTACGCGGCCGCCAAAGGGGCGCTCGTCGCCTTCACGAAGTCCCTCGCGGCCGAGGTCGGCGCGTACGGCGTCACGGTGAACGCCGTGGCGCCCGGCTTCATCGAGACGGAGATGATCTCGTTCCTCTCGAAGGCGACGCGGGAGGATTTCGTCCGGCGGATCCCGGCGCAGCGCTTCGGGACCCCGGCCGACATCGCGCCGTTCGTGTCGTTCCTCTGCTCGGACGGCGCCGCCTACCTGACCGGCCAGACGATCCGCATCGACGGCGGTTTCGTGGGGTGAAAGGCACGCCCCGCGCGCTCTCGCGGCAGCGGTCGCCCTCGTCCCCCCCGGGTGCGCCGGCACGCCGCCTCGCCTCTCGCGGCCTGGTTCCTTCCGCACCGGAAATGAGTTGGTAGACTCGCGGGCCATGGAATCAGGCGACGATCTGAAGCAGCGGGTCCGGGCGCTGATCGTCCGGCAGCTGAAGCTGGAGATCGATCCCGCGACGATCCGGGACGACGCGCCGCTCTTCGGCGACGCGTCCGAGGGGCTCGGTCTCGACTCCATCGACGCGCTGGAACTGGTCCTCGGCGTGGAGAAGGAATTCGGCATCAAGGTCCAGGACGAGGAAGTCGGGGTGAAGGCCTTCTCCTCCGTCAACGCGCTCTGCGACTTCATCCGGCGGAAGGCGGCGTGAGGATCCCGGCGAAAGACAGATGAGATTCGAGCCGCTGCCGCACGCCTGGCCCTTCCGGTTCGCGGACGGGACTCTCGAGCGGACCGGCGCCGGAAGCGGGCGTGTCCGCGCAGTCGTCTCGGCGGGGGGGCGCGGCGCATCCGGCGGACTGCTTCCCGGCGGGCTCGTCGGGGAGCTGATGGCGCAGGCGGCGCTCCTCGTCTCCGGGACCGACCCCGATCTGGGGCGGAGCGGCTTTCTGGCCGGCTTCTCGGACGTCTCGGTGGAGCGTCCGCCCCTCCCCGGCGACAGCCTGACGATCGACGTCGCCGTCGCCGGGCGGATGGGCCCGGCCGTGAAGTTCCGCGCGTCGGTGCGGGACGCCGGTGGAGCGCCGATCGCGAGCGGCTCGTTCACGGTCCGCCGCGGAGAACCCGCCCCGGAGGCCCGGGCGTGACCCAGATCTATCCCTCCTCGAGCATCCTGTCGCACCGCGAGAAGCGCGTGGCGCTGGCGGGATCACCCGAAAGTACCCTGCGGGGCGCCGCCCAGGTCCTCAAGCGGGCGGGCTACCTCGTGGCCCAGGCCGAGGACACGGAAGCCCTCCTCGGCCTCGAGGCCGGCATCACGCCGGACCTCGTCATCTTCGACATCGCGATCCCGCCGGACGGAGCCGTCCCGGTGGCGCAGCGCCTTCGCGCGCGGACTTACTGGCGGTTCGTCTCCATGATGCTGGCGGTCCCGGCGGGACTCCCGCGCCTCGAGGAGGTCCTTGCGGCCGGGATCAACGACCTGATTCTCGCGCCCTTTCCCCCCGAGGAGCTCCTCGACAAAGCGCGCCGCCTGACGGTCATTCCGGCGCGGCGGGAGCTGAACACTCTGGCCCGCGTCCGGGACCCGAAGTCGGAGGGACCGGTCCAGGCGGGCAAGACGTTGAACGTCTCGTCCAACGGGATCCTGGTGGAAACGGAATCGCCGCTCGTCATCGGCCGGACGGTCGACATCGAGTTCTTCCTGCCCGACGACCTGGAGCCGATCCGGGCCACCGGGCGCGTCGTCCGGCGGACGACGGAGCTGGATCTCCTCCACCCGGCGTTCGGCATCCGATTCGTTGAGATGCCCGACCAGGACGAGGCCCGGATCGAGGCGTTCGTGATCGTGCGCGAAAAGGGCGGCGCCCGAAGGCCGGCCGCGGGAGGGTGACCGGCGGGGGCGGCCCCGGACGGCGGTTGACGGCCTCCGGCGGCGCGTCTATCCTCCGTCCCCTCGCAGACTCCGGCGCGAAAGTGGCGGAACTGGCAGACGCGCAAGGCTCAGGACCTTGTGGCCCTTACCCGGCCGTGGGGGTTCGAGTCCCCCCTTTCGCACCATCCTTATGAGTTCCCCCCCTCTCACCGAGCGGCTCGTCGAGGCCTTGAGGCCCCGGGGATCCCGCATTCTCACCGTCACGGACCTCGCTCGAAAGGTCCTCGGGCCGGACGCCGGCGACGCCGGAACGGAACGTCTCCGGGCCGCGGTGGCCGAGCTCGAGAGGGACGGACGGGTCGTCCGGGTCCGCGGCGAGAAGCTCTCCCTGATCGAAAACACCGACTTCGCCGCGGGAACCCTCGCCGTGCGCGGCGAGGGGCGCGCGTTCCTTCTCTCGGGCGAGCCGGGCGTCCCCGACCTGCCGGTCCGCTCCGGGCACCTCGGGACGGCGCTCGACGGCGACGTCGTCCTCGTCCGGGTGGAGGCGCCCCGCGCACCGAAGGGGCGACGGACCGGCCCGCCGCCGTCCCGGACCGGCGTGGTCGTGAAGGTCCTGGTCCGACGCCGATCCACGGTCGTCGGAAAGGTCGTGCGGGGCCCGGAAGGGACGTTCCTGGTCCCGTTCGACCGGAAGATCGACGCCCGGCTGCGCGTCCCGGACGGCAAGGACCTCGGAGCTCCGGACGGGCTCTTCGTCGAGGCGCGGATCGTCTCCTGGCCGGACGAGAAGCGTCTCGCCCTCGCCGAGGTGACCGAACGGATCGGCTTCGAAGGGGACCCCGGGGTCGACGTCGAGGTCGTGGCGCGGAAGTGGGGCCTTCCGAGGATCTACTCCGAAGCGGCCCTCCAGGAGGCGGAGAGCGCGTCCGGCACCATCGAGGGCGGGGATCGCGCCGCCCGGGCCGACTTTACCGGCCGGACGATCGTCACGATCGATGGCGAGACGGCGCGGGACTTCGACGACGCCATCGAGGCCGAGGAGCTTCCCGGGGGAGGCTTCCGGATCGGCGTCCACATCGCGGACGTGTCGCACTACGTGGCCGTCGGAAGCGCGCTCGACGCCGAGGCCTTCGAACGCGGCACGTCCGTCTACTTCCCCGACCGGGCCCTCGCGATGCTCCCGGAGCGGCTGTCGAACGACCTCTGCTCCCTCCGCCCGGGCGAGGAGCGGCGGACCCTCTCGGCGGTCCTGACGCTCGACGGGAAGGGCGCGACGGTGAAGGCCGAGTTCGCGCGGAGCTTCATCAATTCGAAGGCGCGATTGACGTACACGGAGGTCGGGGACTTTCTTCAGGGGGCAGATTCGCCTCTATCGGCGGCTGCGCCTGCAGCCGCCGCATATCAGAAGAAGGGTTTTTCCGTTCCGCCCGAGGTCGAGGCGATGCTCCGGGTCGCGCAGAGGGCGGCGCGCCTCGTCCGGGCCAAGCGCGAGGCGCGCGGGTCGCTCGACTTCGATCTGCCCGACGCCGACGTCATCCTCGGCGAGACCGGGGACGTCGTCTCGATCGCCAAGGCCGTCCGGAACGAGGCGCACCGGCTGATCGAGGAGTTCATGATCGCGGCGAACGAGGCCGTGGCGAAGCACCTCGTCTTCGTCCCGACACCGGCCCCCTACCGCGTTCACGACCGGCCCGACGAGAGCCGGCTCGTGGACCTCCGGGCCGTCCTCGGACCCCTCGGTTACGACATCCCGGAAGACGAGGTGGAGGTCACGCCCGCCGTCTTCCAGTCGATCCTCGACCAGGCCGAGGGAAAGCCGGAGGAGCGTTTCGTCTCCGACCTCGTCCTCCGCGCCCAGCGCAAGGCGGTCTACGCGTCGGAGTGCCGCGGGCACTACGCCCTCGCGGCGCCCTACTACACGCACTTCACGTCGCCCATCCGCCGCTATCCCGACCTTCTCGTCCACCGGGCGCTCGTGGAGTGGCTCGGGACGCGCCGGGCCCCGTCGGCGGACGAGGCGGAAGGCCGGGAGCGCTGGCTCGCGAAGGCGTGCGTCCACTGCTCCGAGCGCGAGCGCCGCGCCGAGTCCGCCGAGCGCGAGGCCGTGGCGTGGAAGAAGTTCGTCTACCTGAAGGACCGCGTCGGCGAGGAGTTCGATGCGTGGGTGACCGCGGTCGTCGGTTTCGGCCTCTTCGTCACGCTCGATGCCATCTACGTCGACGGGCTCGTCTCCGTCAGCTCCCTCGAGGACGACTTCTACCGCTACGACGACGTCGGGCACCAGCTCGTCGGTGCGCAGTTCGGGCGGATCTACCGTCTCGGCGACCGGCTTCGGGTGAAGCTCGTCCGGGCCGACGCCGAGCGGCGTGCCCTCGACTTCCGGCCGGTCGGTGAGTCGGCCGGTCCCCGTCGCCGGAGCCGGGCGGAAGCCTTCGAGCGACGCCCGCCGCGTCGGTCCGGCCGCGGGGGCCGGACCCCCCGCCGATGAGCGGAGCCGGCGCGGACCCGGCCCGGCCGTTCCGCGTCGTCATCGTGGGCCGGCCGAACGTCGGGAAGAGCGCCCTCTTCAACCGGCTGGCCGGGAGCCGGCGCGCCCTCGTCCACGACCGGCCCGGGATGACCCGCGATGCGCTGGAGGCCCCCGCGAAGACCTCGGGCGAGCGCCCTTACGTCCTCGTCGACACCGGGGGCCTCGACCTGGACGCGGCGGGTGGCTTCGCCGCCTGGACCAGCGAGAGGGCCCTCTCGACCGTCGCCGACGCCGACCTGCTCCTCTTCGTTCTCGACGGGGCGGCGGGCCTACTTCCCGAAGACCGCCGCGTCGCGGCCCGGCTCCACGCCCTCGGGAAGCCCGTCGTGGCCGTCTGGAACAAGGTTGACAATCGCGCGGCGGAGGAGGCGGCGGCCGAAGCGTACGAACTCGGCTTCCCGGAGGCCGTGGCCGTCTCGGCGCTCCACGGCACGGGACAGGACGAGCTCGACGCTCTGATCGAGAAGCGGCTTCCGCCCGACCTCGACCCGGCGACGCGGACCGAGCCGCTGGCCGTCGCCGTCGTCGGCCGGCCGAACGTCGGGAAGTCCTCCCTGGTCAACGCCCTCGTCGGGGCGGACCGCGTCATGGTCTCGGACATCCCGGGGACGACGCGCGACGCGATCGACGTGGTCCTCCGGAAGGGCGAGCGGAGCTACCTTCTCGTCGACACGGCGGGGATGCGGCGGAAGGGAAAGACGACCGACTCGGCCGAGAAGCTCTCCGTCGTCGCGGCGCGACGCTCGATGGAGCGAGCCCGCGTCGCCGTCGTCGTCTTCGACGCCTCCGAGGGGATCACCGCCCAGGACGCTCACATCGCCGGGTATGCCGAGGAGGCGGGCCGGGCGCTTCTCCTCGTGGCGAACAAGTGGGACCTCGTCGAGAGGGACCGCGAGAAGACCAAGCAGCTCCGGGACGAGGTGAAGCGTCGATTCGTCTTCACGCGGACGAACCTCTTTCTCCCGATCTCGGCCCGGACGGGCCGGGGGGTCGGGAAGGTCCTTCCCGAGGTGGACGCCGTCGCCCGTCGCTTCACCGCGCGGTTCCCGACCGGCGAGCTGAACCGGCTCCTCCACAGGGCCTTCGGCCAGCAGACCCCGACGGGGAGATCGGGCCGCGAGCTGAAGATCCGTTACGCGGTGCAGGTCCGCACCGAGCCGCCGCTGGTCCGTCTGTTCGCGGACCGGGTCGAGAAGCTCCATTTCTCCTTCGAGAGGTACCTGCAGAACCGCCTCCGCGAGGCGTATCCGCTCGACGGGGTCCCGGTCCGGTTCGAGGTCGTCCGGAGCGATTGAGTCTCTCCTCCGGCCTTCCCCTGTGCAAAAATGGGCCCGGTCCGAGAGATGTCTGAAGCCCGCAACCCGAACGCTTCGCCCCACCCCGGAGCCGGGGGCGGGGAGCCGCGGTACAAGATCGGCGACGTCTGCCGGATCGCCGACGTGCAGCCGTACGTCCTGCGCTACTGGGAGTCCGAGTTCCCCGCCCTCACGCCCGACCGGACGGTCCAGGGCCCGCGGACCTACTCGGTGCGGGAGCTGAGGATCATCGAGCAGATCAAGAAGCTCCTCTACGACGAGGGCTACACGATCGCCGGTGCGAAGAAGAAGCTCGAGGCGGAGCTGGGGGGCCGCGAGGCCCAGGCCCACCCGCCCGCGGCGACGCCCGAGTCCAGGTCGAAGGGAGAGGCGGCGCGCCCGCGCGACAAGGGAGCGACGGAGGGGAAGCCCAGGACGGCGAAGCCGGCTTCGGAGTTGACGGAGCTTCCGTTCCCCGACGCGCCGGTTCCGGCGGAGACGGCCCCGATCCGGACGGCGGCGGCCGCCTCGCCCCCGCCGGATCCCCGCGTGGGAAAGGCCGTGTCCGAGCTGAAGGAGATCCTGAAACTCCTCTCCCGCCGGTAGGATCCGGGGATGTTCCCGAACGACAGCGCGGGGTCGATGCGTGCGCTGGTGCGACGCCGGGATGGCGCGCTCGACACGTTCGCCCCGGATGCCCTCGTGGTCGAGGAGCCTCTCGAGATCCGCGTTCGCGAGGGGGAAACGGCGGAGCCCGTCCGGCTCCTCGTCACGATGCGGACGCCCGGACAAGACGAAGACCTCGCGGCGGGGATTCTCTTCACCGGGGGCGTCATCGAGGCGGCCGTTGAGCTCCTCGGCCTCGCCCGCCCCTCCGATCCTCGGATCGCACCGGAGCTGGCGCGGAATGTCGTGATCGCGACGGTCGCCGCCCGCCCGGGAGGCTCCCGCCTGACGGGACGGCGGTCCGAGACGGTCACCTCGGCCTGCGGCGTCTGCGGAGAATCGTCGATCGAACGGGTGATCGAGCTGGCGGCGGCGGCCCGGCGGCGAGCGGGAGAGGGCCGGTCCGCGGGACCCGAGGTCTCCGCCGGGCTCCTCTCGAGCCTTCCCGAGGCCCTCCGCCGGGGGCAGGCGCTCTTCCGGTCGACCGGTGGGCTGCACGCCGCCGGCCTCTTCGAGGCGGACGGGACCGCCGTCGTCGTCCGGGAGGACGTCGGGCGGCACAATGCCACCGACAAGGCGATCGGCGCTCTCCTCAGGGAGAAGCGGCCGGCCCCTCCCATCCTCCTGGTCTCGGGGCGGTTGGGGTTCGAGATCGCCCAGAAGGCCGCCCTCGCCGGGGTGCGCATCCTCTGCTCGGTCTCGGCCCCGACCAGCCTTGCCGTGCAGCTGGCCGAGGAGACCGGCATGACCGTCGTCGGCTTTCTCAGGGGGGAGCGCTTCAACGTCTATTCCCACCCGGCCCGGGTCCGGGGAGCCGTCTGAAGCGAATTCCAGCGTAAACACGGTTTTCCCGGCCCCCGCGATGGTGCTAGATTTCGCTTTAAATCGGACCTACGGCAGAGAGGAGGACGGCGATGAGGCTTTCGCGTCGCGGATTCCTGAAGGCCGGAGCGGTCGGGGGCGGCGTCGCCCTCGGCTTCGACCTCAACGAGGCGCAGGCGGAGATGCGCGACTTGAAGATCGCGCGGACCACCGAGACCCGAAGCACCTGCCCCTACTGTTCGGTCTCCTGCGGGGTCATCATCCACACGCTCGGCGACAAGGCGAAGAACGCGACTCCCGCCGTCGTGCACGTGGAAGGCGATCCCGACCATCCGATCAACCGCGGGACGCTCTGCCCGAAGGGGATCACTCTCAAGGAAGATATCTCCCACAAGCACCGGTTGACGAAGCCGCAGGTGCGGCGGCCGGGCTCCGACAAATGGGAAGACATCTCCTGGGACGAGGCGATCGCGGGGATCGCGAAGCGCGTCAAGGAGACCCGGGACAAGACCTTCGTCGCGAAGAACGCCAAAGGCGCCGTCGTGAACCGGAACCCGGGGATGGTCGTCATCGGGGGGTGCACGGACACGAACGAGTTCAACATGCTGCAGGCCAAGGCGTGCGCCTCGTGGGGGGTCGTCTACCGGGACACACAGGCACGGGTTTGACACGGCCCCACGGTGGCCAGTCTGGCCGCCACGTTCGGGCGCGGGGCCATGACGAACGGCTGGGTCGACATCAAGAACGCCGACGTCGTCTTCGTCATGGGCGGCAACCCCGCCGAGAACCACCCCTGCGGCTTCAAGTGGGCGCTCGAGGCGAAGAAGACCCGTGGCGCGAAGATCGTCCACGTCGATCCCCGCTTCACGCGGACCTCAGCCGTCGCGGACCTCTACTCGCCGATCCGCGCCGGGACCGACATCGCTTACCTGCACGGCATCATCCGGTACGCCCTCGAGACCGGGCGCTTCCACGAGGACTACGTCAAGGAGCACACGAACGCCGCCTATCTCGTCTCCGAGAGGTACGGCTTTGCCGACGGGCTCTTCAGCGGATTCGACGGGAAGGCGTACGACAAGTCGGCCTGGGCGTACGAGGCGGACCCGAAGACGAAGATGTACGCCGTCGACCCGGCCCTCCAGCACCCGCGCTCGGTCTTCCAGCTTCTGAAGAAGCACGTCGAGCGGTACACGCCGGAGACGGTGGAGAGGATCTGCGGCGTCCCGAAGGAGACCTTCCTCAAAGTCGCCGAGGCCGTTACCGCGACCGGGAACGCCCAGAAGGTCGGGACGATTCTCTACGCCCTCGGCTGGACCCAGCACTCGACCGGTGTCCAGATCATCCGGACGGCCGCGATGCTGCAGCTCCTCCTCGGGAACGTCGGGCGGCCCGGCGGCGGCGTGAACGCGCTGCGCGGCCACTCGAACATCCAGGGCGCCACGGACATGGGGGGCACGTTCGACATCCTGCCGGGCTACCTCAAGACGCCTTCCTCCGCGATGCCGACCCTCAAAGACTATCTCGAGCAGGTGACGCCCACGACGCTGAACAAAACGCCGTGGCCGTCGATGAACTACTGGCAGAACTATCCGATGTTCGCGGTCTCGTTCCTGAAGACCCTCTGGGGCGCCAAGGCGACGAAGGAGAACGACTTCGGCTACGGGTGGCTCCCGAAGGTGGACGGCAACTACTCCTGGCTCTGGATGTTCGACGACGCCTACCGCGGCACGTCGACACGCGCCGGCGGCCCCGAGCCCGGACCGGAAGGGCTCATCACGTTCGGGATGAACCCCGTCGGGACGGGGCCGAACTCTCCGAAGATGGTGGCCGCCCTTGCGAAGCTGAAATGGCTCGTCGTCGTCGAGAACGTCGAGTCCGAGACGGCGCAGTTCTGGAGGGCGCCGAAAGAGTACGGGACTCCGGACGCATCGAAGATCGCCACCGAGGTCTACCTCCTCCCCGCGGCCCTCTTCGCCGAGAAGGACGGGTCCTTTACGAACTCGGCCCGCTGGGCCCAGTGGAAGTGGAAGGCGGTCGACCCGCCGGGGCTCGCGAAGTCGGACCAGGAGATCCTCGCGCGCCTCGTCCTCGCCGTGAAGGAGCTCTACCGGAAGGAGGGGGGCGCCTTCCCCGAGCCCGTCCTCAACCTCGCCTGGTCCTACACGAACCCGGCGAATCCCGACCTCTCCGAGGTCCTGAAGGAGGTCAACGGCAAGGCCCTCGCCGACATCCCCGACCCGAAGGACAAGACGAAGATTCTCAGGGCCGCCGGACAGCAGCTGGACGGCTTCGGCCAGCTTCAGGACGACGGCTCGACCTCCTGCGGGAACTGGCTCTACTGCGGGGCATTCCCCGAGGCGGGCAACAACACCCAACGGCGGAGCAACGCCGACCCGACGGGCCTCGGCATGTTCCACCAGTGGGCCTTCTCGTGGCCCGCGAACCGGCGGGTCCTCTACAACCGCGCCTCGGCCGACGCGAGCGGAAACCCGTGGGACGCGTCACGCCCCGGCATCAAGTGGAACGGCGAGAAGTGGGTGGGCGACGTCCCGGACATCAAGCCCGACTCGAAGCCGGGCGAGTTCGGGGCCTTCATCATGAACGCCGAGGGGGTCGGAAGGCTCTTCGCCGCCTCGCTCAACGACGGCCCCTTCCCGGAGCACTACGAGGCGGTCGAGGCCCCCGTCGACAACCTCCTTCACCCGAAGGTCTCGTCGAACCCTGTCAGCCCGCGGTTCTCCTCGGACAAGGACCCGTACGCGAAGCGCGAAGAGTACCCGGTCGTCTGTACGACGTACCGGCTCACGGAGCATTTCCATTACTGGACCCAGCACAACAAGCGCCTGAACATGGTCCAGCCCGACTTCTTCTTCGAGGTCCCGGAGGAGTACGCCCGCGAGCTCGGGATCGCGAACCGGTCGCGGATCAAGGTCTCCTCGCCGCGTGGCGCGATCACCGCGATGGCGATGGTCACGAAGCGACTGAAACCCCTGAAGATCGACGGGAAGAACGTTTGGCAGATCGGCCTCCCGATCCACTGGGGATTCGCCGGGAACCCGGGCCACACCGGCCCCCTCGCGAACCTCCTGACCCCGTCGGCCGCAGACCCGAACACGTTCACTCCGGAGTTCAAGGCCTTCCTCGTGAAGGTGGAGAAGGCGTGAGGAGGCGGCCATGGCTGTAACCGGCACCCTCGAAGTCCGCCGCTCTTCCGCCGCCGTCTGGGGCAGTTCCAGCGGCCTCCGCTCGCTCCCCGCCGTCTCGAAGCTCGTGGACACCTCCACCTGCATCGGCTGCAAGGCGTGCGAAGTGGCCTGTCAGGAATGGAACGACCTTCCCACGGTCGCGACCGTGAACGACGGCGACTACCAGACCCTCCCGACCCTCGACGCCGCCTTCTGGAACCTGATCCGGTTCGACGAGCGGGAGGTCGAGGGCGGGATCAAGTGGCTGATGCGGAAGGACCAATGCATGCACTGCGCCGACCCGGGCTGCCTCGAGGCGTGCCCGGCGCCGGGCGCTCTCGTGCAGTACGAGAACGGAATCGTCGACGTGAACCCCGCCCAGTGCATCGGCTGCGGCTACTGCAGCACCGGGTGCCCGTTCGACGTGCCGCGCTTCTCGGCGAAGACCGGGAAGATGTCGAAGTGCACGCTCTGCGTGGACCGCGTCTCCATCGGCCTCGAGCCCGCCTGCATCAAGTCGTGCCCGACCGGCTGTCTCCATTTCGGAACGAAGGACGACATGCTGGCGCTGGGGCGCCGGCGCGTTGAACAGCTGAAGGCGAACGGCTTCCAGAATGCCGCACTCTACGACCCCGAAGGCGTCGGTGGGACGGGCGTCGTCACCGTCCTCGCCTTCGGAGACCACCCGGAGTGGTACGGCGGCCTGTCGAAGTCCCCGAGGGTCCCCGTGGGTATGCAGTTCTGGAAGAAGTTCCTCCGGCCGCTCGGCTTTTTGGCCATCGTGGGCGCCGTCGTCGGAGCCTTCGGCCACCACCTCTACCACGGCAACAAAGGGCACGTCGATCCAGGTCCGGTCGACCCCGACGAGCCGAAGGCGTGACGGAAGGGGAGACGAAGATGAGCAAAGTCATCCGCCAGATCGGCTTCGACGAAGGGGCGTACGTCGCGCGGGAGAAGGAAGACGTCATCGTCGGCAACGAGATCATCCGGCACCGCCTCTCCGCGCGCGTCATTCACTGGTCCGTCGGCGTTAGCTTCTTCGCCTGCCTGGTCACGGGACTCCCCGTCTGGACGCCCGTGTTCGGGTGGATGGGGAACCTCGTCGGGGGCCTCTCGGTCTGTCGCGTCATCCACCCGATCCTCGGCCTCGTGTTCGCGGCGGCGTCCCTCGCCATGGCCGTCCAGTGGTGGGGCGACATGAAGATGACGAAGGAGGAGCGCGGCTGGGTCGGCCCGAAGCTTCTGGAGTACCTGCGCGACGCCGCCAACCACGACAAGATCGGGAAGTACAACGGGGGGCAGAAAGTCTATTTCTACACCTCCAAGCTCAGCGCCCTCGGCCTTCTCGTCTCGGGCGTGGTCCTCTGGTTCCCGCCATCGTTCCCCCAGTGGCTCCGCGTCTTCGCCATCCTGCTCCACGACATCACCTTCATCCTCTTCGCGGTGTCGCTCGTCTTTCACATCTACCTTGCGGCGGTCGCCGAGCCCGGAACGCTGAACTCGATGACCCGGGGTACGGTTTCGAAGGCGTGGGCGCGTATCCATCACCCGAAGTGGTACCGGGAGCTGATGGGACTCGAGAAATCTTCCTGACGTGAGCGTGGCCGCGCCCACCGTCCCTTTCGACAAGCGGGCCGAACGCGCCGAGCACCTGGCCCGGGAGAACGCCGCGGCCGCGGAGCCCCTGCGGTTCGCTGCCGTCCTGTTCCGGCTCCAGGGGCGCCTGGCGGCGGCCCTCGCGGCGCGCCACCGCGAGGCGCCGCTGACGGGCCGGCTCGCCGAGGACGCGCCCCGCCTCTACGACCTCGGCGAGAAGCTCTTCTCCTTCGCCGAGACCGACGGCCCGCCGGAGCTGGCCGAGGAGGCGAAGACTCGGCGCGCCGACGACCCGGAGACGGCCCGGTCGAGGCTTCTCCTCTACTGGGACGGCGGGAGGGACGTGGCGGGGGACTACCTCTCGCGCGCCCTCCTGCGCCCGTACGTCGAGACTCTGGCCGCCGCCGGCGTGACGCCCGAGCGCCCCCACGGGGAAGGGCACTGCCCCTGCTGCGGCGGGCGGCCGATCGTTTCGTTCCGGAGGAGCGACCCCGAGACGCACGGCGCCGCGCGGTTCCTCGTGTGCGGCCTCTGCGGAACCGAATGGCCCATCAACCGGATCCGGTGCCCCTCCTGCGGCGAGGAGGATCCGTCGAAACTCCCGACGTTCCAGAGCGAGACGCTCCCCGGAACGCGGATCGAGGCCTGCGACGTCTGCCGGGGATACGTGAAGTCGATCGACCTGACGGTCGACGGGCGGCCGATCCCCGATGTGGACGACCTCGCCTCGATCGCGATGGACCTCTGGGCGATGGAGGAGGGCTACGTCCGGATCGAGCCCGGCTGGGCGGGGATCTGAGGGCATCCGGACTGCCAGCTTGCCGCGCCGTCGCCACCTGACCGGTTCCGCCCGGGAGTGACGCCTCCGAAAATCCTGTCGGCCGCTGGTGCGCCAATGGGAACGAGGCGCCGCGGCCTTTTCCCGGCGTTCCCTTCGTGAGGCCGAATTGACATCCCTCGACGGCATGCCCGTTGCATCTCTTCGGGCTGGAAGGGTCCAGCCGACGTTAATTGAGATAGAATCTCACTCGCCGTGACCGATGCGTAACTTTGTTTTCCACAACCGCCCCGAAGAGGGAGAAAAGGAGCAAGCGATGAGAAACCTGAGGTTCCCGAACGTACGTTCCCGGTTCGTCATGGCCTTGGCACTGGTGGCACTGGTTTCGGGCGCGGCCCGGGCCGCCGAAGTCGTCAACTCGACGGTCCCGTTCGGTTTCACGGCCGGCACAGCCGACCTGCCGGCCGGTCAGTACCGGTTGACGATTGACCGGGACCAGAGGGTCGTCACGGTCCAGGACGCGAAGAGCGGCAAGAGCGTCGTGGTGCAGTTCGTCACGACGTTGTCGAGGGACCCTCGCTCGAAATCCGGAGAGGCCCGGGTCGTGTTCGACAAGAGCGAAGACGGGAAGCACATGCTCTCGGAGGTCTGGTCGCCGAAAGGTGACGGCGTTCTCGTCGGGGCCGCCAAGGGCAAGCACGAACACAAGGAAATTGACGTGAAGGAGTAAGGCTCGCTCACGCCCCGGCGCCGGCCTCGGGAAGGACGGGGTTGGAGCAGACGTCGCGTTGACCCTCCGGGGATCGGGTGGTACAACGACTCACCCCCGGGCGGTTCCGCCGCCCGATGTCGTCTCCGGTCGGGACGTGGCGCAGCCTGGTAGCGTACTTGAATGGGGTTCAAGGGGTCGCGGGTTCGAATCCCGCCGTCCCGACCACTGTTGAGTCGAGTGCTCGACTGCGCCTCACGCTCCTGCCGAGCTTGAATCTCCGATTCGAACCCGCGACCGGGGGTGCGGGGGTAGGAGCGAGCCTCGGCGAGCGGAACCCCCCGCCTCAAGTTCAGCCGGTTCAGCGCGCCCCCAGCGCGAAGCGTGGCGGCGAGCGGAGCGAGCCGGGCGGGCGTCCCCTCGAGACCCGGGCTTCAGTCTTCGGAAGCGTCCTTCTCCAGGTTCCCGCTCCATAGGTACTTCCGGGTCTCGGAGACGAGCAATCCGTTGAGGACGAGGAGCGAGACGAGGTTCGGGATCGCCATCATGCCGTTGGCGATGTCGGCGAAGGACCAGACCGCCGGGAGCGTCGCGACGGAACCGACCATGACGGCGACGACCCAGAGGACACGGTAGGGTCGGACGATCCGAGATCCGAAGAGGTACTCGGCGGCCTTCTCTCCGTAGTACGACCAGCCGAGGATCGTCGAGAAGACGAAGGTCAGGAGGCCGACGGTTAGAACGATCGGCCCCGCGTAAGGGATGTGGCTGAAGGCGGTTTTCGTCAGCGCCGCCCCATTCAAGCCCGCGTGCCAGTCGCCCGAGTTGACGACGACGAGGCCCGTCATCGCGCAGACGACGACCGTGTCCCAGAAGGTGCCGGTGGAGGAGACGAGCGCCTGGCGCACCGGGTTCTTCGTCATCGCCGCCGCCGCGACGATCGGCGCGCTGCCGAGGCCCGACTCGTTCGAGAAGAGGCCGCGCGCGACGCCGTAGCGGATCGCCTCCTTCATCCCGGCGCCGAGGAAGCCACCGATGGCCGCCTGCCCGCTGAAAGCGCTCGAAAGGATGAGCCGGAACGTCGCCGGCAGGGTCTCGAAGTGGATGAAGAGCAGGTACGCGCAGCCGAGGACGTAGAAGCCTGCCATGAAGGGGACGAGGAGCTCGCAGACCCGGGCGATCGACCGGATGCCGCCCAGAATGACGATGCCGGTCAGAAGCGTAAGCAGGCCGCCGCTGGCCCACGGGGAGATGCCGAACGTCTCCTGTAAGAGAACCGCGATGGAATTGGCCTGGACGGTGTTGCCGATGCCGAAAGCGGCGACGGCCGTCAGTGCCGCGAAGACGATGCCGAGCCACTTCGCCTTCATACCGCGCTCGAGGACGTACATCGGTCCGCCGGCCATGGAGCCGTCGGGCGACGTCACGCGGAAGCAGACCGACAGGAGCGCCTCTGAGTACTTCGTCGCGATGCCGAAGACGCCCGTGAGCCACATCCAGAGGACCGCGCCCGGACCGCCGGCCGCGACGGCGGTTGCGACGCCGACGATGTTTCCGGTACCGATGGTCGCCGCAAGGGCGGTCGTCAGCGCCCCAAACTGGCTGACGTCGCCGGCCCCCTCCTTCTCGCGGCGAACGGAGAGCTTGATGGCGGTCCAGAGGTGGCGCTGGATGAAGCCGAGGCGGATCGTCAGGAAAACGTGCGTCCCGACGAGAAGGACAAGGAGCGGCCAGCCCCAGATGAAGTCACTGATTCTGAGCAGGAGCTGCTCGAAGGTTGCCATGCCGCTCTCCTCCCGAAAACGAGAAAGGGGAGTCCCCCCGAAGGCCGTCGCGCAGGATAGACGAGTTCAGCCGGCGTCGTTCACGCGAGTCGTCGAGAGCTCGGAAATGTCCGTGAGGGCGCCTTCTGTGTCGACATGAGTCAGACAGCGTACCCCCAGGAAGTCAGCGTTGCCGCTGCGCCTCTTTCACTCACGGAGATCTATGGATGAGCGCTTACATGACGCCTCTGATCTGGCCTCGGTTCGGACCCGCCCCGCCTGGTTGACCAGGAAACTCCGGGTATCGAGTTTCGTCGCGCGAACCTGTCCGAAGATACCCTCGGAAGGAATCGTGCCAGCGCAAATCCATGGCATAGAGCTGGTTGCGGCTATTGGCAGACGGAGATGCGCCATGAGGTTCAAGGGGTTGCGGGTTCGAATCCCGCCGTCCCGACCATCACTGAAGACTCTTGAGCGCTCCGGCGCTTGTTTTCATTTCTGCAGGACCTCGAGCGGGATTCGAACCCGCGACCGGGGGTCCGGGGGCGGGAGCGAGCGACATATAGGGGTCTGACCCCGGCCGCACGCGTGGAACCTTGTGACGTTTCGTCGAGGCGACCGAAGTCACCCGGCGCGGCGAGCGGTTAGAGCCTCTTGGTCAGCGTGAAAGCACCCCTCAGGTCGCCGGCCGAAAAGCCTGTCGCCCGATCGTCCGGGTAGAGCGCCTTCAGCTTCGCCTCGACTTCGGGCTTCATCGAGGCTCCATGGCAGGCGAGACAGGCCTCGCCAGTCCTGATCGCCTTCATGTACCTGAAGACCTTCGTCCCTCCGGTCTCGACGACCTCGGATTTCTCCATGCTCGCGACGTCCTGGCCGAGCGCCGCGCGGTTCGCGAACTCCTCGAGAACCTTCTTCTCCCAGGGGTCGGGGGCGTTCTTCGGATTGCGGACTTTCAGGGCCGTTCGGGCGACCGTCCAACCGCTCTCGCGGGAGATCCCCGAGGCAACGGCCGGGGCGCGGTCCCGGCAGACTTCGATGGCGCTCGCGGGGCCCCCTTTCTTCATCGCGCCGAGCAGCTCGCTCTGCAACGCCGACTGAAAACTGGCAACGAGGGCTCTCGCATCGGCCGGGTCGGGCGGCGCGGCCGGCGAGGCGGCGCCGAGGAGAAAGAGGAGGGACAGAAGACCAACGGAGGTCCTGGCGAACGGACGGCGCATGGAGTCTCTTCTCCTTTTCTCGCGGTCGAGGCTCAGACCGCCGCGAGTTCGATCGCCGGGGCCGCGACGAGGTCGATCGCCGGGGCCTCCACGAGGTGCTTCTTCACCGCGCACTGATCCGCCGCCCGGAGGATCGCTGCGCGGTACTTGTCCGGAAATCCGGGCGGAAGCGTCATCGTGATCCGGATCCGGGCGATGAGCGTCGTCTCCGGGCTCCGCTCCCACGCCATGGAGACTCCGAGCCCCTCGGTCGGGATCTGCCGTTCCTGGCAAAAACCGAGCGCATAGTAGCCCGCGCACGTACCGATCGAGGCGAGGAAGAGTTCGAACGGGGACGGCGCCGTCCCGCCGCCGCCGTGGCGTGCCGGCTGATCGGTCCGGATCGTGGTGCCTTCGAGATGCGCCTCGACGGCGACGCCTCCCGGGAAAGTGATCTCCATCGCGTCGGCCATCGTTCGTCCTCCTGTCCGCGGTTTCTTCCGACCGGGAATGTTCGCGGCGGCCGGAGTCTATCACCGTATGCTTATGTGGTGATTCACTGCCCCCGAAGGAGCCAGGCCACGGGCCGCACCAGGCCCACGACCGAAGTCAGGCTCATGTGAAGCAGCAGGACGGCGAGGTCGGCCGGAACGAGGATGTGCAAGCCGGTGGGCATCGGTCACGCCGCGAAAGAACCGGAAGTAGCGAAAGGAGAAACTCAGGTCCATGAGGACGGGAAGCTCATCCCGGCTGGTGCTTCTTGCGACCTCGGGTTTCCCTGCCGCCGGGGCTGCAGGGGAACGGTCGTGCTCGTCAAGGCCGGCGCGATCCGGATCGGCGACAAGGCGGGCTCCCCCTGGCCCTTTCTGGTGGGACAGCTTCCGATCGGTCCGGTCAGGGGAGCAGCGGATCGCCCCCGTGCGGGGTCTGATGCACCGCTCGGTCCCGGCCGGAGGGCCGGCAGTCTTCGTTGCCGTCGGTGCGGCTCTCTGACGGCGCGACGCGGAAGCAGTCGGGATTGATCGCTGGAAGGTCGCGGGTCCTAATCCCGCCGTCGCGAACGACGATCTCGAGAGTTCCATGTCCTTACTCGTCTCGCGAAAGAGGGAGCGTCGCCTCCTTCGTCTCGTTCCTTTTGGATCCGTCGTCCCTTCAGCGTGTGTCGGTCTTTCGGGGTGATGCTCGGTCCGGGACGGAGCGGCCCCGGCAATTCCGGGGCCGCTCGTGGCGGTCGGGTCACCCGGCGAGCGTGGGGCTCAGCTGCGGCCGCCGCGACGGTTGGCCGTACCGCGGCTGACCGAACCCTGGCTCCCCTTCGGGCCGATCCCCGTGCAGATCCCGGGGCCGGCGCCTGTCCCGCCGTTCAGCTTGGGCACTCCCTTGTACGGCGAGCCGTAGCCGGTGCCGTCCTGCGGACCGACCCCCTGATTTCCCGTCCCGTCGCCCGGGCCGAGATTCCGTCCCGATTGAGCCTTGGGGCCGTTGCCGTTCCCCTCCGCCTGCTGGGCGCCGGCCGGGAGCGTGGTGGCGAGGAGGAAGGCAGACGCGAGGAGCGCTACGGTGGTCTTCCTGGTGATCTTCATTTCTGTCTCCTTTCGTTCTCTCCCGGGCTGCCCTCTCTGAGCTCCCGGGTCGCCGGCCCTCATCTCAAGCTCCGTGCCACGGCGAGGACCCGAGACGGAAGAAGACGAGAACGGCCACGAGAACGAAGGGTTTACGGCGGGCGTCGGCCAGACAAGGTCGGCGTGCGCGAGACTGCAATCCCTGCAGGGCGGCACAAAAGGTCGCGGCGATGTCGGGTCAGTCGGACCGGCGCTCCGCGTCGTCGTGGTACGGCTCGCCCCACTCCTTGAGCTTGCGGGCGAGAGTCTTTCGCTCGATGCCGAGGATGCGGGCGGCGGCCGTCCTGTTCCCGCCCATCGCCGCGAGGACCTCGAGTGCGTGACGACGTTCCACGTCGGCGAGGCTCGAGAACTCCCCCGTCTCCTTCGGCGGGGAAGGGGGCGCAGGTCGGGTTTCGCGGGGACCGGGGGCTTCGCGGCTCGCGGCGATGAGGCGGCGTGCGGCGGAGGCGTCCGTGAGGGAGCCCGAGTCGATGAGGAGGCGCGACACGGCGTGCTCGAGCTCCCGCACGTTTCCCGGCCACTCGTACTGGGCGAAGATCGAAAGGACGGCGGCGGAGGCCGGGGCCGTCGCCGGGAGTCCGAGCTCGCTCTCGGCGCGCCGTCGGAAGTGGTCGACGAGGAGGGGGAGATCCGAGATCCGCTCCCGGAGAGACGGCAGGCGAATCTCGTAGCCCGCGAGCCGGAAGTAGAGGTCCTGCCTGAAGGCGCCGGTCGCCGACAGGGCGGAAAGATCCCGGTGCGTCGCCGCGACGACGCGCACGTCGACGCTCTCCCCCCGTTCCGCGCCCACGGGACGGACGGTCTTTTCCTGCAGGAAGCGGAGGAGCTTCGTCTGGAAGGCGGGGGAGACGTCGCCGATCTCGTCCAGGAACACCGTGCCGTGCTGGGCCTCGCGGATGGCACCCTTGCGGTCCCGATCGGCGCCCGTGAAGGATCCGCGGACGTGACCGAAGAGCTCGCTCTCGAGGAGCGTATCGGGGATCGCGCCGCAGTGGACCGCGACGAAGGGACCGTCCGGGTGGCGGCCGAATCGGTGCAGGGCCCTGGCGACGAGCTCCTTCCCGGTCCCGGTCTCGCCCAGGACGAGGATGGCGACCGGGAGGCGGGCCACGCGAGCCACGGCGTTGTACACCTCGACCATCGCCGGATGGGAGCCGACGATGAGGCTGTCCGGACCGCCGGGACCGGGACGCGCGGTCGGCGGCGGGGGGGCGAGGGCCCGCTGGACGCGCGCCACGAGGGCGGGGACGTCGAAGGGCTTGGCGACGTAGTCGGCTGCGCCGAGACGGGCGGCGATCGTCGCCGTCTCCACGGTCCCGCGCGCCGTCATCAGGACGACCTGCGGCGGGTTCTCGCCCTCTCGCAGGCGGGAGAGGAGGGAGATCCCGTCCTCGCCGGGCATGTAAATGTCGCTGAGGACGAGATCGACGGGGCCCCGCGAAAGCTGCGCCACCGCCTCCGCCACGCTCGAGGCGCGGCGGACCTCATGGCCGGCCTTCTCGAGGGCGATGGCCGCCGTCTCGCGGACGGCCCGGTCGTCGTCAACGACGAGGATCGCCGCCAAGGCCGGTCTCCTTCCCCGGCCGGGCCGTTTCGAGGAGGGGAAGGGCGATCTCGAAGATGCTTCCCGAGCTCTCCCCGCCCCGCACCGAGACCCGGCCGCCGTGCCAACTTACCACCTCGTGAACCAGCGAGAGGCCGAGCCCCAGCCCCTCCGTCCCGGCCGAGGTGCTCCCCCGGACGAACCTGCCGAAGACCTGACTCCGCTCCTCTTCGGGGATCCCCGGACCCTCGTCCGTCACGGAGAGGACGGCCTCGTTCCCGCGGCGCTCGGCCTTGACGAGGACCTTCGTCCCCGGGGGCGAGAACTTCAACGCGTTCCCGATCAGATTGTCGATGGCGCGGGCCAGGGACGCTTCGTCTGCCAGCGTGAGAATCCCCTCTCCATTCGCCGCCGCGACGCGTCCCCCGGAGGCGGCCCCGAGCGCCCGGGCCCGCCTTTCCGCCAGCGCCGCGACGTCGAGCGGGCGGGCCGTCTGTTCGAAGTCCTTCAGCCGCAGGCGCTCGACGGCGTTGAGCGACTCGATCAGGCCGCCGAGGCGCTCCGTCTCCTCTCCCACCATCGCGACGACGCGCCGCCGCTCTTCCGGCGCGAGGTCGAGCCCGGAAAGGAGCTGCGTCAGCCCGCGGACGGCCGTCAGCGGAGTCTTCATCTCGTGGACCGCGACCCGGCGCGCTTCCCGCTCCTCCTCCCGCGCGGCGGCCAGCCAGGCGGAGGCCCGCTCCTTTTCCCGGACCGCACGAGCCTCCACCCAGAAGGCCGAAGCGATCGCAGCAATCGAGAGGGTCGCGAGGGGGAGCTCGATCCCTGCAGCGAGGAGGGGAGCGCCGAGCGCCATGGGGAGAAGCACGATGGCGGCGAGGGCGGGTCGGCGGCGCGAGGCGCCGAGGAGACCTGCGGCGAGAGCGAAGCCCGCCAGCGCGGCAGCGATCAGGGCGGAGACGAGCGGGGGCGCCACCCTGAGGAGTCCCCCGGCAAGGATGCAGGCTGTCGCCGCCGCGTGGACGACGACGCCGGGCTCAGGCATCCCGGCCCGTGTCCCGGCCGTGACGTACCGATCGCCGAGCCCGGCTGCCGTGACGCCGAGAAAGAGGACGCGGCCACGGAGCCCGCGAGCTCGCCCGCCGAGGAGAGATGCCGCGCCCACGACCGGCACGTCGCGAGGCCGGCATCGGAAGTCGGGTACGAGGACCTTCCCGACGGGAACCGGGCGCGTCGGGTCTTCCGCGAGGCCGGCCGCGGCGAGCGAGAGCGCCGTCCGCGACTGGCCGTCGCGCTGCTTCGTCGAGCTGAGCCGCCGGACGACGCCGTCATGGTCGACGTCGAAGGAGGTTTCCGCGATTCGGGCGGCCGACTTGAGGGATGCTGCCGGGTCCACCCATCCCGTTCGCGCGTCCAGGGCCGCAGCGAGTATCGACGGGAGGCGGCGGAGGCTTGCCGCGAGGAGGTCGTCCCCTTCGGCCGGCTCCGCGAGGAGGAGGTCCACGACGAGGCCCCGCGCCCCGGCGAGGCGTGCCGCATCGACGACATCCGCGATCCTCGCTCGGGACCAGGGCCAGGGCCCCACGTCGTCGAGGGCCCGTTCGTCGATCGCGATTACGGCCACTCCCGAGGGGGGGCGTGAAGGGAGGGCTCGCAGAAGCGCGTCCCGGACCGGCAGGTCGACGGCCGAGGGAAAGCCGGAGGCCAGGGCCATCGCAACGAAGACGAAGGCTGCGGAGACGGTGGCCGCGGCCCGGGCGGGAGGGCGTGAAAAGGGGCTCTCGGTCACGGCGGACTTGTATTCTCCCTCCCCGTCCGGGCCGCCCTTTCGCGGGACTGGCTCGAAACTTGCGGCGCCGTTTCGGGAGGAATCGAAGACATGAGACCGCGAAACGTCGCCTCCTCCGTCTCCCTCTTCTTCGTCGTCGGCGCCCTCGGGCTCTCCCAGCCGTCTATCGAAGGTCCGCTCACGTACCGGTTCGAGGAGGTCAAGAGCAAGGTCCTGCGCGTTCCGGGGGGGGACCCGAAGCGCGAGGAGATGAAGGTGGCGACCGGCGACGCGGCCGACGCCGGCGACGTCGTGCGGACCGGATACTGGGGCCATGCCGTCCTCTCGGTCCCGGAACGGGCCTGCCGCTTCGAGGTGTTCCCCTCGGCCCGGGTCCGGCTGGCCGGAGGGGAGCCGGGGGTGATCGTGGTCCTCGAAGCCGGGCGGCTCGAGGGGTTCTTCGAGAAGTTCACGGGCGCGGCCGAGGAGCGCCGCGTGGCCGCTCCGGGTGCGATTCTCGTCGTCCGGGGGACGAAGTACGGGCTCGAGCTCGGGTCGGACGGCCAGTCGACGCTCGCGGTCTTCGAGGGGACTGTGGAGATCGTTCCGGCCGTGCCGGGCGCGCGCGGTCTCCTCGTGGGGCCCGGCGAGTACGGAGTCTTCGGACCGAAGACCCCACCCCGCAAGGGGGCCATGGCCCGCGGAGCGGACGAGAGATCGTGGCGAAGTCGGGGCACCGCCGCGCTCTCGGGCTCAGCGGGAATGCAGCAGGACCAGGGGACCCGGGCGCCCAAGGCGGTCGGCCCGCAGGGCCGCGGAAGTCCTCCCGCGACACGCGGCAAGAACTGACTCGTCTCGAATCCTTTCGCCGCCTCTTCACGACGCCGCGCATACTCGCAATGAGGACGTCGAAAACGCGTGACGCGAAGGTCGAGCCCGTGGCGAACCATCCCCCTCGGCGACTACGAGGGACACATGGCGCTTCCCGAGATCGGCCAGGCGCAGGCGATCGCGGACGAGCTCGGCAGGCTTCTTCGTACCTACGAACCGCGGTCGCTGGCCGTCCTCGGGTGCTCCGGCGGGAACGGATTCGACCGGATCTCCCCGGAGCGGACGGTTCGCGTCGTCGGCGTCGACCTCAACGGCGAATACCTCTCCGCGGTGCGGAGCCGTCACGGGCCGCGGCTGCCGGGACTCGAGCTCTTCCACTGCGACGTCGAGACGGACGCCGTTCCCTTCGAGGCGGTCGAGCTGGCGTTCGCGGCGCTGTTGATGGAGTACGTGGACGCGTCGAAGGCGCTCGCCTTCGTCCGGAGGTCCCTCGTCCCCGGTGGCGTTTTCGGCTGCCTCCTGCAGCGGCCCTCGGAATCGCTTCCGGCGGTGAGCGCGTCTCCCTACGAGAGCCTGCGCCCGCTCGCCTCCGCGATGGTCCTGGTCGAGCCGGAGAGCCTGTCGGCCCTCGCGAAGAGGGAGGGCCTCTCCCTGCGGTCGCAGCGGACGCTCGAGATGCCCAACGGAAAGATCCTGCAGTCCCAGGTCTACGTTGCGGCGACGTGACGGCCCCGGAGTAGTCTTCGGACGGGCCGGCGACGAATCGTCCATGCGTCCGGAGAGCGCGCGGCCCGTGAGGAGGATGAGATGGCCCTGAACCTGAAGGGGACGAAGACGGAGAAGAACCTGAAAGAGGCTTTCGCCGGCGAGTCGATGGCCCGAAACAAGTACACGTTCTTCGCGGGCGAAGCGCGGAAGGCCGGGTTCATCGAGATCGGCAACGTCTTCGAGCAGACCGCGAACGAGGAGAAGGAGCACGCCAACCGGATGGCGAAGTTCCTCGACATGCTCGCGACCACGGAGAAGAACCTCGAGCAGTGCATCGCCGGCGAGAACATGGAGTGGACCGACATGTACATCCGCTTCGCCAAGGACGCCGAGGCGGAAGGGTTCGGGGCCATCGCGAAGTTCTTCACTCAGCTGGCCGAGATCGAGAAGGGCCACGAGATGCGCTACCGGAAAGCGCTGGAAGAGCTGAAGGCCGGCACGGTCTTCAAGCGCGGCCAGGAGGTCTACTGGTACTGCACGAACTGCGGGCACGTCGAAAAGGGGCTGGAGGCGCCGAAGGCGTGCCCCGTCTGCGCCCACCCGCAGGGCTACTTCAAGGCTCTCGTCGAGATGGCGGCCTGAGGCGACGCGGTCACGCCGCAATTCGTCCGGAGCCGCGGGCCGATGACCGATCGGAAAGTCGCCGCCGCGCAGCCGGCGGACGTCGTACCTATTTGAGCTGCAGGTCCCAGGTCAGGACGACCTTGGCCCCGTTGGTCTCGGTCATCGTCTTCGTCCCCTTGAGGTGCGACGAATCCGCGGGGAGGGCAACGTCTCCGGCGGTCTGGCCCTGGATGTCCCAGAAATCGCTGATCGTCTCGCCGCCGGTCTTGATGGTGGCAGGGACCTTCTCGATCGGGCCGACGATGAGCGAGTACGTCTTCCTGTCCCCTTCCCGGAAGAGGCTGATCCCGACCTTGTCGTCGTTGAAGCTCTTCGAGGGGATGAGGATCGTGGGGTTCTCCGTGTTCACATTGCTCACGGCCACCGTGACCGAAAGGGGGCCCGTGTTCATCCAGGAGGTCGTCCCTTGCGCGGTGGGGCCGGCCGTCAGCACGACTCCCGTGAACTGGACCGATTCGTTCATCTTGTTGTCGGCGTCGCTGCAGGTCCGTTGCAGCGAGATCGTTCCCGAGTACCCCTTGGCCGCCGGGCCCGCCGCGGCCGCGGCTGCGAAAACGATGGAGGTCGCGACGCTCAGCACGCCGACGAATAGAGCAGACATAAAGATCCCCTTCTTCACGATCCAGCTCCTTTCTCGGTGGGCTTGAATTATGACCTGACCCGGACCCGTGAAACCGGGCGTGAGGCATGAGAGGGCGGGCCTTGGAGGCGCCGACCCCGGGGCCGAGAGTCAGCGCGTCAGGCCGTAGCGCAGGCGAAGGGCCAGCTCTTCCTTCTGGAGGGCCTCGGAACGGGAGCGGAGGGCCGAGGCCCGGGAGGCGACGGTGGTGAGCTGGCCGGCGGGATCGGGCGATTCCATCGCCGACTTCAGGGAGCGGAGCATCCCGAGCGCGTCATCGAGACTCCCGAGGCTCTCCCGGTAGTGGGCGATGCACGAGGCGGGCGGCGTGAGGGCGACGAGGCTCTCTCTCGCCGCCTCCGTCTCCCGGATCATCCGGTCGAGATCCGAGGTGTCGCCCTTCGCGAGGGCCGCCGCCATCTCCCGGGCGGTGCCCTCCGCATCGCCGCTCATCTTTCCCGGCTGGACGTGGTCGAGCGCGTCGAAGTACGCCGCGACGGCGGCCCGGTCCGGGTCGGAAGCGGCGCCGCCCCGTTCACCGGCTGCGGGGGCGGGGGCCGGCCCTGTTGCCGGAAACGGATCGGAGAGTTCCGTGATCGACACGCTGGTCGGGGTTCGCGGCGAAAAGGTCTGGGATTGCCGGGGAAGGGGTTGCAGGCCGGTGACAGGCGAAGCGACCAGACCAGACGGAAGCTCGTGGCCCGACGGCTGCCCGGAGGGTCTCCCCGATTCGGAGGCGCGTCCCAGGACGAATGCCAGCGCGAGGAGCGACACGCCGGCGACGGCCACGGCCCCGATGAGGAGGCCCTTGCTCACGCTGACCTTCTCCATGGCACCTCCGGCCCGAGGCGGGCTTGCCGTTGGAGGATACCTATCAGCGCTTCGGACACCGCGCCGACGTTTCCTCGTCCTTCTCGGGCCCGCAGCGGAGGCGCTTGAAGTCAATTGAAGGGGTCGCGGGTTCGAATCCCGCCTCCCCGACAATCCCTTCCTCAGGGCCTGGTCGGGACGATGGGCTCTTACGAGGCCGAGCGGCCGGATTCGAACCCGCAACCGAGACTTATGTGTTGGCCGTCAGATGACCCTTCGTCCCTGAATGAGCTGGACCAGCAGGACCACGACGGCGATGACGAGCAGGACGTGGATGAGGCCGCCCATCGAGACCGAGGTGATCATCCCAAGAGCCCAGAGGACGAGGAGGATTACGAAGAGTGTCCAGAGCATGGTGTTTCCTTTCTGCCGTCCCTTGCCCTTTCGGGGCCGGACCTGGGCGCGGCGTTCGCTGGTGAGGCCCAGAGGAGCCACGCCAGGGAGAGGGCCGCCGAGACAACCGGGAACGGGTTCTTGTTCACCATCTAAGCCTCCGGCTGGCATCACCGCAATTGCCCTGCCACCGTCCGAGACTGTCGGCAGCGCGTTTCCCCAAGGGAGGAGCGTCGTCGCGCCCGCCGGGTGAAGATTCTTCAACGCTCCTTGAAACAGGTGCTTGCCGGGGCCTGGCTCCGAATGTCGGCGTTGGTTCTACTTCGCGCGGGCGAGCATTCTCCTTCTGTTCAGTGCGGTGGCCCCGCTGGCACGCTCCGTGCGGCGTACGGCCCGGGAAAGAAAGGAAAACACCATGAACCTCCTCCTTTTAGTCGTCGTTCTGCTCCTTCTGTTCGGTGGCGGCGGTTACTACTGGAACAGCAGACGCGGGTAGTCGCCGGATCGCCTCGGAGGCGTTTCGAAGGGTCCGGCGAGGACCTTCGAAATCCGGATCAGCGGACCAGAATCGAAGATACCGTCCGTACTATCCCTCGTTCGCGGGATCGTCGTAGGATCTCTTCGACCCCGGAGACGAGGGTTGGGAGCCGGGGTCAGAAGGAGTGGTCATGAAACCTGGCTCCAGAAAAGCCGCTCTGGGCCTCGGAACCCTCGCCGTCCTGGTTCTCGCGCTTCCGGTCATGAATATCCTGGTCGGAACGCCCTCGGGAACGGTGCTCACGGCAGGTGCGCTGAAGGGCGTCGAGACGTCGAAGGCCACCCGGGTCCTCGAGAAGAGTTGTGCGAGCTGCCACGTGCCCGGTGTGAAGCCGCCCTTCTACGCGGCTCTGCCGGTGGCCTCGAGGGTCGTCGCCCGGGACATGAGGGATGGGCTGAGGGATTTCGACATTTCCCGGGGCTTCGATCCCGCCGCGGGTCCGCTCGTACCCGAGCCCGTGCTCGCAAAAATCGAACGCGAGGTCGTGGCGGGCGAGATGCCGCCCTCCGCTTACGTGGCCATGCACTGGAACGCCCGGCTCGGAGCCGGGAACAAGGGGGCTATTCTCGACTGGGTGAAGAAGACCCGGGCCGAGCAGGCCGCCCCGGGTGTGCCCGAGGGGTTGAGGAGCGCCCTCCTTCGCCCGTTGCCGGCGATGCTTCCCCACGACCTGGCGAAGGCGGCCCTTGGCGAGAAGCTCTACCACGACAAGCGGCTCTCAGGTGACGACACGATCTCGTGCGCGTCTTGCCACGATCTGTCGAGGGGGGGGACCGATCAAGCGCCGGTCTCTGACGGTATCCGTGGCCAGAAGGGCGGGATCAACGCGCCGACGACGCTGAACGCGGCATTGCAGTTCAAGCAGTTCTGGGACGGCCGCGCGGCGACTCTCGAGGAGCAGGCGGACGGCCCCCCGAACAACCCGGTCGAGATGGGCGCCAGCTGGCCGATGATCACGGCGAAGCTCGAGAAGGACAAGGCCTTTGCGACGGAGTTCAAGGCCGTCTACCCGGACGGCTTCAACAAGAGGAACCTCACCGAAGCGATAGCAGAATTCGAGCGGACGCTCGTGACCCCCGACTCCAGGTTCGACAGGTACCTGAAGGGTGACCAGGCGGCGCTGGATGCCGACGAGAAGAACGGCTACAAGCTCTTCGTCGACCAGGGCTGTGCGAGCTGCCACGTCGGCGAGCTTCTCGGAGGAAGGTCGTTCGAGAAGATGGGGCGTCGGGCCGACTACTTCGCAGCGCGCGGCAAGCGAACGGCCGCCGACGACGGCCGGTACAACGTGACGAAGAACGAGACGGAGAGGAACTACCTCAAGGTACCCACGTTGCGCAACATTGCGCTCACGTCTCCGTACTTCCACGACGGCTCCAAGAAGACGCTTCGCGAGGCGGTCGACACCATGGCCGTCTACCAGGTCGGGGCACCGCTCGGCGACAAGGAGGCTCGGGACGTCGTCAAGTTCCTCGAGACGCTGACCGGCGAGCTGCGCGGCAAGAAGCTCTGAACAGGTGCGCGGGGTCAAACGCGAGCAAGGCGAGCAGGGGGTCACAGGCGAGCAGGGGGTCAGGTCTCAACTTTCAATTATGGGCCCCTCTCCGTTTAGCTTCTTTCGATCAAGACCCGTAAGGCGACCCGCGGAGAGGCCGGCGCCCAGGAAGGGGTGACAGCGCGAGATCATTCCCCAGAGTGCCGGTTCCTGGGCGACCTCGCAGAGACGTGAAGTTCGAAGGGCGACGGGTGAGGCGAGTCGAGTGGGCGGGGTCGAGGCCCGCCATCCCGGTAACTGAATCCGAATGGGTTAACGGCATCTGGCCGTTCGACCGGAGGACCGACAACCGGATCTTCATAGGCCGGGGTCTATGCTGACCTCGCCGCGGACTGCCGTAAGAGACTGCTGACCGCGGAAATACCCATGAGATCGTCTCTCTTCCGACGTCGGCGCCCAGAAGAAGCCGTGCCGCTGCGCGGCGAGCCGCTGAGCCTCGAGAGTCTCGAAGAGCGGGCGAAGACACTGGCTGCCGTCTTCACGCTGGCGCGTGATACGCGAGCCGGCGGGCACGACGTACGGGCGCGGCTGCAGGACAACCTCGTCGTCTTGCGGGGCGCGTACAAGACGCTCGCCGACGACGTTCACCGCGGAGACGTCGTCGACCCGGCAGCCGAGTGGCTTCTCGACAACTTCCACCTCGTGGAATCGGAGGCGCAGGCGGTACGCCGCGACCTGCCGATCCGGTACTACCAGAAGCTGCCGAAGCTCGCGGCCCGCGAACACTCCGGAAAAGCGCGTCTCTACGCGATGGCGCTGGCGCTTATCCGGCACGGCGACGGGAGACTCGACCAGGAGAGGCTGACCCGCTTCGTTCTCGCCTACCAGGCCGTGGCCCCGCTGACCATCGGCGAGCTCTGGGCCTGGCCCAGCATGCTCAAGCTCGCCCTGCTCGGGAACCTCCGGATTCTCGCGGATGGAATCCTGGAGGGCCGCGCCGCGCGGCGCGACGCGGACAGGGCCGTCGCCGCCCTGGAGGGCGGGCATACGGATCCGCCGCTTCCGACGCCTCTCCACAGCGCGTTCGTCGCGCGGATCCGCGAGCGGATGCGCGAGTACGACCCGCGCGTCTCCTCGCTCCCGCTGCGGGTGGAGAAGGCGCTGGCCGCCGCCGGGACGACGCCCGAGGGTGTGGTTCGCTCCGAGCACCAGCGGCAGGCCATGGATCAGGTCTCGACGGGCAACACGATCACGAGCCTGCGCCTCGCCTCGACGCTCGACTGGAGCCGCTACGTCGAGCGTGTCAGCCAGGTCGAGCAGATCCTGAGGCGCGACCCGGCGGCGGTGTACCCCCGGATGGACTTTCAGAGCCGTGACCGTTACCGGCACGTCGTGGAGGAGATTGCGGAGCCGAACGGCGAGGCGCAGGTACGTGTCGCGCTCAAGGCCATCGAGAGCGCCCGGCAGGCCGCGGAGCTGAAGGGGGCCGGGGACCGGGCCGCGCACGTCGGCTATCACCTGATCGGACCTGGGCGCGCGGGACTGGAGATCGATGTCGCCCATCGCCCGAAGGCCGGCGAGAGGCTCCACCGCTTCGCCATGGCCCATGCCACCGCGGCGTACCTCGGCGGCATCGGCATTCTGACGGGCTTCGGGGTCTTCGCCGCGTACGCGTACGCGCTCTCTTCTGGCGCTCCGGGCCTGGCCGTTCCAGCGGCTCTCCTCGCGCTCATTCCTTCGAGCGAGCTCGCCACGCTCGTCATCCAACGGCTCGTCGCCGCCCTGGTCCCGCCGCACCGGCTTCCGCGCCTCGATCTCGAGAACGGGGTCCCCGAGGGCGCCCGGACCCTGGTGGTCATCCCCACGCTCCTCGGCAGCGTGGGAGGCGTCGAGCACCTCCTCGAGCACCTGGAGGTGCAGGCCCTCGGCAACCTCGATTCGCAGATCTACTTCGGGATTCTGAGCGACTTCAAGGACGCAAAGACGGCAGACGTCGCGGGCGATGACGCGATCCTGGCCGCGGCGCAGCTCGGAATCGAGGCGCTCAACCGCCGCCACGCGCCCGAGGGGAACGACCGCTTCTACCTCTTCCACCGGGATCGACAGTGGAACGAGAAGGAAGGCGTCTTCATGGGCTGGGAGCGGAAGAGGGGGAAGCTCGAAGAGCTCAACCGGCTCCTGCGCGGCGCGACCGACACGAGCTTCACCGTGCAGGTGGGGGATCTGTCGATTCTCCCGTCGTTCCGCCACGTCCTCACGCTGGACACCGACTCGCGGCTGCCACGCAACGCCGCGCGAACGTTGATCGGGATCCTCTCCCACCCGCTCAACAGACCATCCGTCGATCCCGTTCTCGGCCGCGTGACCGAGGGTTACGGCATCCTCCAGCCGCGAGTCAGCGTGACGCTCGCCAGCGCCGCGGGCTCGCTCTTTTCGCGCGTCTACGCCGGACACACCGGCGTCGACCCGTATACGACGGCCGTCTCGGACACTTACCAGGACCTCTTCGGCGAAGGGGTCTTCACGGGAAAAGGGCTCTACGACGTGGACGCCTTCGAGGCGACCGTGGGCGGACGCGTCCCCGAGAACGCCCTTCTCTCCCACGACCTCTTCGAAGGCCTTTACGCGCGAACCGCGCTCGTGTCGGACGTGGAGGTCGTGGACGAGTACCCGGCCAACGTCCTCGCGCACGCCCGGCGTCAGCACCGCTGGGTGAGGGGCGACTGGCAGATCCTGGCGTGGCTGCTTCCCATCGTTCCGACGAGAACGGGTTTCGCGAGGAATCGCCTGCCGCTGATCAGCCAGTGGAAGATCCTCGACAACCTCCGGCGCAGTCTCGTGGCGCCATCGCTCCTCGCACTGTTCGGGGCGGCCTGGAGCGTCCTGCCGGGGAACCCGCTGGCCTGGACGCTCGGGGGTCTCGTGGTCGTGCTGTTTCCGCTGGCCACGGCACTGGCCTCGCTTCTCGAGGGCGCGCGCCGGAGGACGCCGGCGCGAATGTACGTGCGCGGATTCGTGGAGCAGCTGAGTGCCGCGTGCGCCCAGGCCTTCCTGACCCTCGCGTTCCTGCCGTTTCACGCCTGGGAGATGCTGCACGCGATCGGCCTCACGCTCGTCCGCCTCGTCATCACGCGACGGCGGCTCCTCGACTGGGAGACGGCGGCCGCCCAGGCGGCGCGGACCGCGGGGCTGCTCCGCGAAGGGATCCGCTCGTTCCTCTGGGAGATGAGCGCGAGCCCCATCGTGGCGCTCGGCCTGATCGCGCTCGTCGCTTCGGCGCGGCCCGGGGCGCTGCCTCTCGCGGTGCCGTTCGCCGTTCTCTGGGCGGCGGCGCCGGTCCTGGCGTACTGGCTCAGTCAGTCGACCCGCCCGAGAAGCCGGGACTTGACGCCGGAGAATCGGGCCTTTCTCATGGAGATCGCCCGGAGGACCTGGCAGTACTTCGAAACGCTGGCCGGCGCCGAGGACCACGGGCTGCCTCCCGACAACTACCAGGAAGCGAACGCGGCCGTCGCCCACCGGACCTCGCCCACGAACATCGCAATGGGCCTTCTCTCGACGCTCGCGGCGTACGACCTGAAGCTGCTTCCCCTGAAAGAGACGATCGACAGGCTGGACGTCACCCTGACGACGGTGGAGGGACTCGAGCGACACGAAGGACACCTCCTGAACTGGTACGACACGCGCAACCTGTCACCGCTCCTGCCGCGCTACGTATCCACGGTCGACAGCGGGAACCTCGCCGGAGCGCTGCTCGCGCTGGCGGAGGGCTGCCGGCAACTGGCGGTTTCCGAGCCCGCAGAGGCGGATCGGCTTTCGGACCTCGCCCGCCGGGCGGCGGCGTTCGCGGACGGGATGAACTTCGGCTTTCTCTACGATCGCGAGCGCCAGCTGTTCTCGATCGGATATCGGCTCGCCGACGTCGCCGGACCCGGCCGACCGGACGTGGCCTACTACGATCTTCTCGCTTCCGAGGCGCGTCTCGCGAGCTTCTTCTCGATCGCCAAGGGCGACGTGCCGCAAAGCCATTGGTTCCGGCTCGGGCGCCTCGTCGTGAGCGTGGACGGGGTTCCCACGCTCGTCTCGTGGAGCGCGTCGATCTTCGAGTACCTGATGCCGCTCCTCCTCATGCGGAGCTATCCCGGCACGCTCCTCGACCGGTCCTGCCAGATGGCCGTGAAGCAGCAGATTCGTTACGGTCGGCGGCGCGGCGTTCCGTGGGGAATCTCCGAGTCGGCGTACAACCTCGAGGACCGGCTGGGAAACTTCCAATACAAGGCGTTCGGCGTTCCGGGCCTCGGCCTGATGCGCGGCCTGGCGGACGAGCTCGTGGTGGCCCCCTATGCCACCGCACTGTCCGCGATGGTGGACCCCGCGGTCGCCGCGCGGAATCTCGGGCGTCTCAAGAAAGAGGGTGCGCTGGGCGCGCTCGGCTACTACGACGCGATCGACTACACGCCCCGAAAGCCGGAAGAGTCCGATGCCGCGCCCGCCGGCGGCGTCGCTTCAGGGGTCGTCGTGAAGTCGTACTTCGCGCACCACCAGGGGATGACTCTGGTGTCGCTCGCGAACGTCCTCCTTTCCGACGTGATGGTCGACCGCTTCCACGCGGATCCCCGGATTCAGGCGACCGAGCTTCTCCTGCAGGAACGGATCCCGCAGAAGGCGCCCGCGATCAAGCCGCGGCCCGCCGAAGAGACCCGCGTGACGCCGGCGCTGGCCCGCGCGCCCCGCCGGCTCCGCTCGCCGCACACGCCCTACCCGCGCGCGCAGATCCTCTCGAACGGCGCGTATGTTTCGATCGTCACGAACGCGGGAGGGGGAGCGAGCCTCTATCGCGACCATGCCGTAACCCGATGGCGCGAAGACCGGACGCGCGATCCGGGAAGCCAGTTCGTCTACCTTCGCGACGTCCACACCGGCGCCGTCTGGTCCGCCGCGTACCAGCCCATCGGCAAGGAGCCCGACAGCTATCTCGTCGAGTTCCTGACGGAAAAGGCGATCTTCGAGCGGCGGGACGGCGACGTGGAAACGCGTCTTGAGATCGCCGTCTCCACCGCGGACGACGTCGAGGTCCGGCGAATCTCTCTCACGAACAGGGGCGAGCGGCCCTGCGAGATCGAGCTGACGAGCTACGTCGAGATCGCGCTGGGGACGGTATCGGAGGATGCGGGCCATCCCGCCTTCGGGAAGCTCTTCGTCGAGACCGAATGGCTGCCGGAGAGCACGGCCCTCGTAGCGCGCCGGCGTCCGCGCTCGCCGGACGAGATGCCGCTCTTCGCGTTCCACGTCCTGTCCATCGACGGCCGCCCGCAGGCCCAGGTCGAGTTCGAGACCGACCGGATGCGATTCCTGGGACGCGGGCGCGGTCCCGAAGACCCCCTCGCCCTCGAGGGGCGCGCCCTGTCGGGGACGACGGGCGCCGTCCTCGATCCGATCCTCAGCCTCAGGACCCGGGTGAGGTTGGCGTCCGGCGCGTTCGCACGCCTGTCGTTCACGACAGGCATCGCCGCCGATCGGACCGCGGCGGGCGCCCTCGCCCTGAAGTACCACGATCCCGGCGTCGCCGCGCGGACCTTCGCCCTCGCTTACACGCACGCGCAAGTCTCCCTCAGGCACCTTGGCATCCCGGTCGAGGAGGCACAGCTCTTCGAGCGGCTCGGTTCGCGGGTCTTCTTCTCCGACGCGTCGCTCCGTGCCGACGCGGACACCCTGTCGCGCAGCACCCTCGGACAGTCGGGGCTATGGGGACATGGAATCTCCGGGGACCTTCCGATCGTCCTCGTCCGCGTCCGGGAGAACGACGACCTGAACCTCGTGCGCCAGGTCCTGAAGGCGCACGAGCTGTGGCGCCTGAAGGGTCTGAAAGCGGATGCCGTGATCCTGAACGAGCATCCCGCAAGCTACCGCGACGAGCTGCACCAGCAGCTGGCACAGCTCGTCGACGGCGGTCCGTGGGGGGCCTGGAAGGGGACGCCGGGCGGCGTGTTCCTCCTCCGCACCGACGCGATGCCGGAGGCTGAAGCGGTACTCCTCAGCGCGGTGGCCAGCGCCATTCTCTTCGGAGACCAGGGCGAGCTGGCGCAGCAGCTCGGACGGGCCGATCCCGAGCCTCCGCTGCCGCTGAGGACGCTTCCGACCGACGAGGCCCCGGTCGCGGAACCGCCGGAAAAGCGGGTCGAGGCGCCGCCGCTCGTCATGGAAAACGGGCTCGGAGGCTTCACCCGGGATGGCCGCGAGTACGTCGTCGTCCTCGAAGGCGACCGCGAGACGCCCTTGCCGTGGGTGAACGTCCTCGCGAATCCGCGCTTCGGAAGCGTCGTGGCGACGTCCGGCGCCGCGCACACGTGGTGCCAGAACAGCCGCGAGAACCGGTTGACACCCTTCGCGAACGACCCGGTCACGAACCCGACCGGGGAGGCCATTTTCCTGCGTGACGAGGACGGCGGCGCGATCTGGGGCGTGACGCCGGCACCCCTGAAGCGGACGCAGCGCTCGCCGCGCTGGGTCGTTCGCCATGGAGCGGGTGTCACGCGATTCGAGCGGATCGCCCGCGGCATCGCGCAGGAGCTCGCCGTCTTCGTGGCGCGGGAAGAGCCGGTCAAGCTGTCGCTCCTGACGCTGACGAACCGCTCGGACACGGCACGCCGCCTCACCCTTCTCTCCTACAACGAGTGGTGGCTCGGGCCACCGAGACCGGGTGTTCCACGCTTCGTGGTGACGGAGTTCGACGGCGAAAGCGGCGCGATCCTGGCACGGAACCCCTACAACGAGTTCCGGGGGCAGGTGGCTTTCGCCGGCGTGAGCGAGCCCGTCGTCTCCGCCACGGGCGACCGTCTCGAGTTCCTGGGCCGCAACGGCTCTCTGGCGCGCGCAGCGGCCCTCGGGCGCTCGAAGCTCGGGGATCGGTTCGGCGCGGGCCTGGACCCGTGTGCGGCCCTGCAGGCCGTCGTCGACCTCGCGCCCGGCGAAACGCGCCGCGTCGCCTTCCTGCTGGGCCAGGGACGGGACGCCGCGGAAGCGCGGACGCTCCTTTCGCGCTATTCCGGCCCGGGCGGCGTCGCGAACGCGGAGGCCGAGCTCGCGGCCGTGGAGGCGTACTGGAACGACGCGCTCGACGCCGTGCACGTCTCGACCCCAGATGATTCCTTCGACATCCTCGTGAACCGATGGCTCCTGTACCAGGATCTGGCCTGCCGTCTCTGGGCCCGGTCCGGTTTCTACCAGTCGAGCGGGGCGTACGGCTTCCGCGATCAGCTCCAGGACGTTCTGGCGCTCACGTTCACGCGTCCCGAGCTGGCGCGCGAGCACGTTCTCCGGGCCGCTGCGCGTCAGTTCGTCGAGGGCGACGTCCAGCACTGGTGGCACGAGTCGAGCGGCGAGGGAATCCGGACGCGCTGCTCCGACGATCTCCTGTGGCTCCCGTACGCGATCGACCAGTACGTGAGCGCCACCGGGGACCGTGCCGCCCTCGACGAGCGGGTCGCCTTTCTCGAGGCGCCTCCCGTTCTGAAGGGGCAGCCGGAAGCGTTCGGCAGGCCGGACGTCTCGGCCCAGACGGGGACGCTGTTCGAGCACGGGATCCGTGCCATCGAACGGTCGCTGACATCCGGCCCTCACGGTCTGCCGCTCATTGGCAGCGGCGACTGGAACGACGGCTACGACCGCGTCGGCAGGGAAGGTCGAGGCGAAAGTGTCTTCGTGGGGTGGTTCCTCCACGCGGTCCTCGGTGCCTTTGCGCCTCTTTGCGACGAGCGGGGGGACGGGCCTCGCGCGGCAAGATATCGGGCGGAACGCGAGCGTCTCGGCACGCTGCTCGAGCAGGCATGGGACGGCGACTGGTACCGGCGGGCGTATTTCGACGACGGCACGCCGCTCGGGTCCTCGCAGAGCGAAGAGGGGAAGATCGACTCGGTGGCGCAGAGCTGGGCCGTCCTCTCCGGTGCCGCGCCCGTCGCGCGCGCCGAACGAGCCATGGACGCCGTCCGGGCTCGCCTGGTACGGCGTGATTCGGGTGTCATCCTTCTGCTCACGCCCCCCTTCGATCACGGGGCGGCGGACCCGGGCTACATCAAGGGCTACGTCCCGGGAATCCGGGAGAACGGCGGACAGTACACGCACGCGGCGGCGTGGGTCGTCCTCGCGCTCACTCGGCTCGGGAGCGGCGACGAAGCGGTGGCGCTCTTCCACATGCTGAATCCGATCAATCACTCGCGGACTCCGAACGAAGTCCAGCGATACATGACCGAGCCCTATTCGGTCGCGGGCGACGTCTACGACCACCCGTCCCATCGCGGGCGCGGCGGCTGGACCTGGTACACCGGCGCGGCCGGCTGGATGTATCGGGTGGGCCTCGAGGGAGTGCTGGGCCTCAGGCGCCGCGGCAGCTTCTTCTCGGTAAACCCGTGCATTCCCTCGTCCTGGCCGGCGTTCACCATCGAATGGCGATTCGGCACGACCCGTTACACGATCGTCGTGGAGAACCCGGAGCGCCGTTGCACCGGCGTGGCGACGGCCGAGCTCGACGGATCGCCCGCCGACCCGGGGGCCGTTCCCCTCGTCGAAGACGGCGGCGTGCATCAGCTGCGGGTGGTCCTGGGGGTCAGCCGCTAGGCGCCTTCGCGGCTGGCGATAATTGCCGTCGGCACCCGGACTCCTGCGCCGTCGGCGGGTGGGAGCCGGCGACCGCGACGCCTTCGGGTGAGACTGGTTCTCGACTTCACTGTACAATCCGTCTCCCGGGCTTGATGCTCGTCGGAGGCGTTTTCGACCCGAATTCCGGCTGACGAACAGCCGCCCGTGTGAGGAGGAGAAAGGGTCTTTCGTGACGAGTGCCACGAGGCTCGACGAGGCGGTTCTCTCCCGCGAGGAGGTGGTGCGGTATTCGAGGCACCTCCTCCTCCCCGAGGTCGGGATGCGAGGACAGGAACGCCTGAAGAAGGGGAGCGCTCTCCTGGTGGGAGCGGGGGGGCTGGGCTCGCCGGCCGCTCTCTACCTCGCCGCGGCGGGAGTCGGACGGATCGGCCTCGTCGATTTTGACCTCGTCGACGAGTCGAATCTCCAGCGGCAGATCCTCCACGACACGCGCTGGCTCGGGAAGCCCAAGCTCGACAGCGCCGCCGACCGCCTCCGCGCGCTGAACCCGCACGTCGAGATCGTCCTCTTCCCCGAGCGGCTGTCCAGCGAGAACGCCCTTTCGATCCTCGGCGGATTCGACGTGGTCGTGGACGGAACCGACAACTTCGGGACCCGGTACCTGACGAATGACGCCTGTTTTCTCCTGGGAAAGCCGAACGTCTACGGTTCGATCTACCGCTTCGAGGGACAGGTCAGCGTCTTCTGGCCGGGAAAGGGGCCGTGCTATCGCTGCCTCTACCCGGAGCCGCCCCCGTCCGGACTCGTCCCGAGCTGCGCCGAGGGAGGGGTTCTCGGCGTCCTCCCGGGGGTCATCGGCTCGCTGCAGGCGACCGAGGCGATCAAGATTCTTCTTGGCGCCGGGCGCTCGCTCGCGGGACGTCTCGTCCTCTACGACGCCCTCGACCTCTCGTTCCGCGAGCTGAAGCTGGCGCGCGACCCCGAGTGCCAGCTCTGCGGAGAGAACCCGACGATCGCGGGGCTCGTCGACTACGACGAGCTCTGCGGCTCCGGGCGCGGGGAGGACGCCGCCCCCGAAGGCTCGGAGATCACCGTCGCCGTGCTGAAGGAGTGGCTCGACCGCGCGGAGAACGTCGCCGTCGTCGACGTCCGCGAGCCCCACGAGGCGGAGATCTGCTCGATCGCGGGGGCGCGCCTCATCCCGCTCGCGAGTCTTCCCGAACGACTTCACGAAATCGACCCGGCGGCCACCATCGTCGTCCACTGCAAGTCAGGAGCCCGGTCGGCCCGGGCCGTCCATCTGCTCAGGCAGGCAGGGCTCACGAGAACGTACAACCTGAAAGGGGGGATCCTCGCCTGGGCGCGGGAGGTCGATTCGTCCCTCGCGACGTACTGACGGGGCGGGCCTGTCGCCCGGGTCGCCGGCTCGTTCGGCGGCGGCGGGCCTCGCCGGCAGAAAGATGCTCCGTCGAGGAGACCGAAATCCCTTTTGAGGTTCAGTCCGGAAAGGAGGAGAAATGAGCGGGGTCAGGTTGCTGGTCGGGACACGAAAGGGCGCGTTCGTCCTGACGGCTGACGGAAAGCGCAAGCGATGGAAGGTCAGCGGTCCCCACTTCGCCGGCTGGGAGGTCTACCATCTCAAGGGATCGCCGGCCGACCCGGACCGCATCTATGCGTCGCAGTCGAGCGGCTGGTTCGGGCAGGTGATCCAGCGCTCCGACGACGGCGGAAAGACGTGGGAGGCGCCCGGGGGCGGCGTGACGACGTCGCCGGAAGGCTTCCCTCGCGGCGAGAGCAACAAGTTCGTCTACGACGTCTCGCCGGAGACCGGGAAGCCCCTCACGACCCATCAGTATTACGACGGCACGCAGCACCCCTGGGAGTTCAAGCGAGTCTGGCACCTCGAACCGTCGCCCGGCGACCCGGACACGGTCTTCGCCGGGGTCGAGGACGCCGCCCTGTTCCGCTCGGTCAACGGCGGGCAGACGTGGCAGGAACTGCCCGGACTGCGCGGGCACGAAACCGGGCCCCGCTGGCAGCCGGGCGCCGGCGGAATGTGCCTGCACACGATTCTCCTGGATCCGGGCGACCCCGGGCGGATCTTCATCGCCATCTCGGCCGCCGGCGCCTTCCGGACCGACGACGGCGGCAGCACGTGGCGGCCGGTCAACCGCGGCCTCAGGTCCGAAGGGATTCCCGATTCGAATGCCGAGGTCGGCCACTGTGTCCACCGCATCGCGATGCACCGGGACCGTCCCCACGTTCTGTTCATGCAGAAGCACTGGGACGTCATGCGAAGCGACGACGCCGGCGAGACCTGGCGCGAGGTCAGCGGAAACCTGCCCACCGACTTCGGGTTCCCGATCGACGTTCACGCGCACGAACCGGACACGATCTACGTCGTCCCGATCAAGAGCGACTCGGAGCACTATCCGCCGGGCGGAAGGCTGCGCGTCTACCGGAGCCGGACGGGCGGGAACGAGTGGGAGGCGCTCACGAAAGGTCTGCCGCAGAGGAACTGTTACGTCAACGTGCTGCGCGACGCGATGGCGGTCGACGCGATCGATCCGTGCGGCGTCTACTTCGGCACCACCGGGGGGCAGGTGTATGCGTCGGCCGACGCCGGCGACACCTGGAGGCCGATCGTCCGGGACCTTCCGGCCGTGCTCTCGGTGGAGGTCCAGACGCTGCCATGATCCGGGTCGTCCTCCCGGCGCACCTTCGGACGCTCGCGCGCGTCGGCCGCGAGGTGACGCTCGACGTCGAGGGCCCGGCCACGCAGCGCTCCATCCTCGACGCGCTCGAGGTCCGCTATCCGATGCTGCGCGGGACGATCCGCGACCACGTCACGCACCAGCGCCGGGCGTTCGTCCGGTTCTTCGCCTGCGCGGAGGACCTGTCCCACGAACCGGCGGATGCCCCGCTCCCGGAGGCGGTCACGATGGGCCGGGAACCCTTCCTGATCGTCGGTGCCATGGCCGGCGGCTAGGCCTCGAGGTCCCGCAGTCTCGCTCCGACAGGTGGAGCGAGCCGCCCGGCACCGAGCATGGGGTCACCCGAGCATGGGGTCAGGTCTCAGTTTTCAATTATAGCTCCGCTCCGTTCTGCCATTTCCGATCCAAACCCGAAGTGTGACCCGCGGAGCGGCCGGACCCGGTAAGGGAAGTCAGCGCGTCAGGCCGTGGCGCAGGCGAAGAGCCAGTTCGTCCTTATTAGGGTCTTCGGAACGGGAGCGGAGGGCGAAGGACCGGGTGGCGACGGGCGACCTCGATGGATCGCCCGCCTACCCGGGGACCGTGCCCCTCGTCGAAGACGGTGGCGTGCATCAGGCGCGAGTGGTCCTGCGAGCCAGCCGCAAGGCACCGTCGGCGACAGTCCTAACGCCCACAGTCAACCCTGATCTTTTCCGTCGGGCTGATCCTTCTTGTCCTTGGCCTTGTCGTCCTTCTCCTTCTTCTGGTCTGCCGGCGTGGCCGTGGGCGGCGCAGTCTTCTTCTCTCCGGTCGCGGGCTTCTGCTTGGCAACGGGCTGCTGTTGCTGTTGCAGCTGCTGCTTGCGTACGGCCTCGGCCTCCTGGGCCTTGCGGGAGTCGATCTGCTGCTGCTGCAGCTGCTGCTTGCGTACGGCCTCGGCTTCCTGGGCCTTGCGGGAGTCGATCTGCTGCTGCTGCAGCTGCTGCTTGCGTACGGCCTCGGCCTCCTGGGCCTTGCGGGAGTCGATCTGCTGCTGCTGCAGCTGCTGCTTGCGTACGGCCTCGGCTTCCTGGGCCTTGCGGGAGTCGATCTGCTGCTGCAGCTGCTGCTTGCGCACGACCTCGGCTTCCTGGGCCTTGCGGGAGTCGATCTGCTGCTGCTGCAGCTGCTGCTTGCGCACGGCCTCGGCTTCCTGGGCCTTGCGGGAGTCGATCTGCTGCTGCTGCAGCTGCTGCTTGCGTACGGTCTCGGCCTCCTGGGCCTTGCGGGCGTCGATCTGCTGCTGCTGCAGCTGCTGCTTGCGTACGGCCTCGGCTTCCTGGGCCTTGCGGGAGTCGATCTGCTGCTGCCAGCTGCTGCTTGCGCACGACCTCGGCTTCCTGGGCCTTGCGGGAGTCGATCTGCTGCTGCTGCAGCTGCTGCTTGCGCACGGCCTCGGCTTCCTGGGCCTTGCGGGAGTCGATCTGCTGCTGCTGCAGCTGCTGCTTGCGTACGGTCTCGGCCTCCTGGGCCTTCGGGCGTCGATCTGCTGCTGCTGCAGCTGCTGCTTGCGTACGGTCTCGGCCTCCTGGGCCTTGCGGGAGTCGATCGCCGGCGCTGGCGCGCTCTTCGCCTGGCCGGGAGGCGCCTCACGCGCTCCGGCCGGCGGCGCCTCGCGGCGCGCCTGACCCTGTGGCGCCTCGCGCGTCACGGGCACGGGCGCCGGAACTCCAGCTTGCGCCTTCTTCGGCGCGAGATTCACGCGACCCGACTCCACGACGACGGAGCGCGTGGGCTGGATCTCCCGTGAGACCGGCGCAAGGCGTGCCGCCTGCGCCGGGTCCACGGGCGCGCCACGGTTCTCGCGGATGAGGTTGGCTTTCTCGCTGAAGGGAGCCGGCGCCGGGGCGGGTGCGAGACGCGTGACCACGGCCCGGTTCAGGGTCGTGGCCGGCGGGGGTGGCGCCGAGCCGGCCCTCTCCGTCGACACGCGGATCGAGGAGGCGACCGGCACGACCGGAAGCGGGCCGCGGACGACGGGTGCCAGGGAGACTTCGCGTAGGACCCTCGCGTCGCGGATCGTGTTCGTCGCGACGGGCGCGCCCGAAATGAACGTGTTCTGATTGACGACCGTCACGTAGGTCCGGTTCACGTAGGTGACGTTCGTGACGGCGGGAGGGCTCATTTCACGGGCTCGCGAGCCCCACCACGGAACGAACGGGTCGTGGGGTGCCAGCGGGAACCAGCCGACGTTCCCGCCTCCACCGAGCGAAATGGAGGCCGAGAAGCCGGGCCCGCCGACGAACGCGACGAGCGCCGGCGCATAGCGGACCGTGCGGACATCCGGCCCGACCGGCACCCAGTACCAGCGCGAGCGCGACGTCACCCAGCGACCGTAGTGATAGGGAGCCCAACCCCAGGGCTCGTTCGAGACCCAGCTCCAGCCCCAGGGGTCCTGCCAGGCCCAGCGTCCGGCGCGGTAGGGCTGCCAGTCGGCGGGCACGTTTCTCGGGCTCCAGCAGTTGCCGTATTCGGGGATCTGCGACCAGGTCCCGTACTGATCGAGGTCGTCGACGCCGGGGATTTCGGCGTTGACATAGCGGAGCGAGCGGCTGTCGACGAAGCGCCGCGAGCGCGTCTCGACCCACCGGTCCCAGGCGTCGCGCCGTGGGAGCGACGTGACGTCGTAGAAAGGCGAATCGATGCCGTCGATCGCCATCATGCGGCCCGAATCGAGCGGCACCTCGCCGCCGGCCGCGGCCACGAACGCGTGCCCGCGGTTGACGATGACGCGGGTATTGCCGTCGCGGTCGACGTCAATCCGGTACTGGCCGGCGCGGTCGAAGGTGACCGCGGCGTTCGGCGTGTCGACTTCGAAGAACTCCCCGGATCCGATGTGCCGGATGAAGAACGAAGCGGACCCTGTCCCGAGCGAGAACTGTTTTACGTCGTACGTGAGGTTCAGGGCGCCGAAGTCCGAATCGGGCGCCAGGTAGATCGCGGCCCCCTCGGTCTGGAGCTCCAGGCGCGAGCCTCTCGCCGTGTAGAGACGGTCGCCCAGCGTCATCGGGAAGTTGCGGGATGCCGGCTGCCAGTCCTCCGGATTGTCGCCGCGGCTGTACGAGACCTGCCCCGAGAGGTATGCCACGCGGACGACCGTCTGCTGGATGTCGTCGCCGTGTGGCGGTTGCGCCTGAGCCGCCGTCGCGAGCGCGAGCGTGCCGAGAAGTGCGACGAGGACACGGCCTCGAACGAGAGTGCAGTTCATTTTTCAGGCCCCCCTTGGCCCGGGAAGGCACGATTCCGCTTCACGCAGGCGAAGCGTGGCCTCCGCAGGACCTGTCAGGAAATCCGACGAGACGATCGAGAAGAGGGTCAACACGTTTTCGATGCCGATCGGGAGGAGGCCTGGCGGCTCCTGCCCGCCAGCGTGCCGGACAGGAAACCGAGGACGAGACCCGCCCCTAGCGCACCCAGCGCCACGGTCTTGGGACGGGACCTGACGTAGCTGTCGACCTCCCTGCCGAGGTCTTTCCAGGATGTCGTGGCCGTTTGCTTGACGCTCTGCGCTGCTTCCTTCCCCTGTTCCCAGCTGCGCTTCAGGGCACCCGCCGCCGAGGCCAGAGCGCCGGTTTGATCTCCAGACGTCGGTGCGCTTGTCTGTTCCATGGTCCGGTCCTCCCTTTTCAGGGGTCTCCATCGCAAGGCTCGTGCCGCGACGCCCGCCGGTGACGGCCGATCCGGGAGGGAGCGCGAAGTGCGTCCGGGAGGGGTGAGGCGGCCTGCCGCGACGCTACAGGCACCGGATTGCCGGCCCGAGTCTCTCCGAGCCCTGTTTTGAAAACATGACAAAAGGTCTGGAAAACATGACGGGCCCTAAGACGGCTCGCCGCCAGACCGCGAAGGACGGCGGCTCCTTCGATACCCGGCCCGAAAACGTCAGGACGTCGGGCGTCGCGTCTCGTCGATCTCCTCCGGAAAAAGCGGGGCAATCCACGTGCCAGCACGCCGGCTTTTCTGCGAGGTTTGTCACGACAGCGCCGCCCGCACGCTTCGCTGGTCGCCTCCGCAAACAGTGCCGCCGGGCTTGCCGGAATGTCACGGGGAGAGGCGGCGGGAAATCGCTCCTCAGGGCGTGAGCCGGGAGGCGCGCACGACGAACCGGTTGGGCGCGTGCCCCACGAACTCGAACGGATAGCACGTCACGAGCGTGAGGACGGCGTCGCTGGTCGAGTCGAGAACACGCGTCTCCTCGGACCCGACCACTTCGGTCGATTCCACGCAGTACTCGTACCCGCGTCCGGGAGTACGAACGCGAATCACGTCGCCGACCTGAATGTGCCGAAGGGGGCGAAAGAACGAGTCCCGGTGACCCGCCAGCGCCATGTTGCCGCGCTCGCCGGGTCGCGCCGTCCCGGGGATATGCCCCACGGCGACCGCAAGCGTCGTTTCGTCGTCTCCCTCCCGCACGATCGCCGAGACACCGATCCGCGGGATCTCGATCCGGCCGAGGACGAGCGGGTCGGCGCCCGGAACCGGCGTGGAGGGCCCGGCGGACGCCGACTCGGAAGGAGACGCCGGGTCGGACGCCGACGCAGCAGCCCGTCGCTCCAAGTCGGCAAAGGCGCGCCCTTCGCGCGCCTGGTAGGCCCGACTGTTGACGATCGCCGCGAGGGCCCCGCCGAGGAGCGAGACGCCGAGGACCGAGAGAGCGATCTCGGCCCGGCGGAGCCACCGCGCGATGCTCGACTTTGTCACGCCGTCGGGTTCGCGAACGTACGGAGGCCGAAGGCCACGCCAAGCGAGAGCAGCCCGAGCGCGGCGAAGAGCGGAACGTGGCTCGCCGTCGGCGGCAGTTGCTTGGGCGGACGGGCCTCTGCCACGACGGGAGGAGCCGGCTCCGACGCCTTCTGGACCACCGGCGCCTCGTACGGCTTCACTTGCTTCTCGGGCGTGACGACCGCCAGGGGCGCGGATGTGTACTCGGCTTCCTTCACGTTGTCCGGAATCGCGATCACGGGCGCCTTGGCGGCCGCCGCGAGTTCCAGGGCGCGCCCCTTGGGATAGACGATGTCTTCACCGTTCGACACGTCGCCAGGGAACCAGGTGCGAAGGGCCTTGGTCTGGCCCGGTGCGGTCACGAAATAGACGAAGCGGGTCTCCGGGATCATTTCGTCCCTCTGGAGCAGGTGGGGTACGGCGAGGACGGTGGCGAAGATCGTCGACTGCTCCACGTTCGTGACCTGAACGATGTGCCGGCTCGGTTCGCGCAAATCGAGCCTGATGCGGTAAGTTCCCGGCTGCAGGGTGAAGCTCCCTACCTCGAGCGGCTCCGTAAGGGTGAAGGTCGAGCGCTCCATGTCGCTTTGCGCGAATGCAACGGGCGCCCATGCGACTCCGAGGAGCGTCGCGAACGTGCCCAGGGCCAGACAGGACATCAACTTCTTCATTTCGAACCTCTTTCTTCTCTCGATGACGTTGGACTTTGGTTGGACCGGAGACGATCCGACGGCTGATGTGTCGGGGATGGCGGTCAGGCCGTTCTTCGGCCCTGGAAAAGGTTGACCAGCAGGTCGACGACGCCGTCGACGAGGAGGAGCGGGAGTGCGGGCGACGTCATGTCTGGTTCTCCTGCCGGACTCTCAGCGCAACTACCGTGCCAGAGGGGGTCAGTCGGTGTCCCGGTCCGCAATGGCCGTTCCGGCCTTCTCCGGTGGACGGCGCTCGTCCTCGCGCCGGTCTTGCGAGATCTCGACGGCAATGGCGGCGGCCTCCTCCGCACCGACGCCCTCCGCCCTCCGCTCGTACTCCTTCTCGCCCCGGTCGTCGGCTTCGCGCACGTCCGTATCCGCGGGCTGTTCCTGCTCGCCGGGCAGCTCCACACGCAGCTCCTCGATGAGCATCATCGCGGTCGCCGCGACGGGCAGAGCGAGAAGGGCGCCGAGGATTCCCATCAGCGTTCCGCCCGTGAGGAGCGCGAACATCACGACGGACGCGGGAAGGCGCATCGCCCGGCCATAAATCCGGGGAACGAGCACGCGACTCTCGAACTCCTCGTACGCGAGCATCAGAACGAGAACGACGACGGCCACGACGGGCCCTCGCGACGTTGCCGCGAGGACGGCCGGCCCCACCGAGAGAAAAGCGCCGATGTAGGGCAGCACGTCCGCGAGGCCTGCGAAGACCGCCAGCGCCAGGGCGTTCGGCACGCCGCACGCCGTCAGAAGGACGAACGTGAAGACGGATATCAGCAGGCACGTGAGCAGCTGTCCGCGGATGTACGAACCGACGATCGTCTCGAGGTTCATCGTGATGCGGGAGAGCCGGATGTGGTGCGAGCGGGGGACGACGGCGTAGAGCCCCCCCCGGAGCCGATCGCGGTCGATCATGATGTAGAGCGCGAGGAAGAGGGCGCTCAGCCCGTACGCGGCGGTTTCGACGACGCGCAGCGAGAAGGCGAAGGCCGTCGCGCCGATGCCGCTGATGAGAGCGTCGTACTTGAGGTCGCGGAGCCAGGTCGCGAGCGGCGCGCTCACAGGAGAGAGGGCGAGGGTGTCCGCCAGGCGCGCGCGCAGCGCGGGCTCCTGCTCGAAGAGCGTCGCCGCCTGCGACACGAGCGTCGGGATCGTGAGGGCGACGACGAGAAGCGCGAAGATGAAGAAGACCGTGAAGACGATGGCGATTCCGAGCCCGCGCTTGACGCGCCTCTCTTCGAGCCAGCGGACGGCCGGGCTCAACGTGCCGGCGACGAGGAGAGCGACGACGAGCACGAGGAAGACGGGCCAGAGCCGGATCGCAAGCCACAGCGAAGCGCCGACGAGGACGAGCGCAACCACGGTTCGGAGTGACAGTTCGAAGCGTACGAGGCGCGTCCGATCGCCGGCGACGGCGGGGGGCGTCGGGAGGGCCAGCGGGGTCGGGTGAAGGAACGACGGCCCCGATCCGGAAATGCCGGTCATGCGGCCTCCGCAGGGCGCAGACCCGGACGGCAACGATGAGTGGGGCGGGTGCTCTGGCCGGCGATCATGGCGCGTCCTTCGTCACATGCTCTTCGAGGGACCGGCCGAGGCGGTCTGGCCGTCGGCGTTCCAACCGAACCGGATGCGGACGAGGCCCTGGATCGAGACGGGCTTCTTGCGATAGGCGGGATCGAAGCGCGCGCCGAATCTGTACATCGTCACCCCGCAACCGAAAGAGATCTCGGCGCCGCCCAGGGTGAAACCTCCTCTGCGGACGAGAGCGAGAGCGCGGGCGTTGACGGACGGCCCCCGCCCCACCGCGCGCCACGAGTTGACGCGAAGCGACAGGGTGCGGAAGCCGATCGCGGCGATCAGCTGATCCGGGGCCTGGCCCCCCCGGGGCACCTCCCCGAGAGCGAGGAACAGGTCTCCTGTCGAATGCCGGAAGTGGACGGACAAGACGTTCGGCGTCTGGAATCCCGGCGCGACGGCTTCGGAATCCGCGAGTCGAGCCTCCGAGATCAGAAGGGCAAGCTCCGGGGGCGGCCTCATCGGGAGCCCGGCGGACGACGAGTCGAACGCAGCCCGAGCGAACGCCCACTCCCTGCCGGCCGGCTCCGTCCCGCGGAGGAACGAACCGTCGCTGGCCTTCATCGAGACGACGGCGCTGGCGAAATTCCGGGAGCCGGGCTGCGAGTCCCGGTCGCGATGCGCGAGCGGGCCTGACCCCTGCGCGCTCGCGACGTGCGAGAGGAGAAGAGTCGACAGGCCAACAGCGATGAACTTGAGCCGGGCGCCGACGATCGTGACACGAGGCGCCCCGGAAGGTGCCGCACTGTACGGCCGCTCCGTCGCGAGTCCTTTCATCGTCTCCTTCCGGCTCTGGCAGCGCATTCCTCGTGCCAGGGCACCGGCTGTTCTGCGAGGTGTTTCCGGACAACCCGGCCGCGCCCGCGCTTGGCCGGCTTTTGCGGAGGACGTTGGAAGTGCGTCGAGGGTCGAGGGAGGAAGCCGCGCAGGACGCTCCGAAACCGCGCCGCGGAAACCTGTCCGCGCCGCGGCCGGGATGACGCTTCCCGGGGATGGTCAATCCCTCGTCATTTGTTCTTGGAGTGCTTGTCGTGGCCCTTCTTCGAGTGCTTCTCCGCTTGCCAATTCCGATAGTCGTCGCCTTCGATCAGCTGCTGGTTCGACCAGTGGCCCGGCTGGTAGACGTAGGCAGAGCCTTCATGCCGGTATCGCGCTTTCACCCACTTGACACCGTGTGCATCGGGGCGGTCCCAGCGGCCCGGAACCCAGTCCCAGCCAGTGCCATGCCAGTGCCAGAAGCCCTGGACCCACAGGTAATCGCTGCCCGGGCGGCTCGGCCTGTGTTCGCTTCGCATCCTCGGCGGAGCGTTGTGCGCAACGTGTATCTCCAGACCGGGGAGCGGAACGTTGACCTGCACGCTGACCTGTGCCGTCGCCGGCAGCGACATCAGGCCCACGAGAGTGATCGTGGCGATGGACGTGAGAACTTTCTTCAACACGGATTGCCTCCGCTCGTGAAGGAGCAAGCGCGATGCCATGAGCCCATCCGGAGGAGAGACGGCCTCGAAGGTCGCTCGGAATGGGGGCCGGGGCTATCCGGGCGTCTCGTCGAACCGGTCCGGCTCGAGCACGATCTCCGTCATCCGGAAGAAGTGGTGGCCCTTCACTGCCATCGTCACGGTCTCGGCGAGCATCCGGGGCCTGGCGAGCAGCCCCTTCACGAGGAACTTCCAGTAGGCCCGGGAGTAGAACGAAAACGTCTGCCGGACCAGGGAGAAGAGGAAAGCCCGGAGCTCGGTGAAGGTGATCTTTCGGGCGGACGTCCGGTGGGGCTTCATGGACTTCAGCAGGTCGAGACAGCGCGCAAAGTAGCGGTCCGGGTCGTAGATCCGGGAGAGGACTCGCTTGTACCCCTCGAGCAGCTCCCTCGCGTCCATCCGGGGGGCAAAGTTCAGCCGCAGGTCGTGCGTGTTGTTCCCGCCGCTCGACTCCGCGACGAGCCGTCCTTCCCGTTGGAGGCGCCGGTGGAGCTGGGTCCCGGGGAGCGCCGTCAGGAGGCTCACCATGGCCGACGGGATGCCGGACTCCTGGATGAAGCGGATCTGACGATCGAAGATGTCGCGGGGATCGCTGTCGAAACCCAGGATGAAGCCCGCCGAGACCTCCATCCCCTTCCGCTGGATCGTCCGGACGCTCGCCAGCATGTCCGATCTCAGGTTCTGGCGCTTTCCCGTGGATTCGAGCGTCTTGCGGTCCGGCGTCTCGATGCCGACGAAGACCATGTTGAAGCCGGCGGCGACCATCTGGTCCATCAGTTCGAGGTCCTCGGCGAGGCCGAGCGTGGCCTCCGTGAAGAGGCCGAAGGGATATCCCCGCTCCCGCTGCCACGACGCCACCCGCGGCAGGAGCGCCTTCACCTCCCTCACGTTGCCGATGAAGTTGTCGTCGACGACGAAGACCGACCCCCGCCAGCCTCCGTCGTAGAGGAGCGTCAGCTCGTTCAGGAGCTGGCCCGCGCCTTTCGTGCGGGGCCGGCGGCCGAAGAGTTCCACGATGTCGCAGAACTCGCACGAGTGGGGGCAACCTCGGGAGTACTGGACGGCCATCGTCGAGTACCTCCTCCGCTTCACGAGGTCGTATCGCGGAGGCGGTGTGAGGGCGATGTCGGGCCGGGCGGTGTCCCGGTAGACGCGGTCCGCCCGGCCCCGGGCGAAGTCGGCGAGGAACGGCGGGAGCGTGACCTCCGCCTCGTTCAGGACGAAGTGGTCGACGCCCTGGATCCGCTCGTGTCCGCTCGACGGGTACGGCCCGCCCGCCACGACGGGCGTTCCCAGCTCGTTGCAGAGTCGGACGACCCTCTCGTGGGACTCCCGCTGGACGATCATGGACGACGTGAAGACCACGTCGGCCTCGGATACGGCCGACGCAAGGAGGCGCTCCACGTTCATGTCCACGAGCGTCACCTCCCAGTCGGCGGGGAGGAGGGAAGCGACGGTGAGAAGGCCGAGCGGCGGGATGGAGGCCTTCTTTCCGATGAAAGGGAGCGCGTACGTCATGCTCCAGTACGTCGGGGGGAGCTCCGGGTAGACCAGCAAGGCCCGAACAGGCATGCGACTCTCTTCAGAGGGCGCCGCACGGGACGTGCCGATCCTTCGCGCCGGCTCGAGGGGCTCGAAGCCGTCCTCGGGCCGGTGCGAAGACGGCGACGTTCAGACGACCCTTCGTCCCTGGATGACCTGGAACAGAAGGACCACGACCGCGACGACGAGGAGGACGTGAATGAGCCCGCCCATGGTGTACGAGGTGACCATCCCGAGAGCCCACAGGACGAGAAGGATCACGAGAAGCGTCCAAAGCATGATGTCTCCCTTCCTCCGCCATGGGTCCGGTCCCCGGTGAGCTGGATCGCGGTGGGGACGGAGACCCGCCGGACCCGATCACCCCCTCCAGAGCAAGCGACCTGCCAGAGGATCGGAGTGGCGCCGGGTGGCTATCCGGGGCGTTCGGCCCGGGGGAGCGCCTTCAGCGTCCTGTTCGTCGGTAAGGGCTTCCCGGCGCGGTTGAAATAAGTGCCATCGGAGGGGTCTAGAGCAGCGCGTGGCGACGATAGAACCAGGTCTTGACGACCTGTACGAGCAGGAGGTACGTCAGAGCGAGAGCCACGATCGTGGCGAGCAACGGGACAGGCAGCGGGACGAACCGCAGCAGGGCCCCGAGCGGCGTGTACGGCAGCACCGCGGCGATCGCCACGACGGCCAGCACGCTGATCAGCAGGGACCGGCCGGGACGGCTCTTGAGCGGGTTGCCCGCGGTCCGGATCACGAACACCACGAGCGTCTGCGTCGCCAGGGATTCCACGAACCATCCGGTGTGGAACAGCGGCGCGTTGGTGGACGCGTGGAACACCCAGAGCAGGATCCCGAACGTGAGGAAGTCGTAGATCGAGCTGATCGGGCCGATGATCGTCATGAAGCGAAGGATGAATCCGATCTGCCACCGCTTGGGCCGACGCAGCAGGGCGGCATCGACGTTGTCGCCGGGAATGCTGATCTGCGAGCTGTCATAGAGGAAGTTGTTCAGCAGGATCTGGGTCGGCAGCATCGGCAGGAAGGGGAGGAAGAGCGAGGCCGCGGCCATGCTGAACATGTTCCCGAAGTTCGAGCTCGTCCCCATGATGATGTACTTCATGATGTTTGCGAAGCAGCGTCGCCCCTCGACGACGCCGTCGTTCAGAACGCCGAGGTTCTTTTCCAGGAGGATGATCTTGGCCGCGTCCTTCGCCACCTCCACCCCGTTCACCACCGAGATGCCGACATCCGCCGTATGCAGCGACGGAGCGTCGTTGATGCCGTCCCCGAGATACCCGACGACGTGGCCACGGGCCTTGAGAGCCAGGATGACCCGGTTCTTTTGCTCCGGAGAGACGCGCGCGAAGATGGCGCCGTTCTCGGCCTGGTAGGCCAGCGCCGCGTCGTCCATGGTGTCGACGTCGTTTCCGGTGACGATGCGGTCATCGGCCAGCCCGACGTCATGTGCGACTTTCCGCGTCACGTACTGGTTGTCGCCCGTCATGATGACCACCGAGACGCCGTTCTTCTTCAGCGCCTCGAGCACGGGGAGGATTCCCTCCTTGGGCGGGTCCAGGAAGGCCGCGAATCCGACCAGCGTCATGCCGCTCTCGTCCGCCTCGTTGTAGGCGGTTTTCTCGCCCACGTTCAGCACGGCGACCCCGAGCACGCGGTATCCGTCGGCGCTCAGCTTCTGGAAAGTTTCCGCCGCCCGGGCCCGAAGGCCGGCATCGAACGGCCGGGGCGATCCATCGATGTTCACGGTCTGGCAGACCGAAAGGACGCTCTCGACCTCGCCCTTGGTGATGAGGAGGTGCTCGACCCCGTGCCGCACCACAACCGAGAGGCGCTTGCGCGTGAAATCGAACGGAATCTCGTCCACCTTCTCGTACGCCTCGAGGGGCGGCGGCTCGTGCTTGAGGATTGCGTCGTCCAGGGGGCTCTTGATGCCGGCCTCGAAGTGGCTGTTCAGGTAGACGAGCTGGAGAACGCTCTCGTCGTCGCCGCCCTGGACGTTCACGTGGCGGTCGAGCACGATTTCGCCTTCCGTGAGCGTGCCCGTCTTGTCGCTGCAGAGGATCTCGATGCTGCCGAAGTCCTCGATCGCCGCCAGCTGCTTGACGAGGACCTTCTTCCGGGTCATTCGCCGCGCACCCCGGGCCAGCGTGACGGTGATGATCATCGGCATCATTTCGGGCGTCATCCCGACGGCCAGCGCGACGGAGAAGAGGAACGACTCCATCAGCGGTCGATGAAGCACGATATTGACCAGCAGGACGAAGAGAACGAGGAGCAGGATCACCCGGGTGATCATCAGACCGAAGTGGCGAATGCCCCGGCCGAACTCCGTCTCGGGCGGTCGCGCAGCGAGGCGCTCGGCGATCTCACCGAAGGCGGTATCTCTTCCCGTGCACACGATGACCGCATCCGCCATTCCGGTCTGAACGGCCGTTCCCATGAAGACGCTGTTGGCGGCATCGCCGATCGCGTGTTTTCCCGCCGGAAGATCGCTCGCGGTCTTCTCGACGGGCACGGACTCGCCGGTAAGCGCCGACTCGCGCACGTGCAGGTCCTTCGCGTCCAGCAGGCGGGCGTCGGCCGGCACGAGGTCGCCGGCGTTCAGCCGGACGACGTCGCCGGGAACGAGCTCGGCGACCGGCAACTCCTCCTCCCGCCCGTCGCGCAGGACGGCCGCCTTCGTCGCGACCTGTCTCTGGATCTCCTCCACCGCATGGCGGGCCTGGAACTCCATGAAGAAGTTCAAGAGGACGCTCAGCAGGACCATCGCAATGATGATGAGTCCGCCGACCCGGTCCCCCAGCACGAGAGAAACGGCGCTGGCGACCAGGAGAATGATGACGAGCGGATTGCCGAAGAACCGGAGAAAACCCAGGAGGGCGGCAAAGCGCTGCGTCCGGACGAAGCTGTTCGGGCCGTGGAGCCGAAACCGCCGCGTCGCCTCGTCGGAAGTCAGGCCGGCCGTCGTGGCCTGCAGGGTTTCGAGCAGCTCTCCCCGTGGCCGATCCCAGAAACCTGCCAGAGGCGTCTCGCGTGGTTCCATAGGGCGCGTTCCGCCACTTCCTTCCTACTCTTGGCCCGCCATGCCAGCGACGGGCTGGGTGGCGGGAACGGCAATCGAGGCCTTACCGTCGTGTGGGCTGCTCACATCTTGGGCTTCGTCTCCTCAGCCTTGGGTTCGGGCGCGTGCCCCGTCTTCATCATCGGGCACTCCATCGCGCCCTTCGTGCCGTGCATCTGCATGTGATGCGCCATGTGCGTCATCATCTGGGGCTGCATTTCCGTCATCATCGAGAGGAAGGCCTTGCGCTGGGTGACCAGTTCGTTCAGCACGGCCGCCATCGGCTTCTCCAGGGCGTCGGGCTCCTTGGATTCCTTGGCCGCGTTCATGACCGCGACCAGTTTGTCGAGTTCGGTGTCCATCGCCTGGAGCCTGTCCCTCATCTCCTGGTGTTTGGCCATCATGGCCTGACACTCTGCCTTCATGTCAGTGGCGTGCTTCGGCTTCGTCGCGCTGGCCTTGTGGTGGCCAGGCATCGGGGCGGCCCGGGTGGTCGGGGCGGGGGAGGGCACAGGAGTCGAAGGGGCCTGGGCGCCGGCGCTTCCGGCCAGGGCGAGTGCCGTAGCGGCCAAGATGCCCGGAACGAGAATGTTGAGAGGGTGCATCTTCATGTCGTGTCTCCTTCTGGCGGTCCCTGGACCGCGCGTTCGGGCGCCTGCGGGTTGGCAGGCGCGTGCGGCGAGTGCGGCTAGGCTTTCGGGCGCATGAAGAGCATGACCCCGCCGACCACGATCGCGCCGACGCCGGCCCAGATCGGGATGTTGACCGTCTCCTTGTCCTTGACCGACAGCTCGAGGGGCCCGATCTTGGTTTCGTGGGTCGACTTGGTGTAGGTGAAGCCGCCGTACAGGAGCGCGAGAATGCCGGCGACGATCAGGACGAGGGCCACGGCTTTGAGCGAGTTCATCTCGGTGCCTCCTTCAGTGGGGCCGCGTTGAGACCATGCCATTGGCAGCGCAAGGCCTGTGCCAGCCTGAAGTTGCGGGCGTTCTGGCGGCGCCCGGGTTTCGCCAGCCAACCTTCCGACGGGAGCGGCGACAGCGATGACGACGGCCTCGACGCAGTGTCTTCAAACGGGATGGAAACGGATCGAATCATGTCGAACGACGAGGGGGAGCGAGTGGCGAGCAGCGCCCTCGCGCGGATCCCGGAAGGCCTGTTGACCGAGAACGGCCGGGAAGGGCCCTCGAATCTGCCGCCGCCGGGGCGACTGGAGGCGTGGCGATGGCGGGGGTGCCGGCCGGCAGTGGCAGGGAATCGGCCTTCGGCTGAAGCGCCAGGTACCTGTCGATTCCCTCCTCGATCTCACGGGGAAACTTCGGCACCGGCCCCACGAGCTTGCCGTCGTAGACACGGAGCATGATCTCGCGGAAGATCGGCAGGGCCGCGCGCCCTCCGGTTTCCTTCGTTCCCAATTCGCGGTTGTCGTCGAAGCCGATCCGGACCGCCACGGTGATGCCCTTCGGCCCGTAGGTGGACCCCACGAACAGCGCATCGCGAAAGTTGCTCGTCGTCCCGGTCTTCCCCATCACCGGAATCGGGAAGTCACGTCTGTCGAGACTGTGGGCTGTGCCGTCCGGCAGGCGGACCACGCCGCGGAGACCCTCCTGGATCATGCTCAGGTCGGCGGAGCAGATCTCCCGTATCGGCCGGTCCGCTTCGTAGAGAACGCGGCCGGAGACGTCCGCCACGCGGTCAATGACGTGCGGCTGCGCCAGAACCCCGGAGGCCATGGCTCGGTAGACGTCGGCCAGCTCCAGCAGCCGCACCTCCGACGCTCCGAGCGCCAGGGTGGGGTAGGGCTGCAGCGGCGTCCGGATTCCCAGTTCCCGGGCGGTTCGGATCACCTGTTCCGGGCCGATCTCGCGGGCGATCCAGACGGCCACCGCGTTGCGGGACTCGGCCAGTGCCTGGCGCACCGGAATCGGGCCCTTGAACCTGTTGTCGTAGTTGGCGATCCACTTGACGTCCCGATCTTCACCCGTGGGCACGCCGATGGGCTCGTCGGGCACGGGCGTATCGAGGCTCAGACCGTGCCGGAACGCCGCCAGGTACACGAGCGGCTTCCACGCCGATCCCGGCTGCCGCAGCGAGCCCGTCACGCGATTCAGGTCGGAGTAGCGCGCGTCCCGGTCCTCGTAGATCCGGCGACCTCCCGCTTCGGCCAGAATCGACGCGTCGGAATTGCGGAGCGCAATCACGGAGCCCTGGATCAATCCCTTTGCCCCGGGATGGCGCTTCTCGTACAGGGCGAGGCCGTTCTCGAGGGCTTCGTTCACGATGGCCTGCACCCGGCCGTCCACCGTGGAGCGGACCAGGATCCGCCCCTGGAACAGGTCCTCGATCCCGAAGCCGGACCCGCCGCGCTCGTTCAGCTCGGCGAAGACATGCCCGATGGCGGCGGGGGCGTCGGTCTTTCGCTGGCCGTGAGCCGTGACGCGGACCGGTTCGGACCGGCAGACCCCGGCGACGGCCTCGGGGATGTACCCGTTGCGAACCATGAGGGTCAGGATCTGGTTGCGGCGGCGAAGGGACCGCGGATCGCCGGGCACCGGGGCGTAGTCCCTGGGCGACTTGCCGATGCCCGCGAGGAGTGCGGCCTTGCCCGCGTCCGCGACCGTATAGCTCGACAACGGCTTGCCGAAGTAGTAGTCGGAGCCGGCGGCGAGGCCGTAGCGGCCGTTACCGACGTAGTGGAAGCTGGCGGAGCGGGCGAATATCTCTTTCTTGGCCTGCTCCTTTGTTCCGTAGCGTCGGCGCATCTCCCTCTCGAGCCAGAGCGCCAGGCGCACTTCCTCGAGCTTTCGGAGCAACTTGTTCGTCGCCCGCACGCCCAGGATCCTGGCGAGGATGCGCTGGGGCAAACCGTCGTAGAAGAGAGTGTTGCCGTTCTGCTGGCTCGTCCGCTCACGGAGGAAATAGGCCCGGACGAGTTGCTGCGTCAGCGTCGAGCCGCCCTGCGGGAGCAGCAACCGGAGCCTTCCGCCGTTCCACCATGCGGCCAGAGAGGCGACCGTCGTCGTCTTGATCACTCGCGGCAGCGCGCTGTAGTCCACCCCGGAGTGGGAGAAGAAGTTCTTGTCTTCGGCTGCCAGAAGAGCCTGACGCAGGACGAGAGGCACCTCGTCGTAGGTGACCACCCGTCGGTACTCGTGTGCCAGCGTGATCAGGACGGTGCCCCGGGCGTCGAAGACCTCGCCAATCCCGGGGGGCTCGAAGCGCAGGAAGGGCTCGAGGTCCGGCAGGCGACTTCGATTGAAGTAGACATGGTGGATGACTGACCACCCTGGCAGAACGACGAGGGCGGCCAGTACGGCGACCGTCAGGCGGAGGAAACGGCGCGACCACGCAGACCGGACGCAGCGACCCCTCCGGGGCGGAGAGCCGCGTTCGGCACTGGGAGGGACGGTTGGGTCCATGTTCGGGAGAACAGCAAGGACTACGCCCGGAGCCCGAAAGCGCACTGAACCACTGGTGACGGAAAAGGCGGGAGATGCACCCCCGTGAGGGGGTGCACCCGGGACGGAAGGACCGGGTCAGATGAGGGGGGCCTCACCTGCGCGAGGTGCGAGGGGGGTGGGAAGTCCGGGACCCGCCAGCGGAGGTGTAACTCCTTCAACGGGAACGGAAGCGATTGCAACCGGGGGTGGGCGGGTCGACGCCTCTCGACGAGTCGCCCGCCGGGCGCTGCCGGGCCCGTCGTCCATCGCGTCGAAAGGCGGGACAGAAGAGGCACGCAGATTGCGGCTCCTGGAAATGACTGGTGAGGCGACGAAGAAGCCATCGTGATCAAAGCGAAGAAGAACGTCGTAGCGAAAGGGTCGCCACCAGCGAACCCTGAACTGACCGTTCTCGAGGGTCTGCGAGCCGGGCTGCAGGAGGAGCAGGAGAGCCACCTGCGGACCCGAGCCGACTTCGAGAACTACAGGCGCCGGGTCGAGCGCGATCGCGACGTGGCCGCTCGGCAGGCCAAGCGGGAGCTGCTGGTGGCGCTTCTCGATCTGGCCGACGGATTCGATCGCGCCCTGGGTCACGTCGAGGAGTCGCCGGAGTCGGTGGCTGCCGGCCTTTACGGGATGCGGCGGCGGCTGGGAAGCCTGCTGGAGGCCGAAGGAGTGAAGTCGTTCGAGAGCGTGGGCGAGCGCTTCGACCCGACGCGTCACGAGGCCGTGGCGACTGTTCGGGACTTCGACGGCCCGGCGGGAACGGTGGTTGACGAGGCGGGCCCCGGATACATATGGCAAAACGAACTTCTTCGCCCTGCCCGAGTGCGGGTCTCGGAATAGAAGGTCCAGCGGGGAAGGGGCCTGTCGTTCCGGCCTACGCCGACCGCGATGAGCAGCCTCGCGGGAGATGTCGTCAGAATCCCAGAGAGACCTCGATACCCCAGTATTCGACTTCGTTGACGTAGAACTGCCCGTGCGGGTCGAACCCCTTGTACCACTCGGCCAGGAGGCGGAGGCGTCGGTTTCCGGGGTCGGGATGGCCGAACTCGAGCCCCGCCTTGACGCTGAAATCGACCTGCCAGTCATGCTCCTCGAGGCTCTTCATGTCCACGGCGGCGAGCGGCCGGCCCTTCCATAGAAGGGGCTTGTCCCCGCGATATTCGATCCCCCAGTGGGCGCTCGGTGCCTTGAGGTCGCTCGGTTCCTTGTGAATCAGGTACTCGCCGCCGACGTAAAGCCGCCACCGATGCCATTCGCGCGAATAGAGGAGTTCGATGGATTCGTAGCTGAGATTGACACGTTCCGGAGGGTTGGCGCTCAGAAGGAGCTCATCTCCGAGGTGTGAGCTCTGGTGATAGATGCGGAAGCGCAGAGAATTGTCGCCATGCCTGTAGGTGACGGGAATGCCGATGGTGTAGTCCGCGTTGACGAGATCGTAGGACGGGGTGCTCAGATTGAACTGGGCGAACAGGGCTCCTTCGACGCTGAATTGCAGGCCGTCGCCCTCGCGGGCACCGACGAGCCTGTACAGGCCGAACGTCTCCCCGAACCCCACGGGGGCCATCGTGTAGGTCACGCCCGCTGACTTGAAGCGGACGGCGCTGACGAAGAAACGCGGCTGCTTCGGGTCGGCGATGAGTGGCCGGAACACGTCGCCTGTCGGAAAAGCCTCGGCCTTACCGGTCGCCTTCGTGCCTTGGCTCCGGGATGCCGGCGTCCCGGTCTCGACAGGCTCCACCAGGATGGCAAGCCCCTGCAATCCGTCGATACCGCGAAGCTTCGCTTCCGCCGTTTCCCGCCTCATCGGGTCATCTGCAGACAAGCTGATCGTGGCGACCCCGTGGACGACCTTCAGCGTGTAGCTGTCTCGTTCCCAGAGCAGGTCCCGCTCGAGGATCGAGGCGATATAGCCGGCCAGAAAGTCATCGCTGGCTCGGTCAGCAGCCACGGCCCGTAGCGGTACCAGCAGGAGAATGAGGCAGAGAGACACGGCCGTCGCTCCGGAGGCTCTGGGCTGGTCGGGATTGACTTTCATTTGAGGTGGCCCCACTTCCAGTTCCGGATTTCCGGCATGTCCTGGCCATGCTGGCGGATGTATTGCTTGTGCTCGATGAGCTTGTCGTTGAGCTGCTGCTTCAGGTAGGCGCCCTTGTGGCCGGTCTGCGGCACGCGGTCGACGACGTCCATGACGAGATGGAAGCGGTCGAGATCGTTCAGGACCGTCATGTCGAAGGGCGTCGTGATGGTCCCTTCCTCCTTGTAGCCGCGTACGTGGATGTTGTCGTGGTTGGTCCGCCGGTACGTCAGTCGATGGATCAGCCACGGATAGGCATGGAAGGCAAAGATCACCGGCCTGTCCCTGGTGAAGAGCTCGTCGAACTCCATGTCGGAGAGCCCGTGCGGGTGCTCCGTGCCGGGCTGCAACTTCATCAGATCGACGACGTTGACCACCCGGATTTTAAGGTCGGGGAGACGCTCGCGCAGGATGGAGACGGCGGCGAGGGTCTCCAGTGTCGGCACGTCACCACAGCAGGCCATGACCACGTCGGGCGTGACGCCCTTGTCGTTGCTGGCCCACTGCCAGATGCCGATACCCTCGCTGCAGTGCTTGACGGCGGCGTCCATCGTGAGCCACTGCGGCGCCGGGTGTTTGCCCGCGATCACGACGTTGACGTAATGACGGCTGCGGAGGCAGTGGTCGATCACCGACAGAAGGCAGTTGGCGTCCGGCGGAAGGTAGACACGCACGACCTCGGCCTTCTTGTTCACGACGTGGTCGATGAAGCCGGGATCCTGATGGGTGAAGCCGTTGTGGTCCTGGCGCCAGACGTGGGAGGCCAGCAGGTAGTTCAGCGAGGCGATGTTCCGTCGCCACGGCAGATGCGACGTGACCTTCAGCCACTTGGCGTGCTGGTTGAACATCGAATCGACGATGTGTATGAACGCCTCGTAGCAGTTGAACAGACCATGCCGCCCGGTGAGCAGGTAGCCCTCGAGCCACCCCTCGCACTGGTGCTCGCTGAGCATTTCCATCACGCGTCCGGCGGGCGCGAGAAATTCGTCGTTCGGCAGCGTCGCTGCGTTCCACTGCCGCTTCGTGACCTCAAACAGGGCCTCCAGGCCGTTGGAGAGCGTCTCGTCGGGTCCGAAGACCCGGAAGTTCCGCTGTTCCTGGTTCAGCTTCGCGACGTCGCGCAGGAACGGACCGAGCACATGCGTGTCGCCGATGCCGGGCGCCCCGGGCACGGGGACGTCTGCGGCATAGGTGCGGAAATCCGGCATCCGGAGGTCGCGGAGCAGGATGCCGCCGTTGGCGTGGGGATTCGCGCCCATCCGCCGCTCGCCTTCCGGCGCCAGTTCAGCCAGCTCCGGTTTCAGGCGGCCCTTCTCGTCGAAGAGCTCCTCCGGCCGGTAGCTCCTGAGCCAGTTTTCCAGCTGCCTGAGATGTTCGGGAGGCGCCGCGGCAGACACGGCCAGAGGAACCTGATGCGCCCGGAACGTCCCCTCGATCTGCCGGCCGTCCACGATCTTCGGTCCCGTCCAGCCCTTCGGTGAATTGAGGACGATCATCGGCCAGCGCGGACGTGTGAGGTTGCCGTGGCCGCGGGCGTCCTCCTGGATCTTCTTGATCTTTTCCACCGCCGTGTCGAGCGCGGCAGCCATGGCCTCGTGCATCGGCCACGGCTCGTGACCCTCGACGAAACAGGGGGTCCACCCGTAGCCGAGGAGCAACTGTTCCAGTTCTTCATGCTCGATGCGGGCCAGCACGGTGGGGTTGGAGATCTTGTAGCCGTTGAGATGCAGGATCGGCAGCACCGCGCCGTCGGTCGCGGGATCGAGGAACTTGTTGGAGTGCCACGCCGTGGCGAGCGGACCGGTCTCTGCCTCGCCATCGCCGACGACGCAGGCGACGATGAGATCGGGATTGTCAAATGCCGCCCCGAACGAATGGCTTAGCGAATAGCCCAGCTCGCCCCCCTCGTGGATCGATCCGGGGCACTCCGGCGACGCGTGGCTGGGGATGCCTCCGGGGAACGAGAACTGAAGGAAGAGCTTCCGCAACCCGGCCTCGTCCTGGCTGATGTCGGGATAGATCTCGCTGTAGGTGCCCTCGAGATACGTGTTCCCCACGACGGCCGGTCCACCGTGTCCGGGGCCGGAGACGTAGATCATGTCGAGGTCGTATTTCTTGATGACGCGATTCAGGTGAACGTAGATGAAGTTCTGCCCGGGGGTCGTGCCCCAGTGCCCGAGGAGCATGTGTTTCACGTCCGCGAGCGCCAGCGGCCGCTTCAGCAGCGGATTGTCGTGAAGATAGATCTGGCCGACCGATAGATAGTTCGCGGCTCGCCAGTAGGCGTCCATCTCGTGGAGCAGCTCCGGAGAAAGAGCGTCTGCCTTCATGGATCAAGCCCCCTCTTCCGAGCCGAACCCGAGAACGCGGCACACGGACCGGGCGATCATGATTTCCTCGTCGGTCCGGATGACGCGAACGGCCACCCGGCTGCGCGGAGTGGAAATGACGCCCTCGTTCGCCCCGTTTCGCTTCTCCTCGAGTTCGATACCGAGGAATCCCAGCCCATCGCAAACCCGGGCGCGGACAATGGGGGCGTTCTCTCCGACGCCACCGGCGAACACCAGCGTGTCCAGTCCGCCGAGCGCCGCGGCGAACGAGCCGATCCGTTTCTTGACCTGGTAGCAGAACAGCGCGACCGCTTCAGCCGCCCGGACGTCCTGCGCTTCGCGGGCGAGCAGGTCACTCATGTCGGAGCTGGTTTCGGATACCCCGAGCAGCCCGGACTGGAAGTTGACCATCTCGTTGAACTGCATCGCGCTCATCTTCTCCGCGCGCGCCAGATACCAGACCAGCCCGGGATCGAGATCACCCGAGCGTGTGCTCATCGGCACCCCTGCGGTCGGCGTGAAGCCCATGCTGGTGTCCAGGGACTTTCCGGCACGCACCGCCGCCAAGCTGGCACCGCTGCCGAGGTGGGCGAGGACAACCCGGCCTTGCGCCGCTTCCGCTCCGGCCAGACGGGCCAGCTCTCCCATGAGAAACGCATACGACAACCCGTGAAACCCGTACCGCCGCACCCCCTGAGCCTCGTAGCGGCGCGGGATCGGCAGCAATCGGGCCACGCGCGGCAGATCGTGGTGAAAAGCCGTGTCGAAGCAAGCGACCTGGGGGAGAGCAGGGAATCGGCGATGGAAGGCTTCGGTCAACAGGATCTCTTCCGGCAGATGCTCGGGATCGAAAGGGGTGAGTCGACGCAATTCCTCGAGCAGTTCCTTGGTGATCAATTGCGGCTCGCTGTACTTCGGCCCGCCATGCACGACCCGGTGTCCCACCGCGGCCAGTCGAGGACGCGAGGGACTGTTCTCGATCCAGTCCATCAGCGAGCCCACCGCCGCCGTGTGATCGTGCGCCGCCACTGGCCGCGAAACCTCGGCGGCGCCGTCCGGACCCGTCACCCGGAACCTGGCTTCCGGCCGCCCGATCCGCTCGATCCCGCCCTCCAGAATCCGTTGCAGGGAGTGACCGGCTTCGAACAACGCGATCTTGATGCTCGACGAGCCGCCGTTGATCGTCAGCAGCGCTCCGTGATTCGGGCCAGGTCCGTCCCCTTGCCGTGTCCGCGTCATCATGGCTTCCGTGGCAGCGGTCCGGCGCGGGTTGCTCCAAGAAGGGCGGGGAGATCGCACGTGACGAGATCGCCGATCCGCTCGACCGTGAGATCCGCCGCAGGGTAGGTGGCGATGCTGCGGGGATCGAGGGCGTAATGGCCCTGGCGGGCGAAAACCGTCGTCACACGCTCACTCCAGATCTTCTTCATCATGGCCAGAATGCGCAGCTTGTCGTCGATCATGACGTAACGCAGGGCCGGGAAAGCTCCGGCCACGGCATCCAGCATCCGTTCCTTGTGGATGTAGATCAGCACGCGACCCTCGACCGCCGCCCAGAGCCCGGAGCGCTGGATCTTGCGCGGCTGGAAGACGACATCGCCATCCGACAGAATGACCGTCAATCCGAGGGTCCGCAGATGCCGGATCGCGTCGAGCGCACCGGGATACAACCGGCTCATGAACGGGTAGTCGACCAGAAACGACGACATCAGGAGCAACCGGGGATCGCACAGGTCACCCAGCCGGTAACGCTGCAGCGCGCCGAGGTAGTCGGCGTAGCCGAGCTCGCTGCGCAGCTCTTCGAGGATCGTCCAGTACCGGTCCCGGCTCGCGGGCCCGAACTCGCGCGCAAGGTGATCGCGGAGATCCTCCTCGACGCGGTCGTTGTCGAGCAGCGTGTTGTCGCAGTCGAGAAAGAAGACGACGCCAACCGGCGACGTCACGCGGTCTCCCCGTCGAGCGTGGGGTTGTGCCAGCCACCGTCGGCCGCGATGAGCGCGTCCGCTTCTCTGGGTCCCCAGCTTCCCGGCTTGTAGGGGCGGACCCGGCGGTGCGTCTTCAGGACGCGATCCACGGCGGCCCATGCGGCCTCGACGGCATCCTCCCGGGCGAAGAGGGCCCCGTCGCCGGCCATCGCGTCGGTCAGGAGCCGCTCGTACGGCGTTTCCTCTCCCGGTTGGTGGTCGTCGAGGTAGAGCTCGCGCTGATCGCCGACGAACTCCTTGCCGATCCGCTTGACCCGAGCGGCAAGGGCGACGGCGGAGTTGGGGGAGAGCCGGAACTGCAGATAGTTCGCCGGGCCGGCGGCGGGCGCGGAGTCGGCGAAGAGCCGTTGAGGCGGCGGTTTCAACTGGACGAACACCTCGGCGGCCGTCTCGGGCAGGAGCTTGCCGGAGCGCAGGTACCACGGCACTCCTTCCCAGCGCCAGGAGTCGATGAAGAGCCGCACGGCGCAGAATGTCTCGACGTCGGAGTTCCGCGCCACGTCCGGCTCCTGGCGATAGCCGGCATACTGGCCGCGGACCACGTCGGCGGTCTTCAGCGGGCGCATGGCCTGGAAGACCGCCGCCTTCTCGCTGTGCACGGCTCCGAAGCCCCGGCAGGCCGGCGGCTCCATGGCCATGAGGGCGACGATCTGGAAGAGATGATTCTGGATGACGTCGCGCAGGCAGCCCGCCGTCTCGTAAAACGCGCCGCGCCCGTTCACGCCGAAATCCTCGGAGAGGGTCAACTGGACGCTGGCCACGTAGTTGCGGTTCCAGATCGGCTCCAGGAACGAATTGGCGAAACGGAAGTAGAGAATGTTCATGATCGCTTCCTTCCCGAGGAAGTGATCGATGCGGAAGATCGCGTCCTCCGGAAACACCGAACGCGCGACGCGGTTGAGAGTGCGCGCGGAGGCCAGGTCGCGGCCGAACGGCTTTTCGACGATGACGCGAGCGTGGTGCGCCAGGCCCGCGGCTCCGAGCCCCGTGATGACCGTCGGGAAGAGCGACGGTGGAATGGCGAGATAGTGCGCCGGACGCCGGGCATGGCCGAGCGCGCTCTTGAGCGCCGTGAAAGTCCCCGCGTCGTTGTAGTCGCCGTGCACGTACCGGAGCAAGGAGAGCAGATGACGCAGGGCCCGCGCATCGTCGATCGGACCCGCCTTTCGTATTCCGTCCGCGGCGTGCTTGCGCAGCCGTTCCAGACTCCATGGTGGGAAGGCGACGCCGACGACCGGGACGTCGAGGACGCCGCGCTTCGCCATGGCGTAGAGCGCCGGGAAGATCATCTTGTGGGCGAGGTCGCCCGTCACGCCGAACAGCACCAGCGCGTCGGAGCGAGACGGGGTCACCGGCCGTTTCCCTTCAAGGCGACTTGCATCCTGAACCTCCTTGCCCGGGAGAGGACGGATCGTCTTGCGCCTCAGCGCCATCAGAACACGGCGATAACCGATTGACTCCTGACGAAAAGCATCATCCAGTGGCTTTTCCCTCACGCCCATGGCTTCCGGAGGGATGCGCCGGTTTCGCCTCTTCTGGATGTGCGCCACCGGCCCAGTACATCGGCCGTCCGTAGTAGTCGTATAGACGAGCTTCGTACTCGCGATTGATGGCCACGGCGGCGTCCCACTCGGGGCTGTTCTTGATCTTCTCTCGAGACAGGTCCACGAAGACCTTGCTTTCGTCGTAACTGACGCGGCTTGCCCATTTCGGCGCGACCAGCACCTTCTTGCCGAACCACCAGTTGCTGGTGTCGACCACCAGATAGCGGACCACCCAGGTTTCATCGTCGACGACGAAGTCGGCGACGTGGCCGATCGCTTCGTCGCTCCCCTGAATGTTGTATCCGCGGACTTCGCCGGCGCTTCGCAGGTGGACGTCGCCGGAGGCCTTCTCCGAAGGCTCCGCAGGCGGCTCGGTCCTCCTGCCGGCCCCGAGCAAGCCCGGGAAAGCACCCATGCCCCAGATTCCCGAGTACCCCCAGTAGGGGGTATAGCCATAGTAGCGGTAGTAGTTCTGCTCGTGCTGGCGCGAGACGGGCTTGTCCACGTCGACGCTCGGGCTGTTCTTGACCTTGTCCTTCGTCAGCTCCAGATGGAAGCGGTGGGTCGACCAGTCGGCCTGGCGGAACGAGACGGGCGAGATGAGCACTCTGCGCCCCTCGAGGAATCCACCGGTGTCGACGACCAGATAACGGACAGTCCAGTGCTGGTCGTCCAGAAGGAAATTCGCCACGCTTCCGATGTCGCCATCGGTGGCGCTCACCTTGTACCGCTCGAGATCCTTCAGGCTTCGCAGCACGGGTTCCTCCTTGCCCCGCGGCCCGGTCATTTCGAGCGCAGGGTCGGTGACGAGCCGAGTCGACGCACGAGTCGTGCCTTGGAGCGGGACCGGGGGTTTCGAAGACCCAGGCCGGCTCGCTCGCCGCCCCGGGCGACCGATGCGGAGACGAGGAGGCGTGTCGGGATCTGTCCTCCGATGTCGTTTTTCGGCGAAGGCGCCGGATACGTGTCGATCGGGCGGAGACAGCGGAGACGGCTCAGGACCCCGAGGCCGCCGGTCCGGTCCCGGATCCCCCTGACCGCCTCGGCCCGTCCCGCAGAGATGTAGTTCTTTCAACCGGGGCGGAAGCGGCTTCATCGAGAGCGGCCTTACGGGGGTGCATGAAGGGGGTCCGCGGGCTCGGAGACCCGGCTGCTCCGCTCGACCCGGTGGCAGGGGATTTGCGCTGCCGTTTCAAGAGGCCGAGAGAGGCCCCGGCGGAAGGGACCTCGTCGACGAGCCGCGTGGTGGAACTCCACCCCGGGTGAGCCCACTGGCCCATGAAGTCAGGAGGACGATCATGAAGAGAATCGCGGTGGCAACCTTTCTCCTGGTCGCGCTGGGGACCGTCATCCCCGCGCAGCAGGCCTCGGCGCAGGTGAGCGTCAGCGTGAGCATCGGGGGGTTCTACGACGAGCTGTCTCCGTACGGGCAGTGGGTCGACTGCAGCTACGGGGAATGCTGGATTCCCCGCGGGGTCGCCGCGGGCTGGCAGCCGTACTCGAACGGGGAGTGGATCTACACGAGATACGGGTGGACCTGGGTGTCGAACGACCCGTGGGGAGGCAACCCTTATCACTACGGTACGTGGGCCTACGTCGACCGGTACGGTTGGGGGTGGGTGCCCGGAACCGTCTGGGCCCCGGCCTGGGTGACGTGGTCCTACAGCGACCGCTACGTGGGTTGGGCGCCCATGCCGCCGACGGTGACCTTCGGCAGCGCCGGCTACTCGGGAAGAGCCGTCGTCGTGAACGAGGCGCAGTACGTCTTCGTGCCGACGAACCGGTTCGTCGGGACGAACGTCGCGTCGGTGCGGGTGGAGCCCCAGCGGAACGCGGAGATCTTCCGGCAGGTGAAGCCCGTAACCCGATTCGAGGTCTCCGGCGGGATCGTCAGGAACGAAGCCGTTCCCGTGGCGACCGTCCAGCGGGCCATGGGCAGCAAGATCGAGACGCGCGAGATCAGCACTGCGAAGACCACGCCCCGGACGCTCTCATCGGGCGGTGTCGGCAAGAGCCAGCACGTGGCCATCGTGGCGCCGGCACGTGACGTGAAGGCCGCGCACGCCTCCCGACAGGGGGCGGCACCCCACGCGGCCCAGACAGAGCCGCAGCGCCAGCAGCAGCAGGCGAAACCGCAGCAGCAGGCCAAGCCGCAGCAGCAGCACCAGGAGCCGGCGAAGGCCCAGAAACAGCAGCAGGCGAGGCCGCCGCAACAGCCGGAGCAGGCGAAGTCCCAGCCGCACGCGAAGCCGCCGCAGCAGCAGGAGCAGGCAAAGGCCCAGCACCAGCAGCAGCAGGAGCAGGCAAAGCCGCAGCAGGCCAAGCCGCCGCAGCAGCAAGCGAAGCCGGCCGGCGAGGAGCACGGGAAGGACCAGAACAAGGAGAAGAAGGACCAGTCGGGCAAGAACGAGCCTCACGGATAGTTCGATCACGGCCGGCGTGACGTGATCCGAGGGCCCGCCGTGCCGTATGACGGAAAGGCGAGAGATGCGGCGGGCCGCTCGCGGGATTCTGGAGTTCTTCGGCGAGACGTTCCATCGTTGTGTCCGGCACTCGGTCGACACGCAAAGCGCGGCGCTCGCCTTTTACACGCTGTTTGCCCTGGCTCCCGTACTCCTCGTGGTCGTCTCGATCGCTAGACGCTTCTTCGGCGAAGGGCGGTTTCACGGCGAGATCGTGCGTCAGCTCCAGGGCGTCATGGGCCCGGACGCGGGCCGTGCCGTCGCCACCGTCCTCGAGAAGGCGGCCGGCCCCGGAATCGGGGCCGTTCCCGGGGGCATCGGCGGGATCGTGGCGTTCGTCCTGGGGGCGACCGCCGTCTTCATTCAGCTCCAGGAGGCCCTGAACCGGGTCTGGGAGGTCTCACCGAGGCCGGGACCCATGTTCCGCTCGCTCCTGAAGAGGCGCTTCGTGTCGTTCGCCCTCGTCCTGGTGGTCGGCTTCCTGCTGCTCGTCTCGCTGACGCTCAGCGCCGGCCTGATGGCGCTCACGGACCGCCTCACGGCGCAGATTCCGGTTCCCGCGGCGCTCATCACTCTCGGGAACGAGGTCCTGTTCTTTCTGGTCTTCACCGTCCTCATCGCGTTGATCTTTCGAGTCCTGCCTGACGCGCATCTCGAATGGAAGGACGTCGGCATCGGCGCCGTCGTGACGTCGATCCTCTTCTCGATCGGGAAGTGGATGATCGCCTTCTATCTCGGGGGGACGACCGCCGCCTCACGATTCGGGGTCACGGGCTCTCTGGTCGTCATCTTCCTCTGGATCTACTACGCGTCGTACGTCGTGCTCTTCGGGGCCGAGCTGACGGCCGTCTACTCGAGCCGGTACCGCAAGAAGCGTGTGAGACCGGAAGAGGGCGCCACCGGCGCCGGGGCGCACGCCGCCCGGGAACTCGCGTAGCTGCGACCGGGCGGGGGCCCGTCGGACCCTGTTTGCGTGAACGCGAACCGGGCGTCCGGCCGGGAACTGCCTGCAATGCAGGCACTCGAGGCCAATCGCAACCCCTGAGTGGCCTGAATGTCACCATGTCGGCACCGGCGCGATCTCGAAAGAGGGTCGCCGGCGTCGGGAATGGAGGTGGCGGACATATTGCACTGCAGGAGCGGGAGCCACCGGAGATCCCAAGTCAGTCTGGGGTGGAGCCCGAGGTTCGAATAGGAAGAATCGGAGAAGGACGAGGAGTCTTGTGACGCGCTGGCCGCTTGCCAGCGAGGGGATGCCATCCAGATCACCGGTGCCGAGGAACTTGAGACAGCCTTTCTGCCTCTGACGACGGGTCCGGGCAGGGCAGTCTCGCAGCGATCGTTCCTGCAACGAAACTATGAGAGGGAAACTCCGCCATGAAGAAGCTGAATGTCCTCCTTCGCTATCTGATGCCGCTGGTGCTGGTGGCGAGCTTTGCCGGCTGCGCATCGACGCCTACACACGAGAGCACGGGACAGTATGTCGACAACACCGTCATCACGACGGAGGTCAAGGCTGCTCTCGCCAGCGACGACTTCCTCAAGTCGTTTCAGATCAGCGTGAAGAGCTACAAGGACACCGTGCAGCTGAGCGGCTTCGTCAATTCTCAGGTGGCCAAGGACAAGGCCGGTGAGCTCGCCAGGGGCGTGAAGGGAGTCAAGAAGGTAGAGAACGACCTGATCGTGAAATAGCCGGTCGTAACGAAGCTCCGCCAGGCCGAAATCGCCCTCGACGTGGTCCGCGCCTCGCTCCTAGGCGGAGCTCGTGTGGCGACCGTGAGGCCCGGCGGGAGTGGGACCATCTCAGTCGCGGACACGTCCGGGCATCGGGGTGGCCTCGAACCCACGTCCGGTGAAATCGGATGCCGGAAAAACATCACGCGCCGGCGCGGGGCACGTGCATTGCGTACGTCCACCACAGGAGGCCCCAACATGGATACCCAGACCGCCCTCATCCTTGCCGCTGCGGTGGCGGTTCTCGCCGTCGCCGCGCTCGTCTTCGTCCTCGTCAGCGCCAGAAAGAAACGAACTGCGCACCTGAAGGAGCGCTTCGGCCCCGAGTACGACCACGCGGTCACCGCGCAGGGCGGCCCGCGCAAGGCGGAGGCCCGCCTCGAGGCGCGAGAAAAACGTGTCGAGAAGCTGAGTATCAGGCCAGTGCCCCCAGAGCTGCGAGAGCGGTTCGCGAGCTCGTGGCGCAACGTGCAGGCGCGCTTCGTCGACGAGCCGGGCGCGGCCGTCCTGGAGGCCGACGGCCTCGTCCGCAAGGTGATGGAGTCCCGCGGGTACCCGGTGGGGAGCTTCGAGCAGGGTGCGGAAGACGTCTCCGTCGACCACCCGCATCTCATGGCGAACTACCGCGCTGCTCACGAGATCGCGCGGAAGAAGGACCGGGGCGAGGCCTCGACCGAGGACCTGAGGCAGGCGTTCGTCCACTACCGTGCGCTCTTCGAGGAGCTTCTCGAGGTCCCGGAGCTCGTGGAGGTGAAACGTGGCTAAGACACTTACGCTCGAGCCCGAGGTGACGACGGCCGATCTGGCGAAGACCGAACCGTCGCGCGGAGCGCCCGAGCTCCCCGAAAAGAAGCTGGAGCAGAGCCTCCCGGCGAAGTCGCCGGTGATCGAGCCGCCGTCGCAGCTCTTTGCCGCCGCGGAGACGTCGGAGTTCCGCCGGCGCTGGATGGAAGTCCAGACGGGCTTCGTCGACGAGCCGCGACCGGCCGTCCAGGCGGCCGACGCGCTCGTCGCCGAGACGATGAAGCGGCTCGCCGAGATCTTCGCAAGAGAGCGCTCGAGCCTCGAGTCGCAATGGGGACGCGGTGACGAGGTCTCGACCGAGGACCTGCGGCAGGCGATGAGACGCTACAGGTCTTTCTTCGACCGGCTTCTCGCCGTCTGACCGGATCACCGCGCTCTGGAAGGGCCAGCGTCTGGTCGAGCACGACGACGACCGGCGCTGGCATGCCGGGAACGACGGCCGGCACGACGAACGGCGCGTGTTCGCGAGCGGGAGCCTTGAGGAACGCCGTTACGGTCCGCTCGGAATCGTGAATCGGATCGACAGCGAACCCTTCGTCGCGCGGAACTCTCCATGCCGCCGGCCGGGACTCGACCGATAGTCACCCTCCAGCGAGAAGTCGCCCGCCGAGAGTCGCAGCGACGTCAGAGCGAGCCGGGACGGCCCGGCCGCGAGCCGCCCGGTCACATGGAGATCCTTCAGGTCGAGAAGACTGGCGACCCACTTCGCCAGGCCGGAAGACAGGAGCGCGACGACAGGCCGGGCGTCGCGAAGCGAGCCGACCAGCTCTGCGTCGATCGAGCCGTCCGCGAAGAAGAGCCGCGCCGCCGGTGCCGAGAACGTCGCGGCCCAGGGACGGGAGGCGCCGTCCCCGACCGCCACGTCGGAGAGAACGATCCGTGTCCCGGCGAGTGACGCTTCGCCCCGGTGGAAATCGACGTTGGTCGCCTGGATGTCGACGTGCGCCGAGCCGTTGAACGTGCGCTCCCCGTCGCGGACGGTGACGTCGCGCGCCGCGACCTCCAGGTGCACCCTTCCGACGCCGTCCTTCAGTCCGACCTGCTCGCGAATCGTCCCCGCGCCGCCGGAAAGACGAAGCCTCGAAGCGTTTGGCGAGAGGAATGCCAGGCCGGCGAGATCGCCGTGCAGCTGGGACCCGCCCGACATGAGCTTCCAGACGTCGTTCCCCGGATAGGCCTGCGTGTCGAAGCGCGGGAGCTCACACCACACGGCACCGAAAGTCCGCTGCGCCACCTTCGACTGGCCATGCAGGAGCTCGCCCGCGGTGACCTCCAGCCGGGCCGGGCCGACGCGTGCTTCCCGGCCGGGGAGGAGCTCGAAGGCTCCCGCGACGTTCCCATCGCCGGTCCACTTCCATGCATCGATCCAGATCTCCCCGACGCTCGCCACGGCGAGATCGTCGATCACAACCCGCCAGGGGCTTCCAGCGGGCTCCGAGGGAGAGGGCGTCGTCTGCCGGAGCGGCGGGTCGGCAAACCCCGGGATCCGCGGGTATCGAGCGAGCCGCGCCGGGGTGGCCTCCTCCGGGCTGAGCCGTTCGCGCAACCGGAATCCGAGCGTCCCGGCGCGAACGCGCGTCGCGTGAAACCGGCGCCTCAGAAGGTCTCCCAGCGACACGCGAAGCTCCACTCCCTCCTGGAGCGCGGCCTCGAATTCGACGTTGTGGTCTCGGCTCCGGAGCGTCAGCGAGTCGAACGAGAGGTGACCGGGAAACCAGGATCTCGCGCCCCTGTAGTCCACGAGAAGTGAGTCCGGGTCCCCGTTGACGAGACTTCGAAGGAGGTCGGTCCGAAGGAGGGCGTTCGTCCCCAGCACGGCCAGGACCGGGAGGCTGAGGAGGCCCAGCAGCCCCCACCCGGCCACGCGCCATCGACGCCTCATGGACTCACCAGGAGATACGCGTGTAGCGACAACGTTGACCTTTCGTCAGTCACGATCCCTGAGCCGGTCCACAGCAAGCCGTGGGCCAGGACAGAGAAGCGGCGTCGCAGGTCGCTCCGGGGCCGGGCACCGCGGAGGACGGCGTCCATGTCGGCCGCGTCTCTCGTCCCGCCCGTCGACCCAGAAGGTGCTACGCCGGAGCTTCGTAAGTCCTTCAATTCCTCCCTCTGCCCGGTCTCGTTCAGGGAGTGGGGGCAGGGAGATAGCCGTTCTATCTGTCTATCGCTACGGCTGGGAGAACGCGGTGACGAGAAAGGACATGACCTTCGAGGAGGCCGAGAAGGCCGACCTCGCCAAGGGCTGGGCGACCCGCCCGGGGTGAGACGCGTCATGCCTGGGAAGAGGTTCGCGACGCGAGCCGCGACGCCCGGGCCCGGGTTCGCAAGGAGGGTCTCAAACCGTAGTTCTCGTTCATCCCGGTGATGCACAGGCCCCCGCGCACACGGGGGCCTTTTCGCGTCGACAGAGCGGCGCCGACCCTCGATCGTGCCCGGCGTTTCCGGGTGACGGTATTCGTCGAAGGTAGGCCCGGCAAGGGGGCTTGGGGCCACGACTTTGACTCGGCTTTCATGCGGAGAGATGCTTCGCTCGTGGCCCCCCGGACGCCAAGCTCGCCTGGAGCCTCGATGCTGCGAGTTCTTTTCGTCGCGACGGACGAAGAGGACGTCGCCCTGATCCGCGACCTCGTCGGGCGAATGCCGGCCGTCTTCGAGGTTGACTGGGCACGCTCGTTCGAGGCCGGATTCAGCCAGATGGCCTCGCGCCGGTACGACGCCCTCCTCTTCGACGAGAGGCTGGGAGCGAGAGGCGGCATCGACCTCCTGCGCGCGTACCACGAGGCGGGGGGCAAGGCGCCTGTCCTCCTGCTGGGTGACTCCCACGACCGGACCCTGGACCTTTCGGCGATGGAGATCGGAGCCGCCGGCTACCTCGCGAAGGACCGCCTCGACGCGGAGCTTCTCGAGCGCTCGATCCGCTACGCCGTCGAGGCGCGGCGCCTGGCGATCGCCCTCCGGCTGGCCCGGGAGGAGCTGCAGGAGCGGGTCGAGGAGCGCTCCACGAGCCTCGAAACGATGAACGCCGCGCTGGCGGCCGAGGTGGCCGAACGGCGGAGAGCCGAGCAATTGCTCCGCGACGTCGATCGCCGGAAGAACGAGTTCCTCGCCACGCTCGCGCACGAGCTGCGCAATCCTCTCGCCCCGATCTGGCACGCGACCGAGATCCTGGCCCGCGTGGACGACGGCGAGATTGACCGGGTCCGTGCCGCCGAGGCGCGGAAGGTGATCGAGCGGCAGGTGACCCACCTTGTCCGGCTCATTGACGATCTTCTCGACATCTCCCGGATCAAGCACGGGAGGGTCGGCCTGAAACCCGAGCGGGTCTTCCTCGCCTCGGTCGTGGAGAGCGCGCTCGAGGCCGCGCGGCCCCTCATTCTCAGCCGGCGCCACGCGATCGACGTCGCCCTTCCGGAGGCACCGGTCCTCCTGCACGGCGATCCGATCCGTCTCGCACAGATCCTCACGAACCTCCTCTCGAACGCGGCGCGGTACACCGAACCGGGCGGCAGCATTCGCATCGAGGCGTCGCGCGAGGACGACGCCGTCATAGTTCGTGTTGCGGACTCCGGCATCGGGATTTCGGCTGCCGATCTGGCAGGAATCTTCACGATTTTCAACCGGGCTCCGACCTCCAGCGCGATGGACCACAGCGGGCTCGGGATCGGCCTCGCGCTCGCGAAACAGCTCGCCGAGATGCATGGCGGCTCCCTGACCGCGGCGAGCGACGGGCCGGGCCGAGGGAGCGCTTTCACGCTTCGCCTTCCGCTCAAGGTGGACGTCGTGGAGCCGACCGAGGTTCGCCCGCCCGAGCGTCCGGCGCCCGTTGCGCCCCGGCGCATCCTGGTGGTGGACGACAACGTCGACGCGGCCCGGGCTCTCGCGGAGCTCCTGGCGCTGGACGGGCACGAGGCACATGTCGCGTACGACGGCCCCTCTGCGGTCGAGGCGGCCCGGCGCCTGAATCCCGACGTCGGCATCCTCGACATCGGACTCCCCGGCTTCAGCGGGCTCGAGGTCGCGCGCCGACTGAGGCAGGATTCGTCCCTCGCGAACCTCCTTCTCGTGGCGCTGTCCGGCTGGGTGCAGCCGGAGGACATCGTCCGCTCCCGGGAGGCCGGATTCGATCACCACCTCGCCAAGCCGGTCACCGTAGCGACGCTCCAGCGGCTTCTCGCGCGGACCGACGCAACGCCCCGGACCCCCTGATTCGGGAGAGGGCAGGCAGGCCGTCCCGTCGGGCCGGCGCCGCGACTCACGCCGGCTCTAGATCGCTCAGTATTTTCGAGAGCTCGGCGAGGTGCTGCCGCTGGCGCGGCATCAGCTCGTGCTCGACCAGCTCGCGCACCTCGCCGTCGAGGGACGGCAGCGCGGCCTCGTACTCGGCGAGGCCGCGCTCCTCGGCTTCGAAGAGCTGCTGAACCGACACGGCGTCGCGAAGGAGGACGAAGGACCCGAAAGTGCCCGGCTCGACGGCGGGAACGCCCCCGAGAGCGCGAATACAGGACTGCAACGCCACCACGTTCCGCTGGTGCCCGGCGGCCAGTCCGAGGAGCCGCTCGGAGTGGTCCGGAAGCCTGCCGTCCAGCGAGCGACGGGCGTTCTGGCAGGCGAGGACCGCGGCGAGCTCGACGCGGAGGAGGGCGTTGAGGCTCTCGGCCGATGGCGGAGGCTGCTTCTTCATGATGTCTCTTGGCCGCGAGCGCGCGGCGCGTGTCTGCCCCGGCCGCCGTGACGCCGGATCATCGTCGGCCGCTGAAGAGGTGAAGGATCGCCACGAAGACTGCGGACCCGATCACGGACCAGAGAACCGGGAAGGCCTGCCCGGCGACACGGAGGACGATCGGCTCCGGGAGTTTCATCTGGCCTGCGATCCAGGAGCCGAGGAGCGCGCCGATGAAGCCGAGAACGATGGAAACGAGGATGCCGCCCCGAGTGCCGCCCGCGATGGCGCTCCCGATGGCGCCGCAGATTGCCGCGATGAGGATCAGAAGGAGGATTCCTGGTATGGAGATCATGACCGGAGGACAAGCACGCCGGATGCCAGTGAGGCCCCGGGCGCTCCCCCCGAAATAGCCCGATCGAGAAGCGCGCGCCTTGTAAAGAGGGCCAGGCTCGAGCGCACTTTCTACCCGGCGGCACCGAGGTGGCCGCTACTTTTCATCGACGGGCCTCCGTGACGAGATCAGGTTCGGGTAGGCTTTGCTGAAGAACTCGAAGAGTTCCTCGGCTTTCGCGTTCTCGCCCTGCCGCCATCCGACGTCGCGGAAGCGGTACTCGTCGCTTCGGGTCATCACGACCCACTCGAAGCACTCGTTCCCTCCGGACTTCTTCAGGCAGGTGAGCTGCTGCTCTGTCACCTGCGCAACCGGAATGAGGAGGTTCTTCCCGGCATCCCTGGAGTCCATCCAGCGAAGAGTCGCGTCCTTGAATTCGAGGACCCCCGCGTCCCATCGGCCCTTGAGCAGCACGAGCCCCGAGTTCCGGCGCGTGAGACCGTCCCAGCGGCGGGAGTCGCGGGGGCCGGGAGTCATCTGCGCCACGCTCGCGGCCGCGCCGGCCTCCGCCTGCCGACGGGTGATCGACGTGATGAGGCTCTCGGGTACGCTCGCATTCCGAAGGCGAACGACGTCTTCGGCCGTCAGGTCCCGGGCGAGATCCGAGCGAGCGATGTACTTGTCGATGAACTCCTCGGAAAGGTTGGCCCTCCAGAGCTTGATGATGTCTTCGACCAGCGCGGAGGTCGCGGAGGTGGCGATCGGCGTGGCGGGGGGATCCTGCGGTTCGGCCGTGCTCCGGCCCCCGACCGACGTGGCAGCAACCAGAGCGAGGGCCAGAACGAGCGCCTTCATGGGGTGTCCTCCTGTTTTCAGACGAAACGGGCCGCAAGAACCGGGCCCGCGCCAGCACGGGTCGCGGGCCCACCAACGGGACGAGGTTTCGGGAACCGGCTTTCCGCGGGCCGGGCTACTTGCTGATGGCCTTACCGATATCCGTGAAGACCTTGCCGATCTTCTCGTACGCCTTGCTGAATCCCTCCTCAATCGCCCCCTCGGCGCGCTGGAGGGAACCCTCATGTTCCATCTTCTTGTTGCCGGAGAGGATGCCGACGGCTTCCTTCACCTTTCCCTTGGACTTCTTTACCTTTCCGCGGACTTCCTGCTGTCTCATGGGGTCTCCTTTCCGTTCCATTCACCGAAGGGAACGTGCACGCGGCATGCCACGCGGTGCGCTCTCCGGCTATCCGGCACGGGACTTGCGAAAAACCATCGGCCAAAGGAGACAACATGGACAGCAAGAGCACTCCGACCCCGCCTCGTGCACGAGATGCCGACATTGCCGCGGCGACGGCGCACTTGAAGGAGAGCTGGGAGCACGGGAAGAATGCCGCGAGCGACGCCCAGCGGATTGCAAGGGAGAGCTGGCAGGACCTTTCCCGTAGCGTCGAGCAGTACGTCGAGTCCCGGCCGAAGACGACCGCGCTCTGGGCCCTGGGCACGGGCGTGCTGGTGGGTTTCCTCACCGGCCTCCTCGTGAGCCGGGCCGTTCGCGGTTCGTCCACGACGGCCTAGCGCCTCCGACCGAACCGGCCGCTTCGGGCGTCAAGCAGGCTGGCTGTCGAGCCGGCCGAACAGGGCGAGGATGAGGCACGGCTCGCCTGGACCACGAGCGATCCTTCAGCGGTCGGGAGTGCGCGGAAGTTCTTCGGTAAATCGTTCAAAGGAAGGCGCACTTCTTTCAAGTCGATTGCCGATCCGAACCAGTCAGCCGTGCTTTTCGGACGGCAGCCCCATGCAGCGCCAGAGGTCAGGAGCGCTATCGGTGACGAGACGCGCGTGGCCATGGGACTGGCACGGCTCCTGCACGGCCGAATCAGGAGATTAGTGACCATGTTTCATCGCAAGATCGCCTTCCTGTCTTCCGCCGGCTTCCTCGCCATAGCCACAGCCTGCGGCCCATCGCCCGACACCACCGTGAAGAAGACCGAGTCGACGACTCAGACGTCCGGGGGAACCGTCAAGACGACGAGCGAGACCAAGCAGGTCGGCACGACTCTCGAGACAAAGAGCGAGACCACGGCCGACACGACGTCCGGCACCCTCAAGGCGAAGATCGAGACGATCGTCGGAACGGTTACCATCTTCACGGCCGGCAAGAAGATCGAAGTGATGACGGGCGAGAAGAAGATGCACAGCTTCAACCTCGACGACAAGGACGTCGTCTATAACGTCGATCACACCGTGGCGGTGGGCCAGCGAGTCACGGTCGTCGACGAGACCGGTGCCGACAAAGTCCGTCGCATCACCGTGAAGCCCGGAGCGTAAGAACCCGTCATCCCGCGCGTCGCTGATCGCCGGAACCCCGGCGAAGCCGGGCGCGCGGGGTTCCAGCCGCTGGTCTAGGGCTCCAGCTGGTATTCCTTGAGCTTGTTGTAGATCGTCTTCAGGCTGACGCCGAGGAGCTCGGCCGCCACGCGCTTGTCCCCCTTCACGGCGAGAAGCGTCGCGGTAAGGAGCTTCTTCTCGACGGCCTGGAGCGTCTCGCCGACGCGGACCGGGACGGCGGGCCACGTCTCCTCATCCCCGGCGACAGGGCGGAGCTCGGCGGCGCCCGAGTCCGTGAGGACAGCCTCCGCCGCTTCGGTCTGGATCGCGGGCGGGTCGCTCAGGACGTAGGCTCGATGGATGGCGTTCCTCAGCTCGCGTACGTTCCCGGGCCAGTCGTGGCCGGAAAGCGCCGCGAGCGCCCGCTCCTCGAACGACGAGAAGCCACGCCGCTCCTTCTCCTCGATCTGCGAGAGGAAGTGGGTCGCGAGAGAGGGGATGTCCTCCTTCCGCTCCCGGAGGGGCGGGAGACGAAGAGGAAAGACGTTCAGCCGGTAGAAGAGATCGGCCCGGAACGTCTCCCGGCGGACCGCGTCGACGAGGTCGCGGTTGGAGCTCGCCACGAGCCGGATGTCCATGTCCAGCTCTTCGCTCCCGCCCACGCGCCGAAAGGTGCGCGTCTCGAGGACGCGCAGGAACTTCACCTGCAGCTCCGGGGGCATCTCCGTCACCTCGTCGAGGAAGAGCGTTCCTCCGTGGGCCATCTCGAACGTCCCGGCGCGGCGCCGGTCGGCCCCGGTGAACGCCCCCTTCTCGTGCCCGAAGAGCTCGCTCTCGACGAGAGTCGGCGAGATCGCCCCGCAGTTGACGGCGATGAACGGCCGCGCCGCGCGCCGTGACAGGAGGTGCACCGTCGAGGCCGCGATCTCCTTTCCGGTCCCGCTCTCCCCGGTGATCATCACGGGGGCGTTGGAGCGGGCCACCCGGGTGAGGAGACGGAAGACCTCGAGCATCGGCGCCGAGTGGCCGACCATCTCGGCGAGGCCTCCGGCCACGGCGGGATCGGGGAGCGCCTCGGGAAGGAGGCCGCGAGCCTCCTCGTGCCGCTCGGAAAGCTGCGACAGCGCGGTGGCGAGCTGCGCGGTCTTGATGGGCTTCAGGAGGAAGTCGTGCGCGCCCGCCTTCATCGCATCGACCGCCGCCCGGATCGATCCCTTCCCGGTCAGGACGAGGACGTCGCAGTCGCGCCCGGCGGCCTTCGCCGCGCGCAACACGTCGAGGCCGTCGCCGTCCGGAAGCCCGAGGTCGGTGATGCAGACGTCGGGCACGAGGCGGGAGAGGGCCGCTCCGGCCTCGGCCACGGAGCCCGCGGCCGAGGCCTCGTACCCCAGCTCCTTCACCAGCTCGACGAGCGCCTCGCGCGCCCCGGGCTCGTCCTCGACGACGAGGACGTTCATGCCGGCGCCCCGGCGCCCCCGACCGGTGCTGGCCGGGGCCACGACAGAAGCGCGACGATCGGGCCCTCCCGCTCCACGAGCTGCAGGAGGCCCCCGTCGGCTTCGATGCCGGCGCGGGCCAGGAAGAGCTCCTCGGCCCGCTCCTCGCCGCGCGGCAGATGGAAGAGCCGCTCCATGTTCGCCTCGCCTCGCCCGCCGAGGGCCTCGATCCGGAGGGTCGCCCGCCCTGAAACGGCTTCGACACGTACTCGCGGCGGCGGTCCCCCGGGCTCCAGCGACCGTACGAACGACATGACGACCCTCAGCGCGTCGACGGACGCCAGATGCCGAAGCGGGAGGCGCAGGCGGGAGGCCGCATCTTCCTCGAGCGGCACCCCCGCCGCACGGCAGAGATCACCGATCGAGGTCTCTTCGGGAGCCTCTCCGGCTATTTTCGCGAGACGCGGCAGGAGGTCGATGAGCCGGCCGGCGGCGGCGAGGTCGGCCTTCGCACCGCGGACGCGGTCCGCCAGGGACGACCCGTCGGCCGGAACCACGGTGAGGCGGCGCTCGAGGAGCTCGAGCTTCAGCCCCGCAGTCGAGAGCGGGTCGGCCAGTGCGTGCCGGAGCGTTCCCAGCGCAGCAGGCACCCCACCGGGCCGATCGGGAGGAAGCGCTTCCTTCATCTTTTCGAAACGGAGCATCGACCCTCCGGGCGATCGCGTCAAACCGGCGGTCTCCTGGCGGAAAGCCGGGCCCAGCGGCGCCCGGCCGCTACCAGCTCGTTCCCCGTGGCACGCCTCGTGCTTGGTTTTGACTCAGAGGAGACGCCATGAGCGTGCGACAACTCGCGCCACGGAACCCGGGAGCTATGGAATGACCGACCGTCTGGGCGGACGCCTTCCTGTCGACGGGATCGACGGGCTGAACGCTCTCCTGCGGGGAGAGCTCGCCGCGGTGAACGCCTACCAGGGCGCTCTCCGGTCGGCCAAGGGCCGTGCCGCCGTGGACGCCGCGGAGATCTTCCGGTTCGCCGGGGAGCACCAGAGAACGGTAGCGGCGTTGCAGGGTGCCGTCCGGGAGATGGGCGGCGTTCCGGCGAGTGTGGCGGGGACCTGGGGCGCCTTCGCGCTGCTTCGGGAGACGGCGTCGGTCCGCGAGCTCCTCGACGGAGAGGAAGCGGGCCTCAGGATGTACGAGGCGACGAACGGGACCCTCGAAGGCGACGCCCGCGATCTGGTGACGCTCGAGCTGATCCCGCGACAACGCAAGCACATCGCGGAGCTCTCGGCGATCATTGCGCAGCTTTCGGCGTGAACCCTCGGGGGATCAGGGCTCAAACCGCTCCGGCCTCTCGTCCGTGATGCCCTCGAGCAGCGCGGGGACGTCCACGCGCTCCATGCAGCGATCGCGCGCTCGCCGGGCGCCTGCCAGGAAATTCCCGCGCCGAATTCAGAGATCGAGTCTCAACTATGGTTTGACCCCGGGACGGCCGGGGCATAGGCTGTCTGGAATGAAAGGCGGAGGCTTGAAAAATGGCAGTTAGGAAGACGGCAAAGAAAGCAGCCCCGAGAAGACCGGCAAAGAAATCAAAGCCCGCCCCGACGAAGGTCCGTGCGAAATCAGGGACGCTGAACCTGAGCGAGGTCTCGCCCAGCTTCACCGTGAACGACCTCGAGAAGAGCCTTGCCTGGTACCGGGACGTCCTCGGGTTCGTCATCGAGGAGCGCTACGAGCGGGACGGGAGGCTGGCCGGCGTCGGCCTTCGGGCCGGCGGCGTCTTCCTCATGCTGGGCCAGGACGACTGGAAGAAGGGACGCGACCGGAAGAAGGGCGAGGCGTTCCGGATCTACTGCATGACCCGGCAGGACGTCGACGCCATTGCAGATCGGATCCGCAAGGCGGGCGGCGTTCTCGACCAGGAGCCGAAGGACCAGCCCTGGGGGATGCGCGACTTCTCCCTCGTCGATCCCGACGGATTCAAGATCACGATCGGGGTGGAGCTGAAGAAGCGCTAGGGCGGGCCGCCCCTTCCCCTCGAATCCGCCCGCGGTCGAACGCGTGTTGCGGGGGCGAGCGAAAGTCCATATCCTCCGCGCGGCTTTTCGGACGCGGGTCCCGTGACGTCCTCATCTTTCGCGCCGCCAGGGGGAGTTTCATGACCGAAACCATCGTGCTGCCCGACTGGGCGATCAAGACGCTCGGGAAGAAGTCGACGATCACCGTAATCGCGGGGAGGGCCCGCGCCCTCGCCGCGAAGAACCCCGATTTCGTCCGCGCCGATACGGGCGAGGTCTGCGCGCCCGGCCTCTTCCCGCCCGGCTACCGCGAGAGCCTCGAGAAGACCGCCCGCGAGGTCCTGAAGGAAGGGCGGATCGGCTACTCCGCCCCCGACGGCGACCCGCAGCTGAAGAAGCTCGTCTTCCGGCACTCGATTCCCGACGACCAGCGCGAGCTGATCCTCGAGCGGCTCCGGGACGAGGCGAAGGCGGCCGGGACCGAGGTTGCGAAGCACACCGACGAGAGCCTGCCGAAATTCGTCGCCATCACTCCCGGCGGCGCGGGGGCGCTCGGCGCGGCCATCTCCGTCTTTCTGACGGAGAAGAAGAAGCTCTTCGTCGTCAATCAGCGGACCTGGCAGAACCACAACCTCATCGTCGACATGCACGGCGGAATGCTCTGGCCGGTCCCGATCGTCGACGAGCAGGGACGGGTCGCCGACCCGGACACGGTCCTCGCACTCTGCCGGCCGGTCAAGGACCGGATCGCGGCCTTCCTCTACACGGAGATCAACAACCCGGACGGCGCCGTCGTGACCGACCCGGCCGAGCAGAAGAAGCTCGAAGCGATCGTCCGCGGGCTCGACGTTCCGCTCATCATGGACGCGGCGTACCACGGAATGGTCTTCGACGGGAAATCGACGCGGCCGTTCCCGCCCGACATCCTGCAGAAGATGGTCACCTGCGGCAGCTACTCGAAGACCATGCAGATCCCCGGGGAGCGCCTCGGGTACCTCGCGAGCTACGACACGCGCGTCGTCCGCTACGTCTACTTCTACAACCGCTCGCACAGCGGCTGCCCGTCCGTGACGCCCCAGAACGGGCTCATCGCGCATCTCTCGCTGAACGACACGGATCCGGGCCGGGTCGCCGCCTACAGGCAGTCGCTCCTTTCGGAGCTGCAGACGCGGCGGGACATCCTCGTCGAGACGGTGAAGAAGGAGCTCGGGTGGAAGATGAACGTCCCGGGCGGGGCGATCTACGCCGTGATCCCGGTCCCGGCGGACGTGGTGAAGGCGTTCGGGGACATCGACACCTTCTCGATCGGCCTCGTGGAGCGCGGCGGCGTCAGCGCCATCTCCGGGAGCGACTTCGAGTTCCGCATCCGCGGAGGGGCCGGCCACGAGGAGGTCTACACGCCTCCCCCGACAGACCCCTCGATGCACTACCTCCGCTTCTGCTTCGGCTTCACGCCGACGGACCGCGTCGCTCTCGCCGTCCGGAACATCAAGGCCTTCATCGCGAGCCGGTAGGCCGGAGAAGGGCGCCATGGAGGTCGATCGCGAACGGCTCGTCCGGTGGCTTCAGGAGCTGATCCGGATCCCGAGCGTGACCCGGGACGAGGCGGCAGCGGCGCGGTACGTCGAGGAGGAGCTGCGGGCCCTCGGTTACCGGCCGAACGTCGAGGCGCACAACATCTGGTTCGAGACGGGCGAGGGCCCGACGTGCCTCCTTTTGAACTCGCACCTCGACACGGTGGAGCTCGGCAAGGGGTGGACGCGCGATCCTTTCGGCGGCGTCCTCGAAGGGGACCGCGTCTACGGCCGCGGGGCGAGCGACGACAAGGGGAACATCGCGGCGATGCTCGAGATCGCCCGGCTCGCGAAAGGGCGGGTGCTCGGGAAGCGCCTCCTCTTCACCTTCACGACGGGGGAGGAGTTCGGGACGACGCTGGAAGAGAAGGGGAGCTACCTCCTCGCCCGGCACCTCCGCGCCGACAAGGCGCTCGTCCTCGAGCCTCAGTTCGACGTGAAGGAGAGGCGGCTCAACATCATCCACGGCTGCCGCGGCATCGAGAACATCAAAATCGAAGTGAAGGGGAAGGGCGCCCACACGGGCTACCCGGAGCGCGGGATCAACGCCGTCTCGCGCGCCGCCCGGATCCTCTCCGGGATCGAGAAGCTCGCGTTCCACTCGGTGGCGGTCCCCGGTCAGACCGTGACGACCATCTGCATGCCGATCCGGATCGAGGGGGGGGCCGACATGTTCCTCGTCCCGGACCGGTGCGAGATCCTCGTCCACGCCCGGACGGCCCCCGGGGACGACCGCCTCGTCCCGGACGTGGAGCGGATCTGCCGGGAGGTCTGCGGGAACGACTTCACCCTGACGGTCCCCTACAGCGCGCCGGGATACGTCGACCGCCACGAGGACCCGCTCCTCGATCTCATCAAAAAGGAAGCGGCCGCCTGCGGCTACGTCACGGAGACCCGCTTCGCCGGCGGCCGGATCGACGCCTCCATCTTCAAGAACGTCGCGGGGATCCCCTCCTTCTGCACGGGGGTCGGGGACCGCGAGCAGATGCACCTCGTGGACGAGTTCCTGACCGTCTCCGATTTCGTCACCGGCTCCGAGCTCCTGAAGAACGTCGTCTTTTCCGGCGCGAACTGACAACCGAGGTACCGATGTTCCGAGACGTCGACGAAGCCCTCCGCTACATCCGCGACAAGAAGGTCGTCATGGTCGACCTGAAGACCGCCGACCTGATCGGGCGCTGGCGGCACATGGTCTACAAGACCGGCCACGACGACGAGAAGATCTTCACGAAGGGGACGGGGACGAGCCTCAGCTCCTACCCGGGCTTCAAGACGATCGAGGCCGGGGACATGACCATCAAGCCGGACCCGACGACCGGCTTCATGGACCCCTTCGCCGAGGTGCCGACCCTCTGCTTCCTCTGCGACATCCAGAACAACGACGGGACGCCGTTCGAGCTGGACCCGCGCTACGTGGCGCGGAAGGCCGAGCGGTACCTCTCGAAGGTCTTCCCGGGGGGCTCGACGCTCTGGGGGCCCGAGCTGGAGTTCTACCTCTTCGACGAGGTCCGGTACCACAGCGACATCCAGGAGTCCTTCTACCGGGTCGATTCCGCGGAGGCCTACTGGAACGCCCGGAAGGAAGGGGGGCAGGGCTACAACCTTCCGTACACGAAGGGGAGCCAGGCCGACCCGCCGCGGGACCGCTTCAGCAACCTCCGCTCGAGGATCGTCCAGCACCTCGAAGGGGCCGGCGTCCCGGTCAAGTATCACCACCACGAGTCGGGCTCTCCCGGCCAGATGGAGATCGAGACCTACTTCCTGCCGCTCGTCGCGGCGGGCGACGCCGTCCTCAAGATGAAGTACATCATCAAGAACGCCGCCGTCGCCGCCGGAAAGTCGGCCACCTTCATGCCGATGCCGCTCTTCTCCGAATCGACGAACGGCATGCACTACCACCAGTACGTGACGGACGGCAAGAAGTCGCTCTTCTGGGACAGGAAGGGGTACGGCGGCATCAACAAGGCCGGCCATTCCTACATCGCCGGGATCCTGTCTCACGTCCAGGCCGTCCTCTCGATCACGAACGCGAGCACGAACTCGTACCGGCGGCTCGGCGGGTACCGCGCGGCCCCCAACTACATCTTCTTCTCCGTCGGGAACCGGACGGCGGCCATCCGGATCCCGGCCTACGCGATCAACGAGAAGGAGGCGCGGGTGGAGTTCCGGATGCCCGACGCCACCGGGAACCCGTACCTCCAGCTGACGGCGATGCTGATGGCGGGGCTGGACGGCGTGGAGAAGAAGCTCGACCCGACGAAGCTCGGCTTCGGCCCCTACGAGGAGAACTTCAACCTCCAGGAGGTCGTCGACAAGTACAAGCTCGCGCACGCGCCCGACAGCTTCGAGGCCGCACTGATCGCCCTCGAGAAGGACCACGCCTTCCTGGCGAAGGACAACGTCTTCCCCGAAGCGCTCGTCAAGGCGTACGTCAAGGTGAAGGAGACCCTGGAGATCGTCCCCCTCCTGAAGCGCCCGCACCCGTACGAGTACGACCTCTACTACGACCTGTGAGCGGCAGCTGAGGTCACCACGGCGGATCGGACGCGCAGGGAACATGGGATGAGACGCCACCTCCTCGAAACGTCGCAGTGGGTCCGGACGCCGCTCGAGACGACGTTCGCGTTCTTCTCCGATCCCCGCAATCTGGCGCGGATCACGCCGCCGGGCCTCGGGTTCGTCATCCTCACGCCCGAGCCCATCGAGATGCGCGAGGGCACTTTGATCGATTACCGGATCCGCGTTCTCGGACTCCCGGTCCGCTGGACCAGCCGGATCGAGGTCTTGGAGCCGAACGTCCGCTTCGTGGACGTTCAGGTGCGAGGTCCGTACCGACTGTGGCGACACGAACACACCTTCGAAGGTGGGGACGGCGGCACGCGGGTCCGCGACCGCGTGGAGTACGAGCTTCCGCTCTTCCCGATCGGCGAGCTCGCCCACCCGCTCCTCGTCCGGCCCGACCTCGACCGGATCTTCTCTTTCCGGCACGCCGCGACCCGAAGGCTTCTGGAAGGAGATCTCCGGGAACCGTCCCCTGTCGCGGCGACCTGTAACCCCGAGGCATCGCCATGAGGAAGCGCCTCCGTTTCTTCGCGGTCTGGGCCGTTCTCGCGGGGCTCGTCCTGTCCGGCGCCGGTGCGCGGGCCGGGGCGGGCCGGTCCTTCGCCGACGCCGCCCGGACGAAGGCCGACGTCACGATCGTCGTCACCGATTCGGGGCTCGGCGGCCTCTCGGTGGTGGCGGGCCTCGCGACGCGCCTTCCCGCGAGCGGGATCGTCCGGTCGGCGCGGATCGTCTTCGTCAACGCCGAGCCGGACGTGGATCTCGGCTACAACGACATGAAGTTCGAGGCTGACAAGGTCCGCGTCTTCGACGCGGCGCTGTCCGCCATGGAGACGAGATACGAGCCCGATCTGATCCTGATCGCCTGCAACACGCTCTCGGTGGTCTACCCCGGGACCGCGCAGGCGAGGAAGGGCGGGCCGGAGACCGTCGGGATCGTCGGCCTCGGCGCGGACCTCATCCTCCGCGAAATCGCGGGGAAGAAAGACGCGACGGCCGTCATCTTCGCGACGAAGACGACGATCGAGTCCGGCGCGCACCGCAAGCTCCTCGCCGGGAAGGGGATCCCGGGCGACCGGATCGTCGGCGAGGCCTGCCCGAAGCTGGCCGGAGCCATCGAGCGCGGCGCCACGAGCGAGGAGACGGCGGCCTATGTGAGGAAGTTCGTCGCGGAAGCGCTCGAGCGCCTGCCCGAGAAGCACGGCCCGGTCGTCGCGAGCCTGAACTGCACGCACTACGGTTACGTCCTCCCGCTCTGGGAAAAGACCTTCGCTTCCCTCGGCCATCCCGGCGTGACGGTTCTCGATCCGAACCCTCTCATGACCGATCTCGTCCTCCGGGAGGGGGGCGCGAAGCGCCACCCCTCGACGTCGGTGACCGTCGAGGTCGTCTCGAAGGTGCCGATCGGTCCCGAGACGCAGGCCTCGCTCGGCCGGCTCCTCCGGTCTGTCTCCCCGCTGACGGCGGACGCCCTCGCGCGCTACAAGCACGAGCCGAATCTCTTCCCGGCGGCTGTGGACCCCTCCGCCGTCGTGCGCTGAGCGCTGCGCCTGAGATGATCGGCCGTCCCCGCGGGGGACGGCGAAGCTGCGGGCGCGTCGAACGGCCCGGACTGCGGCCGGAGGAACGCCGTGACCGGCAGACTCGGGGCGGGGCACGACCGGTCGCGGAGGTGGAGAAGATGACCATGGACTTTTCCGAGACGGCAAAGGTGAAGGCGATCCGGGGGATCGTCCGGGAGTTCATGCGCGCCGAAGTCCTCCCGCTGGAGTCGGCGCTCCTGCACGAGGGCTTCGTGGCGCTCCTTCCGGTCCTCCGGGAGAAGAGAGAGAAGGCCCGGCAGACGGGGCTCTTCGCGGCGCACATCCCCGAGGAGTACGGGGGCGCCGGGCTGACGCTTCTCGAGTTCGCGCAGATGAGCGAGGAGCTGGGGAAGAGCCCCCTCGGTCACTACGTTTTCAACGTCCAGGCCCCCGACGTCGGAAACATGGAAGTCCTGATGGAGCACGGGACCGGGGAGCAGAAGGAGCGATTCCTCCGCCCGCTCGTCAGGGGCGAGATCCGCAGCTGCTTCACCATGACCGAGCCGGAGTTCGCCGGGTCGAACCCCGTCTGGATGGGGACGACGGCGAGGAAGGAAGGGGGCGAGTGGGTCCTCCGCGGCCACAAGTGGTTCGCGTCCTCGGCCGACGGGGCGGCGTTCGCCATCTGCATGGCGGTGACGAACCCCGAGACCGAGGACCCGTACCGCCGGGCCAGCATGATCCTCGTTCCGACCGGGACGCCCGGCTTCACGCTGATCGGAAACATCCCCGTCATGGGGTCCCGGGGCGGCGACTGGGCGAGCCACGGCGAAGTGAGCTATCAGGACGCCCGCGTGCCGCTCGACTATCTCCTCGGCCGGGAAGGGGAGGGATTCGTCATCGCGCAGGAGCGGCTGGGCCCGGGACGGATCCACCACTGCATGCGCTGGATCGGCATCTGCGAGCGGGCGTTCGAGATTCTCTGCCGGCACGCCGCCACGCGGGAGCTGGCTCCGGGCCGGCCGCTCGGGGGACGGCAGATCGTCCAGCAGTGGATCGCCGAGAGCCGCGCCGAGATCCATGCCGCGAGGCTGATGGTCCTCCACGCCGCGTGGAGGATCGAGAACGAGGGGGCCGGCGCGGCCCGCGAGGAGATCTCGCTGATCAAGTTCACCGTGGCGCGCACGATGCAGCGCGTCGTGGACCGCGCCCTCCAGGGGCTCGGGGGCCTCGGGATGACCGACGACACGCCGCTCGCCTTCTGGTATTCGCACGAGCGGGCCGCGCGGATCTACGACGGGGCCGACGAGGTCCACGTCGAGTCGGTCGCCCGGCGGATCCTCCGCGGCTACGGGATGAAGACGCGGTGATCGCGTCCCGGAACGCCGGGGGCGCCGTCCGCCCCGGCGAGGAGCTGGACGTCGCGGCCGTCGACGCCTTTCTGAAGGCCCGGATCCCGGGCCTCGACGGGACGCCGTGGGTCACGCAATACACCGGCGGCGCCTCGAACTGGACCTACCGGCTGGAGTACCCCTCCCACGACCTCGTCCTTCGCCGGCCGCCCGCCGGCACGAAGGCGAAGTCCTCGCACGACATGCGGCGCGAGTTCCGGGTCCAGCAGGCGCTCCGGCCCGTCTATCGCTACGTCCCCGAGATGATCGCCTTCTGCGACGAACCGGGCGTCCTCGGATGCGACTTCTACGTGATGCGCCGCGTTCCCGGGATCATCCCGAGGGCCAACCTGCCGGAGGGGATGACGCTCTCTCCCGAGGAAGCGCGTCGGATGTGCCTCTCCGTCCTCGACCGGCTGGTGGAGCTGCACCAGGTCGACCCGAAGAAGGCCGGGCTCGAGGACCTCGGAAGAGGAGCCGGGTACTGCCGCCGGCAGATCGAGGGGTGGAGCGATCGCTACCGCAGGGCGCGCACGTGGAACGTCCCGCGCTTCGAGCGCGTCATGGACTGGCTCGCGCGGAACGTGCCCGAGGACGTCGCCACCTGCGTCATCCACAACGACTTCCGCCTCGACAACATCGTCCTCGACGCCGACGACCCGACGCGCGTCGTCGGCGTCCTGGACTGGGAGATGGCGACGCTCGGCGACCCCCTCATGGACCTCGGCAACAGCCTGGCCTACTGGGTCGAGGCCGCCGACGACTTCGTCATCCGCTCCGTCCGGCGGCAGCCGACCCATCTTCCCGGGATGCTGAGGCGTAGCGAGGTCGTCGCGGCCTACTTCGAAAGGACGGGCCGCGCCCCGCGGGACGTCACCTTCTACGAGGTCTACGGACTCTTCCGTCTCGCGGTCATCGCCCAGCAGATCTACTACCGTTTCCACCACCGGGAGACCCGCAACCCGGCCTTCAGGCGCTTCTGGCTCCTGGCGCATTATCTCGAACGGCGCTGCCGGAAGCGGATTGAAGAAGGCGGCGTCGCATCCTGATGCGCGGAGGAGCCTGCGACATGCCGCACCCGACGAACCCCCCGAGACCCGACCCGCATCCCCCCGAAGTCTTCGAGATTCTTCGCCGTCGCGGGCCCGAGACGCGAATCGCCGTCGTCGGCGCGAGCAACGACCCGTCGAAGTACGGCAACGTCATCGTCCGGAACCTGGCTTCGAAGGGCTACACCGTCCTTCCGGTGAATCTCCGGGAACGGGAGATCGCCGGGCTCCCGGCCTTCCCGAACCTGGCGTCGGTCCCGACGCCGGTCCACATCGTCGACGTCGTGACGCGGCCGGCGGTGACGACGGGAATCCTCGAGGAGGCGGCCCGGCTCGGCCTGCCGGCGATCTGGCTTCAGGACGGCAGCTACGACGAGGCGGCGCTCGCGGTGGCGGCGAAGGCGCCGTTCAGGACCGTCTACGAGGCCTGCATCATGGTCGCGTCGAACTTCGGCTGAAGAGTCACTTCACCTCCAGGGTCCGTGATCGGGCCAGATGATCCTCCTGCCTCATGGACTCCCCCGACGGATCGGGAAAAAGTCGCGAGGACCCTTCGGGGGCCGAGGAGGAGCCATGGCGGATTTCCGTTTCGACCTGCGCGACGTGGAGTTCGTCCTGTTCGAGCAGATGAAGGTCGCCGAGCTTTGCGGCCTGGGGGCCTACAAGGACCAGGACGCCGAGAGCTACGCGAGCATCCTCGCGGCGGCCTACGACCTGACGAAGGAGAGGCTCTGGCCGATCAACGCCGAGTCTGACCGGATCGGGGCCCGGTTCGAAGCCGGGAAAGTGACCGTGCCCGAGTGCCAGAAGGCGTTCCGGAAGCTCTTCGTCGAGAACGGTTTCATGGCGATGGCGAACAGCCCCGAATGGGGCGGGATGGGGCTTCCGAACCTCCTCTCCTCGGCCTGCGGCGAGATCTTCATCGCGGGCTGCCTCTCGTTCACCCTGACGCCGATGCTGACCCGCGGTGCCGCGCACATCATCGAGGTCCACGGCGCCGAGGAGATGAAGAAGCTCTACCTCGAGAAGATGTACTCCGGCGAATGGAGCGGCACGATGTGCCTGACCGAGCCGCAGGCGGGCTCGGACCTCGCCGCCGTCAAGACGAAGGCGAAGCGGGACGGGGACAGCTTCCTCATCGAGGGGACGAAGATCTTCATCTCCTCGGGCGACCACGACTTCACGAAGCAGATCATCCACCCGGTCCTCGCCCGGATCGAGGGGGCGCCTCCCGGCATCAAGGGAATCTCGCTCTTCCTCGTCCCGAAGTACGCTCCGAACCCGGACGGGAGCCTCGGCGATTTCAACGACGTCTCGACCGGGAACATCGAGCACAAGATGGGGATCAAGGCGAGCCCCACCTGCACGCTCAACTTCGGCGAGAACGGGAAGTGCCGCGGCTGGCTGATCGGGCAGGAGAACAACGGCATCGTCTACATGTTCCAGCTGATGAACGAGGCGCGGCTCGAGGTCGGAATCCAGGGCCTCGGGCAGGCCGCGAGCGCCTACGGCCAGGCCCTCGCGTTCGCCCAGGAGCGGGTCCAGGGCGTGAGCCTCAAGGGGGCGCGCGAGCCGGGGGCGAAGGCCCAGCCGATCATCCATCACCCGGACGTCCGGCGGATGCTCCTCGGGATGAAGGCCCAGGTCGAGGGGATCCGCGCGCTCATCTACGAGACGGCCCGGAACGAGGACCTCGCGCAGGTCCATCCGGACGAGGCGGTCCGGAAGCGGGCGGAGGGGCTCGTCCAGCTCCTGACCCCGGTCTGCAAGGCGTACGGCACCGACATGGCGTTCCGCGTCACCGAGGACGCGATGCAGGTCCATGGCGGGTACGGTTACTGTCAGGAGTACCCGGTCGAGCAGCTCTGTCGCGACGTGAAGATCACGTCGATCTACGAGGGAACGAACGGCATCCAGGCTCTCGACCTCGTCGGGCGGAAGCTGACGATGAACAACGGGGCGCTCTTCAGGGAATACGCCGCCGGCCTGAAGGCGTTCATCGAGGCGAACGTCTCTCACGCCGTCGTGGGCCCGTGGGTCAGGAGCCTCGCGGCGGCGTGCGACCGGCTGGTGAACTGCACGACGAGGATCGGGAAGGCGTATGCGGACCAGGACCCGTATTTCGCGTTCCTCGTGGCCGTGCCGTACCTCCGGATGTTCGGCGACGTGGCCTCCGCGGCTCTTCTCCTCCAGCAGGCCCTCATCGCGGCCGGAAAGCTCGGTCCGGGCGACATGGCGGCGTACAAGGCGAAGGCCGGCTCCGACGAGTCGTCGCGTTTCTACTACGACAAGCTCTGCACGGCCCAGTTCTTCGTCTACAACCACCTGCCGCGGGTCACGGCCACCGCCGAGACGATCCTGTCGGGAGACCGGAGCGCGCTGGAGGCGTCGCTCGCGACGGAGGGCTGAGCGGGGTCGCCCGGTCTTCCGGCCCGCCGGCGTGGCGCCGGAGCCTCCCGCCGGACGCGCCGCGTAATTGAGACGGAATCGCGATTACGTTCTAATCGGCCCCGGGGGGAGCGATGAGAAACCGAATTGCCGTTCTGCTTGCAGTTTGCACGCTCGCCGCGGGGACCTCGGCGGCAGTGTCTCCGGCGTCGAAGGCCGACGTCGAGCGGGGGGCTTATCTGGTCAGGATCTCGAGCTGCAACCATTGCCACACGCCGCTCAGGATGGGACCGAAAGGGCCCGAGCCGGACATGACCCGGATGCTGACAGGCCACCCGGCCGAGCTGAAGATGCCCCCGGCGCCCGACCTGGGGAAGGGGCCCTGGGTCTGGGCGGCCGCGGTCACAAACACGGCCTTCGCGGGGCCCTGGGGCGTGAGCTATGCACCGAACCTGACGCCGGATCCCGAGACCGGGCTCGGAAAGTGGACGCAGAAGATGTTCATCGCCGCGATGCGGAGCGGCCATCATCTCGGAAAGGGCCGGCCCATCCTGCCGCCGATGCCGTGGGACTCGATGTCCGCGGCGACGGACAAGGACCTCAAGGCGATGTTCGCTTACCTCAAATCGCTGCCTCCCGTGAGAAACGCGGTCCCCGAGCCGGGCGAGCCGCCCAAGGCGACTCCCTAGGCGGCTCCCCCCGACCCGATGCGCCGGGCCGTCGCGCTCCTTCTCGCGGTCGGGAGCCTCCTCGTCGCGGGAGCTTCGGGGCGGCCGGGTGCCGTCGAGGCCCCGCGGCGACTCTCGCAGACGGGGCTCTACCGGGGTCCCGCACTCGAGGTCGACCCGCGCCACCTCGCCTACTCGCCCCAGTACCCCCTCTGGTCCGACGGGGCGGCGAAGAAGCGATGGCTCTCGCTCCCCGCGGGGACCCGGATCGACGCGAGGGACGGCGACCGGTGGGTCTTTCCGGTCGGGACGAAGTTCTGGAAGGAGTTCGACTTCGCCGGCCGGAAGGTGGAGACGCGGCTCATCTGGAGGGCCACGTCGACGACCTGGGTCTTCGCCTCGTATCTCTGGAACGAGGGACAGACCGACGCGGAGCGGGCGCCGCGGGAGGGGGTGCCGGCCTACGTCGAGATCGTCCCGGGGAAGCGGCACTCGATCCCCGGAGTATCGGACTGCACCAACTGCCACGAGGACGAGCGCACGCCGGTCCTCGGCTTCGACGCGTTCCAGCTCTCGACCGACCGTGACCCTCTCGCCCCGCACGCCGAGCCGCTGAAGCCAGATATGGTGACGCTGACGGAGCTGGTCCGCCGGCGGCTCCTGAGCCCGGCGCGGGATGATCTCGTCGCGAACCCGCCCCGGATTCGGAGCGGGAATCCGCGGACTCGCGCCCTCCTCGGATACTTCACGACCAACTGCGGAAGCTGCCATCGGGCGACGGGCACGCTGGCCCTTCTCGGACTCGACTTCTCTCATCCGTTGTCCGCGAGGGACGAGCCGACGGAGCCCGGCTTCGCGACGACGGTCGGCCGGACGGGGAAGTGGGCGATTCCCGGGGCGGCTCCGGGCGAGACGCGGCGCATCGAGCCGGGAGCCCCGGAGAAGAGCTCCGTCCTCTACCGGATGAAATCGCGTCACGTCACCACCCGGATGCCTCCGCTGGGAACGGTTCTCCCGGACCAGGAAGCGATCGACCTCCTGGAGCGGTGGATCGCGGAGGACGTTCCCGGCGTCAGACGTCCGCCAGCCGACCCATGAGCCTTCCGGCCGGTACGCGGCTGGGTCCTTGCGAGATCCTGTCGCCTCCGGGCGCGGGCAAGATGGGAAGGGTCCCGTGGCCGCAACGGTGCGAGCCCGCGGGGTCACTACTCCCTGAAGCGTCTCGCGTGGAATTCGAGGATCTCGCAGAAGACGGACCGCCAGAAGGACCAGTCGTGCGCGCCAGGTCGGCGCCTCGCCTCGAAGGGAATTCCCGCCGCGACGAGGGCCGATTCCAGCCGCTGGTGATTGCCGTTCCGGGACCAGGGGTCGCGGTCCCCCGTGACGAGCAGGAGCGGGGGGAAGGCTTCTGGCGGCGCTTCCAGCGCCTCCAGGATGACGAAGAGCGATTCGCCCCGGATGACGCTCGTCTCCGCGGTCTTTCCGAAAACCCTTCCCATGGTCCAGCGCCCGAAAAGCCCCTGCCCCTTCTGAAACTCGAACGAAAGGTCCTCCACCCAGGTCGAGAGCGCGGAGACGGCCCCGAACCGCTCGGGCCGCCTCAGGGCGATCTTCAGCGCTCCGTATCCGCCGAGGGAAATCCCTGTCAGTCCGCGGCCGGCCCGGTCGCGCCGGAGCTGCGGGTACCGCGCCAGGAGATCGGGGACGAGGGCGTCGGCGAGGAAATCGAAGGTCCGCCTCCTGCCGAGGTAGTCATTGCTGTTGTACGTCCCGAGCGTCCTCGGGCTCGCAACGACCATCGGAGGGACGTCGCCCCGCGCGATCGCGTCGGCGAGGATCCGGTCCAGCCCTTTTCGGGAGAAGGACCGCTCCGACCCATATCCGTCGTGCAGGAAGACGAGAAGCGGGAGGGAGCCGGGGGGCGCCGAGTCGAACCCGGGCGGAAGCCAGAGTCGGACGGGGACCGGCTCAGGCATGCAGGGGCTCGAAACGAAGATCCGCTCGTCCCGCGCGGCGCCCGACGCGGCCGCGCCCCGGGACGCCGTTGCGAAGAGAAGAACCGCCGTCAGTACCGGACGCCTCACGCAGCGTGGATCATAGGCGGGCGTTCCGGCCGGGCCGACACCTTCGAGCGTCCAGCGGGAGGGCGTCAGAAGGCGTCCTGTCTCCGCCTTCGGCCGTCGAGACGCGTGAGGCCGTTGCGCTCGGCCAGGTCGAGCGCCTCGTTCCACTCCTCGCGTGTGATTCGGTACGAGAGCGGTTCCATACCGCCGGCCTTGTAGTCGGGGTGGTACTGGTCCATCAGGTTCAAGAACGTGTCCGGCGAGATCTCGCGGGCCAGGAACTCGAGCACCTTCTCCGTCCCCGCGAGGCCGCCGGGCATCACGAGGTGGCGGACGAGGAGGCCGCGGACGGCGATGCCGTTCCCATCGAGCACCAGGTCGCCCACCTGTCGGTGCATCTCCTTCACGGCCGCCCGGTTCACCTCGGGGTAATCGGGGACGTGCGAGTAGCGGCGCGCCACGGCGGGATCGGCGTACTTCATGTCGGGCATGTAGATGTCGACGACTCCGTCGAGGAGAGCGAGCGCCTCGGGGCTGTCGTACCCGCCGGTGTTCCAGACGATCGGAACGACGAGGCCGCTCCCCGCGGCGATCTCGAGGGCGGCGAGGACCTGGGCCACGACGTGGCTCGGCGAGACGAGGTTGACGTTGTGGCAGCCCTGGTCCTGAAGGTCGAGCATCTGCGCGGCCAGCTCCTCAGGCGTCACCTCGACCCCGTCCCCTCGCTGGCTGATCGTCCAGTTCTGGCAGAAGTCGCACCGGAGGTTGCACCATGAGAAGAAGATCGTCCCCGACCTGCGCGTTCCCCGGAGCGGGTCTTCCTCGCCGAAGTGGGGCGCGAAACCGTGGACCCGGGCCTTCTCGCCGGTCCGGCAGACGGCGCCGGAGATCCCGTTCAGGCGGTCGCAGCGGCAGTACCGGGCGCAGAGATCGCAGTCGGAGAGGTGCTCCCGGGCCCGGGCCGCCCGGTCGGCCAACTGGCCGGAGCGGTGCAGCGGCAGGTAGGCGGGCTCCCGGTCGAGTCGGACCATCGGAGAGGGAATGTTAGTCGCCGGCACCGCCGTGGAAACGGACCCGGTAAGATTTCACGGTGCTCCGGGAGCTGCTTTCGATCGTGCCTCGGGACGCACTCAACGTGGCGCTCCTGCTCGCGCTGGCGTTCTTCGTCGGCCTCGAGCGTGAGGAGCACAAGCAGCACGAGGCCAAGTACGCGTTCGGGGGGGTCCGGACCTTTCCGCTGATCGGGCTCGTGAGCTATGCGCTCGCGCTGATCTCGGGAGCGGGGCTGGTGCCGTGGGCGATCGGATTGGCGGTCGTCGGCGGCTTCATGCTTCTTTCCTACGCTCACAAGCTCGCCGACGAACCGCCGGCAGGGCTGACGACCGAGATCTCGGCGCTCTGCACGTACGCCGTGGGCGGTCTGATCCAACGGGAACACTACTGGATGGCGGTGACGGTCGGCGTGCTCAGCGTGCTTCTCCTCGAGCTGAAGAAGGGCCTCGAAGGCCTCACGAAGCACGTCGCGTCGGGGGAGATCGTCATCGTCGCGAAGTTCCTCGTTCTGGCGGCGGTCATCCTGCCCCTCGTCCCGGACGAGGAGCTGACCCGTTTCCACGTCAATCCCTTCCGGACGTGGCTCGTCGTCGTGGCGGTGAGCGGGGTCTCCTTCGCGAGCTACGTGCTGCAGCGGGTCTTCAAGGAACGCGGCGGCGTGATGCTCTCCGCCGTCCTCGGCGGCGCGTACTCCTCGACCGTGACCACCGTCGTCCTGGCCCGGGAGGCCAGGGGGGAACCGGAGGCGAGTCCGGACCTGTTCGCGGGCAGCATCCTCACCGCCTCCGGGGTGATGTACCTGAGGCTGGTTCTCCTCGTGGCGTTCTTCAACGGGACGCTGGCGGCCCGGCTCGCCCCGGCATTCGGCGCCCTCGCGGTCGCCGCCAGCCTTGCGGGCTGGGCCGTCTCCCGGCGGTCCCCCGGCGCCGCGGTGACCGCGAGGCCCGCCCGGCCGGCCCGGAACCCGCTCGAGCTCGGAGCGGCGATTCTCTTCGCCGTCGTGTTCGTGCTGGTCCTGGTCCTGACGAGCCTGGCGCGGGAGTTCCTGGGGCGGGCCGGGCTCTACTCTCTGGCCGCGATCATGGGTGTCACCGACGTCGATCCGTTCATCCTCGGGCTGGCGCAGAGCGGCCCGGCCTCGACGCCGGTCCCGATCGCGTCCGCGGCGATCGTGATCGCGGCCGCGAGCAACAACGTCATCAAGGCGATCTACGCGTATGCGTTCGCCGACCGGGCGACCGGACGGAAGAGTCTCGTCCTTCTGCTCGCGCTCGCGCTCTTCGGGATCGTTCCTCTCGCATGGATCTGAGCCCCACCCCCCGCTCTCGCCGGGCGTTCGCGTCCGGCTTGGCGGGAAGGCGCCGCTGGCTCTAAAGTCGGCCCCGAAGGAGACGAGAATGGCCACGAAGAAGGAGAAGCCGCCGGGGGAGCAGTTCAGGGAAGCGGCGGCGCGCGTGGAGAAGCTGTCCGCGAGGCCGTCGAACGAACAGCTCCTGGACCTCTACGGCCTCTACAAGCAGGCGACCGACGGGGACGTCTCGGGGTCGCGCCCGGGCCTGCTCGACCTGAAGGGGAGGGCGAAGTACGACGCCTGGGCCAGGCGCAAGGGGACCTCGAAGGACGACGCGATGAAGAAGTACGTCGCCCTCGTCGGGAAGCTCGTCGCCGAGATCGGGTGACCGGGGAGCAAGCGGGAGCGCCATTTTTGATAATCTGTCTCAATATGAAGAACGCCCTGAAGACCGCCCTCGTCCTCGTCGCCGCCCTCTCGCTGGCCTTCCCGGCCCTCGCCGGGGAGCCACCCGCCGCCGGGGCGAAGGCCCCGGCCTTCTCGCTCCCGAGCCAGGACGGCTCCACGGTCACGCTCGACCAGTTCCGCGGGAGGTGGGTCGTCCTCTACTTCTACCCGAAGGACTTCACGTCCGGGTGCACGCTCGAGGCGCACAACTTCCAGCGCGACCTCGCCAAGTACGAGAAGGCCGGCGCCGTGATCCTCGGCGTCAGCCTCGACTCGGTCGACTCGCACAAGGAGTTCTGCGCCAAGGAGGGGCTGAACTTCAAGCTCCTTTCCGACGCGGGTAAGACCGCGACGGCAGCCTACGGCTCGCTCGCGACGTACCAGGACCGCGAGATCGCCGCGCGGAACACCTTCCTCATCGGCCCGGACGGCGTGATCCGGAAGGCCTTCCTGAAGGTGAACCCCTCCGTCCACAGCGACGAGGTGCTGGCCGCCCTAGCCGACCTGCAGGCGAAGAAGTGATGCCGGAGAGCCGGATCCGGTGCGGCTGATCGACGACCTTCGGGCCGAGCACGAGGTGATCGAGCGGGTCCTCGGTTCGCTCCAGACGTACGTGGAACGACGCGCCGGCGGAGAGGCGGATCCGACCGCCGGGGAGGGGTACCTTCGGTTCTTTCGCCTCTTCGCGGGCACTTGGCATCACGCCCGGGAGGAGGACACCCTCTTCCCGGCCTTGGCGAAGCATCTCGAGCTGCCGCCCGATTCCGGGCCCCTCTTCTCGATCGTCGACCAGCACCACAGGATGGCGGCGATCCTCGACGAGATGGCGCCGTTCCTCTCGGCCGGCAGCGCGACGCCGGCGGAGACGGAAAGGCTCGGGGAGCTGTCGACAAGGTACGCGCACGACCTCCTGGCCCACATCGACGCCGAGAACTCCGTCCTCCTGCCGGAGAGCCAGGATCGGCTCGGGCGCGCGGGGGTCCACGAGCTGGCGATGCGCGACGCGACGCCCGAGGAGCTGGCGGCGAAGGCGGCCGGGGAGAGCCTCGCGGATCGCTACCCGCCGACACACATCGCCGGCGCGGTCCGGGGCGAGGGGTGCACCATCTGTCCGTCGTACGGCACGACGTGCGGCGGCCTCGAGCGCGAGTGGTGGACCGACGACGAGTGGGAGGCCTTCGAGAACCGGGAGGGATAGGGCGAAGGCCCCGGGACGGAGCGCGCCGGCGGTGGTCTTTTTCGGCTCCAGGCGTAAGAATCGCGCCATGAGCGATTTCCAGCAGATCGGACAGATCTCCACTCTCACACGTCTCGGGGCGCGGCCGCTCGTGGAGTTCGAGGATGCGATCTCGCGGCACACGCGGAGAAACCGCGCGGCGCTTCTGATCCCGTGCCTCGTCTCCGAGATGGACCGGCCGGCGCTGGCTCAGATCTGCGACGAGTTGGCAAAAGCGCCCTATCTCGACACCGTCCTGATCTCCCTGGACCAGGCCGACGAAGATGGCTACCGGCGCGCCCTCGAGTATTTTCGGCGTCTGAATCGGCGAACGGTCGTTCTCTGGAACGACGGTCCCGGGGTGCAGGCACTGATCGAAAAGCTCGCGGAGAACGACCTCCACCTTGGAGAGCGGGGGAAGGGGCGCGCCTGCTGGATGGCGTTCGGATATCTCCTCGCGCAGGGAAACGTCGAGTACATCGCTCTCCACGACGGAGACGTTCTCCACTACGACCGGGCGATGCTTGCCCGGCTGCTCTATCCGATGGTGGACCCGATCCTGAACTTCGACTTCTGCAAGGGCTTCTACGCCCGCTTCACCGACCGGCTGAACGGGCGGGTCTCTCGACTCTTCGTCGGCCCGCTCCTCCAGTCGCTCAAGGCTCTCCTCGGCGCCCATCCCTATATCGAGTTCCTCATCTCCTTCCGCTACCCGCTCGCCGGGGAGTTCGCGCTGTCGGCGGACCTCGCACGCCAGGTCCGCGTTCCGTCCGACTGGGGGTTGGAGATCGGCGTCTTGTCAGAAGTCTTCCGGCATCGCTCGCCGCGGCGCATCTGCCAGTCCGACCTGGCGGATGCTTATGATCACAAGCACCAGACCCTCTCGCCCGACGACCCGGCGGCCGGGCTGAACCGGATGGCGGGGGACATCGCGAAGCACCTTCTTCGAACTCTCGCCGCGGCCGACGTCGTCATGTCCGGCGGCGCGCTCAAGTCCCTCCTCGCTTCGTACCAGCGGCGGGCCGAAGATGCGGTGAACAGCTACTACGCGCTGGCGAAGATCAACGGACTGGCGTTTCCCCGACACGAAGAAGAGCGCGCGGTGGCCACCTTTGCGAAAGCCCTGAAGGCCGGCACCGAGCAGTTCGAGCAGGACCCGCTCGGCGCGCCACTCATCCCGAACTGGGCGCGAGTCCTTTCCGCCGTTCCGGACGCCGGCGACTTTCTCCTGGAATCCGTCGAGTCCACGAAGGGCGTCCTGAACCCGTCCTAGGCCTCAGACGTGCCGGATTCCGGTGTCGTCGGCTTCGGAGCGGAGTTTCTTCTCGATGTACCTTCGCGCAGCATCTCGGGCGCCGAGGCCAAACGCGAGTGAGAGAGCGAAGACCAGGCCTCCCCCGGCGATCGAGAAGGCGGCCACGAGAATCGAGCGCGCCACGCCGAGGTGATCGAGCGCCATCGCCGTGAAGAAGGCGAGGATGACCGCGTAGACGCCGCGAGCACCGAAACGCGCCCACGGAAGGCCGGCATTGACCGCCCCGAGAAGGACGCTCCGGCGCGCGACCCCGGCCACGGCGAGGCCGACGAGGAAGATCAGCCCGGCGGCGAGAAGGCGCGGAAGGAACGCGACGATTTCGGTCAGGACATTTCGGAGTGCGCCAGGCTCCAGGGCGTTCACGCCGACCGCCAGAACGACGGCGACGCCCACCCAGAAGGAGACGGCTCCGGCGGCGCGAATCCCCTCTTCGAGCCCGGCCGCGCGCAGGAAGCGGTCGGCCAGGCTGCCGGGGTGTTTGCGGCCCCGGAGAGCGAGACGCGAGATGACGCCGAGGAGAGCGCGAAGGAGAACGCCGACGAGGACCCCGACGAGAAGTGAGGCCAGAAGAACCAGGAGGGCCGGGATGACGGAAACGAAGGCGTCCGTGAACCTCGCGAACGCAGTCGAGATGTCGCGCTGAAGATGGTCCATTGTGACCTCCCTTGCTCAGCGGGCGCCCGCCCGCCACAGGTCTCGTAGCACGTTTTTTTCCCTCTCGAAGACGGCCGCGAGGGCGCCGAGACGCTCCTCCGCCTCGTCGTCTGTCCCGTCCCGGGTCTCCGCAACGAAAGTGGCGACCTTTCCCAGATAGAGAGGAACGAGCGAGAGGATGAGCGTCTCCCGGGGAAGATTTCGAGCGCGCCAGCCGGCGGCGGCCTCGAACAGTATCCGCGCCCAGGCCTCGTCGGCGAGCGCGGGCGCGGGGGCGGCGGCCGCGTCGCGAATGGCGGCGATCGAACCGGGCGAGAGGAAGCTCTCCCAGACCGGCGGCAGATCGCCGGCGGCCTGCCGAAAGATCGCGGCGAGGCGCTCCACCTTGACCGGAACCGGGTCCAGACCGACGGCATGCGAGAAGCCGAAGAGCGGCACGTCCTCGGAGCCCGAGACGCCCTCCCAGACCGTCTCGTAACGTTCCATCAGCTCGAAGAGTGTCGAAACGACCTCGACCATCATCGGCTGGAGGTCGGCGCCCGGATCCTTCGGGTCGTGCAGCTTCGCGCCGAGGAAGGCCTGACAGGCCTTCCGCCCTTCCGCGAGGGCGGTCGACGTCATGAAGATGTCGATGCCGTAACGGGCCACCGGCCCCTCCCAGCGGTCGTACTCGAGAAAGCGGGCCGCGAGCGCGCCGGAGAAGCCGAAGTCGCCGCCGATCGGCTGGCGGATCCGCTTGCCGTAAAGCGCCCGCGTGAGCGGATAGACGATCGTGTTGGTGATCGTGCCGTCGTAACGGTGGCGGGAATAGAGGGGCGAGACGAACTCGTAACCGTGGCGGAGGACCGGCGACATAAGCACTTCGATCCAGCCGGGTGTGATGCTCCTGAGGTCGCTGTCGACGACACAGCAGGCCTTCGCCTCGAGCTCGCCTGCGATCCGGAAGATCGTTCTTAGCGCGCTTCCCTTTCCGGGCAGCCCGGTGTACGGCGTCACGATCCGGTCGGTCGGCTTCGGCGCCGCATCCACGAGGATCTCCGTCAGGTTCCCCGGCTCGGTCCGCTCGACGATCTCTCGCGTCCGGTCGCGGGAGCCTCCGTCGCTGTTGACCAGGACCGCTTTCGCGTCGGGGAAGTGCTTCGCGATACCCGAGACGACCGCCCTGACGACGTGCCCGATCGTCCGCTCGTTGTTGAACGACGGAATGCCGACGAGGAGGTCCGCGGAGCGGATCTCGCGGAGGCGCCGGGTGACGTCCTCGTCCAGAGGCGGGAGCTGCTGGCTCACGCAGCCTCCGGCGGTGTGTCGCCGGGAAGGAGGTCTTCCTGGAGGAGTGCCTGTACGGCCGCGCCCCAGCCTTCCCCCGCGACGGCGGGGGCCTGTCGCGCCCCGGGAAGCGCCCCGAGGAGTTGCGGGTCGATGCCGGACGGACCGGGAACGAGGATGGGGATGTCGACGAGAGCGAGGAATCCGGCGTCGTTCGGCGCGTCTCCGAGCCCCACCGATCGGCCGGGAGTCCGGACGAGGGCCAGAAGGCGCCGGGCCGCGTCCGCCTTGTCGTGCCGCCCGTGGAGATGCCAGAAGGCGCCCCCCGCCGTCAGACGGATCCGATTTCCGGCGGGGAGTGCCTCGCGGACCTCGTCAGCGGCGTCCGCCGACGCGAGAAACGGAAGGTCGAAGCGGCGCTGCCGCGCCTGAGCGAGAGCGTCGGCGGTGAGCCCGGTCATGGCGGTGACCGTCGCGTCGGCGAGCTCGTCGAGCGTCGAGATCGGCAGCGTCAGCCGCCGCCGGATCCCGAGGAGCACGTCCCGAAGCTCTCCGACCGGAACCGCCTCCGGGAACACGTCGACTCCGTCCGGCGTGATGACGCCGGCGCCGTTCTCGAAGGCCCCGAGGGCGCCGAAGCCGAGGTCCCGGAGCCAGCGTCGAAGCTCCGGCTCCGTCTTGCTGGTCAGCGGGACGACGGGCACCCCGCGGGACGCGAGGGCGCGGAGCGCGTGACGCGCGGCCGGCCCGAGGCGTCCGTCGCCCGACAGGAGCGTGCCGTCGAGGTCCGTCAGGACGATCGAAATGTTCATTCCCCGCCTTTGCGCCCGAAGTTCAGTACCCCAGAATCACCTTGAGCAGAAGGATCCCGGCGATCGCCGCCGCGAAGAAGAGTCCCGCTTTCAACGCTCCACGCCGATCCTCTTCAGGAACTCCCTTTGGTGCTCCGGTCGACGCCGGCCGGGCATCGTCTTTATCTCTCATTGTCCCTCCTTCGGGTTGCGTCATCCTCTGTGCCGGACGGCCCTTGGTCGGGGGGCCTCGACGCCGGTTACCCGACCGAGTCAGGCGGCTACGCGGGGAGGGTGCGGTTGGGGTTCGGAGTCGAGCCGGCTTTCGAGACCGGCCGGAGTCGTCCGGGGGACACTTGATGGGCCGGGAGGGGGAAGGTCTCCGATCGACGAGAGCGACGTGCTGCAGGGAGAGACCCCGGGCGGGACGACGTCGATTTCAGGGGCGCAATCATCCGCCGAGTCGGCCGCCCGGACCGCGACGTCACGCGGTGGAGGACCAGCCTTCCACGCGCAGAACAGACTGCCGACACCGGTCTGCGACACGAGAACGACGAGGAGTGCCATCAGGCTGACCCTGCGCCCCATGTCGTGTCCGGCGGGGATGACGGTCTCGCCCCTCATGCGGAGCAAGCTAACAGGGCGGCCGGTGTCGCACAAGTCGGTTCGCGTTCGCGCCGGGCCCTTCGCAGGTCGGCGAGCGGCTCGAGCCGCCCTTCGAGCGAAAGGAGCGTGCCGTCGAGAACCGTGAAGACGACCGGGATTCGCATCGCCTGTCCTCAGCACCGCCAAATCTAGCATGCCGCGGTCCCGAGAAATGGTTTGGGCTCAAACTATTCGGGGTTTATCATGGCGACGTGTCCGGCTCCTTCGACGTGCTTTTGTTCGGCGAGGCGCTCGTGGACGAGCTGCCGGGGGGACGGGTGCCCGGGGGCGCTCCCTTCAACGTGGCCTGCCACCTTCGCGAACTCGGAGCCTCGCCGCTTCTCGTGACGCGGATCGGCCGGGACGAGGACGGCGGCCGGCTCGTGGCGGCCATGCGCCGCCGCGGCCTGGACGTGCGGGGCGTCCAGCGCGACGGCCGGCGGCCCACGGCGCGCGTCGTCGTCCGGCCGGGCGCGGACGGCCCGCGCTTCCTCATCCCGGACGACCAGGCCTTCGACGCGATCGACGCGGCGACTGCCCGAGCCGCCGTGGGTTCCGGTGCACCGCGTGTCGTCTACTTCGGGACCCTCGCGCAGCGGCGCGAGGTGTCGCGCGAGACGCTCGCCGGTCTGCTGGACAAGGTGTCGGGCCGGAGGTTCCTCGACCTGAACCTGCGAGCCCCGTGGTTCGACAGGGAGGTCGTCGACGCGTCGCTTCGGAAGGCGGCCGTCGCGAAGATGAACGAGGGAGAGGCGGCGGAGGTCGCGAGGCTCCTCGGCCTCCCGGAGCACGGAGTTCCGTTCCGCCAAGCGATCGCCGCGCGCTACGGGCTCGGCGGCATCGTCGTGACCCGCGGCGCGGACGGCGCCGTCTATCGCGATGCGGACGGGACGGAGGCTTTGGTCGGACCGGCGGCGCGGACGCGGCGGATCGTCGACACCGTGGGGGCCGGCGACGCGTTCTCGGCGGTGCAGATCCTGGGAATCCTCCGCGGCTGGAGCGCGGAGGAGACGCTTCGCGGCGCCGACGACTTCGCGCGGGCCGTCTGCCGGCTTCGCGGCGCCGTCCCGCGACGGCTCTCCTTCTACGAGCCGTTCCGGAAGCGGTGGAGTGGGGGAGGCGACGAATGAGCGACGGCGACCGCCCCCTTTACGTCCTGATGCTCAGCCTTCACGGGCTGGTCCGCGGGGAGCGGCCCGAGCTGGGCCGCGACGCGGACACCGGAGGACAGGTTCTCTACGTCGTCGAGCTCGCCCGGGCGCTGGGGCGCCAGCCGTCGGTCCGGAAGGTCGACCTGCTCACGCGACTGATCGTCGACGAGCGCGTCTCGCCCGACTATGCGGTCCCGGAAGAGCGGCTCGATCGCCACGTGCACCTCCTGAGGGTGCCATTCGGACCGCGGCGCTACATCCGGAAGGAGCTGCTCTGGAGCCATCTCGACACGCTCGTGGACCGCTGTCTTCAGCTTCTGCGCGAGCAGGGCGACATCCCCGACGTCATCCACTCCCACTACGCGGACGCGGGCTACGTCGGACGCCTGCTCTCCCAGTCGCTCGGCGTTCCCCAGATCCACACCGGGCACTCGCTCGGGCGCTGCAAGCTGCAGCGCCTCCTGGCGAGCGGCCGGAAGGAGTCGGCTCTCGAGCGGCAGTTCAACTTCTCCCGCCGGATCGCGGCCGAGGAGGAGACGGTCTCGCATGCCTCGCTCGTGATCGCGAGCACACGGCAGGAGCTCGACGAGCAGTGGACGCTCTACGAGAACTTCGGGCCGCGACGGGGGGTCGTGATTCCGCCGGGAACCGACACGTCCCGTTTCACGCCCTGGAGGAAGGACGACGACGGGAGGGCCTCGGCGCTCCTCGACCGCTTCTTCGAGCGTCCGCTGAAGCCGTTGATCCTCACGATCTGCCGGCCGGCCGAGCGGAAGAACCTTGGCCGGCTGCTGGAAGCCTTCGGCGCCGACCGCGAGCTCAGGGAGAACGCCAACCTCGCGGTCGTCGCGGGAAACCGGGACGACGTCCGGACGCTCGAGGACGCGGAGCGGGCTGTCTATACGGACCTCCTCCTGGACATCGACCGGCACGACCTCTGGGGCCGCGTCGCCATCCCGAAGAGGCACGAGCCGGCGGACGTTCCGGCGTTCTACCGACTCGCGGCGCGACGCCGGGGGGTCTTCGTCAACCCGGCCCTTACCGAGCCGTTCGGGCTGACGCTGATCGAGGCCGCGGCCAGCGGTCTTCCGGTCGTCGCGACCGCGGACGGCGGCCCGCGCGACATCCTCGAGAACTGCCGGAACGGCCTCCTCGTCGACCCGCTCGATTCGAAGGCGATCGCCGCGGCCCTGAAGACGGCGCTCGCGAGCCCGGAGCAGTGGCGCGGGTGGTCCCGGAACGGGATCGTCGGCGTCAAGCGGCATTACACCTGGGACGGACACGCGCGGAGCTGCCTCCGGGCCCTGCGGAAGGTCCTCCGGCGGGAGCGGAAGCAGGTGCGGCGGGGCGTCGGCATGATCCCCCGGACGGAGCGTCCGCCGATCCGGCCCGTCCAGTCGTTCCTCGTGAGCGACATCGACAACACGCTTCTCGGAGACCGCGAGGGGCTGGGCGTTCTTCTCCGGTGGCTGCGTCGAAACCGGTCCCGGGTCGGTTTCGGCGTCGCGACGGGCCGGATTTTTCCCCGGGCCCTCGCCGTCCTCCGGGAGTGGGAGGTCCCCGTGCCGGACGTCCTGGTCACGGGCGTCGGGAGCGAGGTGACGTGGGGACCGGACCTCGTCCGGGACGCGGACTGGGCGCGTCACATCCGGAGCGGGTGGCGGCCCGATCGGATCGAGGAGGTCTTCGGCTCGCTTCCGGGACTCGTCCGGCAGCTGGAGGAGAAACAGGGAGAGTTCAAGATCAGCTTCGACGTCGAGGAAGACGAGGCTCCGTCGATCGAGGAGATCTCGAAAGTCCTTCAGAGCCGCCACCTGAGAGCCCGGCTGATCTTCTCGCACCAGAAGTACCTCGACGTCCTGCCGGCGCGGGCATCCAAGGGGCAGGCGATCCGGTACCTCGCGCTTCGGCTCGGACTCCCGGTCCGCCGGTTCCTCGTCGCGGGGGACTCCGGGAACGACGCGGAGATGCTCCTCGGGGACACGCTCGGGGTCGTCGTCGGCAACCACAGCCCCGAGCTGGAGCCACTCCGCGGTCTCGACCAGATTTACTTCGCTTCGGCGCACTACGCCCGTGGAATCCTGGAGGGAATCCGTCATTACGGGTTCGGGACGCGCCTCGCCGGAGAGCCGGATCGGACGGCCGCCCTTGCGTGACGTTCTAACGGACATCGTGAAGGAGAATCGCGGGGCGGCCTACCTGCTTCTCCAGGGGTATTTCGCGACCGGGCGGTCCGTCCTCCTCCGGACGGACCTGGAACGAGGCCTTTCCGTCCTGGCGCAGGGCCCGGAGGAGAGGGCCGTCCGCCCCAAGGGCCCTCTGGCGCGGTTCATCGGCAGAGCGCAGGAGGCCCTGCTCGCCGCTCCCTGGGCCTACTTCGCCATACGGGAGAGCCTCGGGAGCTGGTGGTTCGTCCGGTTCGACTCCGAGCTCGTCGCTCCCGAGGAGATCCCCCTCGAGGAGTATCTCCGCTTCAAGGAATCGTTCGTGGAGCCCGCCGCGAACGACCGTGTCCTCGAGGTCGACCTCGGGCCCTTCAGCCGCGAGTTTCCGAAGCTCAAGGAGCCCCGCTCCGTCGGCCACGGTGTCAGCTTCCTGAACCGACAGCTCGCGAGCGAGATGTTCCAGAACCCCCGCGAGGCCGAAGAGAGGCTTCTCCGGTTCGTGAGCCTCCACGGCATCGACGGCAAGACGTTGCTGGTCCACGAAGGCTTTTCAGGAGTCGGCGCGCTCCGCAGCGCCCTGCGCGAGGCGCTCGCGTACCTCGGGACTCTCGAGGACGAGACGCCCTGGAGCGAGGCGGCGCCCGCCCTGACCCGGATGGGATTTGCCCCCGGATGGGGCAACACGGCCGCGAGGGCGGCCGAGACGTTGTCGCTCCTCGTCGACATCCTCGAGGCGCCGTCGCCGGCGGCGCTCGAGACCTTTCTGGCGAGGATCCCGATGATCTCGCGGCTTCTCGTCCTCTCGCCGCACGGTTACTTCGGCCAGGACAACGTGCTGGGCATGCCGGACACCGGCGGCCAGGTGATCTACATCCTCGACCAGGTCCGCGCCCTCGAAAAGGAGATGTTCGACCGGCTCGCGGGTCAGGGCGTCGACGTCACCCCGAAGATCCTCGTGGTCACGCGGCTCATCCCCGAGTCGGGGTCCACGCGGTGCCACGAGCGGCTCGAGAAGATCTCCGGATGCCGGAACGCTTTCATCCTGAGGGTGCCTTTCCGGCGGAAGAACGGCGAGGTCGTGCCCCACTGGATCTCGCGGTTCGCGGTCTGGCCCTACCTCGAGCGCTTCGCCCGCGACGTGGAGAGCGAGGCGACCGCCGAACTCGGCGGACGGCCCGACCTCGTCATCGGAAACTATTCGGACGGCAACCTCGTGGCCACGCTTCTCGCTCAGCGTCTGGGCGTCACGCAGTGCAACATCGCCCACGCCCTCGAGAAGACGAAGTACCTTCTCTCCGCCCTTTACTGGAAGGACCACGAGGCCACCCATCATTTCGCCTGCCAGTACACGGCGGACCTGATCGCCATGAACGCCGCGGACTTCGTCATCACGAGCACCTTCCAGGAAATCTGCGGCAACAGCGAGTCGGTGGGCCAGTACGAGAGCTACCAGTGGTTCACGATGCCGGGTCTCTACCGGGTCGTGAACGGGATCGACGCCTTCGACCCGAAGTTCAACGTCGTCTCCCCCGGTGCCGATCCGGACGTCTACTTTCCCTATTCGGAAGACGCCCGCCGCCTCAAAGGCCTCGAGACGGCGCTCGAGAGCCTCGTTTTCGCCGGCGCGGCCGAGCCGGGCACGCGCGGGGTTCTTTCGGACCCGTCGAAGCCGCTTCTCTTCTCGATGGCGCGGCTCGACCGGATCAAGAACCTGACCGGCCTCGTCGACTCGTTCGGAGCGTCGAAGGAACTGCGCTCTGCCGCAAACCTCCTGATCGTCGGCGGCCAGATCGACCCGGACGCCTCCCCGGACCGGGAGGAGAAGGAACAGATCGTCTGGATGCACGAGCTCTTCAACCGGCACGGCCTCGACGGTGAGGTGCGGTGGATCGGCCGCCGGCTGGAGCGCCCGTTCGCCGGAGAGCTCTACCGCTTCGTGGCGGACAAGCGCGGGGTCTTCGTCCAGCCGGCGCTCTTCGAAGCTTTCGGCCTCACCGTCATCGAGGCGATGGCCACCGGCCTTCCGACCTTCGCCACGCGCTACGGCGGGCCGTTCGAGATCATCGAGGACGGGCGGTCGGGTTTCCACATCGATCCGACCGACGGCGGCGCCCTTGCCGCGAAGATCGCCTCGTTCCTCGAGCGGTGCCGGGCGAAGCCCGACGAGTGGGAACGGATCTCGCGCGGGGCCCTCCACCGGGTCGAGGAGCGGTACACGTGGAAGCGCTACGCGGAGCGGCTGATGACGCTGGCGAGGATCTACGGCTTCTGGAAATTCGTGAGCCACCTCGAGAGGCAGGAGACGGCCCGGTACCTTCAGATGTTCTACATGCTCCAGCTCCGGCCGCTCGCAGCGGCCGTGGAGGAGCGATGAAGGCGGTGGGCGCCCGGGCGCGGGCCCGGGCAGGGGAGGGCGCGCGACGCGGCTCGCGGGGGTCGGGCTCCGGCCGGCGGCTCGAGGGCGCCGGCCTCGGCCCGGCCCTCGAGTTCCTGAGGCTGCTCTGGGCCGTCGATCACGCGCTGCAGACGGCCTCGCGCCGGATGGCTCGCCGGATCGGCGTGTCGGGGCCCCAGCGGGTCGTCCTCAGGATCGTGGGCAAGAGGCCCGGGATCTCGCCGGGCGAACTCGCGCTCCTCCTTCATCTTCACCGGAGCTCCGTGACGCCGCTGGTCCAGGAGCTGACGTCCCGGCGGCTCCTGAACCGGGTCCGTCACGCATCGGACGGACGGCGGGTCATGTTCTGGCTCACGGCGCGGGGGAGGCGGATCGACCGGCGCTCGGCGGAAACCGTGGAGGCGGCGGTGCATCGTGTTCTCGTCGAGGTGCCGGCCAGGCAGGTGGAAGGTGGGAGGGCCGTTCTCGCGGCGCTCGAGCGTGCCTTGGATGCGAAAGGGGTCCGCGGCCGGTTCCGGAGCCCCCGCCGCGATCCGGTCAGCCCCAGACGTCCGCGAGCAGTCGCCTGAAGTTGCCCCCGAGGATCTTGTCGATCCGGGCCGCGGGGTGTCCGCGCTTCCGGAGGAGGCCGGCCAGCGTCTCCAGCCGGCGCGGCGTGTTGAGGTCCGGGACGAAGGTGTAGACGTCCTCGACCTCGCCGGGCGCCCCGATCCCGGCCGACTTCCGCGCCGCGAGCTGCTTCCGGAACTCCTCGAGGTAGCCTGGCGTCAGCTCCACCGCGGAGATCGTTCCGTCCGTGCCGATCCCGACGTGGTCCTCCCCGGCGACGTCGAGGGCGTGCTCGACGTGGCGGAGGACGTCCTCGGCCGTCGGCTGTCCCGTCGGCCGCAGGTAGGGCATGAAGTAGATCCCGGCGACGCCGCCCTTCGCGGCGAGGGCCTTCAGCTGTTCGTCCGTCTTGTTGCGGGGGTGGTCGGCGATGGCGGTGCACCCGGTGTGGGTGAAGGCGACGGGACGCTTCGAGGCGGCGAGCGCGTCCCTCGTCGTGGCCCGGCCGCAGTGGGAGAGGTCGATGAGGATCCGGAGAGCGTCCATCCGCTCCACGGCCCCGCGCCCCCGATTCGAGAGGCCCCCATCCCCCGGCTCGAGGCAGCCGTCTCCGAGGAGGTTCCGGAGGTTGTAAGTGGGCTGGATGATCCGGACCCCGAGGGCGTGGAGCGTCTCGAGCCGGGAGAGGTCCTCGGCGAAGGCGACGCCGTCCTGGAGGCCGTAGGCGAGGCCGAGGTGGCCGCCCGCCTTCGCCGCGGCGAGATCGCGGGTCGACTTCACCTTCCGGAAGACGTCGGGGTGCGCCTCGATCTCGCGCTCCCAGTAGGCGACGTCGCGGACGATCCCTTCGAAGGCTTCGGCGGCGGGACGCGTCCCGACCGGTCCCACCGTCAGGTTCACGCAGGTGACGCCGGAGACCCTCGCGTCCGCCACGGCGCGCGCGGTGAGCCGGGCGCCCTTTTCCGCGTCGCTGTCGTTGTCGCCGGGACCGCCGCAGCCGTCGAAGATGATGGCCCGGCGGTAAGTGCCGGCGGCGGCTGCGTCCGGGGCGCCCGTTCCGTCCCCGGGAGGCCCGGCGTCGAGCCGCGCGGCGAAGCCCGCCGCCGACAAGGATCCGAGAAGAAGCAGCTCCCGGCGATCGAGGGGCATTGCAGGACCTCCGTCGTGTCGTCGAAGAAGAAGGGATCGTACGCCGCGGCATCCCGGCCTGATGTGAACGTCCCATGACGCCGCCGGAGCGACCGGGCATTTTACCTACCGGTAGGTAGGAGGCCCGATGGAAACCGTCGCTGCCGCACCGGCTGCCCCGCCCGCGCACCACCGCGACGCCAACATCCGCGAGCGGCTCTTCGACGTCGCGCTGGGCCTCTTCGCGAGCCGCGGCTACGCCGCCACCTCGGTCCGCGAGATCGTGAACGGGGCAGGCGTCTCGAAGCCCGTCCTCTATTACCACTTCGGAAGCAAGGAAGGGCTCTACCTCGAAATCATGAGACGGCTCGAGGGAACCGTTCACGAGACGCTGCACGGGCTCGGGACGCGCCGCGGGAGCGCGCGGAGCCGGATCCGGCGTCTCGCCCTGGGAATCTGGGACGTCTTCTCGAAGAACACGGCCGCGGTCCGGTTCCTCAACGCGGTCTTCTGGGGGCCGCCGCAGGAGACGCCGGCGTTCGACGTCGCGTCGCTGCACGAGCCCCTGATCGCCGCATTCGGGGCGCTCGTCGAGGACGGGGTCGTCGGGAGGGAGTTCCGGAGGGAGGCCGCTGCCGACCTGTCGTTCGCGCTCCTCGGCGCCCTGAGCTTCGCCATGGACTTCCACCTCGCGCATCCCGACCGGTCTCCGGGCCGGGGCGGGCTCGTCCGCGTTCTCGATCTGCTCCTGTCCGGGGCCGGGGCGCCCCGCCGCGGAGGAAGCTCCCGATGAAACGGTTCGATCGTCACCTCGTCCTCGCCGCCCTCGTTCTTCTTCTCCCGGCCGCCGCCTGCTCGCGGGCGAACGGGAAGGGAGCCGCCGCTGCGCGCCCGGCCGTCGCCGTGGAAGTCGCCCCGGTCGTCTCGGGCGACCTGAAGGAATCGATCGAGGTCGTCGGGACGTTGAGCCCGAAGTTCCAGGCCGAAGTGAAGACGGAGTACAGCGGGACCGTCACGGACGTCCTCGTCACCGAATGGGTACGCGTCTCGAAGGGGACGACCCTCCTCCGCTTCGACGCGCGGGAGGCCGAGGCGGGCGCCGCGGCCGCACGGGCGGGCCTCCTCGTGGCCGAGGTCGGTTTGAACCGCGCCCGGCGGGAGCTGGAGAGGACCGTCAAGCTCAAGGAGGCCGGTCTCGCCACGCCGCAGAACCTCGACGACGCGAAGACCGCCTCTGAAGCCGCAGAAGCGCAGCTGGCCGCGGTGAAGGCGCAGATGCAGATGGCGGAGACGAAGCTCGAGAAGACCGTGATCCGCTCGCCGCTCGACGGCGTCGTCGCGAGCCGAACCGTGAATCCGGGGGACTTCATCGAGAACATGGGGTCTCCGAAGCCGATGTTCCGGATCGTCGACAACCGGCGGCTCGAGCTGACGGTGACGGTCCCCTCGTCGCGGATCTCGGGGGTGAGGCTCGGACAGCCCCTCTCCTTCACGACGGACGCCGTCCCCGGCCGGACCTTCACCGGAAAGGTCAGTTTCATCAACCCCGCGGCCGACGAGTCGAGCCGGACCGTCAAGGTCGTGGCCGTCGTCGACAACCCGGACGAGACGCTGAAGTCCGGCCTCTTCGCGAAAGGGGAAATCGTGACCGGCGAGCGGAGGGACGTCCTCCGGGTGCCCCGGAGCGCTTTCGTGACGTGGGACCTCGCCGCCCGGTCGGCGGTGGTCTTCGTCGTCGAAGGGGACAAGGCGGTCCGGAAGACCGCCGAGACGGGCGCCGCCGCCGGGGACGACGTCGAAGTGACGAAGGGGCTCGCGGCCGGCGAAAGGGTCGTCACCCGCGGCGGCTTCAACCTCTCGGACGGCGACCGTGTGGCCGTCGTCTCTCCGAAGAAGGCCTGAACCGATGTTCCTCTCGAACCTCTCCATCAAGCGGCCGGTCTTCGCGACCGTCCTGATGCTCGCCCTCCTGACGCTCGGACTCTTCTCGTACCGGCGGCTCGCCATCGAGCTGATGCCGGACGTGGAGCTTCCGATCCTGACCATCACGACGGAGTTCCCCGGCGCCTCGCCCGAGGCCGTGGAGCGGGAGCTGACGAAGAGGATCGAGGAGGCCGTCAACCCGATTTCGGGAGTCCGGCACGTCTACTCGACCTCGCGAGAGAGCCTCTCGTCGGTCATGGTGGAGTTCCAACTCCAGGTCCGGATCAACGAGGCCTCGCAGGAGGTCCGCGCCAAGATCAACGCGGTCCGGCGCGAGCTTCCCGAGCAGATCAAGGAGCCGGTCATCCAGAAGATGGACATCGGCGGGATGCCGGTCGTGGCGCTGGCGGTCCGTTCGGACACGCTGACGCCACGCGACCTGACAACCCTCGTCGACCGGAAGGTGAAGCGCCGCCTCGAGAACATCCCGGGGGTCGGGAAGGTCCGGCTCGTGGGCGCCTCGCGCCGGGAGGTGAACGTTCTCGTCGACCCGGCGCGAATCGACGCGATGGGGCTCGGCGTCGACGAGGTGATCGCGGGCCTCGCCGCGGAGAACGTCAACACGCCCCTCGGGCGTCTGAAACGGCTGGGGACCGAGATCCCGATCCGGATCTCCGGGAAGCCGGCCCTCGTGCCCGGCTTCGAGTCGATGGTCATCGGCCGGCGGGGCAATCACCCCGTCACCCTCGGCGAGGTGGCGACGGTCGTGGACGGGATCGAGGAGCCGAGATCGCTCGCTCTCGTAAACGGCGTCCCCGCCGTCGCGCTCGAGGTCCTGAAGCAGTCCAAAGCGAACACGGTCGGCGTCGTGGACGCCGTCAAGGACGAGGTGGAGCGGCTGAAGCCGGAACTGCCGCCCGGAACGGAGATCGATCTCGTTCGGGATGCCTCCGTGATGATCCGCGACTCCGTCTCCGACGTGCAGACGACCCTGATCATCGGCGGGCTCCTGACGATCCTGATCGTCTTCTGTTTCCTGAACTCGTGGCGTTCGACGGTCATCACGGGGCTGACGCTCCCCATCTCCGTCATCTCCTCGTTCATCGCGATGTACTTCCTCGGGATGACGCTGAACGTCATGACGCTGATGGCGCTCTCTCTCGCGATCGGCCTCCTGATCGACGACGCGATCGTGGTCCGCGAGAACATCGTCCGGCACCTCGAACACGGCGAGGACCACATGGCGGCCGCCCGGAACGGAACGGCCGAGATCGGCCTGGCCGTCCTCGCCACGTCGCTCTCCATCATGGCGGTGTTCGTCCCGGTCGCCTTCATGAAGGGAATCGTGGGGCGCTTCTTCTTCCAGTTCGGCATGACCGTCGCCTTCGCCGTCCTCGTCTCGCTCTTCGTCTCCTTCACGCTCGACCCGATGCTCTCCTCTCGCTGGGTCGATCCCGACGTGGAGCGGAAGGGAAGACGGCACGCCGTGGCGCGCGTCCTCGACCGGTTCAACGGCTGGTTCGACCGGACGGCGGACCGGTACAAGGCGCTCGTCGGCTGGGCGCTCGACCGCCGGAGACTCGTCCTCGGCGTCGCCACGGCCGCGTTCGTCGCCGGCCTCGGCCTCTTCGCCCTTCTGGAGTCGGAGTTCTTCCCCGCGTTCGACCGCGGCGAATTCCTGATCCGGTTCAAGACGGCCCCGGATGCGTCGATCGAGGAGACGAAAGGACGGCTCCGCGTCGTTCTCGGGGAGCTGAAGGGAATCTCCGAGATCGAGCACACGTACGCGGCGATCGCCGCGGGCGAGTCGGACACCGTGCGGAATGCGACCGTCTACGTGAAGCTGAAGGAGACGTCGGCGCGGAAACGGAACCAGTACGCGGTCATGCGGGACGTCCGCTCCCGGCTCGCCGGGATCCCGGGCCTGATCCCCTCGGTGGAGGAGGATCCGGACAACTTCCAGAAGCCCTTCATGGTTCTCGTCCGGGGCGAGGAGATCCCGAAGCTGAAGGAGTACGCGGCCGGCCTGAAGAGGGCGCTCTACGGCGTGGGCGGGATCGTCGACCTCGAAGCGACGCTCGAGCAGGACCTTCCGGAGTACCGCCTCTCGGTGGACCGCGAACGTGCCCGGGACGCGGGCCTCGGCACCGATGCGCTCGTGAGGACCGTCGGCGCGCTCGTGGGCGGACAGATCGTCTCGACCTACGAGGACGAGGCGGGCGAGGCCGTGAACGTCCGGGTCCGCCTCCCGGAGGGGCTCCGCGAGGACGTCCGGCAGGTCGGGGCGCTCCGGATCGCCGTCTCCGGGCCGTCCGGCCCCGCGCTCGTGCCGATCGCGGACCTCGTGACGCCGGAGCGGACGGTCTCTCCGTCGGAGATCAGCCGGCAGGACCTCTCCCGGCAGGTCGTCATCTCGGGAAACCTCGACCGCCTTCCGCTCGGCACGGCCGCCGACGCGGCGCTGCGGGAGGCGGCGAAGATCCCGATGTCGCCGGGCTACCGCGTCGTCATGTCGGGGGACACCGAGATCATGGCCGAGTCGTTCGGCTACCTCGCGGAGGCCCTCGTCCTGGCCATCGTCTTCGTCTACCTGATTCTGGCGGCGCAGTTCGAGTCGTTCATCGACCCGCTCGCCATCATGCTGTCCCTCCCGCTCTCGATCGTCGGGATGGCGGGAATGCTGGTCCTGACGCGGGACACGGTCAGCATCATGTCGCTCATCGGGCTCATCCTCCTGATGGGCCTCGTCACGAAGAACGCCATCCTCCTCGTCGACTACACGAAGGTCCTCCGTCGGCGAGGCATGGACCGCCGGACGGCCGTGATCACGGCCGGCCGGACCCGGCTTCGCCCGATCCTGATGACGACGCTCGCGATGATCTTCGGGATGCTGCCGCTCGCCCTCGCGATCGGGCAGGGAGCCGAGATGCGCGCCCCGATGGCGCGAGCCGTCATCGGCGGGCTCGTCACGTCGACGCTCCTGACCCTCGTGGTCGTGCCGGTCGTCTACGCGCTCCTCGACGACCTCGCGGAGTGGCTCCACCGGCGCTGGGCGAAGGCGAACGCCCTCGCGGCGGACGAGCCGGGCCGCGCCGCGGCCGTCCCGCCCGCGGCCCGGGCCGTCCTCCTCGGCGCCCTTCTCCTCCCGGCCGTCGCCGCCCGCGCCGAAGTGCCGGCGGTCCCGATCACGCTCGACGAGGCGGTGCGTCTCGTGAAGGAGAAGAACCGCGACATCCAGAAGGCGAAGTCCTACCAGGACTGGGTGCGTGGGAAGTACGTGGAAGAGCGCGCCGGCGCCTTGCCGACGTTCACGGTGCTCGGCGGCGGACTCCGCTCCTGGGACGAGAGCTACCGCGTCATCTTCGGCGACTTCTACCCGCCGGGCCAGAGCGTCGCCACCGCCGACGTGAACGTGACTCAGGCCCTCTATACGTGGGGGCAGGTCGGGGCGGCGATCCGGGCCGCAAAGAGCGGATTGGCGGCGGCCGACGAGCAGCTCGACGCGACGCGGCAGGGGGCGATCCGCGACGTGACGGCGGCGTTCTACGACGTCCTTCTCGCGCGCCGGATAGAGGGGATCGCCCGGGAGAACCTCGCGCAGCGCGAGCGGCACCTCGCCGAGGCCAGGAACCGGCAAGTCCTCGGGACGGCGACGGACTACGACGTCCTCGCCGCCGAGGTGGGCGTGGAGAACGCCCGGCCGGCCGTGATCCGGTCCGTCAACCGCGTCCTGACGGCGCGCGAAACGCTCCGCCTCGTCCTGGCAGACGAGCGACGCGAGCTGGACGCGAAAGGGGAGCTCGACACCGAGGTGACCGACCCGCCTCCCTACGAGGAAGCTCTCCGGACGGCCTTCGACCGGCGCCCCGACCTGAAAGCCCTCAAGCGGCGGGTCGAGGTCTTCCGGGAGTTCGTGAGGATCCAGTCCGCCGGAGACAAGCCGCGGCTCGATTTCCGCGCCGGGGCGGGCTGGAAGTGGCTCGACGCCGGCGGACTCACGGGCGACGGCAAGACCTGGAACGCGGGAGTCTTCCTGAAGTTCCCGTTCTTCGACGGCCTCGCGACGCAGGGGCGGGTCATCGAGGCGAGGAGCGACCTGACGAGCTCGCAGATCGAGCTCGCGAAGGCCGAGGACGGCGTCCGCCTCGAGGTTCGGACGGCCGTCGACGCGGTTCGCGAGAGCGGTCTCATCGTCCGGGCGCTCGCGGGAACGGTGACCCAGGCGCGGCGGCTCCTCCAGATGTCCGAGAAAGGCTTCGAGTTCGGCGTAAAGACCCGCCTCGAGGTGGACGACGCGCAGCTGGCGGTCGTCCAGGCCGAGGGAAACCTCGCGACGGCCACCCGCGACCACCTCGTGGCGTGGGTCACGCTCCGGTACGTGCAGGGGCTTCTCTAGACGACGGGAGGGGTGCGCCCCGCGGGTCGCCTCTAGAATCGGGCGTCATGGCCGCTCTCTTCGGACCGTTCGTCGCCCTATTCGTCTCCCTCGGCGTCGCCGGCCCGAGCCCTCCTTCCGGAAACCCGGGGGCGGGGGCGACCCGCTGGCCCCTGGCGGCCGTCTCCGACGAGACCGCGTTCACGATCTTCCAGCCGCAGGTCGACCGTTGGGACGACGAACGGCTCGACGGCCGCGCGGCCGTCTCGGCGAGGAGGAAAGAGGATCGCGAACCGACGTTCGGCGTCGTCTGGCTCCGGGCGCGGACGAGTCTCGAGCGGGTCCCGGGGCAGGCGACGCTGGAAGGGGTCGAGATCGTGAAGGCGAGCTTTCCGTGGGAACGGGATGGAGGCCGGGCGCTCCTCGACTCTCTCCGGAGCGCCGGAATCGGCGAGGTGACGGTTTCCCTCGCCAGCCTGAATGCGAGCCCGGCCGTCTCGCTGGCGGAGCGCCGGACCGGGCCGGCTCCGCCCCGGCCCGTGGAGCCGCGTGTCATCGTGCCCTCCGGCCCGGCGATTCTCGTGCTGGTGGACGGCGCCTACGTCATCCGGCCCGTTCCCGATACGAAGGTCCTCCGGGTGACCAACACGAGCTCTCTTCTCCTCCAGGACGCCGCGACGAGCCGTTTCTACCTTCCCATGGGAAGCGTCTGGCTGGTTGCGGCGGCGCCGAACGGCAGGTGGACGGTGGCGAAGAAGGTCCCGCCCGGCTTCGAAGCCGTCCGGAAGGAGGCCGCGACCGAACCGGGCGTCGAGACGTACGCGCACCCGGGCGAAGCCGTCTCGGCACTTCTCCGGGCCGGCAAGGCGCCAGCGGTCTTCGTGTCGACGACGCCCGCGGTATTGGCCTCGAGGCGGGCGGCGGGACCGGCGGCGCCCCGGGCGAGCCGGGCGGGAGAGCTCTTCGCCGGTCCGGACGGAAACGTCTACCGGACGCTCGCGTCGGGGGGCTGGGAGAAGTCGAACGGTCGTGACTGGTACCCGCTTCAGACGGCCCGGAAGAAAGGGCCGCCGTCGGTGTTCAGCCTCGACCTCGTTTCCCGACTCGACCTCGAGCGGAAGGCGAGGGAGGCCGTGGAAGGGCGAAGCCCGGCGGGGCGGGGGCCGAAGAAGCCCTGACGGCACCCGCCGGCTGACCTTTTTCGCGGTTGGCCTCACAATAGGGCCACGGAACTCGGGACGGACGGAGGCGCGGAACGCCCATGGACCGGTTCAACGCCGAGCGGATACGCAAGACGGTCGGTCTCGAGGAGTTCGCCCAGGTGATGGAGGCGCTCGGCGCCACCGTGGACCGGACGGCGTGTCGTTCCACCTGCCCGGTCCACAAGGGAACCGGACGCGACGCGGTCCACTACGAGGAGCGGGACGGACTCGTGCACTACCGCTGTGTCACCGGCTGCGGCGGCCAGGGAGGCGACGTCCTCACGCTCGTCCAGCGCTCCCTCGGCGTCACGCTCCCGTTCGCGGCGACCTGGCTGAAGGACAGCTGCGGCATTCCGAAGGAGCGTCGGCGGAAAGACCGCCGTGCAGGAGGCTCTTCGGTCTCGGGAGAGCTGCCCGCGGTGACCGAGCCCGCGCCGAACGGCGCCGCCACCTCGACACTGCCGCGCACCCCGGGGCTGGAGTGGGACCGGGGCCTCGCGGAATGGCGATCCGCCTTCGAGCGTCGCCCGGTCTCGACCGGCATGCGGGCGATCGACGAGCTCCTCGGCGGCGGCCTGCGCGAGCGCCGGGTCTACGTGCTCGCAGGCGCTCCCGGCTCGGGGCGGACGTCGCTCGCCCTCCGGGTGGCGCACGCCGCCGCGACCGCCGGCTGCCCGGTTCTCTACGTCTCGTACGAGTGCGAGGACGTGGAGATCCGCGCGCGGCTCGTGGCGGGTGTCGTGAAGACGCCGTACGGGCAGATGCTGGCGCCCGAAGGGCTGCTCCAGGTCGAACGGGAGCAGGTGTCCTCCGCCTGGAAGCGCTACTCGGAGGGAGGACCGGGAGGGCGGATGCTGATCACGGTCCCGGGGGGGCACGACATCGGCGAGCCCGGCCAGCCGGTCGGCTCGATGGCGTGGCTTCGGGCCGAAGCCGAGCGGCGGGCCCGGGATTTCGGGCGTCCGCCGCTCGTCGTCGTGGACGACCTGAAGGCCGCCGTGGCGTTCTCGGACGAGGTGGATCCTTTCTCGTCGGGTCCGGACTTCGCCGCGTCACGGACGAGCCTCGCCCTCCGCCTCGTGGCCCGGGGGGCCGGGAGCCCGGTCCTGGTCGTCGGGTCGCTCACGCCGAACTCGATCCTCGGTCCGCACGACCCGTGGCGGCTTCCGGAGCTCCCCGACGTTGAGAGCTCGGGCGGCCTCGGCGGCAATGCGGATGCCGTCCTGGTCCTCTGGCCCGACGGCGAGGACTGGGAGACGTACGAAGGCAAGGGACTCGCCCGCGACGCCTCGTCGCGGCGCCCGGTCGTCGTCCGCGCCGTGAAGGGACGGCAGACCGGCCCGGGCCTGGCGCGGCTCGTCTGGTTCCCGGTCGTCGGAACGTTCGAAGACGTGTCGCGGGCGGCGGTTCGGGTCTGAGGCTCGGCGGGAGAGAGGGCGTCACTCCGGTATCATTCCGGCGCCGATGAGCCCCGCCGCCGTGGCGCCCGGCCCGCCGCCGGTCGTCCGCATCACCTCCAGCGCCCACTTCAGCGCCGCCCACCGTCTCCAGAACGACGCGCGGGACGGCGACTGGAACCGCGCCGTCTTCGGCAAGTGCAACAACCCCTTCGGACACGGGCACACCTACGGGCTCGAGGTGACGGTTGAGGGGACGGTCGACCCGGAGACCGGATGGGTCATCGACTTTGCCGATCTCCGGCGGATCGTGGCGGAGAAGGTCGTCCGGAAATGCGACCTCAGGAACCTGAACACGGACGTGCCATTCCTCGCGGGAGTGAACCCGACGGCCGAGAACATCGCCGTGAGGATCTGGGGCGAGCTGGCGGGGTGCGTCGCTCCGGGCCGGCTGGTTCGTGTCGTCCTTCACGAGACGGAGCGCAACAGGGTGGTGTACACGGGACCGGAGCGCTGACGCCGTGCGCGCGCTCCTCTCGAACGACGACGGGGTCCACAGCCCGGGCCTGGCCGCGCTCGACCGGGCCGCCCGGGCGGCCGGGCTCGAGACGTGGATCGTGGCGCCAGACCGCGAGCAGAGCGCCTCGGCGCATGCGCTGACGATGCACCGCCCGCTCCGCGTCCGCTCGGTCGGGGAACGGTCGTGGGCGGTGGACGGTACGCCGACCGACTGCGTGAACCTGGCTCTCTGCAGCATCCTCAAGGCGTCGCCTCCCGACCTCGTCCTGTCGGGCATCAACACCGGGCCGAATCTCGGCGACGACGTGACCTACTCGGGAACCGTCGCGTGCGCCTTCGAAGGAACCCTTCTCGGCGTCCCCTCCATCGCCTTTTCCCTCGACACCTGGCAGGACCGGAGCCATGGCGAGCCCGATTTCACTCTGGCCGAGAAGGCGGCGCAGGCCGTCATCGCGCTCGCGATGGAGAAGCCGCCCGAGGGCGACACCCTCTGGAACGTCAACATCCCTCCGGGTCCCTCGAAGGGGTTCCGGGTGACGCGGATGGGGCGCCGGCGCTACGGCGAGAACATCGTGGAGAAGATCGACCCGCGCGGGCGCCCCTACTACTGGATCGGCGGGGTCCACGTCGACACGCACGCGGACGGTACCGACCTGACGGCCGTGGCGAACGGCTGGATCTCGATCACGCCCCTCCACCTCGACCTGACGGACTACCGCGCCCTCGCCGAGCTCGAAGCGCTCGCACGGCGTCTGCCGCAGCCGGGCCCGGAACGATAGAATTTCGAGCGTGAAGTCCGCGGAATCGGGGACGGGGCGCGCCGCCGAGGCCGGCGCTCTGGCGCGCCGTGCCTTCGTGGCGCGACTCGTGGCCGCCGGTCTCGTCTCGGATCCTCGCGTCGTCGGGGCCCTCGAGGCGGTGCCGCGCCATCTCTTCGTTCCCGGGGCGCTCGCGAGCGAGGCCTACGGCGACCATGCGCTGCCGATCGGGCACGGGCAGACGATCACGCAGGCGGCGAACGTGGCGCGCTCGGTGGAGCTTCTCGGCCTGTCGCCGGGCGCACGAGTCCTCGAAATCGGGACGGGGTCGGGCTACCAGACGGCGGTGCTGGCCCGGCTCTGTCACCACGTCTTCTCGCTCGAGCGGATCGCCGGACTTGCCGCCGAGGCCCGCGAGCGACTCCGGGCTCTGGGCGTGACGAACGTCTCCCTCAAGGTGTTCGACGGCTCTTACGGCTGGAGCGACCACGCCCCGTACGACGGCATCGTGGTGGCCGCCGCGGCGCCGGAGGTGCCGGAGCCGCTCGTCTCGCAGCTCAAGGCGGGCGGGCGCCTGGTGGTCCCCGTCGGCACCGCTGCCCGGCAGCGGCTCCTCGTCGTTCGCCGGCTGCCGAGCGGCCGGACCCGGACGGAGGACGCCGGCGAGGTGGCGTTCGTGCCGCTCGTCGGGAGGTTCGGTTTCGCGGCCCGGCGGCCGGCGGAGGGAAAGACCCGTGTCGGCTGAGGCGAAAGGGGGCGGGTGGGACACCGCCCGCCGGCGGTGGGTCGTCTCGGGCCGGGTCCAGGGCGTCGGCTACCGGGCGTTCGCAGTCCGGGTCGCCCGGGCGCTGCACCTCGCGGGAGGCGCGACGAATCTCGACGACGGTCGGGTCGAGGTCGTGGCCGAGGGGCCGGCCCACGCGCTCGATCGGCTCGAGGCGGCGCTCGGCGAGGGGCCGCGCCTCGCGCGGGTGGACCGGGTCGTCGTCGAGCCGCTCGAGCCGGGCGCCCCCTTTTCCGCGTTCGACGCGGAATTCTGAGGGGAGCCGCCGGACGACGCGATGACGAACCGACGGCGCATTCTGGTGGTGGACGACGACGAGGACATCCGCACGATCGTCCGGACGCTCCTCGAGCATGCCGGGTACGAGACATCCGCCGCCGCGGGGGGGCGCGAGGCCCTGGAGAGGGTCGCCGCGTCGCCGCCCGACGCCGTCCTCCTCGACGTGGGGATGCCGGAGATGTCGGGATGGCAGGTGTGCACCACGCTCCGGAGCCGGCCGGAGACGGCCGCCATCCCGATCGTGATGCTGACGGTCCGGTCGGAGATCCGCGACCTGATCACGAGCCTCCAGGTGGGCGCCGACGACTACGTCACCAAGCCCTTCACCCGCCGGCGCCTCCTCGACGCCCTCGAGGGTCTCTGGTCGGAACCGGCCCGCGAGCGCGGGGGGGCGCGGTCGCGCCTGGCGACGGAAGGCCGGGCCCACAACCTCCTGTTCGATCCGGTGACGTCGCTGCCGACGATTCCCGTCCTCGTCGACGCGCTCCGGGAATGGCTGCTCGTGGACCAGGAGGTCGGCGTCCTCGTCGCCGACATGGAGCCGTTCTCCCAGGTGGAGGAGTTCTACGGCTGGGAGTCGTTCGACGACGTCCTCCGCGAGACGGCAAGGACGCTCCGAAGCGGCCTCGGGACGATCCTCGCGGCCGACGACCTGATCGCGGTGGACCGGCCGTCCGGCTCGGCGTTCAGCGTCTTCGTCTCCCTGCCGGCGGGACTCGGCAGCGGCGAGGCGCGCGAGCGGCTGCAGGCAAAGGCAGACGCCGTCGCGGCCGCCCTGCGGGAAGCGCTCGACGCGAGGTTCGCGGCGCGCCTGCCGCGCGGAACCTCGCTCGAGGTCGGGTTCGCCCGGCTCCTCTACACGCCGCAGGCCCGCCTGGAACGACTTCTCTACCGCGCTCTCGGGGAGGCGGCGGCGGTCGCCAGCTCGCGCCGTGGCGAGGAGGCGGCCCTCCTGAAAGAACAGTTCCGCGACATCATCGCGCGCAAGCGGATCCGGACCGTCTACCAGCCGATCGTCGACCTCTCGACCGGTTCGGTCGTCGCGCACGAGGCGCTGTCGCGCGGCCCCGCGGACACGGCCTTCGAGCGGCCCGAGGCGCTCTTCGCCTACGCCCTCCGGACGGACCAGATCTGGAACCTCGAGTCTCTCTGCCTCGCCTCCGCAGCCGGGCAATTCGCGGGACGCCGGCCCGGGCTCCTCTTCGTGAACACGGAGACCTCCCTCGTCCACGAGTTGAAGGCGCGCGGTCACGCGATCCTGGAGCCGCTCCTCCGCCTGCCGGGGGGCGTCGTTCTCGAGATCACCGAGCGCGCCGCCATCCGCGACTTCGACCTGTTCCGGGAGAGCATCTCCGTCCTCCGGAGCCTCGGTTTCACGGTGGCGCTGGACGACGCGGGGTCCGGCTACGCGTCGCTCCAGGCCATCGCGGAGCTCAAGCCGAACTATCTGAAGATCTCGAACACGCTCGTGACGGGACTGGCCCGCGACGCGATCAAGCGGGACGTGGTGGAGATGCTCGTCCGTCTGGCGGCGCGCATCGACGCCTACACGGTGGCCGAGGGGATCGAGACCGACGAGGACCTCACGGGAGCCCGGGCGCTCGGCGTCCGGTTCGGCCAGGGCTACCGGTTCGGACGGCCCGCGCCGCTCGACTGAGGTCCGCGCGCCGGGAACGTGGTAAGCGCGAGTCCGGCGAAGATCAGGAGGGCGGCGAGGCCGGTTCTCGGTCCGGGGCGCTCGGCGAGGACCATCCAGGCGAGCGCGGCGGCGACGAGCGGCTGCAGGTAGACGTAGACGGCCGCCGTCGACGGGCCCGTCCGCGCGAGTGCCCAGATGTTCAGCGAGTAAGCGGCGAGCGTCGGGAAGGCGAGGATCCCGGCGACGGCCGCCCAGGCGGCGGCGGAAACGTCGGCGGGGCGGAATCGGAGGAGATCCGGGATGGAGAGGACGAGGATCGGCGCGGCGCCGTAACGGAAGAGCCAGGCCGTCACCGCGAGCGCGTCACGCCGGCGGAGGATCCCCCGGGAGGCCACGAGAAAGGCCGCATACGACAGGCAGTTGAGGACGAGCATCGCGTCCCCGGCGAAGGACCGGTCCGAGAGGTCGACGCGGCCGAGGTTCATCAGGAGGAGCGCCCCCGCGAGCGCCAGCGGAACGCCGACGAGCCGCCGGGGTGACGGCGTGTCGACGCGGAAGAGCGCGGCCAGCGCGAGGGTGAAGACCGGGATCATCGCCGAGATGAGCGCGGCGTTCGTGGCGGTGGAGCGGTGGAGGCCCGAGATGAAGAGGACCTGGTTTCCGACGATTCCGAGGAGGGCGAGACCGAACAGCTCGGCGTGTTCACGCGCCGAGAGGGGGGGTTCGCGCCGCAGCCGCGGCCCCGCGAGGAGGCCGAGAACCGCGGCGCCCACGGCGGCGCGCATCGTCGCGAGAACGAACGGGCTCACCTCGACGAGGGCGATCTTCCCGAAGACGGGGAACGCGCCGAAGCAGAGCTGGACCGCCACGAGGGCGAGGGCCGCGCGGAGGTCGGGGCGGCGCGCGCCCTCAGCGGGCAAGAGGAAAAGAGGCCACGACGGCTTCGGCGGGCCCGCCGGAACAGAGAACGGTGAGGGGCGTTCCCGCCGCCGCGTGGTCGCGGTGGACGTACGCGAGGGCGACGGTGCGGCCGAAACGGTCCGACCGGACGGAGCTCGTGACGGCTCCCACCTTGAGGATCCCTTTCCGAACCTCGGCCCCGGGCGGCGGGGCGTCCCCGGGCGGGAGGAGGAGGCCGACGAGGTGCCGGTTCACGTGGCCGTAGGTCTTGATACGGGCCACGGTCTCCTGGCCGATGTAGCACCCCTTCGTGTACGAGACGTAGCCCCGGGCCGGCAGGCCCGCCTCGTCGGGAAGGACGTCCTCCGTCAGCTCGGCCCCCCAGCGGGGGATCCCCGCCTCGATCCGGGCCGCTTCGAGGACGTCGGGTTCCGCCGGAAGCGCTCCCGCGTCGACGAGGGCCGAGCGCACCGACGCGACGTCGGCGCGGCGAACGCGGAGGTCGAATCCCTCGAACCCTCCCCGCGACTCCCTCACGGCGCGCCCGACCCGGCTGAGAGCGCTGGCGTGGGAATCGGAGGGGGGAATCTGCCCGATGACCGTCGCGAGGATGGCGCCGGCGCCTTCACCCTCGATGTGAAGGACGCCCGTGATGCCCGTCCGGTTTTCGAGGGCGACCTGCTGGAAGAAGATGAACTTCCGGAGGACCCCGTCGAGCGTCCGGGCGAGTCCGGGCTCGGCATCGACGATCAGCTCTTCGGGGGCGCAGAGCACCGTGAGGTCGGCGAGGATTCTTCCCCGGGGCGTCAGGAGGGCGGCGGCGCAGCCATCGCCGACCCGGAGCTTCTTCACCTCGTTCGTCACGAGGCCGTGGAGGAAATCGGCGCGATCCCGCCCGGTCACGGCGATATCGGCGCGCCCCGTCAGGTCGAAGAGGAGCGCATGGCGCCCGAAGTCGGCGACGCCGGGCGGGGGGCCGGGGACGGTTTCGACGAACATCCGCGTCATTCTCGCAAAGAGAGCTCTGCTCCGGGCTACAATGCCGATCGTCACGTGAACGCCGTGGATCGGACGCACCAGCCGCCCGCCGGTCCGGCGCGCCGGCGCCGCCGCCGCGGCCGCTCCGGCGCGTCGCGCCCGGCGGACGAGACCCCGGAGGTTCCGTTTCCGGAAGCCGAGCCGCCGGCCGCGGCCTCTCCCTCTTCGTTCGAAGCCGTCGTCGCGTCGGCCCCCTCCAGCATGAACCAGGAAGAACAGAAGCTAGCCCTCTTCATCGACATCGACAACGTCGTCATCGGGCTCCGCGAAACGGGACATGCCCGGTTCGACGTCAAGCTCCTCATCTCGCGACTCCTCGAGAAGGGGAAGATCGTCATCAAGCGCGCGTACGCCGACTGGAGCCGCTATACCGAATACAAGCGGGCGTTCCACGAAGCGGCCTTCGAGTTGATCGACATCCCCCAGCACCGGTTGACCGGGAAGAACTCGGCCGACATCCGGATGGTCGTGGACGCGATGGACCTCGCCTCCAACAAGGAACACGTCAACGTCTTCGTCATCGGCTCCGGCGACTCGGACTTCTCGCCGCTCGTCTCGAAGCTGAAGGAAAACGACAAGACGGTGCTCGGCTTCGGCGTGAAGGGCTCGACGTCCGAGCTCCTGATCGACAACTGCGACGAGTTCATCTACTACGAGGACCTCGTCCGGGAGCAGGTGAAGGTGCCGGTGGGCTACGGCGTGCCCGAGAAGACGGCCGAGGGATTCGCCCTCCTCGTCGACTCGATCCTCGCGCTCAAACGCGAGAACAAGGAAGTCCTCTGGGGCTCGATGGTCAAGCAGACGATGCAGCGGAAATACCCGAGCTTCAGCGAGTCGTACTACGGATTCCGGACCTTCTCCGAGCTTCTGGAGGCCGCCGAGAAGGCGAAGATCATCGTCCTCAAGCGGGACAGCAAGAGCGGCTCGTACATCATCACGGGCTTCGGCCCGGGCGGAGGGGCGGCCTAGAATCCCCGGGGTGCGCCGCTCGCCGAGACAGGCCGTGAAGCCGGGTTCGCGTTCCCCGCGCCCTCCTCGTCTTCGCCGCTGGGAATCCCTCGCGAAGGGGAGCCCGGTCGACTTCAGGGTCTTCCGCGTCCGGGAGGACCAGGTCCGGTCGCCGCGCACGGGGCGCGATCACCGGGTCGTCGTCCTCGAAGCGCCGAACTGGGTGAACGTCGTCGCCGTGACGGAGGACCGGCGGGTGGTTCTCGTCCGGCAGTTCCGGCACGGGACCGGATCGCTGACGCTGGAGATTCCCGGCGGGGCCGTCGACCCGGAGGACGCGTCGCCTCTGGCCGCCGCCCGGCGCGAACTGCGGGAGGAGACCGGCTACGTCGCCAGGCGCTGGCGGCGGCTCGGCATCGTCGAGCCGAACCCGGCCATCCAGTCGAACCGCTGCTGGACTTTTCTCGCCGAAGGGGCGCATCGGGCCGGCGAGGCCGACCCCGATCCGGGCGAGGAGCTCGAAGTCGTCCTCGTCCCGGAGAAGAGCCTCGACGCTCTCGCGCGCGACGGCGTCATCCGCCACGCTCTCGTCATCGCGGCCTTCTACTGGAAGGCGCTCGGCGAGAAGAAGAGGCCGGTCAGATCTCCCTGAAGACAAATCGCTTTAGCACCTGAATCCGGTCGTTGTAGTGCTTCGGGTCCATGAGCCAGATCGCGCCGGCGATCGAGCTGAGAAGAGAGTTGCCGTCCTGCGGTGTGAAGCAGAAGCCGACGACCTCCCGTCCGCCATCGGCGACCGCGAGCGTCGGCGTCGAAATGACCGTCTGGGAGAGGATCCGCCCGTAGTAGCCGTGGTCGCGCCCGAACGAGAAGACCTCGTTGGCGCTGTTCCGGTCGGTCAGCGCGACGAGGGCGTTCGCTTTCAGCTTTTCGATGAGCCGCTTCCTCTCGATCGGCCTGGGCAGGCGGAAGTCGAACCAGACCGAGTGCATGTACTGCGTGTTCAGCTTCACGGCCGAGGAGAAGACCTTGGGCCCGAGGCCGAGCGTCTCGTAGAGGTGGAAGACGTCGCGGGCGTGGTGCGTGCCGAATTCGTCGTCGTCGTGCCGGCCGACCGACGGGGCGGGAACGTAGTCCTTCGACTGCGAGACGTCGTTCGCCCGCCGCATGCAGACGAACGTGGCGCGGTCCATCTCGAGGGCGTCGCCTTCCATCCCGATCGTCCGGATGAGGATGGCGAGGTTGTGCGTGTTGCAGGATACCACCTGAAGGAAGCGGTCCTCGCCGGGGACGAGCGCGCCGTCGTTGATGCCGCGCGCGTACATCTTTCCGAACCCGAACTCGCTCCCCTGGGCGACGAATCCTCTCGGCCCCGCGAGGTGCCGGTACAGGCGCTCCTTGTTGTCGTTGCCGGCCGGCGTGCAGTCGATGACGACGGTCGCGCGCTCGAGCGCCTCCCGGGCGCCGTAGGAGACCTTGTGGCCCAGCGCCTCGAAGTCGGCCGCCTTGTCCTCGTCGGCGGCCAGGTGGGCGCCGCGCGCCATGAGGTGGTTCACCCTGGCGCGCTCGGACTTCGTCGGCGTTCGCTTGTGGAAGGTCACCTCGTCGATCCCGAGGTGGTGGTGGAAGTCCGTGAAGAGACCGATGAGGGGTTCGCCGATCGTGCCGGTCCCGACGATGTGGACGATGTTCTTCATGGCGGGCTTCTTATAGTCGCCGCGTACGGATTCTTCAACCGGGACGACCCGTCCTGCTAACGTCTCCGCGTGACGTCCCGGACCCATGCCCGCCTCGAGCGCGCGGAGATTCCGGGCCCGTCGGGGCCGCTGGAGGCCCTTCTCCGTCATCCGGCGGTTCCGGCCGGCACGGCGGTCGTCGCACACCCGCACCCGCTGCTCGGCGGGACGATGCATACGAAGGTCGTCCACCGCGCGGCGCGGCTCCTCTCGGAGCGATTCGGCCTGGCGACGCTGCGATTCAACTTCCGGGGCGTCGGCGCCTCGGCCGGCGACTACTCGGGCGGACCGGGCGAAACGTCGGATCTCGTCGTGGCGGCTCGCTGGCTCCGGGATCGTCAGCCGGACGGGCCGCTCGTTCTCGGCGGCTTCTCCTTCGGTTCGGTCTGCGCCCTTCACGCCGCGTCGGTCCTCGCGCCGGACGTGCTGTTCCTGATCGGGGTGCCGACGGGGCGCCTGACCGCACTCCCGGCGATTCCGCCGGCGACCCGGGCCTTCTGGATTCAGGGCGCCGAAGACGAGTACAGTCCGCCCGGGAGGGGCCGCGCCCTGGCCGAAGGGCGCCTCTGGGACTTCGCGGTTGTCCCCGGCGCCGACCACTTCTTCTCGGGACGCCTCGAGGCTTTCGAGGAAGTGGCGACGGAGGGCCTTCGCCGCGCGCTGGAAGGGAGGGTTCCATGAGCACCCCGCCGCTGTCGACGGCCGAGCGGAGCGATCTGATCGGCCGGGCCCGAAGGGCCGGCGCGGCGGCGCTCGGACTGCCCGTTTCGGCCCCGCCGCCGCCGGAGCCCGCGGGACGGCTCGCCGAGCCCGGGATGTGCTTCGTGACGTGGAAGCGAGCCGGGCGTTTGCGCGGCTGCATCGGAAGCGTGGAGCCGATCCGGCCGCTCTGGGCCGACGTCGAGGCCAACGCCGTCCACGCGCTGCTCCGGGACCCGCGCTTCCCGCCCGCCACCCCGAAGGACTTTCCCGGCTATCACGTGGAGCTCTCGATCCTCTCCCCGTTCACCGTGGCCGCGGACCCCGCGGCGATCGAGATCGGCGTCCACGGCCTGCTCATCGAGAAGGGACGCCGGAGAGGGCTCCTCCTGCCCCAGGTGGCCGTCGAGTGGTCGTGGGACGCCCCGACGTTCCTCCGCCAGGTCTGCCTGAAAGCGGGACTTCCGGAGACGGCCTGGAAGGACGAGGGAATCCCCCGGGCGATCGTCTCGACGTTCACCGCCGAAGTCTTCGGCGAATCCTCCTGAACCCCGTCACTTCAGGACCTCGACGAGCTCGATGTCGTAGATGACGGTGGCGCCCGGCCTGATCCGCGGCGGGTTACCGACGTTCCCCCAGGCCAGCGACGCCGGACAGACGATCCGCGCCTGCCCTCCGGCCTTCATCAGGGGAAGGGCGTTCCGCCAGCAGGGGATCACTTTCTCGAGGTCGAAGATGATCGGCCGTCCGAGAGACTTCGACGTGTCGAAGACGGTTCCGTCCGTGAGAGTCCCCGTGTAGGCGACGAAGACCTTGCCCGTCTTCCCGGGGCCGGGCTTCGTGCCGGCCTTCGTCTCCCGGTAGAGGAGGCCGGAGGGGTGCCGGACCGTCCCCGGCCGGGCCGCCTCCCGCTGGACGACGGGCGAGTCCTTCGCCGCCTGCAGCGAAGCCACCTCGGCGAGTCGATTCTGCGTGAAGTCGGAGACCCGGGGGGCGAACGGCTCCAGGGGGACGCGGAGGGACCGCCCGCCCGCCGAATCGGAAAGCCCCTGCCGGATCCAGACCAGGTCCTCCTCTTTCAGGTCGAGGCTCGAAACGGGAAGGCCGAGCATCGCCCCCATCGCGTAGAGGATCTTCTCCCGTTCGGTCGAGGGTTCCGCCGACCCGGCCGAAGCGGGCGTCGTCTTCGCCGTCGCGCCGGCCGCCTTGCGGGCGGGAGTCGGCGTCGGGGCGGGCGTCTGGGCCAGCGCGAGCCCCGCGCCGAGGAGTCCGAGCGTCAGAAACGGGATCCGGGAGAAGGTCCGCATGGCGAAAAGTGTAGCCGGACTCGCGCCGCCCGTCAGAAGGCCCGGCCGGAAACGAGCGCCAGGAGGACTCCGGCGGCCACGGCGGCATTCAGCGACTCGACCTTTCCGGCGAGAGGAATCGTCACGCGCCGGACGAGGCGGGATTCGAGAGCCGTTGAGATCCCGCGCCCTTCCGAGCCGACCACCAGAACGAGCGGCCTCAAGCCCGAGAGCGACGAAGGGGGCTCGCCACCCCGCGTCTCGGCTCCCGCCAGGGTCGCCCCGAGGCGATCGGCCCACGCCACCGCGTCCCCGGGAGTCACGCCCGTGGCAAGGGGGACGCGCAGGGCGGAGAGCGCGGAGGCCCGGACGGCCTTCGGCGAAAACGGGGACGCGCAGTCGGGCGTGAGGAGGACCGCCGTCACGCCGAAGGCCTCGGCGGACCGGACGATCGCTCCGACGTTCGCCGGGTCCTGCACGCCGTCGAGGAGGACGAAGAGCGACGACGAAGAGGAAAGGGGGAGAGAGGCCGGCGAGGGATGCCTCGAAGGGGAGAGATCCGAGAGGGAGCGTCGGGGCGCGATCGCCAGCGCGACGACTCCCCGGGCGGAGGGAAGATCCGAGAGCTTCGACAGCACCTTCGACGTGACGAAGGAGAGCGAGGCCCCGCGCTCGGCCGCTTCCCGGACAGCGGCCTCCGGACTCGAGCCTTCTTCACCTTCCAGGAAGATCTCTTCCGGGACGATCCCGGCCGCGAGGGCTTCGCCCAGGGCGCGGTCGCCCTCGATCATCATCCTCTCGCCGCTCTCGACGGCCCGGAGGGCCGCCTGGATCCGCGGGTTCGACGTGGCGGTGATCTTCATCGGCAGCGCGGAGCGTAGCCCACCGGCGTCCCCGTGTTAAAACGTCGCGGTGAAAGCGGAGACTGCGGCCGCGGCGGGGGCGGTGGCCACGAAAGCCGCGGCGATCTCGGCCCTCTGGACCTTCCCCTCGATCCTCTTCTCCGCCTTCGTCATCGGCTGGGCGGCCGAGGCGGCGCAGTTCCTCGTCTCGCAGGGGCTGGCGCTGGCCATCCTGGCCTGGCTTCAGACGCTTCCCGAGTTCTCGGTCGAGGCCGTCATCGCGTGGGAGGCGGGGAAGGATCCGGCGAAGGTCCACCTGGCCATCGCCAATTTCACCGGCTCCATTCGCCTGCTCGTCGGCCTCGGCTGGCCGCTCGTCTACTTCGTGGCCGCCTTCTTCGCCGCCCGGACGAAGAAGCGGAAGACGTGGGTCGAGATCCGCCTCGAGAACGAGCACGCGATCCAGGTGATGAGCCTCCTTCCGCCTCTGGCGTGGTTCGCCTTCATCTGGTGGAAGGGGACGCTGGGCCTCTGGGACGCCGCCGTCCTCGTCCTGATGTACGCGGGCTACCTCTGGCTCCTCACGCGCGTGCCGCCCCGGGACGAGGACCAGGAGGAGCTGGAGGACCTGCCCCGCGCCTCGCGCTGGGCCCTCTCATTCGGTCCGAAAGGCCGGCCGTGGGCCATTGCGGCGCTCTTCCTCTTCGGCGGGGTCATCCTCTACTTTTCGGCCGAGGCCTTCGTCGAGTCGATGCTCGCCCTCGCCATGTCGATGGGGGTCGCACCATTCTTCTTCGTCCAGTGGGTCGCTCCGTTCCTTTCGGAGTTCCCCGAGAAGCTCTCGGCCTTCAACTGGGCGCGCCAGATCTCGAAGGCGCCGATGGCGCTGATGAACCTCCTCTCCTCGACGATCAACCAGTGGTCCGTCCTTTCGGGCCTCATCCCGGTCATCTATTCGCTGTCGAGAGGGGAGCCGTCCGCCATCGTCTTCGACGTTCACCAGCGGCAGGAGATCCTCCTGACGATCCTGCAGAGCGCCCTCGGCTTCCTCCTCCTCGTGAACCTGAAGCTGGAGGCGTACGAGGCGGCGATCCTGTTCGTCTTCTGGCTGACCCAGTTCCTCTTTCCCTCGACGCGCGAGACGATGATCTGGGTTTACGCCGCGTGGTGCGGGATCGAGATCGTGCGGCTCGCCACCGGCGGCCGGGCACCCCTGGCCGTGAGCGCCGCCTGGCGGGTGGTCCGGGAGCGGGGGAGCATTCCGGCCGGCGTGGAATGAGGACCGCCTGATGCGTTCGCTTCAGGTCGGTACGGGCTGCCCGGAATAAACTGGGAAAATGAGCATCAGCCATCTTGCCCGCTCGATAGTCGAGTCTCCGACGCTGAGGCTGAACGAGGAGGCGCGGCTGCTTCGGGAACGAGGCGAGCCCGTCATCCACCTTGGCATCGGCGAGCCGAAGAACAAGGCTCCCATCAGCGCGATCCTGGGCGCCGCCGGGAAGCTCCTCTCCGGCGACGTGAAGTACGCGCCGACGGACGGCCTTCCGTCCCTGAAGAAAGCAATTCTTCGTTACACGGAAGAGAGCTACGACCGGGTCCTCGCTCCGGAGAACGTCATCGTCTCGGAGGGGGCGAAGCAGTCGCTCTTCAACATCCTCTACACGATCTGCAATCCGCAGGACGAGGTGATCGTCCTGGCCCCGTACTGGGTCAGCTACCCCGAGATCGTGAAGATGGTGCAGGGGGTGCCGGTCATCGTGACGCCGGAGGACGGCACCTTCGTCCCGAGCTTCCCCGAGATCGAGCGGGCGGTCTCGTCGTCGACGAAGGCGCTCATCCTGAACAGTCCGAACAACCCGTCGGGCGCGGTGTTCCCCGAGGAGCTGGTCGCGAAGATCGTGGCCCTCTGCGAGAAGAAGGGGATCTGGCTGATCAGCGACGACATCTACCACAAGCTCGTCTTCGACGGGAAGGTCGCCGTCCCGGCGTGGCGACATACGACGAAGGACATCGAGAGCTCGAAGGTGATCGTCGTCAACGGTGTCTCGAAGATCTACGGGATGACGGGCTTCCGGATCGGCTGGGTGGCCACGAACCGCGAGCTGGTCCGGATCATGACGAACGTCCAGGCGCAGACGACGTCCTGCGTCGCGACGATCTGCCAGGCGGCGGCGGAAGGGGCGCTGACCGGGCTCCAGAGCTACGTCGAATCCCTTCGCCTGACCATCCAGAACAACCGCGACGTCCTGATGCAGGAGATCCGGACCTTCACGGGCGTGAAGCTCGCGAAGCCCGAAGGGACCTTCTACGCGCTGCCCGACCTCCGCGCCTACCGGATGGGATCCGTCGAGATGTCCGAGCTGCTTCTCAAGAAGGCGATGGTCGTCACGGTGCCGGGCCGGGAGTTCGGGATGGAAGGGCACCTCCGGCTCTCGATCTCGGGCACGGTGAAGGACATCACGGAAGGGGTCGCGCGGATGAAGTGGGCTCTCGACCCGACCTCCCCGAACGAGATCTACATCGGGGAACGGAAGCTTCTGAGGGACTGGCTGTGAACAACATCCTCGACATCAAGACCCCGGCGGAGCCGCAGGCCCAGTCGGTCAAGCCCGACTACGGCCTTTCGTACCTGGGCCTTTCGAACCTCCGGAAAGTCTACTGGAACCTCCCGACGGAAGCGCTCTACGAGGAGATCGTCTTCCGGAGCGAGGCGCGGATCGCCCACCAGGGACCGGTCGTCGTCGACACCGGGAAGCACACGGCGCGTGCGGCGAACGACAAGTTCGTCGTCCGTCAGGCCGAGTCCGAGGCGAACATCTGGTGGGGCGTCTACAACCGCCCGTTCGCGCCGGACAAGTTCGACGAGCTCTTCGGCCGGCTGCAGGGGTACCTGCAGGGGCGCGACCTCTTCGTCCAGGACTGCTTCGGGGGTGCCGACCCGGACTACCGGCTCCCCGTGCGGATCGTCACCGAGCAGGCGTGGCACTCGCTCTTCGCCCGGAACATGTTCCTCAAGCCGAAGACCCACGACGAGTACCGGCGCCACGTCCCGGAGTTCACCGTCCTCTGCATCCCCGGGTTCAAGGCCTTCCCGTCCGTCGACCAGACTCCCTCGGAGACCTTCATCGTCCTCAACTTCGCCCGCCGTATCTGCCTCATCGGGAACACCGGGTACGCCGGGGAGATCAAGAAGTCGGTCTTCACGATCCTGAACTACCTCCTCCCGCTCGAGGGCGTCATGACGATGCACTGCTCGGCGAACGTGGGGAAGGACGGAGCCACGGCGCTCTTCTTCGGCCTCTCCGGAACCGGCAAGACGACCCTCTCGGCGGACCCGAACCGCGGCCTCATCGGCGACGACGAAGCGGGGTGGAGCGACCAGGGGGTCTTCAACTTCGAGGACGGCTGCTACGCGAAGGTCATCGCCCTCTCTCCGACGGCCGAACCGCAGATCTTCGCGACGACGCGCCGCTTCGGGACGATCCTCGAGAACGTGATGTACGACCCGGTCACCCGCCTCATCGACCTCGACGACGACCGGCGGACGGAGAACACCCGGGCCTCCTACCCGCTCGACTTCATCGAGAACGCCGTCGAGAGCCGGATGGGCGGGCATCCGCGGAACATCATCTTCCTGACGTGCGACGCCTCAGGCGTCATGCCGCCGATCGCGAAGCTCACGCCGGACCAGGCGCTCTATCACTTCATCTCGGGCTACACGTCGAAGATCGCCGGGACCGAGATCGGCCTCGGCAAGGAGCCCGAGATCACGTTCAGTGCCTGCTTCGGCGGACCGTTCATGGTCCACACCCCGTACACCTACGCGAAGCTCCTCCGCGGGAAGATCGAACGCCACGGCGTCGACTGCTGGCTCGTGAACACGGGCTGGGTCGGCGGACCGTACGGCGTCGGAAAGCGGATCAGCATCCGCTACACGCGCGACCTCCTGAACGCCGCGCTGGACGGGAAGCTGAAGAACGTCGAATACCAGGCCGACCCCGTTTTCGGCTTTGCCGTCCCGAAGACCTGTCCGGGGGTCCCCGACCACGTCCTTCGCCCCGCCGAGGCGTGGCACGACCAGGCCGAGTACGTGAAGAAGTACAAGCAGCTCGCAGCCCGTTTCATCGAGAACTTCCGCAAGTTCGAAGGCGACACTCCCGTCGAAGTCGTCGCGGCCGGACCGAAGATCTGATGGCGGTCTGCTTCGCGGCGCGGGCGGCCTCGATCCCGCTCTCGGCCACGCTCGGGGTCCTGCAGGCCGCGGCGTCGCTCCGCGAGCGCGGCGTGGACGTCGTCGACCTCGGCCCGGGCGAGCCCGACTTTCACTCTCCGGAGTTCATCAAGGAGGCCGCGGTCGCGGCCATCCGGGCGAACTTCACTAAATACACCGACACGATGGGGATTCCGGAGCTCCGTTACGCCATCGCGGAGCACTACCGGACGGCCTGGAACTGCCCTTGGCCGTCCCGGAACGTCCTCGTGACGGCGGGGGGAAAGCAGGCGCTGCATACCGCCTGCCTCGCGCTCTTCCAGGGAGAGGACGACGTCCTCGTCCCCTCGCCTTACTGGGTCTCGTTCCCGGAGATGGTCCGGCTCGCGGGGGCCCGGCCCGTATTTGTCCCGACCTCGGCCAGGGAAGGCTTCCGTCTGACGGCGGCTGACCTCGAGAAGTCCGCCACGCCGTCGACCCGCGGCGTGATCGTCAACACGCCGAACAATCCGACGGGAGCCGTCCTTTCGGCTTCGGAGACCGAGGCGATCGTCCGGCTCGCCGCGAAGCGGGGCTGGGTCGTGGTCTTCGACGAGTGCTACGACCGCCTCGTCTACGAAGGGAAGCACTTCTCGGCGGCGGCCCTCGCGGCCGCGTTCCCCGAAACGGTCCTCGTCTGCGGGTCGTTGTCCAAGACGTTCGCCCTGACAGGCTGGCGGATCGGCTTCGCGCTGGGGCACGAGGAGCTGATCGCGATGATGGGACGAATCGTGTCTCACGCGACGACGAACGTCTGTTCGATCTCGCAGCGCGCGGCGCTCGCCGCGCTGACGAGCCCCGACGAGGCCGAGGCGTCCACTCACCGGATGTTCCGCGAGTACGCCCGGCGTCGCGCGTTCCTCATAAAGGCCCTGAACGCGCTCCCAGGCGTTCTCTGCACCTCCCCGGGCGGCGCCCTGTATGCGTTCCCGGACGTCTCCGCGCACTACGGAAAGCGGCTCGGGGAGATCGAGTTGACGGGGTCGATCGCCTTCGCGAAGGCGCTCCTCGAGACGGTCGCCGTGGCGGTGACGCCCGGCGTGGCCTTCGGCGAGGACCGCTGCGTCCGGCTCTCTTTCGCCACGTCGATGGAGCGGCTGGAGGAGGGGATCGCCCGGATCCGGACGGCGCTCGCCCGGGTCCGGTAGGCCGGAGCGAGAGAGGCTTCGCCGGCCTACGGTCGGACGCGGACGGTGACGCCCGAGACGTAGGTCTTGAACTCCGACGCGCCGGGGGGGGCGATGTCGAAGTCGACCGAGATCCGCTCGGGCCCGAGGACCCTGTAGACGAGGCGGAAGCGGGGGCCCGGTGCCGAAGCGCTGCTGAGAAACGTCAGCGTCTTTCCGTCCGCCGACCACGAGGCCGTGTACTCGATGACGTGGGACTCGTTGTCGAAATAGATCGCCCGCGCTTCGGACGGCGAGGGGCCCGGAGTGACGACCATCAGGTCCTCGTGATGGACGGCCGGCTTCGACCCCGCGGCGGGGTAGTCGGCGACGTTCCGGCGAACGAGGACGGACCCTTCCAGCTCGAAGCGGAAGCTCGCGACGCCGCTCCCTTCGCCCGGGGCGCCCTTGCCTTCGCCCCTCCACTCGCCGACGAGAGCGTTCCACGACGGGCCGAACGGCGCGGGGGCGCCGGCGAGGGCGAGCGCGAGGAGGACGAACGTCAGCACGACGGCGATTCTCTCATCGGGTTCTCCCCGCCCGCCGCGGCCCGGGGGCGCGCCCGTCGAGCCCGGGACGGCCCCGCTGCCGCCGGCCGGACGAAGGTCGGCGGCAATTCCGTAGGCGACCGCCTGCCGGAGGGCTAGACTTCGGCAAACGGCCCCGAACAGGGCGCAGGAATACGGAATGGAGATTCTTCTTCTCGCCTCGATGCTGCTTCTGCCGGCGCTCGTCCTGTCGAGCGGGCACGGCGACGAAACCGCCCTCCTCAGGGGTATCCGGAAGATCCTCGTCTCGGTGAAGGCGGCTCCCGAGCTGACCGCCGCGGAAGTCTCCGCCACGGCTCTTCGGCACGTCCTCGAGCTTCAAATCGCCTCGTCCGGCGTGGACGTCGCCTCGTCGACCGACGCCTCCGACGCCACGCTTCTGGTCTTCCTGAACGGAATGGCGCTTGAACCGGTCCGGGGCAGCCGCCACTGGGTCGTCCACGTGAGCCTTCGGCTGCAGCAGCCCGTCCAGCTGCTCCGGACCGGCGGGACGTTCCGGGGCGGTACGTGGCACCGGACGACGATTTTCTGGATCCCGCCCGAGGAGGAGATGATCCGGGCGATCAAGCAGCGCGTGACCTACCTGACGGACCTTCTCCTGAGCGATCTGGCGGGGGCGAACTTCCGCGACAAGGGCTGACCGACGCCGGAGAACGGGTGCGCTCAGGCCGGAGCGGGCGTCGCCGGCTCGGCCGGCAGAACCTCCCAGGGCAACGGTGCGTCGACCTTCGGGGCCAGTTCGTCCCGGCGGATCTCGTCGAAGCGGACGAGGCTGGCCCAGAACCCGATACGTGCCATGGCCGAGACGACGAACCCGATCTGACGGACGACGACGAGCCAGAAGACGCCGGCGCCCGTGTGCGGGTTCATCGTCACGCCCAGGCTCGTGAAGACTGCCTGGATCGCGATGCCGACGGCCGTCCAGAACAGGGCGAGGCCGACGACGCGGCCCCGCGCCCCTTTCATCCTTCGCTTCGCGATCCTGTAGGCGCCGCGGGCGTTCCTCGCCTCCCCGCGAGCGAGGGCGACCCGGGCGAGATCGAACTTCAGCGAGACGAGGTAGTAGACGAGGAGACCCGCCACGACGACCCAGAGCTCCCGTGTCGTGGTGAAGAAGCCGTTAGGCGGCCTGTCCTCGGCCAGTCTCCCGAAGAGACGGACCGGCACCGCCACGAAGAGCCCCATCCAGAGGGCGAGCGCGACGAGGTACCGGGCCCCGGCCCAGAGCGACGGTTTGAAGAGGGATGCCGACTCGGCGATCACGCGGCGGAAGACGGGGCGGCGGATGCCCGACATCAGCGCCGACAGGACGCCTCCCGTCAGGAAGAACTGGATGAAGAGGCCGGCGACGAGCGCCGAGACGAGGGCCAGCCTCATGAGGCCCCACGCGCCGGGCCTGAGAATGAGCCAGGAGAGGATCCCCCACGAGTCCCACCCCTTCAGGAGAGCGTCGCGGAAGGGGCTCGCGTCGAAGAGCCGGGTCAGGGCGCCGAGGGGCGTGCAGGCGAGGCCGGCCGGCACGGCGACGGACAGCCAGAGGACGAGGGCGAGGCGCCGGTTCGCGAGGGCCGCCCGGACCCCGGCGGCGAGAACGCTTTCGTTCTTCACGGAAAGCTCCAGAAGCTCGAGAGGGCGATCTCGACGAGGTGCATCGCGTAGGCGCGGACCTTGGCGGCAGCGGAAGAACCTTGAACCTTTCCGACGTTCTTCACGTTGTTGAAGGGGTCGCGGTCGAAGACGACCTTCCCGTCCGGATCGACGACGACCTGCGAGAGCTTCGAGACGTACGTCGTCTTCAGCCGCAGCCACTTGGTCGTCCCGTCCCACGTCGTCCGCCACGACGTGCCGTTCTCGAAGCGGAGAAGGACGTCAACCGGGATCGGCAGCTCTCCCTGCCGCCCGACGACGACGACCGACTCGTACGGCCGCGTGTCGTCCTTCTTCTTCGGTTCCTTCTTCTTCTTTCCGGGCTCGAAGGCGACGGGCTTGCCGGCATCGTCGTAGCCGGTCATCGGATCTCGCCGTTCGCTCACCGCCCGGAGAACCCGGAAATCGAGTTCGCCCGTGCCGTAGAAGGTCTTCCGGACGAACGGTTCGAAGTTCTGAAGGCCGAGCGTCCGCATCTCCTCGAGGAAGTCCTCGCTCGTCGGATGGTCGAAGCGCCACCGCTCCGCGTAGCGGCGGAAGGAGCGCCAGAACTTCTCCTCGCCGGCGAGCCGCCGGATCTGCTCGAGGGTCTCCGCCGCCCGCGGGTAGGAGTTCCGGCCGTAGGAGTCGCCGGTCGAGTATTGCCAGGCCTTCGTCACGATGGGGTCGAAGTCCGGGGCGGAGACGATGGCCCGCTTGCTGTTCTCGTCGGTGATTCCGACGCCGAAGGGGAACTGGGCGATGTACCGGTAGCGCCGGTCCATCATCACGGCTTCCGTGAACGAGTTGATCCCCTCGTCCATCCAGCTCTCCTCGAACTCGTTCGAGGCGAGGAGGCCGTACCAGTAGCCGTGGCCGAACTCGTGGATGCAGACCATTTCCTGTCCGCGGATTCCGGTGAGCGGCCAGCGGCCGAACCACTTGAAGGTCCCGGCCGTGTACAAAGTCTGGTACTCCATCCCGGCCGCTCCGAGACCGTCCTCGGGGGGATCGATCACGGAGACCTGCGCGTACGGGTACGGAAACGCCCAGAGGCCGAACCACGCCAACGCCCACTTCTGCGCGTCCTCGTACCGCGTCCACTGGGAAAGGTGGTCGGGCTGCATGTAGAAGGAGAGCTTCACGGGGCGGAAGCCCCTCATCAGCTCTTCGGGCGTCCGGCCGAGGATCTTCGAAGCGCGCTCGATCTCCTCCTTCGGGACGTCTTTCGCCGGGTCGAAGAGCGACTCCTTGACGATGTAGCGGGGGTCGGCGGTCCAGGCGAAATCGTGAATCCGGCTCTGGACGTAGGTGAGCGTCTTCTTTCCGTTCGCCTTCGTCTCGCTCACGAGCGTGCCGGCCGAGCCGACGACGAACTTCTCGGGAAGGGTGATCTCGACCCTGTAGTCACCCCAGTCCGCGTAGAACTCCGAATTCGCGTGGTACTGGTGGCAGTTCCACCCGGCGTCGGTCCGCCGCCGCAGCCCCGTGGGCTCGAGAACGCCGATCTTCGGAAACCACTGTCCCACGAAGAAGAAGTCGCGGACGTAGCCGGATCGCGCGAAGACCCTGGGCGCCTTCCCCTTCCAGGAGATGTCGAGGGAGATCGTCTCGCCCGGAGCGACGGGGCGGGGGAGCGAGACCGAGAGGACGGTCCGGTCTTCCGGATTCCCGTCGTCGGGGCTCTCGAAGCGGAAGCCGGCCGTCAGGTCCTGTCCGTCCCAGGCCATCGACGTCACGTCGATGTATCCCCATCCGTTCGCGAGGTCCGCCCGGTCCCCGCGGAGCTGGCCACCGGATTCCCTGAAGAACGTCGACCGGTTGTTCCGGAAGGCGTTCCAGTAGAGGTGGAACTTCAGCTCGCCGACGGGGACGTTGGCCGGGTTCGTCCACTTCAGGGTCTCTCGGCCGTCGAGGAGCTTCTTCTCGGGATCGAGCGAGACCTTGATGTCGTAGTCGACGATCTTCCGCGGGGCGTCGAGCGCCAGGGTGGTCCGGCTCCCGCAGAGTCCGGCCGCGGCGAGGAGGCTCGCGGTGACGATTCTTCTCATGCGCAACTCCCGAGCGATGGGCACGGCGACTATACGACGAAGTCCGCGTCCTCCTCTCACAGTAAACTCCGCTCGCTTTGGAGTCACAACGCCTCGTCGCCCTCACGGGGGGCACCGGGTTCGTCGGCAGCCACGTGGCCGAAGCGCTCCTCGGCGGCGGCTTCCGGGTGCGCGCCCTGGTCCGGCGGCCCGACGCCCCGGGCTGGCTGAAGGGCCTTTCCGTCGAGACCGTCCGGGGAGACGTCCGGGACCCCGCGTCGCTGAACCCTCTGGTCGACGGGGCGGCGGCCGTCGTCCACGCGGCCGGGAAGACGTCGGCCCGGTCCGAGGCCGACTACCGGGAGGCCAACGCCACGGGAACCGCGAACGTCGTCCGCGCGGCCCTTTCACGGGCACCGGGGTCGCATGTCGTCCTCATCTCGTCTCTGGCGGCGGCGGGGCCGAGCCGCGACGGAATGCCCGTGAAGGCCGCGGCGCCGGGCCGCCCGGTCTCGGCCTACGGACGCTCGAAGCTGGAGGGGGAGGACGAGGTCCGGGCGGCGAAGCGTCTCGCCCACACGATTCTCCGCCCCTCGGCCGTCTACGGCCCCCGCGAGACGGCGATCCGCGATCTGTTCGTCGGCGCGTCCAGAGGAGTCGTCCCGGTGCTGGCAGGCGGGGCGCCGAGAATTCAGCTCGTCTACGCGCTCGACCTCGCCGCCGCCGTGATGGGGGCGCTGCGGAGGGGGGGCCGGAACGAAACGTTCTTCGTCGCCCATCCCGAGGCGCTGAGCTATCGGGAGGTCGCCGAGACTCTGGCCACCCTCCCGGCGAAAAGGCCGATGCTCGTCCCGGTGCCGGCCGGCGTCATCCGGCTCGCGGGATTCCTGGCGGGCGCAGTTTCCCGGCTCGGCAGCGGGCCGCCGGTCTTCAACTCCGAGAAGGCCGACGAGATGCTCCAGCCCGCCTGGCTCTGCGACGTTTCGGACGCCCAAGCCGCTCTGGGCGAACCGCTTAAGACCGATTTCGCCACGGGAGCGCGGCGCACGTGGGAATGGTATCTGGCGGCGGGCTGGATTCGCTCTGATAACATTGCCTAAGGGAAGAGGAGCCGATGACCGAGATTCGTCTGGCGCGGCCGGCGGCCGCCGGATCTGCAGGGGCGTATGCCGAAACGGCGATGCCGCCCGTTGCGTCCACGGGACGCACCATCTTCGAAAAGTGCCGGAGCTACACGACGCCCGACGAGATGAAGGCCGCAGGTCTGTTCCCTTACTTCCGGACGATCGAGTCGGGGCAGGACCCGGTCGTCATGATGAACGGCCGGGAGATGGTCATGCTGGGGTCGAACAACTACCTCGGCCTCACCTCCCACCCGAAGGTCAAGGAAGCCGCCATCGCCGCCGTGAGGAAGTACGGAGCCGGGTGCGCCGGAAGCCGGCTGCTGAACGGCACGCTCGACATACACATCAAGCTCGAGGAGCGGCTGGCCGGGTTCATGAAGAAGCCCGCCTGCGTCACCTTCTCGACCGGCTTCGCCGTCAACCTCGGGGTTCTCGCGACGATCGCGCAGAAGGGCGACACGATCTACCTCGACCGGCAGGACCACGCCTGCATCTACGACGGGGCTCGCCTCGCCGTGGGCGCGGACGTCAAGAAGTTCCGGCACAACGACCCGTCGGACCTTCGTCGGCTCCTCGCCATGGGCGTCCCGAAGGGAGGCCGGTTCCTCGTCGTGGACGGCATCTTCTCGATGGAGGGGGACATCGCCCCGATCCCCGACTACGTCCGTCTCTGCGAGGAATGGGACGTGGGGTTCATGGTGGACGACGCGCACGGCATCGGCGTCCTCGGAAAGCACGGACGGGGAACGGTCGAGCACTTCGGCCTCGAGGACCGCGTCGACCTGATCATGGGGACCTTCTCGAAGTCGCTCGCGACGGTCGGCGGCTTCGTCGTCGGGGACGTGGACGTGATCAAGTACGTAAAGCACCGGGCTCGCTCGCTCATGTTCACGGCCGCGCCGCCCCCCGCTTCCGTCGCCGCGGCCCTCGCGGCCGTGGACATCATCGAGGCCGAGCCCGAGCGCCGCGAGAGGCTCTGGGAGAACACGCGCTTCATGCTCGCCGAGCTCCGGGCGATGGGATTCGACTGCGGTCACTCCAACACGCCCGTCATCCCCATCGTCGTCGGCGAGGACATGGATGCCTTCCGGACGGCCATTCGCCTCCAGGAGGAAGGGGTCTTCGTGAACGCCGTCGTCAGTCCGGCGACGCCCCCGGGTCGCGCGCTGATCCGGACGTCTTACATGGCGACCCATACGAGAGAGCAGCTCACGCGCTCGCTCGGAGCCTTCCGGAAGGTCGGCCGCGAGATGGGGCTGATTCCGTAATGTCACCGGTGTCCGTCGCTCCCGTCTCTGCGGGGAGCGACCTCCGGGACTTCGTAGAGCTGCCGTACCGGATCTATTCCGGCAACCCGGACTGGGCGCCGCCGCTCCGGTCCGACGTCCGCTGGATGCTCGACGAGGCGAAGAACCCCTTCTGGAAGCATGCCCGGAAGCGGCTCTTCCTGGCCCGGCGCGACGGGAAGGTCGTCGGCCGCCTCGCCGCGATCGCCGACGACGAGCACAACCGGGTCCACGAGGACCGAACGGGATTTTTCGGCTTCTTCGAGTGCGAGAACGACCCCGAGGCCGCCCGGGCGCTTTTCGCCGCGGCGGAAGGCGCCGTCAGGGAGATCCTCCCGGGCTGCGACAGGCTTCGCGGACCGGCCAATCCCTCGTTGAACGAGGAGGTCGGCGCGCTGATCCCCGCTGAGAGCGATCCCGGCATTCCGTTCCTGATGATGACGTACAACCCGGCCTACTACCTCGAGCTCTTCTCGTCCGCCGGGTTCGTCAAGGAGAAGGACCTCGTCGCGATCCTCGCGCCCGTGTCGGACCGCTCGCTCGCCCGGCTGGGCCGGATCGCCGAGGGGGTCCGCCGCCGCGAGAAGGGGGGGCTGACCGTCCGGACGATCCGGATGGACCGCTTCGCCGAGGATCTCGCGATCGTCAAGGAGATCTACAACCGGGCGTGGGAGAAGAACTGGGGCTTCGTGCCGATGACGTCGGAGGAGATCGACGCGATGGCGAAGAAGCTCAAGCCGCTCCTCTACCCGCCCTGGGTCCTCTTCGTGGAGCTGAACGGGACGCCGGTGGCGTTTCACCTCGCGATCCCGGACTACAACCTCGTCCTGAACAAGCTGGGAGGGTCGCTCTTCCCGTTCGGGTGGCTGAAGTTCCTCCTCCTCAAGGGGAAGATCGACCGCTCGCGGACGATGGCCCTCGGCGTCCTCCCCGAGTACCGGAAGCGGGGCTTCGACGCGATCCTCTACTACGAGGCGATGAAGGAAGGGGTCCGGATCGGCACCAAGTGGGCCGAGTTCTCGTGGATGCTCGAGGACAACCTCGACATCCTCAGGCCCCTCGAGGTCTTCGGGGGCCGGATCCACCGTCGCTACCGGATCGTCTGCCGGCCGGTTCCCTCCGGCACGTAGGTTCCGGGCTCGCGCCGGCGCAGCCAGGCGTCGCCCGCCCAGAGCACCAGAGGCGTGAGGGCGAAGCCGGCGAGGACATCGACGAGATAGTGGTACCGCCCGTAGATGGTCGCGGCGTAGAGCGGGACGGCAAAGAAAAGGAATCCGAGGAACGTCCTCCGCGAGCGTCGGGCCGCCTCGATCAGGACGACCGTGACGACCATCGTGTGCCCGGAGGGGAAGACGTCCCGTTTGTTCGTCTCCGCCCTTTCGAGAACCGCGTCGATGGCGTTTCCCACGGGCCCGCGGGCGATCGGGGAGGAGAAGGAGATCGTGTACCTCGGTCCGACGGCGGGAACCGTGAAGTAGCCCGCGTAGCTGACGTAGAAGGCGAGGACGACGAGGAATCCGAATCGGGCGAAGCGGGGGCCCGGGCGGCCCAGGGCGCGGAGGTCGTCCCCGTAGACAAGGGCCGCGAGGACGATCGGGTGAAAGAAGTACAGAGCGTAGAAGAACGACAGAACGGACCCGAGCAGCGGCGTGGAGAGACCGTCGAAGAGGCGGGCGGCGTCCGTGCCGAGGAGAAACCGGTCCGCGGCGATGAGCCATCCGTCCCGGTCGACGGGGTGGACGGCGCGGATGAGCGGCCCGAGGTTGTCGAAGATGAGGAGGATCGGGGCGACGATGTGGAAGTCGAGCGCCGCGTTCACGAGCCTTCCGGCGCCGGGCCACCGCCGACGCGCCCCGGCGACGCCCATCGGAACGATACCGGCCACGGCGATCTTCAGGATCGCGGAGTGGTCGGCCACGCGCGGCCAGAAAAGGAGGCCTGCGGCGACGAGGAGAGCCGCGAAGGAGATCGTCAGCTTCTCGACGGGCTGAAGACGCACGGCGCTTTGTAGCACGCGCCGGTCGCCGGCGGTTCCTATAATGACCTCGTGCGGCCAGCTCCGTTCCTCGTCCCCTTCCTGGCGCTCGCGGCGCTCCCGGGCCTGGCGGGGGAGCCGGCCGGCAAGGCGGCCCCCGTGCCGTCGAAGGGCACGGTCGTCGTCGCGGACCTGAACACCGAGGTCCACGCCGTCAGCGCCGACTTCCTCGTCCGGACGATCGAGGAGGCCGCGGCGGGCGGTGCGCCGCTCGTCATCCTCCGGATCAACACGCCGGGCGGGCGGCTCGACTCCACCCGCAAGATCACGCAGGCGATCCTGGCCTCGCCCGTTCCCGTCGTGGGCTACGTCTGGCCGCCGGGCGGGCAGGCCGCCTCCGCCGGTTTCTTCGTCCTGATGGCCTGCGACGTGGCGGCCATGGCGCCCGGAACGAACGCGGGCGCGGCCTCGCCGGTCGGAGGCCAGGGAGAGGACCTGCCGAAGACGATCGGGAGGAAGGTCAGCGAGGACGCCGCGGCGCAGCTCCGGTCGCTCACGGAGCCACGGGGCCGGCCGGCCGACCTCGCGGTCCGGACGATCACCGACGCGGTTTCCTTCTCCGAAACGGAGAGCCGGGACAAGAAGCTCGTCGAGATCGTGGCGCGGGACATTCCCGACCTCCTCGCGCAACTGGACGGCCGGACGTGCAAGCGGGTCGGCCGTCCGGACGTCGTCCTCCGGACGTCCGGCCTCTCCGTACGCGTGACGGACATGACGCCGCTCCAGCGCGCCCTCGCCGTCGTCGCGAACCCCGCGATGGCGGGCCTCCTGATGCTGCTCGGGCTCGTCGGTCTCTACGCGGAGCTTCAGAACCCTGGAGCGATCTTTCCCGGCGTCCTCGGCGGCATCTGCCTGCTTCTCGGCCTCTTCGCCCTGTCCGTCCTTCCGACGAACTGGGTCGGGATCGGGCTGCTCCTCCTCGGGCTTCTCTTCTTCCTCCTCGAGGTGAAGCTCGCCGGGCACGGCCTCTTCGCGCTCGGGGGCGCCCTGTCGATGATCCTGGGCGCCGTTCTCCTCTTCTACCGGACGGACTTCGCCCCTCGCGGCGAGCTCTGGTTCCTCGTGGCCGCGGCCGCGACGACCGCCGCGATTCTGGCCGTCCTGTCGTACCGGGCCATCGCCATCCAGAGCCTCCCCGACCGGACCGGGGACGGCGTCCTCGTCGGCCTCGTCGTCGCGGCCCGGACGGCGATCGACCCGACCGGAAAAGTCTTCGCCGACGGCACCTATTGGGACGCGCGCTCCGAAACGCCCGTCGCCGCCGGCCAGCCCGTCGAGATCGTGGCCGTCGACGGGCTGTCCCTCGTGGTCCGCCCGCACACCGCCCCCACACCGCACAAGGAGCCTTCATGAACCAGTTCCTGCCGGGTCCGTTCGCGGTCGCCGTCATCCTCGTCGTCATCGTCTTCTTCTCGAAATGGATCAACATCCTCAACGAGTACGAGCGGGCGGTGACCTTCTGGCTGGGGCGCCTCGGGCTCGCGCCGAAGGGGCCGGGCCTGACGTTCATCTTCTGGCCTTTCGAGAAGATGGTGCGGGTCGACCTGCGCACCGTGACGCTCGAAGTCCCGCCGCAGGACGTCATCACCAAGGACAACGTCTCGGTGAAGGTGAACGCCGTCGTCTACTTCCACGTCATGGACCCGGCGAAGGCGATCGTCAAGGTGGCGAACTTCTTCGTCGCCACGTCGCAGCTCGCCCAGACGACGCTCCGTTCCGTCCTGGGGCAGGCGACGCTCGACGAGCTCCTCTCCGAGCGGGAGAAGCTGAACCTCTCCCTGCAGGAGATCCTCGACCGGCACACCGAGCCGTGGGGGGTCAAGGTGACCATCGTGGAAGTGAAGCAGGTCGACCTGCCGATCGAGATGCAGCGCGCCATGGCCAAGCAGGCCGAAGCCGAGCGGGAGAAACGGGCGAAGATCATCCACGCCTCGGGCGAGTACGAGGCGTCGCGGCAGCTTTCCGAGGCCGCGGAGATCATCGGCCGGCAGCCCGCCACGCTCCAGCTCCGGTACCTGCAGACGCTGACCGAGATCGCCACGGAGAAGAACTCCACCATCATCTTCCCGCTTCCCATCGACCTGATCTCGAGCTTCCTGAACGCGAGGAAGCCTGGAAGCGGGAGCTGAGGCGCGCGTGGACGAAGAGAACCCGGGCGTCCATTACCAGGTCTCCGTCACGGGCCGGCAGGCGGCGGCTTTTTTCTTCCTGCTTCTCCTCGCCCTGGCGCTCGCCTTCTTCTTCGGGATGAGGACCGGCGCGGCGGCGAAGAAGGGCCCCGTCGCGGCGGCGACGATCGCGCAGGCCTCCGACGGCCCGGGGGCGACGGCGTCCCCGGCCGCTTCGTCGAAGCCGGCCGACGAAACGAAGCTCGGATTCGCCGACGGGGCGAAGGGGTCCGGCGGGAAGGCCGACGTGCCGTCGCCCGTGACGAAGAGCGAGCCTCCCGCTCCCGCGACGCCGACGCCGAGACCGCAACCCACGGCGGCTCCTGCGACGCCGACGCCGAAGCCCGCGCCGACGGCGAAGCCGGCGGCGAGGAAGGAGGGCCCGTTCTTCGTCCAGGTCCTGGCGACGCAGAACGCGGGAGAGGCCGACGAGAAGACGAAGAAGCTCCGGGCCGACGGCTTCGCGGCCGACGTGACGCCTGTTCCGAACAAGCCGGGGTGGTTCCGCGTCCGCGCGGGGCCGTATCCCGACCGAAGCAAGGCCACGTCGGCAGCGACGAGGATCCAGAAGGTCGAGAAGACGAAGCAGCGTCCGATCGTCGTCCCGTGAGCCGGCCGGGCCCGGTCCGCGGCGAGCCGGCGCTTCCGCCGTGGATCCGCGAGAAGAAGCTGCGCCTCGGCGAACTGCACGAGATGAAGGCGCGGATGCGCCAGGGCCGCCTTTCCACCGTCTGCGAGGAGGCGCGCTGCCCGAACCGGACGGAGTGCTTCGAACGCAGGACGGCCACGTTCCTCATCGGGGGCGATGTCTGCACGCGAGCCTGCGGGTTCTGCCACATCGCGTCGGGAAAGCCGCGCCCGCTCGATCCCGGGGAGCCGGCAGCCGTCGCAAGAGCGGCGCGGGAGATGGGGCTCGACCACGTCGTGGTCACCTCCGTGGACCGCGACGACCTGCCGGACGGCGGCTCGGAACACTGGGCTGCGGTCGTCCGGGCCCTCCGGGGAGAAGATCCCGCGCGGACAGTGGAGGTCCTGACCCCGGACTTCAACGGGATCGAGGCGCAGATCGACCGGGTCGCGGACGAGGAGCCCGACGTCTACAACCACAACGTCGAGACGGTGCCCCGACTCTATCCGTCGGTCCGTCCGAAAGCGGACTTCGAACGCTCGATCGCTCTTCTCGAACGCGTGCAGCGTCGCCATCCGGGGATGACGACGAAGTCCGGCCTGATGCTCGGGTTCGGCGAAACGGATCCGGAGGTCGTCGAGGTCTTCCGGGCCCTCAAGGGGGCCGGAGTGGATGTCGTCACGGTGGGACAGTACCTTCGCCCTTCGGGGTGGAATCTTCCGGTCGTCGAGTACGCGGCCCCCGAGCGGTTCGCCCGGCTGCAGAAGGCCGGTGAAAAGCTCGGCTTCCGCCACGTCTTCGCCGGGCCGTTCGTCCGTTCGAGCTACCGTGCCGGGGAATTCCTGGGAAACGACCGGGGAATCTCCGGAAGGTGAACGGGGCGACGGGAAGGCCGGGAGAATGCCCGAAGGACGAGCCGCGTGATGCTGGCGGTATTGCCTTCTAGGACGTTCTCCGGTGCCGTCTCGGCTTGCGTGGCCGGTGGCCTCCTGGCCCTCTGCTTCCCCAACGCGTCCCTTCTCCCGCTCCTCCCCGTCGCGTTGATCCCCCTGATGGCCGCTGTCGACGGCGCCGGCGCGAGGGACGCGTTGAAGCGGGGAGGGCTCTTCGGCTTCGTCTTCTGGGTGACGGCGATTCCCTGGATCGCGTACACGGTGAGCACGTTCGGTGGCGTGGGACCCGTCCTCGGCGTTCTTTCCCTCGTGATTGCGGCGGGCCTCTACGCCGTGCCGTTCGCTCTGATGGCATGGATCGTCGCTCTCGTCTCGCCTCGATCCGGGACGGCGGTCGTCCTGACGTGGGGCGCGGCGTGGGCGGTCCAGGAGGGGTTCCGGAGCACCCTTTGGGTCTTCGGCGGTTTTCCATGGGTTCTTCTCGGGAGCGCGCTCGCCGATCACCCCGTGCTCGTGCAGAGCGCGGCTCTCGGCGGCGTCTATCTGACCTCCTTCCTCGTGGCCGCGCTGAACGCGGCGCTGCTGGTCGCCCTGACCCGCCCCCGGCGGACGGTCCGCCTCCTGTGGCTCGCCGGGACGGCGGTCGCGGCGCTGGCCGTCGTCGTCGGGGGAGGCCTCCGGCTGAGCCGCCTGCCGGACGGCGAACCGGTTCTTCGCGCCGGCGTGGTCCAGCCGAACGTCCCCCAGCTTCTCCGGTGGGAAGAAGGGACGGCGGGCCGCCGGTACGGCGACCTGGTGGCGCAGACGCGACGCCTCGTCGCGCAGGACCGGCCGGACGTCGTCCTCTGGCCGGAGAGCGCGTCTCCCTTCTCGTGGCCCTGGGACGCCGGGTACCGGGAGTCGCTGACCGACCTGTGCCGGGAGCTGGGAACGGCGATCCTGGTCAACACCGTCTGGTCCGAGGCGCCCTCGCGCCCGGAGGCTCCGTACTACAACGCGGCGCTTCTCGTGACGAAGGACGGTCCCGTCCTTCCGCCTTATCTGAAGCAGCGGCTCGTGCCGTTCGGCGAGTACGTTCCTCTGGCGGGGCTCCTCCGGTCCGTCGGCCCCATCAGCCGCGCCGTCCCGGGAGCGTTCACGCCGGCGAAGAGGAGCGAGCTTCTCCGGCTGGGGAGCGTCCGGCTCGGCGGCGCCGTCTGCTACGAGGTCGTCTACCCGGGGATCGCGCGCCAGCACGCGCGTGACGGCGCCGACGTCCTCTTCACGCTGACCAACGACGCCTGGTACGGGAAGGCGGGGGCCCGGCGGCAGCACTGGCAGGCGGCCGTCCTGCGCGCGGTCGAGACGGGGCGGCCGCTGGTTCGCGCCGCCATCACCGGCATCAGCGGGGCGGTCGACCCCGCAGGGAGGGTCCTCGTGACAATCGGACCGGACCAGAAGGGCTCCTTCTCCGTCCCTCTCCCCGCCCCGCTCCCGGCGCCCCCCGCGGTCGCCCTGGGCGACGCTCCGCTCTGGGTTTGCGCCGCAGGCCTCGCCGCCGCTATCCTCCGCGCCCGGGCTTTCCCGCCCCGGAGGCCCGGGGTGACGCGTGCGCCCGACGCGCGCGCCACCTGAGGAGAGACGCCATGAACGAAGAGAGAGTCGAGCGGCTCACGGAGCTCGCCTCGGCCGTGCGCGCCCTCCGGGGCTATCTTTGACGTCGCGCGGGCCGAGAAGGAAAAGGCCGAGCTCGAGGAAAAGACAGGCGCTCCGGAGTTCTGGAACGACAACGTGTCCGCCCAGGAGACGCTGAAGAGGCTCAAGAAGGCCGAAAACGTCCTGGCCGACGACCGCCTCCTCCGGGAAAAGCAGGAGGAGCTGGAGATCCTCCTGGAGTTCCTCCGGTCGGGGGAGCCGGTCGAGAAGGACGCGGACGCGGCGATCGCGGCGATCGGCGCCTTCGCCCGTGAGAAGGAGCTGACCTTCAAGCTGACCGACATGGAGGATACGCTCCCGGCCATCCTCGAGATCCACGCCGGACAGGGGGGGACCGAGGCGCAGGACTGGGCCGAGATGCTCCTCCGGATGTACGAGCGGTACGGGGAACGGAAGGGCTTCAAGACGAGCATCCTCGAGGTCGCGAACGCCGAGGACGCGGGCATCAAGACGGCGACGCTCCGCTTCGAGGGGGAGTACGCCTACGGGCACCTGAAGTCCGAGCACGGCGTCCACCGGCTGGTCCGGATCTCGCCGTTCGACGCCGCGGCGCGCCGCCACACCTCCTTCGCGTCGGTCCACGTCTCGCCGGAGATCGACGACTCGATCGAGGTGGAGATCAACGAGAAGGAGCTGAAGGTGGACACCTTCCGGGCGGGCGGCAAGGGGGGGCAGCACGTCAACAAGACGGAGTCCGCCATCCGGATCACGCACCTGCCGACCGGTATCGTCGTCTCCTGCCAGAACGAGAGGTCGCAGCACAAGAACCGCGACTTCGCCATGAAGGTCCTGCGGTCGCGCCTCTACCAGAAGGCGGTCGAGGAGCGGCGCGCCAAGGACGCCGCCCGCGCCGGCGTGAAGATGGAGATCGGGTTCGGGTCGCAGATCCGCTCCTACGTTCTCGCCCCGTACCGGCTCGTGAAGGACCACCGGACCGGGTTCGAGATGGGGGACGTCGACCGCGTTCTCGACGGTGACCTCGACGGGTACGTCGAGGCTTATCTCCAGAGCTTCGCCAAGCACGGCGAGAAGGTCCGGACGCGCCAGTCGGCTGCCACGTTGCCGGACGAGGCCGAGGCGTGACGGACCCACGGCCTCCCGCCGCCGGCGTCGGCTGGATGGAGGAGATCCGGGCGAAGCTCGGGCGGAAGCGGCCGGAGCGTCCGATCCAGACGGAGAGAGTCGGCGACGGCCCGTTCCGTCCCGCGGCGGTCCTGGTTCCGCTCTACGTCCGGGACGGAAGCCTCTGGACCCTCTTCACGAAGCGGACCGACACCGTCGAGCACCACAAGGGACAGATCTCCTTTCCCGGCGGAGGCCAGCACCCGGAGGACGAGAACCTCTGGGTCACGGCGATCCGGGAGACGGAGGAGGAGATCGGCGTCCCGCGCGGGAGCGTGAAGATCCTGGGGGCGCTCCCGAAGATGTTGACCGTCACGTCGTTCGACATCTCGCCGTTCGTCGGCGCGATCCCGTATCCGGTGACGTTCCGGCCGGAGGCGGGCGAGGTGGAGTCGATCATCGAGATTCCGCTCTCCTACCTCCAGGACCCCATGGTCGTGGAGGAGCGACCGGTCCGGTGGAAGGGACGCGAGGTGATGACCCTCGTCTACCACTATCGTGGTCACGCGATCTGGGGGGCCACGGCGCGCATCCTGGCGGATTTTCTCGAAGCGCTCGGGGCCGAGCCCGCGGCGGGTTGAGCCGGGTCCGTCAGCGGGACGGCGCGGTGCCGGCGTCCTTCAGGAATTTCGCCGTGGCGGTCGCCCGGTCGCGGTTCGTCCGGTAGACGGGCACGTCGGCCGCCCGGTCCGACGCGTGACCGAAGGCCCGGGACGCCTCGTCGAAGCGGCCCCGGTCGGCGAGGAGGACCCCCGCCTCGTTCCAGATCTCGGGCGTGTCGAGCTCGAGCGCCCGTTCGAGCATCTCCCCGGCTTCCTTCGTTAGCCCCGAGAGCCGGTAGGCCCTGAGGAGGGCCCAGACGGCGTCCGCGTTCCGCGGATCGAGGGCGGTCGCCTTCTTCAGGGGGACCACGGCCTCCGCGGCGCTCTGCCGCTGGAGGAGGAGCGTCCCCAGACCGACGAGCGCCGGGACGTAGTCGGGGTCGCACCGGAGCGCCTCGCGGTACTCGCGCTCGGCCTCGCGGAACTGGTTCTTCCGCCGGAGCACGACGGCGAGGTTGGCGTGCACGACCTCGCGGTCGCGCGCGGCGGCGACGGCCTTCATCAGCGGCTCGAGGGCGGCATCGGTCTTGTTCGCGGCGAGGAGGACGGCCGCGTACTCGGTCAGGACGGACGCGTCGTTCGGAAGGGCCTCGGCCGCGGAGGCGAAGACCTGCGCGGCGCGCTCGAGGTCGCCGTCTCCGCGGATCCTCCGGCCGAGCGCGACCATCCGCTCGCGGTTCGCCGGGTTCACCTCGGTGGCGCGCCGGAGAGAGTCGAGCGCGTTCTTCCAGTCCTTCTCGGCGGTGTAGTAGTCGTAAAGGAGGAGGAGCGTCGCTTCGTTCTTCTCGTTGTACTTCAACGATTGTCTGAAGAAGGCCTCCGCCATGCTCTTCTCGCCACGCTGGAGGTTCACCTCGGCGAGTAGGCGGTAGGCCTCGCTGGAGTTCGGCTCCAGCTCCAGCTGGCGGTTGGCCGCCGCCATGGCGTTCATCGGGTCACCCCGCTGGAGAGCCTGCCGGCCGAGAGCGAGGTAGTCGACCGGCGCCGCGCCGGGCCGCTGAGGAATCGCGGCGGAGGACGGGGGCAGGGTCGGCGCCGGCGGGGCGGCCTTCGCCGGCGGCGGAGCAGGCGTGGCCGCCGCGGGCGGCGCGACCGGTACGGAGGGCGCCCCGAGGCCCGCCGCGGCCCGGACCCGCGCGGCATCGGCGAACCGTCCCTTGCCCTCGAGGGCCGCCGCGAGCGTCTCGGACCCCTCGCGTCCCAGCTTCTCCGCCGGGACGTTGTACGTGAGGTCGTGAATGACCTCGTCGAACTCCCGGGCCCTGAGCCGCTCCCGGGCCATCCGGAGCGTCTCGGCGACGTCGACGGTTGGAGCCGCAGCCGCGGCGCGGGAGGCGGCGCGGACCTCGTCCACCAGCTTCATGAAATCGGGCGAGAAGAAGTCGGGGACGACCTCGAGGTCGGGGTTGATCGTGAAGGCGGACTTCAGCGCGTCGCGCGCGTCCTTCAGGCTCCGGGCGTTGAAGTGCGACCACGCTTCCTGGAGGTTCATCCGCGCGCGTCGTGTTCCGTCGGCCGAGGCTTCTGCGGCCAGCTGGAACTTCACCGCCGCCTGCTGGTACCGCCCCTGATTGAACTCCTTCTTCGCTTCGCGCTCGTAGGAGTCGGACGCCTCCTGACTCCGGACCCCCGGCGCCCAGAGGAGGAGGGTCATCGCCAGAGCCGGAAGGAGCCTCCGGAACATTCTTCGATTGTAGACGCGCGCCCGAGTCCGGGGATCAGGGGCTCTTCTTCAGGCGGAAGAAGGCCTTGGTCGACTCCAGCTCACTCACGAGGCGGGAATCGCCCGCCGGCTCGAATCCCGGGAGACTGACCTCGATGGCGTGGGCCCCGACCGGGAAGGGCTTCTTGAACGGCGTCGTGCCGACCGCGGTGCCGTCGATCCGGACCTCGGCCCCGGGCGGGTCCGATCCGATGTCGAGGATCCCCCAGGGCGGGAAGTTCACGCGGACGCTCGTCGGCGCGCCGCCGGGGCGGACCTCGAACGGCTCGGACTTCTTCTGGTAGTTCGGGATCTCGAAGACGGCCACGTGCTTTCCGGGCTTCAGGGAGACCCGGACGGGCGCCGGGAGTCCCCGGTAGGCCTTGCCGTCGACCGTGAGCTGTGCGTTCGAGTTCGACTCGAAGGTCACCGTCACCGGCGTGTCCGGATCGCGGGTCGGCGCAGGCGTCGGCTCGGGCGGTGCCGACGTCGGTGCCGCCGGGGGTGTGGCCAACTCCGGAGCGGCCGTGGCGGACGGCACCGATGTCGGCACCGGGATCGGCGTCGCGACGGCCGGCCCCGGCGGACCGGCCGGCTCCTTTCCGCCGCGGAGAGCCAGATAACCGCCGATTCCGACGATGACCAGCAGGGCCGCAGCCGCGGCGAAGATGCCGAGGGCGTGGCTCCTTTCGGGTGCGGGCCTGCCGGCCGGCTGGCCGGCCGTGTCCCTCCGCAGGTTGACGTCGGCGACCGATTCCAGCTTGGTGGCGGACGGCGGGACGGCGGCCGACGTCGCCGGCGTCCCCGAGGCCGCGGGCCCGGACACGCCCGCGCGGGAGAAGCCGCTCGAAGGGGTGGCGACCGTTCTTTCGACGTCGAGGGCCGGACGGCGGGACGTGGGGAGCGTCGGTACCTCGTCCGGAATCTGCTTCAGCGTGGCCGCGAGGTCCCTCTTGACCTCGCTGCAACTGGCGTAGCGCTGGCCGCGGTCCTTCTCGAGGGCACGGTGGACGATCTGGTCCAGCGCGGCCGGCACGGCCGGGTCGAACTCGGCGGTACGGGGCGGCGTCTCGTTCATGATCTTGTAGAGGACCGTCGAGATGTGGTCGCCGGTGAAGGGCTTCTGTCCGGTCAGGATCTCGTACGCGACGACCCCGAGGGAGAAGATGTCGGTCCGCGCGTCCAGCGTCTCGCCGCGGATCTGCTCGGGCGCCAGGTACGAGGCGGTGCCGAGCGTGATGCCCGTCTGGGTCAGGGTCGAAGGCGAGACCAGCGACTTGGCGATGCCGAAGTCCATGATCTTCACGGTACCGTCATCGAGGATACGGATGTTCGACGGCTTGATGTCGCGGTGGATGATCCCGGCCGTGTGGGCGTAGCCGAGCCCTTCGCAGACGTCCACGAGGATCCTGACCTTCCGGTGGAGCGACAGCGGAGCGTGCTTCTTGATGAGCTTGTCGAGGTCTTCGCCGGTCAGGAACTCCTGGACGATGTAGGGCGTTCCGTCCTCGGTCACGCCGAAGTCGTAGATCGTCGTGACGTTCGGGTGGTGCAGGTTCCCGGCGAACTCCGCCTCGCGGAAGAACCGCTTCTTGATCTCATCCTCGTCGCTCTGACACGTCTTGATGGCGACGAGGCGCTTGATGAACGGATCCCGGCCTTTGTAGACGGTGCCGAACCCGCCGACGCCGATTTTCTCGACGATCTCATATTTGCCGACCTGGGTCAGCATCAGTTGAAAAAGAGCGTACCACGCGTTCGCTATCATCGCCGGGTGCCGCGACGCTTCGTCCCGTTCGTCGCCCTCCTCGGCGCGGCGGCCCTGTCCGTCGGCTGTCGCCGCGGGGCGCCGTCACCGGCCGCGGGAGGAGCGGCTCCGACGCCCCGCCCCGCCGAACCGGCGCGAACCGTCTACCGCCCGCCGGGAGACGGGCGGCTCTCGAAGGCACAGGTCGAGGCCTATCTCGGCGTCCTCGAGAAGCTCAAGCTCGACCGGGGCCGGAAGCCTTCCGGAAGCCTCCTGGCTTTCGGCGACCCGCTCGACCTCGAGGGGCCGGACGTCGTCGTGGCCCGTGGACGGGGGCTCAACGTCTCGGAGTACCTCTGGGTCCGCGAGCGCGTGCTCGAGGCCGAAGCCGCCGCGCTGTCCGAACATCTCATGACGGCGCACCTCGCGATGCTCGAGCGGACCCTGGAAGAGCTGAAGACACGCCGGGCGGCAGCGCCTGACGAAGGGTCGCGGAGGCTCCTCGCGGAGCAGATGGCCAACTTCGAGGCGGAGGCGAACCGGACCCGGCGGGAATCGCGGGAGAAGGAGCCCGAGAGCGTCCGCGCGAACCTGAAGACGATCGAGCCGTTCCTGGCCCGGCTCGAGGCAGCCGGCGACGTCCTGGACCAGCCGCTTCCGCGGGCCGCGCCGGCGGCACGCTCCCCGTCGGCCGCGCCGGCGAGATGAGCCGGGAAGCGGCCCTCCGTCTTCTCTCGGAGGGTGTCGAGCGGGGGATCTTCGCCGCCGCGTGCGCTCGCGTCGAGTCCGACGGAGAGGTCCTCTTCGCGGGCGAAGCGGGGGCGTCCCGGCTCGAGCCGGATGCCGAACGCGCCCCGGCGGAGGCCGGGACGCTCTGGGACCTCGCGTCGCTCACGAAGCCGCTGGTCGGCGCCGCGCTCGTTCTCGCCCTCGTCGAGGAGAAGCTCCTCGCGCTCGACGACGAGGTCTCCCGCTTCGATGACCTCTGGAGGAAGACGAAATTCGACGGCGTGACGCTCCGGCGTCTTCTCGCGCACACGGGAGGCGTCGTCGACTGGTTCCCTCATTACGTCCGGGGCGAGGGGCGCGCGGCGTACCGGAAGGGGCTGGCCGACCTCGAGCCGGACGGGCCGCCCGGCCGGAAGGTCGTCTACTCGTGCCCCGGGTATCTCCTCCTCTCGGACGTCGTCGAGCGCGTTTCTGGAATGCCGCTCGACGCCTTCTTCGCCGCACGCGTGTCCGGCCCGCTCGGCCTCTCCCCGGATCTGGTCTTCGCCCCCGCCGGGGGCGATCGTCTGCGGGCGGCGGGAGGCGAACGGGACGACGCCACGGAACGACGGAAGGTCGCGGAACGCGGCCTCGCCTACCCGGCGTTCCGCCGCGGCGTCGTGAACGGAGAGGTGAACGACGGAAACGCCCTGCGGCGGGGAGGCGGCGTGTCCCTGAACGCCGGCCTCTTCGGGACGGCCGAAGCGGTCGCGGCGCTGGCCAGGGCCTGGCTCGGCCGGGATCCGCGCCTTCTGGCGGAAGGATCCGTGGCCGAGGCCGTCCGAAACCAGACGGAGGGTCTCGGAGAGGACCGGGGGCTCGGCTGGGCCCTCGCGCGGACCGTCCGGAGCGCCGGCGAGGCGCTCGCTCCGGAGAGCTTCGGCCACACCGGTTTCACGGGGAGTTCCCTCTTCGTCGACCCGCTCCGCGGGCGGATCTACGTCCTCCTGGCAAACCGGCTTCATCCGGACGCGCGAAGCGCGGAGGAGATGATCCTCTTCCGGCGGCGCTTCCACGAGCTTTCGGCGGCCCTTTCCTGACCGGCTCCTACCGGACGACGACGCCGAAGACGTTGCTGTAATCGTCGGTCCAGAGGGAGACACGTCGGCCGTGTCCCGTCAGCTCCACCGCGGCTTCCCCGATGCCGGGGCGCCGAAGCACGTCCGTCCGGCGCGACAGCAGGACCCAGACGCTCCGCGAGTAGGCGGGCCCCGCGGGGTCGGTGTCCGATTCCACGGCCGCGAGGCCGTACCGGCGCGCCACCTCCAGGAGGACCGGCTCGAGTCGGATGTGGCGGTTCGAGGTGTGCACGGCGACGATCGCGTCGGCGTCACGGAGGTGCGCGAGATACGTGGCGAAGGCTTCGGCCGTCAGGAGGTGGACCGGAATGGCGTCGCTCGAGAAGGCGTCGAGCACGAGGACGTCGAATCGCTGCGGCTCGCCTCGCGCGAGCTCGCGCTCGAGGGAGAGGCGCGCGTCCCCCTCGACGACGTCGACGGAACCCGCGGCATCGGCCAGGAAGGTGAAGCGGGGATCCGGACCCTTCGAGAGGGCGATGACGTCCGGATTGATCTCGTAGAAACGGAGGACGTCGCCCGGCCGCGTGTACGCCGCGAGGGTCCCGACGCCGAGGCCGACCACGCCGATCCGGAGGCTCTCGCCCGAGGCGCGGCGCGGGTGGGCGCGGAGGGCGCGACCGACGCCGCTCTCCTCGCCGTAGTAGGTGGTCGGCTGCCGGCGCCTGTCGGGGGCGAGGTACTGGAAGCCATGCTGGATCCGGCCGTGCGTCAGCGCGCGGAGATGCCATGTGGCATCCCCGGGCAGCTCTTCCCGGACGCGAAGGACGCCGTAGAAGTTCCGGGACATCGAGGGGGCCCCCGGGACGGCCTCCGCCACCCGCAACGCCAGGAGCGTGACGGCGAGGATCGACGCCGCGGCCAGGCCCGTCCGGACGAGGGTTCGTCGCACCGCAGGCGCCGCCGCGTCGCGCCCGACGAGGCCGATCAGGAGCGCGCCACAGAGGAGGAGGCCGACCGGGTACTCCCAGTACCCGTTGAACAGCAGGGGAGCGAGGACGCCCACGAAGACGCCACCGAGGGCACCGCCGCCGGCCACCGTCAGATAGAACCCCGTGAGTCGTGCGGGCGCGGGTCGGAGACGGTAGAGCTCTCCGTGGCAGACGAGGCACCCGGCGAACAGGGTCAGGGCGTAGACGCCGATCTGGAGTGGCGCCTTGGCGCGGGCGGCGTTCTGAAGGACGTAGAGGACCGGCGCCACCGAGAGGGCGAACAGAACCGACGCGACGGGCCGCCACGGAAACCGGGGCGCTTCGAAGCAGAGGATGAACGTGAGGAGGTAGAGCGAAAGGGGGAGGACCCAGAGGAACGGGATGACCGCCACTTCCTGGCACATCTGGTTGGTGGTGGCCATCAGGAGGATCGAACCACACGCGGAAAGCGCGAGCCAGAGAAGACGGTCCCCGGGGCGGGAAGCCGCGCCGGGATCGGCGGTCTCGAGCGGGGGGGGGCCGGCGGGGGAGCAGGCCTGTCGCGCGGCCGCGGCCGCCGCGGCAACGACGAAGAGGACGAAGAGCGCGGACCAGGCCCACGCCTGGGCGCCGAGCCGGAGCGTGGGCTCGATCGCGAACGGGTAGGCGAGGAGCGCGAGAAGAGAGCCGAGATTCGAGAGGGCGAAGAGGCGCCAGACCCGCTCGGGACGGGGGAGGCGGGCGGCCCAGGACTGGAGGAGCGGGCCGGTGGAGGAGAGGAGAAAGTAGGGGAGGCCGACCGTCAGGCCGAGGAGGGCGAGGATCCGGACGGCCGGGGCGCCGCTCGCCTCAGGCTTCAGGAAGGCCGGTGGCGACAGCGGCGCGCCGAACCGGATGGCGAAGACGGCGAGGAGAGCGACGGCGGTGGCGAGAAGCGACGTGTGAAGGCGGCGCTGACGCGCCGGGGTGAGACGAGCCAGGCCGTGCGCGTAGAGGTACCCGCCGAAGAGGACCAGCTGGAAGAAGAGGAGGCAGGTCGTCCAGACGGCGGGTGTCCCGCCGAACCAGGGAAGAAGGAACCGCCCGATGAGCGGCTGGACCTGAAAAAGCAGGAAGGCGGAGAGAAAGACGGTCAGGGCGTAGAGAACCATCCGGGAGGCTACGATACAGGGGCCCTTCCGGAAGGAGGCCCCCATGAGGCTCATCGACCCGCTCCTGATGGAGTTCGACCGCGAAGCGTCGACGACGCGAAAGCTGATCGAGCGCTGCCCGGACGCGAAGCTCGGCTGGCAGCCGCACAGGAAGTCGATGACCCTCGGCAAGCTGGCTCACCACCTCGCGTCGATCCCGGTCTTCGTCGGGACGTCGGTCCTGAAGGACGGCCTCGATTTCGCGACCGCTCCGCCGGCACCTCCCGTCCCCGCGACGACCGCCGAGATCGTGAAGGCGTTCGATACGGCCTGCGCGGGCGCGAAGGAAGCCATGACGCGGCTGGACGACGCAATGGCCCTGGGAACCTGGACGCTATCCCAGGGCCCGGTGACCCTCATGGCGATGCCGCGGATCGCGTTCCTTCGGACGATCCTCCTCAACCACTCGGTCCATCACCGCGGACAGCTGTCGGTCTATCTCCGTCTCCTCGACGTTCCCGTACCATCCGTCTACGGGCCGACCGCGGACGAGAACCCGTTTGGGTGACGTCCCGGCGCCGGGCCAGGAAGGAGGTGCGGCATTTCCCGCCAGACGGCCAGCGGCGTTCACGGATCGCTGATCCCCGACCCGCTCGACCCGGCTCTTTCGCGCCGGATCGACGCGATCGAGAGCCCGGCGCTCGGCGAGGTGACGACCATCGTCTCCTACGGGACCTCCGGTCGGCCCCTGCTCCTCTTCCCGACGGCCGCGGGCGATCCCTTCGACAACGAGAACTTCGGCCTCGTGAAGGCCCTCGAGCCGTTCCTCCTCTCGGAGCGCCTCCGCCTCTTCTCCATCGACACGATCAACCGCCGGGCGTGGATGAACCCGGACGCCGCCGTCGAGGAGCAGGCCCGCCTTCAGTCGCTCTACTCGACGTTCGTCGAGGAGGAGGTCGTCCCGTTCATCCGCTCGGCGGCCGGCGACGAGGAGCTCCGCGTCACGGCCGCGGGGGCGAGCTTCGGCGCCTTCCACGCGGCGAACGCCCTCTTCCGCCGGCCCGACCTCTTCGGGACGCTCGTCGCCATGAGCGGTTTCTACGACCTGGCGCCGCACTACCTGCGGGGCTACAGCGACGACAACTGCTACTACAACAACCCGGCCTGGTACGTGCCCGGCCTCACGGGGAACTATCTCGACCGGCTCCGCGACGCCTGCACCATCTACCTCGTGTCGGGGCGGGGCCCCTACGAGATGCCGGACGCTTCGTTCGGGCTGTCGTCCATCCTCAGCTCGAAGGGAATCCCGCACACGCTCGACATCTGGGGCACGGACGTGAGCCACGAGTGGATCTGGTGGCGGAAGATGATCGCCCACGCCGCGACGAAGCTGGGCTGGTAGACGCGCGCCGTCAGCTGCGCCAGGAGTCGTGGTAGGCGGGGTCCTCGAGCGTCAGCGCCTCCGGGGTCAGCCTCAGGGGGAGGAAGGTGTCCATCATGACCGCCAGCTCGTCGGTCGACCGCGTTCCGATCGACCCTTCGTAGGCACCGGGATGCGGACCGTGCGGGACGCCCGCCGGGTGGAGCGAGAGGGCCTTCGGCCCCACCCCCTTGCGGCTCGTGAAGTTCCCGCGGACGTAGTAGATGACCTCGTCGCAGTCGACGGACGTGTGCGGATAGGGGCAGGGAATCGCGTCCGGATGGGTGTCCGTCAGGCGCGGGACGAAGGAGCAGACGAGCGCCCCCCGGCCCGCGAAGGTCGAATGGACCGTCGGCGGCAGATGGACGAGCCCCGTTCGCGGCTGGAAGGAGAGGATCGGGAAGGCGAAGGGCCAGACCGTTCCGTCCCAGCCGACGACGTCGAACGGCGAAGCGGCGGGGAAGCGTTCGACGTAGGCGTCGTCCCTCTTGACGAGGATCCGCCTCGGGCCCGGGCGCGGCCCCGTGAAAGTCGGGCGGACGAAGTCGCGGTGCGAGTACGGGGCGTCCATCCTGAGCTGCCCGACCGGGTTCCGGAACTCGCGGGGAATGTGCAATCCGCCCCGGAGCTCGACGAGGATCCCTTCGAGGGGCGACGAGATGAGGAAGCGGCGGACGACGCCGCGCGGAACGCAGAGGTAGTCGCCGGCCTTCACCGGGAGGTCGCCGAACGGGGACTCGAGCGTTCCCTCGCCGTCGTAGAAGAAGAAGAGCTCGTCCCCGTCGCCGTTCGAGAAGCCGTCCCCGGTGGCCGCGTCCGAAGGGAGCCGGAAGAGAGAGAGCGCCACGTCGGCGTTGGCGAGAACCGGCGTGAAGCCGTCGGGCGCCCTCTGGCCGAGGAAGAGACGCCTCCGGAGCGGCTGGCGGGGCGCCTCGCGGGCCGGCTTGAGGTCGAAGAGGCCCGGCGCGCACGGCCCGATCCGGTCGTCGGTCATCGGCGGTCCCTCGTGGTAGAGGATGGAGAACTCCCCGTCGAACCCTTTCCGCGTCAGGCACTCCTCCCAGCGGAGCCTCCCGGCGGCGTCCCGGAAGGCGGTGTGCGGCTTGGCGGGGAGGGCACCCGCGGCCATCCGGTCGATCAACCGACGACCTCCAGGGCCTGCTCGCCCTTCTGGCTCGCCTCGATCGACTCGAAGAGGGCGCGGAAGTTCCCGTAACCGAACCCCTTGTCCCCCTCGCGCTGGATCAGCTCGTAGAAGAACGGGCCCGCCTTCTCGTCGCCGTACATGGCTTTCGCGTCCTGCATGAAGATCTGGAGCATGTACTTGTCGTCGGCGCCGTCGACGAGGACGTGGTTCTTCCGAAGAGCCTCCATCGGTTCCTTGAGGTTCCGGATCCGGACCTGCTCGAGGCGCTTCGGCAGGCGGTTGTAGTAGAGATCCGGCGCCGGGAGAAAGCGGACCCCCCCGGACCGGAGGGCCTCGACGGCCGGAAGGATCGCCTTCACGTGGAACGCGACGTGCTGGACTCCGGCCCCGTGGTGGTCCTCGCAGAAGCGGTTGATCTGGCTGTCGCGGAAGAAGGGCCTCATCGGCTCGTTCGTGGCGAACTTGATCCCGCTCGCCGGGTCGGCCATGACGATCGACCGGAGGCCCGAGCCGGTCATCCGCTTCCCGCCGTCCAGGTCGGCCGTGTGGAACTCGACGTCCCAGTAATGGGCGAAGCCGAGGACGTCCCGGTACCAGTGAACGACGGGGAGCATCGTGTAGGCGTTCGACGTGACGTGGTCGATGGCCGAGAAGCCGTACGGGCTCGGTTCCGGCCGGCCGTCTCCCACCGGCTCGAAGCCGGGGGCGAAGCGTGGATAGGGCCCTTCCCGCTGGATGAAACGGAACGTGACGTCGTCCAGGGGCGTCGCGATGCTGAATGTCGAGAAGCGCCCTCCCTCCTCCTCGTCGGTCTGGATGTCGGAGAGGAACGTGCCGCCCCGCTTTTCGAGGAAGGCCCATGCGGCCCCGATGTCGCGCACCCGGAGGGCGAGGGAGGAGATGCCGTCCGGGTGAATCCGCAGGTAGCGGGCCGCCCGGGAGTCCTGACGGGTCGGGGTCGAAACGAGGACGCGGATCTGCCCGGCGCCGAAGACGCGGGACGCCTCGCCCCCTCGTTCGGCCTTGGCGGCCGAGGCCCGGGCGACCTCGGTGAAACCGAGCCCCTCCGTATAGAAGCGGCGGCTCCGCTCGAGGTCGGCCACGATGAAGTGAAAGGAGTCGTACCCGAGGATTCCGAGGGACTCGGCCATGCGGGTAGTCTAGAACGCGTCTCATCGGGCCGGAACCCCGGGTTCCCCCTCAACGCGGAGGGCCGGGTTTCCGTAGAATCGGATGGTTGACACGGACGCCTCCTACCAGGGCACCGGCCGGTGACTTTTTCGTCCGCCATCTTCCGTTGTACCTCGACTACCTCGCCGTCGAGAAGGGGCTCGCGAAGAACTCCCTCGAGGCGTACCGGCGCGACCTGACGGCCTTCGGCGTCTGGCTCTCGGGGCAGGGCCTCTCGACCCGGAAAGTCACGCGCAGCGAGATCGTCTCCTTCCTCGGCGCCCGCCGCGGCGAGGGAGCGTCGCCCCGGAGCATGGCGCGCGCCACGTCGGCCCTCCGCGGCTTCTTCCGCTTCCTGGCGGGGGAGAAGATCGTCCCGGCCGATCCCACCGTCGAACTCTCGAACCCCAGGCGATGGGCCGTCCTGCCGAAGTTCCTTTCGGCGGAGGAGGTGAAGAGGCTCCTCGAGGCACCCGACGTGGAGACGCCGAGAGGGCTCCGGGACCGGGCCATGCTGGAGCTTCTTTACGCCTGCGGCCTCCGGGTCTCCGAGCTGTCGGCCCTTCCGCTCGAGAACCTTCGCCTCGCCGACGGGTTCGTCCTCGTCCGTGGGAAGGGGTCGAAGGAGCGGGTCGTGCCGATCGCGGACGCCTCGGCACGGTGGGTGAAGCGCTACGTGGCCACGGCCCGCGCCCGGAAACGGGGGGCGGCCGGAAGCCGCTGGCTCTTCCCGGGCTCGAAGGGTAAGCCGGTGACGCGGCAGACCGTCTTCCTCGCCCTGAAGGCGGCGGCGAGGGCGGCCGGGCTGCCCCCCTCGGCCGTCTCGCCCCACGTCCTCCGGCACGCCTTCGCCACCCACCTCGTCGACAACGACGCGGACCTCCGGGCCGTCCAGATGATGCTCGGGCACGCGGACATCGCCACGACCGAGATCTACACCCACGTGTCGCGCTCGCGCGTGCGGCGCGTCTACGACCGGACCCACCCGCGCGCCTGACCGCGTTCCTTCCGCTATAGTCGGCCGGGGCCGCCGCGCCTCGTCCGATGCCGTCGCTGACTCCGCTCGAACCGTTCGTCGCCGGCGCGCGGCGCCGGAGCGCCGCGGTGCGGACGCTCCCGAGCGTGAACCCGTCGGAGCCGACCGACCTCGTGGCCGACGTTCCCGAGGGGACCGCCGACGACGTGGAGGCGGCCGTCGCGGCTGCTGCGGAGGCTCTCCCGGCGTGGAGGCTTCTGCCCGGCCCGTCGCGGGCCGAGTTCCTCTACCGTTGGGGCGAGGCGATCGGCGCCCGCGCCGAGGAGCTGGCGCAGGCCATGGCGCGCGAGGTGGGGAAGCCGATTACAGAAGCGCGTGGCGAGGCGGCGCGGGGCGTGGCCATTCTTCGCTACTACGCCGGGGAGGCCGTCCGCGAGGCGGGCTCCGTCATTCCGTCGCAGCTCCCCGAGACGCTGCAGCTGACGCTGCGGGAGCCGCTCGGCGTCGTCGGCCTCGTGACGCCGTGGAACTTCCCCGTGGCGATCCCCCTCTGGAAGGCGGCGCCGGCCCTCGCGTTCGGAAACACGGTGGTCCTGAAGCCGGCCGAGGCGTCGTCCGGCGTCGCGTCGCTGCTCGCCGAAACGGCGCAGGCGGCACAGCTCCCCCCGGGCGCCTTCAACGTCGTCTTCGGCCTCGGGCCGGTCGTCGGGGAGGCGCTCGTCTCGCACCCGCTCGTCCGCGGCGTCAGCTTCACCGGCTCGGCGAAGGTCGGGGCGCGGGTGGCGGAGATCTGCGCCGGACGAAACGCCCGTTATCAGACGGAGATGGGGGGAAAGAACGCGGCCATCGTCCTCTCCGACGCGGATCTGCCGCGGGCGGGAGCGCTGACCATCTCCGGGGCCATGCGTTTCGCGGGGCAGAAGTGCACGGCGACGAGCCGCGTCATCGTGGAGAAGAAGATCTGGGAAGAGTTCGTCTCTCTTCTCGCCTCCCAGGCCGACGCGCTTCCGATCGGCCCGGTGACGGACCCGGCGGCCGCCGTGGGGCCGCTCATCTCCGAGGCGTCGCGCTCCCGCGTCGCCCACCTTCTGGGGTCGGAAGGCTGCCGGGTTCACGCCGGGGGCGGGACGCCGCGTGACCCGCGGTTCTCCGCCGGCTGGTTCCTCGCGCCGACGGTTCTCTCGGAGGTAGGCCCCGACTCGGCGCTCCTCCGGGAGGAGCTCTTCGCGCCGGTCCTCGTGGCCCTCCCGGTGGACGGGCTCGACGAGGCGATCGCCGCCGCCAACGCCACGCCGTACGGGCTCTCGGCCGCGCTCTTCACCCGGGACCTGAAGAGCGCGCTCCGGTACGCGCGGCGGATCGAGGCCGGTCTGGTCCGCGTGAACGGCGATACGACGGGAGTGGACCCCCACGCCCCGTTCGGCGGGATGAAGGGGTCGAGCTCGGGCAGCCGGGAGCAGGGGCCCGCCGCGAGGGACTTCTACACGGAGATCAAGACCGTCCAGATCGCAGGAGGCTGAGAGGACGATGGCCCCTCTGCCGCGGACGATGACCGTCGTGGACTCGCACACGGAAGGGGAGCCGACGCGCGTGGTCGTGGAGGGGTGGCCGCCGCTCTCGTCCCCGACGATGGAGGGGCGGCGGGAGGAGCTGATCCGCCGGGACGACGCCCTTCGTCGGGCGGTCGTCCTCGAGCCCCGCGGGCACGAGGCGGTCGTCGGCGCGCTTCTGACGCCTCCGGTGACGCCGAGCGCGGCGGCCGGCGTCGTCTTCTTCAACAACGTGGGGCCGCTCTGGATGTGCGGACACGGCCTGATCGGCGTCGTCCGGACGCTGGAGTTCCTGGGCCGGATCGGGCCGGGTCGGGTCGGAATCGACACGCCTGCCGGTCCGGTCTCGGCCGAGCTGGAGGCCTCCGGGTTCGTCACGATCGAGAACGTCCCGGCGTTCTGCCACGCAACGGACGTCTCGGTCGACGTGACGGGTTTCGGGCGCGTGACCGGCGACGTGGCGTGGGGAGGAAACTGGTTCTTCCTGACGAAGCTCCCCGGCGAGCGGGTCGAGCTGGCGAACGTTTCCCGGCTCGGATCGGCGGCCTCGGCGATCCTCCGGGCTCTCCGCGACGGCGGCGTGACCGGGAAGGACGGCGGGGAGATCGACCACGTCGAGATCTTCGGTCCGCCGGGGCGCCCGGACGCCGACAGCCGGAACTACGTCCTCTGCCCCGGAGGCGAATACGACCGGTCGCCGTGCGGCACCGGGACTTCGGCGAAAATGGCGGCGCTCCATGCTCGCGGCGAGCTCGCGGCCGGACAGCCCTGGCGTCAGGAGAGCATCACCGGCAGTCTCTTCACCGGCTGGCTGACGGAGCGGGGCGGGGCTCTCGTCCCGCACATCCGGGGACGCGCCTTCGTCACCGCCGAGTCGCGCCTCCACTTCGACCCGGCCGACCCCTTCCGGCTCGGGTTCTCGTCGAAGTGAGCGCGCCGCGTCCCGACGCGGTCGTGGTCGGAGCGGGAATCGTGGGGGCCGCCTGCGCCGAAGCGCTCGCGACTTCGGGCCTTTCGGTCGAGATCCTCGAGATGCGTTTCGCCGGATCGGGCGCCACGGGGAGCGCCATGGGACACCTCGTCGTCCTGGACGACTCCGAAGCGCAGTTCTCTCTTTCCGCGCTCTCGCGCCGCCTCTGGGAGGAGCGCGCGGCGGAGCTGCCGCCCGAGGTGGAAGACGTCGCGGCAGGGACCCTCTGGGTGGCGGCCGACGAGGAGGAGATGGGACTCGTCCGGTCGAAAGCGGCCTTCTTCGCCGGGCGGGGAGTCGACACGCAGATCCTCGACGGGCGGACGCTGGCCGAGGCCGAGCCGAACCTGCGGCCGGGCCTCGCCGGCGGGCTGCTCGTCCCGGGGGACCGGATCCTCTATCCGCCCGCGGCCGCCCGCTGGCTCCTTTCGCGGGCGGAATCCCTCGGCGCGAGGCTCCGGAGCGGCGAAGAAGTCTTCGAGATCGGATCGGGCTTCGTGCGAACGCCGTCCGCGCGCATCGACGCCGGGGTCGTCGTCGTGGCGGCGGGAGCGCAGGCCCCGTCGCTTCTCCCCGGACTGGCCGTCGTGCCGAAAAAGGGGCACCTCGTCATCACCGACCGCGCGCCCGGCTTCGCGCGCCACCAGCTGATCGAGCTGGGGTATCTGCGGAGCGCTCACGGGGGCGCCCGCGAGTCGGTTGCCTTCAACCTCCAGCCCCGGGCGACGGGTCAGATGCTGCTGGGCTCGTCCCGCGAGCTCGTGGGCCTCGAGGCCGGCATCAACCGGGCTCTCTGCGGGCGAATGGTCCGTCGCGCTCTCGAGTACATGCCGGCGCTCGCGAGGCTCCCGGCGATCCGGGTGTGGACGGGTTTCCGGCCCGCGACCCCCGACAATCTCCCGTACATCGGAAGATGGCCCGGGATGTCGGGCGTCTTCGTCGCCGCCGGGCACGAGGGCCTGGGGATCACGACGTCGCTCGGGACGGCGCGGATCGTGGCCGACCTCGTATCGGGGAGGACGCCGCCGGTCGACCCGTCGCCGTTCGACCCGGCGCGGAGCCTGACTCATGCGTGAGACGGTGGCGATGAGGGTCGACGGCCGATCCGTCTCGGTGCCGCGTGGGATCACCGTGGCAGCGGCGCTCATCGGTCTCGGGGTCGAGGCCTTCCGGACGTCGGTGGCCGGCGAGCCGCGGGGACCGCTCTGCGCGATGGGAATCTGCTTCGAGTGCCGGGTTGCGATCGACGGCGTGCCGCATCAGCGGGCCTGCCTGACGCTCTGTCGGGACGGGATGGACGTGGTGACGCGTGGTTGAGACCCTGCGGGCCGACGTGGCCGTGGTCGGCGGGGGGCCGGCGGGGGTGGCCGCGGCCTGCCGGGCCGCCGAGGCGGGGGCGGGGGTCGTCCTGATCGACGAGGGACTCGCGCCGGGCGGCCAGATCCACCGGCACCTGCCGGGCGAAGAGCGGTCTGCCGGGGCGCGGCGCTGGCTCGAGCGGCTCGGCCGGACGAGGGTCCGCCTCGTCCCGGCAGCGGCCGTCTTCGATGTGGAGCGGGACGGTTCGACGTGGCTCCTTCGGGCCCTGAAAGGGGAGTCGGTTCTCTTCGTCCGGGCGTCACGCCTCGTCCTCGCCACCGGAGCCCGCGAGATGTTTCTTCCTTTCCCGGGCTGGACCCTTCCCGGCGTCATCGGCGCCGGTGCGGCGCAGGCGCTGCTCAGGAGCGGAGCGGATCTTGCGGGGAAGAGAGCCGTCGTGGCGGGAACCGGACCTCTCCTTCTCGCGGCGGCGGCCGGGCTCGCGAAGGCGGGGACCGTGGTGGCGTTCGTGGCCGAGCAGACGTCGTTCGGAAATCTCTTCCGCTTCGCCGCCGGTGGCGTCCGGACGCCCGGGAAGCTCGTCGAGGGAGCGCGCTACAGGCTGTCCATCGCCCGCACTCCCTACCGCGCCGGGTTCTGGGTGAAGGCGGCGGGCGGGAACGGACACGTGGAGCGGGCCCACGTGACCAACGGGCGCCGGAAGCTGGAGGTGCCCTGCGACCTCCTCTGCGTCGGGTACGGACTCGTCCCGAACGTGGAGCTGGCTCGGCTGATCGGGTGCATCGCGGACGGGCCCCGCGTGGCCGCCGGCAGAAGCCAGGAAACCTCGGTCCGGGACGTCTTCGCGGCCGGTGAGCTCTGCGGAATCGCCGGGGTCGAGGCGGCGGTCGCCGAAGGGGAGATCGCGGGGCTCGCTGCGGCCGGCGCCCTCCGCCCGGAAGAACCGTCGGGACAGAGCCTCATGGAGTCCCGGGCGAAGGCCCGCCGGTTCGGCGAGCGGATGGCGGGGGCCTTCCGGCTGCGCCACGAGGTGCTCGGCCTCGCCACCTCCGAAACGATCGTCTGCCGCTGCGAGGACGTTCCGCTCGGGCGCCTCGCCGCGGCGCGGTCGATGCGCGAGGCGAAGCTCCACACGCGGTCGGGCATGGGACCGTGTCAGGGGCGCGTCTGCGGCGCGGCGCTGGAGGCGATCCGGGCGCTCGGCCCCGACACCGTCCGCGTCCCCGTCGTCCCCGTTCCGCTCGCAGCGCTCGCTGCCCTCGAAACGATGAGAGAGGAGTCGCCATGAAGTGGCAAGGAGTCATTCCGGCCATCACGACGCCGTTCACGGAGGAGCTGTCGGTCGACCACGACTTCCTCGCCCGTCACGCCGGCGTCCTGGTCGGGGCGGGGTGCGCGGGGATCGTCGCGCTGGGGTCCCTCGGGGAGTCGGCGACGCTCACCTTCGACGAGAAGGTGGCGATCCTGAAGACGCTGCGGCGGGGCCTCGGGAGCCGCGCGCCCCTGGTCGCCGGGATCGCGGCGCTTTCGACGGCGGAGGCCTGCGACCTGGCGCGGGCGGCCGCGGCGGCCGGGTGCGAGGGGCTGATGGTGCTCCCGCCTTATGTCTATCGCGGCGACGACCGGGAGACCGCGGCGCACTTCTCGGCCGTCCTCTCGGCCACGCCGCTCGCCTGCATGCTTTACAACAACCCGATCGCGTACGGCACCGACGTGGTTCCGCGACAGATCGCCGCCCTTGCGGAGCGCCACGCGAACCTGACCGCGGTCAAGGAGTCGAGCGCCGACATCCGGCGGGTCACGGAACTGCGGGGGCTCCTGGGGGGGCGCCTCGCCCTTTTCGTCGGCGTCGACGACGTGATCGTGGAGGGGCTCGCGGCCGGGGCGGCGGGCTGGATTGCCGGTCTCGTCAACGCCCTGCCCGCGGAGTCGGTCCGGCTTTTCGATCTCGCCTCGGCCGGGAAGAGGGCAGAGGCGGAGCGGCTCTACGACTGGTTCCTCCCCCTTCTCCGCCTCGATACCGTGCCGAAGTTCGTCCAGCTGATCAAGCTGACCCAGCAGGAGGCCGGGCTCGGCTCCGAGCGGGTCCGCGCACCGCGGCTCGTTCTCGACGGCGCCGAGCGGGCCGCCGCGATCCGGCTGATCCGGGAACGACTTTCCGCCCGGCCCGCGACCCGATGACGCGACGCGGAGGCCCCGGCTTACGTAACATCCGTCAGGGATGAGGTTCCTTCTCGGCCGGGTCGTCCCCTGCCTCCTGCTTCTGGCCGTCTGGCCTGCCGATGCGGCGCTGGTCGTCTTCGGAGACGGGCGGCTGCTGCGGGTCGACGAATTCCGGCTCGAGGGAACCGACCGGATCGTTCTCGAGCTCTCCGGCGGAGGATCGATGACGATTCCGATCGAGCTGGTCGAACGGGTCGTGGACGACGAGTACGAGCGCCCGATGGCAGGAAGCACCGGAGACGGCGCCGCCGTCTCGGGCGCCGAGGATCCCGGGCCACGCCGTTCGGTCCGGGCCTTCGAGGCAGACCTCTCGGCGGCTTCGCCCTACGGGAAGGAGATCCTGGAAGCGGCCCGGGCCCACCGGATCGACCCCGCCCTCATCGCGGCGGTCATCAAGGCCGAGTCGAATTTCGTCCCGTCGGCGGTCTCCCCGAAAGGGGCTCGCGGCCTGATGCAGCTGATGCCCGCCACGGCCCGGCGGATGGGGGTCCGGCGGGATTTCGACCCGGCGGAGAACATCCGCGGCGGGACGGCGTACCTCGCCGAGCTGGCCGGGCGTTTCGGCGAGACGGCGGTGGAGCTGATCCTGGCCGCCTACAACGCGGGGGAGCAGGCCGTCGAGAATTTCGGCGGCGTCCCGCCGTACCGCGAGACGCAGGCCTACGTGAAGAAGGTCACGGCGCTCTGGCGGGACGCGCACGCGACGCGTCCGGCCTCCTGATGTTCCGGACCTCGCGAGCGTTTCTCCTCGTGGCCCCGGCGGCGTTTCTCGTGACCCTCGTCGCGTTCCTCGTGTCTCACCCCCGCGCGCCGGACTCCTTCGCCGCGTACCCCTTCATGACCGAGGCCCTCGGCCCGGGCGTCGTGAAGAACCCGATGCTCCGCTTCACGCTGACGGCCCTCGCGTTCTTCGTGACGCCATACTTCGTCGTCGGGCTCCTTCTCGTCCTCTCGGAGCTGGGGCTCGGAGCCGCCGTCCCGCTCTTGCGCCGCCGGAAGGGATCCGGGAGCGCCGGCGCGGCCGTCCCGGCCGAGAGCCGGTGGACCTTCCTCGGCGTGACGCTGGCCCTGGCCGCGTGGTCCGGGGTCTCACTCCACCGCGTGGCGCACGGGGGCGAGCTTCCGGGCGGCGTGAACGTGTCGCCGCTCTTCGTGGTGGCGGCCTCGTTCGGAGCCGTGGCCGTGGGTTTCGCGGCGTCGCTCCTCGCGGCCGTGCCGCGCGCGCTCCTGGGCGGCTCGCCCGCGCCCCGCGTCCGCCGCGCGCGGTGAAAGGCCCGCCTATACTCGGCGCGTGATCTCCGCCAGCGCCGACACCGTCGTCGTCCTCGACTTCGGCTCCCAGTACACGCAGCTCATCGCGCGGAGAATCCGCGAGGCCCGCGTCCGGTCCGTCGTTCTGCCTTTCGACACCCCCGCCGCCGACGTCGCAGCCCTCTCGCCGAGAGGAATCATCCTCTCCGGCGGGCCTTCGAGCGTCTACGACGACGGGGCGCCGGCGGGGGACGGGAAGCTCTTCGAGCTCGGGGTCCCCGTCCTCGGGCTCTGTTACGGGATGATGTGGATCGCCCAGCGGTTCGGCGGGAAGGTGGGGCGCGCCCCCGGGAGGGAATACGGCCGCGCCCTCGTGGACGTGACGGGAGGCCGGCTCTTCCGGGGTCTCGGGCCACGCGAGACCGTCTGGATGAGCCACGGCGACCACGTGGAGACGGCCCCTCCCGGCTTCGGGGTAACGGCGAAGACCGAAAACGCCCCGGTGGCGGCCTTCGAGGACCCGGTGCGGCGTCTCTTCGGAATCCAGGGCCATCCGGAGGTCCACCACTCGGAGCACGGCGCCGCGATGCTCGAGAACTTTCTCTACGACGTCTGCGGTGCGAAGCCCACGTGGACGATGGCGTCGTTCCGCGACGCCACGATCGCTCGGCTCCGGGAGACGGTGGCCGAGGGCGTGGTGCTCGGCGCGCTCTCCGGCGGTGTCGACTCCACGGTGGCGGCCGTTCTCGTTAGGGAAGCGCTCCTCGAGCGGTTCACGGGGGTCTTCGTCGACACGGGGCTCCTCCGGAAGAACGAGGGACGCTCCGTCCTCGAGAACTTCCGGCACCTCGGCCTTCCGGTGACGGGGGTGGACGCCTCCGAGCTCTTCTTCCGGGCCCTCGAGGGGGTCGACGAACCCGAGCGGAAACGGAAGATCATCGGCGGCCTGTTCATCGACGTCTTCACGGAGGAGGCCCGGAAGATCGAGGGCGCGACGTGGCTGCTCCAGGGGACCCTCTATCCGGACGTGATCGAGTCCGTCTCCGTGAAGGGACCCTCGGCGGTCATCAAGACCCACCACAACGTCGGCGGCCTCCCCGAGAAACTCGGTTTCTCGCTCGTCGAGCCGCTCCGCGAGCTGTTCAAGGACGAGGTCCGGCGGCTCGGCGAGGAGCTGGGGATTCCGCACGACATGCTCTGGCGTCACCCGTTTCCCGGGCCCGGCCTCGCGGTGCGGATTCCGGGGCCGATCACGCGCGAGCGGGTCCGGATCCTCCAGGAGGCGGACGCGATCTATCTCGAGGAGCTCCGGGCGGCCGGTTTCTACGAGACGACCGCTCAGGCCTTCGCCGTGCTCCTCCCGGTCAAGTCGGTCGGCGTGATGGGCGACGGCCGGACCTACGAGAGCGTCGTGGCGCTTCGGGCCGTGACGACGGAGGACTTCATGACGGCCGACTGGGCCCGCCTGCCGCACGACCTCCTCGACCGGTGCGCGCGGCGGATCGTCGGCGAGGTCCGGGGCGTAAACCGCGTCGTCTACGACGTCACCTCGAAGCCCCCCGGCACGATCGAGTGGGAGTAGTCGACCCGCCCCGTTTCCGGGATCCGCTCGCCGCCCGTCCCCAGTCCCGTGAACCCGACGGGGGACGGCGCCTCCTGATCCTGTCCGGCGCGGCTCTCGTCGCCCTCTTCCTCGGCCGGGTCTTCCCGGTGTCGCTCGTCGGAAACGGCATCTCCCTTCTCGTCCACGAGCTGGGGCACACGGCCGTCTCGATCTTCTTCGGGAGCTTCGCCGTTCCGGCCGTCGTTCTGACGGTGACGTTCGAGCAGACCCTTCTGTCCGTTCTCGGGGTCTGGCTCCTCCTGCTGCTCGTCCTCTGGAACTACCGGACGTACCGCGCGTTCTCGGTCCCGTTCGGCCTCTTCTGCATCGTCTACCCGTTTCTCGCGCGCTCGCCGCTCCACGTGTCCCTCATCACGCTGGCGGGACACGGCGCGGAGATCGGCTGTGCGGCCTTCTTTCTCTTCCGTGCGGCGGCCGGAGATCTCGAGCGAGAGTGGGAGCGTCCCGGCTGGGCCCTGCTGGGATTTCTCCTCTGGTTCCGGAACGTCGCCCTGGCGTGGAGCCTCCGGACGAGCCGGGAGGCGCGGACGGACTACCTGACGATCTCGTGGGCCGGAGACAACGACTTCGTGCGAATCGCCGGCAGCTCCGGGCTCTCTCTGGAGGCGGTCGCCGGGCTCTTTCTTCTCGTCGCCGTCGCCGTCCCGGCCGCAGGCCTTCTCGCCGCCGCCGCTCGCCGGCCGGCCGGAGGGGCGTGACCCTACAATCGCGGGCGCGATGAGCCCTTCCGGCGACGTTTCCTTTCCGCTCCCGCTCGGGGCGTACGCGGGCGAGGAGGGGATGAGCCTCGTCGAGGTTCTCGTCCACCGCGTCACCATGGAGCCGATGAACCTGGTGGCGACGGCGATCTTCGGCCTCGCGATCCTCCACACGTTCTTCGCGCCGCGGCTCATGGCGGCGTCGCATCAACTGAGGACCCGCGTCGAGGCCGAGCGCGGCCCCGGGGCGCACAGCTTCCAGGTGGAGGTGCTCCACTTCTTCGGCGAGATCGAGGCCGTCTTCGGCATCTGGGCGATGGTCCTGTTCGCGGCCATGGCCGTCGTCTTCGGACCGCATTCGATCGACGCCTATCTGTCGAGGAAGGTGAATTTCACCGAGCCGGTGTTCGTCGTCGTGATCATGGCCGTCTCGGCGACCCGGCCCGTCATGGCGTTCGCCGAATCCCTTTTGGGCTCGATGGCCCGGCTCGGGCGGGCGACGCCGCTGGCCTGGTGGCTCGCGACCTTGACGATCGGGCCGCTCCTGGGCTCCTTCATCACCGAACCGGCGGCCATGATCATCTGCGCCCTCATTCTCGAGCGGCGCCTCTTCGAGCTCGACCCGAGCCCCCGCCTCCGCTACGGGACGCTCGGGCTCCTCTTCGTGAACGTCTCCGTGGGCGGGACCCTCACGCACTTCGCGGCCCCTCCGGTGCTGATGGTCGCTGCGTCCTGGAAGTGGGACCTCGCGTTCATGGCGTCGCACTTCGGCTGGAAGGCTGTCGTCGGCATCGTGGCGGCGAACCTCGTCTACGCGATCGTCTTCCGGAAGGAGTTCGCCGTCCTGGCCCGGAAGGCGGGCGAGAGCCGTCCCGGGGGCGACGCCTCGCGGGCCGTCGTCCCGGCCTGGGTCACCGGGGTGCACCTCGCGGTCCTGGCCCTCGTCGTCTGGTCGGCGCACACGCCGCCGCTCTTCATCGGCGTCTTCCTGATCTTCCTCGCCTTTCAGCAGGCGTCCGCCCCGCACCAGGACCCGCCGAACCTCCGGACGCCGCTCCTCGTCGGCTTCTTCCTCGCCGGGCTCGTCATCCACGGCAATCTCCAGCAGTGGTGGATCGCTCCGGTCCTCGGGCGTCTGTCCGAGCTGCCGCTCTTCCTCGGGGCCATGGCGCTGACGGCGTTCAACGACAACGCCGCCATCACCTACCTCGCGACGCTCGTGCCGGGCCTCACGGAGCCGCTCAAATACGCGGTCGTGGCCGGAGCGGTCGTCGGAGGCGGCCTGACGGTCATCGCAAACGCTCCGAACCCGGCCGGACAGGCGACGCTCGGGAAGTACTTTCCGAGTGGCGTCTCGCCGCTCGGCCTCTTCCTCGGAGCCCTCTTCCCGACGGCGGTCATGGCGGCGGCGTACCTGTTCCTCCCGTGACGGGGACGGCCGCGCGCAGACGCTAGAATCGCCGACCGGGATGCCCTCCACTTTCGCTCACCTCCATCTCCACACGCAGTACTCCCTTCTCGACGGAGCGAGCCGCGTCAAGGACCTGATCCACCAGGTGAAGTCCCTCGGGATGGATGCCGTGGCCGTGACCGACCACGGGAACATGTTCGGGGCCTACGAGATCCAGGCGGCGGCCCTCGAGGCGGGCGTCAAGCCGATCCTCGGCGTCGAAGCGTACGTGGCCCCCGGCTCCCGCTTCGACCGCGAGTCGGTGCGGACGATCGACGGCGAGGGGAACAACTACCACCTGACGCTTCTCGTGGAGACTCCCGAGGGGTACCGGAACCTGACCCGGCTCGTCTCCGAGGCGTTCCTCAGCGGCTTCTACTACAAGCCCCGGATGGACTGGGAGCTGCTCGAGAAGCACCACGCCGGCCTCATCGCGCTTTCCGGCTGCCTCAACTCCGAGGTGTCGAAGCGGCTCCTCGCGGGCGACTTTGCGGGCGCGAAGCAGACGGCGCTGAAGTACCAGGGCCTCTTCGGGAAGGACCGCTACTTCATCGAGGTGATGGACCACGGCCTGCCGGAGCAGCGTCAGATCCTCCCGGACCTCTTCCGCCTCTCGAAGGAGACGGGCATTCCGCCGGTGGCGACGAACGACGCCCACTACATCACCCGGGACGACGCGCCCGCCCAGGACGTCCTCCTCTGCATCGGGATGGGGAAGACGTTGAACGACCCGAAGCGGATGAAGTTCTACAACTCGGAGTTCTTCGTGAAGAGCCCGGCCGAGATGTCGGAGGCCTTCCGTCGATGGTCGGCCGAGTCCGTCCGCAACGCGGGGGCCGTTGCCGATCGCGTCCAGACGGGGGTCATCGTCGACACGGGCCTCAAGATTCCTACGTTTCCGGTTCCGGAAGCGTTCGGCGAGCCCGACGAGTACCTCGAGTCTCTGGCGAAGGAAGGGCTGCTGGGCCGGCTCGGCCCGCTCGCGGCGGACTTCGAGGCCGGACGGACCCGGCACCCGCGGGACGAGTACGACACCCGCCTCGCGTGGGAGCTCGGCGTCATCCGCAAGATGGGGCTCTCGAGCTACTTCCTCATCGTCTGGGACTTCATCAAGTTCGCCCGCGACCACGGCATCCCGGTGGGGCCGGGGCGGGGGAGCGCGGCGGGCTCGCTCGCCGCGTGGGCGCTCGGCATCACCGAAGTCGATCCGCTGGCCTACGACCTCCTTTTCGAGCGCTTCCTGAATCCCGACCGGATCTCGATGCCCGACATCGACGTCGATCTCTGCGAGCGCCGGCGCGGCGAGGTCATCGAGTACGTCCGGCAGAAGTACGGGCGGGAGAACGTGGGCCAGATCATCACCTTCAATTCGATGAAGGCGCGGGCGGTGATCCGGGACGTCGGGAGGGTCCTCGAGGTGCCGCTCCCGGAGGTCAACCGGCTCTGCTCGATGATTCCCGCGAACCCCGGCAAGCCCGTCACGCTGGCCGACGCGCGCCGGTCCGTGAAGGAGCTCTCCGACACGCTGCGGGACAACGAGACCTACCGCCGCCTCTTCGACCTGGCGGAACGGCTCGAGGGGGTGTCGAGACACGCCGGGGTCCATGCCGCGGGCGTCCTCATCGCTCCGAAGCCGCTCGTGGAGTACCTGCCGCTCTACCGGAACAACAACGACGAGATCACGACCCAGTTCGAGATGAAATCGGTCGACCGGATGGGGCTCCTGAAGATGGACTTCCTCGGGCTGATCACGCTGACGATCCTCGACGACGCGCTGAAGTTCGTCGAGAAGCGGACCGGCGCGCGGCCCGACCTCACGCGGATTCCGCTCGACGACCCGGAGGTCTACCGGCTCTTTGCCGACGGGCGGACGGACGGGGTGTTCCAGTTCGAGTCGTCGGGCATGCGGGACCTCCTCCGGCGGTCGAAGCCCGAGGTGTTCGAGGACCTCTGCGCCCTGAACGCGCTCTACCGGCCCGGGGCGCTCGACGCCGGCACGGTGGAGCTCTACATCGAACGGCGGCGCGGGAAGAAGTTCGACTACCCCCTCCCGCAGCTGGAGCCGATCCTGAAGGAGACCTACGGGATCCTCGTCTACCAGGAGCAGGTCATGCGGGCGGCGCGGGAGGTGGCCGGCTACTCGCCCGGCGAGGCCGACAAGCTCCGGAAGGCGATCGGGAAGAAGGACGACGCGCTCCTGAAGGCCGAAGGGGAGAAGTTCCTCAGGAAGGCGGCCGCCGCCGGGACTCCCAGGAAGAAGGCCGAGGAGCTCTGGGCGCTGATCCTGCCGTTCGGCCGGTACGGGTTCAACAAGTCCCACTCGGTCGTCTACGCGCTCCTCGCGTACCGGACGGCGTGGATGAAGGTCCACTACCCGGTGGAGTTCCTGGCGGCGACGCTCACCGCGAACTCCGGCAAGTCGGACGAGGTCGTGAAGTACGTCAACACCTGCCGGGAGATGCGCATCGCGGTCCTGCCGCCCGACGTCAACGCCTCCGACTTCTCGTTCACGCCCGACGGCCCGGCGATCCGTTTCGGCCTCGGCGCCGTGAAGGGGGTGGGGGAGGGGGCGGTCGCCTCGATCCTCGAGGCGCGGGCCGGGGAGGGGCCGTTCCGCTCCCTGACCGACTTCTGCTCGCGGGTGGATCTCCGGCTCAACAACCGCAAGGTCATCGAGGCGCTGATCAAGTCGGGCTCTTTCGACTCGCTGGGCAAGAGCCGGGCGGCCCTCATCGCCGGCCTCGACAGCGCGATCGAGGTGGCCGGCGCGCATCGCGAGGCGAAGAACTCGTCGCAGAGCGTCCTGTTCGAGGTGGCGCCGGGGAGCTCGCTCGAGGACCGGTTCCCGGACCGTCCCGAGGCCCACGCCGAGGAGAAGATCCGTCACGAGAAGGAGACGCTCGGCTTCTACATCACCGGGCATCCGCTCGCGCGCTACGAGGAGGAGATCCGCCTCTTCGGCGACGTGACGACGGAGACGGCGCACGAGCGGATCGACGGGCAGGTCCGGCTGGTCGGCCTAGTCGCCGCCCTGAAGAAGAACCAGATCAAGAAGGGACAGAACGAAGGAAAGATGATGGCGAAGGCCACGCTCGAGGACCTGACGGGAAGCGTCCCCGTGACGATCTTCGCCGGCCTGCTCGAGAAAGTCGGGTCCTGGCTCGACGTGGGGCGCCCGGTGCGGGTCACCGGCACGGTCCGCTCGGCCTTCACTCCCGGTGCGTCGGCGCCGGAGGAAGGGGAGGGCGGTCCCGTCCCCGTCGAGATCATCGCCCGGGAGATCGAGCCTCTGGACGGGCTGCGCGAGCAGAGCGCCCGGGCGGTCCTCCTCGTCGCGTCGATCCCCGAGACGCTCGACGAGACCTTCGCGGGGGTCAAGGAGCTCCTCGAGACGTCACCGGGAAGCGTTCCGGTCTCCTTCGAACTCCGCCGGACCGGCCACTTCGAGGCGCTGGTGAAGCTCGGGCCTCGTTACGCGGTGAAGCCGACGCCGGAACTGACGGCCCGGCTCGAGCACCTTCTCGGCCCGAAATCGGTCCGTTACCAGTACGCCTCGCCGTAGGATCCCGGGAGGAGAAGGCGATTCCGGCGAAGGAGCGGGAGCGGACGGCGGTGCTCGCAGCGGCCGGGCGCGGCGCGGCGGCGTCGGGTCTCGCGGCCTTCCTCGTGGGGGGGGCCGTCCGTGATCTCCTTCTCGGCCGGCCTTCGAAAGATCTCGACGTCGCCCTGGAAGGGGCGGCCGGGGAGGTGGCGAAGCTGGCGGCCCGCCTCGCATCCGGTCCGGGGTGGAGCCTCGAGGCGTCGCACCCGCGCTTCGGCACGGCGACCCTTTTCGGGCCGGGCGGCTTTCGGGTCGACCTGGCGGCGACACGGACCGAAACCTACCCGCGACCCGCCGCCCTACCGGTCGTCGCGGGGGGAGCCCCGATCCTCGAGGACCTCGGACGGCGCGACTTCACGATCCACGCCATGGCGAGGAGGATCGGCCCCGACGGGTCGCTCGGCCCGCTCCTGGATCCCTTCCGGGGTCAGGACGACGTCGTCCGCCGGAACGTCCGGCTCCTGCACGGCCGTTCTCTGGTCGACGACCCCACGCGGGCGCTCCGCGCCGTCCGATATGCCGTCCGGCTGGGGTTCGGCGTGGACGGGAGTTTCCGGGCCGCGCTGGCGCTGGCTCGTCGTGAAGGCGCGTTCCGGTCGCTCTCGGGAGACCGGTTCCGGCGGGCGCTGGATGAAGTGCTCGGCGAGGACGACTTTGGAAAGGCGACCGGACTTCTGCTGGCGCTTCGCCTCCTCGACGACGTCTGTCCCGGCTGGGGAGAAGACCTGGAAGGGAATCTGCGTTCGAAGGGGGGAGACACAGAGGTCGAAGCAGAGGCGCGAGGGGTGGCGAAACGGTGGGCCCGGCTGCTCTCGTGCCTTTCGCCGTCCAGGAAAAAGGACGTCGCGAAGCGGCTGACGTTCTCTCGAGCGCTCCGCCGGGCTGCCGGAGTTCCGCTGAGATGAACCCGGCGGCTTCCGTCCTCCTCGCGGCATGTGCACTCGTCCGGAGTCTGGCCTGGGCGCAGGAGCGGCCCGCTACGACGCCGACGCCGGCCGAGGCGCCCCGCCCCGAGCCGATCCGTCCTGACGTGCCCCCTCCCGGATTCCGGCGCGTGACGACGGAGCCGACCGCCGTGCCGACGCCGACGCCGCTCTCGCGCCCGAAGCTCGTCGCGGCGATCGAGTCGACCGAAGGCGAGGACACCGAGCGCGTGGCGCTCTTCGACGACGGAGCCCTCGTCATCGTCCAGACCTACAAGGGGCGCCGAACGCTCCGGAAGAAGGAGCTGACACCAGCCGAAGTGGACCTCTTCCGGAAGGTCTGCGCCGACGCACTGCTCGTCCCCACGACGTGGGGGATGCGGGAGCGGGCCCTGGGAGACCTGCAGGGCCGGCGGATCCGCGTGGAGGTGGCCGACGCCGAAGGGCGCGCCCGGCTGTTCGAGACGGACGACCTGACCCAGCTCCCTCTGGCCGTCGGGCGGGCCAAGGCGGCCCTCGAGGATCTCCGGGCGCGCTTCTTCCGGACGGACCCGAAGGAGACGAACTGGGATCCGAAGGGGGTCCGGAAGGGAGATCTCCTGCGCTACCGGTCCGACGGCACGTGGTACGTCGTCGTCCGCGACGACTCGTTCGAGCCGAGCCTCGAGCTCCAGGAGGCGGGAGGCCTCCGGAACCGGATGCTCCTGCTCCGCGATCAACTTCCGAAGCTCTTCGAAAACCCGGCGGACGCGGGCCCTCCGCCCCTTCCGACGGCCCGGCCGTGAGGAGGCGCTGATGGTGCGCATCACGGGCGGGAGGCTCCGGGGGCGCCGGCTCGACGTGCCGCCCGGCGTCCGGCCGACGACCGAGATCGCCCGGAAGGCGGCGTTCGACATCCTGGGACCCCGCGTCGCGGGAGCGAACGTTCTCGACGCCTGCGCCGGTTCCGGCGCGTACGGGCTCGAGGCGATCTCCCGCGGCGCGGTGCGCGCGGCCTTCGTGGAGGCCGACCGCGCGACGGGACGTGTGCTCCGGAGGAACATCGAGCGGGTCGGCGTCGAAAGCCAGTCGACGATCGAGGTTCATTCCGTGGCCGCGTACGCCGGGCTGGCCGGGACCGGCCGCGGGGCGGGTCGTTTCGACCTGATCTTCCACGACCCGCCGTTCGGCGAGGCGTCGGCGGAAGACGTCATTCTCCTTCTCGGCCTTCTGGCGCGAGGAGGCGTTCTGCTTCACGAGAGAGGGGACGAGGGGTTTCCCGACGTCGGACGGCCGCCGGACGACGTCCGACGGTACGGACGGACGAGGCTCCTGTTCTACGAGGGGCAGGGGGAAGACGGCTCCGCCTGCTGGTAAACTCCGCCGTCTGTTACGGGGCCTCCCGGCCCCGCGAGAGGAATCATGGCGACACCCCGCACGCTCTTCACGTCCGAGTCCGTCACCGAAGGCCATCCGGACAAGATCGCCGACCAGATCTCGGATGCGATCCTCGACGCCATCCTCTCCGACGATCCCACGGGGCGGGTCGCCTGCGAGACGCTCGTGACGACGGGGCTGGCGCTGATCGCCGGCGAGATCACGACGCAGACGTGGGTGGACATTCCGGGCATCGTCCGGAAGACGATCCGCGAGGTCGGCTACACGCGCGCGAAGTACGGCTTCGACTACGAGACGTGCGCGGTCATCTCCACGATCGACAAGCAGTCGCCCGACATCGCGCAGGGTGTCGACACGGGCGGGGCCGGGGACCAGGGGCTGATGTTCGGCTACGCGGTCCGGGAGACGGAGGAGCTGATGCCCCTCCCGATCACGCTCGCCCACCGGCTGACGATGCGCCTCGCCGAAGCGCGGAAGACGCACGTCCTGGACTGGCTGCGGCCGGACGGCAAGAGCCAGGTGACCGTCGAGTACGACGGGGCGAAGCCGGTCCGGGTGGAGGCGGTCGTCGTCTCGACGCAGCACGCCGAGTCGGTGCCGACCCCGGAGCTCCGCGACGCCGTCCTGGAGGAGATCATCAAGCCCGTCGTGCCGAAGGCGATGCTGGACGCGAAGACGAAGTTCCACATCAACCCGACCGGACGGTTCGTCATCGGCGGGCCCCAGGGGGACACGGGCCTGACGGGACGGAAGATCATCGTGGACACGTACGGGGGGAGCGGACGGCACGGCGGCGGGGCCTTTTCGGGAAAAGACCCGACGAAGGTGGATCGCTCGGCCTCGTACATGGCCCGTTACGTCGCGAAGAACCTCGTCGCCGCGGGTCTCGCGGACCGCGTCGAGGTGCAGCTCGCCTACGCGATCGGCGTCGCCGAGCCGGTCTCGGTGCACGTCGAGACGTTCGGCACGGGGAAGGTGGACGCGGAGAAGCTCTCCGGTCTCGTCCGCGAACACTTCAAGCTGACGCCGCGCGGCATCATCCAGTCGCTCGACCTCCTCCGCCCGATCTACCGGAAAACGGCCGCCTACGGGCACTTCGGCCGGCGGCTCGCGGAGTTCACGTGGGAGCGGACCGACAAGGCGGAGGCCCTGGCGGCGGCCGCCGGCCTGTCCGTTCCGGTGAAGGCGTAACGAAAGCCCCGGGACTTCGGCGCGAGGAGGCTGCGGGAAGGTACTTATCAGCAAATCACGATAGCGTGATATAGTTTCTGGGTGCGCGACCTGGTCCCCGCCCTCGCGGCCCTCTCCGACCCGCTCCGCCTCCGGGCCGTCCGGCTTCTGACCGGAGAGCCGCTCCAGGTCCGGGAGCTCCAGCGCGTTCTCGGGGCGGCGCAGTCCCGCGTCTCGAACCACCTGGCCGTGCTTCGCCGCGCAGGCCTCGTGGAGACCCGGCGGGAGCCGGCCGGCGAGCGGTACGGCGCGACCGCCATGGGGCGAAAGCTCTGGGAGAGCCTGGCGGGCTCTCTCCGGGACGCCGCGTATGACGGAGACGACGCCCGCCTGGCGGACGTTCTCGAGGAACGGCGGGCCGCCGAGGCAGGAGACGGCTTCGACGCCGTGGCGGGCCGCTGGGACCGCATCCAGGAGCCGTTCTATGCCTCGGGCGTCCGGGAGGCCGCCCTCGTCCGGCTCGTGCCGCGGGGGCTCACTGTGGCGGACGTGGGATGTGGCACGGGCCTTCTGACGCTCACCCTGTCGCGCGTCGCCGGCCGTGTCGTGGCCATCGACGAGAGCCCGGAGATGGTGCGGAAGACGCGCCAGAAGGTCGGCCGGTCGGGTCTGACGAACGTCGACGTACGGCAGGGAAGGGCCGAGTCGCTTCCGATGCCGGCGCGCTCCTGCGACGCCGTGTTCGCGTTTCACCTTCTGCGCCACCTGCGACGCCCGGCGGATGCGGTGGCGGAGTTCGCGCGCGTTCTCGCCCCCGGCGGGCGGGTCGTCATCGTGGAGCTGGAACCCCACGGCGTCCGCGCGCTCAGGGCCGCCACGGGCTCCGTCCACCTCGGCCTGCCCCGCGAGACGCTTCGGGCGGCCCTCGGCCGCTCGGGGTTCTCCGAACAGCATTTCGAGGGGCTCGCGGAGCCGTATCGCGTCCGGACGGACGCCGGCTCGCCGGAGATCGCCCTCCCCGCCTACATCGCCGACGGAATCCTCGGCGCCCGGCCGGGCGCCGTGAATCGAACCCGAATTTCGACCCAGAAGGAGACCCGATGAGCCCGACCCCGCTTCCGCCGCATCACGTCAAGGATCTCGCTCTCGCCCCGAAGGGAAAGCTCCGGATCGAATGGGCCGACCGCTCGATGCCGGTCCTCGCCATGATCCGCGAGCGCTTCGAGAGGGAGAAACCCCTGAAGGGCATCCGCCTGTCCGCGTGCCTTCACGTCACGACCGAGACCGGGAACCTCGCCCGGACCCTGAAAGCCGGCGGCGCGGAGGTCGTCCTTTGCGGCTCGAACCCGCTCTCCACGCAGGACGACGTGGCCGCGTCGCTCGTCGCCGACTACGGCGTCTCCGTCTTCGCCATCAAGGGCGAGGACCACCGAACCTACTACGACCACATCCGCGCGGCCCTCGCCGTGAAGCCGAACGTGACGATGGACGATGGCGCGGACCTCGTCTCCTCGCTTCTCTTCCTCGCCCTCGGGAAGGAGGAGAAGCTGGAGCCGTCGCTGGCGGCCTGGGCGAAGGGGCTCCCCGCCGCCGAGCGGAAGGGGCTCCTCGACGCCGTCGTGGGCGGGACCGAAGAGACGACGACGGGCGTCAACCGCCTGAAGGCGATGGAGAAGGAGGGCGTGCTCCGGTTCCCGGTGGTCGCCGTCAACGACGCGGAGACGAAGCACTTCTTCGACAACCGGTACGGCACGGGACAGTCGACGCTGGACGGTATCGTGCGCGCGACCAACCTCCTCATCGCCGGCCTGAACGTGGTCGTCGCCGGCTACGGATGGTGCGGCAAGGGCGTGACGCTCCGGGCCAAGGGGCTCGGCGCGAACGTCATCGTGACCGAGATCAACCCCGTCAAGGCGATGGAGGCCGCGATGGACGGGTACCGCGTGATGCCGATGGCCGAGGCCGCGAAGACCGGCGACATCTTCGTAACCGTGACGGGGAACAAGGGCGTGCTCCGCGACGAGCATTTCGCGGTGATGAAATCGGGCGCCGTCATCGCGAACTCGGGACACTTCAACGTCGAGATCGACATCCCGGCCCTCGAGAAGCGGGCCGGATCGCGCCGGATGATCCGGGAGTTCGTCGAGGAATTCCGCCTGAAGGACGGCCGCGCGCTGTTCCTTCTCGGCGAAGGCCGGCTCGTGAACCTGGCGGCGGCGGAGGGTCACCCCGCCTCCGTGATGGACATGTCCTTCGCGAACCAGGCTCTCGGGGCGGAGTTCATGGTGAAGAACCACCAGAGCCTGGAGCGAAAGGTCCACCCGATCCCCGCGGCAATCGACGCCGAGATCGCGAAGCTGAAGCTCGCGTCGATGGGCATCTCCATCGACACCCTCTCCCCGGAGCAGGAGCGGTACCTGACCGGCTGGGAGGAAGGGACCTGACGGGCGGGCGTCAGGTCTGGACGCCGGCCAGCCCCCACGCGGCGCCGAGTGAGAAGAGGACGTCCGCGGACCACGCGGCGGCGGCGGGGGGGAGCGCGCCGGTCGTTCCGAGCTTCACGAAGAGGCCGCTCACGAAGAAATAGGCGAGGCCGAGGAGGATCGCCACGCCCACGCCGGCGACAGCGCCGCGGCGGCCGAACCGGAACGCGAAGGGGAGGCCGACGAGCGTCAGAAGGAGAGCCGAGGCCGCGGTTGCCGGCTTCTGGTGGAAGCTGGTGGCGAGCTCCGACACGTCGCCGCCGGCCCGCCGGCGGGCCGCGATGAAGCGGGCGAGCTGGCCGAGCGTCATCTGCCGGGGGTTCGCCTGGAGGGCGGAGACACGGTCGGCCGCTTCAGGGGCTTCGAGCAGGAACCGCCCCTCACGGGCGAGGAAGAGGGACTCGGCGCCTCCCGAGAATGTGCGGATCCAGCCGTCCTCGGCGAGGAGGCCCTGACCGGGGAGGGCCTGGGCCCGCTTTGCGGCGGCCCGGACGCGGACCCGGAAGGTGGCGGGATCGACCTCGATCATCTGGAGCCCGGCGACCCCACGGGTTCTGGCGTCGTAGGCGTCGACCGCGAAGAAACGGCCTCCCTGTCCGCGAACCCAGTTGCTCGAAAGGACGCGCGGGGCCGGCGTGGCGCCCTTGAGCCGCGCCTTCAGGATTTCCGACTCGGCGCTGGCGCGCGGGACGACGCGTTCGGCCAGGAAGAAGAGGAAGACTCCCGCCGCGGACGCGAGGAGGAGAAGCGGGGCCGCAAGGCGGAAGAGGGAGACGCCGCTCGCCAGGCAGGCCGTCGCTTCGGACGAGCGGACCAGAGCGGCGACGGTGATGAGCGCCGCCACGAGGAAGGCGAAGGGGAGGACGTCCACGAAGATCGGCGGGAGGAGCGCCTGGTAGTAGGCGAGGAGGAGGCGACCCGGAGGTCTCGTCTTGGCGAGGTCGTCGGCGATCTCCAGATAGTCGATCAGGACGTAGACGGAGATGAAGGAGAGGAGAACGAGCAGGAAGACCCGGAGGAAGCGGCCGGTGACGTAGCGGTCCAGCAGCTGGCCGAATCGCGGATTCGCGCGGGAAAAGGCGCGGGCCGGCCCCGGACGGCCGGGTTCGTCGGGCCGGAGGCCTGGCCGACGACGAGGCGAGCCGATCGGCCCGATCCGGACTTCCGGGAAGAGCGGTCGATCCTGCCGGACTCGCCGGAGGGCCAGGATCCCGACGACGGTGAGGAGCAGATTGGGGAGCCACATGGCGAGTGCGGGCGAAAGACGTCCGTCGATGGCGCGTGCCTCTCCGACGGCCAGGAGAACGTAGTAGGCGAGGACGATGACGACCGAGACCGCGAAGCCCGCAGCGCGCCCGCCGCGACGGGTGACGAGACCGAGAGGGAGCCCGACGAGCCCGAAAACGAGGGCGGCGACGGGAAGCGCGAACTTCTTGTGGATCTCGACCCAGGCGAGACGTCGCTCGATATCGCTGCGGGCCGTCCGGCGGGCGGTCCGCAGCAGCTCGTCGAGGCGTTGCTCCCGGAGCAGCTTCTCCCGCGGTCGATCCGTCCGGGCGCCGGTCTCCTGGAGGAGATAGCGGACCGTTCCGAAGGAGACGTCGTACTTTCGGGGGTCGGACCCGACGTGATGGCTGCTGGCGTCGTCGAGCCGGAGCCAGAGGCGACCTTCCTGCTCGTCGATTTCCAGCTGCCCGCGCGGGGCGAGCGTGAGGCGCTCGCCTTCGGCCTCGGGTGACCGGTCGGCGACGAAAAGGCCGGTCAGGAGGCTGCGGTCCGGGGAGGCGTTCTCGACGTAGATGCTCTTCCCGGCGAACTCGGGGCTGAAGACTCCCGGAGAGATCCGCTGGGCCACGGCGAAGGTGAGAAGGCGAAGGCGCATCTCGGAGAGCCGGCGATTGCTGCGGGGAACGGCCTCCTGGATCAAAAGGAGGGAGACGAGGCTGACGGCCAGCGCGACGACGGCCACCGGACGGTAGAAGCGGGTCAGGTCGACGCCGGAGGCCCGGAGGGCGATGACCTCGGAGTCGGCGCTCAGCCGGCCGAACGCGATCAGCAGGCCGAGGAGGAAGGAGATCGGAAGCGTGAGGACGACGATGTGAGGAAGGGAGAAGGCGAGGACCCGGAGCGTGTCTCCGAGAGGATCGGTGCTCTGGAAGACGAGGTCCGAGAACAGGACCAGACCGCGGACGAGCATGAAACCGGTGTAGGCCAGGAAGCCGACGGCCGTCGGTCCCGCGATTTCCTTGAGGAGATAACGGTCGATGTGCGAGAGCAAGGGCACGCCGGATCTTAGCGGAGGGGGCTGTCCCGGACGCATGCGGAGAGTCCGATAAGATTTATTATGTTAAATCCTGCCTACGGGTCACCTGAAAACATTCGGCACCGGCTTGTTCCGTCGGCGGGCTGCGATTCAGCCCTGGACGCGCCTCAGCCCTTCGACGAGTCGCCCGGGATCGGCTTCCTCGGGGTGCTCTTCGGCTTGAGGAAGCGCCCCCCTTTCTCGAGGTCGATCTCGCCGGCTTCGATCCGGCGTGCGATGTCGCGGATCGCAGCCAGGACGTCGTCCTTTTTCTGACCCTTCCCGAGAAAGACGAGGCTCACCTTGTAACGGCGGTCCTCCGGGATGAAGTCGAACGCGTACGTCTTCCGGAGGGTTGCCGGCTTCCCTTTGGCGGTTCCGCGGGACTCGCGCTTCGCGTCGCGGAGCGAGTCCCTCGTGACGTCGGCCCCCTCCATCCAGGAGCGAACGGCTTCCAGCATCATCTCCTCCGAGCGAAGGCGGCCGAGCTCGAGCAGGAACGACTTCGAAGCGATGTCGGCGCGCCGACATTCGTCCTTCACCGGATCCGGGAGCCTTCCGATGGCGAGGGCCTCGGTCACCGTGACACGCGACTTTCCGACCGCCTCGGCGATCTGCTCGTGGGTGTATCCGTACCGTTCCTTCAGCGCCCGGTATCCGTCGGCCTCTTCGAACGGGGTTAGATCCTTCCGCTGGAGATTCTCGACAAGCGCCACCTCGAGGAGCTCGCTGTCGGTGACGTCCATTTCGATGCACGGGATCTCGCCGAGCCCGGCTTCGAGGGCAGCGCGATAGCGGCGCTCTCCGGAGATGATCGTGAAGCGTCCGTCCTCCCGAGCCCGAACGAGGATCGGCTCGAGGACGCCGCGGCTTGCGATCGACTTCGTCAGTTCTTCCAGGTCTCCCATGGCGCTCCGGGGCTGGTCGGGGTTCGCCTCGATCAGGTGGATCGGGATCCTTCGGCCGACCGGAAGCTCGTCGGCCCGGACCAGCTGATCGACGAAGTGGGCGTCATGACGCATCCGCGACGTTTCCGGAAGGCCTCGTCTTCTAGACACGGGCAAGTATCTCCTCGGTGAGGCTGTAGTACTCCATCGCGCCCGTCGACCGGGGCGCGAACGTGAAGATCGTCTCGCGATAGGCCGGGCTCTCCTCCAGCCGGACCGACTTCGAGATGGTCGTGCGGAAGAGCTTTCCCTTGAACACGGATTCGATCTGCTTGCGGATATCGCGTCCAAGGGTCGTTCGCTTGTCGTGGAGCGTCACGACGACGCCGACGATCTGGAGGTTCGGGTTCGGCCGTCCCTTGATCTTCTCGATCGTCTCGAGCAGATCGTCCGTCCCTTCGAGGGCGAAGTAGGAGGACTGGATCGGGATGAGGATGTGGGTGGACGCGACGAGCGCATTGACCGTGAGGATCCCCAGCGTCGGGGGCGTGTCGATCACGACTGCGTCGTAGACCGGGGCAGAGCCGTCACGACCCTGCAGCTTGTCCTTGAGGCGGAAGAGACCGTCGATCTCCCCTACGAGCTTGGACTCCACCTTCGCGACCGAGATACGCGACGGCGCGACGCTGAGCATCGAGTGCTGCGTTTCCCGGACGACGGCGTCGAGCGGGACCGTCGGGTCGGTGAGGACGTCGTACATCGACTTCTCGATCGTCCGGCGGTCGAGAAAGGACATCGTGGAGTTGGCCTGGGGATCGAGGTCGATCAGAAGCGTCCGCAGCTTCTTCTGGGCGAGAGCCGCAGAGACGTTGATGGCCGTCGTCGTCTTTCCGACGCCGCCCTTCTGGTTCGCGATGGTGATGATCATCGGCGAGAGGCCGCGATGATATTCACAGCGTGTCGCCGGCGGCAAGCCGAAACTGAAGACGGGGTGAAGCCGTCACCCGCGTCACATCTTGTACTTGCCGAGGGAGTCCGGATCGACCTCTTCGAGCCACTTCCGGAGCCGCGCGCTGTTCTGCCCGTCGGGCGTCTCGTCGTGCTGCCGGCTCTTCTCGAGAACTTCCTCTTCCACGTAGACCGGTGCGTTCGTCCGGAGCGCGAGCGCGATGGCATCCGAGGGCCGGCTGTCGACGAGGAGCTCACGATTGGCGACCCGGAGGTGAATCTGGGCGTAGAAGGTGTTCTCCTCGAGGGCGTTGATGACGATCCGGACGACGCCCCCTTCGACCTTTTCGATCACGCTCTTCAGAAGATCGTGCGTCATGGGACGAGGCGTCGTGACTCCTTCCATCTGGAGCGCGATCGCATTCGCCTCGAAGATGCCGACCCAGATCGGCAGGAGGTTTTTCTCGTCGTCGTCCCTCAGGATGACGACAGGCATGTTCGCGATCGGATCGACGATGAGCGCCTTGACTCCCATTCTGACCGTCACGTAGTTCTCCCTCGCTGCCAATCTAGGGATCCGGGAAGACTATTTCAAGGACGGACGCTGCAGGGATCGGACGCGCCGACACGTAAGTCATTGCAGCAAAGTGACTTGCCTGGGCTGATGAGATTACTTCTCAGTCCGACTGGCTGACTTCCCGAGAGGTCGCGGAGGCAGCGACTCCCGCCGAGAAGCCGGACCCGACTCGATGGAGTCGTCCGAGAAGGGAGTTCGGGTATCCCCTCTCCACCAGAACGGACGCGAAACTCCCGGCTGGAAGGTCGGTCTCTCCGTCGATGTTGACGACGCGATTGCACGGAGTGCGCCCCGAAGCGCGGCGTCCCTGCCGGTCGCGTCCCTCCACGAGAACCTCCACGACCCGACCCTCGAACTCCCGGTGAATCTCGCGCTGGATCTCCTGCTGCCGGTCGAGGAGCCGGGCCAGTCGCGCCGACGCCACGGGGAGCGGAACGTCGGCCTCCCACCGCGCGGCGGCGGTCCCGGGACGCGCGGAATACCCGAAGGCGAAGACCTGCGCGAACCGCACCTCGTCGAGGAGCGTGAAGGTCTCTTCGAACTGGCCGTCGGTCTCTCCGGGGAAGCCGACGATGAGATCCGTCGAAAGAGCGATCTCGGGAACGTTGCGCCGGAGGTCCGCCACGAGAGCCAGGTACTCGGCACGCGTGTACTGACGCTTCATCCGCCGGAGGATCGTGTCGGACCCGCTCTGGACCGGCAGGTGGAGCGCCGGGCAGATGGCGGACGATGCCGCCAGGGCGCGGACGAGCTTCGGGGTGAAGTCCTTCGGATGGGACGTCACGAACCGGAGCCGCCGGAGCCCCGGAAGCGCCGCGACGGCGCGAAGCAGGTCGGCGAAGTCCCCGGCGCCTCCCGGATCCCGGTAGGCGTTGACGGTCTGGCCGAGCAGCTCGATCTCGACCACGCCCTCGTCGAGGAGGCTCCGGCTCTCCTCCAGCACGTCCCCGAGGCGCCGGTTTCTCTCGCGACCGCGCGTGAACGGGACGACGCAGAACGTGCAGTTCTTGTTGCAGCCTTCCACGACGGTGATGGCGGCGCGGTGAGGAACGTCCCGGGCGATGGCGCCGGGCGTGTACGCCACCTCCTCCGCGGGGAAGCCGGTTTCGCACGGGCGGTCGCCCTCTTCGCGGACCCTCCGGACCACCGACGGAAGCGCCTCGATCCGACCGGTCCCAAGCACGAAATCGACGTACGGCAGCCGGGCGAGCAGCCTCTCCCCTTCCTGCTGCGCCACGCAGCCGCAGACCCCGAGGATCAGTCCAGGCTTCTTTCTCTTCAGCCGTGCGAGGCGTCCGAGCTGCCCGTAGACCTTGTGCTCGGCCCGGTCGCGGACGGAGCAGGTGTTCAGGAGGATGACGTCCGCGGAATCCGCGGCGTCGGCCTCGCGGTAGCCGTCCCGGATCATGAGGCCGACGAAGCGCCGCCCGTCCAGCACGTTCATCTGGCAGCCCCACGTCTCGACGAATACGGTCCTTGCGGTCAACGATTCCATCCTCATCGTGAACGGCGCGCTGTCCCGGGTGGTCTGCCCCGGGACCTCAGCGAAGCCACCCCGGCGGCGCACCCGACTTTCTCGCGTCCTCCTCGAGGTCCGTGAGCTCCGTCCGCGCGGCCTCGAGCTCCTTCCGGGCGTTCGCGAGGTCCGTGCGCGCCTGGTCCCAGGCCGGGCGAATGACGCGGTCCCGGTAGTTGCCGTCGCTCCAGGCGTAGAAGTCGTTCTCGTACCGCCTGGCGTCGGCTTCCAGGGCCTTCACGCGGCCTTCCGCCGCCGTCATCCGGTCCCGGACCCCCGCCATGAGCTTCCGCCAGTCCGCCTCGGAGCGGCCCTTCAGGTCGCGCCATTCCGGGATGGTCGCCGGTGCCGCCGCCGTCGCGCCATGCGTCGCAGGCGTGGGGCTCGCCTTCGTCTTCGCGCCGCCCTTGGCCGCCGCCCCGTCCGCGGCCGAGCCGCTCTTCCTGAGGCTTTCGTTGCTGATGACGCCGAGAGAGGCTTTCTTCCCTTCGCGCTCCCGCTGCTCCTTCTGGCGGCGTGCGATGTCCGCGAGGGACGAGCCGCCGGCTCCGATCGGCCGGGCGGCCGGGGCCCTGGCCGTCGGCGTGGCGCGCGGCTCGGGCGCCGGAGTCGCGGAGAGGTCGGGAGACGTGACCGGCGCGGACGACGACGAGGGCCCGGGCGTCGGCTCCTGGGCGGAGCCCGTCGAGGCCACGGCGACGAAGCCGAGGGCGAGGAGCCATCTCATGGCGCCGAGGTCCCCTGCCGCCCGTACCGGTCCTCGAGCCGGACGACGTCGTCCAGATCGGGCGTGGAGACCTCCACGAGGAGGACGTCACCCGCGGGCGCGGACATCCTGTGCCGTGTTCCCGGCGCCACGTGAAAGCTCTCCCCGGGCGCGAGGAGAAGATCCTCTCGCACGCCGTCTCGCTCGACCAGGAGGCCGAGCGTGCCTTCGAGGACGTGGATCGTCTCGTCCTTGACGACGTGGTATTGGAGCGAGAGCGCCTCGCCGGAGCGGATCATCAGGAGCTTCCCGGCGTACCGGTCCCCCTCGGCGAAGATCCGCTCCTCGCCCCAGGGCTTCGGGACGACGCGGGGCGCGCGGGCTGCGGGCCGGCTGCTCACGCCACCGCCCGGGGGCGCCGCGCCGCCGGCAGGAGGTCGCGCATCTCGAGAGCGAGAAGCGCGCCGACCTCGTCGGGAGTGCTGAGGGAGAGGGCGGCCTTCGCGACGCGGGACGCCTCCGAGACCGAGACGTCGCGGGCGAGCTCCTTGATGACGGGAACCGTGCGCGGGCCCATGGAGAACTCACGGATTCCGAGGCCCAGGAGGAGCAGGAAGAGATTCGGGTCGGCGGCCATTTCGCCGCAAACGCTGAGCGGCTTCTTGGCCGCTCGCGCGGCGTCGGCGACGCGGGCGATCAGCCGGAGCACCGCGGGATGCTCCGGCCGGAAGAGGTCGGAGACGGTCTCGTTGGCCCTGTCCACGGCGAGCGTGTACTGGATCAGGTCGTTCGTCCCGAGGGACATGAAGTCCACCTCGGGCGCCAGGAGGTCGGCCGTGAGGGCCGCCGACGGCACCTCGATCATCGCGCCGAGGGGGACCTTGTCCGGCACCGGCAATCCCTGCTCGACGAGTTCGGCCCGCGCCTCGTTCAGCATGGCGCGGACGCGGCGGATCTCCTCCACGCCGGAGACCATCGGGACGAGGATCCGGAGGTTCCCTGCCGCCGCGGCCGTCAGGAGCGCCGTCAGCTGCGTCCGGAACATCTCGGGGCGGGCCAGGCACAGGCGGACGCCGCGGAGCCCGAGGACCGGGTTCAACTCGTCGGCACCGACGAGCTGCCGGGCTCCCTTCTTTCCCCCGAGGTCGTACGTCCGGATGACGACGGGGCGCGGCGCCAGGCGCCGCAGCACCTCGGTGTAGATGGCGGCCTGCGAGGCCGCGTTCGGAAAGTGGTGGCCCCCCGCCGCGAGGTAAAGGAACTCCGACCGGAAGAGGCCGACGCCGTCGGCGCCGTATTCAAGGACGTCGGCGACCTCGCTCGTCAGCTCGATGTTGGCGCAAACCGCGATGTCCACCCCGTCCGTCGTCGTCGCGGCGCCCGAGACGCTCCGCTCCTTGAGAGACTTCTCCCGAAGCGCCTCCTCGGCGCGCCGGTCGCGGAACAGGCCCAGGATCTCCTCCGACGGCTCCCGCCAGACGATGCCGTCGCGCCCGTCGACGATGACGCGGTCGTCCTCCCCCACGGCCTCGAGAAGGCGCGGCACGCCGACGACGGCGGGGATGCCGAACGAACGCGCCAGGATGGCCGCGTGGGAGGTGGCGCCGCCCCGCTCCGTCGCGAAGCCGACGACGCGGTCTCGCGGGATCCGCACGGCGTCGGACGGGGTCAGCTCGTCGGCGATCAGGACGATCGCCTCACCGGCCAGATCCTCCATCCGGAGCCGGCTGTCGCTCTCGTCGCCGAGGTGCTTCCGGACGATCCTCGAAACGTCGTCGAGGTCGGTCGCGCGGAGGGCGAGATCCTCGTCGGGGAGGTCGCGGAACCTCCCCACGAGGCCCTCCGCCGTTTCGGCCACGGCCCACTCCGCGTTGACGGCCTCCTTCACGATCCGCGCCTCGACGGGACCGACGAAGGCTTGGTCCTTGAGGACCATCGCGTGCGCCTGGAAGATCGCGGCGTACTCGGGGCCGAGCCGCTCCCGGACCTGCGCGGCCGTACTCTGGATCTCCCCGACGGCCGAATCGATGGCGCGCCGGAACCGCTCCAGCTCGCCCGGGATCTCCTCGGGCTCGAGCGTCCGGTGCGGCGCGGTGTCCTCGCGGGAGAGCCAGAGGACGGCCCGCCCGACGGCCACGCCGGGCGACACAGGAATCCCGCTGAGCGACAGGGCCCGCTTCACGCGTCCGATTTTACGTCGCGACCGCCGTCCGACCTATTCGCTCTCGTCGAAGCGGCGCTCGACGAGGTCCTTCATCGCGGCGAGGGCCTCTCTTTCGTCCGTTCCGTCGACGCGGAGGACGAGGCTGGTCCCCTTGCTCGCGGCGAGCAGCAGCAGACCGAGGATGCTCTTCCCGTCCACCTCGTCGCCGTCCTTCTCGAGCGTGATCCGGCACGTGAAGCCGGCCGCCGCGTGGACGAGCTTGGCCGCCGCGCGGGCGTGGAGGCCGAGCCGGTTCTTGAGGACAATCGTCTCCTCGAGCAACTCAGCTCCGGACGGGGCCGGCGACGAACTCGGTGGCGGCGAGAATGGCCCGCCGGCCCCGCTCGACGAGGGCGCGGGCGAGCTCCCGCGGGTCCTTTCCCTCGAGGGCGTAGGCCCGGGCCTTGATCAGCATCGGGAGATTGACGCCGGACACGATTTCGATCCGACCCGGCTCGAGGAACGCGAGCGCGAGGTTGGACGGCGTGCCGCCGAAGAGATCGGTCAGGAGGACCACGCCGGAACCGCGGTCCGCGGCCGTGATCGCCTTCTCGAGCCGGCGGCTCGCCGCCCCGGGGGCCTCGTCCCACTCCAGCGAGAGGGCGCCCACGTCTCCGGGCTCGTCGGGCTCGAGCTTCAGGAGCGTCTCGCGAAGGGCCGCGGCCAGCGGTCCGTGGGAGAGAAGGAGAAGTCCGACCGGAGGTCGGGAGGCTGCCGGCGAGGTCATGTCAGTCGAGCGCCTCGTCGCGGTGCGTCACGCGCACGGGATAGCCGAGGGCGGCGACGTCGCGGCCGAGCCGCTCGGCGATGTAGACGGAGCGGTGGCGCCCGCCGGTGCAGCCCACGCCGACCGTCAGATAGGCCCGGTTCTCCCGCCGGTAGTTCGGGAGGCACCAGGAGAGGAAGTCGAAGAGCCGGCGATAGAAGGGATCGGTCAGCTCTCCGGCCTCGATGAACCGCACGACCTCCTCGTCGTGCCCCGTCCGGGGTCGGAGAGCGGCGTCGAAGTGCGGATTCGCGAGGAACCTCACGTCCACACAGAGGTCGACCGCCGGGGCGCCGTGCTTGTATCCGAAGGAGACGATCGACACGGCCAGCTCCCCGGGGTCGCCGGGATCGCGGAAGTGCTGGCCCACGGCGGCGCGCAGCTCGTGAACCGTCATCCCGCTCGTGTCGAGGACGAGGTCGGCTTTCTCCTTCACGTCGCGGAGGATCTTCCGCTCCAGCGCGATCGCTTCGGGCAGCGTTCGTCCTTCCGCGAGGGGGTGGGGCCGGCGAGTCTCGGAGAAGCGGTTCAGGAGGGCCCGATCGTCGCAGTCGAGGAAGAGAACCCGGATCGGAAGAAGTTCCCGCAGGGGCCCGAGCCGGGCCGGAAACTGCCCCGCGAAATCGGGGTTCCTCACGTCGAGGACGACGGCGTTCTTCCGGCGAGGCATTCGCCCGGCGGCGACCTCCGCCGCGAAGTCCGACAGAAGGGACAGGGGGAGGTTGTCCACGGTCGTATAGCCGACGTCCTCGAGGGCGTGTCCGACGTAGGACTTCCCCGAGCCCGAAAGTCCGGTCACGACGAGAAGCTGGACGTCGCCCGGGCTCATCGCATCCGGACCCGCGCCAGGACCTTTCGCTTGTGACGTCCCGTCCGGAACCTCTCGGTGGCGGCCTTCCGTGCGATCTCGTCGTGCACCTTGGCGGCCATCTCTCGCGCCGCGTTGTACCCGCGGCGGCGGAGCAGCTGGTTCCGGACGGCGATCTCCACGAGAAGCGCGACGTCGCGGCCGGTCGCCACGGGCATCGTCACCTTCGGGACGTCGACGCCGAGGATCTTCTGCGATTCCTCGTCGAGGCCGAGCCGGTCGTACTCGCGCCCCTCGACCCAGTGAGTCAGGTGGATGACGAACTCGACGGTGTGGCGCTCGAGGACCGCCGAGACGCCGAACAGCATGGGGACGTTCACGATCCCGAGGCCGCGAAGCTCCATGTGGTGGCGGATGAGGCCGGCCGAGGATCCGATGAGCACGTCGTTCGGAAAGCGCTGGATGACCACGAGGTCGTCCGCGATGAGGCGGTGACCCCGCTGGACGAGCGCGAGGGCGCATTCGCTCTTCCCCACTCCCGAGTCGCCGAAGAGAAGGACGCCGAGACCTCCGACCTCCAGGAGGACGCCGTGCATCGTGACGCGGGGCGCGAGCGACTCCTCCAGGAAGGCGGTGAGTCCCTCGATCACCGCGCTCGTCATCCGGTCGGTCACGAAGAGCGGCACGTGCCGGGTCCGGCAGAGGGAGACGAGCGACGCGAGCGGCTCGATTCCCTTCGTGACGACGACCCCCGACAGGGGCAGCCGGGTGAACGCGTCGAGGCGCTCCCGCGCGATGGCCGGGCCCAGAGTCTTCAGGTATCCGAACTCGCTGTTGCCGAGGATCTGGACCCGGTTCGGCTTCACGTACTCGAGGTAGCCGGCGATCGCGAGACCGGGCTTCTGGACGCGGGGCCAGTCGATCGGGCGGTCGAGCCCCTTGTGACCGGCGACGAGCTTCAGGCCCAGGTGGGCCAGGGCCGGCGAGCGCAGGTCGCCGATGCGGACGGACGGGCTGGTCTCGCCGGCGGGGATCATCGGATCACTCGGGCACGACGAGGCCCACGCGGCCGTCGCGGCGACGGTAGAGGACCCGGAGCGCCTCGTCCGCTCCGAGATCCCGGTAGACGAGCACGTCGCGGGACGAGCCGTGGAACGCCGCCAGGGCGTCTTCCTCGAACATCGTCCGGGCGGCCGACGTCTCGCGCCGCGTGCCGCCGGCGGCCCGGTCCGGACCCGCGGCCTCGGGTTGAGGCCACGTCTCGGGCTTCCGGACCGACGGACCGGAGCGCTTCTTCTCCTCCTTGACGAGCGCCTTGCTCTTCTTGACCTGGGTGGCGATCCGGTCCATCACCTCCTGGGCGGCGGTCCGCTGGTCGGGGCCGCTCGCCGTGGCCTTCCAGGTGCGGTGGCGACCGGCGACGGCGACCTCGACGGCGACGGCGTTCTTCTCGCGCTTCACGGCGACGTGAGCCTGCACGGTACGCGGAAGGAAACGCTCGAGCTTCGCGAGCTTCGCGTCGACGACCTCCGGGAGTGACGGGTGGATGCGGATGCGCCGGGCGATGTAGACGGTCTTCATGGAGCCTCCTCGTCAGGTGGGCCTTCGTTCCCGAGCTCCCCGGTGCCCGCCAGGGCGGGCTGCGGCTCCGGCGCGGCGGCCGGAGCGTCGGTCCGCCGGAGCGAACTCGAGGGGATGCGCAGTTCTTCCCGGTATTTTGCGACGGTACGGCGTGCGATGCGGATCCCGTCGCGGGCCAGAACCTCGGAGAGCCTGGCGTCGGAGAGCGGGTGCGCCGGATCCTCCGCCTCGACGAGACCCCGGATGGTGTTCTTCACGGCGAGCGAGGAGACGTCCTCGCCGGCCGACGAGGAGATCGCCGAGTGGAAGAAGAACTTCATCGGGACGAGCCCGCGCGGCGTCGTCATCCACTTGTTCGAGACGACCCGCGACACCGTCGACTCGTGCATGCCGATGTCCTCGGCGACGTCCCTGAGGACGAGCGGTTTCAGGTGGGCGACTCCGTAGTCGAGGAAGTCCCGCTGCTTCCGGACGATCGACTCGGCGACACGGACGATCGTCCGCTTTCTCTGATCGAGGCTCTTGAGGAGCCACTGCGCGGCCCGCATCTTCTCGCGAAGGTAGGAGCGGCTCTCCCCGTCGAGGGAGGCGTCTCGCGCCTGCAGCATCCGCCGGTAGAGCGCCGAGACCCGGAGCCGCGGAAGCCCGTCGTCGTTGAAGAGGACGACGTAGTCGTCCTTGACCTTCGCGACGGCCACGTCCGGCTCGACATAGATCGTCCGGCTCTGGTCGTACCGACGGCCCGGCTTCGGGTCGAACTTCCGGATCCACTCGATCGCCTTCTGCAGCTCCTCGAGCGGCACGTTGAGCTGACGGGCCAGGAGCGGCACCGCCTTCGCCCCCACCTCGGCGAGCCGGTTCGTGACGAGGTCCACGAGGAGCGGCGTCGCCACGTTGGCCGCGCGGGCCTGGAGGAGGAGGACCTCGGGCAGGTTCCGGCCGCCCACCCCGACCGGGTCGAACGATTGCAGCAGGGAGAGCGCCTCTTCGGCCGTCGCCTGCTGGCACGGAACCGCGGTGACCACTTCCTCGAGGGTGATCCGGAGATATCCGTCCGGATCGACGTTTCCGATCAGGAAGCCGCACGCCTCCCGAACGTCGGCGGGCGCGTCGGAGAGGCCGAGCTGCTCGGTCAGATGGGCTTCGAGGCCGGGGACCGCCTCGGCGCGGTTCTCGAGGGAGAACTCCTCCCCTTCTTCCGTCATCCGCGGGGCCGTCGCCGTCCCGTCAAGGTAGTCGCCGAAGAAGGCCTCGAGGTCGATCTCGCCGTAGGCCTCCTCGACCTCGGGAGTCGCCGGGTCGACGACGGGCTCCGGGGCCGCCGGCTCGGAAGCCGCCGCCGCCTCCGCCGAGGTCTCGGCGGACGGTTCGGATACGGCCTCGGTCGCGGGCTCGCCGGCACCGTCGCTCTCCGTCGCCGCCGTCTGCGGTGCCTCGGCCAGCTCCCGCTCGCGGGATTCGGTCGTCGAGGGATCCTCGTCCGGCGCCGGGGTGGCCTCGGGGTCCTGCTCCTCGAGCACGGGGTTCGACACCAGTTCCTGGTTCACCACGTCCTGCAGCTCGAGCCGCGTCATCTGCAGCAGCTTGATGGCCTGCTGCAGCGTGGGCGTCATGACCAGCCGCTGCGAGAGCTTGAGGGAGAGCTTCTGTTCGAGTGCCACGTCGCGTTGGTCCGGCCTTTGCGTAGGAGAACCAGAAGATGATTCTAGTCCAGCCGGAACCGGTCGCCGAGATAGACCCGCCGGACCTCGGCGTCGGCCGACAGGGCGTCCGGGGATCCCGCCCGGAAGATGGTCCCGGCGCTGATGATGTAGGCGCGGTCCGTGATCGCCAGGGTGTCCCGGACGTTGTGGTCCGTGATCAGGATGCCGATGCCGCCGGCGGCCAGGTCCCGGATGACCTGCTGGAGGTCGAGGACCGTGATCGGGTCGATCCCGGCAAACGGCTCGTCGAGGAGGATGAAACGCGGCGTCAACGTCAACGCGCGCGCGATCTCGAGCCGCCGCCGCTCGCCGCCCGAGAGGGTGTCCGCGACGGCGTGGGCGAGGTGGGACAGCTTGAACCGGTCCAGGAGGAGGTGGGCCTTCTCCACGCGCTCCTCCCGCGTGATCGGCAGCGTCTCGAGGATGGCCAGCAGGTTCTCGAGGGCCGTCAGCTTCCGGAAGACCGAGGCTTCCTGAGGCAGGTAGCCCATCCCGCGGCGCGCCCGCCGGAACATCGGGAGTCCGGTGACGTCGTGGCCGTCGAGACGGACGCGCCCCTGGTCCGGCGCCACGAGGCCGACCACCATCGAGAACGTCGTGGTCTTTCCCGCTCCGTTCGGCCCGAGCAGGCCGATGACCTCTCCCCCCGTCACGCGAAGAGTGACGCCGGCGACGACCGTCCGGCCGCCGTAGCTCTTCCGCAGCTCGTCGGCCTCGAGCATGGGAAGGGAGCCGTTGCCGCTCACAGCCCCTCCGGCTTGAGCGTCGTCTCGCTCCCTACCGTTCCGGTCTCCACCTGCGACCGTCCCTGGCGGAACGTCAGGACGGCTCCCCGCGTCGTATTGCCCTTCCCGTCGACGGCCTTCGCCGGGCTCCCTTCGAGCGTCACGACGTCGCCTTCCGGCCGCCAGGTCGCCTTCGTCCCCTCGCCCCTCCGCCGCTCCGCCCGGTCGTCCAGCAGGACCGATCCTCGGGCCTCCGCGTACTCGACGGAGCGATCCGGTCCGAGCCGGAGGTCGGTGACGTCGGCGCTCATGTGCCACGCTCCCGAGAGGACCTCGGAATGTCCCTCGATCCGGACGAATCGGTCGGCCTCCCGGTGCGTCAGGAGATCGCCCGAGGCGTTCAGGGTCTCGGCCGCCGGAGCCGGACGGCCGGGGGTCCGGGCCGACGGGTTTCGCCGGAAGAAGACCCGGACGTTCTTCTCGGCCCGAAGGCTGCGTTCGGCGTCGTCCACGAGGAGGGTCTCGCAGCGGAGCACGTTCTCCTTCTGCCATGCCCGGACGTTCCCCGCAAGAAGAAGCTTCTTCCGGCCGTCGGTCGCCCGAAACGTCTCCGACTCCGAGAAGAGGGGCCCGCTGTCGCCTCCGCCGAGGAGCCCACCCGGGCGCTGGCCGCTGAAGGAGGCCCGGACCTTTCCCGCGGCGTCGATCCGGTCTTCCCGGCGGCTGTAGCTGATGGTCCGGGCCGCGAGCGACGCTTCGGCGTCGCGGTAGTCGGCGGGGTCGCCGGTGACGACGGCCACGTCGTCCCGGCCCCGCAGCGTCGCCTCGGTCCCCCGGAGCGATGCCCGCGTCCCGTCGGTCAGGTAGACCCCCTTCTCGAAGACGCCGACGTCGAGTCCTCCGCCCGGGCGGAACGTGAGCCGTGCGGAGCCGGCGGTCAGGGTTCGAAGGCCCCCTCCGGCCGGCACGTTCGGGCCGGCGGCTTCGCCCACCGTCAGGCTCGTCGGGACGGAGATCTCCGCCAGCGCCCCGTCCCGGAATCTCGCCTCGAACCGGGAGGCCCGGCCGGTCCGCCCCGGCTCGCGCGGGCCGGGTGCGAGGTCGATCTCCGAGGGACCGGACTCCGATGAGACGCCGAGGGCGAGCGGCCGGCCGTCGCCGCCCCGCAGGAGATCGATGGCGTCTCCCGAGACGGCCGCGGCTCCGGGAAGCCGGCCTGCCGTCGGGGCGAGGAAGAGGAGAGCCTTCCCGACGGCGCGCAGCCGGTCTCCGTCGGGCTCCCGCGTCCGGTCGAGGGCGCGGGCGCGCAGGACGAGACCGGTCGACCGGGCGACGGTGTCGTCGCCGGCGGCGGCGATCCGCCCGCCGCGCGCGAGCTCGAGTCTCGGGGAGGCGAGGTCGAGGATCTCTCCTCCGTCGCCTCGGCCGCGCAGGTGGACGCGGCCGGAGAGGACGACGGTGCCTTCGTCCGTCCGGATCGATCCGGCGTCGGCACGGATGACGAGCCGGCCCCGCTGAGCCGTGACGGGCCCCTCCGAGACGAGCTCGCGCGACGCCGGCTCGTAACGAAACGAGTCGCCGAAGAGCCGCGCCTCCTCGCCCCGGATCTCGACGCCGTCGAAGACGCGGAACGCCTTTGACGCCTCCGAGAACTCGGCTCGGGGCGCGTACAGGCGCACCGCCGGCGACCTGGCGGCCGCGCCGGACTCGAACGTCACGTCCTTCAGGGTGAATTTCCGCTCCCAGTCCTTCTCGAACCGGAGCGCTTCGGCGGCCAGCAGCCGGTACCGACTCTCGGTGCCGCGCGTCTCGACGTATTCGAAGTCCCGGAAGCGCATCCGGTCTTGGACGGAGCCGGCCTCCGCGACGAGGGTTCCCGCGATCTCCTCCCGGACCTCGGTCGGACGGGACCCGGGCTTCTGGTAGAGGAAACCGAGCAGGAGGATCCAGCCGGCGCCGAGCGCCACGAGGAGACGGCGGAAGCGTCCCCGCCCGGGCGTCATGCCGCCGCCGGCCCGAGATGGACGACCTCGAGCGTCGGCCGCCCCGTGTACGAGTCGCGGACGACGTGGGCCCCGACGTCCGCGCGGACCGGGCGAGAACCCTCCGGAAGGTCTCCGAGCCTCCAGCCGACCGCCTCGAGCCGGAGAGGCCCGCTCGCGAAGACGGTCCGAAGGCCCCGCGGCCCGATTCGGCGGCCGCTGCCGTCCCAACGGAGATCGCGAAGGAGATAGACCGGGCGTGGGTTCCCCGCGCCGTGCGGCTCGAATCGCGCCAGGCAGGCCGCCAGCTCCTCCGTCACCTCCTCCGCCGCAAGTTCCGCGTCGGCGACGGTGTCGTTCTCCCACTCCGCGTCGTCGCGCGCCGAGGCGAACACGGACCGGAGCGACTCGCGGAACGCGTCCCACACGGCGGCCGGCAGCGTCATGCCGAGCGCCGCATCGTGTCCCCCGAACTCCGTCGCGAAGCGCGTGGCGACAGGCGCGACCCGCGCAAAGAGAGGCGTCGAGCCCCAGGTCCGCCCGCTCCCGCCGACGTGGTCTCCGTCCCGGGAGAAGAGGAGGACCGGCCTCCGGACGTGCTCGGCGACGCGGGACGCCGCCAGGCCCAGGACGCCGCGGTGCCACCCGTCGGCGGTGTCGCCCGCCTCGACGACGACGGCGTCCCGTTCCGGGACGAAACTGCCGGCGAGACGCTCGAGGACGATCTCCACGAGGCGCTCCTGGACGGCCCGCCTCTCGGCGTTGGCCCCCTCGAGCTCGTCTGCGAGGCGCTCGGCGCGGGCCGCGTCCGGCGTGGTCAGGAGCTCGAGCGCCCGGCGCGCGTGGTCGAGCCGTCCCGCGGCGTTGAGGCGGGGGGCGATCCGGAAAGCCACCTCCCGAGCCGTCGGACCCCGGCCCGGAGGGATTCCGGCGCGCTTCATCAACGCCAGGAGCCCGGGCGAGCGCGGCTCGGCGAGCCCGGCGAGGCCCCAGGAAACCAGGATCCGGTTCTCCCCCGTGAGCGGCACGACGTCGGCGATCGTCGAGATGGCGGCGATCTTGGCGAGAGAGGCTCGCCAGGCCGCACCGGTGGCGCTCGACAGCCCGGCGGCCTCGCCGCCGCGGAGGAGGAGCGCCTCCGCCAGCTTCCACGCGATGCCGGCCCCGCAGAGGTCCTTGAACGGATACGAGCATCCGGGGAGCTTCGGGTCGACGAGGACGGCCCCCCGGGGGAGCCGTTCCGGGGGGAGATGGTGGTCGGTGACGATTACGTAGACGCCGGACCGGGTCGCGTCTTCGACGGACGCCCACGCGGTGATGCCGCAGTCGACCGTGACGATTCCTTCCGGGCGGTGCTCGGCGAGGACCCGTCGCAGCGTGTCGGGCTTCAGGCCGTAACCGTCACTCAGCCGGTGCGGGATGAAGGGGCGGGCGTCGGCGCCGAGGCGCGTGAGGACGGTCGTCAGGATGGCGAGCGCGCCGACGCCGTCGCAGTCGTAGTCCCCGAAGACGACGACGCGCGCGCCGCGCCGCGCGCTGTCCGAGAGCCGCGAGACGGCCTCGGGAAGCCCGGACATCCCGAACGGGTCGTGCAGCCGGTCCGGCGCCGGCTCGAGCCAGGCGCGGGCCGACGCCGCGTCGGCGAGACCGCGGGCGGCGAGGACCCGCGCCGCCGCCGGCGGGATCCCGAGCGACTCCGTGAGGCGGCTCGCGGCGGCGGCTTCCTGTCCGCGAAGGCGGATCCGGGGAGACTTCGGCGTCGCGACGGCCGGCGTCACCGGGGTGCGGCGGCCTCTTCCCAGGCCCCGATCGAGCGGAACTTCCGGTAGCGCGCCTCGAGAAGCTGGTCGACCGGAACGGGAACGAGGCGGGAAAGATGTTCGTCGAGACGGCGTCCGACCCGTTCGATCGTGGTCAGGGGATCGGAGTGCGCGCCGCCCGGCGGCTCGGGGATCACCTCGTCCACCACGCCGAGAGCCTTGCAGTCGGCGGCCGTGATCCGCATCGCCTCGGCGGCCTCGCGGGCCTTCGCCTGGTCCTTCCAGAGAATCGCCGCGCACCCCTCGGGGGAGATGACCGAGTAGACGGCGTGCTCCAGCATGAGAACGGCGTCCGCGACGGCGATCCCGAGGGCTCCGCCCGATCCCCCTTCCCCGATCACGACCGCGAGGAGGACGGTCTCGAGGCGCGACATCACCATCAGATTCGCCGCGATCGCCTCCGCCACGCCGCGCTCCTCGCTCTCGAGGCCCGGAAACGCGCCCTGCGTGTCGATGAACGCGATCACCGGCCGCCGGAACTTCTCGGCCAGCTTCATGATCCGCTCGGCCTTCCGGTAGCCCTCCGGACGCGGCATGCCGAAGTTTCGGCGGATCTTCTCCTTGGTGTCGCGTCCCTTCTGGTGGCCGATGACCGCGACCGGGCGGTCGCCGAAGAAGCCGAAGCCCGCCACGATGGCCGGATCGTCGGCGAAAGCGCGGTCGCCCTGGAGCTCCACGAAGTCGCGGATCAGGACGCGGACGTAGTCGAGCGTGAACGGCCGGAGCGGATGACGCGCGACGAGCGTCTTCTGCCACGGCGTCAGGTTCCCGTAGATCTCGACGGAGAGCTTCTCGAGCTTCTGGAGGAACTTCTGCAGGTCCCGATGCTTCGCGGGGCTGTCGGGAAAGCGCTTCAGCTCCTCGATGCGGGCTCGAAGACGCTGCAGGGGGGCTTCGAAATCGGAGTCGGACGCCATCGTCTCACTGTAGCAGAGGGGCGCCTGGTGATTCCCGTCAGAGGAGGTTCTGCGGATCGACGTCGAGGCGCGGGGCCCCGGGGAGCCGGGCCAGGAGCTCCCCGGCCTCCGCGATTCCTTCGCGCCGGTCCGCCTTCACGAGGAGGTGGAACCGCCACGCCCCCTTCAGCCGCTCGAGAGGCGCCGGCGCCGGACCCAGCAGACGGACGCGGGCGGACACGGCCGACGCCGCCAGCGCCGAGGCGGCCGCGCGGGCAGCCGCTTCGGCCTTCGCCCGGTCCTTGTCGGCGAACAGGGCGAGGAGAAGGTGCGCGAAAGGGGGATAGCGGAAGGCAAGGCGGAAACGCAGCTCGGCCTCGGCGAACGCGACGTGATCCTGGAGGGCGGCGGCGCGAATGGCCTCGTGGTCGGGGCGGGCGGTCTGGACCACCACCCGGCCCGGCCGATCGCCCCGCCCCACGCGCCCGGCCGCCTGGGTGACGAGCTGGAACGTCCGCTCGGCCGCCCGGAAGTCGGGGAACGAGAGCAGGGCGTCCGCGTCGAGAACGGCCAGGGCGGTCGCGTTCGGGAAATCGTGCCCTTTGGCCACCATCTGCGTCCCGAGGAGCGCCCGGGCCCGGCCGGCCTCGAAGTCGAGAAGAACGCCCGCCGCTCCTCCGCGACGGGCCGCGGCGTCGCGGTCCAGCACCGCATAGGGAATCCCCGGAAAGGCCTCCTCGAAACGCTCCGCGAGCCTCTCGGTCCCGAAGCCGACGGGCATGAGGACGTCGGAGCCGCAGGCCGGGCAGCGCGCGGGGGGACGGATGCTGTCGCCGCAGTAGTGGCAGAGGAGCCGCTCCGGGCGCCGGTGGTACGTCCGCGCGACGGAGCAGCGGTCGCACCGGAAATCCTCGCCGCAGGCGCGGCAGAGGAGGCTCGGCGAGAAACCGCGCCGATTGAGGAGGAGGATGGCCTGCTCGCCCCGCGAGAAGCAGTCTTTCAGGATCTCGACGGTCCGCGCGGCGAAGAGGAGGCGCCCGTGGTCGCCTTCCTGCGGCCGCTCCTTCCGCACGTCCACGACCTCGACCGCCGCGACGCCGTGCGCGCCGGTCCGCGCCGGAAGGACGAGGCGCGGGAGCCGCCCCTCCCGCGCGGCATGTTCCTGCTCCACCGACGGTGTCGCGGAGCCGAGGACCAGCGTGGCCCCCTCCTCCCGGGCGCGGGAGCGCGCCACGTCGCGGGCGTCGTAGCGCGGCGCTTCGGCCTGCTTGTAAGAGGTCTCATGGCACTCGTCCACGACGATCAGGCCGAGCCGCGGAAGCGGCGCGAAGACGGCCGATCGCGGCCCGACGACGGCGTCCACCTCGCCTCGCCGTGTCCGCTCCCATTCTGCGGCACGCTCGCCGTCCGACAGGCCGCTGTGGAGGAGCGAGACGCGCTCTCCGAAGCGCAGGAGCAGGCGCCGGACGAGGGCGGGCGCGAGCGCGATCTCCGGGACGAGGAGAATCCCCTGCTTGCCGCGGGCCCGCACGGCTTCCAGCGCGGCGAGGTAGACCTCCGTCTTGCCGCTCCCCGTCACGCCGTCGAGGAGGAAGGAGCTCTCCGACTCCGAGGCGACGGCGCCGGCAATCGCCGCGATGGCGTCCCGCTGCGCCGGCGTCGGGATCACGCTGCGGTCGCTCCCGCCGGGACCGACGTGTCTCCGGAGGTCCACCCTCTTCTCCTGCTCGAGGACGGTGGCGAGCCCGTCCCGGACGAGCGCGGCGAGGACCGCCGACGAGATCCCGGCGGTCCGCAGCTCCGCCGCTCCCGCGGGCCGGCCCAGGGCGACGAGGACCGCGTGGGCGGCGCTCCGCTTCGGCCGACGGGTCGGCGGGCCGGCGTCTCCGGATCCCGGCCGCGCCATCCACACCTTCTCGACCGGAGCTTTGGCCCGGCCCGGCCGCTCGCTCCGGATCCGGACCGCGCCGGCGATCGCGAGACGCCGGAGGGCTCCCGCGAGGCCGGTGCGGCCGAGGCGCGTCGCCAGCTCGTCGAGACGGGCCTCGCCGACGGCCAGGATCTCGCGCAGGACCTCCCCGTCGCGCGGATCCTCCGAGGTGAAACCGACGGCCGCGAAGCCGGGAGCGTAGACGGCCTCGCCGGCGTCGAGAAGACGCCCGGGAACGGCGGCCCGGAGGAGGTCGCCGGGGGGAGCGACGTAGTAGTTCGCCGCCCGCACGAGGACCCGAACCAGCGGTTCGGGAAGAAAAGGCGACTCGTCGAGCGTCGCGACGATCTCCCGCTCCTCCGTCCCTTCAGGCGGCGGCGGCGGGTCGAGCGAGGCGACGACGCCGGTCAGGAGCCGGGATCCGAACGGCGCCGCCACGCGCGCGCCGATCGGCGGATCCGGAATTCCGCCTGGCAGCCGGTAGGTGGGAAGACCGGGAAACCCGCCCGGCACGAGGAGGGCGACACGGCCCGGCGACACGTCACGTCCGGACGCGGGGCTTGTCGTCGGGCGTGGCGTCCTCGGCGTCGTACCGGGGAACCTCATCCGCGTCGGCGTCCACGAAGCGCCGCTCGATGCCGTCCCATCTCCAGCGGCGGGCCTCGTCGAGGCCGAGGTCCGGCACCACGATCAGGAGCGTCCTGTCGATGGACAGGTCTCCGGCGGCGAGGGACACCGCCCGCTCGACCCAGACCGGGGCCTCGAAGCCGCCGTCCGGTTTCCCGAAGAAGACCGCCACGTGGAACCACCCGCCGGCTCCCGTCTCGACGAACGCCTGCGCGAAGTCGACCCGGCCGTCGCCGTTCAGGTCGCCGCGGACGAAGAACGGGTGGTACGTCGCGTACAGGTCCGCGAGATCCCCCCGCTCCGGCGACGGAGCCGCGTCGTCGTCTTCGGCGACGCGCAGGGCCGGCCCTGCGTTGCCTTTCGTCCACGCGTCGAGGGCCTCGGCGACGGCCCGGCTTTCGCCGGCCGTCCGGCCCGAGGGATCGACGACGGGCCGGGGCGGCGGCTCGGCGGTGCGCGCCCTGTCGGAATGCGTCCGGGTCGCGGCGGGGCCGAAAAAGACGAGCCCCGCCACCGCCAGCGGGAGGAGAAAGGCCAGGAGAAGGCGTCCGAGGTTCTTCATCGCGTCAGGCCCCCCTTCCGAGCCGGGGCGGGAAGGCCGAGCCGGCCGAGGACCTTCAGGAGATCCTCCCACGCTTCGCGCTTTCTGTCGGGCTGGCGGAGGAGGAACGAAGGATGAAACGTCGGCATGACCGGGATGCCCCGGTAGCTCCCCCACGTTCCACGCAGCCGCATGATTCCCTCTTCCGTCTCGAGGAGGAACTGGGCGGCGAACTTGCCGAGCGCCACGATCACTTCCGGGCGCAGGGTGTCGATCTGGGTCTCGAGGTACCTTCGGCAGGCCGCGATCTCGGCCGGCTCCGGGTTCCGGTTGTCGGGCGGGCGGCACTTCAGGACGTTGCAGATGTAGACGTCCTTCCGCGGGATTCCCATCCCGTCTTCGATCATCCGCGTCAGGAGCTGGCCGGCGCGCCCGACGAACGGGACGCCCTGCGCGTCCTCGTCGGCGCCGGGAGCTTCCCCGACGAAGAGGACCCGCGCTTCCGGCGAGCCGTCGGAAAAGACGGTCTGGGTCCGCGTTTCGCAGAGGGCGCAGCGGCGGCACTGGGCCACCTCGTTCGCGACGGAACGAAGCGCGGCCGCGCGATCGGCGACGGGCTGCCGGACGGGAGCGGACTCGATCCCCGTCGCCGTCTCCGGGCGCTCGAGGAAGATTTCCCCCACGCCGAGGTCGCGGTAATACGCCAGCGCCTCGCCCAGCGCGTCGCGGGAGGGGCGGGGGCGTTTCGTCAGGCGCTCTCGGTCGGGAGCGGATCGGCCAGCGGGATGTCCGCCGGGGCCGGTTCCGCAGGGGCCAGCTGCCAGCGGATGAGGTTCTGGTCCACCTCGGAGAGCGCGACGCGGGTCACCTTCGCGTGCTTCGTCTCCATCTTCGGCCGCGCCCCCATCATGAGCTGCTCGGCGCGCCGGGCCGCAATGTGAACGAGTCGGAACTTCGATTCGATCGCCGGAATTTCGGTCATGCGCTGGTCTCCCCGTGGCGGGTCAAACGTTGAACGTCTTCAGGATGGCTTCAAGGCGCTCGCGCCGGCGGTTCCGTCCCGCACGGCGGGCCACGATGATCGAGCGAAGCTCGTCCACCGCGGACCCGAGCTCCTCGTTGATTATCGCATAGTCGTACTCGCCGAACTCGGACATCTCCCCCGCGGCTGCGAGAAGGCGCCTCTCCACGTCCTCGGCGGCGTCCGAGGCGCGGGCTCTCAGGCGAGCCTCCAGCACCGCCCGCGACGGAGGGAAGACGAAGATCTTCACGACGTCCGGGATCCGCGACCGCACCTGCCGGGCGCCCTGGACGTCGATGTCGAGGAGCACGTCCACTCCGGCCTCGAGGCGCGGCTCGACCTCTTTCCGGGACGTTCCGTAAAAGTGGCCGTGAACGGTCGCCCATTCGAGGAATCCGTCCTCGTCGACGAGACCCCGGAAGGCGGCCTCGGTCACGAAGTGATATTCGCGGCCGTCCGCCTCGCCGGCGCGTGGAGATCTCGTCGTGTGCGACACCGAGAAGTGGAGCGAGCCGGGTCGGAGCCGCGGGTCCGAGAGGACGCCCCGGATCAACGTGGTCTTTCCCGCCCCGGAGGCCGACGAGACGATGAACAGATCTCCGCGGCTCTTCATCCGGCGCCCTTCATTCGACGTTCTGGACCTGTTCCTTGAAGGCTTCGAGGTCCGACTTGAGATCGAGAACGAGCCGGGTCGCTCCGGCATCGCGCACCTTCGCGCCGGCCGTGTTCACCTCCCGGTGCAGCTCCTGGGTCAGGTGGTCGAGACGCTTTCCCACGGGGCCGGCGGCAGCGAGGAGGCGGTGAACCTCGGCAAGGTGGGTCTTGAGCCGGTCCACTTCCTCCGAGATGTCGGCCCGGTCGGCCAGGAGAGCGGCCTCCTGCGCCAGCCGTGCCTCGTCGAGCGGGACGGTCGCGGCGAGCTTCCGGATCCGTTCCGAGAGCGTGGCCAGGATCCGCTCGGTCAGCCCCTGCCGGGCTTCGTCCAGCCGGTCGACGGCCTTCTCGAGCCGCTGGAGGATCGCCCCGAGGGCCACCGCCAGGGCCTCTCCCTCGCGGCACCGCGTCGCGTCGAAGGCGGCGAGAGCTTCGGCGGCCACCGCGCCGAGGGCCTGGAGGACCGCCTCGTCCGGCTCCGGCGCCTCTTCCCCGCGCACGACGCCCGGCAGGCCGAGAAGGTCGCGCGCGGCGAGGTCCGTCGGAAGCCCCGTCCGGGCGGCGGCCTCCCGCCACGCGGCGGCGTAACGGGCCGCGGACGCCTCGTCGAAGGAGGCCGTCCGGCCGGCCGGACGGACGGTACGAACGAGAACGTCGATGTGTCCGCGCTGGGCGATCGAGCCCACCGATTTCCGGAGGAGCGCCTCCGCCGGGGCGAGCTCGTCGCGGAGCTTCACCGTCACGTCGAGAAACCGGTGGTTCACGCCGCGCACGAGCACCGTGGCTTCGGTCCCGTCGGGAAGCGTCGCCGAGGCGCGCCCGAATCCGGTCATCGACTTCATGAGGCCGGAACCTCCTCCTTCGACTCCGGCTCGAAGAGCTGGAGGTCGTGGAGCCGACGATACAACCCGGCGGCCCCGAGGAGCTCGGCATGCGTCCCGCGCTCGACGATCCGTCCGTCCGAGAGGACGACGAGCTGGTCAGCCCTTCGGACGGTCGAGAGGCGGTGGGCGATGACGACAACGGTCCGACCCGCCATGAGCCGCTCCAGGGCCTGCTGGACGGCTCGCTCGCTCTCGGTGTCGAGAGAGGACGTGGCCTCGTCGAGGATCAGGATCGGAGGGTCCTTCAGGAGCGCGCGGGCGATGGCGAGCCGCTGGCGCTGGCCGCCCGAGAGGCGCGCGCCGGACTCGCCGACCCGGGTGTCGAGTCCCTGCGGCAGCGCCTCGACGAAATCGCGGGCGTTCGCCGCGTTGAGGGCGGCGAGGATCCGCCCTTCCGGTACGTCGTTCCGTCCGTAGGCCACGTTGTGCCGCACGGTGTCGTCGAAGAGGATGACGTCCTGCGTCACGAGCCCGATCTGCGCGCGGAGTGACGCCAGCGTCGCCCGGCGGACGTCCACGCCGTCCACGGACACCGCGCCGGCCGTGACGTCCATGAAGCGCGGCACGAGGTTGACGAGCGTCGTCTTGCCGGACCCGGAGGGTCCCACGAGGGCCGTCACCGAGCCTCGCGGCACCACGAGGTCGATGCCGTGGAGAACCGGAGCGTTTCCGGGGTAGGCGAAGGAAACGTCCGCGAGGCGGATCTCCCGCGCGAAGGGGGCGAGAGGTCGGGCGTCCGGCCCGTCGACCACGTCCACCGGGGCGTCGAGGACCTCGAAGAGGCGCCGGGCCGACGCGAGCGCCGTCTGGAGCGCCAGGTTGATCCGCGTCGCCCTCTTGAACGGCTGGTACATCATCACGAGCCCGACGCCGAACGAGATGAACGTCCCCAAGGTCATCTTGTCGGCCGCGATCCGGCTTCCCGCGTAGGCGAGCAGGAGAAGAAACGCCAGAACCGAGGCGGTCTCCACGAGCGGCGAGGAGAACGCCATGATCCGGGCGGCGCGTCGCGCCAGCCGGTAGGTCCGTTCGTTGACCTCGCCGAAGCGTCCGGCTTCGTAACGTTCGGCCCCGTAGGCCTGCACGACGCGCTGGCCGCGGATCGTCTCGGAAAGGACGCCCGTGAGGTCCCCCATCCTTTCGCGGCCTGCTTTCGAGATCTTCCGGAGCCGGTTGGCGATGACCACGACCGGGACCACGATCGCCGGCGCGATGAGGAGGGCGACGAGCGTCAGCTCGGGCGAGAGCGAGACGACGAGGACGACGAGGCTGGAGAGGGTCGCGAGGGACTGCGCGAGGTCGGCCAGGTCCGTCCCGAAGAGGGACTGGATCCGGTCCACGTCGCCGGTCGCGCGGGAGATCAGGTCGCCGGACGGGTTCCGGGCGAAGAACGACGTCGACTGCCCCAGGAGACGGTCGTAGAGCGTCGCGCGGAGATCCCTGACGAAGGCGAGTCCGACGGTGTTGAAGTGGGCCAGGGCGAAGTAGGAGCAGACGTTCTTCGCGAGAAAGGCCAGGAAGATCGTCAGGAGGATGGCGGCCCCGCGGGATTCCCGCGTGATGCCGGCGGCGCGGAACAGGGCGTCGAGCTTCCCGTCGAGCCAGCGGATGAGCGGCATCTTCGCCCGGAGGTCCCGGGACCCCGTCAGCGACTTCACGGGCGCCGCCGCCGCGAAGCCGGTCCCTTCCGCCTGCTTCGTGATCGCGATCCGCGCCTCGGGGCTCAGGACCTCGTCGAAGAGCGGCTGGAAGAGATAGGCGACGAAAGCGGTGAAGAGGGCGACGCCGAGCATGGCGAGGAGCGCGAAAGCCGCCTGCCGCCGGTGCGGCCGGAAGAGGACGACGAGGCGGCGGACGTCGCGCGAGGCGCGGCCCCGGTCGTCCGTCACGGGGCCTCCCCCGTCCGACCGAGGGCGGCGAGGAGCGCCCCGGCCGCACGGTCCGCGGCCCCCGGCGGTCCGAGCCGCGCGCGCCCCTCGGCGAGGCGCCGGCGCGCCGCCGCGGCCTTCCCCGGGTCGTCGAGGAAGCCGGCTGCCTCGGCCGCGATCCGTTCCGGCGTCACGTCCTTCTGGATCAGCTCGGGGACGGCGCGGCTGCCCGAGCCGTCGTCCGAAACGATGTTGGCCATCGCGGCGTGCTTCACCTTCACGAGGAGACGCGCGAGAGCATAGGTGATCGGGTGGACCCGGTAGACGACGACCATGGGAACGCCGGCGAGGAGCCCCTCGACCGTGGCCGTCCCGGACGCCACGAGAAGGACGTCCGCAGCGGCGAGAAGGGCGAGATGGGGCCCCGCGACGACCGTCCAGCCGTCGATCACGCCTCCGGAAGCTTCGCGCAGGAGGGTTCCGGTGACGGAGTCGGCGCGAACGAGGACCACGTCCGCCTCCGGGTGGCTCTTCGCGAGCATTGCGACGGCGTGGGCCATTGCCGGCAGGAGTCGGCGGACCTCTCCGTCGCGCGATCCCGGCATCAGGACGATCCGCCGTCGCGCGGGCCGGGTCGGGGCCGCGCCGGCCAGTTCCGCCTCCGCCTGGTCCACCAGCGGATGCCCCACCCACTCCACCGTCGCGCCGAGGCCGCGCCGGTCGTACCACTCCTTCTCGAAGTCAAAGAGAACCAGGACGCGCCGTCCGATCCGTGCGATCGACGCCGCGCGTCCCGGCCGCCACGCCCAGACCTGCGGCGAGACGTAGAACACGACGGGGATCCCGGCGCCGTGGAGCCGTCGCGCGAGCGGCAGGTTGAAGTCCGGCGCGTCGACCAGGACCGCTCCGTCGACGCGCTCGCGGCGGGCCGCGTCCACGAGGTCGCGAATCAGCCTACGGGCCAGCCGGATCTTCCCGACCGCCTCGACGAGCCCGACGACGGCGAGGTCTTTCTGGTGCGCCAGGAGCTTCATTCCGCGCGCGGCGCAGCCGTCTCCCGCGAGGCCGAGCGCCGACAGCCCGTCGACGCGTCGGTCCAGCGCCTCGAGGAGGGCCGCGGCGTGCTGGTCCCCGGAGACTTCGCCGGCCGACACGAGGAGTTTCAGCGGCGCGCTCATGAAGCAGGGCGGAACATGAGCCAGGCGAGCGCCAGGCCTCCGCCGACCAGAGCCAGCCACGTCGTCACGAAGAAGCGGCGGACGGCCCGCGGCTCCTCCCGCCAGAGGAGAGCGAGGAAAGCGGCCAGCAGGGTCGCGTGGGCGAGCATCAGCAGGGCGTGATCGCGGAGGAGGCTCATGGCACCCGGCGGCACGCGCGCTGGGCGGCGTCGAGAACGAGGAGCAGAGACATGATTCCCGCGGTCAGGAGGAAGGCCGTCCCCGCCTCGTTGGTCTCCACGAGCCCGCCGCGTCCCCACCCGAGGGCCCATGCGGCGCCGCCGAGAAGACCCGTGGTGGCCGTGACCGCGCTGGCGACCCACGAGAAAGGCTCCCCGGCGACCGGGCGTGGGAGCGTGCCGTCCAGGAGCAGACCCAGGAAAAACGTGATGGCCACGATGAGGGCGAAGGCCACTCCCCGACGCCGCCGCCCGAGCGCCACCTGTCCCAGTCCGGGCAGGAGGAGGGCCAGCAGCAGGACGACGGCGGGCAACCGCGCGGCGCGCTGCCCGGTCAGGCCCGTTCCTCCGGCCGCGCCGCCGCGGCCCGTGCGAATCCCCGGGCGAGGCGCTCGCGCGTCACGGCCAGATCCTCCGGAAGCGTCCGTGTCCCGCCGACGACGGTGATGAAGTTCGTGTCCCCGTCCCAGCGCGGGACGACATGGAGGTGCGCGTGGCCCGGAACGCCCGCCCCGGCGCTCTTGCCGAGGTTGAGGCCGACGTTCAGCCCGTGGCACCTGTATTCCTCGCCGAGGATCCGCTCGGCGACGGCGGCGACCTCCATCAGCTCGCCGCGCTCGGCCGAGGACATCGCGCCGAGGGCCCCGTGGTGGGCATACGGCGCCACCAGGATGTGGCCGCTGGAATACGGATAGCGGTTCAGCACGGCGTAAACCGCCGCCCCCCGGTGAACGATGAGGCCTTCAGCGTCCCCGAGCCGGTGAAGGCCGCAGAAGAGGCATCCGTCCCCTGCCGGTCCGGTTTCGCCGGTCAGGTAGGCGAGACGCCACGGGGTGAAGAGGATCTCCATGCGGTCACTCCGAGAGAGGCCCGGGCGAGGCGGGCGTTCGCCTCTCCCGCCCTCAGCCCCCGCCGGCGGGTGGCTCGCCCGCAGCGGCAGGCGGCGTCACCGGGTTGATCAGCTCCTTGAGCTTCTTTCCCGGTTTGAAATAGGGGACCCGCTTCGGCGGCACCATGACCTTGACGCCGCTCTTCTTCGGGTTGCGGGCCACGCGGGCGCCGCGCTGGCGCAGCCGGAAGCTCCCGAATCCGCGGAGCTCGATCTTCTGCCCGGCACGGAGCGACTCGATGATCCCCTCGAAGACCTTCTCGACGATGACTTCCGCCTGCTTCTTCGTCAGGTCGGTCGCCTTCGCGACTTCCTCGACGAGATCCGCCTTCGTCGTCGTCCCTTCGCTTCGAGTTCCGGGAGTGTCAGTCTGCTCCATCGTTCCTCCGGCGGGGCGCCCGTACCGGGGCATCCCCCTCGGGCTTTCTGCCGTTTTGCACCGTCGCGGTCACGATTCGGAGGGATCGGTTTTCGCGTGTGTCGGCTCCGGCGCGTCGGTCGGGGCGTCGGCCGGGGTGTCGGCGGGTGCGGCCGAGTCCGGGGCGGAAACCTCCTGGGAAACGCCTCGCGAGGAGAGCCCGATCCGCTGCTCCGCCGGCTCGATCCGGAGGACTCTCACGCGAACGGGGTCGCCCTCCCGGAAGTGGTCGGACGGCTTCTCGCCGCGCGGAAGGTCGGTCTCCGAGACGTGCATCAGCCCCTCGAGACCCTCGGGGAGACGCACGAAGACGCCGAAGTCGGCGACCTTCGCGACGGTGCCATCGAGGAGATCTCCGGGCTGATGGGCCGCGGCGAACTGCTCCCATTCGTTCGGGCGGAACTCCTTGATCGACAGGCTGATCCGGCGGTTCTCGATGTCGATCGCCGTCAGGATCGCCTGGATCTGGTCCCCTTTCTTGAGGACCTCGGATGGATGCTTCACGCGGCGGCCCCACGACATGTCGGAGACGTGAACCAGCCCGTCGATGCCGTCCTCGATCTCGACGAACGCGCCGAAGTCGGTCAGGTTGCGCACCGTCCCGGTGATCCGGTCCCCGATCCGGTACTTCTCGGCGAGCTGCTCCCAGGGGTTGGGCTCCGTCGCCCGAAGCGACAGCGAGAGCCGCCGCGTCTCCGAGTTCACGTCGGCGATCACGGCCTCGATCAGGTCGCCGACCTTCAGGAGTTTCGAGGGGTTCTTGATCCGCTTGGTCCACGACATCTCGCTGACGTGGATCAGCCCCTCGACGCCTTCCTCGAGCTCGACGAACGCGCCGTAGTCGGTCAGAGAGACAACCTTTCCGCGCACGCGGGCGCCGACCGGGTAATGCGCCGGAAGGTCCTGCCACGGGTCGGGCCTGAGCTGCTTCATGCCGAGCGAGATCCGGCCCGTCTCCGCGTCGAACTTCAGCACCTTGACCTCGACCGTCTCGCCGACCTTGACGACCTCCGAGGGATGGCCGACCCGTCCCCACGACATGTCGGTCACGTGGAGGAGACCGTCGATGCCGCCGAGGTCGACGAAAGCGCCGTAGTCCGTGATGTTCTTGATCAGTCCCTTGAGGACCCGGCCGTCGGCCAGCGCCTCCTGGGCCTCCTTGCGCTTCACGTCGGCGATCTCGTCGAGGATCGCCTTGCGCGACAGGACGATGTTCCCGCGCTTGCGGTCCAGGCCGACCACGCGGAACTCGAGCTCGCGTCCCTTGAGGACGTCGAGGTTCTTCAGCGGTCGCGAATCGGCAATGGACCCCGGCAGGAAGGCCCGGACCCCGATGTCCACGGCCAGGCCTCCCTTGACCCGCTCCAGGACGCGCCCCTTGACCGTGGCGCCGGTCTTGAAGGCATCCTCGACCGTGTCCCACGCACGGTTCCGCCGCGCCCGCTCGTGCGAGAGGACCACGTATCCCGAGGAGCTCTCCGTCCGCTCGAGGATCGCGTCGATCTCGTCGCCCGGCTGCGGCAGCTTGTCGGCTCCGACGCCGGCGAATTCGTGCCGGGGGATCATTCCCTCCGACTTGTAGCCGATGTCGACAAGGATCTCGTCGTTCGTCACCTGGACGACCCGGCCGCGGATCAGCTCTCCTTCCCGCAGCGAACGCTCGCTCTCGGCCAGCATCCGCGCAAACTCGCCGCTCTCGGCGGGTTCCTCGGGCCTCGGGCCGGCGGTCTTCTTGGGGTCGATCGGTGACATCAGGCGGACTCCTTCGCTCTGGTCGATTCCGGGGCGGACTAAGTCGTCGATGGACAAGGAATTAGCCCGACCCGAAGCGGGGATGTTAGTCGCTGGAGCGGGACCGGTCAACCGGCCGCGGCACCGACGTGCCGGAGCACTTCTTCGACGACCTCGTCGACCGTCAGATCGGACGTGTCGAGGACGATGTAGCTCGCGTCGTGCTTCAGCGGCGAGTCCTCGCGGGTGGAGTCGGCCTGGTCGCGCGCCTCCATCTCGGCCCGGACCTTCTCGAACGGCTGCGGCGTCCCCCTGGATTCCAGTTCGAGGGTCCGCCGCCGCGCCCGGACCTCGGACCTCGCCGTGAGAAAGAACTTGTGCGGCGTCTCGGGGACGACCTTCGTCCCGATGTCGCGCCCCTCGAGGACGCCCCCCGACGTGCGGGCCAGCTGCCGCTGCATCCCCGCGAGGCGCCGACGGACGCCGGGGATCGCCGAGATCGCCGAGGCGTACATCGAGATCCCGGGGGTCCGGATCTCCGTCGACACGTCCTCGCCGTCGAGGAACGTCCGGGCGTTCGCGGCGCTCCCGGTGACGGAGACCGTGACGCGCTCCGCGATGGCGACGACCGCGGCCGGTTCCGCGACGGGCAGGACGATTCCATGGCGCTTCGCGGCCAGGCCGACGGCCCGGTACATCGCCCCGGTGTCGAGATACGCGAGGCCGAGTCGCGTGGCGACGGCCTTTCCGACGGTCGACTTTCCCACGCCGGATGGCCCGTCGATGGCGACGATCATCCCGAGGCTCCGTCCGGCCGGAGCAGGCCGGCGGCGGCGACCTCGTCCACGGCGGCGAGGAACCGGACGTTCTCGGCGTGGGTCCCCACGGACACCCGGAAGCCCCGCGGGAAACCCCAGCTCCCCATGGGCCGGACGATGATTCCCCGCCGCGCGAACTCCGGCTCGAGCGGCGCGAAGGGGACGGGAATCTCGACGAGGAGGAAATTCGCCACCGAGGGCCACGGATTCAGGCCGCGGAGGAGCAGCTCGCGGAAGAGGAAGGCCCGCTCCTCCACGACGAGAGCGCGGGTCTTCCACCGGTGCTCGTCGTCGAAGAGGGCGGCGATCGCGGCGGCCTGGGCCACGCTCGTCGTGTTGAACGGCTCCCGGACCTTCTCGAGGGCCGCCGCCACGTCCTCCGAGGCGAATCCGTACCCGATCCGGAGGCCCGCCAGACCCACGATCTTCGAAAAGGTCCGGAGGACGACCATCGGAATCCCGCGCACGAGGTACGTGAGACCGTTCGGGTAGTCGGGAACGACCTCGTCGGCGAATTCGAAGTAGGCCTCGTCCAGGAAGACGAGCACGTGGGGCGGGACCTCTCCGAGGAACCACTCCAGCTCTTCGCGCGAGACGTAGGTCCCCGTCGGGTTGTTCGGGTTCGCGAGGGCGACGATCTTCGTGTCGCCGCCGATCCGCCGGAGGAGGGCGGGCAGGTCGGGCTTGAGGCCGGCGAACGGCGACGGCACCTCGACCAGCGTTCCGCCCGCGCGATGCGTCGCGACAGGGAACATCCGGAAGATTCCTTGCGGGACGAGGACCTCGTCGCCAGGCTCGACGTACGTCCGCACCGCGATGTCGATCAGCTCGGAGCCGCCGGCCCCGAGGACGATCTGACGCACCGGGACGCCGTAGCGCGCCGAGAGGGCCCGCTTCAGGAAGGTCCCCGAGCCGTCCGGGTACCTGTTCACCTCGGGGAGGGCTTTCATCGCGGCCTCGAGGGCCTTCGGCGACGGGCCGAGCGGGTTCTCGTTCGACGCGAGCTTCACCGCACCCCGGATGCCGTACTGCGCCTCGACCTCCTCGATTGGCCGCCCGGGCACGTAGGGCGCGAGGGTCTCGATGCAGGCGCGCGGCGCCGGACGGACCGAGGTGTCCTTCATCGCGGCGGACCCGCCCGTTTCCGCGGCGCCTGGGACCGCCCCCTGCGGGGCGCCGCCTCCCGGCGGGGCGCGGGGGGAATCGCCCGGAGCGCGTCGACCTCGCCCGAGGTCAGGTCCCGGAAGCCGCCGACCGGCAGGGCGCCGTCGCGGACCGGGCCGATGGCCACGCGGCGCAGCTTCGAGACCTGGTGGCCGACGTGCGCGAACATCCGTCGGATCTGTCGCGAGCGTCCTTCGCCGAGGACCACCTTGAGCCAGGCGTTCCCGCCGACGCCGTTCTTCTCGGGCGTCGTCTCGATGACCTCGATCGCCGCCGGCGCCGTCCGCACGCCGTCGTCGAGCGTGATCCCCCGCCGGAGCCGGTCGAGCTGGGCGGGCGTCGGAATCCCCGAGACCTTGACCTCGTACTCCTTCCGGCACCCGCCGGACGGGTGCGTCAGCTTCTGGACGAGGGCGCCGTCGTTCGTCAGCAGGAGGAGGCCTTCCGATTCCGTGTCGAGACGGCCGACGGCCACGAGTCGCTCGCCGACGCGGAGCCTCAGGAGCGCGAAGACCGTCGGACGGCCTTCGGGGTCGTCGCGCGTGACGACGAGCCCGCGGGGCTTGTTGAGGAGGACGTAGCGGTGGGCCGTCGGGAGGCGCAGGAGCTTCCCGTCCACCTTGACGTGGTCCGTGGCGAGGTCGGCCTTCGTGCCGAGCTCCTTGACGACCTTGCCGTTCAGCGTGACGCGTCCCTCGAGGATCATCGCCTCGGCCGCGCGCCGCGAGGCCACCCCGGCCGCGGACAACAGCTTCTGGAGCCGCTCACTGCCCACGATTCACCTCGAACCTCTGGGGGGTCCGGGGGGCGCGCGACGCCCAGCCCCCCGGCGGGCGCTTCTGGAGACGCTCAGCCGGCATCGCTTCCCTCCCCCGGATCGTCGGACGGAAAGAGCTCGGTCTGCGCCGGGTCGGGACCGGTCGAGGTTTCGATGCCGTACAGCGCCTCCAGCTCCTCGGGCTTCGGCAGCTCGGCGAGCTCGGCCAGGCCGAAGTGGACGAGAAACTCCTTCGTCGTCTTGTAGAGAAACGGCGTGCCCACGACCGGCTTCCGCCCGGCCGTCGTGATCAGCTTCCGGTCGAGGAGCGTCCGGATCGAGGAAGCGGAGTTGACTCCCCGGAGGTCGGCGATCTCCGGAGCCGTGACGGGTTGTCGGTACGCCACGATCGCCAGCGTCTCGAGGCTGGCGATGGAGAGTTTCGTCCGCCCCTCGAGGCCGAGGAGGCGACGGATGGGGGCGTCGAACTCGTTTCGCGCCACCAGACGGACGCCGCCAGCCACGCGATCCAGCCGCAGGCCCCGGCCTTCCGCGTCGCAGCGCCGGGCGACCTCTTCCAGGGCGGCCTCGACCTCGGGAAGCGGAAGCTCCGCAGCCTCGGCGAGCCGCTCGGCGGCCGCCGGCTTTCCGGAGGCGAACAGCAACGCCTCCACGAGCGCCACCGCCGGCAACGCCTCCGGGGCCGCGGGGCCACCGGGATCGGGGGAATCCTTCGTCTCGTCCGCCACCTAGCGGTAGACCTCCTGATAGTCGTCGAGGGAGACGTTCTCGCCGGTGGTCTCAAGGTAGATCTCCGCAAACTCCGCCGTCTGGAGCGCCCGGATGATCCGGAGGCGGAGCAGCTCGAGCACGGCGAGGAAGACGGCGATCGCCTCCGCGCGCCCCGTCAGGGCGGCGAACACCTCCGTCAGAGGCGTCGGCGTGGCCGCGGTCCGGATCCGGGAGAGCATCTGGTCCATCTTCTCGCGGATCGAGAACTTCTGGTGGGCGATCTCCAGCGCGGGGGGATGCTGCGCCTTGTAACGGTCGAGGACGCCGCGGAAGAGCGTCAGGAGGTCGAAGAGCGAGACCTCGGTCAGGTCGGCCTCCTCCTCCTCTCCCCCGTCCTCGAGGCGCATCGGCGCGCGGGCCCAGAGGCCGAGCCGCTGCGCCTCCATCTCGTGGAGCGTCTCGGCGACGCCCTTGTACTTCCGGTACTCGAGGAGGCGTCGCACGAGCTCGTCGCGAGGATCCTCGGCGGGCGTTCCGTCGGGGAGCGTGGTCCGCGGCAGGACGAGCTGCGACTTGATGTGGACGAGGAGAGCCTCCATGTAGAGGAACTCGGCGGCGACCTCGAGGTCGAGCTCCTGCATGAGGACGAGGTACTCGTGGTACTGGCGGCAGATCTCCGCCACCGGAATGTTCTTGAGGTCGACCTCGCTCTTCCGCACGAGATGGAGGAGGAGGTCGAGCGGCCCCTCGAAAGTCGGGAGCTTGATCGGGTACGGCTGGACCAGCTCGATACCGGGAGGAACCGGGATCCGGACGCCTTCGGCCATTACAGCAGTGGGGGGCGCGGGGGGAGCGACCCCGGTGCCGGGACGGACAGCGGCGGACAACGCACCCCACGCCTCATAGGAGGCTCATGGCGGCGGAGACCTTCTCCATCGTCCGCGCCGCAATCTCCCGCGCCCTCGCGCTGCCGCTCTCGAGGACGTCCCTCACGTGGCCTTTCCTCGACACGATCTCCGCCCTCTTCTGGCGGATCGGCTCCAACGCGGCGTTCATGTTGCGAATCAGGTGCTTCTTGCAGTCGACGCAGCCCCGCGCGGCAGATCGGCACTCGCGGTCGACCTCGGCCACTTCCGAAACGGGCGAGTAGAGCTGGTGGAACGGAAAGAGGTTGCAGACGTCGGGATCGCCGGGGTCGCTGCGGCGGGCGCGCCCCGGGTCCGTCACCATCGACATCACCTTTTTCTCGACGTCGGCGGCGGAATCGGACAGGGCGATCGTGTTGTTGTAGCTCTTCGACATCTTCCGGCCGTCGAGCCCGGGGACCTTCGGCGTGGCCGTGAAGAGGGCCTGGGGCTCGGGGAAGACGTCGCCGTAGAAGCCGTTGAAGCGCCGCACGATCTCCCGGCAGATCTCGAGGTGGCTCTCCTGGTCCTTCCCGACGGGGACGAAGTGGGCGAGAAAGAGCGCGATGTCCGCGGTCATGAGGACGGGATAGCCGAGGAAGCCGAAGGTGCCGAGATCCTTCTCCCGGAGCTGCTCGACCTGCTCCTTGTAGGTCGGCACCCGCTCGAGCCAGCCGACCGGCGTGATCATCCCGAACACGAGCGCCAGCTCGGACGTCTGCGGAACCCGCGACTGGACGAAGAGCACGGCCTTCTCGGGGTCGAGTCCCACGGAGAGCCAGTCGGTCGCGGCCTCGAGCGTCGCCTCACCGATGGCGGAGGTGTCGGCGTAGTCCGTCGTCAGGGCATGGAGGTCGGCGATGAAGTAGTGGCAGCGGTAGGCGTCCTGCAGGTCCACCCAGTTCTTCACCGCGCCCCAGTAGTTGCCGAGGTGGACGCGGCCGGTGGGTCGGAGGCCCGAAAGGACGATCTTCTTTTCGAGCGTCAAGAGATGATCCAGAGCATCCCGTGAAGGACGAGATTGCTGACGGGGACCATGATCAACCGAAGAACTCCGGTAAACATCGCCACGAAGAGGATAAGGAACCCGTACCGGCGAAGCCAGTAGACCGCTGGATAGAGGCTCGCGGGGGCCAGGCTCTCGACCACGCCGAATCCGTCGAGCGGCGGAATGGGGAGCAGGTTGAAGACGCCGAGAGAGACGTTCACCAGGAGGGCCGCGACCGCCAGCTCGAAGAGTCCGCTCCCTCGCTCCTGGCCGACGACCACCAGCCCTTTCAGAACGATGGCGGCGATGATGGCGAGAAGCAGGTTCGAAAGCGGGCCGATGCCCGAGATCAGCAGGTTCGCCCGTCTCGGGTTCGGCACCCCCCGAAGGGTGACGGGAACGGGCCTCGCCCAGCCGAAGACCGGGAGCCCCGCCACGGCGAGCATCACGGGAAAGAGGAGGCTCCCCACCGGGTCGAGATGCTTCAGGGGGTTCAGCGTGATGCGGCCGAGATCACGCGCCGTCGTGTCGCCGCAGCGGAGCGCCATCCAGCCGTGCGCCGACTCGTGAAAGGACACGGCGAACAGGAGAACGGCGATCTGGGTGACGACTTCGAGGACCTTCTCGGGGCTCAACGGCACTCCCCCGCGGCGGCGCTCCGGCGCGGCGCGCGGATGTTAGCAACGAATGCTTCCTCCCGCCGGACGCGGCACCGGATTGCGCAACCCGGGCCGATCGTCGAGACTTCGTCCGTGTTCCGGGCACGCTCGATCGCGGGAATCGTCGTCGCTTCGACGCTCTTCGTCGCCGCCGTCCTGGCGGGGACTCCGGAGTCCCCGACCGCCGTGCCGGGCACGGACATCCGCCTGGCCGCCGAGTCCGACCGCTCCTTCCGACGCGTCGTGGTCGGATTGATGCCGAGGGAGCGCGACCCGTACCTCCTTCCGCACGTGCCGGCCCGGGATCCGAAAAAACGCGATGCGCGGACCAGGTACCTTCTTCAGCGGTTGTCGTGGCTGTCGTTCGAGCTTCTCCACGGGAACCTGATTCGCGTGGCCCCCTCGTACACGCGGTTCTTCGTCGCCGTGCCTCCCCATCCGGCGAACGTCGAGCGGGCCGACCTCGAAGCGACCTTCCGGGACTACCTCGCCGCGCGCGCCGGATTCACGCCGGCCGAGATCGCCTCGCGCGTCCGTTTCTTCCACGTTCCGGAGGCGGTGCCGTTCCCTCAGGACCTGAGCGTCGTGATCGGGTCCGATGCGCGGGACCGGCTGGTCATCGGCCTCGGGCGGGACATGCATCCCGCGTACAGCCGCGCGACGGAATCGCTCGTCGCCGCGTTTCCCGACGAGTTCGTTCTCCGGCGGATCGGGGGCAGCGGGGCGAATGCCGTCAGCACGGAGGGAGGAGACGTCTCCCTGGTTCCCGGTCCGAAGAGCGGCCTCCGCCTCAAGGTGGGCCGCCACCGGGTCCTGCGGGTCCTGGAACGGGAGGGGATCCCCTGGAGCCCGCCGCCCGTGGTTGCCGCGGCGGACGTGGAACGCGTCCGCCGGCTCTACGCCGCCGCGTTCTTCGGCCTTCCCACGACCATCCTCGGCGAGAGCCTTCTGGCCCGGGCCGACCGTTCGGACGACGGCGTCTTTCACGCCGACATGGTGTCGGCCATCCTCCGAACGCGAACCGGGGTGAAAGCGTTCATTCCGACGTACGTGGCGCGGCCCGTGGATGCCGTGACGCGCCAGCCCCTTCCGGCCGAGACCGTGCGCTACGCCCAGATGGAATACGACGACGCGGCGGTCCAACTGGCCCGGGAGGGCTACGCCGTCGTGAGGATCCCGTTCGCCGATCACCCGGTCCGGAGCCCGGTGAACGCGGCACGCTTCCGGGATGCCGAAACCGGGGAGCCGTCCGTCCTCCTCGGCCGGTATCCCTCGCCGACCGCGACCACCGTCGGAGGCGGCACCCCCCTGCTCGACGTCGAGAACGCCTTCGCCGACCTCGACCGTTCGGTGACCGCGTGGCGCGCGGCCCCCTCCGATGCGACGTGGGCCGCCACGGAGCAATCGATCGAGAGGACGTTCCGCGCCCTCGACGACGCCGCGGCGGCGCCGAATCCGGTCTTCGAGGAGGCCCGCCGGATCTACGAGAGAGAGGGCGTCCGCGTCCTTCCGGTCCGGCTCGTCCCGGCGGGCGAGGGCGGCCTCCACTGCCTCGTCCTGCAGTGACGGCGGCGGGGCGCCGCGAAGCCGGCTAGTCCGCCGGAGGAAGCGACGCGGCGCGCAGGAAGAGGGGCTCGCGGAAGGGCGCGTCCTCCCCGGACGCCACGAGGCGCGCCGCCTCCTCGCGGGCCACCGCGAGGAGGGCGCCGTCGCGGACGAGGTCGGCGACGCGGAAGAGCGGCAGGCCGCTCTGGCGGGTCCCCAGGAAATCGCCCGGCCCGCGGCGTGCGAGATCTTCCTCAGCCACCACGAACCCATCGTCGGTTCGAGAGAGGACCGCAAGGCGGTCTCGCGACTCGGGCGACGCCCCGCGGCCGACGAGGAAAACGCAGCGCGACGGACGCGCGCCCCGGCCGACGCGCCCCCGAAGCTGGTGGAGCTGGGCGAGCCCGAACCGCTCGGCGTTCTCGACGGCCATGTACGACGCGTTCGAAACGTCCACGCCGACCTCGATCACGGTCGTGGCCGCGAGGACGTCGAGCTGCCCGGCGGCGAAGTCCGCCATGGTCTTCTCACGCTCGTCGGGAGCCATCCGTCCGTGGACGACGCCGACGCGCCGTCCCGGAAGGGCCTTCCGGATGGCTTCCGCGTGCTTCTCGACCGCCGCTGCGTCGATCGTGTCGGACTCTTCGATGAGGGGGACGACGACGTAGGCCTGCCCTCCCGCCGCGATCTCCCCCTCGACCTCGGAAAAGACGCGGAGCCGTTCCCCCTCGGGCAGGACGCGCGTCTCGATCGGCGTCCGGCCCGGCGGCTTCTCGTCCAGCGTCGAGACGTCGAGATCGCCGTAAAGGGTCAGGGCCAGGGACCGCGGGATGGGCGTGGCGGACATGACCAGAAGATGCGGTACGAGGCCGCCCGCTGCCGGCCCTTTTTCGGCGAGCGCCGCCCGCTGCGCCACGCCGAAGCGGTGCTGTTCGTCGATCACGATCAGCCCCAGCCGGCGAAACGCGACCGGCGACTCGAGGAGCGCGTGGGTCCCGACGAGCAGGTCGATCCGTCCCCCGGCGAGCTGGTCGAGAAGCGTGGCCCGGTGCCGGCCGCGGACCCGCCCCGTCAGGAGAGCGGGAACGAAGCGGGTTCCGACGAGTCGCTCGAAAATCTGGCGCGCGTGCTGCTCGGCGAGGATCTCGGTCGGCGCCATGAACGCGGTCTGCCAGCCGCACTCGGCCGCGAGGACCGCGGAGAGGACGGCCACGATCGTCTTGCCGCTTCCGACGTCCCCCTGCAGAAGGCGCCGCATCGGGCGCCCGGAGCGGAGGTCCTCTCCGATCTCCCGGATGACGCGCCGCTGGGCGGTGGTGAGCGGAAACGGCAGGACGGCCCGGAGGCGGGCCCGGATCGCGTCGTCCGCGGCCAGCCGTGGTGCGGCCACCGACGCCCGCTCCGCCCGGCGCCGGATCAGCGCCACCTGCAGCTCGAGGAACTCTTCCAAAACGAGGCGTTGAAGATGCGGCGAGGTCCGCCCGGTCCACGGGGCCGGCTCGGCAGGGCCCCCCGCGCTCCCGGGAAAGTGCGCCTCGCGAAGCGCGGCGCCGAGCGGTGGAAGCCCCCTCCGACGGGCCAGCTCCGGCGGGAGCCGGTCGGGCAGCCGATCGCCCAGCTCGTCGAGAAGGCGGGCGGCCAGACGGCGCCGCGTCCGGGGCGGGAGTCCCGGAAGCTTCCGGTAGATCGGCACCACGCGGCCCACCGACAGCGGGTCGCCGGCGCCTTCGTCCGGCTCGTACTGCGGGTTCTGCATCACGAGCCCCCGCCGGCCGCGCGACGCCGGCTCCGGCGTGCCGAAGACCCAGACGCGGCGCCCTTCCGAAAGGACGCGCGAAAGGTAGGGCTGGTTGAAGAAAACGAGACGGATCGATCCGGAGCCGTCGTCGAGAAGGGCCTCGAAGATCGTGAAGCCGGGCCGCCGGGTCCGTATGAGCCGGGCGGACAGGACGGTCCCGGCCACCGTCGCGGCCGGGCCGCCCGCGGCAAGGGCCGAGATGGCCGCGACGTTCGTCCGATCCTCGTAGCGGAACGGCAGGTGGAGAAGAAGGTCGAGGGACGTGACGACGCCGGCTTCGCGAAGCTCTCGGGCCGTCCGCGGCGAGACGCCGGGAAGCCGTCCGACCGGGTCGAAGGGAGAGAAGTCGATGGGCGCCCTAGCTCCGCTTGGCCTTGAAGGTCAGGTCGACGAGCCCGAAGCGGAGGCGGTCCCCGTCCTTGATCGTCACGGGCTGGCCGGTCTGGATCCGGACGCCGTTCACGAACGTTCCGTTCATCGTCCCGATCTCCTCCACGACGAAGAAGCTCGTCCCCGACCGGGTGATCTTCGAGTGGCGGCGCGACACGGAACGCTGCGTGTCGAGCTGGGCCAGGTCCACGTCCGGCCGGATCCCCGTCACCGGATCGATGCGGCCGATCGTCGTCTCTTCCTCGCTCGAGAGGAAGAACTCCTCCCCGGTCTCGCCCACGAGCCGGTGGGTCCGGTGCCGGGCCGACGACGACTTCGACGAGATGTCCGACGCCTCCTCGAGGGACGGGGCCATGCCCGTCGTCTCCTCGAGGAGCTTCGTCGTCTCGCGGAGGCGGCGGGAGAGCTTGCGAAGCATCCGGACGGCGATCTCCGTGTTGTGCCGGAGCATCTCGTCGAACGTCGACTGGTTGATCCGGATGTACTCGCAGTCGGTCTTCGCGCGGGCCGTCGCCGTCCGCGGCACGTCCTCCAGGATCGACATCTCCCCGAAGAAGTCCCCTTTCTCGAGGGTGGCGAGGACCTTTTCGTCGCCGCGCCGGGTCTTCTTGACGAGCTCGACGCTGCCCGACTGGATGACGTACATCTCGGTGCCGACGTCGCTTTCCTGAAAGATCGTCTGGCCGGCCGGCGCGCGGCCGACGAAGTCCTGGAACGCGGCGGCACTGCCGGACTTCAGCACGACTTTCACGCGACGATCTCCTCCGGGAACGCGAGGCGTCGCCGCCCGCCGTCCCACGCTACGCGCGCCCCGATCGGGAGCGTCACGTTCGGGCCGCGGTGCCCGGCCGGTACGCCGGCCACGACCGGAATCCCGAGGGGGGTCAGTCGATCCGTCAGGAGAGCGCGCAGGCGCGGCGGGTCCTCGGCGCCTCCGAACGTGATGGCCGACAGCGAGCCGATCAAGATGCCGCACAGTTTAGCCAAACGGCCGGCGTTCCGGAGCGTCACGAGCATCCGGTCGATCCGGTAGGCCTCCTCCCCCACGTCCTCCAGCAGAAGGACGGAGCCGTCGTACGGGAACTCGTCGCCCGTTCCGACGGCGGCCGCCAGCAGCGAGAGGCACCCGCCGACGAGACGCCCGTCGAAATCCCCGGGCACGAGGACGTCGGCGTCGGGCAGGGCCAGCGCCGAAGGGCCGCGCCCTTCGAGCATCGCCGGAAAGTACGCGGCGGAGAGCGGGTCGAGCCCCCGGGCCAGGTCGGCCGCCACCATCGGGCCGTGGAAGGACGGCAGGCCGCAGCGGGCCATGAGACGCGCCGCGAGGGCCGTCAGGTCCGAATACCCGCAGTGGATCTTGGGGTGGGCCGCCAGCTCGGCGGGATCGAGGTGCGGCAGCAGCGGCGTCGCGCCGTAGCCGCCGCGGGCGAAGACGATGGCGGCAACCTCGGGATTGACGAGGAGCTCCCGATAGCCCGCGAGGCGCTCCGCGTCACTCCCCGACAGGGAAAGCGTCCCCCTCCGGAGCCCGACGTTGGACGCCAGGCGCACGCGGTAGTCCATTCCCTCGAGCGCCGCGCAGCCCCGGGCCAGCTCCTCCGGATCGACGGGTCCCGAGAGCGCGGCGACGCCCACCGCGTCGCCGGGACGAAGCCGGCGGAGCCGCATCAGCCGATCCGGTTCCGCGGGTCGCTGAACCAGCGCTCCCAGTCCGCGAGGCCGAGGGGCGGTGCCTGTTTTTCGGCCGCCGCGTCGGCCGGACGCGACAGCCGCGCGGAGGCTTCCCGCGAAAAGATCTCGACGCCGACGGTGCGCGCGCCGGCGGCCGAGACGGCGGACGTGAGGGCGCGGTCGTCGGTGACAACCGTGACGCCGCGCGGTTCGCGCGCCTCGCGGATCCGCCGGATGATCTCCTCGTCGGCGGAGCGCGGAGCCGCGTAGACGACCGTCACCTCGCCGAACGGCTGCACTTTCGGTCGACCGGGAAGCGGCGGGCCGTCGAAGACGACCGTCAGCTTCTTCCGCTTCCGGCGTGCCACGTCGCAGAGCTCCGAGACGAGCCCTTCCCGGGTTCCGCCCCCGAGCCGTCCCATCAGGTTGTTCCCGTCCACGAGATCAGCCACGGCCCGATTGTAGAGAGAGGCCGGGGGGTCCGGGGGGCGCCCGGCAGGCAAGCCCCCCGGGAAGCGACTCGGGCCGGACGGTAAGCCGGATTCTGTGACCGGTCGGCTCGCGCCTTCCGGCTGGCGATCATTCCTCCAGGCCCCTTCTCTCGAAGGGGCTCAAGCGGCCTACCCGGTGACGTCGGCCTTGCGGCCGCGGGAGCGGGCGTCCCTGCCGTCACCCTATTTGGCCTTGCTCCGCGTGGGGTTTGGCCTGCCAGCGCCGTTGCCGGTGCCGCGGTGCGCTCTTACCGCACCTTTTCACCCTTGCCCCGACGCCCGAAGGCGCCGTGGCGGTATGTTTTCTGTGCCACTTTCCTTCGGGTTGCCCCGACCGGGATTTCCCCGGCACGCTGCCCGCGGGAGTCCGGACTTTCCTCCCCTCCGTCGGCCGAAGCTTCAAGAGCGGCGATCGCCTGTCCGGCCCGAGTCTCGCTCAGGATACTCCGGTCGCTCGTCCTCGACCGTCGGAAGGCGAGAGCCGACCCTCTTCGTCCCGCCGATCGGTGTGGTCCGCCGGCGCCGAGGGGGCGTCGCTCAGGGGAAGACGAAGAAGTACGGGTCGTAGACCAGTGTCCGGTTCCCCGCGGGGCTGTGGTACTCCCTGTACTGCCCGGTGATCGTGTCGAACACGGCGATCCAGAACTCCACGTCCGTGAAGGTCGGGATCGCGATCCAGGCCCGCCCGTTGTCCGTCGCCGCGTTGATCCGGATCAGGTACTCGTAGACGTCCGGGCTGGTCAGCCAGAAGGCCCCCGTCGCGTCCGTCAGCGCCGCCGGCAGGAGACTTGACTCTGCGCCACCGGCGTACTGGTCCTTCCAGTGGCTCGTCACCTTGTACCGGCCCTTCACCATGCACAGGGTGTAGGTGTCCGCCGTGCAGGCCACCGGGCCCGGCCAGGTCACGTCGACGGCCTGCGTCCGGGTGCTCGACCCCCCCGCGTTCGACGCGGTCAGCGAGACGGAATACGTCCCCACGCTGAAGGTGTGGACGGGGTTCTGGACGTTGGACGTCCAGCCGTCGCCGAAGTCCCAGGTCCAGGACGTCGGCGAGCCAGCCGAGGTGTCGGTGAACTGAACCGGCTGGCCGGCCTTGGGGGTCGCCGAGAACGCGAAATCGGCATCGGGGGCCGGGGTGGTCATGACGTGGATCGCCTCCGCGAGCGCCGGGACGTCGGGTGAGCCGAGGCCGGTGACGGCGTCGTAGCCGGGCCCCGCGGAAAACCCCGGAACCCCCGGAACCGAGTTGTCCCCCGACGTGACATCGCGGAAGATCGGAGGCGCCTGATTCTCGAACTGGCGGCGCGCGAGTTCGTAAAGGGTGGGATTCAGGTTACCGAGACGTCCCCCCGCCCTCTCGTTCAGGAGCGCCGCGATCCCTGCAAACGCGGGGGCGGTGGCCGAGGTCCCGTACACCGGATAGAGCCCGAGACCCGGCGTCACGATGTAATAAGGAACGCTTCCGCCCGCGTTGACGGCGACGTCCGGCACGAGGCGTTGCGTGCCTTCGGGCGCGCCGGGGAGCGACTGCCACGCGGGACGCTCGTGGACGATGCTGGCACCGCCGCCGCTGGCCAGAAGGGCGGTGCCGCCGGGGACCGTGCCGCTCTCGTTCCAGGCGACCTCGGGAATCGGTCCGAGGATCGATCGTTTCGTGTCGGGGTCGTTTTCAGGGCTCCAGTAAAGTTCCCCGTGCCCTCCGTCGTCCAGCTGCGTGCCGCCGACCGAGGTCGCGTCGGGCGAGGAGCCGAGGCCGTTCACGGCGGCCTGGGTGCCGAGCGCCGACATCCCGGACTCGCAGCCCGCTGCCCCCGAATCGCCCGACGACACGAGGACCGTGATCCCCTGCGCGGCGGCCTGGGCCCAGAGGTTCGTGAAGAAAGCGTTCTCCTCCGGGCTCATCCGCTGTTCGCACCTGCCGTAGGAGACCTCGATGATGTCGGCCACGTTCTGGTCGACCGCATAGAGGCACGAGAGGTTGATCCCGTCGGTCGTCTGCGTGGTTTTCGACACGACCACCACGACGTCGGCCTCGGGCGCCAGCCCGCCCGCCCATTCGATGTCGAGGATTGTCTCGAGGAGCGCGAGGTCCGAGTACCGGATGCCGGGGTCTTCCCCGTTCACGAGGACCTCGGGATCGCGGGGCGGGAGCCCGAAGAAGGCGCGGAAGAACCGGATGTCGTCCATCCGGATGTTGGTCCGGGCGACGATTGCGATTCGCTGGCCGGCGCCGTGCCCCGCCGGATAGGCGCGATCGAGCCCGTAGAGGACGGCGAAGTCGGCCGGTGCCAGGCCGAGGCCCCGGTAACCGTTGAAGTAAGCCACGGGCTTTCGCACGAGCGGCTCGGGCCGGGCGAAGCCGTGAACCGGCAGCAGCCCGCGGACCGGCGGAAATCCGGGCCCGCCCGGGAGGGTCAGCGGCCGGACGTTGGCGATGCGCGGCTCGCCGTCCTTCCGGAACTCGTGGAGCTCGGTGTCGAAGACCCGCTCCACGTCCCCGGCCCGTCCCGAAAAGACGAGGGCGGTGCGACCCGCCGTGGCGCCCTCCACGGCGAACCCCTCGTCCTTCAGCCAGCGGGCGAGGGCCCCGACGTCAGACCACGTTGCCCCGAACCGCTCCCCGAACTCGGCCGGCGCGAGCCATCTCCGGAACCGCGCCGACGCAGGATCCTGGAGCGAAGCGAGAAGGGCCTCGAGGCCGTCGGGATCCCGAAGCGGCAGGACGAGGACCATCCGCTCCACCGGCAGCGCCGGGTCCACGCGGCCGAGGTCCTCGGCGTTTCGGATCTCGGCGGCCACGCCGGCGACCGGCGCGCCCCGGACGCGAGGCACTTCGGCCCGGGAAACCTGCGAAAGCAGCACCAGGAGCGCCAGGCTGACGCGGAGGTCTCCGGGGCCGATCCGTCTCACCCCGATCCGCCGCGGGGGCCCGCCGTGCGGCGGCGCCCGAAGAGGTTCACGGACCGGGCGATTCGCGGAACGGTCGCGAGGAAGAGGATTCCGAGCGCCGCCACGACCGCGAGCGCCACCATCGGCAGGAAGATCGCCACCAGGCTCTGAAGAAACGCGAGGATGTCCTCGGCCAGCGAAAGGACCGCGTTGGCCATTCCCGCGGTCAGCGCCGTCGAAGTCAGCCGCGTGGCGCTCTTCAGAAGGTGCGCGAGGAGGGCGACGAGTCCTCCGCCGCCCCCCGCGAAGACGTTCATCGTCGCACTCCCCTCGGGCGCGACCGACGCCACCGCGAGCAGCGCGCCGACCAGCGGCCGCACGACGGAGTGAAGCATGTGCCAGACGTGGTCGAGCCCGGGGATCTTGTCGGCCAGGAACTCGAGCAGGAAGAGGACGCCGGACGCGAGGAGTGCCGGCGTGGAGGCGAGGAACTGGGCGATCGGACCCGGGAAAGCCTCGGGAAAGAACCGGGAGACGCCGCCGTAGACCAGGAGGACCGCATAGGCGTTGAGCCCAGCGCCGGCCGCGAGGCCGAGGCCGGTCCCGAGCAGGGGGAGGGTGTTTCCCACGTTGAGGCTATTCCTTGTCGGCGCCCATCTCGACGAGCGCCGCCTGGGCCCGCCGGTTCTTCGCGTCGATCTTCAGGATTTCGCGAAGCGCCTTGATCCGCTCCGGCTGGTTCCTCTCCGCCTTGCAGGCCTCGGAAAGCTCCCAGAGCAGCTCGATCGAGGCCGGAATGTTCTGGAGCGCGCGGCGGAGCGTTTCCGACGACTGGCGGAGCCATTTCGGGTTCTTCCTCTGGATCCGCGAGAGGAGGATCCAGTAGTCCTTCTCCTCCGGGTCGAACTCGACCGACTGCCGGACCATTTCGTACGCGGGGTAGTAGTCCTCCTCCTCGAAGAGGGTCTTGGCTCTCGCGTAATTCGCCTTCGCGATCTGTTTACGGAGCGCCACGTTCGAGTCGCTCTTCGGAAGTTCGATCGTCTCGTGCGTCCCGCGAGCGAGCGTCGCGTCGTAGGAGCCCCGCGACGTCGGCGACCGGAAGGCGCGCTCCGCCACGCAGACCTTCTGGAAGAGGGCCTCCAGCGCCTCACGGGCTCCGGAGAGGTGCGGCTTCAGGTGGTGATCGGGGTGAAACAGGCGGGCGCGATCGTGAACGGCCCGCCGCGCGACGTCGTCCGGGGCGTCGGGCGCGACGGCGAGAACGTCGTAGAGCGTGGACCAGTCGAGGCGGCGGTACGTCGTCTCGACGATCCGTGCCTGGCTCTCGTACGCCTCGACGAGCCGCGTCGCCGGCGGGCGCCCCGCCACGTCCACGTTCAGCGATTCGAGTCCTCCCGCTGGCGTCATGTCGGCGGCCTTGTGCGCCGGGAGGAGCTGGATCAGGCCGATCGCCCCGAGCCGGGAGAGGAGCGCGGCGTCGCGCGTGACGTCCTCGGCGTGCCGGAGGCCGTCGATGCGGGCGAGCGCTTCGGCCTCTTCCGGCGAGACGGTCGCGACCTGGTAGCGCAGCAGGAGGTCCGGATGGAGCACCGGGCGGGAGCGCGGCTCGACCACCGAGGAGCCCGTGAGGCTCCTGCCCGTCGGGAGACGCCGCAGCGCTTCGAGGATCAGAAGCGCGGAGCTCTTGTCGAATCGGACCGGAAGGTCCGGAGGCGCTTCGAGGGGCGTGATCGTGAAGACGCCTGCCGTCCAACGGAAGGTCTCGTAGAGGATCCCTTCCGCCAGCGCCCGGACCGCGGCCTGCGCCACGTACGTCGGCACCGCCCCCGACTCCGCGAGCACCTTGCCGAGGCCCCGTCCCGGTTCGGCCATCGCCCGTTCGAAGGCGGCCAGCAGGAGGCTCTCCTCCGCGAGGCCGAACCTCCGGAGGAGGTCGCCGATCATCTGCGCTTCGCGATTGGACGCCGCCGAGACGATCTGGCCGCGGTCGAACCAGAACGTCCGCTCCTCTCCCTGATGCGCCACGACGAGCCGGGCGCTCACCCTGTCCCGGTAGAGGCCCCGGAACGTCTCCGCCAGCGCGGTCCGCTCGAGCGTGCCGCCGGCGAGCATGGAGGGAGACGACCTTCCGGCGACCACGGCGAAATGTTAACCGGAAACGGCTCCGTTCCGGTCCCGCCATCGGACGATCTTCGCCGCCACGCCCTTTCCCGCCACAACCGCCAGCGCGTCCTCGCTCGCCGCGAGAACCGATCCGGCCCCTCCGAAGGCGGAGAGGAGCCTCCGGACCCGCTCCGGGCCGAGCCCCGGGATGGCGAGAAGGGGGCTCTCGAGCGCCCGCCGGCCCCGGGCGCGCCGGTGGCTCCGGAGGCCGAACCGATGGGCTTCGTCCCGCGCCCGCTGGAGGAGCTTCAGCGCCGCGCTGCGGCGCGGGAGCACGACGGCGGCCGAGCGCCCCGGGACGAAGATCTCCTCCTGTCGCTTCGCGAGGCCGGCCGCGGGCACCTCCAGACCGAGGCGGTCGAGGGCCGCGAGCGCGGCGGCCAGCTGTCCTTTCCCGCCGTCGATCAGGAGGAGGTCTGGCAGAGGCGAACCCTCTTCCTTGGCCCGCGCGTAGCGGCGCGTGACCGCCTCGGAGATCGAGGCGAAGTCGTCGGGGCGCGGCGACTCGATCCGGAAGAGCCGGTACTCGTCCTTCACGGGCTCACCGTCGACGAAAACGACGCACGACGCATAGGTCTCCGTGCCCTGGAGGTGCGACACGTCGAAGCACTCGATCCGTGCCGGGCGCCGGTCGAGATCGAGGGCCTTCGCGAGGGCGAGGGTCGCCTTCTCGCCCGATTCGCGGACTTTGCGGAACCGGCGGAGGTGGTTCTGCCGGGCGTTGTCCCGGGCGATCCGGACCCGGTCGAAGGCCGCGCCGCGCTGCGGCGTGTGGATCGTCACGCGGCTTCCCCGCCGCTCCGAGAGCCAGCTCTCGATCGTTTCGATCGCCTCCGAAGACATCTCCGCGGGGAGATGGATCTCCTTCGGCAGAAACGTCCCGGCGCCGCCGGACCCCGGCGCGCCGTCGGCGACCGTGTCGTAGTACTGCGAGAGGAGTGCCCCCCAGAACTCCTCCGGATCGGGCTCGCCGATCCCTTCCCAGTAGTACTCCCGCGAATCCAGGACCGCGCCGCCGCGGACGAGTAGGAGCGACACCGCGAGGTTTCCGCCGTCGAGAAACTCCCCGAAGACGTCGACGTCCTCGCCCGCCAGCGACTGGACGCGCTGCTTCTCGGCCAGTTCCGCCACGGTCCGGAGACAGTCGCGGTAGGCGGCCGCCATCTCGAAGCTCTCCGCCTCGGCCGCCGCCCGCATCCGGGCCTCGAGGCGGGGCGTCAGCGCTTCGTTCCTTCCGGACAGGAAGAGGAGGACGTCCTGGACGGCTTCGTCGTAGGCGGCCTTCGTCGTAAGCCCCGCCACGCAGGGAGCGAGGCAGGCGTGCATGTCCCAGTAGAGGCAGGGGCGCGGCAGCCGGCCGTCGATCTCGATCCGGCAGGTCCGGATCTGGAACATCCGCTGCACCATCTTCATGGCGCCGCGGCACGTCCGGCCCGGGACGAACGGCCCGAAGTAGCTGTGCCCGTCCTTCAGGACCCGCCGCGTCACGTGGGCGCGAGGCCATTCCTCCCCCGTCGTCACCTTGATGTAGGGATAGGTCTTGTCGTCGCGAAGGACGATGTTGTAGCGGGGACGGTGGCGCTTGATGAAGGCGTTCTCGAGGACGAGCGCCTCGCTCTCGGTCGTCGCGACGACGGTGTCGATGGAGGCGAATTCCGCGACGAGGGCCTCCGTCTTCGGGTGCTTCGGCCCGGCCGTGAAATACGACGCGAGCCGCTTCCGGATGGAACGCGCCTTCCCGACGTAGAGGATCTTCCCCTTCCCGTCCCTGAAGAGGTAGATCCCCGGCTGGCCGGGATAGGTCGAGAGGTCCGGTGCCGCGCCCACGCCCCAATTCTAGGGACGGGGGCCCGTAGTCCCTATTTCCCGCGCGCCAGCTTCTCGAACCGGGGATTGCCGCGGAGCGGGTCGAAGTTCGGGTCGATGCGGAGCCAGCCGGGCGTAACGAGGTCGGGAGACTTCAGCAGAACTTCGAGAAGGTCGAGGGCCTTCTCGTTATCTCCGCAAAGAATGTGGATTCGGGTACGCACGCGCTGGACGTATGCTCCCTCGTCATTGCCGGCGATGATCGGGGCCAGAGAGGCGGCTCGGTCGGCCTCGCTCCGAGCCTCTTCCTTTCTTCCCAGGTACGCGAGCGCGAGACCCAGAAGAGCCCTTTTCTCCCCCTGGTCGGGGTCTTGTGCAACCTTCGCCGCGAACGACTTCCGTGCTTCTTCGGCGTACTCGCGGACCTTCGCCGTGTCGCCGCGCCTCGACGAGGCCTGCGCAAGGACGATTCCCCAGTTTCCCCTGTCGTCGTTGAATGCGGAAGGGGTAAGACGTAGAAGTAAGTCCCGTTGCGACTCGTTTAGGACCCAGTCGAGGTCGTTCTGCATCCCGATGTTGGCGACGAGGATCGTGGAATCGATCTCTTTCAGCGCCACGGAGATCACCTGCCGAGCCCCCGCGAGGTCTCCCTCCTGGAGGTAGGTCATGGCCTTGCACAGAATGGGGCCGACCCTCGTCGTCGGTGAAAGCGCGAAGCACCGATCGCTCGCCGCCCTCGCTTCGCTTCCCCGGTGCAATCTCAACAGGGCGTACGCGAGGCCGTTCTGAACCTCCCCGGAGCGAGGGTCGAGCCTTTCGGCTCTTCGAAGCAGCTGAACCACCCTTTCCAGGTCGTTCTCGGTCTGGGTCGATGTCATGATCAGCTCGACGTCGTCCGGCGCGTCCTGCAGCGCGCGCGAGAACATGTCGCGTGCCCGCGCCACGTCCTTCCGCACGTCCAGGTAGTAGATCGCGAGAGCTTCGGAGGCCCTTGGCGAGCCTGGAGCCAGCTCCACAGACCGTTCCGCAGAACTCCTCGCGGCCTCGGCTTCCTGCGGTGACGGATCGAACATCACGTAGAGATCGGAGTGCCAGCGGGAAATCTGTGCCCATGCCAGGGCGAAGCCAGGGTCCAGGGCAACAGCCTTCTCGAGTTCCGGCAGCGCGAGCCTGATGCTGCCGCCTTTCTGCAGAGCCTCCATGCCCCTGAGGTATGCGTCGTAGGCCGCCAGGTTCGACGTGGGGCGCGCGGAGAGGCCTCCGCGCTCCTTCCCAGTCAGGACCACGTCAAGCGTTTTCGCCACCTTCGCCGCGATCTCCCCTTGGACCTTGAAGACGTCCGAGAGGTTCGCGTCGAATGCCTCCTGCCAGCGGGTCGTCGGTGCACCACCGTCTCCGACCTCCACCAGCTCCGGCGTCACCCGGATCCGGCTGGACGAACCCGCCTTCTGCCAGCGCACCTTGGCGAGAAGGATGTAACTCACCCCCAGCTCCTTCCCGATCTGCTCGGCTGGTTTCGTCGTTGCCTTGTACTGGCCGGAACTGGTGCTCGCGATGACCGCGAGGCCGGAGAGCCCCGAGAGCTTGCTCCGCACCTCGTCCGTCATTCCGTCAGCGAAGTAGCCGTCCTCGGCCGCCCCCAGGTTCTCGAACGGCAGGACCGCGATCCGCTTTGTTGCCGGTACGGACGCCGTGCCCCCTGGTGCACCAGCCCGTATCACGAACCAGACGCCTGCCAACGCGAGAATCACCATGGCAGCGCCGAGTCCCACCACAAGCACGCGTCTCGAGGTCGGCGACGGGACGGAATCTGAGGTCATCGCCGACGCCTTTCCTGACGTCGAGTCGCGAAGGAGGCGCCTGAGATCGGCCTCGAGGTCGGAGGCGTGTTGATACCGAAGCTCTCGGTCCTTCTCCAGCGCCTTGAAGATGATCCGTTCCAGATCAGGCGGGACCGCGGGATTCAGACCCGACGGAGGGGCCGGAGAGCGGTTCAGGATTCCGTCGAAGACCGCCGCCGAGGTCCTCCCCGCAGACGGCAGCCGTCCTGTCGCCATCTCGTAGAGCATCACGCCCAGCGAAAAGAGGTCGCTCCGTGCGTCCAGTGCCTCGCCCCGCGCCTGCTCCGGCGACATGTAGACCACCGTCCCGAGCGTCGAACCCGGAATCGTCAGATGTTCGTCGGCGGTCGCCGTCGCCAGAGCGGTATCGACCGGACCCGACAGCCTCGAGGCTACCTTGGCGAGGCCGAAGTCGAGGAGCTTGGCGTCCCCCCGCTCGGTCACGAAAACGTTCGCCGGCTTGATGTCCCGGTGGACGATCCCCGCACCGTGGGCTGCCCTGAGCGCGTCGGCGACCTGTACGCCCAGTTGCAGGACCCGCTCCATCGGCATCGGCTGACCACCGATCGCCTCCCGCAGCGTCTCCCCCCTCATCAGCTCCATGACGAGGAACGGCCTGCCTTCCTGTTCGCCGATGTCGTGGACCGCGCAGATGTGGGGATGGTTCAGGGCCGAGGCCGTTCGCGCCTCGCGCTTGAAGCGCTCGAGAGCCTCAGCTCCGGCCATCCCTTCCGGAAGGAGCTTGATCGCGACCTCCCGGTCGAGCCGGTTGTCCCGCGCCCGCCAGACCTCGCCCATCCCTCCGGCCCCGAGCGGCGAGAAGATCTCGTACGGGCCGAGGCGAGTGCCTGCTTCGAGCGCCATCGTCTATTTCTCTGTCGCCGGCTGCTGCTCCCCTGTCTCGCTGAGGAGTGCGGGGAGACCGCCCAGGTCGATATTGATTCGGTCGGAGAGGAACTTCTCGAACCAGGCACGACGCCCGGTCGCGTCCGCCCACTTTCCGAGGACGAACCGGCCGTCCGGTGCGACGTCCGATTCCCGAACAGGCCACGACGCGTCGTATTCGCCCTCGAAGAGCTTCTCCGGGGGGCCGAAGGCGAGCCCTTCCCGCCCGGCGTTCACGCGGACGCGAAAAAGTGCCTGAGCCCCTTGGGGTTGGTTTGCCGTTACTGGGGTGGGGACCCGCTGGTAGAAGATCGCGGACCCGTCTCGCGACCAGAGGGGCTCGGCGCCGCCCCGGACGGAGACCTGGCGGGCGGCGCCCTCGCCAGTGAGGGGCCTCACGAAGACTTCGCGCCGCCCCGGTTCGTTCGACACGTAGAGGAGCCAGCGGCCATCCGGGGAAATGTCAGGCTGCGCTTCGCTGAACCGGCTCGCGACGAACGGGCGAGGCTCTTTCCCGGGTTCGAGGAGCCAGATGTCAGAGATGGTCTTCTCGTCACGGACAGTGAACGCGAGGGTCTTCCCGTCGCGCGACCAGGAGCCGACCGAGAGATAGCGGCCCGTCCCCGTCCAGAGCGTCTCGAGCGCCTCCGGGCCAGCGTCTATCTTCCGGCTGTAGATCCTCACCGGTCCTTCGTGGTCGGACGTGAATGTGATCCTGTCCGGTCCCGGCCCCCAGATGGCCCAGAGCGGATTCATCCCGAACGTCACGTTGCGGCGGGCTCCGCGCGCGACGTCAATGACCTCGACCTGCCTTCCCGGATAGCCAGGCGAAACGAGGATCCGCCCGCCGTCCGGGGAGATCCTGAAGTCGTTGAAGCAACCTTTCGGAAAGTCTATGGGCGTCTCCTTCCCCGCCGTGTCGACCCAGACGAGAGAGTTCTGTTCCTCCGGCGTCACGGACCCGGGGACCCACGCGAAGGCTTCGGTGCCCGCGACGTCCAGCATCGCGGCCCCGGTCTCCTTCAAAGAGTTCGACGTCCAGATCGAGTGCCTCACCCCCTCGAGGATTGGGACCGGCTTGCCGCCGAGCCGCAGTGCCTTCGCGTCGAACGGGGCCGCGAAGAGCCGCCCTTCCCGCGCGAAGAGGAGGTTCCCCGGGGGCACCCAGCGGCCGTCCGAACCCCCTTCCGCGAGGAGACTTCTCTCCTTGTCGCCGAGACGCTGGCCGAAGATCCGGGCCTTCGCCCACGTCATCCCGGCCGTCTCCCAGCGAAGGGCGGTGTAGATCACGGTGCGCCCGTCTTGGAGGAGGTGAGGGAGCCTGTGGCTGACCTCGGCCTCTCCGCCGTCGAGAGTCGTGGCCGCCTCGGGAATACCGCCGGTGTCGGGCACCCTCTGCAACGGCCCAGTTTCCGACGCGAAGATGATCGACCCGTCCGGGGACCACGCGACCCCGAAGGTGGCCCCGCACTGGCAGATCGTCGCGGGGACGCCGCCTGCAACCGGCACCCGCTTCAGGAACCACCTGGCATCCGAGAAGACGATGAAGGCTACGTGTCGACCGTCGGGGGAGAAGACAGGCTGGTGCCCCCCTTCCGTCCCGGGAATCGGCCGGGCCTCGAAGCTGTCGAGATGCCGGAGGAATAGCTGTGGGGCGTTCTCCTCCTCGAACTGCATCTTCCAAGTGAACGCGGAAAAGACGAGGAGCCTGCCGTCCGGGGAGAGAGCGAAGGGCTGCCGCCACTGGGAGAGGTAGTGTCCTTCCGGCAGTCGGATCTCCAGTCTCACGGCCGGAGCTGGCGTACGGGCTGTGCCCTTCAGAAGAGCCCCCGTCACGAGAGCGCCCGCGAGCACGGCGGTGACGACGAGAGCGGCGGCCACGCCGGCGGGGAAGCTCCGCCAGCTCCTCCTTCCCGCTGCCGCGGCCCTCGCGGACCCGCTCGAAGTGTCGGCCTCCGACAGCTGGAGGCTCCACGTCCGAACGTCGCGGGCGAGGTCCCCCGTCGAGTCGTATCGCTCGCCGGCTTCCTTTGCGAGGCACCGCTCGACGAGCCATCGGACCGGGGCCGGAACGTCCGGCACTCTCTTTCCGAGCGGCTCGGGCTCGTCCCGAATAAGGGCTGCAATCGTCTCGGCGGCCGTGCTGCCCTTGAACGGCCGGGCTCCGGAGAGCAGCTCGTAGAGGACGATTCCAAAAGAGAACTGGTCCGACCGGTAGTCGACGGGATTTCCCTTCGCCTGCTCAGGGGACATGTAGGCGACGGTGCCGCTCACGCTTCCGGCGCGGGAGAGGTCCGTGACGGTCGGGGATCGGGTGTCGTTCGGATCGCTGCGGGAGGCGTCGCGCCTCGCGAGCCCGAAGTCGAGGAGCTTGACGCGGCCGTCGGGCGCGAGGAAGACGTTCTCGGGCTTCAGGTCGCGGTGGATGATGCCGTTTTCGTGGGCGGCGGCGAGTGCCTGGGCGATCTGGACAGCTACGTCGAGGGCGCGGCGGACGGTAAACGGTCCGTCGGCGAGGGCGAGGCGAAGGGTCTGTCCTTGCAGCAGCTCGGTGACGGCGAAGTGAATACCGTTGGCCTCGCCGACGTCGAAAAGAGCGAGGATGTTGGGATGCGAGAGGGCGGCGACGGCTCTGGCCTCGTGCTCGAAGCGGGAGAGAGCATGAGCGTCCCGAGCAACTTCGTCGGGCAATACCTTGACGGCCACCTCGCGCCCCAGGCGCGTGTCCCGCGCTCGCCAGACCTCACCCATCCCTCCCGCCCCGAGCGGCGAGAGGATCTCGTACGGGCCGAGGCGGGTGCCTGCGGAGAGAGCCACCGTAACCTGTTTCGTCTTTTCTCTTGAGAGATTATCTCAGGGCTCGGGGGGCGCCGCGGGTCGGTCTAGATCTTCAGAGAACTTTTCCGATCCCCCGGGCCAGCGTCGACAGTTTCACGTAGCCGAAGAAACGGCCGCTTCCCATGAGGCCGAGCGCCTCGGGGATCTTCGTCCGCGGGTCCTTCGCGTAGAGCGTGCCGAAGGCGCGCCGTGTGAACTTCTGAAAGGCCCCGTCGTAGGGGTACCACCACGGCATCGCCGGGGCCGAACCCATGTCCATGCTGACGTGCTTGACGTTGACCAGCTCGAAGAGGCCGTAGATGGCGTGGCTCCGGCCGAGCCCCGACTTCTTGATGCCTCCCCAGCTCGCGGTCGGTTCGCCGAAGGAGAAGAGGTGATCGTTGATCGTCACCGTCCCGGCGGCGAGCTCGGCGACGAGGCGCTCGGCGGTCCGGCGCGAGCGTGTCCACCCCGACGCGGTCAGGCCGAAGTCGGAGTCGTTGGCCAAGGCGATCGCCTCGTCGAGGCTCTCGACGACCTGGATCGGGAGCGTCGGCCCGAACGTCTCCTCGCGCATGCCGCGCATACCGTGATGGACGTTCGTCAGGACGGTCGGCGGGAACCAGAACCCCTTGGCCGACGGGCGCTCGCCGCCGTGGAGGAGCTGCGCCCCCCTGGCGACGGCGTCCGCCACGTGCTCCTCGACGAGGGCCCGCTGGTCGGGCGTCGTCATGGGCCCCATGTCGGTCGCCTCGGCCGTCGGGTCGCCGACGCGGAGCGCCTTCGTCCGCGCCACGACCTTCGCGATGAACTCCGACGCCACGCTCTTCTCGACGTAGACCCGCTCGACGGAGCCGCAGGCCTGGCCGGAGTTCATGAAGGCGGCCCAGACGATGCCGGCCGCCGCGCGGTCGAGGTCCGCGTCGGCTACGACGATCGAGGGGTCCTTCCCGCCGAGCTCGAGGACCGAACCCGTCAGGTTCGACGCTGCCGTCCGGAGAACATGCTGTCCCGTCTCCACCGATCCGGTGAAGAGGATCTTGGCGATCCCGGGATGCGAGACGAGCCGGTCGCTGTCGGCTCCCCCCGCCGTCACGACGTTCACGACGCCGGGTGGAATCCCCGCGCGTCGGCAGAGGTCTCCGATGAGAACGCCCGTGAGGGCGGTCGCCGAGGCCGGCTTCAGGACGACGGTGTTTCCGGCCGCGAGGCACGCCGCGATCTCGACCATCGGAATGGCGAACGGGAAGTTCCACGGCGTGACGACCGCGATGACGCCGAGCGGGTCGAACCGGAACGACGCCTCCTTGTGGGCGAAGAGGATCTGCGCGTAGTCGACGGAGCGCGGGGAGAGGAGATCGGACAGGTTGCGCGCGAGGTAGCGAAGGGTGTCGGCGGCCGGCACGATGTCGACGGCCCGCGCCTCGCCGATCGGCTTGCCCTGTTCGATGGCGATGAGACGCTCGATCTCCTGGTGGCTCTTGCGCACGACCTCGAGGAGCTTTCCGAGGTGCTTCCGTCGCTGGGCGAACGACGTGCCCGACCACGGGCGGAACGCCTTGGCGGCCGCCGCGACGGCGGCGTCGATCTCCGCCGCGCCCGCGCGCTGCACCTCGGCGAACGGCTCGCCGGTCGACGGACGGATCGCCGGGACCGTCCGGCCGGTCGGCACGTCCTGTCCGTCGATGATCGAGGCGTTGTGGGTCACGAACCGCTGTTTCACACCATCGCCCCCCGGGTGATCTCGCTCTTCTTCTTCTTCCAGAACGCCACGAGCGTCTGGACGTAGTCGGCGAAGGGCGGGCAGGAGACGCCGAAGCGCGCCAGGTCGCGAGTCGCCTGGGAGGCGTCGTAGTGAACGGGATGGTCGAAGTAGTCGAGCGTCTGCGACGGCATGCCGAGGAACTGGGGTACCTGCGGCACCGCGAAGACGAGCTTGGCGAGGGGCAGCGGGACCGGGAGGAAGACGAACGACTTGCCGATCGACTTCGCGAGGAGGTCGGCGATCTCGAGGGCGGTCCGGGGCGCGGGGTCGGTCAGGTGGTAGGTCTTTCCCTTCGCCCCGTCCCACGTCGAGAGCCGGGCGATCGCCTCGAGGACGAAGTCGACGGGAGCGAGGTTCACCTCGGCCGTCCCCTCGCCGATCCGGATGAAGAGCCCGGGCGACGGGAGGATGTTCATCGCGTTCAGGGCGAAGTAGGGACCGTCGAACTTGGCGGTCTCCCCCGTTCCCGAGTCGCCGACGACGATCCCCGGACGGTAGATCGCGCTCGGCAGGCCGCTCTCGTTCACGGCGACCTCGGCCAGGAACTTCGTCTCCTCGTAGTGGTTCTTGAAGCTCTGTCCGACGTCGAGGTCGGTCTCGCGGAAGGTGCCCACGGCCGTCCCCGAAACGTAAGCCGTCGAGACGTAGTCCAGCCGCCGGAAGTGCGGGGCGTCGCCGAGGAACTCGAGGACGTTCCGCGTCCCCTCGACGTTGATCCGGAGGGCGAGGTCGCGGGCGACCGAAAGGTCGTAGACGGCCGCGAGGTGGTAGCAGCCGGTGAGGCCCTGCCGCAGCTTTCTCGCCTCGCTCTGCCCCAGGCCGAGGCCCGGGGCCGTGATGTCGCCCATGACGAGGTCGAGCCTCCCCCTGGTGGCGGGATGGGCCGCGGCCATGGCGTCGACCGCCGCGCGCGCGGCCGCGAGGAACTTCTCCTGGACGAGGCAGGCGAAACGGGCGTTGGGTCGGAGCTCCAGGAGGCGCGGGATGAGACGGGCGCCGATGAAGCCGGGGAAGCCGGTGAAGAGGATCGTGCTGGCGGGACGGGACGGGGTGGGGCGGGAGCGTTTGGTGGCCATCGTTTTCAGTCTACTCGCGGCCCGCTCCGCCGGCGCCGCTACAGCATCGTGCCGAGCTGCGGGTCGGAGAGAAGCCGCCGGTTGAAGTCGCGGATCCGGGCGGTCATCGCCTCCGGAACGGAGCACGGCGCTCCGTCCAGGGCGACCACGGGAACCGCGAGCGTGAGAGAGCCGCAGAGAAGGGCGCCCCGACGGAGGACGTCGGCGGTCAGGGGGACGTCGCCCTGGCCCCCTTCGAGGAAGACCGCGGAGGTGACGCTCGGGAGGGCGCCGTTCGGGGCCCGGGCCGGCGTCCCGCCGTTCCAGGCGATCAGGGAGGTCGCCGTCCCTTCCAGGTAGCTGCCGTCAGGCGCCGTGAAGAGCCCTTCGTCCCCCCCGGCCCGGCGGGCGATCCGGAGGCCGGCGACCGCGGCGAAGTAACTCGTGGACTTGACGTCCGGCGTGTCCCGCCGGAGGTCCGCGCGGAGGGTCACGGCGCGGGACCCGGTCCGCCGGGCCAGCGTCGACTCGGGAATCGGACGCACGGAGACGTCGAGACGCCACGACGACGGTTGCTCGAGATCGGGTCCCGTCGCGATCCAGGCCAGGCGCAGCCCGCGCTCCTCCCGGGGCGGGAGGGCCGCCTCGTCCGCGGCAGCTCGCGCGGACGCTTCGAGAGACGGAAGATCCGGCTCCGGGAACCCGAAATGGCGAAGGGTTCCGTAGAGCCGTGCCAGGTGGGGCTTCCAGAGGACCGCGCGACGCCCGACGAGGAGGACGGTCTCGAAAAAGCCCATACCGCGCTCGACCGCCGGGGCGTTGAACGGAACGTCGGAGGGCCGGCTCATCGGTCCGATTCTCCTCCTGAACCGCTCCCGACGAGCGCCTCGAATTCCCGGGATTTCGTCTCCACCTCGGCCCATTCGGCCGTCGGGTCCGAGTCCCAGACGATCCCGCCCCCGGCGTGATAGTCCACGAATCCCCCGTGGACGATGGCGGTCCGGATCGCCACGTTGAAGACCGCCCGCCCGTCCCCGCGGACGAAACCGGCCGCTCCCGTGTAGGCGCCTCTCGCGCACGGCTCGGTCCGCCGGATGAAGCCGAGCGCCGCCCGCTTCGGCGCCCCCGTGATGGACCCCCCGGGCAACGTGACCCGGAGGATGTCCGACAGCCGGACTCCCGCCGCGAGACGAGCCGCCACGAGGGACTCGAGATGGTGGAGATGGCGGAAGCTGCGGAGCGAGCCGAGCCGTTCCACCCGGACCCCGCCCGGCACCGCGACGCGCCCGAGGTCGTTCCGGATCAGGTCGACGATCATCACGTGCTCCGCCGCGTCCTTGGCCGAGTCGAGAAGCCTCCGCTTGGCCGCCTCGTCATCCTCGACCGTCAAGCCCCGCGCGACGGTTCCCTTGATTGGCGCGCTGGCGGCGCGGCGCGCCGTCAGGTCGACGTCGAGAAACAGCTCCGGCGAGTTGGACACGACGGCCCAGTCGTCCCCGGCGAGCGTGACCGCGTACGGGACGGGGTTCTCCCGGAAGAGGGCGGCGGCGAGGGCCACCGGGTCCGCGCTCGCGCTGTGGCGCGTCCGGCGCGTGAGGTTCACCTGATAGACGTCCCCCCGGGAGATGCCGCCGCGGATCGTCTCGACGCCTCTCGCCCAGTCCTGGAGCGGCAGCGACGCCTGTGGCGTCGCCCGGGGACCTTCTTCGAAAGTGAATCGGGCCTCGGGAGATGCCGCCGTGCCTCGCGCGGCGTTTCGGATCCTGTAAACGCCAAAAGCGGCAAGGGGCGTCCCCTCGGGCCGACGGAAGAGGGGCGTCGACCCTTCCAGGAGGACTCCCGCCTCGTAGGTGATAAATCCGACGGCGATCAGGTCCGGATCCTTCGAGGCCGCGACACCGTCCAGCGAGGAGATGAGAGCCCCGAGCTGCTCCGGCTCGTCGGCCTGTATCCGTCCCTCTTCACCTTCGAAGAAAAGCGGCGTGGCGATCGCCCAGCCGTCGCCAGTCAATCGTGCCCGCAACCCCACGTCGGCTAGTCTAGGCGCGGGAGGCGCCATGGAAACGGGTCCGGTCGTCGAGTCCAGGGTCAGGGTCCGCTACGCGGAGACGGACGCCCAGCGGATCGTCTACCACGCGAACTACATCGTCTGGTTCGAGGTGGGCCGGACCGACTACTGCGAGGCCGCCGGGTATCCCTATCCACGCATGGAGTCCGAGGGGATCTTGATCGCCGTCACCGGGGTCAGTGCGCGCTTCCGGAAGGCCGCCCGATACGGCGACGTCGTCACCGTCCGGACGCGCTTCGGCCGGATGAAGAGCCGGGGCTGCACGTTCCTCTACGAGGTCGTCCTGCCCGACGGATCGCTCGGGACGGAAGGCGAGACGCATCACATATTCGTAGACGGCGAAGGAAGGCCGCGGCTCGTACCCGCAGGCGTCGCCGAAGCCTTCCGCGCCTTCGCCGGCCGGTAGGCTCCTCAGGCCCGCCGGGGCACTTTCTTCTCGAGCGCGCGGAGGACGAGCGGCGGGACGAGACCGGAGACGTCCCCGCCCAGTTCGTGGACCTGCTTGACGAGTCGGCTGGAGATGTAGGAGAGCTCTTCCTTGGGCGTCAGGAAGATCGTCTCGACCTCCGGATCGAGCCGCCGGTTCATGAGGGCCATCTGGAACTCGTACTCGAAGTCCGACACGACGCGAAGGCCCCGGACGACGACGTGCGCTCTTTCCTCGCGGACGAAGGAGACGAGAAGTCCCGAGAACGCCTTCACGGAGACCTTCGGCTCCCGGCGGAAGATGGCGTGGATCATCGCGACCCGCTTCTCCACGTCGAAGAGCGGCGCCTTCTCGGCGTTCTTGAGAACTGCCACGACGACCCGGTCGAAGATGTGGCAGCCGCGCTGGATCAGGTCGACGTGGCCGTTCGTCATCGGATCGAACGAACCGGGGTAGACGGCGACGCGCTTCACGAAGAACTGATTCTAGACCGCTCGGCCAGGGCGTCCCCCAGCCGGCGCGCGGAGAGAACCAGAAGCACCAGCGCGACGGCGGGGGGAAGGACGCACCAGGGAGCCGTGGTGACGACGTCCCGGGCGTCCGCAAGCGAGCGCCCCCACGACGCGGCGGGAGGGGGCGTTCCCAGGCCGAGGAACGAGAGGCCGGCCTCCGTGAGAACGGCGGCGCCCAGCACGTAGGGTGCGGTCGCGAGGGCGGGCGGGAGCGCGTGCGGGAGGACGTGCCGGAAGAGGAGCCGACTACGCGGTGCCCCCGCCGCGCGCGCCGCCTCCACGAAGGGGGCGCTCCGGAGGCGGCGGGCTTCGGCCCGGACGATCCGGGCCGAGTCCGTCCAGGCGGTCAGGCCGATCAGGAGGGCGGCCAGGAAGAAGGAGGGCGGCAGGAAGGCCGCCAGCGCCGCCACGAGAACGAGGGCCGGGACGGACTGAACGACCTCCACCACGAAGAGAACCCCCCGGTCCGTCCACCCCCCGGCGAGGCCGGCCATGGCTCCTAGCAGGGACCCGGCGAGGAGCGCGACGACGCACGCGAGGGCCCCCGCTCCGACCGAGACCCGGGCGCCGTGGAGCAGGCGGGAGAGAACGTCGCGGCCGAGCTCGTCGGTGCCCAGCCAGTGGCGGGCCCCCGGCGGACGGAGTCTCTCGTCGAGGTCGATGGCGTCCGGATCCCACGGGACGGGAGCGGAGAGGGCGGTTTCTCCACGGGACGTCTCGAGCCACGGACGCGAGCGGGCGAGGACCGGAGAGAGGAGAGCCGTCAAGGCGACGGCGAGGAGCCCGGCGGCGGCCGTCGCCGCGCTCGGGGAGCGTCCCGCCGTCACGGACGCCCTCCCCCGGCGGCCTCGAGGCGCCCGGCGTCCCGGAGCCTCGGGTCGAGCCAGGCCGAGACGAGATCGCCGACCACGCTCGCGACGACCACGGTTCCGCCTGCGACGAGGGTCAGGCCGAGGACCACGGGGACGTCGCGCCCGAAGACGCCATCGGCGAGGAGGCGCCCCGCCCCCGGCCACGAGAAGAGACGCTCGACGAGGACCGATCCCGTGACGAGCGACGGCACGAGGACGGCGGCGAGCGCCGAGAAGGCGCCCGCCGAGCGGCGGAGCGCCCTCCGGACGGACCCGCTTCCGCTCTCGCCGCGAGCCCGGGCCGCGAGAGCGGCCGGGTCGTCGAGCGCCGTCCGGACGCATGCGCGGACGAAGCGTGACAGAAGGGCCACGGCGCCGAGACCGAGCGTCGCCACCGGCAGGACGATTCCGAGGGGGCCGAGCGCCGGATCGGAGAAGAGCGGCGTGACGCGGAGCTTCACCGAGAAGACGAGAAGCAGCACGAGGCCGAGGACGAACGACGGGGTCGCGAACAGAACGTCGAAGACGGCCCCGGAGAAGCGGTCGAAACGCCCGCCGGGCCTCCGGGCCGCCGAGACGCCGCTCGGAACAGCGGCCAGGAGGGCGAGGAGGAGGGCGCAGCCGTTGAGATAGAGGGTGGCCGGAAGGGCCGCGGCGAGGCGCTCCCTGACGTCGCGGCCGTCCTGGAACGAGCGGCCGAGGTCGAGCCGGACGGCGCGAGCCGCCCACGTCGCGAACTGCACCGGAAGAGGCTGGTCGAGGCCGTGAAGGCGGCGAAACGCCGCGACGGCTTCCCGCGAGGCGGGACGTCCGCCCGAACTTCGCGCGGCGAGGGCGGCCGGATCGCCGGGCGCCGCGGCGAGGAGGATGAAGACGAGCGTGACCACGCCGAAGAGCGTGGCGAGCGCCGAGAGGAGACGCCGCACCGCGTACGCCAGCATGGGGTGATGTTACGCGGCGTCGGAGGGTGCCAGCGCCGTATCAGAGCGGGGCGGTGCCCGGGCCGAGCCGCCATCGGGAGCCACCGGGCCAGAAGAGGAAGAGGCCGATCGGCGAGCTCCGGACGTCCTCGAGCCTCTTCGAAAGCCCCCAGCGCGTCTTGACGTTGTGGAGGAACGTGACGGGCTCGTCTTCGTGGATCACCCGGAGCAGCTCGGCATAGAGGCGGCGGCCCTCGTCCCGGTCGAAGGTCGTCCGGAGACGGTCCATCAGGGCGTCGGCCTTCGGGTTCGCGTAGCCGGACGTGTTCCATCCGTTCGGCGCCCGCTGGCTCGAGTGCCAGTAGACGCTGAGATCCGGGTTCGGGTCGAGGCTGAACGCGAGGATCGCCGCCTCGAAGTCCCCGGCGTCCACCTTCGACGCGAAGGCGGCCCACTCCATGGGCCGGATGGTCATCTCGATTCCCGCCGCCCGGAACGACTGCTGGACCACCTCCGTGATCTGGCGCTGCAGTTCGCTCCCGGCGCCGAGGAGAAGGGAGAACGCGAACCGCTCGCTTCCCCGCCGGCGGACGCCGTCGGTCCCCGTCCGGAATCCCGCCTCGTCCAGGAGCGCCGCAGCCCTCTTCGGGTCGTACGGCCAGGGCTCGATCGAGGGGTCGTACGGCCAGAGGCCCGGAGGGATCGGGCCGGTCGCCGGCCGCGCCAGGCCGCCGTAGAGCGTCCGGGCGATCGCCTCCCGGTCGATCAGCATCGTGAGGGCTCGCCGGACCTTCGGCGAGGAGAAGAGCGGGTGGTCGTTCTTCCACCCGATGTACGAGTACCCGAGCTCGTCGAAGAGAAGGGGCCGCGCCGAGCAGGACGCGTCCGCCTCGAGCCGCGTCTTCTGCTCGTAGGTGACGCGCATCTCGTGCAGCTCGCCCGCGAGGAGGGCCTGGAAGGCAGCGGCGTTCTCCGGCACGACGCGGAAGACGATCATCTCGGGCCCCGCCCGCTCGCCGACGTACTGGGTGTTCCGGACGAGCTCGAGGGTCCGGCCGGCCTCCCACCGGCCAAGCCGGTACGGCCCGTTCGCGAGAGGCGCGCGGTTCCGGGGATTCGTGTTCACGTCGGTCCCCTGATACGCGGCCGCCGGGAGGAGCGGGAGATTGAAGGCCTGCATCCGCCCCGCGTACGGCTCCTTGAAGACCACGCGCGCGGTCCGTCCGTCGTCGACCTCGACGCGGTCCAGCCCCTCCCAGTAGCTCTTCCGCGAGAGGGCCGGCGTCTTCGGGTCCACGAGGGTCCGGATCGTGAAGGCGACATCCTCGGCCGTCAGCGGGCGGCCATCCTCCCACCGGAGATCCGGGCGAAGACGGACGGTGTACGTCCGGCGGTCGGCCGAGACCTCGACGCCCTCCGCGAGGCCCGGCACCAGGTCGAGCTTTTCGTCGTACTCCAGCAGGTTTCGCTCGAGAAGAGCCAGCACGACGTTCTCGGGGTCGGTCGTGGCGAGAAGGGAGTTCAGCGTCTTCGGCTCGCCTTCCAGCCGGCGCTGGACGACGCTCTCCGCGTGCTTCCCCTTCTGGCCGCACGCGGCCAGCGCCAGGAGTGACAGGAGGACGGCCAGGGCCCGCCGCTTCACTTGAAGTCCTTCGGATACTCCGCCGACGCGGCCGCCCAGTTCCCCGCGGCGTCCAGCACGCGGACCGAGAGGAGGGCTCCCTGTCCGGGTTTCGGCAGGCGGAAGACGAAGCGCTCGACCGGCGAGTCGGCGGCGCCGTCCTCGGCGGCGAGAGGTCGCCACCGGTCGGCATTCACGGCCCCTTCCGCCCTCGTCACGGGCGAGAGCGCGTCTGTCGCGAGAAGGCGCACCTCCAGGTCGGCGCCGGCGACCCGGGCCGACTCGACCTTCAGGACGGGCGGCGAGTTGTCGATGACGACGAGGCCGGTCTCCTCGGCCGCGGTGAGAGCCTCCGGATCCGGATTTGCCAGCCGGTCGGTCGCGGTCACCCGGAACCGGTACCTACCGTCCGGGAGTGCCGTCGTGTCGAACGAGCACCAGGAATCCTCGAGGTCCTTCCTCACCGGGAACCACGTGTCGGTCCCCTCCCGCTTCCCGTCCAGGTCGTACCGGAGCGGGTCGCCGTTCGGGTCCGCGCCCCGCCAGGTGACGGTCCGGAAGCCCTTTCGGAAGAGGCGTCGCCCCCCGGGGTCGGCAGACGGCTCGCGCGGCGGTTCGAGGCCCGCATAGATTCCGTTTTCGTCGGGATTCGTCACGGAGAGAACGTTCGGTCCCGCGGTGCCTCCCCGCGAGACGACGGCGCCCGGCTCGAGGACGGCGAGGTTCTCGAGAACGGGGCGCGCGTTTCGCTCGGCATAGGAGATCTCGACGCGCTCGATGACCGGAGCGGCGCCGGCGCTCCCCGGCGTCAGCGTGACCTTCCACTGAAAGAAGCGCGCGGACGGGAGCTTCGGCGAAGCGTCCGGCGCCACCGGGGCCCAGTCCGTCCACGTCGCGTCGGGCTTCTCCGAGTTGCCGGCCCGAACGGCGAACGCCGCGCTGCTCCCGCCCGGTGTCGATCCTTCCCAGCGGAGGTGCCCGAACGCCGAGAGGCGGGAGGCGTCCCGGACAGCCGAGATGAACGACGCGGGACCCGGCGCCGGTCTCGGGCGGAAGACGCCCGCCGCGCCCATCGTCACGGCCGCGAGGCCCGGCCCGAGGGCGGGGGCCGACACGGCGATGCGCTCACCCGTCTGCGCCGCGAGACGCAGGCGGCGGTCCGCCAGAACGTAGACGCGACCGCGCGGTCCGGTCGTCACGACCAGCCCGCCGTCCCGATCCGTCCTCAGGGAGTAGACCGCCTCGTCGGGGAACGTCCAGACCGCCTCGACGAACCCGTCCGGAAGGATGGAGACGATCTCGGCGCTCCCTCCGCCTCCCGGCGACGGCGTCGGAGCGGCCCGAGAGGTGCGGGTCGAGACGGAGACCGATCCGCGAGGCGTCTCCTCCTCGACGGACGGAGGCGTCGGCGCCGGGGTCGGCGTCGGCGAGGGCCGGCCGGTACGGGCGTCCGCCAGGGTCGTCCGCGGGGCCGCGACCTCGGCGCTCGCGGCGGCCGCAAAGATGGTTCCCTTCCCATCGACGGCGAGGCCCACGATCTCCGGTCGCGAGAAGTCGTGCAGCGTCCGCTTCTTTCCGTCCGCCGCGATCGCCACCAGCACTCCGCGGTCGGAGGTCCCGGCATAGAGCGTTCCGTCCGGACCGACCGCCAGGGCCCGGACATGCACGTCCTCGACCTCCTGGAACATCTCGAGCTTCCCGGCCGGCGTCCGCTTCCAGATCCGCCCCTTGTTTCCGGTTCCGGCGAACAGCGTCCCGTCCTTTCCGAACGCGAGCGCCCAGATCGCCGCCTCCTGCGGGTTTCCCCAGTCGGTCCCGGCCACCGTCGGGTCCTTCGCCCCGGGGTCGACGCGATAGATCCGTCCGTTCGGTGACGAGGCACAGACGATCGTTCCGTCGGGCCCGACGGCCACGGCGGTCACGTTCGGCTCGGCCGCCTTGAAAAGGAGCGTGATCCGCCCGGACGGCTCCGAGACGAAGAGACGTCCGAGCCCGCCGCCCGTCGCGACGTAGAGACGGCCCGCTGCGTCGGCCGCCGCGCCGAAGACGACGGCGTCCGCCGCGTCGTCGGGCCACTCCTTCGGGCCGAGGGGAGCCCCGAGCGTCAGCCGGCCGTCGGCCGTCACAGCCGTTCCGCGGGCCTCACCGGCCAGGAAGTCGCGGGCCGACGCCGTCGCCGCGATGCGGGTCGCCGCCGCCGAGAGCGGCGCGGCGGCCAGAAGGTTGAGGACGAGAAATGTTCTCAGCAACGCGCGATCCTCCGGAGGGCGGGTCTGACGCACGCTCACGAGCGGGGCCTCTCCACGTCGAAGTCCAGCCGGACCGAGCCGGCCACGGGGCGATCCAGGAGCTGGATCTCCTCGGCCACGATGCGCGAACCCAGGCTCCCCTTCGGGCCCTCGGTTCGCTCCCCTTCCGACAGGAGCACCGCCACCGTCGGCGGCAGCGCCGAGAGAGTCTCGGGGCCCGTCGCGGCGCCCCGACCGGGGACGACGATCGCGGCCGCGAGGCGGTCGCCGGGGACGATCCGGTCCAGCCAGCGCTTCACGTCGGCCAGCGACCGCGGTTCGCCCGGATTGAGGGCGATCCGAAGGCCCGACAGGACGTTCCCGTCCCCGACCACGAGCGTGGCGCGACCGTCGGGAAGCTCCCGGGGAACGCGCAGCCGGACGACTCGCGCCGCTTCCACGCCGCGCCGGTCCGCGAGGCGGACCGTCGCGACGAGCTCGGCGCCGGGAGCGACTCTTCGCGAGGCGAGGGCGGCATCGAGGATCCTGAGCCGCCGCTCCCCTTCTTCGCTGGAGACCTCGATCGCGAGGCCGGAGATCCGGGGGTCCTCGAACTCGTTGTCCGAGAGCATCCCCGCGAGGACGGCGGCCGAGAGGACGGCCGTCTCACGCGCCCGGGGACCCGCCACGACGTCCTCCCACGTGAACGGGCCGGCCGCCGTCTCGAAAGTGATCCGGAAGCGGAGCGTGCGGTCCCGGGAGGTGGGGTCGGACGTCGTCAGGGCGGCGTCCGTCGACAGGGAGAGAAGGAGCGGCAGGAGACGGGGGTGCGGGGCGAGACGCCATCTCAGCTCGCGGGACGCCCCGCCCGCGTCGAACCGGAACCGGACCGGCACCATGGGGGCCGGCCCGTCAGTCCGCCCGGCGACTCCCGAATCGCGGTCCTTCGTCAGACGCCACGGGGACGTGGACAGGGCGTGTCCGATCTTGAAGGACTGGTAGACGCTCGGCACGACCGTGACGACGCGCGCCGGAGCGACCGGAAGCTCGAGCTCCCCGAAGCCGAGGAAAGGGTGGCCGAAGGCGACGAACCGCCCGTCCGGTCCGACGCGGGTCACGGTTCCCGTCGCGCCCAGCTGCAGGTCGCCGTCCACGAGGAGGGCCGTGATGGCTGCGCCGCCGGCGAGAGGGGCCGTCGCCGCGGGAGAAGGAGCCGGCGCGGCGCCGGCCAGGGACGCCTCGACGGAAGCGGCCGGGAGCCCCAGGCGCGAGAGAACCGGAGCGCTCCGGACGAGCGTCTCCGCCGGGAAACCGCTCCACGACGGGGCGAGGAGCGAGGCCGCCGGAGCCGGAAGGAGCGCCTGCATCTCCTCGAAGCGTCTCCGGAGGAACGCGAGCCGCTCCTCCCCGCCGCCGACGAACGCCGCGGCGAGCGCACCGGTGGCGGGAAGCGCCGGTTTCCGCTCCGGGCGCGGAGGGGACGGCGTTCCGTCGATGGCCAGCATCGGCTCGATCGGCGTGACGCCTCCGATGGGCTCCTTCGAGAAGGCGAATCCGCTCGACAGGGCGCCGGCCAGCTTGCCGTCGAGGTAGACCGGGCTGCCGCTCATTCCCGAGGCGATCCCGCTCTTCTCGACGCCCGGCCCCGAGGCCCGGACCACGATCACCGAGCGTCCGGGCGTGGTCGCCGGGACGACGCCGAGCACCTCGACGTCGAAGCGCTCGACTTTCTGCCCCTCGAAGACGGTCAGGCCGTATCCCTTCATCCCGGGAACGACGCTCGCGAGCGGGAGGATCTCTTCGGCTCTCCCTCCCGTCGCCAGACCGAACGCGGCGAGAACGGCGACGGAGGTCACCATTTTTGACCGCGTGCGAAGCGCCGTGCTACCTTGCGCCGGCGGACCGCGACGGGCCCGTCGCCCAAGCGCACCGAAGGAGGCCATGACGGACACCGGCGGCAACAACCTTCTCCAGCTGTTCCTCAGCGCCGGCTGGACGGCCAAAACGGTCCTCTTCATCCTGGCGGTTTTCTCCCTCGCATCGTGGGCGATCATCGTCGCCAAGGCGTGGAGTTTCGCACGGGCGCGGACCCAGACGCGGGGCTTCCTCCAGCACTTCCGGAAGAGCCGGAAGTTCGCCGACGTGCTCTCCGTGTGCGACCGCTTCGAGGGAAGTCCGCTGGTCGGGATCTTCCGCTCCGGCTACGCGGAGCTCGACCAGCAGGTCCGCGACGGGCGCGACGTGGCGCCCGCGGACTCCGGACGCCTCTTCGTCCGGAGCCTTCCGGCGATCGAGCGCGCCCTGCAGCGCGCCGCCGGGGTCGAGACGACCCGCCTCACGCGGAACATGCAGTTCCTCGCGACGACGGCCTCGGCGACGCCGTTCATCGGCCTCTTCGGAACCGTCTGGGGAATCATGGTCGCTTTCTCTCAGATCGCCGCCAAGGGCTCCACGTCCATCGTGGCCGTGGCGCCCGGGATCGCCGAAGCGCTCGTCAACACGGCCGCCGGCCTCGTCGCCGCCGTCCCTGCCCTGATCGCCTACAACAACTTCAATGGCAAGGTCCGGGTGATTCGCGCCGAGATGAACGACTTCGCGCTCGAGTTCCTGAACCTCGCCGAGCGCCATTTCACCTGAGGCGGCGGAACCGGCGATGTCCTTCCGGCTCGACGACGAGACGAACGCCATGTCCGACATCAACGTGACGCCCCTGGTGGACGTGATGCTCGTCCTTCTCGTCATCTTCATGGTGACGGCGCCGCTCCTCCAGCAGGGGATCGACGTCCAGCTCCCGAAATCCGTTTCGCAGAACCTCCCGCAGGAGCCCGAGGCCCCTCTCATCCTGTCGATCACCAAGGGACACGTCTACTACCTCAACGAGACGCCGATCCCCCGGCAGCAGCTCGCGGAGCGGATCAAGATCATTCTCCGGAACCGGCGGAGCAAGGCCATCTACCTGAAGGCCGACCGGAACCTTCCTTACGGAACCGTGGTCGAAACGATGGACGTCCTGAACCGACTGGGCGTCGAGAGCCTCGGCATGGTGACCGAGCTCAGGAGCCTGGAGAAGCCGTGACGGTCTCGGAGATCCTCGAACGGCGGCTCGCGACGGCCGACGCGCCGCCGGCGTTCGGACCCGTCGTGTCGATCGCCGCCCACACGCTCTTCCTCGTCTTCCTCATCGTCGTCTCGAGGCCCCGTCTCGTGACCGTCGTTCCCGTCGCCCTCCCGGTTCGCGTCGTCTCTCCCGCCTCCCTCGGCGTCCGGACGGCGCCGGCGGCATCGGCGGCGCCCACGCCGGCTCCCGAGGCGCCCGCGAAGCCGAAGAGAGTGATCGAGAAGCTGACCGAGAAGCCGGTTCCGTCGGCTTCGGCGCTCCCGGATCCCTTCGCGAAGAAGAAGAAGGTGCCGACTCCCCCTCCGGCAGCCGCCCCCCGGGCAGCCGCCCCGCCGGCGGGCGGCCCCGCTCTCGAGCTCCCGACGGCGGGCGCGAACGGCGCCGCGGGAGCGGATGCATCCGGGCTCAGCTTCGGAACGTCCGTGGCCGCCCTCGACGTCGATTTTCCGTACGCCTTTTACGTCGAACAGATGCTGACCCTGATCGGAGCGAACTGGCTGAAGCCCGAGGTGACCGAGGGGACGGCGGCTGTCGTCGGCTTCACCATCCAGCGGGACGGCCGCATCGCCGACGTCAGGCTGATCACCCCGTCCGGTCTCGGCGTCTACGACCGGGCCGCGGTCCGCGCCATCTTCGCTGCCAACCCGCTCCCGCCGCTTCCTCCCGAGTTCCCCGGGGAGCGCCTCGGCGTCCATCTCCGCTTCCGTTAATCCGAATCCGGAGGTTCACGTGATGATTCGTACCCTCGCCCTGTCCACGCTGCTCGCCGCCCTTCCGGCGTTCGCCGCCCCGCAGACCGCACCGCCGACGCCCGTGCCGGCCGCGCCGCAGGAGACGATCATCGCGGTCGACATCACCAAGCCGAGCGGCGCCCGGACTCCGATCGCGATCCCGCCGCCGATCTCGCCTCTCACGCCGGAGTTGAAGGCGAACGCCGTCGATCCCTTCTCCAGAGCGTTGAACGACGACCTCGCCACGTATCCGCTCTTCCTCGTCACCGACCCCTCCCTGCAGCCCAAGGGGGCGCGGCCGCCCCGGTCGCGGGAGGAAGGCGACGCGTGGATCGCGACGGGCGCGCAGTTCCTCCTCGACACGCAGGTGCGTCCGACGGCCACGGGGATCGAGGTCGAGGCGCAGCTCTACGACCTGAAGACCCTCAAGAACGTCCTCGGCAAGTCTTACGCGAGCGAGACGGGCGGCGCCCGACGGATCGCCCACACCCTCGCGAACGACATCGTCCGGCAGTTCACGGGCCGGCCCGGGCCGTTTCTCGCGCGTCTCGCCTTCGTCTCGGACCGGCACACCCCGAAGGGGGGCCGCAACGAGAAGGAGGTCTACGTGATGGACTGGGACGGCGAGAACCAGTGGCGCCTGACGGCCAACCGGAGCCTCTCGCTGGCCCCGGGCTGGTCGCCCGACGGGAAGAGAATCGTCTTTCAGTCGTACCTCAAGGGGCCCCCCGGGCTCTTCCTCGTCCCCACCGCGGGGGGCGCGGCGAAGGAGATCCCGCTGTCCACGGAGCTGAACTCCTCGCCGTCCTTCTCTCCGGACGGGAAGTGGATCGCCTACTGCGGGAGCGTCCGCGGAAATCCCGAGATCTTCGTCGTCGGCCCCGACGGAAGCGGGCTCCGGCGCCTGACCGACAACTCGGCGGTCGACGCGACGCCCCGCTGGACCCCGAACGGACGCGAGATGGCCTTCACGTCGAACCGGCAGGGTTCGCCCCAGATCTACCTGATGGACGCCGAGGGGGCGAACGTCCGGCGCGTTTCGCTCGCCGGCAACTGGAACGACGAGGCGACCTTCGCCCCCGACGGCTCCCGGCTCGCCTTCGCCTGCGGGAACGAAGGCGACTTCCAGATCTGCGTTCTCGACCTCCTCTCCGGCCGCACGTTTCAGATCACCGCCGGTCCCGGGGCGCACGAGAACCCGTCCTGGTCTCCCGACGGCTCGAAGCTGGCGTGGGAGGTGACGCGTGACGGCAGGACCCAGATCGTCGTCTCCAACACGGACGGCTCCTCGCTCCGCGTCGTCACGTCGATCGGCAACAACTCGTCGCCGGCGTGGACCAGGACGGTAGAATGAGCCCCGACCGCGGGAGCGCCTGGAAATCGGTCCGGCGCTTCGCCCCCTGTAACGACTCAGCCAGAAAGGACCCGCCCATGAGCCGCTTCGTCCGTACCTCCGGTCCGATCGCCCTCGCCGCGATCGTCGTCTTCGCCGCGGCCTGTTCGAAGAAGCCGCCGGTTCAGACGACGCCGGCGCCGACGCCGGTGCCGGTCGTGGCGGCCCCGACGCCCGTTCCCGTCCCGCCGAAGCCGTCGAAGCCTCCGGAGGCTCCCGAAGTCAGGATCACCGACCGGACGCTCGTCGAGATCTCCGGCTACCTCAAGCCCGCGTTCTTCGACTACGACAAGGCCGACATCCGGGCCGACGCGAAGGAGGTCCTGAGCGCCGACGCCGAGTTCCTCCGGAAGTGGCCCACCCTGAAGGTGAACCTCGAGGGACACTGCGACGAGCGCGGCACCCGCGAGTACAACCTGGCGCTCGGGCAGCGGCGCGCGGCCTCGGCACGGGACTTCCTGGTGTCGCTCGGCATCGACGCATCGCGACTCCAGATCATCTCCTACGGCAAGGAGCGCCCCTTCTGCACCGGGCAGACCGAAGACTGCTGGCAGAAGAACCGGCGTGCCCACTTCGTGGTGACCGCCAAGTGAGGAGGCGCCTTCCCGCTCTCGCCGTTCTGGTCCCGGCGGCCGCGGCCCTTCTGGCCTCGGGCTGCGTGAGCGGCAGCGACATCGAGCGGCTGCAACGGCAGATCGCCGGCGTGGAGAAGAAGGTGGACACCCTTGCGGCCCAGGCCTCATCGCGCGAGGAGGTTCAGAAGCTGAACGACAACCTCGCGAAGCAGTCGACGGCTCTCCTGCGGTCGAACGCCGAGATCGGCACCAAGTTCGACGACCTGATCCGGGACATGCAGGCCCTCGCCGGAAAGCTGGAGGACGTCAACCGCCGCCTTCGCGAGGTCTCCCAGCAGCTGGCCGAGCAGCAGGCACGCGCCGGCGGCGCCACGCCCGGACTGGCGGCCGGTGCCGCACCCGCGCCCGCCGGTGCGGGAAAGGGGTCGAGCCCGTCGGACCTGTTCGCGCAAGCCACCGCCGACTACCAGCGCGGGCAGTTCGACCTCGCCCGGCAGGGATTCCAGGAGTACGTCGACACGTACCCGAAGACCGAGGTCTCCGACGACGCCGTCTACTGGGTCGGAGAGTGCTACGCCGCCCAGAAGAAGCCGCGCGAGGCGATCGCCGCCTGGGAGCGGCTCTTCAAGCAGTTCCCCGAGAGCGACAAGGCGCCCGCGGCCCACCTGAAGAAGGGTCTCGCCCATCTCGACCTGGGGGAGAAGGCGCAGGCCATCGTCGAGCTCCAGTTCGTCCTCCACGAGTACCCCCGCTCCGACGAGGCGAAGAGCGCCCGCCAGCGGCTCCGCACGCTGGGCGCCGACGTCCGTTAGAGTCCGGACTTCATCTTCAGGAAGACAAGGAAGGAAGCATGGCCAACACGAAACAGGCAAAGAAGCGCGCGGCCCAGAGCGTCAGGCGCCGCGCCCGGAACCGATCCGTCGCCACGCAGGTCCGGCACGCGGTCCGCGACATCCGCCAGGCAGCCGCCACCGGAGCCGAGAAGGCGACCGGGATGCTCACGGACGTCGTCTCCGAGCTCGACCGGGCGGTCCGGAAGGGCGTCCTGCACCGCAACACCGCCGCCCGCCTGAAGTCCCGGGTGACCAGGGCGACGGCGAAGTCGGCGAAGAAGTAAGGCTCGCCGCTTCCGGCGGGCCGGGCGGTCCTAGAACCCCTCGAGGATCGTCGACACGACGCTTCGGGCGAAGGGCTGCGACATCCGGTCGATGGCGAGCAGCTCGGGATTGAAATAGCTCGAGTCGGTGACGGGCACGGTGTAGGGCTGCCGGAAGAGGAACGCGGGGTCGTCGAAGAGGGTCTTCCCGGACTTCTGTTCCGTCAGGGTGAGCCGTGCCGTGATCATCACCTGGTATTCGAGCGCCCGACCCTGGGCGTCGAACCGGACCGGCTGAAGCGAATAGCCGGTGATCCGGCCGGCCAGAAGGGCGTCCGCCTGGTCGAGGCTCGGCGCGGGTTTCAGGCGGCCCCGGGCCGCCAGCTCCCGCAGGACGGCGGTCGTCAGCCGCTGCTCCATCCCGACGACCGGCGTGTCGTTGACGAAGGCCGGGACCCAGACGGTCCGGATCTCCACGGGGAGCGTCCCCTTGCCGGTCCCGACGAGGCCGTAGCCGCACCCCGGGAGGAGCACGGCGACGGCGACGACGGCGGCGAGGCGTCTCACCGGACCACGAGGTTCAGCAGGCGGTCGGGAACGTAGACCGTCTTCACGCGCGACTTCCCCTCGAGCCACTTCGCGATGGCCGGATCGCGCTCCGCGGCCGCGACGACGTCGGACTCCCCCGTGCCGCGGGCGACGTGCACCTGGCCGCGCACCTTTCCGGCCACCTGGATGACGACCGTCGCCAGCTCTTCGACGGCCAGCGCCGGATCGTAGGCGGGCCAGCCGGCGTGAAGGAGGCTCGCGGTGAAGCCGAGGCGCTGATGCAGCTCCTCCGTGAGGTGAGGCGCCACGGGATGCGCGAGACGGAGAAGCGACCGGACGGAGACGGCCACCTCCCCCGGATCGGCCGCCGGGTCGCTCACGAGGTCGGCCACCTGCCGCGAGAACTCCATCAGGCGCGCCACGGCCGTGTGGAACGAGAAGGCCTCGAAGTCGTCCGTCACCCGACGGACGGCCATGTGCCGCGCCCGCGCGGCCGGCGTGTCGGCCGCCTTCGGCGCTCCCCTGGGGTCGGCGCCGGAGCCGGCGAACTTCTCGACGGCCGTCCGGACGCGGACGAGAAAGCGCTCGACGCCCGCGATGCCGTCGTCGCTCCACTCGGCTTCCTTCTCGGCCGGGCCGAGGAAGAGGACGAACGCCCGGACCGCGTCGGAGCCCTTCTCCGCGATCAGCGGGTCGAGCGACACCGCGTTGCCACGCGACTTCGACATCTTCTCGACCCGTCCCGACGGGGAGAGGCGCGTGATCATCCCCTGGTTGAAGAGGGCCGAGAAGGGCTCCTCGAACGACACGAGACCGAGGTCCTTCATGACGCGCGCGAAGAAGCGGGCGTAGAGAAGGTGGAGGATCGCGTGCTCGATCCCTCCGATGTACTGCGTCACGGGAGCCCAGCGCGCCGCGATGGCCCGGTCGAACGGGGCCTCGTCGTTCTTCGGATCCAGGTACCGGAGGAAATACCACGACGAGTCGACGAAGGTGTCCATCGTGTCCGTTTCGCGGCGCGCCGGCCTGCCGCACGAGGGGCAGGTCGTGTTCACGAAGGACTCCACCTTCGTCAGCGGGTTTCCCCCCTGGCCGGTGAACGGCGCGTCGGGCGGGAGGACCACGGGAAGGTCCTTCTCGGGGACGGGAACCCAGCGGCAGGCGTCGCACCACACCATCGGGATCGGGGTCCCCCAGTAGCGCTGGCGGGAGATCAGCCAGTCGCGAAGCCGGTATCGGGCGCGGGCGCCGCCGAGGCCCCGCGTCTCGGCCTCCGCCGCAATCGCCTCTCGCCCCTTTCCGGACGGGAGGCCCGTGAACGGCCCGGAGGCCGCCAGCGTCCCCTCGCCGGTCCAGCACGCCTCGGCGGCGTCGGCTCCAGCCGGACGCCGGATCACCTCGCGGATCGTCAGGCCGTACTTCGTCGCGAATTCGAAGTCGCGCGTGTCATGCGCCGGAACGGCCATGATCGCGCCCGTCCCGTACTCGGCGAGGACGAAGTTCGCGAGCCAGATGGGGATCGTCTCTCCCGTGAAGGGGTTGACGGCCGTCCGGCCCGTGTCGCGCCCGTCCTTGTCGGCCCCCTCCGCCTCCCGGTCGATGCGCTGCTGATTCCGGACCGAGGTGACCCAGGCTTCCAGCTCGGTTCTCTTCGGATGCCCCTCGAGGAGCCGCGGCACCATGGGGTGCTCGGGCGCGAGGATCAGGGCCGTCGCGCCGAAGACCGTGTCGGGCCGCGTCGTGAAGACGCGGATCTTCTCCCCGAGCGACGGGATCTCGAAGTCCAGATCGGCCCCGACCGACCTCCCGATCCAGTTCCGCTGCATGGTCCGGACCTTCTCGGGCCACTTGTCCAGCTGGTCGAGCCCCTCGAGGAGCGAATCGGCGTAGTCCGTGATCCGGAAGAACCACTGCTCGAGCTCCTTCTGGACGACCGGCGTCTTGCACCGCTCGCAGACCCCCCCCTCGGCCTGCTCGTTCGCGAGGACCGTCAGGCACGAGGGGCACCAGTTCACCGGCGCCTTCTTCCGGACGGCGAGCCCCCGCTCGAGCATCTTCAGGAAGAGCCACTGGTTCCACCGGTAGTACCCGGGCTCGCAGGTCGTGACCTCTTTCGTCCAGTCGTAGAGGACCCCCCACGACAGGAACTGCTCCTTCATCGCCGCGATGTTCGCGAGCGTGGAGGTCCGGGGATGGATGCCCCGCTGGATGGCGTAGTTCTCCGCGGGAAGACCGAACGCGTCCCAGCCCATCGGGTTGAAGACCGTCCGGCCGTTCTGGCGGAGATAGCGGTAGAGCGCGTCCGTCAGAAAGTACGTCCGGGCGTGCCCGACGTGGAGGCGGTCCCCGGACGGGTACGGGAGCATGACGAGGAGGTAGGTTCCCGACTGCTTCGGGTCCGCCGTGTCGAGGTAGGCGACCCGGTCCGCCGCCCACCGCTCCTGCCATTTCCTCTCGATCGCGAGGATCTCTTCGCTGCGGCTCATGCGAGGCGCGAGTGTAGACGAAGTGGAGAGCGGGATCAGCGGACCGCTGCGCTCCGGGGACGCGCCAGGAGGCTCCCCTTTTCCGCCGCGGGCAGCGGCGGTCGGGCGGCCTCTTCCTCCGAGAGGAGGGGGCGCACGCCGAAGCGCCGGCCGGGCGGCTCATCGAGGGCAAGATGACGGACGGTGAGGCGGTTCGCGAGACCTCCCGGATCGGACGGGATCCATCCGAGGCCGGGCACCCACGCTTCGATCCACCGATGGCGAACCCCGCCGAGCCCTTCGTTCCACGCCGCGCGCGAATCCGGCGACAGCTCTTCCGGCCGGAACGCGATCAGGACTCCGGAAACCTGCCGCGCCGGAATGCCCGCGCGGACCAGAAGGTCCTCGGCGAGGAGCGAGCGGCCGACGCAGGAGCCGCGACCGGAGCGCCGGGTCGCCGCGGCGGTCTCGGGGCCGGGTCCCGGAAGCACGTACCGGATCTCGGACGCCGTGTAGCCGATCACCCGCTCGACGGCCTCCAGCGCCGACCGGCAGTCGGCCGTGAGGCGCTTCGCGAGGGTCTCGGCTTCCGGATCGGCTGGCCGGGGCGCCTCGAGCACCGCCCGAACGGGGGCCGGAATCGCGGCCGGCTTCAGCGGGAAGGCGGCCGTGTCCGCGAGCGGGCTGGCGTCGGTCTCCACGGTCGCCAGCAGGGTCCTGCCGTCCCGCGACGACAGGACGATGCGATAGCCCGGCGCCTCCACGGCACGAACCTGCCGCCACGGCGCCGGACCGGAGAGCGCATAGCGCATCTCCTCCCGCCCGTCGGAGGGCGGCGAGGCGAAGGACGAGCCGGCCGCGAGAAGGACGGCGAGCGCGATGGAGAGGGCACGCCCTCCGCCCCGGACCGAGGCCTGGGCCCGGCGGATCCCGTCGAGGACGCCGTTGACGAAGGAGCCGGAAGAGGGGGTGGAGAACTTCTTCGCGATCTCGACGGCCTCGTTGATCACGACGGCCGCGGGGGTCTCGGGCTCGAACAGGAGCTCGTAGAGGGCGAGCCGGAGGAGATTCCGGTCCACGGCCGGCATCCGGCCGAGGCGCCAGTGCTCCGACCGCTCCGAGAGCTTCTCGTCCAGCTCCTCGCGCCGGGAGAGCGTCCCGACGATGAGGCGCGCCGCGTACTCCTGCACCTCCGGGCGTGCGATCAGGAACTCCTCGGTCCGGCGGAACATCTCCTCGGGCGGCGTCGCCGCGAGGTCGTTCTGGTAGAGGAGCTGGAGGGCCAGCTCCCGGGCCTTCCGGCGGCGACCGCTCATGGATCGCCCGGCCGGCCTACTGGCCCTTCCGGCCCGTCGAGCCTTTCAGCCGCGCCCGGAGATCGGCCGACTCGATGGCGGCCATGGCCGCCTCGAAGCCCTTGTTCCCCCCCTTGGCTCCCGAGCGCTCCAGCGCCTGCTCGAGCGTGTCGCACGTGAGGACGCCGAGCGCAACCGGGAGGTCCACCTCGAGGGAGACCTGGAAGACTCCTTTCGAGACCTCCCCGGCGACGTAGTCGAAGTGCGGGGTTCCGCCCCGGAGGACGGCACCGAGGGCGATGAGGGCGTCGAAGCGCCCGACGCGAGCGAGGTCCCGGAGCGCGAGCGGAATCTCCCACGCCCCGGGAGTCCGGACGACGACGAGATCCTCGTCAGAGGCCCCGTGGCGGCGCAGCGCGTCGAGCGCCCCCTCGAGAAGGCGGCCGACGACGAGATCGTTCGTCCGGGCGGCGACGAGGCCGAACCGGCGGCCCTTGGCGGTGAGGTTTCCTTCGATGGTGGACGACATGCGACGACGAAGTCTATCAGGGACTCAGGGGCGGGCGAACGCGCGGATCCCCTCGTGAATTCCGTCGCTCCCGAAGTTCTCGACGTACCGGGCCACGAAGGCCTCGCGGGCGTAACGCTTCGGCTGGGGCCCGAGCGTCTCGAGGGCGAAAACGGCGGCCACGCTCCCCGCACGCCCCGCCACTTCCCACGGGAGGCCCTTCCGCCGCGCCGCCAGGAGGCCGGCCCGGAACGCGTCCCCGACGCCGGTCGGGTCCAGCGCCGTCTTCCGGAGCTCGGCCGACGGGATCCGGTAGGTTACGGCGCCGTCGGGCGCCTCGGGCGTCCCGCCCCGGAGCGCGATCGTGGACCCCTCCTCCCCTCGCGTGACGATCACCACGGGGACGCGGGAGAGGATCTCCGACTCGGAGAGGCCCGTCTTCTTCTCCACGATCCCGAACTCGTACTCGTTCCCGATCAGGATGGAGGCTCCGTCGAGGCCCGCCAGGAGGTCCTCGGCCGAGAGCCGCGCCACCTGCTGGCTCGGGTCGTAGAGAAACGGGATCCCGAGCTCCCGGCACTCCCGGGCGTAGCCGTCCATGGCAGCCGGGTCGTTCGGCGCGACGACGGCGAGGCCGATCGACTCCGGGTCGAAGAGGCGGAGCGGCAGCTCGCCCGCCCGCGCCATCGCTCCCGCGTAGAAGGTCGCGAGCTGGTTCTGCTCGCGGTCCGTCGAGACGAAGAACGAGGCGGTGAAGACGTCGTCGAAGACACGGAAGCCCGAGACGTCCACCCCCTCCTCCGCGAGCCAGGCGCGGTAGTCGGCCGCGTCCCGTCCCCCCGCGGCGACCACCAGCGGCGTCTCGCCCAGAAGGGCCAGGTTGTAGGCGATGTTCGGGGCGACGCCCCCGCGCACCCGCCGCATGTCGTCCACGAGAAAGGAGACGGAGAGGCGGTGCATCCGGTCGGGGACGACCACGTCGAGGAATCTCCCGGGAAACGTCATCAGGTAGTCGTACGCGACGGACCCGGTGACGGCGATCCGTCCCGCCCTCATTTCCAGTACGTCTCCATCAGGAGCGACAGGCGCTTTCGCGTCGGCTCCGGGACGTCCTCGCGACGGGTCAGAACGGCGCACCGGAGCGCCTGGCGGCAGGCGCAGCGCCGCCCCGCGTCGATCCGGATCACCGCCCCGGCGAGAACCGCGTTGGCCGTCGCCGCGTTCGCCCGGAGGACGTCGAGGATGGCTTCGACGGACACGGCCTGTTCTTCCTCGTGCCAGCAGTCGAAGTCCGTCACGAGGGCCATCGTGGCGTAGCAGATCTCCGCTTCACGGCAGAGCCGCGCCTCCTGCACGTTCGTCATGCCGATGACGTCCACGCCCCAGGAGCGATAGAGGAACGACTCCGCCCGGGTCGAAAACTGCGGCCCTTCCATCCCGAGGTAGGTCCCTCCGGTGTGGACGCGGGCGCCCCGCTCCCGGGCCGTCCGGTCGAGCGTCTCGAGAAGGTGCGGACAGACCGGGTGCGCCAGGGAGACGTGCGCCACGCACCCCTCGCCGAAGAAGGTCGCCACGCGCCGGTGCGTCCGGTCGATGAACTGGTCCGGCAGGACGAGATCGGTCGGCCGGTACGCCTCCTTCATCGAGCCGCACGCGGAGGCCGAGAGAAGGGCGTCGCAGCCGAGCTCCTTGAAGCCCCAGACGTTCGCCCGGAAGTTGATCTCCGACGGGAGGATCCGGTGCTGCCGTCCGTGACGGGCGAGGAAGGCGACCGGCACGCCGGAGAGGTCCCCGACCAGGTAGACATCCGAGGGCTCGCCGAACGGCGTCTCCAGCCTCACCTCGCTCGTCGTCGCGAGGCCCGGGAGCTCGTAGAGCCCCGACCCGCCGACCAGACCGATCCGGCCGCGCCCTCCCGTCATCGGTTCCGGCCGATCTCTTCGAGGATGTCGAGTGCCAGCTTCAGCGCCGCGCGCCCCGACTCTCCCGTCACCTCGGGTACCGACCGCTCGCGGCAGGCTTTCAGGAACGCCGTGTCCTCGCTCGTCAGCGGGTCGGCCGGCGTGACGACGACGGGCCACTCCACGATGCGCGGCGGGCCCGTCATCCGGTCGAGCCGGAAGGCCGTCACGTCGCGGTTCTGCGTGTCGATGGAGAAGTACCAGTCGGGCTGGAAGAACCGGAACTTCCGCGTCCGGTCGGCCGAGACGCGCGAGGCCGTCAGGTTCGCAACGCATCCCCCCTCGAAGGAGAGGCGCACGGACGCGATGTCGATCTTCTCCGTCAGGATCGGCACGCCGACGGCCCGGATCTCCCGGACGGGCCGTCCCACGAGATCGAGGGCGATGTCGAGGTCGTGGACGAGGAGGTCGAGGACGACGTCGACGTCGAGGGCCCGGGCCACGAAGACGCCGAGCCGGTCGGCCTCGATGAACTTCACGTCCGTCACCAGCGGCCGGACGGCCGCCACCGCCGGGTTGAAGCGCTCGATGTGCCCCACCTGCAGGACGCGGCCCTTCGCCCGGGCGAGAGCGACCAGCCGGTCGGCCTCGGCGAGCGTGGCCGTGACCGGCTTCTCGACCATCACATCGGCGCCCCCCGCGAGGAGCTCCTCCGCGACGTCTGCGTGGGAGACGGTCGGTGAGGCGACGACCACGGCGGTCGCCCCGGCGTCGAGGAGCTCGCGGATCGAGTCGCGCCGGACCATCCCCTGCGCGCCGTGGGCGGCCTCGATGCCGGCCGCCTTCGCGTCGTCGGGCTCGACGAAGCCGACCGGCTCCGACCCGGGGATCGCGGTGAGGATCCGGGCGTGGTGGCGGCCGAGGTAGCCGCACCCGACGACTCCCGTCCGGATCCGCTCGCCGCCCATCGACGGCGGAGTGTACATGGCGTCGCGGCGCTTCCCCTTGCCCCGTGGCGTCGCCGCGGGTTACCTTCCAGAGTTCGATGGGCGAGCGCGACTGGAAATCCACCCTCCTCCTCCCGAAGACGGAGTTCCCGATGAAGGGAGACCTCCCGAAGCGGGAGCCCGCGCGCCTGAAGCGGTGGGTGGACGAGGGCCTCTACGAGCGCCTCCGGAAGGCCGGCGCCGGGAAACCCGCCTTCCTCCTCCACGACGGCCCGCCGTACGCGAACGGGAGGATCCACCTCGGGCATGCCATGAACAAGACCCTCAAGGACCTCGTGGTCCGCTCCCGGACGCTCGCCGGGTACGACGCCCCGTACCTTCCCGGGTGGGACTGTCACGGCCTTCCGATCGAGCTCAACATGCTCAAGGAGCTCGGGAAGCGGGAAGCCGGCGTCTCGGATGTCGCGCTTCGTCGCGCCTGTCGCTCCTTCGCCGAGAAGTGGATCGCGAACCAGCGGGCGGACTTCTTGCGGCTCGGCATCCTCGGCTCGTGGGACCGGCCCTACGAGACGATGGACTTCGCCTACCAGGCGGAGATCGCCCGCGCCTTCGGCGTCTTCGTCTCGAAGGGGCTCGTGACGTTCGGGTTCAAGCCCGTCCTCTGGTGTGTCAACTGCGGGACCGCGCTCGCCGAGGCGGAGGTCGAGTACGCCGACAAGACGGACCCGTCGATCTACGTCGCCTTCCCGATCGACCTCGAATCGGCGAAGACGGTCTGGCCATCGGCCGGCTTCGCCGGCCGTCCGTCGAGGGTGTATGCGGTCATCTGGACGACGACGCCGTGGACCCTGCCGGCGAATCGCGCCATCGCGCTCGGACCGGACATCCCGTACGTTCTCGTCCATCGGACGGCGCCGGGGAGCGACCCGGACGAGTGGTTCCTCATCGCGGAGCCGCTCGTACCGGCGGTCGTGCAGGCGCTGGGATGGCCGGCGACTTCCGTCGCGCCTGACGACTCGTCCCGTCGACCGGGCTCCGCCCTCGCAGGAAGGCTCCGGTACAGGCGCCCCTTCGACCTCGACGGGACGAGCTTCGGCTTCCTCCTCGGAGACCACGTCTCGACGACCGACGGGACCGGGCTCGTCCACACGGCGCCGGGGCACGGGCGCGAGGACTACGACGTCGTCCGCCGGAGCGGCTTCTCCGTCGACGATCCCGCCCTCTGTCCCGTCGACGAGGCCGGCCGCTACGACCTTCACGCCCCTGAGGACCTCCGCGGCAAGCGGGTCGTCTCGGCCCGGAGCGCCGACGAGGACGCGAATCGGGCCGTCCTCGAGGCGCTCGCCGAGGGGGACCCCTCCGGCGCCCGCCTCCTCGGCCGCTCCGACGTCAGCCACTCCTACCCGCACTGCTGGCGCTGCAAGAGACCCGTCGTCTTCCGGGCGACCCACCAGTGGTTCATCGACCTCGGGGCGCTCAAGGAGACGGCGCTCGCCGAGATCCGCGACCGCGTCGCGTGGATCCCGGCGTTCGGCGAGAACCGGATCGGCGCGATGGTCGAGAACCGGCTCGAATGGACGATCTCGCGGCAGCGCCGGTGGGGCTCTCCCCTCACGTTCCTGAAGTGCCGGACGTGCGCGGAGAGAGGCGTGATCTCGCATTTCCCTCGCGCCTCCGGCGAGCTGACCGGGGATGAGGATCGTTCGAGGAGAGACTTCTTCGAAAGGGTCTACACGGTCTTCCGCGAGCACGGGGCGGATGCGTGGTACGACGATGCGTTTCCTCCGTCCTGCTTCCTGAGCGGCTCGTCGTCGTGCTCCCTCTGCGGGGGGACGTCGTTCGAGAAGCTGAAGGACATCCTCGACGTCTGGTTCGACTCGGGCGTCTCGCACGCCGCCGTCCTCCGCTCGGGGGCCTACGCGGACCGGACGCCCGACCCCGAGGCCGCGCACGCCCCCGTCATTTATCTCGAGGGCCACGACCAGCACCGGGGGTGGTTCCAGTCCTCCCTCCTGACCTCGATCGCCCTGTATGGCAAGGCCCCGTACGACGTCGTCGTCACGCACGGGTTCGTCGTGGACGGCCACGGGCGGAAGATGTCGAAATCTCTCGGCAACGTCGTGGCCCCGCAGGACGTCATCGCGAGGCACGGCGCCGACGTCCTCCGCCTCTGGGTCGCCTCTCTCGACTACACGAACGACGACCCGCTCGACGAGGAGATTCTCGCCCGGACGGCGGAGGCGTACCGGAAGCTCCGGAACACGGCGCGCTTTCTCCTCGGGAATCTCTTCGACTTCGAACCGGCGCGCGACGCCGTTCCCGACGGCCGTCTCGAGCCGCTCGAGCGCTACATCCTCGACCGCGGGGCCCGCCTCGTCGAGGAGGCCCGGAGCGCCTACGAGCGCTACGAATTTCACACCGTGGTCCGGCGGCTTCTCGACCTCGTGACGACCGACCTGTCGGCATTCTGGTGCGACGTCCGGAAGGACGCTTTCTACGTCCTCGCGCCCGCCGACCCGGTCCGCCGTTCGGCCCAGACCGCCGCGTGGCGGCTCGTCGAGACGATCGCCACCGCGCTCTCGCCCGTCTGTCCCTTCACCGCGGAGGAGATCTGGGAGTCGATCCCCGGGCGCGCGTCCGACCCCGCGGCCCTCTTCCTCCGGAGCTGGAGCGACGTCCGGCTTCCGGCGCTCTCTTCCGCCGACCGGACGCTCTGGGAAGGCCTTCTCGCCCTCCGGGCGAGCTTCCTCGCCCAGCTCGAGCCTCTGCGGAGGGAGGGGCAGGTCGGGACCGCCTCGCAGGCCCTCGTCCGGATCGACGCCGGTCCGGAGCTGGCGGCGGCGATCGGGAGTCTCGGACTCGCGGCCGGGGCTCTCGCGGACGTCTTCGGCACTCCTGAGGTCTCGCTGGGCCCGTGCTCCGAATCCGCCCTCCGGGTGGACGTTTTCGGCGGCACCTCCCTCGACGTCAGCCCGGCTCCCGGGGTGAAGTGTCCCCGCTGCTGGCAGACGCGCCGCGACACGGGGCCCGAGGGGCTCTGCCGCCGCTGCCGGAGCGTCGTGGACGGGGCCGTGGCGCCGGCGTGACCCGTAGAATCGACGCCGTGAGCCAGCCGGCGGACGGATCGCTCCGCCTTCGCCTCGCCTACCTCTCGGTGGCGATCGGCGTCATCGTCCTCGACCAGATCACGAAGGCCGCCGTGGCCGCCCGGATCCCGCTCCACGCGACGGTCGGCGTGATCCCGGGCTTCTTCGACCTGACGCACGTCCGGAACACCGGCGCGGCCTTCGGAATCCTCGCCGGCCAGGCCTCCTCCGGCCGGACCCTTCTCCTGACCGGCGTCGCCCTCGTCGTATTCTGCGGCGTCGTCTTCTACGCGTGGCGTTCGCCCGCCCGGGACGCCGTTCTCCAGACCGCCCTCGCCTTCATCTCGGGGGGCGCCGTCGGCAATCTGATCGACCGGATCCGGTTCGACTCGGTGACGGACTTCCTCCGCTTCTACGTCGGCGCCCACGAGTGGCCGTCGTTCAACGTGGCCGACAGCGCCATCACCGCCGGCGTCTTCCTCCTCGCGTGGGACATCTGGCGGCGGCCCGGATCGGGGCCCTCCTCGACCGCGGGAAAGGCCCCGGCCTGACGGCCGTCCGATGCACCCCGAACTGATCCGCATCGGCTCGTTCGCGATCCCGTCGTACGGGGTTGCGCTCGCGTGCGCGTTCCTGGCGTCCATTTGGCTTCTCCGGCGCCGGGCGCCGTCCTTCGGCGTCCGCCCCGACGACGCGGCCGACGTGGCGATCTGGCTCCTCCTCTCGGGCCTCCTCGGCGCGAAGATCCTCCTGCTCGTCGTCGAGGGGCCCCGCTACCTGGCTTCCCGCGAGGCCTTCGTGGAGTTCCTCCGCTCGGGAGGGGTCTTCTACGGCGGCCTGATCGGGGCGGTCCTCGCCCTCGCGATCCTCCTCCGGAAGCGCCACATCGGCTTCTGGACCTTCGCCGACATGGCGGCGCCCGCCGTCGCGCTCGGCCACGCCATCGGGCGGATCGGGTGCTTTCTCGCGGGATGCTGCTGGGGACGGGAGTGCTCCTATCCCTGGGCCGTCACCTTCACCGACCCGGCCGCCGAGCGGAACGTCGGCGTCCCCCTCAACCTGCCGCTCCACCCGACCCAGCTTTACGAGTCGATCGGGAACCTGGGGATCATGGCGCTCCTCCTGGCGTTCGAGAAGCGCCGTTGGAAAGGCCAGACCTTCGCCTGGTATCTCGGCGCCTACGCCGTCCTCCGGGGGACGCTCGAGTTCTTCCGCGGCGATCCGCGCGGATCGGTGCTGGGCGGCGCCGTGTCGACGTCCCAGCTGATCGCCCTCGCCGGCCTCGCCGCCGCGTTCGGCATCGCGTGGTGGAACCGGAAGAGGCCGGCGGACGCCTCCGCGTGACGGCGCCGCCCTCGCGAATCGTCCTCGCGGATCGTGGCGACGACCGGGAGCGGCTCGACCGCGTCCTTCTCCGCCACCTCGCCGACCTTCCGGAGGCGACGCGGACGCGGATCCAGGAGTGGATCCATGGCGGGCAGGTCACCCTCGCGGGACGTTCGCCGAAACCCTCGGACAAGGTGAGGACGGGGGACGCGATCACGGTCGTCCTGCCGCCCCCTCCTCCTCCGAAGCCCGAGATCGTGGCCCAGGACATTCCCCTGTCCGTCCTCTGGGAGGACGAGCATCTCCTCGTCCTCGACAAGCCGCCCGGCCTCGTCGTCCACCCCGCCGTAGGTCACAGGGACGGGACCCTCGTCAACGCGCTCCTCCATCGCTCGAAGGATTGGGCCGGCCCCGCGGACCGCCCCGGCCTCGTTCACCGTCTCGACAAGGACACCTCCGGAGTCCTCGTGATCGCCAAGACCGAGGCGGCGATGGCAATGCTCGGGAAGGCGATGAAGGAGAGATCCCTCGAAAAGGAGTATCTGGCGGTCGTCTACGGGCGCCCCCCCGTGCGCAAGGGGAAGATCGAGCTCGGCGTCCTGCGCGATCCGGCGGACCGGAAGCGGATGACGACGTCGAAGACCGAGGGACGCCCGTCAACCACGCTCTGGGAGATCCTGGCGGAATCACCCGGCACGGGGGCCGGCCTCGCGCTCCTGAAGTGCCGTCTCGTCACGGGCCGGACGCACCAGATCCGCGTCCACCTGAAGGCGCTCCATCATCCGATCGTCGGCGACCCCGTCTACGGCGCGGCGAGGTGGAAAGGGCTGAAGGACGAGTCACTCCGCGAAGCCTGCCGGACCTTTCCGCGCCAGGCACTTCACGCGTGGCGGATCTCCCTGACCCACCCCGTCTCCGGGGAGCGGCTGACCATCACGGCGCCGGTTCCGGAGGACATCGCCTCACTTCTCGGAGTCGCCGGACTCTCCCGTCAATTCTGACCATTCTCCTGTCGGAAGCCGACGACGTCGTCTCCTTCGTAGAGAACCCGGGGAAGCCTCCGTGGATCGGGCGACGATCGAACCCGTCTCACCGCCGGTCCCGTTCGATCAGGACGACGTCGGAGTCCTCGCGGTAGCGGTCGAAGAGGATCTGCTTGCCGTCGGGCGAGACGTCGAAGCTCCTCATGTCGAAGCCCGGACGCAACTTCGTGAGCTGCCGCAGCCTTCCCGTCGTCAGGTCCAGCAACCAGAAGTCCTGGTTCCGGTGATGACCCTGGATCAGGGCCAGCGTCCTGCCATCCGGAAGAAACCGATAGCGATTGCCTCCGAACCAGACCGTGACGTCCGGCAGGGGGAATGGCTGCCTCTCCGGGGTCACCCCTTTCAGCTGGTACGTCGGCCCCCCGTGATGCTCGGAATACGCGATGAACCTCCCATCGGGCGACCAGACCGGGTCGTAGTTCATCCCGCCCACCAGCCGCACCGGAGCTCCGCCGTCCACGGCGATCTTGTACAGCGGCTGCTCTTTCCCCTCGGCAGCCACGACGGCGATCCACTTACCGTCCGGGGACCAGGACGGGGCGTCGCGGACGTCGAGCGACCCGGCGAGGCGGCGAACGCCCGCGCCGTCCGCCGCCATCATCTGGAGGCGGGACTCCTTCCCGTCCCGGACGACGAAGCAGATCCGGGTGCCATCGGGCGAGATTGCCGGCGCGGCGGTCACGGAGCCCTCGGCGCCCCTCCAGAGCTCGGTGTCCGAGCCGTCCTTGAGCTTCCAGAGCCCGTCGGCGCCTCCCTTGGACGACAGGAAGAGAAGGTACCCGGGCCCGAAGCGTGGAGCGGCCGCGCGCATCGCGGAAAGAGAGAAGCGGCTGACGCCCGATTCGTCGACCACGTGCTCCGAGATCGGCGCCGTCCAGAGATGCGATGTCGGATTCGCGACGGTCACGGCGAGACGCCGCCCTCCGGCGCTCGCCGCGACGGAAACGTACTCCTCGAGACCGAAGCTCACGGCGTGGGGAATCCGCCGGTCGACGTCCATGGCGTAGAGCCCCGAGCCCGAGCCGTCCGGGCGCGACGCCGTGAAGAGCAGCGTCCGCTCGTCGAGAAATGACGGGTAGGCCACCCGCGAGTCGTAGTTCGTCAGGCGCTCGGCCGTGCCGCCGGTCGACGGGATTCGCCAGATGTCCATGTGGAACGGGCTGGGTATTCCGTGGGCGAAATAGATGAAACGTCCGTCGGGGGACCAGGTCGGATAGTGGTTGTGGATCCCCGGCTTGTCGATGAAGACCTGCCTGGCGTTGCCACCGTTACGGTCGACCACGAAGATCGGGTCTCCGTCCTCGGCCGTCTGGTAGAGGATGTGAGCCCGATCCGGCGACCACGCGATCGAAACGGCCGCCGTCAGGAACGGGCGCGCGTTGCCACCCATGGTCGGCGCGAGCCACGCGTCCTCTCCCTTCCCGCCCTGGCGCGTGATCCGCATCCACACGTGCGCTTCATCGCCGGAGAAGCCGACGTTGCGCACTCGATCGAGGTAAAGGTCCGGAAACCGGCCCCGCGAGAGATTCAGGAACACGTCGCTGCCCACCTGGGTGACCCAGGCGTCGAAGGGCCCGTCCCGATCGGAAAGGAAGGCGACGAACTGTCCGTCGCTCGAGATCGCCGCGTCGACCTCGGACCCTTCCCAGTCGGTCAGCCGCGTGAAGCGGGCGCCGGCCAGCGGGTTCTTCCAGAAGTAGTCGAGCTGGCGGAGACGCCATCCACCGATCCCGAGGGCCAGCAGAATCGCCGCGGCGATGACCGCCGGGATCCACCGACGTCGCCGGCGGATCCGCCCGGTCCCTCCCGGAGAGCTCTCGGCCGCGCTGATGGCCTCGGAAAGATGATCTCGAACCGTCGCGAGCTCGCGGGCGAGATCCTCCGTCGAGGCGTACCGATTCCGCGGCTCCTTGGCCAGACAGCGCTCGATGATCCAGCGAACGGAGGCCGGAAACCCCGGACTTTGTACCGCGATCGACTCGGACTCCTCCTGAATGATCGCCGTCAGCGTCTGCGGCGGTGAGGCGCGCTGGAAGGCTCTCCGCCCCGTCGCCATCTCGTAGAGGATCGACCCGAACGAGAACTGGTCCGACCGGAAGTCGACGGGTCCGCCGGTCGCCTGCTCGGGAGACATATAGCCGACGGTCCCCAGAACGACGCCCGCATCCGTCTGGCCCGATACCGTCGGCGCGTGCGTCGCTTCGGCGCCGCCTGGGCCCGGCTGCGTCAGCTTCGCGAGGCCGAAGTCCAGGATCTTGACGAGGCCGTCCTCGGTCACCATCACGTTCTCCGGTTTCAGGTCTCGATGGACGATCCCCGCCGTATGGGCCTTCGCCAGGCCTTCAGCGACCTGCGTGCCGACCTGAAGGAGCCGGCGAACCGGCAGAGCTCCTTGCAGCAGTGCCGACCGGAGGGGCTCCCCCTTCACCAGCTCCATCCCGATGTAGGAGATGGAATCCGCCGTCCCGATGTCGTAGATTGTGACGATGTTGGGGTGATTGAGCGCTGACGCCGATCGCGCCTCCCGCTCGAAGCGCTTGAGGCGCTCCGGGTCGGAGGCGAGCGCGGCCGGCAGCACCTTGATCGCCACCTCACGACCGAGCCGCGTGTCCCGCGCGCGGTACACCTCGCCCATGCCTCCGGCTCCGAGCAGGCCGAGCAGCTCGTAGGGGCCCAGCCGCGTTCCCGGCGAGAGGTGCATGGCCTGGTCTTGAGACGTCATCTCAAATAATTATAGGCCCGCGTGCCGGAGAGACCCGGTCCCGCCCGACGTTGTAATCTGGCGACCATGTCGACGACCACGCCCGTCACACCGAAGGTCTCCGCCCGGGGCGAGGCGATGCCCCCCTCCCCGATCCGCAAGCTGATGCCCCTGGCCGGAGAGGCGAAGAAGCGCGGCGTCAGGGTCCTGCATCTGAACATCGGGCAGCCCGACCTCGAGACGCCCGAGCCGATGCGGCGGCGGCTGGCGCAGCTGAAGGACAAGGTCTACGCCTACTCGCCGTCGAACGGAACGCCCGAGTACCTCGATTTCCTCCACGCCTACTACGGCCGCCTCGGGATCGCCCTGAAGCCGGACCAGGTCCTCGCGACGACCGGCGGAAGCGAGGCGCTGCTCTTCGCTTTCATGGCCTGCGCCGATTCCGGAAGCGAGATCCTGACGGTCGAACCCTTCTACACGAACTACCGCTCCTTCGCGTCCATGGCCGGCCTCACGCTCCACCCGATCGTGACGCGCGGCGAAGACGGCTTCCACCTCCCGGGGCGGGAGACGTGGGAGAAGGCCCTCACGCCGAGGACCCGCGTCGTCCTCCTCTGCAACCCGAACAACCCGACGGGCACGGTCTACTCGCGCCGCGAGCTCCTCGTCGTGGCGGAGTTCTGCCGCGAGCACGGCCTGTTCTTCATCTGCGACGAGGTCTACCGGGAGTTCCTCTACGACGGGCTCGAGTCCGTCAGCGTCCTCTCGCTCTCGGGCTTCGAGGAGCAGGTCGTCGTCGTCGACTCCCTCTCCAAGCGGTTCTCGGCCTGCGGCATCCGGCTCGGCGCCCTCGTGACGCGGAACGCCGGCGTGGCTGGCGCCGTGAGCCGGATGGCTCAGGGGCGCCTGTCGCCTCCCGGCCTCGCCCAGCACATCGCTCCCGGCGCCCTGGAGCTGGGGCCCGACTACTACCGGGGTGTCGTGACCGAATACCAGAAGCGGCGCGACACCCTCTTCGACGGACTCTCGAAGATCCCGGGCGTCTTTCTGAGAAAGCCCGAAGGGGCCTTCTACTTCGTGGCACGCCTTCCCATCCGTGACAGCGACGACTTCGCCGCGTGGCTCCTCTCGGACTTCCAGCTCGACGGGCGGACCGTGATGGTCGCCCCCGCGAGCGGCTTCTACGTGACGCCGGGCCTCGGGAAGGACGAGGTCCGGATCGCCTACGTCCTGCGAGACGAGGACCTGCACGACGCGGTGCAGATCCTCGCGGCGGCGCTTCCCGTCTACCGGAAAGCCCGGGATCTCGAGTGAACCAGGGGAACCCGGGCGCCGGGTTCCCCAGACCTCTCCGCGCGCGTCCCCGACTCTCTAGCGCTTCGCCGTCTTCACGACGGGCTGGTCCGGGACGTCGATCTGGGCTTTCTGGATCTTCCCCGAGTAGTCGACGTAGATCGACTTCCACTCGCTGAAGACGTCCAGACCGGCCGTCCCCGCCTCGCGGTGGCCGTTGCCGGTCTGCTTGATCCCGCCGAAGGGAAGATGCGTCTCCGCGCCGATCGTCGGGAGGTTCACGTAGAAGATGCCCGCCTCGAGGTCGCGCATGGCGACGAAGGCCTTGTTGACGTCCTGCGTGAAGATGGCCGAAGAGAGACCGTAGTCGCTGTCGTTGGACACGTCGATGGCCTCTTCGAGGGACCCGACGGGGATGACCACCGTCACGGCGCCGAAGATCTCCTCCCGGGCGATCCTCATGTTCCGGTGCCCGTCGCCGAAAACCGTGGGGGCCACGAACCATCCCCTGTCGTACGCCTTTCCCGTCAGGCGCCGTCCCCCGGCGACCAGCTTGGCGCCCTCGGCCTTGCCGATCGAGATGTAGTCGAGGACGGTGTCGAGCTGGCTCTCGTTGACGGCCGGCCCCATCTCGACCTTTTCGTCGAGGCCGTTTCCCACCTTCAGGGCCTTGGCCCGCTCCGCGAGCATCCCCGTGAACTTCTTCGCGACCTTCCGGTGGACGATGAGACGGGACGAGGCCGTGCAGCGCTGGCCGCTCGTGCCGAACGCGCCCCAGATGGCGCCGTCCACGGCCAGCTCGAGGTTCGCGTCGTCCAGGACGATGATGGGGTTCTTTCCACCCATTTCGAGGTGGACGTGCTTGAAGGTCGGCGCGCACGCCTCGTTGATCTTCTGCCCCACGGACGTCGAGCCGGTGAAGGAGATCACCTTCACGCGCGGGTCTTTGATGATCGGGTTTCCCACGCGAGACCCGCTCCCCGTCACGACGTTGAAGACGCCTTTCGGCAGGCCGGCCTCCTCGAGGGCCTCGGCGAAGTGAATGACAGAGTGGGGGGTGTCCGTCGCGGGCTTGATGACGATCGTGTTGCCGCAGACGAGGGCGGCCGTCGACTTCCAGGCCGGGATGGCCATCGGGAAATTCCACGGCGTGATGAAGCCGCAGACGCCGATCGGCGAGCGGACCGACATCGCGAACTTGTTGGGCAGCTCCGACGGAGTCGTCTGTCCGTGGAGCCGCCGCCCCTCGCCGGCCATCAGAAACGCCATGTCGATGGCCTCCTGGACGTCGCCGCGCGCCTCCGTGAGCACCTTCCCCATCTCCCGCGTCATGGCGCGGGCGTACTCTTCCTTTCGCTCCCTGAGGATCTGTCCGAGCCGGTAGAGGATCTCGCCCCGCTGCGGCCCGGGCACGAGACGCCAGCTCCTGTAGGCCTCGGCCGCCGCGTCGACGGCGTCCTTCACGTCGCGTTCGTCGGAATCCTGGAAGCGGCCGATCAGGTCCGTCACGTCGGCGGGGTTTCTGTTCTCGAAGAGCTTCCCGGAGCGGGCGGGGACCCACTCGCCTCGAATGAAGTTCCGGTGGACGGGGACGTTGCCTTTCATCGATTGTCCTTTCGCGGGGCGCCCTCAGCGACCGCCGGCCGCGCCGGGGGGCGTCGCCGCCCCGGCTTCGGGCCGGCCTTCCATGTCGACGCTCCCTCTGAACTCCGCTCCCTCGGCGATGACGATCTTTGGAGCGCGGATGTTCCCCTCGAGGACTCCCGTCGGGAGCAGCTCGACCCGGTCGCTGGCAACCACGTTGCCGACGACCCGGCCGCCGATCACCACCACGCGCGCGGTCACCTCGGCGTGGACCCTTCCCTCGGGCCCGACCCGGAACGAACGGGCGACGTTGACGGTCCCCTCGACGTGTCCGTCGAAGAGGACGTCCTCGTCCCCCGTCAGGTCCCCGCGGAGGCGGACTTTCGGCCCGAAGTAGGTATGCCCGATCTCATGACGGGGGGAGTCCCTCTCGGGAGCGGGGGGGCCGGGTTTGCCGAAGATCGCCATTCGAAGCGAAACGAGTCTAACCGGGCTCCGCGTGACGGGACAATGAAGCTGGGACATCAGACGCCGGCCGCTCTTCGATGACTCGCTACTTCGATCTCTTGCTCGACCCGGGACAGGTGATGTTTCATGTACGTAAGACGAACAAGACGCCATCCCCGTTCCGGATGCCAAAACACCCCGAAAAGCCTCTTGTGGTCCGCGTTAATACGGGTCGTCTGATGCAAGTGCTTCACCGGACCCTCCAGATTCCTGTCTTGACTCGAACGGATCTTGGATATGATCCCCGGCAAGTCGAGATGTTAAGGGGATCCCCGCGGTCGCCCGGCCAGTCTGCTCCCTCATCCGGAGGGGGAATTCCGGCCGGCGCATGCCCGGAAGGCTTTGGAAGAGAACGTACTTTTCGTTGAAGGCCCGCTCGATCGCGGTGACCGGTACGAGTGTTCGAAGGCGAGGAACCAAAGGAAAGGGAGGAGAGGAATAGAGATGAGAGCCACCCACAGGTCGTTCTTACGGTTCGTTCTTCCGGTCGCGGTCGTCGTGGCGATCCTGGTCGCCGCGGCGCCTCTGAACGCCCAGGCCGTTCTCAAGGTCAACGACACCGTAAACTTCAAGTTCGGCATGCTGCTCCAGGGGTGGGCCGACTGGCAGCAGCTGTCCGACGCCAACGGGAATACGGCGGGGTACCAGCAGAACCTCTTCATCCGTCGCGCCCGTTTCCTCTTCAGCGGCCAGCTGACGAAGGACGTCTCCTTCTTCCTGGACACGGAGAACACGAACCTCGGGAAGAACCCGAAGAATACGACCGGCACGCAGCTCGGGACCGGCTTCCAGCTCCTCGACTTCTACGGGGAGTGGAAGATCGCCACCGAGTTCCAGCTCCAGGGCGGCCTCATCCTGATCCCGCTCTGCCGGAACTGCAACGAGAGCGCGGCCAACCAGCTGACGCTCGACTACGGATCCTTCTCGTTCCTGGAAAGCGCGCCGACCGGATCCACCATCGGCCGTGACACGGGCTTCCAGGTCAAGGGCTACCTCTTCGACGGCCGCCTCGAGTACCGCGCCGGCGCCTACCAGGGCGCTCGCCAGACCGGCTCGAAGAACCCGTTCCGCTTCACCGGCCGCCTCGCCTACAGCTTCCTCGACAAGGAGCAGGTCCAGTTCTACGCGGGGACCTATCTCGCGGCGAAGAAAGTCCTCGCCCTCGGCGCGGGCTACGACACGCAGGGCGGCGGCACCGTGGTCGCAGGCGAGAAGAAGTCCTACAGGGCCTACGCATTTGACGGATTCCTCAACCTCCCCTTCGGAAAGAACGCCCTGACCGCCGAGATCGACTTCATCAACTACGACGGCGGCACGACCTTCACCACCCTCTACAAGCAGAACACGTTCCTGGCCCAGGCTGGCTTCTACTTCGGCGTCCCCAAGGTCATGCCGTTCTTCCGCTACGAAGAGGAGACGTTCTCCGACGACATTCGGAAGGTCGGGAACCAGAGGAACATCCAGGCGGGCCTGACCTACTACCCTTACGGCCACAACTTCAACATCAAGGGTGCGTGGACCCGCCGTCAGAGGCCGGACGACCCCAAGACCGCCACCACGAGCGAGTTCACGCTCCAGATGCAGGTCTTCTACTTCTGACGTCACGCGAAGGCGTGTCGTCGATTCCGGATCGTTTGATCTCTCAGAGAGGATAAGGAGGCTTCATGGCGGAGGAAAAGGTAACCAACAGATGGATCATGGTCATCGCCGCGCTGGTGATGCAGATATGCCTCGGCGTTCTGTACGCCTACAGCGTCTTCCGAGGCCCCCTCACGAAGGAGCTCGGCTACACCGTCAAGCAGACCGGCTATCCCCTCATGGCTTCGTTCTTCTTCTTCGCGGTCGGCATGATCGTGGCCGGCCGCTGGCAGGACAAGGCGGGCCCCCGGACGGTGGGCCTCTTCGGCGGCGTGCTCCTCGCAATCGGGTGCGCGGTGGCCGGCGCGATGTACAAGGACCTCACGATGCTGGTCGTCGGTTACGGTGTCATCGGCGGGCTCGGGGTCGGGTTCGCCTACGTGACGCCGATCGCGACGTGCATCAAGTGGTTTCCCGATAAGCGAGGCACGATCACCGGCCTCGCCGTCTTCGGCTTCGGCGCCGGGACGCTCGTCTTCGGGCCGCTCCTTTCCAAGCTGATCGCGAGCAGCGGAATTGCCGCCACTTTCTACACCGTGGCGGTCATCATGCTCGTCTTCGTCTGCGGCGCGGCGGCCATCTTCAAGGTCCCGCCCGCCGGGTACAAGCCCGCCGGCTGGAACCCCCCGGCCCCGGCGCCGGGCGCGCAGGTCATCAAGACGAACTACACGCCGAACGAGATCATCAAGACCGGATCGTTCTGGATCCTCTGGTTCACCTACTTCATCGGCGCGGCGGCCGGCCTCATGATGATTGGTCAGGCCGTTCCGATCGGGGTCGAGGTCGCCAAGCTCGACAAGGCCGTGGCCGCCACCGGGCTGGGCACGATGGCACTCCTGAACGGCCTCGGGCGCCTCTTCTGGGGCAGCGTCTCCGACAAGCTCGGGCGGACGAAGACGGTGATCGCGTGCTTCATCGTCTACATCCTCGCCTTCGTCTTCCTTCTCCCGAACAGCAACACCTTCATGCTCTGGCTCGTAGGGATCTGCGCCGTCGGCTTCGCCTACGGCGGATACCTCGCCCTGATGCCGTCCCTCACGGCCGACTACTTCGGCACGAAGTCGCTGGGAGCGAACTACGGCTATCTCTTCACCGCGTGGGGCGTTGCCGGCGTGGGCGGGCCCTTCATGATCGACTACATCAAAACGGCGACCGGAGCTTTCACAAACGCCATGTACATCACGGCGGGCGCCTGCGTGGTCGGAATCATCCTGGCCGCCATCGCCAAGCCACCGAAGCCAGAGGCCGCATAGCGAAAGAAAAGAGAGGAGACGCTCCACTACTGGATGCGCCCGCGGGGTCGGAATTCCCTGGACTGGCCTCGCGGGTTACGTTTCGAGAGATTTCGTATCTGACAGACAACAGGAGGTGGAAATGGCTAGCACTTCGTTTCCGAACTGGAAGGTCCTCCCGTGGCCGGCGGTCCCGATCCCCACGCCCGACGAGGTCTACGCGGGGCTGACGGATCAGGCCAAGGAGTACCCCCTTTCGCTGGAGGCCCAGCTCCGGCAATCCGAGAACTTCAAGAAGCCCGAGTACCTGTCGACGATCCGCGTCCTCGATCTGACCAAGGGGATGATCATCGGCAACTGGTGTTCCTCGATGCTTTCGGAGCTCGGCGCCGACACGATCAAGGCCGAGCCCCCGGAGGGCGATCCGCTGCGCTGGCAGACGCCGTTCGGCCGCAAGGAATACATGTTCAAGGACGTCGAGACCGGCGAGCCGATCGGTCTCCACTTCCTGCACGAGATGAGGAACAAGCAGTCCATCACCCTCAATCTCGATAACCCCGAAGGGCGCGAGCTCCTCAAGAAGCTCGTGGTCCATTGCGACGTTTTGATCGAGAACTACCCGCCGGGACAGTTCGACGCCTGGGGCATCGGCTACCGGCAGCTCAAGGAGATCAACCCGCGGCTCGTCTACTGCTGGGTGGGCCAGAAGGGGCAGTGGGGCCCCTCGAAGGACAAGCCGGGCAACCTCGGTCCGACGGCCGAAGCCTCCTGCGGATTCGTCCACGGGACGGGCCTTCCGAAGGAGTTCGGCGGCCGTCCGACCCGCTCGGCCATGTGGATGGCGGACCAGGTCGGCGGGACGTCCGGTGCCATGGGAATCCTCGCGGCCCTTCTCTACCGGAACAAGGTCTCCGGCAAGGGCCAGTTCGTCGAGGCGACGGCCGCCGAGGCCATCATCCGGATCCTCGACTACAACTGGGGCTGGTACGGCTTCGACGGCAGCATCCGGCCCCGGTACGGCAACTGGGACCTCGCGATCAACATCTACGCGGTCAACCCCTGCAAGGACGGCTACTTCATGGTGGGCGGCGGACACGACCGCCTCTGGTACCGGATCTGGCGGACGGTCGGCCAGACGCGGCCCGACCTCGAGGACGAGATCCTCGACGACAAGTCGCTCCGGGTCGTCGTGGCGCGCCTCCCCCACCTGCGGCAGGTGAAGACCTACACGATCCTCGCCGACTGGCAGAAGGATCATTCTCGCGCCGACGCCATGCATCATCTTCTCGCCCAGCAGGTCGCCTCCGGCGGCGTGAACTACGTCGACGAGGTCGCGGAGGACCCGCACTTCAAGTACCGCGGGCACGTCGACCAGATCGACGACCGGCTCTACGGCAAGGTCCTCTACGGGACGACCCCCGCCCTCGGGGACAAGTGCCCGGGACGCCTGAAGTGGATCGGACGGCCGCTCGGATACGACAACAACGACGTCTACCTCAAGCTGCTGGGACTTGGGCCGGGCGAGGTCGCCGCGCTCAAGAAGCGCGGCGTGGTCTAGGACAGGGAACGAGGAGGCAAACAAGATGGCAACGCCCGACTTCGAAACCTACTGTCAGCAGCTCTTCGACCACAAGACGGCGTCCGGAAAGCCGGAAGTCCTGAAGGGCTATCGCGTCCTCTCCTGCACGCAGTACATCCTCGGCCCCTCGGCCGCCAGCTACCTGGCCGAGCTGGGCGCCGAGGTCATCAAGATCGAGGCTCCGCGGCGCGGCGAGCCGATGCGGCACACGACACCGTTCAACGAGCCGCTTCTCTTCCCCCTCTCCCGGTGGGTTCCGGAGGCGGGGACGGGGCTCGGCTTCTTCGGGGCCAACCCCAACGAGGAGTTCATCAGCCTCGACTTCCACAGGCCCGAGGCCCGGCAGGCCCTGCTGGAGCTCGCCGCCAAGTCGGACGTCATGGTGCAGAACTTCCGGCCCGGCACGTTCGACCGCTGGGGAATCGGGTATCAGCATTTCAAGAAGGTCAATCCGCGCATCGTCTACCAGTGGCTCGGCGGATTCGGCGGATGGGGCCCCGGCCGCGTCCGGGCCTCGTACGACATTCTCGGCCAGGCCATGGGCGGCGCGTTCGGGATTACGGGCGAGGCGGCCGACCGGGGTGGCACGCCCGCCAAGCACACGATCTGGCTGGCCGACTACTGGGGCGGCATGATGGCCGCCGTCACGATCCTCGCGGCCCTCTACTGGAGGGACAACATTTCCAACGAGGGGTCCTTCATCGAGTACTCGCAGGTCCACGGGGTCACGCGAATGCTCGAGTATGCGTTGCCGCTCTACGGCCGGTACGGCATCCGGCGCGAGCGCTGGGGCAACTGGGACACCGAGCTCTGCGTGCACGGCATCATCCAGTGCGGAAAGTCGTCCTACCCGGGCTCCGCCAACCCGCAGGAAGCGGAGGTCGGCTACATCCTCGTCTCGGCCCACACCGACGAGGCGTTCGCGAAGCTCTGCGACGTCATGGGGCGGAAAGATCTTGCCACGGCGTACGCGAAGCACGACGACCGCGTCAAGGCGGAAAACCAGAGCATCTTCTACGGAGCCCTCGAAACGTGGGCGAAGGACAAGAGCAAGGAAGACGTCGCCACGCTTCTCGACAAGGCCGGGATCAACAACCAGCCGGTCTGGAACGCCAAGGAAGTCGCGGAGCACCCCCACTGGAAGATGCGCGGCGCCGTCCAGTGGATCGACGACCCCTACTACGGAGACCTCCACCACCAGGGTCCCGCTTTCAAGATGTCCGAGACGCCGCCGCGCCTCAAGTGGGCCCTGAAGCCCGTCGGCGCGGACAACGAACGCGTGTACGGCCGGCTCCTCGGGTGGGATAAGGCGAAGCTCGCCAAGATGGAAGAGTCGGAGGTAATTTGAAATGATCAACCAGGGACTGGTCCTCACGTGCCCCAAGTGCGAAACCAAGAACTTCCTCGACCCGTATCCTTTCTGGAACTTCAAGGGAAACACCAAGTGCGCGGGCTGTGACGCGCTCTACGCGATGAAATTCGAGAACGGCCAGCTCCTGAGCGGGCCCACGGCCGCCACCGGGAAGGCCGACCTTCTTCCGGGCTATGCCGAAGACAAGACCGGGGCCGGTATCACCGGCGAGGGCAAGATTCGCCCCGCGCCGCAGGCGCGACCCGATCCCTTCAGCGGCAAACAGAAGCACGTCACGAAGAGCCTCCGGGGAAAGCCGGTCAGCGGCAGCCCCCTCAAGAAGGAGGACCTCGTGGGCAGCAAGGCCCGGTTCATCGCCGAGCTTCACAAGGGCTGAGAGGAGACGAGACGTGAACGATACAGCCAAGGCAGGTACCGCCCCCAACTACAAGTGCTGTGACCACTTTCAGCCGGCACTCGACCCGAACATCCTTCGGGCTTACCACGGCTACTGCAAGGCACGTGCGTGGCCCTTCACGGTGATGGTCCCTCTCGGGGGCTTCAGCGACCCATGCCCCAAGCCTCCGGCCCCGAAGACCGACACCGGAAAGGGATAACTATGGCGAGCCCCCGTGAGGAGTTCGACGAACGCTACGGGCCTCTCTGGTCCGGAGCCTCGTCCCTCCAGATCGGGGGCGTCGTCTGCGACCTGGAGGACATTCTTCAGCGGCTCGGCTTCGGCTTCGAGGGACTCAAGATCATCGACTCCCCCGCCGTCGAAGCCGGCCGTTATGCCATCCGCTTTTTCGACGGCGAGTCGCGGCAGATCGTCTGCCTCGAGTTCGACGCGGACCTCAAGCTCCTCGACGAACGGCGCGTCCATATCGCCGAGTGGCTGGGGGACGAGTACTTCAAGACGGAATGGCAGGTGAACTGCCCCATGGACTTTTGAAGAGGAGAAACCATGAAAGTCAAGTTCTACTATTCCAGCAAGGACAAGCCGGGCGAGCAGTATCCGTGCAACGTCGCCGCCTGTCTGGAGAAGATCAAGACGTTGAAGAGCCTCGGGGAAGACGTCGAGGCGATCGACGTGTCCGGCGTGGCGGACGTCTTCCGCTTCTATCACGCGGCGCTGACCGGTCCGCCCGCGACGGTCCGGGCCGTCTTCGGGATGAAGGGAGCGCTCGAGGCCGACTTCGGCCGCACGACGCCCGCCGTCCTCGTCTTCGGTGATCCGAAGGACCGCTACCCCACCGACGCCTACCCCCGGCAGGATCAGGGCCGCGGAGGGCTCGTGGGCTGCGAGAAGGCGCTGGCCGACTTCGCCACAACGCAGGGGGAAACGCATTGAGTACGATTTCCGCGGATTACCTGCCTCCGAAGGAGCTTCAGCCCGAGCGGATCTACAAGCTGAAGGAGTTCGAGGGCTACCCGGCATCGCTGAACAGCACCGAGGAGCTTCTCGACAAGCAAATCGCCGCGGGGCGCGGTGACAGCCCGGCGCTGCTCTTCGCCGACAAGGTCCTCACGTACAAGCAGCTTCTGGGGGCGTCCTGCAAGCTCGGGAACGCCCTCAGAAAGCTTGGCGTCGAGGAGAGCGACCGGGTCATGCTCCGGTCGCCCAACGTTCCTCCGGCCCTCTTCACGAATTTCGGCGTGCTCCGGCTCGGGGGCGTGATCGTCCCGACCTCGCACATGCTGTCCCCCCCCGAGATCGTTCACATCGCCAACAACGCCGAGGCGAAGGTCATCGTCGTGGCCAACGCGTTCCTCGAAGGCGTCGTCAAGGCCCGGCCGAACCTCAAGACGGTCAAGCACGTGATCGTCTTCGGCGGACAGCCGGAGGAGCTCAAGGCGCAGGGCCTTCTCTGTTACGAGGAGCTCGTCGCGAACGAAGCCCCGGCGTTTCCCCCGGTTCGGCGCCCGCGTCAGGCGGTCTCCGTTCTCCTCTACACCTCCGGAACGACCGGCCTGCCGAAAGGGACCGTTCATTACCAGGAGGAGGCCCTCATCGTCCCGGACACGTTCGGCAAGTACGGTTGGGACGTTCAGCCGAGCGACATCATCTGCGGCCCGGCCCCCATCTCGCTGGCCGGAGGCTACTCGACCGTGGCGACGATCCCGTACCGGTTCGGCGCCGCGGCCTCGCTCATCCCGAAATTCACTCCCGATGGACTTTTCGAGACGATCCAGAACCACAAGGTCACGATCCTGAGCGCCCTCCCCACGGCGTACCGGAAGATGCTCGAGGTGCCGGACGCGGAGAAGAAGTACAACCTCTCCACCCTCCGCGTCCTGACGGGCGGCGGCGAGTCGCTGACGGCCAAGACCTATTTCGACTGGAAAGCCAAGTTCGGACAGGAGATCTTCGAAGGCCTCGGCACGTCGGAGATGATGTACGTCTTCGTGTCGAGCGTCGTGACCCGCAAGGTGAAGCCGGGCGCGATCGGCACCGCGGTGCCCGGCTACGAGATCCAGGTCATCACGGAGGATGGCAACGTCGCCAAGACCGGTGAACTGGGCCGGCTCTATGCGAAAGGTCCCACGGGGACCCTCTACTGGCGGCCGCACGAGGACGGCGGAAACATGCTTGCCAAGCAGAAGTCCGTCATCCGCGAGGGCTGGGTGCTGGTCGGAGACTTCTGCACGCTCGACGAAGACGGATATCTCAGCTTCGTTTCGCGTCAGGAGGACCTGATCAAGAGCTCCGGTTACCGGATCGGCCCCGAGGAAGTCGAGGATGCGATTCTGAAGCACCCCGCCGTGGCCGACGCCGGCGTCATCGGGATTCCGGACCCCGTTCGCGGACACAACGTCAAGGCCTTCGTCATTCTCAAACCCGGCCAGACGCCCAGCGAGGAGCTGAAGCAGAAGATCATCGACAATTGCCGCGACCACATCGCGATTTACAAGCTGCCGCGAATCATCGAGTTCACGAACGAACTCCCCCGCACCCTCCAGGGGAAGCTCCTCCGGCGGGTCCTGCGGGACAAGGAGACAGCCCCGAAAGCCTGATCCGGAACGTCGCCGCGGGCACGAGACGCGGCGACGTTCTGACTTATCATCCCGCGCAGTGACCACGATGCTGCTGCAGGCTGTGGCGTCGGGTGTGGCGCTCGGCCTGATCTATGCGGGCATCGGGGCCGGATTCTCCCTGATCCTGTCGACCGGTCGCCTGACGAACCTTGCCCACGGGGAGTTCGTCCTGGTCGGCGGCTACATCCTGTTCGTCCTCTGCCAGGGAGTCGGGTGGCCGTGGCCCGCGGCCCTCGCCGCCGCCGCTCTGGGCGGAGCCCTCCTGGGCAGCGCTCTTCCTCCCCTCGTCCGCAAGCTCCCCCGGCGCGAGGTGGACGGTCTCGCGTTCACGCTCGGCGTAGCCTTCATCCTCCAGAACCTGCTTCTTCTCGGGGCGACCGCCACCTATCGCGTGATTCCCGGCGGCTACTGGCTCCAGACGGTCGCACTTGGCCCGGTTATTCTGAGCCGGGTCACGCTGGTGGCCGCCGGGGCTGCGGCGGCAGCCCTCGTGGGTCTCGATCTCTGGCTGCACGTCAGCTGGACGGGCTCGGGCCTTCGGGCCGTGAGTCAGTCCCGGCCCGCTGCCGCCAGCCTGGGAATCTCTCCTTTGCGGATGGAGCGCGTGGCCTTCCTCGCCGGCGGGGCCACCGCGGCGGCCGCCGGGGCACTCGTTCTTCTGACGCGATTCCTGACGCCGGGAGAGGGTCCCGCCTGGACCCTCGTCGCGCTCGCGGTCGCCTTCCTCGGCGGCCGGCCGGCGGCCGGGCCTCTCATGGCGGCCGGCGTCGGACTCGGCGTCGCGGAGGGGCTGGCGACCGTCCTCGCGGGAGGGGCGTGGCGCGAAGTCGTTGCGGGCGGTTCGGTCCTTCTCTGGCTTCTCGTCCGCGGGAAGTCTCTCCACGCCGATGCGTGAGGGGACCCGTTTCCTGATTCTCTGGGCGTTCGTCCTCTCGGCCGCGGGAATCGCGGTCGCGACGCTGGGGCGATTCGGACTCAACGTCGTGGCATTCGGCCTTCTCTATTCCGTCCTCGCGACGAGCTGGAGCTTGATGCGGGCCGCTGGCCTCCTCTCCCTGGGACATTCGGCGTTCTTCGGCGCCGGGGCCCTGACGCAGGCCTGGCTGGTCACGGAGGGACGGGTCTCCCCGTGGCTGGCCCTCGGGGCGAGCGCGGCGGCCGGCGCCCTCGCCGCCCTCCCGATGATCCCGGCTCTTCGTCTGCGGCCCGAAGGTTTCGGCCTGGCGACTCTCGCCTACGCCGTCCTCCTCAAAGGGCTCGCCGGGGGCGTGTTCTCCTTCGGGATGGAGGGGTTCCTCCTCCCTTCGAGGCCGGGCTTCGAGGGGGCGTCAGCGGCGGTCGTGGCGACGCTCGCGGTTCTGGCCCTCGCGTCGAGTCTCGGCTACGAGGCCTTTCTCCGGCGGCCGGGCGGCCGGGCCGCCGCCGCCATCCGCCAGTCGCCGGAGACGACGTCGAGCCTCGGAATCGACCTCGTCGGCGCACGCTGGCGCCCCTTGACGCTGAGCGCCGCGGCCACCGCCCTGTCGGGCGCCCTCTACGCCCATCTGACCGGGAGTGTCGAGACATCGGTCGTCTTCTCGCCCTCCTTCTCGATCCTTCCGCTCGTCCTCGGAATGCTCGGAGGCGCACTCCACCCCCTGGGCGGCCTCCTCGGGACGCTGGTTCTCTACCCCGTCGACGAGCTGATCCTCAGGCCGGCTCTTCCCCAGGCACACATGCTGGCTTACGGGCTCGCCCTCTTCGGCCTCCTGATGCTGAGACCCGAGGGCCTCCTGGCCGCCAGAATCCCGGAGTTCCCGGCGCCCTCCCCTCTCCGGCGCCGCCGACATCAACCGTTCGCTCTGGTGGTTCGAGATCTGACCGTTTGGCGCGGCGGATCGCCGGCCCTCAGGGACGTCAGCTTCGCGGTCCAGCCGGGCGAGATCCTCCGGGTCATGGGGCCCAACGGAGCCGGCAAGACCTCTCTGCTTCTGGCCATTTCGGGGAGGCTTCCCGCTTCGAGAGGTGCCATGTCATTCGGTGGAGCGCCACCTCCCCGCGGTGCCGCGGCGAGGGCCCGGCGCGGAGTGATCCGGTCGTTCCAGGCCCCCCGGCCATTTCCGGACTGGACGGTTCGCGAGAACGTGGCACTCGCCGCCGAGCGGGCGGGCACCCCCGACGACGTGGACTCTCTCCTGGCCGAGCTTCAGCTGACGGCTCTACGGGACCGCCCGGCCGGACGCCTCAGCGTGGGAGAGGGAAAGCGCCTGGAGCTCGCGCGGGTCCTCGCGGCGAAACCGGCGCTTCTCCTTCTCGACGAGCCCCTCGCCGGCCTCAGCCCGGAGGCAGCCGAACGTGTCTCCAGCCTCATCGACGGGGCCCGCCGCCAGGGCACCGCGGTCGTCTGGGCCGAGCACGGCCCGGCCGCCGGAACGCTCGCGAGCCATCTTCTCGTCCTCGAAGCGGGACAGGTCCGTTTCCGCGGATCGGTCGAGGAATGGGAGGCGGCGCGCCAGGCGGCTGCGCCGTGAGGACCCGCCTCGAGACCCGCGCCCTGGCCGGCGGCTACCTCGGCGTGACCGTCTTTTCGGACGTCGCCTTTTCCGTCGCTCCGGGCGAGATCCTGACGATCCTCGGCGCCAACGGCTCCGGAAAGTCCGCCCTCCTCGAGACCCTGCAAGGTCTCCTTGAGACGATTCGCGGCGAGATCCTCGTGGACGGCGAGCCCGTTCAGAATCTCCCGCCGGAGACCCGGGCCGGCCGCGGAATGAGCCTCGTCTCGGACCGGCGCCGCCTCTGGAGGGAGATGACGGTCGGCGAGCATCTGCGGGTGGGCGCGTACCGGCGAGCCGCACGAAGCGGCTGGCGCCGACGAGCTCTCTCGCTTCACGGTCTCTTCCCGGCTCTCGCCCCGCGGCGGGGAGACCGGCCGGGACAGCTCAGCGACGGTCTCCAACAGCAACTCGCCCTGGCCCGGTTCGAGATGTCGTGCCCGCGCGTCTGGCTCCTCGACGATCCCCTTCGGGGGCTCGACGAGACGACGTCGGACCGCGTTCTCGACTGGATACGAGCTGCAGCCGCTGGCGGTGCCGGCGTGGTCCTGACCGGACAGCACGTTCAGGCCCTGCTCTGCGTCGCCACGAAGGCGACGTTTCTCGAAGACGGGCTTCTCTTCCCGATTTCCACCGGCGCCAGCGGCCTGCGGGAGCCGCGCGTGCGCCAGTTGCTCTGATTCCTCCGTCGAAAAGAGTCGTATAGTCCCCGGCACCATGAGCGAGCCTGCCCTCAATTCGACGGCGACCGCACGCCTGAAGGTGACGCCCTCCGATCTCGCCAACACCCTGAATTACGAGCCCGGGGACGCGTTTCCGCCCGTGTTCGCCACCTCGCGCATGGTGGCTCTCATGGAGGTGGCCGCGGCGCGGGTCCTCTCCCCCCACCTGGGTGCGGGCGAGGTCTCGGTGGGCGTCTCCATCGAGGTCGCCCACACGGCCGCCACTCCCCCGGGCGCCACAGTGACGGCCACGGCGAAGTACCTCGGGCGGGAAGGCAAGCTCTTTCTCTTCGAGCTCTCGGCGGCGGACGACGCCGGCGAGATCGGGAAAGGGACGCACAAACGCGCGGTCGTCACCGCCGAGAGGATCGTCGCAGGCGCGGCCCGGCGCGGAGGGCAGAGCTAGGCTGCAGGACGGGAGGGCCAAAGTCCTCTTCGTCCCGAAGAGACCCGGACGCGGCCGTCAGCCGGTCGGGCGCAGGACGACCCGGGCATCCACGACCGTGAGCCCTTTTTCGTGGACGATGACGGGGTTCAGGTCCATCTCGTCGATCTCCGGGTGCCGCGCGACGAGGGCGGAGACCTGCACGAGAAGGTCGCGGACGGCCGCGACGTCCGAGGGCGGGCTCCCCCGAACGCCCCGGAGGAGCCTGGCTCCCCGCGTCTCGTCGATCATCTCCGACGCGTCCTTCCCCGAGAACGGCACGACCCTGAAGGAGACGTCCTTGAAGACCTCCACGAGCGTGCCCCCCATGCCGAACATGACGGCATGACCGAACTGGAGATCCCGGGTCACGCCGACGATGACCTCGACACCGCGTCCGGCCATGGCACTCACGAGGACGCCCCCCTCCCGTGCCCCGATCTTCTGCTCGATGCCGGCGAGATCCCTCCAGGCCTTCCGGACTCCGGCCTCGTCCCTCACGTTCAGGATCACTCCACCAACGTCGCTCTTGTGCGTCACGTCGACGGAGTTCATCTTCACCGCGACGGGATAACCGATCTCCCCCGCCGCCCGGACAGCCTCCTCCTCGTTTGCCGCCGGGCGCGAGGAGGCGACCGGCAGTCCCTCGCGCACGAGGAAGCCGATCGAGTCGGCCGGGGAGAGCGACTTGACGGGGGCCGACGGAGCCGGCGCCCCGGCCGCCGCCGGTGCCTCCGCGGAGCGGGGCCAGCGGTCACCGGCGAAGCGGACGTGACACGAGTAGGCCTTCACCGCGCGTTCCGGTGTCGGAAAGACCGCGATCCCCTTTTCGTGAAGGAGAAGCCGCTCGGCGCGCTCCACGTCGGCCCCGCCGAGAAACGCCACGAGGTCGTTTCCTCCCGGCTCGAGGGCGGTCGAGGCGTTGGCGATCGGATCCCCGAAGATCGTCAGGACGACGTCGTAATGACTCCGCGACGTCGCGATGACCTTCTTGAAGCAGTCGGCATCGCCGTCGCCGGTCAGGTCGAGCGGGTTTCCCACGATGAAATGCGACGGCAGCGTGCCCCGCAGCTCCGTCGCCAGGGCGGCCGGGAGAGGGCTCACGCGGAAACCGTTGTCCGCCGCGACGTCGGTGGCGATGATGGCCGAGCCTCCGGAGCTGGTGACGATGAGCATCCGCGGTCCGGCGGGAGGAGGTACGTAGGCAAGGGCCTTGGAAAAATCGTACAGCTCCTCGAGGGACGCGGCGCGGTGGATCCCGTACTGCCGGAAGACGGCGTCGTAGATCTCGTCCTTCGTGGCTAGGGACCGGGTATGCGACTCGGCGGCCTTGCGTCCCTGATCGGTCCGTCCGGCCTTGAAGATCACGATGGGCTTCCGGCACTCCTTCACGGCGGCCAGGAACCGTTTGGGGTCCCGGACCCCCTCGATATAGAGCGTGATCACCTTCGTATTCGGGTCGGAGGCGAAGAACGTGATCAGGTCCGCCTCGTCCACGTCGATCCGGTTTCCCATGCTCACGAAAGCCGAGAAGCCGAGCCGCTCCTCCGCGGCCCAGTCGATCAGCGCCGCGCCGACGGTTCCGCTCTGCGACGCGATGGCCATCGCCCCCTTTCGCGTGATCAGCGGCCAGGAGGCGCAGAGACCGTGATGGGGGTAGTTCACTCCCTGGCAGTTCGGCCCCACGACGCGGATGCCGCACCGCGAGGCGTTCCGTTTGAGCTCCTCCTGAAGGCGGGCCCCTTCGGACCCCGATTCCGCGAACCCTCCCGTGATGACGATGGCGGCCCGGACCTTCCTGTCGCCGAGCTGAAGGATGGTCTCGGGGACGGAGGTCGCCGGAACGATGACGACGGCGAGGTCGGTGCCCGCCGGGATCTCTCCCACCGATCTGACGGACGGCAAGCCGAGGATCGTCTCGCCCTTGGGGTTCACGGGAATGACCGGCCCCGCGAAGCCTGCGTCGAGAATGTTCTTCAGGATCTGATAGCCGAGCTTTCCGGGCTTTGCGGAGGCGCCGATGACGGCGAGACCGTTCGGGCGGAAGAGGGCCTGCAGGGAGTCGCTCATGTCGCTCCTCGAAAATGGTCTTTTCCCTAGTCTACCGCGTCGCTTGCGCGAGAGCCCTATCGGCGGGGCGGCTTCTCGGGCTTGTCGTCCTCGGAGGAGAGGTGCTTCGCGAGCCGTTCCGGGTTCAGGACGAAACGACGCCCCTCGCGCGTCAGCAGGCCCATCCGCCTGAACCTGTTGATCTGCGTCGTGACCGTCTCCCGCGTCGTTCCGATCAGCTTTGCGAGATCCTCGTGGGTCAACCGCAGGGGGATCACGGTCCCTGCAGGCGTCGGGACTCCGTGCTCGGCGGCGAGCCGAAGAAGGACCTTCCCCAGCCTGTGATACGACCAGGTGTGTCCGAAGCCGGCGTATCCCCGCTCGACCCGAACGAGGCGCCGCGACAGCAGACTGATGAAATTTCGCGCGACCGCCGGGACGGTCGCCAGAATCTCCTCGAAGCCTTTCCGCGGGATGACGGTGACGACCACGTCCGGACCGGCGACAGCGTCGAAGGCCCGACGCTCCTCGGCGAAGATGAGTTCGCCGAAGATGTCGCCCTGCTTGAGAATGTGGAGGATGGTCTCGGCCCCGGTGCTCGAGACAGAAACGAGCCTCACCAGCCCGGTCTCCACGACGAACATGGCGTCCGCGGGGTCCCCTTCGGAAAATATCGCCGCTCCCTCCGCGTAGCGCCGCTCGCTGCAGAAGCGGGCGATCCGGCTCCTGTCGGCGTCCGGAATTCCCGTGAACAGCTCGAGGACCGTCGGACGGATCACGGCCGCCGAGTGTAGGACCCCGTCACGCGCCATTCAACGGCCGATGGGGCACGGCAATGCCGCCCACCGGCCCCCGGCGTAAGGCGGCAATCCCCGATTCGCGATCTCAGCCCGCGTGACGGATCCCTACGTCCTTTGGAAGGAAGGTCCCGAGCTCGGGCTCCGGGAGAGCCGAATCCGTCCAGAAGAACCGCTTCCCGGCTTTCTCCTGATCGGCAAGATAGCCCATCAGGATCGAACCTAAAGCGAGTACGAGCAACACGATACCGCTCAGGAGCGCGCCGGATCCGATGACCAGGTCGTCGAGAATGATGCCTTCCACCGTTCTCACCTCCCTTCTCTCCCCGGAAAATATGGCTCCGCCGACTGGAGCCGTCCATGGGACGTTTTACATCCCCTGTTCCCGCATGGAGATCGGTTTCACGCGCCACGGCCTTCTTCGAGGGTCCTCGAGCGCCCTGACGGTGAGAGTGGGTCAGCAAACACGAATGCCGAGGGCCCTCTTCGAAGGACTCCTCGGCACTTCGGTCCTGGCGGAACACATCAGGCCGCGCGAGGCATGGTTACCTGCTTCGGAAGGAAGTTCGCGAGCTCGGGCTCGGCAGGGGACGACTCCGTCCAGAAGAACCGCTTTCCGGCTTTTTCCAGATCGGCCAGTCGGCCCAGAAGAATGCCTTCCAGGACGAATGCGAGGACCGCCACCGTGGCCACGACGACTCCGGGACCCACCGCGAGGTCTGTGATGATGCCTTCCATCTTTCTCACCCCCTTTCGATCCGAGGACAATGTGGGTCCTTTCGAGATCGCCGTCCGTACGACCTTTCACAAATACGGCGGAAAAGGTGGATAGACTTGCTCCGCGTGGTCGAGAACGAGAGTGGAGAGGACGAGAAGACGGGTGCTCGCTTGCTTTCGAAGCAGGAGATTCTCCGGGACCTTGACACCCTGATCGGCGAGCGCAGGATCTTCGGCGCGGAGCTCGATCCCTCGGTCATCAAGAAGAGCGGCACCGCGTCGCGCTTTCTCCTGAGCAAGGTTCCCTCCCGCGCGAGGCTCCTCAGGCGCTGGTCCGCCCTCTTCCAGAACCGGATCGCGCCCCGTGCCCTCTTTGAAGCCCTCTCCCCGCAGACCGGCGAGTTCTCGCACCGGGAGAACCTCCTCCTCTTCGGGAGCGAGCGCGTCCTGTACGACACGCAGATCTTCGAGGGGGAGGAAGGCGTCGGAGAGCTGACCCTCGGCTTCGCCTCCCTCCCCGATCCCGCCCTCGGCGTCCTCGCGTTTCTTCGCGGACACCGGCTCCGGGTCGTCTACATCGAGCACGTCCGCGTGAAAGCCCAGAGGTCGGGTTACGCGGCGACGCTTTTCCGGCACTACGAGAAGCTTTTCCGCGACCTCGGCTTCCATCAGTTCCGCCTGAACGCGTCGCTCTCGATCGGGAAGTACTACTGGGCCAAGGAAGGTTTCGAGTTTTCGGACGGGTCCGAGGTCGGGAAGCGGAAGGCCGACCTGCGCGACCTCGTGAAGGAGAGGGGCCTTCCGGTCCGCGACATCGAGATCGCGCGCCTCAACCACCCCTTCGACTTCGCCGGGTTCCGGAAAGACCTGAGGGTTCCCGCCCACCGGGACGCCGACGGATACCACGCGCTGGCCCCGAGCGAAAGGTACACGGAGGAGGTCGTCCTGCCGCTCGGCAAGGCGTATCTCCTCTCCGCCGCGCCGTGGGAAGGGTACAAGACGATCTACACGAACACGCCGAAGCGGACGGGCTTCGTGAGCGCCCCGGAATACCAGACGCACCGGACGCGCCGTGGCCACCCTGAGAGCCCCCGGCGGCTCCGGGCCCTTCTCAAGGCCGCGGACGGGCCCGACTTCCGGGGGAACCTCATCCGCCTCCCGCCCTACGTCCCCGACCTCGCGTTCCTCGAGACGGTTCACCGCCCCGAGTACCTGGCGCGATTCCGGGAGAGCGCGAACCGGGGCGAGAAGGTCTTCTCCACGCGGGACTGCTCGATCAGCCCCGAGAGCTGGGACGTCGCGCTGCTCGCGGCGGGCGGCGTGATGGCGGGCGTCGACGCCGTCATGAACGGCCGGGTTGACAACGTCTTCTGCGCGGTGCGGCCTCCCGGGCATCACGCGGGGCGCGCGTCCGCGATGGGATTCTGCTTCCTCAACAACGTGGCCGTCGGCGCCTTCTATGCCAGGGCCGTCTACGGCGTGGAGAAGATCTTCATCCTCGACTGGGACGTCCACCACGGGAACGGCACCCAGGAGATCTTCGAGGACGATCCCCGGACCTTCTACTGCAGCCTGCACGAGCACCCGACCTTCTGCTTCCCGGGCACGGGGCGCCGGATGGATGCGGGGACGGGCGCGGGGGCCGGGTTCACGCTGAACCTGCCCCTCAAGCCCAACGCCGGGGACGAGGAGTTCCTGGAGGTCTTCGAAAAGGAGGTCGTGCCGGCGATCGACCGGTTCCGGCCCGGGATGATCTTCGTCTCGGCGGGATTCGACGCTCACGACCGGGACCCGATCGCCGACCTCATGGTCACGGAGAAGTCATTTGCGCACATGACCCGGAAGGTCTGCGAACTGGCGGACGCCCACTGCGGAGGCCGGATCGTGTCCGTTCTCGAGGGCGGGTACGACCTCGCCGCGCTCTCGTCGTCTGCCATGGTCCACTTGAAAGAGCTTCAGGGAAGGAGTCAGGAATGTTCGTCGGAAAACACATGACGCGGAAGGTCGTCACGGTCTCCCCGGGGGACACGCTGGAATTCGCCAGCCATCTCCTCAAGGAAAACCGGATCCATCAGCTCCCCGTCGTCGAGAGCGGCCTCCTGATCGGTTTCGTGTCGGGCACCGACATCCGGAACGCCACGTTCGAGAAGACGACCCAGTCTGAGACGGGCGAGCTCCTCGTGAAGAACCAGACCGTGGAGGGGATCATGACCCGCGACGTGATCACGGTGATCCCCGAGGACACAGTCGAGGACGCGCTCGTCATCATTCACAAGAGGAGACTCGGCGCCCTGCCGGTCGTGGAGGGGAAGAAGCTGGTCGGGATCATCACGAAGGCCGACGTCCTGGCGGCCTTCCGCGACACCCTCCGAATCGAGGAGCCGGGCGTGCGGATCGAGGTCCTGGTTCCCCTCGGCGTCGACCCTCTCATCCGGCTCCTCCGGAAGATCGGGGAGATGGGGCTCGAGATCCTGAGCCTGATCCTCTCACCGGCGAAGGACGGCTACGTCGCCTTCCTCCGGCTCTCGACGATCGACGCCGGCGGCGTCAAAAGGACTCTGCGGGACGCCGGCTTCGATGTCCCCGACGTGGCGGAGTTCCTGGAGTAGGGCTCGATGCGGCGCGCCTCTTGCCGCGCCGGGGGGCGAGAGAAGTCGCGGGAACCCGGCCGGGTACCCGCGGGGATCGTCACTGAAGCTCTGACGGGATTCCCTTCGTAGGTCGGGGCTCGTCCTTACAGGGCGCCCGAAACGCGAAAGAGGTCCCTGCGAACGGGAAGGTCGTAACCGAAGATGTAAGTGTAGGAGCGTCCGTCCGGAGTGATCCTGAAACGCCAGAGCTTGGCCAGAGGATAGTCCGGTCCGGTGATCTCCCGGACCTTCTCCGTCCTTCCTGTCTTGAGGTCGCACCGCCAGAGCTCCGTCGGAAAGGAACGATCCTTCGCCAGAGGCTTCGTCAGCCAGATACCGTCTCCGCTCGCGGTCCAACCCCGCGGGGTCATGCCGGCACAACGGGGCGGCAGCGGTGTCAGAGCGCCGCCGGCCAGATCCACCCGGCTCCACACGGCGGGATCACCCTGACTCGCCCCGGCGGCGAAAGCCGTTCGGCCGTCAGGCGAAGCGGGGCCCTCCACTCTGTCCGCGTGCCAGTCCAGTCGCTTTGGCGCGCTCGCCTGTGCATCGAGGAGGTAGGGATGGTCCGCGCTGTCGTCACTCATGCGGCCGTAGACGAAGACAGTCCCTCCGTTGAGTAGGAACGAAGTCCCCCAGTTGACCCACTTTCCCGGCAGGTTCCGCGAAGCGCCCGCCCCTGTGGGAAGGAGATGAAGACGGTAGTACCCGTCCGAATCCGGAATCACTTTCAGGAGGGTCTTCCCATCTGGCGCCTGATCGAATCCGCGGCCCTCGCCCAGGCTGATGGGGGTGGTCTGCCCCGCCTGGAGCAGGATTACGCTCGTCCTTGCTCCCTTTCTGACGATGAAGCTCAGCTGGGTTCCGGAAGAGTTCAGGGAGGCTCCCCAAAGGAAATTAAGGTCCAGCAGGCGCTCCCGGTCGGCGCCGGGCTCGAGCCATCGGATCTCCCGGACCGACGCGGACTTGGGGCCCTCGGTGATCAGAATGTCGCCTGCGGGGCTGACATCCCACAGTTCAGCATCGGTCGGCAGATTTTGAAGGACTCGCTGGAAGGCTCCGGAAGGCGACAGCTGGACGAGCTGGACGGGATTCTCGTGTTCGTCCTGAGCTCGAAAGAGAACGAGGTTCTTCCTGAGAGGATAGATCGACCACCCAAACAGGTCCCCCATGGGAGCGCGCGCGATCACCCGCCCGTCGAGACCCACGGTGACGAAGGCGTTCCCCGTTGCCCGCGTCTCGACGAAGCCAATAGCGTCTCCATGGTCATTGAGGATGAAATTGGTGTTCATGAACCCGTGTGGCAGCTCATACAGCGGGCGCCCCCGGAAGACGATGACCTGGGCCTTCTTGTCTCCGTAATTATGGTGATTCACGATGAGTTCCTGCCCGTCCCGGGTCCATTGGGCGTCGTCGATGTCGACGCCGTCCTCCTCCACGAGGCGGGGCGCGGCTCCCCCGGCGGCCGGAATCCCGGCCAGGACGGGCGTCGCTTTCACCCGGCCGTCGACGGTGCTCTCCCTGTTCCAGACAAGAGCGAGCTCGCCCGACGCCGAGACGGCCAGAACCCTGCAGCCCCGGACCCCTAGGGGAATGGGGGGCTCTCCGGGTCGGAGCCGGAATAGCTCTCCCAGCTCCGCGGCCTCCGGGCCGCCCGTGGCCCCCGTGTAGACGATGGATCTGCCGTCCGGGAGGAAGCGCGCGCTCGAGATGATGCGCGGCGACGGCGTGAGGCGCTCGACGTGGAAGAGGCGCGGAGGAGACAGCAACTTACCCGCATAAAACGCTGCCGCTAGTGCCCCAACGACGGTGGCGGCACTGGCGCCGAGGAGAACGGCCCGGCGCCGACGGACCGATGGAATTGGAGATACGGGCTCGACGGCTCCGGACGTCGCCTCCGAGAGGTGAGCCCGGCAGGTGGCGAGATCTCTCGCCAGGTCGCCCGTCGAGTCGTATCGCCCCTGCGGCTCCTTCGTCAGCAGTCGCTCGACGATCCATCGGACGGGGGGAGGCACCTGGGGGGCCACCTTCTCCAGCGGCCTGGGCTCGTCGCGGATGATGGCCGTCAGGATTTCCGGCACCGAGGCGGCCTTGAAGGGCCTCGAACCGGCGAGCATCTCGTACAGGCTGATCCCGAGCGAGAACTGGTCACTCCGGAAGTCGACCACCTCGCCGCGCGCCTGCTCGGGCGACATGTAGGCGACGGTGCCGGTGACGGTGCCGGGACCGGATAGGTTCGTAACGGTCGGAGAGCGGGTGTCGTCGACGGCACCGGGAGGCCGGGCCTGCCGGGCGAGGCCGAAGTCGAGGACCTTGACGCGACCGTCCGGGGCCAGGAAGACGTTCTCGGGTTTTAGGTCGCGGTGGACGATGCCGTTCTCGTGAGCGGCGGCGAGCGCATTGGCGATCTTCGCGGCGATCTTGAGGGCGGGGCGGACGGCGAGTGGCCCGTCCGCGAGAGCGAGGCGAAGGGTTTGTCCTTGAAGCAGCTCGGTGACGGCGTAGTGGACGCCCTCCGCCTCGCCGACGTCGAAGAGGGCGAGGATGTTCGGGTGTGAGAGCGCTGCTACCGCACGGGCTTCGCTCTGGAAACGGGACAGGGCCTTGGCATCGCCGGCGACCTCGTTCGGAAGGACCTTGATCGCAACTTCTCGCCCGAGCCGCGTGTCACTCGCTCGATAAACCTCACCCATGCCGCCGGCACCGAGAGGAGCGACGATCTCGTAGGGGCCGAGCTTCGTGCCAATCGCGAGGGTCATGATACGGCCCTCCAGGGGGTCCGGGGGACGCCCGAAGGCATGTCCCCCGGGGAGCGACCGAGGCAAGTTCCCGCGGAAACACTCATTCAGAACATCAGCTTGAGGCCGAGACGGATCGTCCGCGGGGCCTGGAAGACGTTCGGCTGCAGGTACCGCGGGTTGAGCTGGACCTGTCCGTTTGCCACCTGCTCGTTGAAGCTTCGTTTTAGCCTGCCGGCGAAGTAATCCGCGTCGGAGATGTCGACGGGCGTATCACCCAGGTTCGCGATGGGGAAGACATTCGTCGTCCAGCGCGAGTCGAAGAGGTTCAGGATCGTGGCGTTCAGCTCGAGCGTGACGCTCCTCCCGAACTTGAATCTCTGCGCGAGGAAGAGGTCGAACTGGTTTGTCCACGCCGTCCGGCCCTGGTCGGCCCGCCCGTCGGGGAAGACCGGGAACACCCCGAACTGGGCCCAGTAGGTCGTCGAGATCGGCTGGCCGCTGTTCATGTAGAAGTTCGCGCCGGCCGTCATGTTCCACGGGAAGTCGTAGATGGCGTTCAGCTTGAACTGATGCGTCCGGTCTGTGTTCAGTACGCCGTAGACCGGCTGCGCGCCGGCGTCGAAGCTCATGACGAGGCCGTCGAACGTGCGGTTCAGGTTCGGACTCATCTGGGGGCTCCCGAAGAACGCCACATCCGAGGAGGCGAGGCCGGGGTAGTTCCCCCAGAGGCGGCTCCACGTGTAGCTGAAGCGGAGGTACCAGTTGTCCGCGTACCGCTTTTCGAGGCGGATCTCGACGGCGTCGTAGTCGCGTGTGGCCGGGGGCTGGGCCGGAAACTCCGTGCCGAGGGTGTACTCAGCGTAACCGTAGCCCGGGTTCGCGATGAAGTAGTTCGCCTGTGACTCGTTGTAGATGCCGACGTCCTCGATCGCCCGAATGATGTTCTTGTGGACGTACCGGAGGCCGGCCGCGAGGAACGGGGCCAGCTCCTGCTCGTACCCGACGCTGAACTCCTGCGACTTGGTCGGCCGGAGCTGCGGGTCGATCAGGTTGTTCGCCGGATCATTGGAATCGGGAATATAGAAAGTATTGATCAAGGTGCCGGGACAGGACTTGGTCGAGAAGACGTACAGCTTGTCGCAGCCCGGGATCGGCCGGGTGAAGACCGTCCAGTCTGGGCTGTCGAGCGTATAGAACCAGTCAATTCCCCGGGAGCCGCCGAAGGCGAGGCGCGGCAGACTCAGCTTCATGTTGTCGTAGAACCACCCCCAGCTCGCGTACAGCTTCGACCTGCCGTTTCCGAAGAGGTCCCACACGATCCCCGCCCGCGGGGCGACCTTCTGGCCGAAGTTGAAGCTGATCGTCGGCCCGCCGTTGTAAGGCGGGACTCTCTCCGACTCGAAGCGGATGCCGAGGTTCAGCGTGACGCGGTTGCTGATGGTCCAAGTGTCCTGGGCGAAAAGAGCCCAGAGGTAGCTGCTGACGTCGCCTGTTTCGACGTACTGGGCCGCATCGTAGTAGCCGTACGTCCCCCTCTGTCCCTGGTAGGAACGGCCCCAGTAGAGGAAGTACCAGTTGTCAAGGTTGCCGGTGAAGACGTCGTTCCCGAGGCGGTCGTACTGAAGACCCGCCTTCAGGCTGTGCTGGCCCCAGCCGGAGAAGAAGACGGTCCCGTCCATGGCGGCCGATGCCCGACTCTGGACGTCACGCACGATTCCCCAGTTGGTGTAGATGTTGTGGTAGCCACCGGGCTGCTGCAGCTCGGCCGGGACACCGGCCATGCCGACGTTCGACCGCCCGAAGTAGACGCCCGGACCGGTGGAGATGCCCGTGTCGTGAGTGTTGGACCGGAACCAGCCGCCCCGCGCTCCAAAGTAGAGGTTCCGGTTGGCGATCCAGTCGAGGGTGAGGGAAACGTTCGTATTCGGCCGGTCCTGGTCGATGTTGAAAAGGGCGTCCGGACTGTCGGAGCCGTCTTCCGCCGGCAGGACGTTCTCTTGATGCAGCGGGTTGAAGGTCCCGGCGGCGCGGGCGTTGACCGAGGGCGAGATCTGCCAGCTGAGGTTCGCCGCCGCGTACTGCATCGTCTCCTTCTGGTAGTAGGTCCCCGTCAGGCCGCTCGTCCTGTTCGTGACAGTCCGGTTCACGTCGTAGAAGTAGGGCTGGTAGCCGGCGAAGAAGAAAAGCTTCTCCTTGACGATCGGGCCGCCGATCTGGAAGCCCGGGTCGAACCGGGTGTCATCGTCCTTCGAGTAGGTGACGTACTCCGCTTTCGTGATGTCCGTGGGGTTGAGGCGAAGTGTCTTGTTGGGCGCGCCGTCGAAGCCGCTGGCGCTGTAGTAGACGCCGACCTCCCCCTTCCACTCGTTCGAGCCCGACTTCGTGATGACGTTGACGACGCCCCCCATGGCCCCGCCGTACTCCGCCGGGTAGCCGGTCGACTTGACCTGCGTCTCCTGGATGAAGTCGATGATCAGGTTCTTCCCTGACGCGCCGCTCATCAGGTTCGTCGTGTTCTGGCCGTCGATGAAGAAGACATTCTCCAGGCCCGACGCGCCGTCGATCGTGATGCCGCCGGCCTTTGGGTCCACGAACGTCCCGGTCGCCTGCATGACGACCGACGTGAAATCGCGGCCCCTCGGGAGCTTGTTGACCTGGGCGCTCTGAATGCTCGTCGAGACCGAGGAGGCCTTCGTGTCGATGAGGGGCGCTTCGGTGGTGACGATGATTTCCTCGGTCTTTCCCAGCTTGAGGACGAAGTCGACCTCGAGCGTCTGGCCGAGGACCAGCCTCACGGAAGAGAACATCAGCTGCTGGAAGCCCTCCAGGGTCGCCGCGACCTCGTATTCTCCCGGCGGGAGGGCCGGGAAGCGGTAACGCCCTTCGGCGTTCGAGACGCTGGAGGCGCCGCCCGGGAGGTTCGCGCACCGGGCGTCGACGCGAACGCCCGCCAACGATCGGCCGTCGGTCCCCCTGACGGAGCCGACGATGGAGCTTCGCTGCTCCTGCGCGGCGGCTGGGGCCGCGAGCGCCACGATCACGAGGAGAGCGGAGAAGCCCGCGATGGAACAAAACGCGGTCCTCGTCATGCTCCCTGCCTCCCCATGCCGCCGGCGCCCCGCGGGTGTGGTGATTTCGTAAGGCCCCGGCCTGACTCGAGCGGGGAGCGTCACTTCAGCCCTTCGACGACGAAGAGGTCACTCAGGATTCGGGGGTATGTATATGCGTAGAACCGTCCGTTGGGCGTGACCTCGGGAGAGTCCATAAAGGGAACACCGGCCCGGTCGGGAGGCGCCAGTTCCAGCCAGGGGTCCCTCCTGCCGGTCCTGAGGTCGAGCCGCAGGACGCGCACCGGGAGCCTCCATCCAAGTGTGAAAGCGAGATGTACGTACAGCGAGCTGCCGTCTTCACCGAAGACGATTGGGTATTCGTCAGTTCCCAAGAACGGATCGGACGCGTCTCGCCGCCGTCGATCGGTACGAGCGCATAGGGTGCGTTCTTCGTGGGGCTGACGGCAATGAAGCGCCCGTCCGGCGAAAATGGCCCGACATTGTCGACTTGTGTGAGGGATCGCGGCAGTCCGTCGGCGACATCCTGGACGAAGAGGCGTGCCTGCCCTTCGGCGTCCGAGCCCCAGAAGACAAGTCGCTTCCCGTCCGGATGCCATATCGCCCACCCGTAATCCCGGGTGGAGGCTCTGGGAGTGTCGTGGTCTCGCCCGCGCCGATCGGCACGAGCTTCAGCTCGATCTTCTCGCCGAATCCGACGGCAACGAGAGCCGTCGTCCAGTCCGGCGAGACGCTGTATGGAGTGCCGTCCCCGAGGCGCTTGGGCGTCGAACCGTCCATCCGCCAGTGATAGGTCGAGCTTTCGACTCCTCCGCCCTCGTCCCGCTCCAGAAAGAGCAGCTGAGTACCGTCCGAGGCGAGGACCGGGCGATCCGTCCCGTCCAGCCAGGACAGATCGCGCTCGGCCGCGTCGCCGGCCATTCGCCCTCTCATCTCTTTCCGCCGGTTCTGGCCCGTAAGAAGCAGGCGGCCGTCGGGCGCGATATCTTCGAGAGACAAATCCCCCGGAAGTCGCGCGACGAGACGCTCCACACCCGATAGCGTCACGGCGTGAAGCTCCGTGCCTGACCCCCGTCTTCTCGCGGTAAACCAGATCTCGTTCCCGTCAGGCGACCAGGGGAGACTACTGTTTACGTTCCAACCCTTCGACAGCGTCCGCCACTCACCTGACTGGTCAGCCACACAGATGTCCTTGGCCTCTTTTGTGGCGTTCGGCGAGAACGTAAAGGCGAGCCGCTCTCCGTCCGGCGAGACGAACGTTTGGCCAAACGCCTCGAGCCCCTCCGCTTCACGAATGACCTTTCCGACGGGGTATTCGAGCCGTTCTCGGCCCTTGACCGTCCGGATGATCGCGAAGCGGGTTCCGTTCCGGTCCCACGCTGCATCCCTAATATCTTTCAGGAGTTCGCGCGGAGTTCCGCCCTCAAGCGGGAGTCTCGCGATGGTGCCGTTCTCCCGCTTGATGATGGCTACGTCACCCCCGGACACACCTACGATCTGAGTGCCTTCACTGATCCCGCCAAGGGAACGTGCATCGGCGGAAGCGAGCCGCTGGACGTACAACTCGCGCGGCCTTCCCTCCCACGAGGCCGTGTAGACGACCGACTGGAAGTCTGGCGTGAACGACGCGGTCGTGATGTGCCCGCGTCGAAAGGTGATCCGCTTGAAGGAGGGCTCGGGCTTCTTCGACGAAATCCGTCCCACCGCAAAGCCCCCCGCGAGAAGGATGCCGACGAGCGCCGCGGCCAGGGCGCCCGGGATGACGACCCGACCCTTCCGGCGGGTCACCGGTGTCGGAGTTACGGGCTCGCCAGCTCCGGACGTCGCCTCCGAGATGTGCAGGCGGTAGGTCGAGAGTTCCCGCCCGAGGTCCCTCGTCGAGTCGTAGCGCTCGCCAGCCTCCTTGGCGAGGCACCGCTCGACGAGCCAGCGGACCGGGGCGGGGACATCCGGCTCGTTCTTTCCGAGCGGCTCGGGCTCGTCCCGGATGATGGCTGCGATCGTCTCGGCGGCCGTGTTTCCCCTGAACGGCCGCGTTCCCGAGAGCAGCTCGAAGAGGACGATACCGAAGGAGAACTGGTCCGACCGGTAGTCGACGGGATTTCCCTTCGCCTGCTCGGGCGACATGTAGGCGACGGTGCCGGTCACGCTGCCCGGGTGGGAGAGATCCGTCACGGTCGGGGAGCGGGTGTCATTCGGGTCGAGGCGGGAGGCGTCACGCCGTGCGAGCCCGAAGTCGAGCAGCTTGACGCGGCCGTCGGGGGCGAGGAAGACGTTCTCGGGTTTCAGGTCGCGGTGGACGATGCCGTTCTCGTGAGCGGCGGCGAGCGCCTGGGCGATCTGCGACGGCGACGTCCAAGGCGCGCCGGACGGGAAACGGCCCGTCGGCCAGCGCGAGGCGAAGGGTCTGGCCCTGGAGGAGCTCGGTGACGGCGTAGTGAATGCCGTTGGCTTCGCCGACGTCGAAAAGAGCGAGGATGTTGGGATGTGAAAGGGCGGCGACGGCTCTGGCCTCGTGCTCGAAGCGGGAGAGAGAATGAACGTCCTGAGCAACTTCGTCGGGCAATACCTTGACGGCCACCTCGCGCCCCAAGCGGATGTCCCGCGCCCGGTAGACCTCGCCCATCCCCCCCGCGCCAAGAGGCGCAACGATCTCGTACGGGCCAAGTCTCGTTCCCGAGGACAGGCTCATTTCGAGACCCCCCGGGGACGGAGGAAGGATCGTAGTCGCGCCCGCTGGCGCGACCGCGCTCTGGCCTGCCGCCCGTTACGTTCGTGTTACTGGGGGAATTCTATCGGTTTAGGACCGCAACTAGCAGGAAACTTGCTTGTTCATCCTTGGTACATGAAGGGAACGTGACTACAGCGTCGCCAGATGGAGCCGCTTGGTGTAGGCCATCTCCTCGATCTTGTCGGTCGAGCCGTAGAGGCCGCTGTCGCGGATGCCGCCGATCGGCAGCGTGTAGTCGCTGTAGAGAGGCCCCTCGTTGATCATGATCCGGCCGGCCGCGAGGCGCCGGCCAAGGGCCGCCGCCTCCTCCGACTCCCCGAAGACGCTGGCTCCGAGGCCGTACGGGCTGTCGTTTGCGAGAGCCACCGCCTCCTCGACCGTGTCGAAGACCACGAAAGAGCGGACGGGCGCGAAGGCTTCTTCGATCCAGAGGAACGGCTTCTGATCCTCGGGCGTCCCGAGAAGCTGTTCCTTCTCGAACTCGATCAGCGTCGGGTAGAAGAACGGCCCGTCGGCGCGGCCTCCGATCAGGAGACGGCCTCCCCGCTCCAGCGCTTCCTGGACCTGGTACGTCGCGATGTCGAGGCTCTCGTGCTTTCCGATCGGACCGATGTCCGTCTCCTCCTGACGCGGGTCCCCCACCTTGAGCCGGCCGATCCCCTCGACGAGGTGTTCCCGAAAGGCCGGGGCGACCGGCCGCTGGACGAGAAACCGCTTGGCGGCGATGCAGAGCTGCCCGCCGTGCGCGAATCCGCCGAGGAGGCCGGCGGCAGAAGCCTGTGGAAGATCGGCGCTCGCGAGGACGATGAAGGGGTCGTTCCCGGCCAGCTCCGGGACGTACTTCTTCATCCGGCCCCCGACGTGAAGCATGCATTCCCCGAGAGTCTTCTTGGTTCTCTCGAGGTAGTTGCCCATCTTGATGAAGTTGTCCTTCCCCACCGGGCTGGAGGCGTAGTGGACGAGGACGTCCACCTCCGGGTTCTCGACGAACTCCCACGCGGCCTCCTCACCGGGGCACGTCGAGACCTGCGCGGCATCGGCCGGGCAGCCGGCTTCGATCGCGATCTGGACGATCCGCTGGCAGATGAGCGGAACGAGGCTGGAGGGCTTCTCGACGACGGAGTTTCCGGCTCCGAGGGCCGCCAGCATCGTGTAGAGCGGCACGACGAGCGGCGTGTTCCGGGGCGGGAGGACGCCGACGACTCCGTACGGCTCCCGGTAGAGGACATTCCGGCCGGAGATCGCAGGAAGCTCCCGGGGCTTGAGAAGGTCCAGCCGGCGCTCGAGGTTCCGGGCGGTGGCGATCGCCCGTTCCAGCTCCCACCGCGCGAACCTCCGCGGCTGGCCCGCCTCGCGGACCATCAGCTCCTCGAATTCGGCCCGCCTCTCCTCCAGCCTCGCGGCCACGCGGCGCCCCAGTTCCGCCCGCTCCTCGAAGCTCGTGTTGCGAACGGCCTCCCTGGCCAGAAAAGCCTTGTGAATCTTGGCGCGCAGGTCCCGGCGGGTGTCCTGCGCCACCTCGCCAATGACCTCACCGGAGAACTTGTCGCGGACCTCCATTCTTCTGAGCGTCAGCATTTTTCGGGATGCTAGCACCCGACTTCCCGGCGGCGATTCGCCGGAACTGTGAAAGGTTTCACGGATATACAGAGAGCATCGGTCTATTTAATAGAAGGCAGGTCGGGCGCGTCGCGGCACGCAGACGGTCGGTGAAACGTTTCACGGGAAGGTCGCGAGCGGCATAGAGGAGGAAAGGTCATGGACGAGAAATCGATCAGTCGATCGTGGCGCATCGTCGGGGGCCTGTTGATGAACCTGGCCCTGGGCTCCCTCTACGCCTGGAGCGTCTTCGTGGCCCCCCTGGAGAAGGAGTTCGGCTGGAAGCGGGCGGACACGTCGCTGGTGTTCACATGGGCCGTCGTCGTCTTCGCCATCGCCTTCATCCTCGCGGGCCGTCTGCAGGACAAGCTGGGCCCCTTCAGCATCTCGCTCACGGGCTGCGTTCTCCTGACCGTGGGCTTCGTGCTGTGCGCCTGGACGACCAGCCTCACGTACCTGATCGTCTGCTTCGGCGTCCTCGTCGGCATCGGCAACGGCTTCGGCTATGCGACGCCGATTCCCGTGATGGCGAAGTGGTTTCCCGACAAACGCGGCCTTGCGGTGGGACTGGCCGTGGCCGGCTACGGCGGCGGTTCGGCCATCTTCGGGCCGATGGCCAATCTGTGGCTCATCCCCAGGTACGGGTGGCGCAGCACGTTCGTCATCCTGGGAGCCGTCTTCTTCGTCATGACGCTCGCCGGATCCTTTCTTCTGAAGAACCCGGCGCCCGGCTATCGGCCGGAAGGTTGGACGCCGGCGACGGCGTCGAAGACCGCGGCCACGACGCACGAGTTCTCCCCCGGCGAGATGTGGCGCACGCCGGCGGCGTACTCTCATGTGGATCGCCTATGCGCTCGGCACCTCGGCCGGCCTGATGGTCATCAGCCAGCTCGTTCCCTTCGCCAAGAGCATGAAGATCCCCAGCGAGGCGCTCGCGGCGATCACGCTCGTCATCGGCGCGGCGGGCAACGCCTCGGGCCGGATCTTCTCGGGCTGGATGTCGGACGCCCTCGGGCGCCTGAACGTCCTGCGCCTGATGATCGGCATCTCGGCGCTCGCGATGCCGGTGCTCTACTGGACCGGCGGAAACGTCGCGCTCCTCTACGTCATGGTCTTCGTCGTCTACTGGTGCTACGGCACGCAGCTCTCCGTGAATGCCTCGACGACCTCGGACTTCTGGGGGACGAAGAACGCCGGGATCAACTACGGCCTCCTCTTCACCGCCTGGGGCGTGGCGGGTTTCATCGGCCCGAGGATCGGCGGCGCCCTCTACGACAAGTACAAGAACTACGAGGCGGCCTTCTACGTCGCCGCAGGCCTCGCGGTGGTCGCCCTCGTCTGCGAGCTGATGGCGAAGCGGCCCGTGGTCCCGGCAGCCTCCCGCATCGAGGGGCAGGTCGTCGCCAACGCGAAAGCCTGAAGGGACGAGTCACCCCTGCCGTCCGGGCCCTGGCCAGATCCCGCCGACACTTTGACCTCCGCCAGGTCCTCGTGGTTTGCTGCGGGGCGGGACCAGCCCGGGCACCGGAGGGGGTTTCATGGGAACGAGAGCGACGGCGACGATCGGGCTGAGAAGCCGCATCGAAGTGGCTGAACGGACGCTGGCGTTCCACTTCGAGAAGCCGCCCGGCTGGACGTTCAAGGCCGGCCAGTACGTCGACCTGACCCTCATCGATCCTCCCGAGACGGACTCCCAGGGGAACAGACGGGCCTTCTCGATCGCGAGCGCGCCCGAGGAAGAGACGCTGATGATCGCGACCCGGATGCGCGACACGGCGTTCAAGCGCGTCCTCGGAGCGATGCCCATCGGCGCGGCCGTGATGATCGAAGGTCCTTTCGGAAATCTGACGCTTCACGACGACACGAGCCGGCCGGCCGTCCTTCTGGCGGGCGGCATCGGCATCACGCCGTTTCGGAGCATTCTCGTCAGAGCCGCAACGGAGAAACTGACTCATCGCATCGTCCTCCTCTATTCGAACCGTCGGCCGGAAGACGCTCCCTTCCTGACGGAGCTCGACGAGCTTCAGCGGAAGAACCCGAACTACACGCTCATCGCCACGATGACCGGGATGTCGAAATCCCGTCTCGCCTGGCGGGGAGAGAGAGGCCTGATCGATCGCGAGAAGCTCACTCGCTGCCTCAAGGGTGTGGCTTCGCCCATCTGCTACGTCGCCGGACCACCGGCCATGGTCAACGGCCTCCTCGACGCCCTCGAAGAGTGCGGCGTCAGCGGCGACGACGTTCGCTCGGAGGATTTCAGCGGCTACTGAGAGTCCCCGGCTTCCCCCGGCGAGTCCGGGAATCGCCCGGCCGACGCCGAGCCGGCGCACGAGAACAAACTTCGCTTCCCGGCCCGCGAACGAAACTCAACGGTCTCCCGGACGTCACGAGGCGGCTTGGTCGCGCTTGCGATTGCCGAGGAGCAGAACGACGACCGCGAGGACCAGCGGGACGACGCCGACCACGAGGAACACTCCGTCGGCCCCGACGCGCGCCCACTCCAGCGCGTGGAACGTCCCGCTCATCAGGTAGGTGAGCCGCCGGGCATGCCAGTAGCCGTTCTGCAGGACGTCCCAGAGCTGCAGGACGCCCGCCGGGAAGAGATCGATTGCCATCATGAGGGCGAGCCCCGCGTTCAGCCCCCAGAAGCCCGTCTTGATCCAGCGCTCGGCGCGGTCCCAGGCCGCATCCTCCGATAGGAGGCGCAGGCAGAAGACGAGCACGGCCAGCGCCAGCATCCCGAAGACGCCGAAGAGCGATCCGTGGGCGTGGTTGTTCGTCAGCGAGGTGCCGACCTCGAAGTAGGAGACGATCGGCAGGTTGATCAGGAAGCCGAAGACGCCCGCACCGACGAAGTTCCAGAAGCCGACGGCCATCAGGAACCGGATCGCCCAGCGGTGACGGTCGGCGAACGCCGTCCCGCACTCCTCGCACCGCCGCTCGCGAAGGCGGATGAAGTCCCAGGCGTCGAGGGTGAGGAGCGTGAGCGGGACCACCTCGAGCGCCGAGAAGCACGCGGCCAGTCCCATGTTGAGCGTTCCCTGGCCCGTGAAGTACCAGTGGTGCCCGGTCCCCACGATGCCTCCGGCCAGATAGAGAATCGCGTCCAGGTAGATCACGCGCGTGGCGGTGCGGGTGGTCACGAGGCCCAGGATCACGAACATGACGGCGACGAGCACGGTGGCGAACAGCTCGAAGAATCCCTCCACCCAGAGGTGGATGATCCAGAAGCGCCAGTTGTCGATCACGGCGAAGTTGGTCCGGGGGCCGTAGAAGAGGGCGGGCAGGTAGAAGAGCGGGATCGCCGCCGCGGCGTATAGGAAAAGCGAGGCCAGCTCGGAGCGCTTCGGATCGCGGATCGCCGGCCGAAGAGCCCGGTACATGAGGACGAGCCATCCCGCGAGCCCCGCAGCCAGCAGGAGCTGCCAGAAGCGGCCGAGGTCGAGGTACTCCGAGCCCTGGTGGCCCAGCCAGAACCAGAGCCTGCCGAGGCGATCGCCGAGACCCAGCCACTCGCCGCCGAGGCTCCCGAAGACGACGACGCCGAGCACCGCGAGGAGTGCGAGGGCGCCCGACCGCTGCCCACGGGGTTCGGCGCCGCCGACGATCGGCGCCAGGAACAGCCCGCCGGCCACCCACGCGGTGGCGATCCAGAAGATGGCGAGCTGAAGGTGGAAGGTCCGGAGGAGGTTGTAGGGGAAGATCCGCGCGAGGTCGATCCCGTAGAAGGCTCCGGATTCGACGCGATAGTGCGCCAGAGCGCCTCCGGCGAACGCCTGGAGCAGGAACAGCAGGGCGACCACGCCGAAGTAGAGACCGGCCGCCTTCTGGCTCGGCGTCGGGGTCCAGCGGGCGAGCGCGCTGTCATGCAGGTGACCGCTCGCCGACGGGCCATGCCAGCCGAGGTAGTCGAACCGCCCGAACGCGAAGAGGACGGTCCCGAGCCCCCCCAGCAGAGTCACGAGGCTGAGCGCGCTCCAGAGATAGGTCGACGCGCTCGGCCGATTGCCGACGGCCGGCTCGTACGGCCAGTTGTTCGTGTAGGAGTAGTCCTTGCCGGGGCGGTTCGCCACGGTCGCCCAGGTCGCCCATGCGAAGTACGAGGTCAGGTCCTCCAGCTCTCCCCGATCGCGGAGGTAGTTCGCAGGCAGGCCCGGCGCCGGCGTACTTCCCGAGAAGTAGCCGGCCCACTCGGCCTTCTGCGTCTGCCAGGAGGCCGCCTCGGCCGCCGAGAACCGGAGCGTCCTCGTGCCGGCGTCGTAGCGGTTCTCCTTCAGCATGCGGCGCACGACTGCGTCGACGCCGGAGGCCGCCGCGGAATCGAGCTCCGCGTAGGGGCGGCCCCACCTCTCTCGCGCGAGGACTTCCCGGGCGATCTCCGCCAGCCGGTGGAGGTACTCGGCCGTGTAATCCGGGCCGAGGTACGCCCCGTGTCCCCAGAGCGTGCCGTGCTCCATCAGGCCGTGCTTGAGGAAGACCTCCTGCCCGCGCTCGATGTTCTCTCCCGTGAAGAGGGTCTCCCCGGCGGCGTCGGTCACCCGTTCGGGGATGGGCGGGGCGTTCGTGTAGGTGACGACGGTCACCAGCGTGAGAAGCCCGAAGCCGAACGCCATCACCAGAAGGACCGCATGGCGCCACCAGCACGAAAGAGGCTTCTCCGGCGGGTCGGCCGGCATGTGGGACGACTCTCTCATGAGGCAGAAGCGGCGCGAAAGGTCCCTTCGTAGATCGCGGGGCCGCTCCCCGTGATCGCACGGCCGGCGACGGGCCGGTTGTACTCGGTGAGGGTCCCGGGCGGGTCCTTCTCGAACCCGCCGCGACGGAGCTCCTCCGTCAACTGCGTCTCCGTCAGGAAGCATTGCGGCTCGCCGGCGAACTGGGTGAACACGAACGGCTCGCCCGGGACTGGCTGGTCCTCTGGCGCGAGTGTGGCGCGGGAAAAGGTGAAGAGGAAGAGGCCTGCGCCCGGCCGGGCGACGCGTGCGGCCTCGGCGATCGCGCGGCGGAACTCGGCCCCGGAACGCGCGAGATTCCAGATTCCGTGAGCGACCACGAGGTCGACGCTCGCGTCGCAGAGGGGCAAGTCGTCCATCGGGGCCCCGACGAGGGCGACGCGGCGTCCCAGGCCCTCTCTCCTCACCCGGCGGCGTGCCGCCTCCAGCATGGGCCAGGCCACGTCCGTCCCGATCACCGTGGCCCCTTCTGCCGCCATCGGCGCCGCGTTGCGGGCCGCCCCACAGCCCAGGTCGAGGATGCGCAGTCGCGGCCGACGGGCGAGTTCGGCCCGGACATAAGCCAGGAGAACCTCGTTGGCAGCGGCCGTCGAAAAGCCCCGGACGACTTCCTCCTTTTCCCAGCGGCCCATCACGGTGGCTTCTCCTTCGTCCGCCCGCTCCCGCCCCGGGTCGGCGGAAGCCGGATGAGACTGTGTGTCATCGTCGCACGGCGTCGGAGCCCCCGGTATGACGCGCGTCATCGGCCTCCTTCGCCGTCCCCGCCGCACGGCAGACCCCGCCGACCGGGGCAGCACCTCGAGATGACCCGTGACATCGCCCACGCCTTCAACGAGACGTATCGAGAAGAGGTCCTGCGGCTTCCCGAGGCCGTGATCCTGCCGGACCCCGCCTGTTCGCCCTGACTCTGGACAGATTCCGCGCGGCCCGATTTCGCCGGGACGAGCTGCTGCGAGAGCCCGGCCCCGAGTCAGTAGACTAGAAGATCCACCGGTACCCGAGATACGTCGTCGTCGCGATGTGAAGGACGATCACCAGGACGAGAAAGACCGCCAGCACGACGTGAAACGGACGCCAGTGGTTCATCAGCATCTTCGCGGTCCGGAAGACGGAGGCCTGGTGCTTCAGGCGCAGGAGGCGCGTGACCATGCCGCGGAACTCCAGATACTCCGGGCGCGTGGCGAAGAGAGAGCGGCAGGCGATGAGGGCCGCCCGGACCCGGACCTGATCGACGGGAAAGGAGGCCAGGGCCCGGAAGAAACTCATCCCTTCCAGAGGGGCGGACATCGCGACGTCCAGAAGCCAATGGACGTCCCGGGGCCTCCGAACCTTCTCCAGCAAGGGCTTCAGGTTCCCCCTGAGCTGTTCCATCCGGCTCCTGAGTTCCGTGATCTCCAGATACCGGTCTCCCGTCACCGGAACGAGCCCGTAGATGAATCGTCCCACCAGTCCCGTCCCGACGACGCAGACCAGCGAGCTGTAACAGAGCGCTGCGACGACGTTGTTCGTGCCAAAGGCCGAGTGAAACAGGATGACGAGCGGGCTCATCACCCCGACGAAGACGTGAAAGGTGAGCCAGTGGCGGATCGATTTCCGGCCCTTCATCCGGCGCCAGTGTTTTCGCAGCGGCAGGAGGAAGTTCGAGAGCATCACCACCGTCGCCGCGACCCCGATGCCGTGTCCCCAGATGCCGGCCGAGCGAAGGGCCCTGTGCTGCGGTGAACGCACTCGTCCCTCGATCGACAGCGGGTAGTAGTCCCGTCCCACGAACCACAAGGACCCGAGGATGAGAACGCCGAGAAGGGCCAAGGTCGTGCCGATTCGAATCCGCTGGCGTTCGTCGGACCGTTCCTCGGCGAGGACGCGCGAGGTCGAAACAGGCTTCTTCCCCGGTTTCTCGATCGCCTGCCCGACATGTCGCCTGATGCCCACGCCGACGCTCTTGAGGAACTCCGTCGGCAGGACGCCCCCGACATTGACGACGACGTAGTCGTTGCCGATCTCGGTCCGGGAGCCGCCGACGTCGAGAGTGACCTTGTCCGGATCGATGGACACGACCGCCGAGCTCATGAGGGCCTTCACCCGGCCGTCCCTGATGAGCCTCTCGATGTTGTCCTTGTTCCGCTGCTTGGCCCGCCCGAAGGCGGGATTCCTGTAGGAGATACTGACCTCGGTCCCCTCTTCCGCGGCCAGCATCTGGGCGATCTCCAGGGCCGAATCGCCACCCCCGACGACCAGGATTCTCTTTCCCGCGTACTGCTCCGGATGAAGGAGAAGATAGGTCACCTTCGGAAGGTCCTCTCCGGGCACGCCCAGCTTCCGGGGACTCCCCATCCGGCCCACGGCCAGAACCACCTTCTGGCAGCGGATTCGCTCGTTCTCGGCCAGGACTTCGAACTCGCCGTCCTCCCCGTCGATTCCGGTCACCTTGACGCCGTGGTGGATCCTGACGTCGGCGTTCCTGAGGGCCGCCGTGAACATCTCCAGGAGATCTTCCTTGGAGAGCAGCGGCCTGCCGAACTTCCCGTAGTACGGCAGGTCGACAGTCTCGGTCATCACGAGCTTCTGTCGAGGATAGTTGGCAATGGTCCCGCCGAGAGTGCTTCCCTGGTCCACGAGGCGGAAGGTGAGCCCCGCCTCTTTCAGGGTCAGCGCCGCGGCGATGCCCGCGGGCCCCGCGCCCACGATGACGGCATGAACCTGCCCGCCGCTCGTGGGCCTGGCGAGGCTCTTGAAGCGCCGGCCCAGCTGCATTCCCTGTCTCACGGCGTTCCGGATGAGGCCCATTCCGCCGAGCTCGCCGATGATGTGGACTCCCGGGCGGCTCGTTTCGAAGAACTCGTCGACCTCCGGAAGGTCCACGCCCCGTTCGCTCGTGCCGAAAACGAGTCGGATGGCGTCGACCGGGCATTCGAGGGCGCATCGCGCGTGACCGATGCAGTTGGCCCCGACGATCAGCGCGGCCTTGCCCTCGACGATCCCCAGAATATCCCCCTCCGGGCAGGCCTTGATGCAGGAGAGACTTCCGATGCACGTGTTCGGGTCGATGACCGGGTGAAGGGACGGGGGAATGTGGAGCTCCTGTTCGATCGATCGCCTGAGCGTCATGGTGTCCCTGGCTTGACGCCGGACTCGGCGAAGAACGAACAGGAACAACCCCACGCTGACTACGACGGTCGACGCGATGACGATCGTCGCCGGACTGAACTGCATGACCTAGGTCCGGACCGGTCGGGGCCGGGACGGCTCGACCGGAAAGAGCGTCGCAGCGTTGTCGAAGAGGATCTTCCGGCGCACGCCGTCCGGGAGCGGAAGCGAGAGGAACTCCTCGACGTTGCGGCGCATCGACCGGACGCCCATGGACGGCCAGTCGGTTCCCCAGATCACGCGGTCTGCCACGTCGACGAGGCGCGGAAGAACGTCCAGGAGCTTCTTCGGCGGAATTCCCGAGACGTCGAGCCAGACGTTCGGATGCCGACGGGCGAGAAAGACCGCCGTGTCGTACCAGAGCGGGCGGCCCGCGTGGCAGAGGACGAGCGTCGTGGCCGGGAAGTCGACGGCCACGTCGTCGCATGCCATCGGGTCGGCGTAGACGTTTCGGGCGCCGGGAAAGACGGACGTTCCGGTGTGAATGAGGACCGGCCGCCCCGCCTCGCCGGCGAGGCGGTAGACGTCGGCGAGAGACGGACAGTCCGTCCGGTAGGCGTTCGCCGCCATCTCCATGTGGGGCGGGTGGATCTTGATCCCCCCCAGACGGTAGACCTCGAAAAGCCTCTTCATGTCTCCCGCGACGTCGGTCGTGTGCCGCGGGTGGACTCCCCCGACGGGGACGAGGCGGTCCCGGTGCCCGTCGACGTACCGGGCGATCCACGGGTTGACGCTCTCCGTGAGGCCCATGACCTCCGGCGACACGGACGTGATCAGGACGGCGCGGGCGACTCCCTCCGCGTCCATCACCCTCAGGAGGTCGTCGGCCGACCTTCCGATCCGTTCGACGAGGTCGAGGTCGTCCCGCCCGTCCAGCATCATCCGGCGGACCGATTCCTTGAGCTGGTCGTTCGGGCCGACGTGCAGATGGGCATCGAAGACCGGAACGTCAGAGAGCACGCGCGCCATGATAGCGAAAGAAAATCGAGGGTCGGCCAGTGCTAAGCTGCCCGCCCAGGAGCCAACGGCACGACCGCCGCTTTCATGCGAGCCCTCTTCCTGCCGCCCACCTACCAGGACTCCGCCGAATCCGGCCGCCTGATCCTTCGCGATGGCTCCACGGCGTTCATCCGCCTGTCGGAGCCCGAGGACCGAGAAGCGATGCGCGAGTTCTTCCGGCAGCTCTCGCCGGAATCGAAGCGACGACGCTTCTTCTCCATCTCCGATCCGGCCGAGGCGCTTCTCGAGCGACAGTGCGAGTCGTCCAATCCGAAGGTCCAGCTCACGCTGATCGTCAGCCGCCTCGTCGACGGCCTGCCCCGGATCATCGCGACCGGCGGGTATGTCGCGCGCGACGAATCCAGCGCCGAGGTTGCCTTCGCGGTGGACGACGAGTTCCAGCGGAAAGGCCTCGGCGGCCTCCTGCTCGAGCGTCTGGCCCTCCTGGCGGTCCGGAACGGCTTCGTCCGGTTCTGGGCCATGACCCGCATCGAGAACGACCTGATGCTCGAGACGTTCCGCCAGTCTGGCCTCTCGATCCACACGAGGGTCGAGGACGAGTGCGTGGAGATCGACTTCTCCGTCGCCCCGAGCGCAGACAGCGTCATTCACTCCGACACAAGGGACCGCGTTTTCACGGCCGCTTCGCTCCACCCCTTCTTCCGGCCGCGTTCGGTGGCCGTGGTGGGTGCGTCGCGCGACGCTTCGAGCATCGGCTACCGGGTTCTCGACGCGCTCGTCCGCGGGGGCTTCCCCGGACCCGTTCACGCCGTGAACCCGAACGCGACCCGCATCCGGTCGATCGCAGCCTGTTCCTCGGCTCGCGAACTCCCCCCGGGGACCGACCTCGCCATCGTGGCGGTCCCGCGCGACGCCGTGCCTGAGGCCGTGGACGATTGCGCGGCCGCCGGCGTCCGCGCGCTCGTCGTCGTGACGGCCGGCTTTGCGGAGAGCGACGCGAGCGGGCGCGCCTTGCAGGAGAAGCTCGTCGAGAGGGTCCGGGGCCACGGGATGCGGGTGGTCGGGCCGAACTCGATGGGCCTCCTCAACACCGATCCGCTCGTGCAGCTCAATGCCTCCGTCTATCCCGACCTGCCGCCCCGCGGGAGCGTGGCCATGTCGTCCCAGAGCGGCGCTCTCGGGCTCGCCATGCTGGCTCTGGCGCGGCAGCGGCACGTGGGAGTCTCGACGTTCATCAGCGTCGGGAACAAGGCGGACATCTCCGGAAACGACCTTCTCCAGTACTGGCGGGGGGACGACGCGACGCGCGTCATCCTCCTCTACATCGAATCGTTCGGGAACCCGCGCCGTTTCGCGCGGATCGCCCGGAGCGTGAGCAGCGCCAAACCGATCGTCGTCGTGAAGGCCGGGCGCCGGGCGCCCGCCCCTGAAGCGCCCGGATCGGACCCGACCTCTCCCGCGCCGGGCGAGGCGGTCGTGGACGCCCTCTTCCGCCAGACGGGCGTCATCCGGGCCGACACGCTCGACGAAATGTTCGACATCGCCGCCGCGCTCGACCGCCAGCCGCTGCCGAAAGGGCGCCGGGTGGCGATCGTCTCGGACGGCAGCGGCCCTGGCGTCCTCTGCGCCGGCGCCTGCGAGGCGGCGCGGCTCATCGTGCCGCCGCTCTCGGACGCCACCGTGGAGAAGCTCCGGGCATTCCTCTCCCCGGCGACGCCCGTCGGCAACCCGCTCGAGATGGTCTTCTCCACGTCAGCCGACCCGTACCGGCACGCCGTCGAGACGCTCCTCGCCGCTCCGGAGGTCGATTCCCTCATCGTGATCCATTCGCTCCTCGACCCGAAACTCTCGGGCGACCTCGTGGAGGCGATCCGACAGGGCGTCGGAGCAGGGCGCGCGGCGGGAGGCGCGGGCAAGCCGGTACTGGCCTGTCTCGTGGCGAAGGAGGACGCCGGCACGCCGATGCTTCTCTTCGGTGAGAGCGTCCCCACGTACGCCTTCCCGGAATCGGCCGCGCGGGTGCTCGGCAAAGTGGCCGCCTACGCCGTCTGGCGAGCCGGCCGACACGGGATCATCCCGGACTTCGACGACATCGCCCCGGCCGTCGCCCGCGAAGCCTGTCAACGGGCCCGCGAGGAGCACGGAGCGGGCTGGCTGCCGGCGTCGGATGTCCGAGCCGTCCTCGGGGCCATGCGCCTTCACGTCGCGCCGGAAGGGGCCGCTCCCGGCGCCGGACCGGCCCCGGAGGACTCGCTCCTCGAGGGAAGCGCCGGCAGGGAGATCGAGATCCGGGTGAGCATGCTCGAAGATCCTTCTTTCGGGCCGCTCATCGTGTTCGGGCTGGGCGGGATCTACCTGGACCTCGTCGCCGACACCGCGGTTCGCGTGACGCCCCTCACCGACCGGGCGGCGGCAGCCATGGTCCGGGAGATCAGGGGCTATCCGCTCCTCGATGGGTACCGGGGACATCCGCCGGCCGACGTCGAGGCCATTCACGGACTGCTTCTCCGCGTCTCCCGTCTCGTCGAGGAGGTTCCCGACATCTCGGAGCTCGAGCTCAGCCCCGTCTTCGTCGGGCCTCCGGGCCGCGGATGCCGGATCGTCGACGCGCGCATCCGCGTCGCGCCTCCGCGGAAGGGGCAGGCGGCGCGGTACACCACGGCGGCCTCCCCGGCCCCGGTCGTGAGCGCGAAAATCGAAGGAGGTCTGCATGGCGGACACGACTGACCACGTCTGGCTCTGCCAGAAAATCGTCGAGGAGAGCCCCGTCGCGATTCTCTTCGGCGATCGGGAGGGCAAGATCCGTCTCTGGAACGGGGGGGCGGAGGCGATGTTCGGGTACACGGCGGCCGAGGCGCTTGGCCAGTCGATGGACCTCATCGTTCCCGAGCGCCAGAGGGCCCGGCACTGGGAAGGCTGGGATCGCGTCATGGCGACCGGGGTCACCCGCTACGGCCACGACGTCCTGGCCGTGCCGGCCTTGAAGAAGGACGGCACGCGGATCTCCGTCGAGTTCTACATTCTTCTCCTCCGCGCGCCGACCGGCGAGATACTCGGGGCCGCGGCTCTCATGCAGGATGTGACCGCGCGGTGGCAGCAGCAGAAGGAGCTGAAGGCGCGCCTACAGGCCCTCGAGGCCAGGGCGGCGGAGCGTTAGATGGATTTTCTCAGAGTCAGCGACCTGAAAGCCCCGGACGGTCACGCCATCCCGGGCTTCCTCTTCAAGCCCGCCTCGCCGCGCGGCGGCGTCGTCGTCTGCCACGGTTACGGGGGATCGAAGGAGCACATGCTGGGGATCGCAGCGGGCATCGCCGAGAAAGGCGCGGCCGCGCTGGCGGTCGACCTTTGCGGGCACGGCGAGAACGGGACGCCGATAGGCCCGGCCATGCGCGAAGAGATGGAGGCGGCCGTGGCCTTCGTCCGGCGGTTCGGAAGAGCCGGCGCCATCGGCCACAGCCTCGGGGGCAGGCTCTCGCTCATGTCGTCCGCGGACGTCATGGTGGCGATGTCTCCTTCCGTCATGGTGCAGATGTCCCCCCAGGGAAAGTGGATGTTCGAGAACCTCCCGAGCCCCGCCGTCCGGGAGCCCTACTCCGGCTACGTCATCGAGCTGCTCGAGAAGCTGGGACCCGTCCCGCCGCACGGCCGCCCCTGCCTCCTCCTCTACTCCGAACGGGACATCCAGCCGCTCCTCGACGGGGCCGCCGGTCTCATGGAGCTTCTTCCGAAGGCAGAGAAGCGCCTCGTCACGGTCGACATTCGCCCCGACGTTCAGCACGAGAGCGGTCTGATCAGGTACCTGCCGCGCTGGTTCAACCACATGGAACTGCGCTCCAACGCCTCCGCCTGCGAAACCGCCGGCTCCTGGCTGGCAGGCCACCTCGCCGGATCCTGAGCGCCTCCCCGTCTCGCGGAAACCGTGTGCTACGCTGATCCGAAGAGGGGAGCCGCGACATGAAGTGGGAGTACCTCGACCGGATGGTGATCTTTCAGGACGCCGACGGCGGAATGGTGAGCGGGCTCGACGCCTGGATCAACGACGTGGGCACGGAGGGGTGGGAACTCGCATCCTCCATTCCGCTCATCGCCCCGAACAAGGACGGTGTCGCCTACGGGACGATTGGCGTGCACCTGATCTTCAAGCGCCCTGCCGCGTCGCCGCCGGAAGCGTAAGCCCGCCATGGCTGGGTTGAACGGCCCGGCACTCATCGAGAGCCGTTACGGCGCTCTCGGGAGCGGCGGACAGAGCCTGACGATCAAGGGCGCGGTCTATTCCGTGTCCGAGCTCCTGGTCCGGATGGCGCTGAATTTCGACGACAGCCGGGCCATCGATGCGCTGACGCTCCCGGACGGCCGCTTCGTCTTCCGCTACTACGACGGGCAGGACCAGCGTGTCGTGGCCCTCGAATTCGACGAGAACTTCCGCCCGCTCGGCGAGGTGCGCGCCCAGTACCCGGAGTGGATCGGCGACGAGGAGTACTTCCCGCAGTACTGCGGACACTAGACGGGGGCCGAGAGATGACGTACGAGCACATCAGCTTCGAGACGGAGGGTTCCGTCGCCGTCGTGACGCTCAATCGCCCGGCCCGGCGCAACGCCCTCTCCCTGGCTTTGATGCGGGAGTTGCTGGAGTGTCTGACGCGGGTCGGCCAGGACAGACAGCACCGCGCCGTGATCCTCGCCGCCGCCGGGAAGGTCTACAGCTCCGGACACGATCTCTCGGAGCTGGTCGGGAGGGACATCAACGCCTACCGGGAGATCTTCGACGTCTGCGCCGACCTGATGACCCGAATCCAGTCGATTCCGCAGCCGGTCATCGCGGAGGTCCAGGGGATCGCCACCGCCGCCGGCTGCCAGCTCGTGGCGACCTGCGACATCGCGGTGGCGGCCGAGGAGGCCTGGTTCGCCACGCCGGGCGTCAAGACCGGACTTTTCTGCACGACCCCCATGGTCGCGCTCTCCCGCGCCATCGGACGCAAGCGCGCCCTGCAGATGCTCCTGACCGGGGATCCGGTCGACGCGAGAACCGCGGCCGAATGGGGGCTCGTCAACAGCGTCGTCCCGGCGGCCGCGCTGCGGGCCGAGACGCGGAAGCTCGCAACGAAGATCGCCGAGGCGAGCCCCTTGACGCTCGCGGTCGGCAAACAGGCGTTTTACTCGCAAATCGATCTCGACCAGCTGAAGGCCTACGCTTACGCCAAGGAGGTCATGTCCCTGAACGCCCTGGCCAGGGACGCCCAGGAGGGGATCTCCGCGTTCCTCGAGAAGAGGCCCGCCTGCTGGACGGGACGATAAGACGGAGAAAGGAGACTCTTCGATGATCACCTTCGAGTACCGGTTCGACGTCCTCCCCGGAAGGCTGCGGGATTACGAGAGATATACGAAGGGAGCCGGAAAGGACATCTGGCTGAAGTTCAAGGGGGTCAAGGCCGTCCGCATCTACAAGAGCATGCTCGGCGGCTCCTCCCCGCAGCGGCTCGTCCAGGTCGACCTCGAGAATCTCGGCGCGCTCGAGAAGATCCTCACGGATCCGGGCTTCCGCAAGGCCAAGCACATCTTCCACAGCCTCGTCACGCACGTCAGCGACTCGCTGCTCGTCGAGGTGAGCCACAAGCGGAAGTAGCCCCCTCGTCCCCGGCGGGTCAGGGACGCCGACGCCGACGCGACCTCCCGGACGAGAGCGCCTTGACGACGGCGCCCCAGTTGTCGAACCACGTGTCGAACGCGGCGCGCAGCTGCGTTCTCCCCTGTTCGTCGGCGGCCTCGCGGAGGGCCCGGGCGACGGCCGCCGTGGAAGGACGGAGGCGGCGTTCGCCCGTCCGGGTCAGCGTGACGTAAACACGCCGGCGATCGGACGCCGAGCGCGTCGTCCGGACGAGCCCGGCGCGCTCCATGCGCCGCACGAGGGCGGACGTCGTGTTCATCGTGGCGAAGGTCAGGCGGGCCAGATCGCCGACGGTGAGGGGAGCCTCCGGGGCATTCCCGGCCAGCGTCAGGAGGGCGAACTGCTGGGCGGAGGTGAGCCCGCCGTCCGTCGGCTCTGTCGTGATGGTCCGCCGGACCGACTCGAAGAAGCGCCGCAAACGGGCCATCGAGCGGTAGGTCTCCGCGAGGCGTCGTGGCGTGGCCATGTGGCGCGATTATAGGGAGAGCCGGACCGGCGATTCCGCTTGACTCCGGACTTGACACGACACCTAAAATCGCTCCACGCGATGAATAGTCGATGGCGCGTACTAATGGGCCCGATGCCCCCGTTGGGACTCCTCGCCGGAGAGAACCCCAGGGACGGGGCGTGATGGCCGGGCCGACCCTCCTGGCACCCGCCGGAAGCCTCGAAGCCGTCCACGCCGCTCTCGACGCGGGGGCGGACGCGGTCTACGTCGGCCTCGAAGGCTGGAGCCGGGGCGGCTCGCGGCGGGAGCTGAGCTGGGACGAGATCGTGACCTCCCATCGCGAGGCGTCGGCCGCCGGGCGAAGCCTGAGGGTGGCGCTGAACACGATCCCGAAGCCCCGCGACCGCGCCCGGCTCTTCGAGAAGATCCCGGCGCTCCTCGAGGTCGGGATTCGCGATGTCATCGTCAACGACATCGGGATCCTCGCCGCGCTCGAGCGGCAGTTCCCGGGCCTTCGCCTGACGGCCAGCATCGGCTGCGGCGCCCGGACGGCGGCAGACGTCGCGTTCTTCCGGGATCTGGGCGCTCACGCCGTCGTCCTGCCCGGCACGGTGAGCTCCGCCGAGATGAGAGAGATCCGGTGTGTCAGGGGAATCTCCGTCGAGATCATGGTCCACATGGTCGAGGAGTTCGTCCTCCTCGGAAAGTGCTGGATGCCGAGCTACGTGAACCTCAAGCCGTCGCCTCTCCCGGAGGAATTCCCGCGCAGAAAAGCGGACGCGGGCGAAACTCCGGAGGGGGGACTCCGGCAGACCGGAAGCATGAAGCGGGGGGGCGTCGGCGCCTGCTTCAGGATCTGCCAGCAGCCCTGGGATCTCTATGCCGGCGGCCGGAGGGTCGACTCCCGCCATCTGCCCGGACGGCAGATCAGCCGGATCGCCGAGGTGACGGCCTACGCCGAATCGGGCGTGGACGTCCTGAAGCTCCAGGGACGGAGCCTTCCGCTCGACATCCTGGTCCCTCTCGTCCGGAGCTACCGGGAGGCGATCGACGCCCGAACGGATCCGACGGCTCACGACCTCCCCCCGGCGGCGCTGCCGGCGATGTGGACCGTGGTCGGGCGATGAAAGACGCGAAAAGGGACGAGAAGCCGTGACCTCCTTCGAGCTGAACACGACGATCGCGAATCTCCGGGACCTCCGCGAGTCGGACCTGACCGACTACGACGGCGTCTATCTCGGCGACATCTACTGCCGGCTCTACGAGGAAAACTTCCTCGAGCAGCTCGGTGACCTCAGGGAAGGACTCCGGATCCTGCGGGACCAGGGGAAACGCGCCTACGTGACGACGTATGCGGCGCCCCGGAACGACTTTCTTCCCAAGGTGTCGAAGATGCTCGAGGCGGCGGCGGCGGCGGGGGCCGACGCGGTCGAGATCCACAACCTCGGGATCCTGAAGATGGCCCACGATACCGTCCCGCAGCTCCCGGTGCATGTCGGGGGGTTCGCGAACGTCTACACGGCCGCGGGCGTCGACGTCCTGCGCGGCTTCGGGGCCGTGCGGTTCACGCCCAACTACGAGCTGAGCCTGGACGAGATCCGCGAGATCGCGGCCGCCTGCACGGCGTCCATGGAGCTCCTCGTGCACGGGAAGATGCCTCTCGGAGTCTCCGACTACTGTTTTCTCCTGGAGTACGAGGAGAAGTGGGGCGTCAAGTGCCCGGACCTCTGCCAGAAGGAGCTCTTCCTGAAGCAGGGGGACTGGGCCATGAAGTCTCTCGGGAAGGGGATTCTGAGCGGCAAGGACGTCTGCATGCTGGAACACCTGCCGCGCCTCCTCTCCGAGGGCCACAGGCATTTCCGGATCGAGGCCCTGTCGGAAGGCCCCGTGTACCGGCGCGAGGTCGCCGCCGTGTACCGCGCGGCGATCCTTCGGGCCGCCGCCGGCGGGGGCGGGACGGACGAGGGGTGGTGGGAGACCCTGCGCCGTCATGCCCGGGTCGGCCTCTGCAACGGTTTCTACTTCGGCAGGAGCGGGATGGACTATTCCGGCATCCGGCCGGAGGCGATGGGGTCGCTTCCGACGATCTCCCGTCTGGAGTCATAGACTTGGTCAAGGAGGACGGAGCCATGGTCGAGCTTCTGGCACCGGCGGGCAATCTTCCGATGGTCGACGCCGCGCTGGCGGGAGGCGCGGACGCCATCTACGTCGGGGCGCGCGGCTGGAGCCGGCGGCGCGACCAGTACGAGCTGTCCGACGACGACGTGCAGGCCGCCATCGGAATCGCCCACGGCGGCGGCGCGAAGCTGCGGGTGGCCATCAACACCAACATGCAGTCCCGCGAGATCGCTCCCCTGCTCCGGAAGATGGAGCGGTTCGTCTCGTGGGGGGTGGATGGGGCGATCATGACCGACATCGGCGCGATCGCCGAGGTCCACAGGAACTTCCCCGACCTCATCATCCACGCGAGCATCGGAGCGAACATCCTCAACGACGAGGACGTCCGCTTCTATCGCTCCATCGGCGTCTCGCAGGTGGTCGCGGACACGAAGCTCACGCTGACGGAGATGGCCTCCCGGAAAGCCAGGATCGACGTCGGGATCGAGGTCCTGATCCACGCCAACAAGTGCTACACCTACCTCGGAAAGTGCTGGATGTCCCCCTATCACCGGCTGGAGAGGACCACGGATCCCTTCGGGAAGGACCTGTTCCGGGGGAGCCCGAACCGCGGCGGACTCGACTACCGCGTCTGCCTGGAATCGTGGGAGCTGTACCGCGGGGACGAACAGCTGGAGAAGAGCGTGGCCCTGAAGAACGACGCCTTCTTCCTCCTCACGGACATTCCGGAGCTCATCGCTCTGGGGGTCCACTGCCTGAAGGTGCAGGGGCGCGAGTATCCGGTTCCGCTCGTGGAGCGGATGGTGCGGTTCTACCGGGACCTGATCGACGCGTGTCTCGCCTCCCCGAAGGGAGAGCCCTTCGACCTGTCGCCCTGGCAGGCCCGCCTTGCGGGCATCCAGGCGGGGCGCGACACGGCCCGCGCCGAGGGGACCCGCCTGCTCCTGATCGAGGCGCGGCAGCCCGTGCCGGCGCCCTGAAGAGCGATTGAGCCAGTCACGGCGTTCCGTGTCGCGCGCGCTGATGGCGCTTGCGCTGCTGTCGGCGTCCTGCTCCCGGGAGACAGGGCCCGCGGCCGAGCTGCGCGTCGGGGAGATCAACTCGTTGAGCGGCGTCCTCGCGGCGCAGGGGACGGCGGTCCACGAAGGGGTCGTCTTCGCCGTTTCGGAGGTGAACGGGCGTGGAGGACTCCGGGGCCGTCCGGTGAGGCTGGTCTCCCGCGACGACGGGGGTCAGCCGGACTCGGCGACGAACGCGGCCCACGATCTGGCGGTCCGCGAGAAGGTGAGCGCGCTGGTCGGAGGCTATGTCGACTCGATCGTCGGCCCGGTGGCCCAGGTGGCCCAGCGGGAGCGCGTTCCTTACGTCGCGGCCTCCTCGCTGGATCAGCGGCTGACCAAGCGCGGGAACTCCTGGTTCTTCAGGATCAGCCGGCTGGAGCCCTTCGTGGAGGCCACGACGGCCGTCCCTCTGGAAATTCTGCCCGCCCGGGACGTCGCGATCCTCTACTCGTCGACGCCGGGGGCGTCGCAGCTCGCCCGGCTCCAGAAAGAGCGGCTGGAGGCGGTGGGCGTCAGGGTCTCCGCGTTCGAGAGCTTCCAGACGGGAACTCCCGATTTCCTCCCGCTTCTCGCGCGCGTGAGGTCGAGCGGGGCGACGCTGGTCCTCATGGACGGGTTCTTCGCCGACAACCTCGTCCTTCTTCGGCAGATCCACGGGCCGACCGGACCGGCCCTGCCGGTCGTCGGCGCCTTCGGAATGGAGTTCCCCGCCCTCGTCAGTCAGCTCGGCCCCCTCGGGGAGGGGGCGATGGGAGCGATCGTCTGGGAGCCCGGGATGTCACTCTCGGGGGACCTGGAAGGGAGCCGCGCTTACGAGGCCGGCTTCGAAAAGCAGTTCGGCCATCCGCCGGCCCCGCTCAGCATGTACGGCTACGCGGCGACGCGGGCCGTCCTGGCGGCGCTGGAGGCGACGGCCCGCCCTGCCGCCGTGCCGGAGCGGGACGCAGTCCGCGAAGCCCTTCACCGGACCGACCTCCTCCTTCCTCTCGAGCGCCTGAAGTTCGACGAACAGGGCGACCCGCTTTTCTACCAGGTCGGCATCTTCCGGATCGAGAACGGTCGACACGTCCTTCTCTATCCGCGCGGGACGGCCGTCGCACAGCCGGTTCGTCCGACGCCGTAAGCCGGCCCCTCCTCCGGCCCTCTCGCGCGGCGCCGAATCTCCTCGTCGAGCTGACGTCAGGACCAGTACTGGCGGGCGAGGTCGAGCAGCCGCTCGGCGACCTGCCGGTTGCGGTGCGCGATCTCGTAGCGGCTCGAATTCCCCGGAGAGCCCGGCTTCGGATCGTGGAAGCTCTGCGGAAGCGCCTCGCCGAGGGCGCGCTGCCACTTGCTCCTCCAGGACTCCGGAACGTCGGCCACCAGCGGAAGCTCATGCATCAGGACGTAGAGGATGGCCCAGATCCGTGGGGCCGCCCCTAAGGAGTATCCGCCCCCCAGAGTGAACAGCACCCGCCCCGAGGCGAACAGATCCGCCCACTCGAGGATCTGCCGGAAGAGGGCCTCGTAGTCGTCCGTCGTCAGCATCAGATCGGCGAGCGGATCGTCGTAGTGCGCGTCGGCCCCCGCCTGAACGACCAGGACGTCGGGGCGGAAGTGCCGAAGCGCCGGCGGGAGCACCTGCTCGAACACCTCGCGATAGCTGTCCCCCGCCGTGAACGGCTGGAGCGGCAGGTTGAGCTTCAGGCCGCGGCTCGCCCCCGCGCCGAGCTCCCGAACCTCGCCGCTGCCGGGGAACAGGTACTGCCCCGACTCGTGGAGGCTGACGGTCATCACCCCCGGATCTTCGTAGAGGATCTCCTGGACGCCGTTGCCGTGATGGACGTCGATGTCGATGTAGGCGATCCGGAGGCCGCGACTGACGAGGGACTTGATGGCGACCGCGAGATCGTTGTAGATGCAGAAACCGGAGGCGAAGCTGCGCCCCGCGTGGTGGAGGCCCCCTCCGAGCTGGAGGACGCGCTTCGACTTCCCCTCGGCGATGAGGCGGGCCCCGTGCAGGGTCCCGCCCACGAGCCACCGGGCGGCCTCGTCCATACCGGGGAAGGCCGGTGTGTCCGGGGTCCCGAGCCCGTACGTCTGGGCGTCGGAAACGTGTCTCCCCGCGCTCACCTCCTCCACGCACCGCACGTAGACGTCGGCGTGAGACGTGAGGAGGTCCTCCCTCGTGGCCGGCTCCGGCTCCACCGTCTCCACGGGGTAACCGAGGGCCTCGATGAGGTCGAGGGTCATGTCGACGCGAACCGGGCTGAACGGGTGCTTTTCGCCGAACGTGTACGTCCGGTAAGCCGGGGAGAAGATCACCGAGGGCACGGTTTCTCCGGCGGCCAGACGACGTCGAAACCGATCTTGCGCAGATCCTGTGCGAGAAGCCGGGTCTCGATCGAACCGACCCGCAGCACGGCCCGAACGGTGCTCGCGCCCTCGGGATAGGAGAGGATCGAGTGGACGTTCACCTCCCGATCGCTCAGAAACCCGGCCAGCCGGGCCAGCTCGCCCGGCAGGTCCGGAAGACGGATCTCCAGGCGGCCCGAGGGCTTGTCCACGCCGGTCATCCGGATGAGCGCGTCGAGCAGGTCGAGACCGGTGACGATCCCGATCAGGCGCCCGTCGTCCAGGACGGGAAGGCAGCCGATCTTCCGCTCCCGCATGATGCGGGCCGCGTCCTCGATCGGGTCGGAGGGAACCGCCGTCAGCGGCCGGGAGCACATCACGGAGGAGACCAGGCTGCCGGGAGCGAAGGGAGACGGGGCGAGCGAGCTCGTGGCGAGCCGGAGGTCGCGATCGGTGATGACGCCGACAAGCCTCCCCTCCTCCGCCACGGGCAGGTGCCGGATCCCCTTCTCCCGCATCGTCCGGTACGCGTTCTCGAGGGTGGTGTCCGCGGACACGGTCAGGGCCGGACTCCGCATGATGTCTCGAACCAACATGGCTCCGCCTCGCTTACTCCCCGTTCTGGAGGAGTCGATACCTGGATTTCATGACGGTGGTCAGACTCAATCGGATCCATAGTCTGGCACGGGGGGAACCAATCTCGTACTCCCCGCCACCGCCCCTCACACGGGTTTCAGGCTCCCCTCTTCCAGCCAGTGCGCGAAGAGGCGGCGGATCCGGAAGGAGTCGGCCGGGATCGCCTCCTCGCAGAGCCGCGGGCTGGCTCCCGTCGATGCACGCGCCCAGACCTGCTGCTGGAGGACGGCGTCCGTCTCCTCCGCGAGGGCGGTCGGCTTCTGGCCCGACGCCGCGAGATACAGATCGTCCGGCACGAGAGCCGAGGCCCGCTGGAACTCGTCGTAGCGGCGCATCCCCTCGAGGAGAAGGGGCACGACTTCTCGAAGAGGAGGGTCCCCCTCCTTGCGCGGCGGGAGGTCCTGCTTCGTGAAGGCGAAAGTGCCCGGGAACGGCCGTTCGAAGAACTGGTAACACGCGTCGTCGCCCTTCAGGATGCCGAACTGGGCCCCCCGGACCTTCCCTTTCTCCATCGTGATCGACCCGACGGCGTTTCCTTTCTGGTCTCGAAGGACGAGAACACCTCTCACCTCCGAGACGCCGAGGCTCTGGAGAAGGCTCGGCAGCTCGAACAGCTCGAGATCCCCGGAGAGGCTCGCCGCCGCCGTCTCCTGGACGTGCTGCACGTCGAAGCCGGAGAGGACCTTGCCCGCGACACGGGTGAACTCCTGGTTCGGGAAGCTCTCGACCACCGTTTCGAGCAACTTCCTCACCTGGGGGAGCGGCGTCGAGCCGAGGGCCTCGATGAGCTGGACGATCCGTTTATCGTTCTTCTTCAGGACGAGCCCGAGGACCTTGAACGGCAGGTCGGCGCGCAGGTTCTTCAGGAGGAATGCCACCAGCTCGGGGTCGTCCGAGAGGTCCTGGGTCGAGAGCTCGGACAGGCGCGTCGCAGCGTCGTCGAGAGGATTCTTCTTCCCGAGCGCGTGCTCCACGACGACCCGGCGGGACGTCGGCGTCCCCAGTCGCGCAAGCGTCGTGACGGCCCTCTCCAGGAGGGGCTGCAGCTCGGCCTCGTCGAAGGGCGCGTCCCCTTTCTTCAGGAGAAGCTGCTCGAGCCCTTCCACGCGCTGGATCAGCACCGCCTCGGCCTTCTCGTGCTTGATCTGGCCCAGAGCCGCGAGCGCCTCCTTGACCAATGGCGCCGGAAGCCCCGGCTCCGAGAGCCGGACGACGGCGTCCAGCTCCCTGTCCGCCGGCTGCTCGGCGGGACGCGGCAGGCGCCGAAGGACGTACAGGAGATTCCGCTTGTAATGCCACTCTTCCCCGGCCGGCTCCCCGTCACGCGCCATCTGCTGGAGCCGCTCGAGCGCCGCGTCCCGCGCGTCCGTCCCGTGGACCTCGAGAAGGGACAGGAGCAGGCGCCGCCGCTCGCGCTTCTCCTCGATCCGGACCTCGTCGAGGAGGGGGCCCACCCTGAACGCGGGGAAGAAGTTGAGCACCTTTCGCAGGAGCGCGTGCTTTTCCGGATGCTCACCGAGGTTTCGGAGCTTCTCGAGGTCCAGGTTCTCGAACGCCCGACGGCAGGCCACATCGACGGCCGTTGCATCGACCCGCTTCTCGGCGATGAGGCGTTCGGCCACCTCGAACATCTTCACGGCGCGCGGCAGCGAGCCCCTGTTGAACTGCTCCACCGCAGCCTGGAGCATCTCGTGGAAGCGCTTGCCGACCTCGACCGGGTCCTCCGGCAGCGTGACGATCTTCCGGATGGCGGCGCTCGCGCTTGCGCCAGCCGATGACCCCGTCTGGTCAGGAGCCTCGAGACCGGGGGGAACGACCCATCCGGGGAGCGCCCGTCCGAGGACGCGAAACGCCTCGGACGTCTGCATCTCGAGCCCGATCCTCCGAAGCCTGTCGAGCGCCTGCGCCAGCTCCTTGTCGCTGTCCGCGCCCGTCGCCGCGTTCGACAGGAGCTGGGAGAGGAGGGCCTCGTTCTTCCTGCGGCGCTCGGCAGCCGTCCCGGCCGCGGGATCCGTCCCGGGCGCTCCCTTCTCTCCTTCGCCCGCCGACGACTCCCAGCGCTCGAGGAGCATCGAGAAGCGCTTCAGCTTTCTCGAGAGGTCGTCCTGCGACGCGCCCTCCCGCCCTCCGCCCGCGCCGCCGGAGGCCCCCTTGTCGCTCGCGAGGGGGTTCTGGCTGCCCACCTGCCGCCGCAGCACTTCGACGGCCGTGGCTCGGACCGAGTCGCCCTCTCCAAGGCGGGCCAGGTTCATCCGGAGGAGATCGCGGTCCTCCTCCGGGACCTGGTGGACGATGATCGGGATCAGCTCGTCGAGGTACTCGCGGATCCGGTCTTTCGGCACGAGGCCGTAGGAGCCGAGCTGGAAGATCTTGTCGACGGCGTGGTAGAGATAGTCGGAGACGGGAACCGTCCCCATCTTGCTCCGGAACTGCGCCGCGGTCCACGCGTTGATCTCGAAGGCCGTCAGCTCGGCGGGGTATTCCACCAGCAGGGTCATCGACTCGGCGACCATGAGGGGCGCGATGGAATCGGAGAGGTAGCGCTGAAGCTCCGACAGCGCTTCGCGCACGTCCGCCGTGATCTCCTGGCTCTGTTCGGGGGGCGGAGGATCTGCCACCGACACTCCTACACAACGACCGCACACCGGCGCCGAGCCGCCGATCTAGCTCGAGTCCGAGCAGATCATAACCGCTATGGACCGAAACCCGGCCTCTGGCCAGACGACTCGGCTCCCGAACGCAACTGATTCAGATACATCATTTGCACGAAGCGCGGCCGGGACGAGCATTCCGCGCGAGAGGGAATCGACATGAAGAAGAACATGACACGAATCGTCGGACTCATGGTCGCATTCGGCTTCGCTTCGACCCTGATCGCGGGCGTCGACGCCCAGAAGCAGTTCGTGGCCGCGTATCCCGACGCCAAGGCCAAGCTCGGGAAATGCACGACCTGCCACACGACCGCGATGCCGAAGAAGGAATCCCCCGACCTGAACGCCTACGGCAAGGACCTCACCGAGAAAGCCCACGACAAGGCCAAGAAGACCTACGACTTCAAGAAGGTCGAGGGTCTCGACTCGGACGGCGACGGCGTCAAGAACCTCGACGAGATCAAGGCCGGAACGAACCCCGGCGACAAGGCCTCCAAGTAAGGCACCCCTGTTGAGAGCCGGGCTGCTCGCCGTTCTCCTGGGTGGAGTGCTGCTTCCGGCGGCCGCGGCGCCGCCGAAGAAGCCCTCGGCCGTCGCGCCGCCGACGAACGACGACTGCCTGACCTGCCACGCCGACGAGATCTCCCGGGCCGACGGCCGCAAGATCGCTCCGGTCGGAGAGGCGTTCGCCGCCTCGATCCACGGCCAGGCCGGCGCCGCCTGCGTCGACTGCCACGCGGATCTCGCGAAGGCCGAGCTGCCCCACGCCGAGAAGCTGGCCCGCGTCGACTGCTCGCCGTGCCACGCGAAGCCCGCCGAGGAGTTTCAGAAGAGCCTTCACGCCGCGGTCGGCGGGAAGCGCGCCGGGAACCCGACCGTCAGCTGCGCCAGCTGCCACGGCTCCCACGACATCCTCCCGTCGAAGGATCCCAAGAGCCGGACGAACCACTTCAACCTCCCGGCCACCTGTCTCGTCTGTCACGGAAACACGGGGATGGTCCGGGATGCCGCCCTCGCGGCGAAGACCGGAGCCCCCTCCAGCTTCAGCGACAGCATCCACGGGAGCGCCCTCGAGAAGACCGGCCTTTCCGTCGCGCCGAACTGCGCCTCGTGCCACGGCGCCCACTCCATCCGCCCCCCCTCGGACCCGGACTCCCGCATTGCCCGCGCGCGCGTCCCGGAGACCTGCGGCAGCTGTCACGCGAAGATCCTGACGAGCTTCAACACCGGCGTCCACGCGGAGGCGGCCCGGAAGGGAAATCCGAACGCGCCGGTCTGCATCGACTGCCACTCCGCGCACGCCGTGAAGACGCCGGAAACGGCCGCCTGGAAGGTCGGCGTGGTGAAGGAGTGCGGCACCTGCCACGTCGACCTGATCGAGACCTACCGCGACACGTACCACGGCCAGGTCACGGAGCTTGGTTTCGCGCGCGTGGCGACCTGCGCCGACTGCCACGGGTCGCACGCCATCCACGCGCCCTCGGATCCGGAGTCGACCGTCTCGAAGAAGAACCTCCTCACGACGTGCCGCAAGTGTCACCCGGGCGCCACGCCGAACTTCACGAAGTACGACCCGCACGCCGACCACAAGAACCGGCGGCGGGACCCCCTTCTGTTCTACACGGCGAAGTTCATGAAGTGGCTCCTCGTCGGCGTCTTCTCCTTCTTCGGCGTCCACACGCTCCTCTGGCTCCCCCGCTCCATCCAGGCGCGCCGGGTGCACGAGCGGCACAAGCACAACAGGCACTGAGGCAGGTACCGACGATGCCGAGCGCTTCCGAACGGGCCGGGGAGGTCTACTACCGGCGCTTCACCCGGACCGAGCGGATCATGCATGCGACGCTCTTCTCGAGCTTCCTGGGCCTGTCCCTCACGGGTCTGCCGCTCCTCTTCTCGGACCAGCCCTGGGCGCAGGCCTTCGCGAGGGCGGTCGGCGTCCGGACGGCCGGCAACATCCACCGCTTCTTCGCGATCCTCCTCATCGGGACGTTTGCCTGGCATCTCTTCCTGATCGTCGAGAGGCTCTTCGGGAAGAAGGACTTCGGCATCCTCTGGGGCCCCCACTCCCTCGTTCCGCAGCCCCGCGACGTGAAGGAGTTCGTCGGCCACATGAAGTGGTTCCTCCACCTCGGGCCCCGTCCGAAGTTCGACCACTTCACCTACTGGCAGAAATTCGACTACTGGGCCGTCTTCTGGGGCATGGGCGTCATCGGCGGCTCCGGGCTGATGCTCTGGTTCCCGGCCACGTTTTCGCGTCTCCTCCCCGGCTGGGTCTTCAACATCGCCACCGTCATCCACGGGGAGGAAGCTCTTCTCGCGGTCATCTTCATCTTCACGATCCACTTCTTCAACGAGAACCTGCGCCCCGAGAAGTTCCCGATGGACGACGTGATGTTCACCGGCCGCGTCTCCGCCGACGAGCTGCGTGACGAGCGCCCCGGAGAGTGGGAGCGCCTTCGCGCCGAGGGAGCCCTGGCCGTCCTCGAGGTGCCGCCACCGTCGCCCCGCCTCCGGCGGGCGGGCCGCGTGCTCGGCACGACGGCCTTGACCCTCGGGCTCGTCCTGGTCACGCTGACGATCTACTCCCTGACCCGGTAGGATTCCCCCCGGCGCGCGGAGGAGGCGCTGCGAATGGCTACACGTCTCAAGGATGTCGTCTCGGGCTGGCTGCGGCCGGCCGTCTACCTCGGCCACAACAGGATCACGGCCCTCGGCGCGATCCTGACGACGAGCTCCGCGATCACCATGGTCGCCGTCTGGCTCTACGAATCGACCCGCGGCATGGGGGCCATCCACCCGTACAGCGGCCTCGTCTTCTTCCTCCTCCTCCCGGGCGTCTTCGTCTTCGGCCTCGTTCTGCTTCCCCTCGGCGTCTGGCTCCGGTGGCGCTCCCTCCAGCGAAAGCACGAGCTTCCCGTCGAGTACCCTCAGATCGACCTGAAGAACCCGATCCTGCAGCGGGGTCTCCTCCTCATCGCGGCCCTCACGCTCGTGAACGTCCTCCTCATGGGCGTCGCGAGCTACAAGGGGGTCGAGTACATGGACTCGCAGAAGTTCTGCGGCCAGACCTGCCATACCGTGATGGACCCCGAGTACGTCGCCTACCAGAACTCCCCGCACTCCCGGGTGGAGTGCGTCGGCTGTCACATCGGTCCGGGCGCTTCCTGGTTCGTGAAGTCGAAGCTCTCCGGAGTCCGGCAGGTCTTCGCCGTCGCGTTCAAGACGTACTCCCGCCCGATCCCCTCCCCCGTCAAGGAGCTCCGCCCCGCCCGCGAGACATGCGAGCAGTGCCACTGGCCACAGCGGTTCTCGGGAGACAAGTTCGTCGTGAGGCGGCGGTACCTTGCCGACGAGAAGAACACCCAGCAGACGACGGTCCTCGTCCTGAAGCTCGGCGGCCGGACCTCGAACGGGGCCGTCGGAATCCACGGCCGGCACATCGACGCGACCGAGCGGATCTCCTACATCTCGACCGACGAACGGCGGCAGGTGATCCCGCGGGTCAGCTACCGCGACGACGCCGGGCAGACGGTGGAGTACGACTCGACGGACGTGAAGGTGACGCCTGCGGAGCTCGCGAAAGGGGAACACCGGAGGATGGACTGCGTCGACTGCCACAACCGGCCGACGCACGCCTTCGAGCTGCCCGAACGCGCGATCGACCGGCGCATCGACCTGGGCCTCGTCAGCCGCGACCTCCCGTTCGTCAAGAAGAAGGCGGTCGAGCTGCTCAAGGCCGAGTACCCCTCGCGCTCCGCCGCCGCCGAGAAGATCGTCGCCTCTCTCGCGGACTTCTACAGGACGCAGTATCCGGAGGTCTACCGGGATCACCGCGCCGCCGTGGAATCGGCCGCCGGCGCCGTTCGCGACGCCTATCTCCGGAACATCTTCCCCGACATGAAGATCACCTGGGGAACCCACCCGAACAACATCGGACACGAGGACTTCCTCGGCTGCTTCCGCTGCCATGACGGAAACCACGTCGCGTCCGGCGGGAAAGCGATCGCCTCCGACTGCGACTCGTGTCATAACATCCTCGCCCAGGACGAAACCAACCCGAAGGTCCTCGCTCAGCTCGGCGTCCAGTAGTAGTCCCAAGATGGCGCGCGCCTCCGCCCCGCCCACGCCTCTCGCCACGATCGCGCGGCACATGACCCCCTCGCCGGCGACCATCGAGGCGAACCGGTCTCTCGCCGAGGCGCACCGGACGATGCGGCGCCACGGCATCCGGCATCTGCCCGTCGTCGCGGGCGGCGGCCTCGTCGGAATCCTCTCCCTGCGCGATCTCCATCTCCTCGAGACCCTCCGGGACGTCGACCCGGAGAAGGTCACGGTGGACGAGGCGATGACGCGGAGCCCCTACACGGTCGAACCCGGCGCCGCCGTCGAGACGGTGGCGCAGACGCTCGCCGAGAACAAGTGGGGCTCCGCCGTCGTCGTCGACGGCGGGAAGGTCGTCGGCATGTTCACGACGACCGATGCCCTCAGGTTCCTCGCGCGTCTCCTGAAAGGCGAGCGACTCCGCGCCGTCCGCGTCCGGCGCCTCCGCTGCAGGCGTCAAGGCCTGGCCGATTAAGGTCCGATCCGCCGCGGAAGGGGTGCAAGGCAGGGGAAACCCGAGGCCGGGTTTCCCCTATCCATATCAGATCCAGCCGCGCCGGAAGGCGACCGCGATCGCCTCGACCTGACTGTGCACCTCGAGCTTTCGGAGAATGTTCTGAATGTGGTTTCTGACCGTGGCGTGAGAGAGGTTCAGCTTCGCCGCGATGTTCAGCGCCGCATAGCCGTTCGACAGCAGGACGACGATCTCCCGCTCGCGCACGGTCAGGGGGGAGACGGAGAGGACCGGATCCGGCCTCGAGGAATCCATCGCGGGCCGGGCGGCGGTGCGCAGGGCCAAGGCGAGCCGCTCCAGCTCCGCCGGGTCGCCGCGATCGACGAGGTGCATCAGGCAGCTGACCGTCTTCCCGCCGGCGGGCAGCGGGACGACCCGGACCTTGACCTTCTGCGTCCCCCCGCGCTTCCGGGAGACGTCCATGAAGAACGGCTCCACGCTGACCCCTTCCACCGCGGACCGGACGATGGCGCAGTCGCGCATGCAGTAGAGGTTGCCGAAGGGGTCGCGCCCGGCGAGGATCGAGAAGCACGCCTTGCCCAGGACTTCGTCGGCCGTCCAGCCGAGGAGCTTCTCGGCCGCGGTGTTCCAGTAGATGATCTTCTCGTGCCGATCCATCGCAAAGGCGGCCGTGTCCGATCCCGCAATGAGATCGAGCGCGTCCTCCGTCGGGAGCTCTACCGAGGCCATGGCGTCTATTTTTACCACGGAATTCCATGATCAGGATGCTTCAAGTCGGCCGGGACCGCGCGCTGCCTCGGCGCGCGACGACGACCGTGTCCGGCGACTCGTCCTCCGCCCAGGCCTCGCGCGCCATGCCGCCGAACACCCCGTCGACCGCGAATCCCGCGCGCCCGAGAGCCGCCTCCAGCTCGGAACGGCGATAGCCCCGGAGGAGGACGTTACGCGTCGCGGCGACCTCCACCGGACGCTCCGCTCCCGGGCGCCACCTGAGCGTGGTCGGATTGAACAGGACCGTTCCGTCGGCCCGCGGCTCCATCAACCGGAGGAATACGACGGTCTGCCCTTCGGTCTCCCGGACATTCGGCGGAAGCGACCGAATCCCCTTCGAGAAGATCCGGTCGTAGTTCAGCACCTGAAGCAGGACGACAGCCTCCTCGGCGAGACGCGAAGCGAGACCGCCGAGGAACTTCCGGAGGCGTTCGGGATCGGAAAGATGAGGAATAGTGTTCCCGAGGCAAAGCGCCCCTCCGAACCCCTCGTCCACGAGGCGTCCGATCTCGGCGAGGTCCCCTTCGATCCACGTCACGCCCGAGCCGCCGGCGGCCTCCCGGGCGGCGGCGATCAGGCCGGGTGACAGGTCCACTCCCGTGACTTCGAAGCCGAGCTCGGCCAGAAAGAGCGCGTGCTCCCCCGTGCCGGTGCCGAGATCGAGGAGGCGCCGGTTCGGGGCGACGCCGAAGGTCTCGCGGAGCAGCGGCGCTTCCCTTCGGATCCGGTCCGGCCAGGAGACGAGACGCCGGTACCCGAGCCGGGCGTAGGGATCGTCGGGCTCGGTCATCGTCCCGCGGGGCGGTCCGTCCTCCACGGGCCCGGCTATTTCTTCCGCGTGTAGTTGATCTCGAGCACCTTGAAGCTCTTCCCATCGGGCCCCGGCCCCCACATCTCGAACTTGTGGTGGTCGTTGTCGAGGATCGTGAGGAGGCTCCTGATCTTCGCCGGCTTCTTGGCGATGACGTCGTCCACGACGGACCAGCTGGTCAGCTTCTTCCCCGACGCGTCCATCGTGCCGGTGGACGTCATGATCATCGTTCCCATGGTGTCCATCCAGGTGGCGACGTACTTCTTCTTGTAGTTGTCGTAACCCGTGAAGCCGACTCCGGAGAACGGCTGCCCCATCATGGTGCCGCTGACGGTCTGCTCCACGAAGCGGTTGCCGAGGATCCATCTGGTTTCCGAGGTCCCCGTGGATTCCTCCGGGGGCTTCCCGGGCGCCATCCAGCTCGTGGTCTTCACGTCGAAGGATCCGACGATCGGCTCCAGCTTCCTGTGCGCCTCCCCCGGCGTGGCGGCCGCCATCCAGGCCTTCATCATCTCTTCCTGGGATGGCATCTTCGGCGCCTCGCTCCCCTTGGCTTTCTCCTGAGCGGGCGCCGGAGACGCGAGAAATGTCGTGACGGCGAGCGCGGCGACGGTTCCGACGATTCTCATGGTCGCAATCCTCCTGTCGCTGAGATTCATTCCAGACAGGATACGCCCCCGAGGGCCCGGATGTTTCCGGATCCGCCGGCCTTCAGACCAGCTTCGCGCTCAGCCGGATCTCAGCCCCCGTGAACAGGTTCGAGATCGGGCACCCCTTCTTGGCCGCCTCGGCCTGTTCCTGGAACGCGGCCGGGCTGATACCGGGAATGACGGCCTCCGTCACGAGCTCGATCACCGGGATCCGGAATCCCTCGGGACGCTTTTCCAGGTGGACCTTCGCCGTCGTCGAGACGCGGGTCGGTGAGTACCCCGCCGACGCGAGTCCGGCCGAAAGCGCCATCGAGAAGCAGCCAGCGTGCGCCGCCGCAGCGAGCTCCTCCGGATTCGTGCCCGTACCTTCTTCGAAGCGCGACTGGAAGGAGTAGGCCCCCTCGTACGCCCCGCTCCCCAGCTTCATCGTTCCCTTTCCGCCCTTCAGGTCTCCTTCCCAGACGGCGGACGCGGTTCTCGTCGGCATGTCGGACTCCTTTCGTTTCTCTCTCCGCGCGGGCTTCGGGGCCCGCGGCCGGCGATTATGCCCTCTGAAGGAAGAGAAGGAGGGTGATCCCGAAGCCGATGACGACGACGGCGACCCGCGCCTTCTCCTTCCCGATCCGGCGTGCGAAATGCGCGCCGGCGTACCCCCCGAGGCTCGCGCCGATGATCATGACGAGTGCCACCGGCCAGACGACGGCTCCCCGGAGGATGAAATAGCCGGCCGCGACGCTGTTGATGCAGATGCCGAAGAAGTTCTTCAGACCGTTCATCGCGTGGATGTCGGTCAGGCCGAGGAAGCCCAGGATGACGAGCATCAGGATCCCGATGCCGGCGCCGAAGTAGCCTCCGTACACGGCCACTCCGAACTGAAGGGACCACGCCGCCGCCCAGCGCGCGCCGTCGCGCGCCGCGGCGTGCTCCGGGCGCCCCTGCCGGCGGGAGGAGAGGACCTGGAAGAGGAAGAGCAGCGTCGCGAAAAGGACGAGAAACGGCGCGAGGCGGGCGAAGGTCCGCTCCGGGGTGAGAAGCAGGAGGACCGATCCGAGAGCTCCTCCGGCGAGGCTCGGGACGAGCAGCGTCTTCAGCCACTGCCGGTGCTCGCTGACCTCCCGCCGATACCCCGCCATGCTCGTCGCGGCGCCGGGAAGAAGTGCGACCGTCGACGTGGCGTTCGCCTGGATGGCCGGCATACCGAGGAAGACGAGGGTCGGAAAGGTCAGAAGCGTCCCCCCGCCGGCCAGGGCGTTCATGATCCCTCCGGCGGCAGACGCGGCGAGGAGAGCGGCGACGTGCCCCGGCGTCACCGGGAGGCCCCGAGGCCCCGGCCCGTCAGCGCGTAGACGGCGAACGTCCCGAGCCAGTGTCCGCCTTCGTAGGGCGCGCCGGAGATCGCCGCGAGACCGGCGGCGAGGTGCACGCGCGCCCCGCTCCGGAGAGCCGGAATCCTCGGGTCGCCCGCGGGAAGGCCCGCGGCCATTCCTTCCAGCATCCAGGCCCGGCTCAGGTTCAGGCCGTCGAGGTGCGCCAGCTTTCCGTCGGCCGCGTCCGTCGTGACGCCGGGCTTCAGCCAGTCGCTCCGTCCGTTCCCGGGAATCGACGGAAGGAAGTCACCGAGCCACGACGCGTACTTCGCCGGAGTCATCACCCGGCGCATCAGGTCGGCCTCGCCGAGACACGGCGAGAGAAAGTCCTGGCCCGACGGTTCCCAGCCGATCGGGCAGCCCCGGTCGTTTCCGTAGAGCTCGAGGATGCGGCGCGACAGGACCGCGGCCTTCTCCGTGTCGCCGGCCTGCCTCGCCCAGTCGAGGGCGAGACCGAAGGCGAAGGCCGTCTGGGGGTGCTCCCCTTCCCGGATCGGGTAGGACAGCTTCGGGATCCAGGCGAAGAGCTGCGTCGCGGCCGCGCGCTCGAGCGGCTCCAGGTTCGCCGACCAAACCTTCGCCATGGGGTCATCCCACTCGCGCAGCTCCGTCGCGAGCTGGAGCAGCCAGGCAAGGCCGTAGGGCCGCTCGAACGTCGCGCGCCCCCGGCCCGCCAGGTAGGCCACCTCTCCTCTCACGTTCTCCGCCGCCAGGCTCTGTCCCAGCGCCCTCCGCGCCTCGGCGGCGAGCGGCGCGCCCGGGAAACGCCGCGCGAACCGGGCGAGAAGCCAGTGACCGTGGACCGAGGAGTGCCAGTCATAGCAGCCGTAGAAGGCGGGCGTGAGCTTCCGCGGCGGCAGCGCATCCTCGTCGCCATTCAGGACGTGCGCGATCTTGTTCGGATACTCCCGGTGAACGCAGTCGAGGGCCAGCCGGGCGTACCGGGCGACGACGGCGTCCGTGGCGGACGGCGGGACGGGAGAGGAATCCGCACCGCTTTCCGCCGCGAGAAGACCGGCGAGGGCGAGAGCTGTCGGGACGAGGCGCATGCCGCGATGCTACCCCGCCCGGCGGCGCTTCAGCCCCGCGGGCCGAGCGACAGGAGCGGCAGCTGGGACACGCTCTTCTCGAGCCGGGGAACCTGCCGCTTCGGCTGGGCCTTCGAGAGCGACCACGACGCCTGGAGCTGCATCCAGTAGTCGGGGTCGGTGCCGAACGCCTGCGCGAGAAGCCACGCCGAACGCGGCGTCACCCCGCGTCGCCCGTGGACGATCTCGAGGATGGTCTTCTCCGAGACCCGGATGTGCCGCGCGAGCGCGGCATGCGTCACGCCGAGAGGCCCGAGGAACCTCTCCTCGAGGACCTGGCCCGGGTGGGGGGGCTTCGTCTCCATGGCCGTTCCTTCGGCGGAATCCTATCGCGCGTCGGCCCCGCCGAGACCCCTAGAATCCGACGGTGGCCAACAAGTACCTCTCCTACGACGAGCAGCGCGCCCCGAAGGTACGGGAGATGTTTTCCCTGCTCGCCGGCCGGTACGACCTCGTCAACGACGTGATGTCGGCGGGCCTCCACCGGAAATGGAAGAAGGACACGGTTCGCCTCGCCATCTCCGGACGGCGGGGCCCGCTCCGCGTCCTGGACCTCTGCTGCGGAACGGGAGACCTCGCCTTCCTGGCCGAGGACGCGGGACGCGACGCCCGGGTCACGGGGGCCGACTTCACGCTTCCGATGCTCCTCGTGGCGACGCGGCGGCGTGCGGAAGGACGGCGCCGGAGCCGCTTCGTGCAGGCCGACGCACTCCGGCTTCCGTTCCGCAACGGGATCTTTGACGCCATCACGATCGGCTACGGGCTCCGGAACATCGCCGACCCGGAGCGGGCCCTGGCCGAGATGCGTCGCCTCCTGGCCCCGGGCGGACGAGTCGTCGTGCTCGACTTCGGGAAGCCGCCGGGCCGGCTCGCGGCATGGCTCTACCAGGGCTTTCTCCGCTCGGTCATGCCTCTGATGGGGTGGCTCTTTCACGGAGATCCGGAGACCTACCTCTACATTCCCGAGTCGCTGAAGAACTTCCCCGCCCAGCGGGGAGTCGAGGAGCTGATGCGCCGGACCGGCTTCGTGAACGCCCGCCACGAGGACCGCCTCCTCGGTACCATGGGGCTCAACGTCGGCGAGGCCCCGCCCCGGGCCTGAGGGCGTTCAAATGGTTACTTTGACTCTCGGGCGGGGGGTACCCCGTGTGGCATAGTCGCTTTCGCTCTGTTCGGAGGGCTTGAATGACGACGATCGGCATCTACGGCTTCGGGCGGATCGGGCGGAACCTCTTCCGCCTCCTCTACAAGCGGACGACGTGACGGCGGGCGCCAGCTGCGACGTCGGCGCTGAAAGTGCCGCAGTCGAGCGCCGTCTTCGCCTGAGGCCGGTCGGGCGCACGGGAGGCGCCGCAAACGCTAGACTCTGTCACGGCCGGAAGGAGGCACGAGAATGGCAATCCGCGTTGGCATCAATGGCTTCGGGCGAATCGGCCGCCTGGTCTTCCAGGCCCTTTGCGACCGGGGCCTGCTCGGCAAGGAGATCGACGTCGTGGGCGTCGTCGACGTCTCCACCGACGCCGATTACTTCGCGTATCAGCTCAAGTACGACTCGGTGCACGGGCGCTTCAAGCACCCGATCTCGACGAAGAAGAGCGTTCCCTCGCTCGAGAGCAACGACGTCATCGTGGTGGGCGGCGACGAGGTGCGCTGCCTCATGGCGACCAAGGACCCGAGCCAGCTTCCCTGGAAGGCGCTCGGGGCGGACTACGTGATCGAGTCGACCGGGCTCTTCACCGACGCCGAGAAGGCGAAGGGCCACCTCGCCGCCGGGGCGAAGAAGGTCATCATTTCGGCGCCCGGCAAGGGCGGCGTCAAGACGCTGCTGATGGGCGTGAACGAGGGCGAGTACGACCCGAGGACGCATCACGTCGTTTCGAACGCCTCGTGCACGACGAACTGTCTCGCGCCGGTGGTGCACGTGATCCTGAAGGAAGGCATCGGCATCGAGACCGGCCTGATGACCACGATCCACAGCTACACCGCGACCCAGAAGACGGTCGACGGGCCCTCGAAGAAGGACTGGCGCGGCGGCCGCGCGGCGGCCATCAACATCATCCCGTCCTCGACCGGCGCCGCGAAGGCCGTGGGCGAAGTGCTGCCGGCGACGAAGGGGAAGCTCACCGGCATGTCCTTCCGTGTGCCGACGCCGAACGTCTCGGTCGTGGACCTGACGTTCCGCTCGACCCGGGAGACTTCGATCGAGGAGATCGACGGCCTGATGCGGAAGGCGAGCGAAACCTACCTGAAGGGGATCCTGGGCTACTCGGACGAGGAAGTCGTCTCCACCGACTTCATCCACGATCCCCGCTCCTCGATCTACGACTCGCTCGCGACGCTCCAGAACAACCTGAAGGGCGAGAAGCGCTTCTTCAAGGTCGTCTCCTGGTACGACAACGAGTGGGGCTACTCGTGCCGGGTGATCGATCTCGTCCGCTTCATGGCGGCGAAGGACGGCGCGAAGTAGCGCGCGGAAGCACCGGCGCCGGCTTCGGAAGAGCCGGCGCCGGAACCGCCTCGGTATCCCCGGAGAAGGTGGCCGGAAGTTCTCTCGGCATGATCTTTCGGAACGGGCGGGTCTCAGACGCGAAACCCCGCGAGGGCATCGCGAGGCTTCGGGGGACCACAGACCCAGGTCTGGATTCGCGGGAGAAGAAAGAGGCTCGGCGATCGACCTCGTCTGCTGGCAACCCAAGAAGGTGACCGTCGACGCCGTCAACGCTCGTCGAAAGGTTCTAGAGACTCGGAAAGGAGGCACAACGTGAAGATCCTCTCCTGGTACGACAACGAGTGGGGCTACTCGTGCCGGGTCGTCGACCTGATGGACCGGCCGGTGGCGCTGGGCTGAGGCGGCCATGGCGACCGAGCTGGCAGTTCTCGCGGCCCGCCTCGTCTCCTCTCACCGGTGGGCCGCTCTCGCGACGCTTCACGAAGGCGGCCCCCTCGCGTCGATGGTGGCGTATGCCACGGAGAAGGACCTCTCGGCGCTCTTCTTCCACCTGAGCGGGCTCTCGGCGCATACGCGGGATCTCCTGGCCGACGGCCGGGCGTCGCTCTGCGTTGGCGAAGCGGATCCCGGGACGGGCGACCCCCAGACGCTCCCTCGCCTGACCCTGACGGGCCGGACCGTCCCGCTCGAGCACGGGACGCCGCATTTCGAGGCCGCCCGCAACATCTATCTCGGGACGTTCCCGGACGCGGAGCCCCGGTTCGGGCTGTCCGACTTCGTCCTCTTCGTCTTCGTTCCCGAGGAGGGGCGCGTCGTGGGGGGCTTCGCCCGCGCGGGGCGTGTCTCGCCGGCGCAGCTCGTCGAAGCGGCGGCGTCGCCCGCGTGAGGTCCATCCCGCTTCGGGGCGGGCGGGAAGAGCTTCGTCGTCTATAATTTAGGCGACGGTTTGTTACAGTGAGTGACGGCGATTCGGGCCGACGGGGAGACGGCCGGATACAGACGGGAGGTGAAACGGCTGCGCTTGCGGCTGCGCCCGCGCCCGGTGTTTCCGAAGCCCGCGCGACACAGTCCATCAACAGAACCGTCGGCCTCCTCGTGGCGCTCTTCGCGGCCGTGGCCGTCGGATCGGTCTCCATCGTCTCCTTCGGCCTCCGGACGATGTCGACGTTTCGCGCTTACGCCAGCGCCGAGAGCCGCTGGTCGAAGTCCCAGAAGGACGCCCTCCTCGCCGTCGCCCGATTCCTCGACACGCGGGATCCCCACGACGACGAGGCGTTCCGGGCGGCGGTGGCCGTCGGGGACACCTACCGGCGGGCCCGTCTCGAGCTGGAGCGGCCCGACGGCGACGACGCCGAAGCCGCCCGGAGCTTCCTGGCCGCGCGGAACCACCCCGACGAAGTCGAGGCGATGGTCGCCGTCTTTCACCAGTTCCGGCACAACGAGCACATAGACCGCGCCCTTTCGATCTGGCGCCAGGGGGACGCCCTCCTCGACGAGGTTCAGCGCCTCGGCGACCGCGTCCGCGCCGAGGTCGCTGCCGGCCCGGTCGACCCGGTCCGGCGGACCGCCACCCTGCGCGAGATCGAGCAGATCAACGCCCGGATCAACGACACGACGGAGCGCTTCGCGTCGAACATCGGCCAGGCCACCCGCTGGCTTCGCGGCCTCCTCGTGAAGACCATCGCCGTCGTCACGCTCCTGATGACCGCCCTGGCCGTATGGGTCTCCTGGCGCGTCGGGCGGCTCCTGAAGGCCCATGAGCGGAGCCTCACGACGTCCGAGCGGCGCTACCGGCTCCTCTTCGAGAGGAACCTCGCGGGCCTCTACCGCTCCACGCTGGATGGCCGGATCCTCGAGTGCAACTCCGCGCTGGCCCGGATCCTCGGCTATCCGGCCCGGGAGGACATCCTCGAGCTCAACATGCACGAGCTCCATCTCGACCCTGAGGACCGCGAGGTGACCCTCGCGGCCCTTCTGCAGCAGAAGTTCCTCGTGAACTACGAGATCGGGCTCCGGCGGCGGGACGGCTCCCCCGTCTGGGTGCTGGTGAACGAGAGCCTGCTCGACGACGAGTCGGGCGGAACGGTCCTCGAAGGGAGCCTCATCGACATCACGGAGCGGAAGAGGGCCGAGGAGCAGAGCCACCATCAGGCGTATCACGACGCCCTGACGGACCTCCCCAACCGCATCCTCTTCCACGACCGCCTCTCCCTGGCCATCCTCCACGCCCATCGCCGGAAGCAGATCCTCGCCGTCATGTTCATCGACCTCGACCACTTCAAGAACGTGAACGACACCCTCGGCCACTCGTCGGGCGACGAAGTCCTCGTCGCCGTGGCGGACCGGCTGAAGAGCTGCCTGCGCGAGGAGGACACGGTCGCCCGCGTCGGCGGGGACGAGTTTCTCGTCCTCCTCTCCGGAATCTCCCGCGACAGCGACGTCGGTGCCATGGCCCGCAAGCTTCTGAAGATCCTCGCCGAGCCGTTCATCCTCAAGAAGAGGGAGCTCTTCCTGTCGGCATCCATCGGCGTCGGCCTCTATCCGAACGACGGGACCGACGCCGAAACCCTGGTGGCGAACGTGGATACCGCGATGTACCGCGCCAAGGAGGCCGGCCGGAACAACTTCCAGTTCTTCACGCCGCACATGCAGGAGGCCTCCCAGGAGCGCGCCCACCTCGAGAGCGGCCTCCGCCGCGCCCTCCCCCGCGAGGAGTTCACGCTCCATTACCAGCCGATCCTGGAGATGTCCTCCCGCCGCATCCTCGGCGTCGAGGCCCTCGTTCGCTGGAACCATCCCGAGCGGGGTCTCCTCGGCCCCAAGGAGTTCATCGGGCTGGCGGAGGACGTCGGCCTGATCGTGGCGATCGGCGAGTGGATCCTCCGGAAAGCCTGCCATGAGGCCATGCGGCTCCGGGCGGGACCGTTCCCGGACCTCCGCATCGCCGTCAACCTCTCGCCCCGGCAGTTCCAGGACAAGGACCTCGTCTGGACGGTCCAGCGCGTCCTCGCCGAGACCGGTCTGCCTCCCGCGTGCCTCGAACTCGAGATCACCGAGAGCATCGCGATGCAGAACCTCTCGCTGACCGGGGAGGTGCTGGGGGAACTGTCGCGCATGGGGATCCACATCTCGATGGACGACTTCGGGACGGGCCACTCATCGCTGAACTACCTCAAGCACTTCCCCATCCACCGTCTGAAGATCGACCGCTCCTTCGTGGCCGGCATGACCCGCGACGACCGCGACCGCTCCATCGTGGCGGCCATCATCTCGATGGCCCACAACCTGTCGCTCAAGGTGACGGCCGAAGGTGTGGAGGCCGCCTCCCAGGCCGAGATGCTCGCGGCCCTCGGGTGCGACGACGTCCAGGGCTTCCTGTTCGCCCCGCCCCTCCCCGAGCCGCTCCTCGCGGAGCGGCTCCTGGCCGTGGACGGCGCCGCCCGCGTCTGATCAGCGGCCGAGCTCGCCGGCGACCCTCGCGGCCGTCTCCACGCCCCGCGCGAGGACCGAACGGATCCGGCCGTCCTCCAGCGCGAGAATCCCGGCGATCGTGCACCCGGCGGGCGTCGTGACGTCGTCCTTCAGCGACGCCGGGTGCCGCCCCGTGGACAGCACCATCTCGGCGGCCCCGAGCGTCATCTGGGCCACGAGCTCGGTCGCCACCTGCCGCGGAAGGCCTCGCATGACGCCGCCGTCCGCGAGCGACTCGACGATGATGTAGATGAAGGCCGGACCGCTCGCCGAGAGCCCGGTCACCGTGTCCATGTGCTTCTCCTCCAGCTCGAGGACGCGGCCGAGGGGGAGGAAGATCTCCCGGGCGAGGGCCACGTCGCGGTCCGTGGCCCTTGAGCCCTTCGAGAGGACCGTCATTCCCTTTCCGATGAGGCACGGCGTATTCGGCATGGCGCGGACGACCGGAACGCGATCGCCGAGGCACTCCTCGAGGAACGCCGTGCTGACGCCGGCCGCGATCGAGACGACGAGGGTCCGCCGGCCTCCCTTGACGGCGCCGCCGAGCCCCTCCGCCACCTTGCCGGCGTCCCGGGGTTTTACGCAGAGCAGCAGGATGTCGGAACCGGCCGCCGCGACGTCGTTGTCCAGCGTGCATTTCACGCCCAGCTCGGCCGCGGCCTTCTCGGCGCTCGCTCTCGTCCGCGCGGTGGCCACGACGCCGCTCCGGCGGACCTTGCCGGAGGCGACGAGCCCCGCGACGATGCTCCGCCCCATGGTTCCCGTCCCGATGACCGCGATCTTCTTGCCCGCCAGCATGATGGAAGCCCTCCTTGTTGATTCAAACGAATCATCGTCCGTGGCGCGAATCATGGCACCATACCGGATCGAAAAAACGACAGCCAGGAGGTCCTCGATGAAGACCCGGTCGATGATCGTGGCAATCGCGCTGCTGGTCCTGGTTCCTCTCGTCTTCGCGTCGCCTGCCCTCGCGCAGAACAAGACGTTCACGGTCGGCATTTCCCTGCCACTCACCGGCGCCGAGGCGAAGTTCGGCGAGATGAAGAAGGCGGCCTACGAGATGGCCGCGGCGGAGATCAACGCCAAGGGTGGGGCCGCAGGATACAAGATCGTCTACGACATCCAGGACTCGGGCGCCAAGCCCGAGACGGCGACGTCCATCGTCGAGAAGTTCATCACGATCAACAAGTACCCCCTGATCGTCGGCGAATACACGAGCCAGTGCAGTTACGCGGTCGCCGGGGTCGCCGAGAAGTACAAGACGCCCTACCTCGTCGACACGGGCGCCGCCGACAAGATCACCCAGCAGGGGTGGAAGTACGTCTACCGGCTGAACCCGCCGTCGAGCCTCTACGGCGCCGGACTCTTCACGTTCTTCGAGCAGGTGGCCAAGCCGCAGTCCATCGCGCTCCTCTACGAGAACACCGACTTCGGCACGTCGACCTCCAAGGCGATGCAGGTCTACTGCGAGAAGAAGGGGATCAAGGTCGTCCTCTCGGAGGGATACCAGGCCGGCGCCGTCGACTTCAAGCCGATCCTCCAGAAGGTCAAGTCGCTCCGGCCCGACATCGTTTACATGGTGTCGTACCTGATGGACGCGTCCCTCCTGATGCGGCAGTCCAAGGAGCTCGACATCAACCCGAAGGCGTTCGTCGGCGGCGCGGCCGGCTTCACCCTCCCCGAGTTCCTCGAGAACGCCGCCGACGCCTCCGAGTACGTCATGTCGGCGACGCTCTGGACGCCGCAGGTGAAGTACCCCGGCGCCAAGGAGTTCGCCGAGAACTACCAGAAGAAGACCGGCAAGTCGCCCAGCTACCACGGGGCCGAGGCCTACGCGACGACCTACGTCATCGCCGACGTCCTGAAGCGGACCAAGAGCCTCTCGCCCGAGGACCTCCGGGCCGCCCTCGCGGCGACGGACATGATGACGGCGTTCGGACCGGTGAAATTCGTCTCCTTCGACCAGTTCACCAACCAGAACAGCATGGACACCCTCGTCCTGCAGGTCGTCAAGAAGAAGTACGAGACGGTCTGGCCGAAGAGCGCGGCATCGGCCGATTACGTCTTCCCGTTCCCCCGCTGGCGCGACCGGAAGTAGAGACGCACGCGACAGCGCGCGAAGGGTAACGAACGATGTCGGGCCAGGTTGCCGGCCAGCTGGAGCTGCTGCTCCAGACGCTCATCTCGGGCCTCCTTCTCGGAGGGCTCTACAGCCTCATCGGGCTCGGGATGTCCCTGATCATGGGCGTCATGAAGATCATCAACCTCGCTCACGGCGAGTTGATGATGATCGCCATGTACGTCACGTTCTGGTGCTTCGCGCTGGCGGGCATGGATCCGTACGTTTCCCTGCTGGTCTCGTTTCCGGTCCTCCTCCTCCTGGGCGCGGCGATCCAGAAGTTCCTGATCGCCCCGGTCATGGAGGTCGAGTCGATCCTGCCGGAGAACCAGGTTCTCCTCACCGTGGGGATCGGCCTCGTCCTTTCGAACCTCGCCCTCCTCGCCTTCTCGGCCGACTATCGTTCCGTCCCCGTCCCGTACGCCAACAAGGCGATCTACTGGGACGTCTCGCTGGGGGGCCAGACGCTCTCGCTCTCGTTCAGCGTGCCGATGATGGTCGCCTTCGGCATCGCCCTCGTGCTCGGCGCGGCGCTCTTCCTCTTCCTCGGACGGACGGACCTCGGACGGATGATCCGGGCCACGGCGCAGGACAAGCGGGCTGCGGCGCTGATGGGGATCAACACAAAGCGGATCACGTACGTGACGTTCGGCCTCGGGTCGGCGCTGGTGGGCGCCGCCGGCTCCCTCCTCGTCCCCGTCTACTACGTCTTTCCGCAGATCGGCGGGCCGTTCACCCTGAAGGCGTTCATCATCACGGTCCTGGGCGGGATGGGGAACATCCCGGGGGCCGTCCTCGGCGGCGTCGTCCTCGGCCTCGCGGAGGCGCTCGGTTCCGTCTACGTCTCGCTCGGGTACAAGGATGCCATCGGGTTCGTCATCTTCGTCCTCGTCCTGATCTTCCTCCCGAAGGGGATCCTCGGGAAGGGAAGCGCCTAGAGAGCCGCCATGACGAAGACGAACCTCCTCTGGGCCCTCCCGGCCGCGGCGATCCTCCTGATTCCCGCCGCGACCCAGAACCCGTACCTCCTCCACATGCTCATCCTGGTCCTGATGTGGGTGGTCCTCGGGCAGAGCTGGAACCTGCTGGGCGGCTACACGGGTCAGGTGTCATTCGGGCACGCGGCCTTCTTCGGCATCGGCGCCTACACGACGGGGATCCTCGTGAAGTCCGGGCTCTCCCCCGCGGCGGCCTGGTGGGGCCTCCTCCTCGGAGGCCTCGCCGCGATGGTCGTGGCCTCCGTCATCGGCTGGATCTGCTTCCGGCTTCGCGGCCCCTACTTCGCCCTGTCCGTCCTCGCCCTCGCCGAGGTGCTGCGTCTCGTGGCCCTGAACTGGAAATGGGTGACGAACGGTGCCGAGGGAATCCTCTTCATCCCCGCGTTCACGTCGAAGGCCGCCTACTACTACATCGTCCTCGCCGTGGCCGCGGCCTGCTACCTCGCCATCCGGGGCGTCATGCGGAGCCGGCTGGGCTACTACTTTCTCGCCATCCGCGAGGACCAGGACTGCGCCGAGTCGCTCGGCGTGGACACGACGCGGTACAAGCTCTACTCGCTCCTGATCAGCGCCTTCTTCACCGGGGTCGCCGGCGCCTTCTACATGAACTACATGGGCTTCATCGACCCCGGGATCGTCTTCAACATCGAGAACATCTCGATCATGATGATCCTCGTCGTCATGCTCGGCGGGGCCGGGACGATGTCGGGGCCGGCGGTCGGGGCGGTCATCTACATCCTGATGTCCGAGGTCTTCCGCGTCTGGGTCAAGCGCGGCCACCTCGTCTTCTTCGGCATCCTGATCATCGTCATCATCATCTGGTTCCCCAACGGGATCGTCGGTACGCTCAACGAGTGGCGGGCGCGGCGGAAAGCGCAGGCCTCGCCGGCGCCGGAGGCCGCATGAGCCTCCTCCAGCTCACCGACCTCACGAAGCGATTCGGCGGCCTTCAGGCCGTCGGCCATCTCTCGTTCAAGCTCGAGAAGGGCGAGATCCTCGGCCTCATCGGCCCGAACGGCGCGGGGAAGACGACCGTCTTCAACCTCATCAACGGCTACTACCCTCCCACCGGAGGCGAGATCCGCTTCAAGGGCGAGAGAATCGACGGGAAGAAGCCGCACCAGGTGTGCCGTCGCGGCCTCGCCCGGACGTTCCAGGTCGTCAAGCCGCTCGCCCGCCTCTCGGTGATCGACAACGTCATGGCTTCGGCGTTCAGCCGGACCGCGCATCGCGACGAGGCGCGCCGCATTGCTCTCGAGGCCATCCACTTCACCGAGATGGACGCCTGGCGCGACCGCCTCGCAGGGAGCCTGCCGCTCGGGATGCGGAAGCGCCTCGAGATGGCGCGCGCGCTCGCCACGAAGCCCGAGCTGCTCCTTCTCGACGAGAACTTCGCCGGCCTGAACCCGACCGAAGTCGAGAAGACGATCGAGATCGTCCGGAAAATCCACGGGAGCGGCATCACGATCCTCATCATCGAGCACAACATGAGGGTCATCATGTCGATCTCACACCGGGTTCTCTGCATCAACTACGGCGAGATGCTCGCCGAGGGAACTCCGGCCGACGTGGCGAACGATCCAAAGGTCATCGAGGCCTACCTGGGAGTCGCCCATGCTTAAGGCGAGCGGCCTCGACGTTTACTACGGGGACGTCCAGGTTCTCTGGGACGTCTCCTTCGAGGTCAAGAAGGGCGAAATCGTGGCCCTCATCGGCGCCAATGGTTCCGGCAAGACCACGACCCTCGCCACGCTCTCGTCGCTCCTTACGCCCCGGAAAGGCACGGTCGAGTTCGAGGGCCAGCCGATCCACACCCGGGCTCCGCACGAGATGGTGACGTTCGGCATCGCGCACGTCCCCGAGGCCCGGCGGCTCTTCCCCGAGATGACCGTACACGAGAACCTCCTCCTGGGCGCGCTGACGCCGGAAGCGAAGAACTTCCGGCCCGAGATGCTGGAGAAGGTCTACGCCCTCTTTCCCCGCCTCAAGGAGCGCGAGAAGCAGCAGGCAGGGACCCTCTCCGGCGGGGAGCAGCAGATGGCCGCCATCGGGCGAGGCCTGATGTCGAAGCCGCGGCTCCTCATGCTGGACGAGCCGTCCCTCGGCCTCTCGCCCCTCCTCGTCGGCGAGATCTTCCGGGTCATCAGCGAGGTCCACGAGGCCGGCGTCACCGTTCTTCTGGTCGAGCAGAACGTCTTCAAGACGCTCTCGGTGGCCGACCGCGCCTACGTTCTGGAGAACGGCCGGATCGTCCTGGAGGGGACCGGCTCCGAGCTCCTCGCCAACCCCCACATCCGGCAGGCGTACCTCGGAATCTGAGAGGACACATCCATGTTTGTCTCCAAGTGGATGACCCCGAAGGTGATCACGATCGACAAGAACGAATCGCTCGGGACGGCGCTCCGCCTCATGCGCGAGAACCGGATCCGGCGGCTTCCCGTCGTCTCGAAGGGAAAGCTCGTCGGCATCGTCTCGGACCGGGACCTGAAGGGCGCCCTTCCCTCCCAGGCCACCTCGCTCGACGTCTGGGAGCTCCACGGCCTCCTCGACCGGCTCCGCATCGGGGACATCATGACGAAGGAGGTCGTCACGACGACGCCGGGCTCCACGATCGAGCGCGTCGCGCTCATCATGCTGGAGAAGAAGATCGAAGGGCTGCCCGTCCTCGACCCGAAGGGAGACATCGTCGGGATCGTGACGGAGGGCGACGTCTTTCGTGCCCTGGCGGAGGTCATGGGCGTCGGGCGGAAGTCCGTTCGGATCAGCCTCGTCATTCCCGACAGGCCCGGCTCCATCATGGAGGTGGCCGACGTGGTCCGGGCCCGCGGCGGCAAGATCTTCTCGATTCTCTCGACGCACGCGAAGGTCCCGAACGGCAACCGCGAGCTCGTCATGAGGGTCGAGATGGCCGGGCCGAAGGCCGCCGAAGTCCGGAAAGAGCTGTCGGCGAAGTACGGCGAGGTCAGTTTCCTCTCGGACTCGGAAAACACTTGACGACTTGATGCGTCTGCATCATCCTCGCACCAATTTCGCGCCTGATATCACGCCCGAGCAGGAGGACAGCATGGCCCATCGTTCCGCCCCGCGTTACCGCGTGGCCGCCTTGGGAGTTCCTTTCGGTCTCGCCCTTCTCGCGCTCGCGGCTGCCGGACCGGCCGAGGGTCAGGCGATCCTTAAGATCAGCGACACCGCGTTCCTCCGGTTCGGCGCCCTCGTCCAGCCGCAGGCCGACTGGATGGAGCAGGCCAACGCGTCCAACACGGACACCATCGGGTACCAGCAGAACCTCTTCATCCGGCGGGCCCGCCTCTACTTCGCCGGCCGGGTCAACAAGGAGGTCTACTTCTATTTCTGCACCGAGAACGCGAGTCTCGGAAAGGGAAAGACGGGGAGCTCGGCCCTCGGCTCGGGCTTCCAGCTCCTCGACTTCTTCGGAGAGTGGCGGATCGCCGATTTCTTCATTCTCGACGGCGGGATGATGCGCGTCCCGTACGCCCGCGAGGCCCTGAAGGCCGCACCGTCCCAGTTGACCCTCGACACCTCCGCATACAACTACCTCCAGTCGGCCGCGACCGGGTCGACCGGCGGGAACCGCGACACGGGCTTCATGATCCGCGGCTACTTCCTCGACCGGCGGCTCGAATACCGCGCCGGCGCCTTCCAGGGCGTCCGGCTCACGGGTTCCCACAACGCCTTCCGGTACTCCGGCCGCCTGCAGTACAGCTTCCTCGACAAGGAGGACATGCTCGCCCCCGGGAGCGTCTACTCGCTCAGCTACCCGGGCTCCTACCTCGGCGACAAGAAGGTCCTCGCCGTCGGCACGGCTTTCGACACCCAGATGGACTACAACTACTACTCGGGCGACGTCTACGCCTCGATTCCGACCGGAAAATCGGGAGCCATCGAGTCGACGCTCCAGTACCAGTACCTCAGCGGGGGAAAGACCTTCACGACGCTTCCGACCCAGAACACGCTCATGATCGAAGGGGGCTACTACATCAAGGCCGTCAAGATCGCCCCGCTGGCCCGGTACGAACAGCGCTCGTACAACGGGCAGGAGGCCAGGAACGAGCACCGCTGGGGAATCGGCCTGAACTGGTACCCCTACAAGTTCAACTTCAACGTCAAGGGGTACTACAACCGGATCGAGCCGAAGACCGGCGTGGCACTGAACCAGTTCACCGTCCAGCTTCAGTTCTACTACTTCTGATCCGACCGGCCGGCGCCGGCCGCGGGCGAGCCGCCCGCCGGTCCGCGCCGGCCGTCGTGTCTTCCCCGTCCGCTATAGTCGCCGCCGGACGGTGAGGCTGCGGATCGAATGAACAGGCGGAGCCTTCTGGCCCTCAACTTTGCAGCCGTCGCGGTCTTCTCCGACCTCTACATCACGCAGCCGATCCTGCCGATCCTCACCGGGCGCTTCGGTGTCGCCCCCGCGACCGCCGGACTTTCGGTTTCGGTCGTGGTCCTGATGATCGCCGTCGCGTCGCCGGTCTGGGGCTCGCTCTCGGACGCCGTCGGCCGCAAGCGCGTGATCGTCGTGAGCACCGGTCTCCTCGCCGTCCCGACGCTTCTGGCCGCGCTGGCGCCGACCTTCGGCGTTCTCCTCGTGCTCCGCGCCGCGCAGGGGCTCCTCATCCCGGGCCTCACGGCGGTCGCCGTGGCGCTCCTGGGCGACCACTTCGGAGGCGCCGCCCTCACGGGGCGCGTCGCGTCGTGGATCGGCGCGACGGTGGTCGGCGGCCTCTCGGGCCGGGTCCTGAGCGGCCTCCTGGCCTCCTGGACCGACTGGCACGCCCCGTTCGTTCTCTTCGGGCTCCTGACGGCCGCTGCGGCCCTCCTTCTCTCGAGAACGCTCCCTCACGCGCCGCGGTCCGCCTCGATCCGGCCCTTGCCGAATCTCCGTGAGATGCTCGCCCACCTCCGGAACCGCCGCCTTCTCGGCGCGTTCCTCATCGGCGGAGCGGTCCTTTTCGCCTTCATCGCCGTCTTCACGTTCCTTCCGTACCACCTGACGGCCCCCCCCTTCGGCCTGTCGACGGCTACCGTGTCGACTTTCTACTTCGCCTACCTCGCCGGCGTCGTGACGTCGCTCCTCGTTCCCCGTTTCGCGGGCCGGGTCTCGCAGCGGTCGATCATGGCCGCGGGGCTTCTCGTCGCGGGAGGCGGCGTGGCGGGCACGCTCCTGCCGTCCGTCGCGGCGGTCGCCGCGAGCCTCGTCGTGGTCTGCGTCGGAATGTTCCTCGTCCAGGCGACCGCCCCCGCCTTCGTAAACCAGAATGCGGCCACAGCCAAGGGCGCCGCCGGCGCCCTCTACGTCACCTTCTACTACCTCGGTGCCACGCTCGGGTCTTTCCTTCCCGGCCTCGCCTATCAGCAGTGGGCGTGGCCCGGAGTCGTCGGCGCCTGTCTCCTCTCGCTGGGGGTGGCCTTCGCCTCCAACCGGTGGCTCTGCTCGTGAGCGACACCCGTCAAGCCGACGTCGTCGTGATCGGCGGAGGAATCGTCGGCGTTGCCTCGGCTCTCGCCCTCGCGCGATCTTTCCGGACCTCCGTTCTCCTCCTCGAGAAGGAAACACGCCTCGCCGCCCACCAGACGGGACGAAACAGCGGGGTCGTCCACTCCGGCCTCTACTACCGCCCCGGGTCGCTCAAGGCCACGCTCTGCGCGGAGGGACGGTCGCGACTCGAGCGCTTCTGCGCCGAGAAGGGCCTCCCCTTCGAAAGGTGCGGGAAAGTCGTCGTCGCGACGCGCCCGGAACATCTCTCCCGGCTCGAAGATCTCGAAGCCCGCGGGCGGGCTAACGGCCTCCGGGGCCTCCGCCGACTCTCGCCGCCGGAGCTCCGGGAGATCGAGCCTCACGCCGCCGGCCTCGCTGCGCTTCACGTTCCGGAGACCGGCATCGCCGACTTCGGCCGGATGACGGAGGCGCTGGGCGAGGAGTTCCGCGCCGCCGGAGGCCACGCCCTCCTCGGCGCCCGCCTTCTCGCGACGGTCCGGGACGGCGGCGATTTCCGCCTCACGACGGAGCAGGGCGAAGTCTCCTGCCGATTCGTCGTCGGATGCGCCGGCCTCCAGGCCGACCGTGTGGCCCACCTCTGCGGCGCGGATCCCGGCCTCCGGATCGTCCCGTTCCGGGGCGAATACTACGAACTGGCTCCCGCCCGGCGGCACCTGGTCCGAAATCTGATCTACCCCGTGCCCGATCCCCGGTTCCCCTTCCTCGGCGTCCACTTCACGCGACGCGTGACGGGTGCCGTAGAGGCCGGGCCGAACGCCGTCCTCGCGTTCCGGCGGGAGGGGTATTCGAGAACGAGCTTCTCTCTCGCCGACACGGTTTCGACGTTTTCGTGGCCCGGATTCTGGCGGGTCGCCGGGCGCTACCTCCCGACGGGGATCGGAGAGTTCCGGCGCTCCTTCGACAAGGCGGCCTTCACCCGTGCGCTCCAGGAGCTCCTTCCCGACGTGAGATCGGCCGATCTGGCTCCCGGCGGCGCCGGAGTCCGCGCTCAGGCCCTCACCCGCGACGGCTCGCTCCTCGACGATTTCCACTTCGTCGAAAGGCCGGGCCAGATCCACGTCCTGAACGCTCCGTCGCCGGCCGCTACGGCCGGACTCGCGATCGGGCGGGTCATCGCCGAGCGCGCCGGACGGAGCTTCGGGCTCGATCCCCGGCAGTCGCGCCCCCTGTCGTAAGCTTCTCGGGTCCGGGAGGGGGGCCGATGGACAATCTCTGTCACACGCTCGCCGGCTGGGCCCTGTCCGAGGCGCGCCTCCGGAAAAGGACGCCGCTCGCGGCGGCGGCGCTCCTCATCGGGGCGAATCTCCCCGACGTCGACGGCCTCGCTTACCTGAGAGGATCGCTCGCGGCTCTCTCGTTCCGGCGGGGTCTGACGCACGGCGTCCTCGCCATGGTCGTCTGGCCGTTCGTCCTCGCCGGTCTCCTTCTCGCCTGGGACCGGTTCGTCCGCCGGAGAAAGTCTCCCGGCGCGCCGCCGGCGCGGTTCGGTCCGCTGCTCCTCGTATCGGCCATCGGCGTCCTCTCCCATTCGCTTCTCGACCTTCTCAACACCTACGGCGTCCGCCTGCTGGCGCCATTCTCGGAGCGCTGGTTCTATGGCGACGCCCTCTTCGTGATCGATCCCTGGATGTGGCTCCTTCTCGGTGGAGGGGCGTGGCTCTCGCGCAACGCGCGGCAGCTCGACGATGTCGCAGCGTTTCGCCACGCCCGTATCGCGCTGGGGCTCGCCGGTCTCTACGTCGTGGTGATGATCGCCGGCGGGCGCGTCGTGGCCCGACGGGCCTCGAAAGAGGCCTCCGCGGAAGGACGTTCCGTAAAGAGCGCGCTCGCGGCGCCGCTGCCGGTCACACCTGCCCGGCGTGCATTAATCGTCGACGAAGGCGACCGGTATCTCCTCGGTGAGTGGGCGCCCCTGTCGGAGTCGCCGTTCCGGGTCTTCCCCGAGCCGCTGCCGAAGAACGCCGACTCCCGGGCCGCCGCACGGGCGGCCGCAACCGAGGAGGGACGCCGGTTTCTCGCATGGTCCCGTTATCCCGTCTTCGACATCCTCACCGACGGGACCGTCCTGATCAGCGACCTTCGATTCCGGGTGAGGGGCATCCGCTGGGCCACCGTGAGGATTCCCCCGGCTCCTTGACAGGCCGCCCGGGTCCTCTACACTTCCGACAGATTGATGGCCCGGAAGGATTTGCGGCGGCACATCGCGTAAACGCGATGCTGGAGGTCGATGTGAGCTGTTCTCTCGTGGTGCGCCGCTACTCGCCGGCCCCGCTTGCGTTCGTCCTGCTCTTCGGAGGCGGCCTCGCCGGCCTGCCGGCGGCGGCGGTTCCCGCCGACGAGGAGGTCCGGATCGGGGCCGTCCTGCCCGTCACCGGCAAGGAGTCGAAGATCGGCGGCGCCTTCAAGACCGCCACCGAGTACGCCGTGAAGGAGGCCAACGACGCCGGAGGCCTCCAGGTCGGCGGGAAGCGGCTGAAGATCGATCTCCGGCTGCTCGACGACACCTCGGACGCCGCCAAGAGCGCCCAGCTCGTCGAACAGCTCATCGCGCAGCAGAAGGTCCAGGCGGTCATCGGCGGCTACGGCTCGCAGCTGGTCCAGGCGCAGAGCGTCGTCCCGGAGCGTTACGGGATCCCGTTCGTCGCCGGCGGCGCGGGCGCCTCCGCCATCTACGGCCGGAGCAAGTGGGTCTTTGGCACCCTCTCGCCCGTGGAGAACCTCGCCGAGACGCAGATGGACTTTCTCGCCGACCTCGTGAAGGCCGGAAAGCTGAAGGTCCCGCTCCGGATCGCCCTCCTCTGGGAAAACACGGAGCACGGGAAGGACTTCCAGAAAGGCGTGCTCGACTTCGTCCGGGCGCATCCGAAGGAGTTCTCGGTCGCGCTCGACGAGAGCTTCGAGCTGTACGCCCCGGACTTCAAGCCTCTCCTGACGCGGGTCCAGGCCGCGAAGGCCGACCTCTTCATGTGCGACGCCCACCTCGAGGACTACATCTCGATGCACCGCACCTACACCCAGATGGGCCTCACCCACCAGATGGTGACCTACGGCGCCCGGGGCGCCGACGAGGCCGGCCGGAAGGGGCTCGGCGCGGCAACCGACTACATCTTCGCGAGCGGCTGGTGGTCGGACCTTCTCCCCTACCCGCAGGTGAAGGCCTTCAACCAGAAGTTCAAGGCGGCGACCGGCGTCGCGCCGCAGTGGTACCACGCCTGCGCCTACGAGACGGCGCGCGCGCTGTTCGTCGCCATCCAGAAGGCGGGGTCACTGAAGCCGGAGGCGATTCGGAACGCGCTCGCGACGCTCGAGATCAAGGACTCCATCCTGCCGGGCGGGGTCCTGAAATACAGCACGACGGGACAGGCCATCCTCCCGTTCGTCGTCACGCAGAACAAGCCCGGCGGAAAGCTCGACATCGTCTGGCCCAAGGACGCGAAGACCGGCGACGCCGTGGCGCCGATCCCGAAGTGACCCGGGCGGGCCGCCGGACCGCCGGCGTCCCGTCTCCCCACCAACGATGTCGAACCTCGCGACCGTCCTCGTGAATGCCCTCCTCGCGGCGGGCCTCTACGCCACGATGTCGTACGGGCTCGCCGTGATCTACGGCGTCATGCGAATCATCAATCTCGCGCACGCCGGGATCATGATGCTGGGCGCCTACACGACACTGACGCTCTTCGACCGGTTCCACGTCGACCCCTTCCTCGGCCTCGCGGCAGTCGGTCCGATCTTCTTCTTCCTCGGCGTGGGCCTTTACGGCGCCTTCGGGCGCGGCCTCCGGCGCTCCGGCGGAGGGCCCTCGATGGAGTCCCTCCTCCTCCTGTTCGGCGTCTGGCTCGTCCTGCAGAATCTCGCGTACTACGTCTGGTCCGGCGACACGCAGTCGATCCTGACCGACTACACGTTGAAGTCCGTCCCGATCCTCGGGGTTCGCGTCGGCGTCCCCTCGCTTCTCGTCTTTGGCGCGAGCGCCGCCTCGCTTCTCTTCCTGACGCTCCTTCTCTCGAAGACCTATCTCGGGAAGGCGATCCGGGCCGTCACGCAGAACCGGGACGCGGCGCTCCTCGCCGGCGTCGACGCCGACCGGATCTCCGCGGTGGCGTTCGGCCTCGGAACGGCCTTCGCGGGCCTGGCGGGGGGGATGCTCGCCACCCTCTACGCCTTCACGCCGGACTTCGGCCGGAGCTTTCTCCTGAAGGCATTCTGCATCATCGTCCTCGGCGGGATGGAGAGCGTCGCCGGGGTGGCCGTCGGCGCGCTCGTCCTCGCGCTCATCGAGAACGGCCTCGCCGTCTGGACGACGGTCCCGACCTCGTTCCAGGACGCCGTCACCTTCACGCTCCTCTTCGTCGCCCTCGTCGCCTTCCCGCAGGGACTTCCGGGGCTCTTCGCCCGGTTCGCGCGGCGTCCGGTGGCGCGGTGAAGCGGCTTTCCGCGACGACGGGGCTTGCGGCGGCCGCGCTTCTCCTCGCGGCACCTCTCTTCCTCGAGCGCGGGACCCTGAACGACCTCTGGAGCCTGGCGTTCGGGGTCATCCTCGCTTCCGCGTGGAACCTGCTCGGCGGCTTCGCGGGACAGGTCTCCCTTGGCTATTCGGCCTTCCTCGGGATCGGGGCCTACACGACCGTCCTCCTCTCGCTCCGGGGCGTGAACCCGTTCCTGACCCTGCCGCTCGGCGCGCTGATCGCCGCGCTCTTCTCGGTCGCGATCGGCCTGCCGGCCTTCCGCCTCAGAGGCCCCTACTTCACGATCGCCACGATCGGCGTCGGCGAGGCCGTCCGGGTCTCTGCGGCGAGCGTCGCCTTCACGGGCGGCTCGAGCGGCCTCCGGATGCCCTCGGGCTCGTTCGATTTCGCGGCGAACTATTACGCGATGGCGGGCCTCGCGATCCTCACCGTCCTCCTCGCCGTGGCCGTCCGGGGGAGCGCCTTCGGCACGGCGCTCGCCGCGATACGGCAGGACATCGACGCGGCCGAAGCCCTCGGCGTGAACTCCACGCGCTACAAGCTCCTGGCCCACGCGCTGTCGGCCGCGGTCGTCGCGCTGGCCGGGAGCCTCTACGCGATCAACTTCCAGTACATCGCCCCCGGCTCGGTCTTCGACTTCCGGCTGAGCCTCGCCATCGTCCTCGCGCCGATCGTCGGGGGCGTCGGGACCGTCGCCGGGCCGGTCCTCGGCGCCCTCGTCTTCTCGACGCTCCAGATCAAGCTCCTCGCGATTCCGGCGCTCCGCGACGCGAACCTCCTCCTCTACGGCGGCCTCCTGATCCTCGTGATGCTCTACGAGCCCGGCGGGCTGGTCGGCCTCGCGCGTCGGCTGCTCGCCTTGCGCCGGTCCGCCGGGCCCGCGCGGGAGGCGCCGAGTGCCGGATGAGCCGATCCTTTCCGTCCGGAACGTCTCGAAGCGGTTCGGCGGGCTCCTCGCGCTCGACTCGGTCTCGTTCGAGGTCGCGCCCGGCGAGATCTACGGCGTCATCGGGCCGAACGGCGCCGGCAAGACGACGCTCTTCTCCTGCCTCGTCGGCGCCCTCGCGCCGACCCGCGGGGAGATCCTCTTCCGCGGCGGCCGGATCGACGGCCTCGCGAACCACGCCGTCGTGGCGCGGGGGCTCGTGCGGACGCACCAGATCGTTCGTCCCTTTCGCGACATGAGCGTCCGGGAGAACGTCTCCGTCGGCGCCCACTTCGGCTCCGGCCGGCGGCGCGGCGCGGACGCGGAGCGCCGCGTCGGCGCCATTCTCGAGCGGACGGGCCTCGTGGCCCGGACCGACACGGCGGCCTCGTCGCTGACGATCGGCGAGCTGAAGCGCCTGGAGATCGCCCGCGCGCTCGCCACCGAGCCGCGGGCGCTCTGCCTCGACGAGGTGCTCGGAGGACTGAATCCGTCCGAGATCCTCGAGACCTTGACCCTGATCCGCTCCCTCCGCGACTCGGGCCTCACGATCCTGATCATCGAGCACCACGTTCACGCCGTACTCGGCGTCTCGGACCGGATCCTCGTCCTCAACTTCGGCCAGACGATCGCCGAAGGGCCGCCGGCCGACGTCGTGCGCCACCCGGAGGTCATCTCGGCCTATCTCGGCGGCGACGACGCCGTGCCGCTCTTCGCGGAGGCCTGATGCTCGAGGTCTCCGGGATCGACGTCTCCTACGGCAACGTCCAGGCCCTCTGGGACGTCTCCTTCCGCGTCGGCGCCGGCGAGATCGTGACGCTGATCGGCGCGAACGGGGCCGGAAAGTCGACGGTTCTCCGGGCGGTCTCCGGGCTCCTCGCGCCCCGCCGCGGGACGATCACGTTCGAGGGGGATCCGATCGCGGGCGTCCCCGCCCATCGCCTCGCCTCACGCGGCCTCGTCCTCGTCCCCGAGTCGCGGCAGCTCTGGCCCGCCATGACGGTTCAGGAGAATCTCGAGATGGGGGCCTACGGAAGGGACGCCCGCCCTCACGTCCGCGAATCGCTCGGGAAGGTCCTCTCCCTCTTTCCCCCCCTTCGGCGGCGGATCCACCAGAAAACGGGAACGCTTTCCGGAGGCGAGCAGCAGATGTGCGCGATCGGCCGCGGCCTGATGGCCCGGCCCCGGCTCCTTCTCCTCGACGAGCCGGCTCTCGGCCTCGCGCCCCTTCTCGTCCGGGAGGTCTTCACCGCCCTCCGCACGATCCGCGGGCAGGGGGTCACGATGGTCCTCGTGGAGCAGAACGTCCCGCACGCCCTCGCCCTCGCCGATCGGGCCTACGTCCTGGAAACGGGCCGCGTCGCCCTGTCGGGGACCTCGGCCGAGCTCGTCGCCGACCACCGCATCCGCGACCGCTATCTCGGCCATCAGTCCGTCTGAATGGCATCATCCCCCGGCATGCCGGACGCCTGCAGCTCGGCCGAGCGCCTGTTCCGGGCGTTTGCGGAGATGCCGCAGCGGACGGCCGTCGAATTCGCCGGGCGGAGCTTCTCGTACGGCCAGATCGGGCGCCTCGCGTCGCGGTTCGCCGCCGGCCTCGCCGCGTTCGGGGTCGGACCGGGAGACGCCGTCGCGGTCCGGATGTCGACCTGCCCCGAGGCCGCCGTCGCCCTTCTCGGGATCCTCCGCGCCGGGGCCGTCCACGTGCCGCTGAATCCCGCTTTCACCGAGGAGGAGACGCTCCACGTCCTCTCCGATTCCGGGGCCCGGATGACGGTAACCCGGAGCGGGAGCGACTGCCCGTACGACCGCCACGTCGCCTTCGAGGAGGTCCTGGCCGCGGGACCGGAGAGCGGCCGGGAGGATGGGGCGCTTCCCGGCGACGAGGCCATCGCCCTACTTCTCTACACGAGCGGAACGACCGGGAAGAGCAAGGGGGTGGAGCTGTCGGTCGGCGCCGTCGTCTCGAACCTCGGGGCCGTCACGGACCTCTGGCAAATCACCGCCGAAGATCGGGTCGTCGTGGCCCTTCCCCTCTTTCACGTTCACGGCCTCGGCCTCGGCGTGATCGGGTCGCTCCTGCACGGCGCGACCGTCCTCCTCTTCGAGTCGTTCGATCCGGCTGCCGTGGTCGCCGCCTTCGAATCCGGGGGCGCAACCGTCTTCATGGGGGTGCCGACGATGTACGTCCGGCTTCTCGAGCGAATCGGAGAGGATCCCGCCGCCGGCAGGTCCCTCTCGAGGGCGCGTCTCTTCACGTCGGGGAGCGCTCCGCTCTCGGCCGCCGATTTCACGGCGTTCCAAGCGGCCACGGGACATGCCGTGCTCGAGCGGTACGGCATGACGGAGACCTTCTTCACGCTCTCGAATCCCTGCGACGGGGAGCGCCGTCCGGGGAGCGTCGGGCTTCCGGTGCCGGGGTGCGCGGTCCGGATCGTCGACGACGACGGGAAGGACGTCCCGGACGGCGAGCCGGGTGAGCTCGTCGTGAAGAGCAACGGACTGCTGACGCGCTATCGCAACCGACCCGAGGAGACAACCGCCTCGTTCCGGGACGGGTGGTTCCTGACGGGCGACGTCGCGACACGCGACGCGGGTGGTTACGTCACGCTGCACGGGCGGAAGTCGGTCGATTTCGTCAAGAGCGGCGGCTACCGGATCTCGACGCGCGAGATCGAAAGCGTCCTCGGCCGCCACCCGCTGGTCCGGGACGTCGCGGTCGTCGGCCTGCCGGACCGGGTCTGGGGCCAGCGCGTCGCCGCGGCGGTCGTCGCGGCGGTCGGCGCCGACGCGTCGCGCCTTCAGGCCGAGCTGCGCGAAATGGCAACCGCCTCCCTCGCTCCCTACAAACAGCCCCGCGAGATCATCGTCTTGCCGGAGTTCCCGCGGACGCCCCTCGGCAAGATCCGGAAGAACGACCTCGCCACCGAGATCGCGAAGCGGGAGTCCTGACGGCGACGATTCCGGCTCGCCGTCCTACGGTGCCTTGGCGACGGCGGCCAGCGAGGCCTTCCGCGCGGCCTCGAACTCGTCCCCCTTGTTCCACGTCGGCATCGCCGCCGCGTTCGCCACCTTCAAGCCGAGATGGAGGATGAACCGCGTGTCCCGGACGAAGCCATCGAAGTTCCAGGCGGGGGTGAGGGCGTCCGACGGCTGGTGGTAGTTCCTGAGCTCGAACTCCTCGTGCTGCTTCCGCCCCCACGCCGCACCCTTCCCGATCACGTCCACGCCCGCGCCGAAATAGGCGGCCGGGATACCGATGCGGGCGAAGGAGAACTGGTCCGACCGGTAGAACGAGCCGCGGTCGGGGAACTGGTCCGGGACGATGACGCGCCCGTCGGCTCCTGCCACCTCGCGGGCCACCGCGTCGAGGCTCGATTTTCCGATTCCGATCTGCGGAAGATCCCGCGTCGGCCCCCAGATGCTCGCACCGTCGAGGTTGATGTCCGCTGCGATCCGGCCCGCGGGGAGCGGAAGATGCGACGCGAGATAGCGCGATCCGAGGAGGCCCTGCTCCTCTCCCGCCACGAAAGCGAACAGGAGCGTTCGTTTCGGCCGTTCCGGCATCGAGACGATCGCCTGCGCGATCGCGAGGAGCGACGAGACGCCCGCCGCGTTGTCGAGAGCGCCGTGGTAGATCGCGTCACCGCCGTCTTTTCCAGCCCCCGTCTTCTTACCGAAATGGTCGTGGTGGGTTGTGAAGAGAACAGCCTCCCGCGAAAGGAGGGGATCGCTCCCCGGGAGCTTTCCGACGACGTTTCCCGACGTCGCGTGCCGGACGGCGTTCGACAGGGAGAGCGAGAGCGTGACGCCGAGCGGTACGGGGCGGAAATCGCGCCGCTTTGCCGAGGCCACGAGGGCGTCGAGGTCCTTCCCCGCGAGCGACGCGAGTCGCCGCGTCGCCTCTTCCGTCATCCACATCCGGACGGGGATGTCGTCCTCCCCTTCGCCGGGCAGGGAGAAGTTCTCGTTCCCCCACGACGTCTGGACCACCTGCCACGGGTAGCCCGCCGACGGCGTCGTGTGGATGACGATCGCCCCCGCGGCGCCCCGGCGCGCGGCCATCTCGTACTTGTAGTCCCACCGGCCGTAGTAGAGGCGGGTCTTGCCGGCGAAAAGCGCCGGGTCGTCCTCCGGGTCGTTGTTCATGAAGATGAGGACCTTGCCGGCGAGGTCCGCCCCTTTGAAGTCGTCCCACCCGTACTCGGGAGCGACGATCCCGTACCCGACGAAGACGGCCTCCTTGCCGTCTACGGAGACCGACGGCTTCTCCACCCGGGACGTGGCGACGAACTCCGCGAGCGGCGCGAACTCGAGCTTCGTCCCCCCCTTCGCCACGGTGAGCGGACCCGAAGGCGTCGCCTTGATTCCGACGAGGCCGACCGGCTGGATGAAGCCGCCGTCGGGAGCCCCCGGGAGCAGGCCCATCTTCTCCATCTCCGTCGCGAGGTAGAGCTGCGTGATCGCGTCGGACCGGCTTCCGGGGCCGCGCCCTTCGAGGAGGTCGTCGGCTAGGAACCGGACGGTAGCTCGCAACTCGTCGGCGCCGATGCGCGCGGCGGCCGCGGTCTCGGCGGCAGAATACGGCGACGTCGCCGACTGGGCGAGCGACGGTGCGGATACGGCGACAGACAAGGCCAGGAGGGCCGGAAGGACTCTCATGAGGCAAGTGTAACCTTCACCCGTGCTCCTCCCGGCGGCGTTCCTCGTGCGGCTGACGTTCGCCGTGGCGATCGGTACGCTCGGTCTCCTCGCGCTTCTCGTCGCCCTTCTCTACCGCTTCCGCCCCGCCCTGGCGCTCTATTCCGCCCTCTCCCTCGCCATCTGCTTTCACCTCGCCCGCCCCCTGGTCCGGTTCCGGGTTCCGGACGGCGCCACGGACCGCCTCGCCCGCCTCGACGGTGTCTTCGCGATCCTGATCCCTCTTTTTGCCCTCGGCGTCCTCTTCGCCCTCGTCAAGGGCCGCGCGCGCCCCGCACGGAACGCGGCGCTCCTCTTCTTCGGCACGGGCTCCCTGCTCCTCGGCGCCCTCGCCGACGTCGCCCTGGCACGCCAGATCGTCGTCTTTCGATCCGCCGTTCCCCTGCTCGGCATCGGATTCCTCGTCTTCTCCCTCGTCCTCCTCATCGTCCTCGCCGACGACGACCGGCGGATCCTCCTCCGGGCGACCACCGACGCGCTGACCGGCCTTGCAAATCGCGCCGCCTTTCTCGAACGGGCGCGCGTGGAGGTCCAACGCGCCGAGAGGACGGGCCGATCTCTGGCCGTCGTGCTCTTCGACATCGACCGGTTCAAGACGGTCAACGACCGGTTCGGCCACCCGGCCGGCGACCGGGTTCTGGCCGGTGCAGCCGGCGCCATCGCGCGGACGGTTCGCGGCATCGACCTCGCCGCCCGGTGGGGCGGAGAGGAGTTCGCCGCGCTCCTCGTCGAGGCCGACGAGTCGACGGCCGGGGGCGCCGTCGAGCGGATCCGCGAGGCGGTCGGCGCCCTGGCGCCGCCGCGCGTCCCCGTCTCGGTGACCGTCTCGGCGGGCATCGCGATCCACCACGGCCTCTTCGAGCGCGGAACGGTCGAAGGCCTCCTGCGCCGGGCCGACGAGGCGCTCTACGACGCCAAGAGGAGCGGGAGGAACCGGGCCCGGTTCGAGAAGGCCCTCGCCGCCCCTCCCTCGTCCCCGGCCGACGTTCCGATCCGCTGAACCGGCTCTTCAGTCCGCCGGACCTCCCCCATCCCTCCGGCACCGGTCGGCACCGGCTTCGTCGTGCTCGGCGCCCTGGACGTCGCGCTTCTGCGCCCCGGCCGCCAGAATCTCCACCTTCCGGTCCGGCTGGAGCAGCCGCTGCACTTCGAGGAGGCCGCCGCCCACGAGATTCGGCCGGCCAGACGGCCGCCCGTACGTCCGCCTCTGCCGCCACGCCTCGGCGAGAACGAGGAACACGACGATCGCGGCCAACGCCACCACCCACATCGCGCCGAGCTTACCCGGGACCGGCCCCGGCTCAGAGGACGAGCTTCCCCATCACCCGCGTGTAGGTCAGGCCCTGCCAGATCTGCAGGACTCCCATCAGGACGATCAGGACCGAGGCCGCTTTCAGCAGGGCGCCGCGCGACGTCTCGGAGAGACTTCCGAAGAGGACTCCTGCGGCGACCATCGACGGCAGGGTCCCGGCGCCGAAGGCGATCATCAGGAAAGCGCCGGCCGCGGCAGAGACGCCCAGCCATTCAGCGCGTCATCGGCAGGGCGAGGGGGGCGGTGCGGAGGAAATCGAACGCGCGCATCTCCGAGCAGGCGACGTCGAGCTTCGCCTTCGAAACTGGCTCCAACGTCACGACGAAAGGCAGGGCTTCCTTGTCGTCCCACGGGGCCTGGAAGACCGCGTCGATGTTGATGCCGTGCTCTGCGAGGACGCGGCTGATCGCGGCAATGATGCCGGGGCGGTCCTTGACGACGAACCGGAGGCAGAACGGCGCCACGAACTCCTCGGCGGGGGCGATCGACGCCGGCGGCAGCGTCTCGAAGCCGAACGTCGGGGCGGACGGCCGTCCGCCCGCCCGCGCAATTTCGACGAGGTCCGAGAGGACGGCGGTCGCCGTCGGGTCCCCTCCGGCTCCGCGACCGTGAAAAACGAATGGCCCGCCCGCCTCGGTTTCGACCTGCACGGCGTTGAAGGGCCCCTCCACGCGAGCGAGGAGCGACGAGTTGGAGACCAGATGCGTCCGAACCGAGAGAAGGAGCCGTCCGCTTCCGGTCCGGCGCGCCGTGGCGATCTGGCGGAGCGTCCGACCGAGCTGCCGTCCGTAGACCACGTCGCACGGCTCGAGCGCCGTGATTCCCTCCCGGGACACGTCGTCGACGGTTACCTGCTCGCCGAAGGCGAGGCGCGCCAGGAGCGCCAGCTTGTACGCCGCGTCCCAGCCCTCGACGTCGCTCGACGGGTCGGCCTCCGCGTAGCCGAGCTTCTGCGCCTCCTCGAGGATCGACGCGTACCGTCCGCCGCGCGCGCTCATCTCCGTCAGGATGAAGTTGCAGGTCCCGTTCAGGATCCCGCCCACGGAGACGATCCGATCGCCGGAGAAGCTCTCGCGGAGGGCGCGGAGGATCGGGATGCCGCCGGCCACAGAGGCCTCGATTCCGAGGGCGACGTCCCGCTGGGCGGCGCTCCGGGCGAGTTCCTCCCCTTCGCGCGCGAGGAGGAGCTTGTTGGCCGTCACGACGTGTTTTCCCTCCCCGATCGCGGCATGAACGAGACGTCCGGCCGGCTCGGGGCCGCCGAGGAGCTCCACGATCACGTCGACGCCGGAGTCGCGGACGACGCTCTCGAGATCTTCCGTCCACCGGATTCCTTCCGCGACCCAGGCTTCCTTCTTTTCGAGGACGCGCCGGTTTCCGATCGCAACGATCCTGAGGTCGATCCCCTTCCGGTCCCGGCGGGCCTCCGCGCCCCGGTCGATCAGGCGGACGAGGCTCTTCCCGACGGTGCCGAAGCCGAGGAGTCCGATCCGTAACGTCTTCACGGCCGACGACTCTACGGGACGCGGCTGGCAGCGGTCAAAAGGACGCGGACGGCCGGCAGACCTGAGATAGAGTCGCGATTGCACGCGGAGGGGTTCGAATGGAGTTCAGGCAGTTCTACCTCGGGTGTCTGGCCCATGCGTCGTATCTGATCGGCTCGAAGGGCGAAGCCGCCGTCGTGGATCCCCAGCGCGACGTCGACATCTACCTCGACGAGGCCCGCGCTAGGGGGCTCACGATCCGGTGGGTCCTCGAGACTCATCTTCACGCGGATTTCGTGAGCGGGCACCGCGAGCTCGCCGGCCGGACCGGAGCGACGATCGTCTTCGGCCGGCGTGCCGGCGCGGAGTTTCCGCACCGGGCCGTCTCCGACGGCGAGGAGATCCGCCTCGGAGACGTCACGCTCCGGATCCTGGAGACGCCCGGCCACACGCCCGAGAGCATCTCCATCCTCGTCACGGAGGCCGCGACGCCCCACGAGCCCCCGAAGGTCCTGACGGGCGACACGCTCTTCATCGGCGACGTCGGCCGTCCCGATCTCGCCGGGTCGCAGGGCTTCACTTCCGCGGAGATGGCCGGAATGCTCTACGACAGCCTCCACGACAAGCTCCTGGTTCTGCCCGATGAGGTCGGGGTCTTCCCCGCCCACGGCGCAGGCTCCCTCTGCGGCCGGAACATCTCGAAGGAAACGTCCTCCACGATCGGCGAGCAGCGCCGCTTCAACTATGCCCTCCAGCCCATGGCGAAGGAGGCGTTCGTCCGGATGATGACGGTCGATCTCCCCCCCGTGCCGGCGTACTTCTCGCGGGACGCGGCCCTGAACCGGACGGGCGCCGGTGCCCTGTCGGAGCTTCCGGAGCCCGCGCCCCTCACGCCGCAGGAGTTCGCCTCCCGCGTGCGGACGGGGGCGGTGGCCCTCGACGTACGGCCCGCGAGTTCGTTCGGCGCCGGGCATGTGCCCGGCTCACTCAACGTCGGCCTCGGCGGCGAATTCGCCTCCTGGGCCGGAAGCCTCATCCCGGCCGGGACGCCGATCGTCCTCGTGGCGGAGGATGCGCGGGAGGTCGGCGAGGCCGTCCTCCGTCTCGCCCGCGTCGGGCACGAGAGCGTGGCGGGCTTCCTCTCGGGAGGCCTTCTGGCGTGGGACCAGGTCGGGATGTCCGTCTCGGGAATCCCGCAAATCGCGGTGGACGAGCTGCGCCGCCGGCTCGCCGAAGAGCCCCGGCTCACGCTCGTCGACGTTCGACGCCCCGGCGAGTACTGCGCCGGACACGTTCCGTCGGCCGTCAGCGCGCCGCTGGACGGCCTCGCGCGCCTGGCCTCCTCTTTCGATCCCCTTCGTCCCACGGCCGTCATCTGCGCGGGCGGGTACCGCTCCAGCGCCGCCGCGAGCGCCCTCGCCTCCCGGGGATTCTCGACGATCCACAACGTCGTGGGCGGCACCGCGGCCTGGCAGGCCGCCGGTTATCCGATCGAAACCGCGTAACACCCCTTCCCCGCGCCGGATTCCCCGAAATGTCTCCCGCGGCCCTCGCGTCCAGCCGCCCACGCAGGATCGCGCTCTTCGCCCGGCCGGCCGTGTGACACTCCCCGGCAACGCACGAAATGACCACCGCCCTCGCCTTCGCGCTCGCCGCACTCATCGGCCTCTCCCTCGGCCTGCTCGGAGGAGGAGGGTCGATCCTCGCCGTCCCCGTTCTCGTCTATGTCGCCGGAGTCGATCCCCGCGATTCCGTCGGGATGTCCCTCGCGATCGTCGGGGCGACGAGCCTCGTCGCCGGCCTTCTTCACCGCCGGAGCGGGCAGGTCGACGGGCGGCTCGCCGTCGTCTTCGGCGGCCTCGGAATCGCGGGCGCGTGGGCCGGAGCGCGCCTGACGCGGGCCCTTCGCCCGGAGCTGCTTCTGGCCCTGTTCGCCCTCGTGATGCTCGCGGCCGGCGCGGCCATGCTCGTCCGCCGGCCTGCCGGAGCGCCCGGGCCTCATTCGCCTCCCCGTCAGCCCCGCCCGCTGCTCCTCGTCCCCGCGGCTCTCGCCCTCGGCGTTCTGACCGGATTCCTCGGCGTCGGCGGCGGCTTCCTGATCGTCCCCGCGCTGGTCGTCTTCGCACGCGCCCCGATGAAGATCGCCGTCGGAACCTCGCTCTTCGTCATCGCCGCGAACTCCGCAGCCGGCTGGTTCGCCCACCTCGGCGAGGGAGATCCGCACGCCGGCCTCACGGTCTCCTTCGCGGCCGTCGCCATCCTCGGATCGATCGCGGGAGAGCGGCTTGCGCGCCGGAGCCCGCCGGCAACGCTGCGCAAGGCCTTCGCCCTCCTCGTCCTCGCCCTCGGAGCCGCCATTCTCGCCTCGAACCTCCGCGCCCTTCTCTGACGGGAACCTTTCGCCGCCGTCCGGGTCTCATCCGGCGAAAGGAGACCGCCATGAGCCACCCCCGCCTGCTCCTCTCCGCCCTCCTCGCATTCGGCCTCGCACCCCCGCTCACCGGGTCAACGGCGGGAGGGGGGGTCGGACTCTCCGTCCTCGTCGACGGAACGGCCCGCCCCGAGTACCCGGGCCGGGGTGCCGTCTACGTCGAAGCGATCCGGGGCCGCGACTACGCCCTTCGGATCACGAACCCGCTCCCGGTCCGCGTCGCGGTCGCTCTCTCGGTCGACGGGCTGAACTCGATCGACGCACGGCATGCCCCGGCGAGGGAGTCGCGGAAATGGGTCCTCGGGCCCTACGAGTCGGTCGTCATCTCGGGATGGCAGGTCTCCGGCGACGTGGCGCGGAAGTTCACTTTCACGGGAGAGCGCTCGTCCTACGGCGCGAAGCTCGGCCAGACGGAAAACCTCGGCGTCATCGAGGCGGTCTTCTTTCGCGAGAAGGAGCCGTACCGGCAGGCCTGGCAGCGGTCCCTGGAATCCGTCCCGTCCGAACGTGACGCCCCGGTGCCGAAAGCCCGCGCGGAGGCCGGAGCCGCCGCGCCCGAGGCATCGGCGAAGCTCTCCGACGACTACGCCGCCACCGGAATGGGAGGACGGACCCGCCACGCCGTCACCGAGGTCTCGCTCGACCTCGAGCCGGCCCCCGTCGCCACGCTCCGGATCCGGTACGAGTTCCGGCCGGTCCTCGAGAGGCTCGGCGTCCTCTCCCGCCCGGACGACTCGCTCGACCGGAGCGAGCGGAGCCACGGCTTCGGCTCCTTCTGCCCGGAGCCGTGACGGCCCCCGAATGGTGCAAACGGATCAGGCGCGCCGGCAACCTCTCCCGGCTCCGGAGCGTATAAAGACCGCCCCGTGAGACCCACGGGAGGAGAGTTCATGCGCCTGATCCGCGCCTTCGCCGTCATCCTTGCCGCCGCCCTGTCGACGGCCCTGTCCGCCGCAGCCCCCTCGACCGACATCCTCCCCTTTTCGGCCACCGAGAAGACCCTGCCGAACGGCCTGAAGGTGATCGTCGTCCCGACGGGCTTCCCGAACATCGTCGCCATCTACATTCCCGTCCAGACGGGATCGCGGAACGAGGTGGAGCCGGGCAAGTCCGGCTTCGCCCACTTCTTCGAGCACATGATGTTCCGCGGCACGAAGAACGTCACGCCCGAGGAGTACGAACGCGCGCTGACGAAGGCGGGTGCCCGGTCGAACGCCTACACGACGGACGACTACACCTGCTACCACTCGACCCTCGCAAAAGAGGACCTCGAGACGATGCTCCGCCTCGAGGCCGACCGCTTCCAGAACCTGTCGTATCCGGAAACGGCCTTCAAGACGGAATCCCGGGCCGTCCTCGGCGAGTACAACAAGAACAGCGCCAGCCCGACCTCGAAGATCTTCGAGGCGCAGCGCGACAAGGCCTTCGACGTCCACACCTACAAGCACACGACGATGGGCTTCCTCAAGGACATCGAGGACATGCCCAACCAGTTCGAGTACTCGAAGCTCTTCTTCGACCGCTGGTACCGGCCCGAGTACACGACCGTCATCGTGGCGGGCGACGTGGACCCGGAGAGGGTCGTCGCCCTCGTCGAGAAATACTGGGGAAACTGGAAGGCCGGCAGCTTCAAGGCGGCGATCCCGGAGGAACCGGCCCACACCGCCCCGCGGTACGCACACGTCCCGTGGAACACGCCGACCCTCCCCTGGGTGACGGTCGCCTTCCACGGCCCCGCCTTCTCCGAGACGTCGAAGGAGTTCGCCGCCTTCCGCCTCGTCTACGACCTGGCGTTCGGCCGGACCTCGGACCTGTACAAGAAGCTCGTCGAACAGGAGCAGAAGGTCGACCAGCTCTTCGCCATGGCACCCGGAAGCGCCGACCCGCCTCTCTTCACGGTGGCCGCTCGCGTCAAGAGGCTGGACGACACGCTCTACGTCCGCGACGAGATCCTCCGGACCTTCGCGAAGATCCGGACGGACCGCTTCCCCGACAAGACCGTGGCCGACGCCATCTCGAACAACCGCTATGCCCTCGCGCGGACGTTCGACAATACCGACGAGATCGCGAGCACGCTGGCGCGCTTCGTCCGGTTCCGCCGCTCGTACGAGACGCTGAACCAGCTCTACCGGACGGCGGCCACCGTGACGGCCGACGACCTCCTCGCGGCCACGAAGAAGTTCGTCGTGGACGGCGAGATGGTCGTGACGACGCTCTCGAAGGACCCGATGCCGGAGGCGATGGGAACCCTCCCGGCGCTCGCCACCTTCGCGGCGCCCGCGGCCGCGGCGGACGTCTCCTTCATCACGCAGAATCCCGCCCTGCCACAAATCGTCGTCAAGCTCGCGTTCAAGGCCGGATCGGCCGCCGATCCGAAGGGGAAGGAGGGGCTCGCCGCCCTGACGGCCTCGATGATCGCGAGCGGCGGTTCGAGATCGATGCGGATCGACGAGATCAAGAAGGCCCTCTATCCGGTCGCGGGGAGCTTCAACGACCAGGTGGACAAGGAGCTGACGACGTTCACGGCCGTCATTCACAAGGACAACTGGAGGGTGCTGGCCGACGTCGCCCTGCCGCAGCTCGTCGACACGGGCTTCCGCGAGGAGGACTTCAAGCGGCTGAAGGACCAGCAGCTGAACGCCCTGACGCAGAACCTCCGGAACTTCAATGAGGAAGAGCTCGGGAAGGAGCGGCTCCAGGAAAATCTCTTCGCCGGCACGCCCTACGGGCACACCGTCCTGGGTACCGTCGCCGGGCTGAACGCCATCACCCTCGACGACGTGAAGGCCTTCGCTAAGGCCGCATACACGCGGGCCGCCCTGATCCCCGGAATCTCGGGCGCCGCCCCGGCGGAGTTCGTCGACCGGCTCCGGTCTGAACTCGGCCGGCTGCCGGCAGGCCCCGCTCTCCCGGCTCCCGCGGGCGTCGTCGCCCGGACGCCGAAGGGGCTGGAGGTCGAGATCATCCAGAAGGAAACGCGCGCTACGGCGATCTCCTTCGGAAAGCCGATCGAGGTCACCCGCGCCCACCCGGACTTCGCGGCCCTCTCGGTCGCCAAGGTCTGGCTCGGCGAGCACCGGTCGTCCCAGTCGCACCTCTACCAGCGGATCCGGGAGGTGCGCGGGATGAATTACGGCGACTACGCCTACATCGAGGCCTTCCCGCGCGGCATGTACCAGTTCTTCCCCGACCCGAACATCCCCCGGCGCTCGCAGCTCTTCGAGGTCTGGATCCGCCCGGTGGTCCCGGAAAACGGGCACATGGCCCTCCGGATCGCCCTCCACGAGCTCCGGAAACTCGTCAAGGACGGCCTCACGCAGTCCGATTTCGAGGCGACCCGCGAATACCTGATGAAAAACGTCTACCTTCTCACGTCGACGCAGGACGAACAGCTCGGCTACGCCATCGACGGGACCTGGTACGGCATCCCGGAGTTCACCTCCGCCATGCGCGCAAGACTGGCGAAGCTGACACGCGCCGAGGTGAACGCCGCCATCCGGAAGCACTTCTCCGCGACGGACCTCTCGGTCGTCATCGTCACGAAGGACGCGTCCGGCCTCAAGGAGAAGCTCCTGACCGACGCCGTCTCCACGATCAAGTACGACTCGGAGAAGCCGAAAGAGGTCTACGCCGAGGACAAGGTCATCGGCGCGATGAAGCTCGGCATCAGGCCGGAGAACCTCCGGATCACGCCGGTCGACGACGTCTTCGCGAAGTAGGGCGCGGAGAAGGGGCTGGAGCTCAGGGCTTCGGCCCCAGCGTCAGCAGCCAGGCGACATACGCCTGGCGGCAATTGCAGCCCGTGATGGCGCCGCCCGCCGAGGCGAGCAGGTGGTGGTGCTCTCCGAAGTCGAGGACGAAGCCGACGTTGAACTGGACCTCGGGGCGCGCCCCGACCTCGGCGGGTGACTGGTAGGTGAGCTCGACGCCCGGAGCGAACGACGCCGTCAGCTTCATCTGGGCCTGCCAGCCGGCGAACCACCAGTTCTGGTTCCCTTCGCCCGGATTGATCCAGTAGCCGCCTCCGCCGTACGTCGTCCACTTCCCGAAGCTCTTCTGGATCCAGACGGGAAGGAAGACGCGCACCTCTCCCGAGCCAAGGCCGCGGGACGTGTCGCCCGAAGGGAGCTCGACCAGAGGGAACGCCCCGATCTGCGGACGGCCCTCGCTCTCCTCCACGAACCGGTACTTCGCGCCGAGCTCGATGTCCCCCGGCCCACAGGCCGTCGACCCGCCCGAAGGGCGGGAGTACGAGAGCGGCACGATGAGATGGAGCTGCAGCTCCGGGGCGGCGCCGAAGTTGGCTTCGAAGTGCGGCGCGTCGCCGGTACGGCCTCCCGCCGCCGACTGTCCCGTCAGCGAGACGTAGACCTCCCAGTGCCGCCACGAAACGGGCTCGGGGTCGTCCGTCACGTAGGGCGGGCCGGCGGTCACCCCTTCGCAGACGGAAAGGAGTCCGACGACCAGCGCGGCCCGGCGCAGCCAGTTTCCCTTCAACGCAGGCTCCCCGGCAGGGCAGAATAGGACAGATGGCCTCGTGGCCCCCAGCAGAGGTGAATTCATGAAGCGTCGCAGCGATCTCGTCCTCGGAAGCGCCCTCCTCGCCGTCCTCTTCGGATGCGGCGGCGGAGGCGGCGGAACGAGCGTGGCCCGGGTCTCGGACGTTAAGGTCCCCTCCAAGTCCAGCTCGTGCCAGCTGACGATCTACCAGAGCGAAGCCGACGTGAAGCAGACGTTCGAGAAGCTCTGCGTCATGACGTCGGAGCCCTCCAAGACCGTGGACGCGACCTACGACGACCTCCGGAAAGCCGGCTGCAAGTGCGGCGCGGACGCCCTCCTCATAACGGACACGCGGGCCGAGGGGAAGAAGGCGGTCGTCACCGCGGCGGCGATCCGGTTCGTGAAAGCCACCACCCCGGCCCCGAAGAACTAAGCCACGTTCCGGACCGGGGCACCAGCCGACCTTCGCGCGACCGGGGGCTTGACGGAATGATCTGTGGCGAATAGAGTACCGAATTGGTCCGATATCGGACCGGAGAAGTACCCGATGCTGAGAATGGCCAAGCTCACCGACTACGGCATCGTCCTCCTGACGCAGTTCGCGGCGCGGCAGGATGCCTCGCCCATGACCGCCCGCGAGCTCGCCGCCCTGGCGAAGCTGCCGCAGCCGACCGTCGGAAAGCTCCTCAAGCAGCTCTCCCACAACGGGTTGCTTACGTCGCTTCGCGGAACCAAGGGGGGGTACTCCTTGGCCCGGCCCGCCGGCGAGATCACGGTCGCCCAGATCATCGAAGCGCTCGAGGGACCGATGGCGCTGACCGAGTGCCAAGCCCCGGGCGTCTGCGAGCAGGAGCGCTTCTGCTCCGTCAAGCCCAACTGGCTCGTCATCAACCGGACTGTCCGGGACGCTCTCTCGAACGTCACGCTCGCCGACATGTCCCGTCCCATTCGACCCGTCTATGCGCTCTCCCTTTCCGCGGGTTCCCGCGCGGAGGGGACGTCCCCGGGGAGCCCCGGCCGATGAGCAGCCCGAACCGCCTCCTCGACGAGCTGACGCAGCAGGAGTACAAGCACGGCTTCGTCACGGCGATCGAGTCCGACGCCATCCCGGCCGGACTCTCCGAGGAGGTCGTCCGGCTGATCTCCCGGAAGAAGGACGAGCCCGAATGGCTCCTCGAGTGGCGCCTCAAGGCGTACCGGCACTGGCTCACGATGGAGGAACCGACCTGGGCGAAGGTCCACTACCCCGCCATCGACTACCAGAAGATCATCTACTACTCCTCGCCCAAGTCGGTCGACGCGAACCGCCCGAAGAGTCTCGACGAGGTCGACCCCGAGCTCCTCGCAATGTACGAGAAGCTCGGCGTGCCGCTCAAGGAGCGGGAGATCCTGGCCGGGGTCGCGGTCGACGCCGTCCTCGACTCGGTCTCCGTCGCCACGACCTTCCGCGAGAAGCTGCACGAGCTCGGGGTAATCTTCTGCTCCTTCTCCGAGGCCGTGAAGACCTACCCGGACCTCGTCCGGAAGTACCTCGGCTCCGTCGTCCCCTACACCGACAACTACTTCGCCACGCTGAACTCCGCCGTCTTCTCCGACGGGTCCTTCTGCTACATCCCGAAGGGCGTCCGCTGCCCGATGGAGCTGTCGACCTACTTCCGGATCAACCAGGCCGACACCGGGCAGTTCGAGCGGACGCTCATCGTGGCCGAAGAGGGGGCCTATGTCAGCTATCTCGAGGGGTGCACGGCGCCCAAGCGCGACAGGAACCAGCTCCACGCCGCCGTCGTCGAGCTCGTCGCCCTCGACGACGCCCAGATCAAGTACTCCACCGTCCAGAACTGGTATCCCGGCGACAAGGACGGGAAGGGGGGGATCTACAACTTCGTCACGAAGCGCGGCAAGTGCGCGGGACGGAACTCGAAGATCTCCTGGACGCAGGTGGAGACGGGCTCGGCCATCACCTGGAAGTACCCCAGCTGTCTCCTCCTCGGCGACAACTCGGTCGGCGAGTTCTACTCCGTCGCCCTCACGGCCAACTTCCAGCAGGCCGACACCGGCACCAAGATGATCCACGTCGGGAAGAACACCCGTTCGACGATCGTCTCGAAGGGGATCTCCGCCGGACACGGACAGAACACCTACCGGGGGGCCGTGAAGATCGCCCGGAGCGCCGAGGGGGCGCGCAACCACTCCCAGTGCGACTCCCTCCTCATCGGCGAGAAGTGCGGGGCCCACACGTTCCCGTACATCGAGGTGAAGAACTCGTCGGCCACGCTGGAGCACGAGGCCTCGACCTCGAAGATCGGCGAGGACCAGCTCTTCTACTGCATGCAGCGCGGCCTCTCCCCCGAGGACGCCGTCTCGATGATCGTCAACGGCTTCGCCAAGCGCGTCCTGAAGGAGCTGCCGATGGAGTTCGCGGTCGAAGCGCAAAAACTGTTGGGAGTAAGCCTTGAAGGCAGCGTTGGCTGAACGAAGGGGGTCCGGGGGATCGACGGCCGAGGGGCCGTCGATGAGGGACGCCCCCGGCGAGGAGTCGGTCGGATGACAAAGTATCTGCTCGAGATCAGGGACCTCTGCGTCTCCATCGCGGAGGACGGCCACCGGATCCTCAACGGGATCGACCTCGCGATCGGTCCCGGAGAGGTGCACGCCATCATGGGGCCCAACGGCTCCGGGAAGAGCACGCTCGCCCACGTCCTCGCCGGCCGGCCCGGCTACGACGTCACGGCGGGACAGGTCCTCTACGACGGAAAGGACCTGCTCCCCCTGAAGCCCGAGGAGCGCGCCCGCGAGGGGATCTTCCTGGCCTTCCAGTATCCGGTCGAGATCCCCGGCGTCTCGAACACCTATTTCCTCCGGACCGCGGTCAACTCCGTCCGGAAGCACCGGGGCCTCCCCGAGCTCGACGCCATGGACTTCCTCTCGCTCCTCGACGAGAAGGCGAAGCTCGTCGAGATGGAGGAGCGGATGCTCGAGCGCGGCGTGAACGAGGGCTTCTCGGGCGGCGAGAAGAAACGGAACGAGGTCCTCCAGATGGCGATGCTCGACCCGCGGCTCGCCATCCTCGACGAGACCGACTCGGGGCTCGACATCGACGCCCTGCGCGTCGCGGCGGCAGGCGTCAACGCCCTGCGCAGCCCCGGGCGCTCCATGCTCGTCATCACCCACTACCAGCGACTCCTCTCGTACATCGTCCCCGACGTCGTCCACGTCCTCGCGGACGGCCGGATCGTGAAGACGGGCGGCAAGGAGCTGGCCCTCGAGCTCGAGGAGAAGGGCTACGCCTGGATCGGAAACGGGCCGGCCACCTCCGCCGCGGGGGCGCCGGCGGCCCGATGAGCTCCTCCGCGCCCGGACGCGCCGGCGTCGAGGCGTTCCTCGCGACGGCCGACCACGCCCTGCGGAGCGAGGGGGCGAAAGCGCCTCTCTTTCTCCGCCGGCTGCGCGAGGAGGGGCTCGCCGCCTTCGGGCGCCTCGGGTTCCCCGGGCCCGACGACGAGGAGTGGCGCTACACCAGCGCCGCCGCGGTGGCCCGGGGCGTCTTCACCCCGTCCCCCGCCGTGGTGGCGGCCCGGGAGCGGGTCGAGGAGCGCGGCCGCGCCCTCGCCCTCGACGGCCGCCTGGGGCCGATCGCCTTCTCCGACCGGAAGAAGACGCAGCTCGTCTTCGTCAATGGACGGTTCAGCTCCGAGTGGTCCTCCACGGAGCGTCTCCCGGCCGGCTCGACCTTCGAGCCGCTCTCCGCGGCCCTCGAGAGGCGCCCGCACCTCCTCGAGCGTCATCTCGGTCGCGCCGCGAAGAGCGCCGAGCACGCCTTCGTGGCCTTGAACACGTCCCACCTCCGGGACGGCGCGGTGCTGCACGTGCCGAAGGGAGCCGTGCTGGCGGACCCGGTCTTCGTCTACTGGGTCGCCACGGGAAGCTCCCAGCCGCCCATGATGGTCTCCCCGCGGACGCTCGTCGTCCTGGAGGAGGGGGCGCAGGCCCGCCTCGTCGAGTCATTCGTCGGCACCGGCGGCGTCACGTTCGTCAACGCCGTGACCGAGGCGGCCCTCGCGCCCGGAGCGGTACTGGACCACGCCAAGCTGCAGCGCGAGGGCCCGGACACGCTCCACATCGGAAACGTCCGCTTCGCCCAGGAAGGGGACAGCCAGTCGCGCTCGCACCTTTTCTCCTTCGGCGGGAAGCTGGTCCGCAACGAGATGGAAGTCCTCCTGGCGGGCGAAGGGGCCGGGACGACGCTCAACGGCCTCTATTGCGTCTCCGGCGCCCAGCACGTCGACAACCACACCCTCATCGACCACGCGCGGCCGCACGGCTCGAGCCAGGAGTTCTACAAGGGGATCCTGGACGGCTCGGCGCGCGGAGCCTTCGACGGCCGGATCGTCGTCCGTCCGAGCGCCCGGAAGACCGACGCCCACCAGACGAACCGGAACCTGATCCTCTCGGACACGGCGCTCGCCGACTCGAAGCCTCAGCTCGAGATCTACAACAACGACGTCAGGTGCACCCACGGATCGACGACGGGGCGGCTCGACGAGACGATGGTCTTCTATCTCCGCTCCCGCGGCCTCGACGAGGCGGCGGCGCGGTCGCTCCTCACCTTCGCCTTCGGGAGCGAGATGGTGGAGAAGGTCACGGTCAACGAGCTGTACGCGTATCTCGAGGCGTCGCTCCTCTCCTGGCTGTCGCATCCGGGCGCCTCGCCGGAGGTCCCATGAGCCCCGTTCCCGCCGTCGCCGCGCCCCCGTCCCGCCTCGACGCCGACCGCGTCCGGGCCGACTTCCCTCTCCTCGCCACGCGCTCGCACGGCCGGCCGCTCGTCTACCTCGACAGCGCGAACACGTCGCAGAAGCCGGCGTCCGTCCTCGAGGCGACACGGCGTTACTACGCGGAGGAGAACGCCAACATCCACCGGGCGACCTACCGGCTCTCGGAGACCGCGACGGCCGTCTACGAGGGGGCCCGGGAGAAGGTCCGCCGGTTCCTCGGGGCCGCCGACGCGAAGGAGATAGTCTTCGTCCGGGGGACGACCGAGGCCATCAACCTCGTCGCGGCCAGCTTCGGGCAGGCCTTCGTCCGGGGCGGAGACGAGATCCTGCTCACCGGGATGGAGCACCATTCGAACATCGTCCCGTGGCAGCTTCTCGGCCAGCGGAGCGGCGCCGTCCTGAAGGTCGTTCCGATCACGGACGAGGGCGAGCTCCGGCTCGACGAGCTGGCGCGGCTCCTGTCGTCGCGTACGAAGCTCCTCGCGGTCACGCACGTCTCGAACGCGCTCGGGACGATCAACCCCGTCGGGGAGATCGTGCGTCTTTCGCACGCGCGGGGCGTTCCCGTCCTCGTGGACGGCGCGCAGGCCGTGCCGCACCTTCCCGTCGACGTCGGCGAGCTGGACTGCGACTTCTATGCCTTCTCGAGCCACAAGATGTACGGACCGACGGGGATCGGAGCCCTCTACGCGAAGCGGGAGTGGCTCGAGAGGATGCCGCCGTACCAGGGGGGCGGCGACATGATCTCCTCCGTGACGTTCGAGAAGACGACCTACAACGCCCTCCCGTGGAAGTTCGAGGCCGGGACGGCGAATATCGCCGGCGGCGCCGGCCTGTCGGCCGCCGTCGACTACCTCTCGGCGGCCGGCCTCCCCGCCGTCGCCGCTCACGAGCACGACCTCCTCGTCTACGCCACGGAGAAGCTCCGGGAGATCCCCGGTCTCAGGATCCTCGGAACGGCGCCCCGGAAGGCCGGCGTCATTTCCTTCACGCTCGACGCGGTTCACCCGCACGACATCGGGACGATCCTGGACCAGGAAGGGATCTGCATCCGGACCGGCCAGCACTGCGCCCAGCCCGTGATGGACCGCTACGGCGTCCCGGCGACCGCGCGGGCCTCGTTCGGGATCTACAACACGCGGGCGGACGTGGACGCTCTCGCGACGGGGCTCCGCCGGGTCCACGAGATCTTCGGCTGATGACGGATCTCCGCGAGCTCTATCAGCAGGTCATCCTCGACCACAACAAGTCGCCCCACAACTACCGGGCGATCGAAGGGGCCGACCGCGTCTCCGTGGGCCACAACCCGGTCTGCGGCGACCGTCTCTCCCTCTTCGTGAAGCTCGAGGGCGACCGGATCGCCGACATCGGCTTTTTGGGTTCCGGCTGCGCCATCTCGAAAGCCTCGGCCTCCCTCATGACGGACAGCGTCAAGGGAAAGTCGATGGCGGAAGCGGAGGCTCTCTTCGCCCGCTTCCACGATCTCCTGACGGGACCGCCGGACGTGAAGGCCGACCCCGAAGCGGTCCGTCCGCTCGGAAAGCTCGCCGTCTTCTCCGGCGTCCGCGAGTTCCCGGTCCGGGTCAAGTGCGCCACGCTGTCGTGGCATACGCTTCAGGCGGCCCTGAAGGGGCAGGGCGCCACCTCGACGGAGTGACGATGGAGACGACCGCCGTGCCGCCGGCCGACGAGCGGAAGCTCCTCGAGACCCGGGTGATCGACGAGGCGCTGAAGAAGTGCTTCGACCCGGAGATCCCGGTCAACATCTGGGAGCTGGGACTCATCTACTCGGTGGACGTCTCCCCCGAACGGGACGTGACGGTCCAGATGACGCTGACCGCCCCCGCCTGCCCGGTCGCCGGCACGCTCCCAGGCGAGGTCGAGACGAAAGTCCTCTCGGTCCCCGGCGTCAAGTCGGCGAAGGTCGAGCTCGTCTGGGATCCCCCCTGGCACCCCGACATGATGTCGCGCCTCGCGAAAGTCATGCTCGGGATGTAGCCCGGAGGACCCCGGCTCAGACCTTGGCGTTCGGATCGTCCGTCGGATGGCGGCGCGAGAGGAGCCACCCGGCCGCGACGGTGAACCCCGCCCCGATCATCGAGTACCACGGCCACGCGATCCGCGTCGCGAACGGGATCGCGAGGTAGCCGCGCGCGCCCAGCCAGAGGAGGAACATGAAGACGGCCGAGGCGCCGACCGCCGCGATGGCGTCGGCCTGCCGGGCTCGCTTCACGTAAAGCGCGAGCAGAAAGGCGCCGAGCAGGCCGCCTCCCGTGACGCTTGCGAGCGAGAGGGCGACTTGTACCGCCGGAAGCCCCGGCGGCATGAGACTGAAGCCGACCGCGAGGGACGCGAGGACGATCGTCCAGAAGAGGGTCAGGACCTTTCCGAGGACGAGCCCCCGCGTCCCCACCACGGCCGCCTTTCCCATGAGCGGCGAGACGAAGTCGAGCGAGAGGGCGGAAGCGAGGGAGTTCAGCGCCGACGACTCCGAGCACATGGCCGCCGAAAAGACTCCGGCGACGAGGTAGGCCGAGAGCCAGGCGGGCAGCTCCTTCACGATGAAGGTCGGGAAGATCTGGTCGCTCGTCGGAAAGGAGCCGCCCGCGCCGACGGGCTGGCCGTAGAAGCCGAAGAGGCAGACGCCGAGCGCGAGGAAAAGCGTGAACTGCAGGATGACGAGGACACCGCTCCCGATCAGGGCCCGCTGCGCGTCCCGGAGGCCCCGGCAGGCGAGGAGGCGCTGGACGATGAGCTGGTCCGCCCCGTGGCTCGCCATGGCGAGGAAGCCGCCGCCGACGACACCGGCCCAGAACGTGTAGGGCTGGGACGGGTCGATCGCGAAGTTGAAGAGGTGGACGGGCTGGCCGGCCTCGGCATTCCGCGCCAGAGCGCCGGAGAAGCCGCCGGGGATCCGCGACAGAAGGACCGCGAACGACATCACCGCGCCCGTCAGGTAGACCACGACCTGGATCAGGTCGATCCAGACGACCGCCTTGAGCCCTCCCATGTAGGTGTAGAGAGCCGTCGCCGCCGCCAGCGCGACGATCGCCGTCCAGACCGGGACGCCGGTCATCAGGGCGATCGGAATGGCCGGTACGGCAAGGCGGACGCTCGCCGCCATGACGCGCGTGACCATGAAGACGAACGACGTGAACCGCCGGGCGCCAACGCCGAACCGACGCTCGAGAAGAGCGTAGGCGGTCGGGATCTCGCCCCGGAAATAGCTCGGGAGAAGGAAAGCGGAGACGGCGATCCGGCCGACGAGATAGCCGAACGTCAGCTGGAGGAAGGTGAAGCCGCTCCGGTACGCGTCGCCGGGAACGGAGAGGAACGTCAGGGCCGAGGTCTCGGTCGCCACGACCGACGCCATGACCGCGTACCACGGCAGGGCCCGGTTGCCGAGGAAGTAGTCCTTCGCGTCCTTCTGCCCGCGTCCGAGCCAGGCCCCGAGCAGGTTGATGCCGACGAGGTAGACGACGATGACCACGAGCATCGGAAGCCCGAGTCGAAGCGACTCCATCGGCGCGGATGATCACACGGAAGCCGTTTGTCCTCCGCCGTGGCTACACTTCCCTCCGTGCCCTCGCCAGCTCCCGAACACCGACTCGTCTGCGGATCGTTCCCGGCCCTCGAGCCGGAGTTCCTCGCCGCCATTCGCGCGCTGAAGCGCCACGACCCCCTCCGTCCGATCCAGGTTCTCGTCGGGTCGAACCTCCTCGCGGTCTACCTGCGCCGGCGGGCGGCCGGGGAGTTCGGCGCGGTGGCGAACCTCCGGTTTCTGACCTTCCTCGACCTCGCCCGCGAGATCGCTTCGGCCGACGACGCGCGGCCTCTCCTTCCTCCCCTCGGCGAGACGCTCCTCGCCCGGAGAGCGCTCGCGACGACGGCGGAGGCGTCGGCGTTCGGGCCGCTGCGCGATCGCGATTCGCTGGCCAGAGCCGTTCTCTCCACGGCGGACGACATTCGAGACGCCGGCATCGCGCCCGAGGACCTCCCCCGCCTTCTCGCCAGCGCCTCCGATCTCGACGACCGCCGGCGGCACCTGCACGCGCTCGCGGCGGTCCTCGTCGCGTTCGAGAAGTCCCGGCGGACGTTCCGCGACGCGGCGGCGCTCGTCGAGCGCGCGGCCCGGGCGGCGGTCCCCGCGTCGCCCGAGCCGCTCCTCGTCTACGGCCTCTACGACCTGGGAGGAATCCGCGAGGAGCTTCTCCTCAACGCCTCCCGGGCGCGCCCGATCCACGCTTTCGTCCCGGACGACGGCGAGGGCGAGCCTCCCGACCTCGCCCCGGTCCGGGTCGCGCTGTTCACCCGGATTCTGGGCGCGGAGGCCAGACACCTTCCGGCCCCTCCCCTTCCAGAGCCCAGAGTCACCATCGCCCCTTCGGAGAACGCCGAAGCGAGGGAGGTCGTCCGGGAGATCCTCCGCGCGGTCGACGACGGAATTCCGCTTCATCGAATCGCCGTCCTGGTCCGGAATCCCGACCAGCAGGAACCGGCCCTCGTTTCCGAGATGTCCCTTCGCAGAATCCCGTTCTTCCGGCCGGCGGGCACCGGCTTCGCCTCTTCGCCCCTCGGCCGCGCCGCGCGGCTTCTTCTCGCGCTCCCGGCGCAGGGCTTCCAGGCCGATGCGTTCCGCGAGCTGCTCGACCTGCTGGATACGCTCGGGCGCTTCACCCCTCTCGGCCTCGAGAAGGCCACGCCAGCGCGGCTCGGCGCCGCCCTGGCCGCTGTCGGCGTCTCGGAGGGGCTCCAGGCCCTCGAAGACGCCCTCGACGAGTCCCGGACCCGTCTCTCGCGCCCCTTGGCCGCGGCCGACGATCCGGACGGCTGGTTCGCCGCCCGCCGGGCGAGTGAGAAGGAGGAGCTCGACCTCCTCACCGGCGCCCTCGCGGCCATCAGACCGGCGCTCCCTCCGGTCGAGCCCACGACCTGGTCCGGATGGGCCGAGAGGCTTCGCCGCTCGTTCGACGTCCTGTTCGCTCCGGTACCCGGACGCGAGAGGTTGGAGCCTGCCCTCGAGGCGATGGGGACGCTGGAAAGAATCGAGCCGGCGGCCTCCGTCGAGGCGGCCACGGTCGAAGCGCTGCTCGGGGAAGCGATCGACCTCTCGCCGGAGACCCACGGCCGATTCGAGCGCAGCGGCGTCTCCCTCCTCTCCGCCGTCTCGGTCCGGGGCCTGCTCTTCGACGTCGTCCTCGTGCCGGGACTCGTCGAGCAGTCCTTTCCCCGCCCCTCGCGTCCCGATCCGCTTCTCTTCGACGCGGAGAGGCGCCGGATCGCCGAGGCATCGCGGAAGCCTCTCGTCCCCCGCACCGGCGACCGGCATGGCCGCGAGGAGCGCTTCCTCTTCTCGCTGGCCCGGTCGAGCGCTCGGGTCCGGCTCGTCCTGCTCGCCGCCGCGAGGGAGATCGCCACCGATCGTCCCCGCCTCCTCTCTCCGTTTCTTCTCGATCTCCTTCCGGAAGCCGGGCGCCGGGCGCTGCTGGAGCGCGAGCTGGGACGCGAGGCCGGTCCTCTTCCGGAAAACGTCGTCTGGCTGCCGGCGGGAAAGGTGGCCGGTGGAGGACCCCCGCTCGACGCGGACGAGGCGCTCCGCCGGCTCCTTGCGGCGGATCCTCGCCTTCGGAAGGCGCTCCCGCCGGAAGCCGGGTCGCTCCGGAAGGCTCTCCGGCGGGGCGAGGCCCGCGCCCTCGGAACCTTCACCGAATACGAAGGAAGACTTGGACGGATCGTGGCGCGGCTCGCTCTTCGCGGCGCGACCGTCTCCGCCAGCCGCCTGGAGCGCTTCTCCCAGTGCGCCTACCGCTCCTTCCTCGAGCGCGGCCTCGGCCTCGCCGCCCTCCCCGACGCCGAGCCGGACGGCGTCTTCGCGCTCGAGGCCCTCGAGCGAGGCAACGCATTGCACGCGGCGATGCGCGATCTGACGCGCCGGCTGATCGCGGAGGGACGGACCTTCGGCAGCCTGGGCGTCGAGGAGATCTCGTCGCACGCGTCCGCGGCGGCCCGACGCGCGATCGACGCCGCCGTCGCGGCCCGGCGCGCCGCCCCTCCCCCGCTCCTCGCAGCGCTCGAAGAAGAGCGCCTCCGCCTCCTTCTCCTCGGCCTCCTCCGCCACCTCTCGCAGGCGGAGGGCAGTCTTCCGCCCGCCGGGGCGGAGGTCCGCTTCGGGCCCCAGGTTCTCGATCCCGCCGACCGGGACGAGGACCGCGCGAGCTCGATCGACACGCCGGCCACGGTTCCGGGCCTCCCCTTCGAGACGAAGCTCCTCGGCCGGATCGACAGGCTGGACCGAGACGGCGACCGCGCCCTCGTCGTCGATTACAAGTCGGGCCGGCCGGCCCCCTATGGCAGGACGAACTCGAAAGTCCGGCTCGTGGCCGCGGGCGAACGGCTTCAGCTCCCGACCTACGCTCTGGCCGCGCGCCTGTTCGGGGCGAGGCACGTGGAGTCCGAATACCTCTTCGTCGAGGAGTCTGCCGGCGAAGAGGGCCAGGTCACCGCGATCCGTTTCGACGAGGCGAAGACCGCCGCGGCAGTCGGCGCCCTTCGCGAGGTCCTCGGCCTGATCGACGAGGCGGTCGCGGCAGGGCTGTGCCTTCCCAGGACGAGAAGCCTCCGTTCGAAGGACCCGTGCCGGTACTGCGATTTCGCGGCGATCTGCGGCCCCGGTCACGTACGCCTGTACGAGCGGAAGTGGGCCGGAGAAAGCCGGAGCGGCGTGCCGAACCCGCTCCTCCGCCTCCGGGAGGTCCGATGACGCTTCCCGACGCCGCCGACCGGGCCCGCGCCGAGACCGAAGCCTCGTCCTCGTTCCTCGTCGAGGCGGGCGCCGGAACCGGGAAGACCAGAACCCTGATCCGGCGGATCCTGACCCTCGTCCTGGAACGGGACGTGCCGCTGGGCCGCATCGCGGCGATGACCTTCACCGAGAAGGCGGCCGGCGAGTTGAAGACCCGGCTTCGCGAGCAGCTCGACGAGGTGCTGGCCGGGGGCGCGGCTCCGGAGCGGACGAAGCGCGCGCTCCGCGCCCGTTTCGACCTCGAGGCCGCGGAGATCTCGACGATCCACTCCTTCTGCTCGCGCCTCCTCCGGGAGCGCCCCGTCGAAGCGGGCGTCGACCCCGACTTCGCGGCCGGCGACGAGCTTCTCGCGGCCGACCTCGCCGACGAGACCTTCGCCGGCTGGTTCGATCGCGAAGTCCGCCGCGGCGACGGCCCGGTTGCGGACGCGCTCCGAGCCGGAGCGGATCCCGCGGCCATCCGGGACCTTTCCACGGAGCTCTACGGGGCGCGCCTCATCCTCGACAGGGCCAAGCTGCCGATGGACGCGAACGAGGAAGCGCGCGAAACACTCGACGCAGCGATCGCGGCGTTCGAGGAGGCTCAGGGATCGCTTTCGTCTCGGAAGCCCGGAGCGGAACAGGCCGGACAGCTGCTGCAGTTTCTCGACAGACTCCGGGACGTCCGCAAGGCTCTCGTCGCCGGGGCCGTTCCTCTCCCCCTCCCGGAGAGCATCCGGCTGACCACCGGCTGGCCCGTCGAGGCTCGCGAGCGAATCAAGGCCGCGCGGCTCGTCCTCAAGCCCCTCGAAGATCTCCTTCCGGCCCTCCCCCTCGTCCCGAAGCTGACCGCCCTCGTCGAAGAGATGCGGCGGTCGTTCTTCCCGGAGATCGAGGCGGCGAAGCGGAAACGCGGCGTCCTCGACTTCGACGACCTTCTCCTCAGGGCGCGGGACCTCCTTCGCGACTCCCGCGCCGCCCGCGAACACTTCCGGGGGCGATTCGACACTCTCGTCGTCGACGAGTTCCAGGACACCGACCCGGTCCAGGCCGAGATCGTGATGCGGCTCGCGGCCCCGCCGGCGCCCCAGAGCGATGACTGGACGGTGCTGACACCGGAGCCGGGGCGGATCTTCCTCGTCGGCGACCCGAAGCAGTCCATCTACCGCTTCCGCCGGGCCGACGTGGAGACCTACGGGGAAGCCCGCGAGCGGGTCGCGCGCCTCCTCCGGCTCAGCACGAACTTCCGCTCCGCGGGGCCCCTCCTCGAGTTCGTGAACGCCGTCGGCCCGGCGCTCCTCCCCGCTCCCGTGGGTTCGCCACCCTGGATGGTTCCGTATTCAGACCTCTCCGCCGGCCCCGGGACGAAGCCCGGTCCCTCTCCGGGCGTCCTCTTCCTCGCCCCGCCGCCGCCGGAGCCCGCGACGGAGGGAGCGGCGAGCGGCGAGGAGGCCAAGGAAGACGCCGAGGAGGACGAAGGCCAGCTCAGGGTCCACGAGCAGGAGGCGCGCGCCGTCGCGAACCTCCTGCTTTCCCGATTCGCCGGCGGCGACCGCCCGTGGAGCCGCATCGCCGTTCTCGTGCCGCGCCATTCCGCGATCGACTTCCTCCAGACCGCCTTTCGCGAGGCCGGGATCCCGTTCGTTCTCGAGGGGGGAAAGAGCTTCTACCGGCGCGAGGAGGTCGCCGCGGTCATCGCGGCCCTCTCGGCCATCGACGACCCCGGAGACGCGGTCTCCGTCGTCGCCGCGTTCAAGTCCGTCCTCTTCTCCGCGAGCGACCTCGAGCTCCTCGAGGCGGCCGAGTCCGGCCTGCGGTTCGACGATCTCCCGGCCTTTCCGGAGGGCTCCCCTCTCCGAACGGCGGCGAGCCTGCTCCTCCGTCTCCACGACCGACGCCACGATCGGCCCCTCGCGGAGACCCTTCTGGACCTCCTCCTCTCGACGCAGGCGCTGGCGGCGGCCGAGAACGAGGCCGTGGTGAACCCGCTGCAGGCCGCCGCCAACCTGGAGCGGCTCCTCGTGCTCGCGCGCGATCTCGACCGGGAGGGGCTCTCGTTCCGCGAGGCCGTCGCCCGCCTCCGGCGCCGGACGGAGGAGGACGGCCCCGAGCCGGCCGCCCGGGCGGAGGAGGACGATGCTGTCCGGCTGATGACGCTCCACAAGGCGAAGGGGCTGGAGTTTCCCGTCGTCGTCCTCGCCGACCTCGGGCTCAAGGAGCAGAAGCGCCGCGGACCAAGGGCGTCGGTCGTCTGCGAAAAGGCCGGGGGGCGCTTCGGGGTCCGTCTCCGGTTCGGCGCGGTCCGGGTCGGGACCGCGCGGCTGTCCGAGGTCGAGAAGGGCGACGAGATGCGGCAGGAGGCGGAGACGCGGCGCCTTCTCTATGTCGGGCTGACCCGCGCGAAAGAACGGCTCGTCGTCTCCTGGTTCCGGAGACGCGTCCTTCTGAAGTCGGGCGACCTGAGCGACGGCCTCCCGAAGAGCTACCTCGCCCCTCTGGCCCGGTTCGAGAAGCCCTCCCCGGACCTCGCGGCGCTCGTCGAGGTCGTCCCGGCAGACCTCTCGGTGCCGCGGGCCCGGAAGAAGCGGCCCTCGGCGGCCCCCGCCGTCGACGTTTCCGGAGAGATGGCGACGGCGGAGAGTCGCCTCGAAAGGGCCCGCGGAACGGCCTCCCGGGCTCTCCGCCGGGCCGGCGAAAAGGACGCAGCACTTGCTTTCACCCATGAAGACGCCGAGCCGGCCGACCGCGACGACGCCCCCGACCGCGCCCGTCGAATCGGCGTCGCCGTCCACGCGGCGATGGAATCACTCCTGGCGAGGGCCGCTCGGCCGGATGCATTGACGGCGGAAGCGGCGGTGGCGAGCGCCTGCGAGGCTCTCTTCGAGGACGAGCGGCGGGAGGTCGCTGCGCTCGTCGAAGATCTGCTCGGCTCCGCCGTCGTCTCCCGGGCCTTCGCGTCCCCCCGCCGCTTCGTCGAGCTGCCGCTCCTCTATATCGACGTCGACCTTCCCGGCAAACCCCTGGTCGAAGGAAAGATCGATCTTCTCTTCGACGAATCAGACGGCTGGCAGATCGTCGACTGGAAGACCGATCGCATCGCCACGCCGGCCGACCGGCTCGCGCGGGAGGAGCTGTACGCCCCGCAGCTCCACGCCTACGAGCTGGGCCTGCGAAAGCTCCTCGGCCCGGAGGCCGTCGTGAAGAAAGGCCTGCTCGTCTTCGCCCGTCCGATCAGGGCGTGAAGAAGCGGTAGTACTCCACTCCGGAGAGGCTCGCCCTCTGGGCCCAGCCTTCGACGACGGCGTCGAACCGGAGGACTTCGGGGGTCCGTTCCTCGCCGATGCGGAAGACCCCCCCCTCGAGCGGAACGAGGCGACGTTCCGTCCCGTCCGGCGTCGACATCCAGAGCTTTCCCTTCCGGAGGAAGACGCGGAAGTTGTTCGTCCACGGATTCGCCGCGCGGTAATGCCCCCGGAAGGGGAGCCACTCCTTCGGGGCGTCGAAGCTCCGCGGCCCCTCGTAGCCGTCCGCCACGTACCAGGACGGGCCGTAGAACGCCTCGACGACGCGGCCGCCTTGCCGCCCGAACGAGAGCAGGAAGAGCCCGAAGCCGGGGTGGTCGACCCAGAACCTGTCCTCGCCCCGCCGCTCCAGCACGAATCGGGCCCCTCCTTGCACCATATAGAGCCGGCTCTCCTCCGCCACGAGGACGAGACGCTCTCCCCCGGCCGAGACGAAGGTGCGCGCGTAATCCCGGGCGTCCGGCGTCCGGGACCTGTCGATCGCGGAGATCTCCGGCAGCGGTTCGGCGTTCTCGGCGGCGAGAAGCGTCCTGAGGACGAAGTCGGAGATCTCCGTCGGCCTCGCCTCGGCACGCGCGACGTTCGTCAGGACGACCACGCCCGTGCCGCGGTCGAGGTCGGCGGAAAGCACCGAGGTGAACCCGAGCATCCCCCCGGTGTGGCGGAGCAGCGTCCGGCCGTCGTCCTTTCGGACGAAGAAGCCGTAGCCGTAGAACGTCGGCTCGAGAGGAGACACCCGCACCGCCGGCCGGACCATCCGCTCGAAACTCTCCGCGGAGAGGATCCGGCCGGACGGGCCCGCGCCCCGGCCGAGAACGGCCCGAAGCCACCGCCCCATGTCCGGAGCCGTCGACAGGATGCAGCCGTCGGCGGCGTCGGTCTCGATCCAGGGCGCCTCGACGAGAGGGTGGCCCGGATGCGGCGGCCGGTCGTCCCAGAGGGGAAGGTAGCCCGTCGCAGCTCGCGGCTTCGTCTCGTCCGTGATCGCCGGCAGAGAGGAGGTCATGCCCAGGGGCTCGAAGAGACCGGAGCGGAGAAGGTCGCCGAAGTCCCGGTGCGCGGCCCGCTCCGCCGCGAGGCCGAGAACCTGATAGCCGACATTCGAGTAGTGAAAGCCCGGTCCCGGCCGGGTCGTCACCTTCCGTTCGCGGAGCACGAACGCCTGCGCCGCCGGGGAGGGGACGTCAACGCGGTCTGCCGGGAGGCCGGCGCTGTGCGTCAGGAGCTGGTGCAGCGTGGGAGGTCTCAACCCGGCCGGGGCTTCGAACCACGGGAGGAGCTTCGAAACCGGAGCGTCGAGGTCGGCCTTCCCCGCCTCCACCAGCTGAAGAATGACCGCCGCCGTGAATGCCTTCGAGAGGGATCCGATCTGAAAGAGAGTCGCCGGCCCGACGGGCGCGCCGGTCTTCAGGTCCGAGACTCCCCAGTAGCCCTCCCGGGACCGGCCCGAGCCGTCGACGGCGACGAGCACGAGGCCGGGGATCCGCTCCGCCTCGAGCCGGGACCGGACGAAGGCGTCGATCCGCCCCCAGACGGCCGGGTCGTCGACGAACGCGGGGGTCTTGGGCGGGTCCGCCGCGCCGGCGAGCCGCGGGAAGAGGACGAGCGCGATCCAGATGATCCCCGCGGCGATTCTCCCCGGCACGACACCCCCCATCGCAGCTCCGATCTTAAGGTTTCGCAGCCTCTCTGATGCATTTGGGTCATGAACCGGGGTGCTGACACCCCCCACACTTGCACGCCAAGAGTGGCCGCCCGACGGACGGCTCCTCTGCGACGATCGAATGGAGACCGCCCGCATTCCCTGGTGGCGTCGAGTCAGCGTCGTCCTGATCGCGACGGTGTCAGCCGTGACGCTCATCGCCATCGGTCTCTTCGCCGCGTTCGCGACCCTCCTCCAGCAGACGCAGATGAAGAACGACGCTCTTCGCGGAGCCGCACTGTTCTCCGACACGATCCGGACGAGCACCCGCGCGCAGATGCTCTCCGACCGCAAGGACGACGCCTACCGGGTGATGCAGGCCATCTCGGAGAACGAGAACGTGGAGAAGGTCCGGATTTTCAACAAAGAGGGGCGGATCATGTTCTCCACGGCCGCGGGCGAGATGGGGACGCTCGTCGACAAGAAGGCCGAGTCGTGCTACGCGTGCCACGCGGCGGGCCAGCCGCTCGTCAAGCTCTCGGTCCCATCGCGCTCCCGCGTCTTCCGGGCGGCGGACGGCCACCGGGTTCTCGGCATGGTGACGCCGATCTACAACGAGCCCGCCTGCTCAACGGCCAGCTGCCACGCGCACCCGGCCGAGCAGACCGTCCTCGGCGTCGTCGACGTCTCGATCTCGCTCGCCGACGTGGACCGGGCGGCCAAAGATCTCGGACGGCGGATCGTCTGGTTCTCGGGCGTGGCGGTCCTCGCCATCGCCGGCGGGCTCGCGGTGGCCGTCCGCCGGCTCGTCCTCCGGCCGGTCCGGGAGATGGTGAAGGCGACGGAGCGGATCGGCCGGGGCGACCTTCTCGCGCTCGTCCCCGTATTCCAGGAGGACGAGATGGGCCGACTCGCCTCCTCCTTCAATGAAATGGCCGACTCTCTGGCGAAAGCGCGCGCCGAGCGCCTCGAACTCCTCAATTCGCTGGAGCGGCAGGTGGAGGAGCGGACGGAGGCCCTGAAGGCCGCGCAGGCGCAGCTCATCCAGACGGAGAAGCTGGCGTCCCTCGGGCAGCTCTCGGCGTCCATCGCGCACGAGATCAACAATCCCCTCGCCGGGATCCTGACGTTCTCGAAACTCCTGATCCGGAACGTCGAGGAAGGGGGCGATCCCGAGAAGCTGCGGGAGTCCATCCTGAAGACCCTGCGGCTGATCGAGCGTGAGACCGACCGGTGCCGGGGCATCGTCCGGAACCTGCTCGACTTCGCCCGGCAGCGCCCGCTCGTCCTGTCGGACGTGGACGTCAACAAGGCGATCGAGGAGGCCCTGAGCCTCCTGAACCACAAGATCGAGATGCAGCAGATCGTCCTCGAGAAGAAGCTCGGGCCCAAGGTCCTCGTCAGCGCCGACTTCGGACAGCTCCGGCAGGCGTTCGTGAACATCCTCCTCAACGCCTGCGACGCCATGTCCGAGGGGGGACGGCTGGCCGTCTCGACCGGCCTCCTCCCCGACGGGAAGCGCGTCGAGATCGCCTTCAGCGACACCGGGCCCGGCATCGCCCCCGAAAATCTGGGCCGCATCTTCGATCCGTTCTTCACGACGAAGGAGATGGGCACCGGGCTGGGGCTCTCGGTGGTTTATGGCATCGTGCAGAAGCACGGGGGCGACATGAAGGCCGAGAGCCGACCGGGGGCCGGCACGACGATGCGCATTCGCCTCCCGATTGCAGCCGCCACGCCGGAGGCGGCGGCGTGACGGAGGAGCCCGGACGAAGCGATGAAGGGAACGATCGCGGTCTGGTGGATCGGGGCCGGGCGCCCGGAAGCGGCGCTTCTGGACGGCGTCCGGGGCGCGCTGGAGACCGAGTACCGTCTCCCGGTCCGTCTCCAAGTCGCCTCCGACCGGCCCGTGGACGCCTGGGACGCCCGACGAGGCCAGCACGCCTCGGCGAAGATCCTCTCCTGGCTTTCCGGCCGCGCGCCGGCGGGGAGCCGGCGCATCCTCGGCGTGACCGACGCCGACCTTTTCATTCCGATCCTCACGTTCGTCTTCGGAGAAGCCGAGCTGCACGGCCGTGCCGCCGTCGTGTCGACGGCGCGTCTCTCGGCGCACGAGGGGATGCCACCCGACCCCGAGCTCCTCGGCGGTCGCCTCGCGAAGGAGTGCGTCCACGAGCTGGGGCACACGTTCGGCCTGATCCACTGCCGCGCCCCGGGCTGCGCCATGGCCCGGTCCGCGAGCCTTCGCGACGTCGACGCCAAGACGGGGCACCTCTGCGCCGAGTGTCGCGAGCGCTGCGACGACGTTCTCTCCAAGGAGGCCCGACACCATGAGCCGCAAGAACACCCGCATCCTGATCGTCGATGACGAAGAGATCGTCCGCGAGTCGCTCAGCGGCTGGCTGGAGAAGGACGGCTACACGCTGGGGAGCGCGCCGGACGGACTGTCGGCCCTCAAGGCCGTGGACGAGGGCGACTGGTCGATCCTCGTCGTCGACCTGAAGATGCCGGGCATCGACGGCCTCGAGGTCCTCAAGCGCGTCAAGGAGAAGCACACCGAGATCGCCATCGTCATCATGACGGCCTTCGCCACGGTCGACACGGCCGTCCGCGCCATGAAGCTCGGCGCCTACGACTACATCGTCAAGCCCTTCGATCCGGAGGAGCTCTCCCTGATGATCCAGAAGATCGTCGGGCAGCAGGCCCTCGTCCGCGAGAACCTGATCCTCCGCAAGGCGCTCAAGCGGGAGCACCGCTTCCACGACATCGTCAGCAAGAGCCCCCTCATGCGCGACGTCCTCGAACTGTCCAAGACGGCGGCCCGGAGCCCCTCGACAATCCTGATCCTCGGCGAGAGCGGCACCGGCAAGGAGATCCTCGCCCGGGCGATCCACATGGAGAGCCCGCGGGCCGACAAGCCCTTCGTCGCCGTCTCGTGCGCCGCGCTGACCGAGACGCTCCTCGAGTCGGAGCTGTTCGGCTACGAGAAGGGGGCTTTCACCGGCGCGGCCGGACGGCGCGAGGGGAAGTTCGAGGCGGCCTCGGGCGGGACCCTCTTCCTCGACGAGATCGGGGACATCAGCCCGAAGCTCCAGCTCGACCTTCTCCGCGTCCTGGAGGAACGGCGCGTGACGCGGGTGGGCGGCACGGAAAGCGTCCCCGTCGACGTCCGGATCATCGCGGCGACGAACCGGGACCTCGGGAAGGCCGTCGAGGAGGGGAGGTTCCGGCAGGACCTCTACTACCGGCTCAACGTCATCGCCATCCGGCTCCCCCGTCTCACCGACCGCCGCGAGGACATCCCGCTCCTCGTCGATCACTTCCTCGAGCACCTCGGCGTCGAGCTGAGCCGCGACGTGGAGGGCATCTCGGCCGAGGCAATGGCGCTCCTGATGGCGCACGACTGGCCGGGAAACGTCCGCGAGCTGCGCAACGTCCTCGAGCGCGGGCTCGTCGTGACGAAGACGCCGGTCATCCAGGCCTCCGACCTCGGGCTCGTCCCCGGCGCTTCGGGCGGCGGGTCGGACCGCCCGGCCTCGCTCTCCGAGGTCGAGAAACGGCACATCGCCGCCGTCCTCCACCACTCGGGCGGAAACGTCAGCCAGGCGGCGCGGATCCTCGACATCGACCGGGTGACCCTCTACAACAAGATCCGCAAGTACCACCTGCGCGACGTCGAGGAGCACGAATCGGTCCCGGAACCCGAGAAGGCGTGACGGCTGACCTGGGATCACCGTTGAGTTTCGCAACTCCACGGTGAGTTCCTCAACACATCTACAACTCGCGAAAAAGCCCGAAATTCGGGGCTGCCGAGGCCCTCGTTGTAAGTGCCGTAGAGAAGCTCAACGGTGAGCCTGACTCCGGCCGAAGACCCGGACGCCCTGTCTTCCCTGCAAGGCCAACGCTTCGAACGACTTGCGGACCATTCCAACGCCGTGGCCCGTGCCTTGCGATGAACGGGTCGCCATGAGAAACGCGATGACATGCCCGTACCTCAAGGAAGTCGTCATGCTCTATTGCGACGCCTGTCCTTTCAAGAAGATGGTCCCGCTGGACCATCTCGTGTCGGCGAGCCCCTGCCTCGCGCAGGACTACCAGGCGTGCCGGCATTTCCTCGAGGCCGTCGCAACCGCCGCTGCCGCCGCCGCCGCGGGCAAGGAGGCCCCGGACTCGCGCTCCGGCCCGTTCGCACCGCCGAAGGAGGTGAACCCATCATGATCGCCGCCCTTCCGCTCGCCCTCGTCGCGCTCCTGATGCTGGGTCTCCTCAGCCTCGCGGCGCGGCCCCATCACCCCCGCCGTACCGCGCACCACGCGCACCACGGATTCGCGTTTTAGGAGTAATGAGATGCCTTTCGACCGTCGTCAGATCCTGAAACTCGCGGCGGCAGCCGGCGCTACGGCCGCATTGCCCGGCCCGGGCGGGGCCGAGGCCGCCCTCGCCCGCCCGTCCAAAGACGCCCGTGCGGTTCTCGTGGACACCACGAACTGCGTCGGTTGCCGCTCCTGTGAACTGGCCTGCAGCGAGGCCAACAAGCTCCCCGATCCTCCGAGCGACGTGGACTTCCAGTCCCTCCGGTCGACCGGGCCGGACCAGTTCACCGTCGTGAACATGGCGAGCGTCAAGAGCCCGGGAGGGGACGACCGCTACGCCAAAACGCAGTGCATGCACTGCGTCGAGCCGGCTTGCGCCTCGGGCTGCGTCGTTCGGGCCCTGGAGAAAAAGGCCGACGGCCCCGTGGTCTACCACGCCGACCGGTGCCTCGGGTGCCGGTATTGCATGGTCGCCTGCCCCTTCGGCGTCCCGAAGTACGAGTTCACGAAGGCGGTCCCGATCGTCCGGAAGTGCACCTTCTGCGCCGAGCGCCAGGCCCAGGGGAAGCCCCCGGCCTGCGCCGACGCCTGCCCGAACGGAGCGCTCGTCTTCGGCAAGCGGGCCGAGCTGATCGAGGAGGCCAAGAAGCGGATCTACGGAAGCCCCGGGAAGTACGTGCCCCGGATCTACGGCGAGCAGGAGGCCGGCGGGACGAGCTGGCTCTACATCAGCGACGTGCCGCTCGAGTCGCTCCACCTCCCGCAGAACGTCTCGAACACCTCCTATCCCGAGTTGGCCGACCGGGCCCTCTCGGCGGTCCCCTTCGTCATCACCCTCTGGCCGCCCCTCCTGATGGGGCTCTGGGCCATGAACAAGAGGAAGGAAGAGGTCGCAGCGGCCGCGAAGGCCGGGGAGGGACGCCATGAGTGAACAGGCGATCGCCCGGTCGATGAACGGCTCCTGGATCCGGGACAAGGTCTTCCTCGGCCTGACGCCGGCGGAGTACCTGAAGAGCCTCGTCACGCCCGCCAACGCCATCATCGCCGTCATCCTCGCGGCGGGGATCCCCTGCCTCGTCCTCCGATTCTGGAAGGGGATGGGAGCGGTCTCGAACCTGTCGCAGACGTACCCGTGGGGGGTCTGGGTCGCCTTCGACGTCATCAGCGGCGTCGCCCTGGCGGCCGGCGGTTACACCGTGGCGTGTGCGGTCTACATCTTCGGGCAGAAGCTCTACCGCCCCGTCCTCCGGCCGGCGATCCTGACCGGCTTCCTCGGCTACGTCTTCGTCCTCTTCGGCCTCATCGTCGACCTCGGCCAGCCCTGGCGCCTCCCCTACCAGTTCTTCCTGACACCCGGCACGACCGCTGTGATGTACGAGGTCGGCTGGTGCGTCTTCCTCTACCTGATCGTCCTCGCCCTGGAGTTCGCGCCCGCGGCCCTCGAGTGGCTGGGCCTCGACAAGCTGCGACGCCTTCTCGAGATGGCGTCGATCGGCATCATCGTCCTCGGGGTCACGCTGTCGACGCTCCACCAGTCCTCCCTCGGAGCCTTCTTCCTGATGACCCCGGACAAGCTCCACCCCTTCTGGTACTCGCCCTTCCTCCCGATCTTCTTCTTCATCTCGAGCATCACGGCCGGGATCGGGATGGTCATCGTCGAGAGCACCCTCTCCCACCGCGCCTTCCACGACCGGCTCGACCCGAAGGCTCCCGTCGACATGGACGGCATCACGCTCGGCCTCGCGAAGGCCGGCGCTCTCGTCCTCTTCGCCTACTTCTTTATCCGGCTCCAGGGGCTCGCCGGCTCGGGTCGGTGGGACCTCCTCCTGACCGGCTGGGGCGCCTGGTACGGGGTCGAGATGCTCGGCTTCATCCTCCTGCCGTCGCTCCTCTTCCTCGTCGCGGTCCGGCGCGGCAGCGTCCGGCTCGCGCGGATCGGCGGCGTCCTGACCGTTCTGGGCGTGCTGCTGAACCGGTTCAACGTCTCGCTCATCGCCTACAACTGGACGCTGCCGAACCGCTACGTGCCGGCCGCCGCGGAGATCCTGATCTCCGTGACGATCGTCACGCTGGGCGTCGTCGTCTTCCGTTGGATCGTGAACCGGATGCCGGTCCTGGCCGAGCACCCCGACTACCGCGGTTCGCACTAGAGAGGCCGAAATGAACGGACACGAACTTCTCAGCCCGCACGCGACGAAGGCCCTCGAATACGGGATCGCCGTGGCCTACCTGCTTCTCTTCATCCCCTTCTGGCGCGCGATGAACGCCCCGGCCAAGGCCCGGGCGACGGCGCGCGCCTTCAGCTTCGCCGATCTGTTCCACGTGCCGGACGGCGTCCACCTCCACCGGGGCCACGCGTGGGCCCGGCCCGAGAGGGCCGGCGTGGCGGTCGGCATCGACGACTTCGGCCACGGGCTCGTGGGGCCGATCGACGCCTTCGAGCTCCCGGCGGTGGGCTGGAGGGTACAGCAGGGGAACGTCGCCTTCGGCGTGCGCGCCGGCGGCCAGAGTTTCGCTCTGCGCGCCCCGGTCGACGGCACGGTGACCGAGGTCAATCCGCTGGCCCTCTCCGATCCCGCCGCGCTTCACGGCGACCCGTACGGCGCGGGGTGGCTCTTCAAGGTCCAGCCGAACCGGCTGAGCCGCAACATCAGAACGCTCTTTTCGGGCGACAGGGCGCGGAAGTTCCTCGCCGAAGCGGCCGAGGCCCTTCAGATCGCCTTCCGACCCGAAGCCCTCTCGCTGGCGCAGGACGGCGGCGCTCTCGTTCACGGGATCGCCCGCGAGCTCGACCCGGAGCACTGGGACGACCTGGTCCGGTCGAGCTTCCTGACGCGGTGAGGAAAGGAGATCCGCCATGAACGCCCTCATCGAAATCCTCCAGAACGCCGGGATCTTCCTCGGCGGCCTCGTCGTGAGGCTCCTCTTCTTCCTCGTCGTCCTCGCCGCGATCCTCGCGCCCGTGCTCATCCTCTTCGAGGCGGTCCGGGGCGCCAGGGCGCTGAAGCGCCGCCGCGAGGGGATGGAGGTCATCGGCGGCGTGAAGCTCCTGCCCCGCCGCCGGTATGCGCCGGGCCACTCCTGGCTCGGCCGCCGGCTCCTCGGCGGCTTCCGGATCGGCCTGGACGACCTTGCCCAGAGGCTCTTCCCGAACCTCTCGGCGCTCGAACTGCCGAAGACCGGACGTCTCCTCCGGAAGGGCGAGCCCGCCATCTACCTTCGCTCGGAAGGGCGCGAGGCGTGGCTTCCGTCCCCGATCACTGGGATGGTCCTCGCGGTCAACCACGCCGTGGAGAGGATGCCCGGCCTCATGAACGCATCCCCTTACGGCCGCGGCTGGCTCTACGCCGTCCGCCCGATCGACGACGACTACCGGGGCCTTCCGACGGGCGTGAAGGCCCGCACATGGTTCCGCGGCGAGGAGGACCGTCTCCGGGTCACTCTGGAGCACGAGCTCGGCTTCGCGGCCGCCGACGGCGGCCAGCTCGTCGAGCATCCGGCGACTCTTCTGCCGCCGGACCGTTGGAGCAGCGTCATTTCCTCCTTCCTCGGCGGCCTGTCGCCGTCCGAGGCCGAGTCGGCCCGGGAGCAGAATCCAACCCGGTAGATTGCCCAGCGTCTCGAAGCGCCCCGTCCGCGTCATCGGCCTCGGAAGCCTCTTCCGGGGCGATGACGCTTTCGGGCCCCGGGTCGTCGATGCGCTCCGCGCCGGATGGGACTTCCCCGCCGGCGTCTTTTTGGCCGACGCCGGCACGCCCGGCCTCGACCTGATGGTCCTTCTCTCGGACTGCCGGCACGCCGTCCTCGTGGATGCCGTGAAGAGCGGCGGCGGGCCGGGGCGGGTCCGGAGGTTTTCGCGGGTGGAAGCGATCGGTCCTTCCCCGACGGCCCGCCTCTCCGCACATTCGCTCGACCTTCGCGAGACGCTCCTCCTGCTGGAGACGACCGGCCAGGCCCCCGAGAGCGTGACGGTCGTCGGTGTCGAGCCGCAACGCGTCGAAGCCGGGATCGGCCTGACGCCTCCCGTCGGCGACGCCGTCCCCGAGGCGGCGAAGGCGGTCGTCGACCTGCTCGTGGAGATCGGCTTCCCGCCCACGCGGCGGACCGGGTTACGATAGCTGTATCCCTCGGGGACAAGATCCTCCCGCGATGAAGAACCTGCCCTATCCCTCGATCGTGACGCAGAGCGACCGGATGCGCGCGCTCCTCGAGAGGATGCCCACCGTGGCGGCATCCGACAGTCCGGTCCTTCTCCTGGGCGAGACCGGCGTCGGCAAGGAGCTCTTTGCCGACACCGTCCACCGTCTCAGCCCCCGGCGCGACGGCCCGCTCGTGAAGATTTCCCTCTCGGCCGTGCCGCACGACCTCCTGGAAAGCGAGCTGTTCGGCCACGAGCGCGGCTCCTTCACCCACGCTGTCCAGGCCAAGAAGGGGCTCTTCGAGATCGCGGACGGCGGGACGATCTTCCTCGACGACGTCGACGACGTCCCGCACTCCATTCAGCCGAAGCTTCTCCGCGTCCTCGAGGCGCGCGAGGTGATGCGCGTCGGCGCCACCTCGACTCAACCGATCGACGTCCGACTCGTCAGCGCGTCGAAGGTGAACCTCAAGGACCTCGTCGACCGGGGGCTCTTCCGCGCCGACCTCTACTACCGGCTGAACGTCGTCCCGATCGAGATTCCCCCGCTCCGCCTCCGTCCCGAGGACGTGCCGCTCCTCGTCTCGCACTTCCTTCAGCGCTTCGCCCCGGAGAAAGAGCTCCGCGTCTCGGCCGGCGCCGAGCGGGCCCTCGAGCGCTATCACTGGCCCGGAAACGTGCGCGAGCTTCGCAACGTCATCCAGCGGATATCCCTCTTCGCGAAAGACGAGATCAGCCTGGAGGACCTCCCGCCCGAGCTTCTGGACGGGAACCCGGTCGACCTTCTGACCCGTGCCTGCGCCCGCTGCTTCGCCGAGCAGTCTTTCTCCTTCGGCGAAGTGGTGGAGTGTCTCGAGACGAACCTCCTCCGGCAGGCCCTGAAGGAGGCAGGGGGAAACCGGAGCCGGGCGGCGAGGGCCCTCGGCCTCTCCCTCTCCACGATGCGCGACAAGCTCCGGAAGTACGGCCTCGACGGCGGCGCCGACCTCGACGTCGACTGAAGGCGACGCGGCAGACGCCGGGGGACGACCCCGCATCCCCGGCCGCCTCCCCCTTTCAGCGCGCGAGCCGGTCGAGGGGGCTCCGGACCGTGACGCCCGGGCGGGCGAGGACGTGCGTGTAGATCTTCGTCGTCGAGACGTGCGCGTGCCCCGGCAGCTCCTGCACGGTCCGGATGTCGTACCCGCCGGCGAGGAGGTGCGTCGGGAAGCCGTGCCGGAGGGTGTGGCAGCTCACCGGGTCAGGAACTCCCGGACCTCCGCCGCCCCCTTGCCGCCGCCCGCGCTCGTTTCTTCGCGCGCACGGCCGCGAGCGCCGCATGACCCCGCGGTGCAGCGGACTCGCTGCGCTCGCCGCTGAACGCGATATCGTCCGTCGACCCCGATGCCCGTCTTTGTCGCCCTCCTCCGCGGAGTGAACGTCGGAAAGGCCAAGCGCGTTGCCATGTCCGAGCTGTGCCGCCTCCTTTCCGATCTCGGCTACGGCGGCGTCGCGACCGTCCTCAACAGCGGAAACGCGGTCTTCCGCGCCGGAAACGGCCCGCCGGTCCGGCACGCGGCGGACATCGCCGCGGCGATCTCCAGGAGGCTCCATCTCGAGGTGCCCGTGATCGTCAAAACGGCGTCGGAGCTCCGAGCCATCGTCGCCGAGAACCCCCTCTCCGCCGTCGCCACCGACCCGTCCCGCCTCCTCGTCGCCTTCGTCCAGGACTCGAAGGCGCTCTCGACCCTCGAGGTCGTCGAATCGCTCGTGGCCCCTCCCGAGCGCTTCGCGATCGGCCCGAACGCCGCGTACTTCTTCTGCCCCCTCGGCAGCCTCCAGAGCAAAGCGGGCGAGGCGCTGCTGGGGCGGGCGGGGAAAGCCGCCACGACGCGGAACTGGCGGACGGTTCTGAAGCTCCAGGCCCTCGCGAGGGATTCGGGAGCCTGAGCCGTCCGGCTCTCGAGCCTGCGGAAAACCGTCAGAACCAGCGGGTACCCGTGGGCACAAGCCCGTACGCCGCGGCCCTGCCCGCCGCGGCGGGAAGAAGGAACCCCGGCCAACCGCGCCTTTCTGGAACATCGGATGATCGATTCGCGGCTGGCGGGCCGATTGCAATGGATTCCGCCAACGCGATGCACGAAACCGTCGAGACCCAGACGCTTCTGCTCCGGGGCGAGGTGATCGAGGTGTCTCAGCGGGGCGGGCGCCGCACCCTGACCGTGGCCCTCGAGCCCCACAGCCTCGTCGCCTCGAACGGAGTTCCCGAAGACACCCACCTGGGAGATCACGTGCGCGTCGAGGCCGAGATCCGCGTCGTCAACGTCTCCCCCGAGCTGCCCCCGAACCGCCGGGCGGCCGGGTGGCGACCGGGCCGAAACGTCGAGGAGGAGTGATGAGCGACAAGAGATTGACCATCTGGGAGCAGGCCCGCCTCGCCGGCTACTCGCGGCGCGATTTCCTGCAGTTCTGCGGTTGGATGGCCGCGGCCGCCGGCATCCACCAGAGCGCTCTCGGCGACGTCGTCCAGGCGATGGACACCAAGCCCCGCCTGCCGGTCGTCTGGTTCCACTTCCAGGAATGCACCTGCTGCAGCGAGTCGTTCATCCGCTCGTCGCACCCGATCGTGGCCGACATCCTGCTCGACAAGATCTCGCTCGACTACACCGAGACGCTGCAGGCCGCGGCCGGCAACAGGCCGAGGAGGCCCTGCACGACACGATGAAGAAGTACAAGGGCCAGTACCTGATGCTCGTCGAGGGGTCGGTCCCGACGGCCGACGGCGGCGTCTACTGCTGCATCGGCGGGCGGACGGCCCTCGACATCGTCAAGGAGGCGGCCGCGGGCGCCAAGGCCATCGTCGCCTGGGGCAGCTGCGCCTCGAACGGCTGCATCCAGGCCGCGAACCCGAACCCGACGGGCGCCACGCCGATCCACAAGATCATCTCCGGCAAGCCGATCATCAACGTCCCCGGCTGCCCGCCGATCGCCGAGGTGATGGCCGGCACGATCGTCCATCTCCTCGCCTTCGACCGCATCCCGCAGCTCGACGGGCTCGGCCGGCCGAAGGCGTTCTACTCCCGGCGCGTCCACGACACCTGCTACCGGCGTCCGAACTACGACGCCGGCCTGTTCGTCGAGTCGTTCGACGACGAGAACGCCAAACGCGGCTACTGCCTCTACAAGATGGGCTGCCGCGGCCCGGTGACCTACAACGCCTGCGGCGTCATCCGCTGGAACAACGGCGTCAGCTACCCGATCCAGTCGGGCCACGGCTGCATCGGCTGCAGCGAGGCGAAGTTCTGGGACAACGGCCCCTTCTACCAGCACCTGCCGTCCTTCCCCGGCTTCGGCATCGAGACGACCGCCGACAAGGTCGGCGTGGCGGTCGGGGCCGCCGCGGCCGTCGGCATCGCGGCCCACGCCGTCGACGACCAACATCCGCAAGCGCAAGCAGATCCGCCAGGGCATCGAGAAGAGCGACCGGACACCCGACGAGGTGACCGGTCCGCACAAGTGAGGACGCCATGGCGAACCGAATCGTCGTCGACCCCATCACCCGCATCGAAGGGCACCTGCGCATCGAGGCCGAGGTCAAGGACGGGAAGATCGTCGACGCCTACAGCGCCGGGCACCATGGTGCGCGGCTTCGAGATCATCCTGAAGGGACGCGACCCGCGCGACGCCTGGGCCTTCACCGAGCGGGCCTGCGGCGTCTGCACGACCGTGCACGCCCTCGCCTCCGTCCGCACCGTGGAGGACGCCCTCGGCATCGCCGTCCCGCCGAACGCCGAGCTGGTCCGCAACCTGATGTTCTGCGCCCAGTACATGCAGGACCACGTCGTCCACTTCTACCACCTGCACGCGCTCGACTGGGTGGACGTCGTCAGCGCCCTGAAGGCCGACCCGGAGAAGACCTCCGAGATCGCCCAGAGCATCTCGAGCTGGCCCAAGAGCTCGCCCGGCTACTTCGCCGACGTGCAGAAGCGCCTGACGGCCTTCGTCGAGAGCGGCCAGCTCGGCATCTTCGCCAACGGCTACTGGGGCCACCCGGCCTACAAGCTGCCGGCCGAGGTGAACCTCCTCGGCGTCGCCCACTATCTCGAGGCGCTGGAGTGGCAGAAGGAGATCGTCAAGATCCACACGATCTTCGGCGGCAAGAACCCGCACCCGAACTACCTCGTCGGCGGCGCGCCCTGCTCGTTCAACATCGACGAAGCCAACGCGATCAACGCCGAGCGGCTGGCCTACGTCGGCACCCTCTTCGACCAGGCGGCGGACTTCGTCGAGCAGGTCTACCTCCCCGACCTGATGGCGGTCGCCGCCTTCTACAAGGACTGGGCGGCGATCGGCGGCGGGCTGCCGAACTACCTGGCCTACGGCGACCTGCCGACCAACGGCTACGCCGACGTGGCGAAATTCAAGTTCCCGCGCGGCGCCATCCTGAACCGCGACCTCGGCGAGGTCCTGCCCGTCGACGGCAAGGACGCGAAGCAGATCCAGGAGTCGATCGCCCACTCCTGGTACGAGTACGCCGGCGGCGACGGCGTCGCCCTGCACCCGTGGGAGGGCGAGACGAAGCTGAAGTACACGGGCCCGAAGCCGCCGTACGAGCAGCTCGACGTCGACGAGAAGTACAGCTGGCTGAAGACGCCGCGCTGGAAGGGAAACCCGATGGAGGTCGGCCCGCTGGCCCGCCTGCTCGTGGCCTACGCCTCCGGTCGGCGAAGTGAAGGAGCTGGTCGACGGCGCCCTGAAGCAGCTCGAACGTCCCGGTCGCGGCCCTCTTTTCCACGCTCGGCCGGACCGCCGCGCGCGGACTCGAGACGAAGCTGATCGCCCGCTGGGCGAAGGAGTTCTACGGCCAGCTCCTCGCGAACATCAAGAACGGCGACACGCGGACGTTCAACGGCGCGAAATGGGATCCCGCGACCTGGCCGGCCGAGGCGAAGGGCGTCGGCCTGTCCGAGGCGCCGCGCGGGGCCCTGGCCCACTGGATCGTCATCAAGGACCGGAAGATCGACAACTACCAGCTCGTCGTCCCCAGCACCTGGAACGCCTCGCCGCGCGACGCCAAGGGGCAGCGCTCGGCGTACGAGGCCGCGCTGGTCGGGACGCCCGTCGCCAATCCGGAGCAGCCGCTGGAGATCCTCCGGACCATCCACTCGTTCGACCCGTGCATCGCCTGCGCCGTGCACCTCTACGACGAAAAGGGACGGCACCTCCAGCAGGTCAAGGTCCTCTAGGAGGCGCTCCATGAAGAAACATGAAGTCCGGCGCGTCTACGTCTGGGAGCTGCCCGTCCGTTTCTACCACTGGGTGAACGCGCTCTGCGTCGTCGTGCTGGCGGTCACCGGCTACCTCATCGGCACCCCCCCGGCCCTCCAGAGCGCCCAGGAGGCTTCCTTCAGCTACTGGTTCGGCACCGTCCGCTTCATCCACTTCGTGGCCGCGTTCGTCTTCTTCTTCAACTTCGTCGTCCGCATCTACTGGGGCTTCGTCGGCAACACCTGGGCCCGCTGGCCGAAGTTCCTCCCCTTCCGGAAGGACCAGCGCCGCGAGGCCGTCGAGGTCCTGAAGGTCGACATCCTCCAGGCCAAGGCGTCGCACCTCCTGTCGATCGGCCACAACCCGATCGCCGGGTTCACCTACTTCGTCTCGTTCCTGGCCTTCCTGTTCCAGTGCGTGACGGGGTTCGGGCTCTACGCCGCGATGAGCACGGCGAAGCTGCCGCACCTCTTCGCCTGGATCGTGCCGCTGATGGGCGGCGACTTCGCGGTCCGCCAGTGGCACCACATGACGATGTGGTTCTTCATCGTCTTCTCGATGATCCACGTCTACCTCGTCTTCTACCACGACTACGTCGAGGGACGCGGCGTCATCTCCTCCATGGTCGGAGGATGGAAGTTCGTCGAGAGGCCGGCGGAGAAGCCGTGATCGGGGACCGGCCGGAGGAGAAAGCCCGGCCGGTCCTGGTTCTGGGCGTGGGAAACGTTCTTCTCGGCGACGAGGGGGCCGGCGTTCACGCGGTGCGGCGGCTGGAGCAGGAATCCTGGCCGCCGCACGTGACCCTTCTCGACGGCGGGACGGGGGGCTTCCACCTCCTTTCCCTCTTCCAGGACTTCGAGCGGATCGTTCTCGTCGATGCGACCATGGACGGCCAGCCTCCCGGAACCGTCCGCGTCATCCGTCCACGCTTCGCCTCGGACTACCCGAAAACGCTCAGCGCCCACGACATCGGACTCAAGGACCTCGTCGAGTCCGCCGCCCTCCTCGGGCACGCCCCCGAGGTCGTCCTCATCGTCGTCTCCGTGAAGACCCTTCCCGAGGGCCTCCACGCCGAGCTGAGCCCCGAAGTCGCCTCCTCCCTCCCCCGTGTCGCCGAACTTGTCCGGGACGCGGTCGAAACGTGAGAGTCTCCGGAGGGCTCACGTGACCGCAGACATCTCGAAGGCGACCCTGTCTCCCGAACGATGGCGGGACGTGGAACGGATCTATCGGTCGGCGGTCGCCCGCCCCGAGGCAGAGCGAGCCTTCTTCCTACACGACGCATGCGGCGCGGACGTGGAACTCCGGAGAGAGGTCGAGGCGCTTCTTCTCAAGGGCGACCTCGCCGGCCGGGTCTTCGAGAAGTCTTCGGCCGGGCCATCCGAGCCGCCCCTCGAGGGGACGATCCCGGCCGGGACCCAGGCCGGTGCCTACGTCGTCCTTCGAATGCTCGGACGAGGAGGGATGGGTGAGGTCTACGAGGCCCGCGACAGCCGCCTCGGGCGAAGCGTCGCCCTCAAATTCCTCCCGAGCCGCTTCGCTGCCGATCCGGACGCGCTCGGGCGCTTCGAGCGGGAGGCGCGTGCCGCCTCGTCCCTGAACCATCCGAACATCTGCACCATCCACGACGTCGGCACGTTCGGGGACCGCCCCTTCTTCGTCATGGAGCTGCTCGAGGGACGGTCGCTGAAAGACTGCATCGAGGGCGGAGCCCTGCCGGTCGACGACGTGATCGCCTTCGGCAGCCAGATCGCCGACGCCCTCGCTGCGGCGCACGCCAAGGGGATCGTTCACCGGGACATCAAGCCCGCCAACATCTTCGTCACCGCTCACGGCGAGGCGAAGGTGCTCGACTTCGGGCTCGCCAAGCTGACGGCCGATCACCCGGAGGCCGCAGCCGTCCCGACGACCTCGCCGGACTCGGCCACCGTACCCGACGAGACGCTCACCACGCCCGGCACGACGATGGGGACGATCGCTTATATGTCGCCGGAGCAGGCCGGCGGAAAGCCGGTAAACGCGCGGACGGATCTCTTCTCCCTCGGCGTCGTCCTTTTCGAGATGGCGACCGGGAGACGGCCCTTCCGGGGCGACAGCGCGGCACACGTCCTGAAGACCATTGCGACAGAGGCCCCGCCACGGCCGACGGCCCTTCGCCCGGAAGTGCCGCAGGCGCTCGAGCGGGTGATCCTCGAGGCACTCGAGAAGGACCCCGACCGGCGGTCTCCCTCGGCCACCGGGATCCGGAAGGCTCTCGTCGAGCTGCAGAAGGTCCGTACGCTCAAGACGCGCCGGTGGGTCATCGGAGGCCTTGGAACGGCGGCCGCGGCGCTCGCGGCCGGGACCTATCTCGGACGAAGGCTCATCTGGTCGCCCGGCAAGGTCATGGTGGCCGTACTGCCGCTCGAGGATCTCGGGAAGGACCCCGAGCAGTCCTATTTCGCCGAGGGTCTCCTCGACGAGATGATCTCGGTGCTCGGACGCCTCTACCCGGACCGGCTCGGCGTGATCGGGAGCGCCTCCGTCCGCCAGTACCAGGGGACGAAGAATCGCGTCAAGCAGATCGGGCGGGACCTCCGCGTGGCGTACGTGGTGGACGGCAGCGTCCGGCGGGACGGCAGCCACGTCCGGATTTCCGCGAAACTGATCCGCGTGAAGGACGAGGTGCAGGTCTGGGCCGAGACCTATGACCGGGATCTGAACCAGATTCTCGCCCTTCAATCCGAGGTGGCGGAGTCCGTGGCCCAGGGGATCGAGCGAACCCTGAAGCCGAGCCCGCAGGTCCGCCTGGCGCTGGCTCGGCCGGTCAACCCGCAGGCCTACGAGGCGTATCTGCGCGGCGAGAACGAAAAGGCGATCTCGATCGATCCGAATTACGCGCCCGCGCAGGCGGCTCTGGCCGGCGAGCTCTATTTCCAGGGCCTGTTCGGCGCCGGCGAGCCAAAAGAGCTCTTCCTGAAGGTCCAGCGCGCCGCCAGCCGGGCCATCGAGCTCGACCCGACGCTGGCGAACGGCTATGCCGCTCTCGCGCTCGCCAAGCTGCACACGCAGTGGAACTGGCGCGGAGCCGAGACGGACTTCCGGCGCGCCATCGAGCTCGACCCGAGCAACTCCCACGTGCGACACGACTACGCGCATTTTCTTCTCTGCATGAACCGGACCCGGGATTCCGCCGAGGAGTGCCGAAAGGCGGTGGAGCTCGATCCCTTCGATTCGATGGGCCTGGGCTGCTTCGGCTGGCACGAGCTCCTGGCAGGCGATTTCCGGAAAGCGGCCGAGGTGTCTCGTCGCGCGCTGGCTCTCGACGCTTCGAACGTTTGGGCGCTCGTCGTCATGGGATGGGCCTACGAGCAGCTCGGCCGGTATCCGGAGGCCCTCTCGGCGTTCAAGTCGGGGAAGGCTCTCTCGAAGCTGCGAACGGCGGCCCTGGCCCACGTCTTCGCCAGGTCCGGAAACCGTTCTGGCGCGGAAGAGCTTCTTTCCGACCTGCTCGAGAAGTCGAAGAGCCAGTACGTTTCGGCCTACGACATCGCCGTCGTCCACGAAGGTCTCGGCAATGCCGATCGGACCTTCGACTGGCTGAACAAGGCCTACGAGGAGGAATCGGGCTTCATGCCGTACCTGAACGTCGATCCGCGCTTTAAGCCCCTGCACCCCGACGGTCGCTACCAGGGCCTCCTCCGCCGCATGGGCCTGACACGATCGACATAACCGCCGTCTGCCTCAGTGCCCCCGAAGCCAGCCACCCCCCGTCCCCCGCGTCGCGGAGCTCGCAATAAAGGCGGTGGAGGCATGAGCGGCCAGGGCGTCGGCCTGACACTGATGGCCTTCGGCACGACCTTCGTCGGCCTGACTCGCAGGCTCGATGCCTCCGGTTAGTCCCTTAAGATGTTGCGCGTGACCGCCATGCCATCTGAACCAGACGATCTCGGCTGGCGGACCAGGCCGACGGGCTTTTCTCCGATCCAGTCTCGCGGCCGTCCGTCTACTTATAGTTCGGCGGCCTGGACCTTGGAGAGAAGGGACGACGTCGTCTTCACGAGACTGAGTCATGAATAGGATTACGGAGCTGGTGTCGTTCGCCCTCGCCGCGCTCTTCTTTCTCTACGCAGGCGTATCACCGGCCTTTGAAGGCCGCCCACTCAATGTCGTCCTCCTCAGCCTCGCCGTCCTGTCCGTCATCCTCTTCATCGCCATCCTGAAGAAGGCCAACCGTGATTCGCGGCCGCGGCGTTAGTGATTCGTTCCGAGGTAGTCCGACCGCTGGGTGTCTTCCTGCAGCGGTGAACGAGCGAACCTGAGCGCCTCCCGGGTACGCCGCCCGCGTGACCCCGCGCTGCAGCGGACTCGCTGCGCTCGCCGCTGAACGCGGTATCGTGAGACAGCGCCCCGGGGGCGTCAGTCGAAATGCCTCGCGTTGGACGGGGACGTCTATGAAACCGACTGTGAATAGATTTCTGCGCTTCCCCGGTTCTGTCAGGCGAGATCCTGCTGTCGACGCCTGGCTCCAGGAGCACTCCGGCGAGCTGGGGGCGATCGCGCAGTGCTGGTTCGGCGTCATGCGCGACTGTGGAGGCGACGTTCGAGAGGTACTGCACGATGGCCATCCGACCGCATGCGTAGGTGACGCAGCTTTCGGCTACGTCAACGCGTTTACGGCCCACGTCAATGTCGGTTTCTTTCATGGCGCCCACCTTGCTGATCCGACGGGTCTTCTCGAGGGTACGGGCAAGTTCATGCGTCATGTGAAACTCGGACCCGGCCGCCAGTTCGATGTCACGGCGCTCACGAAGCTGGTCGAAGCAGCGTACGCCGACATGAAACAGCGGCTTGAGGCTGGCTAGTGCTTCAGGTGGATCCGTGGAGGTGCGGGCCTTCAATGTCCGAAGGAGGGTGCTGTCTAGCCCCGCGTTTCAGCGGACTCGGTTACGCTCGCCCCGGGGCGGCGTATCGTTCGGCTGCCTGAAGGAGGCGAGCCAGGCGAATGCACTATCTCCTGTTCTACGAGGTCTCCCCGGACTACCTGGCGCGGCGGGGCGAATTCCGCGCGGAACATCTCGCCCTCGCCTGGCAGGCCGTCGACCGCGGCGAGATGGTTCTGGCCGGCGCCCTCGGCGATCCCGTCGACGGCGCGATCCTGCTCTTTCAGGGGGACTCGCCCGAGGTGGCCGAGCGCTTCGTCGGGTCGGATCCGTACGTGAAAAACGGCCTCGTCACGCGGTGGCGCGTCCGTCCCTGGACCACGGTGGTCGGTCCCGGCGCCACGTCTCCCCTGAAGCCTTGAGGCGCGAGGAGGGACCAGATGCCTGAAGCGCTCGACCGCGTCGTCCGATTCCGCACCTTCATTCGCGCCACCCCGGACCGCGTCTTCGACGCCGTGGCGACGGCGGAGGGCCTGGACGACTGGTTCACGTCGGGCTGCACGCTCGAGCCGCGGAGAGGTGGAATCCTCGTCTTCCGGTGGAAGGACCACGGTCTCGACGGGTTCACCGGCGAGTACGACGGCTCGGTCGTCGAGTGGCAGCGCCCCACACTGTTCGCCTTCGAGTGGCCGGTCGATCTCGGCAACTACCGGACGACCGTCACGGTCTCGCTTCGAGAAGCGTCGAAACCGCACCTGGGGACCGGTACGGTCGTCAGCCTCGAGGAAGGGATCTACGAAGACTCGGTTCAGGGACTTCAGGACATGTTCCGGCGGACGGCCGGATGGGCGGAAGTCCTGACCCTTCTGAAGCTCTGGATCGAGCACGGCGCGCGGTACTGAGAGACGTCCGGGCTGTTCGCCGATAATTCCACCCGGCCCGGGAGCGGGACCACGGAGGCGGCATGAAGCGACTGCAGACCTACACGGCGCCCGGCATCACCGTCACCTTCGATCCGAACGTCTGCATTCACTCGGCTGTCTGCCTCAACTCCCTGCCGGCCGTCTTCGACGTGAGCCGCAGGAAATGGGTCAAGGCCGACGCGGCGAGCGCGGAAGAGGTCGCCGCCGCCATCCGGAGGTGCCCCTCGGGCGCCCTGCAATTCACGCTCGGGAAGATCCCGCCGGGCTGACACGATGTTCCCCCGACGCCGCCGGGGGCTTCTCCCCTTCCGCCACCCAGAGCCTGATCTGGTCGTAGACCTCGCGGCTGCCGAGAAGGTCGAGGTGCGCGAGCCCGTAGAAGACGCGCTTGCGTGATTTCGGAATCGGCAGGGCCAGGGCTTCCTCGCGATGCTGGCCGAGCGCGCTCGTGACCGGGACGAGGCCGTCTCCGGTCAGCCGCCTCTTTCGAAGCCCGGGATCCGGCCTCTTGCTGGCCGCGATCGCGTAGCACTTCACGCGAGGCGGCAGGGAAACGAACCGTCTCGGGTCGTGCGCGTGAAAGCCGCGCCGCTTCATCCAGTCCTCGTCCAGCACGCTGCCGAACCGAAGATCCGTGATTCCGGCGCTCCGGACCGCCCCCAGGTCTGCAAGCGGCGCCGTATACGGGCTGACTCCCAGGAGAATCTCCGTCCAGTGTCCCGCCCGCTCGAACGGCGAGCCGTGGTGCGGCGTGCCGAGGAAGATCATCTTCTTCAGGCGGCGCAGCCACTCATGCCCCGCGAGCTTCCCGTAGTGGCAGGCGCTCCGCGCCACGAGGCCGCCCATGCTGTGGCCGAGGATGACCAGCTCCTCCACCGGTTCGGGCCATTCCTGGAGCAGGCGCTCCATCAGGCGGGAAAACTCGCGTCCGTTCGTCGAGACGTGGCGGCCGGTGTTGTAGTGGAGGTAGACCGGCGTGTATCCCAGGTCGCGGCCGAGCGACGCTCCGTGGTCGTGCCCCTCGCGGAGCCAGCCCAGATCGTTTCGGCAGAGCCCGTGCATCAGAACGACGAGCCGGCGCCCCGCGGGGGCCAGGGCAGCCGAGAGCGCCGCACGGTTCAGCTTCAACGGCTGGCCGTCGAGGCGAAAGCCCATCGTGATCGCCAGTGGGTTGTCCGTCTCGGCCAGGTGGTCTCCCACGACGCCGTTGAGCACCGCGAGGAGCTGCTCTCTTCGCGGCGACGACGGAATGCCCTCGTTCCGCGCGGCCCCCAGCGCGAACGCGGTCTCGAGCCCGACGCCCAGGGCCCGGGTCACGCCGTGAATGCTCCGGTAGACGAGGCCGGGAATCCCGCCGAGCGGCTTCGGGCGCCGCTCGCCCACGATCGGCGAGAGGCGGACGATGTTGCCGTGCATGTTCTCCACGATGTCCGTCACGCCCCTCACGGCCGTGACGGCCAGCCGGCTGACACCGCGCGCGTCGGCGAGGTGTCCGGAGACGGACCGACGCCGTGCCGGAGAAGTCCCCGGTGCGCTCGACTCCGTCACGGAACGAGCGCCCCGATTCGGTTCGCTGGTCATGTGGCGGCGAACGATATCAGGCCCACCGGCGGCCGGCGGAAGCCGCGCGGAGCGAGGCGTCGGGTACCATCCGGCCCGATGCACGAGACCGGGATCGCCGTCGAGATCTACGCCATCTCCCGACGGACGGCGGATTCCCACGCAGGAGGGCGGCTCGCCTCGGTGAGGGTCCTCGTCGGCGAGCTGTCGGCCATCGAACCCGACCTTCTGACCTTCGCCTGGGAGGCGATCACCTCCGACGGTCCGGACGCCGGGGCGCTGCTGAACGTGGAGTGGCGCGCGGCCCGGCAGACCTGCGCGGCGTGCGGCGAGATCGCGGAGCGGGCGAAGGGGACGTGGCTCAAGCTCTGCCCCCGCTGCGGCGGCGTCCTCAGAATCGAAGGGGGCGACGAGCTGGACGTGAGGGACGTGACGTTCGAGGACGCCGAAGGGCCGGAGGAGGCGAGATGACACAGGTTGACGTGAAGCTGAAGGTCCTCGCCGCCAACATGGAGGCGGCCGCGCAGCTTCGCGAGGGCTTCGCCCGGAGTCGGACGCTCGTCGTGAACCTGATCTCCTCCCCCGGCTCCGGAAAGACGACCTTCCTCGAGCGGACCGTGGCCGACCTGAAACAGAAGCTCTCCCTCGGCGGACTGGAGGGGGACATCGCGACCGAGCGCGACGCCGAGCGCCTTCGCCGCCAGGGCATCCCGGCCCGGCAGATCCTGACGGGAGGCTCCTGCCACCTCGACGCCCGGCAGGTCCGTCGGGCCCTCGAGGACGAGAAGGGGGCGCTCTCGAGCCTCGACGTCCTCTTCATCGAGAACGTCGGGAACCTCATCTGCCCGACGAGCTACGACCTCGGCGAGGACTTCAAGGTCGTCCTGCTGTCGGTCACCGAAGGGGACGACAAGCCCTTCAAGTACCCGGGCATCTTCTCGAAGGCTCCCGTGGCCGTCGTCACGAAGGTGGACCTCCTCCCCCACGTCGACTTCGATCTTCCGGCCGTCCGAGAGCAGATCCGGACGCTGAGCCCCGGAGGGACGCTCCTCGAAACGTCGGCGAAGACCGGGGCGGGAATGGAAGGCTGGTACGCGCTCCTCTCGGCCGAGCTCTCGAAAAAGCGCCGCCTGTGAAACGGAGCCCCCGGATCGTTGTCCCTTGACTCCCCGTCGCTCCCGGGCGCAGCATGATCCAGCATTTCCGAAGACCGGCTTGGCCGCCGCGTCAAGGCGGTCTTCAGAGGGTGTGGCGTGTAAGACGCGGAGCGGGAGGTGGTACCGATGACGTCGCTCGTCGCGGAACCCCGAACAGGACAGCTGCCCGCCGAAGAACTCCTCTCCCGGCGGACGAAGCTCCTCGGCACCGAGAACGCCTTCAAGATCGGCCCGTATCTGAAGAAGGTCGAGGACGCCGGCCACAGGGTCATCAAGTGCAACCTCGGAGAGCCGGACTTCCCGCTCCCCGAGCACATCCGCGAGGAGGTCAAGCGGCAACTGGACGCCGACCTGACGCACTACTGCGACCCTCAGGGGCTCCCGGTCCTGCGGGCCGCGATCGCGCGGGAGATGGGCGAGAGGCGCGGACTCGAAATCACGCCCGACCGCGTCGTGGTCTTTCCCGGCGCCAAGACGCCCATCGGCTTCTGCCAGGAGGCCTACTGCGACCCGGGCGACGAGGTCGTCTACCCGAGCCCCGGGTTCCCGATCTACGAGTCCTTCACCCGATACGTCGGAGCCCGGCCGGTCCCCTACCATCTCGAAGAGGAGACGGGATTCGCGGTCTCCGCGGAGAGCCTCGCGGAGCTGATCACCGCCCGGACGAGGCTCATCTTCCTCAACTCCCCCTCGAACCCGACCGGGGGCGTTCTCGGGCGGAAGCAGCTCGAGGAGATCGCCGGCGTGATCCTCTCGCGCTGCCCGCCGAACGTCCGCGTCTATTCGGACGAGGTCTACGAGAGGATTCTCTTCGACGGCGCGACCCATTCTTCGATCGCCTCGGTGCCCGGGATGGCGGAGAAGACCGTCATCGTTTCGGGAGCCTCCAAGACGTACTCCTGGACCGGCGGCCGGCTCGGCTGGGCCGTCTTTCCCACCGCGGAGGAGGCCCTGGTCTTCAAGAATCTCAACATCAACTATTTCAGCTGCGTCCCCCCGTTCAACCAGATGGGAGCCAAAGTCGCCATCGAGTCGCCGGAGAGCCTGCCCGGAATCGCGCGAATGGTGGCGGCTTTTCAGCAGCGCCGTGACGTCGTCGTCGACGCGCTCAACCGGATCGACGGGATCCGGTGCCAGAAGCCGCGCGGAGCCTTCTACGCCTTTCCGAACGTCGCGGGGGCGTGCGAGCGGCTCGGAGTGCTCGACGCCTTCCGGGCGCTGCCGAAGCCGCAGGCCGAACGGACGACGCCCTCCACGCTGCTGCAGCTCTTCCTCCTCTTCCGCCACCACGTGGCCACGATGGACCGCAAGTCGTTCGGCACGATCGGAAACGAGGGGAAGCATTTCCTCCGGATCTCGATCGCGACGGGCCTCGAGGACCTCGAGGAGGCGATTCGCCGGATCGGCGCCGCGCTGGACGACCGCGCGGGCTTTGCCTCGTGGGTGCGCGCCGGAGAGAACCTCTCTTGAGGACGTCGAGGTGACGGGATGACGGTCCCGTTCGGGCCGCGCCGCGGAGTTCTCCTGGAGACGGGCCGGCCGGCCGAGCCGGCGACCCCGACCGTGCACGCCCCGCTGGCTCTGCTCGACGAGCTTTACAGGTCGCTCTGCTCGATGCTCTACAACTACGTGCCGATGTCCGGGCATCCGGGGGGCTCCATCTCGTCGGGGCGCATCGTAGCGTCGATTCTGTTCGGTCCGATGGACTACGACGTCTCGCGCCCTGCCCGCGCGGACGCCGACCTCGTCTCGTACGCCGCCGGCCACAAGGCCATGGGCCTCTACGCCCTCTGGGCGCTCCGGAACGAGGTGCTTCGCGTAGGGGCCCCCGACCTCCTCCCGCCGGACGAGGCCGGACAGCTCCGCCTCGAGGATCTACTGGGATTCCGGCGGAATCCGACGGCGGCCACGCCGCTCTTTACGAGCCTGCGCGCCCGCGCGCTCGACGGGCATCCGACGCCGGCCACTCCGTTCGTCCGCCTCGCGACCGGCGCCTCGGGCGTTGGCCTGGCATCGTCGCTCGGCCTCGCGCTGGCGGCGCGGGACGTCTACCGCGACGACCCACCCCGCGTCCACGTGATCGAGGGCGAGGGAGGCCTGACGCCGGGCCGTGCCTCCGAAGCGCTCGCTTTCGCCGGGTCGGCGGGACTCGACAACGTCGTCGTCCATGTCGACTGGAACCAGTCCTCGATCGACTCCGACCGGGTGACGCGCGAGGGGACGACGCCGGGCGACTACGTCCAGTGGACGCCGATGGAACTGTTCCACCTGCATGACTGGAACGTGGTCGACGTGCCGTACGGGATGGACTTCTCCGCCATCGCGCTGGCCCAGCGCCGGGCTCTCGAGATGCGAAACGGGCAGCCGACCGCGATCGTCTACCGGACGACGAAGGGCTTCGAGTACGGAATCGAGGGGCGGGCGTCCCACGGAGCCGGACACAAGCTCTGCTCCGCCGGCTTCTACGACTCGCTTCGTCCGGCCGTGCGCGGGAGCGAGCTGTCGATGCCGACATGCGAGCCGGGGGCCATGCGCTGCTCCGACGGCCGGGATGCGGCCGTCGTGGAGGAGTGCTTCTGGCGCGCCCTCCTGCTCGTCCGGGGAGTGCTGGAAGCCAACCGGCCCGTCGCGGAAGCCCTGGCCGCGTCCCTCCGGGAGTCGCGCGAGCGGCTAGACCGGCGCGGCCGCCGCCCGCACGACGGCGCGCCGTCGGTCGAGGCGATCTACGAGCGGACGCGCCCGGGTGCGGAGGTCGTGGTCCCGGCCGAGCTCGCGCTCTCGCCCGGAACCGAGACGACGCTTCGCGGCCAGCTCGGAAAGGTGCTCGGTCACCTCAACAGGCTCTCGGGCGGCGCGATCTTCGTCGCCGCGGCCGACCTTCTGGGCTCGACCAGCGTAAACGAGGGGGCCCGCGGCTTCGCCGCCGGCTTCTGGAACGCCCGGACGAATCCCGATTCCCGGCTCCTCGCCGTCGGCGGCATCTGCGAGGACGCCATCTCCGGCGTCCTCTCGGGCCTGTCGGCTTTCGGCCGTCACGTCGGGGTCGGCTCGTCATACGGGGCATTTCTGGCGCCGCTCGGGCACGTCGCCGCCCGGCTCCACGCCATCGGAAACCAGGCGCGGGAAGGGGTTACGGGCGAGCCGTACCGTCCGATGATCCTCGTCTGCGCCCACGCGGGCCTGAAGACTGGCGAGGACGGTCCCACCCACGCCGACCCCCAGCCCCTTCAGCTCCTTCAGGAGAATTTCCCGCCCCGTACGATGATCACGCTGACTCCGTGGGAGCCTCAGGAGATCTATCCGCTCATGGCGGCGGCGTTCGCAAAGCGGCCGGCCGTCATCGCCCCCTTCGTCACGCGTCCTCCGGAGAAGGTGCTCGACCGGCCGGCGCTGGGCCTCGCCCCGGCTCACGAGGCGACTCGGGGCGTCTACCGGCTGCGAGAGGCGAAGGGTGACCCGGACGCCATCGTCGTACTACAGGAGTCGGCCGTCACGTACGCGTTCGTGGAGGAGGCGCTCCCCCTCCTCGAGCGGGACGGAATCGACGTCGAGGCGTACTACGTGGCCAGTGCCGAGCTCTTCGACCGCCTCTCCGAGGCCGATCGCGAGCGGATCTTCCCGGAGCAGAAGGCGCAGATCGCGATGGGAATCACCGGTTTCACGAGGGCCACTCTCTACCGGTGGATCCGATCCGATCCGGGGCGCGCCTTCAGTCTCGACCCCTACCGGCACGGGCATTTCCCCGGGAGCGGCTCCGGCCGCGCCGTCGTCGCCGAGGCCGGTCTGGACGGGGCCAGCCAGCACCGTGCCATCGTGCTCTATGCGGAGGAGCGGCGCCGGAGACGGTGACGCCAGGCCGGCTGATCCGACCGGTCCCGTCGAGCCGATCCTCGCGTCCTTCAGCCGACGAGCATCTTCCGGACGAGCTTCCCGATCTCGACGCAGCAGGTGAGGCCCGGCGAGTCGATGCCGAGGAGCTGGACGAGCCCGGTCCGCATCTCGTCGCGGCGGACAATCCAGTCGTTCACGCCCCGAAGGTGGACCATGATCCCCGAGTAGTCCCGCTGGACGTCGGCGACGTCGAGCGCGGGCATGAAGCGCTTCGCGCGGGCGACGATGAAGTCCATCGGGAGCCGGTCCGACTCGTAGTCGTCACGCGAAGGGGCCAGCCTGAACTCCGGGCCGACGGTGAACAGGTCTCCCGGGACCGTCGAGCCGTCCGGCGCCAGGGAGAACGTCGGCGTCAGGTGAGCCCCGACCATCAGGATCTTCTCGCCGCCGAGGTCGAGCCGCTCGGGCACCGGGTAGACGTTCCGGCCGCTGAGCCACAGCGATGGGCGGTGCCGGCGGCTCATCCGGCCGTACTCGCCCCGGAGCGGGACCACCTCCACCTCGACCGACGGGTCGGCCATCCGCCCGACCTCGTCGCACCGGAGGCCGGCCGCGTTGACGACCGCCCCCGCCTCCAGCGTCTCCTCGGCTCCGCCGCGGCGTCGCCCGGCCACCTCGAAGACCTTTCCCGCCGACCGGATGGCGGTCACCTCGAAGCCCGTGAGGAACGACGCCCCCCTCTCCTCGCCCAGGCGCGCCAGCGTCCCGACGAGAGCGGGGGCGTCGACGATCCCCGTCGTCGGAATCAGGAGCGATGCCTCGACCGAAAGGGCCGGCTCCAGCGCCGCGGTCTCACGGCGGCCGAGCATCTGCACGCCCGGCACGCCGTTGGCCGTCGCGCGGCTCCGGACCTCCTCCAGGGCGGGAAGATCTTCCTTCGCCGGCGCCACCACGAGCTTCCCGGTCTTCGCGCACGGGATGCCGTGCGCGGCCGCCAGCTCGTACATCCGGGCATTCGCCTCGACGCAGAGCCGGGCCTTCAGGCTCCCCTCGGCGTAATAGATGCCGGCGTGGACGACGCCGCTGCTTCGGCCGGACTGCTCCTCGCCGAGCCGCAGGTTCTTCTCGAGGAGGAAGACGCTCCCGATCCCCGCGTCGGCCAGCTGCCACGCGACGGCGCACCCGACCGCACCCCCTCCGACCACGACGGCGCCCGCCCGTTCCATCGCCACCTCCGTCAATGGTGAGCGTGAGACGGCGACCGGCCGCCGTCAAGGCGCCGGGCGAATCAGGTCCGGCTCTCCCCGTCGTGCGGACGAAGCTGGCGCGCGACCCAGTCGTGCTTGTCGCGGAGCTGCGCCTCGTCGGGAGTCCGCCTCTGCATCACCGGGTGCGGCCTCTCGAAGAAGGAGCCTTCGGCCCTCATGGCGCGTCCGCCGCCCACTTCCAGATAGCAGAATCCCTTTCCGTCGAACGTCTCGGCCGTCGCCGTCCCGAGCACGCGGGCGGCAATCTGGTGCGCCACGACCCGACCCTGCGCCTCGGCGAAGACCCCCGCCTTCGGAAGCGACAGCGGCACATCGGGCTTGAAGCGGCCCGGCAGGGGGACGGTCGTGACGTCTCCGACCGCGTAGACGTCGCCCGCTCCCGGGGTGCCCGTCACCTTCAGCGTGAGCGGATCCGCCGGAATCCAGCCCGACGGCCCGACGAGGCTCGCCTCCCGAATGATCCTCGGCGCTACGTGCGGAGGGATCGCGATGAGAAGGTCGTAACGTGCGTCGGTCCCGTCCTGGAAGTGAATGAGCCGGGATCCGGCCTCGACCCGGACGGTCGTCTTCCCGGGATGGAACGAAATCCCGCGCTGCGAAAGCTCCTGCCGGATGAGCTCTCCCATCTCCGGTCCGGCCGTCGACATCGGGGCTCCCTCGACGGTGTAAATGGAAATGCGCGCCTTCTCCTCGAGGCCGCGCGCCGACAGACGGTGGCGGGCGAGCATCGCGGCCTCGTAAGGCGCGGGGGGACACTTGAAGGGGACCTTCGGTATCAGGATCGCGATGTCGCCCCCGGCGAAGCCCTCGAGAGCTGTCCTGAGCCGCACGGCTCCCTCAAGCGAGTAGAAGGTGTGAGCGGCCTCTGAAAGGCCGGGCACGGCGGCCCAGTCGAGGTCGGCTCCGAGCGCGACGACCAGAAACTCCCCGCGCTCCTCCCCTCGGTCGGTGACGACGGCGTTCCGGGCCGGATCCAGCCCCCGCACGATTCCCGGCACCAGTCTGACGCCGCGCGCGAGCAACTTCGCCACCGGCTGCGAGATCTGCTCCGGGGTCCGCTCCCCCAGCATGAGCCACGTCTTTCCCGCTCCGACGTGAAACGTCGCTTCTTTCTCGAAGACGAGGATCTCGTGCTCCGGAGGCAGGAGCCCGCGCAGCGTGTTCGCGGTGGCGATCCCCCCGAAGCCGCCTCCCAGAATCATCGTCCTCGTCACCTTCGTGTTCATGGTCACCCCCACAGCTCTCTTTCCGCCGGCCTCGCCCCCTCGTGAGCGAGAAGCCAGCGCTTGCGCGCGAGGCCTCCGCCGTAGCCCCCCAGGCCGCCGTCCGACGCGATGACGCGGTGACACGGAATCACGAGTGACACGGGGTTTCGTCCGTTAGCCCCCGCGACCGCCCGCACGGCGGAGGGACGGCCGATCGCCCTCGCCAGCCCGGCGTACGAGAGGGTCCGACCCGCGGGAATTCTCCTCAGACGCGACCAGACCCGCTCCTGGAACGGCGTTCCGGCCGTGTCGACCGCGACGCCTTCGAGCGCCTCGAGGTCTCCTTCGAAATACCTGCGCAGCGACCGGCCCGGCTCGCCCCCGTCCGGGTCCTTCTGGAATTCGAGCGGTCCGAAACGCCGCATCAGCTCCCCGACCATCGAGGTCCAGTGCTCCATGAAGCAGAGGGCGCAGAGCGCCTCTCCCCGGCGCGCAAGGACGATCGTTCCTGGCGGCGACGGAACCTCCGTCACGAGGAGCCTCACGGCAGTCATGTCAGCGCCGAGTCCACGGTGACGGCGTCGACGACGCCGGCCGCTCCGTAGAGGACGGGCAGGATCTTCTCCGGCGGGTGCTTCTTCCGGAGCGCCGCGACCCTTTCCGTTCCGAACCGGTAGGCCGGCAGGTACATCCGACCGAGGAGCGGATGGCGCCCCCACGCGCCCGACAGCTTGTCGGCCCGTTCGGGCGAGACGAGAAAGTCGTTTCGCAGAACCGCCGCGACGTCCGCCTGCGGCTTCCTCTCGTGCCACGTCAGGTACGACGACTGGTTCTTCGCGTCGTCCTGGAGAAGGGCGAGGAGAAGGCCGATGACGAGGTCCCTGTCGGGGATCTCCGAGAGGTCCGTCACGCCGTACGCCATCAGGAGGGCGTTGTTGGCGATCCCTTCCGCGAGGGCGGCGTAGCGAGTGTTCATCGTCAGGACGGTGGCTTCGAAGCCGACGCGCCGCCTCACCCAGAAGTTCTGAAGGAACGCGAAGGTCGTGACGTGTCCCGGGACGACCTCGTGGCTGACGAGCTGGTGGAACTCCGGGACCGAGATCTGGAGCGACGCGTTCAGCTCGTACGTCGCCTCGTACTCGGGTGAGCCGTCCCTCTTCCGGGCCCGGCCAAGGTAGTTCATCGAGCCGGAGAACCAGGCATTTTCGATGGGGAGGAAAGAGACGTTCGCGAGAGGAACGCCCCGGAGCTCCGCCGGAAGGTGCGGCAGGACGTTCTTCCGCGTCAGGGCATCCAGCTCCCCGATGACCTTCGACGCGAGGCCCGGGATGGCCCTTCCCTCGACGATCCGTCCGCTCCGCCAGGAGTCGACGGCGGCCAGGAGGCCGGCGCGGTCCTTCGAAGGGTGTCCGGCAGCGGCGAGAAGGTCGGCCACGAGCCGGCGCTTCTCTTCGGGACGCGACGGCTCGGGGGGACGCGCCGTCATGGCGTGCACGCAACGGTCGTACGGGACCGGCTCTCCGCGCCCCAGCAGCTCCATCGCCAGGTCCCACATCACGTCGAAGCAGAGGGCGAGTCCCGAGAGGTACGCGCCGCGAAGGCCGCCGATCTTCCTTCCTTCCGCCGAGACGACGCCGATCGACGCCTTCACGCCGACCTCCGCGAGGTAGGAGTCCACCGACGACTTCTCGGGCTCTTTCGCCGTGACTCCCCCCGTTTCGCGAAGCCGCGCGGCGGCCGGATGAACGTACGCGAGAGGGAGGCTCTCGTCCGAGAACCAGCTGTCGGCGATGAACCGGCCGGTGCCGGAGGGGTTCAGGACGTCGCCCCCCCAGAGCGTGTCGATGCCGATGACGGCCTGGGCGACGTGGTGGTCGAGACCTGTCAGCATAGGCGCCTCCCGGCGAAGTATCGCCCTTCCCCGTTCCTTGCGTTCGCGGAAGGGCGCCCGTAAGCTGCCTCTGCCCGCCATCAAGAAACCATTCGGAGGTGCCCTCCGTGGAGACCACCCGCCGGACCCTGCCCGAGAACGCGTACCGCGCCCTGAAGCCGGGGGAGTCCTACAGTCCGATCGTCCCGGCAGACAAGCCGGAGCCCGAGTTCACGGGGCGATCGCTCGTCCTCGGCCTCATCATGGCCGCCGTCTTTTCCGCGGCAGCGGCCTTCCTCGGCCTGAAAGTCGGACAGGTGTTCGAGGCGGCGATTCCGATCTCCATCCTGGCCGTGGGCCTCGGATACGCCTTCAAGCGCCGGTCCACGATCCTCGAGAACGTCATCGTCCAGTCGGTCGGGGCCGCGTCCGGGCTCGTCGTGGCGGGATCGGTCTTCACCCTCCCCGCCCTCTTCATCCTCGGCCTCGACGTCAACCTCGTGAAGCTCTTTCTCGTGGCCCTCCTCGGCGGGACGCTGGGGATCCTCTTCCTCGTCCCGCTCCGGCGCTACTTCGTGAAGGAGATGCACGGAGAGCTCCCCTTCCCCGAAGCGACGGCCACGACGGAGGTTCTCGTCGCGGGCGAGGCGGGGGGCCAGCAGGCGAAGATTCTCGCCGTGGCCGCGGCCGTCGGCGGCCTCTTCGACTTCCTGATCATCCACCTCGAGGCGTTCGCCGAGGTCTTCACCTCCCGGTCGCTCCCGGTCCTCCGGGAGCTGGCCGACAAGGCGAAGATCGTCTTCAAGCTGGACGTCCTCGCCTCGGTCCTGGGCCTCGGCTACATCATCGGGCTGCGCTACTCGGCCATCATCTGCGCCGGGTCGTTCGTCTCGTGGTTTCTCCTCGTCCCCGTCGTCGCCCACTTCGGGGCGCAGCTTCAGGCCGCCGTCCCGCCGGCCGCCCCGGGGACCCTCATCGGCTCGATGACGGCCGAGGCCGTCTTCCGGACGTACGTGAGGCACATCGGCATCGGCGGCATCGCGGCGGCCGGCATCATGGGGATCCTCCGGAGCTGGCGAATCATTGCGAAGGCCTTCGGCCTCGGCTTCAAGGAGCTCCTCGGCGGAAAGCGCTCCGGCGCGGCGGCGTCGACCGAGCGGACGGACCGCGACGTGCCGATGGGCCTCGTACTCGCCGGCATCCTCGTCGTGGCCGCCGGGGCCTGGCTCTTCTTCCGCTTCGGCGTCCTCGGCGGCGGCCCGGGCGCAACCCCGCAGTCGCTCATCGCCCTCGCCGTCGTGATCGTCATCTCGTTCCTCTTCACGACCGTCGCCGCGCAGGCCATCGCCACCGTCGGGACGAACCCCGTTTCGGGGATGACGCTCATGACGCTCATCCTGACGTCGGTCTTCCTCCTGGAGGCCGGCCTTTCCGGCAAGGCCGGGATGCTGGCCGCGCTCCTGATCGGCGGCGTCGTCTGCACGGCCCTCTCGATGGCGGGCGGACTCATCACGGACCTGAAGATCGGCTACTGGATCGGCGCGACGCCCGCAGTCCAGGAGCGCTCCAAGTTCCTCGGGACGATCGTCGCGTCGCTCACGGTCGGGGCCGTGATTCTTCTTCTGAACCAGGCCTACGGCTTCGCCCCCTCCGCGGCTCACCCCGAGAGCGAGGTCCTCGTCGCCCCGCAGGCCAACGCGATGGCCGCCGTCATCAAGACGCTGATGTCGAACGAGCCGGTGCCGTGGCTGCTCTACGGGGTCGGCGCCCTCGTCGCGATGACGGTGCAGATGATCGGCATCCCGTCTCTGGCCTTCGCCCTCGGGATGTACATCCCGCAGGAGCTGAACACGCCGCTCCTCATCGGCGGCCTCATCGCCCACTTCGTCGCGAAGTCGGCCGGGAAGGACGAGAAGCTCGCGGCGGCCCGCAACTCCCGCGGCACCCTCATCGCGTCGGGCTTCATCGCCGGCGGCGCCATCATGGGCGTCATCGCCGCCGGCCTGAAGTTCCTGAAGACGAAGACGGACCTCGGTCCCCTCGGCTTCGGCTTCGACTACGCCCTCGGCAGAGGCCCCGAGCTCCTCGCCCTCGCCCTCTATCTCGTCCTCCTCGCCTACATGTACTGGGATTCGAAGAGGACGACGGCGGAGTGAGGAGGAGCGACAGCATGCGGGGACGACGATGGTTGAAACTCAAAGGCCGTCCGCGGCAGGAGGGCGCTGCGTCACGAGCTCCGTCGATACGTTCGTCCCCCCCGTCGTCGGCCTGACACCGACGGCGACAGGCCGAAACTTCCTCGGCCAATCAACCGAGCGATTGCGCGGTACGCCCGACCAGAAAGCGCAGCCGGCCGGACAATTTCACTTTGGCCGGCGCACTGCTTTCCCAGCCGCTACACAGACATTTCTTCCGCCTATTCACTCCAGTTATCGTCCATACACTGCTGGTTAGGCAACGCGAATGGAAATCAAACGACTGCGGGCTGAGCAGCGCAGGCTGTGTTCGGCTCATCACGCACGGTTTCTAGAGGCTCCAAGCCACCTGAAGGTGGGGCTCGCCCGGAACGCACGGTCCGAGGCGTCGCCCCTGAACGGGCTTCGTCACCTCCCAGATGCCGATACCTGCGGCTGGTTCATTTGGGCCGGCACCGAGTTCTCGGAGGCCCCGGACTTCTTTCAGCCCCATCACGTGAGCCATCTGGCCGACCTTCTTCCCGAAGTTCTTCCTTACCTTGGGCTCGCCCCAGGCTGGCGCTTCCTTCTCGCGCCGGGCCATGTCGATGTCTGGTTCGATCCGGCGCTCTTGGCTCCGCCGTAACCCCTTCCGTCAGCGTTCATCCGGCATTCCTTACCTTCTCGGGCGTGGCCCAGACGCGCGTTGCAGCGGACTCGCTGCGCTCGCCGCTGACCGCGATATCATTAGACGCCCTTCGAGACAGATGTTCACACGTCTCCTGAATCGCCTTCTCGGTCGCACACAGCAGGTCCACGAGTCCGAAGCCAATCCAGTCCCGAAACCTTTATTCGTCTTCGTAAGGATTCCCGAGCCGCTGCAACCCCTCGAACGCGGCGAGCGATACGAAGATACCCTTCATGCCGTTCTCCAATCTCAAGGTCTCGGCGAGGTCGGTGGTGGAGGCTCGCAGCTCTCCTTACCCGATGAGCAGGGACGGCGTGCGATCGAGTGGTGTGGAATAGATGTCGATCTTGCCGTTCCTGAGCGCGGCCTTGAGGTTCTTCGCGCTGAGCTTCGGAAACTCGGCGCGCCAAAGGGAACCGTTCTCGAGGTTCACCACGATACGGGCATTGCGGAATACGATCTCTACGCGCCCATTGAGTAGTTCCAAGAATTCGTGGGCGTCTAATCCCGCTTTGCAGCGGTCTCGCTCCGCTCGCCGCTGATCAAGATATCGTTAGGCATTAGGCAGCAGAGATGGCTCCTCTTGCTCTTCGCCGTCCCCCCAGTGCCGAAGCGGAGCTCATCTTGCCCCTCGTCAAGCAAGTCATTCCGCTGTCCGACCCATCGCCAGTCACGGTCCTCTCTCCAGGCGACATGCCGCTTTCGGATCCATTTCTTACCGGCCTCTGCCTTCTTTATGCATTCGACCGCCCGCATCATTTCGAAATTGTGCTCGAGCGTCACCTCTCAACCCTGCGTCTTCTCCGCACATCACTCCGCTCGCTGTCCGTCGAGAATCTCCGGCGGCGCCTACCCCGGATCGAGCGGCACGGCAATCATCCGGCGTACATCCTCACTGCGGGCGGCAATCTCGAATCCAGCCTCCTGCTGCTTGATGACCTGTGGGAGCGGCAATGCACAGACGTTCCAGGCGACCTTGTCGTAGCAGTCCCTTCACGAGACGTCGTCGTCTTTACAGGGTCCGAGTCGCCCGAGGGCCTCCGGGCCATTCGTGAATCTGTTGGCAGGCTTTGGCCCTCGGGCGACCATCTCCTCACGCGGAATCTCTTCGTCTGGCGCTCACGAGCCTGGCACCTGTTCGAACCGGCTACTGCCTGACTCCGTGTTGCCGCAGACTCGCTACGCTCGACGCTTAACGCGACATCGTTGCGCATGACAACAAGTTGGAGAATGAACCGTGGCGAAGAAACCAAAGAGAAGTGAGCCAAAGGCCGAGGGCACATCGCGCGCGAGCAAGTCACTCAAGCCGGCCGCCGGGACCAAGTCTCCGCCGAAGGCAGCCGCGAAGGCCAAGATCGGCGCGGAAACGGAGCGCGCAACCGCGATGGCGGACTCTCATCTCATGGACGAACGGATCCGGTCTCTGGGTGGCTGGCGCGCCGAGACCCTGGCGGAGGTTCGCCGCCTTATCCACGAGGCGGACCCGGACATCATGGAGGAGTGCAAATGGATCAAGCCCGGCAACCCACTGGGGGTGCCCGTATGGTCCCACGCCGGGATCGTCTGCACCGGAGAGGCCTACAAACAGGTGGTCAAGCTGACCTTCGCCCGGGGTGCCGTCTTGGCGGACCTTCGGGGGCTCTTCAACTCCAGTCTCGATGGGAACACGCGTCGCGCCATCGACATCAGGGAGGGAGAGGTGCTCGATGCTGATGCGTTCAAGGCCCTGATCCAGGCCGCGCTCGCGGAGAATCTCCGGTCCAGAGCTCCGAAGTCAAAGGGCCGTGCCCGGACGTGAGCCGGGAGTCACTCTGGAAGAAGGCGTGAGGTGCTAACCAACCAGGCGCTCAAGCCGACGGTGACTGCCTCCGGCCGTCACGTCGGCTGAGCTTGAGCGTTAGGCTAGAGCGGCCCTTTCACCATGAGCCCTCGCGTCTACATTGCACTCGGCTCCGTTCTCGTCGTATCGGCGGTCGCGGGCTTCTTATCGGTTGCAGACGATATCCGCCATACGGGCGAGCTCTTCGCCGTCATAGGTATTCTGATCTCCGGCGTAGCTCTTCTTGTGGCGGGTACGTACATCCGAGAGTCCTCGGTAGTTGCCTTCCAGTGGCTTCCGCTTGGTATTGCAGTCGGCATGCTGTACGGCGCGGTGGCTGACAAGGTCGTTCTCGGCGTGTCCCTCGGCACGGCGCTCGGCCTTCTACTTGCCCGGGTTCTCCGCGACCGCCGTACGTAAAGCACCCCGCCGAGTTCCCCGCGTCGGGTCGTTCCGCACTCGAAAGCTCAAGCCCTTCTAGACGAATGCTTCCTACGACGTCATGGTTGTTACGTTGCTCCCTCTTAACCTAAGCGGAGAACGCGCCTGGCTGCGGCCTAACAACGCGCTGCAGCGGACTCGCTCCGCTCGCCGCTGCACGAGATTTCGTTAGCCGGCTGGAGATACAGTGACCCGCGAACTTCGTTCCGCGTTTCAGGCTTGGCTCGACAATGCGCTGGCACGAAGGTTTCATCGTACTGGGCGGCCCCCTCGAGGGATCGGCCGACGTCCTTCTCGTCTTCCGGGCGGTGAGCGAAGCCGACATCGAAGCCGTTCTGGCATCGGATCCATGACGGCGATACTGCCCGCTGGTTCCGAAGCACTGCTGGGCCTGGCGCATTCGCCTAGGCTCGCCCCCTTGGACCGCTGCCCCGATCCCACGGAGCACGATGCTCGCTCGCTCATGTCGCGGGACACGATATCGTCGTCGAGAAGATGGAATAACGCACGAACGGAGGAACCATGGCTGCAGCGAAGCTGATCGTTCTCTACCCGTCCCCGCCCGACCCGGGCACATTCAAGCGCCAGTACACGCAGGACCACGTGCCGATGGTGACGGCTCAGAACTTCAGAGGGATTCAGAAGATCGTCGCAGCCCGGGTCGTGGGCACCGCGGACGGCAGCCCACCGCCTTTTTGCAGGCCCACCGAGCTTCACTTCCCTTCCATGGAGGCGCTTCAGGCCGCGGCAGCGTCTCCGTCGGCACAGAAGGCCGTCGCGCACGAATTTCGATCTCGAGCGGTGGGACACCTGGATTCCTCGTGGCAGAGGAAGAAACCAAGATTTTCAAGCGCGCCACCGAAGCTACCTTCGTGAGGTCCGAGCATGTCCGATCGCCTGCCGACACGCATTGAATGCATCGATCCGATCCTTCGCGTCGAAGACATGTCGGTGAGCGTTCGCTACTACGTCGACGTTCTCGGCTTCGAGACGGCGAGCTGGGGGACCGACGACTTCACGTACGTGGGACGAGACGGGAGAGGTATCTATCTCTGCCGGGGAGGCCAGGGTCACGCAGGAAGCTGGGTGTGGGTCGGCGTGGGCGATGTCCGTGCTCTTCACCGGATCTACCAGAAGAGGGGCGCGGTCATCCGGCAGGCCCCCACAAACCGGCCCTGGGCGTTGGAGATGCAGATTCAGGATCCCGATGGCAACGTCCTCCGGTTCGGTTCGGAACCCGAGGAAAGCGAGTAACCCGGACCGACCGTCCGCCGCCAGTCGAATCTCGCGATATCGTGAGGAGACTGGCTGACCGGTGAATGGCTGATCCCTCGGGACTCCTTCCCCATGTCGCTCTCGGGGGCGGACTGGCGTTCGCAGCCGTCGTCCAGCCCGGGCCTCTTCAGGCGTTTCTCCTCTCCCGCGCGACGACGGAAGGATGGAAGCGCACACTTCCCGCAGCCCTTTCCCCCCTCCTGAGCGACGGGCCCATCGCGCTCGTCGCCCTCGTCGTCCTCGGACAGCTTCCACCGGCCGGCCAGCAGCTTCTCCGGGCCGCCGGCGGAGCCCTGCTCCTCTACCTCGCCTGGACCTCCATTCGCAGCCTGCGGGCCGTGGCCGGCGCCCCGGAGCCGGACCCGAGCGCGGCGCCGAAGACACTTCTTCAGGCGGCCATCGTCAACCTCCTGAACCCGAACCCGTACCTCGCGTGGGCCCTGATTCTCGGGCCCGCGGCCGTGACGGCCTGGCGCGGAGACCCGGTGCACGCCGTGGCCCTCCTCGCCTCGTTCTACGTCGTCATGGTCACAGGCCTCGCGGCCTTCATCGTTCTGGCCAGTTCCGCGCGAAGTCTCCCTCCGCGCGCGCGGCGCGTCGTCGCGATCGCCGCGGCCGCCGTCCTCGCGGTCCTCGGCGTCTGGATGCTCCTCGTCGGCCTCAGGTCCCTCGCGTCCCTCTAATGGCCGGGGCGACTACCTGAGCTTCTGGTCCCAGGGCTTCTTTCCCTCCGGGTCCGTCCACCCCTCGAACCGGAGCCCGTTGGGAACCTCGCGCACCTTCCAGTAGCCGCTGTTGGCGGCGACGTAGCTTCGGAGCGCCTCGAGGATCCGTGCGAAGTCCTTCCGGTCGGCTTCCGCAATGGTCGCGTCGGAAACACGCCCGTTCAGGAACTGGATGGTCGCGTCGCGCAGGAGCTTGAGGTCCTTCTCGGGCCACGAGACGAGGACCATCCGCTTCTTCTCGTCGGGCAGCGCGTCGTTCGCCGTCAGGATCTCCCTGAGCTTCGTCCCCTGCTGTCTCAGGTTTTCGCCGTACGACGTCAGGACGTGGTCCCTCGCCACGGTCTGGACGAGGGCCTGCTGGGCCGGACTGAGGGTGCCCCAGACCTTCTTGTTGACGAGCATGTACGTGACGAGGAACTGCTGATGCCACCCGGGGAAGTGGACGAACCGGTTTCCGGTGGTGCCGGGGTTCCCCTCGGGGAGCCCGAAGAGCTGTGAGACGTCGTCGAGCGGCGTCGCGAATTCGTAGGCCTGCAGCTGTCCGTCGGCCACCGCCTTCACCAGCGAGCCGCCTCCGGCGAGGGCCTGAACGAACTTGATGTTCTTCTTCGGAATCGTTCCCCCCGCCACGAGGCCGTCGCACGCTCGGTCGAGGACGTACTGGGCGGGCGGGAGGTAGCGGAAGGTCCAGCTCTGCTGGCAAAGCCCGGCCAGGCCGATCCCCTTCGTCGCGCCGGCGTCGCCCACCGGGAGCATGAAATAGCCGGAACCCTGCTGGCTGCTTCCCACGATCGGGATCGCCACGACGTTTCGGCCGTTCTTGTCGAGAAGCTGCTGGAGGAGGTCGAGACCCGTCATCGCGCCGTCATCGACCGACTTTCCGTACAGGAAGCCGACGAACTCGTCGAAGTTGGGGCCGAACGGGACGCCGGAGTTGTAGATGAACCCCCATGCCGGGTCGAGGTCCGACCCGGAGATGTAGGCCGCGTCGAAACCGGTCCCTCCCGCGAGCGGCCCTCCCGCTCCGACGGCCGCCATGACGCTCTTGAACTCCTTCGGAATCGCGGGCATCGGCGTCGCCTTCACGAAGCGGACCTGCCCGTCCTTCCCGAGAACGGTCGTCGAGACGGCCTGCAGCCTTGCGGCGAACGCGTCCGCCGGAGGGCCGATCGCCGCGGAGCCGCTGAAGCTCCGGAACGAGATCTCGACCGCCGGGGCCGCGGGCGCGGCGAGCAGGACGGCGAACGAAAGGGCCCCGGCGACCAACGTGACCCCCCCGGAACGCCCGCTCGAAGAGAAACGACCCATGGTGTCCTCCTCTCTGTCGTGCAAATACCTTCTGTCGACGAATCGTGGTCCGCCATTATGGAACGACGTTACCGCGACCGCACCGCACCGGAACGCGTCGCGGAGACGCGCTATCGTCAGACGGCATGACGGCTCCCGAAAGGAAGGGCGCGGAGATCGGGTCGTTCGAGGTCGGCGGGAGGCGTCTCGAATACCGATGGATCGGGCCGCCGCCCGGGGAGGCGCCGACCATCGTCTTCCTCCACGAAGGGCTCGGCTCGGCGGGTCTGTGGCGGGACTTCCCCGACCGGGTCGCCGCGGAGTCGGGATGCGGGGCCCTTCTCTACAGCCGGGCGGGCCATGGCGGATCCTCTTCGGCGACTCGGCCCCAGATCCGTCCGTTACCTGCACGACGAAGCTCTCGAGGTTCTGCCGGCCGTCCTCGCCCTTTTCGGGCTCGCCCACGTCGTCCTGTTCGGCCACAGCGACGGCGCCTCGATGGCGATTCTCTACGCCGGGGCCCATCCCGGGTCCGTGCGCGCGATGGTCCTCGAGGCGCCGCACGTCTTCGTCGAGCCGGTCACCGTCGAGGGTGTCCGGGCGATCGCCGGCGAATACGAGAGATCGAAGCTTCCGGAGCGGCTCGGACGGCATCACGGCGCCAATGCCGATCCGCTCTTCCGGGCCTGGGCCGGGGTCTGGCTGAGCTCGGAGTTCCGGACGTGGAACATCGAGGGACACCTCTCCACCATCGCCTGTCCCGTCCTGGTCATCCAGGGGGAGGACGACCGGTATGGCACCGTCCGCCAGGTCGAGGCGATCGTCCGCCAGGTGCGCGGACCGGCCTCGACGCTGGTCCTTCCCGGATGCGGCCACTCCCCGCACGCCGAGAGGCCCGGGCCGGTGCTCGAGGCGACGGCACGATTCATCCGCCGGGCGCTGGAAGCCGCTCCGACGGACCCGGAGCCGGCAGGCGGAGTCCCCTGATCGACGGGTCATCCCGGCGGCTCAGCAGATCCGTGGAAGCTGCTCGCCGGTCAGGAGGTCGAGGACCCGGAGGCCGCCGATGCGGCTTCGCATGACGACCTTGCCGGAGTGGTCGGCGACGACGTCGCCGATCCGGGCGGCGTCCTTCCCCAGCGGGTGGCTCCGGAGAGCCGCGAGCGCGGCGTCGGCCGTTTCCGGCGCGACGATGACGAGGCACTTCCCCTCGTTCGCCACGTAGAGCGGGTCGAGGCCGAGGATTTCGCAGGCGCCCCGGACGTCCTCGCTCACGGGAATGCACTTTTCCTCCAGCCGGATCCCCACCTTCGCCTGAGCGGCGATCTCGTTCAAGGTCGAGGCGACGCCCCCGCGCGTCGGGTCTCGAAGGACGTGCACCTTCTCCCCCGCTGCCGCCAGAACTCCCTCGACGAGTGTGTCGAGCGGTGCACTGTCCGAGATCAGCTCCGTGTCGAACTTCAGCCCTTCGCGGACCGACATGATGGCGATCCCGTGGACGGCGATCTCACCCGAAACCAGAACGACGTCGCCCGGCTGCGCGCGGCGCGGCGAGATCTCGATCCCGTCCCGGACGAGGCCGATTCCCGTCACGTTCACGAAGACGCCGTCCCCTTTCCCCCGGTCGACGACCTTGGTGTCGCCCGTGACGATCGGCACGCCGACGACCTTCGCCGCCTCGCGCATCGAGGCGACGATCCGCCGGAGGTCCTCCATCGGGAGCCCTTCCTCGAGGATCAGCCCCGCCGAGAGGGCCAGCGGCCTCGCCCCGCACATGGCGAGGTCGTTGACCGTGCCATGGACGGCGAGCGACCCGATGTCGCCGCCGGGAAAGAAGAGGGGCTTGACGACGAAGGAATCAGTCGAAAAGGCCAGCCTCTTGCCTCCGACGTCGAGGACTGCCCCGTCGTGCAGCTCGCGGAGCTGTGCGTTGTCGAACGACGGGACGAAGAGCTGGTCGATCAGCCGCTGCGTCAGCCGGCCGCCGCCGCCGTGCGCGAGGAGGACGTGCGGGTAGTCCGAGAGGGGCACCGGACAGGAGAGGTCGAAGTCGCTCACACCGATCTCCCGTAGTTGTAATAGGCCGCACAGGCCCCTTCCGACGAGACCATCGGCGCGCCGAGGGGCTTTTCCGGCGTGCACTGCGTTCCGAAAGCGGCGCAGGCGCTCGGCTTCTTCAGGCCCCGGAGGATCTCCCCCGCGATGCAGATCGACGGCTCTTCGGCCGTGATCGTCCCGACGTCGAAGCGCTTCACGGCGTCGTGACCGGCGTATTCGTCCCTCAGCCGCCAGCCACTCCTCGGGATGACGCCGATGCCGCGCCACGGCCGGTCGCAGACCTCGAAGACCTGGGCGAGCGTCTCCTGCGCCGTCACGTTCCCGTCGCGCGTGACGGAGCGGGCGTACTGGTTCTCGACGCCGACCCGCCCCTCCTCGAGGGCTTTGAGGGTCATCTGGATGCCCTGCATCAGGTCGAGTGGCTCGAAGCCGGTCACCACCACCGGGATCCGGTACTTCGCGGCGATCGGCTCGTACTCCCGGTACCCCATCACGGTGCAGACGTGTCCGGCCGCGAGGAATCCCTGCACGCGGTTCGTCGAGGAGCCGAGGATCGCCTCCATCGCCGGCGGGACGAGGACGTGGGAGACGAGAAGGGAGAAGTTCCCGACGCCCGCCTTCTTCGCCTGCCAGACGGCCATGGCGTTCGCAGGAGCGGTCGTCTCGAAGCCGACGGCGAAGAAGACGACCTCCCTCCCCGGGTTCTTTCGCGCGATCTCGAGTGCGTCGAGGGGCGAATAGACCATCCGGACGTCGCCCCCCGAGGCCTTGACCGAGAGGAGATCGGTCTTCGATCCGGGAACGCGAAGCATGTCGCCGAACGACGTGAAGATGACGCCGGGCCGCCGGGCGATGGCGATCGCCCGGTCGATCATCTCGAGAGGCGTCACGCAGACCGGGCAGCCGGGGCCGTGGACCATGGTGACCGAGGGGGGGAGCATCTCGTCGATTCCGAACCGGATCAGCGTGTGCGTCTGCCCGCCGCAGATCTCCATGAGCGTCCAGGGACGCGTCACGAGACCGCGGATCGACGCCGCGAACTTCCGGACCGCTTCCCCGTCCCGGTACTCGTCGACGAAGCGCACGAGCCCGCCTCCGTCAGCCCTTCGTTTCCTGCGGCGGATCGAGGTCGGCGAGGTCCCCCATCTCCTGAAGCGTCCGGAAGACCTCCATCGCCTGCTCCTCGTCCAGCTTGCTGATGGCGAAGCCGACGTGGACGAGAACCCAGTCGCCGACGTCCGCTTCCGGCGTGTACATCAGGCAGACCTCCTTCGAGATCCCCCCGAACTTCACGACGCCCATCGTCATTCCGAGGTCGTTCCGCTCGACGCGGACGACCTGCCCCGGCACGCCCAGGCACATCGGTTTCCCCCCCCGCTCAGGCCAGAATAGCGCGTCCGGCCCCGATCCGCGCCGCCGCCACGGCCGCCTGCCCGAGGCAGATGCCGCCGTCGTTCGGCGGGACCTCGCGGTGGAGAAGGACCTCGAACCCCTCGCGGCGAAGGGCCGCCGCCGCACGCTCGGTCAGCAGCTTGTTCTGGAAGCACCCGCCGGTCAGGGCGACGCGCGGGCAGCCGACGCGGCGGGCCACCGCCACGATCGCCGCCGCGAGCGCGTTGTGAAACCGCGCGGACAGCCGTGCCGTCGGGACGCCGGCCGCGCGCTCGGCGAGAAGGACGGAGACGAGGGGGAGCCAGTTCAGAACGATCTTCGAGGGGACAGCTGACGCGCCTGCCGCCGCTGCAACGCCCGAAGCAAATTCGCGAATCGGAAGGGGACCGACTTCTTCAAGAGGGAGAATCACGGAGCCCGTTTCGTCCCCGTCTGCGGCGCCCGCTCCCGCGACCCCTTCGGCAAGCCATTCGAGCTGCATGGCCGCTTCCCCCTCGTAGGAGCATTTCTGCGCCACGCCGAGGAGCGATGCCACGGCGTCGAAGAGGCGGCCGGCGGAGGTCGTGACGGGCGAGTTCACTCCCCTCTCGAGCATTCTCTGGATGACGCGCCGCTCCTCGGATTCGAACGAGCGTCGCGTTTCGCCCGAATCACCTTCCAGGAAATCCCCCGTCGTTCCACCTCCCCTCCCTTCTCCTTCCTTCGCCATCTCCCACAGCAGCCCCGCAGCACTCCGGCGCGGCTCGCGGACCGCGGCTTCGCCGCCGGGAAGCCGGAAGGGCTTCAGGTGCGCGACGCGCGTAAAGCCGCTCGCGTCGCCGAGGAGGAATTCCCCGCCCCAGACCGTTCCATCGGCCCCGAAGCCGGTGCCGTCCCACGTCACGCCCAGGGCCGGCCCGTCGACCCCGTTCTCGGCGAGGCAGGACGCGAGATGGGCGTGGTGGTGCTGGACGGCGATCGCCGGAAGGCCGGACGCCAGCGCCCACTTCGTCGAGAGGTAGTCGGGATGGAGATCGTGCGCGACCGCCGCCGGCGTCACCTCGTAGAGGCGGGCGAGATCCGCGAGAACGCGCTCGAACGCCGCCAGGGCTTCCGGCGTCTCGAGATCACCGATGTGCTGGGACAGGAAGGCCTGCCGCCCGACCGCGAGGGCGACGACGTTCTTGAGATGGGCGCCGACGGCGAGGATCGGCGGGACCTCGCGCGGGAGACGGACCGGCAGCGGCGCGAAGCCCCGCGCCCGCCGGAGGAGCCGTGGGACGCCGTCCACGATCCGCGCCACGCTGTCGTCCACGTGCCGCTCGATCGGGCGGTCGTGTACGAGAAACAGATCCGCCATCCGGCTGAGTCGGGCGAGCGCCTCCCGTTCGTCCGTACAGATCGGCTCGTCGGAGAGGTTCCCGCTCGTCGCGACGAGCGGGATCCCGAGGGCGTCGAGCATCAGGTGGTGGAGCGGCGTCGCGGGAAGCATCAGGCCGAGGTTCGGGCTCCCCGGCGCCACGTTCCGGGCCACGCCGCCTCCGGGCAGCGCCGGGACGAGGACGATCGGCCGCTCCGGCGACTCGAGAAGGTGAGCCGCCTCCACGGAAACAGCCCCGAGCTCGCGGGCAGCCGAAACGTCGCGGACCATCAGCGCGAGCGGTTTCTCGTACCGCGCCTTCCGTTCGCGGAGGAGCGCGACGGCCGCCGCGTTCCTCGCGTCGCACATCAGGTGGAATCCGCCGAGACCTTTCACGGCCACGACCCGGCCGTTCGAGAGGGCCTCGCAACAGCTTCGGAGAGCTTCGTCCCTCTTCGCGACGATCTCGCCGGAGGGGCTCCACAGCTCGAGGCCCGGTCCGCAGACGTGGCACGCGTTCGGCTGGGCGTGGAAACGCCTGTCGCGCGGGTTCTCGTACTCGGCCCCGCACTCTGCGCAGAGGGCGAAGCCGGCCATGGTCGTGCTCACGCGGTCGTACGGCAGCGCGCGGACGATCGTGAAGCGCGGCCCGCAGTTCGTGCAGTTCGCGAAGGGATAGCGATGCCTCCGGTTCGAAGCGTCCCGCACCTCGGAGAGGCAGACGCCGCACGTCGCGACGTCCGGCAGGACCAGGACGCTCTTGGCCCCCTCCTCGCGGCTGAACCGGATCTCGAACGTCGACTCCCCCGTCGCCGCGAGCTCCCGCTCGCGGACCGACGTGATCCGGGCGCGTGGGGGGGGATCTTCCTGCAGCCGTGAGCGGAAGAGGGCCACCGCCGCATCGTCCCCTTCCACTTCGAGGGAGACGCCTCGCCCGTCGTTCAGGACCCAGCCGCCGAGTCCCCCGTCGGCCGCGAGGCGGTAGACGAACGGGCGGAAGCCGACCCCCTGGACGGCCCCCTCGATCTCGACACGCAGACGGCGGCGCACGCCTTCGGGAGATTACCCGGAGACGCCCGCCGGATCGCCAGCCGGCTCATCCCGCAGGAACCGCCGCTCCGCGAGAAGGAAGACGACCGGCGAGAGGAGGGCCAGCGCCCCGCCCACCTGGAACGCCCTGCCGAAGCCGACTCCCTCCGCGAGCGCCCCGAGCGCCATCGAGCCGGTCCCGATCCCCGTGTCGAAAGCGGCGATGATGGCGCCGAACGCGGCGCCTCGCCGCTCGGACGGAACGTGCTTCAGAAGGTACGCCACGAAGAACGTGTAGGCGTTCCCGAAGGTCAGCCCGTAGAGAGCCGCCGAGCCGACGAGAGCGGCTCGCGTCGTGGCCGCGCCCAGAAGGAAGAGCGCGACCGCCCCGAGGAGGAATGCCGGCAGGAGGAGCCGGCGCGCGCCGACGCGGTCGGCGAGGCGGCCGGAAAAGAGCCGGCTGACCAGGACGACCAGCGCGAAGGTCGTGAACCAGATCCCGCGGGGCGTCACGCCGTTCTGTTCCGTCCAGAGCGCGGCGAAGCTCACGACGGCCCCGTAGCCGAACGACGTCAGGAAGAGGCTCGATGCCATCCCGAGCACCTTCCACTCCACGAGGTCCCGAAGACCCTTCGGCCTCTCCGCCGGCGAAACGTGCGTCTCCGGGAGCGAAAGCGCGATCCCGGCCATGACGAGATTCAGGACGGTCGCCGAGGCGCAGACCCAGATCCACCCCCTCCGATAAAGAAGGAGTCCGAGTCCCGGGGCGACGGCCACGGCCAGCATCGTCGCCATCCCCCAGTAGCCGAAGCCTTCCGCGCGCCGCTCCACCGGGATCAGGGCCGTCATGTAGGCCGACGAGGACGCCAGGAGCCCGGACCAGAAGATGCCGTAGACGAAGACGAGGAGGACCAGGACCGGCCAGGACGGAGCCACGGAGTAGCAAAGCGAAAAGACGGCTGCGGCGAGGCTGCAGCCGACGAGCATCTTCCGCCGGCCGATCCGGTCGCCGAGGGCGCCGGTGAAGGGCGCGGAAAGGGCCGATGCCCAGGTCTGGAGCCCCAGGAAGAGCCCCGCGGCGAACTTGTCCCCGCCCATGTCGAGAATCCGGTAGGGCGCCGTCGGGAAGATCTGGAAGGCCGAGAGAAAGACCGTGAACGTGAACCCGCACATCGTGAAGTAGCGGGCTGAGAAGAGCCTATCTCTCGGCACCTCCGGAGTCTACGGGGAGATCACCCGCCGTCTATTTCTTCGCCTTCCACTCCGCGACGGCCTTCTCCAGAGACTCGACGTTCGGCTTGTCGGGCGAGGCCTTGGCGAAGGCGATCGCTTCCTCCCCGGCCTTGATCGCCTCGGCGGTCTTTCCGTCCGCCGCGAGGATCCGGGCCATGAGCCCGGTATTCGAGTACCCCTTCTTCGCCGCGACCGACTTCTGCACCATTCTCATCGCCTCGCCCGGCTCGCCGAGCTTCTCGTTGAAGAAGTACCGGCCCACGCCGAGCGGAGTCTCCCAGTCGTCCGCTTTCGCCCCGGCGACGGCCGCGCGCCCCTTTGTGAGGACGAGCGACTTCGTGTCGACCTTGATCCGGACCGGGACGCGAAGCTTGTCCCAGACGAAGGAGAGGTCGGCGCCGTCGTTCGTGACGTTCCGGAAGACGATCGTGAAGGTCTCGACCGATTCCGGGAACGCCACCGGCGTGACGGCGACGCGGAGGGCGTCCTTCTTTTCGTCGTACTCCGTCCTGAACCAGAGGTCGAGGTCCCTGTTGAACGCCACCGTCCACGACTCCTTGCCGGGGATCGTGACGATGCTGTAGGTCCCTGCCGCGAGCTTCTTCCCTTCGATCTCGATCGCGTCCGAGAAGGTCAGGGTCGTCGCCCGGTTCGCGCCCGTGCGCCACGGCTTGTCGTACGGGACGAGGCCTCCCCAGATCACGCGCCCCTTTACGCCGGGGCGGCTGTACGAGACGCTGAGGTCGGTCACGCCCACCCGCTGGGTGACGCCGGCCTTCGGGCTCGGCATCGGGGCCTCGAACTGGGCGGCCAGAGGCGCCGCCGCGAGAACGAAGGCTGCGGCGGCGGAGAGGAGAACCGGGTTCTTCATGGAATCGCTCCTTTCGTCTTCGAACGAATTCGAGAGGCTATCTCAAAACCGGAGAATCGTCCGCCGGGGATGGGGTACGCTAGGATTACGGAACTGACCAGTCCGTTCCGTAATCGACGATGGCGCGCACGCTGACACCCGGCAAGAGAGCCGAGATCCTTTCCGCCGCTACCGACGTCTTCGCGCGGAAGGCCTTTCACGAGGTCCGGGCGGACGAGATCGCCGCCGAAGCCGGCGTCGGGAAGGGGACGCTCTACCGGTACTTCCCGACCAAGGACGATCTCTTCTACGCCGCCGTTCTCGCGGGGTTCGACGAGATGGACCGGGCCCTCGACGACCTCCGGGAGCGGGGCCAGGATCCGGCGACGGCGCTCGCCAGCGTGGCGAGAGAGGCGATCCGGATCTTCTGGTCGCGTCCCTCCTTCAACATGGTCCTCCACCGCGACGCGAGGCGCTTCCGGGCGCGCGAACGCGAGCTGCGGCTCCGGCGCGAGGCGCTCGTCCGGTTCGTCCGGGAGACGATCGCCCGCGGCGAGTCCTCCGGCGTCTTCCGCCCCGTCGACCCGCGAATCGCCACGGAGATGTTTCTCGGCATGGTCCGCGCCGCCATCCTCCACCGGGGCGCGTCGGACTCCCCCGCCGTTCTCGTCCGGGCGCTGACGGACGCGTTCGTGGGCGGAATCGGTCGCCGCAAGGAGGCCTCATGAGGCTGCCCGTCCTTCTCCTCTCCGCCCTCGCGGTCCTCGCCGCCGGGTGCACGGCATCGCGCCCGTCCGCGTTCGTGGACGCGTCCGTGCCGCCCTCGCCGGAGAAACGAATGGAAGCGCCGATGCCGGCGCCCCCGCCCAAGGCGCCGATCGCCCTCCCCGAACTCCCTCCGGCCGGGACGGCGCCGAAGACGATCTCGCCCGTCGAGGCCGTCGACCTCGCGCTCCGGAACAACCCCGCCACGCAGCAGGCCTGGTTCCGGGCGCGCGCCGCCGCCGCGAACGCGGGGAGCAAGCGCTCGGCGTGGTACCCGAACGTCGAACTGGACGGCTTCTACACGCGGCAGAAGAACGCCGCGTTCGGCGGTCAGACGATCTACTACCAGACGACGTACGGTCCCTCGGCGATCCTGAACTGGCTGCTCTTCGACTTCGGCGGCCGCGCGGCGGACGTGGAGGAGGCCGACGCCCTCCTCGCGCAGGCGAATGCGATCCACGACGCGGTCCTCAACGACGTCATCCTCCAGGTCCTCCAGGCCTACTACGGGTACGAGGGGGCCAAGTCGCTCCTCGCGGCGCAGGAGGCGAGCCTGAAGCAGGCCGAGGAGAACCTCCGCGCCGCCGAAGAGCGCCACCACGCGGGCGTCGCGACGATCGCCGACGTCCTGCAGGCCCGGACGACCGCGTCGCAGCAGCGGCTCGCCTACGACTCCGTGAAGGGACAGATCGCCGTGATCCGGGGCGCCCTCGCAACCTCCCTCGGCGTCCCGGCCAACACGCCGATCGAGGCGGGTGAGCTGCCCGAGGACCTGAACCTCGACCGCGTCACCCGCTCCGTGGACGACCTGATCGCGCAGGCGGAGAAGCAGAGGCCCGACCTCGCCGCCGCCCGCTCGGCCGCCATCGCGGCGGAGCGCCACGTAGCCTCGGCACGGTCGAGTCTCTGGCCGACGCTCGGAGGCGCCGCCGGAGGAAGCCGGACGTATTTCGGCGGCGGGACGGGGACGAATTCCACGGACCTCTACTCGGTCGGCCTCCTGCTCCGGATCCCGGTCTTCACGGGCTTCCAGAAGCAGTACGACCTCCGGAAGGCCGAGGAGGAGCGCGGGGCCGCCGAGGCGGCGGCCGCGAGCGTCGAACAGCTCGTCATCCAGCAGGTCTGGGCCAGCTATTACAGCGTCCAGACCGCCGCCCAGAAGATCCGGACGGCCCGCGACCTCGTCGCGAGCGCCCGGCAGAGCGCCGACGTGACGCGCGGCCGTTACACGGCCGGCGTCGGGAGCATCCTGGATCTCCTGACCGCCGAGAGCGCTCTCGCCTCCGCCCGGGCGCAGGATGTTGCGGCTCGAGCGGAGTTTCTCTTCTCTCTCGCACAACTCGCCCACGACGTCGGCGCCATCGAGCCGGCGGTGAAGGAAGCGCCATGAGAAGTCGAGAACTGGCCGCCACGGTCGTCCTCATCTGCGCCGTCACCGCGTGCGGCGGCGGAAAGAAGCCGGGCGGCGGGCCGCCCCCCGTGCCCGTGGTCGCCGGGGACGTCAAACGAATGGCCGTCCCGCTCGAAATCTCGGCCATCGGGCACGTCGAGCCGTATACGACGGTCTCCGTGAAGCCCCGCGTCGGCGGCGAGATCCAGAAGGTCGGCTTCCGCGAAGGGGACGACGTCGCGGCCGGCGCCCTCCTGTTCGTCATCGACCCCCGCCCCTTCGAGGCCGCCCTCTCGGAAGCGAAGGCGAACCTGGCGCGGGACCGCGCACGCCTGACGGAGGCGGAGCAGACGTTCAAGCGGTACGAAGACCTGATCAAGAAGGAATACATCACGCAGGAGCAGTTCGATCAGGCCCGCGCGAACCAAGAGGCCCTTCGCGCCACGGCGCAGGGAGACGAGGCGGCCATCGAAAACAGCCGCCTCAACCTCGATTACTGCCGGATCACGGCGCCTGTCCCCGGACGGACCGGCGGCCTCCTCGTCCATGCGGGAAACATCGTCAAGGCGAACGACGACAAGCCGCTCGTCGTCATCAACCAGGTCGAGCCCGTCTACGTCTCATTCACCGTCCCGGAGAGGGACTTCATCGAGGTGAAGAGACGCTCGGCCGACGCCCGCCTCGCGGTCGTCGCGACGCCGCAAGGGGGGAAGACCGAGACGGGCGAGCTGACCTTCCTCGACAACGCGGTCGACCCCACCACGGGGACGATCCTGCTGAAGGGGCTCTTCCCGAACAAGGATCGCGCCCTCTGGCCGGGGCAGTACGTGACCGTCTCCCTGACACTCAAGGTCGACGAGGACGCGGTCGTGGCGCCCCTCGACGCGATCCAGACGGGACAGTCCGGCAGCTACGTCTTCCTGATCAAGCCGGACCAGACCGTCGAAATCCGCCCGGTCGCCGTCCGGCGGAACTGGGGTGTGTGGGCCCTGATCACCTCGGGCCTGAATTCCGGCGACCGCGTCGTGACGGACGGCCAGCTCCGGCTGGCCCCGGGCACGAAGATCGTCGAAAAGAGCGAGGCGGCGCCCGCCGCTCCGGCGACGGCAAAGCCGGCCGAGACGGCTCGATGAACATCTCCGAGCTCTTCATCCGCCGGCCGGTCGCGACCACGCTCGTGATGCTGGCGATCCTCTTCTTCGGGATCGTCGGGTACCGCCTCCTTCCCGTCTCCGACCTGCCCAACGTCGACTTCCCCACGATCCAGGTCATCGCCGCCCTCCCCGGAGCGAGCCCGGAGACGATGGCCTCGTCGGTCGCGACGCCTCTCGAGCGCCAGTTCACGACGATCGCCGGGCTCGACAGCATGAACTCCACGAGCATCCTGGGGGTCACCCAGATCACGCTGCAGTTCAACCTGAGCCGCGCCCTCGACGCCGCCGCCCAGGACGTGCAGGCCGCCATCGGCGCGGCGTCCCGCCAGCTCCCCCCCGGAATGCCGAGCCCGCCCACCTACCAGAAGGTGAACCCGGCCGACCAGCCGATCCTCTACCTGGCCCTCACGTCGCCCACGCTCCCCCTGTCGACGACCGACGAGTACGCGGAAACGATGATCGCGCAGCGGATTTCCACCATCTCGGGCGTCGCGCAGGTCCAGGTCTTCGGAGCCCAGAAGTACGCCGTCCGCGTCCAGCTCGATCCGAGGGCGCTCGCCTCCCGCGGCATCGGAATCGACGAAGCGTCCGCCGCGGTCGCCGCCGCCAACGTGAACATCCCGACCGGCACGCTCTGGGGGGCGACGAAGGCCTACACGGTCCAGGCCACCGGCCAGCTGACCGAGGCCGCGGCGTTCGGCCCGCTGATCGTGGCCTACCGCAAGGGCTCTCCGGTGCGTGTCTCGGACATCGGACGTGCGATCGACGGCGTCGAGAACGACAAGACCGCCGCCTGGTACGTCGACAAAAACGGCGCCTACCGGGGCGTCGTCCTCGCGATCCAGAAGCAGCCGGGCGAGAACACCGTCGAGGTCGCCGCGAACATCCGGGGGCTGCTCCCGGTCTTCGAGGCGATGCTCCCCGGCTCGGCGAAGCTGAACATCCTCTTCGACCGCTCCCAGTCGATCCGCGAGTCCGTGGCCGACGTGAAGTTCACCCTCTGGCTCACGCTCTGTCTCGTCGTCCTCGTCATCTTCCTCTTCCTCCGGAACCTCTCGGCCACCGTGATCCCCTCGCTGGCGCTCCCGCTCTCGATCGCCGGGACGTTCGCCGCCATGTATGCCTTCGGCTACAGCATGGACAACCTGTCGCTGATGGCCCTGACGCTCTCTGTCGGTTTCGTCGTGGACGACGCGATCGTGGTCCTGGAGAACATCGTCCGGCACATCGAGATGGGGGAGAAGCCCTTCGAGGCCGCGCTGAATGGCACGAAGGAGATCGGCTTCACGATCATCTCGATGACCCTCTCGCTGACGGCCGTCTTCATCCCTCTCCTCTTCATGGGCGGCATCATCGGCCGGCTCTTCCGCGAGTTCGCCGTCACGATCGCGGTGGCCATCCTCGTCTCCGGTTTCGTCTCGCTGACGCTCACGCCGATGCTCTGCGCGCGATACCTCAGGGCGCACAGCGAGAGGAAGACGGGCCGCTTCTACGAGGCCTCCGAGCGCGTCTTCGACGCCTCCCTGGCCGTCTACGAGCGGGGCCTCCGGTGGGCCCTTCGCCGGAAGCGCCTCATGGTCGCGTTCTCGGCCGTCATCCTCCTCGTGACGGTCATGCTCTTCCGCGTCGTCCCGAAGGGCTTCATCCCGAGCAACGACACCGGCCAGATCTTCTGCCCCACCGAAGCCGCGCAGGGGATCTCCTTCGAGGCCATGGTCGATCACCAGAAGGCCGTGGCCGCGATCGTCCAGGCCGACCCGAACGTCGACGGCTTCATGTCGAGCTGCGGCACCCGGGGCAACGCCGCCCAGGGGGGAAACACCGGGATGATCTTCATGCGCCTGAAGCCCCGCAATGAACGGAAGCTCGGGGTCGACGAGATCATCCAGGAGCTCCGCGTCAAGTTCGCGCAGATCCCCGGCATCCGCGCCTATCCGCAGAACCTTCCCCCCATCCGGCTGGGTGGTGTCCTGACGAGAGCGCAGTACCAGTTCACCCTCCAGGCCTCCGACACGAAGGACCTCTACGCGTCCGCGCCGCTTCTCGAGGAGAAGATGCGCGCCCTCAAGGGCCTGCAGGACGTCAACAGCGACCTCCAGCTCCGGAACCCGACGGCCTTCCTGACCATCGACCGGGACCGCACCGCGGCCCTCGGCATCACCCCAGACGCGATCGAGAACGCCCTCTACACGGCGTACGGCTCCCGCCAGATCTCCACGATCTACACGCCGAACAACGAGTACCAGGTCATCATGGAGCTGCTCCCCCAGTTCCAGCGCGACCCGTCCGCGTTCCAGCTCCTCTACGTCCGTTCGCGCGGCGGCGACCTCGTCCCCCTCTCGGCCGTCACGAAGTTCGAGCAGACGGTCGGGCCCCTCGCGGTCAACCACGCCGGGCAGCTGCCCGCCGTGACGATCTCCTTCAACCTCGCCCCCGGCATCTCGCTCGGCGAGGCCGTCGCCGCGATCAACAGGATCGCCCGGGAGACGCTCCCGGCCACGGTCCAGACGAGCTTCCAGGGGACCGCGCAGGCGTTCGAGGCCTCCCAGCAGGGCCTCGGCCTTCTCCTCCTCGTCGCTATCCTCGTCATCTACATGGTGCTCGGAATCCTCTACGAGGACTTCCTCCACCCGCTCACCATCTTCTCGGCCCTCCCGTTCGCCGGCTTCGGCGCGCTCCTGACGCTCCTCGTCTTCAGGACGGAGCTCTCGATCTACTCCTTCGTCGGGGTCATCCTCCTCGTCGGCCTCGTCAAGAAGAACGGCATCATGATGGTGGACTTCGCGATCGAGGCGCGGCGGGCCGGGAAGAGCCCCGAGCAGGCGATTTCCGAAGCCTGCACGGTCCGGTTCCGGCCCATCATGATGACGACGATGGCGGCCCTGATGGGGACGCTCCCGATCGCCCTCGGCTTCGGCGCCGGGGCCGAATCCCGCCGGCCGCTGGGCCTCGCGGTCGTCGGCGGACTCCTCTTCTCCCAGCTGATCACGCTGTTCGTGACGCCGGTCTTCTATATCTACATGGAGTCGTTCCGGGAGCGGTTCTACGCGAGGAAGGCCGAGACGAGGCGGTTGGCGACGAAGGCTCCCGCGTAGGCGAGAAGCGTCATCCAGGCAAACTGGATCGCGGGCCAGCGCCACCCCCCCGTCTCGCGCCTCACGACGGCAATCGTCGAGACGCACTGCATCGCGAAGGCGAAGAAGACGAGGAGGGCGACCGCGCCGCCCGGCGTCAGGTCGTGCCGGAGGGCCGCCTGAAGGCCGGCCGAGTTGATGTCCCCCTCCAGCCCGTAGATCGTCCCGAGGGTCCCCACGATCACCTCGCGCGCGGCCAGCGACGTCACGAGGCCGATGGCGATCTTCCAGTCGAACCCGAGGGGCCTGACCAGGGGCTCGAGAGCCCGGCCGACCGTCCCGGTGACGCTGTCGGTGATCCGGGGCGGCTGGCCGCCGGAGAGCGGCAGGTTCGAGAAGATCCAGAGGGCGACGGAGACGGCGAGGATCACCGTGCCCGCCCGCCGCAGGAAGATCTTCGCCCGGTCGTAGAGGCGGAGTCCGATCTGCCGGAGGGTCGGCCAGCGGTACGGCGGCATCTCCATGAGGAAGGGGGTTCCCTCGCTCCTAAGGACCGACGACTTGAGGAGCCGGGCCGTTCCGAAGGCGGCGAGAAAGCCGAGAACGTAGAGGCCAAGGAGCGCGGCGGCCCGCGTGCCGAGGAGCGGCCCGAGGAGCGGCCGCTCGGGGATGAACGCCGCGATGATGAGCGTGTAGACGGGGAGGCGCGCCGAGCAGGTCATGAACGGCGCGATGAGGATCGTCGCGATCCGGTCGCGCTTGTTCTCGATCGTCCGGGTCGCGAGGACGGCCGGGACGGCGCAGGCGTACGCCGAGAGGAGCGGCAGGAACGACTTCCCCTGGAGGCCGGCCTTCGACATCGTCCGGTCGGCGATCAGCGCGGCACGGGCGAGGTACCCGGAGTCCTCGAGAAGGCCGAGGAAGAGGAAGAGCAGGAGGATCTGCGGCAGGAAGACGACCACCGAGCCGACGCCTCCCCAGATGCCGCCGACGACGAGCTCGCGGAAGAGGGACTCCGGGAGATGGGCCCCCAGCCACGCGCCGGAGATCGACACGGCCCGGTCCACCAGGTCCATCAGAGGCCGGGCCACGGTGAAGATCGTCTGGAAGACGCCGAGCACGACGAGAACGAAGACGGCCGGGCCGGCGACCGGGTGGAGGAAGACGCCGTCCAGCCGGCGCGTCCAGACAGGCGGCGCCGGCGGCGAGTAGCCGGCTTCGTCGCCGAGACGGGCCGCCCACTGACGGCACTTCGGGATGTCGCCAAGGGCCGGCAGGTCGAGAGAGGCCGGGACGCCGAGCTCGCCGCCGAGAAACTCCACCACGGGCTCGAGCCCTTCCCCCCGCGAGGCCGACACGAGCGCCACGGGCGCGCCGAGTTGCGCGGCGAGCGCCTCCGGGTCGAGCTCTCCCCCGCGCGCCTCGAGCTCGTCCGCCATGTTCAGGACGATGATCGTCGGAAGGCCGAGAGCGAGCACCGGCGCCGCGAGCACAAGGTTTCGCTTCAGGTTCGTTGCGTCGAGGACGAGGAGAACGGCGTCGGGCTTCGGCGTCCCGGGCATCGTCCCCATCAGGACGTCGTGCGTCACGCGCTCGTCCTCCGAGCGGGCGACGAGGCTGTAGACCCCCGGCAGGTCGATCAGGACGACGTCCTTCCCCGACGCGACCTTCGCCAGCCCCCGCCGCTCCTCGACCGTGACACCCGGGAAGTTGGCCACTTTCTGCCGAAGGCCCGTCAGCCGGTTGAAGAGGGTCGACTTGCCGGAGTTGGGGGGACCCACCAGCGCCACGAACCGCCGCGGGGCGTGGGGGATCGCCGGGAGGTCGAAGCCGCCGCCCGGTCCGGAGACCACCTGGGAGGCGTTCACTTCGCCGCCCCGGCGGCATGCCGCAGGCGGATGTGCCGCGCCGTCGTCCGCCGCAGCGCGATCTCCGACCCGTCCACCCGGAAGACGCGGGGGTCCCCGCCGGGCGCCGCACGCCCCGCCGCCACCCGGGCGCCGGGGAGGAACCCCAGCTCCATCAGGCGCCGGGCGTCCGGGGCCGGCAGGTCGAGGGCCTCCAGCGTCCCCTCCTCCCCGCGGCGGAGGTCCGCCAGCGTCTGCGGGGCGACTTTCTTGAGATCGCGTCTCATCGCCGTCATTATGGGACAAACCCTCCCGCTTGGCGACTGATGCAGATGTTCCACAGGGGGTGGCGACCCTCCTCGCGCACACCGCGGCCGGCGCTCAAGTGATTTCCGCGGGACGGATCCGGCCCTTCGCTCTCGCCATCCCCCTCGACCGATCAGCACCGGGCAGGCGAAAGGGGCGGGACAGACCGGCTTTCCCGGCGAATGATGCAGACGTTCCACGAGACGGCGCACCGCTACGGTCCCCGGAGCGCCGGGGTTAGAGTGCTCTCATGGGACGGCTCACGCCTCTCGCCCTTGCGGGCCTCCTCGCCTTACGGGCCCCCCTGCCGGCGGCGGATGATCCCGACGTCGTCCTCTATCTGACCGGAGACGCCGGGCGAGAGGTCTACCGGATTTCGCTCGCCTTCACCCCCCTCGCGGCGCAGGTCGCCCGCGACGGCGGCCGAAGCGTCGTGGCGATCCTGGGCGACAACGTCTACCCGGCCGGCCTCCCAGCCCCGGGAAGCCCTTATCGCTCTGAGATGGAAGCACGCCTCGAGGCCCAGCTGGCCGTAGCCCGCATGGCCGGCCAGGGAATCGTCATCCCCGGCAACCACGACTGGGCCCAGTGGACCCCGGACGGCTGGAACGCCATCCGGCGTCAGGACGCGTTCGTCACGGCGCACGGCGGAGGGACGGTCACGTTCGCCCCCCCGGGCGGCTGCCCGGGCCCGGCCGTCTTCGACGTCGGCGCCACCGTCCGGCTCATCGCCCTGGACACCCACTGGTGGCTCCACCAGTACGAGAAGTCCGAAGGCGCTTCTTCCCCCTGCCCCGAGAAGACCGAGGAAGACGTCGTCGCGGCCCTCCGGGAGGCGCTCCGGACCGCCGGAGGAAGGCGCACGATCGTCCTCGCGCACCATCCACTCGCGGCGGGCGGCCTGTCCGGCTCGCACTACACATGGCAGGACCACCTCTTCCCGGTGACCCCGTTCGTCTCCTGGCTCTGGCTCCCGATGCCCGGCTTCGGCTCGCTGACGGTCGCCGGTCGCAAGGCGATCTTCAACGAGCAGGTCGAGGCCGCCCCTCTCTACCGGCGCCTCATGTCCTCCATGAAGAGGGCGTTCGACCCGGTCCCGCCCCTCGTCTGGGCGGCCGGCCACGACCACAACCTGCAGGTGATCCGCCTTCCCGGTCCGGGCCGGACCTGGAATCTGATCAGCGGGGCCGGCGGCGGCAAGAGGCACCTGATGCCCGCACGGTCGATCAACGGAACGGTCTTCCGGAAGAAAGCGCCGGGCTACATGCGACTGGTCTTTCCCCGGGACGGTCCCGCGACTCTCGAGGTCATCGCCGTCACCGCTCCCGGGAAGACAGCCACGATCTTCGCCACCCCCCTCGAGTGACCTGCGCAGACGGCCGCCCGTGGCAAGCTCCCCGCGGGAGGGCCCATGGGCCATTTCGTGAAGTACTTCGTCCGCGGACTGATCGTCTTCGTCCCCGCCGCCCTGTCGGTGTTCGTCCTCTGGACGGTCTTCATCAAGGTGGATGGCCTCCTCGGGATCCCGTTTCGCGGGGCGGGCCTCGTGGCGACGGTCGCGCTCGTCACGGTCGTCGGCTTCCTCGCTTCGAACTTCGTCACGCGGCGCGCCTTCGACCTTCTCGACGGGGTCTTCCAGCGGGTCCCGTTCGTGAAGCTCGTCTACGGTGCGGCGCGTGATCTCGTGAACGCGTTCGTCGGCGAAAGGAAGAGCTTCGACCGTCCCGTCGCCGTCTCCCTCGGCGGGCCGGACGCCCCGAAGCTCCTCGGATTCTCGACGCGGGAATCGCTCACGGGCATCGGCCTTCCGGACCACGTCGCCGTCTACGTCCCGCAGTCCTACGCCTTCGCCGGGCACGTCCTCCTCGTCCCCCGAAGCCAGGTGACGCCGCTCGCGGCGCCCAGCGCCCAGGCGATGGCGTTCATCGTCTCCGGCGGCGTCTCCGGGCTCGCCCCCGCACCCGTCCCCGACGCGGGCTAGACTCCGCGCCGGCCAGGGAAGGAGCGTCGGGATGGGAACCCTCATCGTCACGGGCGGCGCCGGATTCATCGGGAGCAACTTCGTCCGGGCGGCGCTGGCGCGCACGGACGACCGCGTCGTCGTCTTCGACAAGCTGACCTACGCGGGAAATCTCGAGAGCCTCGCCGGGGTCGCCGCCCATCCGCGATACGCCTTCGTCCGGGGCGACATCGCCGACCGGGCGGGCGTCCGGGCCCTCTTCCTGGAGCATCGGCCGTCGGCGATCGTGAACTTCGCCGCCGAGAGCCACGTCGACCGCTCGATCGACGAACCGGGCGATTTCATCCGGACGAACATCCACGGCACGTACGAACTGCTGGAGGCGTCGCGGGCGCACCTCGCCGACGCGGACGAGCCGATCCGCCGCGCCTTCCGGTTCCTCCACGTCTCCACCGACGAGGTGTACGGCTCTCTCGGAGAGACGGGCGCCTTCACGGAAGAGACGCCGTACGCACCGAACTCGCCGTACGCCGCGTCCAAGGCGGCGGCCGACCACCTGGTTCGGGCCTGGGGCGAGACCTTCGGCCTCCCGACCCTGATCACCAACTGCTCGAACAACTACGGACCCTTCCAGTTCCCCGAGAAGCTGATTCCCCTGATGCTCCTCAACGCGCACGAGGGCCGGCCGCTTCCGATCTACGGGGACGGCGGAAACGTCCGCGACTGGCTCTACGTCGAGGACCACTGCGAGGGGATTCTCGCGGTCCTGACGCGGGGCACGCCCGGCGGCAGGTACAACCTCGGCGGTCAGGGCGAGAGGACGAACCTCGAGCTCGTCGACCTGCTCTGTGCCCTCCTCGAGCAGCAGCGCCCGGCGCGTGAGAACCCCGCCCTCCGTGCGAAAGGCGTCGCGTCGTACGGAAACCTCAAGAGCTTCGTGAAGGACCGCCCCGGGCACGACCGCCGCTACGCGATCGACGCCTCGAAGATCCGGCGCGAGCTCGGCTGGGCGCCGAAGCACGACCTCGCCTCCGGCCTGGCGGCCACCGTCGGCTGGTACCTCGCGAACGGGGCCTGGTGCGAGTCCGTCCAGTCGGGAAGCTACCGCCGCGAGCGGCTGGGCCTGGCGTCGGCGCGCTGAATCCGGAAGATGGAGCGGGTGATGGGGCTCGAACCCACGACATCCAGCTTGGGAAGCTGACGTTCTACCGCTGAACTACACCCGCTCGCGGGGAGGGGGATTCTCGCCGGGCGCGGTCCGGCGCGTCAAGGGCTGGGGGGCTGAACCGCCTCCTCCTTGTGCCGCGCGATGCCGCGCGACGAGCGGAGGATGTAGTGGAGCCCCGACGCGAACGTCAGCAAGAGGACGACCCAGAAGAACGTCTGCGCCACGGCGGCGGGAAGGACCCCGACGTTCGTCAGGAGGATGGCGACGATCGTGCAGATTTCCGAGAACGTCGTCAGCTTCCCGAGGATGGAGGGCGGGAACTCGCGGACGCCGAGCGCGAGGTACATCACGAGGGCGATGACGAGGATCAGGACGTCCCGGAAGATCGTGAGGACCAGGAGCCAGATGGGAATGTGGATGGCCGACGGCGTCCCCGGCAGGGCGAACACGACGAAGCTCGAGACGAGGAAGAGCTTGTCGGCGATCGGGTCGAGGTAGGCGCCGAGGGGCGACCCCATACCGAAGTGGCGCGCGAGGTATCCGTCCACGATGTCGGTGATCGCGGCGACGAGGAAGACGACGAGCGCCGTGCCGTGCCGCCCCTCCAGGATCGCCACGACGAGGAACGGCAGCGCGACGAGCCGGAGGAACGTCAGCAGGTTCGGAAGGGTCCACGGCCGGAGATACATCGGGGACGCGTCAGCGGGCCGGGACCCCGGGAGTCGCCGCCCCCTCCCCCACCTCGATCTTGACGTACACGACGCGGCCCTTCGGGACGATCAGCTGCTGGTCGGCCATCTGCGACATCGTGCGCGAGACGGTCTCGCGGCTGGAGCCGATCGTGTCGGCAATCTCGCGCTGCGACGGGCGGACGACGACAGACCAGCCGCCGCCGGCCTTGCGGCCCCGCGTGGCGGCCAGCTCGCGGAAGTACCGCGCGAGCCGGCTCTTCACGTCGAGGGCGGCCAGGCCTTCGATCGTGGCGTTCGCACGCCGGAGGCGCCGCGAGAAGGAGCGGAGGAGCCCCTTCGTCAGGACGAAGTTGGAGCGAAGCAGCTCGAAGAAGACGTCGCGGGAGAGGAGGGCGAGCTCCGACCGTTCCTGCGCCACGACGCTCGCCGAGCGCGGCTCGTCGTCGAGAAGGGCCATCTCCCCGAAGTGATCTCCCTCGCCGAGCGTGTTGAGGACGACCTCGCGTCCCTCCGGCGAGAGGACCGTGACCGCGACGCGCCCGCGGACGATGACGAAGAAGCTCTCGCCGGGCTGCCCCTGCCGCACGATGACCTCGCCCCGCCGATAGGTCCGGAGCTGGGCCGCCTTCGACAGCGCGGACCGCTCAGCCGCCGGGATCCCTTCGAAGAGGGACACCCTCTGGAACAGGTCCGTCCCGATCATCGAGCGTCACCTCCCCGACCCGCGCGGGCCGCCGCTTCCAGCCCCTGGACCGCTTCGCGGCCGGACACCGTGCGAGACGTCGTCTCCGGGAGTATCCCGCACTTTTCGAGAGAGGAAGGCGACGGGCGTTCCTCGGAAAGGCACTCGGGCAGTTCTCGATCCCCTGCGGCCCGGAGGGCCACCCGCCGAAGGACCACGGCGGCCTCGGTCCGGGTGAGCGGCTGATCGGCTCCGACCCGGTGGGTCTCTTGGGAGACTCCGAAGAACCCGAGCGCGATGGCCCGCACGAGCGCCTGGCTCTCGGGACGGTCGACCGCGTCCACCGCGACCTGTGGGGCGAGCGGGACGCGCGACTCGCGGACCTCGGGGACGAGCCACCAGGCGAGGACCGCGAACTGGGCGCGCGTCACCCGCGCCGAGACGGCCGCCCGGCGCGCCACCTCCGGAAGGTTCTGCACCTGGAACTGGAAGCGCGCCTCCTCGAGCGACGGCGCGGCCGCCGGATCGCGCTTCACGAGCTCCGAGGTGATCGCCACGGCCTCCGCGTACCGGCCCGTCCTCATCGCGAGATCCGCCGTCACCCTGGACCATGCGTCATCGGCACCGTCCAGAGCGTAGGCCTTCGAGGCGGCGGTCCATGCGTCCTCGAGGCGGCCCTCGGCTTCCGCGGAGCGGGCGAGAGACCTGTACCCGCCCGGCAAGTCCGGCTCGAGCTCGACGAGGGCGAGCGCGGCCCGCCGGGCGGCCGGAAGGTCCCCGGCCGCGAGCGCCGCCTCGGCGTCGGCCGAGCCCTGTCCGACGAGCGACGCCCGGACCGCCGCCTCGCGCGCGGACAGGCGGGGATCTCCGGGGACGGCGGCGAGAAGCGCCCGGTACCGGTCCAGCGCCTCGCGCTGCCGGCCCTCCGCGGCGTCCAGATCGGCGAGCGCCTCGGCCGCGGGAACGTACGTCGGATTCTCTCGGACGAGCGGCTCGAGAATCTCCCGGGCGGGGCCGTACCGCGACGTGGCGAGGTCGGCGTAGGTGAGGCCGAGACGGAACGGGGCCGCGGTGGCGGCCCGGGACGCCCCCGCGGCGAAGCTCTTCCGCGCCGATGTGATCTCACCGGAACGAAGCTCGTCCATGGCGCGGGCGAGCCGCTCCGCGTCGCCCTCGGAGAGCGCGCCTCTCGGCAGCGAAACGGCCGGATCGCGCAGGGCGAACGGGCCGTCCAGGGGCGGCGTCGCGGCGCGGGGGGCGGTCGCGCAGCCCGCGAGGAGGAAGGCCCCCCCGAGAAGGACCGCCACCGCTCCGCCTCGACGAACGCTTCTCAAACCGGCGGCCGGGGAACCGGAGAGGCCGGCGCCGCCGCGCCGCCGCCGAGGATCGCGACGGACGCGATGGCGTGCTTGTAGATCATCTCCTCGCGTCCGTCGACTTCGAGGACCACGGCGTACTTGTCGAAACGGCGGATCCGCCCGATCCGCTTCTTCTCTGACAGAAGGGTCACTTCGACCAACGTGTTCTCCTTCCGGAGCTGGTAGAAGAACCCGTCCTGGACGTTGATAGGAGGCTTGACGTTCATCCCGGACCCCCTTTATCGGGAAGAGAAAAGAGAGGCCGCGCCAGCGCGACGACGAGATCGGGAAGGTCCTGATGGCCGGCCTCGAGCGGAACCAGACCGGCTTGGCGCCGGAACCACGTCTCCTGCCGTTTCGCGAAGCGGCGGGTCTCTCTCAGGATTCCCTCCCTCCACGCCGCCTCCCCGATCCGTCCGGAGACGAAATCGGCCGTGGCGCGGTATCCGATCGCCGTGAAGGCGGGCGCGTCGACGGGCACGCCCGCGGCGAGGAGGCCGCGGACTTCGGCGGGAAGGCGGGGCGCAATCGAGTCTCTGAACCTTCGCTCGATTCTTCCATACAGCTCCGGGCGCGGCAACGTCAGGAGGATGCGTACGGATGGCCCGTCCCAGCGCTCCCCTGGCCGCTCCGCGAACAGCTCCGTCGGCTTCCGGCCGGTCATGAGGGCGATCTCGAGAAGCCGGATTGCCCGCGCCGCATCGTTCGGAAGGACTCGCTCCGCGGCGGCCGGGTCGAGAACGCCCAGCACCCTCCGGAGGTGCCGGGCTCCGCGGCGAGCCGCGAGGCGTCCCAGGGCCGACCGGAGCGTGTCGTCGCGGCAGGGGCCTTCGAAGAGCCCTTCGAAGAAGGCCCGGGCGTAGAAGCCCGTGCCGCCGCAGAGGATCGGCAGGCGCCCGCGGTCGAGAATCTCCCGGGCGAGGCGCCGGGCCTCGGCGGCGAAGTCGCCGGCGCTCCACGGCTCCGACGGGTCCCGGACGTCGACCAGGTGGTGCGGAACGCGCGCCCGTTCCTCCGGGGTTGGCTTCGCGGTCCCGGCGTCGAAGCCGCGGTACACGGCGAAGGCGTCCGCCGAGAGCACCTCTCCGTTCAGACGCTCGGCCACCGTGACGGCGAGGGCCGACTTCCCGGTCGCGGTCGGCCCGAGCAATGCAAGAACGCCGACGGGACGGTTCATGGAGGAGCCCCCGGGAAGAGTTCGGGGAACACCGGGAGGATCATCCCCCGCCGGATCAGAAGAGACACCTCGCCGTCGCGATCCGTCCGGAGCGTCCGGACGCCTGCCCCGGCCAGGCGTTCGAGGACGTCGGCCGAAGGATGGCCGAAACGGTTGTGTCGGCCGACGCCGATGAGAGCCACCCGCGGCGAGACCGCCCGCAGCAGCTCCGGGGTCGTGGAGGTCGAGCTTCCGTGGTGGGCCACCTTGAGGATGTCCGCCCGGAGAGGCCGGCCGCCCTCGAGAAGGTCCCGCTCGGCCGGGGCCTCGACGTCGCCCGCCAAAAGAAGAGTCCGTCCCGGCAGCTCCGCCCGGAGCACGAGCGACCCGTTGTTTTCCGGCGAGCGGACGTAGGCGTGTCCGGCCGGGTGGAGCACGTCGAACGCGAAGCCCCCCGCCGAAATACGGTCGCCGACCGCGACGCGGCGAACCGGGAGGTTCCGTCGTCGTGCTCCCTCGAGAAACTCGTCCAGGATCTCGTTTCTCCGGGCCGTCGCCGGGAGGACGACGTCCCCGACCGGCAGCAGGGTCAGTACGGCGAGAAGACCGCGGGCGTGGTCCGGGTGCGGGTGCGTCAGGACGACCGCGTCGAGAGCCACGGCTCCGCGGTCGCAGAGCTTCGGCAGGAGGCGAAGCCGCCCCGCCTCGTAGGCCCGGTCCCAGCTCCCGCCACCGTCCACGAGGACCCGGCCCGCCGGAGAGACGAGGAGCCACGCATCTCCCTGCCCCACGTCGAGCGCCTCCACGCGCACCGTCCCGCTCTCCGGGAGAGGCGTCCGGCGGACAAGGACGAGGAACATCGCCGAGAGCGCCCCGGCGAGCGCCGCCCGTCTCGGGAGTGTCCGGCGCGCCGTGCCGGCGACGAGAAGAAGAAGCGCCGCGGCGGCCGCCAGAAGGAACGGCGGCGTCGGGACGACGCGAAAGGCCGCCAGCCCGTCGAGCGCAGTCAGCAGGCCGACCATGGCGTCGGCGAGGAGGCGGAGCGGCACGATGGCCGCGGCCGCCGCGAACGGCGAGACGAGGAGAAGCGGCGTGAGGGCGAGCGCGGCGTAGAGAAAGACGATCGAGAGCGGCACGACGACCGGGTTGGATAGGAGACCGACGAACGGCACGACGTTGAAGACAAACGCCTGGATCGGGAAGACGGCCAACTCCGCCCCGACGGTCGCGGCAGCGGCGTCCACGGCGAATCCCGGCCGCACCCCCCGTTCCCGGAGCCAACGCGCAAGCGGGGCGCCGAAGGCTGAAAGCCCGAACACCGCTGCGAAGGTCAGGAGAAACCCGATGTCGAACAGGTCCTCCGGTTCGAGGAGAAGAAGCACGAGCGCGGCGAAACCGACGACCTGCCCCGGGGAAGTGGGCCGCCCGAGGAGACGCGCGAGGAGGTAGAGGCCGATCATCAGCGCGGCGCGGACCACGGGAGGCCGGCCCCCGGCGAAGACGGCGAAGAGAAGCGTCGCGACGAGGAGCGCCCCGTCGCGCGCTGCGACCGGCAGGCGAAGCCGGCCCAGGAGAAAGGCGAGTCCCGTGGCGACGAGGGCGACCTGCAACCCGGAGATGGCGACGATGTGCGCCACGCCGCCGTCGCGGAACGCGGCGACGGTCTCCGCGGGAAGGTCGGCGGTCTCTCCCATCAGGAAGGCGAGCAGGAGGGCCACCGCCCGCCGGTCGCCCTCCGGGGCGCCCGCGAGGTTCGCCCGGAGCCGCCTCTTCGAGGCTGCGTGAAGGGACTGGACGAGGCCGAGCACGCCGGCGGGTCCCTCGAGTCGTTCGATCTGGCCGGCGCTCTTCAGGACGAGGCGCGGTTCCGCAGGAAACCGGAACGGGGAACGGGCCGACGGAGGCCCCTCCGGCAAGCGGAGTGGACCGCGGACACGGACGCGGTCGCCGATCTCCGCAGCCTCCGAGGGGTCGTCGCTTCCCGCGACGAAGAGGGCGAGGGGCCTCTCGAGACCCAGAGGACGTCCCGCAAAAGACGCCGCCTCGACGGCGATCCGCGCCCGGAAGAGCAACCCGCTCCGGCTCCAGAGGCGGTCCAGGCGTCCGGTCACCTCCACGAGCGAGTCGTCGCCGAGCCGCCGGACGGCCGCCTCGGTGCGGCGCGCCGGACCGAGGAAACCATCAAGGAACCGGGCGCCGCCCGCAAGAGCGAGGAGGACCAGGGCCCCCGCGACCCGGATCCTCCGGTCGCCGCGGACGGAGACGGCCATGCCGAGGCCAGCGGCCAGGGCGAGAAGCGCGGCGAGGTGAGGCGTCGGCGGCAGGGGAAGAAGGGCCGAGAGGACGATGCCGGCAGCCACGGCGAATGCCGCAGGAACGGCCGGCGCGCCGGCCTCGTGCGACCACGACCGGATCATCGAGGCGGGTACTTTACGTGCGGCGGACGAGGAGCGCGACCGCCTCGACGTGGTGCGTTCCCGGAAAGAGATCGAGAAGCGTCAGCCGGTCGAGCCGGTAGGAGCCGTGAAGCGCCGCGAGATCCCGCCCCAGCGTCGGCGGATCGCAGGAGACCATCACGAGCGCCCGCGGACGCATCCGGAGGAGGCCCCGCCGGACGGCGGGCGAGAGCCCCGCTCGCGGCGGATCGGCCACGACGACGTCGAAGACGCCGCTTCCCGCCCAGCGGGAATCCGGGGCGAGGAACGCCTCGGCCGTCGTGACGACGCAGCGCACGGGCGGCAGTTCGCCTTCGCGCCACCGCCGGATATTCGCCGAGAGGTCCGACGACGACGAGGCGTCCACCTCCACGGCGACGACCTCGCCGCCGCGCTCCGCCGCCTCCTCGAGGAGGGGACGGGTGAGGAAGCCGACCCCCGCGTAGAGGTCGAGCGCCCGCAGCGGCCCGGCCGCCGGTCCCTCCCCGCCGCGGGCGGCGCCGAGCGCGGATCGAACCTCGTCGAGAAAGGCGTCGAGCAGGAAGCGGTTTCCCTGGAAGAACGACGACACGGCGACGCGGAACGTTGCCGTCCTCGTTTCGAGCTCGAGAGCCGACGGCCCGTCCTCGAAGAGAACGCGGTTCTCCGGATCACGGATCCGGAAGCCGTCGAAGGGTCCCTTGCCCCCGCTCCACGAAAGGCCTCGGCCCGTCCCCGGGGCGAGCCGGAGCTCGCCGAGAAGGAGTTGTCCGCTCCGGTCTTCCAGCGTCGCCAGTTCGCCCTCGGCGGGGCCGAGCCGCCGGAACGACTCGCGGATCGCCGGAAGACGCGCGAGAAGGGCCGCGGAGACGATCTCGCAGACCGAGAGATCGGCAACCACCCGGTTCGAGCGCGGGGCGAAGAAACCGAGGCGGCCGTCCGAGCCCCGGTGAAGCCGGTTCCGGAGACGGTAGTTCGGAGGCGACGGGACGAACCTCGGGGACGGGATCTCCGACGCATCGAGCCCGCCGACCCGTCGGAGCGCGTCGAGGACCAGCTCCGTCTTGAGCGCCTTCGCGGAGTCCGGTCGCGCCCGGGGCCAGTCGCAGCCGCCGCAGGTGCCGTCCGCCGCGCGCGGGCAGACGGCGCCGGGCTGGCGCGCGTGAGGTCCGGGGGAGAGCACCTCGACCGCGCGGCCCCGGAAGAGCCGCGGACCTTCGGCGGTGATCGCGGCGGTCACCCGGTCGCCCGGATAGACGTCCTGAAGCAGGGCCACGACGCCGTCCACGCGGCCGAGCCCCTCGCCCCCGGGCACCATGCGCTCGATCGCCACCTCGCGGAAGATCTCTTCGCGGGGCTTCACGGGAGGTCCCTCAGACTCCGAAGAGGGTGAGTGACGGGATTCCCAGCCGCCGCCTCACCTCGCGCCGCGTCAGGGCACGCCGCATCCGCTCGACGATCTCGGGCGCCACGCCCGCCGTGTCGCCCAGTCCCTCCGCGACGCCCGCCTCCACGGCGGCCGACTCCTCCGGCGAGAGCCCCTTCAGCAAGCTCCGGACGAGAGACGCCTCGATCGTCGACAGCTTCTCCTCGACCTCTTCGAACGTCCCATCGCGAGGCAGGGCCTCGAGCTTCGACAGGGCCTTTCCGATCCCTTTCCGGAGAACCTCCGGGTCGATTCCCCGAGGCGCCCCGGGCTCTGCCGGACGAAGGGCCGCGGCGAGGCGTTCGAGGCGGGGGCCGATCTCGGGCGGCGTCTCGTCGAGCCCTCCCCCTCCCCGCCCCACGAGACCCCGTCGCTCCATCTGCCATCGTTCCGCGACGGCGTTCGCACAGTAGGAGATCGAGCTGATCTTTCCGGCGGCGCCGCGGGCACGGCGCTTCTCGAACGTTTCCCGAACGGCGCGGATCACGGTATCGACCGGAATGCCCCCCTCCCGCCAGCCCCGGATCAGCTGCCAGTCCTTCGCCGAGAGAAGAAAAGGGGTCCCGCGCTCCGCGATGAACACCTCCTCGACCCGGGTCGCGTAGGTCGTCTCGTCCGGAGGCTCGCCGGCGGTCATCGGATCAGAAGGAGGCGATGTCGCCCGACACCACCGTCTCCTCGCCGCCCGAGGTGCCGAGCCGGAGGAAGCCGTCCGCCGTCACACCGAGGTAGGTGCCCGTCGTCCGGCGCCCGCTTTCGACGAGCGTCAGCCGCTCGCCGGTCCGGTGAGCCGAGACGGCCTCGAAGGCGGTCGAGAGGTCGAACGCCGGCGCTGAGAGGCCCGCGTCGAGCTCCTCGAGAACCGCGACGAGAACGGCGTCGCCCGCGAGGGCGGCCGGGGCCGCGCCCGCGTCGGCCAGCGACGTCGCCTCCCGGAGCCCGGCCGCGTCGAGTGCCGCGCGGGTCGTGGAGACGTTGAGACCGATCCCGGCGACCGCGTACCCCTCGCCCTCCGGGCCCGCGCGCGCCTCGACGAGGATCCCGCCGAGCTTCTTCCGGCCGGCGAGCAGGTCGTTCGGCCACTTCAGGCGGACCTCCACGCCGCACCGTCTGGTGAGCCCCCGCGCGAGGATCACCCCGAGACGGAGCGGAAGACGGACGCGCTCCTGCCCCTCGGGCCAGGGGAGGATGAGGGAGAAGGAGAGGCCCGTGTTCCCCGCCGACACCCAGCTCCGCGAGCCCCGGCCGCGACCGGCCGTCTGTCGCCGCGCGACGATGACGGTCGGCGGAATCTCGGTGCCGTCCGCGAGGAGCGGCTCCGCAATCGACTTGGCGAGGTCGTTCGTGGAGCTCACCTCGTCGTAGAAGACGACGTTCACGAGGTAACCGAAACGTCGGCCGCCGAACGGAGCGCGGGCGCCGAGCGGGGAGGAGGCGAAGGCGCTCATCCCGTCCCGCCGACCGGCGTCAGCCTTTCGCCGCGCCGAGGTTGCCGGCGAGACGCGAGCGGCGCTCTTCCAGCTCGGCCAGCTGCTTCCGGTTCTTTTCGATCACAGCCGGCGGCGCCTTCGCGAGGAAGGCCTCGTCGCCCAGCTTCCGCGTCAGGGCGGCAACCTCGCGCTCCAGCCCCGCCAGGTCCTTTCCGATCTTCTGCCTCTCGTCCGCGGTCATCTCCTTCACGGGCAGGGCGACGACGAGCCCCACGGACCCGATCGCGTCGTGGTAGGCCCCCGGCAGGTCCACCTTCGGGGCGACGGTGAGGGTCTTGAGCCGCGCGATGTGGACGAGAAGGGGCGCGTGCCGTTCCAGCGAGGCGGCGAGAGGGCCTTCGGCCTCGAGACCGACCGTGAGCGCCTCGGTCTGCGGAAGACCACGCTCGGCCCTCAGGTTCCGGATCCGCGTCGCCGCGGCCCGAAGGGTCTCCACGGTCTCGACCGCGAGCGGGTCGTCCCAGGACGGCTCCGCCTTCGGGAACGGCACGACGGGGAGCCGGTCCCCGTCTCCGGCGAGGGCGTCACGGATCTCGCAGGAGACGAACGGCATGAAGGGGTGGAGGAGCGCGAGCGAGTCGAGAAGGACGCGGTGGAGGACCGCGCGGGTCTTCGCCTTCTCGACTTCCGGGAGCTGCGGGTCCCGGAAGACCGGCTTGACCATCTCGACGTAGCCGTCGCAGAACTCCGACCAGAAGAAGGCGTAGAGGGCGTTCGCGGCCTCGTCGAAACGGTAGCTCTCGAGCGAAGCGTTGACCTTCGCGACGGCCGCCGAGAGCCGCGCGAGGATCCACCGGTCGACGGTCCCCAGGTCGTCGAAGTCGATCGTGCCCGCCTCGGGCTTTCCTTCGTGCAGCATCCCGAGCGCGAAGCGCGCCGCATTCCAGACCTTCGTCGCGAAGGACCGGGCGGGGGCGATGCGCGATGTGCCGAAGGGAATGTCGCGCCCCGTGCCCGACTGGACGGCCAGGGCGAACCGGACGGCGTCCGCCCCGTACTCGTCGCACATTTCGAGGGGATCGATGACGTTCCCCTTCGTCTTGGACATCTTCTGCCCGCCCTCGTCGCGGACCAGGCCGTGGATCACGACGTCGGCGTAGGGCGCCCGCCCGTCGAACCAGACGCCGGCCATGATCATCCGGGCGACCCAGAAGAAAAGGATGTCGAAGGCCGTGACGAGGACCGTCGTCGGGTAGAAGCGCGCGTAATCGGCTCCCTTGTCCGGCCAGCCGACGACCGAGAGCGGCATGAGCCAGGAGGAGAACCAGGTGTCGAAGACGTCGCCGTCCTGCGTCAGGGCCGCCGCGCCACACGCACCGCAGGTCGCGGGGTCCCCCTCCCCGGGCCTCGGAACGGTGACGTGGCCGTCCGGGCAGTACCAGGCCGGGATCGGGTGCCCCCACCAGAGTTGGCGCGAGACGCACCAGTCGCGGATGTTCCGCATCCACTCGTCGTAGGTCTTCTTCCAGAGCTCCGGGACGAAGCGCGTCTCGCCGCCGTCCGTCGCGGCGACCGCCTTCTCGGCGAGCGGCCCGACCTTTACGAACCACTGGAGGGAGACGAGGGGCTCGAGGACGGTGTTGCACCGCTGGCACCGGCCGATCGGCAGCACGTGCGCCTTCTCCCCCCGGCGGAGGTGCTGCGCCTCGAGGTCCCGGAGGACCCGGTGACGGGCCTCGGCGCGGTCGAGCCCCGAGTAGGCGTCCCCGGCCGCCGCCGTCATCTTCCCGTCGAAGCCGATGACCGCTACCGACTCGAGGCCGTGGCGCTTCGCCGCCTCGAAGTCGTTCGGGTCGTGGGCCGGCGTGATCTTCACGGCTCCGGTCCCGAACTTCGGGTCGACGAGCGGGTCCGCCACGACGGGGATCGTCCGCCCGGTCAGGGGGAGTCTCACGCGCTTCCCGACGAGCTCGCGGTACCGCTCGTCCTCCGGGTGGACGGCCACGGCGGTGTCGCCGAGCATCGTCTCCGGCCGTGTCGTGGCGACGACCATCTCGCCGGAGCCGTCCGCCAGAGGGTAGGCGATCGACCAGAGGAGCCCCGACTGCTCGACGTGGTTCACCTCGAGGTCGGAAAGGACGGTCGCGCAGCGCGCGCACCAGTTCACCATCCGGTCCGCCCGGTAGGCGAGCCCCTGGTGGTAGAGGGTGGTGAAGGCGAAGCGCACGGCCTTCGAGCGCGGCTCGTCGAGCGTGTAGTAGTCCCGCGTGAAATCGCACGAGGAGCCGAGACGGCGGATCTGGTTCAGGATGTCGCCCCGCCGGGCCGCCGCCCAGTCGCGACAGATCGCGAGAAACGCCTCGCGCCCCACGTCGTGACGCGATTTTCCCGTCCGCTCCGAGAGATCCCGTTCAACGACCATCTGGGTCGCGATGCCGGCGTGGTCGACGCCCGGGAGCCAGAGCACCGCCCGTCCCTGCATCCGCCGCCAGCGGCAGAGGATGTCCTCGAGCGTCCGGCCGAGGGCATGTCCAACGTGGAGCTTCCCGGTGACGTTCGGAGGCGGAATGACGACGACGTACGGGACGGCGCCGGGCCCCGCGGCCTCGGGACGGAAGAGCCCCGCCTCCTCGTGGAGCCGGTACCACCTCATCTCGAAGGAGGCCGGATCGAAGTTCTTCGGCAGCTCGTGAGGTGCGTTCATGGCGCGGAGAAGCGCTGACTTTACGACAGACCCGCGAGGCCCGTCTCCCCGGGCGTCAGTCCGACCGCTCCAGCTCGCGCAGCCTCTCGCGGACGAGACGCTCGGCCATCTCCGGCACGACGTCCCACGCGACTTTCCGAACGACGCGCTCGCCGAGGATTTCCACGACGCGGCGCGCGATCCGCTCGACGTCGTCGTCCCCGAGCGGCCGGTCCGAGCCGCCCCCGGCTCCGACCATCCGCGTCAGGTCGTTCAGGCTCGTCTGGGCGGCCAGGACCTCGAGTTCGCTGGCCGGAGCCTCCGGCAGCGGCCCGCCGGCGGGCGGAAGCTCGACGGAAGTCGACGCGGCCTCCCCGTCCTCCGGAACCGGCGAGAACGCCGGCATGGTCGCCGAGACGCGCCCGGAGCGCTCGAACTCGGCGATGTCCGCCACGATGTCGCGGCGCGGTACCTCCTCGTCGAGCGCGCCGAGATCCACCTCGTAGGCCCGGACCGGAGCTGTCGAGGCCTCGGCCGGCGGCAGCGGGATCTCGGCCTCGCGGAACGGCTCCGATGGCGCTTCGGACATCGGCTCGGGCGGCAACGGTTCGGGCTCGGCCTCCTGGGGCGGCTGCATGGTCTCGAGCTGCTCCGGCGTGAAAATCGGAATGGCCGTCGTCGCGTAGAGGGAATCGGGGGGCCGCCCCGCTTCCGGCTCGGATGCGACCGAGGGCCGCCCTCTCGGGGCGTTCGTCGGGCTCGTATCCTCCCCCGTCTCCAAGGGGGGCGGGGGAAGCTCAACCGCCTCGATCACCGGCTCGGGCTCCGGCTCGGGAGGTGGAGGCGGGGCGGGGGCGGCGCGACCGCCTTCGCCTCCTTCGCGCGGACCGTGATCTCCCTTACGAGGTCGAGAAGGGCGTGAGAGTCGAACGGCTTGGTGACGACGGCATCGGCCCCGGCGCGGTCGGAGCGGGCGCGGTCGAACGGCTCGAAGGTCCCCGTCAACATGACGACCGGGATGTAGGGGCCGTCCGGAAGCCTCTTGACGGCCTCGCAGAGCTCGTAGCCCGTCAGCCCCGGCATCACGGCGTCGGCGAGGACCACGTCCGGCGCGAACTCGGCGAGAAGCGCCGCGGCCTTGTCGCCGCTCCCCACCGTCCGAAGCTCCCAGTCGGAGCGCGCGAAGGTGAGCTCGACGACCTTCTGGATCGTCAGACTGTCGTCCGCTAGGAGAATCCGGTGGCCCATTCACACTCCCCGGCAGAAGCCAAAACGTCCGGTTCGGGCGTGTCGGAAGTGTACTACGCCCGCCGCCCGGCGGCTCCCGCCAGGGCGGCGACGACGCGCGAGGCCGGACGCCGGCCGGTCACCAGCGCCAGTGCCTCCGTGGCGGCGAGGACGCCCGGAAGGGACACGCCGGTCTCCCACCCCATGCCGTGGAGCAGGTAGAGCAGGTCTTCCGTGGCTACGTTTCCCGACGCGCCGGGCGCGTAGGGACACCCCCCGAGGCCCCCGGCCGACGCGTCGAAGGTCCGGACCCCGGTCCGGATTCCCTCGACGACGTTCGCCAGGGCCGTCCCCCTCGTGTCGTGGAAGTGAAGCGCCAGCCGCTCGACGGAGACGCCGGCCTCGACAGCGCGGCCGACCACCTCCGGCACCTGGGTCGGGACGCCGACTCCGATCGTGTCGCCGACCGACACCTCGTCGCACCCCGCGGCGACGAGCCGCGCCGAAACCTCCGCGGCCGCTTCCGGCCGCACGGCTCCCTCGTACGGACATCCGAACGCGCACGAGACGTACCCGCGGACGCGCATACCGACCCGCTTCGCCCGGGCGATCACCGGGGCGAACCGGGCGAACGATTCCTCGATCGAGGCGTTGATGTTCCGCCTGTTGAAGGTCTCCGAGGCGGCGGTGAAGACCGCAATCTCGCGAACGCCGACGGCCTCGGCCCGGTCCATCCCCTTCTCGTTCGGCACGAGGACCGGATACCGGACGCCGGCCACCCTCCGGACCCGCCGGAAGACCTCCTCACCGTCCGCGAGCTGCGGAATCGACTTCGGCGAGACGAACGCCGTGACCTCCACGACCGGAAGGCCGGCCTCCGCAAGGGCGTCGATGAACGCCACCTTCGCCTCGACGGCAACGACGCCGGGCTCGTTCTGGAGACCGTCCCGGGGACCCACCTCGACGACCGTGACGCGGCGCCGCGGGACGCTCACTCCATCTCCAGGAGCCGCTCGCCGGCGGCGACCATCGCCCCCTCGGCCACCCGGAGGTGGCGGACGACGCCCTCCCGCGGGGCCCGGACCGGAAGCTCCATCTTCATCGCCTCGAGGAGAAGGAGGGTCGCCCCCTTCGCGACGGACTCCCCCTCCGCCACGAGAACCGCACGGACCTTTCCCGGCATCGGCGCGACGAGGTCGTGCGAGGGGTCGGTCGGTTCGGCGTCGCCGCGTGCGGCGACCCGCTCCAGCCGATACGTCTCGCCGCCTGCAAAGACCCAGACGACGTTGCCGTCCCGGGCCGCCCGGACGCCCCCGGCAGCAGGGGACCGCCGGGGAGTCCCGGCCTCGCCGACGTCGAGGACCGCGCCCGTCACCGCGTCTCTCAGTCTCATCGAAGACCCCGGAACGGCCCTGCTTCGAACGGATCTGGAAACGAAGCGGTCCTCGCGACCGCCCCGGATCCCCGCGAGGCGAACTCGCGCCCGGCGGCCTCGAAGACCGCTTCGGACGGCGGCGGAACGGGCGGAATCTCCAGCCGCTCGAGAAGTGACGTGTCGAGCTCTCCCGCCACGACCGGCGCCGACGCCAGTACGCGCCGGAGGTACGAGAGGTTCGTCGTGACGCCGAGGGCGACCGTCTCGCCGAGAGCCGCCACGAGCCGCCGCCGCGCTTCGTCCCGCGTCGCACCGCGGGCGACCACCTTCGCGAGCATCGGGTCGTAATGGACGCTCACCTCGTCGCCGGCGGCCACGCCCGAATCGACGCGGATCCCGGGCCCGGACGGCTCCTCCCAAGAGAGGAAGCGCCCCGTCTGCGGCAGGAATCCGTTCTCGGCGTCCTCGGCGTAAACCCGCGCCTCGACGGCGTGGGCCGACGGAGCCTCGGGAAGGATCGTGGGAAGGGGCTCACCGGCCGCCACCTGCAGCTGGAGGGCGACGAGGTCCAGCCCGAAGGCTTCCTCGGTCACGGGGTGCTCCACCTGGAGCCGCGTGTTCATCTCGAGAAAGAAGAACGAACCGTCGGGAGCGAGGAGGAACTCCACCGTACCGGCGTTCACGTACGCGACCGTCCGTGCGGCCGCCACGGCGGCCTCGCTCAGGCGCCGTCGGAGAGCGGGCGTCACGGCGAGCGACGGGCTCTCCTCGATCACCTTCTGGTGCCGGCGCTGCAGGGAGCACTCGCGCTCCCCGAGCGCCACGACGCGCCCGTGCCGGTCGCCGAAGACCTGAACCTCGACGTGACGGGGGCGCTCGAGGTACCTCTCGGCGTAGAGCGTCCCGTCGCCGAAGGCCGCCTCGGCCTCGCGGCGGCACGAGGCGAGCGCGTCGGAAAGCTCCGCGGCGTCGCGAACGACGCGCATCCCCTTGCCGCCCCCGCCCGCGGAGGCTTTGATCACGACCGGGAGGCCGACCCGCCGGACCGCTTCGGCGCCGTCGAGGTCGTGCGTGCCCGGGACGACCGGAATGCCCGCCGCGCGCATCCTCTCCCGCGACGGGATCTTGAGCCCCATCGCCTCGATCGCCGCCGGGGGCGGCCCCACCCAGACGAGCCCGGCCTCCTCGACGGCCCGGGCGAACGCCGCGTTCTCCGAAAGGAAGCCGTAGCCGGGATGGACGGCGTCGCACCCGCTCTTCTTCGCGGCGGCGAGGACCCTCCCCGCGTCGAGGTAGGACTGGGCCGCGGGCGCCGGTCCGAGTAGGACGGCGTCGTCCGCGAGCCGGACGTGCCGGGCGAGCCGGTCCGCCTCCGAGAAGACGGCCACGGGGGAGACGCCGGCGGCGCGGCAGCCCCGGATGACGCGGACGGCGATCTCTCCGCGATTCGCCACCAGGAGCCGACGGATCGGCCGGGCCGGCGTCACTCCTTCCGGTCCTTCGGCCCTTCCGCCCACGAGGGCGACCGCTTCTCGAGAAACGCCGTCACGCCCTCGCGCCCCTCCGCCGAGGCGCGGCGCTCGGCGATCCGCTGCACGGTCAGCGCCTGCTGTTCGCGCGGCGAGAGATGGCCGACGGTCTGGGCCAGCTTCTTGGCTTCCGCGAGCGCCTGCGGTCCGCCGGCGAGCAGGGCGTCGATCACACCGTCGGTGACCGACGCGAGGGACGTCTCTGCGGCGACGATGTGGACGAGCCCGATGCGCCGCGCCTCGTGCGCGTCGTGCCGGCTTCCCATCAGGAACCACTCCCGCGCGTGCGACTCGCCGATCTTCCGCACGACGTAAGTGCTGATGACGGCCGGGATGATGCCGAGGCGGACCTCGGTCGTCCCGAAGAGCGTCTCTTCCGCGGCCACGGCGACGTCGCAGACCGCCACGAGGCCGACGCCTCCGCCGAGGGCCGCGCCGTGGATCCGCCCGACGATCGGTTTCGGGCATTCGTCGAGGAGGCGAAACAGGTCGGCCAGCTCCGCCGCGTCACGGCGGTTCTCCTCCATCGTGAACCCCGCCATCCGTTTCATCCAGTTCAGGTCGGCCCCCGCACAGAAGGCCTTCCCCTCGCCCGAGAGCTCGACGACCCGGACCGCCGCGTCGGCGGTGACGGCCCGGACCGCGCGCTGGAGTTCCCTCACGAGGACATCGTCGAAGGCGTTCCGGACCTCCGGCCTCGCGAGGACGACGCGGGCGACGCGCCCCCCGTGGGTGCGCTCGACCCGGACCGGGACGGCGATGGCGGTACTCATGGCGGCTCCTCTCTCACATGCGGAAGACGCCGAAGCGCGTCTCACCGATCGGAGCGTTGTACGCCGCGGAAAGCCCGAGCGCCAGCACCGTCCGCGTCTCCACGGGATCGAGGATGCCGTCGTCCCAGAGCCGCGCCGTCGCGTAGTACGGGTTTCCCTCGGCCTCGTACTTCTCGAGCGTGGGCCGGCGGAACGCGGCGCGTTCCTCGGGAGTCATCCGCGGCTGCCCCCCCCGCTCGCGCTGCTCGTCCTTGACCGTGGCGAGGACGTCCGCCGCCTGCTCGCCGCCCATGACGCTGATGCGGGCGTTCGGCCAGGTCCAGAGGAAGCGGGGCTGATAGGCCCGCCCGCACATGCCGTAGTTCCCCGCGCCGAAGGACCCGCCGATGAGGACGGTCAGCTTCGGCACGGCGGCGTTGGCGACGGCGTGGACCATCTTCGCGCCGTCCTTCGCGATCCCCCCCTGCTCGGCGTCCCTGCCGACCATGAAGCCCGTGATGTTCTGGAGGAAGAGGAGCGGAATCCGCCGCTGGCACGCCATCTCGATGAAATGCGTCGCCTTGAGCGCCGACTCGGAGAAGAGGACGCCGCGGTTGGCGAGAACCGCGACGGGGAGTCCTGCGATCCGCCCGAAGCCGGTCACCAGCGTCGTCCCGTACCGCGGCTTGAACTCGTGGAATCGCGAACCGTCGAGGAGACGCGCCAGGATCTCGCGGACGTCGTAGGGCCGCCGGAGGTCCGTCGGCAGGACGCCGTAGATCTCCTCGGGCGGGTAGAGCGGGTCCTCCGGAGCTGTCCCGTCCGGCGGGACCGGCTTGACGGAGCCGAGCCGCGACACGATCTCTCGAACGCGCGCGATGGCGTCGGCGTCGTCCTCGGCGAGGTGGTCCGCCACGCCCGAGAGGCGCGTGTGAACGTCGCCCCCGCCGAGCTCCTCCGCCGTGACGGTCTCTCCGGTCGCCGCCCTCACGAGCGGCGGGCCGGCCAGAAAGATGGTCCCCTGGTTCTTCACGATGACGGTCTCGTCGGACATGGCCGGGACGTAGGCGCCGCCGGCCGTGCACGACCCGAGAACGGCAGCGACCTGGGCGAGCCCCGCCGCGCTCATCCGCGCCTGGTTGTAGAAGATCCTCCCGAAGTGGTCGCGGTCCGGAAAGACCTCGGCCTGCAGCGGCAGGAACGCCCCGCCGGAGTCGACCAGGTAGACCGACGGGAGCCGGTTCTCCATCGCGATCTCCTGGGCCCGGAGGTGCTTCTTCACCGTGATCGGGAAATAGGTCCCGCCCTTCACCGTGGCGTCGTTGGCGACGATCATCACCTCGCGCCCGGCGACGCGGCCGATCCCCGTGACGAGCCCGGCGGCCGGCGCCGCCCCTTCGTACATCCCCCAGCCGGCGAGGGGGGCCACCTCGAGGAAGCCCGTCTCCGGATCGAGGAGCCGCTCGACCCGGTCACGGACGGGGAGCTTGCCCCGGCTCACGTGACGCGACCGTTCTTTCTCGCCGCCTCCGTCGCGCGCCCGGGCGGCCTCCTCCCGGAGACGGGCCGCAAGCCCCTCGTGATGCCGGCGGTTCTCGAGGAATTCCGACGATGACGGGTCGATGCGGGAGACGAGGACCTCGCTCAACCGCGTCAGCCGGCCGGGGCGGAGCGTCCCGCGAGACGGCGGATGGCCTCGACGGTCGCGGTCGTCGTCGTCCCCGGGAGAAAGACGTCGCGGACCCCCTTCTCTTTCAGGGCCACGATGTCCTTCTCCGGGATGATGCCGCCGACCACGACGGGGATCCCGCCGCCGCCGCGCTCCTCGAGGGCCTTGAGCACCTCCGGGACGAGCACGTTGTGCGCCCCCGACAGGATCGAGAGCCCAACGACGTCGACGTCCTCCTGAACGGCCGCAGCCGCGATCTGAGGCGGCGTCTGGCGGAGGCCCGTGTAGATGACCTCCATGCCGGCGTCCCGGAGCGCGCGCGCGATCACCTTGGCGCCGCGATCGTGCCCGTCGAGGCCGGGCTTGGCGATGAGGACACGGATGGGACGCTGACTGCTCATGTACCGCGATTCTAAACGCCCCCGGGGCCCGCGCACCGGAGGATAGAATGATTCGCAGGAGTTCCGATGGCCAGGCTCGGGGACATCCTCGTCGGGATGGGCCTCGCGACCGAAGAGCAGAGGGCGCAGGCCTTTCTGCTGCACCGGCGCGAAGGCGGCCGCTTCGGGACCGCGCTCCTCGAGGCCGGCGTGCCGGAAGCGGCCCTCGCCACGGGGCTCGGAAAGCAGCACAACGTGCCCTCGGCGACGGCCGGAGAGCTCGAGGAGATTCGCCAGGAGGTCCTTCGGCTCGTGTCGCTCCGGACGGCGCAGAGACTCGGTCTCGTCCCGTTCCGCCGCGAGGGCCGGCTTCTCTCCGTGGCCATGAAGGACCCGCGCGACCTGCGCGCGCTCGACGAGATCACGATCACGACCGGCCTCGACGTCCGGCCCTTTGCGGCCGCGGAGGCCCGGATCGACACCGCTCTCGCGAAGCACTACGCCGCCCGCGTGGCGCCGCGGCACGTCAGCGCCATCCGTCTGGGCATCCTCCGAAAGCCGGTCGAAGGGGCGTCGCCCGGTCCCGCCGATCAGAGCACCGCGCCCCGCAGGGCCCGGCCGGCGACGCTTCGCGTCATCTATCCGCCGTCGTACGGCGGCCGCGCCCCGGAGCCCGCCGCAGCGACCGGTCCGCCGGCTCCGATCCGGACGGCCGCGACGACCCGCGACCGCACCGACCCGTGGAGCAGCACCGACGCGCGCCTCGCGGCGGCCGTCGCGCGCCCGCCCGAGGCCGAGATCGTGGAGGACAGCTTCCGCCTCTCCGCCCCCGAGCCGCTGCCACGGGTCGAATCCGAGGCCGCTCCCGCCCCTTCCGACCTCGTTCCGGACGGCCCCGAGCCGACCGTGGAGGAGCGGCTCGCCGAGGAACTCGGCGACGCGCGCTCGAACGAGGACGTCGTCGACGCGGTCCTCGCGGCGGCCGGAAGCTACGTCCGCAGGGCCGCCCTGTTCGTCGTCGAGGGCGAGAACGTCGTCGGTTGGGGCGCACGCCCCGAGCCCGACGGGGACCTCCGCGAGTTCCGACTCCCTCTCACGGAGGCCTCCGTCTTCGCGACGCTCCGTGACACCGAAGGCTTCTACGTCGGCACGTACATGGACCTTCCCTCGACCGTGAAGGTCTTGAGGTCGCTCGGGTCGGACGGGCTCGGGACGATGGCGGTCGTCCCCGTCACGCTGAAGGGGAAGACCGTCCTCTACCTCTGGGGCGAGTCCGAGTCCTACACGCGGCCCCCCTCCGTTCCCGCCTTGAAGCGCCTCGCCGCCATGCTGGCGACCGGCCTCGAGATCGTGCGGCTCAAGTCCCGCCTCTTCTCCCTCTGAGCCCGGGACGCCGCCTCTAAAACCAGCGATTTGAACGAGATCAGCGATTCCCGGTAAACTCCGTCCCGCGTGATCAAGAACGACATCATCAACAGCGTCGCCGACGCCGCCGGCGTTCCGCGTCAGAAGGCCGCCGTCGCGGTCGAGACGATCATCGACGTGATGCGCCTCGCCCTCGCGCGGGGAGAACGGATCGAGCTCCGGGGCTTCGGCGTCTTCCTCGTCAAGCCGCGCAAGAAGGGGATCGGACGGAATCCGAAGCGCCCCACCGAAGAAGTGCAGATCCCGCCCGGGTTCACGATCCGGTTCAAGCCGGGCAAGGAGCTTCGGGACCTGACCACTTCGGCCGCGCCGGTCGCCCCCACCCCGGAACCCGCCGCCGAGCCCAAGCCCTGACCGGATGAGCGCCGGATTCCCCGGCCCGCGCTTCGTCGCGACCGGCCGCCGCGAGCGCTGGTGGCTTCACGCGCTTCTCCTCCTCCTCACCTTCGCGACGACGACGTACGTCGGGGCGGGCTTCGCGGTCAACTTCCGGCCCGGCCTCCTCCCCTCCGGCGGCCTCGTCGGCGGGTCCCTGGCCGGACTCGTCCGCGGCGCGCTCTCTTTCTCCGTCCCCCTTCTCGCCATCCTCTTCGCTCACGAGATGGGGCACTACCTCATGTGCCGGCGCTACAGAATCGACGCCTCGCCCCCCTACTTCATTCCCTTTCCCTCCCTCGTCGGCACGCTCGGGGCCTTCATCCGGATCCGGCAGCCGATCGCCACGAAGAGGCAGCTCTTCGACATCGGCGTCGCGGGGCCGATCGCGGGCTTCGTCGTGGCGATTCCGCTCCTCCTCTGGGGCGTCGCCCACTCCCGCCCCAACCTGAACCCGGTTCTCGAGGAAGGGACCATCCTCTTCCGCTACCCGCTCGCCGTGACGTGGGCGCAGCAGCTGACCGTCGGGGGGACCTTCACGAGCGAGCAGGCCGTCGAGCACCCGGTCTTCGTCGCCGCCTGGTTCGGCCTCTTCGTGACGGCCCTGAATCTCCTTCCGATCGGACAACTCGACGGAGGCCACGCGCTCTACGCGGTCCTCGGCCGCCTCCAGCGGAAGGCCGCCTGGCCGATACTCGGCGCGCTCGCCCTCCTCGGCCTGAAGTGGCCCGGATGGTGGCTCTGGGTCGTCATCACGCTCGTCATCGGCGTGAGACACCCTCCTGTTCTCGACGAGGAGGAGCCGCTCGACGGGAGACGCCTCGCCGTCGCGGGCCTGGTGCTCCTGATCTTCCTCGTCTGTTTCGCGCCGATCCCGATCGTGATGCTCTGACGCGCCATCAGACGGCGGCGAGCCGGAGGATCAACCGGATCTGACCCGTGTGGTAGACGTCGTGGGCGGCAGCGCCGGCGATGAGGCCGAGGAACGTGCGGCGGCTCCCCCTGGCGCGGGAGCGAAGTCGCCGAGCGGGAAAGGCCTCGACGGCGGCGCGAAGCTTCCGATGCTCCTCGCGGAGGAGCGCGAGATCGGCGGGCCACGCCTCGAGCGCCCCGGACCCCTCGCGCGGGAAGAAGTTGCTCCCTTTCAGAGGGAACGATCCCCGTTTCTCGCCGGTCAGCTTCCTCCGGACGGCGTATTTCCAGTAGGCGCAGTGGACCGCCAGCTCCTGGACGCTGTGCCGTCCCGGAGCGGGACGCCAAGCGGCCTCCTCCGGCAAGAGCCGCCTGACGGAGCCGAAGAGGTTCGGCCCGTGCCAGGCCTTCCGGTCGAACGCTTCGTCGATCATGTGCAGAAGAACTGCGATTTCGCGATCCGCCACTCTGGCTTTCATCGTCCCCCCTCCCCGGCCGGCCGCTTCGAGCGCCAGTGAAACGTCACCGGGCCATCGTTCACCAGCTCGACCTCCATCATCGCGCGGAACCGGCCCGTCTCCACCCGGACGCCGTAGGCCCGCAGGGCCGTGACGTAGCGCGCGAAGAGCGGCTCGGCGGCCTCCGGCTTCGCCGCTCCTTCGAACCCGGGTCGCCGCCCGCGCGACAGGTCGGCGCCCAGCGTGACCTGCGACACGGCGAGGACTCCGCCGGCCGCCTCGCGGACGTCGCGATTCATCCGTCCGGAGGCGTCGGAGAAGATGCGCATCTCGGCCGTCTTCCGGGCGGCCTCGTCGACGGCGTTTTCGTCGTCCTCCGGCTCGACGCAGCCGAGGACGAGAAGCCCCGGCCCGATCTCCCCGACCGTCTCGCCCGCGACACGCACCGCCGCCCGCGTCACCCGCTGCAGGACCAGGATCACTCGGCGGTCCTCCTTCGGAGCGCCCCGAAGACCTCCGCGACCTCGGGCGAACGGAGGGCCGCCGCCGCCGCGACGAAGAGAAGGCCGCCGCCGGCCGCCATCCCGACGACCCATCCGGCTCTCGCGATGAAGCTCCAGGTCGCGTCGTACGGGAGGAGCCGCTCGGCCGCCGCCAGAACGGCTCCTCCCATGACGAGGCTCGCGCCGAGCGTCCGGCCGAGGGAGCGGGCGATCTCGCGCCCGCCGAGCGGGCCGAGCTTGCGGCGGAGACAGAGCGCGAGGAGGATGAAGTTGACCCAGAACCCCGCCGACGTGGCCAGGGCCACGCCCGCGTGCTTCATCGGGCCCGCGAGCGCGAGGCAGAGAGCCCAGAAGACGCCCAGGTCGAACGTGGCCACGGCGACCGGCGTCTTCGTGTCGTGGAGGGCGTAGAACGCCTGCGTCAGGATCTTCACGGCGGCCGCCGCGTAGAGCCCGAACGAGAAGAAGACGACTGCGATCGCCGTCTGGGTCACGTCGGCCGCCTCGAATCGGCCCCGCCGGAAGATCACGTCGACGACCGGGCGCGCGATCAGGAGGAGGCCGACCATGGAAGGGATCGTCACGAAGCCGACGAGGCGGAGCGCCAGGGACAGCGTGCCCCGGTAGCTTTCCTGGCCTCGCTCGAGCGCCTGCTCGGAAAGCGACGGAAGGACGGCCCGCGTCAGGGAGACGACGAAGCCGCCGAGGACGAAGTCGACGACGCGGAACGCGCAGAAGTTGAAGGTCACGTAGGCGTTCCCGAGCGCTGCGAGCGTCCGGCTCGAGACGAGGAAGGAGAGCTGGCCGACGCCGTAGCCGTAGAGCCGCGGCGCGATCAGGAGGACCGTCTCGCGGACGGCCGGGTCGCCGAACGGCGAGCCCCCGAGGCGGAAGCCGAGTCGTCGGGCCGCGGGGATCTGCAGGGAGGCCTGCACGAGCCCGCCGAGGAGGACGCCCACGACGAGGGCCGTCGTCGGCGGAACGCTTCGCGGGGCGAGAAGCCAGACCGCGGCCACGATCGCGAGGTTGAAGGCGACCGGCGTCGCGGCGGAGAGCTGGAATCGCCCGTGGGCGTTCAGGTAGGCCTCGAGGAGCGCGGCGACCGAGACGAGGAGGATGTAGGGAAACAGCCATCGCGTCAGCGTCACGGTCAGCTCGAACTTCCCCGGAGTCGCCCGGAACCCTTCGGCGAAGAGGTTCACGAGAAGCGGTGCGAACGCGACGCCGAGCGCCGTGAGCGCCACGAGCACGAGCAGGAGCAGGGAGAGAACGCGCCCCGCGTACACCCCCTCCTCGCCCGGCCGCTCGCGGGCCATCCGCTTCGCCATCGGGACGAGGGCGCCGGGCAGCCCTCCCTCGCCCACGATCGCCCGGAAGGTGTTGGGGATCCGGAACGCCGTGTAGAAGGCGTCCGAAAGGGCCGACGCGCCGAGAAACCGGGCGATCGTCGCGTCGCGGAGGACGCCCGCCAGCCGCGACACCGCGGTCCACGCCGTGATGCCCCACGTGGCCCGGACGACCTTCCGAGCGTCGCTCAACCTCCGTCGATTGTAAGGGCCGCGTCCGCTCCCTTTGTTATGCTCCGCCGACCCACGAATCGGAGGTTCTCGATGGCGGGTTCCGTCAACAAGGTCATCCTCATCGGCCACCTCGGCGCCGACCCCGAGATGCGGCAGACGACCGCGGGCGTCGCGATCGCCCGCCTGCGCGTCGCCACGACGGAGACGTGGAACGACCGCGCCACCGGCCAGAAGCAGGAGCGGACCGAGTGGCACACGGTCATCGCCTACGACAAGCTCGCCGGCATCTGCGAGCGCTACCTCGCCAAGGGACGCCTCGTCTACATCGAGGGGTCGCTCCAGACCCGCTCGTGGGACGACAAGGAGACCGGTCAGAAGCGTTACGCCACGGAGATCAAGGCGCGCGACATGAAGATGCTGGGCGCCCGGCCGGAGGGCTCCTCGGGCGTCGGGCCCGCCGTGACGGAGCCGGCCGGCGGCGAAGCCGACGACGACGTCCCGTTCTGATCAAGCCACGAGTCATCTCTGCAGCTCGCTTCGCTCGCCGGACCGGGATGACCCCGAAAGCCCTCGGTCGACCGGCGTCGAGGGTCGGCGACCGCTGCGCGGCGCACGAAGCGCGCCCTTGACACCGGTCGACCGAGCGCACGTTTTCTTCTATCGGCGGCTGCAATCGCAGCCGCCGCATATCAGAAACTCGTTTCCCCTCTCTCTTCCCGGGGCTTTTCCAAAACCTCCAGAAACGTCCTTGCTTCGTCCGCCAGCTTCTCCCACGCCTCCGGCGTGAACGTCGGACGCGGCGAGAAACGGCAGCGGGACCGGAGATTCGCGACCCGGCTCTCCGCGGCTTCCGGCGAGCCCGGCGTCTCGCTGACGCGCGCGACGCATTCCACGTACTCCTCGATCCCCTTCGCGGCCACGAGGACGTCGGCGCCGGCCGCGGCCGCCGTGGCCGCACGATCCGCCAGCGACCCGCCGAGAGCCCCCATCGTCAGGTCGTCGGTGTAGACGACGCCGCCGAACCCCAGTCGCCCCCGAAGCAGGTCGTAGAGGGTCGTCGAGAGCGACGCCGGCACAAGCTCTCCCGTGAGGCCGGGATACGCCGCGTGGCCGACCATGACGCCGTCGGCGCTACGCGCGAGCTTCGCGAACGGATGAACGTCGGTCACCATGAGGTCGACGTCGTGCGCGTCGACCACCGGCAGGGAGAGGTGCGAGTCGACAGGCCCGCGACCGAGGCCCGGGAAGTGCTTCAGGCACGAGGCGACGCCGGCGCGAGCGAGCCCGTGCAGAAAGACCGTCCCCGCGAGCGTCACGTCCTCCGGGTGGAAGCCGAAGCAGCGCCCTTCGAGGACGACCGCCCCGGTCCCCGGCTGCGCCAGGTCGAGCACCGGCGCGAAGTCGACGTCGAAGCCGAGCCGGCGCGCCGCCCGCCCCATCAGGTAGGCCCCTTCGTGGACCCGATCGGTCCCCTTCGCGGCGAGCGACGCGGCCGAGGGGAACTGCAGGCCGAGAAGCGGCCCGATCCGGTCCACCGTCCCGCCTTCCTGATCGACGAACAGCAGCGGCTCGGGCGTTGCCAGTGCGCGCAGTTCCTCGATCAGGGAGGCAACCTGAGAGGGGGACGAGAGATTTCTTCGAAAGAGAAGAAAACCGAGCGGCGGATGGGCCGAGAACAGCATACGTTCGCGCGGAGAAAGCTCGGGCCCGTCGAGCCCGAACACGAAACGATGGGACGCCCCGCGAGACACCTTTCTATTCCCCCTCTGAGAAGACTCTCTTTGCAGGCCGTCCGTCGAGGCCGGGCGCCACCCGGCGGTTATCTCACTCCTCGCCTCGCAGCCGGTGCTGGAACGTGGCGAGGAGCTGCAGGGCGGCGAGGGGCGTCATCCGGTCGATGTCGAGCTTGGCCACGGCGTCGAGGACCAGTTCCCCCTGACCGCGGAAGAGGTCGAGTTGGGTGTCCTTCAGAGCGGGCTCGCCCGCGTGCTCGGCCAGGAGCGGCCGCCCGCCGACGTCGAGCTGGTGCTTCTCCAGGTTGTGGAGGATCTCCCGCGCCCGCTCGAGGACCGGCTCGGGAATCCCGGCGAGGCGCGCCACCTGGACGCCGTAGGACCGGTCCGCCGTCCCGTCGGCCACCTTCCGGAGGAAGACGACCTCTCCCTCCCATTCCCGCGCCGTCATCATCCGGTTCTTCACGTCGCGCTTCACGAGCGCCAGCTCGGTCAGTTCGTGGTAGTGCGTGGCGAAGAGGACGCGCGCCACGCTCCCCTTGCCGTCGCCGTTCTCGCCGTCGTGCAGCCGCTCGGCGATGGCCCACGCGAGGGAGAGGCCGTCGAACGTGGCGGTGCCGCGCCCGATCTCGTCGAGGACGACCAGGCTCCGCGCCGTGGCGTGCCGGAGGATGTGCGCGGTCTCGGCCATCTCGACGAGGAAGGTCGACTCCCCGCGGGTCAAGGAGTCTGACGCGCCGACGCGCGTGAAGATCCGGTCGGTCAGCCCGACCGTCGCCGAGGCCGCGGGCACGAACGACCCGGCGTGCGCGAGGAGGACGATGAGCGCGTTCTGGCGCAGGTACGTCGACTTGCCGCCCATGTTCGGGCCGGTCAGGATGACGATCCGCTCTCCGTCCCCCCCGAGCGCCGCGTCGTTCGGGACGAACGGCTCGCGCGGGCGGAGCGCCTCGACGACCGGGTGGCGCCCCTCGCTCACGAGAAGAACCGGCTCCTCGACCATCCGCGGTCGGACCCAGCGTCCGGCGCGCGCCACCCGGGCGAGCGCCACGAGCGCGTCGAGCCGCCCGAGCCGCGCCGCCGCGTCGAGAAGGACCGGCGACTCGGCCACGATCTCCTCGACGAGGGCCCGGAAGAGATCGGCCTCGCGCTCGAAGAGGCGCGCGTCGGCGGACCGGAGCTTCTCGTCCAGCTCGACCAGCTCGGCGCTGGCGTAGCGTTCGACGGTCGAGAGGGTCTGCCGCTTCAGGGCGTCCGCCGGGATCTTCGCCCGCGCCGAGCCGGGAATCTCGAAGACGTGCCCGAAGACCTGGTTGAACTTCACCCGGAGCGTCGGCACGCCACGCTCGGCCCGCTCTTTCGCCTCGAGGGCCGAGAGAAGATCCGACGCGTGGCGCCGAAGGGACCGGAGCTCGTCCACGCCGGCGTCGGCCCCCTCCCGGAAGATCCCCCCTTCGCGTGCGTTCACGGGCGGCTCCGGCGCGAGGCGGCGGGCCACGCCGTTGCCGAGATCCGTCGGGACGCCCGCGGGCGACGCCTCGCCTCCCGCCCGGAACGCCTCGGAGCGGGCGCCGCCCAGGAGCGGCCCGACCTCCCCCGCCTTCACGAGGCCGGCGGCGAGGCCCGCGACGTCGCGCGGCGCCGCGGAGCCCACCGCGAGCCGGGACAGCAGCCGCGGCATGTCGGGGATCCCGCCAAGCGTCCTCGTGAGGCGCTCGAGCCGCCCCGGATCCTCGAGGAGGTCCTCGACCGCGTCGAGCCGCGCCTCGATCGCCGCCGTCTGGGCGAGCGGCCGCTCGAGCATTCGGCGAAGGGCCCGTGCTCCGAACGCCGTCCCCGTCCGGTCGAGGACCGCGAGGAGCGTCCCCGCGGCGCTTCCGTCCCGGAGAGACCGGAACAGCTCGAGGTGGCCGGCCGTGACCGCGTCGACGACCAGCCCCTCCTCCGGGGGCTCGTTCCGGAGAGACGTCACGTGGGCGCAGTCGGAACGCTGCGTCTGCTGCGCGTAATGCAGGAGGGCCGCCGGCGCCTCCACCGCCGGCCCCGCGTCGGGAAGGCCGAAGGGAGCGAGCGTCTTCGTCCGGAAGTGCCGGAAGAGGAGCTCCGCGGCGCTCCGGCCGCGGGGCGCCGACGACAGCGGCGAGAGGACCGGAGGCTCCGCGGCGAGCGACGGAAGCCACGCCTCCACGACGCTCCGGTCGCTCTCGAAGCAGACGACCTCGGCGGGGACCCGCCTCTTCAGCCACTCTGCGGCCGCGGCGGCGCCGGGGAGACGGACCACCGAGAAGTCACCGGTCGAGAGGTCGAGGAAGGAGAGCGCCGCCTGGTCCGGAGCCAGCGCCACGGCGGCCAGCTCGTTCGCCCGGCGGGCGTCGAGGCGGTTCGGGTCGAGGAGAGTCCCCGGCGTGACGATCCGGACGATCTTCCGCGCCACGAGCGTCTTTCCCTTCGCCGCCGGCTCGGCCTGCTCGGCGATCGCCACCTTCTTCCCCGCGGCGACGAGCCGCGCCACGTACGTGTCGAGCTGGTGCCAGGGGATGCCGCACATCGGCGCCTCGATGTCCGAGTCGCGGTGCCGGGCGGTCAGGACGAGGCCGAGAAGAGGGGCCGCCGTCTCGGCGTCCTCGAAGAACATCTCGAAGAAGTCGCCGAGACGGTAGAGGAGAATCGCATCCCCGGCCTCGCGCTTGAGGCTCCAGTACTGCTCCAGCATCGGCGTCACGCGCATGGGGAAGGGACGGGATGCTAGCATCGCGTCCGCGACCCGATGCGGGTTCTTGCTCTCGACACCGCCTCTCCCTTCCCCGCCCTGGCGCTGGTCGAGGTGTTCGGTACCGGAGAGACGCGCGAACGGATCCGTCCGTTGCCGCAGGCGTCCGCCGAAGCCATTGCGCCCCGGCTCGCGGAGTTGCTCCATGACGCCGGCACGTCGGCGAGGAGCCTCACCTGCGTGACGGTTCTCAACGGCCCCGGCTCGTTCACGGGCCTCCGGGCGGGCCTTGCCTTTGCCCGCGGTCTCGCCCGGGCCCTCGGAGTACCGCTCCGGCTCATCGGGACCTTCCGGGCCGCCTCGGACGCCTTTCCGGAGCCGGCGGATGCCGATTTCCTCCTCGACGCCGGCCGCGGGGACGTCCACCGTGCGCGGCGGCGCCGGGGGGGCCTGTCGGAAGACCCCGCCCCCCTGCCGGCCGCCGAGGCGCGGGACGCTTGCCGCACCGAGGGGGTCCCCGCGATCGATCTCGGCGCCACCCCCGGCGCCCTCGCCTCGGCCGCCGGACGGCTCGCCCTCCGGCCGGAAGAGGGAGCCCCTTCGGCGGACCCCGCCTACGGCCGGAAGAGCGCCGCCGAGGAGAAGATGGACGGCGGCCGGCCGTGAGCGCCCTAGCGCGTCGGCTCGACATCCGGGAGGCCCGGCGCGCCGATCTGGACGCCGTCGCGGAGCTGGAGCGCCTCTCGTTTCCGGTCCCCTGGAAGCGCGAGTACTTCGAGGCCGAGATCGGAACCCCGTTTCGCCTGAACCTGGTCGCCCGGGACGAGCGGGGCCGGCTGGCGGGCTACGTCTTCTGCGCCTTCGCCGGGGGCGAGATCCACGTCAACAAGATCGCCGTGGCGCCCGAGGCGAGGCGCCGGCGCCTCGCCACCCGCCTGATGGACGAGGTCTTCGCCTACGGCCGGGAGATCGCGGCCGAAGAGATCTACCTCGAGGTCCGGGTCTCCAACGCCCCCGCGCGGCTCTTTTACGAGGGGCTGGGCTTCGTCGAAGCCGGCCGGAGGCCCCGGTACTACCTCGACGGGGAGGACGCGCTGGTGATGATCTGTCGCCTCCGGCGGACGCTCCTTGACGCGGTCCCCCGCGAAAAGCGAGACTCCAAACCGCCCGACAAGCTCACTTGAAGGAGGTGCCGATGACGACACTCACCGAAGAGCTCAAGCGTCATCTCTCCGACAGCCACGACGAGTTCAAGAACCTGTTGAGGAGCCACCGCGACCACGAGCGCCGGCTGGCGGAACTCGCGTCAAAGACCTTCCTGACGACCGACGAGGAGATGGAGGAGAAGCGCCTGAAGAAGGAGAAGCTCCACCTCAAGGACCGGATGGAAGAGATCGCGCGCGAACACCGCGCGCGCGTTTCGGCTCACTAGGCAACTTTCCCGGGAGAGCCGCGAAGGCTTCCCCGTTTTGATGGTCGAAAATCTTCCCGGAAAGACCTATCGCGGCGTGCGGAGAGGGATCTACCTTCTCCCCGCCTTCTTCACCGTCGGCAACATCTTCTGCGGCTACCTCTGCCTCGACTTCGCGATCAAGGGGAACTTCGCCACCGCCGCCGCTCTCGTCTTCGTCGCCGGCTTTCTCGACGGGATCGACGGACGGGTGGCGCGGATGACCCGCACGACGTCGGCCTTCGGCGAGCAGCTCGATTCCCTCGCCGACGTCGTCTCCTTCGGCGTCGCGCCGTCCTTCCTCGTCTACCGCTGGGGCCTCTCCGGGTTCGACCGCCTCGGACTGGCCGCGTCGTTTCTCTTCCTCGTCTGCGGCGCCTGCCGCCTCGCGCGCTTCAACGTCCAGGCGCACGTCGTCGACAAGCGCTTTTTCGTGGGACTGCCGATCCCGGCCGCGGCCGGGACCCTCGCGGGGCTGATCTGGATCTTCGCGGAGCATCCCTCCGAGGAAGTGAAGGCCGCCTTCGTCGGCGTCACGATTCTCCTGTCGTTCCTGATGGTCTCGACGTTCCGCTACCGCTCGTTCAAGGACGTCGACCTCCGGTCCCGCCGCTCGGCGATCCTCGTTCCGCTCGTGGGGCTCGTCCTGGCGGCCGGCCTCTGGCAGCCCCACTGGACCTTCGGCGCGCTCCTCGTCGGTTATGCCGTCTCGGCCCCGCTGACGAAGCTGATTTCGCTCCGGCCGTCCGCCCGTCCCCGTCCCGCCGGGGAGACCCCGGCGGTGCCGACCCCGCGGCCGCCGGCGTGAGCCGAGCCGGACGGCGTCCGCCTCCGACCCGGCGATCCTCGCCCCACGGGCTCGTCGTCGCCATCGCCGATCCGACGACGCTGCTCGGTCGGGACGTCCGGGCGGTGCTGTCCGAGCGCGGCTTTCCTTCCTCGAAGACTCTTCTCTTTCACACCGCGGGCGAGGAACGACTCGTCACGGGAGACGACGACGGAGCGGCGTTCGTGGCGCCGCTGACTCCGGACGGGCTCGAGGCGGCTGAGGTGGCCTTCCTGTGCGGAAACCCGGCGGGGACCGCCCGGTTCCTCGCGGCCCGGGTCGATGACGGGTGCCTGGCGATCGATCTCTCGGGCGTCCGGTCGGGCGGCGTCTTCGCGCGGCCGGTCGACGGGCCGGGCGGTCCTCCCCTGCCGGACGGAAACCTCCTTATCACGTTCGATCCGGTGGCGCTCGTCCTCGCCGAAGCCCTCGCGGTCGTGGAGTCGGTCACACCCGTCACCGGCATGACCGCGGCGATCGACCGGCCGGCCAGCGAGCTCGGCTCCGCCGCACTCGACGAGCTCTTCCGTCAGGCGATCGCCCTGGCTCGCTTCGAGAGCCTGCCGAAGGAGATCCTCGGGACGCAGCTCGCCTTCAACGCGCACTTCCCCGACGACAGCTGGGAGTACGAGGCGCGCGTGGCGGAGGACGTCGTTCGCCTGGCGGGCCGCCCGCTTCCGCTGGGCCTCCTCTCGGCGCGGACGGGCGTCTTCCACGGCCATCTTCTTCGCATCGAGCTTCGCACGGCGGGCGCCGCGCCCACGGAAGAGGCAATTCGGGAGGCCTTCCGGAAGACCGACGGGTTCGAGGAGACGGATGCGGAGAACCTCTCAGGACCGGTGGAGGCCGCGGGACGGGACGAGACGCTTCTCCTTCAGGTCGCCTGCTCGGAAGGGGCGGTCCGGGTCGGCCTGGCGGCGGATCACCTCCGGCGCGCGGGAGCCATCATGGCGGTGAAGCTCGCCGAGCAGGCGATCCGGGAACGCGGCCTCCTGGCCGACGCCTGAGGAGTCAGCGCCGTCCGGCCTTCGGCACCGGGGACCCAAGGGACGCTTCCGTCTCGGGGCCGTCGGCGATCTTCCCGTCCGGCCCCGTCAGGTGCCAGCTCAGGAAGACTTTCGGCCTCGCCCCGCTGACGCGGATCGCGTCGGTCTCCTTCGTCTCTCCCGGGGCGAAGAGGTTCTCGAAGAGGCGCGCCACCACGGCCCGCCCGAGCGGGACCGGCCGGTAGCCTTCGACCTCCGAGGAGAGAAGCTCGAAGCGGTCCAGATCCCCGATCTTCACCGACGAGAAGACGCCTCCCTCGACCCGGGCCTGAATCCAGTTGTTGAACCGGGAAAGGTCGGACGGCGTCGGCGAGAGGTTCGTGACGCGGACCGAGAACTCCGTCCACCCGGCGCCGGAGCTTCCGGCCATCGACTCGAGATGCAGCTTCAGCTCGAGCGGCTTGCCCTCGAGGAGATCGCGCGTGGCCGCCCAACCGACGAGATGCGGATCGCGCGGGACTCCTTCCAGGAGGAAGACGCGGCCGAGGAGCTTCGGGGCCCCCCAGCGCGACGCCAGTCCCAGGAGCCGGACCGCTTCCGAGAAGGGCAGGATCTGGAACCGTGCCGCGCCGCCGTCGGCCGCGAGGCGCGACTCGGAGAGCCGGACGCCGGGCCGGACCCGGAACGTGTACAGGCTCCCCGCCTCCTCGGACAAGACCTGTCCGAAGCTGAAATCCAGCGAGCGGTCTTCCGAGAGGACGTCGATCTCGCCGTCCGGGATCCACCGCCCGGTGAAGGACTTTCCGTCGCCGCCGCGGCCGAAACCGCCGGGCGCGAGGAGAATCCGGAAGGGAACCGGCATTTCCTTCGCCGTCTCGTCCGTGATCTCCGGGACGAGACGGTCACCAAGCTCCGGGCGCCGGCCGAACGAGAAGAGGAGCACCTCCTCGACGGCCCCCGCGAGAGGCTTCCAGGACGACGGAGGCTCCGTTCCCCGGACGGTCACGGAGACGGGCAGGCCGCCGAGCCCCGCCCGGAGGGCGCGGGCCGCATCGGCGAGCGTTGCAGCGTTCTCCGGCGCCGGGTCGAGGTGGAGAAGGACACCCGCGACGTCCGCCCACCCCTTCGCGTCCGCGACGATGGGGCCGAGCGCCTGTGCCCAGAAGGTCCCGAGCGTCTCGCCTCCTCCGGACGCGAGGATGTTCGCCGCCGACGGCTCTCCCATCACGGCCAGAACGACCGGCAAGGTGAGCTTCGTGGGCGGCGGCGGGAGCGGCACGATCTTGCCGTCCTTCCGGAGCGACGCCGCGGCAACGTAGAGCCTTCGGATCCCCATGGCGGCGAGATCCGGCTCGTTCTCCTCGGGGATCCAGACCGGGGCGGACGCCAGGAACAGGGCGTCGGCCGTCCGGCTCTCGGGGGAAGACGAGGCCCCGCTCTCCTTCCCGCGCCGGCACGCCGTCGCCGCGATCGCGGCGACGAGAAGAAGACAAACCGCGGCTCCCACTGCCGCCCCGGGCCGTCGCGACGGGGACGTCACGCGAAGATCATAGCGCCGGCAGGTGCGACGGGGCCGTCCGTCACGCGACGTATGAACCCGTGAGTTCCCCGGCCGACATGGCACTTCTCATGCGACGGTGTCTCAGCGGCGTCGATTCGACATCTCAAGTAACCATATAGTAATGAACGGTGCGCCGGAATGGCGCCCCGGGACCGGAAAGCCGAAATACGGAGGTTCCCATGACGTCTCTCAGGACTCTCGTCAGCACAGCCGCCCTCGTCGGGAGCCTCATCGGGCTTCCCGCCCTGGCCCAGTATGGTGGCGGGAGCGGGTCCGAGATGATGAACCCGCCTTACGGGTCGCTCTACAACCCACAGTGCATGATGTGCCTGTCGGGCTCGGCGTCGACCCAGTGGATGGGGACCACCGGATCCTTCCACGTCGGCGACATCATGAGCAGACAGACCATGATGTCCGGGATGATGGACCTCAGGCTCGTCCTGACTCCGACGATGCCTGTCTGGGGGCAGCCGTTCTCCTACCAGAATTTCTCGGACGCCATGACCTTCAATCCGATGGCACCCGGCGCTCAGTACCCGGTCGATTCCGGCACCATCAACATGTATGGCAGCACCATGCCGGCCGGCACGTACTACATGCTGCTCTACATGAGGCAACAGATGGGCCCCATGATGTCCGCCGCCGACTGGATCGTCTTCCCGAAGCAGGTGACCTGCGATGGCTATGGATGTTCTGCGCTCGCGGTTGAAACCTGCACCGAGAATGCCACCACGATGTGCCTGGTCGGCGGCCGGTACCGGATCACGAGCTACTGGAAGAACCAGTACGCGGGCGGCGCGATCTCCCAGCTCTTCAAGACGACGCTGACGGGAGCGACAGGCGCTTTCTGGCTGTCGGACGGCACCACGTACGAGTACCTGGTCCGGATCAACACGGCGACGGACAACGGCCGGGCCTGGATCGCCATCCCGACGTTCACGGACGTGGAGTTCTTCGTCCTGGTGGAGGATCTCGTCGGCGGGCAGGCCAACCTCTACCACAACCCGCCGGGCGGTCGCGAGCTGATCTACGACCCGACCACGTTCGTCTATCCGTGAGGATTCGAAGACTCTAGAGCGCCGGCAGGACGAAGCCGATCGCGAGTCCGCCTCCGGGCACGGGCTCGGCGAATACGGTGCCGCCGTGCCGCTCGATGGCGCGGCGAACGCTCGCCAGCCCCATTCCCGAGCCGCGGGACTTCGTCGAGAAGGCCGGCTCGAAGAGCCGATCGAGCATTTCGGCCGGGACGCCCGGGCCGTCGTCGGCACAGGTGAAGCGGACTCCCCGGCGGCCGCCCGGAAGGAAACAGGGCTCAACGGTGAGGCGGATCGTTCCCGTGCGGGCCCCGATCGCTTCGAGCGCGTTCACCGCGAGGTTCGTCAGCGCGTCCCGGACGAGCACCGGGTCGGCGGCCACGGACGGCAGCTCCGCCGCCGCCTCGACGCCGATGCGGACGTTCTCGACGGCCGCGTAATCCGACGCGAGCGCCGACAGCAGTCCTCTCACCGCAGCCGCATCGAGAGGGCGCGGCTCCTGGGTGGCCGGATCCGAGAAGCGCGCCAGCCGGCCGATCCGCTCCGTCAGGATGCCGACCTGGCGGAGGATGTTCGACCCGCTCTCGGCCACGGCCGCGGGGGGGACCCCCCCGGGCTTCGCCGCGAGCCTCAGGAGACGCTCCGCGGCGAGCCGGATCGGCGTCAGCGGGTTCTTCACGTCGTGCGCCACGGCCCGGGCCGCCTCCACCCAGGCGCCGAGACGGTCCGCGCGGACGAACTCCGTCAGGTCCTCCAGGAGCAGGAGCGCCCGCGCTCCGGTGGCGTCCGCCGACAGCTCCATCACGACCACGCGGAAGACGCGGCTTCGTCCGCCCGCGGCCACGGCAACGCGCCGCTCGACGGGCCGGCTCCGCTCCGCCGATTCCTCCACCACCTCCCGGACGGGCGCCCACGACGGGTCGGAGAGCTTCTCGGGAAGCGTCCCCCCCGGAATCAGCACGTCGGCCGCAGGATTCGAAAGGATCACGGCGCCGTCTTCCCGCCGGAAGAGGACCACGGCCGCCGTCAGGTTCGCGAGGAGCCCGACGGCCGTCTCGCGTTCCCTCGCCAGCGACGCCGTCCGTTCGCGGACCCGCTCTCCCATCGCCGTGAAGGCCTCGACGAGACGCCGCAGGTCGACGTTCCGTGGCGGCTCGAGCGGCGGCGGCTCCGCGCCCGACCCGATCAGCTCGGCCGCGCCGATCAGGTCTTCGACCGGCTTCCCGAGAGCGAGGGCCGCCCGCCCGCCGAGCCCGAAGGCGCCGAGTGCAACGGCCACCGCCAGGAGCACGATGCCGTCGAGAGCGCCCCGCGCCGCTTCGTCCTCCGCCACGACGACGGCCAGCGCGTCCCGCTCCTCGCCTTCGACAGCTTCCGCGGCCTCGACGAGGCGCGGCCCGGAGCGGGTCCGGCGGAGAGCGGGCGACGACGCGTCTCGGCGCCCCTCGGCCAGGGCCTCGGCCACGGGCGCGGCGAGACGTCCCTGGGCGATCTCCGCCGTCACCGGGATCGCGCGCGAGGCGAAGGCCCGGGCACCGTCGCGATAGAGGAAGAGGTCGCTGCCGATCACCCCGGCAGCGCGGTTCAGCTCCTCAGGTCCGGCGACGCCTCCGCTCCGGGTCTCCAGGGCGCGGCGCCCCTCGGCCAGGAGGTTCCGCGCGCGGCGTTCCGTCTCGCGGGCCGAGTGACGCTCGAGCGCAAGGCGGACCACCACGACGCTCCCGGTCAGGGGAAGCGCGCCGAAGAGAACGACGAGCGCGACGAGTCGCGCCCTATAGGTCCGGAGGAGCGGCACGGCCCGCCGCGTCCCCCCGCGCATCGGCCGCACTCCGGCGAGAAGGACGAGGAAGACGAGCGGAAGGGCCGACTCGGCGGCGGCCACGGCGGCACCGAGGGAGAGAGCCGGCGATTCTCCCGGGGCGACGTACGCCACGTATCCCGGCGACCGGTCGCGGACCCGGAGGCGGCGGAGCCCTTCGGCCGCGAGGACCTGTCCCGACGAAACGCCCCGGACGCGGGCCTCGTCGCGGAACCGCGCCGGCAACTCGATCGGATCGGCCCGGAGCGGCCCGCTCGGCCGCCCGGCGGCGTCGTAGTCGAGCCGCTCGACCAGAACCGGGGCCGGAAGCACGTCCGCCGCGACGTCGGCGAGGAGCGGGTCGCGGTCCGATTCCCGGAGCCAGGCGACCCGGACCCACTCCGCCGAGAAGGGCGCCGGAATCTCCGCCTGCGAGAGGACGCCGCGGGCCTCCGCGCCCGGACGCGTCAGGCCGAACGCCGACACGACCTTTCCGCCGGCGTCCCGGATCCTGAGAAGGTCCCCCGCTCCGGGGAATCCGTTCGCCGCGCCCCGGATCCAGAGGGCGCGGGCGATGTCGGAGACAAGCGTCCTGTCGCCCGCCGGGAGCCACGGACCGAGCGCCGGTGCGCCGACCCGCGCCTCCCATTCCCCGATCGCGGACGGACCCTCGGGAGACGGGACGGCCGCATCCGCCGCCTCGAGCGCGGCGTCGATCCGACGCGTCTTTCCATGGGCGAGGCCGACGCCGGCCGACGCGCACGAGGCGGCGACCAGAAAGACGGCGGTGGCCGCCCGCCCGAGAAGATCGCGCTCGGCCTCGGACCCGGCGCGGCGGGCCAGGGCGAGCGCGAGGGCGATGGCTCCGAGGCCGCTCAGCGCGGCCCCGGCGGGAGAGCCTTCGACGCTTCCGGCCGAAAGGAGGCACCCGGACCCGAGAACGACGAGGATTCCGGAGCGCAGGCGAGACGCGAGCGGAGCCCAGAGAAGAGCCGTCGCGCCCGCCGCGCTGGCGACGAGCGAAACGCCTCCGGCCTGGACGAGGTAGGCCGCGAGCCCTTCCGGCACGAGGTCCATGGAGGAAAAGAGACTCGGCAGGTTCTCTCCCACGACACGACCCAGCAGATACGGGAGGGCGGCCAGGGGAAGCCCCAGCAGGAGACGAAAGGGCGCGGAGATCTCGCGCGAGCCGGCTCGGCGCATGCCGGGCCACGCGAGCCGGAGAAGCGCCAGCGCGAGAAGCCCGGTCAGGAAGACGTCGGCCGGCGTGGCGAGGAGTCCGAGCTCGGCCGGCCCGCCCCCCTCGATCCGCCCCCACAACCCCGACTCGGCCCGCGGAGCGCAAAGCAGGAGAAGGAGACGGGCCGCGAGAAGCCCCGGCGCCGTTCGGGACGAGACGATTCCGAGGAGGGCGACGATCGCGGCCGCGACGAGCGCCGGCACCAGGGCCCGCGCCCGCGCGGCGTCCTCGCGTGCCACGCCGGGCGGCGCCGGCTCGAAGGCCAGCCGGACGAAGCGGCCCGGCCTCCGCGAAGCGAGCGCCCGGAGACGAAGCCGCGTCGGCCCGCCCGGAAGGCCGAAGAACTCGATCAGGTCCGGGCGGAGGATTCCCGTCGGATAGCGCCGGGAGACCACGAGGATTCCCCGTCGCTCACCGGCCACGACGCGTGGAGAGCTCCAGGCGACGGTGAATCGGGCCGTGTGGAAGGCGACAGCGATTCCCTCCTCCACGCGCCCCAGGTCCTCCTCGATCTCCGTCGGCTCCCCGGACCAGGCGACCGCCCGGCCCGTGCCGTCGAGGAAGACGATTCCCCAGCCCGGATCGCCGGGAAGCGCGGCCGCGAGGATCGAAAAGAGACGCGCCGGCCGGACCTCGGCGCCGCCGCCGTCCACGACGCCACGGAACTCGCTCGACCGCTGGATCCGTGCGGCCGTGTCGATCATCCGGGCCGCGTCGCCGTCGAGCGCCCGCCCCGCCTCGGCCGCGAAGCGGTCCTCGCGGCTCCGAAGCGTCGCGTCGGAAACGGGCAGGAGGCGGGCCGCGCCCGCCGCCAGAACGGCCAGAGCGGCAGCCCCTGCGAGCCAGGCGAGGCGGGAGCGCCCCTCTCCCGGGGCGGTCAACGGCTCATCGGAACGACGAGACCGCTCCGCCGGGCGCACGCGATCGCCTCCGGATAGCCTGCGTCCGCGTGCCGGAGGACCCCCGTCCCGGGGTCCGTCGTCAGGACGCGCGCGAGCCGCCGCGCCGCCGCGTCGGTGCCGTCGGCCACGACGACCATCCCCGCGTGGATCGAATAGCCGATTCCGACGCCTCCGCCGTGGTGAATCGAGACCCAGGTCGCCCCCGCTGCCGTGTTCACGAGAGCGTTCAGGAGCGGCCAGTCGGCGATCGCATCGCTTCCGTCCCGCATCGCCTCCGTCTCGCGATTCGGCGACGCGACGGATCCCGCGTCGAGGTGGTCGCGCCCGATCACGATCGGCGCCTTCACCCGACCGGACCGGACCAGCTCGTTGAACGCGAGGCCCGCCTTCTCGCGCTCGCCGTACCCGAGCCAGCAGATCCTCGCCGGGAGCCCCTGGTAGGCGACGCGCTCCCGGGCAAGCCGGATCCAGCGGGCCAGCGCCTCGTTCTCCGGGAAGAGCGCGAGGACGGCCCGGTCGGTCGCTTCGATGTCGGCGGGGTCGCCCGACAGCGCGGCCCAGCGGAAGGGACCTCTCCCCTCGCAGAAGAGAGGCCGGATGTAGCGCGGGACGAACCCCTCGATCTCGAAGGCGCGGGCCTCGCCGGCCTTGACCGCCTGCGCCCGGAGGTTGTTGCCGTAGTCGAAGGTGACGGCCCCCCGGCCCTTCAGCTCGAGCATCGCCGCAACGTGTGCTCCCATGGAGCGGACGGCGCGACGCCGGTATTCCTCGGGGTCGGCCGCGCGGAGCCGGAGCGCCTCCTCGAAGGAGATGCCGTGAGGGACGTACCCGTTGAGCTCGTCGTGGGCCGAGGTCTGGTCGGTCAGAAGGTCCGGAACGACGCCGCGCCGGATGAGCCGCGTCAGCAGGTCGACCGCGTTCGCGAGGACGCCGATCGACACCGCCTCGCCCCGGCCCCGCGCCGCGAGCGCCCGGTCGATGGCCGCGTCGAGTCCGTCGATCCGTTCGTCGAGGTATCGCGTCGCCAGCCGCTTCGCGATCCGGGACGGGTCGACCTCGGCCACGAGGGCCGTGCCTCCGTTCATCGTCACGGCCAGCGGCTGGGCGCCGCCCATGCCGCCGAGGCCCGCCGTCACGGCGAGCCGCCCCTTCAGGGAGCCGTCGCCTGCGGCGAGGTCGCGCCGCGCGGCTGCGGCGAAGGTCTCGAAGGTTCCCTGGAGGATTCCCTGCGTTCCGATGTAGATCCACGATCCGGCCGTCATCTGGCCGTACATCGTCAGACCGAGGGCTTCCAGCCTTCGGAACTCGTCCCAGGTTCCCCAGTTCGGCACGAGGTTCGCGTTCGCGATCAGGACGCGCGGGGCGTCCGGATGGGTCCGGAGGACTCCGACCGGCTTTCCGGACTGAACGAGGAGCGTCTCGTCGTCCCCGAGCTCGCGGAGCTCCCGAAGGATCGCCTCGAGGCACTCCGGGTTGCGGGCCGCCTTCCCCGAGCCGCCGTAGACGACCAGGTCCTCCCGGCGCTCGGCGACGTCCGGGTCGAGGTTGTTGAGGAGCATCCGGTAGGGAGCCTCGGTCAGCCACGAACGGCAGATCCGGTCGGTCCCCTTCGGGAGAGGGGGAGGAGCGTAGGAACTGGCGGGAGGGGCGAGGGGGCTCATTGTTTTCTCCCCCCTGATGTTAGACGCGGGAAACCCTTCCTGACGCGACGCGAAGAGAACCCTTGACTTTTTTACGCAATGCGTTATATTGGCTCGCGATGAGCACAGACATCCGCCGCATCGTCCGCTACCGAAACCGAAAGCTCTACGAGGCGGCCGAACGGCGCTTCGTCACGATCCACGATCTGGCGCGAAGCGTGGCGGAAGGGTCGCGCGTGGAGGTCATCGACGCCGACAGCGGCGCGGACATCACCGCGAAGATCCTTTCGAGGGCCCTGGCGTCGGGGAAATCGCCCGTCACGGCCTCCACGGACACCCTCACCCGGATCCTCCGGGCGGGGAGCGACGCCGCCGAGACCGTGGCCGAGGTCGTGGAGAGGGTCGGCGGGACCCGCGTGGCCGAGACGGTCCGCCGCGCCGCCCAACCGGACCGGCTCGCCGAGACGTTCTCCCCGATCGCCCGCCGCATCGACGAAGCCCGTCGCGACATGGAGCGCCTCGTCGGGGGCCTCGTCGAGAAGGGCCGCCTGAGCTGGGACGAAGCCAGCCTCACGCGGGAGATCGCCGAGCTGAAGCTCCGCCTCGCCCAGCTCGAGGCCATCGCCGAGCAGGCACGTCGCCGCCATCCGGCGGAGGCCGACACCACGACTCACCACCGGAGATCGGGACGCGAAGCGTCCGCCGGGAAGTCACGAAGGAGAACCGCATGAAGAACGTCAAGAAGCCCGCGCTCAAGAACGTCGCCCTCCCCGAGATCGTCGCCACGTCGCTCGACGACGCCCTCAAGAGCGCCACGGAGAAGGTCGAGGTCCTCTCGGCCGACGCGAAGTCGATGGCCACCAAGGTCGAGAAGCAGGTCCGCACGGCCGCCAACAGGCTGAACGTCGACGTGAACAAGGCCCGCCGGGACGCGACCCGCTTCGCGGAGGACCTCACGAAGAAGGTCAACGGCACCGTCGAGGTCCTCATCGCGAACACGCTCCACCGCTTCAACGTGCCGACGCGCCGCGAACTCAAGGACCTGACGGCCAAGGTCGACCACCTCGGCCGGAAGATCGACGGCCTCCGCGCCGCTCGCCGCGGCGGCCCGAAACGGACGCGCCGCGCCGCCTGACCGGAGCGGCCGGAATCGGCTACACTCACGGGCGCTGACTTCGAAAAAAAGCAGCGCCCTTTTTTTATCCCGTGGCGAACCGTCGAGCACGACGCCCCTTGAAGCTTGTACCGGGTCTCCAGCCGAAGGACCCGATGACTCGACCTTTCGCCCCTCCCGTCCGCGGCCGTCTGGCCCTCGCCTGCGCCGGCGGCGGCGTGACGGGCGCGATTTACGAGATCGGCGTCCTCGCCGCCCTCGAGGAACGCCTCGAGAACTCCTCCCTGACCGACTTCGACGTCTTCATCGGCGTCTCGGCAGGCGCCTACATCAGCGCCCTTCTCGCCAACGGCATCGCGCCCGGCGTCCTCTACCGGAACGTCACCCGGTCCGCGACATCCCGGACCGATATCGACGACCTTTCTCTCTTCCGGCTCAACATCGAGGAGATCGCGCTCCGGCTCGTGAAGGCGCCCGCCACGATCCTCGATGCGGCCTGGGACTACTACAAGAACAGCCACGAGACGACGCTCACCGATCTCGTCTCGTCGCTCGGGGCTCTCCTTCCCTCCGGCGTCTTCAGGAACGACGGACTGGAGTCATGGCTCGCACAGTGGCTGGACCATCCGGGCCGGACGAACGATTTCCGGAGGCTGAAGAAGACCCTCCGGATCGTCGCCGTCGACCTCGACACGGGCGAGGCGGCCACGTTCGGCGCGCCCGGCCTCGACGCCGTTCCGATCTCGAAGGCGGTCGCCGCGTCCTGCGCGCTTCCGGGGCTCTACAAGCCCGTGCGAATCGACGGCGTCGACTACATCGACGGCGGCGTCCGGAAGACCGCTCACCTCTCGCTCGCGTTCCGCGAACGCTGCGGGCTCGCGATCTGCGTGAACCCGATCGTCCCGCTCCGCTTCCCCCATCACGGCCAGGCGGTCAGCGCGAACGGCCAGAAGGACCTGAAGCAGGGCGGCCTGGCGACGATTCTCGACCAGGTCTTCCGCGTCACGCTTCACTCGCGGATGAACTACGGGATGTCGCGCTACCGGCGCGAGGACCCGGACGCCGACATCCTCCTCTTCGAGCCCCGGCCGGAGGACCTGCCCCGCTTCATGCGGAACATCATGCGCACCTCCGGCCGGATCCGGATCGCCGAGTACGCCTACCGGACGACGATGCAGACGATCGAGGCCGACTATCCCCGACTCCGGCGGCTCTTTGCCCGACACGGCCTGAAGCTCCGTCCGGCCTCGGCGGTCGACGGCTCACGCCTCAACCTCCAGGCCGATCGCATCGAAGGCTCGGCTCCCGTCCGGTTGCGGGCCGAGCTGGAGACCCTCGAGCAGGACCTCGCGTTCATGGAAGCGGCCGCCCGCCGCTGACCGGTCCCGGGGCTACGGGACGGCGCCCGTCCGGGCAATCTCCTCGATCCGGTCGGAGTCGTAGACGTTGACGCCCGGGATCTCCCGGCGCGCCACATCGAGCATCGCGCGGGCGACGTCGTCGGCCGCCACGGGTCGGTAGCGCCGGAGGGGGCCGACCATCGCGAACGAGACCGCCGAGAACGCCGCGAGCCCCACCCGCTCAAAGGGGCGGGACTCCGACCGCTCCCCCGCGAGGATCGACGGCCGGAAGATCTGGATTCCCGCGAGCGGCAGCTTCCTGACGGCCTCCTCGGTCTCGCCCTTCACCCGGCTGTAGAAGATGTTCGAGGACCGATCGGCCCCCAGCGCGCTCACGAGGAGGAACTGCCGCGCCCCGCTCACGGCGGCGAGGCGCGCCGTCTCCACGACGTACGTGAAGTCCACTTTGTGGAACTCCGGCTGCGAGCCCGCCTTCGCGATCGTCGTTCCGAGCGCGCAGAAGACGTCCGTGACGCGCGGGAAGCCGGAGAGCTGGCCCAGGCGGTCGAAGTCGACGAGGCGTGCGACGAGCTTCGGGTGCGAGGCCGCGAGCCGCCGTCTAGCGAGGACGACGACCTGGCTCCACGCGTCGTCCGCGAGCAGCTGCCGGAGGCAATGCCCCCCCACCAGCCCGGTCGCCCCGACCAGAAGGGCGGTCCGGCGCGGCCCCGTCACTCGCCCGTGAAGAGGTCTCCGCGCCGCGCGAGGCGGGAGTCGATCATCGTCTGCAGCGTCGTCCGGACCTTGTCGGCCAGCTCGTTCACGATCATCGGCCGCTCCGCGATGTCCGGCCGGCGATCGAAATCGATCGGCCGGCCGAAGTCGATCCACCATTTCGTCGGGAGCGGAACCGTTCCGAGCAGCCCCAGAGCCGGGAAGAACGGCGTCACGGGGAAGTACGGAAGACCGACGGGCCGGCCGAGGAAGTCGAGACGGACGAGGTTCGGGTAAATCTCCTCGGCGCCGACGACGGCGACCGGGATGATCGGCGCGCCCGTCCGGAGCGCGAGGCGGACGAAGCCGCCGCGGCCGAACCGGGCGAGGCGGTAGCGGTCGCGGAAGAGCTTGCCGACGCCCTTGACTCCCTCGGGGAACACGCAGACGAGCTCGTCGCGGGAAAGGAGCCGCTCCCCGTTCTCGGGGCAGGCGCGCACTTCGCCCATCTCCCGGAGCCAGGGCTGGAGGAACGGGAGCGTCGTGAACATGTCGAGGATCAGCATCCGCGCTTCGCGCCGGCTCGGGTGCTCGAGGCGAAGGCCCGTCTTGATCATTCCGCCGTCCCACGGGAGAACACCCGAGTGGTTCGCGACGAGCAGCGCCCGGCCCGTGCCCGGAACGTTTTCGAGTCCCGACGCCGTGACGCGCCACCAGACGCGGTACAGAAACTCGAGCAGCGGCCGCCAGGTCCTCGCGGCCGGCTCGTCGAAGCCGAAGTCGTCGAGATCCAGCGTCCGGGACCGGTGCTGGAACAGGTTCCAGAAGTCGACGAGCCCGCGTGGGGACCCGATCTGCGCGTTCTCCTCCATCAGCCGGGCGGCCTCGCCGAGGAGCGCCGGCAGAAGCCCGTCCGGCAGCTTCGGCACGAGGCTCGGAGCGAACGAAACCTCAGGGCGCGCCCCGCCCGCCGCGGCGCGCGGACGAGCCGTCAGATGCTCGGAGGGGCGCCGCAATACGGCCGCCGGCCGCCGGACCGGCGTCCCGGACGTGCGAGGTGGGGCCTCCGGTGGAGTCTCCTCGAGGTTGACGCTCAGCAGCTTCGAGCCGGCGAACAGGTCGTCCGGGTCGACGGCGGCCGTCCCCGCGGCGGTGCGGCGCTTCGTCGTCCCGGTCACGAGGCCACCTCGGACAGATGCTCGTCGGCCGCCGCCCGTCGGGGGCGCCGGGTCGGGCGCACCGGCGCGGGAGCGGGCGCCGACTCCGGCGACGCCGTCCGCCCGGGCGGCTTCACCCGGAACTCGTAGTGGAAGTCGGCCACGCGGGCGATCTCGTCGAGCTTGTCGAAGTCGAGCAGCCCTGATCCGCCCCGGCGGGCCCGGGCCGCCTCCAAAATGACGTCGAGCGTCGTCCGGCGCGGCGCGAAGCCGAGGACGCGCCTCGCCTTCCGGTTGTCCGCAACGCAGAGGTAGCGAAGATAGTGGGCGTGGATGCCCGGCATCAGCCCGACGCCGAGCTCCCAGGCCGCCTCGTACAGGACGTACGCCAGCCCGTGGGGCACGGGGATCGGCAGCGAGCCGAACAGGAGCCGCGCCGAGGAGATCGGAAGGACTCCCTCGGGCGTGATGTTGAAGACGCCGGTCGCCGCGGGGCTATCGAGGGCCAGCAGAATGGCCTGAACGGCGTCGTCGGTGTGGAGGGCCTGGATCAGGGGGTCGTACCCCATCAACGTCACGGCGAAGGGCGCGGCGAGCGTCCGGCCCCGGTAGTCCCGCACGTCCGCGGACATGAACGGCGCGAACCGGAGAACGGTCACCTTCGCCTCGGGGTGCCGCCGGGCGTGCGTCCGCGCGTGGCCCTCCGCCTCGACGAAGTCGCGGACGAACTGGTCCTGCGGGTCCGGACGGAGCGGATGCTCCTCGGTGAGGAAGTTCGGGTTGTCTCCTCGCGCGCCGTAGACGAGCGTCGTGGACCCGACGATGACGCGTGGCACCTTCGCCTCGCCCGCCGCGGACAGGACGTGGAGCGACCCGATCGCGTTGAGCTCGTGCACGTAGGTCACGTTGCGGGACGGGCTCCGGATCTGCGCGAGGTGGACGATCACGTCGGGGCGCTCCTCCTCGAGGAGCTTGTAGACGGTGCCGTCGGCGTGCGGGAGGTTCAGGTCCAGAAACCGGTGGCGGACCTCGGGCGGCGCCTCCGGCGGCGGCACGAGGTCGAACACCACGAGGTCGTGGGTCTCGCGGGCTCCGAGGGCGCGGACGAAGCGGGCGCCCAGAGGCCCCGCTCCCCCCGTGACGACGACCTTCGGCCGGCGCGGGGGCGCCGTGAAATCCACCACCCGCCCGCCGGCCCGGCGACGACCCTTCGCGCCCCGGACCTCGCCGGTGTCCGCCATCGGTCTACTTCTTCTTCCGGGCGGGCTTCGGGGCCGCCTTGGCCTTCAGCTCGGCGAGCTCGGCCTCGAGAGCGGCGATCCGGTGCTCGAGCCGGCCGACCTCCCGCCGCGTCGCCACGTTCATCGTCTTCAGCGCGTCGGCGACGTGCTTGTCGACTTCTTCCTTCGCCGCCACGCCCTTCTTCAGGACCTCGATGAAGGCCGGGTTCGCCATCAGCTTGTTCGAAACCTCGGTCAGGAACTCCTCGCCGCGGGACCGGAGCTGCGAGAAAAGGGGCTCCACCATCTTCGCCTCCTTGGCGTCGGCTGCTAGAGTCGGATTATGGCTCCATTCACGAGTCCCGAGGAGTTCCGGAGGGTCTTCGACGAACTCTTCTCGCTCCTCTCCCGGGACCGGGAGACCGGCCCTCGTCTCCGGGAGAAGCATGTCCCCCAGCGCTTCGTCTTCCCCGACGTCGGCCTCGTCCTGAACGTGCGGGACGCGGACGAAAAGAGGGCCCGGAAAGGCGAACATCTCGTCTGGCAGTGGGGGGACGGCCGGAAGCCCTGGGAGCCGAAGGTGACTCTGGAGATGTCGACCGAGGTGGCGAACCGTTACTTCCAGGGGAAGGAGAACATCCCGCTGGCCGTAGCGCGGGGGCGCATCCGCCTCCTCGACGGCGACCTGCGCAACGCCCTCGACCTCCTGCCGATCGTCCTCCCCTTCCATCCGAAGTGGGTCAGGCACCTGAAGTCCTCCGGCCACCTTCACCTGCTGGCCTGACAGAGTGCGCGACGCCGATCCCCTTCCGGCCGGTCTCCTCGACCGGCGCCTTCTCGTCGTCTCCGGCAAGGGGGGCGTCGGGAAGACGACGGTGGCCGCGCTCCTCGCGTTCGCCGCGGCCCGGTCGGGGCGCCGCGTGCTTCTCGTCTCGTCGGACGGCCGTGGCGACGCGGCGGCGCTCTTCGGTCGCGACGACCCGGGCTACGTCGAGGCGGAGCTCGCGCCGTCCCTTCGGGGCCTGACGTCGGGGTTCGACGAGCTACTGGCCGATTTCGTCCACACGGCGGCTCCGCTTCCGTTCATCGCCGACCGGATCCTCGCCTCCTCGACCTTCCGCTACTTCACGCGTGCCACGCCCGGCCTCCCGGAGCTTCTCCTCCTGGGGAAGATCCGCGACGTCCTGAAGCGGACGAAAGGGACGCGGCGCTCACCCCGGTACGACCTCGTCGTTCTCGACGCCCCGGCGACGGGGCACGCCCGGTCGCTCGTCCGGATGCCCCGGGCCATCCTCGGAACCACGCCCGCCGGGCCTCTCCGGCACGTCGCAGAGGACCTCGACCGGCTTCTCGCGGACCCCGCCGCGGCCGCCCTCGTCGTCGTCGCGGAGCCGGCGGAGTTTGCCGCCCGGGAGGCCGAGGAGCTCTCGGCCGCTGCCGCCGCGGACGCGGGCCTTTCGACGGCCCTCGTCGTCGTGAACCGGATCGGCCGGAGCGGGCGGCCCGAGACGCTCCCCGAGATCGACCTGCCGGTGCTCCGCCTGCCGGAGATCGTCACGGAAGGGGAAAGCCAGTCGGCGGCGCCGGCTCGTCGGGAGACGCCCGAAGAGGACCATTCTTCGAAAGGACGTGGGGGACCCTCGCAGGGCTCGGCCGTCGCGTTCTTCGAACGGCTTCTCTTCACCTTCGAAGAGATTGCGGCCTCGCGCGGTCGAGACGTCCGCCGTGCCGCTTCCGCCTCCCGACCTGCGCGGGAAGCAAGAGTCTCCTCCTCCTCCGTGCCGCCCTCGTCCCACGTCTTCGATCAGGGGCTGGACCTCGCGCCGTGGCTCGACGAGGCGCCGCTCGTCGTCCTCACCGGCCCGGGAGGGGTCGGCAAGACCACCGTCGCCGCCGCCCTCGGCATCGCCGCGGCGCGGCGCGGGCGGCGGGTCCTCGTCCTGACCGTCGACCCGGCGCGGCGACTCGCGCAGACGCTGGGCCTCCCCGGGGCCGACGAGCCGTCTGCCGACCCGGTGGTCGTCCCGCTGCGCGGCCTCCCGAAGGGCGCCCGGCTCCTCGCCCTTCAGATCGACCCGAAGGCCACCTTCGAGCGCCTTCTCTCCCGCGTGGCGCCTCCCGGCATTCTCGACCGGATCCGTCGGAACCGCCTCTACGCCGGCTTCGTCGGCTCCCTCCCGGGCGTCCTCGAGTACATGGGCGTCGAGGCCCTCCACGAGCACTCGCGGGACGAGGGGATCGACCTCCTCGTCCTCGACACGCCGCCGGCGGCGCGCGGGCTCGACTTTCTCTCGGCGCCCGACCGGATGGTGGAGCTTCTCGAGAACGACGCCCTCCGCTGGTTCCTCCACAGCGACTCCCTTCTCTCGCGGGCCCTGTCAGGCGCCTCGCGCGGCGCCGCCGCCGTCCTGAAGCTCGCCGACAACGTCCTCGGCTTCGGGTTCCTCTCCGACCTCGCCGACTTCTTCAAGGCCTTCGACGGCCTCTACGACGGCTTCCGGGAGAGGAGCCGCGACATTTCGGCCCTCCTCGGCACGGGCCGGCATCTCGTCGTCTCGTCGCTCGACGCGACGGCTCTCGAGACGGCCGCCGCGACCGCGGAGGCGCTCTCCCGGCGCGGCGCCGCGCCGGCGCTTCTGCTCAACCGGGTCGGCCCCGGCGCGCGCCCCCCGGCTCTTCCGCCGCCGCTCGCGGGCCTGCCGGCGCGGGCGATAGCCGAGAGCCCTCTCCCCGCGTCGGAGCTTCCGGAAGCCCTCGCCGCCGCGCTCGCCTGAGTCAGGCGAGCGACGCGACGAGGTCGTGAAGGCCGTCCGCGAGAACGCCGCGCGCCCCCTCGATGGCCGGCGCCGCCGGACGATCCGCGTCCCAGAACGGGACCTTCTCGCGCAGGCGGCGGTGCGCCTCCTCGAGGACCTCCGAGCTCCGGAGGGGCCGGCGCAGGTCGAGCGCCTGGGCGGCCGCCAGAAACTCGATGGCGAGCACCGCCTCGAGCATCTCCACGTTCCGGGCGAGCTTCCGCGCCGCGATCGGCCCCATCGACACGTGGTCCTCCTTCCCCGCGGAGGTCGGGATCGAGTCGACCGAGGCGGGGAACGAGTTCGCCTTGCACTCCGAGACGAGCGCGGCGGCCGTCACGTGGATCATCATCAGGCCCGAATTCAGGCCCCCCTCCCGCACGAGAAAGGCCGGGAGGTCCCCGGAGAGCGACGGGTTGACCAGCCGCTCCGTCCGCCGCTCCGAGATCGACGCGAGGTCGGTCGACGCGGCGGTGAGGAGGTCGAACACGAGCGCCACGGGGGCGCCGTGAAAGTTCCCGCCCGAGACGAGCTCGCCGCGCCCCGGCTCCGGTCCCGCGAAGACCATCGGGTTGTCGGTGGCCGCGTTCATCTCGATTTCGATGACGTGACGGGCGTGGCCCGCGGCGTCCCGGACCGCGCCGTGTACCTGCGGCGCGCAGCGGAGGGCGTAGGCGTCCTGCACAACGTGGCAGCCGCGGTGGCTCTCCCGGATCTGCGAGCCCGCGAGGAGGAACCTGAGGTTCGCCGCGGAGGCCGATTGTCCGGGGTGAGGCCGCGCCGCGTGAATCCGGGCGTCGAAGGCCGCGTCGGTTCCCTTCAGGGCGTCAAGCGTCATCGCGGCGACGAGATCCGCCGCGGCGAGGAGCCTGAGGAGCCGCGCCAGGGCGAGCGCGCCGACTGCCGTCATCAGCTGGGTGCCGTTGATGAGGGCGAGCCCCTCCTTGGCCTCGAGGCGGACCGGAGGAATCCCCGCCGCGAGCAGGGCCTCCGCGGCCGGACGGCGCCGCCCCGCGTAGAACGCCTCCCCCTCGCCGACGAGCGCGAGGGCGAGGTGGGCGAGCGGCGCGAGGTCTCCCGAGGCCCCGACGGATCCCTGCGAGGGAACGACGGGGTGGATGCCGGCGTTCAGGAGGGCCAAAAGCGTCTCCAGCGTCGAGGCGCGGACTCCGGAGAACCCCTTCGCGAGGCAGTTCCCCCGGAGGAGGATCAGCGCCCGGACGGCCTCTTCCGAGAGCGGCTCGCCGACGCCCGCCGCGTGACTCCGGAGGAGGTTGAGCTGCAGCTCGCCGAGCCGCTCGTGCGGAATGACGACGTCGGCGAACTTCCCGAAGCCCGTCGTGACCCCGTAGACGACGCGGTCCTCGGCCACGGCACGGTCGATGACGGCTCGCGCCGCCTCGACCCGGTCGACGGCGTCCCGCGCCAGCACGACGCGGAATCCGCGGTGCGACACGGCCACGACGTCCTCGAGCGTCAGTGAGCCGCCCGTGAGGAAAACCGTCCCGCTCAAACCGCCTGATTCTCGCATCGCGCGGGGTAAACTCGCCCGGTGAAACACGTCCGCGGTTCCGCCGTCGCCGTCGTCGGCGGCCAGTGGGGAGACGAAGGAAAGGGGAAGATCGTCGACCTGATCTCCCCGAACTTCGATCTCGTGGCCCGCTACCAGGGGGGCCACAACGCCGGCCACACCGTCAAATTTGGCGACAAGCACTTCGCCCTCCGCCTCGTCCCGTCCGGCATCTGCCGACCGGGCGTCGTCAACGTCATCGGGAACGGCCTCGTCATCGACCCGCGCGCCCTCCTCTCCGAGATCGACGGGCTGCGCGCCAACGGCGTGACGGTGGAGGAGAACCTGAAGCTCTCCGACCGGGCCCACGTCATCCTCCCGACGCACGCCCTCCTCGACGGCGCGCGGGAGAAGGCGCTCGCCGGCGCGAACATCGGCACCACCTCGCGGGGGATCGGCCCCACGTACGAGTCGAAGGCGAACCGTACTGGCGTGAGGATCGCCGACCTCGTCGACCCGGACCATTTCCGGCGGCAGGCACGGCCGCTCCTGTCGCACCACGCCTCGGTCCTGTCGCATTTCTACGGCCTTGCGGCCCCGGACGTGGACGAGACGATCGAGACGTACGTGGAGTGCGGCCGGAAGCTCGCCCGCTTCGTCACGAACACGAGCGCGTACCTCGACGGGCGCCTCCGCGAGGGGGCGAAGCTCCTCTGTGAAGGGGCGCAGGGGGCGATGCTCGACGTGGACCACGGCACCTACCCGTTCGTCACGTCGTCCTCCTGCAATGCCGGCGGCGCCGCCGTCGGCCTCGGCATCGCCCCGTCGGTCCTCTCGGTCGTCGTCGGCGTCATGAAGGCCTATACGACGCGCGTCGGCTCCGGCCCCTTCCCGACCGAGCTGTTCGACGCGACCGGGGACCGGATCCGGGAGCGCGGCCACGAGTACGGAACCGTGACGGGCCGCCCGCGCCGAGTCGGCTGGTTCGACGCCGTCGTCGCGAAGACGGCCGTCCGCCTCTCGGGAATCGACGCCCTCGCCCTGACGAAGCTGGACGTCCTCGACGAGCTCGCCGAGATCCGGATCGCGATCGGCTACGAGATCGGCGGGAGGACGGTGACGGAGATTCCCGCGCGGATCGACTTCTACGAGTCGGCGAAGCCCGTCTACCGCACCTTCCCCGGCTGGCAGGCGCCGACCACGGGCATCGAGACCTTCGACCGGCTTCCGGCCCGCGCCCGCGACTACGTCCTCGCGCTGGAGGCGATCGTCGAAACGCGCGTCGCCCTCCTCTCGAACGGGGCGAAACGCGAGGAGACGATCGTCCGCCCCGGTACCGCCCTCGACGAGTGGCTGAAGCCGACCCTCGTCGGCTGACTTCGGACGCGCTGATAGACTGTTTTCGGGGAGCCCTTAGCTCAGACGGTAGAGCACCTGCCTTTTAAGCAGGGGGTCGCGGGTTCGAGCCCCGCAGGGCTCACCAATCAACAAAAAGCGCTACCATCCGCCGTCCGACGACCGGGTGCCCCCATCGTCTAGCGGCCCAGGACGCCACCCTTTCAAGGTGGAGATCGCGGGTTCGAATCCCGCTGGGGGTACCAACTAAACCTTTCAGGGCCTTCACTTCCCGTCCTCCCCTGAGGCGGCCCTGCCCGTCAGGTTCCGCACAAGTCCCGCACGCTCGATGCCTCGCCGGGTCACGGGTTCGCCGTTCTCGCCGCCGGACGCGCTATCGTCGCGTCGCCCAGAGACCACGGTTTTCCCCCAGAGGAGGTTTCTGATGCCGACCGGACCATCGCCGAAGGGAATGGCGGCTGCTGCGGCAGTCGCCGTCCTGCTCTCCGCCGGATGTTCCTCAGCCTACAAGCCCTTGATCGTGAGAACCGGAACCCAAGTTGCACCGCCGAAGCCCGAGGGATGTCCCATCATCTTCTACGACGCTCCGTCCGACGTTGACCGCCCGTTTACGACGCTCGCGCAGATCGAGTCCTCGGCCGGAGGCCCACTGAGCGACTCCGTGAGGGAGAAGGCCTTGACCTCTTTGAAGAAGGCGGCCTGTAGCGTTGGGGCCGACGCCGTGATCCTGAAGTCCGTAGACACCGGGGAGGAACATTACGTGTGGAGGGTCGTTGCCAAGGGATCAGCGATCAAGTTCGACTGAAGCCCACTTCAATCAACTGCTCCTGACGCGACGGACCAGAGATCCGACGCCGGGACTATTGCGCCGCCTTCTTCTCCCCGGCCTCCTCCCGCGCCCGCCTCTCCACGCCCGCCAGAACGTCGAGGGGCGAAGCGAGGTCGGCGGGGCCGACATGCGCGTAGGTGCGGAGAGTCATCCGAAGGTCCGCGTGCCCGAGGACGGCGGCGATCCTGTCGAGGGGAACGCCCTCCCTCCGAGCCCATGTCGCGGCGGTATGCCGGACGCTGTGCGGCGTGAGCTTCCCGTGGACTCCCCCGCCCTTCATCTCCGCCGCCTTCACGATTCGGCGAAAGGCGACCTGAAGGAATGGAACCGTCATCGGCGAGCCGTCCGCGAGGATGAACACGGGAGCGTCCGGCTTGATCCCTCGGAATCGACCCAGCGCCTTCAGGAGCGCCGCAAGCTCCCCCGCCAGCGGTAGCGTCACGGGCCGGTCCGTTTTCGTCTGGTAGAAGCGAACGGCTCCGCGCTCAAGGTCAACGTCCCGCCAGCGGAGCGCCGCAAGCTCGCTGATGCGCCGCCCGGTCAGGAGGAGAACGCGCCAGAAGGGGACCGTCTGCCGAAGCTCGGCCTCGGCCTCGGCGGCGTCGTGAAACGCCTTCCACTCGTCCGGCTCGAAGAAGCCCCGGCGAGGCTCCTCCCGCAGAAGGCGGACGGCTCCCCGGCGGATCGGGTTTCGCTCGATCCTCTCCGTCCTCTCGCCGAAGTTCAGGATGGCGCGGATGAGGCTCCATTCCCGATTGAAGGTCGCGGGCGAGATCGGGCGGTCCGACTGCCGCCGCTTCTTCTTCCCGACGAGGACGCGGCGGGCCTTCCGGTATGCCTCGACATCGGCGGCCCGGATCGCCTCGACGCGCATCCCTCCGGGCGTCTCCCCTGCCTTGAAGAAGGGCTTCAGGTGACAGCGAATCATCATCTCGGCCAGCGCCTTCCCGCGAGCCGAGAGCCTGTCGCCCTCGGAGGAGAGGTAAGCGTCCGCGAGATCGCCGAAGGTGAGGCGGGGGTCAGCCGTCGTCCTTCGGGCCTTCGCCTTGCCCTTCTCGATGGCGGCTTGTGTCACGGCGTCCGTGTACGTGATCTTCCCGAGTTTCTTTCGGATCTCGGGGGAGCCGCGTCCGGCGACTCGGAATCTGACGATGTAGTTTCCCCACTTGTCGAGGGTGAGTCCGTTTCCGTAGCGCCGTCTCGCTTTCATGGCTTCGCCCCCATCTTCTCCTCGCGCCGGAGGATCTTCAGGACGGACATCGGATTCCACGGACGCCCGGAGCGCGTCGGGACGCGGCGCGTTTCGAGGTTGGCCACGATGGCGCGGAGCGAGAGGCCCCGCCGGTGGAGCGTGAGGATTCGCCGGACCGTGTCGCGCTCGGACGGCTCGGGGACCAGCCCGGTCCCTTTGAGCCGGAAGCCGAACGGCGCTCCTCCGACCCATTCGCCGCGCTTCTTCTTCGCGGCATAGGTGAACCTCATCCGCTCGCGGGCGCGGAGGCGCTCCATCTCCGCGAGCATCGAATCGAGGAGCTTCCGGTAAGGATCGTCCTTCGCCTCGGCGATGACGGCGAGCGTTCCGCCCGCCCTCTTCACCGTGACGCGGAAATAACCGGCGAGGTCGGAGTCACGGGCGAGCCGGTCAACGTGCGTCACGACGAGGACGGAGGCGGCTCCCGACTTGATTTCGTCGAGAGCCGCCGCGAGACCGGGCCGCTTCCCTTCGTCCTTCCCGCCGCTGATTCCGCCATCCTCGAAGGTGCAGACGAGTTCGAGGCCGGTCAGGACGGCGTGCCGGATGATCGCCTCCCGCTGATCTTCCAGACTCCCGCCCTCGTCGCGCTGGCGCTTTGAGGAGACGCGGACATACCCGACGGCTTTCGGTTTCGTGGGGTTTGTTTGTAGGGCTTCCATGCGGCGAAAGTACGCCCGAAAAGCCGCGCTGTCAACGCGGAGAGCCCCCCGTTTACGGCCTGACTTACGCCCTCGCATCAGATCCTCGTCAGGAGATCGTGAATCGTGAAGTTGGACGGCCAGCGGTCCTCTTGAGGGCCGATGAGCGGGACATAGGAATCGCCGCCGTGCCAGACGGCCAGCGCCAGAGCGAGGACGAGGTCATCGTGAGTCCCTTCGCGCCATGCCCCGAACGTCTCCCTTCCTTCGGCGCTGATCTTCGCCCGGAAGGCCAACAGCTCGCCACGGAGAACGTCGGCGAAGGGAAGCTCCGCCGCGATCCGAAGCCGCCCGGTCTGAAGGGACACGGAGAGGGCCGAGACGAGATCCTTCTTCGGCACGCGCCGGGTGAAACCCTCCCGGTTGACCGTATCGCCGCCCGTGATCGTCACGGAGTAGAGCGACCCCGTCAGACCGGCACGCTCAAGCTCGTCGATGACCGCCCGCCCCACGCCCGTCTGATCCACGACGAGATCGGCTCCGCGTAGAGGAGGGACTTCGAGTATCCCCTTCACCTTCGCCACGATGACCGGATAGGGCGTCTTTAGCGGGAACCGTCTTAGCGCGACACAGTCGAAGCGGGGGCGTCCGTCCGGGGCGTATGGCTCCACGACGGCGAACGCCGAGAAGTCGTGCGCCTGACCGAGATCAAGGCCGACGATGAACCGCCTCATGCCCCCACCGCCAGCGGCTTCACGGCGAGCGTGAAGGCCGCCTCAACGTAGTCCGTCGGGAACACCTGATCGTCCCGCTCTACAAACTCGCACAGGTATTCCTGCCGAAAGAACGCCTCCCCCGTGGCGCTCCGCTCGGCTTCGAGGAAGGCCGGAGAGATCCTCGGGCACTCCGTCGCGGGCACGCGGACGCGCTCCCATTCGGCTCCACCGTTCGTCCATGCGTCAAAGAACCATCCCCGCTTGCCGTGCGGCGTGCCGAGAGCGACGAGACGGCCACGCGAGACGGCGAGCATGGGGCGGACGCTGAAGTAGAGGTCATCGGCGACGTAGGCCGCTTCGTCGATGACGAGGAGGCGGACGCCGGAGTAACCCCTCACGGTGTCATCCGTGCCGGGGAGGGCGATCACCCTTGAACCGTTCGTCAAGTCGAGACGGAGGGCGCTCTCGGCCTTCACACCCGGCGGGATCGGCATGAGGCGGAGGGCGTCGAGGACGCGCCGAAACAGTTCTCCGCTCTGACGCATCGTCGGCGCAAGGATCAGGACGAGAGCGGGCGGGTGAAAGGCGGCTTCGTCAAGGGCGGAGAGGGCCGCCACCGTCGATTTCCCCGTCTGGCGGCTGCACAGGAGGAGCGTCTGCCGCGCCGTCGAACGGAGGACGCGCCTCTGCCACGAGTCCGGGGCGAGGCCCGCCTCCGTCATCAGGAGCGCCGGGTCAAGAGCACAGGCGAGGTCAGCCGCCAGCTTCCCCACGGATCACCTTCGCCACTTCGGCGGACGCCTCGGGGAACGGGGCGAGGGCGGCGAGGAGCCGCTCCCGCAGGGACGGCCACTCCCCGGCGAAGCCGTCGCCGCCCTTGCCCGCCAGCTCGGCCATGAGCCGGGTCAGGAGGGCGACGTTCTCGCGGGCCTGATGAATCGCAACGGCGCGGCCCCGTGTGTCGCCTTCGCGCTCAGCGTCCGCCAGAAGGGCGAGCGTGCGAGCCTGAAGCTCCCGCATCTGCCCGAGGAGATCGTCGGCTCTGGCGGCCTCGTGGGCCTCGTGGGCCTTCGCCAGCGCCTTCGGGATGTGGAGGCCGTGACGGCGCACGGCGGCCTCGGAGACACCCGCCCGCGACGCTATGCGTCGGTTCGGTTCACCGGAGACGACGGCCTCCTCGATGGCGGCCCGCTCGGGGTGCCGACACAGGAGACACCTCCTCGGCATCACGCCCTCGCGTCAGGGGAGCCGCTACGGCCCGATCCCTCGCCCCTCATCCCCTCGGTCTCCCCGAAACCTTGCGGGCCTTGCAGAGTCGCCAGAATGGAAGAAGCGCCCCCGGCCCCGAAGCCGCCGCCGCGATGAACGGCGCGACGGAGGTTAACGGCGGAGTCATGCACCGCTCGGAGCCGGGGACGCGGATCATCGGGCACCGGGGAAGCCGCTATCCGGCCCGAGGACTTCGTCGGCGGCGGCGTGAATCCGGGCGGCTTCGTCCGCGTCAACGCCCCCTCCGTCGCCGAGGAGGACGCTTCGGATCTTCGCCTCTTTCTTGATCATCCGCGCCACGGCAGAAACGAAGGGCGCGTCTCCCGGCGGGTCGGGCACGAGATGGTAGATCCTGAGGAAAGTGGGCCGAGGGAGTTCGTCGGGCCTGTACCGGGGGATTACTTCGTGCTCCCTCTCCGTCTCCGTCTGCCATGTCGTCGGTCCGACTTTCCGGGTTACTTTCTTCTCGACCCATCGCATAGGCCGCGTGGGCGGCTTCTCTTCCGTGGCGCTCATCGCTGGCCTCCCGCGATCCCCGCCGCGACCTGTTCCCACGGGATCGTGAGCCGCCGCCCCCCGCTCTGGATCGTGACACCCGTGCTCGTGTTCCCGACGATCCGGCACGACGATCCGTTCGGGAGGGCGATGGTCATGCCGGGGCTCACCTTGCGGAACAGGTCAACGGCCCGAGGCTTCGGTCCTTCTCTCCCCGAGGTGGCCTCCCGGCCTTCGTGGACGACACGGGGGGAGTTCTCGGCCATCGCGTCGATGAGTTCCCACGTGAGGGGCTCCTCGCATCGCCGCATTTTTCGCGTCACGACGAGGCGGCTCATACGCCCTCCTTGCTCTCGACGGGCGCGAGAGCGGCCCTTCGGCGAAGCTCGTTCTCGGCTTCGCCCAAAGCGGGCATCCTGTCGCCGCAGAAGAGGCCGAGGCAGTCGGGCGACATGTCGCCGGTTACGAATCCCGGAGGGACGGCGATCTCGCCCTTTTCAAAGCAGAAGGGAACGAGACGGTCGCCTAACAGCCCGAGGAAGAGGACGGGCTTGAGCGTCGCCCGCCCGTCCCTGATGACGCCGAGCCAGACGGCTTCAACGGGCACCGGCACGACTTCCCGGATGTGGTGAATCTCAGGCTTGGGCATTACTTTTTCTCCTCCTCGGAAAGTCCAAGACGGGCCGCCGCCGCTCGGATCGTTTTCACTTCATCGAGGCTCGCCACGTTCGGCGAATCGCTGAGGGCATCGTTGACGAGGCTCACCCGATACATACGAACCGAGATCCCGTTTCCCTTCGGGGGGCCGAATGCGGCCTCGGCCAGAGCTTCGAGGTCACGGAGAAGGAACGTCACGGCGTTCCCGCCTTCGCGGTTTCAGGAAACAACTCGGCGAAGCGCGGATGACCCCGGAGGATCTCGCGCTCCTTCGCCCGCACTCCCTCGCTGTAGCTATGAGCGGCGAGAGACGCTCCGGTGACGTAGAAGGAACCGCCCTCGTCTGAATCGTGGACGAAGCGGGTTCCTGCAAATCCCCCGCTTCGGCGCTCGTACGTATTGAAATCTTTCTCGATGGTCGATCCGTCCTCAGATGCCCACCAACCTGAGGGGAGGCGGTAGCGCCCGTCTTTCAGGACGGGGCCGGATGAGGGCGACGGGCCGTTCGGGGACGCGGGCCGGGTGGCGGTCCCGAATTTCGCCTCGTTCTTCCGCCATGTCACCACGGCCCCCTTCCACGACGACATGAGCTTCCCCGTCGGGAGCCTCCAGCCGCGAGTCTCGTAGTGAGCGTGGAAATGCTCGGCGTCGAAGTCGGCGTAGCCGAGGCTCTCCGCGTACTTTCGGACCTCATCGACCGAAGGCGGAGCGAAAGCGGGAGCGGGGGCGCGTGAGCGCCGTTCCTTCGTCTTGTCCCCGTCCCCCTCCCCATCCCTGTCCTTGTCCCCGTCCAAGTCCCCGTCCCCGTCCAAGTCCCCGTCGGTTGACGTTTGCTCAACGATTGCTCGACGTTTGCCTGACGCCTGCCCGCCTGCTCGACCGGCCTGCCGTCGGGCCTCCACAATCCCCCCGACGCGCTCAAGCTCGACGAGAAACTCCTCGCAGACAAGGTGCCCGTCGCGCTCCTTCCACTTCGACGAGACGAGCGGCCACGCCTTCCGCCATGCACCAATCGGGAAGCGGGCCAAACGACGGACCGCCTCAGGGTCAGCGGGGAGCTTCCCGCCATTCCTGAACGCGAGAGACCGGAGGACGTAATGCAATCCGAGGGCAAGACCGTCGCTTCCGAGGTCGAGGTCTGCCGCCTCGTCTATCGGGTAGACGGTGAAGAAGCGGAGGCCGCGATCTCGGCTCATCCGGCCTTCCCGGCCCGCCGCGAGGAGACAGGCATCGGAGCGACGACGGCCCCGACTTCATGCGCGACCTGAAACTCGACGATGTCGAGGAGCCGGATGCGGAGGGTTCCGCTCCGTCCCCTCCCGCCCTTCCGCTCGGCCCCGTCGCCCTTGACGCCCCCAAGCTTGCCCTCGGCGTGGAGGCGGTAGACCGTCGGCGCGCTCACGCCGAGGATCGGCGCGGCCTCCTCAACTGTCATGCCCCGGAACCGCTCCACGGGCGGCACGCCCGCGAGAAGCTCGGCGACGCGCTCGGCCCTCGTCGTCATCGCGCCTCCGTGGGGCGACGACGCGGGACGACGGGGCGGATTCTCGACGCGGCCCACGCCTCAACGTCGGCGAGCCGGACGCGATACGTCTTCCCGTGAAACTCGGCAGGGAGCGCACCGCTGCGGATGGCCGCATAGACGACATCTCGGCAGGCGTGCCCGAGGATGGCGGCTTCGGGAACGGTCAGGAGCGGTTCTACGGTTTCGCGTCGCATCGGACGAGATCGTCCGCTGCGGAGCCCCTCTGAACGAGCTACATTGTTCAGGTCCCCGAAATGTTGGCCTTCGCCCGTCGGCGCATCGTTCGGAAGGCTTCGAGGCGATTGTCGTCTGATTTCCCGAGTCCCCTCGACTTCGCTAAGTCCGCCCTGCGTCCCTCTTTCTCCCCGCGAGGGGCCGTCCGCGCATCGGCCTCGATCCGCTCCAGCTCGGCGAGCTGGGCTTTCTTCGCCAGCCGAGGCTTGACGGTCGGAGAGGCGATGGCCCGCCCGATGCGGGCGAGGAGCCTCCGGCGCTTGACGTCCGGGCGGGCACGATCCTTGACGGGCTTCGGGAGCCGCCCCGGCGGTGCGCTTGTCGTGTAAGAGACTCCGAAAGGACTGACGACGAGAAGCTCGCTCGGCTGCCGCTCCATCCGGCGAAGCTCGGCGAGCAAGGTCTGGACGCTCGGGGACGAGAGAGCCGACGGGACGGACCGGATCAGGTCGGGGAGATCCTCGAATCCGGGCCGCCTGCCCCCGAGGAAATCGCGGACGGCACTCTCTGCGTGGCGGACGCGAAGCAGCCATGCTCCGGGAGAGAAGCCGGTCTCCTCCCTGAAGCCTCTTGCGACGCGCCGGATGAAGCCGTCCTCTTCGGCCCGTGCCGGAGCGCTGGCAGGGCATGGAGGGGCGAGCGCCTCGCCCTTGGGCCTCGGGGCCGTCCGCTTCTGTTTGTGCTTCCTGTCGGCCATCGCCCCCGCCTCCCGCCCCCGCCGAAGTAGATCGTCGGGGCGGCGCGAGGGCAGGGGCGGCCCGCTTTCAACGTCGGGAGCTACCCGACGCCGCCGCTCCGACGAGGTCAGACTATCGAGTTCCGCCCTCGGCGTCGAAGATGTGAGGATGTGATCCTGTTGGGTCCGAGCGGCGAGCCCGCTCCTTCATAGCTTCCGGTTTCCAGCTATTGCGCGATGACGCCGCAGCGGCACGCGAGATGATGCGGCAACCGTGGAAGCTGAGAGGCCGGAAAGCGCTTACCGTCGAATGAGCGGCAATGCGGACAGCAGAGCTTGTCGCGGACAGCGGCAATCATGAGCGTCTCGGAGTAACACTCCTGCAACACGCGGTATATCGCCTGACCGTGGAAATGGGTCATGTCCAAGAGTGAAGGAATGACCGCATCGTTGGGCTGCCCGTCGAGAAGGTCCGCGAGTTCTATGAGGTCGATGTACGGACGAATAGTATCTTTCGCGCCGCAGCGGCGCGGGTGCTGTCCGAAAACGAGCGCCCGCTCTCGGGAACAGACTTATCCGCAGAACGACGACGGGCGGCAAGAGCGCTGAGGTAGATGGGGCACGACTGCGTGACGTAGGTATTAAGTTCGACCCAATGGAACGTCGGTGTGGAGACAATCGCGTTCATCCGGCTGAAACTGTCTCGCAAGGACTCTTGCGACAAGAGGGAAAGGAGTTCCTCAAGCTGACGAGGCTCAAGACCGCCGATGTGGATGGGGAATGTAGTGGTAGCGGAAAGTAGAGAAGGAGGCGGGGGAGGTGCCGACACTCGTACTCCTTTCCGGGTGATATTCAACGATACCGCGAACCTGCCTCGTCCGTCCCGCGCACCCCTCCCGCGCTACCCCCTCAATGCCCGCCAGAACGTCCAGCGGCGCGGGGGCGGGAATACGCGCTCAAGTTCGAGGAACAGTCGAACCACCCCAACGGATGACGTCTAGGTCACCGTCCGTCCTTCAAGGTCCGCGGTTTGCAGAGGTTTCAGGCCGCTTGATGCAACTAGCTCATGTCGGCGGTGACGGAACTCGCGAACGCTTGTGGGGTCCGGACTGAACACAAAGGAGGCAGGATGAGGAACACTCTGACGGTCGTTTCGCTCCTCGTATTTTTCGGGTGCGGCGCAGGGTACGCGGGGTACGCGCCGCCCCAACCCGAGTTCTACTGCAACATTTCGTCCAAGAGCGGGATGCTAGAGAAGCCGACCTATCGCGTAACAGCAACGCTCTCTGCTGATGGACGCTTCTTGTCGGTGTTCTACGCCAACAGTAGTTCGGAGCCGGTGCAGCTGCTTCTCCAAGAATGGTCGGTGACGACGTCCAGAGGAACCTCATCAATCGTACCGGATGACACCCCGAACGGTCAGGTGCAGAGCATTGTCCTAAGCCCTATCTCATTGCCAGCGGGTGCTGACTACCGGAAGGGCATCTACCCGCGCAGTCTTCATCACTATGTCTATCGCGACTTTAGTCTCGAACCGATGACCGATGGAACATCCTGCGGGTCGACCGGGGAGATCAAGCTAACGGTAGTGTTCCTCGCGGGCGAAAAGAAGACGCTTGAAACCGTGACGATTCCTTTCGAGATTCAGCAAGTGCCGAATCCGCAGTACCAGCCGCCCGCAAAGAAGACCTAGAGCGTCGATTCTCCGTCCGCACTGGAACGCCGGAGGGCTTCCGGCTTCGTCCCCGTTTCGTCCCCGGTTTCCTTCTTCGTCCCCGGTCCGCCCCTCTCGGGCGGCTCTCTCCACGCCCGCCGGAACGTCTAGCGGCGCAGAGGCAGGGGCGAGGTTCCGCACACTCCCGCACGCCCCCCCTGAAACGCACTGAAAGGTGAGGAGAGGCGAGGAATACCGAGAATCGGGGGAGGGCCGGAATCGCGAATGCTGGCGCGGGTTTCGAGAGAATCGCCAATGCTGGCGCGGGTTCCGTGAAGAGGGCTTCGGACGACTTTCAAGGTGGAGATCGCGGGTTCGAATCCCGCTGGGGGTACCACTTAACTCCTCACCATCGAAGCGCTTCCCGATTCCGCCCCTCCGGCGCTCGGGGCCGCTTCGTTCACCGTTCGTTCACGGGTTCCCGTCTCGCCCCCGAATCCGGGTTTCGCCGTCGGTCGCCGCGCTCTCCGCTGCACGGGGTATCGTTCGACAGTCGTTCATGGACAGGAGCGCCAAGTGAGACGCCGTTTGATCGCCTTCTTCCCGCTCATGTGGCTGGCTCTGGCTACCTCGGCTGCTACCCCGACGCCGTCACGAAAGCCTCCGGTGCTGGCGTTTGCGGGGCTCCTCGGCGGGAATACATTGGTCCCGTTGGCGCAGTACGCTGACGGAAAGTGGGTGAGGACATGGCCGCGACCCGGCGAAGAAGTCGAGCGGAGATTCAAGACGGTTCCACGAAGCTGGTATCCAGTCGAGGGGGGCGTACCAAAGGAGTGGTATCTCTGGACAGAGCACCTGCGAGGCGTGCCTCTTCGAGTCGGCACTCCCGTTCTTGCCGAAGCACACTGTGAGGTTGTTTGGGGCCTGTCCACCCGACTCCAAAAAGGTGACCACGAGACGACCGCCATCGCGACGAGCGTTCAAGCCGGAGTCCAGCCGTTTGTTCCCTCTACCGTCGGAGCATGGACGATTGATTCCCTCAGGAACTTCCTGAGAACCGAAATCGAAAAGGCTGAAGCAGCCGAGATTCGTGTGAAGCCGTCAGATGCAAAGGCTCTACAGTCTCATGGGCCTGTCGGCGATTCTTTCATTGAAATCAGTTGCGTCTGGGCTGGAAAAGACGACGACGAACTCTGCTCCTTTCAAGCAACTCGTCGGCTTGGAACCGGTTTCCAGCAGGCCGAGATTCGCTGCGATGAGATCGCGATAGTCCGGGGCTGGTATCTGGAATCCGCAGGAGCGTTCACGCTTCTGAAGTCAGCCGTGACGCTTACGGACTGTGAGGGGAAGGACGACCGCAGCGCGATTCCGCTGGTCCTGATCACCGCTGATTCTCGGCGCTTCATAGTCGTGAGAGAGCACGGATACGAGGACGAAAGCTTCGTCGTCCTTGAGGTTCTTGGCAATCGGATAGAGCCAGTACTCGAAGTTGCTGGTGGTGGCTGCTGAAGTGGTTCGTTGCATCGGGCCCGCTCCGCTCGCCTCTCCTGACGCGGGGACCGGAGATCCGACGCCGGGGCTACTGAGCCGCCTTCTTCTCCTCCGTCCCCTCCCGCGCCCGCCTCTCCACGCCCGCCAGAACGTCTAGCGGCGCGGCGAGGTCATCGGGTCGGATGTGCGCGTCAGGCCAGAGGGTCATACGAAGGCCTGAGTGCCCGAGTCAAGGCTGTCCACCCGGCCAATTCGAACCCGCGATGACGGGGTGCGTGCCGTCGTGACTCAGGGAGCCGGTCGGGAGGTCCAGAGCACGGGGAAATCCTCCGGCCCCAGCGGCGCTGCTGGACGGAGGTGCTTTGTTGAGGCCGGCAGGAAGACCCCCGGCAGGGTGCTCGGGCGCCAGGCGGCCTCGTCGATGAGGAACCGGGCCGTGATGCGGAGGAGCGACGCGGGGCGCGCCCCCCGGCGCCGGGAATGGAGCGTCGTCGAATCGAAGACGATGACGTCACCGGGCGTCAGGCGCCAGGTTCTCACGTTCCGCGGCGAAATCGCGTCCTCGCCGGGGGGCTTCAGCAGGCCGAGCGACTCCATCTGGCGGGTCGCTTCGGGGCTCGCGATCGCCCGCTCCCCGCGCGCGAAGTCGACCGGGAAGTATCGCTCGGTGGCGCGGTGCGATCCGGGCACGACCGAAAGGCCCTCGATGCGCCGCTGCCGGGTCAGGGGGATCCAGACGCTCACGATCCGGCCGTCGACCTGGTAGTAGGTCGCGTCCTGATGCCACGGCGTAGGAGGAGCGCCCGTCCGCGTCCACATGATCCCGATCTCCAGGAACTGCACTCTCCGGGCACCGCAGAGCGCGCCCACCCAGGCGGCCAGCTGCGACGCGTCCAGATGCCGCAGGAACGCGTCGGCCGTCTTCCAGTGACAGGATTCCGAGATCAACGTCGGCCGCGTCTTGCGGACGGCCAGCGCGGACTGCCATTGCGCAGATTCAGTCAGCCGACGCATCGTACAGTCGTTCAGGTCAGCAATCTGCCGCTGTGTCAGCAGGCGGCGGCAGACGCAGGCGCCTGCCTGAACAAAACGTCGGCGCTGGTCGAGCGACGGCGGTTTCACGCCTCTTCACACCCCGGACCCGGGGGGCCGACGTGCCTCTGCGAGCGGGCCGTGCTCCACCTTCCACCCTTCAGACCGACGGCAGGTAACGTCGCAGCGCTCACCCGGAAGAATCCTACTCATATCGCGGCCGGCGCCACAACCTGCCGCAGGAGACCTTCGGGACGGAGCTGGACCGTGCCGGGGAGGACGTCGATTTTGATCTCCCCGGGGCGGCCCGGCGCGTTCCGGCATTCGTCGGCGGCCTCGCTGGGATATCTGCATCATTCCCCCCGCCGGGCGCTGTTTCTACGTTGGCCACGACGTGCGGAAGGTCGGGGAGATTCACGAGTCGTTTCTGCTCTGGCGGAAGCGCGCCTCCATGGACGGCGTCGTCCGGGAGTTGAGATGCTCCGTCGACCACCTCGGCGAGGACTTCTACGAGCTGCGCCTCCTGGGCGGGCAGGAGCTGCTCCTGAACGAGTCCTTCCGGGATCTCGACGAGCTTCTGGTCCGCGCCGAGGAACTGCGTAACAGGAAGAGGCCCGGGCGGACCTGACGACGACTTCGCACGTCGCCGCGCACGTTCTCATCGTTTCGAGAGGAGGAGAGGAATGATCACGTTCGCCCCCGGGAATCTCAGGATCCCGAAGTGGACCCGCCCCGTCTACATGGTGGCGGCGGGCACCACCGACTTCAGGAAGCGCTATCCGGAGAAGAAGCTCGAAGAGCTCTGCATGATGGCGTTCCGGATGCTCCTCGAGGAGAACGACCTCAAGATGGACCCCCTCGAGGTGAAGGGGCTCGTCAACTTCGCCTCGTACGGCGAGTTCGCCGACCACTTCCAGGATCAGCTCCTCTGCGAGGCGAAGGTGCACGACTACCTCGGCCTCGATCCCCTGCCCAACGTCGGCATCAAGACCGGGGGAGCCACCGGCGGCTCCACGATGCTCGTCGGCGCCACGACCGTCGCGAGCGGCCTCTCCGACTGCACCCTCGTCCTCGGCTGGGAGCGGATGGACGAGGTGAAGACCTGGACCGGCAACTTCTACATCGCCTCGGCGGCCTGCAAGGAGTTCGAGACCCGCCTCGCCCGGAACTACGCGAGCTACTACGCGCCGATGGCCCGCCGCTTCCAGGAGATGTTCCACGTCGACGAGAAGGTGCGCGCCGAGATCGCGGTGAAGAACCGCGGCTACGCGTGCTCTTCGCCCTACGCGCAGCAGCCGGGCCGGCACACGATCGAGGAGGTGCTCGAGGGCGCGATCGTCTCCGACCCGCTGCGGTTCCTCGAGTGCTGCGCGATGAGCGTCGGCTCGGCCGCCGCGCTCCTCTGCTCCGAGGAGCTGGCGTACAAGCTCACGGACCACCCCGTTCGCCTCTACATCGCCGGGGGCTCCCACACGCTCCGGACCGGAGACCGGCGTCCGATGCGGATCCCGCTCCTCCCGCACGAGACGGAAGAGGGCTATCGCTGGCTGTACGAGGAGATGGAGAAGCACGACGGGCGATGGCCGGGGTTCGAGAGCTTCGGCGCGACGCGCTTCGCGGCGTACATGGTCTACCGGATGGCCGGCATCAAGGTTCCCATCGAGGACCTGGACCTCGTCGAGACCCACGACGCCTTCACGATCTCCGACCTCCAGACGTACGGCGACGTCGGCCTGACCCTGTACGGCCGCGAGCAGGACTACGTCAAGTCCGGCGACTGCTACCTCGATAACCCGCATACCGGGAAGCCGGGACGGTGTCCGGCGAACCTCTCCGGGGGCCTTCTCGGGACGATGCACGCGGTCGGCGCCACGGGCATCTTCCAGTGCGACGAGGTCTTCTGGCAGCTCCAGGGGAAGTACGACAAGTTCCACGGCGATCCGAAGCTCTGGGAGCGCTACGGCAAGAAGAAGCCCGCCGACTGGAAGAGCCTTCAGGTCAGGAACCCCCGCCGGGGGCTCTCGATCTCGCACGCCGGCGTGGGGAGCCACGTGACGTGCGCCGTCCTCGAGAAGGGCTGGTAGGAGAAGCCGATGAGCGAGACCGCCGTACCGAAGATCCCGCCTTCGAAAATCGACGTCGTGGGCGACGCCTGGATCCTCCACTTCCCCCGCTTCGGCGAGGAAGGGACGCACTTCCACACGTACGGGCTCCTCACCCCGTACTTCAAGGGGCTGGCGGAAGGAAAGCTGATGGGGACGCGATGCGTCAACCCGAAGTGCCCCGTCAGCAAAGGCGACGGTGAGCTCTGGCTCCCGCCGCGGGCCGACTGCCCCGATTGCCACCGGCCCATGGTCTGGAAAGAGGTCGCGGACCCGAGAGGCTACGTCTATGCGTTCACCCACGTCGAGCGCGGCGGAACGGGCCTCGAGATTCCCTGCCCCTACTACCAGATCGACGTGAAGATCAAAGGGGTCTGCACGATCGTGAAGAGCTACCTCATGGGGGCCGGTCCGGTCCGGATCGGCGACAAGGTGAAGGCCCGGTTCCGGACGGGAAACGACGCCACGCACACCTGTCTCGACCTCTTCTGGGAGCCGGAGTAGGTCGAGCAGGCGGGAACGGCGCCCGCTGTCTCAGCGCCGGTCGCCGGCGGCGACGAAGCCGGCCCGGTAGAGGGGGTGCATGCCCTCCCTCGCGGCATAGCTTCGCCTGACGCCCGGCCCGATTCTCTGAAAGAATATGGGTCTGGCCGTCCGGCGCCCCGCCGGGGGCCCACGACAGGAGGTCGCATGAAGAAGAGCCAACGGATCACCCTCGCGGGACTCACGGTCCTCGCCCTCGTCCTCACCGCCTCTCCCCTTCCGGCGCAGGAAGCCAAGCCCGAACAGGGAAAGAGCGAAGAAGACTGGAAGAACATGAAGAAGGAGGCGAAGCAGGCCGAGGTCTGGGCCATCTCCAACGGCGCGCGCGCGCAGCTCCTGAAGGACAACGCCAAGGCGAAGGAGCTTTTCGACAAGGCCTACGGCTGGGCCGCCTTCGACAACCTGAAGCTCGGTTTCTTCTTCTCCGGCGGCGGCGGCAAGGGCGTCGCGGTCAACAAGAAGACCGGCCACAAGACCTACATGGGAATGGGCTCGGCCGGCTTCGGGCTCAGCTTCGGCGGGAAGAAGTACCAGGTCGTCTTCCTCTTCCAGGACAGCAAGACGTTCAAGAACTTCGTGGAGAACGGCTGGGAGGCGACCGCCGACGCGAGCGCCGCCGTCGGGAAGGCCGGGGCGGGAGCGCAGACGAATTTCGTGAACGGCCTCGCGATCTACCAGATCGACACGAAGGGGCTGATGGCCAGCGTCGACATCGCCGGGACGAAGTACTTCAAGGACAAGGACCTCAACTGACGCCCCGGAAGACCTCGTGAATCCCGGTGGATCCGCCGGGGCGGGAGCCGTCGTCACGGCGTAACGCCCCGGCGTTCCCGGGCCGCGTCTCGCGCCCCGATCGGTCCCGCGCTGGAGCGGGCATCCCCCGCATCTGCATCAGGCATGGCCGGGCGGGCGGACGGTAAGGTGAGCTGACCGCTTTCTTTCGAAGGAGGGCCATAGCCCATGCCGACCGCTTCTTTCCGTTCGTTCGCCCTGGCTTCCCTGCTCGCGGCCCTCGTCGCCGTCGTACCGGCCCCCGCACAGCCGGCACCCCCGCCGCCGCCGAACCCCTTCTTCGAAGAGTGGACGACGCCGTTCGGGATGCCGCCGTTCGACCGGATCAAGCCGGAGCACTACAAGCCCGCCTTCGAGGCGGGGATCGCAGAGCGGAGGAAGGAGGTCGAGGCCATCGCCACGAACCCGGCGGCGCCGAGCTTCGCGAACACGGTGGAGGCGCTGGAGAACAGCGGCCTCTCCCTCGCGAAGGTGAACGACGTCTTCTTCACGCTGACGGGCGCCGAGACGAACGACGGGCTCCAGGCGATCAACAAGGAAGTCGCCCCGAAGCTCTCGGCCCTCCGGGACGACGTCCTCCTGAACGAAAAGCTCTTCGAGCGGGTCAAGGCCGTCTGGGAGGCGCGCGACAAGCTGACGCTGACGGTCGAGCAGAGGAAGCTCCTCGAGGAGACGTACAAGGACTTCATCCGCGGCGGGGCGAATCTCGCCCCCGCGCAGAAGAAGCGCTTCCGCGAGATCAACCAGGAGCTGTCGGTCCTGGGCCTGAAGTTCGCCGACAATCTCCTGAATGAGACGAACGGCTTCAAGCTGGTCGTCGGCGGGAAGGAAGACCTCGCCGGGCTCCCGGACGGCGTCGTCTTCGCGGCGGCCGAGGCGGCGAAGGCCGCGAAGCTGGACGGAAAGTGGCTCTTCACGCCGCAGGCTCCGTCCATCTGGCCCTTCCTGACCTTCTCCGAGAACCGGGACCTCCGGAAGAAGATCCTCGACGGCTATACGACGCGAGCCGACCACGGCGACGCCCTCGACAACAAGGCCACGCTCTCCCGGATCGCCGCCCTCCGGGCCGAGAGGGCCCGCCTCCTCGGCTACAGGACCCACGCCGACTTCGTCCTCGAGGAGAACATGGCGAAGACTCCGGCGGGCGTCTACGGTCTCCTGAACCGCGTCTGGACGCCGTCTCTTGGCCTCGCCCGGCGCGAGGCGGCCGATCTTCAGGCCACCATGAAGGCCGACGGAAAGGAGTTCGCTCTCGAGCCGTGGGACTGGCGCTTCTATGCGGAGAAGGTCCGCAACGCGCGCTTCGATCTCGACGACCAGGCGCTCCGCCCCTATTTCCCGATCGACCGGGTGCGGGAGGGGGCCTTCCACGTCGCCAACCGGCTCTACGGCGTCACCTTCACCGAGCGGACCGACGTGCCGAAGTACCACCCCGACGTGCGCGTCTTCGAGGTGAAGGACGCCGACGGCTCGTTCCTCGCCCTGTACACCGTCGACTACCACCCGCGACCCGGCAAGCGGAGCGGGGCGTGGTGCGGGCGGATCCGGTCGGGCTGGGTTCGCGACGGAAAAGCCATCCGTCCCATCGTCACGAACGTCTCGAACTTCACACGGCCCGCCGGCGAAGCCCCCGCCCTTCTCTCGCTCGAAGAGGTCCGGACCCTCTTCCACGAGTTCGGTCACGCGATGAACGGCTTCCTGTCGCGGGTCACCTACCGTTCCATGAACCGCTCGTCGCGCGACTTCGTGGAGCTGCCGTCGCAGATCATGGAGTGCTGGGCCCTCGAACCCGAAGTCCTCAAGGTCTACGCGAAGCACTGGAAGACGGGCGAGACCATCCCGATGGAGCTCGTCTCGAAGATCGGGAAGGCCGAGACCTACGGGGAAGGCTTCCGGACCACCGAGTACCTCGCGGCTTCTTTCCTGGACATGGACTGGCACACGCTGTCCGACCCGAAGGAGATGGACGCGGCCGCCTTCGAGAAAGCCTCTCTCACGAAGATCGGCCTGATTCCCGAGATCGTCGTGCGGTACCGGAGCCCGTACTTCCAGCACATTTTCGGCCCCGGCGGCGGCTACTCGGCGGGCTACTACAGCTACATCTGGAGCGATGTCCTCGTGGCCGACGCCTTCGAGGCCTTCCGCGAGAAGGGGATCTTCGACAAGGCGACGGCGACGTCGTTCCGGAAGGAGATCCTCGAGAAGGGCGGGACCGAGGACGCCATGACCCTCTACAAGCGATTCCGCGGGCGCGAGCCGTCCGTCGAGCCGCTTCTCGTCAAGCGGGGGCTCGCCGATCCGAAACCGTCCGGAGCGAACTGAACCCGATTTCCCCCAGGGAGGAGGCCCGTAATGTCCAGGAAGATCCTGATGCTCGTCGGCGACTTCGTCGAGGACTACGAGGTCATGGTGCCGTTCCAGGCCCTGCAGATGGTCGGGCACACGGTCCACGCGGTCTGTCCCGGCAAGGCCGCCGGCGAGAAGGTGCGGACCGCCATCCACGACTTCGAGGGAGACCAGACCTACAGCGAGAAGCCGGGGCACGCCTTTTCCCTGAACTTCGCTTTCGACGAGGTGAAGGAGGCGGCGTACGACGCGCTCGTGATCCCGGGAGGGCGGGCGCCGGAGTACCTCCGGCTGAATCCCCGCGTCCTCGAGATCGTCCGGCACTTCGCGAAGAGCGACAAGCCGATCGCCTCGATCTGCCACGGTGCGCAGATCCTCGCGGCCGCGGGAGTCCTCGATGGGAAGAAGTGCTCCGCCTATCCCGCCGTCGGCCCGGAAGTGACGCGGGCGGGGGGCCGGTACGCCGAGATCGCGGTGGACCAGGCCGTGACGGACGGCAACCTCGTCACGGCCCCGGCGTGGCCGGCGCACCCCGTCTGGCTCTCCCAGTTCACGAAGCTTCTCGAGTCGCGCGTCCCGGTCCGCTCCTGAAGCGGCCCGGAACCGTCGGTTAAGATCGAGGTCGGAAGAGGACCGTCAACCATGGCGCTTTTCGGCGGCAGCAAGGACGACCGGGGCCTCAGGGCCGGATTCCGCGACATGAAGTGGGGCGATGCCCCGCGTCCCGGGATGATCCTTCTGGAAGAGTCGGGCGACGACCGCCACTGCCTGCTCGAGGGCGACGACCTCGAGTTCGGCGGCGCGGCGCTGGAACGGATCATCTACAAGTACTTCCAGAAGAGGCTGGCCGAGGTCCGGATCGAGATCCCGCCGGCGTCTACCGATCCGGTTTTCAGGCATCTAACGGCCGAGTGGGGAAAGCCGCAGCAGCCGAACCGCTTCATCGAGGACTACAGCTGGCAGAACGACAAGCTCGGCGTCGAAGGGACGATCGCCTCGTTCAGCAAGAACCCGAATACGAAGGCGGCCTTTCTCCTGATCCAGAGCCGGTACATCCTCGCGAAGCGGACGCTCTCGAGTCCGGGGGGCGCGCCGGCGAAACCCTGAGCCTCAGCCCGGCGGGACGGTCGGCTTCGCCGCGGGAGGCGGTTCCTCGGCACGGGGCGGGCTCTCGGCGGGCTTCTCCCCGGGACACGCCTCGGCCACGGAGGCGACCTCGGCCTCGGCGCGCCCGAGCGTCCGCCAGCTCCCTTCCAGCGTCACGCCTCCGCCCGAGGTTCCGTAGCCAAGGCTCTTCTGCTTCCCCGACCCGGCAACGCCCGGCGGCGCCTGGACCGAGATGGAGAAGCTGGAACGGCCGCCGGGCCGAAGCAGGGGCTCGTCCACTCTCCCGCCTCCCGACGCGAGGTACCGGTCCTTGTCGTCGTAGATCCGGACGGTGAGGACGACGTCGCAGGCGGGTGAGGTCCCCGAGTTCCGGACGGTCCCATAGACGTGGACCTGACCGTTGGACGCGACGAGATCGCCGTGCTGGGCGGACTCGACGAGGACGACGGGCCGTGGCCCGGCGGGCGTCGCGTCTTCGGAGCCGTCGGCCGGCGTGTCCGCCTTCATTCCCGCTCCGCCGATCCCGCCCCCGGCCGGAGCCACCGTCAGGCCGGGCGCCTTCGGCGCCTCCTCCCCCTTCAGCCTCCGGATCATCCGTTCGCGCGCCACGTCGGAGAGGGTCCGCCCCGATCCGTAACCGCCGGCGGCCACGGGCGTCTTCCTTGTCGCCGGTGCGGGGGTGACGGCGGGAGACGCGCCGGGCGTCGGCGTCGGCGTCGCGGCCGTGACCTGGAGAAAGACGAGGATCGCCAGCGCCGTCACGGCGCCATTATCCCCCGCGCTCTCAGGAGACGAGGGCGAGGGCCGGGACGGGACGCGGCCCGGCGGCGGCGCGGACCGCGGACCTTCGGACGCGGACCACGATGCGACGGCCGAAGACCCTCTCGAAGAGATCCGACTTCTCCTTCGCCGCCCAGGCCTCCAGCTCCGCGGGGCCCCGGGCGTCGGCCGTCACGATGACTTTCTTCCGGCGGAGATCCAGTCGGACGCCCGAGACGTTGCCGCGATGGGTCCGGTCGAGCCCGTCGGCGAGGCGGAGAAGGGCCGAGAGCTTCTCCACGACGGGCTTCTTCCACGGGTCGAGGCGGCGGAACGGCTGATGCCGCTCGGACGGGGGCGCCTTCCGGTGGTAACGGGCCACCTGCGCGATGACCTCGACCTCGTCGCGCGAAAAGCCCTTCAGCCCGCCGTGGACGATCAGGTAGTACGAGTGGTGGTGATGGCGCTGGTAGCCGATCGAGAGGCCGACGTCATGGAGGATGGCCGCGTGCTCGAGCCACTCGCGCTCGAGCGGCGTCAGCTGGTGCAGGCTATGCGTCTTGTCGAAGAGGCGGACGGCCAGGTCCCGGACGCGTGTCGAGTGCCCATTCGTCACCCCCGAGCGGCGCGCGAGGCGTTCGACCGAGGCGCGGCGGACGTCCCGCTCGTCGCCTCCGCGCCCCCCGGAGGGCGACTCGAGGACGAGGCTGTCCCGCAACGACCTCTCGGACACGAGAAGGTTCCCGATCCCGAGCGTCTCCATGATCGTCAGAAGGAGAACCCCGCCGGCCGTGATGATGTCGCGCCGTTCGGACTCGAGCCCGTGGAGGTGCGCCTTCTCTTTGAGCGTGGTCCTCAGCAGCAGCTTCACGGCGCGCGAGACGTCCTTATAAGTCACCGAAAGGTGCCCGGCGCCCGGCGGGGTGCGGCCGCGGAGAGCCCTCGCGATCTGGGCCAGGGCGAAAATCGTCCCCGACGTCCCGACGGCGGTCCGGAATCGGGTCTTCCGGACGGATTTTCGGAGTTTCTTCAGCCGGCTCCGGACCGCCCTGGCGAGACGCACGGCGTCCTTCCCGGAGAGCGGGTCGCTCTTCACGAAGCGCTCCGTCAGCCGGACGGCGCCGAGGTCGAGACTCTCGGCGAGTGCGATCTCGTCACCGTTCGCCACGACGACCTCCGTCGAGCCGCCTCCGATGTCGACGACGAGGAGCGGATCGCACGAGGCCGGAAGGTCGAGCCGGACGGCGCGCATCGTGAGCCGGGCTTCTTCCTCCCCCGAGATGACCGCGGGCCTGACGCCCGTCTCCTTCCGGACGCGCCGGACGAAATCGACCCCGTTCTCCGCCTCGCGGACGGCGCAGGTGGCGACGGCCGTGATCCGGCTCGCGCCGGCCGCCCGCGCCAAGGCGACGTAGCGCTTCACGCAGTCGACGCCGTCCGCCATCGCCTCGTCGGACAGGACGCCGGTCGTCAACGTCTCCTGCGCGAGGCGGACCATCTCCTTCTCCCGGAGGACCTCGTCGTAGTGGTCCGGGTCCTCCGGGTCGAGCCGCGCCACGAGCAGCTTGATCGAGTTCGACCCGATGTCGATCGTGGCGACGACGCGGGAATCGCTCATGCGCGGCCGTTTCTATCGTAACGTCGTTAGACCCGTATGAAGTCCCCCCTCTTCCCCTTCCCCGACCGTCCCCGCCTCTGGGGCGTGGCGGTTTCCCACTATCAGGTCGAGGGGGACGACTCCTGCGACTGGACCGAGTGGGAAGCGGCCGGGCGGACCCGGGGAGGCGCATGCGGCGCCGCGGTCCGGGGCTGGGAGCGGTACGAGGAGGACGTCGACCTCGCCGCCGGCGTGGGGGCGAACGCCTTCCGGTTCTCGATTTCCTGGAGCCGCGTCGAGCCCCGTCGCGGGGAGTTCGACCTCGCGGCGCTCGACCGCTACCGACGGCTCGTCGAACATCTCGTCAAACGAGGCCTCGAGCCGGTCGTGACGCTCCTTCACTACACCCACCCGGCCTGGTTCCACCGCGAGACGCCCTGGACCTCGACGGCCTCCGTCGGCGCCTTCACCCGCTTCGCCCGGGTCGTGGCCGAGGCTCTCGGGCCGCACGTACGGCTCTGGACGGTCCTGAACGAGCCGCTCGTGCTCCTTCTCGGCGGATTCGTGGACGGGCAGATTCCCCCGGGCCTCTCCGACGTCCGGGCCGCCCGCCGCGCTCTCGATCACCTTCTCGCCGCGCACGCCGGGGCGGCGGCGGTCCTTCGCGAGCAGGCGCCCGGATCGGTCATCGGCGTGGCGCACAACATGATGGCGTTCGCGCCGGAACGGCCGGGCCACCCGCTCGACCGGGTTCTGGCCCGTTCGGCCCATCGTCTCTACAACCGCGGCCTCATCGAGGCCTTCGCAACGGGTCGCTGGAACGTCTGGATCCCTCCCTTCACCCGAATGTCGGGGCGGAGGGACGACCTCCCGGGGTCGCTCGACGTCTTCGGCGTGAACTTCTACTCGCGACTTCATCTCCGGTCTCCGGGGAAGGAGCGTCTCGCCGGTGACTTCGCCTACCACGACCCCTCGGGCCGGGGTCTCACGGACAACGGCTGGGAAATCGTCCCCGAAGCCTTCGGCCCTCTCCTCCGGGAGGCGGCAACGCTCGGCAAGCCCCTCCTCGTGACGGAGAACGGCCTGGCCGACGCCGCCGACTCCCGACGGCCGTCCTTCCTTCGGGAGCACGCCGCTGCGGTCGAGAAGGCTGTCGCCGAGGGCGTGCCCGTCCACGGCTTCTTTCATTGGTCTCTCGTCGACAACTACGAATGGCTCGATGGATTCGGGCCCCGCTTCGGCCTTTTTTCGGTCGATCGCGAGACGTTCGAGCGACGGCCCCGTCCGTCGGCCCGCGTCTTCGCGGAACTCGGGAGGCGGTTCCTCGCGAACGCCGGGCCCGATGCACAGGTTTCTGTGCACATTTAACAGAGCCCGAACAGCCGATTCACGCCTCTCTCGCGCCCCGGCCTCATCTTTCCGGGCAGGAGGCGACCGAATGCTGCTGGCTGACTTCCACGTCCACTCCACCTGGTCCGACGGCGCGCTCCGGATCCCGGAGGTGGTGGACCTGTTCGGGAGGACCGGTCACGACGTCATCGCTTTCACCGACCATGTCGTCAACTCGGATTCTTTCCTCGGGAAGGCCGCCCACGGCCTGCGCCTGAGCGTGACGAAGGAGAACTTCGGGGCGTACCGCGCCGAGATCGAGCACGAGGCGCGGCGGGCCTGGGACACCTACCGGATGGTCGTCCTCGCCGGAATCGAGCTGACGCGGAACGCCGCCACGGGCGCCCGGTCGGCCCACGCCCTCGCGATCGGCCTCGACACCTTCGTCCCGGCGGACGGCCCGATGGAGGAGGTCCTCACCCGGGCGCGCGACACCGGGGCCGTGACGATCGCCTGTCACCCGAACGAGCAGTCGGACTGGTTCGGAAACACGTTCTACTTCTGGCGCCGGCGACGGGAGATCGGCGCTCTCGTCCACCGCTGGGAGCTGGCCTGCCGCTGGGACCTTTTTCCGCCGGTGGCCCGGGCCCGGCTCCCCTACGTGGCGAGCAGCGACTTCCACAAGCCGGCGCACCTCTGGGCCTGGAAGACGCTGATGTCGTGCGACCGGACGCCGCGCGCCATCTTCGAGGCTCTCCGCTCGACGGCCGAGCTCGGCGCGACGAGGCTTCCGGCACGGCTCTCTCTGCCTCTTCCCTCCGATGAAGAACCCCACCGGGGCTGCGACCTCCTCCCGGGCCTCGCGGTGCCGCAGCCGGTCTGAAAGGAGCCCCGCATGATCGCGACCGCGCTCCTGATCCTCGCAGGCGTCGGCGCCGTCCTGACGACGGTGCAGGTCCTCCTCGTCGCCCGCCTGCGGAGGAAGAACCGCCCTTTCGCGCGTCGCGGCCCCGGGAGCGGGACCGGTTCCCGGCCGGCCGGTTCTTCGGAGGCGCCGCGGGTGTCGATCCTCAAGCCGCTCTCGGGGCTCGATGACGGCCTGGCCGAAAACCTCGCCTCGTTCGCGCGCCTCCGGGGTGTCTCGTACGAGGTGATCCTCTCGGCAGCCCGCGCGGACGACCCGGCCGTCCACGTGGCCCGTCAGGTCATGCGGCGCTTCCCGGCGTCGCCCTTCCGCCTCGTCGTCGGCGGGCCCGACCGTCCCCGCGTGACGAACCGGAAAGTCGAGCGCCTCGCTGCGGCACGGCACCTCGCCGCCGGCGAGATCCTTCTCGTCTCCGATTCGAACGTCCGCGTCGCGCCGGACGACTTGGCGGCGACCGTCGCCCTCTTCGACGATCCGGCCGTCGGCTGCGTCTCCAACCTCTTCGTGGGCGACGGGGCGCGCTCCCTCGGCGCCTGCATCGACTCGCTCCATCTCCTCACGTTCGTCCTTCCCGGTTCGGCGCTGGCCGCTGCTTCCGGCGTCCCCTGCGTCGTCGGAAAGTCGATGGCCCTGTCGCGCCGCGCGCTCGAGGCCATCGGAGGCTTCGAGGCGTTCCTCTCCGTCCTCGCCGAGGACCAGGCCATCGGCGTCGCCGTCCGGAACGCCGGCTTCTCGGTCGTGGTCTCCCCCGTCGTCGTGAGGAACGTCGTCATCTCGCGGTCGCTGGGCGCGGCCCTCGCCCGCCAGGCGCGCTGGAACAAGATCCGCTGGTCCTTCTCGAAGTCGCTCTACACCGGCGAGCTTCTTCTCAACCCCTTCCCCGTTTCCCTTCTGGCCTGCGGCGCGGCGACCCTCGCCGCGCCCGCATCTCTCTTCCCTTTCGCCGCGGCCGCAGGCCTCCTTTCCCTCGTCCGGATCGTCCAGACGGCCACGCTCGCCCGGCTGACCGGCGCGCGGCTGCCGGCGGGACACCTCCTGCTTCTGCCTCTCAAGGACCTGCTGCAATTCGGCGCCCAGTTCGTGCCCTACGTCTCGTACGAAGTCCGCTGGCACGGCACCCGCGCCCGGCTGGGGCCCGGTACGGTTCTCCTGCCGTCGCGGCGGGAGTCGGCCCTGGCGGTATGAAAGCCCGGAGCTTCTTCGCCGCCAGGACGGCGGCCCTACGTTCCCCTTCAGGAGGAGACCCGATGTCGACCGAGACACCCGAAAAGGCTGCGTTCGTCACCGACCCGGCGGCTGAGGCGGAGACGACGAACGTCGATTGTCGCGTCTGTCGGGACTTCGGCAGCGAAAACTGCGACGTCCTGCTGGAACTGGGGCACTACCGTCAAACCGAGGACGCCGTCCTCGAGGCCGTCGCGCGCGAGAAGCGGCCCGAACGGTCGTAGGCCCCCGGCCCCCGCCCGCCGGAACCGCGTCAGCCGGCCTCCTTCAACGGATGGATGCGCGGCCCCGGACGCTTCGCCGACTCCGACCGACTGAGTTCGCCGTTGGCGCTTCTTGCGCGCGCTTCGCTCCGCCAGCGGCCAATCCGGCCTCCTAAGATCCATGCCCGCTCCCGATGACCCTTTGATCCAGGTCCTTAAGGACGCGATCCCGCGCAAAGGCTCCCGCAAGAAAGAGAGGGCCCCCGGGGCTCGGCCCCGGGGGCAAGGGAGTGGAGAAAGCTCCGGGGTGCGGGAGTGCGATTCCTAGAACGCGACCTGGGCGGCGAGCAGGTACTCGTTGTAGGACTGGGCCGAGACGCCGTTGACCTTTCGGCCGTCCTGATGGACGTTGTACCACTCGGCCTTGATGTTCACGTTCTTCCAGAGCGGGAGCCAGTGGAGGCCGAAGGTGTACATCCTGTTCGTGTTGCCGTCCACGTCCTTGTTGTTGTTCAGGACGTCGTACCGGAAGCCGACCTGGATCTGCTCACCGAAGATATAGAGCGCGGACGCGTACATGCCCCAGCGATTGAGCTTCGTTCCGTTCGCCTGCTCGTCCTGGGCGTTCATGTACTCGGCCTCGAGCCAGAGCCTGGAGCCCGGGACATCGTAACCGCCGTACTTCGCGTGCGCGGCGAAGCGGTTGGAATTGAGGTGCGAGGTGCCGCCGCCGATGTTCCCGTAAAGGCCCGAGACGCCGAACACCAGGCCCTTGACCAGCTTCGCGTCAAGTCGCCCCGTGTAGTTGATCGTGTCGTTCGTATTGCTATTGGTGTTGGCCGGCGTGCCGTTCGTGAACGCGGAATAGAGGGTGAAGTGCTCCGTGATCTCGCCTTTGTAGAAGAGGCCCGTCTGCCGGGTGTCGGAGAACGCGCGAGTCACCTGCGCGCGCTCGCCGAACCAGAGCTCGGATGAGGAGCGGACGCCCTCCTCGGTCAGGTAGATCTTCTTCTGTCCGAGGGCTATCTCGTGCCCCTTGATTCCGGTATAGATGACGGCGAGGTCCTGCAGGATCTTTCCGTCCGTCCCGGAGGTCTGAGGGGAAATCGCCTTGGCTGGGTCAAACATCACCTCGAAGCCCCAGGCCGGCGTGATCCTGCCGTTCAACTTGATCTCCGAACGACGGAGGCGGAAGGTGTTCTGGCCCGTTGAGTTTCCGAGCCAGTCCGACCCACTGCTCGAATAGGGCGACGTGTCGCCGACGTACCAGCCCTGGAGCAGCATCCCGAATTTCAGCTCGCCGTTGGCGCCGATCCGGAGCGAGGTCGGAGGCAGCGGCGGAGGCGCCGGCTTCGGCGCTTCCCGGACGTAGCCCGGCCGGTCGTGTTTCAGGTTGTAGAGGTCGATGGCCGTCTCGTTCTCGGCGACGACCGTCTCGCCCTTGGGACCGTGCCCGACGAGCGTGATGGCCACGCCCATGTCCCCGGACTTCAGCCACGCGTTGTACTTCTTCGCCGTGTTGAAGACGTAGATCCGGCCATCCTTCTCGACTTCCTGATAGAAGAGCCCCTGGGCCCACGCCGCGCCGACCGTGAGAACGAGCACAGCCGCCACGAGCCCGAAGGCCCCTCGCTTGAGAATCCCTTTCATCCCTCATTCCTCCTTCCGTATGGACCGGAGGAGGCTCAGCGACGGGCGTTAAGAGGAACGGGTACGCCACGTTCAGACGGCGTAAAGACTCTCGCCGGGGAGATCAAGTCCAGGTAAATATCGCTTGAAGAAGCTGCGATATCCTCCTGCCGCTCAAAGAGAAGGGAGAACGACCGCTTGAAGCTCCTTCCGCGCGAAGAGAATTTCCTCATCCAGTTCAAGAGCGCGGCGACCGTGATCGAGCAGGCGGCTGTCGCCCTCGACGACCTCGTCGCGAACTACACGGACGTCGAGGTGAAGGTCGCGATCATCAAGCACCTCGAGCACGAGGGCGACCAGGTAGCCCACAACACGTTCGGCCTCCTGTCGCGGACCTGGATCACGCCGATCGACCGGGAGGACATTCACGGCCTGACGACGGCCCTCGATGACGTTCTGGACCTGATCGACGCGGCCGCCGCCCGCTTCGTCCTGTTCAAGATCCCGGCCCCGACGCCGGAGCTCTCGGCGATGACGCACGTCATCGTCCAGTCGGCGCGGGCGCTGCAGCGGGCCGTGGCTCTTCTCGGCGACCTGAAGAACTCGCCGGAGATCCTCGAGGCCTGCATCGAGATCAACCGGCTGGAAAACGAGGCGGACTCGCTGAACCGGATGGCGATCGGCCGGCTCTTCGAGCACGAGAAGGACCCCTTCGTGCTGATGAAGTGGAAGGAGATCTACGAGGTCCTGGAGACCGCGACCGACGCCTGCGAGGACGTGGCGAACGTCCTCGAGCAGATCGTCATCAAGTCGTCCTGACGATGCTCGGCTTCGTTCTCTTCGTCGTCGTCGTGGCCCTCCTCTTCGATTTCGTGAACGGCTTTCACGACGCGGCGAACTCCATCGCCACGGTCGTGGGAACCCGCGTCCTGACGCCGCGCATCGCGGTCATCTGGGCCGCCTTCTTCAACTTCGTAGCCGCTTTCGCCTTCGAGACGCGCGTCGCCAAGACGATCGGCAAGGACATCGTCGACCCCAGGATCGTCGACCCGGTCCTCATCTTCGCGGGACTCACCGGGGCGATCGTCTGGAACCTTCTGACCTGGTGGTGGGGGCTCCCCTCCTCCTCGTCGCACGCCCTGATCGGCGGCTTCGCGGGAGCGGCCGTCGCGAAAGCCGGCTTCGCGGTCCTCGTTCCGAAGGGCCTGACGAAGACGGCGCTCTTCATCGTTCTTTCGCCGCTCCTCGGAATGGTTCTCGGCTTCGTCTTCTTTCTCGCCGTCATCTGGATCTTCCGGAAAATGCGCCCCGAGCCGGTGGACCGGCTGTTCCGGAAGGTGCAGCTCGCGTCGGCGGCGGCCTTCTCCTTCGGCCACGGGCTGAACGACGCCCAGAAGACGATGGGCATCATCGCCGTCCTCCTCTTCTCGGCGGGCTACCTTCCGACCATCGAGATCCCCTTCTGGATCATCCTGCTCTGCCACGCGGCGATCGGCCTCGGGACGCTCGCCGGGGGCTGGCGAATCGTCCGGACGATGGGGCTGCGTATCACACACCTGAAACCCGTCGGAGGCTCGTGCGCCGAGTTTGCCGGCGCCTGCACTCTATTCGGCGCCTCGTGGGCGGGAATCCCCGTCTCGACGACGCACACCATTACCGGGGCGATCATGGGGGTCGGCTCGGTCAAGCGGATGTCCGCCGTCCGGTGGGGGGTGGCCCGAAGCATCGTCATCGCGTGGATCCTGACGATCCCCGCGTCGGCCATGGTCGCCGCCGGCTCCTGGTGGCTCATCGCGGCCGGGAGCCGTGCCCTGCATCTGCAACTCGTTCAGCCGTAATAGCTTCGCTACTTCACACCGTCTTCACACGAACCTCACATAAATACCTCCGCTCCGCCCGAGACTTCCAGCCTCATCAGAAGATGGAAGACTTGAAGGAGGAATCATGAAAAGCGGTTGGAAAGAGATGGCGGGCGCGGCGCTGGCTCTCCTCGTAACTGGAAGTCTCGTCGCGCAGACGGTCAAGGTCGATACGGCGATCGCGGGCTACCAGCGCGTTTCGGGGATCTCGGGCAACCTCAACTCGATCGGGTCCGACACCCTCAACAATCTGATGACCTACTGGGCCGAGGGGTACAAGAAGAGCTACCCGAACGTCAACATCCAGATCGAGGGGAAGGGCTCCTCCACGGCCCCGCCCGCCCTCATCGAGGGGACGGCGCAGCTCGGCCCGATGTCGCGCGAGATGAAGGGGGCCGAGATCGACCGCTTCGAGGCGAAGTACGGATACAAGCCGACCCGCGTCCGGGTCGCCCTCGACGGCCTCGCGGTCTACGTCAACAAGGACAACCCGATCGAGAAGCTGACCTTCAAGCAGCTCGACGGCATCTTCTCCTCGACCCGGAAGCGCGGCGGCAAGGACATCAGGACATGGGGAGATCTCGGACTGACGGGCGACTGGGCGTCGAAGCCGATCTCCATCTTCGGGCGCAACAGCGCATCCGGCACGTACGGCTACTTCAAGGAGCACGCCCTCGAGAACGGCGACTACAGGAACAGCGTCAAGGAGCAGCCCGGTTCCTCGTCGGTCGTCCAGGGCGTCGCCGAGGACAAGTACGCGATCGGCTATTCGGGCGTCGGGTACACGACCTCGGGCGTCAAGACGGTCCCGCTCTCGGCGAAGGATGGCGGGCCGTTCTTCAACGAGTCGTACGAAAACGTCCTGTCCGGGAAGTACCCCCTTTCACGCTATCTGAACGTCTACGTGAACAAGGCGCCCGGAAAGCCCCTCGACCCGCTGGTCAAGGAGTTCCTCCGCTTCGTCCTCTCGAAGGAAGGGCAGGAGATCGTCGTCAAGGACGGCTTCTTCCCTCTCACGGCCAAGGTGACAGGCGAAGAGCTCGCCAAACTGAACTGACGCAGGATCCGGGGCGGCGCAGGCCCCGGCCTGTGCGGCTCGCGCCATGAGCGACAAGACCCAGCGATTCCTCACGAGGCTCGCGGACAAGACGTCCACCGTCTTCATCACGGGCGGCGGCTGGATGATGATCGCGAGCCTCGCGCTGATCTTCCTCCTGATCCTCTCCCAGACGTTCCCCCTCTTCCAGACCCCCGACGCGCGGCGTCAGGCTTCCGTCCCGCTCAGGGGCGAAGACGGGCCCGCGCTCGACGGCTTCTCGAACGAGTACCGTGACCTCGCGGCCGTCGTGACGGCGACCGGGGGGCTCCGGGTCGTCGACCTCGCCAGCGGCGGGGTCGTCAAAGAGATTTCCCCGCCCGAGACGGGCGGGAAGCGGGTCACGTCGACTGCCCGGACCTTCCGGGGCGCGCTGGCCCTCGGTCTCGAGGACGGCCGGGTCCTTCTTCTCGCGCCGCGGTGGCAGACGACCTTTCCCGGCGGAAAGAGGTCGTCGGAGCTCTTCGCGAAGGTGACGGCGACCCTCGCTCCCGATCCGCTGGGCCGGCCGGTCCGCCTGCTCGCGCTCTCGCATCCGGAGTCGGGTCCGGCTGCCGTCGCGTCCTCCCCCGAGCCGCAGGCGCTCTTCGTCGCGACCTCGGCCGAGGAGGAGTCCGCCGCGCCCGCCCTCGCCGACCTTTCTCCCCTCCTCGCCGGCGAGGAGGTCTCGGCGCTCTCGTTCCACGACAAGGGACGGCTCCTCGAGGCCGGCACCGCCTCCGGAAAGATCCTCTCGTTCGACGTCGGCGACCCGGCGGAGCCGAAGGCGCTCGGGGCGGTCGTCGTCCATCCCGGAGCGCCCGCGCCGGTGACGGTGCTCGGCTCCCTCATCGGAGGACAGACGCTCGTCGCCGGAGACGAGAAAGGCCGCGTGGCCGGTCTCGGGCGGCAGCGGAGCGACGGCGGCGGCGAGGGGAAGACCCTCGGCGTCACGAAGTCGTTCCCGGCCCACGCGGCGCGCGTAACGGCGTTCGCCGCGTCCCCCCGCGGCAAGACGTTTCTGACGGGCGACGAGACGGGGCGCGTCCGGGCGACCTTCGCCACGAACGAGCGCCCGCTCGCCGACGTGTCCACGGGGAGCCCGATCGTCTCGCTGGCCATGGCGCCGAAGGGCGACGGCTTCCTCGCCCTCGCGCCGGCGGCGCTCCAGGAATTCCGCCTCGACGCTCCGCATCCCGAGATCTCCTGGCGCAGCCTCTTCGGCAAGCAGCTCTACGAGGGCTACGACCGCCCGGAGTACGTCTGGCAGTCGACGGGGTCGAACGACGAGTTCGAGTCGAAGATGTCGCTCGTCCCGCTGATCTTCGGAACCCTGAAGGGAACCCTCTACGCCCTGATCTTCGCCGTCCCGATCGCGCTCGCGGCGGCTCTCTACACTTCGGTCTTCGCGCCCCCGAAAGTGAAAGGCATCGTGAAGCCCGTCGTCGAGGTGATGGCGGCGCTTCCGTCGGTGGTGATTGGCTTCCTCGCCGGGCTCTGGCTTGCGCCGGTCATCCAGAACGCCACCTTCACGGCGCTTCTCCTCTTTCCGGTCGTTCCGCTCGTGGTCCTCGGCGCTGTCTTCCTCCGCGAGACCCTTCCGCCCGGCCTGCGGCAACGGATCACCGGGTTCCGGGAAGGAATCGTGATCCTGCTCGTGACGGCCGCCGCCGTCGGAATCTGCTTCGCCGCCGGCCCCGCGCTCGAGAGGCTCCTCTTTGCCGGCGACTTCAAGGGCTGGCTCTTCTCGGCCCTGCACCTCCGGTATGACGCCCGGAACTCCCTCGTCATCGCATTTGCCATGGGGTTCGCGGTCATCCCGATCATCTTCACTATCTCCGAGGATGCGCTCTCGAGCGTCCCGCAGCACCTGAAGGCGGCGTCCCTCGCCCTCGGGGCCTCGCCCTGGCAGACGGCCACGCGCGTCATCCTCCCAACCGCCTCGGCAGGGATCTTCTCGGCTCTGATGGTCGGATTCGGGCGCGCGGTCGGCGAGACGATGATCGTCCTGATGGCGACGGGGAACACGCCGATCATGGAGTGGTCGCTCTTCAACGGCATGCGGACCCTCTCCGCGAACATCGCCGTCGAGATCTCCGAGGCGCCCGAAGGCGGGACGCTCTTCCGCGTCCTCTTCCTTTCGGCCCTCCTTCTCTTCGTCCTGACGTTTCTCGTGAACACCGTGGCGGAAGTCCTCCGCCAGCGCCTGCGCCGAAAGTACACGGTCATCTGATGGCTGAGACCGCTCCTCATTCCCTTCCGGCCTCTCCGCCGGTCGCGCGGCCGGCGGCGGTGCGTCTCTCGGAGTTCGTCTTTCGCAAAGGAGAGCCGATGATCTGGCTGACCGGAGCGGGCCTCGCCGTCTCCGTTCTTCTGATCGTCGGCCTCCTCGGTCTCGTCGCGTGGAAAGGGCTCGGCTTCTTCTGGCCACGTCCCCTCGTCCGGATCGAGACCTCCGACGGCCGGAAGGTCCTCGGGGAGGTCCTCTCGACCGAGAAGATGCCGCCGGAGGAGGGAAGGCCCGCCGGCAGCCGGATCCGCGTCAAGATCGGGAACCGCGATCTCTACGGCCTCGACTTCCGGTGGATTCCCGTCGCCGACGTCTCGAAGCGCGACGTCCCGAAGGACGCCCTGCTTCTCGAACGGCAGGAGTACGGCAATTTCCACGGCTTCCTGAAGGAGATCCGGCGGGACGGAGCGGTGATCGCTGGCGGCGACGCGAAGGGCGTCGCGCTGCTCGCGAGACTGCAGCAGGAGCTCCGGTCCCGTTTCGTCGATCTGAGTGAAAAGGAGAAGAAGGACGTCGGAGCGATCAACGCCCTGCTCGAGAACGAGCGCCTGCGTCTCCGGAAGGCCGAGCTCGCACAGGCGCCGGACCTCGCCGCCGTCCGCGTCGCCGGCGACGCGCGCGTCACCGAGCTGAAGAAGCGATACGAATCGGAGCGCGAACGGATCGAGACAACTCGCGGCGAGGTCTCGGCGACCTCGGCCGTCTTCGTCGACGCGGGGGGGCGCGAGAAGACGGTTCTCCTCCGCGACATCGTCCGGATCGTCCGGCCGAACGACCTCTCGTCGGCCGGGAAAGCCTCGGTCTATGTCTCCCGGATCTGGGAGTTCGTCTCCGGCGATCCCCGGGAGTCGAACACGGAAGGCGGGATCTTCCCGGCGATCTTCGGGACGGTCCTGATGGTCGTCATGATGAGCCTGGTCTCGGTCCCATTCGGGGTCGTGGCGGCCCTCTACCTCCGCGAGTACGCGGTCCAGGGACGCGCCGTGCGTCTCGTCCGGATCGCCGTCAACAACCTCGCGGGCGTTCCGTCGATCGTCTTCGGCATCTTCGGGCTCGGGTTCTTCGTCTACGGAATCGGAGGACGGATTGACCGGCTCCTCTTCCCCGAGGCGCTTCCGACGCCGACCTTCGGCACGGGCGGAATCCTCTGGTGCGCCCTGACGCTCGCCCTGCTGACGGTCCCCGTCGTCGTCGTCGCGACCGAGGAGGCACTGGCGGCGGTTCCCGCCGGGATGCGGCACGCCTCGCTGGCCCTCGGCGCCACGCGGTGGCAGACGGTCCGCCGCGTCGTCCTTCCGGCGGCGGCTCCCGGCATTCTGACCGGGCTGATTCTCGCGATGGCGCGGGGCACCGGCGAGGTAGCTCCGCTCATGATCGTGGGCGTCGTGAAGCTCGCGCCGACGCTGCCCGTCGACGGCGTCTTCCCGTACCTCCATCTCGACCGGAAGATCATGCACCTCGGGTTTCACCTCTACGACGTCGGCTTCCAGAGCCCGAACGTAGAGGCGGCCATTCCGATGGTCTACTCCACGACGATCCTCCTGCTCCTGATCGTCGTCGTCCTGAACCTGACCGCGATCCTCGTCCGCAACCACCTGCGCCGCCGGCTCTTCAGCTCCGCGTTCTGAGGCCTTTGAGGTTTTCATGCAGCAGCCGATCGCCGCGACCATCGCCATCGCCCCCGCCGTCGCGACCGGGGCCTCTCCGCACGCCGCCCCGGCTGGACCGGCGCCCATCATCGAGGTGAAGAACCTCGACCTCTTCTACGGCGAGAAGCAGGCCCTCTTCGACATCACGATGTCGTGCAAGCCGAACGCGGTCACGGCCCTCATCGGGCCCTCCGGCTGCGGGAAGTCGACGCTGCTTCGGTGCTTCAACCGGATGAACGACCTCATCGACGGCGTGAAAATCGACGGGACGGTCCGGATCCACGGTACGGACATCAACGCCGAGGGCGTCGACGTGACTGCGATCCGGAAGCGCTTCGGCATGGTCTTCCAGAAGTCAAACCCGTTCCCGAAATCGGTCTTCGAAAACGTCGTCTACGGACTCCGGATCCAGGGGATCGGCAATCGGGCCGTTCTGGCCGAGGCGTGCGAACGGTCGCTGAGCGCCGCCGCGCTCTGGGACGAGGTGAAGGACCGGCTCGACGATTCGGCGCTCGGGCTCTCGGGAGGCCAGATGCAGCGCCTCTGCATCGCGCGCGCCATCGCGGTCGAGCCCGAGATCCTCCTGATGGACGAGCCGTGCTCGGCCCTCGACCCGATCGCGACCGCCAAGGTCGAGGAGCTTATCTACGACCTGAAGGCGCGCTATACGATGGTCATCGTGACCCACAACATGCAGCAGGCGGCCCGGGTCTCCGACGAGACCGGCTTTTTCATGCTGGGGAAGCTGATCGAGTTCGACGCGACGGACAAGATCTTCACGAAGCCGAACCAGAAGACCACGGAGGACTACATCACCGGGAGGTTCGGATGACCGGACGGGCCTCCGCTCCCCGGCCCCGGATCGCCGTCGTCGAGGACGACGACGATCTCGCCTTCACCCTGACCTACAACCTGAAGAAAGACGGGCGGTACGAGGTGGAGCGGTTCGCCGGGGGCCTGGTCGCCCTGGACGCCCTCATCGCGCGGCCTCCGGACCTCGTCCTCCTCGACCTGAACCTTCCGGACGTGGACGGTCTCACGATCTGCCGCGAGCTGCGCAAGGGAGACGAGACGCGGAAGATTCCGATCCTGATGCTGACCGCGCGCGTCGAGGAGCGGGACAAGCTGCTCGGGTTCGAGCTGGGGGCCGACGATTACGTCACGAAGCCCTTCTCGATGAAGGAGCTCCTGGCCCGCGTCGCCGCGCACCTTCGCCGGGCCGGCTCTCCGGACTCCGCCGAGGACGTCTTCGAGCGCGGCCCCCTCCGGGTCGACCGCGCGCGCCACGTCGTTCTCCGGGACGGGGAGCCCGTCCACTTGACGAAGAAGGAATTCGACCTCCTCTGGCTCCTGATCCGGAACGGAGGGCGCGTCGTAAGCCGCGAGACGATCCTCGCCCGGCTCTGGGACTACGCCGCCGACATCGAGACCCGGACCGTCGACGTCCACATCCGCTCGCTCCGGAAGAAGATCGGAGACGAGATGATCGAGACCGTCGTCGGGGTCGGGTACAAGTTCGCGAAATGATCCGGGCCTTCAAGCGGGCCGTCCTTCCGGTCCTGGCCGGCCTCGTGCTCGGCAGCCTCTTTGCGGCCGTCCTCGACCGGGTCCTCGACGACGCCGTCGCCGGGCGGACTCGCCGGGACCTGGAGGACCGACTGGGCCACCTCTCCGTCGAGTTCGCGGCCGACTTCCTCCCGGACGCCCGGGCCCACGAGAAGGTCCGCGCCGTCGCCCGCCAGACCGGGGCCCGGGTCACCCTGATCGCGCCCGACGGAGTCGTCCTCGCCGACAGCGATGTGACGCCCGACAAGGTGCCGTCGATGGAGAACCACGGCCACCGTCCCGAGATCGTCGAGGCGCGGCGGGCCGGCGTGGGCTTCGACCGACGCAGCTCGGCCACGGTCGACATTCCGTTCGTCTACGTGGTCCGGCGCGTGGGACCCGAGAGCGCACCGACTGGCTTCGTGAGGCTGGCCATCAGCCAGCAGGTGCTCGACGCGCAAGAGGCGCCGTTCCGGCAGACCGTCTTCCGCGTCTCGCTCGGCGCCGGCCTCCTCGTCGCGGTCCTCTTCCTGGCCGTCCGTCGCCGCCAGCGACGTGAGTTCCGGAAAGTGAAGCAGGGAATCTCCGAGGCGGCCGAGGGGCGGCCGCCGGTACTCCTCTCGGCGGCGTCCGAGGAGAGCCAGGAGGTCTTCGGCGTCCTGGCCCGCTTCGCGCGGCTCGTCGCCGCGGAGCGGGCCGGAAGCGAGAAGGCGCGCATCCTCGCGCGGACCGTCTTCGAACAGGTCCCGGTCGGCCTCATCGTCGTCGACGAGGCGCTCGACCTCCTCGACGCCAATCCGTCGGCCCTGACGCTCTTCCGGGCGCCTGCCGCCATCCCGCGCCGGGCGCTGGTCGACCTCGTCCGGGAACCGGCCATCCTGAAGCTCTTCGAGGCCGGGAGCGCGGCGTCGACGGCGGCGGCGCACGCGAGCGAGGCCCTTCGAATTGCTTTCGACACCGTCCCCGAACGGGTCCTCGAGGTGACGGTCCGTGCGCTCCCCCACACGGCGAAGACGGGCGAGCCGGCCGCCGTCGGCGTGGTCCGCGACGTGACCGAGCACGAACGGACCGAGTCGATGCGGCGCCGCTTCGTCTCGGACGTCTCGCACGAGCTCCGGACCCCCGTGGCGGCGATCCGGGCGGCCGTCGAGACCTTGGCCGTGGAGGAGTCTCTCCCCTCCGACATCGCGCGCCTTCTCGACATCCTGAAACGCCAGTCGGCGCAAATGCAGGACCTCGTTTCCGACCTGACCGACCTTTCGCAGATCGAGTCGGGCGCCGTGTCGATCGCCACCGAGGCCATTCCAGTCAAGGCGCTGCTCACCGGCGTCGCAAACGACCTCGCCGCCTTCGCGGCCGCGCGCGGAGTGATCGTGGCGGTCGAGGCGCCCGAGGGACTCGCCGTCTCGGGGGACCGGCGGCGTCTCGCCCAGGTCTTCCGGAACCTCGTCGACAACGCGGTGAAGTTCTCCCCAGCGGGCGGTCGAGTGGACATCCTCGCGGAGCCGCTCGGCGCGGCGGCGGGAGAGCCGGCCCGCGCCGTTGTCCACGTCGTCGATCGCGGCATCGGCATTCCGCGGTCCGAGCTCGGGAACATCTTCCAGCGTTTCTACCGGGTCGACCCGTCGCGGGCGAAATCCGTGCCCGGAACGGGGCTGGGGCTCGCCATCGTCAAACACCTTCTCATCCTTCATCACGGGTCGATCGCCGTCGACTCGGAGCCGGGCCGGGGGAGCCGGTTCAGCGTGACCCTTCCGACCCCAGTGCCGCACGTGGCCGCCGTTCAGGAGACGACATGAAAGAGCATTTTTCGGAGCTTATCGAGAACCTCCGCCGCCAGTTGATCGGAATGGGCGCCGAGGTGGAGAACCAGATCCGCCTCGCCATCGAGGCCCTCGTCCAGGCGGACGGGGCCAAAGCCCGCCGCGTCATCGAGGCCGACCGGAAGATCGACGAGCTCGAGGTGAAGAACGAGGAGGACACGATCCACCTCCTCGCGACACAGCAGCCCGTGGCGAGCGACCTCCGCCTCCTCGTGGCCGGGCTCAAGATCAACTCCGACCTCGAGCGGATCGGAGACCACGCCGTGAACATTGCCGAGGCCGCCGAGCGGATGTCGCACGTCAGGCCCTTCAAGCCCTGGATCGACATCCCGTACATGGCCGAGATCGCCCAGGAAATGCTGCGCGACTCCCTCGACGCCTTCGTCCGGAGGGACTCCGGGCTGGCCCTCGAGGTCTGCCGCCGCGACGACCTTCTCGACGAGAAGAACAAGTCGCTCATCCGCGAGCTCCTCACCTACATGGCCGAGAATCCGGCCCTCATCTCCACCTGCATCGAGATCATGGGGATCTCGAAGAACCTCGAGCGCGTCGGCGATCTCTCCACCAACATCGCCGAGGAGACCATCTACGTCGCCGAGGGGCAGAACATCAAGCACGTCTTCAAGGGGGCGGGACCTCCAGCCGGTCCGTCCGGAGCCTGATCCGGAAGCCGACGGCCGGTGCTCGACGTTCGGTGAAGGTCCTTCGCCCGCCCGGGCTTCAGCCCGGCAAGAACGTCACGGTCGTGACGTTCCGGCTCCCGTCGCGCCGGTAGCGCAGGGAGCGGGCGACGCTGCGGACGAGGTGGAGCCCACGTCCTCCGCGCGGCCCGTCGAGCGCAGGCGGGGGCGGCGGCGGGATGGTCGTGGGATCGAAAGAGACCCCCCAGTCGGCCACCTCGAGGCGGATTTCCTCCGGCCCCCCGTCGATCGTCACCTCGATCAGCCCCGGGGCGCCGCTCGGGTAGGCGTACTTGGAGACGTTCGAGAGAAGCTCCTCGAGGGCGAGATCCACGGCGTAGGTCACCCGGGGGGGCAGATCACATCCGGACAGGAACGACAACGCGTCGTCGATGGTCTCGAGGACGGCCTGGTGGCTCGCCGGGAGAAGCCGGCGGAAGGCGGTCACGACCACGAGCTCTCGGGCCCCCGTCAGGCGGCCGGGACCGCGGCGCGTGCCTGGTCCTCGGTCTCCATCAACTCGACGATCTCGTTCACCCCCGCCGTCCGGAGAATATCGTCGATGTGCGGCTTCGCCCCGAACAGGACGAGCCGCGAATGGCGGAGCTGGAGCTTCCGGGCAACCTCTATGAAGAGAGCGATCCCGAGGGAGCCGACGAACGTGACGTCCCGGAGATCTACGACGACGGGCTTCTCCGACCTCGAGGCTCTCACCGTGAACCCGAGCTGAACCTCCTCCACCCCTTTGAGGTCCAACCGTCCCTCGAGGCGGATCCAGACGTTCGACTCCCCCTTCTCCAGAACCTCCATCTTCATCGCATGGTCTCCCTTTGGAGGTCGATCCTGCTTCAGGCGTGTTAAGAGCGTGTAAGAACGGAATGGGGGGCCTTCCATCGGGCCCGTGTCGCGGCACGGGTCCCGCGGGCTTCAAAGGAGACGGCCGAGCGTCCGTTCCCGGACGATCTTCTTCCGTTCCACCATCCGCTCCAGAAAGTCGGCCGATTCCCGGGGCAATCGGTCGAACGAACCAGTCAAGGCTGAAATCTCTCGGCGATACGCCCCCTCAGAGGCGATGAGCGGGCCGTCTCCCTTGTCGCAGTCCCTCCCGGAAGCGCAGCGGGCGCGGGTCATGCATTGACATTCCGCCGCTTCCCCGATACCGAAATCACGGCCGAGAACGCGCGTCGGGTGCGACGGCGTTCGCTTCACTCCTCTTTGGTTCGCTTTCCGTGCACGTCCGTGTGTGGCGTTCATCATGGGACGGCCTCCGATCGAAAGCTATGCCCTGGCCGTGGGAACCGTATGAAGAGCGCGAAAGAACGAGGTTCCGGCGCCGGTTTCTAACGCCGTCCGCGAAGGCGTCGATTCGCACCCAGTCGAGAGCCTCCGGTGTGCTCCACGGGCTGCCCGGAGCCAGGCGGGCCGTGCGACGTTCCCGTCGAGGGCCGGTGAGAGCCTTGAAGGAGCCCGACGTGTTAAAACAGGCGGAATGTCTTCCCTTTCGGGAAAACGGATCCTCCTCGGCGTCGGCGGCTCCGTCGCCGCCTACAAGGCCGCCGATCTCGCGAGCCGTCTCACCCAGGAGGGGGCGCTGGTGGACTCGGTCCTGACCGCCGCCGCCACGAAGTTCGTCTCCACCCTCACGTTCCGGTCGGTCACAGGCCGGACGGCTTCGGCCGACCTCTGGAGCGAGGAGGCCCACGTCCTCCACGTGTCGCTCGGGCACGAGGCCGACCTCCTCCTGATCGCCCCCGCCACCGCCGACCTGATCGCGAAGCTGGCCCACGGCCTCGCGGACGACCTCCTGACGGTTTCGGCCCTCGCGGCCCGGTGCCCCCTCGTCCTCTGCCCCGCGATGGACGCCGGGATGTGGGAGCACGCGGCCACGAAGGCCAACGTCGAGACGCTGAGGAGCCGCGGCGCACGCTTCATCGGGCCCGCCGAAGGGCGGATGGCGAGCGGCCTCTCCGGCCCGGGGCGCCTCGCCGAGCCGCCGGAGATCGTCGAGCGTCTGCGGACGCTCCTCGGGGCGCCGGGGGCGCTCGCGGGACGGACCGTCGTCGTCAGCGCCGGACCGACACAGGAGCCGATCGACCCGGTCCGCTTCGTCGGAAACCGCTCTTCCGGCCGGCAGGGCTTCGCGATCGCGCGCGCCGCCCTCGACCGCGGGGCCCGCGTGGTCCTCGTCGCCGGACCGACCCACCTCGCGACGCCGGCGGGCGCCGAGCGGATCGACGTGGCGACCGCGTTCGAGATGCGCGGAGCCGTCCTCGCCACCTCGGCGAAGGCCGACGTCCTCGTCATGGCGGCCGCCGTGGCCGATTTCACGCCGACGAAGCCCGCCCCCGAGAAGCTCAAGAAGGGCCGGGCGCCGCGACTCATGCTCGAGCTGACGCCGACCGCCGACATCCTCGCCGAGGTCGGCGTGCGTCGGAAGAGGTCGAGGCGGCCGCGCGTTCTCGTCGGCTTTGCGGCGGAGACGGGAGACCCCGTCGCCGAGGCGCGGAAGAAACTCGCGACCAAGGGGCTCGACCTCGTCGTCGCCAACGACGTGACCGTGCCCGGCGCCGGCTTCGAGGTGGCGACGAACCACGTCGTCCTCGTCGACGCATCGGCGGCCGAGAAGCTCTCCCTGATGTCGAAGGACGACGTGGCGGCGGCCGTTCTCGACCGCGTCATCCGGCTCCTCGGAGGCAATAGGGCATGAGCACGCGTCGCGGGCCCTCGACCGGCGGCGGTTCCGACGCCGCCTAGGAAGCGGCCGTGAGGACGGGCACCTCGTCGGCGACCGGTGTCTCGCCCGCCGGCCTCCCGGCCGCCAGCGCCATGAAGACTTCCTGCGACGCCCGCAGCGGCGCCCCGTCCCGGGGCTGGCGCCGGATCCAGCTGCCGTCCGGCTGGAGGTCCCAGGCCATGCAGTTGTCGTTCTCGTAGACGTCGAGAATGGCGGTCAGCTCGGCCTTCAGGGCCGGGTCGGCGACCGGGGCGATCGTCTCGACGCGGCGATCGAGGTTGCGCCGCATCCAGTCGGCCGAGCCGATGAGGAACTCGGGAGAGCCGCCGTTCTCGAATCGGTAGATCCGCCCGTGCTCCAGGAACCGCCCCAGCACCGAGAAGACCCGGATCGTCCCGGAGAGGCCGGGGACGCCGGGCTTCAGGCAGCAGAGGCCGCGTACGTTGAGAGAAATCGGCACGCCGGCCTGGCTCGCCCGGTACAGCTCCCGGATGACGATGGGATCCTGGAGCTGGTTCATCTTGGCCCGGATGCCGCTCGGCCGCCCCTCGCCGGCATGCACGGCCTCGCGCCGGATCAGCTCCACGAACCGGTCGCGCATCGCTTCCGGCGCGACGATCATTCGCCGGTAGGTCCCGATCTTCGCGGACCCGGTCAGCTCATTGAAGACCGCAGCGACGTCGGCCGCCAGATCGGGTTCGCAACTCAGGAGGCCGAGGTCCTCGTAGATCCGGGCCGTGCCGGTGTGGTAGTTGCCGGTCCCGACGTGGACGTAGCGGCGAAGGCCGTCCTCCTCCTCGCGCACGACGAGGGCGAGCTTGACGTGGGTCTTGAGCCGCTCCACTCCGTAGGCCACATGCGCTCCTTCCCTCTCGAGGAGCCGGCCCCAGGCGATGTTCGGAGCCTCGTCGAAGCGAGCCGTGATCTCGACGAGCACGGCCACCTGCTTTCCCGCCCGGGCCGCGTCGGCGAGCGCCCGGACGATCGGCGACTCGCTCGCCGTGCGGTAGATCGTCAGCTTGATCGCGAGGACCCGTGGATCGACGGCAGCCAGTTCGAGGAAGCGCAGGACCGACGTGTCGAAGCTGTGGTAGGGGTGGTGAAGGAGCAGGTCGCCGCGTCGGACCTCGGAAAAGAACGTCTCGGCGTCGCTGATCTTCTTGAGGCGTGGGTGGGTGGCCGGGACGTGAGGCCGGTCGCGCAGCTCGGGGCGCCGCTCGACGTGAAAGGAGAGGAGATCCGAAAGGCCGAGGACGTGTTCCAGGGCATAGACGTCCTCGGACACGGCGCCGAGCTGCCCGGCCAGCCAGTCGCGCTGTCCGGGCGGCATGTCGGGAGAGACCTCGAGACGCACGACGCCGGCGAATCGCCGGGCCTTCAGCTCGTCGGTGACGAGGCTGATGATGCTGCCCGGAACGAGCTGCGAGAGGTCGTTCTCGCCCCGCCGCATCCGGTCCTCTTCCTCCATGCCGCGCGTCACCCGGAAGAACGAGACGCTCTTCACCTTCTCGTGCGGCAGCACGTGGTCGAGGTTGGCCGCGATGACCTGCTCGAGGGGGACGAATCCCCGCCCGGGGACGGGCACCCACCGGCCGCGGTTGGCCGGCACCTTGATCCGGACGAAGCGCTCCTGGCGGCGGACGGTCACGCGGGCGGCGAGATTGAGGCCGAGGCCGCTGATGAAGGGAAAGGGATGCTCCGCGTCCACGGCGAGAGGCGTGAGGATCGGAAGGACGGAGCGCTCGAAGTGGGCGTCCACCTTCTCCCGCTGTGCCGGCGTGAGATCACGATAGTCGAGGATGCCGAGGCCCTCTCCCGCGAGAGCGGGCCGGATCTCCTGGTTGAGAACGCGGGAGAGGGAGTCGATCTGCCGCCGGATCTCGGCGCGGCACTCCCGCAGCTCCTCGTCGGCCGTTCGTCCGTCGAGAGAACGGTGCTCCCGTCCCGACTTGAGCTGGCGCTTGAGGCCCCCGATCCGCTTCATGAAGAACTCGTCGTGAAGCATCCCCATGATTCCCGCGAACTTGACCCGCTCGAGCAGCGGCAGACCGGGGTCCTCGACGAGCGCGAGCACGCGCCGGGCGAAGGCGAGCCAGCTCAGCTCCCGATTGAAGAAGAGTTCCGGCGTGCCGGGTTCCGGAACTTCCTTCCGCGCGTCGGTCATCTGTCGACCCTCCGCCGGTGCCCCTCCGGAGGGCTCATCGGCTCACGGGGACGTCCTCTGCGAAGCCGACTATACGAGAAACTGGAATTTCGCCCTCGCGCCCTCTCCGGAGCCCCGAGGGTGCTCATGGCCCGCCGGCCCGGCGCTCGCCCTCAGTCGTTCAGGGCATGGATGATCCGGAGGCCGTCGAGGGTCAGCCACGGCGCGACGACCGGAAGGACCGGCGTCTCCCGGGCGACCAGCTCGCCGTACCCTCCCGTCGCGATCACCTTGGTCTCCGGCCCGAGCTCGGCGCGAAACCGCGAGACCATTCCTTCCACGAGACCGACGTAGCCGAAAAGGAGCCCCGACTGCAGCGCGTGCTCGGTGTTCCGCCCGATGGCGAAAGGAGGCCTCACGAGATCGACCCGCGGAAGCTTGGCCGCCCGGACGTGGAGGGCTTCTGCCGCGATGCCGATCCCCGGCGCGATCGCCCCTCCCAGGTATTCGCCCCGTGCGGAGAGCGCGTCGAACGTCGTCCCGGTGCCGAAGTCGACGATGCAGGCCGGGCCTCCCCAGAGCGACTTGACGGCGGCGGCATTCACGATCCGGTCGGCGCCGACCTGCTTCGGGTCGTCGTAGAGGACCCGGATCCCCGTCTTGACGCCCGTTTCGACCACGAGCGGCTCGACGCCGAGCAGCCGGCGAAAGACCTCGACCCAGGTACTCGTCAGGGGCGGGACGACGGAAGACAGGGCGGCCGCCGAGACGTCTCCCTTCGAGAGGCCCGCGTTCGCGAGGAGCGCGAGGAGGGTCAGGCCGTACTCGTCCGGAAGGCGCGACCGGACCGTCTCGAGCCGCCACCGCGGTCCCGGCGTCTCCCCGTCGTACAGGCCGAGCGTGATCGTCGTGTTGCCGATGTCGACCGCGAGAAGCATCACGTCCTCCGCTTCAGAGTTCGCTCCCCTCGGGGAGGAGGATGTTGTCGAGAAGCCGGGTCGTTCCGAACCGGACCGCCATCGAGACGAGCGCCCGGCCGGTGGCCGTCCCGATCTCGGCCAGCGTCTCCGGATCGGCCGCCGAGACGTAATCCGGGGCCGCGAGCGGCTCCGCGGCGAGAACCGCGCGCGCGGTCTCGCAAAGGCGCTCGCCCCGGCGTTCGCCGGCGTCCCACGCCGCCAAAACGGCTCGAAGGGAGCGGTAGAGGACCGGCGCGGCGCGCCGCTCCTCGGGCGTGAGGTAGTCGTTCCGGCTGCTCAGGGCCAGGCCGTCCCGGTCGCGGACGATCGGGCAGACCACGATCCCGACGGAGAAGTCGAGGTCCGCCGCCATCCGGCGGATGAGGATCGCCTGCTGCGCGTCCTTCTGGCCGAAGTACGCGCGGTCGGGCCCGATCACGTGGAAGAGTTTCGCCACCACGGTCAGGACGCCGCGAAAGTGCCCCGGGCGCCGCGCCCCCTCGAGCGGCTCGGCGAGCGGCCCCGGGGCGACCCACGTCTGGAATCCGGGCGGGTAGACGGAACCGGCCTCGGGCGCGAAGACGAGGTCGACGCCTTCCGCTTCGAGCCGCGCGAGATCTCCCGCGAGGTCCCGCGGGTACCTCGCGAGATCCTCCCCCGGACCGAACTGCGTGGGGTTGACGAAAATGCTCGCCGCGACCGCGTCGTTCCCGGCCCGGGCCGCCCGCACGAGCGACAGATGTCCGTCGTGCAGGGCTCCCATCGTCGGGACGAGGCCGACGGATCCCCGGAGCTCCCACCGCAGGCGCCGGGCCTCGCGTCCTTCCGCGACGACCCTCATGCCACCCCCCCCTCGGCGAGGGCTCGAACTCCGAGCCAGAGCGTCTCGTTCACCGGGGCGGGGACGCCGAGCCGTCGGGCCGCCGCAACCACCTCGCCGTTGATCGCGTCGACCTCGGTCGCGCCCCCCCGCCGGACGTCCTGGAGCATCGAAGAGACGTTTCCGGCCGTCGAGAGCGCCACACGTCTCGCCGCCTCGCCCGGATCTCCGGACGGAAACTCGATGCCAAGAGCCGCCGCCGTCGCCACGACCTCCCGCGCCGCGGCGTCGAGGAGGGCCCGGGCGGAGGGACGGCGGAGGACTTCACCGTTGGTCACGCCGAGAAGCGCCGTCAGCGGAAGGAGCGGCGCCGTGACCGAGAGCTTCTCCCAGAGAAGCCGCTTCGCATCCGGTACGATCGAGACCTCGAAGCCCGCCCGGGAGAGAAGCGCTTCGACCTCCGCGACCCTCGGGTGGGCGGCGAGAGAGATCCGCCTCCCGCCGCCGGAGCGGGCCCGCCCCGGCGACACGAGCGTCGCGCCGACCTCCGCCGTTCCGGTCACGACGCGCTCCTCTCCCAGCGCCGCGACGAGCGCCTCGGCGTTCCCAAGGCCGTTCTGAAGGGTCACCGCGAGGCCGTCCGGCGCGAGGAACGACCGGATCATGCCGGCGGCCCTCGCGGTCGAGCCGGCCTTCACGAGGACGAGGGCCAGCCGCGCCCCGCGGCAGCCGGCCGGATCGGACGTCGCGGCGACGGGGACGCGAACCGTCCCCTCCCCGGTCTCGAGCGTCGCGCCTCTCTCGCGAAAGGCGGCGAGCGCCTCCCCCCACGAGCCAAGGACGGTGACGGGGACGATCGCGCCGAGCCGGGCCGCGAAGAGGGTCGCGAGCGCCCCGGTGCCGACGAGCATCACCAAGCGACGGGCGCCTTTCGCGGGAGAGAGGCGGGCGGGTTCGCCTCGAGATCGCGCCGGAGACGATCCCACTCTTCGTCCGGAATCGAGTAGGTGTGTTCCGGCGCCGGGAAGCGTCGCTCGGCGACGTCGCGCCCGTAGGCCTCGAGGGCCCTTTGAGCCTCCTGGAGAAGGCTCCCGTAGCGCTTCACGAAGCGGGGCTCGAGGCTGTCCTGGAGCCCGACGACGTCGTGGAAGACGAGGACCTGCCCGTCGCAGCCCGCTCCCGCGCCGATGCCGATCGTCGGGATGGAGAGGCTCTTCGTGACGAGGGTCGCGACCCGGTCGGGGACGGCCTCGAGGACGATCGCGAAACAGCCCGCGCCTTCGAGCGACAGCGCCTCCTCGAGGAGTCGGCGGGCGGCCGTCGCCGTCCCCCCCTGCGCGCGGTAGCTGCCGAGGGCGCGGATCGACTGCGGCATCAACCCGATGTGTCCCATGACGGGGATCCCGGCGTCGACGAGGGCGTGGGCCGTCGCGGCGCGTTCCGCTCCCCCCTCGAGCTTCACGGCGTCCATGCCGCCGTCGGCCAGGAAGCGCCCGGCGTTCCGGATCGCGTCCGCGAGGGAGGTCTGGTACGAGAGGAACGGCATGTCGCCGACGAGAAGGGCCCGCGGCCGCGCCCGGGCCACGGCCCGGGCGTGGTGGAGCATCTCCTCCATCGTCACCCGGAGGGTGTCGTCATATCCGAGGACGACCATGCCGAGCGAGTCGCCGACGAGGATCGCGTCGAGATTCGCCCGGTCGGCCGCGAGCGCCGAAGGATAGTCGTAGGCCGTGACCATCGTGACCGGCTCGCCGCGCGCCTTCTTTGCCCGGAGGGAGGGCGGCGTGACGCGGGGGCGGGCGGCGGGAGGGGTGCTCATGCGCTGTCTCCTTCCTGGGAAGTGAGAGGCGTCGGGGCGAAGCGAAACGGAATGCCGAAAAACGGGTCTCTCTCGGGAAGCCCCGATGAAAGCCGAAGTCACGTTAGCACGCCCCCGGCCTCCCTGCGAGAATCGGCCCGTGCCCGGTCTCCACCTCCTGCCGGCGGCTCCGCTGCTCCTCGCCGCAGCGCTCTCCGCCCATGCCCTTCTCCCTTTCGCCCTCGACGCCTTCGCGAGCGACCCCGAAACCCGGATCGAGGACGCCTACAAGTGGCTCTACCAGGCGACGTGCGGCGGCGAGCACGCCGTCGCCGACGAGGAGTCGGCGCGGGCGTGGCTCCGGGCGGAGTGGGCCTCGCTCGGCCAGACCTCGCCGGGCGAGCCGCTCCTCGTCCCGCTCCGGCCGGACGGCGCCCTCGTGCGTCTGAACCTCCGCCCGTACCGCGACCGCGGCGGGACCGCCGACGCCCTTCTGGCCGCCTTCCTGGGGAGCGCCCGGGCCTTCGAGCCCGACACGGCCCTCTTTCTCGAGTCGTGGACGGTCCTCGGCAAGCAGCTCGCGGCCCGGCCTCTCGGGCCCCTGAACCGCGCGGAATGGAGCCGCCTCGACGCGGCGATGAAGGCAAAAGGCTACCCTGCCATTCACCACAGCGACGGGTTTTCCCGGGCGCGCCGTCCCGCCTACCGGGTCCTGACGAGGGACGAGGCCGGTACGCTCCTGCGCCTTTCCCTCCCCTGAAGGAAGGGACGCCGGGCTCTCGCAGGGAATAATCCCGCTGGCCGAATGACGATCGCGACGGGCTGCCGCCTCGGACCCTACGAAATCCTCGAGCCGCTCGGCTCCGGGGGGATGGGAGAGGTCTGGAAGGCGCGCGACACGCGCCTCGGACGGCTCGTCGCGCTCAAGGCCCTGAAACGGGGGGACGGCGACCCCGCGTCGCGCCGGCGGCTCCTCCGCGAGGCGCAGATCGCGTCGCGGCTGACGCACCCGAACATCTGCACGCTCCACGACGTCGGGTCCGAGGGGGACGTCGACTACCTGGTCATGGAGCTCCTCGAGGGCGAGACGCTCCACGACCGGCTGCTCCGCGGTTCGATCGCCGGGGACGAGCTGCTCCGCGTGGCCCGGGAGATGGCGGCGGGCCTCGCCCAGGCCCACGCCGGCGGCACCGTCCACCGCGACCTGAAGCCGTCGAACGTCTTCCTCAGCCCGTCGGGCGCGAAGCTCCTCGACTTCGGCCTCGCCCGGCCGGGACAGGCGTTCCCGGACGACAGCGCGTCGACCGCCGCCACCGCGTCGGCCTTCACGGCGCCCGGAGTCGTGCTGGGCACCGTCGGCTACATGTCTCCCGAGCAGGTGCGCGGCGAGATCGCCGGACCCCGGTCGGACGTCTTCTCCTTCGGAGCCGTCCTCTACGAGATGGCGACCGGTTCGCGCGCCTTCCGGAGCGACACGGCCGTGGAGACGCTCCACGCGATCCTGAAGGCCGATCCGCCCTCTCTTCCCGGGCATGAGGCCGGCATCCCGGACGGGCTGCAGGCCGTCGTCACCCGCTGCCTCGCGAAGGACCCGGAGCAGCGCTTCGCGTCCGGCGTCGAGCTGGCGGAAGCCCTTCGCACCCTTTCCGCCCGTTCCGTCCCGTCGGCTCGCCTCTCGACGCCTCCCCGCCGCGCCTTGAAGGTCGGCATCACCATCGCCGGCTTCCTGCTCGCCGCCGCAGTCGGTGTCTTCTGGAGCCGCGCCCGGCGCTCGCCGCCGCTCGACTCCCTGGCGATCCTCCCGCTCGTGAACTCCACGGGAACGCCGGAGCTGGCCTGGGTCGGCGACGGCCTGACCGAGAGCCTGATCCGGACGATGGCGCAGCTTCCGGAACTTCGCGTCATGGCGGCGAGCACCGTGGCGCGCTTCCGGAACGCCACCGTCGACCCGATCGCCGCCGGGCGGGAGCTGAACGTAAAGGCCGTTCTCACGGGCGCGGTGCGGAACGCGGGCGACCGGCTCGGCGTCTCTGTCTCCCTGGTCGACGCCCGGGACGGACGCCATCTCTGGGGCGAGAGCTACGAGCGGGAAGGGGCGAAGGTCCCGGCGCTCCAGGCCGACATCGCGGGAGAGATCGCCCGGGCGCTTCGCCTCCACCTCTCCGGCGAAGCGCGGCGCCAGATGTCGAAGGTGCCGACCGCCGACCGCGAGGCGTACCTCCTGTACCTCAAGGGGCGATATCACTGGGCCAAACGGACCGAGGCGGACCTCGTCAAGGCGCTCGATCTCTTCCGCCAGGCGCTCGACCGCGATCCGTCCTACGCGCCCGCCTGGGCGGGGCTGGCGGCCACCTGGGACGTCCTCGGGTACGTCGGCTACCGAGCTGGCAACGAGGCGTTCCCGCGCGCGAAGGACGCGGCCCGGAGATCTCTCGAGATCGATCCGGACAACGCCGGCGCCCTCGCCGTCCTCGCGCACGTGACCTGGTTCCACGATCACGACGCGGCCGCGTCCGAAGCCCTCTTCCGGAAGGCGCTCGGGATCGACCCCTCCTCCGTCGACGCGCGCCACTGGTACGCGCACCTCCTCTCGCAGACGGGGCGCCGCGACGAGTCCTTCGAACAGGGGAAGAAGCTCCTCGAACTGGAGCCGCTCTCTCTCGTGGCGAACCTTCACCTCGCCGAGGAGCTCGAGCTTCAGGGGCGCCCCGGCGACGCCGCCGACCAGCTCAGGAAGACGATCGACCTCGACCGGAACTTCTACCCGGCCTGGCTCATCCTCGGGAAGCTCGAGATGGCTCGCGGCCGCCCGAACGAGGCCCTCGCCGCGCTCCGGGAAGCGGAACGCCTCGAGCCGAACGCCCCCACGCTGAAGAAAGCCCTCGCGGAGGCCCTCGCCGCCGCCGGAGAATCCCGATGAGGAGTCCTCGCGACATGCATCTGCCCTTCCGCCGTCTCCTTCCGGTCGCCCTGCTCGCGGCTCTTCCAGCCTCGGCCCAGACGCCCGCGCCCGATCCGCTCGAAGCCTCCGTGACCGCCCTGATGAAGGTCGCGAGCGCGACGTCGCCGAGCTTCTCGCCCGACGCGAAGCGGATCGCGTTCGTTTCGAACGCCAGCGGCCTGCCGCAGGTGTGGGTCGCCGCGGCCGACGGCGGTGCGCCCGTCCCTCTGATCCGGACCGAGGACCCCGCCGGACCGGTAGCCTGGTCGCCCGACGGCTCGCGAATCGCCTACGGGATCGCTCCGGGCGGCGGGATGAACACCCAGGTCTGGACCGTGAACCCCGACGGTTCCGACCCGAAACGGATCACGGACGGGGGGAGCGAGATGAACCGTCTCGGCCCGTACCGGGCGGACGGAAAGGCGCTGGCGATCGCCTCCAATCGTCGTTTCCGGACGCACATCGACGCCTGGGTCTGGGACGCCGGAACGGGGGCGCTCGCACTCGCGGCCGAGAACCAGGGGAGTGGCGGCCTTTTGGACTTCTCGCGCGACGGAAAGAAACTCCTCCTCCGGCGAAGCCCGCAGCGCGGCTTCTCGGACCTCTATCTCGTCGACGCGACCACGAAGGCCGAGATCCACCTGACGCCACACGAGGGACCGGCGAGCTACGACGGGAGGCTCGCGCCCGACGGGAAAGCCGTCTACGTCGCGACGAACGCGGGCCGCGAGACGACGGCGTTCGGCCGGATCGACGTCGCGCGGGGAACGGCGGGCTCCTTCAAGGTCCTCGCCGCCCGCGAGGACGCCGAGCTGACGACGTTCGCCCTCGACGAGGCCGGGACCCGGGCGGTTCTCCTCTGGAACGTCGCCGGGCGGAGCGAGCTGGCCTTCTACGACCTGAGGAGGAAGGCCCTCGCACCGGCGCCCGCCCTGCCGGGCGAGATCGCCGGAGGCCTCTCGCTCTCGAAGGACGGCTCGAAGCTGGCCCTCGCGCTGTCGGGCTCGACGCAGCCGAGCGACATCTGGGTCCTCGACCTGAAGACGGGTCTCTACTCGCAGCTCACGAAAAGCGCCCACGACGGGGTCGACCTCGCGGACCTGGTGAAGCCCGAGCTCGTGAAGATCACGACCTTCGACGGCAAGCCCCTCTGGAGCTGGCTCTACCGCCCGAAGGGGGTCGCCGGGCCCGGACCCCTCGTCCTCTCCTTCCACGGAGGCCCCGAGGCGCAGGAGAGGCCCTCGTTCCGGGCCGACTATCAGGCGCTTCTCGCGCGGGGGATCTCCGTCCTCGCGCCGAACGTCCGGGGCTCGTCGGACTTCGGCCGGACCTTCCTCGCCCTCGACGACCAGGGCAAGCGCATCGACGTCCTCAGGGACGTCAAGGCCTGCCGGGACTGGGCGGTGGAGCGGAAGGTCGCGGACCCGACGCGCGTCGGCATCATGGGAGGCTCGTACGGCGGATGGGTCACGGTGGCCGCGCTCACGGCCTTCCCGGACGACTACGCCGCGGGAGCCGACCTCTACGGCATCGTCAACTTCCTCAGCTTCTTCGAGAACACCGAGCCGTGGATGGCTGAGATCTCGAAATCCGAATACGGCGACCCGAAGAAGCAGGCCGAGCTTCTCCGGAATCTCTCTCCCCTCTTCAAGGTCCGCTTCCTCAAGACGCCGGTCCTCGTCCTCCACGGGCGGAACGACACGAACGTTCCCGTGGCCGAGGCGACCCAGCTCGTCGCCGAGCTGAACGCCCGGAAGATCCCCGTCGAGTACATCCTCTTCTCCGACGAGGGCCACGGCTTCCGGAGGCTTCCGAACCGGATCCGGGCGAACGTCGCCCTCGTCCGCTGGTTCGACAGGTTCCTCGGGGCGGCCGGGACCAAGTAAGCTCCGCGCTTCATGCAGACGACGGCCGCCCTCTCGGACCGCCCGGAGCCGACGCGCGCCTGGCGCTGGCTCGTCCTCGTCTTCGTCAGCCTCGGGATGTTCGCGAACTACTACGTCTTCGACGCGATGAACCCGGTCGGGCCGCTCCTCGAGAGCCAGCTCGGCTTCACGCAGGCGCAGATCGGCCTCCTCGACTCCGCGTACAACGTAGCGGCGCTCCTCGTCCTCCTGCTCGGCGGCGTCATCATCGACCGCGCCGGGACGACGCGGGCGGTCCTCCTCTTCGGGTCGATCGCCGCCCTCGCCGGCCTCCTCATCGCGCTCTCCCCCCGCTTCCCGCTCATGATGGCCGGGCGGTTCGCCCTCGGCCTCGGGTCCGAGCCTCTCATCGTCGCCATCACGACGGCGCTCGCGAAGTGGTTCAAGGGGAAGGAACTCTCCTTCGCGATGGCGATGAACCTGACGATTGCCCGTCTCGGTTCGGTGGCGGCGGACAACTCGCGGAGCTGGGCCTCCGGGCTCTTCGGCTCGTGGCAGCCGCCCCTGCTGCTCGCCGCCGGAGTCGGCGGGCTTTGCATCGTCTCCGGCGTCGTTTACTTCCTCCTGGAGCGCAGCGCCGCCCGCCGGTTCACGCTCGGCCACGGCGGCTCCACGGACAGGCTCGTCTTCGGCGACCTCGTCAAGTTCTCCCGGGGGTACTGGTGGGTCGTCGGGCTCTGCGTGACGTTCTACTCGGCCATCTTCCCCTTCCGCCGTTTCGCGAACATCTTCTTCACCGACGCCCGCGGCGTCTCACCGGAGACGGCCGGCTTCCTGAACGGCCTCCTGCCGCTCACGGCCATGATCGCCACGCCCCTCTTCGGCCTGCTCGCCGACCGGATCGGAAAGCGCGCCCTCCTCATGGCCGCGGGCTCGGCGCTCCTCCTCCCCGTGTTCCTCCTCCTCGCCTACACGCGGCTCCCGATCGGCGTTCCCGTCGCCATGATGGGCGTCTCGTTCTCCCTGATTCCCGCCGTCATGTGGCCGTCGGTCGCCTACCTCGTCGACGAGAAGAAGCTCGGAACGGCCTATGCCCTCATGACGCTCTGCCAGCAGATCGGCTGGGCCATCGTCAGCTGGGCCATCGGCGGGCTCAACGATCTCTTCCACGCGAGCGCGCAGAACCCCGGAGGCTACAGCGCCGGCATGTGGCTCTTCTCGCTGCTCGGCATCTTCGGCCTCTTCTTCTCCTGGCGCCTTCACCGGAGCGAGGCGGGAGCGGGCAACCAGGGCCTCGAGACGATCACGACGACCGGCGCACCGAAGGGCTAGACCGGCCGGCGCCTCGAGCTCTCGAGGGACCGGGCGAACCGGCAGTCCTGCCGGAGCGGACATGGCTCGCACGCCGGCGCCGAGCGTCTGCAGAGTTCCTGTCCGTGCCGGCGCAGAAGGCGATGGGCCGTCATCAGGACGTCCACGTCGTCGCCCAGCTCCCGGGCCGCCAGCTCGCATGCCGCGGCGTACGTCGCCGCGAAGCTCTTCTCGTCCCGGCAGAGACCGACCCGGGTCAGGACCCGGAGGCCGTTCGACTCCGCCGCCAGCGACGGATGACGCCGCAGGAAGAGGAGGATCTTCTCGGCGCCGGGGTTGCCGATCCCCGGAAACCTCCGGAGCGCCTTCTTGGCCGCCGGGACCGGCCCGGCCACGACCCGGTCGAGATCCCCGTCGAACTCCTCGACGGCGAGCCGGGCGGCCTCGCGCAGCTTCCCGGCGGAACGCGCCGCCAGGATGCCGTGCCCGGCGACCGCGCGGAGGGCCGCGGCCGGAGCCTTCAGGACCTCCTTCGGCGTCGTCCCCACTCTTTCCTTCAGGAGCGCGAAGGCCTTGGAGCGCTGCTCGTCGTCGGCGAGGTAGGCCACGTTCTCCCAGAGGACCAGCTCGAAGGCCCCGCTCGTCGGAAGGCCCTTCGACGGCCCGTAGCGCCGGGCGAGCTTCCGGACCACGGTCATCAGGGTCGGGGGCGTTCCCGGATCCGTCGGCATCCTCCCATTGTGAACCTGTCGGTCCCGGGCGGCTCCGGAAAGGCCCGCCGCCCGGCTCTCACTCTCCACGCGCGGTCTTCGGGTCGAACCAGGATTCGGGGAGAGGGCGACGGGCATAGTCGAGATACTCGACGACCGTCGTCCCGGGGCGGAGGGCGTCCAGGATCGTCATCCGTTCGAGAACCGGCCCCCACTTCGCGGCCCGCCACGCGTCGAAGGTGGCCTCCTTCGCGGTCCGCCCCGACGCCAGAAGAAAGATCGCTTTCCGGTAGAGCCTCTCCTTCTCGTCGACCCAGACGCGGACGACCGGGTAGGAGGCGGGCACGCCCTTCTTCACCATGAGGCGGAGGACGGCGCACTTACGCCCGTCAAGATCGTCTTCCCGCTCGAAGACGGCGTCGTAGTCCTCTGCGAAGCTGAGCTGGGAAATCTCCGACACCGAGAGGCCGCCGCGGACCCGCTGGCCCGACGGAATCCGGATGGGGTTACGCGCGGTCGGGAGAAGGAGCCACGCCTCGCCCCCGGACGAGACGAGGTATTTCCCCACTTCGCCCGGCTCGAGGAACTTCACGCGCGACTGTCGCCCCTTCACCGCGACTTCGAACCGGGCCGGCGCCGGGGCCTGCTTCGTGGCGTCGCCGGAGAGCGTGACCCGGATCGTCAGGACGCCCTCGCCGAACCCGGCCCGGCCCCGCTCGGCCTGCCGCAGAAGGGCCTGGGGATCGGGGCCCGCCGACAGCGCGGTCCCCGCGGCGAGAAGAGCCGCGAGGATGACTCCTCCCCGGTCAGACATGCGCCAGCGCCTCGACGGGATTCAGGCGGGAAGCCCGCCGTGCGGGCCACCACGAGGCGACGAGGAGCGTCGCCGTCATCAGGACGAATCCGGCGGCGTAGGCCATCGGGAAGAAGCGGACGAAGAGGACGACGCTGCGGGTGCCGCCCGGCGGCGGCGGCATCTGGAGCCCCACCGCGTTCAGGACCGACCGGACGATCAGCGAGGCGGCGGCCCCCAGGAGCGCGCCGCCCACGGCGAGCAGGAGCCCCTCGAAGAGGAAGAGCCTCTTCACCTGTCCGCGCTCCATCCCGATGGCCAGGAGCGTCCCGATCTCCCGCGTCCTCTCGAAGACCGACATCGTCATCGTGTTGGCGACCGCGAGGACGATGACGACCGCAAGGACGAGCCCCGTGAAGAGAAAGATGGCGATGTAGAGGAGGCGCACCTGCTTGTAGAAGGCGGCCGTTTCGAGCCAGGTCTTCACGGCCACCGGCCGTCCCGCGGCCCGGGCGGCGGCGGCGATGCTCCGTGCGGCATCGTCCGTCTGGCCGTCCTCGGCGAGCCGGACGGCCAGCACGTGGACTTTCCCTTCCACCTTCAGGAGACGCGCCGCGGACCGGTACGGCATGAAGAGGAGCCGGTCGTCGACCTCCTTGATCGGGTACTGGAGGATGCCCGTGACGACCGTGTCGACGGCGTTCAGCGCGCCGTCGGGAGTCGTCGACATCACCGTGACGAGATCTCCGGCCCTCGCCCCGAGCGAACGCGCGAGGCCCGCCCCCAGCATCACCTCGTCCCCGTCGGGATCCGAGAAGAACGTTCCCTCGACGACCATCTCCGGGGCGAAGCCCGAGGCCCGCTCCAGCGCCGGGTCGGTCCCCGTGCCGAGGTACGCGACGCTCTTCTCCCCCTTCACCACGAGGCCGAAGAAGGAGAGCTTCGGAAGGACCCGGACCACGCGCCGGTCCTGCTGGACGAGGCTTGCGAGACCTTCCCAGTCGTCGAGGAGGAAGGCCTGCGCCTCCTCGTCCGTCTTGCCCTCGGCCCGCGGGTCGAAAAGGCGGACGTGTCCTCCGAGGCCGTCGATCGTCGCCTTCCGGAGGGCGTCGAACGTCTGCGCCATGAAGCCGGCCGTCATCGTCACGGCCACGAAGCCGACGACCACGATCGAGCCCGTCAGGAAGGTCCGCCGCCGGTGGCGGAGGAGGTTCCGGGCCGCGAGGCGCCACCAGCGGAGGCTCACGCGATCGCTCCGTTGGCCGGCGACACGTCGTCCGACTCGATCCGCCCGTCGCGCAGCCGGAGCCGGCGGCGGGCACGGCTCACGATCCGCGGATCGTGACTCGAGAAGACGAAGGCGACGCCTCGCTCGCGGTGAAGCCTGTCAAAGAGGTCGAGGAGCAGGAGCGCCGTCTCCGAATCGAGCGAGGCGGTCGGCTCGTCGGCGAGGATGACGGCCGGATCTCCGACCAGGGCCCTCGCCACGGCCACGCGCTGGCGCTGGCCTCCGGAGAGGGCCTCCGGGCGCCTCTCCGCGAGGCCCGGGAGGCCGACGGCGTCGAGGGCCTCGCCGGCGCGTCGCCGACACTCCCCCTCGGCGATGCCGCGGATCCAGAGGGCCAGGGCCACGTTCTCCCGGGCCGTCAGGACCGGGACGAGCTGGTGGGCCTGGAAGACGAACCCGATCCGCTCGCGCCGGAGGCGTGAGCGCTCGCGGTCCGGAAGGGCCGAGACGTCGCGCCCTTCGAAGAGGAGCGTTCCCTCGTCCGGGCGGTCCAGAAGCCCGAGGAGATTCAGGAGCGTCGTCTTGCCGCTTCCGGACGGGCCGGCGAGGACGGCGAACTCTCCCCCGGCGACGGAGAAGCTCGCGTCCCGGATGCCGGCGATCCGCTCCTCCCCGAGGCGGTAGATGCGGGTGAGGCCGCGCGCCTCGAGGATCGTCACGAGGCGAGTATAGGGAACGCGCCCGGCCCGTCCGCGTCAGAAGGAGTACGTCAGCCCCGCGCTGACGATGACGTTCTCGGTCTGGTAGCCGTTGAGGTTTCTGAACGTCGGGATCAGGACCGACGCGCGCGCCACGACGCCGCCTCCGAGGCTCGCGAGAACGCGCGGGGTCACGTAGAGAATCGCCCCTCCCGTGTCCGGGTCCTTCTCCCCGGAGGTATCGACGGTGTCCTCTCCGGCCCAGCGATAGTTCAGCTCGAAGACGGCGTCGACCACCGAACCCAGCTTTCGCTCGTAGCCGAGGTTGGCGAGGAAGATCCGGCCGTACCGGTAGCCGTACCTGTTCGTTCCGGTCCAGCGGTACTGCGACGAGCCGAAGAGCGAGGAGCCGGCATCGAGCAGATAGAAGCCTCCCAGGCCCGCGAAGGGGTCCGTCGAGCCGGTCCCCGGCTGCGCGTGCTCGTCCAGCCGGTCGCCGTCCGGCCCGGTCAGGCCGTCCTTGCCCCACGGAGTCTTCACCCCGGCCAGGACCGAGACCCACGCCCGCCGGCCGATCCCGGCCTCGAGGGGCGAGGCCCAGAGGCGGAACCAGGCGAAGAACTCCGGGTCGGCGAGGCCGTGGGTGTCGGTGGTCTCCGAGACCCCGTCCATCGTGCCCGTCAGCGACTTGAAGCTGTACGGGACCCGGGCCACGAGGTTCAGCCGGTCGCCGAAGGAGTACGACACCGTCGCGGTGACCGTGTTCGCGACCTGGGATTCGCGTTTCTCGGGCGGGCCCTGGGACTTCTCCATCCGGTCCCAGTCGACGGCCAGCCGGAAGGCTCCGGGCGAGTAGATTTCGGTCCCGAGAGCGTTGAAGGTCGGGTCCCCGCAGCGGCACATGGAACATGACAGCGCTCGCGACGGTGTCAGGAGCGCGAGAAATGCGATTGCAAACGAGCCCCGAACCAGGGTTCGCAAAGGAGGTCCTGTCGTCATGGTGTTCCTCTCCCGGCGCCCCCTCCGCGGGAGCGCAGTCGGGACTTCCCGAGTTTCCGGTCGTCGTGGGTGGATCCGGAATCAGGCGGGGCGGAGAGGAACGTGGTCGGGGGTCCCGGGCGCGACCGACGGGGGCTTCTGCGGCGTTACGCGAAGCGGGTCCGCTCCGCGACCCAGCGCGAGCCCGTCGTTCCTCCGGACCGGGAGGGCTTTCCCGACGCCGAAGGTGAACGGCGGGCCGGAGGGGACCTCCGGAAACCGGCAGGACCTGTCGAGGCGATCCTCTCCGCCGGTACGGCTCTCGCCCCCATGGCAGCAGCATTTCTCCGGGGACGTCGTGGCGTCGCAGCAGCAGCCCTCCCGGTGGACGAACGCCGTCGCCGGCCGGACCGGGCCGGCCGCGAGGGGCGCCAGGAGAAGGGACCCGAGAAGCGAACAGAGAATCCGTCTCATCCGCCGCCGATTCTACGCTAGGCGGCGGCGAAGAAGCCCGTCCGGTCCGAGGCTGGTAATCTCCCTCTCCGTGAACGCGAGAACGGTGCGACGGGCGCTCGCTGTGGCGGCGATTCTCGCCGTCGTCCTCGCCTTCGCCCTCGAAGACTTCCCGCACCGGCACGCCGGAGGCCTCGACGACCGGGAATGTCCCGCCTGTCAGGCGGCCCGGCAGCACGTCGGCGACGCTCCGCGAGTCTCCGGCGTCCTCCTCATCTCCCCCGCCGCCGGGCGTCCGCTCCCTGCCACGCCCGCCATCGAGCGGATCTCCAGCCCTCCCCCGGTCTCGAACACCTCGCCCCGAAGCCCTCCGGCCGTCTCCGCCTGACGCGCATTCCCTCCCCCCGAAGACGCGCAACAGCAAGGAGAGCCCATGCACGTGCGAACGGCCGCCCTCGCCGCACTCGTCGGCGTCGGCGGGATCTCCCCCTTTCCGCTCCGGGCGCAGACGCCGGAAGAGGACCCCGGAGCGCTCGAAAAGAAGATCGAAGCTCTCGAGAAGCAGCAGGCCGAGATGCAGAGGCAGCTGGAGGAGCTGAAGAGCGCCCTGGCGGCGCGTCCGACGCCGACGCCCACCCCGACACCGACGCCGCCGGCGCTCGAGCCCGCGAAGACCGGCCCCGTGACGAGCGCGGGGCTGACGCCCTATCCCGTTGCCACGTGGGGAGAGACGGGACAGGTCACGTCGGGGACGACGTTCAACCCGGCGATGTCCGTCATCGCGGAGGGGCTCTACTTCGCCGACAACCGCGAAGGGCATTCCTACAACCTCTTCCCGCAGGCCGACGGATTCACCGGGACCGGAGTTGGCGGCCTTCCCGACCTCGTGTCGGGATTCAATCTCGGCGAAACGGAGTTCTCCTTCTCGGCGGCCGTCGACCCGTACTTCGACGCCCTCGCGATCCTGACGGCCGACACGGAGAGCGTCGGAATCGAGGAGGCCTGGATCCGGACGCGGCGACTCCTTCCGGGCCTCTCGATCAAAGCCGGGAAGTTCTACAGCGACGTCGGGTACGTCAACAAGCAGCACCCCCACCAGTGGGACTTCGCCGACCAGAACCTCGCCTACGCCATGCTCTTCGGCGGCGCGATCGACGAGGTGGGCGTCCAGGTCGAGTACCTGCCGAAGACGCCCGTCTACCTCCTCTTCGGCGCCGAGGCGCTCCAGGGGACGAACGCCGCCCTCGCGAGCTACCTCGGGCCCGAGGCGAACCCCGCCTTCTCGTCGAAGGCCGGGCCGCGTCTCTTCACCGCGTTCGCGAAGGTCTCGCCCGACGTCGGCTGGTCCGACGCCCTCCAGGTCGGGGTCTCGGGCGGGTGGGACACCAAGTACCAGGAGCAGACGGGCGACGTGGCGAGCGAGGGGACGAGCTGGTTCGGCGGCCTCGACGCGGTCTTCAAGCACGACGATCCGCGTCCCTTCGGACAGGGAGACCTGACCCTCCAGGGCGAGTACATTCACCGCGAGGTGAGCCTCGAGACGCTTCCCGGCGGCTCCGCCCCGGCGGACCAGGGACGGGGCCGGAAGCAGGACGGCTTCTACGCGCAGGCCGTCTACGGCCTCTTCCCGCGCCTCCAGCTCGGCGTCCGCTGGGACATGGCGGGGACGATGAACCGCATCACGGAAGGCCCGGTCGAGACGAGCTTCGGAAGCTCCCGGCGCTTCAGCGCCGTCCTGACCTTCAACCCGACGGAGTTCTCGCGCCTGCGGGCCCAGTTCAACCGGGCGAGCCTTCCGGTCGACGGGATCCGCCAGACCATGAACCAGTTCCTGCTGCAGTTCCAGGTGAGCCTCGGCGTCCACGGGGCGCACAAATTCTGATGGGAGCCCGAGCATGAAGACCGTCCTTCTTTCCCTCGTTCTCGTCGCGGCCGGCACGGCCGACGCCGCCCTCTCGGTCGTCGCGTCGACCTCGAACATGGGGATGCTGGCCCGGACGGTAGGCGGGGACGCCGTGAAGGTCACCGTTCTTGCCCCCCCGGACCGCGACCCGCACACACTCCAGGCGCGGCCGTCGATGATGCTGGCTCTCCGCGGCGCCGACCTCCTCGTGGCAGTCGGCGCCGAGCTGGAGGTCGGCTGGCTGCCCGCCGGTCTCTCCGGCGCCTCGAACCCGAAGATCTACCCGGGCCAGAGCGGCTATTTCGAGGCGGCCGCGCAAATCCCCCTCATCGACAAGACGGCCGGAGCGGACCGCTCGCGCGGCGACGTCCATCCCATGGGGAACCCGCACGTCTTCCTCGACCCGGAGCGGATGGCGGCCATCGCGCGGGCCCTCGGCGGGCGGCTCGGCCAGCTCGACCCCGCTCACGCCGCCGCCTATGCCGCGAACGCCGACACCTTCGCGAAGGCCGTGGCCCAGCGCGTTCCGAGATGGAAGGCCGAGGCGGCCGGGGCGAAAGGGGTCGTCCTCTACCACAAGGATGCGAACTACCTCTTCGCCCTCCTCGGCGTGCCGGTTCTCGGCTACGTCGAGCCGCTCCCCGGTATCCCGCCGACGGCCCAGCACCTTTCCGATCTCGTGACCCGGCTGGCGGGGACGAAAGGGGTCGTCCTCTTCACCGACTACCAGCCGTCGCAGGGACCCGGATTCGTCGCCGGGAAGCTCGGATGGAAGGCCATCCGGCTCCCGATCGAAGCCGGCCCCACTGCCGACGCCGGGGCATACTTCAAGCTGATCGACAGCTGGGTGAACGCCGTGGCGCAAGGCAAATGAGCGAGACCTATCTGGCATACCGCGACGTCGTGGCGGGCTACGCGGCGCCGGTCGTGGGTCCCGTTTCCTTCGAGGTTCATCCGGGCGAGGTGGTCGCCCTCCGCGGGCCGAACGGCTCGGGAAAGTCGACCCTTCTCGGGGCCCTGACGGGCGTCTCCCGGGTCTTCTCCGGACGGATCGAGCGGAAGGAAGGGCTCGCCGTCTCGCTTCAGCGCCAGATTCCCGTCAAGCCGGACGGGATCCCCCTCGCCGGGCACGAGCTGCTCCGGCTCACGGGCGCCGACCGCGAGACGCCCCCCGAGCAGCTCGCCCCCCTTCTTCCGCTCCGGATCGACCGTCTCTCCGGCGGGCAGTTCCAGTTCCTCGAGGTCTGGGCCTGTCTCGGGAGCGGCTCGGACCTCGTCATCCTCGACGAGCCGACGAACAACATGGCCCCGGGGACGATCCGGACGCTCGCCGGGCTTCTCGCGGCGCGCAAGCCCGGGCGGGCCGTCCTCGTCATCAGCCACGAGCGGGGCTTCGTGGACGAGGTCTCCGACCGCGTCGTGGAGCTGGCGTCGTGAAGTGGCAGCTCGTCTTCGACCCGCTCTTCCGGGTCCCCTTCGCGAACGGACTCCTCCTGGCCGCCACGGTGCCGCTCCTCGGCGCCTACGTGCGCCTCCGCGACGAATGGCTCGCCTCTCTCGGCATCGCGCAGGTGACGGCGGCGGGGGGAGTCGTCGGAATGCTCCTGGGCCTCCACCCGATCCCGGGCGCGCTCGGCGCGGCGGGCCTCGCGGCCGGAGCCAAGGGGCTCTTCCGCCGCTCGGGAAACGACGTCTTCGTCCTCTTCCTCCTCCTCGGCTGGTCGGCGGCGCTCCTCGGCGCGGCCAACAGCGCGCAGGGAGAGGAGGTCAGCCACGCTCTCCTCGACGGCCAGCTCTACTTCACCGGCCCGTCGCACCTCCTCGCCGCCGCGCTCCTCGCCGCGGCCGTGGCGGTCCTCCTGCCGCTTCTTTCACGGCGGCTCCTCCTGGAGCGCTTCTTTCCCGATTACTTCGCCGTCGGAGGCGCGAGGATCTGGGGCCTGAACCTGACCTTCGACCTCCTCGTCGCCTTCGCGGTCGCCGTCACCGCGCAGTCGGTCGGCGTCATGGCCGCCTTCGCGCTCGTCTTTCTCCCGCCCTGGGCCGCCTTCGCGGGGGCGGCCGGGTGGCGCCGCGCCCTCCTCCGCGTCGGGGGACTCTCCGTCGCGGCGTACGTCGCCGCGTTCGCGGCGGCGATCCTCCTGAACCAGCCCTTCGGGCCGGTCCTCGTGGCGTCGCTCCTCGTGGCCTCGATTCCCCGCGCCCTCGCCCTCCGGCACTGACCGGCAGACGACGACAAGAAGGGCCGGCACGAGGCCGGCCCTTCCCGAATCGGCGTCGCGAACGACGTCAGCCCGCCTTCGCGAGATTCTCCGCGGCGAACTCCCAGTTGACGAGCCGCTCGAGAAACGCCGTGATGTAGTCCGGCCGGCGGTTTTGCCAGTCGAGGTAGTAGGCGTGCTCCCAGACGTCCATCGTGAGAAGGGGCCTGGCCGCCGTCGTCAGGGGGGTCTCGGCGTTCGGCGTCTTGACGCACTTGAGCTTGCCGCCGTCGAGGACCAGCCACGCCCAGCCGCTGCCGAACTGCGTGGCTCCGGCGTTCGCAAACTCCTTCTTGAAGTTCTCGAGGCCGCCGAAGTCGGCTTCGATCTTCTCCTTGAGCTTTCCGGACGGCGCTCCGCCCCCCTTGGGGCGCATGCTCTTCCAGTAGAAGGTGTGGTTCCAGACCTGCGCGGAATTGTTGAAGAGCCCCGCCTTGTCGGGCTTGCCGGCGGCGGCCTTGACGATCGCCTCGAGCGAGGCGTCGGCCAGGTCGGTCCCGGCGAGCATCTTGTTCGTGTTGTCCACGTACGCCTTGTGGTGCTTTCCGTAATGGAACGACAGGGTGTTGGAGGAGATGTCCGGGGCGAGGGCGTTGTCGGGGTACGGGAGGGGGGGAAGTTCGATCATTGAGGCTCCTTTCGCTCTGATCGCTCGCCCCGAGTCTAGTCGAGAATCAGTCGCGGTGGCGCCGGGTCCCGAGAAAGGCCGCGACGAAGACGACGGCGCCCGTCAGGATGATCGCCGCGCCCGACGCCACGTTCAGCGCCACGGAGAGGAGAAGCCCGCCCAGCACCATGACGAGCGCCGCTGCGATCGAGCCCAGGAGGAGCCCGGGCCACCGGTCGAAGAGGGTCCGTGCCGTGGCGCCCGGGAGGACGAGAAGGGCCGAGACGAGGAGGATCCCGACGACCTTCAGCGCCACGACGACCGTGACCGAGATCAGGACGAGGACGAGGAGACGCATCGCCCCGACGTTCACGCCGGCGGCGCGGGCCCCGTCCTCGTCGACCGAGGCGAGGAGGAGCGGCCGGAACCAGGCCGCGAAGACGGCGAGGACGGCCGCCGCCGCCGCCGCGAGGAGCGCGAGGTCGGACGGCGCCACCGTCAGGATGTTCCCGAAGAGCAGGCCGAAGAGGTCGATGTTCGTCTTCACGAAGCCGAGCGCGACGACGCCGACCGCCATCGCGGCGACGGTCGACACGCCGATGGCGGCGTCCTCGGAAATCCCGGACGCATCCGAGGCACGCGCCGCGGCCCCGGCCACGACCAGCGCCGCCGCGAGCGCGCCGAAGCCGGGAGGGAGGCCCGCGAGCGTCGCGAGCGCCACGCCCCCGAACGCCGCGTGCGCCACGCCCGACCCGGCGAAGGCGAGCCGCCGGAGCAGGACGAAGAACGAGAGAGCGCCGCAGAGAACCGCCGCGACGACGCCCGCCACGAGCGCCCGCTGGAAGAACGGGAAGGCCAGAAACTCCGTCATCGCGGCGCCTCCACGGGCTCCTCCGTCACGCCGCCGTCGACCCGGAAGAGGGCGTCCGCCCCCCCCATCGAGTCGGTGTCGTGCGATACGAAGAGAATGGTCCGTCCCGCCTCCGCCTCCTCGGCGATGACGCGGCGAAGGGACATGAGCCCCTTCGCGTCGAGCGCCGTGTCGGGCTCGTCGAGGACGAGGATCGCCGGTCCCCCCGCGAGCGCCCGCGCGAGAAGGACCCGCTGGCGCTGCCCGCCGGAGAGCTTCCCGACCGGGCGATCCAGCGTCTCCTCGGGAAGGCCGGCGCGGAGGAGCGCGGCGCGAGCCTCGGTCCGCGCCGCCTCCCGCCGCCCGATCCCGGGACGCGGGTCGAGCGACAGGGCCACGAGGTCGATCCCGGAGACCGGTGCACGGGGCGACAGCGTCGATCGCTGCGAGAGGTAGCCGATCCGCGGCTTCGGCACTTCGCGTCCCGCTGCGTCGACGAACGTGACGCGGCCCGAATCCGCTTCGAGCGCTCCGACGAGGAGGCGGATGAGCGTCGTCTTGCCGCCGCCGTTCGGCCCGACCAGGGCGGTCCGGACGCCGGGGGGTACGGTGAACGAGACATTCTGAAGGACCGGCCGGCCCCCGAGCGAGGCGGCGATCCCCTCGAAGCGGATCCCGACGCTCACCGGGCCCCCAGCCCGTCAAGGAAGGCGCGGGCGTTGAACCGCAGGAGCTCCTCGTACCTCGCGCGCCCCGGTGGGCCGCCGATCGGATCGACGGTCGCGATCCGGAGTCCCGCCTCGTTCGCCACGACGCGCGCGGCGTCCTCCGGGAACTGCGGCTCCGTGAAGAGCGTCCTGAGCCCCTCGCGGCGCGCCACCAGGACGAGGTCCCGGATCTCCCGCGGCGACGGCTCCCGCCCCGGAGCGGGCTCGATGGACGCCGCCGGCTTCAGCCCGTACCGGTCGGCGAAATATCCCCAGGCGGCGTGCGCGGTGACGATGGGCGATCCGGCCACGGGCCGGAGGGTCTTCTCCAACTCCGCGTCGAGGCGACGGAGCCCGTCGGCGAGCCCCGCCGCGCGCTCCCGGTACCCGGCGGCGCCGTCCGGATCGAGCGTCGCGAATTCGGCGGCAAGCGACGGGAGAATCTTCGCCGCCAGCACCGGCGAAAGCCACCAGTGCGGGTCGTGTCCGAGATCGCCGTGCTCGTGCCCGCCGTGGGCCTCGCCCCCTTCCGCCGCCTCGATCCCCGCCGCCCGGCCCGCGTCGAACAGCCTCGCCTGCGACGCGCAGGCCGCGGCCAGCTTCGCCGCCCAGGCGTCGTACCCCGCTCCGACCGTCGCCACGAGCCGCGCCGGGGCGACGAGGCGGACTTCCCTCGGAGTCGGCTCGAAGACGTGAGGCGACGTGCCCGCGGGAACCAGCGTACGGACGTCCCACCCCGGGCCCGCGACGCGGGCCACGAGGTCCGCGAGAGGCGGAATCGTCGCGGCGGCGACGGGCCGCCGCGACGCGGGGGCCGGAGAGGAGCAGGCCGCGAGCACGAGGGCGGACAGGAGGGCCGCGAGGCGGGGCATCGGTCGCATTGTCGGGGTGGGCCCCCGTTTCCTCAAGCGAAGCGGTCCCCGGGACGCCGTCAGAGCTGGCGCAGGGCCTCTTCGGCCTCCCGCCGGATGACGAAGGCCCGATCCCAGTCGAAGGTCTCGTCGTCTCCGACGATGAGATGACACGCCTTCCTGAAGACGTCGCGCTCCGCCGGCCGAAGGTGCCCCTGCCGGGCCATCTTCCCGAGGCTCCGGATCGCCTTCGCCCTCACCCCGGTGTTCCGGTCCGAGAGGTTGGCCTCGAGCCGGGCGAGGATCTCCTGCCGGAGCCCCTCGGGCATCTCCGACGGAGGGATCGCCGACGCGAGCCGCCCGAGGACGCGGGTCGCCGTGTCGCGCAGCTCGAGATCCGGCGAGGCCGCTCCCTCGATGGCCAGCTTCGCGGCCGCGACGACCTTCGGGGAGCGGATCTTCCCGAGAGCGTACAGGATGAAGGCCCGATGCGAGTCGTCGGTCGCGACCGCGTACTCCTCGAGCAGCGGCCGGATGGCGTCGGCCCCGATCCGGCCGAGGGCGTGTCCCGCCGCGATCTGCGCCTTGACGTCTCCCGCGTCGAGCCTCTCGACCAGACCCGGGATCACCCACTCGCCGAAGCCGACGACGAGGTCCACCGCCTCGTCGAGGATGGGGACGAGATCGGGCCGGTCGAGAGGGTCGATGTAGAAGAGCGTCGAGACGAGTTCGAAGAGCGGACGTGCCTCGTGGGAACCGACGCGGGCGATCTCCTCGCGGACGAGCGCGAGCCCCTGGCGGAGCTTTTCGGGATCGTCGCTGGCGAGGAGGGTCCTGATGGGGTCGCTGGCGATGACGCTCATGACGACACCCCCTGGGCTTCATCTTAGCGCCGCCGGGAAGGGTTGACGCCGGTTCCTTCCGGGGAGACGATTCAGAGGATCCGACGATGACCTGCAGCGAGCACGACCAGCACGAGCACCGGCATGGCCCAGGCTGCGGGCACCGGGAGGTCCGCCACGGCGACCACGCGGACTACCTGCACGACGGACACCTCCACGCCCCCCACGAGGGACACGCCGACGAGCACCGCCTCGACGTGAACCGGAGCCGCCCCGGCGCCTGCGCCCCTGTGGAGTGCGACGACCGGCACGCTCCGGGCTGCGGGCACGAGGCCGTCCCCCACGGCGACCACACGGATTTCGCCGTAGGAGGGTCCCTCCACCACCCCCACGGCGACCACTGCGACCTGCACGGGAAGCTCTGAGGCCGCCGCGGGGCGGAATCAGTTCGTCCGTCCCGCCAGAAGCCGCGGAAGCGCCTCGCGGACGGCCGGGGCGACGTAGAAGCGCGGCTGCAGAAGGTCGTCGCCCGCCGCGATCAGGCCGTCGGAGACCGCCCGCGCCGCGAGAAGGGTGCCCGGGTAGACGCGGATTCCGGCGGTGATCTTCAGGCTCTCGAGCCGCAGAGAGTCGGCGAACGCGAGGCTCTGTTCGATCGTCTCCGGGGTCTCGCCGGGGCCGCCGAGGAGCAGGAACCCGTTCCGGCGGATGCCGCGCCGCGCCAGCGCCTCCGAGACCTCCCGGACGTCGCCGGGGCCGAAGCGCTTTTTCATCGCCGCGAGGACCGGCTCGCTCCCGCTCTCGAAACCGAGGCTCGCCTCCACGCAGCCGGCCTCCGCCATGGCGTCGGCCAGCTCCCCGGTCAGTTCGAGCGGGTAGAGGATGCAGCGCCATGCGATCGGGAGGCGGAGAGCCGTGATCTCGCGGCAAAGGGACAGGGCGTACCCCGGCGGCAGGTTGAAGACGTTGTCGACAAAATAGAACCGGTGGAAGCCGGCCTCGCAGAGCCGGACCATGTGCGCGGCCACCTGCGAGGGCGACCGGAAGCGGAGGGGGCGCCCCTCGATCTTCGCCGTCGAGCAGTACGAGCAGTCGAGCGGACAGCCGCGGCGGCTTTGGACCGGGATCAGCAGCTCCGGATCGTCGGGATCGGCCGATCGCCAGGTCCTCTCGTCGGGGAGCGGGAAGGCGTCGAGATCCCGAGTCGGGGCGGGCGGCACGCCGCCGGGCCGCCCCGCCACGTCCACGCCGGGGAGGCCTGAAACGTCTTCTCCGCTCTCGAGGCGGCCGAGCAACGCGGGGAACGCCGCCTCGCCTTCGCCTCGCACGCCGAGGTCGGCTCCCAGGAAGGCGAGGATCTGCCGCGGAAAGATGCTGTACCCGGCTCCGCCGACGACGACCGGTGCGTCCGTTTGGACCCGGCACGCCGCGACCGCCTCCGCGACGAGCGGGAGGAGGAAACGCGGACTCTGCATGTTCTGGTCGTCGACGTTTCGGACGGACAAGCCGACGACGTCCGGCCGGAACCGCGTCACCGCCTCCGCGACCGACTCGGCCGGAGTGGCCCCGGCGCGGACGTTCAGGAGCTCGACGTCGTGACCGGCCCGCCGGGCGGCCGCCGTCACCAGACCGAGGCCCAGCGGCAGGACGGTCATGCCGAGCCGCTCGGTCTCCACCGAGACGAGGAGGGCCCTCACCGCCGTTTCCGGGCCTTACGGGAAGCGCCCCGTGGGGCCCGAATCCACTTCTCGCGAAGAAAGGCCCCTGCGGCCTCGATCTCCTTCGGGTTCCAGCTCTCCGCGAAGGCGACCATGTCCGGGACCCCGGCGGCGTCGTCGAGGCCCCAGCGGACGCCCGGCGGGAAATACGGGCCGAGCCGCCTGTACTTTTCGTCGAGGAGACGCGCGCACTGGAAGTCGGCGATGCCGGTGACTCCGTCCAGCATCAGGTCGATGAGCGGGCGAACCCAGCACGCATAGCCCCAGTCGTGCTCCGCACCCTCCTTGTACGAGAGCGCCGTCCCCGTGCCGACCGAGAGCATCACGACGTCGCCGACCTCCCGGTGCCCCTTCCACCGCCCGTCGAGGATCTGCGCGAGAGCGCACATCGACGGGTTGTTGGCGTAGACGCCGCCGTCCACGTAACCGTCCACCGTCGGCAGGAACGTCGGCGCTGCGCTCGTGTAGAGGGCGACCTTCCAGGCAAGCTGCTCGCCGTCGTTGCCCCGGAAACTGAAATTGTGAAACAGCTTCGGCTTCCAGTGCCGCTCCTCCGGATCCGGCGCCTCGTTGTCGAGGTCGAACGTCGTGATGAGAACGTTCTTCTTCAAGTCCTTCAGCTTCCGCCTGCCGAAGAGCCCCTTCACGACGCGAGTCAGCGCCTGATTCCCGTAGCCGGCGCGGATGACGCGATGGAGGTCGAGAACGTCGACCGGTTCGGGCCGGAAGATCTCCTCCGACTCCTTCTCGTAGACGTCCCGGATCGTCTGAAGGTCGTAGCCGGCCGCGAGGCCGAGGGCGAGGAGGCCGCCGGTCGAGGTTCCGGCGAGGAGATCCGCCTTCGAGACCCATGTCCCGAGGCCCTCCATCGCCGAGAGGCGCTGCATCAGGATCGTGCTGATGACACCCCGGACGCCGCCGCCGTCGATCGAGAGGATGCGATAGGACATACACCCTCCTCGGGGTCTCCCCGTTACGGGGTCGAACCCCGCCCTGACATCATGACTCGTCCGGGCCCTCGCCGCTTCGCGTCAGTTTCTCCGTTCGTCCAGCGCGCGGCCGAGATGGGCGCGGACGGGCCTCTCGAAGGTCCAGGCCGACGTGCGCTGCAGGGAGTGCTCGTGGTGGGCCGACTCGTCCCACGCGGCGAGGGCGTTGCGCCGCTCCCGGATCCACTCTTCGGTCACCTCGCCCCGCTCGGCCATCCGGTCGAGCCGCTCCCGCTGAAGCCCCTTGTCGCCGATCTCGGGATGGCAGTTGACGCCCCAGACCCGCGGCAGGACGCCGTCCGCGTGGCGGGCGAACTCGCACATCGTCACGGCGTCGGTCAGGCCGGTCGGCCCCGGCGCCTCGAAGGCGAGGAAGTGCGTCCCCGGCCGGCCCGTCGGGAGCAGGTCGTAGAGGCGGCTGTCGAGGACCCTGATCTCGGGCCCGTTGTTCTCGTTCCAGAATCCGGAGAAGAAGGGATGGCCGCGGGCCTCGGCCGTCAGCACGTTCCCGACGACCCCCTGGCTCTTCCCTCCTTTCAGCTCGCTCCGGAGGAACGCCTCCGCGATCCCCGCCCAGCGGACGAGCACGCCGAAGGAGTGGCAGATGGCGCACATCGCCGTCGCCGGCGTCGCGAGGACGTCGTCGAGGAAGCGGAAGAGCGGTCCCTCCCAGGAGGGGTCTTCGAGGATCCCCTGCGAGCCGGCCGACCGCCCGTCGTTCTGCCTGGGGTCGAGGGCCCCCGGGCCGCCGGTGCCGACGACCAGGGCGAAGCGGGACGCCCGCCCTCGCGGCACGGCGCCCCGCCCGCGTACGTCGTAGCTGATGACGCGGACGGCGGGGACGGCCCCGCCGCGCTCCTGCCGCTCCTGGTGCGCGATGTTCAGGATCGTCTCGACGATCGATTGGTGGCCGAGGTTCGGGTAGCCGTGGTGCATGTCGAGAACGGCCACGTCCAGCGTCCCCGCCTCCGGAGCGGGCTCGTCTCCCGGCGCGTCGACGCGGACGTACGACAGCGAGAGCCCCGGCGGGACCCAGATGCTGGCGACGCGCTGATAGGGACGTTCCATGGCGGGCCGGGATTCTGCCAGAGCGACCCGCTTCAGGCGTTCTCCTGCTTCAGCCGCCGCGTCATCAGGGCGCGGAGCGCGTCCTGCGGAGAGACCTGTCCCGAGAGAATCTCGCCCACGATCTCGGCGATCGGCATCTCGACGTTCACGGAGCGGGCCAGCTCCACGAGGACGGCCGCCGTGGCGACACCCTCCGCCACCTCGCCTCCGAGGGACGCGAGCGCGTCGGCGAGGGTCCGGCCGGTCGCCAGGGCGAGGCCGACGCGCCGGTTTCGCGAGAGGTCGCCGGTGGCCGTCAGGAGAAGGTCTCCGACCCCGGCGAGTCCCGCGAAGGTGTCGGGCTGGCCGCCGAGCGTCGTCCCGAGGCGCCGGATCTCGGCGAGAGCGCGCGTCAGGAGCGCCGCCCGCGTGTTGTGCCCGAGCTTCAGGCCGTCCACGATTCCTGCCGCGATGGCGACGACGTTCTTCGCCGCGCCGGCGATCTCGACCCCGACCACGTCGGACGAGCGGTAGAGACGGAACGTCGGCGAGGAGAGCAGTCCCTGCACCGAGAGGGAAACTTCCGGGTCGGCGCTGGCGACGACCGCCGCGGCCGGAAGGCCCCGCGCGACCTCGGCGGCGAACGTCGGCCCCGAAAGGACGGCGAGGCCGGACCGGCGGGAAAGGACATCGCCGAGGATCTGCGTCGTCCGACGCTTCGACCCGATCTCCAGCCCCTTCGACATCGCGACGAGAGGGACCGAGCCCGGCAGGAACTCGCGAAGGCGTCCCGCCTCGTCGGCGGTCCCCTGCACCGAGATGGCCCAGAGGACGGCGGAGGCGTCATCGAACGCGGCCCCCGCGTCAGCCGTGACGAAGACGCCCTCGGGAACCGGCGGAGCCCCGGCGAGAGCCGGATGGCGGCGCGTCGCGGCCAGCGGCTCGACCGCGTCGCGTCCGCTACAGAGGAGCCCGACCTCGAGCCCGGCGCCCGCGGCATGCATCGCAAAGGCCGTCCCCCACGCCCCCGCGCCGACGATGGTCACCTTCCTCATTCGTCCTTCTTCCCCAGCCGACGCTCCGTCCCGGACAGAAGTCGGCCGATGTTCGTCCGATGCGAAATGACGAGGAGGGTCGCCGCCACGACGGCGGCGATGACCGCCCCTTCCGGGGCCTTGAACACGAGCCCCATCGTGACCGGGAGGAGGCAGGCCGCCGTGACCGAGCCGAGAGAGACGTACCGCGTGGCGCTGACGACGAGGACGAAGACCGCCACGATGACGAGAACCGACCCGGGAGAGAGGACCGAGAACGAGCCGACGGCCGTGGCGACGCCCTTGCCGCCGCGGAAGCCGAAGAAGACCGGGAAGACGTGTCCCAGGATCGCCGCGACCGCCGCCGCGCCGAGCCAGCGCGGGTCGTACGTGATCGTCTTCATGAGGAGGACGGCAACGACGCCCTTCAGGACGTCGAGGAGCGCCACGACGAGCGCGAGGCCCTTTCCGGAGGTCCGGAGGACGTTGGTCCCTCCCGCGTTGCCCGAGCCGACCGTCCGGATGTCGATCCCGCTCGTCAGGCGGACGAGGATCGTCGCGAAGGTCAGCGAGCCGACGAGATACGAGACGACCAGAGCCGTCTCCTCGCGCCAGAGCCCGCTCACGCCCGTCCCCCTTCGTGCGTCCCCATGAGGTACAGGCGGATCATGACGAGGGCGGCCGTCGTGGTCCAGCGGCGGACGAGCGTCCGGTCCCCCGGGAAGAGGCGGCACCGGTGGAGACGGCTTCCCTCGGAAGCGTCGAGGGCAATGTGGACGGTGCCGACCGGCTTTTCCGGCGTGCCGCCCCCCGGCCCGGCGATCCCCGTGACGGCCAAGCCGATCGTCGCCCCGAAGCGCTGCCGCGCCCCGGCCGCGAGCTCCCGAGCGGTCTCCTCCGACACCGCGCCGAACCGCTCGAGCGTCTCGGCCCGCACTCCGGCGAGTCCGATCTTGGCCGAGTTCGCGTAGGTCACGGCCGAACCGAGAAAGTAGTCAGACGAGCCGGGCACGTCGGTCAGCCGGCCGGCCAGAAGGCCTCCGGTGCACGACTCGGCCAGGCCGAGCGTCTGCCCGTGCGCCCGGAGGAGCTCTCCCACGACCCCTTCCAGCGTCTCCTCGTCGCGGCCGAAGAGGTCCTCACCGAGCGCCTTCCGGAAGTCCGTCTCGAGGCGGTCGAGGGCCCGGGCGGCCTCCTCCGCCGCACCGCGCGCCGCGAAATGGAGCTGCACCTCGCCGGCGCTGGCGAGGATCGTGACCGGCACCTCCGGGTGGGCCGCGTAGACGGGCCGGATCCGCTCCTCCACGACGCTCTCCGGAAGGCCTCCAACCTTGAGGACGCGCCGGTAGACGCCCGTCGACCCGTAGACACCCGCCAGGAGCGGCGCGGCTTCCGCGCTCCACATCGCCTTCATCTCGGCCGGAACGCCCGGGAGGAGAACGACCGTCCGGCCCCCGGTCTCTACGAGAAACCCCGGGGCCGAGCCGCGCCGGTTCGGCAGGACGACGGCCCCCTCGATAACGTCGGCCTGCTTCTCGTTCACCTTCGGCATCTCGAAGCCCCTGCGGCGAAAGCGCTCGCGGAGGCGCGACAGGATCTCCTCGTCGCGGACGAGACGGCGTCCCAGGATCGCGGCAAGCACCTCTTTCGTCCGGTCGTCGGCCGTCGGGCCGAGACCCCCCGAGACGACGAGGAGCGGCGCCCGGTCGAGCGCGAGGCGCATCTCGACGGCGAGGTCCTCTCCCTCGTCCCCGACGCACGTCTTCCGGACGACCCTCACCCCCATCGCCTCGAGCTCCCCCGTCAGGAAGAGCGAGTTCGTGTCGAGACGCGTCGTCCCCAAAAGCTCGCTCCCGACGGCGAGGATCGAGGCGGTCCGGGAGACGGCGTCGTTCATCGCGCCGCCGTCTCCTCTCTCTGGAGCTTCCTGAGCAGCTCCTCCCACTCGGTCATCTTCTCCGAAACGGCCCTTCTCCTGCCGTCGATCTCCGAGCGCACCGCGCGAACCCGGTCGCCGTCCCGGCTCACCGAGGGATCCGCAAACGACTCCTCGAAGACCTGGATCTCCCCCTCGAGGCGCTCGATCTCCGCCTCGAGAGCCCCCACGCGCTCCCGGTCCTTCTGCCGCCGCCTCTCCACGGCGCGGTCGGGGCGGCGCGGGGCCGGCGCCGCGCCCCGCCCGGCCGTCCTGATCTGCCTCGGAACCTCCGTCTCCCTCTCCTCTTCCTTCTGCCTCGCCCTCCGTCGCTGCAGCTCCGAGTAGTTCCCCTCGAAGTCCTCGAAGAGCCGCGCCCCTGCGGGGCCGCCGATCTCGAGGACGCGCGTGGCGATCCGGTCGACGAACCAGCGGTCGTGGGAGACGAAGACGATGGCCCCCTCGAACTCCGACAAGGCCTCCTCCAGCCGCTCCCGCGCGTCGAGGTCGAGGTGGTTGGTCGGCTCGTCGAGGAGGAGGAGGTTTGCGCCCCCGAAGACGATCCGCGCGAGCGAAAGCCGCCCCCGCTCGCCGCCGGACAGGGTTGCGATCCGCTGCTCGACCTCGTCGCCCCGGAAGTCGAACAGGGCGAGGAAGTCGCGCGCCTCCCCCTCCGTCATCGTCGGGTCGAGGTCCATTACGACGTCGAGGAGGCGAGCCGAGGGCGCGAGGTCTCCCATCTCCTGGTCGTAGTACCCCGCGAGGACGCCGACCCCCCACCTCATCGAGCCGCCGAGCGGCGGGATCACCCGCGCCAGCGTCTTCAGGAGAGTCGTCTTTCCGCAGCCGTTCGGTCCCCAGAGGGCAAGGCGCTCGCCGCGGCGGAGGAGGAGCGCCAGCGGCGGAAGGAGCGGCCCGGTCGTCGGCCACCCCGCCACGATCCCGTCGGTTTCCAGGACGCGTCCACCCGAGACGCGCGCCTCCTCGAAACGGAAGACGACCTCGTTCGCGTCCTCGCGAGGCGCCTCGATCCGCTCCAGCTTCGCGAGCATCTTCCGCCGCGCCTGCGCCTGCTTCGTCTTCTGTCCCGCGATGTTCCGGCGGATGAAGTCCTCGGTCCGCTCCACGAGCTTCCGCTGCTCCTCCGCGAGCTTCGCCCGGAGGCGCTCCCGCTCGGCCTTGAGCTTCCGGTAGGTGTCGTAGTCGCCGGGATACTCCTCGAGCGCGCCGTGGGCCACCTCGACGATCCGGTCGCAGACGGCATTGAGAAAGCGGCGGTCGTGCGACACGACGAGAGCCGCCTGCCCGGCCGTCCGTTTCCGCTCCGAGAGCCATTCCTCGAGGAACTCCATCCCCGCCACGTCGAGGTGGTTCGTCGGCTCGTCGAGGAGAAGAACGCGCGCCGACGTCAGGAGGAGGCGGGCGATCTGGGCCCGGTGCTTCTGTCCCCCGGACAGCTCGCCCACCGGGCGATCCCACGTCTCGACCGGGAGACCGACACCGGTGAGGACGCGGGCGACCCGCGCGTCCGCCTCGTACCCGCCTTCCCGCGCGAACCCCTCCCGCAGGTCGTCGTATTCGTGGAGCAGCGCGTCGAGCGCCGACCGATCGGCCGGCTGGCCCATCGAGGCGATCTCCTCCTCGAGGCGGCGCATCTCGCGCTCGTCGGCGGCGAAATGCTCCTGAGCCCGCGCCACGAAGGCCCGGAGCGGCTCGTCCCCCTCGGGCTCGACGGCCTGCTCGAGCGACGCGAAGGTCGTCGTCCCGGCCAGGAGCCGCCGCCCGGCGTCGGGCTCGAGGAGCCCCTGGACGATCTTCAGGACGGTCGTCTTCCCCGCGCCGTTCCGCCCCACCAGGCCGACCACGCGCCCCGGGTCGTGCTGCCACGTGGCGCCCGCGAGGACGTCCTTCGTCCCGAAGCTCTTCGCGACGTTCTCCAGCCGGTAGAGCACCGGCGGAGGATAAACGAAGGGGAGCCGGCGGAGATTCAGGCGCGAGCGCGCGGGTGTTTCGTGCCCGTGGCCCGGAGAAGCCAGCGGGTCGGGCGCGGGAAGGGGCGTTCGAAGATCCAGAACAGGCGAAGCATGAACGGCACGACGACGCTTTGGGCGTCTCGCCGGACGCCACCGACGAGAGCGGCGGCAGCCTGCTCGGGCGTGAGCGTCGGGATGACCTTCGCCACGAGAGGGATCCGTTCCTCCGCCCCCGGGTTGTGCTCGAAGTAGGCGCTCGACGTCTTCCCGCTAACGAAGTGCATCACGCCCACGCCGGTGCCGGCGAGGTCCTGCCGCAGCGCCTCCGTGAACCCCCGAAGCGCCCAGCGCGCCGCCGCGTAGCCGGTGGCTCCGGGCCACGGCATCAGGGCGACCGGCGAGTTGACGTTCACGATCGTCCCGCTCCCCCGTTCCAGCATCTTCGGCAGGAAGGCGCGCGTCGCGAAGAACGCCGCGAAGTAGGGAGCCGCCATCATCGTGACCGCCTCCCCGGGAGGCGTCTCGTCCGTGAAGAGCCACCGCCCTGCCCCGGCGTTGTTGACGAGCAGGTCCGGCACGCCGTGGACACCGAGAACGTCTCGCTCCAGAAGCTCGACGGCACCGGGTACGCCGAGGTCGGCGGAAACGGCGAACGCCTCTCCGCCGGCGGCGCGGATTTCCGCGGCGACCGTCTCGAGCGAATCGTGTGACCGGGCCACGAGGACGACCCTCGCCCCCTCCCGGGCGATGAGACGGGCCGTCGCGGCGCCGATCCCGCCGGACGCGCCGGTGACGACGGCGAGACGGTCCCGGAGGTTCACGAAGGCGCCACCTCCGGGAACGGAAGCCGGAGCCGGTTCGGCACCCACCGCGGAACCCGCGAGACGTAGGCCGCGTAGGCCGGTCCGAACGTCCTCCGGAGCGTCGGCTCCTCGTAGAGGACGACGAAGAGGTGGAAACCGAGGAGGACGGAAAACCAGTAGCCGATCAGCTCTCCGGAGCTGAATACGACGGCTTCGCCGAGCACGACATTCAGGACGGCCACGTACATCGGGTTGCGGACGAACCGGTAGAGACCCGTCACGACCAGCTCGCTCGGCGGATCGAGGGGGAACGGGGTGCCCCGACCGCGGCGACCGAAGTCGACCACGCAGGCGAGAAACGCCAGCACGCCTCCTGCGACGAGGGCGAGACCGCCGGCGCGCCACCCGAGCGAGGCCAGGCCGGGCCACTCCGGCGGCGCTCCCCTCGTGAGCAGCACGAGATACGGGAACCCGACGACCATCATCCCGGGGATCGCGAAGAGGAAGAGCAGATCCTCGAGCCAGAGCATCGTCCCGACTCTACGCCCGGCGCGCCGCCGCCGGCCCTTCGCGAAGCCGGAGAACGACGAGCGAGAGCCCGACGATCGCGGCGAAATAGACGATGAACTCGAAGAAACCGAAGAGAAGCGCAGCCGCCGGGCTCGCCTCCGAGAGGAGCGGCACCCGCATGAGCCCGCGGCTCATCCCCCACGCATGCCCGGGAATGGAGACGAGCCCGCCGAGAAGGCAGAACCAGACGGCCGGCCAGCGCGACGCCCGGACGGACAGGCTCCAGAAGACGACCGCGATAAGTCCGAATCCGATGCCGTAAACGAGGGGAAGCCACGGGCGAAGGCCCGGCGGGAAGACGTGACGGTAGACCTCGTCCCAGTAGAGACCCGACGCGAGGACACCCCAGAGGAGCGCGTAGACGAAGGCGGCCGAGGCCCCGAGCGGCCACTTGAGGCGGCGCCATCTCTCCGGCCGGACGCGCCCCACGAGAGCGAGGAGGACGGCATCGACCACGGCCGTGACGAGGGAGGCCCGGAGAAAGAGCTCCGTCGTGGTGCGCGCTTCGGGCATGGACGTCTCCGCCCGGCCATTCTCCCCCCGTCCTGGGGGGACGGTTCAAAGCCGCTCGACGGCCAGCGGAAGGGGCGAGACGGAGGTTCCGGGCGGGGCGATCTCGAAACAGGCGGCGAGACGCCGGAAATAGGTCTCGTTCGGAGCCGCCGTGGGACCGAGCTCCACGGCGACCAGCGGCTCCCCTTTCCGGACGACGTCGCCCGGCTTCTTCCGGATCCGGAAACCCGACGCCGCGTCGATGCCGTCGTCCTTCGTTCTCCGGCCGCAGCCGATCTCGATGGCCAGAAGGCCGACCTCGCGCGTCGCGAGGCGCGAGACGACGCCGGCTTCCGGAGCGACCACGTCCACCTTCGCGACCGGCCGCGGCAGGCGCGACGGGTCATCGCAGACCGACGCGTCGCCCCCCTGCGCGTGGACGAGCCGGGCGAAGACGTCGAGCGCGCGGCCGTCAGACAGGGCGGCGTTCAGGCGCGCCCTCGCTCCCTTCTCGCTCTTCTCGAGCCCCGACGCCAGGAGGAGCTCGGTTCCGAGGAGAAGGACGTTTTCCCGGAGGTCCGCGGGCCCCTCGCCCCGGAGCATCCGGATCGACTCCTCCACCTCGCTCGCGTTTCCGACGGCCTCCCCGAGGGGGCGATCCATCGCCGTGATCCAGCCCGACGCCTTCCGCCCCGCGGCGCGCGCCGTGTCCACGAGCGCACGTCCGAGCGTCCACGCGTCGGCCGCGCTCGACATGAAGGCGCCGTTTCCGGTCTTCACGTCGAAGACCACGGCGTGGGCGCCCGTGGCGAGCTTCTTGGACAGGATCGACGCCGTGATGAGAGGGATCGACTCGACCGTCCCCGTCACGTCGCGGAGGGCGTAGAGGCGCCGGTCCGCCGGCGCCACGGTGTCGGTCTGCCCGATCAGCGCGCAGCCGACCGTATCGAGAAGCCGGTCGAACTCGCTCCGCGGGAGCGACGTCGCGAAACCGGGAATTGCCTCCAGCTTGTCGAGAGTCCCCCCCGTGTGCCCGAGCCCGCGGCCGGACATCATCCCGGACTTCACGCCGACGGCGGCGAGGAGGGGCGCGAGGACCAGCGTCACCTTGTCGCCGACGCCGCCCGTCGAATGCTTGTCGCCCACGAAGCCGTGCGCGGTGAGGTCCCACGTCTCCCCGGAGCGCATCATCGCGAAGGTCAGCGCGGCCGTCTCCGCCGTCGTCATGCCGCGGCAGCAGACCGCCATCAGGAACGCGGCCGCCTGCTCGTCGCTGATCGTCCCTTCGGTGACGCCCCGGACGAAGCCGGCGATCTCTCCCTCGGTCAACTCGGCGCCGTCCCGCTTCCGGACGATCGTCCGGACGAAAAGGCTCATTTCGCCGCGGCCTCCCGGAGGGACTTCAGGATCTTCTCCCGCCAGTCCGTCGCCGCCTGCAGGGCGGCCTTCGCGTCCATCGTCCGCCACGTCCGCCCGTCCCAGAGGACCTTGCCGTCCACGACCGTCAGCGAGACGTCCCCCTCCTTGACCGAGTAGACGAGCGCCGAGGCGACGTCGTAGATCGGCCGGCTTCGCGGGGCGTTCAGGTCGACGGCGATCAGGTCGGCCGACTTGCCCTCCTCGAGCGAACCGATCCTCTTCTCGAGGCCGAGGGCGCGGGCTCCCTCGATCGTCGCCATCCGGAGAAGGTCGCGCGCCGGGAGGACGGTCGGGTCGAGTGCCGTCACCTTCGCCAGCTTCCCGGCGAAGTCCATCGCCTCCCACATGTCGAGGTCGTTGTTCGAGCCCGCCACGCCGTCCGTCCCCAGGCCCACGGTGACGCCCGCCTTCCGGGCCGCCACGACCGGCGCCACGCCGGACGCGAGCTTCATGTTCGATTCCGGGTTGTGGGAGAGGGCGACCTTCCTCGACGCGAGGAGGGCGAGGTCCCCCTCGTCCAGCCAGACTCCGTGCGCGGCCAGGACCCGCGGCCCGAGGAACCCGATCGCGTCCAGCCACTTCACGGGCGTCGTTCCGTACTTCTCCCGGATCTGCTTCTGCTCGTCCTTCGTCTCGGAGACGTGGATCAGGAGCGGCGCCCCGAACTCGTCGGCGAGCGCCTTCGCGGCCAGCAGCGTCTCCTTCGAGCAGGTGTAGGGCGCATGCGGCGCCACCGCCGCCGTGATCCGGCGATGCCCCTTCCACTTCTCGAGGAAGGCGCGGGTGACCTTCTGCGACTCCTCGAGGTTCGCGTGCCCCGGCGCCGGGAAGTCGAGCCAGGTCTCGCCCAGGACGGCGCGCATTCCACACGTTTCGACGGCGGCCGCTACGTCCGACTCGTAGTAGTACATGTCGGCGAAGGTCGTCGTCCCGCCACGCACCATCTCGAGGCAGGCGAGCGTCGTCCCGGCCTTCACGAAGTCCGGCGACACGTTTTTCGCCTCCGCCGGGAAGATCGACTTCTGGAGCCACTCCATCAGGGGCTGGTCGTCGGAGATGCCCCGCATCAGGTTCATCGCGGCGTGCGTGTGCGTATTGACGAGACCCGGCAGCACGACCGAGCTCTTCCTCTCGACCCGTTCGGCAGGCTCCCAGAAGCGGTCCGCGTCGGCGACGTTCATGATGTCCAGGATCACGCCGTCCTTCACGATGATCGCGGACTCCGAAAGGACGCGGAACGAGGGGTCCATCGTCACGACCGCCCCGGCCACGACCATCAGGTCGCAAGGCGACCTCGGGACCGGCGCCGATGCCGGCGCCGGGGCGGGGATCGCCGCCGGTTTCTTCTGCGCGACGGCCGGACCCGCGAGAAGAAGGAGGAGCAGGGCACCGAAGGCGGATCTCGCTCTCATGACGGTCCTCCGAACTCGAAGGGGCACGGAAGTAGGGCCGCGAGGCGGCTCTCCACCCGCCGGCCGCCGGTCGTCTGCATCACGACGTCGATGTCACGGCACTGGTCCCAGAGGACCTGGCGGCAGGCTCCGCACGGCGCCGTCGGCTCCTCGGCCGCCGTCACGACCGCCACGGCGCGGAACTTCCGGACCCCCTCCGAGAGCGCCTTGAATACGGCCGTCCGCTCGGCGCAGACCGTCAGGCCGTACGACGCCGACTCGACGTTGCATCCCGTGAAGAGACGCCCGTCGTCCGCGAGAAGCGCGGCGCCGACCCGGAACTTCGAATAGGGCGCCGAGGCATGCCGCCGGGCCCGCGCCGCGGCCGCCACGAGCAACTTCTTCTCGGCGTTCGTGAGGGGCCGTCGCGCCTTCGGCGTCATCGCCGGCGCGTCCCCGGATTCAGGAACGCGGAGCGAGGCTCGCCCCCGGCCCGTCCCTCGGGGGGCGCCTCGCCCGTCCGTCCCGTGCCGATCGCTTCGACGAGCCCGTTCAGGAGCCTGACGAACTGGAGCTTCACGCGCTGGGTCGTCTCGAGGACGTCCGTGTGGATCAGCTTCTTCCTCTCGACGCCCGCCGCCATGTTCGTGACGCACGAGATCCCGACGACGCCGACGCCGAGCTGGTTCAGGGCGATCACCTCGGGCACCGTGGACATCCCGACGGCGTCGGCCCCCAGCGCCCGGAAGGCGCGGATCTCGGCCGGCGTCTCGTACGACGGCCCGTGGAGGCCGACGTAGACGCCCCGCTTCAGCCGAACCTTCTCGCGCCGGGCCACGCGGATCGCCACGTCCCGCAGGTCCTTCCGGTAGGCGTCCGTCATGTCCGGGAACCGCGGGCCCATGTCCTCGTCGTGCGGGCCGATGAGCGGACTCGTGCCGAAGAAGTTGAGATGGTCCTCGATGAGCATCAGGTCGCCCGGGCGGAGCGACCGCGCGATCCCTCCGGCGGCGTTCGTGACGATGACGTCACGGCACCCGATCAGGCCCAGGACCCTCGCCGGGAAGACGACGTCGGACATCGGGTGCCCTTCGTAGTAGTGGACGCGCCCCGAGAGAACGACCGTCGGGACGCCTCGGACCCGGCCGACGACGAGCTTTCCGGCGTGTCCGACCACGGCCGACGCCGGGAAGCCGGGGATCTTCTCGTACGGGATCGTGAGGGCTTCCGTCAGCCCCTCGGCGAACTCTCCGAGTCCCGAGCCGAGAATGACCCCGACGGCGGGCGGCTCGGGGAGCTTTTCGCTCAGCCAGTCGACGGCGGCCCTCAGCTTCGCGTTCATGTCGTCCCCCTCACGAAAGGATTCCGGCGATCGTGGCGCTCATGAACGTGGCGAGCGACCCGGCGAGGAGCGCCCAGAGCCCCAGCCGAGCGATGTCGCTCTTGCGGCTCGGCGCGAGGCCGCCGATGCCGCCGATCTGGATGCCGATCGACGAGAAGTTCGCGAAGCCGCAGAGGGCGAACGACGCGATGAGCCGCCCCTTCGGGGTCCACTCCGCGATCGCGATCTTCGACATCTCCGCGTACGCCACGAACTCGTTGATGACCGTCTTGAAGCCGATGAGCCGCGCGACCTTGTCGCAGTCGACGGCCGGGACCCCCATGACCCACGCGAGCGGCCAGAGCGCCTTCGAGAAGATCCACTGGAGCGACAGCTCGGGGAAGCCGACCTTCGCCCCGACCCACGTGAGGCCCCCGTTGAAGAGGGAGATCAGCGCGATGAAGGCGATGAGCATCCCGCAGATGTTGATGGCTAGGGCGACGCCCTGCGAGGCGCCCGAGGCGGCCGCCTCGATGACGTTCGCCTGCTCGTGCTCGATCTTCACGTGCACCGACCCGGCCGTCTGCGGCTGGTCCACCTCGGGGCGGAGGATCTTCGCGATGACGATCGTGGCCGGCGCCGCCATGACCGACGCCGTGATGAGGTAGTTGGCCGGGATCCCCATGGCGGCGTAAGCGAGGAGGACGGCGCCCGAGATGTGCGCCATCCCGCCCGTCATCATCGTCAGGAGCTCCGAGTTCGTCATCTTCGGGATGTACGGGGCGACGATGATCGGCGCCTCGGTCTGGCCGATGAAGATGTTGGCCGCGACGGCCAGCGACTCGGCGCCCGAGACCTTCAGGAGCTTCGTCATGACGATCGCGAAGAGCTGGACGACCCGCTGCATGATGCCGAGGTAGTAGAGGATCGTGAAGAACGACGCGATGAAGATGACGATCGGCATCACCTTGAAGGCGAAGATGAACGGTGCGAAGTCCACGCCCGTCGCCTTCGCGATCTGCCCGCCGATGGCGGGCTGCGAGATCCAACCGAAGACGAACTCGGCCCCCTTGTCCGAAAAGGCGATCGCCCCCGTGATCCCGTCCGAGAAGGACTTCAGCGCGTCGGCGCCGGCCGGCCAGGCGATGACGAGCCCGCCGAGGGCGAACTGCAGGACGACACCCCAGGCGACCGTGGACCACCGGATCTTCGACCGGTTCTTCGACAGAAGGACCGCCACGGCGAGGATGACCGCCAGACCGATGAGCCCCGTAAAACGATCCAAACTCTCCTCCTTGGGACGATGGGACGGGAACGGCGAAGGATAACCCGGCGCGTCAGAACCGCAGCGCCCGCGCGTCGGTCTCCCGCCCGCGCCAGACGTGTCGCCGGAGGACGCCGTTCTCCCACGTCGACCTCGCGGCCATCGCGAAGAGAGCGAGCATGAACGCGGGGTGAAACAGGATGCTCGCGACGGGGTGACCGAGACGCCGGTGCGCCGCGGCGCGGACCCCCCACGTCAGGAGGACGACGGCGAGGGCGAGCCCGAAGACCTTCGACCCGGGCCCCGGCGCGAGGCCTGCGACACCTCCGAAGAGGACGGCCGACGGGAGCAGCCCATCGAGAAGGGTGAGAACGAGGGCCGGGGCGGCGAGGACGAGCGTCCCGCCAAGCCCCCAGTAGAGGTTCTTCTCGAAGCCCCGGAGCGTCTCGGAGAAGCCGTGGTACATCCGGACCGAGACGGCGTCGAGCGCCAGCGCGAAGCCGCAGCGGTACCCCGCCCTCTTCGCCCGGAGGCCCAGCAGGATGTCGTCGACCACGGACGCCTTCTGCGTCGCGTGGCCCCCGATTGCGTCATAGGCGCGTCGGCGGATCAGGTTGAAGACTCCGCCGCCGGCGCCGATGAACTTCGCGGCCGGGACGTTGACGAGCCAACCCGGCGTGTAGACGGCGAAGGTGTTCCCGACGGCGGGTGCCATCAGCCACTCGCCGGGGCTCTTCGTCTCCATCCGGGGGAACAAGGTAAGGAAATCGAGGCCTCTCGACTCGGCGTGCGACAGGGCGCGGGCGAGAAGATCCGGCCTGAAGAAGACGTCGGCGTCGGAGAAGAGGAGCCAGTCGTCCGGCCGAGTCGCGTGCGCCGCGTCGGCCCCCTGGTGGAGCGCATGGGGCTTCCCGAGCCAGCCTTGCGGCGGCGGCACCCCCTCCACGACCCGGAGGCGCCCGGGGAACCGCTCTTCGAGCCCCCGGAGGATCTCCCGCGTCCGGTCGCGCGACTGGTCGTCCACGACAACGACCTCGAAGTCCGGGTCGTCCTGCGACAGCTTCGACTCCGTCGCCGGTCCCACCTCGCGCTCCTCGTCGCGCGCCGGGACAACGACCGAGAGGAACGGGCCGCCCGCCGGCCGGCTCGCCGCCGGGGCGAGCCGCGGCACGAGAAGGTAGAAGAGAACGACGTTGACGGCGCGGAGGAGCCAGAGGACGACGAGGATCTCGAGAAGGACGGTCAGCACGCGACGGGACGGCGGCCGGTCGTGATCACTTCAGCCCCTCGGCGAGGAACAGGTCGTGGAGGAGTCGCACGGGGCTCCAGACCCACGTGCTGCCGTCCGGCGTCACGCGAAGATAGTGGGCGCCGCCGTATATCCCGGCGGGGTCGTCCACCGTCAGCTCCTTCAAGAGAGTCCGGCGTCCCGATCCGGGCTCCGGCCTTTCGACCCGCATCGGCAGCGGGCCCGTCGTCGCGACGAGGAGGGCCGAGCCATCCGCAGTCCAGCGGATCACGACGTCCCGGGGACTGAGCCCGGCGATCGGCCGCGGGGCTCCGCCGTCGAGAGGGAAGATGGCCGCCTTTCCGTCCGGACCGGTGGCGACGACGGCGCGTCCGTCGGGCGAAACCGGAAGGGAACTCGCCGCCCCCGAGGCGGCGGTCCCGTCCGGCGAGACGGGCCTTGGAGGGGACGTCGCGTCGATCTCCTGTACGTAGAGGCGCGACGGCTGCCCGGGCGCGGCCCCCGCGAAGACGATCCGGGCGCCGTCCGGGAGCCAGTTGGCCTGCTGAGCGGCGATGCCACCCGATACGATCATCTTCTGGGTGCCGAGCCCGGTGGGAAGAACCAGGATCCGGGTCGGCGGCCCGAAGTCGATCGTGAGAGCCCAGCGCCCGTCCCGGGAGAAGGACTGGGTCTCCCCGACGCCCAGCTCCACCGGCGGCGAACCGTCCGTCCCGCGAAGCAGTGCCGCGTAACTCATTCCGCTCTTCTCGCCCCAGCTCGTGATGAGGATGGCCCGGCCGTCGTCCGAGACGGCGTTCGTGACCGTGGAATCGAGCCACGCGAGGTCGCGAGGCCGGGCGTCCTCCGGCCGCTTGACGAGGATCGGCCGGATCTGCTCCTCGCGGGAAATGAGCGCCCGGCCATCCAGAGAGACATCGAGCAGAATGATCGAGCCGGGCGCGTTCAGGAGAGATCGCTCGCGGCCCGCGAGATCGACGGCATGGAGACCGTAGCCCGCGTTCGTCGTCCCGCGATCCCCGGAAAACCAGATCTCCCGCCCGTCCGGAGACCAGGCGAGTCCGCGAAGGCTGGACCACCCCTTCGACAACGCCGTCTTCGTCCCCGAGCGATCGAGGATCGCCACCTCCCCGCGGTCATCGCCCCAGACGGGATGGTCGAGAAAGCCGATCCGGAGGCCGTCGCGCGAGACGCGGACGTGACTGACATATCCGAACGTTTCGTAGAGGACCTTTCCTTCCGGCAGCTCCAACCTCTCCTTCGTGCCGACGCGGCGGACGATGGCGAGGTCGGCGCCCGAAGGGACGAAATCCGCCTCGCGGACGTCCGCCAGGAGCGGCCGGGGGGAGCCACCGTAGAGCGGCGTCGTGGCGAGCGTGCCGCTCCCCATCCAGGACCTCTCGAACGTGTGATCGAGGGAAATCGCGAGCCCCACCGACGACGAAACCGAGAGGATCTCGGCATCGGGAAGGGCGAGGGGCGTCGCCCCGGCCGTGTCCGCCCGCGACATGAAGAGCTTCGTCGGCGCGCCGTCCCAGGCCGCTCCGTAGACCACGCTCCGCCCGTCGGGAAGGAACCGCGCCGACCGGATCGTCCCCCGCCGGTACGTCAGACGCTGGAAGGAAGGCGCCTTTCCGCTTTCCGCCGTCCGCCCACGACTCGCGATCCGGTTCCAGAGAAGCGTCGCCGCCCCTCCAAGGAGAACTCCGCCCAGGAGCAACAGCGCGGCCCCGGCTCGCGCGCGCTGCGGCCCGGCACGCTGCGCGAAGCGCGCCGATTCCGCTTCCGTCTCCGCTCTCGCCGGGCTCGTCGCCGTCTCGAGAGCGAAAACGAGGTCCCGGGCCGTCTGGAACCTCTCTTCGGGGGTTTTCTCGAGACAGTGTCGGACGAGACGGTCCAGAGCCGGCGCGATCCCCGAGGCCGCCGAGCCGGACGCGGTGAGCTCGGGGGCCTCCTCGCGCAGGATTGCCGTCAGCGTCTCGGCGACCGTCTCCCTCCTGAAGGCACGCCGTCCTGAGAGCATCTCGTAGAGGACGCAGCCGAAGGAAAAGATGTCAGATCGGGCGTCCGCCGGAAGGCCCTTCACCTGCTCGGGGGACATGTAACCCGCGGTGCCGAGAAGCGTTCCGGGAAAGGTGGCCGGCGCCGCCGTGGGGGACTTCGTGTCCTGGCTCCCCGTCGCCACGACGTTTCGAGCGAGGCCGAAGTCGAGGATCTTGACGGTCCCGTCATTCGTGACGATGACGTTCTCGGGCTTCAGGTCGCGGTGGACGATCCCCTTGGCGTGCGCCGCCGCGAGACCCCGCGCCATCTGGACCGCGTAGTCGAGGGTCTTCCGCTGAGGCAGAGCGCCGGATTCCAGCCTCTCCCGAAGCGTCTCGCCCTCCAGGAGCTCCGTGACGGCGTAGGCCGTCGCTCCGTCCCTCCCGAAGTCGTGGATGGCGAGGATGTTCGGGTGCGAGAGCGCCGCGACGGCGAGCGCCTCGCGCTCGAACCTGCCCATCGCGTCGGGATCCGAGGCGAGCGACGCAGGCAGCACCTTGATCGCGACCTCGCGCTTCAGCCTGGGATCGTGGGCCCGATAGACCTCCCCCATCCCGCCCGCGCCGATCAGGCCGGCGATCTCGAACGAACCCAGTTTCGTGCCCGGTGCGAGGGTCATCGCACAGACCCCAAGGGGGTCCGGGGGACGTCCGTAGGCCAGTCCCCCGGGAAGCGTCCGAGCTGTTCCCCCGCCTTCTGCGTCATCTGCGGAAAAGAGTACCAGCGTGCCGTCCGCAAGGAGACCTCGGGGCCTCCCGATTGACCTGCGGCGCCATCCCGTCCACGTTTCGACCGAGAGACCGAAGGCGTCCCGGACGACGACGGTCGCCGCCCTCGCCGACGCCTGGCAGACTCTCAGTAAGAACCGGGCCCGGCCTCGAGCACCCAGATGTCGCCGCCGCGCGGGCGAACCCGGTCGAACAGCAGGAATCCGCCGTCGGGTGACCACATCGGATAGTCGATCCTCACGTCCGGGTCCTCGAAAGAGAAGACCTTCTCCGGTGCGCCGCCGCCGAGCGGCGACACCCAGATCGTCTGATGTGCCACGACGTCGGCGAGCCGGGACCCGTCGGGTGAGAACGACATGTGGGCGCCACCGCGCACGTCGCCGACCGGCTCGGCCTCGCCTCCCGTCACGCTCACTCGCATCGTTCGCGGCGGGCTCGACGGGCAGCGGAAGACGACGCTCCGTCCGTCGCCGGTAAAGAGGAGGAAGTGGCCCATCACGCCCACGTCGGTGAGCGGCCGCGCTTCGCGGCCGTCGGCCTCCATGAGCCACACTTCGAGCCGGCCTCCGAGGTCGGACATGAAAGCGATATGGCGCCCGTCGGGCGACCAGGCCGGGTTCACGTTGATCGCCCCGTTCGCGGTCCGCCGCTCCAGCCCCGACCCGTCCAGGTTCACGGTCCAGACGTCGGGCGATCCTCCGCGGCAGGAGAAGAAGACGAGGCATGCTCCGTCCGGGGAGAAACGGGGCTGGTAGTCCCCGCCGGGGCCCTGCGTGACGGCCCGGATCTCCCGCGAGGCGACTTCGAGCAGCCACAAGTTCATTTCTCCGGCGCGGTCCGAGTTGAAGGCGATGAGGGACCCGTCCGGCGACCAGCAGCCCCGGCTGCTCTCGCGCGTCCCCGTCACGACCTTCTCCGGGGCGCCGCCGGGCCGCCCGTCCCTCGGGTCGACCGGCAGCCTCCAGAGCTCGGCGTTCTGGCGGAGGACGGTGAACGCGAGCCTCCTTCCGTCCCGGGAGACGACGGCGCCGACGTCCTGGCCCGCGCCCGTCGTCAGCTGCTGGAATCGTCCGGTCGGCCCTCCCGAACGGTCGACGGGGAGGCGCCAGAGATTCAGCCCGCCGCTCCGCTGCGACGACAGCACGATCGCGGCTCCGGAGGGCTCCCAGACGGGCTGCAGGTCGAGCGCGAGGTCGTTCGTGATCCATGTCAGGGACTTCGTCTCGGGGTCCGCGACCCTCACGTCGAATTTCGTCCTCTCGATGTTCTGGAACACGAGGAGTCTCCCGTCGGGCGACCACCGCGGCCGGACGTGGACGATCGCCTCGGACACGTCGCGGGACGCCTGCTCGGGGTTTCGCCCGCGCGCGTCGGTCGTCCAGAGCCGGCGCGGGCCCGCCCACGACGCGTCGAACGCAAGGCGCGAGCCGTCCGGAGAGGACGACGGGTTGGACACGTTCTCCGCGAGGCGGCTCTCGCGCCGCGTCTCAAGGTCGAGGCTCCAGAGGTCCGCTCCCTCGAAGGCGCCGAAGACGTCGTTCGGCTCGAGGCGCCTCCCGGCGGCGCGCGCCCGGACGAAGTAGACGGTCCGGCCGTCCGCGGAGACGTCGGGCTGGATGTCGTCGCTCCTCCCCGCCGTCAGCAGTTCCTCCCGTCCCGAATCGACGTTCTTGAGGACGAGGCGCCGGAGGCCGCCGTCGTCCCGGGAGAAGACGATGCGGCGGCCGTCGGGAAAGAACGACGGAAACTCCTCGACGCCCTCCGCCGACGTGACCTGAAGGAGGCGCGTTGGAGAGACGGCGGGGGACTCGGCCGGGACGAGGGCCTTCTCGATTTCGACCCTCGCTTCCCGGATGCTCGAAATGCGCTGGCCTGCCTCCCTCCGAAGGGTCCGTCTCAAGAGATCGACGATGCCCGGCGGCGTCGAGGGCGGGAGGAGCGAGAAGTCCGCCTCCCCGCGGAGGATGACGGCCAGCGTGTCGGCCACGGTCTCGCCGGGAAAGCCCCTTCTCCCGGTCAGAAGCTCGAAGAGCACGCAGCCGTAAGCCCAGACGTCGGTCCGCTCGTCCACCGGCGCCCCGCGCGCCTGCTCGGGCGACATGTACGGAGCGGTCCCCATTACAGCGCCGGCAACGGTGAGGCCAGGACTCTGCGTGGGTGATGAACTGACGCCCGAGTCGAAGGGTTCCGACGCCTTCGCGAGACCGAAGTCCAGGAGCTTCACGTTCCCGTCGGCCGTGACCTTGACGTTCGCCGGCTTGAGATCCCGGTGAACGATCCCCTTCGCGTGCGCCGCCTCCAGAGCCTCGGCAACCTGCCGCCCCAGGCGAAGGGCTTCCTCGACCGGAAGAGGGCCGCGCCGGATCCTCTCTTCGAGCGTCTCACCCTCGGCGAGCTCCATCGCGATGACGTGCCGCCCCGAGATCTCTTCGAACGAGAAGATCGCGGCGATCCCGGGGTGGCTCAGCGTCGCGAGGAGCTTCGCCTCCCGGACGAACCGGGCCCTTCGTTCCCGGTCCTCGAAGAACGCCTCCGGAAGGACTTTCAGCGCCACGACCCGATCGAGCCGCGTGTCCTTCGCCCTGTAAACCTCCCCCATCCCGCCCGCGCCGAGGAGGGATTCGATTTCGTAAGGTCCGAGTCGGGCGCCGGCAGTGATCACGGCCGCTGTTCCGGCGCCGGCGTCCAGCTAACGACGACGGTCAGCGGCTGCTCGGCGGCGACGACCTCCGGGACGATCGCGAGAAAGCGCTTCCCGTCCGACGAGACGTCGAACGTCGTCCAGCCCGCGGTCCCCTTCGTCTCGAAGAGAACGTTCGGGGTCCCGAGCCAGAGCGACGGAGACGTCCGGACCGGGACGGAGACGAGCTTCCGGTCGGCCGAGACGTAGAACAACTCGCGCCCGTCGCGGTTCCATCGGAGAAGGCGCGCGCCCCCCACGGAAACGCGGGTTCTCTCTCCCGGCCCCGGATAGGGCATCACATAGGCCTCCGGCCGGCCCGATTCGTCCGAGATGAACGATAGAAAGCGGCCGTCGGGCGAGAAGCGGACCTCGGATTTGCTGAAGAGGGATTTCAGCAGGGGCGTCGGGTGGCCGCTGCCCGAAAGAGGGAGCGTCCAGATGTCGAAGGGACTCGTCGCCGTCCGCTCGACGTAGGCGAGGGTGCTCCCGTCGGGCGAAACATCCTGCGCGATCTGGAACGTCCCGAGGCCGGGGGCGATCGGCTCCTCTCGCCCGGTCGCCGTTTCCAGGCGATAGAGCTGGGGCTGGGCAGCACGGCTCGCGGAGTAAGCGATGCCTGTCCGGCCGGGAAGCTCCAGTCCCGCGATCTCGGTGTCGGGCGACGAGGTGATGCGGGATTCGATGCCTCGCTCGAGGTCGAACGACCAGACGTCGTAGGTCCCGATCCCCGGCTGCGCCCGGTCATAGTAGATCCGGCGTCCGTCCCGCGTGATCGAGAGATCTAGGTAGTTGCCCGGAGATCCGACGGCGCCCGTCTCACGCCCCGTGCGGTCGAAGAAGACGAGCCGGCTCGAGCTTTCGTGAGATTGATAGGCGATGGTGCCGTTCAGCGAGACGCCGAACGAAGCGTGACCGCTCGTTTCGAAATAGTCCACGTGCTCGGCGATCGAGAAGGGCTCGCCCGAGAGCCGTCCGCTCCGCCAGTCGAAGCGTTGTGCGAGGAGCCCGCCCTCGCGGGCGAAGAGCAGGTAACCCGGCTCGGCGTACTGCACGATCGAGGAGACGGACAAGATCGCGCGTGGAGCCCGGCCGGGCTCGGCCAGCATCACGCGAGCGGTCTTGTCCCGAAGCCTCACGTAGTAGAGAAACCGCTTCCCGTCAGGCAGGTACGAGGGCCAGTTCAACCGGATCTCGCCCCGCGACGCATCCGCCTCGACGACGGTGACGGGCGTTCCCCCGGCGGCCGGGACCCGGGAGATGGCCACCCCCTGGATGTTCGTGATCAGGATGTCGCCGCCGGCGCCCCAGGTCCCGGATTTCCCGGCCCCGACGGGCACGTCGCAGATCGTGACGGGCGCCCCGCCTCCGATGTCGATCCGCTTCAGCCTGTCCGGCGTGAAGAAGCCGAGGGATCTACCGTCCGGAGACCAGAAGAGCGACGACGCTCCCTCGGTTCCCGCCACCGGCCGGGGCTCGAGTGCCGAAAGGTCGCGAAGCCAGATGGCTCGTCCTCCGCCCGACTCCGCACCGCCGGTGGGGCTCGGTCCGGTCCGGCCGGCTCCGGTAGCCACGAAGGCGATCCGTGACCCGTCGGGCGAGACCGCGAACGCCACCGCCTCGACCGTGGAGAAGAAAGCCTGCCCGGCAGGAGGCGGCACGGCGAGACGGACGAGGCGTGGCGGGGGGCCGGTCGGCGTCTTCGACCGGAAGAGGGCGACGGCGGCCCCGAAGGCGACGATGGCTCCGGCCGCGAAGACGAGCCACGGGCGGCGGAAGATCGACAGCCCACCCTTTCCAGCCCCCGGTCGGTTTTCCGCCCTGGTTTCGGTTTTCGTTCCCGAAACCTCGCTCTCGATCCACGACAGCTCGCGCCCGAGGTCGGCCGCGCTCTGCCAGCGTTCGTCGGGGCTCTTGGCAAGGCAGGTCCGGACGGCCCGGTCCAACTCAGGCGGCGCAAGAGGTCGCCCCGTCGAGATGGCCGGAGGCTCCGCCGTCAGGATCGCCGTGATCAGAGCCGTCGACGTGTCGCCGGAGAACGGGCGCTTCCCCGTGGCCATCTCGAAGAGGACCGTCCCGAGCGCGAAGAGGTCGGTCCGCGCGTCGGCCGGTCTTCCCTCGAGTTGCTCCGGCGCCATGTAGGCGAGCGTCCCGAGCACCGTCCCGGCGCCCGTCAGGGGCGACGCCTCCCGTGTCGGAAGCCGGGACATCTCTCCCGCCTCGACACGCTCGCGCAATTTCGCGAGGCCGAAGTCGAGAAGCTTCGTCCCCGCGGCGGAGAGAAAGACGTTCGCCGGCTTCAGGTCCCGGTGGACGATCCCCTTCCGGTGCGCCTCGGCCAGCGCAGCGCAGATGTCCCGCCCGACCCGGAGCGCCTGCGAAAGGGGAAGAGCACCCCGGACAACGCGGTCGGCCAGCGACTCCCCCTCCAGCAGCTCCATGACGAGGTAAGCCGTCCCCTCGTGGGAGCCCACGTCGAAGATCGCGCAGATGTTCGGGTGGGAGAGCTGCGAGATGGTCCGGGCCTCGCGCTCGAACCGCTCGAGCATCTCGGCGTCCGCCGCGAACCGGGCCGGCAGCACCTTGACGGCCACCCCGCGTCCGAGGCGCGTGTCCTTCGCCCGATAGACCTCCCCCATCCCGCCCGCGCCGAGGAGCGAGACCACCTCGTAAGGGCCGAGCCTTTTTCCCGGGTTCAGCGTCATCTACTGAGAAAGAGTATCAAGTTCTTGATTGGATGCGGGCCGCTCCCGGTTCAGGGCATCATCGGGGCGGCCGTCACGCCGACTCGCCAACGAGTAGAGGTGAGAATTGCCTAGCCTGCGTATCGCTGCCGGACTCTTTCTTCTCGGGACGCTCGCTCCAGCCGCCCTTGCCGAAACGTACCCGCCCGACCTCTTCCGGGAGATGCACTGGCGGATGATCGGGCCCTTCCGCGGGGGCCGGACGGTCGGCGCGGCGGGCGTCCCCGGCCAGCGCGGCCTCTTCTACATCGGCGTCAACAACGGCGGGGTATGGAAGACGACCGACTTCGGCCACACCTGGACTCCGATCTTCGACGGCCAGCCGACGCAGTCGATCGGAACGCTGGCCGTCGCCCCGTCGGATCCGAACGTCCTCTACGTCGGGAGCGGCGAAGGGCTGCAGCGCCCCGACCTCTCCGTGGGGGACGGGATCTACCGGTCGACGGATGGCGGGAAGAGCTGGACGCATGGCGGGCTTCGCGACGGGCAGCAGATCCCGGCGATCCTGGTCGACCCGCGCGACCCGAGGACGCTTCTCGTCGCCGTCCTCGGGCACCCGTACGGTCCGAACGAGGAGCGGGGCGTCTTCCGCTCGACGGACGGCGGGCAGACGTTCTCGAAGGTCCTCTACAAGGACGAGAACACCGGTGCGATCGCTCTCGCCGCCGATCCGAAGAACCCCGACGTCGTCTACGCGGCCCTCTGGGAGTCGCGGCAGGCGCCGTGGGAGAACGGCGAATTCCGCGGGCCGGGGAGCGGCCTCTACAGGTCGACCGACGGGGGGGGAAACTGGGCGCCTCTCGGCAAGGGGCTGCCGACCTTCGCGCAGGGGCTCGGGCGGATCGGCCTGACCGTCGCCCCGAGCGACCCGAAGCGGCTCTACGCGATCGTCGAGGCCTCTCCTGACCACGGAGGCGTCTTCCGGTCGGACGACGGCGGCGAGGGCTGGCGGCGGGTCAACACGGAGCAGCGCGTCTGGGGGCGCGCCAGCGACTTCGCCGAGGTGAAGGTCGACCCGAAGAACGCGGACGTCGTCTGGGTGGGGAACATCGCGACGTACCGCTCGACCGACGGTGGGAAGAGGTTCACCGCGGTCAAGGGGGCTCCGGGGGGCGACGACTACCACTCGATCTGGATCGACCCCGACGACCCGAAGACGATCCTCCTCGCGGCCGACCAGGGGGCCACGCTGACGGTGAACGGCGGCGAAACCTGGAGCAGCTGGTACAACCAGCCGACCGCGCAGCTCTTCCACGTCTCGACGGACAGCCGCTTTCCGTACCGGGTCTATGGCGGGCAGCAGGAGAGCGGCTCGGTCGGCATCGCCAGCCGCGGCGACTACGGCGCCATCACCTTCCGCGACTGGTATCCCGTCGGTGCCGAGGAGTACGGCTACGTGGCCCCGGACCCGCTGAACCCCGACATCGTCTACGGAGGGAAGCTCACCCGCTTCTCGCACGCGACGCGGGACGTCCAGGACGTCAGCCCGGAGGCCGTCCGGTCTGGAAAGTACCGGTTCCTCCGGACAGCGCCCGTCGTCTTCTCGCCGAAAGACCCGCGCGTCCTCTACTACGCCGGGAACGTCCTCTTCAGGACGACGACCGGCGGAAGGAGCTGGGACGTGATCTCCCCGGACCTCTCCCGCGAGGCCCCCGAGGTCCCCGCGTGCGTCGGGGTCTACCGGAAGCCCGACGTCGAGAAAGCGATCAGGGAGAGCCGGCGGGGCGTCATCTACACCGTCGCCCCCTCCCCTCTCGATGCGAACCTGATCTGGGCGGGGACGGACGACGGCCTCGTCCACGCGACGAACGACGGCGGGAAGACGTGGGCGAACGTCACGCCGCCGGCCCTCACCTCTTGGAGCAAGGTCTCGACGCTCGAGGCCTCGCGGTTCGACGCGGGGACCGCGTACGCCGCGATCAACCGGTTTCGGCTCGACGACCTTTCGCCGCACGTCTTCCGGACCCGCGACTTCGGGGCGACCTGGGCCGAGATCGTCGCCGGGCTTCCTCGCAACGCCCCCGTGAACGCCGTCCGCGAGGACCCCGTCCGAAAAGGGCTCCTCTACGCGGCGACGGAACGGGGCGTCAGCGTCTCCTTCGACGACGGCGCGAGCTGGCAGTCCCTTCAGCTCAATCTTCCCGCTACGTCCGTCAGGGACCTCGTCGTCCACGAGGATGACCTCGTCGTCGGAACGCACGGGCGCTCGTTCTGGATCCTCGACGACGTCACGCCCCTCCGCCAGCTCGCCGCCCCGGCGCTGGAGGCGCCCGCGCATCTCTTCGCCCCGCAGGCCGCCACGCGCGTTCGGCGGAGCCGGTACACCGACACGCCGATGCCGCCGGAGGAGCCGTCCGGCGAGAACCCGCCCGACGGCGCGATCGTTCATTACTTCCTCAAGGCGAAGCCGGCGAGTCCCGTAACCCTGGAGATCCTCGACGCGAAGGGAGGCGTCGTCCGCCGCTATTCCAGCGCCGACGTTCCCGAGCCGGTTGATCCAAACCTCAACGTCCCGACCTACTGGGTCCGCCCGCCGCGCGTTCCCGGCGACGGCCCGGGCCTTCACCGTTTCGTCTGGGACTTCCGCTATCCCGATCCGCCGGCCTCCGAGCACGAATACCCGATCTCGGCCATCTACGGCGACACGCCGCGCGGCCCGCAGGGCGTTCTCGCCCTCCCGGGCACGTACACCGTAAGGCTGACGGTTGACGGCAAGGTCCTCACGCAGCCGCTGAAGCTCCGGATGGACCCGCGTGTCCCGACCTCTCCCGAAGGGCTCGCCGAGCAGTTCACCCTTGCCATGAGAATCAGCGATGCGCTCCGGAAAGACGACGAGGCTCTGAAGGGCATCCGGGCTTATCGCGCGAAGCTGAAGGAACGGCTCGAGAAGGCGGTCCGTCCGGAGGAGAAGGAAAAGTTGACCGCACTCGACCAGAAGGCGGCCGAACTGCAGGGAACCCCGGTGCGGCGTCGCGGCCGCCGCGGTGCCGCCCCGACCGAGAAGGACTTCGGGCGGATCGCCGGCGAGCTCCTCGGGCTCCTCGACGTCATCGAGTCGACCGACGCCGCCCCGACGACCCAGGCGGTCGCTGCGACAGCCGATCTCGAGAAAGCCCTCGAATCGGCGCTCGCGCGGTGGGAGGAGCTGGCCGGACGCTAGGAGGTCAGCCCGACGACTTTCCCGTCCACGAGGTCGATCCGCTCGGCGGCGGGAACCGCCGGTAGGCCCGGCATCCGGAGGATGTCGCCGAGGATCGGGACGAGGTAGCCCGCCCCGGCCGCGAGGATGACGCCGCGCACGGTAATCCCGAAGTCCTCCGGGCGCCCGAGGATCTTCGGGTCGTCCGAGAGCGACTTCGGGGTCTTGGCCACGCAGATCGGAAGGAGCTCGTACCCGAACTTCTTCGCGAGCGCGAGGTCGCCCTCCGCCTCGTGGCTCCATGTCACGTCTTTCGCGCCGTACATCAGGCGTGCGATCTTCGAGAGCTTCACCTTTGGGGGGTCGGTCCGGTCATAGAGAGGACGGAACCGGCCCGGGTCGCGCGAAGCGACGCCGACGACGGCCTCGGCCAGAGCGGTCCCGCCTTCTCCCCCTTTCATGAAGACGTCCGCGACGGCGAAGGGGACCTTCAGCCTCTCGCATTCGGAACGGACGACGGCAATCTCCCCCTCGGTGTCGGCCGCGAACCGGTTGAGGGCGACGACGGGCCCTTCGCCGAACGTCCGGATGCTCTCGACGTGCTTCTCGAGATTCGACAGCCCGCGCTCCACGGCCTTGAGATCGGGCACCGTCAGGGCGTCCTTCGAGGCTCCGCCGTGCAGCTTCAACGCCCGAACGGTCGCGACGAGGACGACCGCCGCCGTGTCGAGGCCGGCCGAGACGCACTTGATGTCGAGGAACTTCTCGGCCCCGAGGTCGAATCCGAAGCCCGCCTCCGTCACGGTGTAGTCGGCGTGCGCCATCGCCATCTTCGTCGCGATGACCGAGTTGCAGCCGTGCGCGATGTTCGCGAAGGGGCCGCCGTGGACGAAGGCGGGGACCCCCTCGAGCGCCTGGACGAGGTTCGGCTTCAGGGCGTCCTTGAGGAGGACCATCATCGCCCCGGCGGCCTTCAGGTCCGCCGCCGTGACCGGGTTCTTGTCGCGGGTCAACGCCACGACGATCCGCGAGAGGCGCGCCCGGAGGTCCTCGGCGTCCTCCGCGAGGCAGAGGGCCGCCATCACCTCCGAGGCGGGCGTGATGTCGAATCCGGTCTCGCGGGGCACGCCCTCCATGGCGCCGCCAAGGCCGATGACGACGTGGCGAAGCGACCGGTCGTTCATGTCGATGACCCGCCGCCACAGGACGCGCCGGGGGTCGATCCCGAGCGTGTCATCGTGCTGGATGTGGTTGTCGAGAAGGGCGGCGAGAAGGTTGTGGGCCGCCGAGACCGCGTGGAAGTCGCCCGTGAAGTGGAGGTTGATGTCCGCTTCCGGGACGACCCGGGCAAGGCCCCCGCCGGTCGCACCCCCCTTCATCCCGAACGTGGGGCCGAGCGACGGCTCGCGAAGGGCGAGACAGGCCCTCTTACCGATGCGCGTCAGTCCCTGGGCGAGGCCGATGGAGATCGTCGTCTTCCCCTCGCCGGCGTCTGTCGGTGTGATCGCCGAGACCAGGATCAGCTTGCCCGGCGCCCGGCCCGAGTCGCAGGCCGCTAGCGACACCTTCGCCTTGTCGTCCCCGTAAAGTGTGAGCTGGTGATGCGGGATGCCGAGGGAGGCGGCCACGTCGACGATCGGGCGCATCTCTGAACCTCCCATCGAAAAGATGGCCCCCCGAGCCCGCCGCTTTAATGGGGCGAACGCATCAGGAGAGAACCGTAACCCCCGAAAGAACGGTCCCGGGGCTCAGTTGGACGCGGCGGACGCGTAGGCCCGCCGGTCGGCGTCGAACGTCCGCTTCGATTCCTCGAGGAAGGCACGGACCCCGGCGTCGCCCCGGACGGGCTCGAGAAGCGGGTCGCGAGCGAACCAGGGATAGGGGTTGAAGTTCCCTGCCGTGACCTTTCGAAGCCGGACCAGCGCCTCGGCGGCATCCTTCCGTGCCGCGGCCACCAGCGCCGCGTTGTACTGGACGTGATGGTCGTCGTAGAGACCGGCCGCCTTCTCGATGAGCCCGTCCGCTTTCGTCCGTTCCCCTCGCCGCGCCGCCAGAACGGCCCGAAGACTGAGCGCCCAGGTGTTTCGAGGCTCCCTCTCCAGCGCCCGGGAGATCTCGGCGTCCGCGTCCACATCCCGCCCCAGTCGAAGAAGAGCGTCGGCCGCCGTCACGTACGCCACGCTGAAACCCGGAGCCATCGCGACGGCCTTCCGGCAGAGGGCGAGCGCGTCCTCGAAACGGCCCTGCTGAAGCCGGATCCAGCCCATCGACGCGACGGGCGCGGCCCACTTCGGGTTGAGCTCGGACGCGCGTTCGAGCGCACGGACGCCTTCCTCGAAAAGACCGAGGTGAAGGCCATAGCCCACCCCCATCCAGTAGTGCGCCACGTCGAGGTTCGGGGAGAGCTCGAGCGCGCGCCGCGCCTCCGGGAGCGCCCTTCGGAAGTCGAAGTTCTGGTGTTGCGACGAGAGCACCTGCGCACGGGCCTGATGGGCCTCGGCGAGGTAAGGCCCCAGCTCGAGGGCCCGTGCCGCCGCCTCCTCCGCTCGGCCGGCCCATGCCGGATCTGCGTCGAAGTACTGGAAGCTGTAGCGCGCGCACGCGAACGCCAGACCCGCCCACGCGGGAGCGTATTTCGGGTCGACGCGGAGGGCCTCCTCGTAGAGGGCGATCGCCCGGCTGTTGTCCGCCTTCGTATTGGCCTGATACGCCGCCCGCGCCCACTGGTAGATCTCGAACGCGGACGAGGTCGAGGACGGCGAAGACGGAGCGGCCGCGAGCCGGGGTTCTTCGAGGGGGCCCGCCGGGCGCGGCTTCGAACGAGGCCGGGCGATCGACAGCGCCACGAGGGCTGCGACGGCGATGCCAACGACCGCGACCGGGACGAGCCATCTCGGACGGGACGGCGCCCGCGGGACGGCGGCGAGGGCTGCGGCGAGCTCCCGGCCGGAGGCGGGGCGCCGGGCGGGTTCCTTCTCGAGACAGCGGGCCACGAGCGCGCGCAACGCCGCAGGCGCGCCGGCCCATCGTCGCTCGTCGAAGGGAGGAGCCGCGCCGAAGAGCGCGCCGAGCGTCTCGGCCGTGCTCGGACGGAAGAACGGTGAGCGCCCGGATACCGCCTCGTACATCAGGCAACCGAAAGCCCAGACGTCCGTGCGGGCATCCACGGCCTCGCCACGCGCCTGCTCCGGGCTCATGTACGCCGGCGTTCCCAGGACCGCGCCCGCCAGGGTCGGCGAGGCCGTGGCCGTGGCGACCCGCGTGTCGGCACTCGCCGGGTCGTTCGCGACGACCTTCGCCAGGCCGAAGTCCAGGAGCTTCACGCGCCCGTCGCCCGTCACCTTGACGTTTGCCGGTTTCAGGTCCCGGTGGACGATCCCCTTCTCGTGCGCCGCCCGCAGCGCGTCGGCAATCTGGCAGGCGAGCGAAGAAAGCTCCTCGAAAGGCAGAGGGCCCGAGAGCAGTTTCTGCGCGAGGTCCTCCCCTTCGACGAGCTCCATGACGAGGAGGTGGCGGGACGCGGAGGACGAAGACCCGGGGACCTCTTCGAACGAATAGATTGCCGCAATGCCCGGATGGTTCAGCGCCGCCAGTGACCTCGCTTCACGTTCGAAGCGGGCCACGCGGTCCGTGTCCTCGAAGAACTCCTCCGGCAGCACCTTGACGGCGACGTCGCGTCCGAGCTTCGTGTCCTTCGCCCGGTAGACCTCCCCCATCCCGCCCGCGCCGAGGGGGGCGAGGACCTCGTACGGGCCGAGGCGGGCGCCGGTGGAGAGAGTCATTTCGGGAGCACCGACGTCCAGTTCAGGTTCACCACGAGCTGCGGCTGCCTTCCGCTCTCGGCGCTGATCTGGAATAGGAATCGCCCGGCCTCCGGCCCGACGTCGAAGTCGATGGCCGACGGTCCGGCCGCGAAGAGGACCCGCGGCTGGCCGAACTCGAGCCCCGCGGCTCCGGAGGAGACCGCGACGGCCATGAGCCGGTCGTCCGCGGACAGGAAGTAGAGCTCGCGGCCGTCTCGGCGCCATCGAGCCCGACTTCCGCCGGCCGCCGAGACGCGGCGCCGCTCTCCGCGATCGCCGATCGGCACGACATAGACCTCGGGTTCGCCCGACTCCTCCGAGACCAGCGACAGAAAGCGGCCGTCGGGCGAGTAGCGGGCGTCGTACTCACCACGAGGCGTGCCCGGAGGCGCTTCCGGGCTCGAAGACCCGCTCAGGTTGTGAATCCCGATCTTGTTCGGCGGTTCGCGCGCCGGAAGAAAGTCACGGTAGAGGATTCGACTGCCGTCGGGCGACCAGTCATTGGGGAGCTGCACTCCCGGCAGCTCCAGGACCGCGGTCTCGAGGCCGCTCGCGAGGTCGCGCACGTAGATGTCGGGGCTTCCCTTTCGGGCTGACCCGAAGGCGATCCGGGAGCCATCTGGAGACCAGATCGGGTAGACGGCGTCCCGATGGCCGAAGGTCAGCCGCGTGGGGAGTCCGCTCGTGACGTCGTAGATCCAGACGTCCCGGGCCCCCGTTCTCGGGTCGCCCACCGCCGCGGCGACACGACGGCCATCCGGCGAAACGCGCGGCATGGCGTTGAACGCGGCAGCGCCGCCCAGGGTGGAAATTGTGCGTCCCTCCCGGTCGAGCCATACGAGCCGCGAGTCGAAGGGGCGAGGCTGGTAGACGAGGACGTTGCCGGTCGCGGAGGCCGAGAAGACCCCGGCACCTGTCTGGCGGAAGTACCCGATCCCCGAGGCGACCGGGACCGCTTCTCCGGTAAGGGCCAGCCGATCGGCGTCGAACGGCCGGGCCAGGAGCACGCCTTCGCGCACGAAGAGGAGGTACCCGGGCCGAACGTACTCGACCCTGCTGTCGGCCTCGAAGAGCGGATGCACCTCTCCCGAATCGATCCTACCGACAGAGACGATTCCCCTCGCTCCGTCGATTCCGATGTTGTAGGCGTTGTTGAGGAAGAGGAAGCGGCGGCCGTCGGGGAGAAGCTCGGGGAATCCCTGAGAGGACGGGCCGGAGGGATCGGCGGGCTTCGTCACGAGGACAGGATTCCCTCCGTCCTCCGGGACGCGGAAGATCCCGGCGCGCCCTCCGGAACTCTCGTTGAAGAGGATGAATCCTCCCGGACTCCAGGTCCCGGCGCTGCCAAAGGTGGTGTCGCAGATGACCTGTGGCGGCCCACCCGAGATCGCGACCTTCCTCAACTTGCTACCTGCGAAGAAGGCGACGTGGCTGCCGTCAGGCGACCAGAACGGGGAGATGGCTCCCTCGGTTCCGGGCAGAGGGATCGCCTCGAGCTGGTCCAGATATCGAATCCAGAGCTGAAACCTCGACTTCCCCGTCGAGCCGGCCACGAAGACGATCCGGCCTCCGTCCGGCGATACGGCCAGCGCGCCCATCCCTGGCGACAGGAAGAAGGACGCGCTCGAGGGAAAGTCGACGTGGAACCGGGTCGACCTCCCCGAGGGCGGCGCCGGGCCTCTGCCGCGCCAGGCCATGAAGAACGCGAGCAGGAGAAGGGCGCCGGCGGCGCCCCAGGCCAGCGCTTCACGGCGGCGTAACCGTCCGGGAGCCCCCGGGTCCGGTTTCCCGTCGTCCTCTTCCTCGATCCAGCGAAGCGCCGCCGCGACGTCCGCCGCCGACTGCCACCGTTCCTCCGGGTCACGCGCGAGGCAGCGGCGGACGAGGCCGTCGAGCAGAGGCGGAGCCACCGGCTGAACCGACCGGATCGGCGGCGGCTGCGACGACATGATCGCGGCGATCAGAGACGCCTGACTCGAACCGGAAAATGCCTTCTTGCCCGTTGCCATCTCGTAGAGCACGGCGCCGAACGCGAAGATGTCCGTTCGCCTGTCGGCTCCCTTTCCTTCGAGTTGCTCCGGCGCCATGTAAGAAAGGGTCCCGAAGATCGCCCCCTCGCGCGTGACGTCCCGGGCGGTCGTTGGGGCGGACGTGAGGCTCTCGACCGGCCCCTCCGGACCGAGCGCCTTCGCCAGCCCGAAGTCGAGAAGCTTGACGCCCGATCTCGTCAGCATGACGTTCGCTGGCTTCAGGTCCCTGTGGACGATCCCCGCCCGATGAGCCGCATCCAGCGCCGAAGCTATCTCGATGCCGGTCCTCAGGACCTGATCGGGAGGGAGCGGCCCTTTGAGCAGCCGGTCCGCCAGCGTCTGGCCCTCGACCACCTCCATGACCAGAAGGTGCCGCCCGGAGGTCTCCTCGAAGGAGAAAAGGGCGGCGATGTGCGGGTGGCTCACCGCGGCGAGCGACTTCGCCTCTCTCTCGAAGCGGGCAACGCGGTCCTTGTCCTCGAAGAACTCTTCCGGCAGGACCTTGATCGCGACGTCTCTTCCGAGCCGCGTGTCTTTCGCCCGGTACACCTCCCCCATTCCCCCCGCGCCGAGCGGGCTCTGAATCTCGTACGGGCCCAGCTTTGCGCCGACCGCGAGCGTCATCGCAGCCCCTCGACGACGTAGAGGTCGGACAGCTTCCGACCGTACGAGAACGCCACGGTCCGGCCGTCGCGCGTGACGCGCGAGCCGATGATGTCCACGATGCCCGTCGGGTCGGCGGGGACGAGCTCCTTGAAAGGCTCCGCGTTGCCGTTCGCAAGGTCGAGGCGAGAGATCCGGGCGGGGAGACCCCTTCCCCGCCTCACCCAGATCGTCCCGTCCTTCTCGGCCCGGCCCAGAACGATGTCGTCCGGCAGGATCCCCGGCGCGGGGACGGGATCACCGCCGTCGAGCGACCAGATGAAGGTCTTACGCGCCGCGTCGATCGTGAGGAATCGCCGTTTGTCGATCAGGCCAACGCCGAGCGGCGCCCTGTGCCCCTCGGGCGTCAGCGGTTTCGGCGCCCCGCCTTCGGAGTCGACGAGATACACGCGGGCATCGTGCCCCGGCTCGGCCGCCGTCATCAGGATGCGGCGGTTGTCGGCCAGCCACGTCGCCCCCTGAACCCGGAGATTCCCCGGCGACAGCACCTTCGGCTCCCCGGGACCGGTCGGGTAGATCGCGAGCTGCTGGTCGGCCGTCGGGTGGAGGATCGCGAGGACGCGCTTTCCGTCCGGAGAGAGTGAGAGCGCCTCGCCCTCCCCAAGGCGGACGGCCGGGGATCCGTCCGTGCCCCTGAGGAAGACCGAGTAGCCCGGGCCACCGCCCTCGCCGGATTCGCTGAAGAGCACGGACCGGCCGTCCTCGGACGGGCAGGTCAGGAGGCTCCAATCGAACCACGAGAGGTCGCGTTCGACGGGGTCCGCCGGCCCGCGCACGACGACTCCCACCCGGATGAGATCGTGTGTCATCAGGACGCGACCGTCGCGGGCCACGTCATGCAGCGTCAATGCGCCCGCTCCCGTGAGAAGGACCCGGCGCCGCCCGGCCGGCGTCACGGCACGGAGCACGCGGTTGCCACCCGTCTCGGCCGCCGTGAACCAGATCTCCGAGCCGTCAGGCGACCACGCCATCCCGTCGGCGCTCGCGAAGACCGGCGTCAGCGTCGTCTTCCTTCCCGCGAGATCGACGACGGCGACGGCGCCCCCGTCGTCGTTTCCGACCGGGTGGTCCAGGAAGGCGATGCGGTCTCCGCGCGGCGAGAAGCGCGGGTTGCCGATCCAGCCCGTCGTTTCCAGGAGAGTCTTGCCGACGGGGTACTCGAGCCGCCGTCGCCCCGAGACCCGGTGCACGACCGCGAGATCCCGGCCGTCCGGCGCGAAATCCGCGAACTCCACGTCCTCGAGGATCTCGCGAGGGGCTCCGCCGCCCGTCGAGGCCGTCCGTGCGAGCGTCCCGAGGCGCGTAAACGCTCCGGAGAATCTCGCGCCGAGTCCGACGGCCATGTCGCCCGACGTCGCGACGGAGAGCACGTCCGCCCCGGTCAGCCCGAACGGGCGCGAGTCTTGCCCGTCGGACCGCCCGAAATACACCACTGTGGGGCCTCCGTCCCACGCGGCGGAGAAGAGGACCGAACGGGCGTCCGACCCGAAGCGCGCATACCAGATGACGCCGCGCCGGAAGGTGAGTTGGCGGAAGGAGGGAGGCGCATTGCTGCCGGTCCGTCGGGTGGCGACGTACGCGACGACGGCGCCGACGAGGGCCGCGACGGCGACCGCACCGGCGAGCAGGCGCCGGGACGGCCTGCTTCGGACGCCCGGGGTCTTGGCCGCCGCGTCGCCCGCGCCCGAGAGCCCGGAAAGCGCCTCGAGGTCGAACGCGAGGTCGCGGGCCGAGTAGAAGCGCTCCTCCGGATTCTTCTCGAGGCAGTGCCGGACGATCCTCTCGAGCCCGGGCTGGACGTTCCGATTCGTCGTGGAGAGGTCCGGCGGCTCCTCGCGCAGGATCGCCGAGATCGTCTCGGCCGCCGAGTCGCGGTGGAACGCACGATTCCCCGACAGCATTTCGTAAAGGATCGCGCCGAACGAGAAGAGGTCCGACCGCTGGTCGGTGGGTTGACCCTTCACCTGCTCGGGCGACATGTACCCAAGCGTCCCCATCACGACGCCGGCCTCGGTGCCGGCCGTCGCCGTCGGCAGGTTCGTCTGCGGACCGCCCGCGCGTTCGACCTGCGTGAGCTTCGCGAGCCCGAAGTCGAGGATCTTCACGCGCCCGTCCTTCGTGACGAACAGGTTCTCGGGCTTCAGATCCCGGTGAATGATCCCTTTCTCGTGCGCGGCGGCGAGGCCGCGCGCGATCTGCACGGCGTAGTCGATCGCCTTGCGGACGGCGAGGGCGCCGCCCGCCATCCGCGAACGCAGCGTCTCGCCTTCGAGCAGCTCCGTCACGATGTAGGGCGAGCCGCCGTGCGTGCCGAGGTCGTAGACCGCCGTGATGTTGGGGTGGTTCAGCGCGCCCGCGGCCTGCGCCTCCTGCTCGAAGCGACGCAGACGGTCCGCGTCCTGCGAGTACGAGGCGGGCAGGACCTTGATGGCGACGTCGCGCTTCAGCCTTTCGTCGCGCGCCCGGTAGACCTCGCCCATCCCGCCGGCTCCCAGAGGCGAGACGATCTCGTACGGGCCGAGCTTCGTGCCGGACGCCAGCGTCATCTCGAATCGGCCTTTTGTCCGGGGAGCCCCCGCCGCCGCCGGCCGCGGAACGTCCCGGTTCCTGTCGCGTTCCTCTCCTGATCCACGCCAAGCGCTGAGTTGATTACGTAAGGATCACGCCGTTCACCGGCTTTGCGCGTCATCGGGAGCCCCACCCTGAGACTGAGTCTACTCGGCAATTCCCCTTGTACCCATGGGGTACGAGGTCGGCTCGCACGACCTTCGGCATTGCGGTCGCGGACCGGATGAGGGAGTCTATCGACCGTCCCACGAGAGGAGCCTTCCGATGCCGCTCTCCCTCAGCCGCCGTTCGTTCGCCGGAACCCTCGGGCTCGCCACCGGAGCGGCGCTGATCGAGACGCCGCTCGCCCGGACGCTGGAGGCCGCGGCCGCCCGCACGCCGAGGCCCACCGGCGCAATCCTGCTGAACTCGAACGAGAACCCGTACGGTCCGTCGCCGAAGGCCCTCGAGGCGTACGTCGGGGCGGGGCGCCTGGCGAACCGCTACCCGGACGCCCTCGAGGACGAGGTGCGCGCGGCCATCGCGAAACACCACGGCGTGGCCGCAGACCAGGTCGTCCTCGGATGCGGCTCGTCGGAGGTTCTCCAGATGGCCGACGAGGCGTTCGCGGGCCCGGGCCGCCGGGTCGTCTCGGCCGAGCCGACGTTCGAGGCCGTCCTTCGCTATGCGAAGGCGATTCGGGCGGACGGGACCAAGGTCCCGCTCACGGCCGACTTCCGGCACGACCTGCCGAAGATGAGCGCGGCGGCCGCCGAAGGCGCCGGGCTCGTCTACGTCTGCAATCCGAACAACCCGACGGGAACGACCGTCACGGGGAACGAATTGTCCGCCTTCGTGGCCAGCGTGCCGCCGACCGTCACGATTCTCGTGGACGAGGCCTACCACCACTTCGTGGAGGATCCCCGCTACCGGAGCGCCGTGGAGCTGCTCGGAACGGCGCCGAACGTCGTGGTGGCCCGGACGTTCTCGAAGATCTACGGGATGGCGGGCCTGCGGCTCGGCTACGCCGTCGGCTCGAAGGAGCGGATCGCGGACATGGCCGGCTTCGCCTCGTTCTCGAACGCGAACGCGGGCGTCCTCGCGGCGGCCCTCGCGAGCCTCGCCGATCCGGACCTCGTGCCCAGGCAGCGAAAGCTGATGAATGACGCGCGACGGGGGCTCGTCGCGGAGATGACGCGGCAGGGGCGCCGGACGATCCCCTCGGAGACGAACTTCGTGATGATCGACGTGGGCGGCGACGTGGCCCCCGTCATCGCGGCCTTCCGGAAAAGGAACCTCCTCGTCGGGCGGAAGTTCCACTCCCTTCCGAACTGGCTCCGGGTCACCGTCGGGAAGCCAGCCGAGATGCAGGCCTTCGCGGCGGCGCTCGCCGAGATCGTTCCCGCGAAGGCCGCCGCCTAGGCGTCCGTACCGTCACCGTTACTTCAGGAATTCCCGGAAGAATCCGAGCGTCGCCGTCCACGCCTTTTCCGACGCCTTCATGTTCGCGCCGTCCCGGCCGGTCTGCTGCCGGAGGAAGCCGTGGCCGGCTCCGTCGAAGACCTGGACGGTGAATCGCTTCCCCAACTTCTTCATCTCGGCTTCGGCAACTGGGATCGTGGCGTTGACCCGGGCGTCGTCGCCGCCGTAGAGGCCGAGGACGGGCGCGCCGATCTTCCCGTAGTCGGCCGGGTCCGAGGGGGAGGTCCCGTAGTAGACGACCGCCGCGTTCAGCTTCGGCTGGGCCACCGCGTAAGCGAAGCTCGTCGAGCCGCCCCAGCAGTAGCCGACCGTGCCGACCTTTCCGTTGGCCGCCGCGATCTTCACGGCGTAGTCGCGGACGACGTCGAGCCGGGCGTTGACCGTCTCCGGCGTCAGGGTCCGGATCACCTTCGTCACGTCGTCCCCGAGCGATTCCGTCCCGCCGCCGCTCGGCCCCTTGCCGGAGAGGAGATCGGGCGCGAGGGCGATGAAGCCGTCCTTCGCGAGCTGGTCCGCCACGCCCCGGACCCAGTCGGTCAGGCCGAAGATCTCGTGGATCACGATGACGGTGCCGGCCTTCTCCTTCTTCTCCGGGTAGACGACCCAGGTCACCAGCTTCCCGCCGTCGGGGAGCTTCAGGTCGACCCATTCGCCGTGCCGGGGCGACTTCGCGAGGGCCGCCTTCGCCTGCTCGGCGTCGGGTGGGATCGCCTCGTTGCGAGGTGCCGGAGAGGCCGTCGGCGCCCCCCGTTTCTCCATCATGTGCCCGGCGTGCGGATCGCTCTGCGCGGCCGCCGCACCGGCCGCCAGAAGGGCGGCCAGGGTCACGATCGACAGGAAATGATGTCTCGATGTCATGGTCTCCTCGCTCCCGCCATCAGGCGCGCGGCGCCCGGTCGTAGTTCCTGCAAAGGTAGTGGATGCCGACCATCATGACGGCCTCCCAGGCCTTCTCCACCTCGGGGCTGAACTCCGGATCGCACTCCCGGACCGTCGCCAGAAGGCTGTCGAGCCAGAGGTCGTAGAGCTCCGCGCCGATGTCGAGCTGCCCGGCGCCGTGCCGGTCGGCGATCTCCCGAAGGTGGGCGTCCGGTCCCCCGCCTTCGTTCTGGGCCGCGAGGAGGAGGTGATGGAGCGAGGCCCGGAGCGCCCGCTTCTGCCGGACGAAGTCCGTGTTCGCGAACTTCGCGGCGACGGCCGGCGAGGAGGCGACGAACCTCGCGTAGAACCGGTCGAGGAAGTCCCACCGCGATTCGCACCGCAGCAGGCTTCGTTCGAATTCCTCGAGCGTCCTCGACTCCATCGGCTCTTCTCCTCCGGGCCGCCCGCCCGGCAGCCCGGAGTATAGGCCCACGGAGACGCCGTCTCAGGATCGGGGCGGCAGGTCTTTCAGCATTCCCTTCACGTAGCCCCGGAGCGTGTCCTGGTCGAGGTCTCCCCGCGTGCCGGAGAGGCCGAGGGTCACGGACGCCACGCCGCGGTAGAGGACCTTCTTCCCCTTCGCGTCGACGACGTCCACGACGAGGGTCCCGGTCCGGTAGTCTCCCGTGTAGCCGTACGCTCCCCCCCCCCACCACGGGCCCCAGATCTCCCAGCCGGCGGTCGAGTAGCCCCAGCGGACGGCGTCCACCTGCCCCGTCTGGCTGATGAAGGCGGCCGCAAGGAGATCGGCGCTCTCGCGGGGCGCCGGGGTATACCCCTTGGCCTCGAGCGCCCGCTTCACCTCGGGGCCAACGCGGTTTTCGAGGAAATCGACGCCCGATTCCGTCCGCTCCCCGACTCCAATGGGCGCCGTGATGACAGCGAAAGTGCTCTTTCCGGAAAGGGAAGCGCCCGGGCCGAGCTTTCCGTCGATCTTCGGAGCTCCGGAGCAGGCCGCGACCGCGGCCGCGGCGGCGAGAACGAGAAGGCGGTTCGTCTTCATGCGAGGGATCCTCTCACGGCGTCGCGGTCAGTCGCGGAAGGCGTCCCAGTCGCCCTCGTCCTCGTCCTCGGGCTTCGCCGGCGGGCGCGGCTTGTCGGGTTCCTTCACGGTCATCAGCTGCGCGTAGCCCTTCGCCCGAAGGGCGTCGTTGAACGCCGGAACCGTCTTCGCGTAGAGCGCCTCGAAGTCGCGGCGGACGTCGGCGAGCTGGCCGGAGAGAAGCCGGTAGACCTCCAGCTCCGGCGCCGTCGGCGCGAAGTCCGCGTTTCCTGAGACGTCGCCGCCCCCGGTACCGGATTCGGCCTGGAGCCAGACGAGCTTCAGGTAGAGCTCCAGCGGGCCGCGGAACGATTTCACGTCGGCCTCGGCCAGCGTCGGCTGGAGGAGCCGGTCCTCCACGGCACGGACCGATTTCTCGAAGCCCTCCACGGCCGCCGTGTCGGCGGGGGGTGCATCCGACGCCTTGAGCATCTTCCGGAGATCCTCCACCTGCTTCCGGGTCCACTCGAGCTGGTTGATCATCCGGGCTGCCGCATTGATGTCGCGATAGAGGGCGAGCGAGAGCTTCGTCGCCGCCTCGACGTCCGCCGCCGTCCCGGCCGAGGCCGGGTCCTTCCGCACCTCGAGCGTCCGGGTGAACTCCTTCCCGTCCGCGAAGAGCTTCACGGTGTACGGGCCCGGCGGCACGAGCGGGCCCTTCTTGGGCGCGTCGATGCCGTAGTAGAAGACCGGGCGGGCGTCCTTCCCCCGAAAGCGCTTCTCCTCCCAGAGGTGCCGGTTCCCGGCCGGAGTCGAGCGGAGCCGTACGTCGAGCGTCGGCTCGTACCGGAGATCCCAGGCCACGCGGTTGACTCCGGCCTTGTTGGTTCCCTCGAGCGTCCGGACCGTCCGGCCCGACGCGTCGAGGATCGTGATCTCGATCTTCTTCCCGGCGGCCGTCGCCGGGACGTCCTCCGCTCCGGGCTTCTCCTCGACGACGCCTTTCACCGGCTCCTTCAGCCAGTAGTTGACGAGGGCTCCGTAGGGCGGGTTCTTCCCCCGCGAGGTCCCCGACGGAGCGAGGTTGGGCTGCGAGACCGGCAGGAGGCGGTAGGCCGGGCGGGGTTCGAAGAGGTGGACGGCAGATCCCCGGACGGCGTCCGTCAGCTGCTCGAGCGGCGTCACGTCGTCGAGGATCCAGAAGCCCCGTCCGTAGGTGGCGACGACGAGGTCGCGGAAGTGCTCCTGCACCGCCAGCCAGTAGACGGGGGCGTGCGGCATTTTTCCCTGGAGCGGCTCCCAGCTTCCTCCGTCGTTGAACGAGACGTAGAGCCCGTTCTCCGTCCCGGCGTAGAGGAGCCCCTTCCGGTGCGGATCCTCCCGGACGACGTGGACATAGCTCAGGGGGCTCTTCGGGATGTTCGAGGCGATCGCCGTCCAGCTCTTGCCGTAGTCGGCCGTCCGGTAGATGTGCGGGTCACGGCCGTCGACCTGGTGGAAGTCGACGGAGACGTAGCACGTCCCCGCGTCGAAGCGCGAGGGCTCGACGCTTCCCACCGTTCCCCTCGGCGGGAGCCCTCTGATGTTCGGCGTGACGTTCGTCCAGCTCTTTCCGCCGTCCCGCGTCACCTGTACCAGACCGTCGTTCGTCCCGGCCCAGATCAGCCCCTTCTCGAGAGGCGATTCGGCGATCGAGAAGACGACGCCCGCGTACTCCACGGAGAGGTTGTCGACGGTCAGCCCGCCGGAATCGCCCATCATCGCCTTGTCGCCGAGCGTGAGGTCGAGGCTGATCGTCCGCCAGGTCTGACCGCCGTCCGACGTCGCATGGACGTGCTGGCTCCCGACGTAGACGGTGTTGTGGTCGTGCGGCGAGATGGCGATCGGGAAGGTCCAGTTCATCCGAAGCCGGATCTCCCCCGCGCTGGCCCCCATCGTCCGCTCGGGCCAGACGCTCACCGTGCGGGTCATTCCGGTCTTCGCGTCGAACCGCTCGACGACGCCGGCGTAGCAGCCTCCCCAGACGACGTCAGGATCCACCGGGTCGGGCGTGGCCCAGCCGGTCTCGCAGCCGGCCACGGAGGTCCAGAGGGCGGGGGGGATGCCGTAGCCGCCCGGGTTGTGGCTCGGTCCGCGCATGGAGCCGTCGTCCTGCATCTGTCCGTAGACCCGGTACGGGATCCGGTTGTCCGTCGAGACGTGGTACATCTGCCCGACGGGCAGGCGGACGAAGCTCCACTGGCGTCCGCGGGTCGTCGAGATCTGCACCCCGCCGTCGTTGCCGATCATCATCCGCGAGGGGATCTTCGGGTCGGCCCACATGTCGTGGTTGTCGCCGCCCCACGGGATCTCCTCGGTCGTCTCGCCGCCGTCCCAGGTCGCCCCCATGCCGTTCGAGGGGAAATAGACCTCCCGGTCGTTGTCCGGCATGACCAGCATCCGCGTGTAGTAATGGGGCCGCTCGTTCAGGAGTCGGCTGTGGCTCGCGAGCTTCCACTCGGCGCCGCCGTCGTCCGACCGCCAGAGCGACCCGCGCGCTCCCGTCTCGATGAGGGCGTAGACACGCTGCGGATTCGACGCCGCCACCGCAACGGCGATCTTTCCAAGAGGCGGCTCGGGGAGGCCGTGCCCCGTCAGCCGCTTCCAGGTCGACCCGCCGTCCCGCGACACGAAGACGCCGCTGCCGGGCCCGCCGCTCTTCCGCCCCCACGTCTTGATGTCGATCTGCCACATCCCGGCGAAGAGGATTCGCGGATTCGTCGGGTCCATCGCGAGGTCGGAAGCGCCCGTGTTCTCGTCCACGAAGAGAACCTGCTCCCACGTCTTCCCGCCGTCCGCCGTCCGGTAGACGCCCCGTTCGGGCTGCGGGCCGTAACAGGTCCCGAGCGCGGCGACGAAGACGACGTCCGGATTCCGCGGATCGATCACCACCCGCCCGATCCGGCCCGTCTTCTCCAGGCCCATGTGCGTCCAGCTCTTCCCGGCGTCCGTCGACCGGTAGACGCCGTTTCCGAGCGACACGTTGCTCCGGATGAAGGTCTCCCCGGTCCCGACCCAGACGACGTTCGGGTCCGACGGCGCGATCGCGATCGAGCCGATCGACTGCGCCGGCTGGTCGTCGAAGACCGGCTTCCAGTGGACGCCGGCGTCGGTCGATTTCCAGACGCCGCCCGAGGCGGCGCCGGCGTAGTACGTGTTCGGGTCGCCGGGGACGCCGGCAACCGCGCTCAGGCGGTTCCCCGGCGGCCCGATGAAGCGGTACGGAAGGGCCTCGTACCGGTCGACGGCCTTCTCCCCGACGGCCGGCTTCTTCGTTTCCGGAGGCGAGGTCGCCCGGGAAGACGACGCGAGGAAGAGCGCAGCCGCGATCGCGACGGCGATCGCCACGGATTGGGATTTCGTCATCTCTGCTCCGTGCCGCGCGTCAGCGGCGGCTCGTCCGGTCGAGGAACCCGGCCACGTCGGCCTTGAACTGGGCCAGGGAGGACTCCTGGACGTACATCATGTGGCCAGCGGGGTAGTACTTCGTCTCGATGTGCCCGCGAAGGTCCGCTGGCAGCCCGAGGTGGGAGAACATGTACTCGGAGGCGAAGAAGGGCGTCGCGAGGTCGTAGTACCCGTTCAGGACGAGGACGCGAAGATCCGGGTTGTACTTGAGTGCGTGAGCCAGATCGAGCCCGGTGTTCGGAAGGGTCGGCCAGGAGAAGAGCTGCGGCGGGCCGGGCGGCTTGTGCTTCGGGTCCCACGCTCTGGCGATCTCGAAGTTCGTGATCGCGTACGTCCGCGCGGTCGGCGCCATCAGCTCGCCCGTGTAGTACTGGAGGAAGCCGGCCGTGTAGGCGTGCGAGATCGCCGCGCTCTGCGGGTCGTAGCCGGCGTCCTCGGCGAGCGCGTCGAGCGTCGGACCCGTAAAGCGGGAGTCGAGGCGCCCCACCGTGGTCCGGTTCGTCCGCAGGAGCTCCTGGGTGAACTGCGCCTGCCGGACGCGGAGGTTCGCCTTGTCGAGGTAGTCCTCCGACAGGCCCGTGAAGGCGTGGAGCTTCCGGATCACCGCCGCCCGTTCTGCCGGGTCGAGACCGTCGCCCTTCATCAGCGCCACGGCGTAGGGGCCGCTCGCGAACGCCCGGACCTCGTCGAGGAACGGCTCCAGCTTCTCCGGGCGGCTCGGAAGCGCCTTCTGGTACCACGCCGTCGCCGCGTACGTCGGGAGGAAGAGCGGGAAGGGGCGGTCGTTCCCGGGCATGTTGAAGATCGCTTCGAGGTCGAGGGCGACCGAGACGAGGATGACGCCGTTGAACGACATCCCGAACCGCGTCTGAAGGGCGTCGACGACGCCGGCGGAGCGCGTCGTGCCGTAGCTCTCGCCGAGGAGGTACTTCGGCGAGTTCCAGCGCCCGTTTTCGGTCACCCACTGCCGGATGAAGCGCGACACGGAGTCGATGTCGGGGTCGACGCCCCAGAAGTCCTTCTCCTTCGCGTCGCCGACGGCCCGCGAGATCCCGGTTCCGACCGGATCGATCATGACGAGATCCGTCCTGTCGAGGAGGCTGAACGCGTTGTCGACGAGCCGGTAAGGCGGCGGAGGCGTCGGTTCCGGATCCGACACGACGATTCGCTTCGGTCCGAGGGCGCCCATGTGAAGCCAGACGGAGGAGGAGCCCGGCCCGCCGTTGTAGGCGAAGGTGACCGGGCGCTTCCCGGCGTCGCCCGTTTCCTTCCGGACGTAGGAGACATACCCCATCGAGGCCCACGGCTCGTCCTTCTCGTTGCGGACGATCAGCGTCCCCGCCGTCGCCGAGTAGGCGACCGGAGTTCCGCCGATCGTGACCGTGTGCGACGTGACGGATGCTTCGGCCTTCGGCGCCTCGGCCTTCTCGGTCTTCTTCGGCGCCTCGGCCGCCGTCTTTTCCTCTGCGGAAGCGGGAGCCGAGGGCGCAAGCCAGAACGCGAGCGCCGCGATCGGGAGAAGAACGGTCTTCTTCACAGCATTCCTCCTTCGGCGTGGAGCGGAGGATAACGGAGAGGGAGGCCCGGGCTCAGCCTTCGCGGCCGCAGAGGAGGCAGTCCCGCCGGAACGCGCTGAAGCCCGAGAGGGTCACCTCCGGGGCGAGATAGCCCTCACGCAGCGGCTCCTCCCGGAGGAGATCCGTTGAGAGGTACTTCTTGTTGTCGTCCGGGAAGACCGTGACGACGACGGCGCCGTCGCCCAGGGCTTCGGCCACCTTGAGCGCCCCGAGGAAGTTCGCGCCCGACGAGATGCCGACGCCGAGCCCCAGCCCCGAGGCCAGCTTCTGCGCCATGAGGATTCCGTCCCCGTCCTCCACGGCGACGACCTCGTCGAGGAAGCCGAGGTCCACGATCGGGGGAATGAACTCGTCCGAGATCCCCTGGATCCGGTGCTTCCCGACCTTGTGGCCCGTCGAGAGAGTGGGCGAGGAGGCGGGCTCGAGGGGGTAGAGCTTCACGGCCGGACGCATCCTCCGGAGGAACCGACCCGCGCCCATGACCGTCCCGCCCGTCCCGACGCCCGCGACGAGCGCGTCCGGCGTCAGCCCGTGGGCCCGGAGCTGCCACCAGATCTCGGGTCCCGTCGTCTCCTCGTGAGCCGCGGCGTTGTCCTCGTTGGAGAACTGGCGAGGGAGGAACGAGCCGGGCGCCTTCGCCGCCGCCTCCTCCGCCATCCGGATCGACCCGAGGAATCCCCCTTCGTCCGGCGCGACGAGGCGGATCGTGGCGCCGAGGCTCCGGATCAGGTCGATCCGCTCCCGGCTCATCCAGTTCGGCATGAAGATCGTGACCGGATGGCCGAGCGCCCGGCCGATCCCGGCGAAGGCGATCCCCGTATTGCCGCTCGTGGCCTCGAAGACCGGTGCACCGGGCGACAGCACTCCCTTCGAGTAGCCGCGGCCGAGGATGTGGAGCGCCATCCGGTCCTTGATGGAGCCGGTCATGTTCAGGTTCTCGGCCTTTGCGAAGACGCGGAACTTCTTCCCGCGGAACGTGGCGTCGATGGCGAGGAGGGGCGTGTTCCCGACGAGATGCCGGAGGGCGTGAATCCTCCCCGCAACGAGTGGTTCGACCCCCGGGGCCGCGACCGTGACCGTGAACGCGCTCGCCGGGGTCATCGTCCGGACGAAGAGCCGTTCCCCGGGGCCCGCTTGATCATGTGAATCTCGGTCCCGCCCTTCTCGAACCGGACCTCGTCCATGAGCTGGTTGATCAGGTAGATCCCGCGCCCGTGGGTCGAGAAGACGTTCTCTCCCATGACCGGGCTCGGGAGGTCCTTCGGGTCGAAGCCCCGCCCGGGATCGCGGACGACCAGGAGCATGCCGCGGTCCCTGTCGCACGCCACGCAGCACTCGATCTGCTTCGAGGGGTCGTTCTTTCCCCCGTGCTTGATCGCGTTGGCGAGGGCCTCGCGGAGGGCCAGCTCGATGTCGAACTCCTGCCCTTCGGCGCAGCCCATCTCCGTCACCACGCGCATGACCTCCTCGACGACGGGAGAGATCAGGTTCACGTCGGCCGGGAGCTTGTGCAGGACGCGGACGATGAGATCGTCCTCGTCGAACTGGCACTGGACGGGTTTCTCGCTCGACACGTTCTGGACCGCCGCCATTCTACGTGGAATGTCCCGTGCGTGGATGCCGCCCGACCGGCCGCCGACGGCGCCTCCCCCGGGTCGCACGCCCCTCACGTCCCGGGCACCTCGAACGACTCGCCGTGGCGGAGGATCACGACGTTCGGCTTCGGGTCTGGGGCCTCCGTGATCTCGCGGCAGAGATAGTCGAGTGGCCCGTCCTCGGCGTCGTCAGACTGCGGAAACGTGCCGTAGTGGATCGGGATCATCGCCGCGGCGCCGAGCTCGACGAGCTCCCGGAGGGCCGTCTGCGGGCCGAGGTGACGGTAAGCCATGTACCAGGGGGGGTCGTAGCCGCCGATCGGGAGGAGCGCCACGGTGAGGCCCGGGAAGCGCGCCCCGATCGCGGCGAAGTGGCTTCCCTCTCCGGTGTCCCCCGCGAAGTAGATCGAGCCGGACGCCCCCGTCAGGACGAAGCCGCACCAGAGCCGCTCGTTGTCGGGGAACGGTCCGCGGCCGGAGGTGTGCCGCGCCGGAACCGCCGTCAGGACGAGGCCGGGCGCGACCCGGACCGACTGCCACCAGTCCAGGTCCTTCGCGCCCCGGATCCCGTTCGCCGCGAGGAAGGCCCCGCTTCCGAGGCCGGCGTAGATCGCCGGGCCGTGCGCGGCCGAAAGCAGGCGGAGCGTCGGAAGGTCCATGTGATCCTGGTGGTCGTGGCTGACCAGGACGACGTCGACCGGCGGCAGGCTCTCGAAGTCGATGCCCGGCGGCCTCCGGCGCTTCGGGCCGACCCGGGGGTAGGAGCGCGGGGCCCAGGTCGGGTCGGTCAGGATGTTCACGCCGTCCATCTGGATCAGGACGGTGGCGTGATTGACCCAGGTCACGCGCATCCGACCGTCTCCGACGCGGTCCACCGGGCAAGGGGCCGGAACGCCGGGCGAGAAGCCGTTCCAGGGACCCTGGTTCTTCGTGAACTCCCGGCGGATCCGGTCGCCGAAGCCGAGCGGCATCGGCTCGAGGTTGTGGAAGCGCTTGCCGTCGAAGTGGTCGGTGATCGGGCCGCGCGGGTCCTGGGGCGCCCCCGACCCGGACAGGGCGAGGAGCGCGAGGAAGAGAGCCGGCGCCGTGCGACGCGGGGCGCTTCCGGGAGGGCGCGCCGGCGACGTCACGGGACCGCCGAAAGGACCCCGAGGAAGCTCGTCCCTCCGGGCGCGTCGACGCCGACGTGGGCGGCCACCGTGGCGCCGACGTCGGCGAAGCTCCGCCGCGTCCCGACGTCGGCCCCGGACGTCACTCCCGGGCCGGCCGCGACGACGGGGACGTACTCGCGCGTGTGGTCCGTCGAGACGTCCGACGGGTCACCGCCGTGGTCGGCCGTGACGAGCAGGAGGTCCCCGGCCCTCATCGCCCCGAGGAGCGCCGGGACGAACCCGTCGAACTCCTCTAGGGCGCGCGCGTAGCCGTCCGGGTCGTTCCGGTGGCCGTACTTCGTGTCGAAGTCGACCAGGTTCGTGAAGAGAAAGTCGTCGTCGCGCTCGCGGACCGCAGCGACCGTCCGCTCGAGGCCGTCGAGGTTCGACTCGGTGTGGACGGCGCTCGACAGCCCCTGCCCCACGAAGAGATCCTCGATCTTTCCGATGCCGTGGACCGAGAGCCCTCGCTCGAGGCAGCGATCGAGGACGGTCGGCCCCGGGGGCGGCACCGAGAAGTCCCGCCGACGGTGGGTCCGCGTGAAGCGCCCCGGCGTTCCGACGAAGGGACGTGCGATGACGCGCCCAACGTGGTGCGGCGGGACGAGGATCTTCCGCACCGACTCGCACCACGCGTAGAGCAGGGCGACGGGGACCACCTCCTCGTGCGCGGCGATCTGGAAGACCGAGTCGCCCGAGGTGTAGACGATGGGTCGGCCGGTCCGGATGTGCTCCTCACCGTACCGCTGGATGACTTCCGTCCCCGAGGCCGGACGGTTGTGGAGGACCCTCTTCCCCACCACCGCCTCGAACCGCTCGACCACCTCGGGGGGAAAGCCGTCGGGGTAGAGCGGAAAGGCCGTGTCGAGCGTCAGCCCCATCAGCTCCCAGTGGCCCGACGTCGAGTCCTTCCCGGGCGACGCCTCGGCGCAGCGGCCGATGGCGCCTGCCGGCGACGGGAGGCCCGGTGGCGCGTCGGCGTAGAGAGTGTGAAGGAGCCCGAGGCGCGTCAGGTGGGGCAGCAGCGGCCTGCCGTCGCGGAGAACGTGTTGCAGCGTGGCGGCACCCGCGTCGCCGAAGCTCTCCGCGTCGGGCGCGGCGCCTACTCCCAGCCCGTCGCAGACGATCACGATCGCGCGAGGCTTCATGGTTTCCGTTCCGCGGCGGAGCGGGCCCGGGAGAACCCGACCGCCGGGTTCTCCCGGAGCATTACAGCCCCTGCGACCGCTGCTGTGCCTCGGCGCGGACCGGAGAGTCCGGGTAGTCCGTGAGAATCCGCTGGTAGTAGGTCTTCGCCTCGGCCGTCTGGCCCGTCTTCTCGGACAGGCGCCCCAGCTGCATGAGGAGGACGTCCTTCGGAACCGGCGCATCGCCCCCTTCGAGGGCCTTCTTCGCTGTCTCGAGGGCCCCCTTGGCCCGGCCAGCGGACGCCTCGGCGTCGAGAATGGAGACGAAGGCGATTCCCGCGGAGATCGTCCCTTTCTCGCTCTTCACGAGCGCCTTCGCGGCATCGATGCCGCCTCCGGAGACGCCCGAGGGCCCTTCCATTCCCATCAGCATCAGGGCCGCTGCACGCCCGCTGTCGGACGAGGGGGCGTCCTTCGTCAGCTTCCGGAGCTCGTCCTTGGCGGCCGCGAGACGCTCCCCCGGGTCCTTGAAGACGCGCTGGCCCGGCCCGGGACCGATCCCGTCGGCGGCCAGGGGAGCGTCGAGGAGGCCGATCGCCGTCGAGAGCCTCCCGGCGAGGCGCCGGTCGCGCCAGGCGAGGCCGCCCCAGATCGCCCCGACGACGAGGACGACAGCCACCACGGCGGCGCCGGTCCGGACGGACTGGCTCTGGTGCGACGTCAGGTAGTCGCGGACGGAGAGGAGGACGGCCTGAAGGTCGTTTTGCTGGAGAGCGTGGCGATGTTTCTTGTCCATAGAACGTGTGCGGGGTGTCCGGCCGTCAGCAGAACGCGGCGAACGCCGCATCCGGGTGGTCGAGCAGGTACCCTTCGGTCTCCTTTTCGGGATCGTAGTCGATGGCGGCGCCTGCGAGTCGCGCGAAGGAGAGCTCGTCTAGGCAGACGACGAGCCCACCGTCGCTCTCGACGCGCCGGCCGTCCTCGAGAGGACGGTCAGAGAAGCTGAGACGGTAGCCGGAGCCGCCGCATCCGAGAACGTGCCGGACGACGAGCACGGTGCGCGCCGGGTCCAACCCCTCGGCACGCATCGCCTCCAGCGCCCGGAGCGTCACACGGATGCGGCTCCCCTCCAACCCCTCGCCTATCTCTTCCTCTTCGGGGCCTTGCGGGCCGCCTTCTTCTTCGGGGCCGCTTTCTTCTTCGCGACCTTCCGGGCGACCTTCTTCACGGCCTTCTTCTTCGGCGCGGCCCTGCGGGCCGCCTTCTTCTTCGGGGCGGCCTTCTTCTTCGCGACCTTCCGGGCGACCTTCTTGGCGGCCTTCCTGACCGCCTTCCGGGCGCTCGCGGCCTTCGCCACGACGACGTCCGCGGCCTTTTCGACCCTCTTCTTCGCGTCCTTGGCAACCTCGGTCACGGCGGCCTGGACGGCCTGCGCGGCCTTCTCGACCGCTTCGGCCACCGGGGTGGGGGCAACCGGCGTCGGCGCCGGGGCGGGCGGCTGCGAACCGGGCGGTACGGAGCTTTCCATCGCTTTCAGAACCTCCTCTGCGTGATGTTCGGTGTCGACCTTGTGGAAGATGCGGCGGATGATCCCGTCCTTTCCGATGAGGAAGGACTTCCGGAGGGGACCGACGCCCCACGCACTCTCGCCCCACGCCCCGTACGTCGCGTGGACCTGGTGGCCGGCGTCGGTCAGGAGCTCGAACGGAAGGTCGTACTTAGAGGCGAACATGTTGTGCGTCACGGCGTCGTCGCGGGAGACGCCGAGGACCTCGACGTCGCGGGCAGCGAGCGCCTTCCATCCGTCGCGCAGGCTGCAGGCTTCTTTCGTGCAGCCCGGGGTGTCGTCCTTCGGATAGAAATAGAGAAGAACGTTCTTCCGACCCCGGAAGTCCGCGAGGGAGACGAGTCCGCCGGAACGGGCCGGAAGCGCGAAGTTGGGGGCGGCACTGCCGACCGCCACGGTGACCTTGTTCTCGGCCATCTTCGGGTGCCTCCGAGCCGCGGAGGATAGCAGCATTGGCGCCCGTTGGGACGCTTCCGGCGCTAATCTTCAGGGTATGTCGAGCGCCTCGGCGCTTTCGGTCGGTTCCCTCGAGGTGGGCGGGGGGGGCGGCCTCCCGGCCGACCTGAAGACCTTCGAATCCCTCGGCGTGACCGGCACCTCGGTCGCCACCGCCGTGACGACCCAGGACGGGCCGGCCGTGACGGTGGTCCAGGACCTCCCCCTCGCCGTCGTCCGGGAACAGCTCCGGGCCGCCCGGCAGGCTCCGCCCCCGAAGGCCGTCAAGGTGGGCCTCGTCACCACCGTCCCGGTCATCCGCCTCCTCGGGGCCGATCTGCCGGGCTTCCTCGTTCCCATCGTCGTCGACCCGGAAATGACCGGTGACGGCGAGCCCAGACTCCTCCGCCAGACCTCCGTTTCGTCCCTCGTCCGGGATCTCTTTCCGGACGCGACGATCGTCACGCCGAACCTGGGCGAGGCCTCCGTCCTGGCAGGCTTCGCGATCCGCGGAGAGGCTGACGCGAAACGCGCCGCCCGGGCCATTCAGCAGCTGGGGCCCCAGGCGGTCCTGATCAAGGGGGGACAGGCCGAAGGGTCCGACATCGTCGATGGCCTCCTCGACGGGCGGACCTGGATGACGTTCCGACACACCCGCCTCGGCGACCGCCGCCATCATGGCGCCGGCGCCACCCTTTCCGCGGCGCTCACCGCCTATCTGGCTCTCGGCGAAACGCTTCCGGACGCCGTCCGGAAGGCGCTCGACTACGTTCACCGGGCTCTCGACGCCGCCCCGGGCCTCGCCGCCGGCCGGGGACCGCTCGGGCACCGGGAGGCGGGTCGAGCGCCCTAGCCAGGGCCCTTCGAGGGCTCAGGGGTCCGGCCCCAAGATTTGTAGAGCGCGGCCAGGCGCTCGGCGTTCGACTTGGACTCCCGACCCTCCAGGCCCGGGCCGTCTTTCAGGGCGTCCTTCGCCTCGAGAAGCAGGCGCTCGGCTTCGTCACGGCGGCCGACAGCTGTCAGGGCTTCGCCCAGCAGGCTCTTGACGACGGCGATCCGCCAGTCCCCCTCCGGAAACGCGCGCCGGCGGATCTGCAGGGCCTGCCGAAGAAGCGCCTCGGCGGAGGCGGCGTCTTTGCGCGCCAGTTGTACGCGAGCCAGGTTCACCTTGTACGTGGCGACCGACGGGTGTTGGTCTCCGAACGCGGCGATCGCAATCTGTATCGCCTCCCGGAGAGCATCGGCTGCCTCGTCGAATTTCCCCAGCTGCAGCAACGGTCGGGAGAGATTGTTGAGCTTTATGGCGACATCCGGATGTTTGTCTCCCAGAGTCTTGCGGCCGATGGCGAGAGACTGGCGCGACAGCGTCTCCGCAGCCGCGAAGTCCCCCCGGTCTCCAGCGAGCAGCGCCAGGTTGTTCAGCGACGTCGAGACGTCCGGATGATTCTCGCCTTGCGTCTTCCGGTTGATCGCCAGGCACTGCTTGAACAGCTCTTCAGCCCCGGAGAGGTCGCCTTTGTGCCACAGGAGCAGGGCGAGCTCGTTCATGCTCGTGGCCGTTTCGTGGTCCTCGTCGCCCAGGAGCTTCCGGCGGATCGCGAGCGCTTCGCGGAAGAGCGGCTCGGCCTTCTGATCGGATCCCTGGTCGCAGTAGAGGCGGCCGAGCTCGATCAGGGTGGCCGCCACGTCCCGGTGCTCCCGCCCGAGCACTTTGCGTCGCGTCGCGAGCGCCTCGACGAGAAACGGCTCTGCGGCGACCGTGTTCCCTCCTTCCCTCAGGAGAACCGCCAGGTCGTTCAGGCTCTCGGCCACGTCGGCGTGCTCCGGCCCGAGCACGCGGCGTCTCGTGGACAGGGCCTCTTCCAGGAGCGGCCGCGCCTTGTCGGGCTCGCCGAGGCGCTGGTACGTGCGGCCCATCACGGACAGCATCTCGGCCTTCACCTCGGGCTGTCCGGCGAGCTCCTTCTGGATGCGCGTCGCGCCCGCGTCCAGAAGCCCGCGGACGGTGAGTTCTTTCCCGTCGGGACGGGCGTAGGGATCCGCTCCGGTCAACAGGCCCGCCAGGAGCTCGCTGACCTTGGCCGCTTTCAGCGCCTCGAGACGAGCCCGATCGCGCTCCGTCGCCACGCGCGCCGTGAAGAAGGCGATCAGGCTCGCGACCAGGAGGATCGCCGCCGCGGCTGTGATGACTTCGCGCACGTGCCGCTGCACGAACTTGGCGGTGCGATAGGAGAACGTGTCCGGTCGCGCGCTGATCGGCTCGTGATGGAGATAGCGGCGCAGGTCGTCCGAAAAAGCGGTGACGGAAGCGTAACGCTGGGCCGGATCCTTCTTCAGAGCCTTGGCGACGATCGTGTCGAGATCGCCCCTGAGCCGGCGGCGGAGCTCGTCGGGCGACGTGGACGGCCCTTTCGGGTCGCGGCGAGCCCCCTCCGTCGACGTCGCCCCGGGCGCGAGCACGGCGTCAGAGAGCCGCCGCGGCTCCGTCTCGACGATCGCCTTCAGCAGGTCCACCGCCGATCCCCGGGACGCCTCGGCCGGATGCCGGCCGGCGAGCAGGATGTAGAGCAGGGTCCCAAGGGCGTGGACGTCGGTCGCCGTCGTGATCGCGCCGCCGGTCAGCTGCTCGGGGGCGGCGTACTCGGGCGTAAGCGCCCGTCCCCCCTCGTGCGTGAGCGCCGTCGCGGCTTCCGCGGTTCCCTCCCCCTCGAGGAGCTTCGCGATCCCGAAGTCGAGCAGCTTCACCTGCCCGTCCGTCGCGACGAGAACGTTCGAGGGCTTGATGTCTCGATGAACGATCAGATGGGCGTGCGCATGGGCCACCGCGGCCAGCACGTCCAGGAAGAGGAACAGCCGCCCTTCGACGTCGAGAGCCTGGCCGTCGCAGTAGCGGTCGATGGGCGCGCCCCGAACGTACTCGAGCACGAGATAGGGTTGCCCGATCGAAGACACGCCCGCGTCGACCAGACGCGCGATGTTCGGGTGCGTGAGGCGCGCGAGGATGTTCCCCTCCCGCTCGAAACGCGCTTCGCCGGCGCGACCGACGAGGCTCACGTTCAGGAGCTTCACGGCCGCCTGCCCCTCGAAGCGGCCGTCGCTGCGCCGTGCGAGCCAGACGGTTCCCATGCCGCCGTGGCCGATGGGCGAGATCAACGTGTAGGCGCCCACCCTCTGGCCTGCGAGCGACGACGCCGTGGGAGGCCTCAGGGCCTCGTTTTCGAGGAAGCCCTCCCGGCTGAGCGCCCGACGCTCCTCGAGGAGGGCCTCCACCTCGGAGGCCAGGTCCGGATCCTCCGCGCGCAGGGCCTCCAGCCAGGCGCCGCGCTCGTCATCCGCCATGTCCAGGGCGCGATCGAGTTGGGGACTCACGACCTGCCAGCGATCCCGGGCGGCCGAGGACACGGTCAGGCTTCCGCTTTCACGCCCGGGCCGCCGGCCGGATCTCGCGGTGCAGATAGATGCGCGCCTTCTCCCAGCGGCGCTGCACCGTGCGCTCCGAAACGCCTCGCATCGCGGCAATCTCGGCAAACGAGAAGCCGCAGAAGAACTTGAGATCGACGACTTCGGCAAGCGATGCGTCGACCGAGGCCAACCTGTCGAGTCCCGAGCTGATCCGAGCCAGCTCGCCTTCGTCCGCGACCGCCTGGGCGACCGAGTCCCCGAGCGACGTGATCTCGAAGCCGCCTCCGCGCTTCAGCGCCTGACGGCTGCGGGCGTAATCGATGATGAGGCCGCGCATCACCTTCGCGGCGTACGCCAGGAAGCGCCCTTCGTCCGGGAAGATCGCTCCTTCGCGTCCGGCGATGTTGAGGTACGCCTCGTGAAGCAGCGTCGTCGCGCTCAGCGTGACACCGGGTCCGTATCTCGCGAGCTGGCTTTTCGCCAGCCGGCGCAGTTCCGCGTAGAGCGCAGCGAAGAGGGCGTCCGCCGCGGATCGATCGCCGGATTCAATCGAGCGGATGAGCGAGGAGATCGTAGGCGTCATCGGTCCCCCGCCAGCACGACGAGCGTCTCGACGCAACTCCGGACCGGACGCGGGCGGCGGGATGCCGGCCGGACCAGTGCTGCGATTCATTCTCATTTTCTCCCTTCCGGATCGGAATGTCCAGCCTCCTGTCGTCTCTCCGCTCCGAATTCCGATTCCCTGAGAGAAAGGCAGGAACGATGTCCGAGAACACCAGACCGCCCGCCCCGTTCCGCAGCGCTCTCCCGGGACTCGCTGCCGCCCTCCTGATCACGGCCGGAGCCGGCGCCTGGGTCGGCCTCGGCGAGAGCGAGCGGGACCTCCTGGAGCCCTTCGTGAATCCCACCGGCGCGGCCCGGACGTTCTCGACCGCGGGGCACGTCGACAGGAGCAATCCCTTCTTCCAGGAGCTCGGGACGAACGGCCGAACCTGCTTCACCTGTCACCGGCCCGAGAGCGGATGGTCGATCACGCCGGCGGGCGTGCGCGACCGCTTCGAGGCCACCGGCGGCCGCGACCCGATCTTCCGGACCAACGACGGGTCTGTCTCGCCGTTCGCGGACGTCTCCACCGTCGAGATGCGCCGGAGCGCCTACGGCATGCTCCTGACCAAGGGACTGATCCGCGTCGGCATCGGCATTCCCGCGGGCGCGGAGTTCGCGCTCGCGGCCGTCGACGACCCGTATGGCTTCGCCAGCAGCCAGGAGCTGTCGCTCTTCCGGCGGCCGCTCCCTTCCACGAACGTGCGCTTTCTGAGCACGGTGATGTTCGACGGGCGCGAGACGTTCCCCGGAAAGTCGGTCACCTTCGACCTCATGGAGCAGGCGAACAGCGCCACGCTGGGCCACGCGCAGGCGACCGCCCCTCTCACCTCGGGTCAGGAGGAGCAGATCGCCGCCTTCGAGTCATCGCTCTACACGGCGCAGGTCTACGACGTGGCGGCCGGAGAGCTCAACGCCCAGGGAGCGACGGGAGGCCCGAAGGCCCTGTCGCAGCAGCCGTTCTTCATCGGCATCAACGACCCGCTCGGGCAGAACCCCACCGGCGCGCCCTTCAGCCCGGTGATCTTCACGGACTTCGCGGCGTGGGCGACGCTGCAGAGCAGCCACGCGGAGGACGCGGAATCGAGAAGGGCGGCCCGGCTGGCCGTGGCCCGGGGAGAGCAACTTTTCAACAGCAAACCGATCAGCATCACCGGCGTCAAAGGGCTGAACGACGTGCTCGGCGTCGCAAGCATCGCGGGCACCTGCGGCACCTGTCACGACACGCCGAACGTCGGGGACCATTCCGTGCCGGCGCCGCTCAACATCGGGGTCGCCGACGCCTCGCGACGGACGCCCGACATGCCGCTTTACACGCTGAAGAACATCGCCACGGGCGAGACCGTCCAGACGACCGATCCGGGCCGCGCCCTCATCACCGGAAAGTGGAAGGACATCGGGAAATTCAAGGGTCCGATCCTGCGGGGACTCGCCGCCCGCGCCCCCTACTTCCACAACGGCTCGGCGACCACGCTGACCGACGCCGTGAACTTCTACAACACTCGGTTCCAGATCGGCCTGACAGACGCCGAAGTCTCCGATCTCGTCGCCTTCCTGCGCGTCCTGTGACGGAGGAAGACGAGAAGGCCGCCGTCACGCGACGCGGATCGTCGACGTGAGCCGGTACCGGTCGCGGAGAGCCGAGGCGACCCGCTCCACCCGCCCTTCGTCCTCGAGGTACATCAGGAAGCCGAGCACCTCGGAATAGGCGAGGAAGACGTTCACCGCGGTGACCTTGGGGAAGAGGGCCACGACGAGGTCGCGCACCGTCTTCGGGCCCGAGGCCAGGAAGCGCTCCATCTGGTGGATCCGAGTGGCGTACTTCCGCTTCACCCTCTCGAGGTGCGCCGGGTAGTCGGGAATGGCGCGCCCGTGTCCGGTCAGGAGCGAGGACGTCGCGTTCGATTCCCCGATCGCGTCGAGGGTCTCGAAGTAACGGGTCACGCTCCGGAACGGCGCTCCGGGGCGTTCCGGGTCCTCTTCGACGATGGCGTTCGGCGTGATGTCCCGGAGGACGGTGTCGCCGGTGAAGAGGACGCCGGCCTCGGGGATCTCGAAGGTGAGGCTTCCCGGCGTGTGCCCCGGCGTCGCACGGACGACGACCGACCAGCCATCGCCAGGAAGCGTCTCGCCGCCCTCGAGCTCGTCCCACACCGAGAGAGGCGTGGCGAAGTGTTCGACGTGGCAGACCGAGACCACCATGAGGAACCGCGCGCCGATCCCGAAGTCGGCGCGCGCGAGGCTGTCGAGCATGAGCTTCACGTCCCGCGTCATCCGGAAGAGCGACCGGTCGGGACGTCCCCCCAGGAGGGGCGCCCCCGAAAGGTCGGCCACCTTCTGCGCGAGCCCGAAGTGGTCCTGGTGGCCGTGCGTCAGGAGAACCCGCTCGACGTCGGCCACCTTCAGCCCCGCGCGCGCGAGGCCGGCGGAGAGCGCCTCCCAGGCCTCGTTCGTCAGCGGCCCGGAATCGACGAGAGTGATCGGCTCCCGAAGGACGACGTGCACGTTCACCGGCCCCACCGGAAAGGGGGTGGGGACGGTGATGGTGTGGATCGGAACGGCGCTCATGGAGACGGGGCGAGGGGGGCACGGGGGGTGCGAACCCGGCGCGCCACTTGGCGATCGCGGACGTCGCACCCCCCGAAAATGTTCAGCTCCACAGGTCGTAGGGATAGCCTCCCGACTCGTAGACGCGCTCGCTGATGGAGGTCGTCAGGGAGTCGCGATTCCGGTCGAGCGCCTTCAGGTTTCCGACCATCCGGTGAAGCGCGTGGTGGCAGAACCACCGCGCGATCTCGATCTCGCCCGCCGCCTTTTCCTCACCCTTCTTCGCGATCGAGGACGAGACGCGCGAGAGGACCGCGATCTGTGCGTAGAGGTCGATCACGACGTCGGCCAGCCGCTCCTGCTGGTACTCGCGGTCGACGACCTTCTTCCCGTGCTTGCGGAGGATCGTCTCGGCCGCGTTCGCGAAGACGCCCGCGTACCTCCCGACCTGGTCGGCCTCGGGGGCGAGGGACGGATGGACCTTCGTCAGCTTGTCGCGGGTGATGACCCCCTTCATCCGCTTCCTCCCGTACCCGGTCAGGACGCCGCGCTCGCGGAGCGGGCTCTTGAGGGCGTGCTGGACCTCCTTGAGCTGGTCACCGAGCTCCTTGAATCCGGAGAGGGCGATCAGCATCCGGAGGATCTCGTTCGTCCCCTCGAAGATCATGTTGATCCGGCTGTCGCGCAGGGCCCGCCCGTACGGGTACTCGTTCATGAAGCCGTTGCCGCCGGCGATCTGGAGGGCGTCGTTGATGTTCTCCCAGAGGACCTCGGTGCCGAAGACCTTGCAGCAGGCCCCCTCGAGCGAGTAGTCGATCCCCTTCCGGTCGATGAGCCCGGCCGTCAGATAGCTCATGGCTTCGAGGGCGTACGTCTTCGCCGTCATCCGGGCGATCTTGTGGCGGATCATCTCGAAGTCGGCGATCCGGGTCTTGAACTGGCGGCGCTGGGTCGCGTGCTCCGTCGCGAGCTTGATCATCATCCTCGAGCCCCCGACGGCACCGGTGCCGAGCGACATCCGGCCCGTGTTGAGCGTCTCGAGGGCGATCTTGAAGCCGCGCCCCTTGCCGCCGATCAGGTTGAAGGCCGGGACGCGGCAGTTCTCGAGGATGATCTGGCAGGTGGACGAGGCGCAGAGACCGAGCTTCTTCTCCTCCGGCCCGCGGACAAGGCCCGGCAGCGTCCCGTCCGGGCTCGTCACGACCGCGAAGCAGACGATCTCCTTCTGGGGGTCCTTCCCTTCGGCGCTGCCGGGAATCCGGGCGAAGACGGTGAAGAAGCTCCCGAAGCCGCCGTTCGAGATCCACTGCTTCGTCCCGTTCAGGACGTACTCGTCGGTCGCCGCGTCGTAGACGGCCGTCGTCTTCAGGGAACCGGCGTCGGAGCCCGCCTCCGGCTCGGTGAGGCAGAAGGCGCCGATCAGCTTCCCCGCCGCGAGGTCGGGGAGCCACTTCTTCTTCTGCTCCTCCGTGCCGAACAGGAGGAGCGGCTTGATGCCGATCGACTGGTGCGCGCCGACGACGATCGAGGCCGAGGCGTCGAGGGGCCCGATCACCTCCATCATCCGTCCGTACGCCGCCGCGGAGAAGCCGCTGCCGCCGTATTCCTCGGGGATCGCCATTCCCATCACGCCGAGCTCGCCCATCGCCTTCACGACCTCACGCGGGAAGAAGTGCTCCCGGTCGATCTTCTCGGAGTCGATGTTCGCCGCGTCGAAGTCCGTGTAGGCCTCGCTGAAGGCCGCCACGGTCTCCCTGACGTCCGGAGGGATCTCGGGGAAGGGGAAGACCATCTCTTCCTGGAACTCGCCCTGGAAGAGCGACTTCAGGAACGAAGGGGCCTCGGTCGCGGCGGGGGGCTCGGCAACGGCGGGCTTGGTGCTGGACATGACTCTCTCCTCCGGCATCTCAGACGTTGAAGAACTTCCTGCCCGTGCGGGCGAGATCGGAAAGAAGCGGTGCGGGGGCGAAGCGCGGCCCCCTGTCGGTCGCCAGCTTCGAGAGCCCGTCCACGATGGCGGCGGCGCCGATCGAGTCGGCGTACCCGCAGAGCCCGCCGCGAAACGGCGGGAATCCGGTGCCGAAGATCATGGCGAGGTCGAGCTTGGCGGGGCTTTCCACGATCTCCTCGGCAAGGCAGAACGCGGCCTCGTTGACCATGGGCCAGACGAGGCGCCGGACGATCTCCTCGGGCGGGGCCTTCGGGCCGGAGGGCACGGGGAGGCCGAGATCGGCGTATGCCGACGGATCGGGCCCCTTCCGGTGGTCCCCGTCGTAGAGGTAGAAGCCCTTCTTCACCTTCCGGCCGAGGCGGCCGGTCCCGACGAGCCTTCCGAACGCCGGGTCGGTCGGCATCCGCTCCGGCCAGGCGGCGGCCAGCGTCTCGCCCCCCTTGGTCGCCACGTCGATGCCGACGTCGTCGAGCAGCTCCACGGGGCCGACCGGCATCCCGAAGCCGCGGGCCGCCCGATCGATCTCCTCGAGGGGGTGCCCCTCAAGGAGCAGGCGGACCGCCTCGCCGATGTAGGGGCCGAGGATCCGGTTCACGAGGAAGCCCGGCGCGTCCTTCACGACGACAGGGGTCTTTCCCATCCGCTTGGCGAGGTCGAAGATCGTCGCCGTCACCGCAGGATCGGTCTTCGCCCCGTAGATGACCTCGACGAGGGGCATCTTGTGCACCGGGTTGAAGAAGTGCATCCCGACGACCCGCCCGGGATGCTTCGCCGCCGCGGCGATCTCGGTGATCGGCAGCGTGGAGGTGTTCGACGCGAAGATGGCCGTCTCGGGAACGACCGCCTCCCACTCCCTGAGGACGCCCTGCTTGACGGCCATCTTCTCGAGGACGGCTTCGATCGCGACGTCGCACGTCTCGAAGCCGGTGTAGTCGAGGGTCCCGGAGAGGAGCGCCATCTTCCCGGCGAACTCCCCCTTCGTCATCCGGCGCTTCTTCAGGCGCTCCTTCCAGATCTTCGCGGCCTGTGCGAAGCCTCCGGCCAGCGGCTCGTTCCGAATGTCCTTCATCCGCACCGGATAGCCCTTGTCGGCGGCCAGCTGGGCGATCCCGCCACCCATCACGCCGGCCCCGAGGACGCCGATCCGGGAGACCTTCCGCGGCCGGACTCCGGCTCTGACGCCCGTCTCCTTCTTGACGTCCTCCATCCGGAAGAAGAGGTTCACCAGGTTCCGCATCGTCGGGGTTCCGACGAGGCGCGACACCCCCTCGACCTCGAGCTCGAGCGCCCGGGCGAGAGGGGCGCCCGCGCCCTTCCGGACCACCTCGAGGGCTTCGAGGGGCGCCGGATAGTGCCCCCTCGTCTCCTTCAGGACCGCAGCCTTCGCCTTGGAGAAGACGAGGCTCCGGCCGACGCTCTCGAGGAGCTTCTCCTGCAGCGTCGCCGGGCGGGCGCGGAGCGGCGCCCCTCCGGGGCCGGCGTTCGACCGCTTGGCGGTGCCGAACTTCGCCCGGGCGAACTTCTTGGCCTCCTCGAACAGGATCGGTTGCGGGACGAGCTCGTCCACGAGGCCCATCCGCTTCGCGCGCTTCCCGTCGACCGTCTTGCCGGCCAGGATGATGTCCAGCGCCCCCGCGAGACCGATGATCCGCGGGAGACGCGTGCAGCCGCCCCACGCCGGGAGGATTCCGAGCCGGATCTCCGGGAGGCCGATCTGCGTCTTCTTCGAGTCCGACGCCAGGCGCCAGTCCATGGCGAGGGTCGTCTCGCAGCCGCCGCCGACGCAGGCCCCGTCGATGGCCGCGACGGTGGGGTACGGCAGGTTCGCCAGCTTCCCGAAGACCTTCTGGCCGAACCGGACACCCTCGGCCACGAGCCCCGCGTCGGCCGTCGCGATCTCGTTCACGTCGGCGCCCGCGATGAAGATGTCGGGCTTGGACGAGACGAGGAGGAGGGCCTTCAGGTCGGTCCGCCCCGCGAGGTCGTCGAGGAAGGCGTCGAACTCCCGCATCACGCCGGCGGAGTACTTGTTCACCTTCTCGCCGGGCGTGTCGAAGAAGACGATCCCGAGCCCGTCCGGCTCGACGTTGAGCCGGAACGACGGACCGGGGGCGTGAGGCGCGGCGGCGAGCGTTTCTTCGAGGACCGTGGACATCACGCACCCTCCAGCACGATCGAGGCCCCCTGCCCGCCCCCGATGCAGAGCGTCGCAAGGCCGAGGGAGACCTTGCGGCGCCGCATCTCCAGGAGGAGCGTCAGGATGAGACGCGTCCCCGAGGAGCCCACCGGGTGACCCAGGGCGATGGCGCCTCCGTTGACGTTCAGAAGGCTCTCGTCGAGCGGGCCGAGGGCCGGATCCCCCTCGAACGCCTTGAGGTTCGCGAGGACCTGCGCCGCGAAGGCCTCGTTCATCTCCACGAGGCCGATCTCCTTCAGCGAGGCCCCGGCCTTCTTCAGCGCGGGGGGCGTCGAGCGCGACGGCCCGAGGCCCATCCGCTCGGGCTCGAGGCCGGCAAAGCCCCACGACACGATGCGGCCGAGCGGCGTGAGGCGCCGCTTCGTCACGAAGCTCTCGGACGCGACGACGACGGCCGCGCCGCCGTCGGTGATCTGCGAGGAGTTTCCCGGCGTGACGGAGCCGTACTTCCGGTCGAAGAAGGGCTTCAGCTTCGCGAGGGCCTCCATCGTCTGGTTCTCGCGGACGCCGTTGTCGAGCGTCGAGACCTTCTCGAAGCCGGGCGGGATCGGGACCGGAGCGATCTCCTCGGCCAGCTTCGCCCGCGCCGCTGCCGCATTGAGATGCGACTTCAGGGCGAAGGCGTCCTGCATCTCCCGGGTGATGGAGCCCTCCTTGGCGAGGAGCTCGGCCGTCTGTCCCATGTTCAGGCCGCAGACGGGATCGGTCAGCCCCTCCTTCAGCCCGATGACGGGGTTGAACAGCTCCCCCCAGGGCATCCCGGCGAAGGCGCCGACGCGCGCCTTCGCGCTCTTCGCCGTCCCGGCCCTGGCGAAGACCTCCTTCACCCGGTCCCGGTAGAGAAAGGGGATCTGCGTCATGTTCTCGGTCCCGCCGGCGAGGACGACGTCGGCCTCCCCCGTCTGGATGAGGCGGGCCGCCTGCACCACCGACTCGATCCCCGAGGCGCAGTTGCGCGAGACGGAATGGGCCGGCCGCTCCTTCGGGACGCCGGCCCTGAGGGCCACGATCCGCCCGATGTTGGCCGCGTCGACCGGGGTCGCGATGTTCCCGAAAATCGTCTGGTCGACGTCGCCCGGCTCGATCCCGGCCCGCGCCATCGCCTCGACCGCGGCGATCCGGCCGAGCTCCGCCGGGTGGACATCCTTGAAATCGGTCCCGATGCGGGCGAACGCCGTGCGGGCGCCCTGGACGACGAAAGCAGTGCGGCTCATTTCGCTTTTCTCCTGCGGTGCGCCGGCGAGGGCCGTCCGCGACTCACCTGTTTCCTGCGAGGCGCGGCCGAGGGGCCGGAAGAAGCCCGATCCTCGGGTTTCCGCCGTCCGCCGCGCGCGGCGAACCCGGAGAGGAGCATCCCGACGACCTTCCGGGCGTCGGTCAGGAGGGCGGGCTCCCCCGAGAAGAGCCACTCGGAGACGATCTCGTCCGCCGCGCCGAAGAGGACGCGGACCGCGAGGCGGGGCGACAGCTGCGCCCGGAACTCGCCTCGTTCGATGCCGTCCTTCAGCACCCCGCCGAGAAGGCGGAAATAGTCGACGAGCTTCGACCGGATGACGCGCTGGAGCATCCGGGCGCTCCGCCGGAGCTCGATCTGGAAGAGCGACGCGAGGTCGCGGTCGGACGCGAGAAAGGTCAGGTGCAGGTCGACGAGACGCGTCAACCGGTCGGCGGCGGAGCTCTCCGCCCGCACGATCTCGCGGCCCCGCGCGAGGAGGTCGTCCATCTTCTCGTCGAAGACCGTCGCAAAGAGGTCTTCCTTGTTCCGGAAGTAGAGGTACACCGTCCCCTCCGCGACCCGCGCGGCGGCGGCGATGTCGGCTATCTTGGCGTCGTGGTAGCCGCGGCGGCCGAACGTCCGGACGGCGGCATCGAGGATTCGCTGGCGCTTACCGGGGTCGGCGCCGGCCGGCGACGGCTCCCGCGCCGCGCCCGCCGCAGATTCCCGGTCTACCACCTGGAGATCGGGCTCTTCGCCGCTGCCCATCGCCCCTCCCGGCCCACTGAATGAGCCGTCATTCAGCGTATGCCGCGGCTGCCTCCCGTGTCAAGGATGCGGTCGCTTCCTCAGGGGACGATCCGCTCGCCAACGAGCCGGGCCGTCTCGGGATCGGTTCCGAGAAGCTCAAGGTACTCGACCTTCCGGGAAAGGAACCCGCGCCCGCCGACCTGCACCCAGACCCGGTTCCGGCGCGCCTCGCGGCCGTCGATCGGCACGAAAGCCCGCGGGCAGCCGTCCACCGTCCGGAGGCTGATCGGGAAGGAGCGCCCCTCAGCCCGCCTTCTCTTCGTAGAGCTCGTCAATCAGCGCCTTGTACTTCTGGTCGATGATGCGCCGCTTGACCTTCAGCGTCGGCGTCAGCTCGCCCCCCTCGATCGTCAGATCGGCCATCAGAAGGCCGAAGCGGACGATCTGCTGCTCGTGGGGCTTCCCGGCGTTCCACTCGTCGATCGCCTTCTGGTAGAGGTCGCGAACGCGCGGCTCCTTCGCCAGCGACTCCGGCGAAAGGCTTCCCAGGCCGTTCTGGTTCGCCCACTCCTTGAGCTTGTCGAAGTTCGGGACGACGAGGCAGATGAGGTACCGGCGGCGGTCGCCGATGATGACGGGGAGCGAGATGAAGGCGTTCCCCTTCAGGAAGCCCTCGATGGGCGCCGGGGCGATGTTCTTCCCGTTCGCGTTGACGATCAGCTCCTTCTTCCGGTCCGTGATCGCGAGGAATCCGTCCTCGTCGATCTTCCCGATGTCGCCGGTGTGGAACCACCCGTCGGCGTCGATCGCATCCTTCGTCGCGTCCGGCTTGTTGAAGTAGCCCCGCATGACATGCGGCCCGCGCGTCAGGATCTCGCCGTCCGGCGCGATCTTGCACTCGACGCCCGGGATGATCCGGCCGACGGACCCGAGCCGCCAGGCACCCGGGTAGTTGACGGCAATGACGGGGCTCGTCTCGGTCAGCCCGTACCCCTCGTAGACCTCGACACCGACCGCCCAGAAGAACTCCGCCAGCTCCTTCGACAGGGGCGCCCCCCCCGAGATCGAGTAGCGGAACCGCGAGCCGAGGGCGGCGCGGATCTTCGCGAAGACGAGGCGGTCGAAGATGAAGTGCTGAAGGGCGAGGAGGACGTCGGGGGTCTTCTTCTGCGCGCGGAGCGCCAGGACCTGCTTGCCGACGTCGAGGGCCTTCCAGAAGAGCTTCTGCCGCGCGGCCGGCGCCTTCGAGACGTTGTCCATGACCCGGCCGTAGACCTTCTCGTAGACGCGGGGGACGGCCGCGAAGATGTGGGGGTTCACCTCGCCGAGGTTGTCCTTGAGCTTGTCGATCGACTCCGCGTAGGCAATGGTCACGCCAAAGTGATAATAAATGTATTCGCACATCCGCTCGAGGACGTGCGAGAGCGGGAGGAACGAGAGCCCGACGGTCGTCGGCGGCAGGGGGAGGAGATCCGCGCAGGTCAGGACGTTCGAGACGAAGTTGCTCTGCAGCAGCATGGCTCCCTTCGGCTCGCCCGTGGTCCCCGACGTGTAGATCAAGGTCGCGAGATCGTCGGGCTTTCGGGCGTCGGCCCGCTTCTCGAACGCCGCCGGGTTCTCCGCATACGCCTTCCGGCCGTCGAGAAGAACCTCGTCGAAGGAGCGGACTCCCTTCAGGAAGACCTCGTCGAACAGGACGACCTGCCGGAGCCCCGGACAGCTTCCCTTCGCGTCGAGAACCTTCTTCGCCTGGTCGGCGTTCGAGCAGAAGGCGATGACGGAGCCCGAGTCGCGGAGAAGGTACTCGGCCTGCTCGGAGACCATCGTCGGGAAAATCGGGACGAGGACCGCCCCGTAGCACTGGCAGGCGAAGTCCACGATCGACCACTCCGGCCGGTTCTCGGAGAGAAGCGCGACCCGGTCCCCCGTCTTTACGCCGAGCCCGTCGAAGGCGGAGGCGACCGCCCGGACGCGATCCATGAACTCCTTCGTGGAGATCGGGTGCCACGCGCCGTCCTTCTTGACCAGAAGGAGGTCGGGCTTCTGGATGTTTTCGAGGTTCCGGAAAATGTCGACGAGTGTCCGAGGGGCCATGATCGCCTCCGAAGCTTCGAGAGCGGCTTTCTGCCATTATAGGCAGCCCGGATCTTTCTGAGCGCGGAGGACATAGACCCGATGGCCAGAAGGCTCGCCCGGCGGCGGAACCCCGACTCGGCCGCGGGTGTCGTTCTCGTGACGGGCGGCTCGCGCCGGCTCGGCCGGGAACTCGCCCTGGGGTTCGCGAGAGCCGGTTACGCCGTCGCCGTGAGCTACCGCACCGAGAAAGACACGGCGGAGGCGACCGTCCGATCTCTTCGCGAGCTCGGCGTCCCGGCGTCGGCCTTCCGCGCGGACCTGGCCCGCGACGGAGCCCCCGCGCGCCTCGTCGAGAGCGTCGTTGCGCGATTCGGACGTCTTGACGTCGTGATCCACGCGGCCTCGCCGTGGATCACGAGCCCCGTGGCCGGCGTGACGCTGGCCGACTGGGAGGCCGTCTTCCGCGCCGGCCCCCGCGCGGCGTTCTTCCTGGCGCAGGCGGCGACGCCGTCGCTGGCGAGGGCTGACGGCTCGATCCTCCTCATCTCCGACGTCGCGGCCACGAAGGCCTGGCCTCACCACGTCCCCCATGCCGCCGCCAAGGCGGCGATCGACGCGCTCGTGCGGAACCTCGCCGTCGCGCTGGGGCCCGCGGTGCGCGTCAACGGCCTCGCTCCCGGCGTCGTCCTGCCGCCCGACGACCTGGCGCCGGCGACGGTCGAACGGCTCGTGGCCGGAACGCCGCTGAAGCGGAAAGTGGAGGTCTCCGACCTCGTTTCGATGGCTGTGGTCCTGGCGTCGAACCGCTCCATGACGGGGCAGGTCGTCGCCGTCGACGCCGGCCGGTCGTGCGTCTGACCCTTCGCGCCCTTCGTAGAATCGGCAGGCCCGGGGGGCTTCGAGGATGAAGACCAGGAACACGCGCGCGCGAGCCGGCTGGCTTCTGGCCGCAGCCGCGGTCGGCCTCGCATCGGCCGGCTGCGGCGAAAGGGGCGCGACGCCGCCCGCCGGATCCACGTTCCGGGTCGCCCTCCTGACGCCCGGCCCGATCTCCGACGCCGGCTGGAACGCCGGCGCCTACGAAGGGCTGAAGGCGATCGAGAAGGAGCTGGGCGCCCGCGTCTCGCACGTCCAGGTCAGGTCGCCGTCCGAGTTCGAGGAGCAGTTCCGCGCCTACGCCGCCGAAGGCTATGACCTCTGCTTCGGACACGGCTTCGAGTTCCAGGACGCCGCGGCGCGGGTGGCCGCCGACTACCCGAAGACAGTCTTCGTCACGACGTCCGGCTCGCGGACCGCTCCGAACCTCGCGCCGATCGTCTTCGAGCTGGAGCAGGCCACCTACCTCTGCGGCGTCGTGGCCGGGCGGATGTCGAAGACGGGCAAGGCCGGGATGGTCGGCGGCGTGGAGCTCCCGTCGATCAAGTCGACGTTCCTGGCGTTCGAGGCGGGCGCGAAGGCGGCGAACCCGACGGCCGACGTCCGGACCGTCTTCACCGGCTCGTTCGAGGACGTGGCGGCGGCGAAGGCGGCCGCGCTCGCCCTGGCAGACCAGGGGTGCGACTTCCTCTTCCACAACGCGAACAACGCCGCGCTCGGGGTCTTCAACGCGGCGGAAGAGCGACGGATCACGGCCTTCGGCTCGAACCGCGACCAGAACGCCCTGTCTCCCGCGATCCTCGCCTCGGCGGTCATCGACATGACCCGGGCCTTCGTGGAGACGGCGCGCCGCGTGAAGGACGGCCGCTTCGACGGCAAGCCGCTCCGTTATGGCCTGGCTTCGGGCGTCGTGTCGTTCGTCTGGAGCCCGGCCCGGAAGGGAACGGTCCCGGCAGCGGTCCTCGATGAGGTCGCCCGCGTAGAGGCCGCGATCATCTCCGGCGCGCGCCCCGTGCCCCGAGGCAACTTCTGACGCTCCTCGAGCTGGTTGCGATCTCGAAGGACTTCGGCGCGACCCGGGCGCTCGACCGCGCGTCGCTGACGATCCTCGCCGGGGAGATCCACGCCGTGCTCGGAGAGAACGGCGCGGGCAAGTCGACGCTCGTCTCGATCGCCGCCGGAATCCTCCGGGCCGACGGGGGGCTTGTCCGGCTCCGCGGCCGCGACGTCCTCTTCCGGACCCCGCGCGACGCCCGCCACGGCGGCGTCGCCCTCGTCCCGCAGCACGACCTCCTCGTCGAGGCCGCGACGGTCGCCGACAACCTCGCGCTCCTCGATCTGTCCGCTCCCGTCGTCGAGTCCCCGTCGGAGAGGCGCGAACGGGTCCGCCGCCTCTCCCGCGCGTTCGATCTCGACCTCGGTGACCCGGACGCTTTCGTCGCGGACCTTCCGGTCGGCACGCGGCAGCGGATCGAGATCGCCGGCGCCCTCGCGGCGGACCCGGAGATCCTGATCCTCGACGAGCCGACGGCGGTGCTCTCCCCCGACGAGACGGCGTCCCTCTTCGCGTCGCTCCGGCGGCGCGCCGGTTCCGGGAAGGCGGTCGTCCTGATCACCCACCGCCTGGCCGAGGTCTTCGAGGCGGCCGACCGGCTGACGCTCCTCGCGCGCGGGCGGACGGTGAAGAGCTGTCCGACCGCCGGGACGACGGCCGACGAGATCGGCTCGATTCTTCTCGGAAGCGCGGAGAGCCTCGAGGCGGCCGGAGAGAAGGAGACGGCGAAGGGAGAGCGAGGTCTCGCGCTCGAGGTCCGGGACCTCGTGCCCTCCGGCTCTTCGGCGCCGCCCGTCTCGTTCGCTCTCGAAGAGAGCGACGTTCTCGTCCTTCTCGCCATCGACGGAAACGGAGCCGACACGCTCGCCCGGTGCGTCGCGGGGATGCACGCGTTCTCGGGCCGCGTCGAGGTCCTCGGCCGTCCGCTTCCGGCCTCCGGAGATCCTCGTTCCTTCCGCGCCGCGGGCGGGCGTTTCGTCCCGGCCGACCGGCGCGCGGAGGGCCTCGTGGCATCGCTGTCCCTCGCCGAGAACCTCTCTCTGCCGTCACCTCCCGGCAGGCTCTTCCTCGACCGCGACGCCATGGCCCGTCTCGCCGGGGAGCGCCTCCGACAGCACGGCATCCGGGCGGAATCGGCAGCGAGCCTTGCCGCGACCCTCTCGGGAGGGAACCAGCAGAAGCTCGTCCTCGCCCGCGAGCTCGACGATCGCCTCGGACCCCCGCGACTGATGGTCGCCGTGCATCTCACCCGCGGCCTCGACCTTTCCGCGGCGGCGGCGGTGCGCGTCGCGATCGAGGAGGCCCGGAGCGCGGGGACGGCGATCCTCGTGGTCGGTTCCGACCCGGAGGAGGCGCGGCTCTTCGGCGGGCGGCTTCACGTCGTCTACCGGGGCGCGCTCTCCGGTCCCCTGCCGCCCGAAACGCCCCTCCCGGCGCTCGGGCGGCGGATGGCGGGGCTCGCGGCATGACGGGCGCCTCTCGCCGGCGCACGGTTCTCGGCGGGGCCATCGCGGCCGGAACGCTCGTCCTTCTCGCCGTCCTCGTCCTCCTCGCGGGCGCCTCTCCGGGAGAGGCTCTCGCGGCTCTCGTCAGCGGGTCGGTCGGCTCGGGCGCCGCGCTCGGGGAGACGCTGACGCGTGCCACCTCGCTCGTCCTCTGCGCCGCGGGAGCGGTCCTCGCGTTCCGAGCCGGCGTCCTGAACATCGGCCTCGACGGACAGTTCCTCATGGGCGCAGCGGCTGCCGCCGCGGTGGGGCCGCTCCTCGCGGGGACGCCGCAGGCGGCCCGGCTGGCGCTCCTTCTCGCCGCCGCCGCCGCCGGGGCGCTCTTCGCCGTTCCCGCCGTCTGGCTCTCCGAGCGGCGCGGCGTGCCCCCCGTGCTCTCGACCATCCTTCTCAATCTCGTCGCCGCTGCCGCCGTCACGTGGCTGGTCCGAGGCCCCCTCCAGGACCGGGCGGCCGACTACCCGCAGAGCCGCCCGCTCGCGGCCGAGGTCCGGCTGAGTCCGCTCGCGCCCGGCCTCCGGACGACGGCGGCCTTTCCGGTCGCCCTCCTCCTGGCCACGGGCTCGGGCCTCTTCCTCTCCGGGACGACGACGGGGCTGAAACTCCGGGCGGCGGGAGCGTCGCCTGCCGCGGCGCGTGCCATCGGTCTCGCCGACGCGCGCCTCCGCGCCGGCGCTCTCCTCGGCTCGGCCGCCTTCGCCGGCCTCGCCGGCGGATTCGAGGTGGCCGCGGTGACCGGCCGGCTCTTCGACCCCTTCGGGTCCGGCGTCGGCTACCTCGGGATCGCCGCGGCGCTTCTCGGCGGTACCGGCTCCGGCGGCGCGACCGCGGCCGCGCTCTTCTTCGCCGCCCTTGGCGCGGGGTCGAGCGCCCTGCAGCGCGACACGGGCGTTCCGGCCGCCGTCGCCACGATCGTCCCCGGCCTCCTGGTCCTCGCGGTGCTGCTCGTCCGCCGACGGCTCTCCGGAGACGAGGAATGAGCGGCTTCGTCGAGATCGCTCTGCTCCTCTCGGCGCCGCTCCTCCTCGCGGCCGCGGGAGAGCTCGTCCTCGAGCGCGCCGGCTCGATCCAGATCGGCGCCGAGGGGACGATGCTCTTCGGAGCCTTCGCGGCGTTCGCCGCCGGCCTCGGAACCGGGAGCCCGCCGGCCGCCCTCGCGGCCGGCCTCGCGGCCGGGCTTGCCGGCGGCGCCGCCTTCGCCGCGGTTGCCGTCGCCGGGCGGGCCGACCCGATCCTCGTCGGCACCGCGTGGAACCTGGTCGCCTTCGGCGGAACCGCCTTCGGCTACCGGCTGCTGGCCGGGGCGACGGGAGCCGTCCTCGAGGTGCCTCGCCTCGGCTCCGTCGCGCTGGGACTCCCGCCGGCCGTCTGGTCCGTCTTCCTGCTCCCCCTCATCCTCCACGCCGGACTCCGGTACACCCGCCCGGGACTTCGGCTCGTGGCGGCCGGAGAGCACCCTGAGGCGCTGCGCGCGCAGGGGCTCTCGGTCGTGGCCGTCCGGACGGGCGCCGCGCTCTTCTCGGGAGCGACCGCGGGCCTCGCCGGCGCCCTCCTCGTCGTCACCGTCTCCCCGACGTTCGTCGAAGGGATGACGGCCGGCCGCGGGTTCCTCGCCCTCGCCCTCGTCGTCTTCGCGCGGTGGAAGCCGCTCCGGCTCCTCCCCGCGTCGCTCCTGATCGGCGCCGCGGGCGCCCTCCAGGTCCGTCTCCAGGCCTCGGGCGGAACTTCCGTCCCGTATGCGCTCTTCGTGGCCCTTCCCGCGTTGCTCGCGCTCCTCGCGCTGGCCGTCTCTCCCGGGCGCGGCGGCGCGCCGAAGGCCCTCGGCGCCCCGGCGCCGTAGGCGGGACGCCTAGTCCTTCGGTTCGGCCGTGGGCCGGGGCCCCCGCGGGGGACCCGGCGGAGCGCCCTCGGCCCCGTGCCGCGGCCCTCCTTCGCGGAACCGTTCCCGCCGTTCCTGACGCCACAGCTCGGCGCGCTCCATGACCTTCTTCCACTGTGCCTCGTCGAGAACGCCGCGCATCTCAAGGAGCATCAGCGAGGTGGTCCTCCGGAGCCTGGCCCGCGACTGCTCCAGAGCGTCGATGGCGGCCGTGACCTTCTTCGGATCGCTGTCCTTCTTCGCCATGAGCTCTTCGAGGTCGAGCTGCTTCTTCTCCGCGTCGGCCTTCAGATCGATGAAGTCGCGTCGGTTCTTCGCGAAGATCTGGTCCAGCTTCTCCTGCTGCTCCGGCGTCAGTGCCAGCGCCTGGACGACCGTCGGGCGTTTCCACCACTTTCCGGGGGGCGTTTCGGACATCTGGGCGCGGACCGTGCCGGCCGCGAGGGCCGCCGTGGCGAGGAGGAAGGCAAGGGGGCGGACGCGCATTGCAGGCTCCTCAGGTCGTACCGTCGGGAAGGAGGGAAGTGTACGCCGGCTCCTCACTGAGTATCCGGTCGATGGAGAGGAGCAGCTCGTCGTCCGCCTGGTCGCCCGACGGGGTGACCGTCGCGGCAGGCGTCGCCATCGCGCTCGATCCCTTTCCCGTCGTCTCCGGCCCGCCGAAGCGGTGGACGGAGACGACCGCGACGAGGGCCAGCGCCGCGGCGAGGCTCGACAGGGCGAGGAGAGGACGCCGGAAGAACCCCTTCGTCCGGGCCGCCGGGAACGGGCGGATGCCGCTCGTCTCCGGGCGCTCCGGCACCGGGACGCCTTCGATCGTCCGGAGGATGGCGGCGCGCTGCCCTTCCCAGAATCCCCCGGGCAGCGCGTCCACGACGCCGTCGACGGCGCCGCGGTCCAGCAGCCAGGCCTCGCGGAGCCGCGCCACTTTCTCCTGGCACGACGCGCAGGTGGCGAGATGGACCGGCACGGCCTCGGGCCGGTCGTCGGGCGGGAAGACCCGTTCGACGACCTCGTCCGGCGTGAGATGGCGATCGTCTGCTGTCTTCATCGGAGGTCCTCCAGCCGCGCCCGCAGCTTGCGCGCGGCACGGAAGAGATGCGACTTGATCGTTCCCTCGTCCAGCCCGGTCGCCGCGCCGATCTCGGCGATCGACCGTTCCTCGTAGTGCTTCATCACGAAGACGGCGCGCTGGCGCGGCGAGAGCCCCACGAGCGCGTCCGCGATCCGACGCCGGATCTCGCGGGCCATCAGGTCCCGCTCCGGGGACGTTCCATCGGCCGGGTCCAGCCGGGCCGGAAGCTCCGGGCCGTCCTCCGCGTCGTCCCCGCGCAGGTCGCCGAACGAGACGACCGGCTTCCGGCGCCGGACGAGATCGCGGACCGCGTTGATGGCGATGCGCGTCACCCACGTCTCGAACGCGGCGTCTCCCTTGAAGTCGACGAGGCCCCGGTAGGCCTTCACGAAGACGTCCTGGGCCAGGCCGTCGGCCTCGGCCGGGTCGCGCAGGAGGGTGTAGGCCAGCCGGAAGATCCTCTTCTGGTACGTCCGGACGAAGTACTCGAACCGGTCCGTCTCGCCGGCGAGGATTCGCACGATCTCCGACCGTTCGAACTCCTGGCGCTCCCGCTGCGGGTCGTCGGCGGCGCCCTTCGCAGGCTTCATGGCGAAACCTCGACGATCCTCAGCTCTGCCGGCGGGTACCGGAAACTCGAGAACACGCGCGAAACCCGTCTCACCCACACCTTTAGAGACGCTCCCGGGCGGGCCGGGGTTTACCCGCTAAGCGGCTCGCCACCCGAAGGATAGCGTCACGCTCCCTCCGAACGTCGCCACGGCCGGAGCCCGGCCTTGAGATCGTCCCAGAAGACGATTCGCCGGCGAAACAGAGAGAGCCTTCGCTCCACCGACGGGGGAACCGGCTCCGGATCGAAGTAGCAGCTCAGGAGAAGCTTGCGGTCCTCCGTCCTGTTGAGGCCCGGCCTCGAGAGGTCCCGGAGGCGGTTCCAGAATGAAACCGGCGAGTCCGAGAACCTCGCGCGGGTCAGGTCGACGAGCCAGATCCGGAAGCCGTCGCCGTCCCGCGTCACGAGGACGTTTCCGTCGGAGAGGTCCCGGAAGAAGACTCCCTGGTCGTGCATCCGACGGGCGAGGCGACCGAGAGCCGCGACGACCTGCTCGAAGGGAATCCGGAGGCGCGGCGCCCCGCGGCCGGGATCGTCGCGCTCGAGGAACCAGTCGCGGATCTGGACGGCGCCTTCCAGCCGCCGGCTCACGTACCAGTCCTCGCCGCCGACGTGTGCCACGCCGAGGGGCTCGGGGGTCGGGATGCCCCGAGCGATCAGGCGGCGCGCCACGGCCGCCGACCGGTCGGAGCGCGTCCGGCCCGGTCTCTCGAAGAAGGATGTCCTCGTCTTCTTGACGACGACGGGAATCGCCTCGCCGCCGCGCCGGAGCACCGCCTCGACGACCTCGTGTCGTCCCGGATAGCGGACCGGGTCCGGCGGGAACTCGATCTCCCGCGAGAGGTTGGTCAAGGCCGCCCCAGGAGAACGACCCACCCCGACCCGATCAGGGCCTTGTCCTTCACGACGAGCGACGTGAGCGCAGGGTCCGTCCAACGGCTCCGGTGATCCTCGGTGACGAGGACCTGCCCGTCCGGCGCGGCGGCCAGCCAGGCTGCCAGTTCCGCCTCGGTCCGGGTATGCGCCGTCTTCCGCCGCATGACGAGGATGGGATAGCAGCGGTACGGGTCGCCGTAGTACGCGAGCGGCTCGCCGTGGGCGAACCGTGGAGCGAGCCGCGTGAAGAAGCTCCGTCCCGTCTTTCGCTCGTCAATGGCCGGGAAGATTGAGAAGGCGGCCGAGGCCTCCCCCGCCGCCAGGACGGCCGCGAGGGCGAGCAGGGCGGGAGCCGCCTCGCGGCGCCGCGCCGCGAGGACCGCCGCCACGCCGGCCCCGCCGAGGCCGAGGGGCAGGGCCACGGCCCAACCGAGCGGCGCGTACTCCGGAAAGCGTCGCGCCACGACGACCGGAAGCGCCACGGCCGCCCCGACGAAAAGGAGCGCCGCGAAGAGTGCCCAGCCGCGGAAGAACGTGACCGCGGCGGCCCACCCGTCCCGCCCCGCGCGCTCGGCCGCGGCGACCGCCGCCGCGAGCAGGAGAGCGGCGAACGGGTAGGCGGCGAGGAGGTACTTCCCCTGCTTCGACTGCGAGGTCGAGAGGAAGAGGAAGCAGACCGCGAAGACCGTCGCCGCGTGGCGGAGCTCGGTCCGCTCCCGGAAGAGGCCGGCCCGCGAGAGGACGAACGGCGCCGCGAGCGCCGGGAGCGTCCAGGGCTCGAAGTCGATGAAGACCGACTCCACATAGAACCACCAGGGCTGGATGTGGTCGAAGGCGTGCCAGAACCGGTTCCAGTTCTGGTTCACGATCAGGTCGTAGGCGTAGTCCCGCCCGCCGTGGAGCGAGGCCGCGACGTACCAGGGGACGACGAGAAGCACCGCGACCGTCGCGCCCCTCACCGGGCCGAGGTTGAGGAGGGGGCGGGCCGACCGGACGCGGACGCACTCGACCGCGGCCACGAGGCCGAGGAGGACGACCGCGAGAGGACCCTTGGCGAGGATGGCCGCGGGGATCAGGAGGTGGAGCGCCCACCGCCAACGCCCCGCGTGCTCCGGATCGTTCCAGACGCCCCACTCGGCCACGAAACCCCAGAAGACGAGGGCGGAAAAAAAGGCGTCGATCTGGAGGAACTGGCCCTGCCACCAGACCACCGGCGCCGTCGCCGTCACGGCGCCCGCGAGGAGCGCCTCCGTCCGTCCGCCCCGGCGGCCTGCGAGCCACGCCGCTCCGAAGACCATCGCGGCGGCGCCGAGGGCCGACGGCAGGCGCGTCGTGGCCGGGTGGACGTCGAGGCCCGAGAGGGGCGTCGTCAGCGCCATCGCCCAGTAGAAGAGAGGGGGCTTCTCGGAGTAGGGGACGCCGTTCTGGTAGGGGATCAGCAGGTCGTGCCGCTCGATCATCTCGCGCGTCTGCTCGGCGAAATCGGGCTCGTCAGGCGCCCAGAAGTCGCGCTGGGTCCCGGCGAGGAAGCAGAGCGCCCCCGCCGCGAGGGCGAGGAGCCAAGCGACGCGCCGCGACGTCGCGGCGCCCGGCGTCCCGGTCACGGGCGAACGATACGCGAGAATGGCCGCCGGAGGAGACGCATGGAGCACAACTTCCTTCACACCTTCCGGCTGACGGTCGAGGGGCTCGGCCGGCCGGTCGAGTTCCGGATGTTCCACGACCTCGACGACGTGACGGAGGTGACGGACGCCTTCGCCAAGTACGTCGCGCGGCAGGAGGACGACTTCCTCCCCCTCGGACCCGCGGCGGCAGTTCGCGCGAACAGGGTCGTGCACGTCGAGCACGTGAAGGTGGAGCGGTCCGCGAAGGGATGACGGAGGGTGGTGGGCCCGGGGAGACTCGAACTCCCGGCACACGGTTTAGGAAACCGTTGCTCTATCCACCTGAGCTACGGGCCCGCATCTGGATCTTAGCTTGAGGGTCCGGAGGGATCCGGGGTCGTGACCCCGTCGTCGACGCAGGCCACGGGGCGGCCGACGCGTCGGATGACTCATTCAGGCTCGTCGGGATGGAACGGCCCGGCAGTTCGAGAGCCTCCGGCGCGGCTCGTTCCCGATGTGCACAACTTGATCGGGACGGCCAGCCGTGAGCCGCTGTCTCATCAGGAGGGACAAGCCATGTCGGATACGAAGGATTCCGCACGTCCCGACGCGACTCCGAATGAGAAGCAGCTCTCTGTGACGACACCGCAGCCGCCGCCCGAGAACAAGACCGAACTCGCCGACGCGGATCTCGACTAGGTGTCGGGAGGGGCCTTGGGATTCAGGTTCGGAAATGTCGTGAAGGGCGTCGGAGAGGGCCTGACCCAGGTGGCGAGAAAGGGCTAGCCAAGACAATCCCCCGCTGAGCGAGACCAGTCCGCCGGGTCCGGTCCGGCGCTTAGCGTGCCCGGCTCAGACGTCGCACTCGAACTTCTGCTCCCAGACGAAGAGGGCTCCGCCCGCCTGCTCCCGCCTCTTCCTCTCCTCCAGAAGCTGCCAGAGAAACGCCGTGGCCGAAGTCCGCTGGACGCCCTGCCGGATCATCCGGTCGAGGACCGAGTCCCCGTGGCCCTGAGGAACGCTCTCCTCGATCCCGAGAAAGTCGCTGCCGCCCACCGGAACCTCGTCGACCTCCAGCTGGTAATGGAGGCCGTCTCCGCTGTCGCGGACCCGGAATCGCCGCGTGACCTTCATCCAAGTCTCCTTACCCCCGAAGTCTACGCAGAAACGGGTTCGCCGCTCCGTCGTCACCCGAAGAGCTTCAGGGCGCGGAGCTCACGGATCCGGTCCCGGAGCGAGGCGGCCGTCTCGAATTCCAGGGCCCGCGCCGCCTCTTTCATCCTCTTCTCGAGGTCGCCGATCTCGGAATCGAGCGCGGCGAGGCTTCGCGGCTCCTTCCGCTCCCCCGCCCGCTGCGGCTCGAGGTAGTCGAGGTTCGCCATGGCGAGGAGCGGCGAGTCGACGGACTTGACGATCGACTCGGGGACGATCCCGTGCGCGTCGTTGAACGCCTTCTGCGCCGATCGGCGCCTCTCGGTCTCGGAGACGGCCCGCCGGATCGAGTCCGTGAGGCGATCGGCGTAGAAGACCGCAATCCCGTTCAGGTTCCGCGCCGCGCGGCCGGCCGTCTGGATGAGCGACGTCTCGGAACGGAGGAACCCTTCCTTGTCGGCGTCGAGGACGGCGACGAGCGAGACCTCCGGGAGGTCGAGGCCCTCGCGAAGGAGGTTCACGCCGACCAGCACGTCGAAGACCCCCCGGCGGAAGTCGCCGATGATCTGGACCCTCTCGAGCGTCTCCACGTCCGAGTGGAGGTACCTCACGCGCACCCCCAGCTCGAGAAAGTAGTTCGTGAGGTCCTCGGCCATCCGCTTCGTCAGGGTCGTCACGAGCGTCCGCTCCCCGCGCTTCGTCCGCTCCCTCACGCGCGAGAGGAGGTCGTCCACCTGCCCCTTCACCGGCCGCACCTCGATGGGCGGGTCGAGGAGCCCCGTGGGCCGGATGACCTGCTCCACGACCTCGCCCCCGGTCTCCTCGAGCTCGTACGCCGCGGGGGTGGCCGAGACGAAGAGGCGCTGTCCCGTGCGCTCCAGCCACTCCTCGAAGGTGAGCGGCCGGTTGTCCAGCGCGGAGGGGAGACGGAAGCCGTATTCGACGAGCGTCGCCTTCCGGGAGCGGTCGCCGTGGAACATGGCGCGGAGCTGAGGGAGGGTCTGGTGGCTCTCGTCGACGATCGTCAGGTAGCCCTCGGGGAAGTAGTCGAGGAGGGTGGGCGGCGGCTCCCCCGCCCGGCGCCCCGAGAGGTGGCGGGAGTAGTTCTCGATGCCGGCGCAGTAGCCCAGCTCGCGCATCATCTCGAGGTCGAAGCGCGTCCGCTGTTCGAGACGCTGGGCTTCGAGGAGCTTCCCGTCGTTCTTCAGCTCCTCGAGCCGGACGACCAGCTCCGCCTCGATGGAGCCGAGCGCCCGCTGCCGGGTCTCTTCCGGGGTGACGTAGTGCGACTTCGGGAAGAGCTCGAAACGGGGGATCGTCTCGAGGGTCTTCCCGGTCACGATCTCGAAGCGCGAGACCCGGTCGATCTCGTCGCCGAAGAATTCCACGCGGAGCCCCGTGTCGTCGTAGGAAGGCTGGATCTCGAGGAGATCGCCCCGGACCCGGAAGCCGCCCCGCATCAGGTCGAGGGCCGTCCGTTCGTACTGCGCCTCGACGAGCCGCTTCAGGTACCACGTCATGCCGTAGCGGGCCCCCGTCGCGAACTCGATGGCCATCTTCCCGAACGACTCCGGGCTTCCCAGGCCGTAGATGCAGGAGACCGACGCCACGATCAGGACGTCGCGGCGCTCGAAGAGAGACGCGGTGGCCGAGATCCGGAGCTTGTCGATCTCCTCATTGATGTCGGTCTCCTTCTCGATGTAGGTGTCCGACTGCGGGACGTAGGCCTCGGGCTGGTAGTAGTCGTAGTAGGAGACGAAGTACTCGACGCGGTTCTTCGGGAAGAACCCCTTGAACTCCTGATAGAGCTGCGCCGCGAGCGTCTTGTTGTGCGACAGGACGAGGGTCGGGCGGTCCAGCGCCTCGACGACCTTCGCCATCGTGAAGGTCTTGCCCGACCCCGTCACGCCGAGGAGAACCTGCTTCGTCTTCCCCTCGCGGAATCCCGCGACGAGCGCCTCGATGGCCTGCGGCTGGTCGCCGGAGGGCGTCAGGGGGGAGACGACCTCGAACGGGAACACGCTAGGGGACGGCCTTCTTCAGCGCGGCGGACAGATCCCGGAGCTCCTCCGGCGTCACCTTGCCGTCCGCCACCGCCGCCGTCGCCTTCTCCTGGACCTCCTTCACCTGCTCGGGCGTCGCCTTGTTCGCCGTCGCGGCGTTCCGGAACCGGCCGAACGCCTCCCGGAACTCGGCCTTGTCCGCGGCGGTCACGTCGGCCGTGCAGCCCATCAGGACGGCGTCCTGGACCTTGTTCAGGGCCCAGTCCATCATCTGCCGCGCGTTCGACATCAAAAAGACGAGCCCGACGATCACGACGACGGAGGCGCCGGCACAGCCGATCAGCCCCCACGAGAGGCACCCGCTCTTCTTCGCGTCCCCCTGAGGCGTCGGAGGAAAGACGATCGGCGGAAGCGCCGCCGGCGGGTTCGGAGCGGTCTCTTCTGACATGCCAGCCTCGGGCGGCGAAATTACCACGTGCGAAAATGGACCGTGGCGCGACGTCTCGCCGCCCTGATCCTGCTCCTCCTCCCCGCGGTCATCACGGCGGGAATCGGCGTCGCTGCCGGCTACGCGCTCTCGAACGCCATCCGGGTGCCGCGCGTCTCCGAGTTGGCGACCTACCGGCCGGACGTCGTCACCGAGCTGCGCGGAAGCGACGGCAGCATCCTGGCCCGGTTCGCACTCGAGAAGCGGATCCTGATCGAGCGGAAGGACATACCGGACGTGATGGTGAAGGCCCTCCTCGCCGCCGAGGACGCCCGCTTCTACGAGCACAGCGGCATCGACGTCATCCGGATCGGGGGCGCCCTTCTCAAGGACGTGGCCCGGCGCCGGATGGCGCAGGGGGCCTCCACGCTGACCCAGCAGCTGGCGCGGTCCGTGTTCCTGACGCCCGAGAAGACGATCGCCCGGAAGGTGAACGAGGCGTTCCTGACGGTCGAGATCGAGAAGCGCTTCTCGAAGGACCAGATCCTCACGCTCTACCTGAACAAGATCCCCTTCGGCCACGGCGCCTACGGGGTCGAGGCGGCGTCGCAGTTCTACTTCGGCCACTCCGCCAGGACCCTCTCGCTCCCCGAGGCGGCCCTCCTCGCCGGGCTCATCCAGCGTCCCGCCGACTACTCGCCGTTCCGCAACGCCGCCCTCGCCCGGCGCCGCCGGGACTTCGTCCTCCGGCGCATGGCGGAGGAGGGATTCATCGGCGAGGCGGAGCGCACGGCCGCCGCCGAGACGCCCGTCGCCGTTTCGCGCGCCGCGCGGGACGCCACGGTCGGCCCGTACTTCTGCGAGGAGGTGCGCCAGTACCTCGAGAAGGAGTACGGCGAGTCGGCCCTTTACCGCGGCGGCCTCCGGATCGACACGACGCTCGACCCGAAGCTCGAGGCGGCCGCGGAGGAGGCGCTGCGCTGGGGCCTGCGCCGCACGGACCGGCGCGCGGGCTTCCGGAAGCCGCGGAACCTCGTGGCCGAGGGGCTCGACCCCCTCACGTGGCGCGACCCGACGTGGGACGACCCGGCCGCGCCGTCCGACATCGTGACGGCCGTCGTCCTCGAGACGACGAAGAACGGCGCCGAGGTGCGGATCGGCGATAGGCGGATGACCCTTCCCGCCTCGGCGATGCGGTGGACGCGGGCCGAGAGCCCGGCCCGTCTCCTCACCCGGGGCGACGTGATCCAGATCGAAACGACCCGGGACGAGAACGGCAGACCGGACACCTTCCTCTCGCAGGAGCCGAACGTCGAGGGCGCCGTCGTCGTCCTCGAGAACGCCACGGGCGCCGTCCGCGCGCTCGTGGGCGGGTACGACTTCGGCCGCTCGAAGTTCGACCGCGCCGTCCAGGCCATCCGCCAGGTCGGATCAGGGTTCAAGCCGTTCGTCTACCTCACGGCGATCGAGGCAGGCTTCACCCCGGCGGACACCGTCCTCGATGCGCCGATCACGATCGTCATCGACGCGGCGCAGGAGCCGTGGCAGCCGAAGAACTACTACAACCGGTACAGCGGCATCGTCACCTACCAGTACGCGCTCGAGCACTCGATCAACGTCCCGGCCGTCCGGATCGGTCTGCTCGCCGGGACCGCGAAGGTCGTCGAGACGGCCCGACGGCTCGGGATCCGGCAGAACCTCCTCGCCTATCCGTCGCTCCACCTCGGCTCCTTCGAGGTGACTCCGATGGAGATGGCCTCCGCCTACGCCGCCTTCGCCACGGGCGGCCTCCTCTACAAGCCGCGGATGATCGAGCGCGTCCGGAGCTTCGACGGCCGCCTCCTCGAGCAGAACCTCCCCGAGGGGACCGAGGCCGCGGCGCCCCAGGCGACCTACGTCCTCCTCGGAATGCTCCGCGGCGTCACGCAGCGCGGCACGGCAGCCGCCGCGGCGAAGCTGAAGCTCAACATCGCCGGAAAGACGGGCACGACGAACGACTTCACCGACGCGTGGTTCATCGGCATGACGCCGAAGCACACGATCGCCGTCTGGCTCGGGCACGACACGAAGAAGACGCTCGGCCCCAGGTCGGCCGGCGCCGACGTGGCCCTGCCGATCTGGATGCGGATCGTCGCCTGGATGAAGGAGACGGGATACGTCGGCGAGTCGGACGACTTCGAGACGCCGCCGAACATCGTCCTGGTCCCGGTGGACGAGGCGACGGGGTACCGCGCCACCCCGAAGTGCACGAAGACCGTCCTGATGGCCTTCGTCAACGGCACCCAGCCGACCGAGCTCTGCGGCGACGCCCCTCACGCCGTCTCGAACCTCCCGCAGTACCTGCAGCGTGCCGTTTACGCGCCGAAGCGCGGCGAGCCGGCGGGGGGCGAGTACCGGGTGACCGACGCGCCGAAGCTCGCTCCCCCGCTGCCGAAGGCCGGACCTGAGGGAGGGCCCCCGGGATAACTCCCCTGCGACCTGCGTCCTCGGGGTCGGGGGGCCCGGGGGATTTCGGAGGCGAGCCCCCGGAGAGCGGCGGACCTCCGGGATAGATCAGGGGGCGGGAGGAGGCGTCGCCCGGAGCCGGCTCTCCGCAATGGCCAGGTTCTGCAGGAGGTCGCCCCGCCCCGGCTCGAGGGCCAGCCCCTCCCGGCAGAGCCGCGCCGCCTCCGCGGGGCGGCCGGCACGGAGCAGAAGCATGGACGCGATCGCCCGGCACTCCACGGGCGGGCCTCCGAAATCGATCGCGGCCAGAGAGCAGGCCAGCGCCCTTGGCGGCTCGACGTCCACGGTGATCGAGGCGTCCTCGACGAGCATCCGGCCCACCCCGGAAAAGGGGCGCAGAGCGGGTCGACCGGTGAGAAGCTTCAGAATCGCCGCGTCGTTCCTGTCGTCGCCCGGCCCGGCCCCGGTCGCGGGTCCCTCCCCCGCGACCAGAAGCCTGGCGAGGAGCGGCGGCGCCTCCAGCCAGCTGGCGTGCCGTGGAGCGTAGTGCACGAGTTGCAGCCGATGAACGTCTCCCGGAGCGGTCGGATCGAGGTGGATCGGGACCGCCGGGCCAAGAGGCCTCGCGTCCCCCGGGCAGGACGCCACGTAGGAGTAGATCCGGCCGGAGTCGAGCAGATAGGACGGACCGTTCACGGCGAGACCGACGGCGCCCAGCCCGACAGCGGTCAACCGCCACGCGCGGCTCCGCCCCGCGAGCCATGGAATCGACAGCGCGACAGCCGGCGCGAGAAGACGCGGCCCCCAGCCGAATCCGCCGTCCCACGACCACCAGAAGAGGTTTGCGCCAAAGAAACCGGCGGCCGAAAGACCGGCGGCGACCCGGTCGGCGAGGCCGGGGCCCGACGAGAGCTTCTTCGTCAGGGAGAAGAAGCCCAGCAGGAGAAGGGGGGCGAACCAGAGCAGGCCCCGGTTCGGGAGAACCGTCAGGCGGAGGAGCGTCCAGGCGACGCCAACCCGCTCGGCGCCCGGAATGACGCCGCTCCAGCGGTAGCCGAGGTCGAACGGCGCACCGAACCTGACGGTGTTCAGGCCGAGGAGCAGAAGGATGCCGGGCACGCTCCCGGCCAGGAGAGCGGCCGCGTCGGCGCCAGACGGGCGTCCTCGTCGCGGCCACGCGGCCGCTAGGATCACCGCCGGAAGAAGGACCAGCGCGGTCGGCTTGGCCAGAAGAGCGGCCGAGAAGAGCGCGCCCGCGGTGGCGAAGATCCGGCGGCGGCGCCGTTCCGGAAGGCGCCGCGCCACGAGCGCACGCTCGATCGCGAAGACGGAGAGGAAGACGAGGAGCGGCTCCTGGAAGTCGAGGCGTCCCAGCGGTCCGAGAAAGGTCGTGCCGAGAAGCGCCGCGGCGAGGGCCGGCGACGCCCTCTTCGAACAGCCACCGAGGCGCGCGAGCCGTGCCAGCGGAAATACGGTGAGCGCCGTGACGACGATCGGCAGGAGCTGCAGGGCGGCGTCCGCGAACCGTCCCCGGGGGAGCCCTGCCGGAAGGACGTCCGAGGGAGCGAGGAGTCCGGCGCGAAGAAGCGCCCCAAGCGGCGGATAGGCCTCGACGAGCCCCTTGGCGGGGCCCGGCGCCTCCCGGAACATGTACGGATCGAACCGGGTGCCGGGAGCCGCGGGAGGAAAGCGGAACGAGCCGGTCACATGGAGCGAAAGGGCGGTCCGGAGCATCGCGCTCCCGTCCGCGGACACCGGAACGCTCCACGGCGCGGTGGCGGCCAGCAGGAGGCCGACCCCCGCCGCCCAACCCCCCGCCGACGCTCGCTTCATCGGGGTCCGGCTTCTCTCCCGATGGATGCCGGCCTAGACCACCAGCGCCTGGACCTGGACCGTGAGGCCCACCGTCACGTCCTTGAAGAGCTTGACGTGGACGGTGTGCTCGCCGAGGCGCTTGATCGGCTCTTCGAGCTCGATCCGGCGCTTGTCGACCTTGACCCCCTTGGCCTCGAGGGCCTCGGCCAGTTCGGTCGAGGTGACCGTCCCGTAAAGGGTGTCATGCTCGCCGGCTCTCTTGTGGAGGACGATGCGGATCCCCTCGATCGCCCGGGCGATCTCGAGGGCGGCGTCGTGCTCCTTGGTCATCCGGGCGTCGTAGCGCCTGCGCTCCTGCTCCAGCCGCTTCACGTTGCCCGGCGTCGCCGTGTAAGCGAGCTCCTTCGGGAGGAGGAAGTTGCGGGCGTACCCGGCGGCGACGTTCACGACGTCCCCGCGCTGTCCGAGCCCCTTGATGTCGTCGGTCAGGATCACTTTCATCGTGTCACTCCGTCGTTCGTCGTTCTCATTCTTCTCCGCCTCCGCCGGTCCCCCGGGTCGCCGCCCACCGATCCACCCGGCCCCGGATGTCGAGGAACTCGTCGAGGAGCCCTCCGAACGCCAGGATGAATGGCAGCGGCATCTGGAAGACGACCACGTACACCAGCGCCCGGAGGAGGAGGCCGGCTCGCCCCCGGTCGAGAAGAGCGCGAATTATGGCGAGGCCCCTCAGAAAAAACAAGGCGATGAGCGGCAGCAGCACGTCGACCGCGGGCCCGCGCCAGCTCTCCGGGCCCACCGCAGCGGCCAGGCCCGCCGGGACGAACGCCACGGCCGCCCAGAGCGGCGTGACGAACCGGCTGAAGGAGGGCTCCCGTAGGCCCAGCCGGTCCGCCCCCCAGACCCGTCCCAGCGGGTAGACGAGCAGCGCGCCGAAGAAGACCGCCGCGCCGAGGACGAGCCCCGGGAGCTGCCCGGCGAGCGCCGCGCCCGTGACGTGGAAAACGCGCGAGGCCGCCGCGATGGCGGACTCGTCCCATCCCGACGTCCGGTAGTAGCCGAGGATCTCCGGCACCTTCTCTTCGAAACGCGCCGCGAGCCACGGCCCGGGATCGGTCCCGGAGACGGCCGCGCCGAGGAGGATCGCGAGGAGGCCGATGCCGGCGGTCGCGCCGGTGACGAGGAGGACGTCGCTCCGTCGGCGTCCGTCCCGCGCCGAGGCGAGGAGCGCGAGCGCAGGGAGCGAGAAGAGCGCGGCGGCGAGGATCGCGGCCCATGCCGCGGCGCTTCCCCCGAGAAGCGCCCCGAAGGCGAGCGCCGCCGGGGGAGCGAGGGCGGCCATGACAAACGCTTCGACCGCCGTGGGGGCCTCGAGCACGGCCCGCCCGAGGCGCACGGCCCCGATCGGCGCGAGAAGGAGTCCCGCCGGCGGCACGGCGACGCTGAGCGCCGCCCCCAGCCCCGCCCAGAACGGGGCGAGGAGGAGGCGGACGGCACGTCGGAGGGTCGCGGACATCGGGGCTCCTGCCCCTTCGCCCTCAGTCGGAGACGTAGGGAAGAAGCGCCAGATACCGCGCCCGCTTGATGGCCCGGGCCAGCTTCCGCTGGTAGAAGGCGGAAGTGCCGCTGATCCGGCGCGGCAGGATCTTGGCGCGCTCGGGGACGAACTGGGACAGGAGCTTCACGTCCTTGAAGTCGATGTAGCCGATCTTCTCGACCGTGAACTTGCAGACGCGCTTTCGGCGAACGAAGAACTTCTTCTTGCCCCCCTTGCGCGGGGGGCCGCCCGGACCGGAGCCGGAGGACGGATTCGACGACATGATTCTCTTCTCCTTCCCCTCTTACTCGCGCGGCGGCTCGGCCGCCGGGGCCTCGGGAGCGGCGGGCGCCACCGGTGCGGCAGCCGGCGCGGCAGCCGGCTCGGCTGCGGGAGAGTCAACCCGGCGCGGCAGCCGCGGCTTCGTCTTCCGGGCCACCTTCTGCCCGTGGCGCATTTCTTCGTCGACGCGAACGGTGAGGTGGCGGAGGACGTCCTCGGAGAGCCCCAGCTTCCGTTCGACCTCCTTCACGCAGGCCGCAGGACCCGTGAAGAGGAAGTTGTGGTAGGTCGCCTCGTTCTTCTTCTTGAGGGTGAAGGCGAGCCGGCGGCGGCCCATCGACTCGTCCTTCTGGATGACGGCGCCGTTCTCGGTCAGGAGCTTGCGGAACTCGTCGACGACGGCCGCCGTTCCCTGCTCGTCCTTCTCGGGCGTCACGAGAAAGACCATGTCGTAAAGGCGTTCCTGGGGCACGGGGGGTACCTCCTTCCGGATCGCGGGCGTCCTTGGACTCCCGCGAGGCACGGCGTTGGACCCGGGGGTCCGGTGCCGGGCCAAGGGTTGACGATCAGTTCTCCGGCAGATCCTCCGGAGAACGGTTGAAACGGTTCATGGCGGCCTCGATGCCCTCGGTGACGAACACCTCGAGGGCTTCGGAGGCCTCGGCGATCGCCTCGTTGATGACGGGGCGCTCCTTCTTCGAGAAGCGGGAGAGGACATAGTCGTCCTTCGGCTCCGCCGGCTGGAAGTTCTCCCCGCGGACGCCGAGTCGCATGCGCGGAATCTCGTTCGTGCCGAAGCAGTCGATGACGGACTGAAGCCCTTTCTGGCCGCCCGACGACCCGGAGCGCCGGATCCGGAGCGACCCGACGGGCAGCGCCACCTCGTCGAGGACGACGATGAGTCGTTCCGCCGGGATGTCGTACTTCGTCGCGAGCCCCTTGACCGACTCGCCGGAGAGGTTCATGTAGGTCTGCGGGCGGGCCACCAGCACGGCCGTCCCGCCGACCCGGACCCGGCCGGTGAGGGCCCGGCAGTCGAGCCGGTCGAGGCGCACGGGACCCCCGCCGGCCCTCTTCGCAAACGCCTCCACGACGTCGAAGCCGACGTTGTGCCGCGTGCCGGTATACCGGTCGCCGGGATTGCCGAGTCCCACCACGAGGACGAGCTCCGCCTCGCCGATTACTTCTTCTCCTTCTTCTCGGCCTTGCCCGGCTTCTCTGCCTTGCCCGGCTCGGCCACGGCTTCCTCGGTTTCCTTCTTCCCCTTCTTGATCACCTCGGGCTCGGCCGGCGCCTCCTCCGCGCCCTCCACCGGTGCCACGGCGGCCGCCGCCGGCACCTCCTCGGCCCTCGGCATGCCGACGTGGACGACGACGCGGTCGGGCGCCTCGAGGAGCCGGATCGTGTCGCCGAGCTTCAGGTCGGCGACCCGGACGGCTTCCCGGGCGTGCAGGTGGGAGACGTCGATCTTGATCGAGGCCGGGATGTCGGCCGGCAGGCACTCGACTTCCAGGTCGTGGGTGACGACGTTCAGGAGGCCCCCTTCGTTCTTCACGCCGACGGCGATCCCCTCGCACTCGACCGGGACCGCGACGCGGAGCTTCTTGTCGAGGAGGACCCGGACGAAGTCGACGTGGAGGAGCGCGCGGGAGACCGGGTCCACCGCCATGTCGCGGATCATCACGTGCCGTTGCTGGTCGGTCCCCTTCAGGTGGAGCTTGAAGATCGTGTTCTCGTGCATTCCCTTCCGGAGAAGGTTCACGAGCGTCTTCCGCGGCACCTTCAGGGGGAGGGTCTCCATCCCCTTTCCGCCCCCGTAGATCACGGCCGGGATCAGGTCGGCTGCCCGCAGCCGGTTCGCGGCGTTCTTGCCGGTCTCGGAGCGGCGCTCCACCTCGACGACGATGTTGTCCTGGATCATTCGGGAATCCTTTCTTCGGGCGTCCGGTCCGGGGCGTTCCTCACCGGGCGGACGGTCCGGTCCTGGGAGCGGCGGAGTATAGCCGAATCAGACGAAGAGCGACGAAACCGACGCCCCCTGGTGGATCCGCTGGATCGCCTCGGCGAGGAGAGGGGCGATCGACAGCGGGGTCAGGAGGGGGCTGCGCGCCAGCTTCTCCTCCAGCGGGATCGTGTTGGCACAGAAGATCTTCTCGATCGTCGAGCCGTTGATCCGGTCGATGGCGGGCCCCGACAGGACGCCGTGGACGCACCCGGCAAAGACCCGGTTCGCCCCGGACTCCTTGAGGGCAATGACCGTGTTGATGAGCGTCCCCGCCGTGTCGATGATGTCGTCGACGACGATGGCGTTGCGGCCCCTCACGTCGCCGATGACGTGGAGGACCTCCACCTCGTTCTTCCCCTTCCGCCGCTTGTCGACGATGGCCAGCTGGGCGCCGAGCCGTTTGGCGAAGGCGCGGGCCCGCTCCACGCCGCCGGCGTCGGGAGAGACCACCGTGATCGGCTCGAGGTTCGCGTCGCGGATCGCGTCGAGGAGAACCGGCGCGGCGAAGAGGTGGTCGACCGGGATGTTGAAGAAGCCCTGGATCTGGGCCGCATGCAGGTCGATGCAGAGGGCACGGTCGGCGCCCGCCGCCGTGATCAGGTCGGCGCACAGTTTGGCGGTGATCGGGACGCGGGGCTTGTCCTTCCGGTCCTGCCGCGCGTAGCCGTAGTACGGGAGGACCGCCGTGACGCGCGAGGCCGAGGAGCGCTTGAAGGCGTCGAGCATGATCAGGAGCTCGAGGAGGTTCGCGTTCACCGGCGGGCAGGTCGGCTGGACGATGAAGACGTCGGCGCCGCGGACGTTCTCCTCGATCTGGCAGTAGTTCTCGCCGTCCGAGAAGTTGTAGAGCGTCACCCGTCCCGCCTCGCGGCCGAGATTCCGGCAGATCTCCCCCGTCAGCGCCGGGTGGGCACGCCCCCCGAAGACCTTCAGCTCACCGTATGCGAAGCGATCCATGGCCTTTCTCCTCGACGGTTCTGGCTGGGGAGGGAGGATTCGAACCTCCGAATGGCGGATCCAAAGACCGCTGACTTACCACTTGTCGACTCCCCAGAACCCACTCATCTTAAGGCCTCCGGCACCGCGCCTCCGGCCGGCCGCCAGGGCACGGCTCGCCGGCTCCAATCGACGCGGGAGATCGTCCGGGTGACGGCGGCGCGGACGCCGTCCCTTCCGTCGAGCGTCTCGGCCGCCCGCCGGGCCTCCTCCGGGCTCCGGAAGACGCCGAAGACGGTCGAGCCGCTGCCGGAGAGGCGCGCGGACGCCGCTCCGGCGGCCCGGAGCGACGCGCGCAGCGCGGAGAGCTCCGGCCGGAGCCGCTCGGCGGCCGGCTCGAGATCGTTCTGGTCCGGCGGCGGCCCGCCCGCCGGTCGAAGGGGCGATCCCGCCGGCAGCGGCGGCGCGCCGAGGGCTCCGTAGACCTCCGGCGTCAGCATCCCGAACGGCGGAAGAAGAAGGACGAGGCTTTCGTCGGGAACGTCGGGAAGGGGCTCGATTCTCTCCCCGCGCCCCGTCCCCCGGGCTCGACCGCCGAACAGGAAGAATGCGACGTCCGAGCCGACCGACGCCGCGACGGGACGCAGCTGCTCGGCCGTCAGGCCGAGGCCCCAGAGCGCATTGAGACCGAGGAGCGTCGCCGCCGCGTCGGCGCTTCCGCCGCCGAGGCCGGCGCCGACCGGAATCCTCTTCACGAGGTGGAGCCGCGCTCCGCGAGCCCCTCCGGCCCGCTCCGAGAGCGCCCGGGCCGCCCGGAGGACGAGGTTCGTTCCGTCGGCCGGAATCGCCCCTCCGGCGAGCGAGAGGTTCAGGCCGTCGTCCTCTTCGAACAGGAGCTCGTCGGAGAGGTCGATCGTCTGGAAGAGCGTGTCGAGCTCGTGGAAGCCGTCCGCACGCTTTCCGAGGACGAGGAGCGACCGGTTCACCTTCGCAAAGGCCTCGAGCGCCCGCATCACCGTTTCTCCGCGGGGATCGCCTCGCCGACCGGCCAGACGGCCCAGCTCTCGAGGACGAGCGTCGCCGTGCCGCGGGGCCCGCTGGCCGAGAGCCGGAGGGGGAACGGCGCCGCCGCCTCGAGCGACACGCGCGTCGACCCCGGAAAGGAGAGCGCCGCCACCCTTCCGTCCGCCGCGAGGAAGGCCTCCCGTCCGGCACCGTCGAGGCGGATCCGGACCCGGTCGCCGACCCACTCGATCGGCCGCCCGGCGGCGGCGAGGTCGAGAACGCCGAGGAGCGCGCCGATCGCGTCCGCCGAGGTCAACGCGCCCGGAAGGGGCGAGGCCTCCCCGGCCTCGCTCGTGGTTCGCGTCAGCCGCCCTTCGCGGGCGTTGCCCGCGAGAGGCGCGGAGGCCTTCCAGGCCAGCGTCGTCCCGTCCCAGAAGACCGTGAGATACCCGCGCACGGCGACGCCGAACTTCGGTGCGGCCTCGCCCCGGAAGAGGGCCTTCAGACGGCGCGCTGCGTACGCGTCGGCGCGGCGCGCCTCCCAGGCCGCCTCGAAGGGGCCGGCCTCGGCCCCGGTGATCGGACGGACCGGCGGCGCCGTCGCACAGCCGCCGACGGCCAGCGCGAGAGAGAGGCTGATGGCGGCCAGCCGCCTCACTTCTTCTCGAGTTTGTCCGCGACCCCTTCGGTCCGGCGGAGCCGCTCCTGGAGCTTCTTCCCGCCGTCCTCCGGTTTCAGCGTCAAGGCCCGCTTCCAGTGGGTCCGCGCCTTGGCGATCTCGCCCTGCTTCTCGGAGAGGTCGCCGAGGTGCTCCTCGATGGTCGGGTCGTCGGGATTGAGCTCGGAGGCCGCCCGGAGGCTCTGTTCGGCGAGGTCGAACTTCCCGAGCTGGAAGTAGACCCAGCCGAGGGAGTCGAGGTAGGCGCCGTTGCCGGGGTCGAGGTCGACGGCCTTCTGGATCATCTCGAGGGCGCGGGGGAGGTTCTCGCCCCGCTCGGCCCACATGTAGCCGAGGTAGTTGAGCCCCGCCGGGTGATCGGGCCGTGCGGCGAGGAGCTGCTCGAACGTGGCCTCCGATTCCGCCGTCTTCTTCTCCCGCTCGAGCGAGGCGCCGAGGCGGAAGAGAAGCTCCGGGTCGTCGCGGTACGTCTGGAGGGCGGCCCGGGCCGTGTCGGCCGCCTGACCATACTTCTCGAGCCGCTGCCAGGCGTCCGCCGCCGCAAGAGCCCCTTCGCGGCTCTCCTTCGCGAGGCCGGCCAGGATCGTCTCCCCCTCGGACCGTTCGGCCTGGATGGCCGAGCGGAGGAGGAACTCCCCGAGCGTGGCGCGGACCAGGACCGCCTTGCTCCGCGCCGAGGCCTCGCGGGCCACCTTCAGGCCGTCGGCCGGGCGCTCCCGGTCGCGGGCGATCTGTACGAGCAGGTTGAAGGCCTGCACGTTCAGCCCCTCCTCTTCGACCAGGTGAGGCGTCAGGAACGACTCGGCGGCGCCGTAGTCCTTGCGAAGGTAGGCGATGTAGCCGAGCTGTCCGTCCACCTGCGACAGCTCCGGCCCTTTGTTCCCCTTCTTCACGAGTGAAGCGCGAAGGTCGCGCAGGATCTGCTCGGCTTCCGTCAGCCGGCGCGCCTCGACGAAGTTGACGGCGCGCCGGAAGGGAACGTCCGGATCGTCCGGATCGAGGGCCTGGAGCTTCCGGAGCAGCTCGTCCGCCTTGTCGACCTCGCGCGTCTCGGACAGGAGACCCGCGTAGAGGCGGATCGCTTCCCGGTTCCCCGGGTCGGCCGCGAGCACCTGGTCCAGCGTTTTCCGGGCGTCAGCAAACCGCCGGGCGCGGAGGAGGAGAGACGCGTACTGGACCTTCAGCCCGAGGTTCGTCGGCTGCACTTTGAGGTAATGCTGGACGAGCGGGATCGCCTTCTCCCACTGGCGCCCCCGCTCGTAGACGCGGAGAAGGCCGAGGGCGGCCGCGCGATTCTCCGGATCGATCCGGAGAATCGACTGGAAGACTTCCTCGGCGTCTCCGAACCGGCCGCTCTTCTCGAGGACTTCGCCGTAGAGGAGCGGGAGGGCCGGTCCGCGCCCGCGGTCGAGGACACGCTCCAGGACGGGGACCGCCTCCTGGGGCCGGTCGAGCCGCAGCAGCACCTGGGCGTAGGCCATCGCGCCCGACGGCTCGCCGGGCTGCAGATCGTTCGCTTTCTTCAACGCGGCGGCGGCCTCCCCGAGCCCGGCCCGGTCCTTGGCATTCATCAGGAGAACCTGCCCGAGAATCCGCTGCACCCACGGGTCGTTCGGCGACAGCGAGACGGCCTTCCTCGCCTCCTTCTCGGCCTCGCCGAGGATGGACAGGTCCCGGAGGAGCTCGGCGAACTCGCCGCGGAGGCTTCCGTCGGTCGGGTCGAGCTCGACGGCCTTGCGGAAGGCCTTCACGGCCGCTTCGAACTCGCTCTCCTGCGCGTGAAGCCGGCCCCGGAGGTACCAGTCCACCGCGTCCCGGCGCCGGGCCTCGGTCGGGGTCAGCGCCGGCGTGACGGGCGCCGCCGCGGGCGCCTCGGCCGCCGCGAGGCCGGCGAGAAACAGGAGGGGGAACAGGAAGACGAGGCGCCGATATGACATCCCATCGAGGATACCGCGCAAGAACCACGTCCGGATTCAGAAAACAGCCGGCGCTTTCCGAGGGCCTGGCTTCGAACGACGGGGCCCCAACCCCGTCGTTCCCCGGACCCCCAACGCGATGCGAAGCGTCAGCGTGTTCTCAGAAGACAGCCGGCTCTTCGTAGACCGCGAAGACCTCACGCATGACGTCCGACATCTCGCCGACCGTCGCGTAGGCCTTGACCGCCTCGACGAGCGGCGGCATCACGTTCTCACCGCCACGGCACGCCACCTTCAGGTCCGAGAGCTTCTGCAGCGCCGTCCGGGCATCGCGCATCCGGCGCACCTCGTTCAGCCCCCGGATCTGCTCCGCGGCCGTCTCCTCCGAGATCGTGAGAATCGGAACGGTGTCTCCGGGCACCTCCTCGGTGAAACCGTTGACCCCGACCATCACCTTCTCTCGGGCGTCGACGGCGCGCTGGAACCGGTAGGCGGCGTCCATGATCTCCCGCTGGGGGAAGCCGGCCTCGATGGCCTCGACCATTCCGCCGAAGGCGTCGATCCGCCGGAAATAGTCGACGGCCCCTGCCTCCATCCGGTTCGTCAGCTCCTCGACGAAGTAGGCGCCGCCGAGCGGGTCGATCGAGTTCGCGACGCCCGTCTCGTGGAGGACGATCTGCTGTGTCCGGACGGCGATCTTCGCGGCGAACTCCGTCGGCAGCGCGAGCGTCTCGTCCAGGGCGTTCGTGTGGAGCGACTGCGTGCCGCCGAGAACGGCGGCGAGCGCCTGGACCGCCACGCGCGCCACGTTGATGTAAGGCTGCTGCGCCGTGAGCGAGACCCCGGCGGTCTGGGTGTGGAAGCGGAGCTTCCAGCTCTCGGCCTTCCTGGCCCCGTAGCGGTCGCGCATCACCCGGGCCCAGATCCGGCGGGCCGCCCGGTACTTCGCGACTTCCTCGAAGAAGTCGTTGTGCGCGTTGAAGAAGAAGGAGAGCCTCGGCGCGAACTCGTCCACATCGAGTCCGGCGTCGATCCCGTACTTCACGTACTCCATCCCGTCGCGGAGGGTGAAGGCCAGCTCCTGCAGCGCCGTCGCCCCCGCTTCGCGGATGTGGTAGCCGGAGACGGAGACGGTGTTCCATTTCGGGACGTGCCGGGCACAGAACGAGAACTGGTCCGTGATGAGCCGCATCGAGGGTCGCGGCGGGAAGATGTACTCCTTCTGGGCGATGTACTCCTTCAGGATGTCGTTCTGAAGCGTCCCGCCGACCTTCGCCCAGGCGGTTCCCTGCTTCTCCGCGACGGCCAGGTACATCGCGAGGGCGATGGGGGCCGTCGAGTTGATCGTCATCGACGTCGTGACCGCCCCGAGGTCGATCCCGTCGAACAGGACCTCGAAGTCGCGCAGGGTGTCGATCGCCACGCCGCACTTCCCCACCTCGCCGGCCGACATCGGGTGGTCCGAGTCGTATCCGTAGAGCGTCGGGAGGTGGAACGCCGTCGAGAGGCCGGTCTGCCCGTGGCCGAGGAGCGCCTTGAATCGCTCGTTCGTATCCCGGGCCGAGCCGAACCCCGCGAACTGGCGGATCGTCCACGGACGGCCCCGGTACATCGTCGGCTGGACGCCGCGCGTGTAAGGGAACTCCCCCGGCCAGCCGAGGTCCCGCTCGTAGTCGAAGCCCGGGAGATCGTCCGGGGTGGCCAGCGGGTTGACCTCGGCCGAGGAGATCGTCGTGAAGTCCCTCTTCCAGGCGGGAGTCTTCGCGAAGGCAGCGGCGGCCTTCGCGCGCCACGCCTCCTTGGCCTTCCGGATCCTCTCCTGCCCGGCCGTCAACGGGAGCGCCGGGCTCCCGGGTTCCTTGACACTCATGTCGGAGATTCTATGCGACCCGCCCCGCTCCGTCAGAGACCGTTTCTCAGATCGGACGCCAGGAGCCCCACGTCAGTTTCCGAACGGGAGCTTCGGCATCGGCTCGCTCTTCCTGACCGGGCCGGTGATCTTCGTCGTGTACCCGGAGCCCGAGCCGACGAGCTTCCACTCCGTCCTCGTGACGTTCCCTTTGTCGTCCTTCAGGACGTCCGTCTCCTTCACGCGGCCGAAGGGGACGGAGTCCGACAGCCAGATCTCCGACTCGTACGTCCCCTTCATCTCGAAGAAGAGGATCTTCATCTGGTACCGGCCGCTCATCGAGAATCGCTCGCAGGCCTTCCCGTCCACGGTCTCCGGCCCCTTCTCGACGACGTCGCTCCCGAAGTCCACCATGCCGAGGACGCTCCCCATCATCGGGCGGACCATGTCCCACGGCATCTCCGCCGCCTCCTTGCCGTCTTCCTGCACGATGACGCGCTCGATGTGCTTCACGAAATCGAGCGGATTCTTCTCGGGGTCGAACTGCGGGTTCAGGAGGTAGCGCATCGTCGACGCCTTCTGCTTCGAGCCCGCCTTCGGAACCGTGCGGAACTCGAGCCAGACCATCTCCCCCTCGTTCTCGAGGCGGGCCATCGTCATCTCCACGACGGAAGTCTTCCCCTTCGGATCGGTCGTCGTCTGCTCCCACGTCGCGTACGTTCCGGGCTTCGTCCCGACGAACCAGGCCTTCTTCAGCTTCGCGAAGTCGGCCTGCGCCGCGCCGGCGGACAGGGAGAGAAGGAGACCCAGGGCCAGAGCCGTTCTCCTCATTCGAGAAACCCTCCTCGCGGCGATTATCGCCGGGAACCGAACGGCGTTCTCTGCAGCCCCAGGAGCGTCCGGACGGACGGGGACCGGCGCAGCGTTTCGAGGCGGCCCTTCCGGAGCCCCACCTCGGCCGGCCATTCGTGCGACAGGAAGAGCGGCATCGACTCGGTGTACCCGTACGCCCCCGCGTTCTCGAAGGCGAGGAGATCGCCCCGGGTCGGAATGGGCAGCCGCGCGCCCGGGTGCAGGACGTCGAGGCTCGTGCAGAGCGGGCCCGCGACAGCCAGCGGCCTCTTCGAGGGAGAAGAACGACCCGAATGTCCGGTCCCCCGCACGAGGCGCACGCGGTGCGGCGTCCCGAAGAGGACCGGCCGGAGGAAGTGGTGGATGCCGCCGTCGACGAGAACGTAGTCCACGCCCCGGCTCCGTTTCGTTCCGAGGACCTTCGCGACGTACGTGCCGCTCTCGGCGACGAGGAACCGTCCCGGCTCGAAGACCAGCCGCGCCTTCCGGAGGAGAGGCTCCTCCTCCGCCCGCCGGGCGATCGCCTGCAGTCCCTTTCGGAGAATCCCGAGGTCGAGCGGTTTCTCGCCGTCGGCATAGGGAACGCCGAAGCCACCGCCGAAGTCGACCGACCGGAGGGGGACCGAGAACTTTCTCGAAATCGAGAGTGCCAGAGAGAGGACGCGCGCCGTGTTTTCGACGAAGAGACGCGCGTCGAGGACATTTGAGGCGTTGAAGACCTGGAAGCCGGCCACGTCGAGGTGGGGGAAGCGGTTTCTTCTTCGAAGGAAGCTCTCCGCGCTCCGAAGGTCGAACCCGAACTTCTTGGCGCCCGGCCCCCCGATGATGACCCGCTTCTCGGCGATTCCCCAGGGCGGATTCAGACGAAGGCCGACCGGAATCCGCCGGCGGAGCCTTGCGCCGAGCCTCTCCAGCGCGTCCAGCTCCCATTCCCCTTCGGCGTGAATGATCGACACTCCCCCGCGCACGAGCGCCTCGAGGTCGGCATCGCTTTTCGCCGGACCGGTCGAGAGGACCTTCGAGGGATCGAAGCCGGCACGCCGCGCCGCGAGGAGCTCTCCCCTCGACGCGACGTCCGCGGAGAGGCCGAATCGGCGCAGGACGAGGAGAACCGCGAGGGCCGGGTTCGCCTTGATGGCATAGGCGATCTCGAAGCGCGGGCCGAGGGCGCGCCTCAAGGCCGCGACCTGGCGCTCGATGACGTCGAAGTCGTAGAGATAGAACGGCGTCCCGAACCGCGCCGCAGCCCTTCGTAGAACGGCCTCGTTCAACGCCCCGTCATCCTTCCCTCACCTCAGGGCGCTTTCCAGCGTCGTCTTGGCGTCCGTCTTCTCGTCGCGGTACTTCACGATGACCGGAGCCGAGAGCGACAGCCCCTTCTGTTTCGACCAGCCTCCCGGCGCCGGCCGCGTGCCGGGGACGACGACGGCGCCCTCGGGGATCTCGAGCGGAATCCCGGCCGCCGACCGGAGCTCGCGCTCCTTCACGAGGTCGAAGACGGCCGTCGAGCCGGTCAGGACGACGCCGGACGCGAGGACGGCCCGTCGCCGCACGCAGACCCCCTCGTAGATTCCGACGCCTCCGCCGACGAAGACGTCGTCCTCGATCACGACGGGCACGGCGCCGACCGGCTCGAGAACGCCCCCGACCTGCGCCGCCGCCGACAGGTGGACGCGCTTCCCGATCTGCGCGCAGGAGCCGACGAGGGCGTGACTGTCGATCATCGATCCCTCGTCGACGTACGCGCCCACGTTGATGTAGGCGGGAGGCATGACGACGACCCCTTTCGCCACGAACGCCCCGCGGCGGATGGCGGTTCCGCCCGGGACGACGCGGACGCCGGCCGGGAGCGGCCGGCGCGGCGGAAGGGTGTCCCGGTCCCGGAAGGAGAGCGGCCCCGCGATCAGCTCCACGTCGGTCCCGAGGCGGAAGGCCGCGAGGATTCCCTCCTTCACGGCCCGGTTCGGCACCCAGCGGCCGGAGGCGTCCGGCGCCGCCGCCCGGACCTCGCCCCGCTCGAGGGCGTCTAGCAGCGCGAGCACTTCGTCCCGCGTCACAGCGCACCCTCCACCGGCGTTCCGTCCGCCGCGAGGAGCCCCGCGGCCCGGAGCGCGCTCTCGATCGCTGCGTGATGCGTGGCGGACAGCGGGACGAGGGGAAGCCGGAGCGCCCCGCCGCAGACGCCCAGGCGCTGCATCGCCCACTTGACCGGGATCGGGTTCGACTCGCGGAAGTTCGCGCGCATGAGGGGGAAGAGCTGCGCCTGCAGGAAGGCCGCCCGGTCGCGGTCCCCGGCGAGAGCGGCCGCGACCAGCTCCGCCGTGCTTCGCGGCGCCTCGTTCGAGACGACCGCGATAAGTCCGTCCCCGCCGCACGCGATCATCGGCAGGGCGAGCGAGTCCTCGCCCGAGAGGACGGAGAAGCCGGGCGGGCGCGAGCGGAGGATCTCGCAGGCCTGGTCGAGGCTCAGGGAGGCCTCCTTGACGGCGACGATGCGCGGGTCCTCGGCGAGCGCGAGGACGGTCTCCGGCATCATGTTCACTCCCGTCCGACCCGGTACGTTGTAGAGGACCACCGCGAGCTCCCCCGCATCGGCGACCGCCCTGAAGTGCGCGATCAGCCCGTTCGGCGTCGGCTTGTTGTAGTAGGGAGTCACCACGAGCAGGCCGTCCGCGCCGGCCTTGCCGCATCGCTTCGCGAGCTTCTGCGCCTTCCGGGTGTCGTTCGAGCCGCACCCGGCGATCACCCGGACGGGCCGCGGGGCGCGGCGAGCCTCCTCGGCCACGACCGCCACGACCCTTTCGTGCTCGTCCGGGTCGAGCGTGACGGCCTCGCCCGTGGTCCCGCACGGAACGAGGCCGGCGACACCCCCCTCGATCTGCCGGCGGACGAGACGCCGGAGAGCGAACTCGTCCACCTCGCCCGCATCGGTGAACGGCGTGATCAGCGCGGTGTAGAGCCCGGACAGACGGGCCGGGCGCGACGTCGGAGTGATCATCGGGAGGTCCTTTCTCGGGAGACGGCGTCCAGGAATTCGTCGAACGAGACGGGGCCGGGGCGGCCCGAGGCCAGCAGCCACTCGGCGGCGGCCACGGCCCCCGCCGCGAAGATCGCGCGCGACCGCGCCCGGTGAACGAGCTCGAGGCACTCCGATTCCCCTTCGAAGAAGAGGATGTGCTCCCCCGGCTGTCCCCCCTGGCGCAGGGCGACGACCGGCACCGGGGCGCTCCGCCGGGCCGCGTCGAGCGCCGACGCCAGCAGCTTCGCCGTCCCCGACGGCGCGTCCTTCTTGGCGGCGTGATGCCGCTCGAGGATCCCCGGCTCGAACGACGAAAAGGGGGAAAGGAGCGCCGCCGCCTGGGCTGCGAGCCGCCTCATCACCGCCACGCCGATCGAGAAATTCGGAGAATGGAGAAACGGGACGTTTCGCTCCCGCGCTACCTGGACCGCGGGCGCGATGTCCCACCCGGTCGTGCCGGAGACCACGGGGATTCTCCTGGAAAGCAGGAAGACCACCAGACCTTCGGCTGAAGCAGGAGTCGTGAACTCGAACGCAACATCCACGGCCGCCGGATTCTTCGAAGGGAAGTTCCCGCGACGCCCCTTTCGAGCCGCGGTCGCTGCTCCGGAAACGGACGAGCCTCGCGATCCGATCGATTCCCCTTCCAGGGGGCCCCCCGGTCGGTCCCCCTTCAGGAAGTCCTCCGACCGGTCCCCCTCGTCGATCCTTCCTGCGATGGCGTGGTCCCTCGCCACGAGTGCCGCCTCCAGCGCCTTCCCCATCTTTCCGTAGCCGACGAGCAGCGCCCTCATGCCGCGCCTCCCTCGAAGAAGTCGCGGTGGAGGCGGCGAACGGCCTCGGGGGCGTCCGCCGCGTCCACGACGAACGTGATGTTCGTCTCGGAGGCCCCCTGCGAGATCAGGACGACGTTGACGTCCCGGAGCGCCGCGAAGACCCGTGCCGCCACCCCCGGCGTCGTCCGGAGGCCCTTCCCGACGACGGAGACGACCGCGAGGTTCCGGAGGATCGAGACCTCGGCGAACTCCGAAAGGCTCTCGGCGAGCGCATCGAGCGGCGCCTTCTCGTCGACCGTGATCGAGATGGAGACCTCGCTCGTCGCGATGACGTCGACCGGGACGCGGTGCTTCTCGAAGACGGAGAAGACGCGAGCCGCGTAGCCGTGGGCCAGGAGCATCCGCGGGCTCCCGACGAACAGGGCCGCGACTCCCTTCCGCATCGCGACGGCGCGGACGCCGTGCCCGGGCGCATCGGCCGTGACGACCGTCCCGGTCACCTGCGGGCGGAAGGTGTTTCGGACGGCCACCGGGATCCCGCGAGCGACGGCGGGGCGGATGGTGGCCGGGTGAAGCACCTTGGCGCCGAAGAAGGCCAGCTCGGCCGCCTCGGCGTAGCCGACCTCGGGGACGAGCCGCGCCGCCGGGACGATCCGCGGGTCGGCCGTGAGGATCCCATCCACGTCAGTCCAGATCTCGATGACCGGGACCGCCGCCCCCGCGTCGGAGAGCGCCGCGCCGAGGAGCGCCGCCGAGTAGTCCGACCCGCCCCGCCCGAGAGTCGTCGTCGAGCCGTCGGGCGCCTCCCCGACGAATCCGCCCGTCACGACGACCTTTCCCGCGGAGAGCTCGGGAAGGACCGCCCCGGCGACGCGCCGGCCCGTCTCCGCCTCGTCGGGGATCGCGCCGCCGAACGTCGAGTCCGTTGCGACCAGCCTGCGGGGGTCGATCCAGACGGCCGGCACGCCACGGGCCCGGAGGGCCGCCGTGACGAGACGCGACGAGATCAGCTCTCCCGTGCTCAGGAGAGCGTCCGACGTCCGGGGAGAGACCTCCCCGAGGAGCGAGATGCCGAGAGAGAGCTCCCGAAGGCGCGCGAGCTCGCGCTCGAGGGCCGCGCCGCACGCCTGCTCCTCGTCCGCCGGCAGAGCGAGCGCCGCGAGCGCCCGGCGGTGCCGCGCGGAAATCTCCTCGACCGCCGCATCGGCCGCCGCCCGGTCCTTCGCCTTCGAAGACCTCGACAGCGAGACGAGAAGATCGGTGACGCCCCCGACGGCGGACACGACGGCCAGCGGCCCTTCGCCGCGACGCGACGCGACGAGGTCCGCGACCCGGCCGATCCGCTCGCCGTCGCCGACCGAGGTGCCGCCGAACTTCAGGACGATCATCGGGAGGCCGTGACGGCGAGGCGGCCCGTCGCCGCGAGAAGCTCGGCATTCAGGAGCGCCGCCCCGGCGGCGCCCCGGACGGTGTTGTGGACGAGGAGGGTGAAGCGGACGTCGTACACCGGGTCCGGGCGGAGCCGCCCGACCGTGACGGTCATCCCGGCTCCCGCCTCGACGTCGCGCGCCGGCTGCGGCCGGTCCCGCTCCTCGCGGACGACGACGGGACGCACCGGGGCCGAGGCGAGAGAGAGGCGCTGCGGCTCGCCCGTGAAGCTCTCGAGGGCCTGTTTCACGTCGGCGAGGGACGCCTTCGACTTCAGCTTCACGAAGACCGACTCCGTGTGCCCGTCGCGGACCGGGACGCGGTTCACGGAGACCGAGATCGGGAACTCCGCGTCGACGACGTGCCCCCCCTCGAGGCGGCCGAGGATCTTCTTCGGCTCGCGCTCGACTTTCTCCTCTTCGCCGTCGATGAAGGGGATGACGTTCCCCTCCGCGTCGAGCGAGGGAACGCCCGGGTAGCCCGCGCCCGAGAGCGCCTGCAGCGTCGTGACGCAGACCGCCTCGACGCCGAACGTCCGGTGGAGCGGCGCGAGCGCCATCGCGAGGCCGACGACCGACGCAGTTCGGGTTCGTCACGATGCCGCCCCCGGAGGCCCGCCACGGCTGTCCGTCGAGGAGGGCGAGGTGGTCGGCGTTCACCTCCGGGATGACGAGCGGCACGTCCGGACGCATCCGGAACGAGCGCGTGTTCGAGACGACGAGCCGCCCTTTCCCGGCCTGCAGCGGCTCGATCGTGTCCGCGACCGCCGCGTCGAGGCCCGAGAGGAGGACGGACGACGTGAAGTCCGCGTCCACCGGCTTCACGACGAGGCCGCGCGCTCCGGCGGGCACGTCGCCCGGGAGGATCCAGCGCGTCGCCTCGAGGTAGCTCTTCCCCGCCGACCGCTCCGAGGCGGCCACCTCGGCGAGGACGAACTGGGGGTGCCCTTCCAGAAGCGAGACGAGGCGTTGCCCGACGGCGCCGGTCGCGCCGAGCACTGCCACCGGAATGCGGGCGCCGGGTGTTTCCTTCGATGTCGCCATGAGCCAATCCTTTCAGAAAACAGAAAAGCCCGCCGGAACCGGCGGGCTCGGTCGAATCGGTTGCCTCTCCTGACCTGTGCCTGCTAGAGGACCTCTCTCCCGCCCGCCGGCGGCTCGGTCTTTCGGGTCGTCTTCAGCTTTCGGGCGGCGAGGGCCGGAATCATTGGCGCCGAAGCCTAGGGAGAAGCCCCACCGGTGTCAAGCGGAGCGCGCCTCGGTCCATAATCCCCCTCCCGCCTTCGCGGGCCCGCCCGACGATGACGCCTCTTCCCCCGGAGCGCCTCCTCGACCTCTACCGGCTGCTGCTCCTGAACCGGCTGCTGGAGGAGCGCCTCGTGAACCTCTACCGCCAGGGGAAGATCGTCGGCGGGCTCTACCGCTCCCTGGGCCAGGAGGCGACGTCGGTCGGGACGGCGTACGCCCTCGAGGAGGGAGACCTCCTGTCGCCCCTGATCCGCAACCTCGGCTCGGTCCTCGTCCGCGGGGCGACGCCCCGGCACGTCTTCGCGCAGTATCTCGGGAGCGCGGCCTCGCCCTCCCGTGGCAAGGAAGCCCACCTCAACTTCTGCCTCCCCGACCGGGGCCTCTACGCCGGAACCGCGATGCTCTCCACCATGATCCCCGTGATGTCGGGGATGCTCCTCGCCGACCGGATCCGGGGGCTCTCGACCGTCGGCATGACCTACGTCGGGGACGGCGCCACGTCGGTCGGCGCCTTCCACGAAGGGCTCAACTTCGCCGCCGTGCAGAAGCTGCCGCTCGTCCTCGTCGTAGAGTTCAACAACTGGGCCTACTCGACGCCGTTCGAGAAGCAGTGCGCCGCCCGGACGCTCTCCGACAAGGCGCCCGGCTACGGCATCGCCGCCGAGACGGTGGACGGGAACGACGTCCTCGAGGTCCACGCGGCGGCCCGGCGGGCCGTCGAACGCGCCCGCGCCGGCGAAGGGCCGACGCTCCTCGAGTGCCGGACCTACCGGATGAAGGGGCACGCCGAGCACGACGCGCAGAGCTACGTCCCGAAGGAGGAGCTGGCGGCGTGGCGCCAGCGCGATCCCATCGGCCGCTTCGAGCGCCTTCTCGAGACCGCTGGAATCCTCGGCGAGGGCGGCCGGCTCGCCGTCCGCGAGGAGATTCTCGCCGGCCTCGACGCGGACCTCGCATGGGCCGAGGCCTCGCCGCTCCCCGACCCGGCCGAGGCTCTTCGAGGCGTCTTCGCGGGAGGCGCCTGATGGCCGACCCGCGGGCAAAGGAGGGGTCCACCCTGACGCTCGACGCGCCCGGGGCGGACGGTCCGGTGACGCTGTTCGTCGAGGCGGTCCGGCAGGCGCTCCACGAGGAGATGGCGCGGGACGAGCGGGTCCTCGTGATCGGGGAGGACGTCGGAGCGTACGGCGGCGCCTTCCGGGCGACCGAGGGGCTCCTCGAGCGCTTCGGAAGCCGGCGCGTCATCGACACGCCGATCTCCGAGGAGGCGGTCGTCGGCGGCGCGATCGGCGCGGCACTGCGCGGGCTGCGCCCCGTCGCCGAGATGCAGTTCATGGACTTCGTCTCGCGCGGCTTCGACCTTCTCGTGAACTTCGCCGCAAAGTACCGCTACCGGACCGGACTCGGCGTCCCGATGGTCCTGCGGGGGCCCTGCGGAGCCGGAGTTCACGGGGGACCGTTCCACTCGCAGACTCCGGAGGCCTGGCTCGCCCACGCGCCCGGTCTCAAGGTGGTCTTCCCGTCCACCGCCCACGACGCCCGCGGGCTCCTCCTGGCCGCGATCCGGGACGAGGACCCGGTCGTCTTCCTCGAGCACAAGTTCCTCTACCGGCGGGTTCGCGACAGGTTGCCGACCGGGGACGGGATCGTCCCGATCGGGAAGGCCGCGATCCGCCGGACCGGACGCGACCTGACGATCGTGACCTACGGCGCCATGATGTGGACGGCGCTCGAGGCGGCGGCGACGCTCTCCGCGGAGGGAGTCGAAGCCGAGGTTCTCGACCTCCGCACGCTCGTTCCCCTGGACGAGGAGGCCGTCCTCGCATCGGTCGGCCGCACGTCGAGGTGCCTCGTCCTCCACGAGGACACGCGAACCGGGGGAATCGGGGCCGAGGTCGCGGCGCTGCTGGCCGAGAAGGCGTTCGCGCGCCTGGACGCCCCCGTCGTCCGCGTCACGGCCCCCGACACGCCGGTCCCCTTCTCCCCGCCCCTGGAAGAGGCGTTTCTCCCGAACACCCGTACACTCATCGCCGCGGCCCGGCAGGTGGCCGCCTACTAGAGAGGTCCCATGCCGACCAACGTCATCATGCCGCAGATGGGCGAGTCGATCGCCGAGGGAACGCTCACGAAGTGGCTGAAGAAGCCGGGCGAAACCGTGAAGCGCGACGAGCCGCTCTTCGAGATCTCCACCGACAAGGTCGACGCCGAGATTCCGGCTCCGTCGGCGGGCGTTCTCCTCGAGGTCCTCGTCGAGGAAGGAAAGACGGTCCCGATCAACACCGTCGTCGGCGTCCTCGGAGAGGCCGGCGAAGCCGCCACGACGCCGGCCATCCCGGCCGCCACGACGCCGGCCATCCCGGCCGCCGCGGCTGCTCCGGCCCCCGCGCAGAAGCCCACGGCCCCGCCCGCGCCCGCTCCCGCTCCCCCGCCTGCGGCTCCGGCAACCGCGGCCGTCCCGGCCCCGGCCCCGCCGCAGCCGGGCGAGACCGAGGAGGAGCTTCTCCGGCGGCGCTCCTCGCCGGTGGTTCGGGCCATCGCGAAGGAGCACGGCCTCGACATCTCCGGTCTTGCCGGCACCGGCATCTCCGGCCGCGTGACGAAGGCCGACATCCTCGAGGTCGTCGCCAGGGACGCTCCGCGCCCGGAACCCGCTCCTCCCGTGACCGCGCCGGCGGCGCCTCCGACGCCTCCCGCGCCCTCCCCGGCTCCGGCGGCCATTGCCGTCGCGGCCCCGGTGGCCGTCGCCGCGCCGGCGCCCGCGCCGGCGGCGCCCCTCGTCACCTTCTCGGGTTCGGCCGTCATCGTGGAGCCGATGTCGGCGATGCGCCGGAAGATCGCCGAACGGATGGTGGAGTCGAAGCACACGTCGGCCCACGTCACCTCCGTCTTCGAGATCGACTTCACCTCCATCGCCCGGCTCCGCGACCGGGTGAAAGACCGGTTCGCCGCCCAGTACGGAACCAAGCTGACCTACATGCCGTTCGTCTTCCGCGCCGCGATCACGGCTCTCAAGGCGCGGCCGCTACTGAACGCCTCGATCTCGGGTGACGAGATCGTCTATCACCGGGAGATCAACCTCGGCATGGCCGTGGCGCTCGACTGGGGGCTCATCGTCCCGGTCATCCGGCGTGCGGACGACCTCTCCCTCGTCGGCCTGGCCCGCGCCGCGAACGACCTCGCATCCCGCGCGCGGACGAAGAAGCTATCTCCCGACGAGGTGGCCGGCGGCACGTTCACGATCACGAACCACGGCGGCTTCGGCTCGCTGTTCGCCTCTCCCGTCATCAACCAGCCCCAGGTCGCCATCCTCGGCGTGGGCGCCATCGAGAAGCGGCCGAAAGTCGTCACGATGCCCGACGGCTCCGACACGATCGCCGTCCGGACGATGGCCTACATGGGCGTCACCTTCGACCACCGGCTCGTCGACGGGGCCGAGGGCGACACCTTCATGAGCATCGTGAAGAACACGCTCGAGAACGAGCGGTGGACCGAGCTGGAATCGCTCTGACGCGCCCGGTCAACGTCGTCTCGCTCCTGTCCGGGGGCCGCGTCCCGTACGACGCGGCCCTTCGACTTCAGCGGGAGGCCGCCGCGCGGGTCAAGGCGGGGGGCTGCGAGACCCTCTTTCTCCTCGAGCACGAAGACGTCATCACGGTCGGGCGGAACGCCGGCCGCGGCGACCTCCTCGTCTCCGAGGCCTGTCTCGCGTCGAAGGGAGTCGCCCTCCGGACGTCGGACCGCGGCGGAAAGCTGACCTACCACGGAGCCGGACAGCTGGTCGCCTACCCCGTCCTCGACCTCGCCCCGGACCGGACCGACGTCCGTCGTTACGTGCACGACCTCGAGGAGGTCCTGATCCGGGCCGCCGCCGACTTCGGCGTCCCGGCTTCGCGGAGCGCCCTCCCCGGGCGCTGGGCCTCGGTCTGGAGCGGGAACGACAAGCTGGCCGCCATCGGCGTCCACCTCTCGAGGTGGGTCACCACGCACGGCGTCGCGCTGAACGTCTCGACCGACCTGTCCCGCTTCGCCCTGATCGTCCCGTGCGGCATCACGGACGGCGGCGTGACGTCGCTCGAGCAGCTCCTCTCGCCGCGGACCGCACCGTCTCTCGTCGAGGTCGCGGCGCGCTTCGTGGCCCGCTTCGCGGAGGTCTTCGACCGGGTCCCGGCGCCCTGAAGCGGGCCGAGAGGGTCAGGACGTCGAGCCCTCGACGTCGCCCCTGGAGAAGGAAGCCTCGAACTCCTTGTAGGCCGCGCGGATCTCGGTCCTCGCCGGCTTCTCGGTCACGAGAAGGTGGAGGAAGGCGCTCTTCTTCGGCGTGACCTTCGACTTGACCTTCGTGTCCATCAGCGCGTCGAGAAGCGCCTCCTCGACGGCCTTCACGGACCGGGCGTCGATCGAGCCCCCCTTCCGGAGCGCCTCGACCACGTCCTGAGCCTTCTTCGCCCCGGGCCCCCCGAACGGCTTGAGGATCCGGGCGGCCTCCTCAGCCGCCCGGAGCCGCCGCACGGCGCCGTCGTCGTCGATCCCGACCATTCCGGCCCCGAGTATGGCGTCCGCCGGCTCCCCACGCCAGCAGCGGCTGCGCCGCTAAACTCCCCTCGTGAGCGCGAAGCTCCCCGCTTTCCGGCCCGATCCCGGCCGTCCCGTCTACGGCGTGACGCCGCGCCCGGAGTGGCTGAAGGTCCGGATCGCCGACACCGACGACTACCGGGAGGTCCAGGCCCTCGTGAGGCAGAAGGACCTGAACACCGTCTGCCAGGAGGCCGAGTGCCCGAACGTCTTCGAGTGCTGGGGCCGCGAGCGGACGGCGACCTTCCTGCTCATGGGAGACGTCTGCACGCGCCGCTGCGGCTTCTGCGCCATCACGCAGGGCGCCGGCAAGCCGCTCGACCCCGGCGAGCCCCGTCGCGTCGCCGAGGCGGTGGCCGCGCTGAACGTGAAGCACGCCGTCGTCACCTCCGTGAACCGGGACGACCTGCCGGACGGCGGCGCCGCGCACTTCGCCTCGACGATCCGGGAGATCCGCAGCCTCGTCCCCGGCGTCACCATAGAGGTGCTGATCCCCGACTTCCTCGGGAGCGAGGCGGCGCTCGCCATCGTCCTCGCGGCGCGCCCCGAGGTCCTGAACCACAACGTCGAGACGGTCGAACGACTCTACCGGCGCGTCCGCCCCGACGCCGTCTACACCCGCTCGCTCGAGCTGCTCGGTCGGGCGGCGGCCTTCCGCGACCGCGAGGCCCCGTCGATGCGGACGAAGTCCGGCCTCATGGTCGGGCTCGGCGAGACGGTTGACGAGCTGCGGCGGACGCTCGCCGACCTCCGGGCGCACGGGACCGACGTCGTCACCCTCGGGCAGTACCTGCCGCCGCACGAGCGGAGGCTTCCCGTCGAGAGGTACTACACGCCGGAGGAGTTCGCCGACCTGAAGAGGTCCGGGGAGAAGCTCGGTTTTCTCTTCGTCGAATCAGGACCCCTGGTCCGTTCCAGCTATCACGCGCGGCGCGCGGTCCCGGGCTGAGCGGTCCGGGACCTCACTCCCCGTCGTTCCCGATGGCTTCGACCGGGCACGAGTCCATCGCTTCCTGGCATTGGGCCTCCTCTTCGGGGGTCTCGGCCTGTTTCGAGACGAAGGAGTAGCCCTTTTCCTCGTTCCGCTTGAAGTTGTTCGGCGCCGTCACGCGGCAGACGTCGCAGTCGATGCACTGGGTGTCGACGTAGAACTTGCCGGGCGCGTTGTCCTCGTACTTGTCGTCTTTGTTCGCCATGGCGCGGGAAGATACCATGCGCCTCCCGATGGACCGAAGGTCTTCGCTCCTCTCCGCCGCTGTCGCCGGCGCCGTCCTCGCGACGGCCGGATGCGGCCCGAAGGACCCGGGTGAGCGGGTCTGGGTGCGCAAGTGCGCGGCCTGCCACGGTCGGGAGGGGCGGGGCGACACGCGGTTCGCCCGGGGACGGCCGTATACCGTCCTGACCGACGACCGGTGGAAGCACGGCGGCGACCTCGAATCCATCCGTCGCCTGATCACCGACGGAGATCCGGGGAGCCCGATGCCGCCCTACCGCGACCGGCTCACACCGGAGGAGATCGACGCCGTCTCGCATCACGTCCTCACGTTGTGGACGCGCGCGCACTCGGCGCCGGCGCCGGAGGCGAAGTGAGCCGCCGGCGACGCATCCCTCTTTTTCCGCTCCCCGGCGTCGTCCTGCTCCCGGAGACGACCCTGCCGCTCCACGTCTTCGAGCCGCGCTACCGGGAGATGCTGCAGGACGCCCTCGAGGGAGAGGGGGTGCTCGGCATCCAGCTTCTGGTACCGGGAGGCGTGCCGGATCCCGCCGGACGCCCGGAGATCTTTCCCGTGGGCTGCGCCGGGAAGGTCGTCGAGCACGAGCCCCTCCCTGACGGGCGCTCCAACATCCTCCTGCGCGGGCTCTTCCGCTACCGGATCGAGGGCGAGGTCTCCTCGGACAAGCCGTACCGCGTCGCCGAGGTGACGCCCCTTTTCGTCGAGCCGCTCCCGGACCGGCCGTCGGCGCCCGCGGCCGGGCGGCGCCTCCGCCTCGTGGCGGACGTCGGGCAGCTGGCCGACGCCGTCGGCCGGCCGCAGGCGAAAGAACTTCCGGACGACCTCTCGGAGGAGGGGCTCGTGAACGAGATTCTCACGCGCCTCGGCCTCGACGCGGAGGATGGCTACCGCCTGCTGACCATGGACCGCCTCGAGGACCGTTACGCGTGGGCCGAGGAGCTCGTCGTCTCCATGCGTCGGCGGCTCGACCTCCTCGCTCCGTTCCGTCCGGGCGACGCCGACCCGCGCTGGAACTGAGGCGGCGATGCACACCCAGCTCATCTCGCTCGCCGTCAGCCGCCTCGTGCCCCTGATGCTGATCACGACCCTGGTTCTCGTCGCCGCGCGCCTCGTGGCCGACCGGGCAGCCTCCGGCGAGCGGACCAACCGGCTCATCTTCGGGAGCCTCCTCGTCCTCGGCCTCCTGCTACAGGGCCCCTTCGCCCTCCGCTCCCTGGCGCTCTTCGAGACGGAGCGCGCGATGGAGCGGCGCGATGCCGAGGGGGCGCTCCGCTGGATGGAATCCTACCGGCGCCTCGGAGGGACGCCCGGCGCGTGGCGGACCTCGCGCTGGCTGGGGTTCCTCGTGAGCCAGAGGCTCTGGGCGGCCTCTCGCGACCTGGCCCTCGAACGACTCGCGGACCCCAGCGCGCCGGGCGTCCGGCAGGCCTCCAATCTGAGAATCAGCCTCGGCATCGCCCGTTACTATCTCGGAGAAACCGTTTCCGCCGAAGCCGCTCTCCGCGAGGCCACGGACCCCGACCCCCGCTACGTCTACCTGGCCCTCTATTTCGAGGGGCGCCTGGCCGAGCGGCGCGGCGACGTCCGGGCCGCCGTCGAGGCGTACGCGGCCTCCCTCGCGAAGGACCCGGCTTTCCGGCCGGCCCTCTACCAGCTCGTACGCGTTCTGGCCATATCCTCCGGGCCCGAGTCGGCGCGGACCGCCCTCACCCATGTGTTGGGCGCCGCTCCGGCCTCGCCGCGCGATCCGATCGTGGACGCGCTGGAGACGCACCTCGCCGCCGGGACGGTCCCTCCCGTCAAGGAGTTCGAACTTGTCCTTCCGTGACCTCCGCGTCGAGGACGTCCTGGCGGGGAGCTTCCTCGGCTGTCTCGTCGGCTTCGTCGGGATCTCCTCGATTCGGACCTCTCTCGAAACGCTGGAGCTGAACTTCTGGGACATCTGCTTCATCCTGGCTCCGGCGGCGCTGATCGCCCTCGCCGCCGCGATCCGGTTCGCGTTCCGCCTCGAGGGATCGGCCGGCGCGGGAGCCGCGGGCGGCGTCTTCCGGATCCTGCGCGACTGGTTCCCGTTCGCGTTCTTCTCCTTCACCTACGAAGCCTTCGGCCTCGCCGTCTGGGTCACCCTCCTTCCGCACGACCGGGACGCCGAGCTGCTGCGCATCGACCGCTTCTTCCTCGGCGAGACCCCCGCCGTCCTCCTCCAGAGGTTCGCGGGCCCGACGCTGACCGACGTCATGACGGCGGCCTATTTCCTTCACCTCGTCCTGCCGCCGTTCCTCGCCTACCTCCTCTACCGGAAGAAGTGGATCGTCTTCCGGCAGTTCCTCCTCGCCGTCCTCCTCGCGGGGATCATCGGGCAGATCGGCTACATGCTCGTGCCCGCCGTGGGCCCCAAACACGCCTTTCCCGAGCTCTTCACGACGACGATGTCCGGCGAGGTCTACCAGCCGGTGACGAACGTGCTCGAGGCGCTCCGCGCCCCGCGCGACGTCTTCCCGAGCCTGCACGTCGGCATCTCCGCCATCGTCCTCTTCTTCAGCGCCCGGCGGAGCCGGCGGCTCTTCTTCGTCCTTCTGCCGCTCGTCCTCCTGAACTGGATCTCGACGATCTACCTCCGCTACCACTACGCCATCGACGTCGTGGCGGGCTGGGCGACGGCGGGCCTGGCCATCTTCCTCGCCGGCGTGCTGCTGCGGGTCGAAGCGCGGATCCGCGGGCCGCTCCGCCCCGCCGCCGTCACGCCTTCGAGGCCGCCATCGCCCGGTCGTGGGCCCAGCTCTTGATCGCCTTGAGCTGCTCGTCCATCGTCTTCGAGAGCGGGACGGCCGCGCTGATGATCCGGGAGAGGTCGTCCTCCGTCATCGTCCGCCCCCCCTCGTTGTAAGCGTCCACGGCGGCGGACTGGACGATCGACTCGATCTCGGCCCCGTTGAACCCGACCGTCGCCTTCGCGAGGAAGACGATGTCGAACTTGTTCAGGTTCACGCCGCGCTTCTTCAGGTGGACCGCGAAGATGGCCTTCCGCTCCGTCTCGGACGGCAGGTCGATGAAGAAGACCTGGTCGAAGCGCCCCTTCCGGATCACCTCGGCCGGCAGGAGGTGGATCCGGTTGGCGGTGGCGGCGACGAAGACGAGAGCGTTCTTCTCCTGCATCCAGGTCAGAAACGTGGAGAAGATGCGCCCGAGCGACGCATCCCCCGAGCCCACCTCGCGGCCCGCCGTGATCGCCATCTCCAGCTCGTCGATCCACAGGACGGCCGGCGCGAGGGCCTCCACGGACTTCAGCGCGCGGTGGAACGTCTGCTCGGGGTTCTCGGTGCCGAAGACGAGGTTCATGTCGAGGCGGAAGAGCGGGAGGTTCCAGAGCGCGGAGATCGCCTTGACCGAAAGGGATTTTCCGCATCCCGACATTCCCATCATCAGGATCCCCTTGGGCACCGGGAGCCCGGCGTCGACCGCCTCTCGCGTGAAGAGGCTCCGCCGCTTGAGGAGCCACTCCTTCAGGTTCTCGAGTCCGCCGATATCGTCGATCGTGATCCGGGGCGGGACGTACTCCAGCACGCCCTCCTTCTTCGAGGCCTGTTCCTTCTCCGACAGGATCTCGAAGTAGGCGGGCTCGTCGAAGACCGGGCGGCGCCCGAAGACCTTCGAGACCGTGTGTTCGATCTCGTCCGACGTCAGCCCCTTCAGGGCCATGGCGAGGCGCTTCGCCTCCGCCTCCGGGAGGCCGGCGTCTCCGAAGTAGCGCTTGGCGAGGGCCGTCAGAATGAAGAGGATCTCGTTGTCGTCCGGCAGCTCGTACTCGACGACGTGGATCTCCTTCTTCAGGTCCTCCGGCAGCAGGAGGCGCGGGGACGTCAGGACGACGAACTTCCCCCGCCCCTTGAGCTGGCGGTAGACGTCGCGCAGGCGGCGGATCACGTCGGTCCTCGCGAGGAGCTGCGCCGGTAGGTCCTTCATCAGGAAGAACCCGGGGCCGGCGAAGGCGAGAATGGCCTCGAGGGCCTTGAGGGGGTCGGCCGTGTCGGGCCACCTCTCGGTGCCCGCCGTCACCCCGTCCACGCACGTCCACGTGAAGAAGGGGACCGGCTTCTCGTAGAACTTCTGGGAGAGGGCGGCCACGGCGCGCTCCACCCGGCCCTCCTCCCACGACTGGATGTAGACGAGCGGGTAGCCGCCGAGAAGGGCGCGCCGGATCCTCTCCGGGCCGCGGATTGCGACGTCCGTCATCGTCTAGAATCTACCAGCTAAGGAGTCTTCCGCGCCCGTGGCGAATCCCGAACACGTCGAACTGCTGAAAACCGCCGACTGGAACGCCTGGCGCGCCGAGCATCCGGCCGTCACGCCCGACTTCACGGACACCGTCCTGTCCGAGCTCGATCTCCAGGGACGGAATCTCTCGACGGCCGACTTCTCGCGGTCCAAGGTCGAGGGCTCGAACCTCGACGGCTCCGTGATGACCCGGGCCATCCTGCTGGGGACGTCCTTCCGGGGCTCCAGCCTGAACCGGGTCGACCTCTCCGAGAGCGATCTCGACTTCCAGCTCTTCGACAGGATGTCCCTCATCGGCGCGGCCCTCCGGAACTGCTCTTTCAAGAGCGCGACGGTGAGGGAAGCGAACCTGTCGGCCTGCGACCTGACGGGCGCCAAGCTCGAGGGGACCGACTTCACGGCGACGAACTTCTCGTTCGGGCGCCTCCTCTACGCCAACTTCCGCGGCGCCCACATCGACCGCTGCAACTTCGAGAGCGCCGACCTCCAGCAGTCCGTCTTCGACGGCGTCGTCTACAAGGAAGGGAACTTCACGAAGGCGAACCTCCGCCTGGCGTTCTTCCGCGACGCCAAGCTGAACGGCACGGTCTTCCGGCAGGCCATCCTCAACCGGGCCGTCTTCCGGGGCTCCGACCTCCAGCGATGCGACTTTTCGGGGGCGGACCTCTCCGAGGCGGACTTCGAGCGGGCGCTGGCGGCCGGGGCCAACTTCACCGACGCGAGCCTCCGGAAGTTCTCCGCCCAGCGGGCCGACTTCCGCCAGTGCATCTTCCTCGGCGCCCAGTTCGAGGACGCCGACTTCACGGCGGCCATCCTCGACAAGATCGACTTCCGGACGCCGAAGATCACGCCCTCGAACCCCAAGGCCAAGCCCCCGAACTTCACCCAGGCCCGTCTCGTCGAGGCCCTCGGACTCAACGCCAACCTCCGCGGCTGCAACTTCACGGAGGCCGACCTGACGGACGCCGACCTGACCGAGGCGAATCTCGAGGGAGGCGTCCTCGTCCGGGCGAAGCTCATCCGCGCCGCCTTCCGGCGAGCGAACCTCAAGATGGCCCGCCTGACCGGGGCGACGGCGATCGGCGCCGACTTCTCGGGGACGAACATGGTGCGGGCCGAGGCCGAGGACGCGGACTTCTCCGAAGCCGACTTCCGCTTCGGCCAGCTGGTCGGGGCCAAGCTCCTCGGCACGAGCTTCCAGAACGCGAATCTCTCTCACGCGGACTTCTCCGAGGCGCAGCTCGGCGGCTCTTCGTTCATCGGGGCCACCGGCGACGGGGCCAAGTTCACGGGCCAGCTTCACCTCCGCCTCGTCCTCGCGGCCGGCTCCTTTATGAACACGAAGAAGAAGGTCGGGAAAGCCGTGGAGGGACAGCGCGAAGTCGAGCGTCAGGCGCGTATCGCCGCTCTGGAACGGAAGGTGGCCGAGCGGGACCGGTCCGTCGCCTCCCGGGAAGGCTCCGGCGAGCAGGAGAAGACACAGCGGACCCGTTCGGTCGACGGGTCGAGCAGGCTCTCCCACTCCGACCCGATCAGGAAGAAGTAGCGGCCTTCTTCGGCCCCGGCGTGGCCGGCGCGGGCGACGCACCGGCTTTCGGGGCTTCCTTGGGGGCGTCTTTCGGCTTCGTGGCCGGCGGCGGGGTCGGCGTCTCCTTCGAGGCGTCGCGAAGACGGCCCGCTTCGCGGCGAAGGTCCTCGAGGATCGCCGCCTCGAGAAGGAGGGCGTCGGACCGGCCGGAGACTTCGGCGGCGACGAGGGCCGTCCCGCCGCCGGAGGCCGCCGCGTAGAACCTCACGGTGTCCGGCGTGGGGTCGTTCTCCTCGAGGACCTCGACCCACGCCAGAGGCGCGACCTTGGGGCCCGCTACGATGCCCCGCGTACCGTAGTCCTTCTTCGCCACGAAGGCCCGGCTCTCGGCCCGGGAGAGGACTCCGAGGAAGTTCTCGGCGAGCGACGCCGCCACGGAACGGCCGCCGGAGCGCCACTCACCCTCCGTCCGCTCGGCCCCCGCCCGGACGTCGCCGATCTCGACCTGGAGACGGCGCACCCGGAAGACGTCGAGCGGGAGAAGGCGGGTCTCCCGGAACGCCGAGAGCTCCTTGCCGACCTCCTCCTGGACGCGGTCGTCCACGACGATGACGACGGCGTCGTCCTTGGCGTAGATCTTTCCCACGGCGTCCGCCTTCGCGGCGCCCAGGGCGAAGGTGGCGACCACGGTCTCCCCTTTCTGCAGCGTCACGACCACCGCGGGCGGCGCGAGGCCGATTCGCGGGAGGTCGGTCGCGGAGACGGAGGGGTAGTCCGAGATCTGGGCGGACGAGAGATCGGCGAGGAGCCGCTCCACGAAGGCCCCGTTCGCGAGGTCGGCGACCGGGCTCTCGATCCGCCAGGGCCCCGGCGCCTTCTTCGCGTCCCCGGCCGCGCGGGAGACGACGATACGGTTCGGCCCCTTCACGAGCGTCAGCTTCGAGATCTCGGAGACGGGCGTGTCGAGCAGCTTCTTGCTGCGGTACTCGTTCACGGGCTTCGCGAGCGCCGCCAGGGGCGCCGCCCGGACGGCCCCCAGCCGGCTCCCGTCGGACGCGGCCGTTCCATCCGTCCCCGGGATCTCCTTCCCGAACGAGACCGTCTTCTTCGATCCGTCCGAAAAGACGAGAGTCGCCTTGCCGCGCGGCGCGTCGAGGCCGTATTCCTTGGGATCGAAGGAAGTCCGGGGCTCTCCGACGAGCTCGAGCCGCGAGAGGTCCGACACGAGGGCGTCGGCCGCGAAGGCGTCGGCTCGCCCCGTCGGGTCCGCGGCGATCGTCCAGCGGCCGCCCGCTCCCTTCTTCAGGTCGACCTTCGGCAGGTCCGGTCGTTCGAGGACCAGCCCGGTGACGTCCTCGGGCTTGAAGTCGAGGAGCCGCTTCTTCGCTGCGGCGCGCTCGTCGGAGGTCGGCTGATGGCGCTCGAAGAAGAAGACGAACGCGAACAGCGCGAAGAAGATGCCGGTCAGGATCAGGAGCTTCTTCGTCGACATGCGCGGCGGCTCAGCTTCTCCGGCGGACCCAGATCGCCAGGCCCAGGGCGATGGCGCAGGCCGGCAGCACGAGGAGGACGACCAGCGCGATCCGGCCGATCTCCCCCCGGCTGAGCGTCGCCGCCATCTGGTCGGTCGCGCGCGGCGGGATGGCCAGCAGCGTCTCCCGCTCCATCACCCAGTTCGACGCGCCGGAAAGGAGGTAGAGGTTCGCCGCGTTCGCGACGCCGCCGTTCGAGGCGAAGTCGGCGTCCCCGAAGACGACGAAGCGCGTCTTCCGCGCGGGGTCGGCCTTCGGCTCACCCGTCTCCGGGGCCAGGGCCCCTTCGACCGCGACGGCCAGCGGGACGGGGCCCGGCACGTCCTTGTCGTCCTTCGCGACCTTCACCTCGAGGTTCTTCAGGTCCGTCTCCCCCCAGCCGTCCGCCGACGTCTCGAGGAGGACCGTGTCCGTGACGCCGGCGGGGGGCTTCGGGACGGCGCTCACCGAGCGGGCGAGCGGGAAGACGACGGCCGAGCCTTCCAGAAGCTTCGTGATCGGGTGGGGCCGGAAGGAACGTGCGAAGAGCGTGTCGGGGCCGAACATCGGGAGCGCGTTCTTCGGATCGACGACGACGTCGTTCCCGAGCTTCACCCCGAAGTCCGAGAGGAGCGGCCCGAGGCCGAAGTCCGACATCTGGCGGCCCGCCCCCGGGAGGAACTCCACGTCGAGGAAGAAGAGGGCCCGTCCGCCGCCGTCGAGGTACTTCCGGATCACGTCCCGCTCCGGCCCCGTGAACGCCGTCCGGGGGCCGGCGACGACCATGGCGTCGGTCCCCTCGGGCACCGCGGTCGCCCCGAGGCTGGTCCAGTCCTCCACCGTGCAGTTGTCGCGGCGCAGCGTCTCGGCCAGCGTGAAGAATCCCTCGCGGCCGCGCCCGTCGGACGGACGCTCGCCGTGGCCGGCCGTGAACAGGACCTTCGGCGCCTTCGTCTGCGTGACGGAAAGGATCGCGGAGGTGAACTCCTGCTCTCCCTTGAAGGCCTTGATCGTCGGTTCGCCCCCCATCCGCGCGCGGGAGAAGTCGAACTCCGCCAGCTGGTCCTCCGTCACATACTTCTTCCGGTCGCCGGCGCGGAAGACGACGCTGCCCCCCCGGATCCCGTACTCCTTCACGAGAGCCTCGGCGCGGGCGCGGTTGCGGATCGGGTCGATCGTCTCGACGGAGAGCATCGCCGTCTTCGCCTGGTAGCGGTTCAGGACCTCGCGGGTCTCCCGGAAGAGCGGCGAGCCCTCCACCATGAAGACCGTGGCGGAGACGGGCGTCTTCAGGTCCTTGAGGACCGAGAGCGTCTTGGGGGAGAGCGTGTAGAGGCCGGAACGCGTCCAGTCGAAGCGGGCGTACCGGCGCGACCCGACGTAGTTCACGAGGACGAGGATGCCGAGGCCGACGACGACGGCGGCCCCGACGGTGGCCCGGTAGACGTTTCGCGAGCCGCTCATCTCACTTCCCCTTGTTCACTTCGAGCGCGCGCGTCGCGAGGAAGAGGAAGAACGTGACCGTCGAGCCGACGTACACGAGCCGCCGCGTGTCGACGATGCCTCGCGAGAAGTCGTCCATGTGATCGAGGATGTTCAGGTACGAGAGGGCGTCCCGGAGGTTCGTGGAGGGAAGGACGTCCCGGAAGATCCCGAGGAGGAAGCTCCCGAGGACGATCGCGAACGCGACGATCGCCGCGACGATCTGGTTCTTCGTCAGGGCCGAGGCGAAGGTCCCCGCGGAGAGGAACAGCGCGCCGATGAGGGCGATGCCGAGGTAGCCCGAGAGGACGGGACCGGCATCGATCCGGCTGACGCCCGAGAGGAGGAGCGGATAGACCAGCGTGGGGAGGAAGAGGAACAGGAAGAAGCACCACGCCCCGATGAACTTCCCCGTCACCACCGTCGCCTCGGAAACCGGCGCCGTCAGGAGGCTCTCGATCGAGCCGGACTTCCGTTCCTCGGAGAGGAGTCGCATCGAGATGACCGAGGAGACGATCATCAGGAAGATCCACTGGAAGACGTTCGTGAAGTAGAGCGACATCATCGCGGTGGACGGCGTCTCGGGAGCGTTCAGCGCGTTCACCAGGAGGACGAACACCGTGCCGCTGACGAGCAGGAACGCCGTCAGGATGACGTAGGCGAGCGGGCTGACGAAGTACGAGAAGAACTCACGCTTGACGATCGCGACGAGGGCCTTCACTGCGGGTCCTCCGTGAACTTCGGGACCTCGACGGTCGTGGCGCGCTCCCGGGCGAGCGCTTCCGCGTCGGCCTCGGGCGGCATCTCCTCCTTCGCGACGAGCCGGACGAACACGTCCTCGAGCGTCGCCTGGCGCGGCGTCAGTTCGAGGAGGGTCCAGCCGCGCGCGACGATCTCGCGGAAGACGGCCTCCCTGAGGTCCAGGCCGTGCGAGGACTCGATGAGAACCCGCGTCTCGCCCGCAGCCCCGATCCGCGCCGCGTGGGTGACGCCGGGAATCTGGTGGAGCGCCGTGTCGGCCTCGGAGATCTCGCCCTTCAGGGCCACGACCAGCCCGGGGTGCTGCGACATCTCCTGGCGGAGCGTCTCGGACGTTCCCTGCGCCACGATCTTCCCCCGGTCGATGATCAGGATCCGGTCGCAGACGAGCTCGACCTCGGGAAGGATGTGGGTCGAGAGGAGGATCGTGTGGTCCTTCTTCAGGTCGCGGATCAGCTCCCGGACCTTCACGATCTGACGGGGGTCGAGCCCCACGGTCGGCTCGTCGAGGACCAGCACCCTCGGTTTGTGGACAAGGGCGGCCGCCAGGCCCACGCGCTGCCGATACCCCTTGGAGAGGTTGGCGATCGGCTTTGTCGGCCACGTCGTCCACGAAGCACTTGCCGAGCGCCTCGTCGACGCGGGCCTTCGTCTCCCGCCCCGGGACGCCGCAGAGCTGCGCGCGATAGCTCACGTACTCGCGGACGCGCATCTCCGGGTAGAGGGCCAGCGTCTCGGGGAGGTACCCGAGATGCCGCTTCGCCTCCAGCGGCCTGGCGAGGACGTCGAGGCCGGCGAGCGTCACCGTCCCGGCCGTCGGGGGAAGGAAGCCGGTGATCATCCGCATCGTCGTCGTCTTCCCGGCGCCGTTCGGCCCCAGAAAGCCGAGGATCTCACCGTCCTCGACGCGGAAGCTGACGCCGTCCACGGCCGCCGTTCCGTAGTACGACTTCGAGAGGTTCTGGACTTCGAGCATCTTGTTCTCTCTCCGAGAGGGCCTGGATCCTCGGATCCGGCCGGCGCCGCGGAGGCCCGCGGAATATAGCAGGAGACGGCTAAAGTGGGCCCGTGGCCCCCGCTGCGGCGCGCCGCGCCCTCGCCGTCTCCTACGCCCTCGTGACGGTGGCCGTCTGGGGCGTGAACTACCCCGCCATGAAGATCGCCCTCCGCGAGATGCACCCGCTCGCCTACACGGGCTGGCGGTTCGTCCTCGCCGCGTCGCTGCTGCTGGCCGAGGCGGCGTGGCGCCCCGGTCCCGTGCTGCCGGCACGCGGACAGCGCGGCCTCGCCGCGCTCCTCGCGCTCACCGGCGTCGGCCTCTACCAGGTCTTCTTCGCGTGGGGCGTGGCCGGAACCAGCGGATTTGCCGCCGCGCTCCTCAACGCGACCTCCCCCCTCTTCTCGCTCCTCTTCGTCGTCCTCCTCGGGCAGGAACGGTGGACCCCGCGGTCGGCCCTCGGCTCCGCCGTCGCCTACGGCGGCGTCGCCCTCTTCGTCGCCACCAGCCAGTCCGCCGGAGGAGGGAGCCTGGCCGGAAACGTCCTCTGCCTCCTGTCGGCGGCCACGTGGGCGGTCTACACCGTCGTGGCCGCGCGCCTCCCGGGGCGGCTGACGCCGTTCCAGGCGCAATTCGCCACGTTCGTCGGCGGGAGCGTCCCGCTCCTCGTCTACTGCGCGCCCGCCATGGCGCGGCAGGACTACAGCGCCGTCAGCGCCGGAACCTGGCTCATCGTCGTTCTCTCGGCCGTACTGCCGCTCGTTCTCGCCTTCCGGCTATGGACCTTCGCCCTGCAGGTGCTCGGTGTCGCGCAGACGACGAGCTTCGGCTTTCTCGTCCCGGTCCTGGCCGGGGTCTCGTCCGCGCTCTGGACGGGCGAGGCCTTCGGCGTCGAGAAGCTCCTTTCCGCCGGGGTCGTCCTCGCCGGCCTCGGCCTGACGAAATCGGCGGTTCGCTTCCGCCGGTCGGGAGGCGCCGGCGGGCGCTAGACTCCTCGCCCCGTGCCTCTCCCTTTGCGCCTCCGGAAAGCCCTGCGGGTCGCCGCCTTCTCTCTGGCCGGCCTCTTCGCGGCCTTCTGCGTCGTCCCGTACCTGGTTCCGCTTCCCGGCCCCGCCCCGGTCGCGGCCGAGACGCTCGCGTCCCCCGGAGGGCGCTTCGCGACGATCGACGGGACGCGGACCTTCGTCGTGGAGGCGGGACCCCGGGACGGTCCGGCCGTCGTCCTCGTCCACGGATTCGGCGGCTCGACCTTCTCGTTCCGGAAGAACGTCGCGCCCCTCGCGGCGGCGGGCTTCCACGTCGCGACGTTCGACCTGCGCGGATTCGGCCTCTCCGACAAGAGCTGGGGGGCCGACTACTCGCACCCGGCCCAGGCGGAATTCGTGGTCGCGGCCATGAAGGAGATGGGGATCGCGAGAGCGACCCTCGTCGGCCACAGCCTCGGCGGGAACATCGTCGCCCACGTCGTCGAGCGTCACCCCGAGGTCGTCGAGAAGGTCGTCTTCGTGGCGCCGGTCTTCTTCGAAGGGAAGGCGCCGGGAGCCGGGCGCTGGCTCCTCCGTTTTCCCCCCGTTCGCCGCTGGGCGCAGATCGTCGTTCGACGGAAGCTTGCGCCTCCGGGATCCGGTCGGACCCTTCGCACCGGATTCGGGGACCCGTCGCTCGTGACGGCGGACGTCATCGAGGGATACGCGGCGCCGCGGCGGATGAAGGACTGGGAGCTGGCGCTCCTCGGCATGGCACGCGACACGTCGAAGAGCGTCCTCGCCCGCCCGCTCGCGGAGATCCGGATCCCCGTCCTGATCGTCTGGGGCGACAAGGACTCGTGGGTGCCCCTCGCGAAGGGGGCGCCGCTCCGGACGGAGCTTCCGCGGGCCGGGTGGTTCGTCGTGCCGGGAGCGGGACACCTCGTCCTCGAGGAGCGGCCGGCCGAGGTGGACGCCCGCCTGATCGAGTTCCTCCGGCGCTAGCGCGGAGGCGGCGTCGGCGTCTTCTTCGTCGCCTTCTTCCTCGGGGGTTTCTTCGGCACGGCGGCCTTCGCCGCCGGCGCTTTCGCCGGGGCCGAGAGCTTCGCCGGCGCCGGGGGCGTCTTCGTCGGAGCCGAGGCCTTCGCCCGCACCGGAGGCGCCTTCGCCGCGGGCCAGGGACCCGCGATGTCGTCGGGACCGGAGACGGCCACGGCGGCCGTCGCGACCGCCGCGCTTCCGTCCGCCCCGAAGTACTCCAGAAGTCCGGTCGCAACCGCCTCGGCCACGCCCTGCCGGAACCGGCGCGTGACGAGAAGGTCGCGATCCTCCTCGTTGGCCAGGTTCGCGATCTCGACGAGAACGCGGTTCGGGATCCGGTTGTAGCGGAGGACGGCGGGGACCCACTCGCGTCCCGCGCGGATCACGTGCGTCCGGACCGGCGAGAAGGGGTGGACGGCCAGGCCGTACTTTCGCATCGAAGCGACGATCTTCCCGGCGAGCGCCGTCGACGCTCCTTCAGAGGCGACGCGGTCGCGGCGGCTGAACGAGACGACGGGCTGCTCCTGCCACTCCCGGTAGGAAGCGAACGCCTCGCCCCGCTTCCCGTACCGCTCCCGGAGAAATCGCTCCCCCGGCACGTAGACCATGGCGCCGCGGAGCGACGGATGGAGCGAGTCCGCGTGGAGCGAGACGAAGACCGTCCGCTCCGGCGGGATCTTCTTCTTCTCCGGCCCGGGGCGCTTCATGAGGCTGTTGGCGAGGTACCAGCGGAGGTTGACGCCGACGACGGGATCCTCGAGGTCGTACGGCGGGTCGGTCAGGAGCACCTGCGACTTTCGTGAGGTGAGGCGGTCCTTCTCCACGACCTTCCAGCCGGTCTTCTCGTCCTTCGTCGTCAGGACGACGTCGGCCTGCGTCCGCTCGAGGAGGAGCCTTCGGAGACGCACCGCCACGTCGTAGACGTACGTCGCCTCCCAGAGGCCACCGTGAATCGTCCCGGTGTCCCGGCCGCCGTGACCGGCGTCAAGGACGATCCGGACGCCCGCGAGCCCCTGCGCCGGCAGCGGCTGTGCGAACTGTGCCGTCTCGGCCCGTTCGAGGGCGCGCTCCCGGGCCCGGGGGTCGTCGGGAGGAAGGTACTCCTCGGAAAGGACGTCGAGGGGGATCTTCACCGGGTAGCCGACCGGAATGGAGCGCACGTCCTCGATGCCCGACCGCGCCGCGATCGCCCCCGCCAGCTCGATGACGTCCGGCGCATGGACGCGCCCCGTGAACCGGACGACGACGGCCGAGTAGAGCGCCTCCCTCTTGCGGAGCCGGTACAACGCGTAGCGTCCCTTCTCGTCCTCGCCGAAGGCGAGCTGCGGAGCCTCCGTCTCGTCGAGGGCCTCGGCGTCCCGGAACGGGCGGAGGAGCAACTCGGTCGGGATCCGGACCGTCGTCCCACGGCCGATGACGTCCGAGGTGAGGCCGTTTTCCTTCGAGATCGCGCCCGCCAGCTCCGCCCGCCCCGTGAACCACTCGGCCGTCGTCGCGAGGTTCTCCTCCGCGACCGCGATGTGGAGCCAGCCGGCCGTCGCCCGGACGTCCGCCGGGAAGAGTGCCGTGATCGCCGCCAGCTTGACCTCGCCGGCGAGCGCCGTGTACGGGACCACCACCGCCCTCCTGACCGAGGGCTGACCCGGCAGGGCGAGGATCTCTCCGGCCGTCGCCGGGCTCGCCACGAGCCGGGCCGCGAACTCCATCGGCGTCTCGCCTTCGAGCGGCCGGGCTTCGACCGAGATCTTCCCGTTCGCGAGGACGACCGAGAAGTCCGGCGACACGGCGACCCGGCGCTCTCCGCCGGGGGGGGCGCCGGGGGCCGTCGCGGCGGTCGCGGCCAGGACGAGGGCGAGGGCGACGATCCCCCGTCTCAAGTGACCGGACCGGGAGGCCGTCGCCCGGAAACGCCCGCCGCAACCTCGACGGCCTGCGCCAGGCGGAAGAGGAGCGGCTCGGAGTCGGCCGGTCCGACGAACTGCATTCCGACCGGCAGGCCTTCGGCCGAGAAGCCCGACGGAACCGAGACGGCCGGAAGCCCCGCGAGGCTCGGCGGGACCGTGAAGACGTCGGCGAGGTACATCGACAGGGGGTCGTCCGTCTTCGCCCCGAGCGGGAACGCGGGCTCGGGAGAGGTCGGGCAGAGGATCGCATCGACCTCACCGAACGCCGCCGCGAAGTCGCGCGCGAGCAGCGCGCGGACCTTCTGCGCCCGGCCGTAGTAGGCGTCGTGGTAGCCCGAGGAAAGGGCGAACGTCCCGAGGAGGATCCGTCGCTTCACCTCCGGGCCGAACCCGCCCGAGCGCGTCGTCCGGTAGAGCTCCGAGAGCGTCCCGCCGTCGCGCCGCGCGCCGTATCGAACGCCGTCGAATCGGGCGAGGTTCGAGGAGGCCTCCGCCGTCGCGGTCAGGTAGTAGATCGGGACCGCCATCGGCACTCGAGGGACCGAGACGCGGCGAACGATCGCGCCCGCGCTCATCAGCGCCGCCGCGGTCGCCGCGAACGTGGCGGCGACGTCCGGGTGAAGGCCCCCCTCCGGCGCGTCCGCCTCGGCGAGGAGGCCGATCCGGGTCCCCGCGATCTCCCGGCCGAGGCGCCCGAGGACGTCCGGCACGGGCGTCGTGAGGGAGGTGGAGTCCCTCGCGTCCCCTCCCGCCATCAGCGCGAAGGCGAGGGCCGCGTCGGCCACCGTCCGGGCCAGGGCGCCCGCCTGGTCGAACGACGAGGCGAAGGCGATGAGCCCGTAACGCGAGACGCGGCCGTACGTCGGCTTCCACCCCGCCAGTCCGCACAGCGCCGCCGGCTGCCGCACGGAGCCCCCCGTGTCGGTGCCGAGGGCGAGCGGGACGGTCCCGGCCGCCACGGACGCCGCCGAACCGCCGGAAGAGCCGCCCGGCACGCGGGAAAGGTCCCACGGGTTCTTCACCGGCCGGAAGGCGGAGTTCTCGTTCGAGGAGCCCATGCCGAACTCGTCGCAGTTCGTCTTGGCGACGACGACGGCGCCGGCGTGGACGAGGCGCGCGACGCAGGTCGCATCGTCCGGCGCGACGAATCCCGCGAGGAGCCGGGAGCCTGCCGTCGACGGGAGCCCCGCCACGTTGATGTTGTCCTTCACCGCGAGCGGCACGCCAGCCAGCGGCAACGCCTCGCCGGCGGCCGCTCGGCGGTCCACGCCGTCGGCGGCTTTCCGGGCCTCGTCCCCGGCGACGTGAAGAAACGCGCCGAGCCGGTCCGACGCGCCGTGCACGCGGCCGAGGGACGCTTCGACGACCTCCGCGGCGCGGACCGACCCGGAGCGGACGGCGGCCGCGAGGTCCGACACCGGGCCGTCGAGAAGGGCGTCGACGGAGCTCGACAACCTCAGTCCCTCGAGACCACGCGCGGCACGACGAAGTGTCCGTGCGCGAACTCGGGTGCGTTCGATTCGACCCGGCGGCCCGGGGAGCCGTCCGCGGGCGTGTCGGCGCGGAGAGGCGTGGCGGGCGCCTCCGGCGCTCCGGCGAGGAGACCCTCGGGAACGGCGCGGAGCGCCTCGAAGTGCTCCACGATGCGCGTCAGCTGGCCCGACAGCTCGGTCTCCTCGGCGGCAGAGAGCTCGAGCGCGGCCAGACGGGCGACTTTCGCGACGAGGTCGCGGTCGATCTTCACCGAAAAATTATAGCGGGCGCTGTGCTACCTTGTGTGCACAGGGCAACATGCGTCCCTTCCTCGTGTACGCGCCTCACGGGGAGATTCCGGCAGGAATCCGGGAGACCCTCGTCGAGGCGGGCGCCGAAACGCTCGTCGCCGGCGGCCTCGACGAAGCCGCAGCGATCGCCGCCCGCGAGCGGCCCGACGCGATTCTCGTCGTGCCGCCGGGACGCCTCGCCGACGCCGCAAGCCTCATCGCGCGCCTCCCGGGAAACCGGACGCCCCCGACCGTCTTCGTCCTCGCCGCCGAGGGCGAGACGAGCCGCCCGTCCGCCGTCGAGGTCCTTCCCCCGGACCGGTGGGCGGAGGCGGCGGCGGCCCTCGGCGCCGGAGCCGGGAACGCCGGCTCCGCACTTCTCCTGTCGCGGACGCAGCTGACCGCGCTCATCTCCCTCTGGGAAGAGGTCCTCGACCGCCAGGAGGATCTCAGCGAGCGCGCGCTCCGTCATCTCGCCCGTTTCCTCGAAGCGTCCCGCGTCAGTCTCTTCCGGTGGAAGCCGGGCGAGGCGCAGGCCTCCGTCGTCGCCTCCAGCCTCGGCGCGGCCGCCGTGGGACGGGGCGTCGAGATCGCCCGCTATCCGGAGCTGCGCGCCGCGGCGGCGCGCTCCGGCGCCGTCCTCGTGGAGGAAGTGGAGAGCGACCCCCTGATGGGCGACGCGAGCCCGTACATCGCCGGGGCTCCGGTCCGTTCGCTCCTCTGTCAGCGGCTTCCGGGCGACGGCAGCGCCCTTTATCTGCACGCCGTCCGCGACACCGCGGCGTTCGGCCTGACGGACGTTGCCCTCGTCAGCGCGACCGTCCGCCTCCTGCAGGGGATCCGGGACCTCCGTGCGCCCCGCGGAACCGGCGAGAAGGCGGAGCGCAAGCGGCTCCGGGCCGTGGAGCTCCTCTTCCGCGGCATCCCGGAGCCGACGGCCCTCGTCGCAACCTCGGGCGAGATCCTCCTCGCCAATCCGCCCTTCCTGGCCCTGACCGAGCGGGTGGCCGCCGAGCTGATCGGCCTCGACTACCGCACGCTCCTCCGCCCCGCCCTCCCGGAGGACGAATTCGGACCGCTCTCGGAGAGCGCCGGGTCGGAAGTGACCGTCCGGCGGGCGCGTCTCGCCGCGGCCAGCGGCGAGACGGTACCGGTCGAGGTCCTGTCGCTGCCGGCCTCCGACGAGACGTACAGCCAGAGCGGATGGTCCGCCCTGACGCTCCGCGACCTCCGCCCCGACCACGCCCGCCGGGCCCGGGAGCTCGTCCTGGAGAAGGAGGTCGCCGAGTCGAACCGCGAGCTGGCCACGGTCCAGCGGCGGCTCCGCGAGGCCGACGCCGCACGCGCCCGCTTCTGGACCGCCGCCGCCCACGAGCTCCGGACCCCTCTCGCCATCGTCCAGTCGCACCTCGAGGTCGTCCTCTCGGACCTCGCCGACGGGATCCCCGAGCAGCCGGCGATCCTCCTCCAGAACGCCGCCGAGAGCCTCCGGCGCCTCGAGCGCCTCATCGCGGACCTCCTGGACGCCGCCGTGGCGGGTCGGACGCGCTCGGCCGCGGCGCTCGCGGACGTGCCTCTCTCGGAGGTCCTCGAGGGGATTCGCGCCGACCTCGCGTCGGCGGCCTTCCGGCGCGGCTGCAGCCTGACGATCGACGTTCCCGGAGACCTGCCGCCGGTTCGCGGCGATCGCGAGCGGGTGGAGCGCCTTCTCTTCGCCCTGATCGACCACTCGCTCCGTTCGTCTCCGAAGGGCGAGGCCGTCGCCGTCACCGCGGGACACCGGGACGGAAAGGTCGTGCTCCGGATCCGGGACGTCGGGCCCGCCCTCCCGCCGGGCCGGGCCGAGGAGCTGTTCGACGACATCGGCGCCGCCCGGGGGAGCGCCGAGTTCGGGCTCGCCGTGGCGCGCCGGCTCGCCGACGCCATGGGCGCCGAGCTCTGGGCCCGGGCCGACGCCGACGGAGCCAACACGAAGATCGTCGCGTGGCCGGCCGGCGTCCGCTGAGAAGCGGCGAGCTCGTCGCGGCGGCGCGGCGCCGGCTGGGCGCGCGAGCGGACGTCCGCGCGGCCCTCGCGACGGCCCGCGAGTCGTGCGAGCGGGTCCTCCTGACCGGGGGCGCCGTTCGGGACGCGTTCCTCGCGGCGCTGGATCCCGGGCGGCCGTCCGGCAAGCGCCGGGACCTCGACCTGGCCCTTCCCGCCGGGCGCGCGGCCCCCTTTGCCGACGCCCTGGCCCGGCGGCTCGGCTCGAGGGCCGTCGCCATCGGGACGCCGCCCCGGCAGATCCTCCACGTCCCGCTTGCGCGCGGAGACGTGGACGTCTGGGAGCGCGAAGCCGACGTGGGGCGTGACCTCTACCGCCGCGATTTCACCGTGAACGCGCTGTCTTTCGAGCTCCCCTCGTGGCGCTTCCTCGCACCGGCCCCGGCCCTCCGCGACCTCCGGCGCCGGCGGCTCGCCCTTCCCCGCGCCGGCGTCCTCCTCGAAGACCCTCTCCGGGTGCTGCGCGCCGCCCGGCTCCTCGCGGAGCTCCGCGGCTTCCGCATTTCCGCCGCAGCGCTTCCGGAGCTCCGCCGCGCGGCCCGGCGCCTCGAGACGGTCGCGGCCGAGCGGCGCCTCGACGAGCTGGACCGGATCTTCTCCGTGTCGCCGGCGGACGCCGCGAGAGCGCTGAGAGCTCTGGAGGCCTGCGGCGCGTTGCAGGTCCTCCTGCAAGGCGCCCCGGCGCGCCAGCGGCGCCGCGGGATCGCCCTCGCCGCCCGGATGTCACGTCCGTCGGCCACCGTGGGGCGGCTTCTCCTTCTGTCGCCTCTCGGCGCCCGGAGGGTCGGGGAGATTCTCCGGAGATGGAAGGCCACGAGGCGGGAGCAGCAGCTCGCGACCCGCCTCCTCGCTCTCGCCGAGGGGTCCGCCGGTCTCCGTCACCCGGGGCCGCCCGGTCGCCGCGAGATCGTCGAAGTGCTCCGGTCCGTCTCCCCTTACTTCGAAGAATCCGTGCTCTTTCTCTCGGCACTTCCGGAGCGTCGGCCGGCGCGCCTCGCGAACGCCCTGGCCGCCGCCTCGGAAGATCCGCGGCGGCGCGCCCGCCTTCTCCGCCCCCGGCGGCCGCTGGACGCCGTGACCGAACTTCGTGCCCTCGGCGTCGAGGAGGGGCCACGTTTCGGAGCGCTCCTCGCCGATCTCGACGTCGCCCTCGCCGCCGGAGAGGTCCGCGGAGCGCGGGCGGCGAAGAGGTTCCTCGCGGCGCGCGCCGCGGCCCCGCGGCGTTGATTCGGCCCCGGGCCGGTGCTACCGTGAAGCCACTGCCGCAATGGACCTGATCGAGCTCCTGAAGTTCGTCACGAAGAAGGAAGCGTCCGACCTTCACCTGAAGCCCGGACGCCCCCCCTTGCTCCGCCTGTCCGGGCGGCTCGTCCCGTTGAAGACCGACCCCCTGACGCCGAAGGAGATCGAGGACATGGTCCTCCCGATCCTGACGCCGTACCAGCGGGACAAGCTCCAGCTGAACTACGCGGTGGACATCGGCTACGGCATCACGGGCGTGGCCCGCTTCCGCGGGAACATCTATCTCCAGCGCGGGACGTGGACGGCCGTCTTCCGGCGGATTCCCTTCATCATCCCGGCCCTCGTGGACCTGAACCTCCCCGACGTGCTCGCCACCATGGCGGACCTCCCGGCGGGCCTCGTCCTCGTCACCGGGCCGACGGGATCGGGGAAGTCGACGACCCTCGCCTCCCTCGTGAAGCTCATCACGGAGCGCCATCCCGTCCACGTCGTCACGATCGAGGACCCGATCGAGTACCTCTTCCAGGACAACATGGCCTCGGTCTCGCAGCGCGAGATGGGGACCGACACGACGACGTTCCAGGAAGCCCTCCGCAACGTGATGCGTCAGGACCCCGACGTGATCATGGTCGGCGAGATGCGCGACTGGGAGACGATGGCCACGGCGATCACCGCCGCCGAGACGGGGCATCTCGTCTTCTCCACGCTTCACACGAACAACGCGGCGCAGACGATCGACCGGATCATGGACTCCTGCCCCGTCTCGCAGGCCAACCAGGTGCGCCGTCAGCTGGCGCTGGTCCTGCGTGGCATCTGCTCCATGCAGCTGATCGAACGGTCTGACGGCAAGGGGCTCGTTCCCGTCGTCGAGGTCCTCATCAACTCGCCGAAGGTGGCCAAGTGCATCGAGACGGGCGAGACGAAGGAGATCCTCGAGGAGATCGAGAGCTCCGTGGCGTACTACCGCATGCAGTCGATGAACCAGTCGCTCATCGCCCTCCTCGTGAACGGCGCCACCGACATCGACGCCGCGATGAAGCTGACCGGAGACCCCGAGGATCTCTCCCTCAAGCTGAGGAAGCTCTTCCCGAAGATCGAAGAGCGCTTCCGTGGAGGCATCATGTCCCCCTCCCCGAACGACTTCGCGGCGATCACCGAGCTCCTCGACATCAAGCGGCTCTACGAGGAGCAGGAAGAGAAGTGGAAGCAGCGGCTCGCCGAGAAGGACGACCTCGTGGCCCAGCTCGAAGCCGATCTCCAGGAGCGCGACCGGCAGCTGCAGGCCCGCCTCCAGCACGGGGCCGAGGTCGAGGGGGAGGTCCAGCACGTGCGCCAGGAGGCCGAGCGGACGCGCCAGGAGATGGCGGGCAAGATCGGACAGCTCAACGACCGGATCAAGGAGCTGAACCAGAGGCTGCTCGCCGCCACCGGCGGCGCGGGCGCTTCCGCAACGTCGACGCCTCCGGGCGGAGGCTTCTTCAAGCGCTGACGGTCACGGCGCGGCGGCGCGCCCGAGCCATCCCCGGCACAATCGCTTCGCCGCGGCGCCCGCCCCCTCCGCCGGGACGATCTCGTACGTGAAGGCCCGTCGCGCGCCGAGGACGAGAGAGACCGCCAGGAGACGCTTCCGCCGGAAGAGCGCCACGTCGACGCTCGTGCCCGGGGCCGCGTCCCGCTCGATCCGCTTCAGCTGATCCGCCTCGGCCTTGACCCCCGAGACGGCCACGAGCTCGTCGCCCGCCGAGATCCCCGCTTCGTAGGCGGGGCGCCCCGCGTAGACCTCCGCGACCGAGAGCCGTCCGGCCTCCTCTTTCGTCTTCCAGCCGAAGTCGGCCCGCCGCGGCACGCGCGCCGGCGTCTCCCCGTCGGCGTCCTTCTCCGGCTTCTCGCGGTGCGTGAGGCCGAAGGCCGGAAACAGGCGCTCGAACGGGGGCGTCTCGACGCCCCGCACGTACCGGTCGAAGAAACGGGCGAGGCTCCGGCCGGCGGCCGACGCGGCGAGCCGCTCGATCTCGCCGGCGGGATAGGGCCGGCCCCTGGCCCCAAACCTTCGCCAGAGCCCCCCCATCACGTCGTCGAGCGATCTCCGGCCCTCCGAGGCCTCGCGGATCGTCAGGTCGAGCGCCCAGCCCACGAGGGAGCCGCGGCGGTAATAGCTCTCGGCCACGTTCGGGGAGTTCTCGTCGGGCCGGTAGTGACGGATCCAGGCGTCGAAGGACGCGGCCTCCACGCTCTGCACCCGCGCGCCCGGCGTCTCGCGGTGCGCCTGGAGTCGCTTCCCCATCTCCTCGAAGAGGTGCTTCGGCTCGATGAGCCCCGCGCGGACGAGGAGAAGCTCCTCGTAGTACGAGGTGATCCCCTCCATCGCCCAGAGGTCGTGCGTGTACGTCTCCGCCGTGTAGTCGAACGGACCGAGGGGCTCGGGACGGATCCGCTTGACGTTCCAGGCGTGAAAGAGCTCGTGGGAGAAGAGCCGGAGGTTCCCGCGGTACGACGACTCGGGCCGGAAGGAGAACGGCTCCATCCCGACCGATTGCGACGCCCGGTGCTCGAGCCCGCCGCCGGCACCGGCCGCGAGGTGGGCGAGGAAGACGTAGCGGTCGTAGGGCAGGCCGCCGAAGAGGCGCGCGGCCTCCTTCACGAGAGCCGTGAGATCGCGCACGAGCCGGTTCGGATCCTCGTTCCCTTCCCCCCAGAGAGCGAGCGCGTGGGGGACCCCGAGGACCCGGAAAGGGAACACCCGGTGGGTGCCGCATTCGAACGGCGAATCGACGAGCTCGTCGTAGTCGGCGGCCGCGAACGCGCCTCCGGCCCGGGGGAGCGCGATCGTGACCTTCCACCCGGGCGGCAGCTCGAACCGGACGCGCTGCGCCTCGTCCTTCCGGCCGTCGACGTAGAAGAAGAGGTTCGCGCCGTTGCCGTACCCGTGCGAGGCGTCGAGATGCGAGGTCCGGACCGTCAGCTCGTGGGCGTAGACCCGGTACCGGACGGTGAAGGGCCCGGCGGACGGGTCGTCGAGGAGCCCGACGCGCCAGCGGTTCTTCGAGATCTTGACGACCGGGAGCGGCGTCCCGGCCGGCCCTTCGGCCGCGAGGTCGCGGACGTGCCGCGAGAACTCCCGGACCATGTAGGAGCCGGGCGTCCAGACCGGGAGGACGAGGTCGAACCGGCCGAGCGGCGACGGGAACGGCGCGATTCGCATCGTGATCTCGTAGAGGTGAGTCTCGGGGCGCGGCATCGCGACGGTGAACGTCGTGACGCGAGCCGATCTGCGGGACGGGGCGAGGCGGCGTTGGCGCGGCGACATGTGCGCATCCTACCGAAGAGCGTGTCCCGCCGGCCGCCCGTCAGGGCTCGCCGAGGAAGGCCTCGACCCGGCGAACGAAGGCCAGCGGCCTCTCCGTCGGCGGCACGTGGCCGCAGCGCGGGAGGATCTCCAGCCGCGCGTCGGGGAGAGCCGCCGACAGCCGGCGTCCCGTCGCGAGGGGAAAGATCCGGTCGCGGTCCCCCCAGAGGACGAGCGACCGACACCGGATCCGCGAGAGGTCGCGGGGCGTCAGCGCGTCCTCACCGGCCGCGACGGCGGCGAGGAGCTTGAGGAGCTGGGGCCGGTTCCGGCGGCGGCCCTTGTAGACCGAGGCCGCGAGCGCGACGAGCGGATGGGACAGCCACGGGGAGTCGACGCTCGTCGCGAGAAGGCGCCGCGAGTCGTCCCAGCCGGCCGGAGCGAACGGGAGCGAAGCTGCCAGCGGCGCGAGGGCCTCCCGGGGCGGCAGGCCGGCCGAGTCGACGAGAACGAGCCGTCGAACGAGGCGGGGATGGCGGCGGGCGATGTCGAGGGCGACGCCCCCGCCGAGAGAATGTCCCAGAAGATCCACCGGCCGGCCGAGCCCGGCGACGCGCTCGAGCGCCTCGACGGCCACGTCGGCGAGGAGACGGATCCGATAGTCGACGCCGGGGCCCGACGGCTTGTCGGTGCCACCGTGACCCAGGAGGTCCGGCGCCACGACGCGGCGCGTCCGGGAGAGAAGCGGCGCCGTCAGGGTCCACTCCCCCTTGTCCGCCCCGACGCCGTGGAGAAGAACGAGGGGCGGCCCCGGCGGCGATCCGTTCAACGGTCGGATCGGCCCGATATCGAGCAAGGCGACGCTCAGCCCCGACGGAAGCTTCACCTGCCGGATCATCTGAACGCCGATTTGAACAGAATCCCCGGTTTGGCGCGGAGAGGGTCTGGGGGAATCCGGTCCAGGGTTTCCCAAAGGCATCAATCGCTGGTCCGCTGCGGAGGGGGATTGGGGGAACCCGAAGCCGGGTTCCCCAGGTCCTGTCAGAACCGGCGCATGAGGCCGACGACGATCCCCTGCACGTCGACCTCGTCCTCGCGGAAGAACATCGGCGCCATCTTTTCGTTCGCCGGCTGCAGGCGGACGCGGCCCTCCCCTTCCCGGTAGATCCTCTTGAGCGTCGCTTCGCCGTTCACGAGGGCGACGACCATCTCGCCGCTGGCCGCCTTCTCGCGGCGGTTCACGACGATGTAGTCGCCGTCGTGGACGCCGTCGTCGATCATCGACTGGCCGTTCACGCGAAGGACGAAGTTCTCGCCCTTGCGCGTCAGGACCTCGGGCACGGAGACGGTCTCGTCGCCCGCCACGACGTCGATGGGCCGTCCGGCAGCGATCCGCCCGTAGAGGGGGACCTCCACCGCGTGCGGGCGGCTCTCGTCGCCCGCGAGGACGAGCGAGCGCCTCTTGTTCCAGTCGCGGACGAGCACTCCCTTCTCGAGAAGGAGCCGGATGTGCTTCTGGAGAGTGCCGAACGAGGAGTAGCCGAACTCCTCGCAGATCTCCCGCTGCGTCGGCGAGATCCCCCGCCGCTCGCGATAGCGGCGGATGAAATCCACGATCTCCTTCTGTCGTTCCGTCAGCGTCACCATCTCCGAACTTCCTCCGTCTCAACCTTGGCTGGACCTGAAAAAATTAGGAAAAACTGAAAGAACTCCTAATATTCTCTTCAAACGGATTCCGCCGGATGACGGAACACGCATCGGCAAATCTAGGCGTAACTTAACCGCAAGTCAATAGAACGTTTCGAGGCGCTATCCTCGAGTGATGCCGTCGACGGCGCTCCGACAGGGGATCCTCCAGAAGCTCTTCACGCGGCTCAACCTCCGGTTTCCCGCGCTCTTCCTTCTGTTCCTCGCCCTCACCCTCTCCGACTTCCTTCTCCCCGACCCGATCCCCTTCGCTGACGAGATCGGGCTCGCCCTCCTGACGCTCCTTCTCGGCCTCTGGAAAGACCGGCGGAGCCGGGGCGGCCCTGCGCCGCCGCCGCCCCTGCTGCCGCCGATCCCCACGACTCCGGGAGCTCCGGATGGAGACCGCCGATGAAGAAAGCGCTCGCGTACCTCGGCCTCCTCGTGGCCGTACTCCTGCTGATCTGGGGAGGATTCGTCTTCATGTTCAGCCGCCCATTCACCAAGGACGCCGCCGTCTTCACCGCCTCGCGCTGGACCTCGGGCAACCGCCTCTTCCCCACGCAGATCGCCGTCTATCCGACCAAGGTCATCCGGTACACGCCGAAGTGGGTCGGCCACGAAGAGCAGACGATCTCCGTGGACCAGATCGCGTCCGTGCGCGTGAGCGCCGGCCTCCTCTTCGCCGACGTCATCATCGAGACGACCGGCGGTTCGCAGCCGATCGTCTGCCACGGGCACTGGAAGGGCGACGCCGAGGGGATCCGCGAGAAGATCAGCGCGGCCCAGGCCGCGCGGCCGCACGGCGCCTCCCGGTGACGGCCGGCGCCACGACGCGCCCGCTCCGTCAGCTCCGGTAGTCTGCGTTCAGGGAAACGTACGGGTGTCCGAGGTCGGCGGCGAGCTTCGTCGCGCTCGCCGCCCCCGCGCCGAGGTCCACGGTCACGGGGACGCGCTCCCTCGAGAAGATGCGCGCCGCGTCCTTCTCCCGGTAGGGCGCGATCGTCCCCTTCGAGACGAGGGTGAGCGGCCCGACCTTCAACGTCACGTTTCTCTCGGAGAACCGCGCTCCGCTCCGCCCGACGGCCCCGAGGATCCGTCCCCAGTTCGGGTCGCCGCCGGAGAGGGCGGTCTTGACGAGGGGCGACGTGGCGACGGCGTTCGCGGCGAGCTTCGCTTCCCGGGGGCTCCGGGCCCCCGTGACGGTGATCTCCATGACCCGGGTCGCCCCCTCGCCGTCGCGGACGATCATCCAGGCGAGGTCGCGGCAGACCTCCGTCAGGGCCCTCGCGAAGTCGGCGCCGCCATGCTCGACGTCGAGCGGGGCGTTCCGGAGCGCCCCGGACGCCATCAGGAGAACCGTGTCGTTCGTCGAGGTGTCGCCGTCCACGCTGATGGCGTTGAAGCTCGTGTCGACCGCCTCGCGGAGCGCCCGCGTGAGGAACGCCGGACTCGCCGCCGCGTCCGTCATGACGAAACCGAGCATCGTCGCCATGTCGGGATGGATCATCCCGGCTCCCTTGGCGACGCCGACGACGCGCCCCCGCCGGCCGCCGACGCGGAAGAAGGCCTCGGCCACCTTCGGCCCGACGTCCGTCGTCAGGATCGCGTGCGAGACGGCCGAGAGGCCGGCCTTCGATACGCGCCGGACGGCGCCGGGGAGGGCGGCGCGGATCTTCGCGTCCGGCAGGACGACGCCGATGACCCCGGTCGAGGCCAGGAAGACCTCCTCCGGCGGGCAGCCGATCAGCTCGGCCGCGCGGTCCCGGACGCGGCGGGCCGCGGTGAGACCGGCCGCGCCCGTCGCGGCGTTCGCGCAGCCGGCGTTCACCACCACCGCCGTCACGCGGCCGCCGCTCTTCTTCAGGCCGCGGCGGGCGAGGACGACGGGGGCCGCCCGAAAGCGGTTCTTCGTGAAGACGGCCGCCGCGTTCGCCCCCTTCTCCGCGAGGAGGAGCGCCACGTCGGGCCGCTTCTTCCGGAGGCCGGCCCGCACGCCCGAGGCCAGGAACCCACCCGGAAGCCTCACCGGGCCCCTCCATTCCGTGCCGCCCGGATCCGTTTCGCCGCCTCGCGCGCCGCGGCCTTCACGCGGCGCGGTGACGACCCGCCGGCCGCGGACCGCTTCGAGAGCGCGCGGCGGAGGTCGAGTGCCGCAAGGTCCTTTCGCGTGAGGGCCGCCGACGGGCCGAGCCCCCGGAGCGTCTTCCCGCGGCGCTCGGCCTCGGCGATCCGCCGCCCGACGATCTCGTGCGCCGTCCGGAACGGGACGCCCCGCGCGGCGAGGGCGTCGGCCAGCTCGGTCGCGAGGAGACGGTCGTCTCCGGCGGCCGCCGCCATCCGCTCCCGTTCGAGGCGCATCGTCCCGGCGAGCTGCGTCAACGCGGGCAGGAGGGCGGCGACCACGGCCCGCACGCGGAACGCGGGCTCCTTGTCGAGCTGAAGGTCCTTGTCGTAGGCCAGCGGCAGCCCCTTCACGACGGCGAGCAGTCCCGCGAGCTCGCCCACCGCCCGCCCCGCATGCCCGCGGGCCAGTTCGAGGAGGTCCGGGTTCTTCTTCTGCGGCATCCGGGACGAGCCCGTCGCGAGGGCGTCCGGAAGCGTCACGAACCCCGCTTCGTCGGACGAAAGGAAGATGAGGTCTTCCCCCATCCGCGAGAGGTGGACGAGGAGAAGGCTCGCCGCGAAGAGGTACTCCAGGGCAGCGTCGCGGTCCGATACGGCGTCGAGGGAGTTCGCCGAAGGGCGGTCGAAGCCGAGCCGCCTCGCGAGCGCCTCGCGGTCGATCGGCAGCGGTGTACCCGAAAGTGCCCCCGAGCCGAGAGGGCACTCGTTCGCCCGGCGGCGCGCCTCCGACAGGCGCCCGGCGTCGCGGAGGAGCATCTCGACATAGGCGAGGCACCAGTGGCCGAACGTCACCGGCTCGGCCCGTTTCAGGTGCGTGTAGCCCGGCATCGGGGTTCCGGCCTCGGCCCGCGCCCGCTCCGCGAGGGCGGCGGCCAGGTCGAGGACCAGAGTTCGCGCCTCGTCGAAGGCCACGCGGAGCCAGAGCCTGAAATCGGTCGCCACCTGGTCGTTCCGGGACCGCCCGGTGTGGAGCTTCCCGGCGAGCGGGCCGAGTCTCTTCCGGAGCGTTCCCTCGACGTACGAATGGACGTCCTCGAAGGAAACGTCCCCGGGAATCGGCGAGAGGCCGATCGCACGCAGCCCGGCGACGATCCGCGCCGTCTGGCGCCCCGACAGGACCTTCGCCGTCCCGAGCGCCTCGGCCCAGGCGATCGAGCCCGCCAGGTCCTCGGCCAGGAGGCCGCGATCAAAGGAGAAGGAGTCGTTCAGGCGCCGGAGGAGCTCCGCCGGCGGCTCGGTGAACCGCCCGCCCCAGAGCGCCGTTGGGGTCCCGCCCTTCTTCAACCCTCTCCTCCCACGAGCGCGGGATAGGGAGTTCCCCCCTTGGAGAGGCGCTCGCGTCCCTTCGTCGGGAGGCCGAACAGCCGGATGAAACCCTCGGAGTCCTTCGGCGTGAAGCCCGTCATGTCGAACGAGGCGAGCGACGTGGAATAGAGGGCGTAGGGCGAGGTCCGCCCGACGACGATGCAGCTCCCTTTGTAGAGCTTCACCGTCACGGTCCCCGTGACCGTCTTCATGAGCGTCGTCATGAACGCGTCGAAGGCCTCGCGGAGCGGCGAGAACCACTGGCCGAAGTAGACGAGCTCGGCGTAGCGCGAGCCGAGGCGTGCCTTCTCGTGCGCCGAGTCGCGGTCGAGCGTCAAGGACTCGAGGGCGCGGAGCGCCGCCACGAGGATCGTCCCGCCGGGCGTCTCGTAAACGCCGCGCGACTTGATGCCGATGAGCCGGTTCTCGACGAGGTCGACGCGTCCGACCCCGTTCCGCCCGCCGATCTCGTTCAGCGCCTCGATGAGGGCGACGGGAGACATCTTCTCCCCCCCGAGGGACACGGGGAATCCCTGCTCGAAGCCGATCGTCACCCGCTCCGGGCGGTCGGGCGCCTGCTCGGGGTTCACCGTGAGCTTGAACATCGAGGCCTCCGGCTCGAAGCCCGGCTCCTCGAGAGGCCCCCCTTCATGCGACATGTGCCAGAGGTTCCGGTCGCGCGAGTAGGGCTCCTTCTTCGTGGCGGCCACCGGGATCCCCCGCGCGGCGGCGTAGTCGATGGCGTCCTCCCGCGATCGGATCTCCCACTCGCGCCACGGAGCGATGATCGCGAGCTCGGGCGCCAGCGCCTGGTACGTCAGCTCGAAGCGGACCTGGTCGTTCCCCTTCCCGGTGCATCCGTGCGACAGGCCGTCGCACCCCGTCGCCAGGGCGACCTCCACCTGCTTGCGCGCGATGAGGGGGCGGGCCGTCGAGGTGCCGAGGAGGTACTCGTGCTCGTAGACCGCACCCGCCTTCAGGACGGGAAAGAGATAGTCCTTCGCGAACTCGGCGCGCGCGTCGATCAGGTGGAAGTCGCAGGCGCCCGTCTTCTTCGCCTTCTCGGCGAGGCCTTCGGTCTCCTCCTTCTGTCCGACGTCGACCGCGACGGCGACGACGTCGCAGCCGTAGTTCTCCTTCAGCCAGGGGATGATGATGGACGTGTCGAGCCCGCCCGAGTAGGCCAGGGCGACCTTCTTGACCTTCGATTTCGGGTCGTTCACGCGTTCGTCTCCTTGAGGGTCTCGTCGAGGGCGTCGAGGAATCCGCGGAGCGCCGCCTTCGGGACGACGTAGGGAGGAAGGAGCCGCAGCACCTTCGCCCGCGCCGTACCGACGACGAAGCCCTTCGCGAGGAGCTTCTTCTGGACCGGGGATGCCTCCCGGTCGAGCTCGATGCCCCAGATGAGTCCGCGGCCCCGGACGTCCGTGATCGCGGGCTGCCGTTTCTTCAGCTTCCGGGCGGCCTTGCCGAACCAGGAACCGAGCTCCGCGACCCGGGGCAGGAGGCCTCCGTTCTGGATCTCGTCGAGCACCTCGAGGCCGAGCCGGCAGGCGACCGGGTTCCCGCCGAAGGTCGTCCCGTGCAGTCCCGGCTTGAGGAGACCTTCCAGCGCCGGTCCGCAGAGGACCGCGCCGAGCGGAAGGCCGCCGCCGAGCGGCTTGGCCAGCGTCACCAGGTCCGCCACGACGCCGAGCTCGCGGAAGACGAAGAGGTGTCCCGTCCGGCCGAGGCCGCTCTGCACCTCGTCGAAAACCAGAAGCGCGCCCGTCCGGTCGGCGGCCCGCCGCGCCGAGGCGACGAACTCGGGAGTCAACGGGATGATCCCCGCTTCGCCGAGGATCGGCTCGAGCACGATGGCCGACGTGTCGGGGGTGACGGCCGCGTCGAGCGCGGCGGAATCGTTCGGCGGGACGAAGACGGCCGACGGCACGAGGGGCTCGAAGGGCGTCCGGTACGGCTCGTGCCCCGTGATCGAGAGCGCGCCGAATGTCCGTCCGTGGAACCCTTCCTCGAGCGCGACCACTTTCGAGCGTCCCGGGTTCTTCAGACGGGCGAACTTCAGCGCGGCCTCCGTCGCCTCCGTCCCGGTGTTGCAGAAGAAGACGCGCGACATCCCGGACGCCGCGACGAGCCGTTCCGCGAGGAGGCCCTGAGCCGGGATGAAGAAGAGGTTCGAGACGTGCCAGACGCCCCGGATCTCCTCCTTCAGGGCTTTCACGAGACGGGGGTGGCGGTACCCGAGGGCGTTCACGGCGATGCCGCCGAGAAGGTCCCAGTACTCCTTCCCCTCGGCGTCGACGAGTTTCGCCCCCTTCCCCGTCCGGGGATGGAACGACGTGCGGGCGTACGTCGGCAGGACGTAGCGTTGGTCCCGCTCCTCGACGGCAGCGGGGGCGGCGGAAAGGAGATCAGATGGCGGCAAGGCGGGTTCCTCCCATTCTGTCGGCGAGCGCGGCCGCGTGGCCCGCCGGACCGGCGATGACGACCTGCTTCACGCCCGCGTGGACGGCGTCGAGGCAGGCCAGAAGCTTCGGGCGCATCCCGCCCCCGACCGCGCCCGACCGGATGAGGCTCCAGGCGGTGGCGGGGTCCAGCTCCGGGACGAGGTTGCCGCCGGCGTCGAGCAGGCCGGCGACGTCCGTGAGAAAGACGAGCGTCTCGGCCCGGAGCGCCGAGGCGAGCGCCGCGGCCGCCGCGTCGGCGTTCACGTTCAGGAGCGTCCCCTCCCGGCCGAGCGCCACCGACGCCACGACCGGCAGGAGCCCCGCGCCGAGCACGGCCGCAAGAAGCGTCGGGTTCGAGTAGGTCACCCGCCCCACGAAGCCAAAGTCGACGCCGTCGACCCGCGGGTGAAACTCGGCCCACAACGTGTCGCCGTCCGCCCCGGAGAGGCCGGCCGCGAGGATCCCGAGCGACCGGAGCTCGGCGATGAGCGACTTGTTCACGACGCCCGAGAGGACCGACACGACGACGTCGAGGGTCTCCGGATCGGTGATCCGGAGGCCGCGGTAGGTCTTCTTCGGAATCTTGAGGGCCTGGAGGCTCGCGTCGATCCGCTTGCCGCCTCCATGGACGACGACGATCTTCTGCCCGGCCGTCCAGCGGGCCGCGATGGCGCCGAGGGCCTTCTCGCGGAGGGCCTTCTCCTCGAGCAGGCTTCCGCCCAGCTTGACGACCGTCAGGCCCGGGAGAGGGCTCGCGCCGGGCGCGCTCACGAGAGGCCGTCCGTCTCCGCGAATCCGAGGACGCGGTTCATGTTCTGGACCGCCTGCGAGGCGGCCCCTTTCAGGAGGTTGTCGATGACCGAGACGATCACGGCCCGCCGGGCGCCCGGAAGGAGAGTCAACCCGATCTCGCACCGGGGCGTCCCGACGACGTCCGCGAGGGAGGGAAGCTCTCCGGCAGGGCGCACCCGGACGAAAGGCGTCGCCTCGTAGCACGAGAAGGCCCTCTCGAGGCTCCCGGTGGTGACGGGCGCGGGGAACGTCACGTGGATCGTCGAGAGGATTCCGCGAACCACCGGAAGGAGGTGGGGAACGAAGACGAAAGGAGCCTCCGCCGCCAGGCCGAGCTCCTGGCGCATTTCGGGCTCGTGCCGATGGGTCCCGACTCCGTACGCCCTGAAGTTCGCCGCGAGCTCCGCGAAGGACCAGGCAAGGTCGCTCTTCTTCCCGGCGCCCGAGACCCCGCTCATGCTGTCGCAGATGACCGGCTGCGACGGGTCGAGGAGCGACGCCACCGGCTTCAGCGCCAAGAGGACGGAGGTCGGATAGCAGCCCGGGTTCGCCACCAGGCGCGCCCCGGCGAGCGCGGGACCGCACCATTCCGTCAGACCGTAGACGGCCTCCCCGAGAAGCTCCGGCGCCGGATGGACGAATCCGTACCACGTCGGATACGCCGCCGCGTCCCTGAGGCGGAAGGCGCCGGCGATGTCGACGACGCGGACCCCCCGCGACAGCAGCGCGGGTCCCGCCTCGGCCGAGGTCTCGTTCGGCGTCGCGAGAAACGCCATCTCCGCGCCGCTCGCCACGAGCCGGTCGACGGAGAACGGCTCGGCGTCGGGTCCCGAACGCGCACCGAGCGACGGGTGGAGCCTCCCGAACGGGACGGCGCCCTCCTTCCTTCCGGAGGAGAAGACCGCCGCGATCTCCACGCGGGGATGCCGCGCGAGAAGGGCGCAGAGCTCGCCGCCCGAGTAACCGGTGGCGCCGACGACGGCGACCTTCTTCACGCGCGACCCCTGCGGGCGGAGCGAGGGCGCTCCAGAATCTCGGTCAGTCGGGCGGCGAGCTTTCCCGCGACCTCGGGCGATTCCGTCGCGAGAAAGACCGTGTCGTCGCCGGCAACCGAGCCGACGACCTCCGGAAGCTCCGCCTTGTCGATGGCGAGGCCGACCGCGTGCGCCGCCGCGGGCGGCGTCTTGACGATGACGAGGGCGTGGGCGACCGCGACCCTCTGGACGAACGTCCGGAACGCTCGCTCCATCCCCGTTTCGCGCTGTTCGCGGTCCTCTCCCGGGTCACCGAACGTGCCCCCGGCGCCGGGCGCCACGTATCCCCGCGGCGATTTCGCGAGTCCGAGTTCCCGGAGGTCCCGCGAGAGCGTCGGCTGAGCCACGACGACGCCGCGCGAGGCAAGCCGCTGCTGGAGCTCCTCCTGGGAGTGGATCGTCTCTTCCCGGATGAGCGTCAGGATCTCGTCCCGTCGCCGGAGAGCCGAGACTCCCGCATGAGTATTCACTGTTATGAATAATGATTCGCAACTGGATCCGTGTCAATCATTTCTCGATGAAAGGTTCTCGTGACGACAGCCACTTCGGTACGACATCGCGGCGGAAGTTCCTAATAAAGTTCGACATTTCGATACTGAACCCGAAAAAAATAATGTTCATAGGGAGAGAAGCCCTGGATTCTGGCGTCGGGCATAGAATGGCGGCGATCCGCCTCCGGGCGGCTCCAACGCGAATGACGATCTGGAACGATCCCGCCGACGCCGACCTCGGACGACTGCCGGAGAAGCTTCGCCGGTTCTTCCTCTCCCGCGGCGTGCGGACCGAAGACGACGCCCGAGACCTGGCCCAGGAGACGTTGCTCAGGGTCTTCCAGCGAATGAGCCGCGGCGAGCTTCTCGATTCGCTCGAGGCGTATGCCCTCGGCGTGGGAAAGAACGTCTTCCTCGAGTACTGCCGCCGCGTCGCCAAGGCGAGCGTCCACGATGGGCTGAGCGGAGCGGTCCAGCTGGCCGCCTCCGGCGATCCGCTGTCGGATGCCCTCGTCTCGAGCCGCGCCCTCCGGTTCCGGCGGGCGCTCGACCTCCTTCCCGACCGGATGAAGGCGCTGCTCGTCCGCCGGTTCGTCGAAGAGGTCCCCTCGCGGGCGATCGCCCGGGAGCAGGGGATCTCCACGGACGCGGTCGACATGCGGGTCTACCGTGCCAAGCGGGAGCTCCGGAAGCGGATGACCAGGCCGCGCGGATCCGCGCCGGACGCCGGCGGCAATGGAGAAGGCAGGACCCCGTGAGCGCCGCGACCCCTTCTCCCGCCGAGATCCGCGACTACATCCTCCGGCGCCTTCCCGAGGCCCGCCGGACGATGCTCGAGGAGCTCTACTTCCGCGACGACTCCCTTCTCGAGCGCGTCGAGCAGGCCGAGGACGAGCTGGTCTCCGACTATGTTCTCCGGCGGCTTTCTCCCGCCGACCGCAAGACGTTCGAGGATTCTCTCCTCGAGATGCCCTACTACCGCGACCGGATCGAGACGACGACGCAGATGCGCCTCCAGATCGGGCGGCATCGGGCGTTCCGGAAGAACCGGACGCCCGAAGGACGCCTCCTCACCGGGCGGGCCGGCTTTCTCGCCGCACTCTCCCTCCTCGCCGTCCTCTTCGTCGCCGCCCTCGCCTCGGCCCTGCGACTGAAAGGCGAACTCGAGACGGCCACCCGGACCCTCGCTGCGGGAGCCGGAGCGCCGGAAGTCGCGCTCACGGCCGTCGTGCTGCCGCCCGCCGGCGCGCCGGCTCTCTCCGGGGTCGTCCGGCCCGGGAAGGCCTCCCTCGTGCTCGTCCTTTCGCGTCCCGGTCTTCCGCCGGCCGAGCACCCGTTCCGGATCTCCCTCCGGACAGCGGATCGGACGGTCTGGGAGAGTGGCGTGCTCCGTTCCGGGCCTGCCCGCCAGAGCGACGTCGCCGTCCGGCTTCCGGCCGGCGTTCCGCCGCCCGGACGCTACGAGGTGATTCTCGACGTCGACGGAGAGGTCACCGGGCCCCGGCTCCTCGCGACGCTGGAGTTCACCGGGTCCGAAGGCTAGCGGCGCGGGCCCTTCGGCCGCTCGGACTCCGAGAGCGCCGCGAGGAACAGGTCGGCGAACTCCCTGCCGAGCGTATCCGGCGTCGCTCCGCCGTCCGGGCGGTACCAGCGGCCGATCCAGTTGATCGCTCCCACGACGGCGAAGGCCGCGAGCTTCGGGTCGACGGGCCTGAAGAGCTTCGCCCGGACGCCCTCTTCGATCAACTCCCGAAGGCCGCGGTCGTAGCGATCCCGCCCCTCCACGACGGCCGCCCGTGAGGCGGGACGGAGGGCATCCAGCTCGAGCGCGAGAGCCGTCCCGTGGAACTTGTCCACCTGGACGCGCACGTGCTGCTGGATGAGCCGCCGGAGCTTCTCGTCGGGAGGCAGCGCCGAAACGCGGACCTTCTCGTAGGCCGCAAGCACCGCCTCGAGGGCCACCGCGTGACAAAGGGCCAGGATCTCCTCCTTGTCGCGGAAGTAGTAGTAGAGGCTCCCCCGGGTCAGTCGCAGCTCGCGGGCGATGTCCGCCATCGAGGTGCCGTGGAACCCGCGGGCGGCGAAGGCGCGGACCGCGCTCTCGAGGATCTGCAGTCGCTTGGCGTCACGCTTCTTCTGGACGTGGGGAGACGGACGGCGGGACGACGCCGCGCGTCCGCTCCGAAGGCCCGTTGCGAGGGTCACGCCAGAGATCGTCTCACGAGGCGATTCCCCGCGGCGGAGGAAGGAAGATGGTCGGGGCGAGAGGATTTGAACCTCCGACCCCACGGTCCCGAACCGTGTGCGCTACCAGGCTGCGCTACGCCCCGACCAGAAAGGCGGACGCGGAAGATACCATCCGGCGGCTCCCGGCGCCACCTCAGGGCCGGGAGATCTGCTCGGCCGAGACGGGCCGACCGTAGCGCCGGGGATCGGCGACGCCGGTCAGCGTTCCGTCCTTCTCGAACGAGATCGCGTGGACCACGCCGATCAGCGTCCTCTGCCGGACGACGTCGCCGCGTCGCCGAAGCTCCTCGAGAACGGCCGCAGGCCACGCCCCCCGCTCCACGACGAGCTCGTCGGGAAGATGCTGGTGGTGGAAGCGCGGGGCCGCCACGGCGGCCGGCAGGGACTGGCCGAGCGGACCGGCGCGGAAAAAGACCTCCAGAACGGTCGAGGGAATCGTCGAACCCCCGGGCGAGCCGAGGACGAAGCGCGGATGCCCGTCCTCGAGCACGACCATCGGGCTCATGGACGACACGGGCCGGGCGCCCGCCCGGACGGCGTTCGCCGTCCCCTGGATCAGCCCGAAGAGGTTGGGCCGGCCCGGCTGCGTGGCGAAATCGTCCATCTCGTTGTTCAGAAGGACACCGACCCCGGGAACGACGTCGCCGTTTCCGAACGTCTCGTTCAGCGTGTACGTGACCGCCACCGCCTCGCCGTCGGCCGTCGCCACGGAGAAGTGCGTCGTCTGGTCCCCTTCGCGGGGGACCGCTCCCGCCTTGATCACCGCGGACGGCGTGGCGCGGTCCAGTCGAAGGGACCCGCCGAGCGTCGCGAGCCGCGCCGGTGCGAGCAGCGCCGCGAGCGGCATCGAAACGCAGTCCGGGTCGCCGATGTACTCGTTCCGGTCGGCGAAGGCGCGCTTCATCGCCTCGGCGACGAGGTGGATGCGCCCCGCCTCGTCGAGACGAGCCAGGTCGGCCGGTGCCGCCGCGAGCTGTCCAAGGACCGACATCAGGACGAAACCTCCCGCGGACGGCGGCGGCATCGTCACGAGACGCCATCGGTCGAAGTCGACGACGACGGGGGGACGCCAGACCGGTCTGTAGGACGCGAGGTCCTCTTCCGTCAGAACGCCCCCCGTCGCCCGGACGCGCTCCGCGACGAGCCGCGCGATCCGGCCGCGGTGAAAGGCATCCGCTCCCTCGCGCGCGATGGCCTCGAGCGTCGCGGCCAGCTCCGGTTGCTTCAGAAGCTCGCCGGCCGGAACGGGCTCGTCGCCCCGGAAGAAGATCCGACGGGTGTCGGGAGAGGCCTTGAGGCGCGCCGCCTCCTGTGCGAGGTCGGCGCGCATCGGCTCCGGAACCCGGAAGCCCCCGCGGGCGAGCCCGACGGCCGGCGCCACGAGCCGCTCCCAGGGCAGCCGTCCGAGCCGCCGGTGGAGTTCCTCGAGGCCCCGGACGGTTCCGGGCGTCGCCACGGAGAGCCCCCCCTGGCGCGATGCGTTTTCCCGGGGCGTTCCGTCCGGCAGGTAGAAGGTCCGTTCCCACGTGCCGGCGGGTGCGGTCTCCCGGAAATCGAGGGCATGCACGTAGCCGTCACGGCTCCTCACGACGGCGAATCCGCCTCCCGCGAGGTTCCCGGCCTGCGGATAGGTGACGGCGAGCGCGAACGCCGTGGCGACGGCCGCGTCCACGGCGTTCCCTCCGGCGGCCAGTACGGCGGCCCCCGCGCGGGAGGCGCCGATTTCCGCCGACGAGACGACGCCGCGCCGGGAGGTCACCGTGGGCGACGGGCCGAACGGGGTCGACGGAACGGAGTGGCCGTCCTCCGGGCCTCCCCGCGCCGCCCCGAAGAGGAGAAGCGCCGCGAGGCAGAACGCGGTGGAGGCGGCCCGTATCGTCCCGGCGCCTGACGGGGCCCGAAGAGCGCTCACGCGGAGCGGCCCTTACTCGAGGCCCACGGAGAGCTTCTGAGCGCGGTCGAGGCCGAGCACCACCGAGCGTGGGTCGCCCGCGGCGAGGTCCACCCGCGTCACCGCGTAGCTCCGGATGTTCCCGTCCGCGGAGAAGACCCACGCGCGGAGCTCGCCGGATCGCGCCGGAAGGTCGACGTTCGCCTCCATGACGCCGCCCGTCTTTCCGAATTCGAACGACCGGCGGAGGATCTCCGTCCCGTTCATCCGAACGAAGACCGTGCCCGCCGCGAAGGGGCTTCGAAAGCTCAGACGGTGCGAGGAGCCCGCCGCCGGATCCCGCGGAGACGCCGTCGCGGCGGCCGGCACCGAAGGTGACGGCTGGGGCGCCTCCACCCGAAGACTCCGAAGGCGGGCCTCCGCCCTTCGTCGCTCCGCTTTCGGTAGCCGCCGGATCTCCTCGACGGCCGCGCGGCGCAGGGCCTGCGCTTCGGCGTCGTCGGGTTCGAGAGCGAGCGCGGCCTCCGCGGCGGCAGCGGCCCCCGCCGGATCGCCGCCGGCGCGAGCGCTTCGTGCCATGACGAGCCGTTCGGCCACTTCGGCGCTCCGGCGATCCAGGTCCGACTTCTTGGCGAGCAGACGCTCCGTCTTCCGGAGGGCGTCGCGCGCCGCAACGGATTCCGGCGCCACCCGCGCCAGCTCGAGGAAACGCTGACGGGCCTCCTCGAGCTGCCCGTCCGCGAGAAGCCGGGTCCCGTCGTCGAGGAGCCGCCTCTTCTCGGCCACCGCCGCCTCGGCTGCGACGCCGTCCTTCTCGTCTCCGGGAGCGATCTGCCGGCTGCGGGCGAAGAGAAGGAGGACGACGAGGAGGGCCGGCGTCAGAACGAGGCCCACGACCGCCCAGGCCCACGTCCGGTTGACCTCGCGGCGCATGACGCCTTCGAGCGGCTCGACGTCCGGAGGCGCCACAGCCCCCGGCTCGCGCCGGACCGGCGACGTCCCCTCTTTCGGTGGAGCCACTGGCGCCGGCTCGATCCTGATCGGAGCGGTCCGTTCCTTGGGCGCGGGCGAGACCGGAGCCTCGAGCTTGAGCGGCGCGGTCCGCTCCTTCGGCGCGATCGCCGGCGTCCGGTCCCTCGGGAGAGGCGCGGGAGTCGGCGGCCCGATCGCGCTCTCCTCGGCCGTCCGGACGGTCTTCTCCGACGCGCCCGCCGGGGACGCGGGGGGCCCGGGCGGTGACGCGACGGGGCGCGCGGGGAAGGCCTTCGCCGGGACCGGCGCGACGGGTGCGGCCGTTCGCCGGATCGACCCCGTCGAGTCGAGGGGTAGAGCCGGCGGGCGCGGGCCCGGCCCCGCTCCGTCCGGAAGCGCCGGCGGCATGACGCTCGCCTTGCGCCGGATCGCGCCGCCCCCGTCGCCGCCCCGCGAGAGGTTCGAAACGTCCAGGGACGGGACGGGACGGACGGACGGAAGCGGTTCGGTCCTCGGCGGCTCCGGGGGGCGGGGCGCCCCCTTCTCGTCGAGTTTCAGCGCGGGGAGGACCGGACGCGGTGTCGGAGCGGGCCGCGTGCCGACCGGGCCGTCCGGCACGTTCAGCGCCTCGGACGTGGCCCCTTTCGGTGGGATGCGAGGGAGATCCGAGATCAGCGTGCCGGGAGAGGAGGGCGCCGGTTCGCGGGGCACGGCCTCACGCGCGGCCGGCCGCCTGACGGCATCGGTGTCGAGACTCCAGTCGGGACCCGAGGAGTCGACGCCCGATGCCGGCGCCACGCCGACGAGCTGGGGATTCAGATCGTCGCGGCGACGGGCGAGCGCCTCGAGACTTCCCGTGACCTCCGGCGGAGCCGGCGACATCGCGGAGATCCGGGACGTCGCCTCGCCCGCCCCCGGCCGCGGGAGGCCGGAGGCCGACGGGGCGGGCGGCGCCTCCACCGGGGCGATGGACCCGAGCTTCTCGGCCTGGGCGACCATCTCGCCGAGGTCGCGGATCATCTGGTACTCGGCCTGCCGCGCCCGGACCTCGGAGAGCGCCTGAGCGAAATCCGAGCCGCGCTGGAACCGCATCGCCGGGTCCTTCGCGAGCGCTTTGGCGAGGATCGGCCCGAATTCGCTCGGGATCGCCGCGTCCGCCGACGGCAGCGGGGGAAATTCCTCGTGGACGATCTTGTAGGAGATCGACGTGACGTTGTCGCCGAGGAACGGCTTCTTCCGGGTGAGGAGCTCGTACAGAACGACGCCGAGGGAGAAGAGGTCGCTCCGACCGTCGACGGCCTCGCCGGTCACCTGCTCGGGGGACATGTAGTTCGGCGTCCCGAGGAACTGACCGGTCTCCGTCAGGCTCGAGGTCTCGATCTTCGCGATGCCGAAGTCCGTGATCTTCACGGTGCCGTCGGGCGTGATGATGATGTTGGCCGGCTTGACGTCCCGGTGGACGATCCCCTTGCGGTGCGCGTAGTCGAGCGCCCCCGCCACCTCGGCGATGATCTCCCCGATCCGCTCGAACGAGAGCCGCTCCTTTTCGCGGATCACCTGCTTCAGGTTCTTTCCCTCCACGTACTCCATCGCGATGAAGGAGGTTTCGTCCTCCTCGCCGACGTCGTGGACGGTGACGATGTTCGGGTGCGAGAGGGTGCCGGCGGCCTGCGCCTCCCGGAGGAACCGCTCGTTGAACTCGCGCTGCTCGATGTCGTCCTCGGCGGCGACGCGGATCGTCTTGAGCGCGACGAGACGCCCGATGACGGGGTCCCGGCCCAGGTACACGACGCCCATCGCGCCCTTCCCCAGTTCCCGGACCACCTCGTAGCGCCCGAAGCGCTTGGGCAGGTTCGAGTACGACGATCCCAGCTCGGTCGGCAGACGGCCTCCCCCGGACGCCAGCGCCCGGGAATCGTTCGGATGACCCCGAAAAATTCTATCAGGCCCGCGAGGCGGAAAAGCATCCGGTCGTCTCACGCCTGTTCCTATAATCGCGCCTCGCCCCTCCGGGCCATCGAGAGGAACGCCTGAATGAAAGTATTCCCCGCCTCGGCCATCCACAATGTCGCCATCGTCGGCCACAACGGCGTCGGAAAGACGACGCTCGTCTCGGCCCTTCTTCACGAGGCGGGCGCCGTCCCTCGCTTCGGCCGCGTCGAGGACGGCAGCGCTCCGACGGATTTCGACCCCGAGGAGGTCGACCGGAAGATCTCCATCGGACTCGCGGTCGCCTCGCTCGAGTGGAAGAAGAAGAAGATCAACCTGATCGACACGCCCGGCTACGGCATCTTCGTCTCCGAGATGGTCTGCGGGATGAGGGCCGCCGATGCCGTGATCCTCGTCGTCGACGCCGTGGCCGGCGTCCAGGTCCAGACCGAAAAAGCCTGGAAGGTGGCGGACGAGCTCGGGCTCCCCCGCCTCGTCGTGGTCAACCGGATGGACCGCGAGAACGCCGACGGCGGGCGCGTCATGGACCAGCTTCAGAAGAAGTTCGGCCGGGCCTGCATCGCCGCCGAGGCGCCCATCGGCCGGGAGAAGGGCTTCCGGGGGGTCATCGACCTCATTTCGATGCAGGGCTACCTCACGGACGACGGCGGCAAGACGGCGCCCGGCCCGATCCCCGAAGAGTTCGCCAGCGACGCGAGCCAGCTCCACGAGGCGCTGGTCGAGATGGTCGCCGAGGGCGACGACAAGCTGATGGAGGTCTTCTTCGGCCAGGGGAACCTGAGCGAGGAGCAGATGCACCCGGCGCTTCGTGCCGCCATCCGCGACCGGAGGATCGCGCCCGTCCTCTTCGCCGCCGCCGGCAACCACGAGACCGGGGTCGAGAAGGTCCTCGACGAGATCGTGGACCTCCTCCCGACGGCCGACGCCTTCCGGGCCGTCGCCCGGGGGAAGGACGGGAAGAGCGAGGCCCTGTCCGTGGACCCGACCGGCCCCGCCGCCGCCTACGTCTTCAAGACGATCTCCGACCCCTTCGCCGGCCGGCTGACCCTCTTCCGCGTCGTGTCGGGCACGATCCGCCCCGACGGGAACTACTGGAACGGGACGCGCGAGGTCGCGGAACGGTTCGGCCCGCTCTTCTCGCCGCTCGGCAAGCAGCAGCAGACGGTGCCCGAGATCCCGGCGGGCGACATCGGCGGCGTGGCCAAGCTGAAGGAAACGCTGACCGGCGACTCGCTGTCGGCGAAGGACAAGCCGTTTCTCTTCTCCCCCATCGACTTCGCGGAACCCGCGATCTCCTTCGCCATCGAGCCGAAAGCCAAGGGAGACGAGGACAAGATCTCGTCGGCCATCCACAAGCTCGTCGAGGAGGACCCGTCGCTCCGCTTCTCACGCGACGCGGACACGCACCAGTTCCTCCTCTCGGGCGCCGGCCAGCTCCACGTCGAGATCGCCGTGGCCCGGATGAAGCGGAAGTCGGGCGTCGAGGTCATCCTCCATCCGCCGAAGGTCCCTTACCGCGAGACGATCACCCGATCGGCCGAGGGCCACGGGCGCCACAAGAAGCAGACGGGCGGCCACGGCCAGTTCGCCGACTGCAAGATCCGGATCAAGCCGCTCACCCGCGGCGCCGACTTCGAGTTCGACGACGACACCTTCGGAGGGTCCATCCCGCGCGGATTCATCCCCGCGATCGAGAAGGGGATCCAGGACGTGAGGCGGCGCGGCTACCTCGCCGGCTTCCCGATGGTCGACTTCCGCGTCGAGGTCTACGACGGGCAGTACCACGACGTCGACTCGTCGGAAATGGCGTTCAAGATCGCCGGATCGCTCGCCTACAAGGATGCGATGGAGAAGGCGCGGCCCACGATCCTCGAGCCGATCATGAAGGTCGCCATCCAGGCGCCCCAGGAGTACATGGGCGACCTGATGGGCGACCTGACGAGCCGGCGGGGCCGTCCGGCCGGCATGGAGACCGAGGGCGAGGACGCCGTCATCCGGGCCGACGTGCCCCTCGCCGAGATGATCTCCTACGCGCCGGTCCTCCGCTCGATCACCCAGGGGCGGGGCTCCTTCACGATGGAGATGGACCACTACGAGGAGGTCCCCCGCCCCATCCAGGAGAAGCTCATCTCCGACCACGCGAAGTCGAAGAAGGCCGAAGTCGTCGAGGAATAGCCTCCGTGCCGCGCGGAGGGGGACGACGGGGGTGGGGCCCCGTCGTCGGGGGAACCCGAGGGCGGGTTCCTCCCGTCCGGATCCCGTGGGCTCGGAAGGGTAGCCGAGCGAAGCGAGGCGCAGGGGAACCGGCCGGCCCGCCGTCAGGCGGCCCGGTTCCCCTGAATCGTCATGCCCCGTGGATTCCCTGTTCCGAGCCGGCGATGAAGTCGTGGAGGAACTTCACGTCCTCCGAGGTCGTCGAGAGCTCCAGGAGGGCCGCGAGGAGCGCCTTGTGGTCGTGCCGGTGCCGGTGGAGCGCACGATAGGCCTTCTGCAGCGCCCTGACCCGCTCGTCGGAATAGCCCTTCCGCGACAAGCCGACGCTGTTGACCTTCCAGGCCCTCGCGTCGCGGTCTCCCGACGTCCAGCAGAACGGGAGGACGTCCCGGTTCACGGCCGTGAAGGCCCCGAGGAACGCGTGCCGCCCGATCCGGATGAACTGCCTCACGCCGCAGTACGCGCCCAGGATCACGTCGTCCTCGACGGTGCAGTGCCCCGCGAGGCCCGCGTAATTGGCGAAGACCGTCCGGCTGCCGATGACGCAGTCGTGCGCGACGTGCGTGTAGGCCATGAAGAGGTTGTCGTCGCCGATCACGGTCGTGGCGTGGCCCGTGACCGTCCCCCGATGGGCGGTCGAGAACTCGCGGAAGACGTTCCGGTCGCCGATGACGAGCGTCGTGGGCTCCCCCTTGTACTTGAGGTCCTGCGGCGGCCCGCCCAGCGCCGCGTGCGCGTGGATCCTGTTCGACTCGCCGATCGTCGTCGGCCCCTCGATCACGGCGTGCGCCCCGACGGTGGTGCGCGCGCCGATCGTCACGCCGGGACCGACGATCGCATAGGGCCCGATCTCGCACTCGGGATGGATGTTCGCGTCCGGGGCGACGATCGCCGTCGGATGATTCGCCATCAGCCCACCATCCCGTCGGGCCTGTCCACGAGGCTCGAAAGCAGGTCCGCCTCCGCGGCGAGCTGACCGTCGACGCGGGCCTCGCCGTGGATCTTGATGAAGCTCGCCCGCGTCGAGACCATCTCGATGGTCACGACGAGCTGGTCCCCGGGGACGACGGGACGCCGGAAACGGGCCTTGTCGATCCCCGCGAGGTACATCAGTTTCCGGTGCTTCGTCGACGGATCGGTCGCGAAGACGAGACAGCCGCCGACCTGCGCCATCGACTCCAGGATCAGGACCCCGGGCATGACCGGGTTCCCGGGAAAGTGCCCCTGGAAGAACTCCTCGTTCACGGAGACGTTCTTCAGGCCGACGGCCCGCTTCCCCGGCTCGATCGACAGGATCCTGTCGACGAGAAGGAACGGGTAACGGTGCGGCAGGATGCTCAGGATGGTCCGGATGTCCATCGCCGGCGCTCCGCCGGCTCCGCTCGGGTCGCTCATGGCCTGGTGCCGTCCTTTCCCTTTCTCTCGCGGTCCAGCAGCTCGCGGACGGCGCGGGCCGTCTCGGGCAGCCGCCGGAGCTCCGCGACGACCCGGAAGGCGTCGCGGTGCGACATGTGAGGGGTGCCGAAGACCGTGACGCCGTCGGGAACGTCGCCGTCGATCCCGCTCTGCGCCCCGGCCTTCACGCGGTGGCCGATCGTGAGGTGTCCCGCCACGCCTACCTGCCCGCCGAGAACGACGCCGTCGCCGACCGTCGTCGATCCGGCCAGCCCCACCTGTCCGCAGAGGATTCCGTGCCGGCCGACCCGGCAGTTGTGCCCGATCATGACGAGATCGTCGATCTTCGTCCCCGCGCCCACCCGCGTCTCCTCCAGCGTCGCCCGGTCGACGCAGGCGTTGGCTCCGATCTCGACGTCGTCCTCCACGACGACGCGCCCCGCCTGGGGGACCTTCACGATCCCCGCCGGGGTCGGCGCGTACCCGAAGCCGTCCGCCCCGAGAACCGTCCCGGAGTGGACCTCGACGCGGGCCCCGAGGACCGTCCCGTCGTACAGGACGACGTGGGGATGAAGCCAGACGCCCTCGCCGAGGACGCATCCACTTCCGACGGCCGAATGCGCTTCCACGATCGCCCCGGCGCCGACGCGCGTGCCGTCCCCGATCACGACGTAGGGGCCGACCTCCGCCGTCGGGTCGACGATCGCCCCGGCGCCCAGGACCGCGGTCGGGTGGACTCCCCCCTGCGCCGCGCGGCGCGGATGGAACAGGGAGAGGACGGCCGCCATGGCGAGCGACGGGTCGGAGGCCTCCACGACGGAGCGCCCGGGGAAGCGGGCCGCCGACCGGGCGAGGAGGACGCCGGCGGCCGAGGCATCCGCCTTCCTCTCGGCCTTCGCGTCGGCGGCGAACGAGAGGTCGTCCGCGCCGGCCATTTCGAGGGAGCGGACGCCCCGGACGCGCCGGCTTCCGTCGCCGGAGACCCGCCCGCCGCAGCAGGCCGCGATCTCGGCGACGGAGAACGTCGTCACGGCGTCGCGTCGAGCGGAGCTAGTTCTTCTTCGGCGCCGGCGTGGGGGCCGGAGCGGCGGGCTTCGGCGCCGCCGGCGCGCCAGCCGCGGGCTTCGCAGCCGACCCGGCGGCCGCGGGCTTCGCAGCCGGCGCGGCGATCTGCGTGTTGAATCGGGTGATGACCGCGTTCGTGATGTCCGAGTCCTCGGCGGCGAACAGGAGCCCGCTCTGGAACTTGTTGAAGATGAGCGTGTAGCCCATTTCCTTGCCGACGACGTCGATCACCGGCATGATTCTCTCCTCGAGGGTCTTCAGCTCCTTGCGCTGCGCATCCTCGAGCTCCCGCTGCGCGTCGTCCTGAAAGCGCTTCAGGTCGACCGCCTTCGCCTGGTAGTCCTTCTGGAGCTTCTCCATCGCCTCCTCGGAGAGCGACTTCCCCTGCTCCTGGATCTTCTGCTCCAGCTCGCGGAGGTCCTTCTGGCGCTTGGCGAGATCCTCCTGCTTCCCCTGCTGGAGCTTCTGGACCCGCGCGAGCGACTCCTTGCCGATCGCCGACTCCTGGATGATGCGCTGGACCTCGATGACGGCGATCTTCTGGGGCGCGGCCTGGGCCAGGGCGGTGGGGGCCGCCGGCAACGCGGCCACCGCGGCGCACGCGACGAACGTGACGATCCGATTCATGTGACGCGACTCCTTAACGTGAATTGATCTCGACCGGTCGCGGCGCCCGTCCGGCCCGCGGAGCGCCGGAGTTTACCGCAAGTGCCGTTCAGAACGTGCTGCCGATGGTGAAGGTGAAGTCCGATTTCGTTTCCGTCCCGTTCGGGATCGGGAAGCCGCGCTGATCGTAGATGGTGATCGGGTTCAGCTTGATGCCATAGATGAAGCGGAGCGGCGCCTGGAAGATCGGAAGGAAGATCCGCGCTTCGAGGCCGTAGGCGGCGCGGAGCTTGAAGGGCGTGAACGCCTGGAACTCGATCCAGGTGTTCCCCGCGTCGAAGAAGGCCGCGACCTTCAAGGGCCCGGCGAGGGCGAAAACGTACTCGATGTTGAAGTAGTAGAACTTGTTGCCTCCCAGGAGGGCGCCCTGGGAATCGAAGAAGGCTTCGTACTTTCCGTCCTTGTACTCCACCGGGAAGATCGCGCCGAACTTGAAGCCGCGGATCGAGCGGTCGCCCCCGATCCGGTACCGCTCGAAGATCGGGATCTCCCCGCTGCTGTGGGCGTTGAGGAAACCGCCCTCGAAGTTGAACGCGAAGTTCGACTTCCGGGTCGCGGGGAGGTACCAAGTGAACGATGCGGAGGGCTTGTAGTAGGAGAAGTCGCCGCCGAGCGGGCCTCCCGCCAGCGACACGGCCACGCCGTACCGCTTGCCCCGCGTCGGGTCGAAGGGGTCGTTCCGGCTGTCGTACCGGTAGCCCGGCGTCACGGAAGACGTCGTCCCCTTGAAGGTCGCGTAGGCGATGGGCGGCACGCCGGCGCCGGGCGGGGCCGGCGGAGGGAAGACCTGATACTGGCTCTTCGTGTCGGTGAAACCGTAGAAGAGCGACACGACGTCGAAGAGCCCGAGGCCGTAGCCGAGCGAGGCGCTGACGCCCTTCGTCTTCTGGTTCACGTCGAGGTATTCGACGCCCCGGTTGTAGATCGAGCCGCCGATCGCCATCCGCTTGTCGAGGAAGTAGGGTTCCGTGAAGGCCAGGTCGAGAAAGTTGGAGGTGGAGCCTTTCTGGAACTGGATACCGAGCGTGTCGCCCCGCCCGAGGAAGTTCCGCGTGTTGAACTGGAACTGCCCGAAGAACCCGTCGAGCTGGGAATAGCCCGCCCCGAACTGCACTTCGTTGCGGTTGACGTCGGTCCCCTTGAGGGTGATGTCCACCGTCTTCAGGTCGGGGTTGACCTGGTAATTCGGGTCCTCCTCGATCTTGAAGTAGCCGAGCTGCGTGATCTTCTGGATCCCCTTCTTGAAGATCTCGATGTCCATGATGTCGCCTTCGTTGAGGGGGATCTCCCGGCGAAGCACCTTGTCCCGCGTCGTCTTGTTCCCCGAGAACTCCACGCGCCCGAGCCGGTACTGGTCCCCCTCCGTGATCCGGACCGTCACGTCGACGACGTTCTTCCCCTTCTCGGTGAACTCGGGATTCATGAAGGCGTAGATGTAGCCCCGGGACCGGTAGGCGCCGTCGATCGTCTTCATGCCGTCCTCGAGCACGGCGCGGGAAAGGGGCTTGCCCGGCGTGTACGCGAAGATCTTCTCGAGGTTGGCGCCGGGGAACACGGTCGAGCCCTCGACCTTCAGGGTCCCGAAATAGAAGCGCTCCCCCTCCGCGACGGGGATCGTGAGCCTGACGCGGCGCTTGATCTTCTCGGGCCGCTTCTCCTTCGGATTCGCGACGTAGACGTCGAGGACCGGGTCCTTCACGACCACGTCCTTGTAGCCCCTGTTCTGGTAGATCTTCCGCAGGCTGTCGACGTCTTCGTCGTAGCTCGCCTGGTTGAACGTCGATTTCGAGTCGTAGAAGCGCCACCAGTGGTCCGTCGCCGTCTTCTTCATCGCGTTCCGGAGCGTCTGCTGGCCGAAAACGGTGTTCCCGGTGAAGCGGATCGACTCGACCTTCAGCTTGTCGCCCTCGTCGATCAAAAAGACGATCCGCCGCGTGTTCTCGGCGACGGTCTCGATGCGCGTCTCGATGGAGACGGAGCGGAAGCCTTCGGCCTTGTAGGCCTCGCCGAGGACCGACTTCGCCTTCGAGACCTCGCGGAAGGAGATCGGCGAGCCGATCTTGATCTCCGCCTTCCCCTCCTTCAGCTTGTCCTTCAGCTGGGAGCTCGTCAGCTTTTTGTTCCCCCGGAATTCGAGGTCGGCGACCGTCGGCCGCTCGACGAAGACCGCGACGATCTTCACGCCGCCGGGGGCGTCCTCCTTCTCGAGGGACAGGTCCTCGAACAGGCCCGAGTCCCAGAGCCGGCCGAAATTCCGCTGGAGGATCTCCGGGTGGAACGGGTCGCCCACCTTGACGCCGAGATAGAAGGCGATCGTCTCGGCGGTGACCGTCTTTCCCCCCTTCGTGACGATCTCGACGATCCGGGGGCCGGAGGTAGCCGGCGCCGGCGGTGGCGGCCCTTCGAGGACCGGCTTCGGGATCGAATCCGACAGCGGCGAAGGAGGCGGCGTCGGGGCGAGGGTTCCTGCCGGCGCGGGTTGCTGCGCCGCCATGGGGGAAGAAACCGTGGCCGTCGCCGCCAGAAGGGCGAGAACGAGGCGCACGCCCCACCTCCCCGGCCCGCCGGCGCGCACGCCGGACCCTCCGAAGAGCCTCACCCCGGCTACCGACCCGTCGCCACCGGCTCTGCCGACCGGGTCCGGACCTTCAAATCGTCTCCTTCGACGGTCACTTCGACGCACTCCACCGGTTCCCGGGAGGTGATGAGCAATTCCGAGACCGAATCCTCGACGTGCCGCTGGATCGTCCGCCGGAGCGGCCGGGCCCCCGAATGCGCGTCATGTCCCGACACCCTGAGGAGCCAGTCGATGGAGGCCTGGTCCACGTGCAGCGCGAGGCCGCGGTGCTTCAGGGTCGCGGCCACGTCGTCGATGAGGAGCCTCCCGATGGCCCGCAGCTCCTCGAGCCCGAGCGGGTTGAAGACGATGACCTCGTCGATCCGGTTCGTGAACTCGGGAGAGAACTCGCGCCGCAGCTCCTTGAGGACGAGATCCTCGATCTCGCGCCGCGCCATGGCGCCCTTCCCCTCGCCGAAGCCCACCTTCGACTGTGTGACGAGGAACTTGGTCCCGATGTTCGAGGTCATGATGATGAGCGTGTTCTTGAAGTCGACGACGTTGCCGTAGGCGTCCGTCAGCTGGCCGTCCTCGAGGATCTGGAGGAGGAGGTTCGCGATGTCGGGGTGCGCCTTCTCGATCTCGTCGAGCAGGATGACGGAGTAGGGCTGGCGCCGGATCCGCTCCGTCATCTGTCCGCCCTCCTCGTGGCCGACGTACCCGGGCGGCGACCCGATGAGCTTGGACACGGCGTGCTTTTCCATGTACTCCGACATGTCGAAGCGGACGAGGGCGCGCGGGTTGTCGAAGAGGAACTCGGCGAGCCGCCGGGCGACCTCGGTCTTCCCGACACCGGAGGGCCCGAGGAAGATGAAGGAGCCCATCGGCCGGTTCGGGTTCTTCACGCCGAGACGGGAGCGCCGGATGGCCCGGCTGATCGCCTCGATGGCGGGGTCCTGCCCGATGACGCGCCGCCGGAGCGTCGCCTCCATGTGGAGCAGCTTCTCGGCTTCCTCGACGTGGAGGGAGGTCACCGGGATGCCCGTCCAGCTCGAGATGATCTCCTCGACGTCGGCGCGCGTGACGTCGACGGCCAGGCTCTCGTCGGTCTCGAGAGCCTTGGTCCGCTCGATCTCTTCCTTGATCTCGATCTCCCGCTCCCGGAGGAAGACGGCGCGCTCGAAGTCCTTCTCGGAGATCGCCTTCTTCATCTCCTTGACGATCTGCTTCACCTCGTTCTCGAGACGCCTCAGGTTCTGCGTGTCGGCCGTCTTCCGGAGCTTCACCTTGGCACCCGCCTCGTCGAGGATGTCGATCGCCTTGTCGGGGAAGAAGCGGTCGGGGATGTAGCGGTTCGCCTGGTAGACGGCGGTCCGGATCGCCTCGTCGGTGTACCGGACGCGGTGGAACTTCTCGTACCGCTCCCTCACGCCGTCCAGGATCTCCAGCGTCTCCTCCTCGTTCGGTGGCGCGACGTTGATCGCCTGGAACCGGCGGAGGAGCGAACGGTCCTTCTCGATGTACTTCCGGTACTCCTTCATCGTCGTGGCGCCGATGCACGAGATCTCCCCGCGGGAGAGGGCGGGCTTCAGGATGTTGGCCGCGTCGAGCGAGCCCTCGGCCGAGCCCGCGCCGATCAGCGAATGGATCTCGTCGATGAAGACGATGAGGTCGTGGTTCTCCTTCAGCTCCTTCAGGATCCCCTTCAGCCGCTCCTCGAACTGGCCGCGGTACTTCGTCCCCGCGACGATGAGGGAGAGGTCGAGGGCGAGGATCTTCCGGTTCGCCAGGAAGAGCGGGACGCTCCCCTCGACGATCCGCTGCGCGAGGCCCTCCACGATGGCGGTCTTCCCGACGCCGGGCTCACCGAGAAGGATCGGGTTGTTCTTCGTCCGCCGCGAGAGGATCTGGATGATCCGCTCGACCTCCTTGTCGCGTCCGACGAGGGGGTCGAACGAGCCCTGGTTCGCCAGAGCCGTCAGGTCGCGGGCGTACTCGGCGAGGAACGGGAGCTCCTTCTTCTGTTTCGAGGCCTCCCGCTCCTTGATGAGGGCGATCGTCTCCTCGCGGACGCCGTAGAGGTTGAAGCCGTGGGAGACGAGGATGCGGCTGGCGACGCACGGATCGACACGGAGGATCCCGATGAGAAGGTGCTCCGTGCCGACGTAGGGGTGCATCATCGACTCCGCCTCGTGGGAGGCGTACGCGAGGATCTTCTTAGACTCCTCGGAGAGGGGAAGCTCTTGGGTCGACGAGACCCGCTCCACGAAGACGCGGTCTCCCTCGATCTCCCGCCGGATGTCGTCCGGCTTGACGCTGAAGCGGGCGAAGATCTCCTTGATGACGTCCTCCCCCTCGCGGAGGATGCCGAGGAGGATGTGCTCCGACTCGATCACCTTCGAGCCGAGCTTGGACGACTCGTAACGGGCGAAGAACAGGGCACGACGCGCTTTCTCGTTGTACTTTTCGAACATGGATCAGACCCCGGTCAACCCGTTCGCAGTCAACAGTTTCATCGTAGCACAGCGTTTGGCCCATTCCGGGTCGTGGGTGACGACGACGACGGCTCCGGCGCGCTCCCGGGCCACCTCGGAGAGGAGGTCGAACACGGAGCGGGCATGAGCCGCATCGAGGCTCCCCGTCGGCTCGTCGCAGAGGAGGAGGCGCGGCCTCCGAACCACGGCCCGGGCGATGGCAACACGCTGCCGTTCCCCCCCGAGAGGGTCCGCGGGAAGGCGGCCGCCTTCCCCGAGAGCCCCACCCGTCCGAGCACCTCGCGCGCCGCCGACCGGGCCTCCGCCTCGACGGCGTCGGCCAGGAAGAGCGGCAGCGCGACGTTCTCCTCGGCGGTGAGCTCCGGAAGGAGGTGGTGGAACTGGAAGACGAAACCGATCGCCTCGCCGCGAAGCCTGGCCCGGCGATCGGCCGGCAGGCCGGTCCAGGCGTGACCGCCGACCTCGACCGTTCCCGCGTCGGGCTCCTCGAGCCCGGCAAAGAGGTGGAGGAGCGTCGACTTGCCGCAGCCGGACGGCCCCGTCACGGCGAGGAAGTCGCCGGAGCGGATCTCGAGGGACACGGCCCGGAAGATCTCCACGCGCGCCTCTCCGGCGCCGAACCCCTTGGAGAGGCCCCGTGCCGAGAGGAGAGGACCGTCAGACGGCACGAAGGACCTCCGCGACGGGCCGGCGGGCCGCCGTGCGGGCCGGGAGCGCCGACGCGGCGAAAGACCAGAGGACGGACAGGGCCACGACGGCGGCGAGCTCCAGCGGATCGACGCGGAACGGAACGTGGGCCAGCGAGTAGAGCTGTGCCGGGAGCGGGATGGCGTGCGTCGCGTTCAGGACGAGCGCCGCCGCCGTCCCGAAGACCGCGCCCGCCGCCGTCCCGACGATCCCGACGGACGCCCCTGCGGCGAGAAAGACGCGTGCGACCGTCCGCGGCGCCGCGCCGAGGACGGCGAGGATCGCCGCGTCCCCCGCCCGCGTCGCCGCGAGGACGGCCGAGGTCGCCGCGAGGTTGAGGCCGGCCACGATGACGATCAGGAAGACGGTGGCGAAAAGGACCGCCCGCTCGAGTTTCAGCGCGAGGACGAGGGAGCGGTTCGCCTGCTCCCACGTCGTCGCCGCGACGCCGCCGCCGAGCGCCGCCTCGACGCCCCGCGCCGTCGCGTCGGCGCGCCGCGGGTCCGCGAGGAAGACCTCGTAGGCGCTGGCGCCTCCCTCCGGGAGCGTGAAGAGCCGGCGCGCCGCCTCGAGCGGGAGCACGGCCTCCGGCTCCCGGCGCCCCGTCGACGCCGGAACGACCTTCTCGACGGCCATCGAAACCGCGATCGGGACCGGACCGAGGGGCGAGAGCCGGGTCCGCGAGGAGACGACCGTCACGTCGTCGCCCGCGACCGCTCCGAGCGGCCGCGCCTGCGACAGCTCGAGGACCAGCCCCTTCGCCCCCGCGCGCCCGACGGCCGCCGCCGGCGCCGTCCTGCCGGAGACGCCGATCCAGATCCGCCCCCGGGCCACCGGGGAAACCGACACGACGCCCGGCAGGGCGGCGAGCCTCTCCGCCAGTCCGTCCGCGGGCGTGAACGCGTCCCGTCCGGCCGGCGTCACGGTCAGGTGCGGCGTCTCGGCCAGGAGACGCGAGCGGATGTGCGTCTGGAAGCCCGAGAGGAGCGCGAGCGACACGACGAGCGCGGCGACACCGAGCGTGAGACCGAGCAGGGCCGCGAGCGCGACGACCCCCACCTGCGCTTCCTTCCGGGAGGCCAGCAGGTACCGCCGGGCGAGGAGAAGCGCAATCACGCCTTCGGCCGCATCAGCGGGAAGAGGATGACGTCGCGGATGGAGGGGCTGTTCGTGAAGAGCATGGCCAGCCGGTCGATGCCGATTCCCTCCCCCGCCGTCGGCGGCATCCCGTAGGAGAGGGCCTCGACGTAGTCCTCGTCGTAGAGCATCGCCTCGTCGTCCCCCTTCGTCCGCTCGGCCACCTGCGCGCGGAACTTCTCGGCCTGCTCGTCCGGGTCGTTCAGCTCGCAGAAGCCGTTGGCCACCTCCATCTTCGCGACGTAGAGCTCGAAGCGGTCGGCCGTGGAGGGGTCGTCCGGCTTCGTCTTGGCCAGGGGCGAGATCTCTGCCGGAAAGTCCACGACGAACGTCGGCTGGACGAGCTTCTTCTCCGCCACGGCGCCGAAGATCTCGGCGACGAGCTTGCCCTTCGAGTCGCCGAACCGCCCGAGGGCCTCGACGCCCACGCGCGCCGCCGACCTCCGGAGGCGTTCGAGGTCCTCCAGATCCGCGCGGGCGATCGCACCGCCCGGGGAGTCCGCCCCGTACGCGACGATCGCCTCCTTCATGCCGATCCGCCGGAACGGCGCCGCAAGCGAGATCGTTTCGTCGCCCCACGGGAGGTCCGTCGTCCCGAGGATCTCGAGCGCCGCCGACGCGAAGAGCTCCTCGGTGAGCGCCATCTGGTCGCGGGCGTCGGCGTAGGCCGTGTAGAACTCCAGCATCGTGAACTCGGGGTTGTGCTGGGTGGAGATCCCCTCGTTACGGAAGTTCCGGTTGATCTCGTAGACCTTCGGGAATCCCCCGACGACGAGACGCTTCAGGTAGAGCTCCGGCGCGATCCGGAGGTAGAGGTCGATGTCGAGGGCGTTGTGGTGCGTCACGAACGGGCGCGCCGCCGCGCCGCCGGCGATCGGCTGCATCATCGGCGTCTCCACCTCGACGAATCCGCGCGCGTCGAAGAAGCGCCGGATGAAGGAGACGAGCTTCGCGCGGACCTCGAAGGCGTTCCGGGTCTCGGGCGACACGAAGAGGTCGACGTAGCGCTGGCGGTAGCGGCGCTCGACGTCCGTCAGGCCGTGCCACTTGTCGGGAAGCGGCCGGAGGGACTTGGCCAGGAAATCGAGCCGGCCGGCCTTGACCGAGAGCTCGCCGGTGCGGGTCCGGAATACGGTTCCTTCGACGCCGACGTGGTCGCCGAGGTCCAGCTGCTCGTAAAGAGCCCAGTCCCCTTCGGGGAGGGCGTCCTTCTTCAGGTAGATCTGGATCCGTCCGGCGCCGTCGGAGAGGTCGAGAAAGACGGCCTTCCCCATCTTCCGGATCGCGAGAAGCCGGCCCGGGACGCGGACGCGACGGCCGGCCTCCGGCTCGGCCTCGAGCGCCGCGGCGTCCTTCGGTCCCCAGCGCGCCACGACCTCGGAGACGAGGTGCGTCGGGTCCCAGCGGTTGGGGTACAGGGGACGTCCGAGCTTCCCGATCCGGTCTCGAGCGGCCCGGCGGTTGGCGACCTGCTCGGACAGGCTGGCTTCGGTCGACGGGGTCTCTTCGGACATCGCCGCGGATTAAAGCACTTCGGCGGCTATCCCCCGAGCGCGTTGTGGAGCAGCCACAGTCCGGTAAAGGCGCGGAGATGGCGGAAGCGGGAGCGGGTCAGCTGCAGGTGGCGCTCCGGGCTGCTCCCCGGGACGGATTCCTGGAGCGCCGCGCGGAAGGCCCAGTCGACCTCCTGCGCCCGGGCGAGGCACGCGGCGGTGACCGTCAGGGTCTCCCGGGTCGGAGAGCCGCCGGAGCGGGGCGCGATGAGGAGGCGCAGCGCGGCCGCCTCCTCGTCCATCCGGAGCCGGAGCGCGGCCGCGTTGAAGAGGAGGCGCGCGATCGCGTCCGGCGCCCGGGACGGCGTCTCGTCCAGCCGCGCCAGGGCGAGGGCGGCCTGGAACTCCCACGGCTCGAGCCGGAGCCGCTGAACGGTCTCGCCGGAGACCGGCCGGCCGGGGACGGCGCCGCCTCCGGCCAGGTCAGCGGTGTGGAGGATCCGCGTGGCCGCCGAGAGGGTCAGCGGATCCTCCTCGGCGCGCCACGCCGCGTCCACGGCCGGGACCGCGAGGGCCGGCGCGGGAGTCGGCGGGCCCGGCGCAGGCTCCCGCCGCGTGCGGCGTCCGGCCGGCCTCCCGCCGGCCGTCGAATCGCTCGTCCCGTCGAAATCGGCGGCCGACGACGGCTCGACGCGGGAGAGGATCCGGTGGATCGCCTCCTTCAGCCGCCGGACGTCGCGGGGCCGGACGCCGCGCCGCTTCGACTGCTTCTCGAAGTCTTCCCGCTCGCGCCGGAAACGCCGGAAGTCCGCCTGGAACTCGTCCGTCTGGAAGCGCGGGTCGATACCGAGCTCGGCCTCCAGCTCCAAAAGGTGCTGCGAGGTCGCGAGAATCCGCTCCTCCTCCTGCCGGTAGAGGGCCTGGAACTTCCGCTTCGCGGCGACGTTCGAGGCCAGGAGCGCCTGCAGCACCTCGGCGCTGTAGAAGACGTTTCCCATCCGTCGCTTCAGCGTCCGGATGTTCTCGAGGGGCTTCTTCCGGATCAGGTCCTCGAACCGCGCGCAGGCCTCGATGTCCTTCCGGAGGACCTCGAGGATGTTCAGGACCGACCGGACCTCGACGGGGTCGGCCTCCTCCCGCCCCGTGAGGGTCAGGAAGGTCCCGCACAATACGGCGAGCTCCTCCGCGGGCTTGAGCTCCAGTCCGCCGTCGGCCTGTCGCCGCGTCCCGACCCGGGTCAGGAGAAAGTCCACCTTGTCGAGGTCGTCGGGCGCCAGCTGCCGGGCGAAGAAGTAGAACTTCAGGAGGGGCACGAGCTCCCGGTCGTCGTCGTGCCCGGACTTCTCGAAGAACTGCCGGAGGACGTGGGGCGGCACCTTCCGGTCTTCGAGGAGAAGGGAGGTGTGGAGGCCGTCGAGCGCCACGTCGAGGCGGTCGACCTCCTTCAGCAGCTCGTCCGCCGGGCGTGTGGCGCGCCCCTCCTTGATCTTCCTGATCTGTTCGTAGAGCGGCGTGAACGCCGCCGAGGTGCCGGTGACCCCGCCCGACGGCAGGACCGCGGCGAGCCCCTGAAGGAACTGCTGGAAGACCCAGAGGGTCCGGAACTTGTCCGTCAGGCGCTGGTAGGCCGTGCGCAGGTCGGCGGCATCCCGCGGAATGGCGTCCACGATCTAGAATTATGCCCTGTGATTGACCACGTGCTCATTTCCGAGGAGGCGATTGCCTCGCGCCTCACCTCCCTCGCCCGTGAGATCGACGCCGTTTACGCGGGGGGCGAGGTCCGCGCCATCGGCGTCCTGAAGGGCTCCGTCTTCTTCCTGACGGACGTCCTGAAACGGATTTCCACCCCCGTCTCGGTCGATTTCATCCAGGTCCGCTCCTACGCCGGGACGGCATCCTCCGGCAACATCCAGCTGATCCACGACCTGTCGATGGACATCGAGGGGAAGGACGTCCTTCTCTTCGAGGACGTCGTCGACACGGGCCTCACCCTGCGGCGGATCCTCGAGCTTCTCTCCTCGCGCCGCCCCCGCTCCCTCCGGATCGCCGCCCTCCTCAAGAAGCAGCTCCCCGAGAACGCCGACCTCCGCGTCGACTTCCTCGGCTTCACGATCGGGGCCGAGTTCGTCGTCGGCTACGGGCTCGACCTCGACGAGAAGTACCGCAACCTCCCCTTCGTGGCCGTCTGGAGGCCCGAGAAATGAGCGAACCTCTGATCCCCGTCGCCGTCCCCGACGCCCCGAAGGCCATCGGCCCCTACGCGCAGGCCGTCCGGGTCGGGAACCTCCTCTTCACAGCGGGCCAGATCCCTCTCGACCCGGCGACCATGAAGCTCGTCGAGGGAGACATCGCCGTCCAGACGGGACGCGTCCTCGCGAACCTCGAGGCGATCCTCCGGGGGGCGGGGGCCACGCTCGCGGAGGTCGTGAAGACGACCGTCTACCTCGCCGACATCAGGGACTTCGCGGCGATGAACGAGGTCTACGCGGCGCGGTTCGGCTCGCACCGGCCGGCGCGGTCGACCGTGCAGGTCGCCGCGCTCCCCGCCGGCGCGCGGATCGAGATCGAGCTGGTGGCGAATCTCCCCTGACGCCCCGGGCGTCTGACCCCGGGGCGCTCGCCTAGGGGTAGACGAAGGTGAACGGGTCGTAGAGCAGGGTCCGGTTGCCCGGGCCGCTGTGGTACTCGAAATACTGGCCCGTCGTCACGTCCGTCACCGCGACCCAGAACTCCACGTCCGTGAACATCGGGATCGAGATCCAGGCCTTTCCGTTGTCGGTGGCCGTGTTGATCCGGATCAGGTACTCGTAGGTGTTCGCGTCGGTCAGCCAGAAGGCCGCCGTGGCGTCGGTCCGCTTGGTGACGTTGAGTGTGCTTTCCTGCCCGCCCGCGTACTGGTTCTTCCAGTGGCTCGTCACCTGATACCGCCCGCCGATCAGGCAGGCCGTCGTCGAGCTCGGCACGCAGGCCGCCGTGGCACTCGGGGCCAGGGCCGCCATCGCGAAAAGGACGGCCGCCACGAACCACCGCGCTCCCCTTCGAATCTCCGTCGCCTGAGTCATGCTGTCCTCCCTGGCTCTTCCGTCTCCGGCGCTTCTCATCGGCTCGCTCCTCATGGGTACACGAAGAAGAACGGGTCGTAAAGCAGGGTCCGGTTCCCCGCGGGGCTGTGGTACTCCCGGTACTGCCCGCTGATGGTGTCGAACACCGCGATCCAGAACTCCACGTCTGTGAACGTCGGGATCGCGATCCAGGCCCGCCCGTTGTCCGTCGCCGTGTTGACCCGGATCAGGTACTCGTAGACGTCCGCGTTGGTCAGCCAGAAGGCCCCCGTCGCGTCCGTCAGCGCCGCCTTCGAGAGGGTCGCCTCCGCGCCCCCCGCGTACTGGTTCTTCCAGTGGCTCGTCACCTTGTACCGACCGTTCACCATGCACATCGTGTACGTGTCCGCCGTGCAGGCCACCGGGGTCGGCCACGTCACGTCGACGGTCTGCGTCCGGGTGCTCGAGCCCCCTGCATTCGACGCGGTCAGCGAAACCGCAAACGTCCCCTTGCTGAAGGTGTGGACGGGGTTCTGGACGTTGGACGTCCCGCCGTCGCCGAAGTCCCAGGACCAGGAGGTCGGCGAGCCGGTCGAGGTGTCGGTGAACTGCACCCGCTGGCCGGCCTTGGGGGTCGCCGAGAAGTAGGTGAAGTTGGCCACCGGGGCCCCGGGGGCGGCGATGGTCAGGGGATAGTCCCGCGAGAACGTGCAGGCGTTCGCGTCGACCCCGGTCACCGTCACCGTTCCCGAGAAGGGAGACGTCGGCGTTCCGCTGATGGTGGCCGCCGAGGCGACGTAGGTGAGCGAGAGACCGGGAGGGAGGTTCGATGCCCCGAACGCGAACGGGGCCGGCCCGGTGGTGGGCGTCAGCGTCACAGGGCCCCAGGCAGCGCCGACCGCCCCGTTCGGAATCGAGACGGGCGACAGGTCGATCGTCGGGCACGGGGCCGACCCGAACCAGCCGATGTCGCGGAAGAGCTCCGGCGTGATGTCGACGCCGATCGGGAGGTTACCGTTGATGTTCGGCTCCATCAGGAGGTTCGGGTAGGCGGTCGTGTCGAAGTGCGAGCCCGTAGAGCCGGGTTCGTCCGGGTTCGGCGCGTAGAGGAGCAGCTGGCCGCTCAGGCTCATCCCCGCCCTGACCGAATGATCGATGCCGATGGTCACCGTCGCCGGGAGGTTCGCCCGGAGGTTCGTCCCGTCCGACAGCGAAACGGAGACGACGGGGATCGTGATCGTCGGGTCCGTTCCCCCCATCAACGGCGGGGCGCCGGCCACGTTGTTCACGATGATGACCCCGATCCCTCCGGCGGTCTGGACGTTCTTTGCCTTCGCGGTGAAATTGCACGTCCCCCGGTCGACGAGGGCGATCTTCCCGGAGACGGCCGAGGCGTTGGTCAGGGCCGAGCAGGCGTCGGTCGTCAGCGTTCCGGCCGCATCGGACGGATCGAGGGCCGCCACGAGCGTCCCGGAGACGCCGGGACTCGTGAGCGGCGCGCCGAACGAAGCGGTGCCGACGGTCAGCTTTCCTGCGACGGCCGGCGGCGCCGTCACGAGGACGTAGGGCAGTCCAAGATAATTTGCGCCGGCGGCATTCGCGCTGGCCCCGGCCCAGACGAGGTGCCCCGTGTTGATCGCCGAGGCCTGCCGCTCGCCGTCGGAGGCCATCTGGGTCCACGTCTTCCCGGCGGTCGTGTCGAGCATGTGCTTGCTGAAGATGTCCCCCCGGTTTCCGAGCATGGCGCCGGTGCTGTCGTCGACCGCGGAGTAGAAACCGAGACCGTGAGCGAACTCGTGGAGGGCGACGGTCAGGAAGTTGATGTCTCCCGACGGGGTGTTCGTGTCGAATCCGTAGTAGAAGTACGTGCCGGTCAGGCACCCTGACTGGCCGAGCTTGCTGTTGAAGACCGCTTCCATTTCCGACACGGTCGGCTCGAGGTCGTACCCCGTCAGCTCGTTGGCCTGGGCTACGACGTACCAGAGGTCGAACTCGGGGGCCCCGGCGAACTGGGCCTCGAAGTAGGTCGGATTCGTGCCGCCGAGGGTGGCGGACGTCTCGGAGCAGACCATCGGCGCATCCGAGGTGAACGAAGCGTCGACCTTGATCTCGACGCTTCCCGGAAGGACCTGCCCCCAGATGCGGGCCGCCTCGTTGAAGACATTCATCCGCTGCGCGCCGATCGTCGTGCCGGGGTTGCCCCCCACGGGCGTGGCCGCCGTCGGGTCGCAGAGCCCCTTGTTGTATGTCGCGTCGCACTGCCCGGTGGTGGGGTTCACGTCCTTGTTGACGATCGTGATCGTGACGGCCGGAGCCTCGCCGGAGAGAAGAACGGCGAGAAGGGCGGGCGCGGCGAGAGCTGCTGTGCCGCGCACGTCACTTCACCGCCGGAGCCGGAGCCGCCGGTACGGGCGTGCTCGTGGCCGCGTCGACTTTCCCCGCGGGAACGCAGTCCGTGGAGAACGTCCCGTCGGGGTTCTTTCGGGCCACCGAGAAGCGGGCATGTTCCGGGCCGAGCCGCGCCCGAACCCGTCCGTCGGGAAGCGTCTCGACGAGCGTCGGCTCGCCGACGCGGCTGAGAGCCTTCTTCGCGATCGCCCTCAATGCCTCGCGCTCGGCTGCCGTCGGCGCGCGAAGCTCGCCGGTGACCGGGTCGCGGGCGACCATCAGATGGGCTGCTCCCGGGGCGGAGGTGCTCTCCGCGGCGGCTTTCGGCGCTCCGCCGGCCGGCGGAGCGCTCTTTTCGTCTTTCGCCCCGAGCGGCGACGACAGGAGAAGCGCGCCCGCCACCGCGAGAATCCCGAACCCTGGCCTCATGATGAAATCCTCCTGTCCCCTTCCGCGGTCACGCCGACCGGATCAGACCGGTGGACGCAATCCGCGTACCGCCCTATTGAAACGAAGTGACCGCTCTTTCTCAAGCCTTTCGGCCCGCCGCACCCCGAAATGCGGCAAGCGCGCGGTCGACGTCCGCATCGCCGACGTCCGCATGTGTGACCAGCCTCACGGTGTCGGGCCCGGCGGCGCTGCAGAGGACGCCCGCGGCGCCGAGCCGGGAGACCAGTGACGGTACGTCGCCGAAGACCGCGGGGTCGAGCCCGGCGAACAGGATGTTCGTCTGGACCGCGGCGGTATCGATCCGGATGCCGGGAATCTCCGCGAGCCCTTCCGCAAGGCGCTTCGCGCGCCGGTGGTCGACCGTCAGTCGGGAGCGCTCGTGCGTGAGGGCCACGAGGGCTGCCGCGGCGATGACGCCGACCTGCCGCATGCCGCCCCCGAAGAGCTTCCGGACGCGCCGCGCTTCCGCGACGAACGCCTTCGACCCCGCCACCGCGCTGCCGACCGGGGCCCGGAGCCCCTTCGAGAAGCAGACCATCACGGAGTCGAATCCCTGGGCGAGCGACGCCTCGGGGACGCCCCGGGCCGCGCCGGCGTTCCAGAGTCTCGCCCCGTCGAGGTGGGCCGCGAGGCCGCGCTCCTTCGCGAGGGCGAGGATTCCGGCGACCTCCGCCTCCCGGAGAACGGCGCCGCCGGCGAAGTTGTGCGTGTTCTCGAGCGCGACGACCGAAGTCCGGGGGAGGTAGTAGACCGAGTCCGGTCTCACCCAGGGCTCCACGAGCGCCCGCGTGAGCCGACCTCCGTCGCCCGCGACGGGGCGCGGCAGGAGGCCCGACAGCGCGGCCATCGCCCCCATCTCGTAGTGGAAGATGTGGCACTTCGCCTCGAGGATGACTTCCGTCCCGGACCGGCCGTGGACGCGGAGGGAGACCTGGTTCCCCATGGAGCCCGTCGGAACGAAGAGGGCCGCTTCCTTTCCCAGGACCTCGGCGGTCTTTTCCTCGAGCGCCCGGACGGTCGGGTCCTCGCCGTAGACGTCGTCTCCCACCTCGGCGTCCGCCATCGCCTTGCGCATGGCGGGCGTCGGCTTCGTCACCGTGTCGGAGCGGAAGTCGGAGGGCTTCATGGCGGCGGAGTGTAGCCGGATGGCAGAATCGCCGCGCCATGGCGCTCGTCCTCGTCGAGACCTTTCCCGTCGGCCCGCTCGGCTGCAATTGCGCCGTGATCGCCGACCCGGAGACGAAAGAAGCGATCGTCCTGGACCCGGGCGACGACGCGGAGCGGATTCTGGAGTTCCTCCGGCAGAGCGGCTTGAGAGCCGTCGCTCTCGTCCACACGCACGCGCACTTCGACCACGTGGGCGTCACGGCCCGCATGAAGAAGGAGACGGGCGCGCCGATCTTCCTCCACGAGGATGACCGGCCTCTCTACGCGCGGCTCCCGGAGCAGGGCCGGATGTTCGGCTTCCACTTCGAGACTCCGGAGGCCGTCGACCGTTCCCTCTCCGACGGGGACCGGATCCCCTGCGGCGGCGGATTCCTCGAGGTTCTCCACACGCCCGGCCACACGCCGGGAAGCGTCTGCCTCCGCCTCTCTGGCGACCGACCGGTCCTCTTTTCGGGCGACACCCTCTTCCGCCGCTCGATCGGCCGAACGGACCTCCCAGGCGGCTCGACGCCGCAGATCCTCTCCTCGATCGAGCGCAAGCTCCTCATCCTTCCCGGGGATCTCGCGGTCCTCCCCGGCCACGGCGAGTCGACGACGATCGCCGAGGAGGCCAGGCTGAATCCGTTCGTCGGATCGCGCAGCCGGAGGCTCGTCTAGACCGTCTCCACCTCGGGCGGGGGGAGCTTCGGCAGGTGGACCCGGAACGTCGTGCCCCCTCCCGGCAGGCTCTCGGCCGCCACGGTGCCGCCGTGCAGCTCGACGAACGCCTTCACGAGCGAAAGGCCGATTCCCATGCCGCGGTAGGCCCGGGTCGCGGAGCCGTCTCCCTGCCGGAATCGCTCGAAGATGTGGGGCAGGTCCTTCGGGTCGACGCCGACGCCGGTGTCCCGGACGACGAAGTCGACGCCCGCCTCCCCCGCCCGCGCCGTGAGCGCGATCCGTCCGCCGCGCGGCGTGAACTTGACGGCGTTGTGCAGAAGGTTCCAGAGGACCTGCCTGACCCGGACGGGGTCCAGCCGGACGATCGCCTCGCCGGGCGCCGGCGCGTCCACCTCCAGCGAGATCTCCTTTCCCTCGGCCATCACGGAGACGGGCTCGACCGCGTCACGGACGACGATCGCGAGGTCGGACTCTTCCGGCTCCAGCTTCGTCCTCCCCTCCTCGAACCGCGACAGGTCGAGAAGGTCCGAGATCAGCGTCAGGAGGAACTGCGCCGACCGGCGAATCTGCGCCATCGCGGTCTGCATGGTCTCGGGGTCGGGGTGGTCCTCCGCGAGGATTTCGCTCCAGCCCAGGATCGCCGTGAGCGGCGTCCGGAGCTCATGGTTGACGTTCTGGAGGAAGTAGTCACGGTTTCGCTGGGCGTCACGAAGGCGCTCGTAGCTCCGCTGGAGCTCGTCGTAGAGGCGGGCGTTCCGGAGGAGGAGCGCCGCCTGGTCGGCGAAACTCTCCACCGCGGCCTGGTCATCGGCGTCGAAGTCCCCCGGCTTGTCCGCGACGACGAGGACGCCCAGGACCCCGGCCTCCGTCTTCAGCGGCGCGAAGGCGATGTTCCGCGTGACACCGAGCTCCTCGACGGAGACGAGCGAGAGCCTCGGATCCTCGAGGACGTCGTTGACGACCCGCGTTTCCCCGGTCTTGTAGCTGTCCGCGGCGAGCGAGCGCTCCGAAAGGCCAAGGCGCCGCCCGCGGAGGGCTTCGTCCGGAACGCCGTGGCCCGGCGGCGTCAGGACGAGGGAGCGGGTCTCGGGCTCCCAGAGAGCCAGCCAGCACTTGCCGGCGCCGATCCCCTCGGCGACGAGCCGTGTCAGCCGCCCATACGTCTCCTCCGGGCTCGTCATGACCGAGGCGGTCTGCGCCAACTGGTGGGTGCTCTCCATCGTCGCGATCCGGCGGCGGATCCGCCGCTCGAGCTTCCGCATCGCCGACACGAGCCGTCCCACCTCGTCGACGCGGCCGACGCCCCCGAGGTCGGGCGGCGGCTCCCCGGCCGTGATGGCGTCGGCCACCCGCGCCACGCGCCGGATCGGCTCGATGGCACGCTGGACGGCCGCGACGACGAGCGTGCCGAGGCCGAGCATGGCCACGAGGTAGATCAGGCGGAGCCGGTAGCGCCGTCGCACGTCCGCCGCGAAGACCGTGCGGGCTTGCGCCTCCACCTGCGAGCGGACGGACGTGAGCGACGTCTGTCGAACGTAGAACCACTGGAGCGACGAGACCCGCCGGACGGCGACGAGATGCGCTTCGCCGTGGGCCGTCAGCTCGTGCAGCCCCTCGGCTTCGCGCCCGACGAGCCCCTCGAGCGTGGCAACCTCCTCGGGCGTGAGCCCCCCCTCGGGCCGGACGACCGGCGTGAGGCCCTGACCCGGGAAGAGGACCTCCACGTGGTCACTCTCCCCGGGCCTGTCGTCCCGGCCGAAGAAGCGCTCGAGCGCCAGGTCGGCGCCGACTTGGCCGAGCACAGCGCCCGTCGGCGTGCGGACGAGCCGGAAGGCCGTCACCAGCGCCCCCTTCCCGCCGTACGCGTCGTCATAGACGTCGGTCCACGCGGTCATTTCGGGACCAGCGCCCGGCTCGAGAAGGCGGAGGACGTGACGGGTGGGGGCCCGGAAGTCGGGGGGAAAGCCGCTCTCGCGAAGCCAGCGTTCGACGTCCCCGGCCGGCACGGCGCGCAGGACGCCCGTGCTCGTGATGACGAAGAGCGTCGCAATTTCCGGATGCCCCGTCAGGAGCGCCAGGAATGGCTTCTCGAGAGCCTCGGTGGCGGCCAGGTCCCGAAGGGCCTCGGCCGAGCCGGCTCCGGCGCGGCTGACCAGCGCGGCGCTGGCGCCGTCTCCCCGCGCGCGGGAGACCCCTGCCGGGAGCATTTCGAGCGTTTTCGGCGGCGGGAGCGAGCGGGCCGGCCGCTGGAGCGCCGTGAGCGCCTCGCCCGCGGCGGCACCGAGCGTCTCCTCGGTTCGCCCCGTCAGAACCTCCAGCTCACGAACCCGCAAATCCGCCGCCGATCGAAGGCCGACGCGCTCGCGCTCGGTGGCCTGGTCAAGAAGGATCCGGACGACCTCCCGCTCCGACCTCGACTCCTCCCGGTCGGCGAGGAACCAGTAGAGGGAGATCGGGATGAGGGCGAGCGGCAGGAGCAGCCAGAGGAACCGCGCCGTCAGCGAGCGTCGCGGACTCCACCACGGCAGGCGCAGGGCGAGCAGATGCTCCCCGGACGTCCGGGACTCCCTCCGGGGCGAAAGCTCGTCGCTCACGCCCCGCGAGCTTAGCGTGACGGGCCGCTACTCGTAGCGCAGGGCTTCGATCGGATCCAGCCGGCTCGCTTTGAGCGCCGGATAGAAGCCGAAGGTGATCCCGACGAGGGCCGAAAAGACGAACGCCAGCCAGATCGCGCTCGGCTCGACAGCCACCGGCCACCCGGCGAACCGCGCGACGGTCTTCTGGATCCCGACGCCGAGCCCGATGCCGACGACGCCCCCGGCGATCGCGAGGACGACGGCCTCGACGAGGAACTGCGCCCGGATGTCGCTCCCCTTCGCCCCGATCGCCATGCGGACACCGATCTCGCGGGTCCTCTCGGTCACCGAGACGAGCATGATGTTCATGATTCCGATCCCGCCGACGAGGAGCGAGACCCCCGCGATCGACCAGAGGAGGGCGCTCATCGTCCGGCTCTGCTCCTCGGCCTGCTGGAGCATCTCGGTCTGGGACCGGATCATGAAGTCGTCGTCCTGGCCCGCCGCCTTGTTGATCTTGTGGCGCTGCCGCAGGAGGGCCGTAATCTCCTCCTGGGCGCGCGGGACCATGTCGTTCGACGCGGCCGACGCGAGGATCGACCCGACGGCCGTCGTCCCCATGATCTTCTTCCGGACTGTCTGGTAGGGGGCGACGATGAGGTCGTCCTGGTCCTGACCCATCGTCGAGCCCCCCTTGGGCTCGAGGATCCCGACGACCTTGAACGGGATGTTCTTGATCCGGATCGTCTTCCCGACCGGATCCTCGCTTCCGAAGAGGTTCGTCGCGACCGTTTGGCCGAGGACGCAGACCTTCGCGGCCGCCTTGTTGTCGGCGTCGGTGAAGAACTGACCCGCCGAGAGGTTCCACGACCGGATGAGAGGCCAGTCGACCTCGCCCCCCTGGATCGAGGTCGACCAGTTCTGGTTCCCGTAGATGGTCTGCGCCACCGTCCGGATCGTCGCGGAGACGTAGGCCACGGAGCCGACCTCCCGCCGGATCGCGTCGACGTCGTCCTCGGAGAGCTTCGAGTTCGAGCCCCAGCCCATCCGGGCTCCGCCGGAGGTCATGGTGCCCGGGAAGATCATCAGGAAGTTCGTCCCGAGGGAGCGGAGGTTGTTCTCGGCCTGAAGGCGCGCCCCCTCGCCGATCCCGATGGTCGCGACGACGCAGGCGACGCCGATGATGATCCCGAGCGCGGTCAGGAGGGAGCGGAGCTTGTTGCGGCCCAGCGCCCGGAAAGCCACCTTGAGGATGTTCGTCGTCTTGGTCATGAGGCCTTCCCCCCGGCCGGCCGCCCGGCCCGGCGCCGCCGCTCGACCGGAACGTCGCTCAGGATCTTCCCGTCGCGGAACGTCACGACCCGCTTGGCGTGCTCCGAGATGTCCTGCTCGTGCGTGATGAGGACGATCGTCTTCCCCTCCTCGTTGAGCTCCTGGAAGATCGCCATGACCTCGACCGACGTCCGGGAGTCCAGGTTGCCGGTCGGCTCGTCGGCGAGAAGGATGGACGGGTCGTTGACGAGGCTCCGGGCGATGGCGACACGCTGCTGCTGTCCCCCGAGAGCTGAGCGGAGGTGTGGTCCCAGCGGTCCTCGAGGCCGACGCGCTTCAGGCACCCGAGAGCGCGCGCCCGGGCGTCGGCGTCCGTCATCTTCGACTTCTTCGAGTAGAGGAGCGGGAGCTCGACGTTTTCGAGGGCGTTCGTCCGCGACAGGAGGTTGAAGTTCTGGAAGACGAACCCGATCTTGTCGTTCCGGATCTCGGCGCGTGCGTCGCGATCGAGCCCCGAGATGTCCACCCCGTCGAGGGAGTACCGGCCGGCCGTCGGGCGGTCGAGGCAGCCGACGATGTTCATGAAGGTCGACTTCCCCGAGCCGGACGGCCCCATGATGGCCACGAACTCGCCCGGCTCGACGTCGATCGAGACACCGTCGAGAGCGCGCACCTCGGACTCGCCCATCGCGTAGATACGCGTCAGGTCCTCGATCCGGATCACGGGATGGCTCATCGGCAGCGCTCCGTCAGAAGGGCCGACGCCCGCCGCCCGGGCCGCCCGGGCTGCCGCCGGCGCGGGCCGTGGCGAGGCCGACGACGACCTCGTCCCCTTCCTTGAGGTCGGCGGACTCGATCGCCGTGACGTTCCCGTCCGTGAGGAGCGTCCTGACCTGCACGGCCTTCAGCTTCACCTTCGGCCCGGGAACCTCGACATAGACGGTTCCGCTCCGTGCCCCGCCGGAGCGGGAAGGCGGCGCCCCCGCCGCGCCGGCTCCGACCGCGCCTCCGGGCCGCCCGCTCCCTCCTCCGGCGTTGCCGGGCCGGCCTCCGCCCGCCGCACCGCCCCGGCCCGCCATTCGCTCGCCGCCCGTCTCGGGAGCGCCCGGAGGCTTCGATTCCGTGCCGGGCGCGGCGCCCGCCGGCTTCGTGTCCCCTCCGGCGGCCCTTGCGTCGGCCCGGGACTCGATCCCCTTCTCGGGCGCCGCGCCCGCCCGGGCAGACTTCTTCGCCGGGTCGACCCAGAGGTCGGCCGTGTCGGCCTTGAAGCGGAGGGCCGCATTCGGGACGCGGAGCACCGACGTCCTCGTCTCCACCGGAATCAGGACGTTCGCGGTCATGCCGGGCCGGAGCTTCAGCTCCGGGTTCGGCACGTCGAGCATGACCGGGTACGTGACCACGTTCTGGACCGTCTGCGGCGAGAGGCGCACCTGGGACACGCTGGCCCTGAAGGTCGCGTCCGGGAAGGCGTCGACGGTGAAGCTCGCGACCTGTCCGACGCGGATCCGTCCGACGTCCGACTCGTCGATGTTCGTGAGCACCTGCATCTTCGTCAGGTCCTGCGCGATCGTGAAGAGCGTGGGCGCCTGGAAGGAGGCCGCAACGGTCTGGCCGAGATCGTAGGCGCGCGTCACGACGACGCCGTCGATGGGCGACGTGATCTTCGTGTACGACAGGTTCGTCTCGGACTGCTTCAGGGACGCCTGCGACTGTGCCACCGACGCGGCGGCCGCATCGCGGTTCGTCTGCGCCGCGTCGAGGTCCGACTGCGCGAGAAGCTGCTGCTTGAACAGGTTCTTCGAGCGGGTGAGGGAGACCTCCGCGTTCCGAAGCTCGACCTTCGCCTTCTCGAGGTCCGCCCGGCGCTGGTCCACCGTCTGCTGGAACGGCGTCGGGTCGAGCTCGGCCAGGACCTGCCCCTTCTTCACCACGGAATTGAAGTCGACGAAGAGCTTCGAGATGATCCCCGACACCTGACTCCCGACGTTGACGGTCGTGACGGCGGAGAGCGTCCCGGTGGCGGTCACGTTCGCCGTGACGTCACCGCGGTCGATCTTCGTCCACCGGAACTTCGCCTCGCCGTTGCTGCCCTTCTTGAGGAAGAAGAACGCTCCGAGGGCGGCGATGAGAACGAGGGCCCCGATGCTGATGACGGCTTTCTTCATGAACACACCACATTGCTTGGACGTTCGCGAGGAGATCCGGTTGACATGCCGTGATTCGACTTTCAGAAGCGGAGCCCGAGGCCGAGACGGAAGGCGTCTCCGGAGACCCTCCGCCCCGACTCCGTGAGGCGGCGGGCAAGAAACTCGATCGTCGCCTCGATCCCCTTGCGGGGGGTCCAGACGACCGCCGGCTGAAGGAGCCACTCGCTCGCTTCCGCCCCGAGATAGGACCACTGGGACCAGACAATCCGGTAGGTGACGGTCGGGAATTCGGCGCGGAACTCGACGAGCCCCGCGCGCCCGTCATCATAAGCGAGAAAGACGTGGTCGCCCGGCGGCCGACGCTCTCCCTCGCGGACGAAGAACTGCCCCGTGAGCGCCAGCGGCCCGGCCGTGAAGGTCAGGTCGAGCGCGGCGTCGTTCATCCGGAACGAAGGGCGCCCGTCGTCGTGCCAGACTCGCACCGTCGAGCCGGAGAGGCCCGCCCGGAACGTGAGGAGCCCCTTGTAGACGAGGTAGGTGACCCGGGCCGAGGCCCCCTCGCCGGCCTTCGTGCCGGGATCCGACGAGGCGCCCCGCCCGGTCTCCTCCCAGGAGCCGGCCTTCTCCCCGAGGCCTTCCCAGAAGACCGCCCACGTCAGGCTGTCGACGCCGATCCGTGCTTCGCCGGTGACGCCGGCACCCCAGAAGGGGTTTCGGGTGACGCCGTTGGCTGAAAAGAGCGTTCCCGAGAACGTGTCGTCCGGGAGGCCGAAGGCGCGCTCGCTCTTCCCGGCCCGGACGTCGCCGGCCGGCGTCCCGGCCCAGGCGTATCCCTCCTGCAGCCAGACGTCGGTGTCGTAGTAAGGCCGGAAGCCGCCGGGCGTCCCCCGAACGTCGGCGCGCGCCCCGAACCCGGCGGGGGTCCACGAGCCCGAAATCGCCGCATACCAGAGGCTGGCCTTGGACTCCCCCTCGGAGAGCGGAATGAAGCCCGAGGCGATCGCGGCGAACTCGACCTTTGGCACCGCCGCCGGGGACGGCGGCGCCTCGCCTTCGGGAAGGGCGGCAGCCGGGAGTGCGGCGAGAATCACGAGCGCCAGACGGCGCACAGGCGAGGGCCTCAAGGCGGCCCGTATGATACGGATCGCCCGGAATAAGGTTGCCTCCGGGACGCCCGCCACCATGAAGCTCGCCTTCGACATCCCGTGCGAGTCCCGCACGCTTCCGAACGGCCTCTCAGTCGTCGTCGCGCCCCAGCCGGGCCTCCCCGTCGTCACCGTGGACGTGACCTACGACGTGGGGAGCCGCGTGGAGCCCGAGGGAAAGACCGGTTTCGCGCACCTCTTCGAGCACCTGATGTTCGAAGGGTCCGAGAACGTCCCGAAGGGCGAGCACTTCCGGCTCGTGGCCGAAGCGGGCGGGACGATGAACGGCACGACCTCGGAGGACCGGACGAACTACTACGAGACCCTTCCCGCCGAGTGCCTCGACCTCGCGCTCTTCCTCGAGGCCGACCGGATGCGGGCTCTCGACCTCACGGAGGAGAAACTCCGTAACCAGCGGGAAGCGGTGAAGGAGGAGAAGCGGCTCCGGGTCGACAATCAGCCCTACGCCTCCTCCTTCGAGACCGCGGACGCCCTCGCCTACGACGCGTTCGCCTACCGGCACCCCGTGATCGGCTCCATGGACGACCTGGACCGGGCCACGCTGGACGACGCTCGCGACTTCTACGGCCGGTACTACGCGCCCGGGAACGCCCTCCTCTGCATCGTCGGGGACCTCGACCCGGAGGACGCCTTCGCCCGCGCCCTCGGCGCTTTCGGCGCGGTGCCGCCCCGCGGGACGCCGCCGCCGTTCCGGGTCGACGAGCCGGCGCCTCGCGGCGAACGGCGGGCGAGCCTCCGCGACCTCCATGCCGCCCTTCCCGCCCTCCACGTCAACGTGAAGGGCCCCGGCCGGCGGGAGATCGACGCCCTCGCCCTGCTCTACGCCGAGAAGATCCTCGGCGGCGGCGAAAGCGGAACGCTGTGGCGGCGTCTCGTGAAGGACGAGGAGAAAGCGCTGTCGCTCTCGATCCACTTCGACGAGCGGCGCGGTCCGTCGCTCTTCCGGGTCTTCGGCGTCGCCCGTCCCGGCGTCCCCCACGCCGTGCTCGAGGCCGGGATCCGGGAGGGGCTCTCGGGCCTCGCCGAGGCCGGGCCGTCACCCGAGGAGATGGAACGGGCCCGCCGGCAGCTCGCGGCGGACATGGTCCGCTCCACGCAGACGACGCAGGCCGTGGCGTTCCTCCTGTCGGAGTACGGGCTCTACGACGCGGACCCCGGCCTCTGGCGGGAGGACTTCGAGCGGATTCTCTCGATGGATGCCGCCGCGGTCCGCGAGGCCGCCCGGCGCCTCTTCACGCCCGACCGGACCTCGGTCGTCGAGGTCCATCCCGGCGAGGCGCCGTGACGAAGGCGCCGCCGCCCCCCGGGCCGCCGCGCCCCTTCGCTCCGCCCCCGTTCGTGACCGCGCGGTTCGGTTCGGGTCTGACCGCCCGCGCCGCACGCTGGGGTAAGCGGCCGACCGTCGCCGTCTCGGTCGTCTTCCCGGGCGCCGGGAGCGCCTCCGATCCTCCGGGCCGCGAAGGGCTGGCGGAGCTGACGGCGGAATCCTTTCTCGGCGGGACGCGGAGGAGAAATGCCCGACAGCTGGCCACGGCGATCGACGACCTCGCCGCGGTCCTCGAGGTCTCCTCCGGAAGCGACTCGTCCGTGGCGCGTCTCTTCGTCCTCGAGAGCGACCTCGACGCGGGGCTCGGCCTTCTCGCCGAAGTCCTGACGGAATCGACGTTTCCCGAGGACGAGTTCGAGAAGAGCCGCCGGCGGCTGATCGACCTGCTCACCGAGCAGCGCTCCGAGCCGGACTTCCTCGCACGCGAGCGGCTCCTCGACCGCCTCTACCCGGGCCACCCGTACGGACGCCTGACGCCGACCGAACGGGGACTGGGCGCCTCGAGCCGGGACGACGCCGCCCGCTTCGCGGCGGAGCGACTCTCGCTCGGCCGGGCCACCCTGCTCGTCTCCGGCTCGCTCGATGCCGACCGGCTCCTCCGGGCGGCCGAAAGCGCCTTCGGCCGCCTGCCGGTTCCGGCCACGCCGCCGCCGCCCGCCGTCCCCGACGCGCCCGACATCCGGGGCTTCAGGGTCCACCTCGTCCACCGGACCGGATCGGTCCAGACGAATCTCCTCTTCGCCCGTCCCGCCATCCCGCGGGCCCACGCGCGCTACCTCGCCGCCCTCGCGGCGAACCAGTCGCTCGGGGGCGGCGCGTCGTCCCGTCTCTTCCACGTTCTCCGCGAGGAGCGCGGGCTGACCTACGGCGCCTACTCGTCCCTTTCACCGCGAGTCCGGGCCGGACACTTCGGGGCTTCGATCGACTGCCGGACCGAGGTGACCCGGGAGGCCCTCGCGGGGCTTCTCGATCTCGTCCGCGGGTTCGCGGCGACCGGGCCGACGCCCGAGGAGCACCGGCGCTCCCAGCGCTACCTGTCGGGCAGCTTCGTCCTCGCGCGCGAGACGCCGGGCGCCATCGTGCAGGACGAGGTGTCCCGCCTCCTCAACGGTCTTCCCGACGACGAGTTCGCGACGTGGCGCGAGCGCCTCGCCGCCGTCACGAGGGACGACGCACGGGACGCGGCTCGCGACTTCTTCGACCCGTCGGTCGGCGTCCTCGCGGCCGTGGGCGACGCGGAGAGGCTCCGGCCGGTCCTCGAGGCGTTCGGCGAGGTCACCCTCTGGGACGCCGACGGACCGCGGCGCTGAACGGAGCGGGCGCCGGTCAGCCTCCGGCGGACGCCTCGGGCACGTCGTCCGGGTCGGCCGTCCGGTGGCGCGCGGCCCGCGCTTCGAGCGTCCGCCGCAGGCGGGTGCGAAACGTGAGGATCTCCAGCTGCCGGAGCCTCTCCGCCTCGCCCGAACGGCGGCGCTGCTGCTCCCGGGCCACGGCGAGAAGGAGCGCGCTTCTCACGTACTCGCGACGTTCGTCCGGCCGGCCGAACCGCTTCTCGGACCAGCGCCGCCACGGCAGCTCGAGGGCGGCGGCGTCCTCGGCGGGGAGAAGGCCGATCCGGACCTCCTCCTCCAGCTCGCGCCGGACGCGATGGCGCTCCACGAGAACGGCCGGAATCCAGGCCAGCAACGAGACGACGAGCCCGGCCGCGAGGAGGCCGGGCGCCGTCCGTCCGGGTGTCGGCGCGGCAAGAGCCGTCGCCGCCGCCGCGAAGCCCGCGGCCACGGCGACCGCCCCGATCAGAAAGGCGATGCGGCGCCCTCCCGAATCGGCCGCGGCATGGACCGTCCCGGCCGACAGGAGGGAGCACGCCCCGAGGACGACGGCGCCCGCCGCCGCGGACACGGCCGGCCCGTTTCCGCGCGTCGCCACCGCCGCCATGGCCGCGGCCGGGAGCCCGAACAGCGCCGCCGCCAGCACCCCGTCGTCCGTGATCGGAAGGCATCGCGGAACGAGCGCGACGAGGCCGAGGGCCCCGAGGGCCGCCACCGCGAGAGCAGCGCCCGCCGGGCCGGAGGTGGCCGAGGGGCCCCACCCGAAGGCGGCGTAGCCGGCCAGGAGACCCGCGGAGGCGAGGGCCCCCCGGCTTCCCGCGCGTCCGACGAGGACGGCGGCTCCGGCAGCGAGCAGGCGGAGCCAGGCCTCCGTCGTCACGGGACCGGGTTCCGGAGGAAGAAGAGCCGCGTCTCCTCGACGTCCTTCCGGATCTGGGTGGTCAGCTCGAGCATCGAGGGAAAGACGCGCTCCTCGCGCAGTCGGCCGAGGAAGGCCAGCCGGATCTTCTCCCCGTAGACGTCGGACGAGAAGTCGAGAACGTACGATTCGATCGTCGTCGCATAGTCCTCGTAGACGGTCGGACGCCGTCCGATGTTCGTGACGCATCCGAACGTCCGCTCGAAGGACGGGAGAAACATCGTGGAGACGTAGACGCCGTCCAGCGGCAGGAGCTCGTTCTCGGGCATCAGGTTGATGGTCGGGAATCCGAGCTTCCGCCCCATCCGGTCTCCCTTGGCCACGAAACCGTCCATGGCGTAGGGCCGTCCCAGCAGGCGCGCGGCGAGGACGACGTCCCCCGATGCGACGACCTGCCGGATCCGGGTGGACGAGATCCGGGTCTGCCCGTCCGTCACGTCGGCGATCCCGACGACGGACATCCCCCCCTCCGCGCCGACGCGCGTCAGGAGGGCCAGGTTTCCCCCCTTCTGGTGACCGAAGGTGAAGCGCTCGCCGACGTGGACCTCGCGCGCCGCGAGCCGCTTGAGCAGGAGCTCGCGAACGAAGGTCTCGGCCGGGGTCAGCGAGAAGTCCCGCGTGAAGGGGATGATGAGGAGGGCGTCGATCCCGCACGCCTCGATCGCCTCCTCGCGCTGCCGGAGGGTCTGGATCATCTTCGGCGCCTCCTCCGGCCGGAGCACCTTCAGGGGATGCGGGTCGAAGGTGACGACGACCGACGGGACGTCGAGGTCGTGGGCCCGTTCCGCCACGTCGCGAAGCATCTTCTGGTGTCCGAGGTGGACGCCGTCGAAGTTGCCGACGGTGACGATCCCTCCCTTCGGGAGGTCGGCGGCGCGGAGCGGGTCGCGAGTGACGTTCACGGGAGCGGGATGCTACAGGAGAGGATCAGGAGACGACGCGGCCGACGAGGTCGTACGGGTGGGCCGCGGTGACCTCCACCCGGACCAGTTCGCCGACGCGCGGGATCCAGCCGTCGGGGACCTCGTTGACCAGGACCCGCCCGTCGATTTCCGGCGCCTGCGAGGCCAGGCGGCCTTCGAGGAGGAGATCCGTCTCGGCGCACGGGCCCTCGAGGAGAACCTCGAACGTCCCGCCGCGCTTCGCACGGTTCTTCGACAGCGAGATCCCCTGCTGGGTCTCCATCAGGAGGCCTTTTCGCTCCTCCTTGACCGCGGCCGGCACGGGATCGCCGAGCGGCGCCGCGCCCGAGCCGGGCTCGGGCGAGTAGGTGAATACGCCGGCGTTGTCGAAGCGGACGTCCTCGAGGAACTCCCTCATCTCGAGGAAGTCCTCGTCGGTCTCTCCCGGAAAGCCGGTGATGAAGGTCGTGCGAAGGGCAATGCCCGGAACGATCTCGCGGATCTCCGCCAGCTGCCGCCGGAATCCCGCCGCGTCGCCGCCCCGCTGCATCGCCGAAAGGATCCGGCGCGAGACGTGCTGCAGGGGGATGTCGACGTAGGGGACGAAGCGAGGCTCCGCCGACATCAGCTCGAAGACCGACGGGTGAAGGGTCTTCGGATAGGCGTAGAGGAAGCGGATCCAGGGGAACGCCGTCTCCGCGAGAAGCGCCTTCACGAGCCCGGCGAGGCCCGTCCGCCCGAGGCCCAGGTCCTCGCCATAGCGCGTCGTGTCCTGCGAGATGAGGACCAGTTCCTTCACCCCCTGCGCCTCGAGCGAAAGGGCCTCGGCCACGACGGAGGCGACCGTGCGCGAACGCTGGAGCCCGCGCATCTGGGGAATCGTGCAGAAGGTACAGGGGTTGTTGCACCCCTCGGCGACCTTCAGGTAGGCATAGCCTTTCCGGCTCGTCAGGACCCGCGGCGCCCGCTCGTCGTAGAGGCGCGTGGCGAGCGGCTTCTCCGTGAAGCGCGGGAGCGACGGGAGGCCGAGGGCCGCGGCCGGAGCCTTCTCCAGCTCGTCGAGGCCGAGGAAGTGGTCCACCTCCGGAATCTCCCCGGCCAGCTCGCGCCCGTACTTCTGGACCATGCAGCCCGCCACGACGACGCGGTCGATCTCCCCAGCCTCCTTGCGCGCCACCTCGCGGAGAATGGCGCCGACGGACTCCTCCTTCGCGGCGTCGATGAAGCCGCAGGTGTTCACGATGACGACGCGCGCCGCCTCGGGGTCCGCGAGAGACAGCCCCTCCTTCTGCAAGTGTCCGAGCATCACCTCGGTGTCGACGAGGTTCTTCGGGCAGCCGAGAGAGACGATGCCCACGCTCGGCAGGGACGGAAGAGGAGGTTTCTTCATCGAGCCGACGGAAACGACCCGCGCGAGGTCCGCGCAGCGATCGCGCCGATTGTACGATGGCCGCGTCGCGCCTCAGAGCCCGCAGCGCTCCTCGATCCGCCGCGTGATCTCGAGCGACGTCGGCGGATTCTCCGAAAGGCCGAGCGCGTGGAGCATCTCGTGGATGAGGGTGTTCGCACCGGCCCGGAGGTTCTCGCCACCGAGGCTGAGGCTCCCTCCGGGACACGCCCAGACGGTGGAGCCTCCCACCTTCGTGAAGGCGTCCACGTGGCGCCGATGGCAGACGTCCTCGTTCCGGCCATCCCGGTATTCGAGCCGCGAAAGGAAATCGGGCGCCGAGAGGCCGGTCCGGGCCAGCCTTTCGGCCAGCGTCCGGCCCGATCCGTCGCGGAAGTCGTCCAGGACGAGGCGGCACGCGGGCGAATCGAGCTTCTCCGTGGCCTGGACCAGCGCTCTTTCCAGCACGGACCCGGCCGAGGGGGGGCGCAGCCCGGGCCGAGGCGCCGCCTGGAGCACCGGGACGGGGAACGTAGCGAGGAGAAGGACTGCCAGCCGGCTCTTCATCTTGACCTCCGGGCGATTCGCCCGAAGGCAAGGTCGGCTCGGGGGCTCGAAAGGTCTTGAGGGCTCCCCGATGCTTTCGCGCGTTTCCCGGCGGGACCTCCGAGGAAATTCCCGGCGGGACCCGTAAAATCAGTCCCATCTACGAATTCGACGACGTCCGCGTGGATCCCGAAGCCTTCCGCGTGACGAAGGCAGGGAGTCCTGTGGCCCTCGAGCCGAAGGCGTTCGAGGTCCTCCTGTTCCTGCTCGAGAACCCCGGGCGGCTCATCGGGAAACGGGAGTTGCTCGACCGGGTCTGGCCGGACACCGTCGTGACGGAGAGCGCCATGACCCGCGTCATCGCGGACCTCAGGCGGGCTCTCGGAGACGCCGCCCGTGAGGGCCGGTACATCGAGACGGTTCCAACGAAGGGCTACCGGTTCATCGCGGAGATACGGAGGCCCGAAACACCCTCTCCCCCGCAGGAAGGCTCCGCACCCCGGGTCCGACCGGCCGTCTGGCTCGCCGGGGGCGTCCTCGCTCTCGTACTCGGCCTCGGCACCTTCCTCGCCCTCCGCCCGGCCAGGCCCCGTCCGGCGGCCCTGCCGCCTCCGGCTCCCGCGAAGCTGACTCAGCTCACCAATTCTCTGGGCTCCGACCTCTTCCCGAGCTTCTCGCCCGACGGCGCCGCGATCAGCTATTGCTCGGACCGGGACGGGACGTTCGAGGTCTACGTCCGACAACTCGCTCCGGGCGGACGCGAAATCCGGATCACCTCGGACGGACACGACAACGTCCAGCCGGCGTGGTCCCCCGACGGGCGTCAGATCGCTTACACGTCGCGCGCCGAAAAAGGCGTCTGGCTGGTCCCGGCTCTCGGCGGCGAGCCGCACCGCCTGACGACGTTCGGCGCGCGGCCCTCCTGGTCGCCGGACGGCGCGACGATCGCCTTCCAGTCCGGCGCCCCCGTCGATTTCCTCGCCGCAGGCCCGGCGGCCGTGCCCCCTTCGTCGTTGTGGCTCGTCCCGGCCGGAGGCGGCGAGCCCATGCCGCTCACGCGCCCGGGATCACCCGTCGGAGGCCACGGGGCTCCAGCCTTTTCGCCCGACGGGGCCGAGGTCGTCTTCGTGGTCTGGTCGGGCGGGGCAGAGCTCTGGAGCGTTTCAGTCAGGGACGGCTCCCTGCGCCGGATCCTGCCGCAGAGGAAGGACGCGGCGGAAGACGAGGGCCCCTCGAATTACCAGTACTTCGACCCTGTCGTCTCGCCGAAGGGCGACTTTCTCTATTTCGCGGCAACGCACGATCGATATCTGCACACGAATCTCTGGCGCCTGCGCGCGCCGGCCGGACGCGGCGGGCCGTGGGGCGCCCCCGAGCCCGTGACGCCGGATGGCACGTCTTCCGTCCGTCATATCGCGATCTCTCCGCGCACCGGGACGGTCGCGTACGCGGCGCTCTCCCTCGCGAGCAACCTCTGGTCGCTGCCGCTCGACCCGAAGACCTCCCTCCCGGCGGGAGGGCCCGTGCCCCTGACCCGCGCCGCCGGCTTCCGGATGTCGCTCCCGAGGTTCTCGCAGGACGGGTCGACGATTGCCTTCCTCTCGTCCGGGGCGGGTACCTCTGTGGACATCTTCACGATCGGACGGGACGGCGGCGAGGCGCGCCCGCTCACCGAAGGAGCCGGCGCGCACATCCTGGACTGGTTTCCGAGCGGCGACCGGATCGCATTCTTCACGGTCCGGAACGGAAAGAAGGGGCTGTGGGCCGTCGCGCGGGAAGACCGCTCCCAGCGGAGGCTTCTCGAGCTTGCGGAGGACGTTCTGGTACCGCGCCTCTCGAGAGACGGGACGCTCGTCGCCTACACGAAAAGCGCCCCCGACGTCGCGGTCTGGGTCCAGCCGCTTAAGGGCGGCGCCCCGCGGCGCCTGACGCCCCCGGATGCGGTCGCGTACTTCCCGTGCTGGTCACCCGACGGCCGGACGCTCGCCGTCGAGGTCCTCCGCTCGCCCGACGTGCTCCTCGCCGTCATCCCGGCGACGGGCGGAATTCCGACCATCCTGGTCGGCGAGAAAGGGCTGAGCTGGCCCTCGGACTGGTCGCCGGACGGAGAGAAGATCGCCTTCGCCGGCCAGCGTGACGGGCTCTGGAACCTCTACTGGGTCGCACGGAGCGGCGGGGCCGCGCGCCGCCTCACGGAAAACAAGGTCCGGCGCGCGTTTCTTCGCTACCCGGCCTGGTCGCCGCAGGGGGACCGCATCGTCTACGAGTACGGCGAAACCACCGGCAACATCTACCTGCTGGATCCCGCGCGGTAGGTTGGGGCTGAGGGGGCGCGGGGGACGCCGCACCAGCGGCTCCCCCGACTATGGATAGATCCGGTACAGCATCCTCGGGTACGGGATGCACTCGCGCAGGTGCGGGACACCGCACATCCAGGCGACGAACCGCTCGAGCCCCATGCCGAAGCCCGCGTGCGGGAACGTGCCGTGCTTGCGCACGTCGAGGTACCACTGGAAAGGCTCGACGGGGAGCTGGTGCTCGTTGAGGCGCGAGAGGAGCAGGTCGTGGTCGTGGATCCGCTGTGACCCGCCGATGATCTCCCCGAACCCTTCCGGGGCGAGCACGTCGAGACAGAGGGCGACGTCGGGGTCCTGCGGATCCGGCTGCATGTAAAAAGCCTTGATCGACGTCGGGTAGCGCGTGACCATGACCGGCGTGTCGAACCCTTCTGTCAGCGCCGTCTCCTCGTCGCCGCCGAGGTCGTCGCCGAACGACACCGGCATCCCCTTCGACGCGAGGATCCCCACCGCGTCCCGGTAGTTCATCCGCGGGAACGGCTTCGCGAGGGTCGGCTCGAGCTTCGCGACGTCACGCTCGAGACGCTTCAGCTCCTCCTTCCGGCGGTCGAGGACGCGGGCCGCCAGCTCCTTGACGAACTCCTCGGCGAGATCCATCAGCCCGTCGATCTCCAGAAAGGCGACCTCGGGCTCCACCATCCAGAACTCGCGGAGATGGCGGCGGGTCTTCGACTTCTCGGCGCGGAACGTGGGGCCGAAACAGTAGACCTTTCCTAGCGCCGCGGCCGCGGGCTCGAGGTAGAGCTGGCCGGACTGCGAGAGGTAGGCCTTCTCCTCCTCCGTGTACTCCGTCTCGAAGAGGTTCGACGTCCCCTCGCAGGCGTTCGGCGTCAGGATCGGCGAGTCGACCCGCGTGTATCCGCGCGTGTAGAAGAAGTCGTGGATGGCGCTCTCCACCTCGCTCCGGATCTTCAGGATGGCGACCTGCTTCGAGGAGCGGAGCCAGAGGTGCCGCTGCGACAGCAGGAAGTCGACCCCGTGTTCCTTCGGCGTGATCGGGAAGTCGTGTCCGAGATCGAGGATCGCGAGGTCGGTCACGCCCAGCTCCACACCGCCGGGCGAGCGGGGGTCGGAGCGGACGACGCCGGTCACCCGGAGCGCCGACTCCTGCGTGGCCCGGGTGGCGTCGTTCCAGACGCTCTCGGAGACGTCGGCCTTCGACACGACCGCCTGCAGGTACCCGGAGCCGTCTCGCAGGACGAGGAACCAGATCTTCCCCCCCTTGCGCCAGTGGTAGAGCCAGCCCCGGAGGGTGACGCTCTCGCCGACGTGGCGCGGGAGGTCGGAAATCGAGGGGGATCGCGTCGCTGCGGTCACCATGGCGCGCGGAGGTTAGCAGGATCGCGCATAATTACCGCAGCCTGGAACGTCCGTCTGAATCGAGAAGAGGAGGAGCCATGGCCGGAAAAGCTCGCCGCACCACGCACCGGAGCGTCGCCGGGAAGAAACTCTACGCCGTCCGCGATGCCAAGGGCCGCTTCAAGGACATCCAGACCTACGAGCGCGCGCACCGGGCCGACCTCGCCCACAAGAGCAAGGCTGAAAAGAAGAAGAAGTAGGCTGCAGGCCGGGCCCGGCGTCAGCCGCCGCCCGGCCGCATCCGGCTCTTCCAGTTCTGGAGGACGACGACCGCCTGGGAGAGGCGGAGGAGCTTCCGGTTCTTCTGCTGGATGGCGTCCGACTGGTCCTGCGGGACGACCTGGCTCCGGAGATCGCGGGTGAGCTTCTCGATCTCGAAGAGCAGGGCGTCGATCTCGTGCCGCTCGTACTTTCGCAGCGTCACGGGATTCAGAAGAAGGTAGCCGTCGGCCAGGTCGCTCGCGGCCTTCCACGCGGGGGTCGCCATGCCGGCAGGATGCTACATTCCGCCGCGCACCGCAAAGCGCGCCCGGCGCGGGCGGAGGGGGGATCGTGAGCTTTCCCGGCGTGGACTTCTACGGCATCGAGGAGATGCTCTCCGACGACGAGCGGGCCGTCCGCGACCTCGTGCGGGAGTTCGTCGACGGCGAGGTGCTTCCCGTCATCGAGGAATGCGCCTGGGAAGGGCGCTTTCCGCGGGAGCTCGTCCCGAAAATGGCGGCGCTCAACCTCTTCGGGGCCACGATCCCCGAGTACGGCCTCCCCGGCCTGGGCAACGTCGCCTACGGGCTCATCATGCAGGAGCTCGAGCGGGGCGACTCGGGGCTCCGGTCGTTCGTCTCGGTCCAGTCCTCGCTCGTGATGTTTCCGATCCACACCTACGGCTCGGAGGAGCAGAAGGACCGCTGGATCCCGCGGCTCGCCAGAGGCGAGGCGATCGGCTGCTTCGGCCTGACCGAGCCCGACTTCGGCTCGAACCCGGGCGGCATGCGGACGGTCGCGAAGAAGGACGGGAACGACTGGGTCCTGAACGGGGCCAAGGCGTGGATCACGAACGGCGCCATTGCCGACGTCGCCGTCGTCTGGGCGAAGGTGGGCGACACGAACGGGAAGATCCGCGGGTTCCTCGTCCCCCGCGGGACGCCGGGCTTCACGACCGCGGAGCACCGGATGAAGATGTCGCTCCGCGCGTCGGTCACGTCACAGCTCGCCTTCGAGGACTGCCGGATCCCCGGGGAGAACGTCCTGCCTCTCGTCGAGGGGCTGAAGGGACCGCTCTCCTGCCTGACGCAGGCCCGGTACGGGATCGCCTGGGGCGCGCTCGGGTCGGCGATGGCGACGTACTCCTGCGCCCTCGACTACGCGAAGAGCCGGAAGCAGTTCAGGGACCGCCCCATCGCCGCGCATCAGCTCGTCCAGGCCAAGCTCGCCTTCATGATCACGGAGATCACGAAGGGGCAGCTCCTCGCCCTGCGGCTCGGGCGACTGAAGGACGAGAAGAAGATGAAGCCCGAACACGTCTCGATGGCAAAGCGCAACAACGTCTGGGTGGCGCGGGAGTGCGCGAAGCTGGCGCGCGAGATCCTCGGCGCCAACGGCATCGTGGGCGAGTACCCGGTCTTCCGTCACCTCGCGAACATCGAGTCGGTCTACACGTACGAGGGGACGCACGACATCCACACGCTCGTCCTCGGCCAGGCCGTCACCGGCATTCCCGCCTACGACCCGCCGGCGGAATAGGCACACCCTCTAGAATCGAGCCAATGGCCATCTCCGGAAGCCTCCGGACGATGCAGTTCTCGGAACTGCTCCAGTGGCTCTCCACCGGCCTGAAGACCGGCACGCTGGTCGTCCGCGGTGCCGTGGGCGAAAAGCGGATCTACTTCCAAAAGGGGAAGATCGCGTCATCGTCCTCGACCGTCGAGCGCGAGTTCCTCGGCCGGTTCCTCGTCGGATTCGGCTTCATCAGCGAGGAGGAGCTGGTCCGGGCCCTCGAGGTCCAGGAGGAGTCGAAGATCCTCCTCGGGAAGATCCTCGTCATGATCGGCGCCATCCGGGAGGAGGAGCTAGCCGATCTCCTCCGTCTGAAGGCCGCCGAGACGATCTACGACGTCTTCCTGTGGGAAGACGGCTCCTTCGCGTTCCTCGACGGCGAGATCCCTTCCCTGGCGATGGTGCCGATCTCCTCGGACGTGACGGGCATCGTGATGGAAGGTCTCCGCCGCTACGACGAATGGCAGCGGATCCGGACCCGGATCTCCTCGCTCCGCCAGATTCCCGCCGTCCTGATCCCCGTCGAGGAAGGGCTGAACGACCGCGAGAGGATGATCCTGGGCGCTATCGACGGCGTTCGCACGATCGAGGGCATCGCGGCCGCCACCCACAACCCCGACTTCCACGTCGCCAAGTTCGTCTACGACCTCCTCGAATCGGGGCACCTCCAGGTCGTCGGCGAGGGCGAGGAGGAGCGGACATCGCCGGAGCGGCTGGCCGCGGAGCTCCAGGCCGAGATCCTCACGACCGCCTCGACCCCGGAAGTCTTCGGCATTCTCCGAAGCGAGTCGCCCCCGACGCCGCCCCCGGCCGGGGAGGCGCTCCCTCCCGCGCCTTCGTCGCTCGTCGCGGAGGCCGTCGAGGCCGACGCGACGGAGCTGGCGCCGCCCCACCCGGCGCCGGGCCCCCCGTCGCCGCCGCCACGGGACTTCAAGCGATTCCTCCGTCGCGACGACTCCGAGTCGCGTGCGCGGAGCGGCCCGTCCGGGCGTCCAGCCCCGCCGCCCGGTCCCCCGGCGGGAGCCGTCGAGCCCGACCTGCCCGAGGCGGTCGAGGCCGGGGACTCGGTGCCGGGCGTAGCGGTTCCGGCGCCCGCCCCCGGCCCGCCGCCGGAGCCGGACGCCGCGATTGCACGGCGGATACCGCTCGCCTCCATCCCGTGCCTGACCAAGCCGATGGAGGAGCTGATGTCGTTCTCGTTCACGCCGAACGAGGCGTTCATCGTCTCCCGCATCAACGGCCTCTGGGATGTCCGGTCCATCGCCCGCATCAGCCCGTTCCCCGAGGCGGAGGTGATCCGGGTCTTCGCCAAGCTGGAGACGGGAGGAGTCGTCACCTTCCGGTGAGCCCGACCGCCGTCGCGCCGTACGCCCTGGCCGCCCTTCTCGTCGCGGTGGTTACCGGAACGTTCGTGTGGCGCCGGCGGCGGAGTCCCGAACAGGAACTGGCGCGCGCGACCCGCGAGCTCCGGACCCTCCGGGAGATCTCGGTCGCGTTCTCGGCTCTCGGGCCGGACCGCGAGGCGTTCACGCGGCTCTTCGAGACGCTCCGAAGCGATTCCCCGGTCCGCGCCCTCGCGGCGGTCTCGTACGACGAGGATCCCGAGGGCTTTCCGTCCGTAACGCTCGCCGGGGAGGTCGTCCTGTCACGTCCGGCCTTCACGGAGTGGCTCGCCGGCCAGCGCGACCTCGAAGGGCCGTTCCTCCCGGCCGCCGCGGTGCCGCGCGTCTCGCGCGGCGGGAGGCGCGACCTCGTCCTGAACCCCGAGCTCGACGTCCAGGTCCTGCTCCCGCTGCAGACGCCGGCCGTCATCGCGGGGCTCCTCGTCCTGGAGTCGGACGACCCGGAGATCGCGTCGCCCCGGACCCTCCAGGAGCTCTCGGTCCTGGCGGACCACGTGGCGATCTCACTCCAGGACCGGAATCTCCGGCGCCAGATGCAGACCGTCAACGACCGGCTCCAGAGCCGGGCGGAGACGCTTCAGCGGATCCTCGAGCTTTCGAACGAGCTGAAGGCCCACCTGACGCTCTCCCACGTCCTCGAAGGCGTCGTCCGGGCGGTCCGCCAGAGCCTCGGCTTCCGGACGGCGACGCTCTATCTCTACGAACGGAGCGGGAACGCCTTCGAGCGGAAGGCGTCCGCCGCGGAGGCGCCGGGGCCGGAGGAGGGACCCTCCCGGGTTCCGCGCGAGGAAATCGCGCGGTGGTTCTCGGAGAGGTACCGCCTCTCCAAGAGCTACTTCGTCTCGCACCTCGACCGGGCCGGCGAGGTGGAAACGACCGGCCGGATCGACCGGCGCCGCCGCACGCCGGGCCCCGGCTCGTGGCACCGGGAGGACCGCCTCTACGTCCCCTTGACGGCGGGGGACCAGCTCGTCGGCGTGCTCCTCGTCGAGGACGCGGCCTCCGGGCAGGTGCCGTCGCTCGCCGACGTCCAGGCGCTCGAGATCTTCGCGAACCACGCGGTCTCGGCGATCCAGTCGGCCCGGGCCTACGAAACGACGCAGGAGCTCTCCGTGCGGGACGCCCTGACGGAGGCGTTCAACCACCGCTACTTCCAGGAGGCGCTTTCCAAGGAGCTGACACGCCACGAGCGGACGGGGCACCCCCTGACGCTCGGGATGCTGGACATCGACGACTTCAAGAAGATCAACGACCTCTTCGGCCACCCCGTCGGCGACGTCGTCCTCAAAGGCCTCGTCGAGGAGATGACGCGGAGCGTCCGCGAGATGGACACCGTGGCCCGCTACGGAGGCGAGGAGTTCGCGCTCATCTTCCCGGAGACGACGAACGAGCGGGCGCTCCTGGTGGCCGACCGTCTCCGCCGCCGCGTCGCCTCGCGGCTCTTCTCCGTCGCCTCTCTCCCCCACCCTCTCGGGATCACCGTGTCGATCGGCCTGGCAAGCTACCCGGACGACGCCGCGACGAAGCGCGCCCTCGTCGAACGGGCCGATCAGGCGCTCTACCAGGCCAAGCGGAGCGGGAAGAACTGCCTCGTCTCGGCCTCCTCCCTGGCGGACCTCCGGGCCTTCTAGAACAAGGGCGTCCCCTCAGTTCCAGTGCTTGAGCTCCGGCCAGAGCTCGGGGAGCGGCGTCTTCAGCCCGCGACAGACCCAGATGGCTCCGTTCTCCTCGCCCATCCCCCAGGGGTGGAAATGCCGGCCCGCCTCCTCCACCGAGGTGCAGCGGCGTTCGAGATCCTCCCGGCTCGACTGCAGCACGACGAGGACGTCGCCGGTGAAGCCGCGGGGGCCCCAGAAGAAATGGGTCTGGTGCGCCGAGAGAGCTGGCGGGAGGCCGGAGCGCGGCCCGAACAGGTTGATCGCGCCCGCCTCCCCGTAGTTCCCGGCGAAGATCCCGGCACGCGCACGTTCCTCCGGCGACAGCCCGTTCCAGACCCGGGCCACGTCCGCGACCAACTCGGGCCAGCCGAACTGGTCCCCCCAGACCTGGGGGAGCGGGCCCTCGTGCGCGACCTCGGTTCGCGGCGGCACGACGCCGATCGCCCTTCCGTAGGCCAGGAGAGTCCCGGGGGAAAGGAGTGGAAGGACGGTCGGCGCGACGACGAGGCCCGCGATCGCGACCGCCGCGACGACCGCCGCCCGCGGCGCCGCGCGCCCGCGCGTCGCACGCCACCGGGCCAGGCCTTCCTCCCACGCGACGCCGCCCGCGGCGAAGAGAATCGGGTAGAAGGGGGCGAGGTAGTAGTTCTTCGCGTGGAGAGCGAAGTGGAGCCCGAAGAAGATGAGGAAAGCGATCCCGAGGAAGCGGTGACTTCCCCCTCGCGCGAGAAGCAGCCAGAGGAGCCCGCCCAGCCAGAAGGGGACGAACGCGGGGTGCTGGAGCTGGACCTGCTGGAGAACGAAGTCTCCGGGACCGAGGACGACGTTCTTCCCCGTGCGGGCCACGTTCCGGAGGTCCTCCAGGGTCGGGAAGTCCCGTTGCCACTGCCAGGCGAGATTCGGCAGGAAGACCAGGAGCGCGAGGCCGGCCCCGAGCCACGGCCAGCGCGTCGCCAGCCAGCGCCGTGTCCCGGTCAGGACGACGCCCGCCGCCACCGCGACGAGGAAGAAGATCGTCGAGTGCTTGTTCAGGAGCCCCGCGCCGCCGAGGACTCCGAACGCGAGCCACCATCTCCCGTCCCCGCTCTCGACGAGACTCGCGAGCGCGAGCGCGGCTCCGGACCAGAAGAGAGACTCGAAGGCGTTCATCGTCATGACGCTCGACATCAAAAGTTGTACAGGCGACAGGAGGACGGTCAGGCCGGCCAGGAGCTGCGCGAACGGACCACCCCCGAGCCTCCGGGCCAGGAGGACGGCGAGGGCCACCAAGCCGGCCCCGGCGAGGGCCGGGAAGATCCGGAGCGCGGGAAGCGACCCGCCGAGGAGGAGCGACCCCTTCGCCACGAGGCCGATCAGCGGAGCATGGTCGACGTAGCCCCAGTCGAGATGCCGGCCGCAGTCGAGGAAGTAGAGCTCATCCCGGAAATAGCCGTAGCGACCGAGCAGGGGAAAGTGGATCGCAAGCTTCGCGACGACGAGCGAGAGGAGGACGGGACGGTGGAGCGGCGGCGGGAGAGCCGCCGGGGGGCGGCAGAAGGCGTCGCTCACGGGCCCTGCTTACGGCGCGTTTCGGGCGACGGCTTCAGGCCGCGCGGCTTCGTGACGGCCGGACAACCGGCGACGGCGAAGCGGAGGGGCCAGCGCGCGGCCTTCCCGGCGTACGCGACGCCGACACGGGGGCCGACGAGAACGGAAGGGCGCCGCGAGGCGAATCCCTTCGAGGGGGAGGAGAGAAAGAGCTCGGGGCCCGAGAGCGACGCGCCGGAGAGCGACGTCGTGATCTCCAGATGGCGGCAGAGATTCGCCGGTCCGGATGCGGCACGAGATCCGGGTGCGTCCTCGGGCACGCCCGCGCGGATCAGGACCGCCTCAGGCTCCCCCTCCCCCTTCGTCACGACGTTCAGGCAGTGGTGCATTCCGTAGACGAAGTAGACGTAGGCGCGTCCCCCCGGGCCCCACATCGGGGCGACGCGCGCGGTGCGCCTTCCGTTCCAGGTGTGCGCCGCGCGGTCTCCGACGCCGAGATAGGCCTCCGTCTCGACGATCACGACCGACCGCTCGGACCCGTCCGGGAACCTCCGGACGAGGCGACAGCCGAGAAGATCGCGCGCTACGGCCGCCGTGTCGCGGCGGAAGAAGGACGCCGGGAGCGTCTTCAGGGTTATCCTCCGCCCCGATCATGAATCAGACTGCTTCGTCCGTCCTCGTCACTGGCGGCGCGGGCTTCATCGGCTCGCACCTCGCCGACGCCCTCCTCGCGGCGGGGCACCGCGTGGTCGTCCTCGACGACCTCTCGACCGGAAAGCGCGAACGGGTCCCCAGCGCCGCCCGGTTCGTCGAGGGAGACCTCCGGACCTTCGACCTGGCGCGGCTCCTCCGCGAGGAGCGGACCGCCGCCGTCTTCCACCATGCGGCCCAGATCGACGTGAGGAAATCGGTCGAAGACCCCGTCTTCGACGCCGAGGTCAACGTGCTCGGGACGATCCGCCTCGCTCAAGGCTGCCTCGCCGCCGGCGTTCAACAGCTCCTGTTCGCTTCGAGCGGCGGCGCGATCTACGGCGACCCGCAGGGCTTCGCGGCCGACGAGGACCACCCGATGAATCCCGTCTCCCCGTACGGCACGGCGAAGCTCGCGGGCGAGAAGTACCTCCAGTGCCTCGCCCACGGGACGCCCCTCGTCGTGAGCCTCCTCCGGTACGCGAACGTCTACGGCCCGCGGCAGGACGGCTCGGGCGAAGCGGGCGTCGTCGGAATCTGGATGAAGCGACTCCTCGCCGGAGAGGACGGGGTCATCTACGGGGACGGCGGCCAGAGCCGCGACTTCGTCTACGTCGGCGACGTCGTCGCGGCGAACCTCGCCGCCTTTCGTCGCCGGGCCGCCGGCGTCTTCAACATCGGGACCGGCGTCGAGACGACCGTGAACGACCTCTTCGGCCACGTCGCCGCCGCGTGCGGCTCGGCCCGGCCCGCCCGGCGCGAGGCCGGAAAGCCCGGCGAGCAGCGGCGGAGCGTTCTCGCCGTCGGCCGGGCCGCCCGGGAACTGGGCTTCAGTGCGGCGGTCCCGCTGCCGGAGGGGCTCCGCCGGACGGCGGCGTGGTTCCGGAACCCGTCGTCGCCGCGCTGACGGGAGCGGCGCTGCCTTTCTTCTCGTCGGGCGTCCGCCGCCGGATCACGACGACGGTCTGGTCGTCGCTCGGGGTCGGCTCCCCGGTGAAGAGTCCCGTGGCGATGAGGATCCGCTCCACCGTCTCGCGAGCCGGGCGACGCCTCATCTCGGCGAGGAGCCTCCTCAGGCGCCCCATCCCGAACTCGCGCCCGCGCCGGTCCGTCGCCTCCGTGATCCCGTCCGTGTAGAGACAGACGAGGTCTCCCGGCTCCATCTGGAAGCCGCGCCGCCCGTAGCGCGCGTCGGCCGACGGGCCGAGAACCATTCCCGTTGGCGAAAGCTCCTCGAAGCTCCCTCCCCGGGCGCGGAGAAGGAGCGGCGGGTTGTGCCCCGCGTTGACGTAGAGCACTTCCCCGTTCGTCTCGAACTCCGCGTAGAAGAGGGAGACGAATTTCGTCGTCAGGCGGCTCTTGTTCAGGATCCGGTTGATCCGCTCGATGGTCCGGGTCACCTTGAGGTCGTTTCCGATCCCCATCCGGAGGCCGACGTAGACGTCCCGCACGAGAAGGGCCGCGAGAAGGCCGTGCCCGGAGGCGTCGGCGATCGCCGCCCCGAAGCCGTCGGCGCCGAGGGGAATGAAGTCGTAGAAATCCCCCCCCACCAGCTCGGCGGGGCGGGAGACGGCCGCGAGGTCGAAGTCCCCCAGGTCCGGGAGCGTCCGCGGGAGGATCGACTGCTGGATCCGGCGCGCCTCGTGGATCAGCCCCTCCAGCTTCTCGCTCCGGACCTTCCCGACCACGGCGGCCCGGAGGATCCCGAGGGCGAGGTGGAGATCTTCGGCCGGGATGCGGGGCGAGACGTCGAAGGAGAGAAGGTACGCCCCGTCCCCGACCGAGATCGCCGCGAACCGGCGGACGCCGAGCCGGGCCTCCAGCTCGCGGTCGACGGTCGGGTCCGAGAGGTCCGTCACGTCGATCCCTTCCTCCTCGGCCCGTCGGATCGGGGCGTACTCGGCCGAGACGGCGAGCCCCGGCGGAATCGACTTCGAGCGGCCGAAGCCGCGGGTCAGAACGTACTCCCGCTCGCGGCGAACGTAGAGGCGGCCGCCGAAGATCCCCAGCTCGTTGCGGAAGTTGCGGAGAACCGCCTCGCAGAGCCGGGCGATGGTCTCGGTGGCGTCGGCCGTGCTCTCGATCGCAGCCAGAGTCCGATCGACGTTTCGAAGAAGCGTGCGGTAGTTCATTCGCCGGGAGTCTAGCGGTCCGTCGGTACCGGCCACGTCCCGCCGCCGGGGCCTACGGTGCCGTTCGACCCAGCAGCTCCTGGACCTCTCGATAGTTCAGCGGACGTTCCCGCGGCGTGAAGTACCCGACGGGGAACCACATCACCGCCATGCTGACCTTCTGGAAGCTCGGCTCGTGGAGGCGCAGGTAGACAGCGAAGCGGTTTCCGTCGGGGAGCAGCGTGTTGTCCGTGAAGGGGAGCTCGAACCAGGTCAGGGTGAAGGGGTACGTGGTGTCCGTCGGCGCGGGCGATTCCTGCTCCGCTCGAAACGGCTGCACGTTGATCCTCACGGTCTGGTTCTGCCAGTCCGCCCCCGCGGCCCAGAGCCGCAGGACGTAGTTCCCGTCCGGAGACGTCAGGTCGACGGCGTCCCGGAAGGCCGCCGCGGCCTGACACGCGCTGTTGGGCCGCACGGGCTCGAGGTGCCGCTCGCTCCGTGCGTCGACGGTCACCGAGTAGAACTCGCACCCCTTCGGGGCCGGCCGGGTGCGACTCCGGAACAGGGCGGCGAGGAAGCCGCTCTGCGACGCGCCTCGCCCCGACCCGGCCCGGGACGCTTCCCACTCCCGGGCGATGGCGGCTTTCTGCCTCTCGGAAGTCCTTCGCGAGATGGACCACAACGCCTCGCGGACGTCCGGGCTTCCGGCGGGCCGCGGCGCCGCGCCGCGGGCCTCCTCGAGCAGCCTGCGGCTGGCGTCCTCCATCAGGGGCTTCAGCTCGAAGCTCTCGTGGAAGTTCAGGGCCAGCAGCTCCGCCAACAGCTCCTCTCGTGCGGCGGGGACCGGCGTGCCGTCCTTCTGCGGCCCCACGATCGGGCCGATCAAGCTGTTGAACATGTTTGCGCGGAGCTGGGTGTCCGCCTGCTCGCGCTGGCTCTGGATGGAGATGCCCGTCAGCCGGCTCTGGAGCGAGTTCGCGAAGACGGCCACCCCGAGGACGGCGAACGCCCCCACCAGCTTGGCGACCACGTCGAGCCAGTCCAACAGGCGACGACGTTCTTCCGTCGAAGCGGCTGGCCTACCGGCCATGGCGTCACCTCCTCTCCCCCCGTTTCAGGTGAACGTCCTGCTGCACGGGTTGTGAGTAGCTTTCGATCACGCCTTCGAGGGACGCGTCCGCCCGCGACGAGACCACGTACCGTCCCGGGTCGAGAAAGACGCTGAAATTCCCCGAGGCGTCGGTCTTGAAATCGACCCCCGGTCCCTTCTCGGGCCGGGCCGTAAGGACCGCGTTCGGGAGGGCTTTGCCGTCCGGACCGTAGGCACGCCCCGAGATGCCGTCGCCTCTCGCCGGAAGACCGGCGCCGACCAACACCGTGAGAAGAACGAAGAGAGATGCCCGGGACCTGAAGCGATCCGCAGCGAAACGGCGAGATGGACGCGACGCGGTGACCTGCATGGGCCTGCCTCCCCCCCTGAGAGTAGACCACGCCTCGCGAGTGGAGGCACTGGCAGACGCGCCGGTCCCTGTCGCGCGAAACCCGTCGTCGCGTGGCGCGTCCGGAGAACTGCCGACGCCGCCGGGGAAGCCCTCAGGAGGAGGTTCGACCTCTCAAGAAACCCTCTTCCTCGTCCGCGACTTCCGCGCGGGACTCGGCTCCGGTCAGCCGAACGTCGCGAGCTCGGCGAGGAAGCGGTCCTGCCAGGCGTGGCCGCGCTTCTCCGAGATCCCCCCGTTGATGAGGATCGAGAAGACGTAGCGCTCGCCGCTCCGGGCCGTCACGTAACCGCAGAGGGTGACGACGCCGCTGATGGCACCCGTCTTCGCGACGACCTGGCCAAGCGTCGCGGCGCCCTGGAGACGGTTGCGAAGCGTTCCGTCGGGGTCGCCGGAGACGGCCATCGTCCTCTCGAACGCGGGGAAGGACGGCCACCGCGTCGCGAGCGCCTGGAGGAACTCGACGTAAGCGCGGGCGCTCGTCCGGTTGTTGCGCGAGCGGCCGGACCCGTCGGCCAGCTGGTAGGCGCCCGGGTCGAGTCCGAGCGAGCGCAGGAACTCGGAGACCTCGGCCAGGCCGTTCTCCCACGACCCGAGGTGCCGCCGCTCTGCGCCGAGGGTCTTCAGGATCTGCTCCGAGAAGAAGGACTGGGACCGCTTGTTGGCGACGGAGAGGACCGTGAGGATCGGCGTTTCGTGCGTGTGGAGGAGCGTCCGGTTCGCCGAGATCGTGGCTCCCGCCGCCGACGGCCCGAGTTCGACCGGCGGCGCTTCGACGCGGATCCCCGCGTCGGAAAGGACGCGGTTGAGAGCGGCCGCGAAGTAGAGCGGCGGGTCCGGCACCGTCACGTCGCCCAGCCAGGTCCGATTCCGGCCGACGCTCCCGGCCGCGACGACGGTGCGGCTCCCCGCGGAGCGCCGGATGCCCATCCACGTTCGAGAGTTCGTCGTCGAGACCCGCCCGATGAGGGAGAGAAGGTACGGGCCGGCCGGATGGAAGCCGAGGATCGCCGGGCGGCCGGGGCGGAGGCCGCCCGAAGCCCGCACGAGCACGACGTTGTCGTTGTAGGAGAGGGCCGACACGGGGGCCTGGTACCAGCGCGCTTCCTGCTCCTCCGGCCAGTCGGGATGGAGCTTCACGTCGTCGAAGAACGTCGTGTCGAGAAGGAGTCCGTCCCGGATGGCGCGGATGCCCTGCCGCGAGAGCGATTCGGCCCAGGGGCGGAAGACGGCCAGCGGGTCGTCGTCATAGAGACGGCCGGAGATCGCCGGATCTCCACCGCCGACCACGATGAGCCGGCCCGCAAGCGTGCCGTCCGGCCCGATCTCGGCGTCGCGGTAGAGACGTGTACGGAAACGGTACGCCTCGCCGAGACGGTCGAGCGCCGCCGCCGACGTGAAGAGCTTCGTCGTGGAGGCGAGGATGAGCGGCCGATCGGCGTTGACGGCCACGAGGGGCGCCGTGTCGCCGACGCGCGCCACGACGACGGCGTACTCCGAGGAGGCGACCGGGCGGCGCTTCGCGAGCCACGTCAGCCTCTGCTCGAGCGTCTGTGGCGCCGCGGTTTTCTTCGCGGCCCTTGCGGACTTCGCGGCGGCCGCGCGAGCCACCGGTGCCGGGACGGCCAGCACGACCAGCGCAATCAGAACACCATGGGCGCGCTGGCGCCACCTCATGGACCCGAAAGGAATCACCAGACTATTCTACCCAAACGAGAGCCGTTTCGGGCCGAATAGAATGGGCCGTGGGCCTCTCCGTCGATCTCGCGCGGAAGATCGTCTCGGTCTCCCCTGCCACCCTCCTGGCCGGCGCGTTCCGGCGGATCGGGTTCGACCGGGGAGAGGGCTTCGAGCGGCTCTGGATCGGTCAGGCCGTCCACCGCCGCGTCCTCGGAGAGTTCCTGGAGAGCATCCGGGGCTACGAGACCGAGCGCGGCATCCGGCTTTCGTTCCCGGTCGACGGCTTCACGGCCGTCCTCGAGGGACGGCTCGACGGGCGCTTCGAGGAGGAGGGGCGGGTCGTCGTCGACGAGGTCAAGTCCCTCCATTTCGCCGAGGACCTCGGGAAGCTCGCTGGCTCGCCCCGGCTTGCCCGCTTCGAGACGCAGCTCCGCTGGTACCTCCTCGCCGTGGCCCGGGCCGAGGGGCGCGAGGTCTCCGGCCGGCTCGTGCTGGCCGACATCGAGACGGGCGCCACCCGGATCCAGAACGTCGCCTTCGAGCCGGCCGCCGTTCTCGCCGACCTCACGGAGCGCGTCCGGTGGCTCCTGTCGGAGTTCCACGCGGCCCATGCTCTTTCGGAGGCCAAGCGGGCCGAGGCCCGGACGCTCCCCTTCCCCTTCGACGACTACCGCCCCGGCCAGCTGGCCATGGCCGCCGAGGTGGCGCGCGCGGCCGCGACGGGAGCGCACCTCCTCGTCGAGGCGCCGACCGGCATCGGCAAGACGGTGGCGGCCCTCCACCCGCTTCTCGTCGACGCCCTCTCACGCGGGCGGAAGCTCTACGTGCTGACCGCGAAGACGACGCAGCAGGAGATGTTCGTGAAGACGCTCGGAGCGATCGACGGCGAGTCGTTCCGCTCCGTCCGCCTCCGCGCCAAGGAGCGGATGTGCGCGAACGACGTCGTCCTGTGCCACGAGGAGCACTGTCGTTTCGCGAAAGACTACGCGACGAAGATGGAGGCTTCCGGCCTCGTCGACCGGCTCCTCGACACCCGCCGGCACCTAGACCCGGACGACGTTTTCGGGGAAGCGCGGCATGAGGAGGTCTGCCCCTTCGAGGTCTCGCTCGAGCTCGCCGAACGGGCCGACGTCGTCGTCGGCGACTACAACTACGTCTTCGACCCGGTGGTCGCCCTCGCCGGGGCCCGGGACCCCGCCGCGCTCGGCGACGCGCTCCTCCTCGTCGACGAAGCGCACAACCTCGTCGACCGGGGGCGCGGCTACTATTCCCCCGAGCTGTCCGACGCGGAGCTCTCCGCCCTCGAGGAGCGGATCGGGTCGTTTTCCGCCCGGGCGGCCTGGGACGCCGCCGAGGCGGCGCGCCGCGTGCGGCGGCTCGTCGGCGATGCGGCCGCCCTCGTTCCCGGGGAGGGGGCGGACGCCGGCCTCGTGCCGCTGGAGAACGCACGACTCGACGACCTGAGGCTCGATCTCGAGGCGCTGCTCGTCCGCCACCTCGCGGACCTCCGCGCGGGCGCCGAGCGGATCCCCGACGATCCGGTCCTCGACCTCTACTTCACCTTCGCCCGCTTCCACGACGTGGCCCGGATGGCCCAACCCCCGGAGGCAGAAGCTCCCGACCCGGCCTTCGACGTCATCGCGTCGCGGACGCCGTCCGGCCCTCGGCTCCTCATCCTGTGCAAGGACCCGTCACGGCCGCTGGGCGGGGTCCTCAACGCCGCGGCGGCCACCGTCGAGATGTCCGCCACGCTGACCCCGCCGGAGTTCTACCGCGACCTCCTCGGGCTCGACCGCGACCGGACCGACGTCCTCCGGCTGCCGTCCCCGTTCCCGCGCGAGAATCGGGCCGTCCTCATCGCCGCCGACGTGGACACCTCGTATTCCGCCCGGGCGCGGGACGTCCCGCGCCTGGCCGCGGTCGTCGCCGAGGTCGCCGCCGCCTGTCCGGGAAACGTCCTCGCCCTCTTCCCGTCCTACCGGTTCCTGGACGACGTGCGCGCGCGCCTCCCGGCGCTCCCCGGCCGGCGCGTCCTCCGCCCGTCGGATCGCTCGACCGAGCTGGAGCGGAGCGCGGCCCTCGGCGCCCTCCGCGACCGCGGCGCGCCGGTCCTCCTTCTCGCGGTCTCGGGGGGCGCGTTCGCGGAAGGGGTCGACTACCCCGGCGAGATGCTGAGCGCCGTCGTCGTCGTTTCGCCGGCGCTCCCGCAGGTCCGCTTCGAGCAGGAGCGGATGCGGCAGTATTTCGAGGACCGCTTCGAGAAGGGCTTCGAGTACGCCTACGTCGTCCCGGGCATGACGCGCGTCGTCCAGAGCGCGGGGCGCCTGATCCGGTCGGAGTCCGACACGGGCGTCGTCGTCCTCGCCTGCCGCCGGTTCCTCCGCGAGCCCTACCGGCGCTATCTCCCGGCGGACTGGTACGGCGAGGACCCGTCCGAACTCCTCTCCACCTCGGTGGGCGCCGACACGGCCGCCTTTTTCGCGAGGGCCGGACGATAGGAGAGGGACCCCGGGGCCGGAGACCGGCCGGCCGGTTGGTCAGTCGTCGAAGTCGTCCTTCGGCTTGCCGTCCTTCGGCAGCGCCACGGTCGTCTTCTCGTCCTCGCTTCGGCGGGTGGCGTGTGTCTTCTCGCCGTCGTCCGTCTGCGCGTCCATGAGGACGTCGATGACGATGGCGGTGATGTTGTCCACGCCGCCCCGTTCGTTGGCGAGCTCGACGAGCCGCCGGACGGCCGCCTCGGGCACCGGCTCGGCGTCGAAGAATCCGTGGATCTCCTCGTCGGTCACCATTCCCGTCAATCCGTCCGAGCAGAGCAGGAAGCGGTCCCCGGGATGGAGCGGCACCTCGATGAGGTCCACCGACACGTGCGGCGATCCGCCGAGGGCCCTCGTGACGACGTTCTTGAGCGGATGGCTCTTCGCCTCGTCTTCCGAGAGGATCCCCGCGTTGACCTGCTCCTGGACCCAGGAGTGATCGTCCGTGAGGCGCCGGAGCTCCCCGTCGCGGAACAGGTAGGCCCGGCTGTCGCCCACGTGGACGAGCGTCGCCCGCTGCGACTCGACGAGGGCGGCGACGACGGTCGTCCCCATCCCCTTCAGCTCGGGGCGGCTCGCGACCGCACGCATCACCTTCTCGTTCGCCTTCTCGACGGCCGCCGAGAGGCGGTTTCCGCCCGAGGCGGTGCGGTTTCCGTAACCGAACGGCCAGGAGCTGTCGGTCTGGTCGTCGCTCGCGGCGATGAACTCCTGCATCGACTCGACGGTGATCCGGGAAGCCACCTCGCCCGCCGCGTGCCCGCCCATTCCGTCGGCCACGACGAAGAGCCCGCGCTCGGCGTCGACGAGGTAGGCATCCTCGTTGTGCTTCCGCTTCCGCCCGACGTCCGTCAGCCCGAAGGCGTGGAGGGTCATCTCGTTCAGCCCTTCCGCCCGAAGCTGCCGCTCGACGGTCGCTGCGACTCTTCCCCGCGGGCCTTGTGCAGCAGGGTCAGCGTATCGGCGTCGTCGGGGAACCACTTGAGCGCCTCGTTGAGATGGCGCTCGGCTTTCGCGTTCAGGCCCGCCATGACGTAAAGGCGGCCGGCGTCCTTGCGGTAGGTCGGGTTGTTCGGGTCGAGCCGGATGGCGCTCTCGACCGCCTCGATGCCCCGGCGCACCTGGCCGACGACCCGCTGGCAGGCCAGCGCCAGGTAGTGAAATGCCTTCGCGTCCTTGTCCCAGTGCTTCACCGCGAGGTCGAACTCCTCGAGGGCCTGCGGATAGAGCCCCTCCTTGAAGGCCTTCACGCCGCGGGCGACGTAGGCCCGGGCGATCGACTGTGCGTCGTTCGCCGCCGGCTTGTGCTTGTCGAGCTCGGCGTCGTGCAGCTTCCGCCGGGCCGGGTTCGTCAGGACGTTCAGGGCCTCGGTCAGAACCTGGAACCGCTCTTCCGCCTGCCTCTTCTTCTCGGCGTCGCGCTGCCGGTCCGGGTGGGCCTCGCGCGCGAGGAGCCGGAATCGTCCGCGGATCTCGTCGTCCGTCGCCTGGCGCGAGACTGCGAGCAGGTCGTAGTAGTTGATCAACACTCCCTCGCCGGCGGGCGCTCCCCGTCGCCCGGTCCGTTCCGCTGTGCTTGCCCGATTCTCACACAGCGGGACGGCCGCGTGAAGCGCCTCGCCGGGCCTCAGCTCTCCCGGCGCGAAATCTCCCGGCGGGCCAGCGCCCGGATCGGCTCGGGGACGTTCCGGTCCTGCGCCAGCTTCTTCTGGTCACCGTGGCTCAGCCGGATGACGAGCGGCAGCGTGGCGTCGATCGGCGATCGGGGGTTCTTCACGAGCGCGAGCAGGATCGAGTACTTCCGCATCCACTCCCTCCGGGAGGCGATGTACCGGAGGACGTCCTCGGAGACGCTCTTCATGTTCGCGATCGTCTCGGCGTCGGCCTCGCGCGTCTTGGGGGACTTCAGGACGGCCGTGGCCACCAGCCGGTTCGAGTCGCGTACGAGAAAGAGCCGCTCTTCCTTGTTGCCGCGCCACGCCAGGCGGATCTTCTGCGAGACGTTGTAGTTGGCGAGGCGGGCGAAGAGGTTCTTGTGCATCGCTTCCGACTCCGCCGCCTCTGCGGCCGCTGCCGGCGAGATCGCGGCGGCCGTGGGAACCGTCTCCTCGCCCACCTCCGTGGCGCCCGCGGCGGCCGCGCGCTCGTCCTCCTCGCGCTCCTTCTTCAGGAAGAACTCCTCCAGGAACTCGTCAGCCCGCCGTCGGATGTCCGCCGAGAGATGGGGGTTCTCGAAGAGCCGCTCCACGATGACCGGCGAGCCGAGCAGCCGGACCTGGTTCGTCACGAGGACGTCCTGCAGATACGGCTCGAGCCGGTCGGCGAGCCAGGCCAGCGTCTCGTCCGGGACTCCCTTGTGCCGGATCAGCGGCTCGAGGACCGAAACGTCCTGTGTCCGCCGCGCGATGACGTCGAGCTGCGCCGGCTTGACGCCCGGAGACAGCACCGCTTCCTTCAGCGCGTCGACCGGGAGCGACTTGAAGCTCTCCTCCGCGAGGGCGCGGAGCGTCGGCTCGCCCCGGGCCAGCAACGTTCCGAGCGCTCGTGCCATCTCGCTCGGCGCGAGCGGGACGAGGCCTCTCGCCGCGAACTCGAGAACCTGTGCCGGCGCCGTCCCGTCCTCGATCTGGGTCAGGAGATCGCGTTCCGGCTCGGCGACGGCCATGCCGCTAGATTACCGGAGAGGAGTCAGCCGTCGGTCCGGACCGCCGAGGGCTCGATGACGTAGTTCTTCACGACCTGGCCCGGACCGCCGATCGGCCGGAGCGACCGCCCGTCGATCGTCAGCTCGACGACGCCTGCGTTCCCGAGCGAGATCGTGAAGGTCCGTCCCCCCGCGAACTCCCGCGTCGTCCCTTTCGGGAAGAGGGCCCGCGCGACCACCTTTCCGTCCACGACGACTTCCGTCCAGCAGTCGTCCCGAAACGTCAGCATCAGGGTGCTCGTCGCGACCGTGCCCTCCGGAGGCGCACCGGCGGCCGACCGCGCCGGGGCGGGGCCCGGGGCCCCCGCGGGAAGGGCCACCGTCGCGGCGGCGACCGCGGGCGGAAGGGCGAGCGACGCCGGGCCCGTATCGGGACGCGAGGCAGCGGCAGCCACCGGGCCGCGCCGCGGCTCGGGAGGCCGGGACTTCAGGAGGACCGCCAGCGCCGTCACGATGGCGAGAGTTGCCGCCACCGCCGCGACGCGGACCGTGGTGCTCGCGGCGACGGTCCGGCGAGGCGCTCTCCTCGTCCGGAGGGTCGCCGTCGTGGGGCGGACGGGGGTCGGGAGCGTCGTCTGCTTCACGCGCTCGGCTTCCCAGTGTTCGTAGATGTGCCGATACGCCGCGACCGTCCGGTCGGCGTCGAGTCCGATGTGAAGGGCGATGGAGCGGACGAATCCCCGGGAGAAGACGAGCGCCGGGAGGATCTCGAACCGTCCCGCCTCCAGCGCCTCGATCTGGCGCACGGAAACCTTCGTCACGAGCGCCAGCTGCTCACGTGTCACGTCCCGCAGCTCCCGCTCGCGCCGGAGCTCCTCGCCGAAATCCCGAGGCGTCTCGACCGGAATCACCCGAACCTACGTTAAGACCCCCCTCCGTCGCCTGTCAATGAACGAGGTGGGGGAATCGGCGAGGCGCTGCGCCCAGGCCCGGAGGAGGACCGAGAGGGTCTCGTCCCGGGCCAGCCGCAGCCACTCGGGCCGGGTCGCCGAGACGAGCAGGGTGAGGGCCGCCGCGCGAGGCGTCTGGCGGTGCCGGATCAGCGCTTCGCGGACGGCCGGACGCCCGGACCAGCGCTTCGTCCCGGCCAGCATCTCGACCGCGTCCCGCGCGGCCCGGCCCACCGTCAGCCAGCGGACGAGGTCCTCGGCGGTGAGGCGGGAGTTCTGGCACAGCGCCTCGACGACCATCGGGTCGTTCTCCTCGAGAAGAGCCTGGAAGAGGTCCCGGTCCGCCAGCCGGGCGAGGGCCGCCTTCTCCCCCTTCGAGAGTCGCCTCAGGACCTCGAGGAGACGCCGGTTGGCGACCTGACGCACCGGCGCGGGGGCCCGCACGTCGCGCGCGACGGCCGCGAGGTCCCGCCATCCCAGGTCGTCCAGCATCCGGAGGGCGTCCGCCCGAGGGGTGGCGGGGTGAGTGGCCAGGGCCCGCCGGACCGACCTGACCCGGAGGAAGGCCCGCGTCCGGATGACCTGTTCCACGATCGCCGTCGTGACGTAGGAATGGCCGAGGACGAGAAGAACCTCGCGCTCCGTGAAGCTCTCGAGTTTCTCGGCGACGAGCGTCGCAAGAGCGTCGCGGTCGGCCGCGCCGATCCGGACGGCCCACGGGACCGGGACGGGTGTTCCCCCCGTCGCCGTCACGCCCGCCGAACGGCGGCCGCGAGCTCCCGGACCATTCCGGCGGCGGCTTCGACGGGGTCGCGATTCTCCCGCACCGCGTCCTCCATCGCAGAGACTAGCGCACTGCCGACGACGACCCCCTCGGCGAGGCGGGCGACGGCGGCGGCCTGCCCGGGGCTCGAGATGCCGAAACCGACGGCGAGCGGAAGGTGTGGCGCCTGTCCCTTGACCCGGCCCACGAGGCCGGCAAGTCCCTCGGCGAGATCCGTCCGGGCCCCGGTCACGCCGGTCCGCGAGACGAGATAGAGGAAGCCGCGGGAGAGTGACGCCGCTCTCCGGAGCCGTTCGTCGGGAGAGGTCGGCGCGACGAGGGAGACGAGATCGAGCCCCGCGCGGCGGAGGAGCTTCGACAGGCCCTTCGCCTCTTCGGCCGGCAGGTCGGTGACGAGGACGCCGTCGGCGCCGGCGGCCTTCGACCGCGCGGCGAACGACTCCTCTCCCATCGCGAGGATCGGGTTCGCGTAGCCGAAGAGGACGACCGCGGTCTCGAAACCCTCCCGCCGGAGGCTCCCGAGGAGCTCCAGCGCCGCGGGCAGCGTCGCCCCCGAGGCGAGCCCTCGCTCGCTCGCCCGCTGGATGACCGGCCCGTCGGCGATGGGATCGCTGAAGGGAATCCCCAGCTCGATGACGTCGGCGCCCGCCGCGGCGAGCGCCGGAAGGAGCCTCCCGGTCGTGGCCAGATCGGGATCTCCCGCCTCCACGAAGACGACGAGGGCGGCGCGCCCCTCGATGGCGGCGCGCCCGAAGGCCTTTCCGACCCGCGTCGTCACAATGTCTCCCCCTCGAGACGGGCAACGGCCTGGACGTCCTTGTCGCCGCGACCGGAGAGATTCACCAGAATCACCGCTCCGGGGCGCTTCGGCGCCTCGGCGATGGCCCAGGCGACGGCGTGCGCCGTCTCGAGGGCCGGGATGATCCCCTCCGTCTCGGCCAGCCGGTGGAAGGCCGCGAGCGCTTCCGCGTCCGGGACGGAGACGTATCGCGTCCGCCCCAACTCGGCGAGGCGCGCGTGCTCGGGTCCGACGGCCGGGTAGTCGAGTCCCGCCGAAACCGAGTGCGTCGGGAGGATCTGCCCGCCGTCGTCCTGAAGGAGGAGCGTTCGGGTCCCGTGGAGGACCCCCGGCCTTCCGGGCCCGAACCGCGTCGCGTGCTGGCCGGGCTCGAGGCTCCGCCCGCCGGCCTCCACGCCGACGAGCTCCACGGACCGGTGCGGCAGGAAGGCGCGGAAGAGGCCGATGGCGTTCGACCCGCCGCCGACGCACGCGACGCAGACGTCCGGGAGCCCCCCCGACAGCTCCTTCCGCATCTGCCCGATCGCCTCCCGCCCGATGACGGAATGGAAGTCGCGGACCATCGCCGGGAAGGGGTGCGGGCCGAGGACCGAGCCGAGGACGTAATGCGTCGTCTTCACGCTCGCCACCCAGTCGCGGAGCGATTCGTTGATGGCGTCCTTCAGCGTCCGGCTTCCGCCGGAGACCGGGACGACCGTCGCGCCGAGAAGCTTCATCCGGTAGACGTTCAGCGCCTGCCGCTCGACGTCCACCTCTCCCATGTAGACGACGCACGTCAGGCCCAGGAGAGCGCCCGCCGTCGCGGTCGCGACCCCGTGTTGGCCCGCGCCGGTCTCCGCGATGATCCGCGTCTTGCCCATGCGCTTTGCGAGCAGCGCCTGTCCGAGGGCGTTGTTGATCTTGTGGGCGCCCGTGTGGAGGAGATCCTCCCGTTTCAGATAGAGGCGCGCCCCGCCGAGCGCCTCCGAGAGGCGCTTCGCGTAGGTGACGGGTGTCGGCCGCCCGGCGTAGGTCCGGAGCAGGTGGTCGAGCTCCGTGCGGAAGGCGCTATCGCGGCGCGACGACCGCCAAGCCGCGTCGAGCTCCTCGAGCGGCGCCATGAGCGTTTCGGGGACGAAGCGCCCTCCGAACGCGCCGAAGCGCCCGGCGGCGTCGGGCTCCGGAAGACGGAAGCGGCCGGGCAGGACGTCAGGCACGCCGCACCTCCTCGACGAAGGCCGCGATCTTCGCGGCGCTCTTGACCCCCGGGGCCGACTCGACCCCCGAGGCCGTGTCCACGGCGAACGGGTACGCCGCCCGGATGGCGTCGCCGACGTTGTCGGCACGGAGCCCCCCGGCGACGACGAAGGGCCGGCGGACGCCGAGGGTGCGAAGCCTCGACCAGTCGAACGCCGTTCCGGTCCCCCCGGTCCGGCCCGCCACGGCCGAGTCGAAGTGGAGGACGTCGCCCGGCCACGACAGCGCGGCTTCGAGGTCGTCCCGGCCGACCCCGACCGTCTGCCAGACGGCGGGGCCCGCCGGGGGCTCGACCGTTCCCGGCGGATCGGAGAGCTGGACGGCGTCGGGGCGGACGAAAGCCGCGGCGGCCCGGATCTCCTCGCTCGTGTTCCCGGAGAAGACCGCCACGACCCCCTTGGCCCCGCGGGCCGTCTCGGCGAGCGTCCGCCCTCTCTCGAGCGTGAGCCGCCGCGGCGAATGCGGCGAGAAGACGAGGCCGATCCAGTCCACGCCGTGCGCCAGGCAGCTTTCCACGTCCTCCTCGCGCGTCACCCCGCAGACCTTCACCTCCGTCGTCCCGCGCCCGAGGAGGTACCGGATCGCCTTCGCCCCGTCGCCCGACTTCAGAAGCGTCTCGCCCACGAGGAACGCCCCCCAGCCCGCCGCGGCGAGGCGCGCCACGTCCGCCGCCGACTTCAGGCCGCTCTCCGCCACGCGGACGACGCCGGCCGGGATCTCCCGCCCGGCCGCCTCCGCCGCGGCGAGGTCGACGGCGAACGAGCGGAGCTCCCGCGCGTTGACGCCGACGATCTCCGGCGAGACGGCGAGGGCGCGGCGGACTTCCGTCTCGTCGTGCGCCTCGACGAGGACCGCGAGGCCGCGCGCGCGCGCGGCCCGGTGGAGACGGTCGAGCTCCCCGTCGGAGAGGGCCGCCACGATCAGCAGGACGGCGTCCGCCCCGAGCGACCGCGCAAAATCGAGCTGCGCCTCGTCCACGATGAAGTCCTTCATCAGGACGGGGAGGCCGGAGGCCGCCTTCGCCCGCGGAAGCCAGGAGGGCTCGCCCCCGAAGAAGTCCTGCTCCACGACGACCGAGAGAGCCGCCGCGCCGCCGCGTCGGTAGGCCCGCGCCACGTCCTCCACGCGCCGGGCGGCGTCGGGCAGGAGGACTCCCGCGGAGGGCGAGCGGTGCTTGATCTCCGCGATGACGGCTGGCGGGCTCGCCAGCGCGGCGAGGAACCGGCGCCCGTCGGACGGGAGCGCCGGGGTCCCCGTCGCCGCGAACTCCCCCCGCGAAAGGCGGGCGCGCCTTGCCGCGAGAATCGCGGAAAGGACCGTCTCGCTCACGCCGTCCCCTTCGAGATGGCCGTCAGCTGGAGGAGCGCTTCGCGGGCCGCCCCGCCGTCGATGGAGGCCGCGGCCAGCCCGACCCCTTCCCGGAAGTCCCCGGCCCGCCCCGCCACGACGAGGGCCGCGGCCGCGTTCATCAGGACCGTCTCGCGCCTCGTTCCGTACTCGCCGCCCAGGATCGCGTGGAGGATCTCGACGTTGCGCACCACCCCGCCCCCCGTCAGCTCGTCGGGGCGGCCGTCGACGAGTCCGAAGTCGGCGGGCGAAAGATCGAAGAGCCGGATCCCCTTCGGCGACACCTCGGCCACGCGCGTGACGCCGATCGGGAGGAATTCGTCCCCCCCCGCCTCGTTCGAGGTGACGAAGACCCGCTCCGCTCCGAGAAGAGCGAAGGCGCCGGCCACCACCTCGATCCGCTCCGGCCGGTCCACGCCCACGATCTGCCGCGTCACTCCGACGGGATTGCAGAGCGGGCCCGCGAGGTTGAACACCGTCCGGATCCCAAGCTCCCGTCGGAGCGGCGCGACCTTCCGCATGGCGGCGTGGTAGAGGGGCGCGAAGAAGAAGCCGATCCCCGCGCGGCGGAGGGCGTCGGCGGCGCGTGCGGGAGGCATCTCGATGTCGACGCCGGCCCCCGACAGGACGTCCGCCGAGCCGCAGGTCGAGGAGACGGCCCGACCGCCGTGCTTGGCGACCGGAACGCCGGCTCCCGCCACGACGAAGGCCGTCGCCGTCGAGATGTTGAACGTGGCCAGACCGTCGCCCCCCGTCCCGCAGACGTCGACCGCCTGCCGCGCCACGACGCCCTCCACGGGAGGCCGCGCCGCGCGCTCCCGGAGGACGTCGACGAGGCCCGCCACGTCCTCGGCGGTTTCGCCCCGCGCCGCCAGCGCTCCGATGAAGGCTGCGGCGAGCGCGCTTATCTCCGGGGCGTCGAAGAGCTCCGCGAACGCCGCACGTGACTCTTCGCGCGAGAGGTGCCGGCCGCGCGTGACGGCGCGGAGGGCCTCAGGGAGGGCGACGTCGTTCACGCGACCCCCCGCTCCACGAAATTCCCGAGTAGCTTCTCGCCTTCAGGGGTCAGGATCGACTCGGGATGGAACTGGACGCCCGCGAGCGGGCGCGACCGGTGCGCGAGCGCCATGACGAGCCCGTCCGCCTCGGCCGTGATCTCGAGCTCGGGAGGGACGGAAGAGCGGTCGACGACGAGCGAGTGATAGCGCGTGGCGGTGAAGGGGTTCGAGAGGCCCGAGAAGAGCCCCGCCCCGCCGTGCACGATCTCCGACGTCTTGCCGTGCATCAGAACGGGCGCGCGGACGATCCGGCCGCCGAAGACGAGGCCGAGCGCCTGGTGCCCGAGGCACACCCCGAGGAGCGGGATCGACTCGTTCCTCAGGATGAGGTCGCACGAGACGCCGGCGTCCTCGGGCCGGCCCGGACCGGGCGAGATGACGATCCGGTCCGGCGCGAGGGCAAGGAGCTCCGCGGCGGTCGCTGCGTCGTTCCGGACGACCCGCACGTCCGGGTCCCGGCGCGCGAGGAACTGCACAAGGTTGAACGTGAACGAGTCGTAGTTGTCGACGACGAGGATCATCCGCCGAAGGCTCCGTATTCGGCCGCGGTGTCGACGGCGCGCATCAGCGCCCGCGCCTTGTTCTCGCACTCGTCCGCCTCCGCGGAGGGGTCGGAGTCGGCCACGATGCCGGCTCCCGCCTGCACGTGCAGCACGCCGCCTGCGACGACGGCCGTCCGGATGGCGATCGCCACGTCGAGGTTGCCGGCGAAGTCGAGATAGCCGACGGCCCCGCCGTACGCCCCGCGCCGGACCGGCTCGAGCGCCTCGATGATCTCCATCGCCCGGATCTTCGGCGCGCCGGAAAGCGTGCCGGCCGGGAAGGTCGCGGCGAGGGCGTCTACGGCGCACCGGCCTTCGGCCAGCGTCCCGACGACCCGCGACGACAGGTGCATGACGTGGGAATACCGCTCGACCGTGAAGAACTCCCGGACGGCCACGCTCCCCGGGACGGCGACCCGCCCGACGTCGTTCCGTCCGAGGTCCACGAGCATGACGTGCTCGGCGCGTTCCTTTCCGTCGGCGAGGAGCTCCCGCTCCAGGGCCACGTCCTCCTCGCGCGTCTTCCCCCGCGGCCTCGTCCCGGCCAGCGGGATCGTCTCCACCTCCGAGGCGGCGGCGCCGCGCCGGACGCGTACCAGCCGCTCCGGCGAGGCTCCGAGGATCGTCCCGTGCGGCGTTCGGAGGTAGTACTGGTAAGGCGACGGGCTGATCCGCCGGAGCGCGCGGTAGAGCGCGAACGGGTCGCCGGCGAAGGGGGCGGACCAGCGGCGCGACAGGACGACCTGGAAGATGTCTCCGGCGCGAATGTGCTCCTTCGCGGTATCCACGGCCGCCATGAACTCCGCCCGCGGCAGCGATTCGGTCCACGTGAGCGGGGACTCCGGCCTCCGGATCGACGCCGGCCTCACCTCGGAGAGGAGCCTCTCGGCGAAGCGTGACAGGCGCCGGCGTGCCGAAGCCTCTTCGTCGGCGGGAGCGCGAGAGAGGAAGAGGAGCCGGTGCTTGACGTGGTCGAAGGCGATGACCTCCTCGAAGAGGCCGAACCAGCCGTCGGGGAGGCCGATCGGATCCGGGTTCTTCGCGGGGAGCCGTTCCAGCCTCCGGACGGCGTCGTAGCCGAGGTACCCGACGGCGCCCCCCGTGAAGGGAGGGTCGTCATCTCCCGGCGGGAATGCCTCGGCGGGGAGCCCTCTCAGGGCCGCGAAGGGATTCTCGCCGGCCGCCGGAACGGACCTCCCGGGGGCGGCGCCGAGGAACGACCAGCGCCCGACCCGCTCGCCGCCTTCGACCGACTCGAGGAGGAAGCAGGGCTCGGGACGCGCGAGGAGCGCGCGCATCAGGGCGACCGGCGTCGTGAGGTCGGCGGGGCGCTCGACCGAGACGAGGACGCGCGAGGTGAGGGCCGATCGAGTCAGGACGGCCTCCGGACGCCGCGCCGGTCGCGAAGCTTCTTCTCGATGGCCGCGGGCGAAAGGCCCCGCGCGGTCAGGAGGACGACGAGGTGGTACAGAAGGTCTGCCGCCTCGCCGGCGAGGGCGTCGTCGTCCTCGACGAGCGCCGCGAGCGCCGTCTCGACCCCCTCCTCCCCGACCTTTTTCGCGATCTTCGAGAGGCCGTCGTCGAGGAGCCGGTTCGTGTAGGAGCCGGAAACGGGGTTTTCCTTCCGGTCGAGGACGACGGCGAAGAGCGGTCCGAGGTCGAGCGACGGCGCCGCCGCCGGTGGTTCGGCGAGCGTCGCCGCGACGCGGAAGCAGGAGCGGCTTCCCGTGTGGCAGGCCGGCCCCTCGGGGACGACGTCGTAGACGACCGCGTCGCCGTCGCAGTCGACGGAGATCGCCGTGACGCGCTGGACGTTCCCCGACGTCTCCCCCTTCTTCCAGAGCTCCTTCCGGGAGCGGCTGAAGAAGTGCGAGAAGCCGGTGGCGCGCGTGGCCGCAAGCGCCTCGGCGTTCGCGAACGCGAGCGTCAGGACCTCGCCGTTCGTCACGTCCCGCACGACGACCGGGACGAGCCCCGACGTGTCGAACGCCACCCGGAGCCCGTCCGCCGTCCCCGGGGCGGCCGCGGCGCCGCCCGCAAGCCGGACTGGAACGCCGGCCGATGCCAGAGCCAGCTTCACCTCCCCGATCGTGAAGACGCGCTCGTGGAAGACGCCGGCCGCGAGGACCGCGTCGGCGCCTCCCTCGCGCACGGCCGTCACGAAGTGCGCCAGCTTGCCCGCGCCCCCCGACGCCACGATCGGCACGTCCACCGCGCTCCGCGCGGCGCGGATCATCTCGAGGTCGAATCCTTCGCGGGTCCCGTCCGCGTCGACCGAGGTCAGGAGGATCTCACCCGCGCCCAGCCGCGCGGCCTCCGACGCCCAGTCGACGACGGCGCGGTCCGTGATCCGCCGCCCGCCGTGCGTCGTCACGACCATCCGGGCGTCGCCGCCGCTCCCGCGGACGCGCTGACCGTCGACGGCGACGACGACGCACTGCGCGCCGAACTTCTCCGAGAGCCGCCGGACCAGTTCCGGGTCCGCGACGGCCGCCGTGTTGACCACGACCCGGTCTGCGCCCGCCCGGAGGAGGGCGTCGGCGTCCTGCACCGACCGGACACCGCCCCCCACGGTGAACGGAATGGAAAGGGCCTCGGCCACGCGCGAGACGAGATTCACGAGCGTCCCCCGGTTCTCGTGCGCCGCCGCGATGTCGAGGAAGGCGATCTCGTCGGCCCCTTCCTCCTCGTACCGGACCGCCGTCTCGACGGGGTCCCCCTGGTCGCGGAGATTCGTGAAGCGCGTCCCCTTCACGACGCGGCCCGCCGCCACGTCGAGGCACGGAATGAGACGGACCGCGAGCGTCATCTCTCCCTCCCGGCCGGGTTTGCCGCGCCGCGCGCGGCGGCCAGCCGCGCGACGGTCGTCGCTCCCGCATGAAGCGCGCGCCCGAAGATCGCGCCCCGCGGCCCGCCGGAGAGCGCCCCGTCCACCGGGAGGAGGTCCTCCGCGCCACGAAGCCCACCCGAGGCGAGGATCTCGCCCGGGAAGACGGCCCGGACGGAGGCAAGCAGATCGAGGTTCGGCCCCGTCATCGCCCCGTCGCGCGCCACGTCGGTCACGAGGAGGGCGGCGACCCCGGAATCCCCGAGCGCCCGGGCGACCATCGACGCATCGCCCGCGCCCGCGTCCTCCGTCCAGCCGGACGTCGTAGGCCGGCCGTCCCGGCAATCCAGCGCGACGACGAACCGGGAGGGATCGAATCTCCTCAGAAGGCGAGCGAACAGGGCCCGATCGAGGAACGGCAGGCTGCCGAGGACGAGCCGATCGGCACTCTTCCTCTCCAGGAAATCCTCGACGGCCTTCTCTGTTCGGAAGCCTCCCCCGACCTGAACGGGAATCGAGACCGCCGCGACGATCTCCCCGATCTTCTTCCGGTTCTCCCCCCGGCCGAAGGCCGCGTCGAGATCCACGACGTGGATTCCGTCGGCTCCTTCGCGCTCGAACCGCCGCGCCGCATCCTGCGGGTCGGCGTCGTAGACCGTCGTTTCGGAAATCTCACCCCGAAGCAGCCGGACGACACGCCCCTCCTTCAGGTCGATCGAGGGCCAGAGCGCGAGCCGGTCCGCGCCCGCGCCGCTCACGCCGCCTCCCGGGCCAGGAAGTTCGCCAGGAGCGTCCTTCCGGCGTCGCTCGACTTCTCGGGGTGGAACTGGCACCCCCAGACGTTCCCGCGCTGGACCGCCGCGACGAACGGTCCGCCGTGGTCGCACGTCGCGGCGACGTCTCCGGGAGGGACGCCGTCCGGGCGGAAGGAGTGGACGAAGTAGAAGAAGGTCCCGGACGGGATGCCCGTGAAGAGCCCGTCTCCCTTCGCGAGCTCGAGAGAGTTCCATCCGACGTGCGGACTCCGGACGTTCGGAGCGAACGCGGCGACGCGGCCCGGGACGAGACCGAGGCCCGGCGTCGTTCCGAACTCCTCACTCTCCTCGAAAAGGAGCTGGAATCCCAGGCAGAGGCCGAGGAGACGGGCGCCGCGGTCCACCGCCGCCCGAAGAGCGGCGTCGAGGCCGGAGGCGGCGAGCCGCTTGCGCGCGGGCGCGAAGGCGCCGACGCCGGGCAGGACGATCCGGTCGGCCGCCCCGACCCGCGCCGGGTCCGCGGTGAGCTCCGCCTCCGCGTGGAGACGGCGGAAGGCCCGCGTCACGGAGGCCGTGTTGCCGACACCGTAGTCGACGAGCGTCACGCGGGGCGTCATGCGGTCAGCGTTCCCTTCGTCGAGACGATCCCCGACCCCGTCCGGGCCGCGGCGATCCGGAGGGCCCGGGCGGCCGACTTGAAGACCGCTTCGGCCGCGTGGTGCCCGTTCCGGGCGCGAATCACGTCCACGTGGAGGTTGAGCTTCCCGCGGAAGGCGGCTGATTTCCAGAACTCCTCGACGAGGGCGAACGGGAACTCCTTCGTCACGAGAAGGAGCTCCTTGTCGACGGGCGAGTCGAAGACGATGTACGGCCGCCCGGAGAGGTCGACGACGGAGCGTGCGAGGGCCTCGTCGAGCGGCACGGTGCTCTCCCCAAATCGCTCGATCCCGGACCGGTCGCCGAGCGCCTCCGACAGCGCCTCGCCGAACGCGAGGCCGACGTCCTCGACGGTGTGGTGCGCGTCGATGTGCGTGTCGCCGGCGGCCCGGACCACGAGGTCGAGGCGCCCGTGCTTCGCGACCGTCTCGAGCATGTGAGACAGGAAGCCGACCGGTGTCGCGACGTCGGCGCGCCCGGTGCCGTCGAGGTCGAGCGAAAGCTCGACCGACGTCTCTTTCGTCGTCCGAGAGACCCTTCCGGTCCGGTTCATGTCGCCTCCTTGACGGCGCGCGAGAACTCGGCGAGGAAGAGGTCGTTCTCCTCCCGCCGACCCACGCTCACCCGGAGCCGGCCCGGCGCCGACCCCCCGAGGTCCCGGACGAGGACGCCGCGATGAAGGAGCGCCATCCGGATCGCCTCGGCCCCGCCGCCGGGCGGCGCCACGAAGAAGAAGTTCCCGGCGGCCGGCGCCACCTTCGCCCCGAAGGCCCGGAGCCGTTCGATCACGCGCTCCCGCTCGGCGACGATCTCCACGACGCGGGCCCGGGCGGGGGCCGGATCCTCGAGCAGGGCCACGGCCAGCTCCTCCGACGCGAGGTCCACATTGAAGGGGAGGATGGCCTTGCCGATCTCGTGGGCGAGGTCCGGCGGCGCCACGGCATAACCGATCCGGAAGCCCGCCGCCGAGAAGGCCTTCGAGAGGGTCCGGAAGACGACCACGTTCGCGCACTCCGAGACGAGCGGGAGCGCGCTCGCCTCCCCGGGCGCGAAGTCGACGTAGGCCTGGTCGACGAGGACGACCGGGGCGGCGTCGGCGAGCCGGCGCAGGAACTCCCGGCGCGCCGTTCCGCCGGTCGGGTTGTTGGGCGAGCAGACGAGGGGGATCGCCCGCGGGTTCGCCCGGACGGCGGCGAGGAGCGCTTCCTCGTCGATGGTGAAGTCGTCGCCCCAGAGGGGTACTTCCGCGATCCGCGCCCCGGCGATCGCGGCGAGCTGCGGGTAGAGGGAGAACGTGGGGGGCGTGAGGAGAACCGTCCCGCCGCCCCCGGCGAAGACGCTGAGGGCCGCGAGAACCACCTCGCCCGATCCGTTCCCGACGAGGATCTCCTCCGGGCTCCGCCCCGCCGACGTTGCGATGGCCCGCCGCAGACGCCCGGCGCCGAACTCCGGGTAGAGCGCCCAGCGCCGCGCGAGGAGCCGCGACGCCACCCGCCGTTTGATCTCGTCCGGCACGTCGTACGGCGATTCGTTGAAGTCCAGCTTGGCTTTCACCGGCACCGGCGTCTCGGGGACGAGGGAGTACGCGCGAAGGGCGCGGATCTCCGGCCGGACCGGGACCTCCTTCTTCACGAGAGCCTCCGCGCCGCGGACCGCTCGTGCGCCACGAGACCCTCGTGGCGCGCGAGGACCGCCGCGGCCGGGGCGAGACGGCGGACCGCCTTCGGCGGCATCGAGACGCTCCGTCCCCAGCGGAAGAAGTCCCTCACGGAGAGGCCGGAGAAGCTCCGGGCGGCGCCCCCCGTCGGCAGGACGTGGTTGGGGCCCGCGACGTAGTCGCCGAACGCCGTCGGCGTCGAGGCGCCGACGAAGAGCGCCCCGGCCGTCGGCAGAAGCCCCGACGCGAGCTTCTCGGCGGACCTCCCCATCACCTGGACGTGCTCGGCGGCCACCGAGGCCCCCGCGGCGACGGCACGGGCGATGCCGGAGAAGAGGACGATCCGGCCACGGCGCAGCGCGTCCCGCATGACCTTTCGTGTCGTCTTCTCCTCGAACCGGGCGAGCTGGGCGGCGACCTCCGGCCCGACGGCCGCAGCCAGCCGGGAAGAGTCCGTGAACAGCAGGCAGAGGGCGTCCGGGTCGTGTTCGGCCTGCGCGAGGAGGTCGGCGGCGATCAAGTCCGTCCGCGCCCCGGCGGACGCCACGATCAGCACTTCGGACGGGCCGGCCGGAAGGTCCACGGAGACGAGCGACGAGACGAGGTGCTTGGCCGCGGCGACGTACCGGTTGCCGGGGCCGACGACCTTCGCGCAGCCGGCCACGGAGACGAGGCCGGCGATGCCGTGCGCCCCTCCCGCGAGGAGCACCTCGCGGATCCCGAGCTCGCGGAGCGCCCAGCGGAGCTCCGGGCTTCCCCGAAAGGCGCGCGGCGGCGTCGCCACGACGATCCGCGGCACGCCCGCCACCTGGGCCGGGACCACGCCCATCAGGAGCGACGACGGATAGAACGCGCGGCCTCCGGGAACGTAGACGCCGGCCGAATCGAGCGGGAACGGCGTCTCGACGAAGCGGACGCCGAGGGCGTCCCGGGCGGCGAAGCCCTTCGGAAGCTGGCGGCGGTGATACGCCTCGATCCGCCGACGCGCCAGGCGGAACGCGCGGACGAACGAGCCGTCCACGACGGGGAGCCGGCCCGCCACGGGATCGACGAAGAGGTCCTTCGGAGAGAGCGAGACCCCGTCGAATCGCCGGACGAACCGCGCGAGAGGCTCCCGTCCCTTTCGGAGAACCTCTTCCACGACGGGCAGCACGTCGCGCAGCGTCCGGAAATCGGGCGCCGCCCGGCGCACGGCGAGCAGCGTCTCGAGCTCCTTCCGCCCGGCCGCGGTTCTCGCGTCGATCCTCCTCACGGCACGACCTCAGTCGCCGCGCGGAGCCGTTCCACGAGCGCGGCGACCTCCTCGCGGCGCGTGACGAGCGCCGAGCGGCCGGCAATGAGGACCGCACGGCTTGCCGCAATCGTCTCGATCTCCGTCAGGCCGTTGGCCGCGATCGTCGAGCCGGTCTCGATCAGGTCGACGACGACGTCCGTCAGACGGAGCGCAGCCGCCAGCTCGACCGACCCGGCCAGCGGGACGATCTCGCAGGGGAGCTTTCGGGCGTCGAAGAAGCGCGCCGCCGTACGCCGGTACTTCGTCCCGACGCGGACCGGATGTCCGTTCGGCGCCAGCCCCTCCCCCGCCCGGCCGATGAGGGAGAGGCGGCACGCCCCGAACGGCAGCTCGACCGGCGAGTAGACCTCCTCACCCGACTCCTCGACGCGGTCGCTCCCGACGATGCCGAGGTCGGCGCCGCCGTGGGCGACGTACGTCGGGACGTCGTCGTCCTTGAGCAGGAGGAGCTCGACGCGCCCCGAGCGATCCGGCACGACGAGCCGCCTGCCGTCGGGATCGGGGAGATCGAGGCCGGCCGCGCGGAGACTTTCCAGCGCCTTCGCGAGGAGACGCCCCTTTCCGACCGCGACACGGAGAGGGCGCGGGGATCCCACGTCGTCCGCGGTCTCGAGGGCGGAGGCAAGCGACTCGAGGCCGATGCAGAAGCCGAGGGCCGGAGCGGCAGGACCGAACCGTTCCAGGAGACGGTCATAGCGGCCGCCGGACGCGAGCGGAGCGGCGCCGCCCGCGGCATCGATCTCGAACGTCAGGCCGGTGTAATAGGGGGTCGACGGCGTCCCGGCGAGATCGACGACGACGGAGATGCCCGGGCGCGCCGACCGCGCCGCCCCCGCCGCGCGTACCAGCGCCGACGCCGCTTCCCGGAGGCCGGGCGCAGCGAAGAGACGCGAGCCGGGATCGAAGCCCGACAGGAGCGACCTGCCGACTTCCCGGGCGACATCGGCTGCCGCGCCCGCCTCCCTGAGCCGTCCCGCCACGGCCGTCACCCGCCGGCTCCGTGCGTCCGCGAGGACGCCGTCGACGGCAAGCGCCGGGGCCACCGACGCGAGGAGGCGCGCCAGGAGGTCGGCGTGGCCCAGCGTCACGCGGAGACGCCTCGTCGGGAGGTCCGAGAGGCACTCGAGCGCCAGCGCGAGCATCGCCTCGTCGGCTTCGGGCGACGGGTCGCCGTACCGCTCCGCGCCGACCTGCGCGAACTCCCGGGCCCGCCCGACGCCGGTCGGCTCGTCGCGGACGACGTCGCCCCGGTAGTAGAGCGACACGGGGAGCGCCGCCGCGCCGAGCCGCGGCGCCACGACCCGCGCCGCCATCGGTGTGAAGTCGGCGCGGAGCGCGAGCGTCTGCCCTTCGCGGTCGATGAAGCGATAGAGCCGCTCGTCTCCCTCCGCCGTCACGCCCCGGTAGGGGTCGGCGTAGTCGAGGACCGGGAGGATCACCTCCTGGAGGCCGGCCGCCGCCAGACGCGAGACGACGGCCTCCTCGGCGCGGCGCCGGCGCCCCGCCGCCTCGAAGAGAAAGGCCGAGACTCCGCGCGGGAGGTTCGGGTCGGGAGCTGCCGTCATGCCGGGACCCCGGTGGAGGCGTCGGCCGGGGGAACGAAGAGGCCCCGAAGCCTGGGTTCAAGCCGATCCGAGAGGTCGGCAGTCGTGCAGGGCCGGCCCGAGAAGAGCGCCGCCTGTCCCGCCGCCTGGGCCAGGAGCAGCGCGAAGCCGTCCACGACGCCGGCTCCCGCGGCGCGAGCCGCGCGGACGAGCGCCGTTCCGCCGTCCCGGTACGGCGCGTCGACGACCAGGAGGCCCGGCGTCAGAAGCGACGGATCGCAGGGGAGCGGGTCGTCGGCGCCGAGGCCCAGCGGCGTGGCATTGACGAGAACCCGGGGAGAGACCCCGGAGGGACTCCCGGAAAGGAAGGAAGAGCCCGAGCGGGACGCCAAGGCCTCTCCTCTCTCGCGATCCCGGGCGCTCACGAAGACCTCGTACCCCTTCTTTCGAAGAACTCCCGCGGCAATTCGGGCCGTCCCTCCGGCGCCGAGAACGAGAGCCCGTTGCGTCCCCCGGGAGGGGGGAATCAACGTCTCCATCGCCTCGGCATCGGTGTTCGCCCCGCAGGTCCTTCCGTCCCCTCCGAAGAGAAGCGTGTTGACGGGCTCGCTCGCCTCGGCGAGAGAGGCGGCCTCCTCCTTGAACGGGATCGTGATCGAAGCCGCCGAAAGCGGAAGCCCGAGGCGTGCGAGGCCCTCCCGGAGCGCGGGCAGCTCGTTCACGAGCGACCGGAGGGCGAAGGGGACGTAGAGGGCCTCCTCTCCGAGCGCCTCGAAACGCGCGTTGTGGAGCGCCGGAGAACAGGAGTGGGAGACGCGGCCTCCGAACAGCGCGAAGAGCCGCCCCGCGCGGCGGAGGCGGCCGACGCCGTAAATCCCTTCGAGATCGCGGGCGGCGATCTGGCCCGGCGCCGTGCCCCGCCCCCGGACGAGCGCCCCGTAGGCGAGGGGCGCCCCGAGATACGGCGCGAGGACGCGCGTGGCGACGCCGGCCTCGCCCATCGCGAGCACCGAGATGTTCCGCGCGGCGAGGGCCGACTGAGCCTCCAGAACCCGTAGCGCGTCCGAAGAGTCGTTCGCCGTCCCGACGATCTTCACGTGGCGGGCGCCCGTCGCGGCCATCCGCTCCGCGAGACCCGGGAGGTCGGGCGGGAGCCCTTCGAGATCGTGGACGGAGACGATCACCTTCTCCGGCGGGAATCCCAGGAGGCCGGCGTTCTCTCCGGCGCGGAACTCGACGTCGACGAGGTCGAAGCCGGCTGCCAGGGCCTTCTCGAGAAGGGCCCGTCCCGAGGAGCCGTCCCTGCGGGAGGAGCCCCCTTCCGCGGCCGACCGGAGAGTCGCCACCAGAGTCGCCCCCTGGAACGCAGCGCGGAGGGCCGGGAAGCCGGGGGCCCCGGCTAGCCCGTCGAGCCGGACCTCGACGAGGTCCACCCCGGCCGCGAGCGGCGCGGATGCGAGAGCCTCCGCCATCGAGGCCGGAGCCAGCGACCCGACGATCAGCGTCTTTTCAGCCGTCAGAGCCAAACGAAAAACCCCTCCGTCCGGAGGGGGTCGAAACGCTCTCTCGTGGCCTTTCGCGCCCTCCGGACCTCTTCCTGTCCGGCGGTGCGAGACCGCCGGCTCAGGTGTGGTGACCGTGCCAGTGACGAGCCAGCATGAGGCGCGAATTGAAACCCGCCCGAGGGAGCGCTGTCAAGCCTTGCGGCGCCAGCGGACTCCCTGCGGCGTGTCCTCGAGGAGGATTCCACGGGCGGCCAGCTCGTCGCGGATCGCGTCGGCGGCCTTGAAATCGCGGCGCTTTCGCGCCTCCTGCCGGGCGGCGACCCGGGCCTCGATCGCCGCGTCGTCAGACCAGGAGCGCGCTTCCGGCACGCCGGCCGTCTTCTGAGACGGGGAGACACCCAGAACGTCGCCGGCGAGATGCGCGAGAAGCGCCGATGCGGCCGCCGCGTCCGCCGGGGAGAGATGTCCTCCTTCGAGGTCCCTGTTCGTCTCGCCGACGAAAGTGAAGAGGGCCCCGAGCGCCGCGGCGGCGTTGAAATCGTCCTCGAAGGCCGCGAGGACGTCCCGTTCTGCCTCTTTCACCTTTCCGGGAAATCCCCCGGCCTCCGCCCCCGTCTGCCCCGACCGGGCCCTCTCGGCAAGCCGTCGTTCCAGCGAATCGATCCGCTCCAGGGCGGAAGTCGCCGCCTTCAGCCCGTCGAAGGTGAAGTTCAGCTTCTGGCGGTACGGAACGGAGAGGAGAAGGTAGCGGATGGCGCGCGCGGACCAGCCCTTCGCGAGAAGGTCGGGGAGCGTGTAGAAGTTCCCCTTCGACTTCGCCATCTTCTCGCCGTCCACGATCAGGTGCTCGGCGTGGAGCCAGGTGTTGACGAAGGGCTTCCCGGTCGCCCCCTCGCTCTGCGCGATCTCGTTCTCGTGGTGCGGGAAGATGTTGTCGACGGCCCCGGTGTGGATGTCGAACGTCTCTCCGAGGTACTTCATCGACATCGCGGAGCACTCGAGGTGCCAGCCGGGCCGCCCCTTTCCCAGCTCGGTCGCCCAGAGGGCCGACTCGGGCTCGCCCTCCTTCGCCGCCTTCCAGACGGCGAAGTCCCGGACGTCCTCCTTCTCGTACTCGTCGTCGGCCACCCGCGCCCCGCGCTTCACGGCCGAAAGGTCGATCCCCGAGAGCTTCCCGTAGCCCGGAAAGGTCGAGATCCGGAACCAGATCGACCCGTCGCTCTCGTACGTGTGCCCCCGGGCCGCGAGCTTCTTCACGATCTCGACCATCTCGGGGATGTGGTCGGTTGCCCGCGGATAGTGCGCCGCCGGGACGACGTTCAGCGTGGCGAGGTCGGCGAAGAAGGAGTCGACGTGCTTCTGCGTGAAGTCGCGGAGCGGGAGGTTCTCGGCGATGGCGCCGCGGATGGTCTTGTCGTCGATGTCCGTGAGGTTCATCACCTGCGTCACGCGGAAGCCGAGCGCCCGGAAGACCCGGCCCATCAGATCCTCCCAGACGAACGTCCTGAGATTCCCGACGTGGACCCGGTTGTAGACGGTCGGGCCGCAGGTGTAGAGGCGGACGTGTCCCGGCTCGAGGGGCCGGAACTCGCCTCTCGAGCGGGTCAACGTGTTGAAGAGGGTCAGAGCCACGGCGCCGGATTCTCGGTGACTTGACGCCCATTTGCCAGCGTGGGATAAGACCCAACCCCCGATGCTCGTCACGCGAACGGCCCCGCCGCTGATCCTCCTGGTGGACGACGACCCCTTCCAGAGCGAGGTCGCCTCCTACATCGCCTACGAGCTCGGCTGCGACTTCGACAGCGCCATCTCCGGAACCGAGGCGCTGGAAAAGGTCGCGGCGCGGAAGCCGGACCTGATACTGCTCGACGTCCGGATGCCCGATCTCTCCGGCTACGAGGTCTGCCGCCGCGTGAAGACGGCCCCCGAAACCGCCGGGACGCAGGTCATCTTCGTCACGGCCCGGACGGAGGAGGAGGACCTCCTCGCCGGCTTCGAGGCGCTCGCGAACGACTACGTGACGAAGCCGTTCTCGGCGCGCGAGCTGAAAGCCCGCGTGAAGAACGCTCTCCGGGTCAAGAACCTCCTCGACTCGCTGACGGCCCGGACGCAGCTCCTCGAGCTGCAGCAGGAGATCACGGAAAAGCTGGATGCCGAAGAGTCCCCCTCCGAAGAACTCCGTGGCCAGCGCCTCGGAGGAATCCTCGACCGTATCTGCGCCACGTTCGGGGCCGACGGCGCCACCCTTCACCTCCGGCGCCCGGGACGGGTGGAGCTCTCCGCCACGACCTCTTCGACGTGGCCCGAGGGCGAGCCCCCCGGCTACATCGCGGCGCTCGCACTGCAGGAGGACCCCCGGCTGGAGCGCGCGCCGCGAATGCCGGGCGAAGCCCGCGACTCGTCGTCGGACTGGACGCTCTGCTCGGCTCCCCTCTGGGCCGGGTCGGAGCTGTTCGGGACGCTCCGCCTCCACCGCCGCGCGCCGCTCCCGGCCCCGGGCGAGTCGCCGGAGCTGGAACACCTCGTCGCTTTTGCCGGGCACCTCGCGCGGACGCTCCACCGCGTCCGTCTGATCGAGGCGCTCCGGAACCAGACCGGGGGCTGAGTCCCGGGGCCTACCAGCTCCCTTCCCGTCGCCTCTTGGCGACCTTCCGGAGGAGAAGCCCCCGCTTGAGGCTCGAGAGCCGGTCGAGGAAGATGTGGCGGTCGAGGTGGTCGACCTCGTGACAGAAGGCCCGCGCGAGAAGGTCGCGGCCGTCGATCGTCCGCGTGGCGCCGTACGCGTCGAGCGCCTCGATCGTAACCTCCTCCGGACGCTCGACGACCTCGACGAGGTCGGGAAGCGACAGGCACCCTTCCTCGTCGCGGATCTTTCCGCGGGTCCGGACGACGGCCGGGTTGACGAGGACGATCACCTGCGACGGATCCTTCCCGACCGAGAGGTCGACGATGGCCACCCGGAGGTTGACGCCGACCTGGGGCGCCGCAAGGCCGAGCCCCGGTGCCGCCCAGCAGGTCTCCTTCAGGTCCCGGATCAGGTCGAGGAGACCCGGCTCCCCGAACGCCGTGACGTTCTCGTTCGGAGCCAGCAGGCGGGGGTCGCCGTACTTGACAATCTCGCGGATGGCCAATCGAATCGTCCTCCGGGGGCCTCACCGGTGCCCCGCCCTTTCGCCCAACAGATTGCAGGGACCGGGTTAGCCGGTCAAGCCGTCTCCGCCGGGGGACGGCTTGGGCTGGTACGAGGGTCGCATACCACAAGGCGGAGGATGACGACCATGAGGCGCGGCCAGCTCCTGATCCCCGCCGCTCTCATCATCGGCGCGACTTTCTCGCTCCCCGCGGCGGGCCAGCGCGAGTCGTATTCCTTCGTCTCCTTCGCCGGCCCGGACGTCGCTCTCCACTCGACGGCCTCCGACGAGGAAGCCGCCCGCATCAACACCCCGGTTCTTTCCGGCGACCGGGTCGTGACCGGCACCGGCTCGCGGGCCGAGGTCGTGCTGGCCAGCGGTAACGTCGTCCGGGTCGACGTCAGGACCGAGCTCCGGTTCGACCGGATGTCCCGGACCTACGAATCGGACGACGACCGCGATCTCCTCGTCCTCCTCAAGGGGGCCGTGGCCGCCGAGATCCGCACTCCGGAGACCGGCGAGCGCGCCTTCCGCCTCGACACCGACGACGCCACGATCGTCGTCGAGGGCCGCGGTCACGTCCGCGTCGACGCCGGACGGCGCGGGACCGACGTCTACGTCCTCTCGGGCGAGGCCGAGGTCGTCGGCCGGGGCGGGCAGGCTCTCGTCCGCGCCGGGCAGTACGCCCTCGTCCTCGGAGATTCCGGGATCGACGTGGAGAACGTCGACGGGCCCCGCGACCGTTTCGCCCGGTTCGTGGACGAACGGAGCGACCGGCGCCCCCAGGGCGGCGGCGCCACCTGGGTTGCCTCCGACTACGAGTACGAGTCGTCGCTGGCTGGATTCGACGACAACGGCTCCTGGGTCTACGCGTCCTCCTCCGACAGCTGGTGCTGGCGCCCGACCGTCGCCGCCGACTGGCGCCCTTACACCTACGGCTACTGGCGCTGGACTCCGGGCGGACTGACCTGGGTCTCCTACGAGCCATGGGGCTGGCTCCCGTACCACTACGGATCGTGGTGGTGGGAGAACCCCTATGGCTGGGTCTGGAGTCCCGGAGCGGCTTATGCCCCCGCCTGGGTCTACTGGAGCTACTCCCCGTCGTACGTCGGGTGGTGCCCGATGGGGTACTACGGCCACGGCCACGACCCGTCGAGGCGTCGCCACGGGGGACACGCCGGCGACGACTTCCGCGTTCCCTATCACCGGGGTCGGGTGCAGGTGTCACAGGTCGACCCGCGAGGCTGGAACTACGCCTCCCTGCCGCGGATCGGGGGCCACCTCGATCCATCGCGGGACATCCTCCGTGGCGAACGAGTGCCGTTCAAACCCACCGACACGGCCATCATCTCGACCTCGCCGCTCCGGATCGAGCGGGGAGCGGGCCCCGCGCCGGCCGTCGTCCGCGACGCGCTTCGGAAAGTCGCCCAGCCCGCCGTTCTCCGAGGCGCGGTCCCGGTGAACGAAGGCCTGACCGCGTTCCTCCGCCGCGACCCGGCCCTGACGCCAGCCGCCGAGAAGGAGCTGCGGCGCGTTCTCGTCCCGGCGCGCCGGGACGAGGCGCTCCATCCCGCGACGCTCGAGACGATGAGGCCGTCGGGCGCGGCCGTCTCCCGCGGAACGGGAACGTCGGCGAGCCGCGGCGACGACTGGAGAGCCCCGACCTCATCCAGCCGCGAGCCGGTCCTCCGCGGCGGCACGTCCCCGCGTCGGGAGCCCAAGTCCGACAACGGCTGGCGCTCACCGGCCTCGCCGGCGCCCCGCGACCTCTCGCCGCGGCCGACCGAGAGTGCGGGACAGAGCGACACCGGATGGCGGGCGCCGCGCGCGGCGGAGACTCTGCGCGCGCCGCAGACGCCGGCCCGGCGAGGCGCCGAAGGAGACTGGCGCGAGGCGCCGTCGCGCGCTCCCGTACAGCGCACCGGTGGGGCCGGGGCCGCGCCCCGGCGGGAAGTAGCGCCTCGGGTCTCGGGTCCCGAAGCCGCGCCGCAGCGCTTCGAGCGACCGGCGCCCCGGTACGAGGCCCCCGCCCGCGTGAACGAGGCCCCGCGCTACGCGCCGGCTCCGGCTCCCCACGTCGCCGCGCCGGCTCCGGCTCCGCGTGTCGCCGCGCCGGCCCCCGCGCCGCATGCCGCCGCTCCCCCGCCGGCCCGAGCTCCGCACGCGCCCGCCGCGCCGCGAAGCGAGGCCCCGAAGCAGCACTGACGCTCCCCCGATTCCCGGCCTCTAGAATGCCGGCGTGGCCGAGGTCGCCGACTCGAAAGTCCTTCGGTTCCTGACCATTCTCTACTTCGCCGAAGCCGGAGCGTTTCTCACGCTTTCTCCGTGGAGCCTCTTCTGGCTCCGCCGCATCGTGGCCCGCTCCCCCACGATCACGCAGCCGCTCCTCGCCTCCCCGTTCTTCCGGAGCTTCCTCGTCGGACTCGGTCTGCTCCACCTCGGAATCGCCATCCGGGATCTCGAGGCCTGGCGGAAGAGCTCGCTGCGCCACGCCGCCGCCGCCGGGGACGGCGCGTCGTGACCGGCCCTCCGTCCGTCCCGCTCGAGGCGGCTCTTCCCCACGGCCGGGTCGTCCTCGGCCTCGGCGTGGACCTGTGCGAGGTGCCGCGCGTGGAGAGGGCGGTCTCCCGCCACGGCGACCGGTTCCTCTCGCGGGTCTTCCGGGAGGGAGAGCTCCGCCGCCCCCGTTCGGCCCCGGGCTTCGCCGAGCACGCCGCCGGCCTCTTCGCGGCCAAGGAGGCGGCGATGAAGGCTCTCGGGACCGGGCTGCGGGGGGTCGCTTTCCGTGAGGTGGCCATCACGCGCGCTCCCGGGGGCCCGCCGCGACTCGCCCTCTACGGGCGGGCCGCCGCGCGCGCCGCCGCGCTCGGCGCCGGCGCCGCTCACGTCACGATCACCCACACCCGCGAGATGGCGGCGGCCGTCGTCCTCCTCCTCGCCGCGGGCGAATAGAATCGGAGTCGCGTGAGCCGTCTCCCCGGCCCCCTCGCGGGCCGCAAGATCCTGATCGTCGACGACGAGCCGTACATCCTCAAGATCGTCTCGTTCAAGCTCCGTCTCTCCGGAATGATTCCGTTCGAGGCGACGTCGGGCGAGGAGGCTCTCCGCCTCGTCCGGGAAGAGGAGCCCGCCCTCCTCCTCCTCGACGTCTCGCTGACGCCCGGCCTCTCCGGATTCGACCTCTGCCGGATCCTCAAGGAGAATCCCGCTACGTCGCGCCTCCCGATCGTGATGCTCACCGCGCGGACGCTCCCGGCGGAGCGCGACCTGGGCCTCCGGCTCGGGGCGCGCTCGTACGTCACGAAGCCCTTCTCGACGAAGGTTCTCCTCCGCGAGATCGAAAGCGCGCTCGAAGCGGCCTAAAGGCCGCAGGTCACGAAGACATGGCCATCGCGAGGGCGCCACGACGGCTCATCGTCGTGCTGGCGCTCGTCGGATGGACGTCCACCGCGACGGGCGCACCGCAGGCTCCCGAACGCGACGTCTTCGCGTTCGTGCGGGCGCTGGACGACGCCGGGGCGAGGCACGTCTGGCCGGGGTTCAATCCGGCGGAGTTGCCGATCGCGCTCTTCGACGGACACCGGACCCTTCTGCTCCGCCACCCCAGCCCGCCTTCCGGGTTCGCTCCCCTGCCCGGCCGACCCGGCGTCTTCGTGATGCCCGGAAGGCACCCGGCCGTCGTCGGAAACTCGACGAGGGAGATCGGGGGGCTGCGAACCGCCACGGTCGTCGCGACGCCGGCCCTGGAGGTCGACCGCTTCGTTCTCGCGTGTATCGAGGAGGTCTTCCACGTGTTCTGGCTCCGCCGGCACACGAACTTCCGCCCGAATGAGATGGCGCGCTATGCCTACCCGGTCAAGGATTTCCGGAATCTCCAGCACATCCTGGCGGAAGACGAAGCGCTCGCGCGGGCGCTCGAGGCGGAGGATCGGCCTCGGGCGGCCGGATGGGCGGCAGCGGCGATCCGGATCCGCCGCGAGCGACACACCCGGCTGTCTGACGACGACCGCGCCTTCGAGATCGGACTCGAGATGATGGAGGGGACGGCCAACTATGCCGCCCGGGTCGCGGTGGGCCAGAAGAGCGAGGCGACCGCGGCCCGCCTTCGTTCCGAACGGCCGGTCGATCAGATCCGGTGGCGCTTCTATGAATCGGGCACGGCGATCTGCTTTCTGCTGGACCGGTTCCAGCCCGACTGGAAGGCCCGCATCGACCGCGAACTCGAACGAACCACCGCCGACCTTCTCGAAGCCGCCACGGCGCGTCTGGAGGTTCAGCCGGCGGCGTTCTCCGCCGTCGAGGTCCTTCGCTTCGAGGAGAGGGCGGCACGCGGCATCGCCTCCCTGTCGGCGCGGCAGCAGGCGGTCCGCGAGGATCTCCTGGGGCGGAGCGGGCCTCGTATCGTCGTGGAGGTCGAGGCCGAAGGCGAGCCGCTGCGCGTCACGCGGTTCGACCCGATCAACCTCCTCGTCCTCGACGGGGGTGAGGTGGTCCACCCCAACTACGTCACGCTCACCTGCCCGAACGGCACCATCGAGCTGACCAACCCGGGCTTCGCGAGGGGCTCGTTCGCGGGCACCGTCGGGCTGACCCGCGCGGCGGGACGGCACCCGCTCCGCGACGGAATCCGGATGGTGACGGTGGCCGGCCTGAAGGGCGCGCCACGTGTCGACCGTCGCGACGGCCGATTGACCCTCGAAGCCGACGGCGTGCGCATCACGCTGCAGGGGGCCGACCTGCGCACCGAGGGCGAAACGCTCCGCGTCAGCCTGCCATCTCGCGCGAATCGATCGGAGGGCAGCCGACCGACGGGTTGATCTCGCCGCTCGACGCGACCCGGCAGGGGCGTCGCCCTTCCCGCCTCAGCGCGGCGAAAGATCCACGGGAGGGCGGGAGGACTCGGCGCGGCGTCTGACGGCGGCCGAGACGAGGATCTCCCACTCGGCCTCGCCGAGCCGGCAGGCGCCGACGCTCTTACCGCCCTCGGCCGGGGCATGAAAATCCGAGCCGGCTGAGCGGAGAAGGCGGTAGCGGTCCGCGATCCGCGCGAACTCGCCGGTGGCGACGCCGTTGTGGTCGCTGTGAACGACCTCGAGCCCGTCGAGTCCCGCCTCGACCCCCCGCGCGACGACCTTTTCCGGGTCGGCGTACCAGATCGGGTGTGCGACGACGGAAAGACCGCCTGCTTTCCGGATGGCGGCGATCGCCTCCGCGAGCGTCCACTTCGGCTTCGGGACGTAGCCCGGCTTCCCCCGCGCAAGGTACTTCCCGAACGCCTCGTCGAGGTCCCGCACGAAGCCGGCGGCGATCAGGGCGCGCGCCACGTGCGGCCGGCCGAAGGCGCCGTCCCCCACGACGCGGCGGAGTTCCGCGATGTCGAGAGGCATGCCGAGGCCGGCCAGCTTCGCGACCATCTGCTCGCCCCGCAGGTCGCGGTCCTTCCGCATCTGCCGGAGCCGGGCCTCCAAGCCGGGCTCGCCCGGGTCGACGAAGAGGCCGAGGACGTGGACGTCCTCGCCGTCACAGCGCGTGGAGAGCTCCGTCGCCGGGACCGGGATCAGGCCGGTACCGGCCGCTGCGCTCTCGAAATCGCGGAGTCCGTGGACGGCGTCGTGGTCCGAGAGGGCCAGGGCCGAGAGACCTGCCCTGATCGCGCGGGCCACCAGCGCGGCCGGCGCCTCGACGCCGTCGGAGAAGACCGAGTGGCAGTGAAGGTCCGCGCCGCGGAAGGCTCCCATCCGACTATCCTAACCGGCGTGGACCGGGACGCCGTCTCAGCCGCCCTCGAGCGGATCGCCGGGCTCCTCGCCCTGAAGGGGGAGAACCCGTTCAAGGTGCGCGCGTTCGAGAACGCGGCCGCCACGGTCGCCGGCCTTCCCGACCTTCCGGCGCTCGTCCGGGACGGAAAGCTCGTCGCCGTGAAGGGGATCGGGACCTCGATCGCAGCGGAGATCGCGGCTCTCGTCGAAACCGGCTCGTCACCGGCCCTCGCCTCGCTCGAAAGGGAGATCCCCCCGACGCTCCCCGACCTCCTCCGGATCCCGGGGCTCGGGACGAAGAAGGCGGCCGCTCTCTGGAAGGAGCTGGGCGTGACCTCGCTGGGCGAGCTCGAGTACGCCATCCGCGAAAGCCGTCTCGTCGCGCTCGCCGGATTCGGGCTGAAGACGCAGGAGAAGATCGCGGAAGGGCTTCGCTTCGTCCGGTCGACGGAGGGGCGCGCCCGCCTTCCCGAGGCATGGGGGCAGGCCGAAGCTGCACGGGAGTTCATTCTCTCGGCGGCCGCGAAACCTGCGGGCGTCGTGCAGGTGGACATCGCCGGTGATCTCCGAAGGGGGTGCGAGACCGTTGCGGCGATCACGCTCGTCGTTGCCTGCGATAAGCCGGAGAGGCTCCCGGCGGTCCCGGCAAGGGCCGGCGCCCTCCCCGTCACCGTCGACGCCGGCCCGAAGGAAGACTTCGGGAACCGTCTTCTGAGGGCAACGGGGTCCGACCAGCACGTGCGCGCGCTCGAAGCGCGAGACGCCGACGGCGCGCTCCAGATTCCCGCGTTCGAGGAGAAGGCGCTCTACGGGCGACTCCACCTGGACTTCGTCCCCCCCGAGCTGCGGGAAGGGCGCGGCGAGGTCGACCTCGCGGCATGCGGCTCGCTCCCGGCCCTTCTCTCCGCTTCCGACCTCAAGGGCCTGTTTCACCTCCATACGACGTATTCCGACGGAAGGGCGACGCTCGAGGAGACCTTCCGCCGCGCCGTCGAGCTCGGCCACGCCTCCGTCGGAATCACCGACCACTCCCCGGCGGCCGCCTACGCCGGGGGCCTTTCCCCCGACCGGGTCCGCGAACAATGGGCCGAGATCGACTCTCTCCGGCCGAAGTTCCCCACTCTGACGGTCTTCCGGGGGACCGAGGCGGACATCCTTCCGGACGGTTCGATCGACTACGGTGACGACTTCCTCGCCGGATTCGACTTCGTGATCGCGTCGGTCCACTCGGCCTTCCGGCTGTCGCGCGCCGAACAGACGGCACGCCTCGTCCGCGCCGTCCGGAATCCCCGCGTGACGATGCTCGGCCACGCCACCGGGCGCCTCCTCCTGGCCCGCGACGGATACGACGTGGATCTCGGCGAGGTCCTCGCGGCGGCCGGCGGGGCGGGCTGCGGCGTCGAGCTGAACGCGTCGCCGTACCGGCTCGACCTCGACTGGACCTGGGGCGAGACGGCGCGAGAGCACGGCGTCTTCACGTCCATCAACCCGGACGCCCACGACCTCGCGGGGCTCCTCGACGTGAGATGGGGCGTCCTCATGGCCCGGAAGGCGGGCTTCGGTGCGGCCGACGTTCTCAACGCCCTCCCGCCGGACGCGCTCGCTGCGAAACTCGCACGCCTCAGGGCCCGCGCCTGAGCCGTCCGAAAGCGATGCCCCGGCCTTCTCTCTCGATCCGTGCCCCTCTCCTCGCAGCGCTTCTGCTCGTCGCGTCCTGCACGGTCCACCAGCGGATGCGGGATGCGGCCCTCGCCGTCGAGGCGCCCCTCGATCGTTCGGTCTGCGTCCTCTTCTTCGACGGGCTCTCGGCACGGGCCTTCCGGCGCCTGCTGGCTGCGGGGGCGCTTCCCAACCTCCGGAGCGAGATCGTGGACCGCGGCCTCTCCTTCGACACCGCCGTCACCTCCGTGCCGAGCGAGACCTACCCGAACGTCGGCGCGCTCCTGACGGGCCTCTACCCCGGACATCACGGCATCCCGGCCAACATCTGGCTCGACCGGCGCCTCCGCCTCGCCGAGTCGCACACCAACATCTTCCGGATCCTCTCGGCGTCCGACTTCCTCGCCCCCGACGCCCGCACACTCTACGAGCGCCTGCCGGCCGACAGCGTGGCGGTGACTTCGCCGATCGCCCGGGGCGCTTCGGTGGACGCCAAGAACGCCGTCGCCCTCACGGCGTCCTACGCGCGATGGGACTGGGAGTTCCTCGATCGCAAGACCCTGGACGACGTCGGCGACGCCTACATGGGGGCGCTCGACGCCGGACGTCTTCCCTCTCTCGCCTGGGCCCACCTGCTCGGACCCGACGAGGTCGCCCACGCCGACGGTCCGGAGAGCCCCGAGTTCCGGGCGGCGCTGGAGAACATCGACCGCGCCTTCGGCCGTCTCGTCCGACGGCTGAAGCGGCGCGGCGCCTTCGAGAAGATCCTCTTCGTCCTCCTCGGCGACCACGGAAACCAGTCGTACACGACGGCCGTCGATGCCGAGGAGCTCGTCCACCGCGCCCTCTTCGCGCACCCGACCGAGGCCGACTGCGAGAAGGGAGACTGCGTCCTCGTGCCGGCCCGGGGCAAGCGGGCCGCCGAGTACGACGTGGGCGACGCCCAGATCGCCGTCGGCGCCTACCGCGGCGTGATGATCTGGCTCCCGGCCTCGCGCCTCCCCGCGGACGTGCCGCAGGCCTTCACCGCCACGCGGAAGAAGCCCCCGAAGAAGAAGACGGCGACGGCCGCCGCCGCACCCGCCCGCGCCGCCCCCCGGCCGCCCCTCTCGGAATTCGCCGCGACCCTCTCCCGGGCGCCCGAAGTCGCCCTCGTCGTGACACGAGGCGCCGAGTCCGGTCACGTCTTCGTCTACGGCCCCCGGGGAGTCGCCGAGATCGTCCGCGAAGAGCGCGACGGCGAGGAGCCCCTCTACGCCTACCGGCTCCGTCAGGGGGAGGACCCGTTCGGTTACGCGCGCGACCCGCATCTCCTCCCGTACGTCGCGGGAGGCTCGTTCACGGCGACGGAATGGCTCGAGGCCACGGCGCGAACCGAGTACCCCGACCTCGTCGTGCAGCTGCCGGAGTTCTTCGACTCGCCGCGGGCGCCCGACGTCTTCCTCTCCCCGGCGGACGCCTATGGATTCCGGTCGGGGAAGGCGGCCGGGCATGGCGCCCTCTCGCGGAACGAGATGATCGTGCCGCTCGTCTTCGCCGGCCCGGGCGTGACGCCGGGACGACGGCCGGTCGCGCGAACCGTCGACCTCGCGCCGACGATCCTCCGCTGGCTCGGCGTCCCGTACGACGCGGACGCCATGGACGGCGAGGACCTCGACATCGGAGCGCCTCCCCCGGGGCGCTGAGTCAGCGGCGCGCCCTGCCGATCCGCCGGATCCGGACCGTGTTCGTCGCCCCCGCCGCACGCGCGGCGCCGGAGACCTCGACGACGAGCCGGCCCGAGAGGACCTTCGCCCGCGACAGGAGCCGGTCTCCCGCCCGGAGCATGGCCTCCACCGAGCGCTCCCGCGGAATGCGGAAGGAGACGACGTCCGACAGGAGCGTCATCTTCCGGCGCACCCGGTCGTCGGGTGAGAAAGCGACGATCGGGATTCCGAGGCCGAGCTTCGAGACGAGCCGCGCCGTCCTCCCTGACTCCGTGTAGACGACGATGGCGGCCGCGCCCGCCGTCCGCGCCGCCGCGGCCGCGGCCTCGGCCACGGCCAGGGTCACCGAGAAGTCCCGTCGCCCCGTCGCGGCCGGGGGCCAGGCGACCGGCCCCGCATGCTCCTCGGACCGCTCGGCGGCCTCTGCGATCTCCGCCATCGTCCGGACGGCCTCCACCGGGAACCTTCCGACGGCCGTCTCTCCCGAGAGCATCACGGCGTCCGCGCCCCCGTGAACGGCGCCCGCCACGTCCGACACTTCGGCCCGGGTCGGAACGGGGCTCTCGACCATCGACTCGAGCATCTGCGTCGCGACGATGACGGGGATCGACGCGGCCCGTCCGGCGTCGAGGATCCGCGCCTGCTCGCGCGGGACCGCCGCGAGGCCGATCTCGACCCCGAGATCCCCGCGCGCCACCATCAGCGCGTCGGAGACGGCGGCGATCCCGGGCAGGGCGACGACCGCCTCGGGCCGCTCGATCTTCGCGACGATCCAGGGGCGCCGCTTCTCGGGAACTCGCGAGAGGGCGCGCCGCAGCTCCTCGACGTGCGCGGCCGACCGGACGAACGAAAGGCCGACGAGGTCGATCCCGGCCGCGAGCCCCTCCCGAAGGTCCCGCCGGTCCTTCGGCGTCAGGGCCGGCGCGGACAGGGCCGAATCGGGGAAATTGACGCCCGCCCCGGTCCGCAGCGCACCGCCGACGAGCACCGTCGCCCGGAGCGAGCTCGCGCTCCGTCGCTCGACCCGGAGCCGGATCCTGCCGTCGTCGATCCGGACCTCGGCGCCCGGCGAGACATCCGAGAGGAGGGCGCCGTACGTCACGTGGACGCGGACGGCAGCGTCGTCCGGTCGCCCCGGGGCGGGTCGCGGGGCCATCTCGACCGTCTGGCCGGGCGCCACGCGAAGAGGCCCGCCCGCCACGACGCCGAGACGGATCTTCGGGCCGCCGAGGTCGAGGAGGACGCCGACGGGACGGCCGAGCCGGCTCTCGGCCCGCCGGACGAGGGCGACGCGCCGCCGGACGTCCCCGGGCTTGCAGTGCGCGCCGTTCAGCCGGACCACGTCCACCCCGGCCCGCAGCAGTTTCCCGAGCACCCCCGGGCGCTCGGCCGCCGGACCGATCGTCGCCACGATCTTCGTCGCGCGCCACCCGGCTCTCCGTCGTCCGGCCGGGCCCGTCCCCTTCGCTGCGTCCATCCGCGCTCCCTCCGATTCCGTATGATGGGCCAAATGGACACGCGCATCGCGCCCCACGCCCTCGACGCGGTCAGCGAGCACGAGAACGACCCGCGCGTCGGTCTGATCGCCGCCCACCTCCGCGAGATCATCAAGATCCTCGGCCTCCGGCCGGACCGCGACCCGAACCTCGTGGACACCGACCGGCGCGTCGCGAAGATGTACCTCGACATCTTCTCCGGACTCGACGAGGGGACGCGGCCGAAGCTGACGACCTTCCCGAACGACGAGCGCTACACGGCGATGGTCATGGAGAAGGAGATCCCGTTCTACTCCATGTGCTCCCACCACTTCGTCCCCTTTTACGGCCACGGGCACATCGCCTACATCCCCAACGAGCGGATCGTCGGCCTGTCGAAGCTCCCTCGTCTCCTCGAGTTCTACGCGCGGCGTCCCCAGCTGCAGGAGCGGCTGACCGAGCAGGTGGCGACGGTCCTCGACGAGGAGCTGAAGCCGCAGGGCGTCATGGTCGTCATCGAGGCGAGGCACCTCTGCGTCGAGATGCGCGGCGTGAAGAAACCGGGGGCCGTCACGGTCACCTCGTCCATCCGCGGCATCTTTCTCGAGAAAGCGGTCCGGGAGGAGTTTCTGGACCTCCTGCGCCGCCGGGACTGAGGAACGTCCGGAGCGGACGGCGGGCGATGACCGAGGACCAGGGCCCCCCGCCCCACGCCTCCGCGGAAGCCCCGCGGCCGCGCCCGGCGCGCCCCGCGGCCGCCACGCTTCCGGAGGACGCGCTGCTCCTCCGGCTGCTCCTGACGGCGGCCGACGCCGCCGGCTTCCCCGAGGCCTTGCACGGGCTTCTCCGCGACGTCTGCCGGGCCACGGGCTGGACGCTCGGACAGGCCTGGGTGCCGGAGGAAGGCGGGAAGGAGCTCCGTCTCGCGGCGACCTTCCATCCGGCCGAGAAACGGTTCGCCGACTTCTGCACGGCCAGCAAGGCGCTTCCACCGGCGCCCCTTCCCTCCATCCTGGCGAGCGGCTTCCCCGGCGGCGAGCCCGCCTGGGACGGGGATCTCCTCAGCCGGTCCGAGTTCCTCCTCGCCAACGCCGCGAACGACGCGGGGCTCCGCTGCGGCGTCGCCTTCCCTCTCCGCACCGGTTCCGAGCTGATCGCGGTCCTCGAGTTCTTCTCGGCCGAGAACCGGGAGGAGGACGCGCCGCTCGCCGACCGGCTGGCGGGCATCCTGCCGCGGACGGCGGCCACGCTCGCGAACCGGCGCCGCGAGGAGGACCACCGGAGCCGGGCGGGGGAGCTGGAGCAGCGGCTCAGCGAGCGGACGCAGGAGATCGGCCGGCGGGGAGAAGCCGTCGCCCTCCTCAACGGCATGACCGGAATGCTCCAGAGCGCCCGGAGCATCGCCGACATCCTCGAGATCCTCCGTCAGGTCTCGCCCCGCCTCTTTCCCGGCACGCGGGGCGGGCTCTACATCCTCGACGCAGCCCACCGGGCGCTGGACGCCGTCGTCGCCTGGGAGAGTCTCAGCGAACCGTCCTTCCACGTGGACGACTGCTGGGCCCTTCGCCTGTCGCACACGCACGTCGTCCGGCTCCCCTCGGGCGGGCCGCTCTGTCCGCACATCCATGGCACGCCCGACGGGAAGGCCCTCTGCTTCCCCCTCCTGGCCCACGGCGAGGCGCACGGACTCCTCCATCTGGCGGGCGCCGACGCCGAAGAGCGATTCGCCCTGAACGTCGCGAGCCAGATCGCGCTCGCACTGGCGAACGTGAAGCTCCGCGAATCGCTGCAGATGCAGGCCGTCCGTGACCCGCTCACCGGCCTCTACAACCGCCGCCACCTCGAGCAGGCCCTCGAGCGGGAACTCCGCCGGGCCGTGCGCGGGAAGACTCCGGTCGGGGTCCTCATGGCCGACATCGACTTCTTCAAGCGGATCAACGACACCGCGGGACACGCGGCCGGGGACGAGGTCCTCCGCGAGCTGGGCCGGTTCTTCGCCCTTCACCTCCGGCCGTACGACGTCGCCTGCCGCTTCGGCGGAGAGGAATTCACGCTGATTCTCCCCGGAGCCACCCTCGAGACCGCCGCGCGGCACGCGGAGCGCCTCCGCGAGTCGGTGTGCGAAATGACCCCGACGTACGAAGGACGAACTCTCGGCCCGTTGTCCCTCTCCTTCGGCGTGGCCGCCTTCCCGGAGGACGGCGACACCGCGGAAGCGCTCCTCGCGGCCGCGGACGCGGCGCTCTACCGGGCCAAGGCCGCGGGGCGTAACCGCGTCGCGGCGGGACGCCCTTCGGACCGCTGAGACCCGCCTCCCGCGCGGTCCGGCCGTGCCGTCCCGGCCGACGGCCTTTCGGGCGTGATGGAAATGAATCATGGACGGGCGACTCGGCGGAAGCGCAGCGTAGGCACGCGGGGCCCTCCGAGGGACTCGTCCACTCACGAGGAGGCTTCAGATGCGCCGGATCCTGTCCACGATCATCACCCTTTGCATCCTCGCGGTCCCGCTCACGGCCGCCGCGCAGCAGGCCTCGCCGAAGCTGACGGACACGATCGAACACATGAAAGCGTATGCGGCGACGAAGCAGGGCCTCGTCAGCCGAACCGCGCAGGGAACCACCTACTACAAGTGGATCCAGTCCCCTCCCCCGGGCGTCGAAAAGGCCTTCTTCCAGCTGATCGAAATGAACACCGGGAGGAAATTCCTCTGCCTGAAGCTGCTCCGCAAGACGGCCGCCGGTAGCGAGGTCACGGTCCTGAACGACAACGACCTGAATTCGACCGTGGAAGAAGCCTTCAGGGCCACGGGACGTACGTATGCCGACGCAGATCGCGCGATCCAGACATCTCAAGACAAGGTCAAGGTTTCTCTCACGCCGGAGATGCACGCCACCTGGGCTGCGATGCTCGACGAGCTGAAGTGGGAGCTGAAGGCGGACTGACGCGCCGCCTTTAGCGGATCCAGCTCGAAGGCGCTCCGGTCTTCCGGGCCTCGTCGCCCAGCTCCGCCAGACGCCGCTTCGCGGAGTCGACGCGCCCCCGGGCCCTCTCCTCCCGGTCTTTCAGGCGCTGAAGCTCCGCTCCCCGGTCGAGGCCGGGGGGAGGCGTCGACCGCTCGAAGCGGCTCCTCTCGTCGGACGCGAGCTTGAACTCCGCCTCCGCGTCGGCCAGCTCCTCCTTGAGGGGGGCCACCTTCCCCCGCCACCACGACTCGCCCCGACCGTTCCGATCGACGGAGCCCGGAGCCGGCTCGTTCCCGCCGGCGGGCCCCGGGACCGCGGCGGCGGGGCTCTTCGCCGGGGCCGGCGTCCCCTGCAGCGTCCGCTCGACCGTCTTTCGCCCCCCCTTGAGCTTCATCGTGTCGCCGAGCGGCGCCTGCGGGCCGGCCGTCTTGTAGCGTGTGCCGATGTTCGTCTCGGAAGGCGGCGCCCCGCGCCCGCCGGAATTGGCGGAGGCCGTCTTCCGTTCGTCCACGTGGTCGACGGGGATGGAGACGAGCTGCCCCGACGGCCAGAGCTTTCCCACCCAGGTCGAGCCTTTGAGGGCCGGGGCTTTCTCGAACCGGACGACGGCGCCGTCCTTCTGAACGACCACGTAGGCGGCCGGCGTCGGCGTGGGCGTCGGCGTCCGCGAGGCGAGGAGGGCGAGGAGAAGGAGAGGGGCGCTCACGACGTCACGCCACGGCCCGGACGGCGGCCGAAAGGGACCCCGCGGCGGCGAGCCCGCGAAGCGTCCGGACCCCGTGCCAGCACAGGTCGTCGCCGGGGGCGAGGACGACGCGCCCCCGCGACCCGAGGCGAGAGCGGAAGTACGCGGCATCCGCCTCGCGGAACCGGTACGGCTCGTCCGGGAGGATCAGGACGTCGGGGCGCGACGCGAGGATCGAGACTTCGTCCGTCGTCGGATAGTCGAGCCCCGGACCGCCCGATTCTTCGAATGAGGGAACGCCTCCCGCAAGTCGGAGCAGGTCGGCGATGTATGTCCGCGGACCGACCGTCATCCAGGGGGACTTCCAGATGAGGACGACGTAACGAAAAGGCGGCGAGGAGAATCGGCCGCCCTCGAGTCGCAGGAGCTCCTCTTCCACTCTCGATGAAAACCCCTCGGCGATCTCCTCCGTTCCCGTCAGCCGTCCGAAGCGCCGGAGCAGCGGCGGCACGTCGGCGACTCGCCGGGGATGCGAGACGTCCAGCGCGAGGTCGCGCCCCAGCGCCAGGAGGTCTTCGGGCCGGTTCTCCTCGGCGTTGGCGAAGACGAGGTCCGGCTCGAGGGAGCGGATCGTCGCGTGATCGGGGTCCTTCGTCCCGCCGACCTTCCGGATCCCCGCCGTCACCTCGCGCGGATGGACGCAGTAGCGCGTCACGCCCACGAGACGAGGCGCGAGGCCGAGAGCCACGAGGCTCTCGGTGATCGAGGGACAGAGGGAGATGATCCGCACGGCTCGATTATGGGGCGGGACCCGGGGCTTGTGGCCCGTCCGTACAAACGGCGGCGTCCGCCGCGCGTCCCGTACAATCCGGCATTGCCGCGGACGAGACAGAGTCTCATCACACACCCGCGACAGGAAGAGGAACGACGGGCATGTCGAGCGTCCTGACCCAGGCGACCCCGGTGGCCGGCGTCGGCGGCGGGATCGTCGTGAACGATTTCTCCCTCCAGGTGGCCACGGCGAACGGATCCGGCTCGCAGACCGCCAACAACGTCCTGATGCGTTCCATCTTCCGGATGGGCGTCCCCGTCTCCGGGAAGAACCTCTTTCCGTCGAACATCCAGGGCCTGCCGACGTGGTTCACGATCCGCGCGAACCGGGACGGCTACATCGCGCGCAAGCGCGAGCTGGACGTCCTCGTGCTGATGAACCCCGAGACGGCCGACGAGGACGTCCGCGCGGCGCGCCCGGGCGCTCACGTCGTCTGCGAGAAGAAGCTGGGCGTCGAGACGAAACGGAGCGACCTCCGGTTCTACCCCGTCCCCTTCTCCGAGCTCGTCGTGAAGGTGACGGCCGGCTCGGACCAGGCGAAGCTCCGGAAGCTGATCGTCAACATGATCTACGTCGGCGTCTTGGCCGACCTCATGGGGATCGAACCGGCCGAGATCGAGGCGGCGATCCGGAAGCAGCTGAAGGGCAAGCAGAAGGCGATCGACCTGAACCTCTCCGCGATGCGGCTCGGCGTCGACTACGCCGCCGCGAGCTTCCCCGAGAAGATCCCCTACCGCGTCGAGCGGATGGACGCGACGCGCGGCAAGATCATCGTCGAGGGAAACGCCGCGGCCGCGCTCGGCTCTCTCTTCGGCGGGGCGACGGTCTGCTGCTGGTATCCCATCACCCCTTCGTCCTCGCTCTGCGAGGCCTTCATCGACTTCGCCGCAGCGCTCCGTGTCGACCCGGCGACCGGGAAGAAGATGGTCGCCGTCATCCAGGCCGAGGACGAGATTGCGTCGATCGGCATGGTCCTCGGGGCCGGGTGGGCCGGCGCGAGGGCCTTCACGGCGACCTCGGGCCCGGGCATCTCCCTCATGTCCGAGTTTCTCGGCCTCGGCTATTACGTCGAGGTGCCGGCCGTCGTCTGGGACGTCCAGCGCGTCGGCCCGTCGACCGGCCTCCCGACCCGGACCATGCAGGCCGACCTCCTCCTCGCCTACTACAACTCGCACGGCGACACGAAACACCCGGTCCTCTTCCCCGCGACCCCGGAGGAGTGCTTCGAGATGGCGATGGACGCCTTCGACCTCGCCGAGGAGCTCCAGACGCCCGTCTTCGTCCTCTCGGACCTCGACCTCGGGATGAACAACTGGATGTCGGACCCCTTTCCGTACCCGACCCGCGAACGGAAGAGGGGGAAGGTCCTGGACGAGGCCTCCCTCGGGTCCCTGGCGAAGGACTGGGGCCGTTACCGGGACGTCGACGGCGACGGCATTCCGTACCGGACGCTCCCGGGGACGCCGAACCCGTACGGGGCCTATCTCGCGCGCGGCTCGGGGCACGACGCGATGGCGCAGTATTCCGAGAAGCCGCACGACTACGTCGCGAACGTCGACCGGCTGGCCCGGAAGTTCGAGACGGCCCGGAGGATGGTACCGAAGCCGGAGATCGACGACCGTTCCGGTGTCGCCGACGGCCTCGTCGCTTTCGGCACCTCCCACCACGGGACGGCGGAGGCGCGCGACCGGCTCGCGCGCGAGGCGGGGGTGAAGCTCGACTACCTTCGCCTCCGCGCCCTGCCGCCGGGCTCCGAGGTCCGCGAGTGGCTCGTCCGGCACGAACGGATCTACGTCGTCGAACAGAACCGGGACGGCCAGCTCCGGGCGATCCTCCGGGACGAGTTCCCGGACCTCGCGAGCCGTTTCGTCTCCGTCCTCCAGTACGACGGGCTGCCGCTCGACGCCACGACCGTCGTCGACGGCGTCCTCGCCGACCGCGCGGCGCGGGAACGGAGCCGGTCATGAGCCCGACGATTCCGGCCGCCCCGGTGCCGAAGACGAACCGCCTGAACCTTCCGAAGGCCGACTACGACGGGGGCAAATCCACCCTCTGCCTCGGATGCGGGCACGACGTCATCACGAAGCAGATCGTGAACGCCTTCTGGGAGATGGGAGTCGAGCCCCACCGCGTCGCGAAGTTCTCGGGGATCGGCTGCTCCTCGAAGACGCCCGCCTACTTCCTGAACCGCGCCTGGGGGTTCAACGGGGTCCACGGCCGGATGCCCTCGCTGGCGACCGGAGCGCTCGTGGCGAACTCCCGGCTCGTCGGGATAGGCGTCTCGGGCGACGGCGACACGGCTTCCATCGGCATCGGACAGTTCGTCCACCTCGTCCGCCGGAACGTGCCGCTTCTCTACGTCATCGAGGACAACGGTGTCTACGGCCTCACGAAAGGGCAGTTCTCGGCGACCGCCGACGTCGGCGCCAAGCAGAAGAACGGGGCCGTGAACGACTTCGCCCCGATCGACTGCTGCTCGCTGGCCATCGAGCTGGGCGGCTCCTTCGTGGCCCGCTCCTTCTCGGGCGACATGAAGCAGCTCCAGACGATCCTCGAGGCGGCCCTCGCCCACCGCGGCACGTGCGTCATCGACGTCATCTCGCCCTGCGTCACGTTCAACGACCACGAGGGCTCGACCAAGAGCTACAAGTGGTCGAAGGAGCACGAGACACCGGTCCACGAGATCGGCTTCGTCCCCTTCTTCGAGGAGACGCTCGCCGAGATCCCCGCCGGCGCGTCGAAGGACGTGAGGTTCCCCGACGGGTCGACGCTCCGCTTCCGGGGCGTCGGACGCGATTACGACCCGACGGACCGGGACAAGGCTCTCGCCGCGATCCACTCGAGCCACGACACGGGCGAGATCCTCACCGGCATCCTCTACGTGGAGCCCGCGATGCCGTCGCTGCCCGACCTTCTCGACCTCGTCGACGAGCCGCTCCACTCCCTTTCAATGGAGCGTCTCCGCCCCTCGAAGGAGGCGCTCCAGGCCATCATGGAGTCGATGCGGTAGCGAACGCTCTCCTCAGCGGACGACCAGGCAGGTCGGGTGGAGCCGGATCTCCGTGACCCGGTCCACGTACTCGCGCCACGTTTCCAGGGAGACGGGCCCCGGCGAGTCGCCGACGGAGCGGGCTTCCCACTGGCGCAGCTGGGCTCCCTTGAGCGTCAGGAACTCCTGGCACTCGTGGAGATCCTTCACAGGGCCGAAATAGCGATACGCCGACCAGACCATCGCCGCCGCCCCGGTGCCGATGATCGCCGCCTGCGCGCCGCCGTTGTCCTTCAGGCTTCCCGACGTGGCGCCGACCACGACCGCGGCCATCCCCCCGACGAAGACGATCCGGAGCGTCGAGAGCTGTCCGCGCTCCTTCATCTTCGCCTTGTCGAAGGTCAGGAGAAGGTCGTTCTCGAGAAAGAGGTCCACGTCCTTCCGGAGCTCTTCGTTCGTCGGGGGCTGCTGCTTCAGCTTCACCTCGCGCCCCGCCGCGAAGAACGCCTGCTTCTCGGCCGGGCTCCCCGACGAGCACCCTCCCGCGCCGAGAGCCGCCGCGACGAGGAGCGCCAGGCTGCGCCTCACCGGCGTCAGTGGTAGAGCTGGTCCCGCCCGGGCCGGACCGTGACGACGTCCGGGCGCTTCCGGACGACGCTTTCGACCACGTGACAGTTCCAGCAGGCCGCCCGATGCGTCTTGAAGACCTCAGGGAGCTGCTCGGGCTTGAGGTCCCTCCAGAGCAGCGTCGCGCCGTCGGGACGGATGAGAGCGGGGGCGTGGTCGGCCCAGCCGGACGCCTGGATCGGCTTGCCGCAGAAGGCGCAACTCTTCCCCTCGTACCAGTCCACGACGAGCGACTTCACGAGGCAGGCGTCGGGAGCGCTCTCGATCTGGCCGAGGCATTCCTGCCCGCAGTCCTGGCGCTCGGGCCAGCGCGTACACGACGTCAGGCGGAGCTCGGGCGAAGCGCCGAGGGCGGTCAGCGCGGCGTGGCCGGCATCCACCTCGACCGTCTGGGGCTGGTTCGTCTCCGGACAGGTGATGACGCGCTGACCCCGCCACCGTCGCCAGGCCGGCACGAGCCACCAGCCGAGAAGGACGACGGCCGCCGCGACAAGGACGAGAACGACGAGAGCCGGCGCTGTCATGGCGCTCACTTCCAGGCGCCGGGGCGCCTGCCTTTCCCATGTTGTTTTGGCCCCGCGGGGCCCCCGCCGTACATGATGCGCCTCAATCAGCCCGCCGGACCAGCTCCGAACGGCCTACTCGGCCCGGAGCGCCTCGATCGGATCGAGCGAGGCCGCACGCCGCGCCGGGAGGACGCCCGAGAGAAGGCCGACGGCGAGGCTGACGGCGAGGGCGAGGACGACGAAGAGGGGCGGCGTCCGGAACGGGAGGCCCGGGACGAGCGCCGCGGCCAGCTGTCCGATCCCGATGCCCGCCGCAAGCCCGACGATGCCCCCCGCCAGCGAGAGAATCGTCGCCTCGAGAAGGAAGAGGGCGAGCAGCTGCCCGCGGCTGGCGCCGACGGCCCGTGCGAGGCCGATCTCGGCCGTACGCTCCCCCACCGAGATCCACATCATCGTAAGGATGCCGATCGCCCCCACGAGGAGCGAGATCGCGCCGATCCCGCCGACCGCAAAGCTGACGATCGAGAGGACGCGGTCGAGAACACCGAGCATCTCATTCTGCGTCGTGATCGTGAAGTCCTCCTCGCCGCGGTGCCGCGCGAGAAGAACCTGACGGACGCCCTCCACGATCCGCCCGGCCGGGAGGCCCGGTGAGAAGAGGGCGTCGATCTCGAGGAGGTCCTCGCGGCCGAAGAGCCGCTTCGCCGAAGCGACGGGGATGTAGGCGGCGTCATCGATGTCGAAGCCGAGGAACTGCCCTTTCGGCTCCAGGACGCCGACGACGAGGAACCGGAAGCCGCCGATCCGGATCCGCGCGCCGAGCGCGTTCGCCTCTCCGAAGAGCTCCCGCTTCAGCTTCGGACCGAGGACCGCGAGCGGGATGGCGCGGTTCGGGTCCCCCGGCGGAAGGAACCGCCCCTGCGCCACGCGGTACCGCCAGACCTCGGTCGCGTCCGCGGTCACGCCATAGATGAAGACGCTCCGGGCCCGCTCCCCCGCCACCACGCGCGCGCTTCCGAACGAGACCGGCACGGTCTTCACGACGCCGGGCGCCCGGAGCATCGCCTCGGCGTCCTCCACGGTCAGGAGGTGCGTCGTGCCGCCGGCGGCGCCGGGAAGCCCCTGGGTCTTCACGCGGCCGGGAGTGACGGACAGGAGATGGGTCCCGAACTGCGAGACCTCGGAGAGGACGTAGCTCCGCGTCCCCTCGCCGAGCGACGTGAGAAGGATGACCGAGGCGATGCCGACCACGATGCCGAGCGTCGTCAGGGCGGAGCGGAGCCGGTGAGCCGCCACGGCGGCGAGGGCGAGACGGAGGAGATCGCGGAACGTCATCACCGCCTCGCGAGCGCCGCCACGGGGTCGAGACGCGCCGCGCGGCTCGCGGGGAGAGCCCCGAAGGCGACGCCGACCCCTGCCGACACCGCGAGAGCCGCCGCCACGGCCCAGGGGGGAGCGGACGCGGTGAAGCCGGGATACGCGACCGAGACCAGGCGGGCTGCGCCGATGCCGGCGGCGAGCCCCGCCACGCCCCCGGCCGTCGAGAGGAGGGCCGCTTCGGCGAGGAAGACCGTCAGGACCTGCCCCGAGCCGGCGCCGACGGCCTTCAGGAGCCCGATCTCCCGCGTCCGCTCCGACACCGAGACGAGCATGACGTTCATGATGAGGATTCCGGCGACCGACAGGGAGACGGCCGCGATCCCCGCGAGCGCCGCCGTCAGCACGCCCAGGATCTTCCCGAACGCGGAGAGAAGCGCGTCCTGCGTCAGGACGGTGATGTCCTCCTCCCCTTCATGGCGCTCCTTCACGACGCGGACGATCGCCTCCCTCGCGGCCTCCATCTCGTCGTGCGAGGAGACCTCCACGAGCATCCGGAAGATGGACCGGCGGTTGAACATCTTCATGTTCCGCGCGATCGGGATGTGCACGACCTCGTCGAAGTTGAAGCCGAGCCCCTGCCCCCGGGGCGCCATGACGCCGACGACCCGGTAGCGCTCCTCGCCGATCCGGAGCACCTCGCCCACGGGGTTCGCCGCGCCGAACAGCTCCGTCCGGATCTTCGCCCCGAGGACGCAGACACTCTGGCCGCGCTCGGCCTCGCCCGACGGCAGGTACCGCCCGAAGGCGACCCGGAAGCGGCGGACGGGCTCCATCTCCCACGTCGTTCCGAAGACCGTCGCGTCGCGGCTCCGGCTCCCGAACCGGACCGGCGCCGTGCCGACGCCGATCGGGGCCACGTACCGGACCGCCCGGACGCCGCGGCGGATCGCCTCGGCGTCCGCGAGCGTCAGATCGTGCGTCGTCCCGCCGATCGCCGGAATCATCCCCGTCGTCGTCGTCTTGCCCGGAAGGACGATGAGCAGGTTCGTCCCGAGGCTCGCGAACTCCCCCGTCACGAAGTCGCGGGCGCCCTGCCCGAGGCTGGTCAGGACGATGACCGACGCCACGCCGATGGCGACACCGAGGAGCGAGAGCCCCGCCCGGAGGGGGTGGCCGCGGAGTCCACCGAGAGCGAAGCGGACGAGATCCCCGCTCTTCACGGACCTGCCTCCTCCGCCACGGCGCCGTCCACGAGGCGGACGCGGTGCCGGGCGCGGCCCCCGATGGCCGGGTCGTGCGTCACGACGACGAGCGTCAGGCCGGCGGCGTTCATCGACTCGAGCAGGCGGACGATCTCGCCACCCGAGGCGGTGTCGAGATTTCCCGTCGGCTCGTCGGCGAGGAGGATCGACGGCCCCATGACGACGGCCCGGGCGAGCGCCGCCCGCTGGCGCTCCCCGCCCGAAAGCTGCTCCGGCCGGTGCTCGGCGCGCGGCGTGAGGCCGACGGCGCCGAGCGCCTTCCTCGCCCGCGCCTCCCGCTCGCTCCGCGGGACGCCGGCGAAGACCATCGGCAGCTCCACGTTTCCGAGCGCCGTGAGGCGCGGCACGAGGTGAAACGTCTGGAAGACGAAGCCGATCCGGTGCCGGCGGAGGAGCGTCCGTTCCGTCTCGGAGAGGCGCGCCACCTCCTGTCCGTCGAGCCGATAGGAGCCGCCGTCGGGCCGGTCGAGGCAGCCGAGCACGTTGAGAAGCGTCGACTTCCCCGAGCCGGAGGGCCCCATGACGGAGACGTAGTCGCCGTTCGGAAACGTCAGCGTCACGTCGCGGAGGGCGTGGACGGGGCGGTCGCCGACGGTGTAGGTCCGCGAGAGCTTCTCGAGCTCGATCACTTCGCCGGGCCCGGCGTTTTCGCGATCGCGGCCCGGGCTCCCTCCCTCACCTCGGCCCGGTCGAGGGAGACGACCACGAGGTCCCCCTCCGCGAGGCCGCCGGCCACCTCGACGAAGTCCCAGTTCCTGAGGCCCGTCTTCACCGGAACCCTCACGAGCCGTCCGTCCCGGAGGAGAAGCACGTGATCTCCCTCGAGGAGGGCGTACCCCGGGATCCGCAGCACCCCCTCCTTCGTCCGGAGGACGACGGTGACGTCGGCCGACAGGCCGGGCTTCAGCGTCCCGGCGAACGCGGCGTCTTCGAACGACGCCTCGACGTCGAACGTCCGGTTCTGCTCCTTGACGTCGAGAACGAAGGGCGCAACGCGCGTCACGCGGCTCGCGAAGCTCCGCCCGGGATAGGCGTCGAGCGTGATCCGCGCCGGCAGCCCCGACGCCACCTTTCCCACGTCCGCTTCGTCGAGCGGGGCGCTGACGTAGATCGAGGAGGTGTCGAGAATCTCGAGGACCGGCGGAATCGGAAGGCCCGGCGGCGACGGAGTGATCCACTCCCCCACTTCGGTCGTCACGTCGGCGATCACGCCGTCGAAAGGGGCCCGAAGAACGGCTTTCTCGAGCGTCACGCGGGCCAGGTCAACGGCGGCGGCGGCCTGCACGCCGCGCGCCCGCGCCGCGTCGCACCCCGCGGCGGACGTGTCCCTGGCCGTCCGCAGCCGGTCGAGGATGTCCTCCGAGACGATCTGGTCGCGCGCGAGGCGCTCGTTCCGCGCCAGATCGCGGGCGGCCTGCTCCGCCGCCTGGCACGCCTCGCGCTCCGCCGCCCTGGCCGACACGACCATGCTCTCCTGGACGGCGAGCTGCGCCCGGTAGTCTGCGTCCGCGATCCGGAGGAGGACCTCGCCCGAGCGGACGGCCTTTCCCTTCTTCGCCGGGAGCGACGCGACCCGGCCTCCCAGCTCCGCGCTCAGCGTCGCGCGGCGCCCGGCCTTGACCGTTCCGGCCCGACTGTTGACGACCGTCTCCTCGACGCGTCCCCTCTCGACCCGGTGGACCGTCACGGGGACGGGCGCCGGCCGGAAGACGGTCAGACGAAGGAGGACCGCCGCGGCCGCGACCCCCGCGACGACGACGAGCGGGCGCGCCTTTCGAGACACGTTGACCTCCTGCACAGCATGAGGGCCGGCTCGCCCGACGGCAAGTGGTGACGACGACCCGGCCCGGCGCGTCGCGAGCGTCGCCGACGCGAAATCCGGGCCGTACGGGCCTCCGTAAAATACCCGGCCTTGAGAGACGTCCGCCGGTTCTGGGACTACTTCCGCCGCCGCCCCGCCCCGTACCTCTGGGGCTTTCTCGCCATGGCGGGCTCCACGGCCTTCTTCCTCTCGATGCCGCGGCTCGTCCGGCGCGCCATCGAAGCGCTCTCCTCGGGCGTCACGACGGGACGGATCGCGCGCGCGGCGGGGATCATCGTCCTCCTCGCGGTCGGGGACGCGATCTGCCTCTTCCTGACCCGCCGTCTCCTCATCGGCGCCTCCCGGGACATCGAATACGAGATGCGCGCCGACCTGTTCTCCCACTTCCTCCGCCTGCCCCCGGTCTGGTACCGCCAGAACCGCGTCGGCGACCTGATGGCTCGGGCGGTGAACGATCTCTCGGCGGTCCGGATGATGATCGGACCCGGGATCATGCAGGCCGGGAACACGCTCTTCGTCGGGACCGTGGCGATCGTCCTGATGTTCCTCGTCTCGCCCCGGCTCTCGCTCGTCGGCATCTCGGTCCTCCCGATCGTCGCCATCGCGACGAAGGTCGTCGGGCAGGCGACGCACCGGCGCTTCACGCGGATCCAGGAGTTCTTCAGCGAGGTCTCGGCGGAGGCGCAGGAGAACTTCTCCGGGGCGCGTCTCGTCCGCGCCTTCGCCCGCGAAGCGGCGGAGGAAGCGCGGTTCGACGCGAAGAACCGCGAGCTCCGCCGCCGGAACCTCGGTCTCGCCCGGCTGAACGCTCTCTACTTCCCGGTGCTGCAGCTCATCGTCGGGTGCGGCTTCGCCGCGACGCTCTGGGCGGGCGGCCGGCTGATCCTCGCCGGGACGATGTCGGTCGCCGAGTACGTCGAGTTCACCCTCTACATGATGGAGCTGATCTGGCCCGCCACGGCGCTGGGCTGGGTCGTCAACCTCTGGCAGCGGGGCTCCGCGTCGTGGAACCGGATGCTCGAGATCTGGGAGGCCGAGCCGCTCCCCGACGAGGGCGATCCGGACGAGCGCCTCTCGGGAGAGATCGAGGTGAGGGACCTGACCTTCGGGTACGGCGGGGGCCGGCCCGTCCTGTCCGGCGTGTCGTTTCGCGTCGGGGCCGGAGAGACGGTCGCGCTCGTCGGACGGACCGGCGCCGGGAAGTCGACGATCCTGTCGCTTCTCCTCCGGATGGACGAGCCGCCGCCAGGCGCGATCTTCGTTGGAGGGCGCGACGTCGCCTCGATTCCGCGCCCGGTTCTCCGCCGGAACGTCGCCGTCGTCCCGCAGGAGACGTTTCTCTTCTCCGACACGCTCGCCGGGAACGTCGCTTTCTCCCGTCCCGCCGCGCCGCGCCCGGAGGTCGAACGCGCCGTGGAGGCGGCCGGCCTTCTGCCCGACGTGGACCGCTTTCCGAAAGGGCTCGAAACGATCGTCGGCGAGCGCGGCATCACCCTCTCGGGCGGACAGAAGCAGCGGACGGCGCTCGCGCGCGCGCTCCTGGTTCCCGCCCCCGTCCTGCTCCTCGACGACGCGTTTTCCTCGGTGGACACCGAGACGGAAGCACGGATCCTCTCCGGCCTGAAGGATGCCGCGGCAGGACGGACCGTCCTCCTCGTGTCGCACCGCCTCTCGACGCTCCGGAGCGCCGATCGGATCGTCGTCCTCGAGGGCGGCCGCGTCGCCGAGTCCGGCACGCACGACGAGCTCCTCGCGAAGGGAGGCGCCTACGCCCGGCTGGCCGAGCGCCAGCGGCTCGCCGAGGAAGTGGAGGCCGCCTGATGGCCGGATCCACGCCCGATCACCACGACGAGGAAACGCTCGGCAAGGCCTTCGAGCCCCGGCTCTTCCGGAGGCTCCTGACGCTCGCCCGTCCTTACCGGCGGTACGTGGCCGGTTCCGTCGTCGTCCTCCTCCTCGAGTCGGCCGTCCAGCTCTCCGGGCCCCTCCTGACGGCAGCGGCGGTCGACCTCCTCTTCACGCGAAAGGCCACGGGCGCGCCCGCCGCCGTCCGCGGCGTGGAAGCCTTCTTCGCCCTGTTCGGGGTCGACGTGGCGGGGCCTCGCGGGATCGAGTGGATCGCGGGGCTCTCCGTCGCCGCGGCCCTCCTCGGCTTCGGCCTGACATTCGTCATGGTGACCTGGACGTCGCGGATGGGGCAGGGGGTGATGTACGACCTCCGGAAGGCGATCTTCGGCCACCTGCAGCGGGCCGACATCGCCCTCTTCGACAGAACCCCGGTCGGCCGGCTGATGACGCGGCTGACGACGGACGTCGACGCGCTCAACGAGCTCTTCACGTCGGGCTTCGTCGCCCTCCTCGGCGACGTCGTCGTCCTCGCCGGGATCGTGGCCCTCCTCTTCACGATGAACGCGCCGCTCGCGGCGATCACGTTCGCGATCCTCCTGCCGATGCTCTGGGTGACGAACTGGTTCCGGAAGGGGGCGCGCGACACCTACCGCGACGTCCGCGTGAAGATCGCCCGCGTCAACGCCTTCCTCCAGGAGCACCTCTCCGGCATCGGCGTCGTCCAGCTCTTCCGGCGGGAGGCCGTCGCGCGGCGGGACTTCTCGGCGGTGAACGACGCCCACCGCGCCGCGAACATCGATTCGATCTTCTATTACGCCGTCTTCTACCCCGCCCTCGACTTCCTCTCGGCCCTCGGGATGGCCGCCATCCTCTGGTACGGCGGCTTCGAGGTCATCAAGGGCTCGATGACGCTCGGCGCGGTCGTCGCGTTCCTCCAGTACTCGAAGCGCTTCTACCGGCCGCTGATGGACCTGTCGGAGAAGTACAACATCCTGCAGGCGGCCATGGCCTCGTCGGAGAGGATCTTCCAGCTTCTCGACGCGGCGCCCTCGATCACGACCCCGTCCGACCCGGTCCCGGTTCCGTCGCCGCTCGGCGGCGAGGTCGCCTTCCGGGACGTCCGCTTCTCGTACAAGCCGGGCGAGGAGATCCTGAAGGGGGTCTCGTTCCGCGTCCCGCCGGGGCAGACGGTCGCGCTCGTGGGGGCCACCGGCGCCGGGAAGTCGACGATCCTGAACCTTCTCCTCCGCTTCTACGACGTGACGTCCGGGCGCGTTCTCCTCGACGGCACCGACGTCCGCCGCTTCGACCCCCTCCGCTTCCGCGAGCACTTCGGCATCGTCCAGCAGGACACCTTCCTCTTCACCGGCACGATCGCCGAGAACGTCTCCTTCTTCGATCCGGCCGTTCCGCGCGCGGCGGTCGAGGCGGCCTGCCGGGAGGTGGGGCTCGGGCGGCTCCTCGAGAGGCTCCCCGAGGGGATCGACACCCGCCTCACGGAGCGGGGCGGCGGCCTCTCGGTCGGCGAGAAGCAGCTCGTTTCGTTCGCGCGGGCCCTCGTCCGCGACCCGCGCCTCCTGATCCTCGACGAGGCGACGTCCAGCGTCGACCCGGAGACCGAGGCGGCGATCGAGCGGGCGGTGGCGCGCCTCCTCGCCGGCCGCACGTCGATCGTGGTCGCCCACCGCCTCTCCACGGTCGTCCGCGCCGACAGCATCCTCGTCCTTGCGCACGGCGAGGTCCGCGAGGCGGGAACCCACGACGAGCTCCTCGCGAAGGGGGGCCTCTATGCCCGCCTCTACGCGCTGCAGCTCAAGGACCGGGAGGCCGCGGCCTAGAATCCCGGCATGCCGGCGCCCCGCCCGCTCCGCGTCGAGGTTCTCGCGCGTCCCGCTGCCGCGGCCCGCACGCTCGCGGCGCGGCTCCGGGCCCTCGCCGGCCAGCGCGGTACGGCGCGCTCGGCCGAGGCCGCGGTGGCGGGGGCCGTCGTCGTCGCCGTCCTCCCGGCGGTTCTGCCGAAGCTCGTCGAGCTCCTCGGCTCCTGGATGACGCTGCGGACGGGGCGAAGCGTCAGGGTGAAGGTGAGCCGCGGCGACGCGGCGATCGAGGTGGAGTTCGCCCCCGGCGAGCGGACCGGGGAGGAGATCCTCGACTTCGTGGCACGGCTCGAGCGGCGCCTCGGGACCGGAAGGAAAACGGGCCGGGCGAAAGGCCCGGCCCGCGGAACGGAAGAGAAGCGCTGACGGCGGCGCCGGCTACTGGCTCTTCGGCGCCTGCTTCTTCATCATCTCCTCGATCATCTTCCGCTGCTCGGGCGTCATGTTCTCCATCGCCTTCTGGAGCTGCTTCTGGGCGTCCTCCATCTGCTTGGCCTGCTCGGGCGACTGCGCAAAGTTGCCCATCATGCTGGTTTCCTTGTAGCCGGGCGGGACCGCGAACATCGTCGCCGGGACGCTCGTGCGGTCGAGCTTCGTGATCTCCATCGTCGTCTTCACGCCGGGCTGGTCCCTCATCGTCATGACCATCCGGACCGGGTAGCCCTCGAGACCGGCGTCCTTCAGCGCCTTCATCCAGTCGCCGCCGCGTCCGCCGCGCTGCATCGCCCGCATCCACTCGCCGCTCAGGAACTCCTTCGAGACACACGCCTCGATCTCCTGCGGGCCCTTGTCCTCGGTGACCCGGACGTTCTCGCACGAGAGCCCGGCGACGGAGCCCTTCCCGAGCTTCTTCACGGTGAACTTCTTCTCCTGCTTCTCGATCTTCCCGGCCAGATCCCGCATCTCCTTCGTGTTGATGACGGCGTAGGTCTTCATGGCGTCGTTGACCGAGTAGGCGATGTCCGGCTCGGCGAGCTTGCCGAACATGACCATCCGGAAGGGCTTGCCGCCCGTCATCTTCGACATCTCGGGGTTCGACATCTCGATCTCGCTCCGCCAGCCTACCTTCGAGATGTAGGTCTTCCCCGTGCCGTTCATCGTCGTCTGTTCCTTCCCGGCTCCGGTCGTCGAGATCTTCATCTCGGCGATCCCCTCGAACTGGGCGTTCGCGACGCCGGCCGCGAACAGAAGGGCGAGGGCGCCCCGCATGAGTGTCTTCACGTGATGAACTCCTTTCATCGTCGGGCGGGAAGTCTACAACGCCGTCCGCGGGTCAGCCCGCGCGACGCAGGCGTCCGGCGGTCTCCACGGCCTCCTCGAAGGAGACGACCACGAGCGTCTGGTCGTCCTCCGGCGGGCGATTCCGCGTGAACGACCCCACGGCCTCGAGGAGGGCGCCGCGGATCCCCTCCGACGAGGCGGCGCCGTGCTTCACGAGGAGCGTCTCGAACCGGTCGAAGCCGAAGGGCTCGCCGTCGTCGTCCAGCGCCTCGATGAGGCCATCGCTGTAGAGGACCAGACGGTCGCCGGGGGCGAACGTCGTCTCGTGGAGCGCGAAGGGGGTCCGGCGCCTCACCCCGAGCGGGAAGCCCCACGCCGACAGCTCGTCGAGCGTCCTCGTCGCCGCCCGGAAGACGTACGGGTCCAGGTGGCCGGCCGAGGAATAGACCAGGGTCCGCCGGTCGAGGTCGAGGACGCCGAAGAAGAACGTCATGAGGATCCGCTTCGGCGCCGTCTTCAGGACCGTCTCGTTCAGGACCTCGAGCACCCGGCGGGGCGAGGCGTCGTACCCCACCTGGACGAGCAGGGCCGACTTCGCCATCGCCATGACGATGCCGCTCGTCAGCCCGTGCCCGGAGACGTCGCCGAGGGCGAGGCCGAGCTGCCCGCCGGGAAGCGGCAGGAAGTCGAAGTAATCGCCCCCGATCTCGGTCGCGGCGCGGTAGTGCGACGCGATGCGCGTGCCGGCCAGGTCGGGCGCCCCCTTCGGCAGGAGCGCCGACTGGATCCGGTTCGCCGCGTCGATCTCCGCCTTGATCCGCTCGCGCTCGACGATCCGTTTCACGTGCGGGGCGAGGTCGTCGTAGGCGTAGTCGACGCGCCGCCGCGTCGCGACGCCGGCGGCACCGAGTCCCGTCAGCACGACGAGGGGAAGGGCCAGCGCGGCGGCCGGCCCGGCCGCCGCGCCCCCCGAGAGGCCCGGGAGGAGCGGGCCGAAAGCCGTCAGGAGCGCCGCCCCGAAGAGGGCCGTCGCGGCCGACAGGAGGTCGGAAGAGAGGAAGACGGCGATCGCCGCGGCCGCACCGCCGAGGCCGATCGCGAGCTCGGCCGGGACCGGCCCGACGGGGCGTGCGAAGCCCATCATGAAGACGCCGACGGCTGCCGCCAGGATGACGCCCACGGCGATTCGCCCCTTCCTCCAGAACGCCCCGAGGATGCAGAGGAGCGGGACCGTCGCGCCGGTGATCGCCTCGATGAACGACGAGACGACGGCCGTGAAAGCGGCCCCGGACGAGCCGAGGATGACGATGGAGCCGTCGCCGAGCGCCGGGAAGGCCCGCCCGGAAAGGAGCAGCGGCAGCCCCGCGACGAGCGTGGCGGCGGCTATCGCTGGGGCGGCCACGACGCCGGTGAGAAGGGCGCCGCCGACCGTCGCGTTCAGGGCGTCCCCCTTCAGAAGGGCGTCGAAGGAGGCGAGCCGCGCTCCCCAGCGCTCGCGGGCGTTGCTCTCGCCCACGGACCACGCCACGAAGACCAGGAGCGACAGCGGCAGGTCGTAGAGCAGGAACCGGAACCCGGCGACGGCCCAGGTCGTCTGCCGCGCGTCGATGCTGCCGAGGCCCGTGCCATACCCCGACAGCGTCGCCAGCAGGATGTTGAAGAGAAGCGAGACCGCGATCATGACGCCGAAGACGATTCCGCCCGTCTCCACGCCGACTTCGCCCGCGTGGTACTTCTTGAGGAAGACGACGAGGAGCCCGATCAGAAGGGCGAAGGTCAGCCCGAACCGGACGAGCGTGAGGGCGACGTTCCCTCCGAAGTCGTCGCGGAAGCGCCGGCCGTCCGCGTACTCCTCGAGGAGGATCCACCCGGCAAAGGCCTCCCCCGCGTACTGCACGCCGAGGTAGAAGACGACGTCCCCCGTCGCCATCGACGAGCGCACGCGGTACCGGAAGAGGTGGTCCGTCCGGCTGCGGAGAACGGTCGGGCGCACGTCCTCGAAGACGGGATCCGGAGCGCCGGGGAAGGAGCGGGAGGCGACGAAGGCGTCGGCCCGCGGCCGGAGCGCGGCGGCGGTCGGGGCGGCGCCGGCCTCTTCCGCCCGGTAACGGCGAAGGGCCCAGAGGACGCGGCCGTCCACGCCGACCACGACCTCGGCGAAGGAAGGGAACTTCTCGAGCCCGAGCCGGAAATAGGTGACCTTGTAGCCGCCAAGGCGTGGTCCCACGACCGGGTCGGCGGACGCCGCGCGGCGCCGTGAGGCGTCCGACCGGAACTCCTTCTCGAGAATGTCGGAGTCTTCCCACGTCGTCACCGCGTACGTCCGCCCGAGGGGGACGCCGAGTTTCTCCGCCTCGGCGTCCGCAATCCGGCGGGCGTCCCCGCGCGTGATCGAGAGCCCCCGGGGCTGGACGACCGAGAATCGCGGCAGGAGCGCCGCGTAGACGACGAGGCCCAGCAGGCCGGCGGCCGGGAGAAGCCAGCGCCTCACGGAAGGCCTTTCTGTCCTCTGTTCCCGGGCCACGGGCCGAAGAGACTTCCCCCCATCCCCCGGAGAATACGGAACCGGGCGGAAGATGTTCCAGCCCGACCGATTAGGATCGCCTCATGCTCCCCGCTCTCCTCCTCGCCGCCGCCCTCGACGCCCCTCTCCCCGCTCTCGTGGAGTCGTACCTCGACGCCTGGTTCGCCACGTTTCCCTCCCGGGCGACCGAGGCGGGCAAGCCGGGCCACGACGAGGACCTCGAGTCTCTCCCTGCCTCCCGCCGCGCCGCGTGGCTCGAGTTCAACCGTCGGTCGGCCACGAGCCTCCGCGAGGCGCTCGCCGTGCCCGGACATTCACGCGACGACCGGATCGACGCGGAGCTCCTCCTCCGCCACGTCGACCGCGTCCTCTTCGAATGGGGCGTCCGGAGACGCCCCGAGCGCGACCCGCTCTTCTGGACGGAGATCCTCGCGAACGCCCATGTCCATGTCCTCGTCCGTGACGATCTCCCGTTCGCCGAGCGGCACCGGCGGGCGCGGGCGCGGGCCCGCCACATTCCACGTCTCGCCGCGGAGGCCCGGGAGGCGCTCTCGACGACGCCGCCCTCCGGCCTCGCCCCGGAACTCTGCGGCCTCGCAGCCCTTCAGGCCCGCGCCGCCGCCGCCTTCTACGACGACGGGTTCGTCAGCGCGGCGGCGGCTCTCGGCTCCGTCGCCTCCGGAGAGGCCGCTTCGTCCGGAACCGCCGCCGCGATCGCTCTTCGCGCTCTGGCCGATTTCCTGGACGGCGCCGCCCGGCGAGCCACCGGCTCGCCGCGGCTCGGGTCGCTCTACGCCGAGAGCCTCCGGCGCGGCACGGGAGTGACGGAGCCGGTCGACTCGCTCCTCACCGCAGCCACGTCGGCCCTCGCGGCCAAAAAGACGGAAGCCGCGGCCTACGGGCGCTCGGTCTGGCGGGAGATCTTCCCCGGCGAGCCGGCGCCGGAGAGCGACCGCGTCCTCCTCGCGCGCCTCTTCGCCCGGATCGCCGAGGACCGCGCGAAGAGCGTCCCGGAGATCGTCGACGACTACCGCCGGCAGGTGGAGGGAATCCAGGCCTTCCTGACGGAAAGACCGGTCGTCACCCTCCCCGACCCCCTGACGCTCCGGATCGACGTCTCTCCGTCCTACTTCTCCGGGCAGTCCGTCGGCGGCGTCTACCCGGCCGGCCCCTACGCGCCCGAGTCGAAGACGCTCTTCTTCCTTCCGACGCCGCCCGAAGGCGCCTCGCCGGCCGAGCGGGACGCCTTCTTCCGCGACTTCAACCACCACTTCAACGTCATGATCACGCCGCACGAGATCCTGCCGGGGCACTACCTGCAGGCGAAACGGGCGGCTCGGGGCCCACGGAAGGTCCGGTCGCTCTTTCCGGACGAGGTCTACGTCGAGGGGTGGGGGACCTTCTGCGAGCGGCTTCTCCTCGACCTCGGCTGGGGCGGGCCGCTCCCCCGCCTCGCCCACCTGAAGAAGCAGATGGAGAACGTCGCGCGGACGATCGTCGACATCCGCGTCCACACGAAGGGGATGACGCGCGAGGAGGTGCGCCGGTTCGTGACCGAGGAGGCGCTCCAGGACCAGCGCTTCGCGGAGAACATGTGGGCGCGGGCGATCACGACGTCGCCCCAGATCACGACCTACTGGCTCGGCAGCCGGGAGCTGCAGGCGCTCTACGAGGAGGCGAAGGCGCGGGGCGGGGCGGCGTTCTCGCTGAAGACCTTCCTCGACGGAGTCCTCGAGCCGGGGCCCGTCCCCGTCGCCCGGATCCGGGAGGTCGTCCTGCCGAAGCCGCCGGCGAGGTGACCGGCCGCGAATCCGGTACGATCGGGCCGGAGACCGCATGAAGGGAATCATCCTCGCGGGAGGGTCGGGGACGCGCCTCTACCCGATCACGCTGGCCCTCAGCAAGCAGCTCTGTCCGATCTACGACAAACCGATGGTCTATTACCCGCTCTCGACGCTGATGCACGCCGGGATCCGCGAGATCCTCGTCATCACGACGCCGGAGGACCAGGCCGGCTTCGTCCGGCTCCTCGGCGACGGGTCGGCGTTCGGGCTTCGCCTCTCGTACGCCGTCCAGCCGCGGCCCGAGGGGCTGGCGCAGGCGTTCCTGATCGGCCGCGACTTCGTCGGCGCGGACGCGGTCGCGCTGGCGCTCGGCGACAACATCTTCTACGGACACGGGCTCCCCGAACTGCTCCAGGCCGCGGCCCGCCGCCCGTCGGGGGCGACGGTCTTCGCCTATCGCGTCCTCGACCCCGAACGTTACGGCGTCGTCGAGTTCGGCCCGGACGGACGGGCCGTGGGCCTCGAGGAGAAGCCGGCCCACCCGCGCTCCCACTTCGCCGTGACGGGCCTCTATTTCTACGACAACCGCGTGCTCGACATCGCCTCGCGGCTGAAGCCTTCCGCGCGAGGCGAGCTGGAGATCACCGACGTCAACCGCGCCTACCTCGCGTCCGGGGACCTCCACGTCGAGATCTTCGGGCGCGGCATGGCGTGGCTCGACACCGGAACGCCCGAGGCGCTCATGCTCGCTGCGACCTACATCCAGGCGATCGAGGCGCGGCAGGGGTTGAAGATCTCCTGCCCGGAGGAGGTCGCCTATCACATGGGCTGGATCACGGCCGGCGACGTCCGGAACCTCGTCGAGCCGATGAAGAAGAGCGATTACGGGGTCTACCTCCTCCGGATGCTCGAGGAGTCCACCCCCGCGACACACCCTTGAACGCCCGCGCGGATCTGACCGAGGCCGACCGCCGCCAGATCGCGGCGCACGGACTGTCGGAGCAGGAAGTCCTCCGGCAGATCGCCATTCTCCGGAACCCGCCGCCCCCCGCGAGGCTGCTCCGTCCGGCCACGCCCGGCGACGGCATCGCCCGCCTGGAGCCCGCCCGCCACCCCGGGCTCGTGGCCCGGTGGGAGATCGCGGCCGCCGGGAGCCGGCTCCGCAAGTTCGTGCCGGCCTCCGGCGCCGCGACCCGAATGTTCGAGGGCCTCGGGGGAACCGGCGAGGACAAGGAACGGACGAAGAAATTCTTCGAGGCCATGGCACGAATGCCTTTCCAGGAGGCGCTCGCCGCGGCCTGCCGGTCCCGCGGCTTCGCCCTCCAGCCGGCGATGGCGACCGGCGCCTTCGACCGGATCCTCCCGGTCCTGCTCTCCCCTCCTCCGGCCGGGCTCGGCTACGGCTCGCTGCCGAAGGCCCTCATCCCCTTTCACCACGGAGCCGGCGGCGCGCGAACGCCGTTCGAGGAGCATCTGGACGAGGCGATCGAGACCGTTCGGGACGCACGCGGGGTCTGCCGCGTTCATTTCACCGTGACCCCCGAGTCGAAGACGGCCTTCAAGAACGCCCTCCTCGAGATGGCGCCTCCCCTCGAGGCGGTCTCGGGGGCGGACCTCGAGGTGACGTTTTCTTCGCAGGACCCGTCCACCGACACCATCGCCGTGGACGAGGAGGACCGTCCCTTCCGGCTGGAGGACGGCTCGCTCCTCTTTCGCCCCGCAGGGCACGGGGCGCTCCTTGCGAATCTCGAGGCGACGTGGGGCGATCTGGTCTTCGTGAAGAACATCGACAACGTCCAGCCGAGCTCGCGGGCCGGGGAATCGGTCCTCTGGAAGAAGCTCCTCGCCGGGCTCCTCCTCGAGACGCTCGAGGAGCTCGGCGACCCCGGCCGGCCGGTACGCGTCTGCGGGGTCGTCCGGAACGAGGGGGAGCCGGGAGGCGGGCCGTTCTGGGTGGCCGGCGCGGACGGGGTCCCGTCCCTCCAGATCGTCGAGTCGTCGCAGGTGGACCATGCCGACGCGCGCCAGGAGGCGATCTGGCGCTCCTCGACGCACTTCAACCCCGTCGACCTCGTCTGCGCGCTCCGGGCGCCGGACGGTACGCCCTATCGCCTCGAAGACTTCGTCGACCCGGCGACCGTCTTCGTCGCCCGGAAGTCGAAGGACGGGCGGGTCCTCACGGCCCTCGAGCGGCCGGGTCTCTGGAACGGCGCGATGGCGCGCTGGCACACCGTCTTCGTCGAAGTCCCGATCGGCACCTTCACGCCCGTCAAGACCGTCTTCGACCTGCTTCGTCCCGAGCACCAGGCCGGATGAAGCGACCGAACAGGGAGCCGGACATGAACGACCATCGTCCTTCGCGCCGTACGTTCCTCTCGGCATCGGCCGCCGCCGGCGGGTGGTTTCTCGCGGGTGCGGCCGGCCTTCGAACCGGCCTGCTTCGCGCCGAGGACGCCCCGAAGAAGAAGACGCTCCTGATCCTCGGCGGCACCCGGTTCCTCGGGCCGGAGATCGTCGCCGCCGCGAAGAAGAGCGGCTGGGCCCTCACGCTCTTCAACCGCGGGAAGACGAATCCCGGGCTCTTCCCAGACCTCGAGCAGCTCCACGGCGACCGGAACGAAAGCGTGAAGGCGCTCGAGGGGCGGACGTGGGATGCGGTCGTCGACACGTCCGGGTACTTCCCCCGCCAGATCCGGACGGCGATGGACGCGCTCCGCGGACACGTCGGGCAGTACGTCTTCATCTCCTCCATCTCGGTCTACGCCGACACGTCGAAGCCGGGAATGGACGAGACAGCAAGGGTCGCGACCATCCCGGACGAGACGACGGAGAAGATCACGGAGGAGTCGTTCGGCGCCCTGAAGGCCCTCTGCGAGAAGGCGGCCGAAGCTGCGATGCCCGGCCGCGTCACCAACATCCGTCCGGGCCTCATCGTCGGCCCCAACGACACGAGCGACCGCTTCACTTACTGGCCCGTTCGCGTCTCGCGTGGCGGCGAGGTGCTGGCTCCCGGGACGCCCGCCGACCCAGTCCAGTTCATCGACGTGAAGGACCTCGGCGAGTTCATCGTGAAGACACTCGACGCGAAGACGACCGGCGTCTTCAACGCAACCGGACCGGCCTCGCCGCTCGGGATCGGCACCCTCCTCGAGGCCTGCCGGACGGTCTCCGGAAGTGACGCGCGGTTCACCTGGGTCGACGCCGCCTTCCTCGCGAAGATGAAGGTGATCCCCTTCGTCGACATGCCGGTCTGGGAGGTCCCCGAGGGGGAGACGGCTGGCGCGAACCGGGTCTCGAACGCGCGAGCGGTCGCGAAGGGGCTCACGTTCAGGCCCCTCTCCGTCACCGTGAAGGAGACGCTCGAGTGGTGGCGGACCCTTCCGAAGGAGCGGCAGGAGAAGCTGAAGGCCGGGATTTCGCCCACGCGCGAGGCCGAGGTCCTGAAGGCCTGGCACGAGCGGCCGAAGCCGTCCGCGGGGGGCTGAAAGAGAAAGAGCCGGGAGGTGACTCCCGGCTCTCAGCCTGATATGGAGCGGGACACGAGGGTCGAACTCGCGACATCTACCTTGGCAAGGTAGCGCTCTACCACTGAGCTAGTCCCGCGTCTGGCGCCGAGGCGCCCGTGGAGCGCGAAATCTAGAGGAGCCCCCTCGCGGTGTCAAGCCGGGGCGTCTTCCCCGGGAAGGCGTCCCGGCGCCCGGATTGCCGGCATCACCTCCCCTACTGGACGGTCAACTGCGCCGTGGCGGTATTCGAGGTCGCCCCGAGGCTGTCCTTGACGTTGTAGGTGAAGCTGTCGGATCCCCTGTAGTTCCTCGCCGGCTTGTACGTGACGGTGCCGTTCGCGTTGGCGGTCACCGTGCCATGGCTCGGCCGTCTGACGACCGTGATGGACGACGACGCGAGCGTCGCATTCGTTGCGGTGTCGTTTGCAAGGACGTTCAGCGCCACACCCGTGGAGTTCCGGGCCACGCTGAATGAATCGTTGCCGGCGACCGGCGCCGGATGGGCCGTGATCGTGATCGTCACCGTCGCCGGAGCGCTCTGAAGCGTCCCGTCGCTGGCTCGATACGTGAACATGTCGGTCGTCGCCGTCAGGTTCTTCGTCCAGTAGGTGAAGGACCCGTTGGCGTTCAGCGTGAATGACCCACCGGCAAGCTTTGTCGGGCCTGTCACGAGGACGGCGGTGAGCGGCTTGCCCGACGGACTCGTGTCGTTTCCGAGAAGACCCGGCGTCGTTACGCCGAGCGACGGCGAGGTCGCTGTGGCCGTCGTCGTGTAGGCGTCCCCGTTCGCCACCGGGGGCTGCGGCGACGTCACGGTCAGCGTGACCGTGGCGGCCGCGCTCGTCAGCTTTCCGTCGCTGGCCGTGTAGATGAAGGAGTACGTCCCGCCTGTTGCGGGCGCCACGTAGCTGAAGGAGCCGTCGGCGGCGAACGTGAGGCTTCCGGCCGCCGGAGTGGACGCGAGTGCGGCCGTCAGCGCTCCGCCGGACGGGCTCGAGTCGTTCGTCAGGACTCCCGGCGCAATCACGTTGATTGTGGTCCCGGCCTCAACGGTGTAGGAATCCGCTCTCGCGACCGGCGGCGTCGGCGTACCCGCGAGCGCCGTGTCAGCGGCCGAGAGATTCGGAATTCCGTATCCGGTGTCGTTGTCCGGCCCGGGAATTCCCAGGTCCACCGCCGTTGAGGTGAGGGCCGATTCCACGGCCGCAAGCGTCGCCCCCGGGTGCGCGCTCCATAGGAGCGCCATCGCGCCGGTCATGTGTGGCGCCGCGAAGGACGTGCCACTGACGACGGCATACGAATTCGGGACGACGCCGCCGAACGTGAGGTCCGACGTCCGGACCGAGACCCCGGGCGCCACGACCGTCGGGAAGATGCCGTTGTCGCAGGCCGAGGGGCCGCGGCTGCTGAAGGGAGCCACGGTCCGGGCGCTGTCGATCGCCCCGGTGGGGAAGGCCCCGGCGTTGTTCGCCGGGCTCTCGCTCGTCCCGGCGGCTCCGCCCTCGTTCCCGGCCGCGAAGACCACGCCGATGCCGGCCGCCCGAAGGACGGAGATGTCGTCTGCGAACGTGCTGTCGCACGCTCCGACGCTCGACGTGAGGCCCCACGAGTTGTTCACGACGTGGGGCGAGTCGATCGTGGCCGGGTTCCCGTCCGGATCGAGGACCCACTGGAACGCCTGGTGGATTCCGGAGAGAGTCGCCTGACCGGCATCGTTGAAGATCTTGGCCGCGATCCAGGTCGCCCCCGGCGCCATCCCGATCGACGTTCCGCCGGAGCTTCCGCCGACGATCAGGCCCAGCGTCTGCGTCCCGTGTCCGCTCGCGTCGTAGGGTGTCGTGTGCTGGCCATTCGGATCGAACCAGCTGTTCGACCCGCTGCGCCAGCGGGGTCCGAGGTCGGGGTGGTGCGCGTCGACCCCCGTGTCGAGGGTGGCGACGACGATTCCGCTCCCCGTCGCGCCGGCGGCCCACCGGTCCGGCGCTCCCATCATCTGGATGTTCCACTCCGGCGCCGGCGCCGACGCGCCGGAGAGGGTCGCCGGTGCCTGGACGACGGCGTCGAGCTGGATGCTCTCGACGTCGCTCCGTTTCGCGAGGCCCGTCACGGCCTCATGGGGGATCTTCAGAGCAACGGCGTTGATCGCCCAGAGCGAGACCGCGTCGTGCCCGCCCAGGGCCGCCGCGCTCGCGAGGACCGGGCGCTGCGTATTCGCCGCCTTGCTTTGGAGAGCCGCCACCAGCTGCGGCGAAGCGCTTCGCGGTCCGACCCCGCCGGGGGCGAAGGACTCGAGGGACACGCGGTCGGCCAGCGTGACGACGACGGCGATCTCCTGCCCCGGCTTCATCCCGGCGATCGCCGCCGAAAGCTCCGGGTCGACGGATCCCCCGTGAAGGATCGGAGCCGCGACGAGGGCGGCGGCGGAGAGAACGGCGCGGACGAGCGTCGAGCGTTTCATAGTTGTCTTCCTTACTGGAGGAGCAGTCCCGGGGCGACGAAGTCCCCGATGACCACGGAGACCCGGTCGCCCTTCTCGAGAAGCCCGGCCTGGTTCTGGAAAATGATGAAGTAAACGCGACCCTCTTCCGGTTCGCCGGTGTTCCGGAGCCGGCCCGTCTTCGGGGCCTCGGGAACCGCCAGCTTCCGCCCGGTCGCCTCGTCGACGAGGTGGGCCGGCGTCCTCGGATCGAAGAGCGGTCTGGCCTTCACGGGGTCGATCACGCGGTACCGGAAGTCGACCATGTGACCGTGCGAGGTCAGGAAGAGGCGGACGACCTCGACTCCCCACCGGTCTTTCAGATCGTCGCAGGCGGACGCAGCGGAAAAAGAGGCCGGCGCCGCCAGTCCGGCGGCGCCGACCCGAGGAGAAGCGGCGAGGAGCGCCGCCAGGAGAAGAAGCGGCGCCCCCCGTCTCACGAGTTGCATCTCTGTTTCGCCCGTGTCACTGCACGTTGACGCGCACCGTCGCGGTGTTCGACGTTGCGCCCAGCGTGTCCTTGACGTTGTAGGTGAAGACGTCCGTCCCGCGGAAGTTCCGTGAGGGCTTGTACGTGATCGTGCCGTTCGCATTCACCGTCGCGGTGCCGCCGCGGCTCGGGTTGCTCAGCTTCGTCACGGTCGCCGGATTGATCGCGGCGTTCGTCGCCGTGTCGTTTGCGAGAACGGTCAGAGTCACGCCGGGGGAGTTCCTCGGGGCAGAGAACGTGTCGTTGTTCGCGACCGGCGCCGGATGAGCCGTGATCGAGATCGTCACCGTCGCCAGAGCGCTCTGGAGTGTGCCGTCGCTGGCGCGATACGTAAACTTGTCGGTCGTCGCCGACAGGTTCTTCGTCCAGTAGGTGAAGGAACCGTTGGCGTTCAGCGTGAACGAGCCTCCGGCCAGCTTCGTCGGGCCCGTCACGAGGACGGCGGAAAGCGGGAGACTTGCCGGGCTCGTGTCGTTCCCGAGGACTCCCGGAGCCGCCACGCTGAGCGACGGCGAGGTCGCGGTCGCCGTCGTCGTGTAGGCGTCCCCGTTCGCCACCGGAGGCTGCGGCGAGGTCACCGTGAGGCTGACCGTCACCGTGCCGCTCGAGAGGGTGCCGTCGCTCGCCGTGTAGGTGAACGAGTAAGGGCCGGCCACCGACGGCGCGGCGTAGGTGAAGGAGCCGTTCGGGTTGAGCGTCAGCGTCCCGGCCGAGGGCGCCGTTCCGAGAACCGCCGTGAGCGTCTTTCCCGCCGGGCTCACGTCGTTCCCGAGAACTCCTGGCGCGGAAACCGTCAGCGTCGTCCCGGCGACGACGCTGTAGGCGTCGTTCGTGCCGACCGGAGGCAGGCTCACGGTGATGGTGGCCGTCGCGACGTTGCTGTAGGCGCCGTTGAAAACCTTGTAGCTGAAGCTGTCCGTTCCGGCAAAGCCCGTCGTCGGGATGTACGTGAACGAACCGTCCGCGGCGAGCGTGAGCGCGCCGTGGGTCGTCGGGCTCACGAGACTCGTCGACAGCGGGCCCGTGCCCGTGTCGTTCCCGAGGACACCCGGCGCCGGGACGGTCAGCGTCGTATTTCCGTTCATGGTGTACGCATCCCCGTTCGCGATCGGCGCGCCCGCCGGGTTCGCGATGAGGAGGGCCGCCTGCAGCCCGGCGTCATGAACGGCGTTGAGGTCGGTGAGATGAAGCGTCCGGTCCTGGACGGTGTAACGGCCGGGCGCCGGCGGAGAGAAGAGACCGTCGGCCGTCTTCCCGGCCGGAAGATAGACCGTGTAGAGCTGGCGCGGAAAGGGATAGGGGCGCCCGTCCTCGGCCACGACCGAGAAATACGGAGCGGGAATCCCGCCGCTCGATGGCGTCGGGGCGAAGAGCGCCATCGAATGTGTCCGGAGCCCCGCGTTCAGGAAGCGGACGAGGATCGTGTCGTTCGTGTTGAGCGGCGCGGACCCCGCGTCCACCGCGATGGAGCTTCCCGGCGCGTATGGCGCCCCGTTCACGAGGAAGTAACCCGGGTGGTAATCGACCGGGCTCGTGACGCTCTTGCCCGGGCCGTAGTTGTTCGTCGCAACGGCGGCGTGGAGCGCCGGGTCGACCTCGGAGAGGACGAGGACGACGTCCTTGTCGTACGCCACGCCGGGATAGACCTGACCCGCGCCGGCCAGTGCGCGCAGTGACCCGTAAAGGCCCATCTGGACCTGAATGCCCGGGTGCGAGCCGCTCTGGTAGAGATAGGATCCGGGCTTGAGTCCGGTCCACGTGTAGCTCTGCGTTCCACCCGAAGGGGGCGCCTCCTGGGTGAACGACCTCACACGCCGGCGGCCGCTCGAGTCCGTGAAGAAGACCGGCGCCATCGTCGCGATCTGCCCCGGGATGACGATCGAGACGGGCTCCGGAAGGTCGTTGGTCAGGTTGATCGTGAGCGTCGTGTCCCCCGAGGGCACGACGAGGCCGGGCCCCGGAACGCTGACTGAGCCGCTGGCCGGGCCGAAGCCCCACATCGTCACGACTTCGCCCGTCGGCATGGTGATGTTGGTCGTACCGGCCTTGAGGTCGTAAGTGGCGGCCTGAGCCGCACCGGTCGCCAGGAGGAAGGCCGCTGCCGCGACCCCCAGGAGCCGGGAGGATCCGCTTTCCGCAACTCTGGATTTCATTCTCGTCCTCCTCCGCTCACTGGATCGGCTGACCGGGCGCTTCGACGTCGCACATGGTCAACATGCCGCCCGGAAAGATGTTGTTGTTCACGATTTCCTTCTCCGTGTGCGAGTGCCACATGAAGAAGTAGCCGCCGGTCGTGTTGTTCCGGCCCTGTCCGGGAGGAAGCGGGCCCAGCTGCCCGAGGTAGGGGCTGCCGCTCCAGAACTCGCCGAACGCGAGGGCGAGGTTGTCCGGCAGGAGCACCGGGATCGGCTTGCCGTGGTCGCAGAGCGGATTGGCGAGGTTCACCACTCCGTTGAAGACGCACTCTCCCGGCTGGAGCGTGGAGGCGCCGTTCGTCGTGTGTCCGTAGACGTCCCAGCCGAGCCCCTGACCCGTCCATTCGAAGATGGCGTCCGTCGTCTCGCCGGGCTGGGAGGGAATCGAGTAAACCAGCCACGAGAGGTCCGGCCCGGCGCCCGGAGCGCTCTCCAGCAGCCGGCCGTCCTTGGCGATGATCCGGGCGTGGTTCCCGTGATGGTGGAACGGGTGGACCTCACGCCCGACGCTGACCGTCCGGATGAGCAGCTTCTCCCCGGGGTGCATCTGCGGCGCAGCGTTGTACGGCTGCGACGGCATCCAGGGGATGTTGGGCTCGGCGAGCGTGTCGGGGAAGTTCCGCCCGTTGAAGAACCAGTAGGTGGAGACCCACTTCGTGTTGTCCACCTGCGAGATCAGTCCGAGATCGATCTTCGTGTGAATGCTCGGGTCCATCTCCGTGATCACGAAGAGGTTCTCCCGGTCGAACGCCGTGTCCGGGTGGGCATAGGCCCTGTTCGGGTTGGGCGGTCTGACGATGATCGCCCCCACGAGGCCCATCTCGATCTCCAGGTCCTCCCGGGTGCCGCTGTGGTACTGGAACGTCCCGGGGTGGTTGGCCGTGAAGGTGTAAGTGACTGCGGTGCCACCGGCCACGGCCTCCTGCGTCAGGTTCCCGGCAACTCCGCCCGTTGCCGTGACGTTGTCCTGCCCGGGAAAGACGATGGAGACGTTCGGGATCGGCGTCCCGGCAGGCGTACCAGTCGGAAGCGTCAGCTGGTTCGTCAGAGTGATCGTGACGGTCTGGCCCTGGTTGAGGATCAGGGTGGGCCCCGGGTACTGGACCGGCGTCCCGCAGGACGTGCAGGCGTACCCCCAGACGAGGAGGCTCGAGCCGTCGGGCGTCGAGATCCGGCCGGGCTGGACCGTGAAGGCGAAGTTGCTCCCGGACACACCGTCGATCGTGCCGGCCGCCGGCAAGGCGGCAAGACCGAGAACGAGCAGGGCGACGGCGGGGAGGCAGAGGCGCACTGTTCTCTTCATGTCGTGCCTCCTCACTGCACCACGAACTCGGTCATCATCCCGCCGAAGTCGTCCTGGTCGTTGGCGAGATAGTTCAGGTTCGTCGTGTAGATGAAGTAGGTTCCGGGCGCGAGGCCCGTCGTGTCGATCAGGACGTCGGCGGCCATGCCGCCGCCGAGGGTGATCGACGAGGTGTCGTAGGCGAGCTTCGTCGACGGGGTGCCGGAGCCCGTCTTCTCTAGCAGCCGCCCGTCGAGCCCGACGACCTTCATCGGAAGGCCCGAGTCCGGTCACGGTCCAGAATTTCGTCGTGTCGAGACTCGAGAAGCGGAGAAGTACTTTCTGTCCCGCCGTCGCCGTGATCACCGTATTGACGTTCTGTGACGTCTTCGCCGCGAAGCCGTCCGGAACCGGGAAGGGTCCGCCGTAGTTGTCCTGCGGTGGCGTCGGGGGGAGCGGGCTCGGATTGACGGTGTCGGGATACCCGCGCCCGTTCAGCTGCGCGTACTTCGGATCCTCGATGGAGAACTGCGGAGCCTGGATCGACTGGTCCTCGAAGTGGAAGACCGGGTCGAAGGACCCGACCTGGATCGGGATCTCCTTGTTGCAGAAGGTCGAGCCGTCCCCGTCGTTGTAAGCGTAGAGGTCCCGGCTGGTTGGCATGCGGGCCCGTCGGAGGGCCTGGCTCCTTGTCCTGTGCCGGGCGGACGTAGAGGTTCCCGAGCATCCCCATCTGCATGTGCTCGGCCGCCTCCGACGTGGCAGTGGTACATGTACGTGCCGGGAATGACGATCTTGTAGTAGTAGGTCAGGCTGTTTCCGCTCAGGATCCCGATGGACCCTTCGGGCATTCCGTCGAAGACCGACGACGCCTGCGGGAAGCCGTGGAAGTGGACCGTGTGGGGGTCGAAGAGGTCGGGCCGGACGGCGAAGTTGACGTTCGTCAGCGTCAGGTAGAACTCGTCCCCCTCGTCGAGGACGATCGTCGGAGCCGGCCACTCGGCCGCGAGGAAGCCGTTCACGAGGGCGTCCGCCGCCGGCGTCCCGGTCACGTCCCGGAACCCGAAGCGTGTAGATCGGGCTTGCCGTCCGCCATCGTCTGGTACCCGTCACCGCAGGTGAGGTGCATGCACCTCACGTTGCTCCGCCAGGCGGTATTGGTGACCGCTCCGCTCGTGGCCTGTGTGACCCGGACACACGGGCTTCCCGTCGTGTCCGTCGGAGTGCAGGGCGCCGTGCCGGCCGGGTTGACCCAGCCCGTCTTCTGGCCGCCGAAGAGCTTGTAGTAGTGATCCGGAATCCCGTCGTTGTCCACGTCCCCCGGGCACTGGACGAGGACTCCGGCCGCGGCCGGTCCGGAGGCCGGCAGGAGAAGGAGGAGCCCTGCGAGGAGAGCGATGCGGGGCGAGAGACTTGTTTTCATCGCGTCTTTCCTTTCTGGTCGCTCTCGCGATTACCGGGCCTCGACGGCGCCGATATCCGCCCGATTCGTGTTGTTCGCGGGGCGCGGATTGCCGAAATAGTCGAAGTTCAGTGCCGCGTTGGAGTTCGCCGCCGAGTTGAGACCCGCGTTCACGGCCGGCGACGTCGTCTGGATGGCGTAGTTGCCGAAGAGGGCATTTCCGTTGGTCGGATTGTTCAGCGTCAGGGGCCCGAACCTCACGTCGATGAAGTTGCCCCCCTCGTCGAAGGCCGGCGCCATCTGGATGTCGGTCGTGAAGCCGAACGGCGTCAGTGCGCTTCGTCCGCCGTTGAAATAGGACGCGAGAAAGAGCGGATTGCCGCCGATGTTGGCATCGGCCGGGGTGTTGTAGGGCGGCGTCAGAGTCGTCAGGAAGCTGTTCACCGGGTGGAGGTAGCAGGGGCCGCCGGCGCAGGCCGTCGGGCCCGTCCCGAGCACGGCCAGATCGGTCCCCGTCGCCGACAGCACCAGGTTGAACGGAGCGGGGACGATCTGCGACGCCTGGTCGATCTGCGCGTAGAACGAGCGGCTGCTGTAGATGATGTTGTTCGCGAACGGCGTCGGGTTCGAGAAGATGCCGTAAGCCCTTCGGTCCGCCGCCGAGAAGGGGGTGAACGCCGTCGCAAGTGCGGCGGTGTGCGGCGTGCACCACCACGCCGGCAGGCAGCGGGCTCGACTGGTTCGGGCTGCCGGCCGGGAAGGCGCTTCCCGCCGTGGCCGTCGAGTCGTTGTCGGCGAACGTGTTGTTGACGACGCTCGCGAGGACCGACGTCCTGGAGGGAGACGGCGCCGCCCGCGAGACCCGCCATGTTGTTCGACGACGATGTTGTTGTAGACGTGGAGCGTGTTGCCGTTGTTGCGGAAGTAGTTTCCCGGATTGTTTTTGGTTGACGCCGTGACGACGTCGGCCCCGTTGACGAACTCGGCCCGGATGCCGCCGCCGTCACCCGCACCGGCCAGGTTCCCCTGGATCAGGTTCGCGTTGATCAGTGACGCTGCCGGTTCCCGGACTGATCGCGGTCCCGGTGGCGCCGGCGATCGGCGCCTCGCCGCCGACGAAGATCCCGCCGCCTCCGGGCGTCGTCGACTGGTCGAAGATCTGGTTGAAGATGATCGTGTTGTGGTCGATGACGCCGCCGTCGCTGAAGCCGAGGTGGCCGACGCCGCCGCCGGAGCCGTTCGATGTAGTTGCCGCAGATCCAGTTCCGCGTCACCGCGTAGCTCGTGGATCCGGTGCAGAGCGAGACCCCGCCGCCCGCGCCTGCGAGGCCGCCGTTCTCGGTGATCTGGTTGTAGGCGATCGTCATGTTGTCGTTGAAGCTGTTGACGTACTGGTCGCCGGCGGCGACGGTCTGGACGAGGTTCGGGTACCCGGCCCGGATGCCGCCGCGGTAGAAGCCCCGCGTTGCCGACGATGTGGTTGTTCGTGATCTGGAGGAAATGCGCGTACCCGTTCACGAAGATGGCGCCCGCGTTGCTGCCGCCCGTGATCGTGCACGCCGTCGATCCGCGCGTTCGGGCTGCCGTTCAGGCGCTTGAAGACGTTCGGATCCGCGGAGGAACCGTTGAGCGGTCCGCTCGGCCCGGCGACGATGACCCCCGGCCCCTGCTCGGTCGCGAAGAGCGTCGGCTCGGGGAGCCCCGCACCCGTCGGCTGGCCCGGGCAGGACGTAGTTCGGATGGGCCGCCATGAAGGCCTGCATCCGGAAGTTCCAGTTGTGGAGCTTCTCGCTGGGGTGCGCCGAGGCGTCGATCGTGACGCAGCCGGGGCCCCACGCCCTGGAGCCTCACGGGCTTGGTCATGATCAGCAGCTCGGGGTAGTTGCCGCAGGGAACCGTGATCAGGTCGCCCGCCACGGTCGCGGCGTTGTCGATGACGGCCTGGATCGAGCCGCCCGGCGGCACGGACTTGGGGCGCCTTCCCGGCCTTCGTCACCGTGACACCCGAGACGGAGGCTCTTCCGTTCCCGCGAACGACCGTAAGCTGGGCCGTCGCGAAGTCATCGGGATGTTCCCCTCCGAAGTTCGGGACCCGCACGACGATCATGTTCGCGTTCCACGTCTCCCAGCAGTTCACGGTATTGGCGTTCGTGCACTGGTTCAGGATGGTGACGCTCGGGCTCGCCGGGTCGCCAAACCGGATGGCGCTCGTCCCTTGGACGAAGGCGCCGAAGCCGTAGTCACGGTTGATCGTCCGCGGGTTGGGGCCGGCCGGGTGCGACGAGTCGTACGCCGGGTTCATGACCGGAACGGCCGTACCCTCGGAGACGATCGTCAGCTTCTTGGTGTTGTTGGCGCCCGAACCATAAGACCTGCTCACCCACGGCCCGGAGCCGCCCGGCCCCGTGACCGAGTAGATCTTCGGGCGTCCCGTCCGGCAGCTCGCAGTCGAGCTGCGACTGCTGCGGTCCGGCGAAGGCCGCGACCGGGACGACCGGGTGTGTCGAGGTACGACGTCTTCCCCGGCATGAACGACCAGACGTAGCAGAACTGGCTGTACTGCCGGAGGAAGTACGGGTCGATCATCATCTGGCCGGGGTGCGCCGGATCGGGAATCGGCCCCGGGTGGTTCATGCAGACGATGAGCATGTTCGGGTCGAAGCCGCTCGGCACCGGGATGTTGGCGCTGTAGGACGACGGGACGAGGGCGTTGTAGGCGCCGTACTCGTCGGTGTACGTCCGGACGACCTCGCGCCCCGTCCAGTCCTGGATCGAGATCGGCATGTGCGGGCGGCGCGTACTTCTCGCCGAAGTTGGGAGCGTTCGGGTCGAACTCGTTCGTCGTGTCGTCCGTCGTCACGCCGACGACGTTCGCCGCCACCGGGACGAGGGTGTAGAGGAAGAAGTCGGCGGCCGCGTTCTGCCCTTCCGCAGACGGTCACGAGCTTCCGGTCGCAGACGGCCTCATGCCGGTGTAGCCCGGAAGGACGGCGACGCCCGGGAAGAGCTCCAGGTCCGGACCGACGAGATGGAGGTCGCCGACGCACTCGGGGAGGAGGTTGTTCGGGAGACGGGACGTAGCTCTGGCCGAAGTTGACGTTCTTGCTCTCCTCGGACGTGTGCTTGTAGCCGGGAGGCGCCACGGCCTCCACGACGTAGTTGCCCGGAGGGAGCTGCTGGCCCGGGCCCGTTCACGCCGCCGAAGCCGTAGAAGCCGTCGTTGGAGGCCGCCCGGGCCTGGTTGAAGTTCCGGAGACCGTCGAAGCAGTCGGTCGGCTGGTTCGGGTCGCCGTGGACGTAGAACACCGGGCCGACGCAGCCGGTCGGGCTGGCGTCGTCCCAGCTCGTCGTGCCACCCTTCTGAATGGCGTCGCCAAGCTTGAAGACACACGACGCAGCGTGGGTCGAATTACAGGTCAGGTCGCCGTTCCGCTTCACGTCCTCCGGTCCCATCGACGCGGAGCCGTCCGCCCAGCCGAAGGGCCAGTTGTCGACGTCAGCGAGGTCGATCTGACCGTTGCCGTTCGTGTCGGCGATCTTTCCGTGATACGCCGGGTTGGGCGCTCCCCCGAGCGCCGGGTCGGACGTCGCCCTCGGGTCCTCGTTGTAAAGGTACATCTGGACGCGCGGGACGCCTGGCTGCCACGTTTCGGCGCCCGCATTCCGCGGGTCGTCTTCGGCGCGCGTCGAGTCGTACCAGACGCCGCCCGCGATCCCTCCGTTCGTCAAGCCCTTCATTGGATTGCCGTCCGGCAGGCTCGACGGAATCGTGTCCCAGAGATGCTTGGCGTACTCGAAGTAGACCGTCTGGCCGAGGAAGACCTGGAAGGCCTCGGTCGCGATGAGACTGCCGTCGATCGGGCTGATCGTTTCCGTGCGGGAGGGAAGAGTCGGATTGGCGCACGGGTCACTGGTGGGGCACTGGAGCTGCGGATTGAGCCGTCCGCCCATCGAATCGGGGTCGCTCGGGTTGATAGGGCCGCCCGCGTCGACGTGCATCGTGACGCCGGTCGTCCCCCACCGGCTGAAGTCGAACTCCGTGATCATCCAGTTGAAGAAGGGGAAGACCTCGTGGAACTCGACGTGGCCCGCGTCATTGGTGAGGAGGGAGTCGTAGATGGAGCCGTCCCTCCAGCGGAGGTTGACGTTCTGGCCCGGGATCCCCGGCTCACTCGCGTCGCGCTTCCCGTTTCCGTTCGTGTCGTAGAAGAAGTCGAACGCGACGTGCGAGAACCAGCTGAAGACCGGGACGTCGCCGAGGTCGTAAGTCCCCGACGCGTTCGCCGGGACCGACGCGTCGTAGAACGCAAAGACGTTGTCGAGGTTCTCGTCCCACGTGACGAGCTGGTAGTTGCTCCCGACCGGAACCCCGGGAATGCTGAACTGGCCAGTCAGGGGATCACAGGGCGCCGCGTAGATGCCCTCTCCCGCCGCGCCGGCCGATAGGTTGTTCAGCCCCACCCAGGCCTTCTTCATCGGAAGGCCGCTGTAGAAGCTGTATTCCGGCGGCCGGGTCGTGTGGTTGTTGGTGATCCGGCCGGTGAGCGTCACCGTGTTCGCCGCGGGTGGGATGGTATTGAACTGCTGAACGAAGCCGATGAAGACGTGGTAACCGGGCGGCCCGAACTCCACGAAGACCGGCGGCTCGTTCGCCTTGGTGAACGCCTCGATGTCCTTCATCCCTTCGAGCGTCGAGGTCTGGTGCCATTCCCGCCCCGGGGGCATGGCCGGCGGCACGGCAAGGACCGCCCAGCGGCCGGGGGGCAGGTACTTGATCAGCGCCGTGCCATTGGCGTCCGTGGTGATGATCCCGGTTCCCTCCTGGAGGACGACGCTCGGATCGGGGTTGCCGTTCGCGTCCGTACCGTAGACTGTGCCCAGCTTGTGGCCGAAGGCGTCGTTGGAGACGAGCCCTCCGGTGATCCCGAGCGTGCCTCCGGTGTCGAGGACCTGGATGTTGAAGCCCGCAAGGCCGCGCTCCTCGGGAAGCTCGTCCTCGTTGTTGATCGGGTGCTTGTCCTCGAAGACGAGGACGGAGATCTGCGACGTGGGCACCGGGAGCGGCGACAGGGCCACCGTCGCGACCCCGCTGCCACCGGTAAAGACCACCGACGCGCCGCCCATGTTGTAGCTCGAGTCCTGGTACGGCATGACCGTGACGAAGTACCTCTTCGTCGCGTCGAGGACCGGCAACGGGTTGTTCCGCGACGGGTCGAGGTACGGGTTGGTCGCGTTGGGCGCCCCACCGGTCGTGTCGCCGGCCGCGAGCACCGGCGCGTAGCTCCGGTGGAAGCTTACCGAGAGATCCTCTCCCGGCTTCGCCGGCTTTCCCGGAATGTGGTTGAAGGTCGTGTCGAGCTGGACCAGCCAGCGGTAGCCGATCCCGCTCACGACGGCTCCGGTCTTCGAGTCGACCAGGCTGATCGTGAGGGATGCCGCGTCGAGGCTCGTCGTCGCGACGACGAGGACGGCGAGAAGCCCGTAAACGTACCAACGGAGACGTCTGGAAGTCATGAGCACTCCTTGAGGGCTGGTCCCGGTCTCCCGGGAAATCCGGGTCGCGATGGACGATTCGATCTTCGACACGCGGTTCGAGAAGCTGGTGGTCATCTGTTCTGATAGGAGTCCGGGGGAGAGGAGGGGTTAGCGGCGTCCGGATGATTCAGCCCGGATCTGCGACTTCCGACCCTCCCGATTGCGCTTTACGCAGGCCGCGTCCGAAGGCGGGGAGCCGTCAGGGAATGACCCAGCGGGGCGGGCTCTTCTCTGACCCCAGCGAAACGAGGTAGCAGCCGCGCGAGAGCACCCTCTGCCCGGGGCCGAAGGAGAGCCGCGAGTGGAAGGCGGAGACCGTGGGGTTGGTCCCGACGTGGTCGACCAGCTCCAGGAAGTAGTCGCGGTGGAACTCGTCGTTCAGGTGCATCAGCGCCTCGCCCGTCACGACGCACGCGACCAGCGTCTGGTCCTGGATTCGCCGCTCCCCGGGCGGCACGGCCCGGATCTTCAGCCACGTGGCGACCCGGGGCCAGCGTGCCGCCAGGTCAGCCGGGGGCGAGAAGGGATTCACGAGATCGGTGGCCACGTCGGGCAGCGGAGGAGAGGCCGGCCGCTCGCCGTGCAGGAGCGTCGAGGAGATGAAGACGTGGCTCCACTTTTCCTCGCGGGGCCGTCCGGAGAACGCGGATTTCAACGACTCCGGCGGAAGCCAGAGAACCGCGATTTGTGCAGGCCGCGCGAGGCTTCGCTCGCCGGGAGGGCCGGAGTCGCCTGGAACGACGTCCACGACCTCGAAACCGCCCCGGGAGTCGAGGGCTCTCCGGAGGGCGTCCGCGCCGGCGCGCCCAGGGCCCCCAGCGGGACGGAACTGGACGATTCGCGTCCCCGCGGGCTCGCCGGCGATTTCGGCCGCGATCGTCTCGGCTTCCAGCGTCACGCCCCGCGTGAAATAGAGCGTGTAGTAACCGGCCCCCGCGGCGGCGGGCGCCTGGTCGAGATTCGGCAGGATGCTCGGCACCTGGTGCCTCTCGCAGAAGTCGTGAACCGGGCCCCATACCGCGCCGCCGGCCCCGCTGAGGAGGGCGAAGACGGGCCTCTTTGCGTAGGCCTCCTCGAGCTGCCCGACCCACGTGTCGGGAGATCCCTTCAGGGCCCATGTATCGAGAACCCACGCCCGGAAGTTCCGGTTGTATTGATCCCACTTTCCGAGGTTCCGCGTCCGGACGTTCTTGTTGGCGAGGAAAGTCCGGAGGACGTCGAGCATCGCCCGGGCCTCCGCCGGATCGGCGTCCGGCGTGACGACCGTGGCGAAATGGATCTCCGTGTTGGTGACACCGGGCGAGGGTGCCTCCGATAGGCCGCGAAGATGGGCGACGAGGGCGGAAAGCTCCGTCCGCGAGAGGTCGTAGCGCGGCATCAGGGGATCGAGAGGCCGCCCTGCCGCGTCGAGACCCTTGGTCAGGGCTCTTTCCAGGGTCTCCTCGTCGTACGGCGGGCGCATCCGCACGCCGGAGCCGCGGGCCGCGAAGAGGATCCGGCCGGTGACGGGCGGCGTCCAGGCCTTGCCTTCCACCGTTCCCATGCCGCTCCGCTGGTGGCACGTCTGGCACGCCGCCGGGGATCCCTCGAGGGGAACGTCCCCCGAGACGACGGCGCGGAGTGGCTGTCCCGACGGCAGGATGCCTTTGCGATAGATCGACTCGCCCGGATCGACCGGTTTCGTCGGGGAGGATGTTCCCCCGCCCGACGGCCATGCGGCCAGGGCGCCTGCCAATGCCGTCAGCGCCGCGAGGCGCCCGGCGGGCGGGACGCGTCGCGCGGACACCGGGATCAACGGCTGGCCCGCACCGGCGCCACGAGGCCCCGCGCTTCGTTCGCGAGGTCGCCGGCGTTCGCGAGGCCCTCGATCCGCACCCACGACTTCGAGCCGGCCGCCCGGAAGAAGTAGAGCAACCGATGATTGAACTTCCCGCCCGAGTCCGCGAAGAAGGCGCGCTGGACGGCGAGGATGTTCCGGGCGTCTCCCGTCAGGAAGGACCAGCCCGGCCCGGCCGAGAACCTCTCTGCGTAGGCCTTGAGAACCTCGGGTGTGTCCTGGTCCGGATCGATGGTGATCGAAACCACGCGGAGTCCCTCCCCGTCGTGCCCCAGCTCTTTCCGCATCCGCGAGAACGTCGCCGTCATCACCGGACAGATCGACCCGCAGGACGCGAAGAAGAAATTCAGCGCCACCGGCCTCCGCTCGTCGAGGAGCTCCCCGAGGGAGACGGTCTGGCCCTGTTGATCTACCAGCTTGAGATCCGGAACCTGGTACTCGGTGACCGAACGGGAGAACCGCGGCTTGACGGCCTCCTGAGCGGGCGCAATTCCTGCCCCAGGCTCCCGGGCCAGCAGGAAGCCCGACCCGGCCAGCGGAAGAGCGAGGATCAGGGCGCCCACACGACGCATGACGGCGTTTGCACGGAGCTTCATGGATGAACCCTCCTTCAGGGCGGTTTGAGTCCCGGTCCGGGCTTCGAAGACGGGGAGTCGAAATCGAGTCGTCCCTTTTCGATCGGAAAGCGGCGCCTTCCGACAGTCGTTCCGTCCGATATCGGGTTCGCCCGGGCAGCCACACGACCCGCCGGACGACTCGCGCTGGCAGCGGCGGCAGGCTGCCTCGATCCGCGCTTCGCCCGGGTCGCCGGTCTTCAGGGCCCGCCGGAGAAGCTCCTTGGCCCGGAAGCAACGCCACTTGGCGGTGGAGACGGAGATGCCGAGCCGGCCGGCGATTTCCTGATGAGGGCGCCCCTCGAGGAAATGAAGCCGGAGGACCCGGGCGAATTCGGGAGGGATTTCCTCGAGTGCACGGCGAAGCTCACCTTCGTCGATTTCCTGCGTCGGAGGATCACCCTCTGGCGCGGCGAAGGCTTCCAGACTCCGCTGATCCACGCTCATCGTCGCCGCGCGACGCCGGCATTCGTTCCGGTTCAGCCGAATCGCGCGGAACCGGGCGATCGTCGAGATCCAGCCGGAGAACCTGGCGCCGTCCTTGAGCGCAGGGAGCGCCCGGTAGGCGAGCAGCAGCGCGTCCTGGGCGGCGTCCTCGGCCCGTTCCGGACCGACGATTTCCAGGGCCGTTCTCAGCAACAGGCGCCGGTACCGGTGAGCGAGGGTGGCGAAGGCATCGTGGTCTCCGCCGACGGCCGCTGCCACGAGGACCGCGTCTGTCGGATCGTCCGACGAACCGACGACCGCGTCCTGCAGGATCCGGGATCCTCTCCCGTCCACGCTGCTCCTGGCCTCTCGTTCCGTCGATTCCATCGGCTGAATGGAACCTAGGGCACGCGGGCACCCACGGCAATTGCGGAAAGCGCAGACTTCGAATGTGGTATTGCGAGCCGCGCCCGAGGTATGACGCGGGCCGACCGTCCTACGGCGTGACCATCCCCTTGCGGATGGCGTATCGGACCAGCCCGGCGACGTCGTGGATGTCGAGCGCCTCCATCAGTTGGGTCCGGTGCGCCTCGGCGGTTCGGACGCTCACGCCGAGCCGGCCCGCGATCTCCTTCGAGGTGCGCCCCTCGGCGACGAGCTGCAGAACCTCCCTCTGGCGTCCCGTGAGGCGGTCGTAGAACTCGTCGGCGGCATGTGTGCGCTCGAAGCACTTCTCCACGACATGTTTTGAGACCGCCGCGCAGAGAAACGTCTCGCCCTTCGCGGCCGCCCGGATCGCCAGTTCCAGCTCGACCGGACGGACGTTCTTCAGAAGGTAACCCGATGCGCCGGCCCGAAGGGAGGGGAGGACCGCCTCCTCGCTGGCGCTCATGGACAGGATGACGACGCGGACGGCGGGGTCGGCCGCGACGATGCGCGCCGTGGCGTCGAGGCCGTTCAGCTCCGGCATCTGAAGGTCCATCAGGATCACGTCGGGCCGCAGGTTCTTCGCGAGGGCGATCGCCTCGTATCCGTTGCGGGCCTCGCCCACCACCTCGACCCCTTCGAGCGCCTGGACCAGGAGCCTGAGGCCGGCAAGCACCAGGTCGTGGTCGTCTGCGAGCAGTACCCGGACGTTCTTCATCGGCCCCCTCTCCCGGTCACTGGGGCCCCGAAAGCGGGAGCGAGGCTTTCACGGTCGTGCCGGCCCCCACGGCCGACTCGAAGACGAGGTCGCCTCCGAGAAGCTCGGCCCTCTCCGTCATTCCGAGGATCCCCAGGCTGTTGCCCGTTCGGGCCCGATGGAAGGCTTCCTCCACGTCGAACCCCCGGCCATCGTCCCATACGGTGACCTCGACCCGGCTTCCGGACGGCCGGAGCTGGACCCGGGCATGGTGGGCCTCCGAGTGCCGGACGACGTTGGTCAGCGCCTCCTGGACGATCCGGAAGCAGGCGTTCCGGACGTCGAATGGAAGGTCGGCGAGCTCCGGGGAGACGGAGAGGTTCACGTCGAGGGAATCGCTCCGGACCTGCCGTTCGACGTACCAGCGGAGCGTTTCCGGAAGCCCGGCCTCGTCGAGAAGCGACGGGCGCAGGTCGAGGGAGAGGTTCCGGACGGACTGTATCGCCCGGTCGGTGATGTCGATCGCGTCGTCGAGGATGCCGTTCCCCCCGGCGGGAGATCCCCTGACGGCCTCCAGACGGTAGAAGATGGCCGTGAGAGCCTGTCCGATCTCGTCGTGAAGCTCGCGTGCGAGGTGCCGGCGTTCGGTCTCCTGGACTTCTACGAGCTTCCTCGAGAGGGTCTCGAGACGCTTCCGGCCGGAGACAACCTCCCCGAAGAGGTTTGCATTGGCGATCGCCACGGATGCGGGCGCGGCCAGCGCCTCGGCCAGCTTCACCTGTTCCGGCGTGAAGGGGCCGGCTGAGCTTCTCGCGAGAGTGACGAGCCCGATGGCCCGCCCCTCCACGAGAAGCGGCACGCCCAGCCAGTTCCGTGCGGCCTCGGGCTGCGTCCCGCGGAAAGCGGCCCCGTGCGCCTCCACGCGGGGGAAGCAGACACTCCGACCGGTCCTGAGCACCTCGCCCACGAGGGGGTCCTGGGTGACCTCGTGGCCCGAATGCACCTTCCCGGACGGCGAGAAGACCATTTGCACGCTCGGACGGGAATCCAACCCGAGAAGAATCACCCTGGCCCGGTCATACGGCACGAGATGCCGGAGATGATTGAACAGCGTCTCCAGGACGGCGTCGAGGTCGAGCCTGTGGCCGAGCGCCATGGTCGCGGAGCTGATCGTGTCCGCGTTCGCATGGGCGCGCTGCTCGCCCTGATAGAGGGCCGCGCTCTCGGCGGCGATCCCGACATTCCTCGCGATGGCGCGCAGGAGAGCCCGGTCCGCGTCGTCGAGCGTCCGCGGGGCGCGCCAGACCAGGTTCAGGATCGCTCGGACGCGGTGCCCCGCCGGCAGCGGTATGCCGACGTAGCTGCCGAAGCCGGCGGCCATCAAGACCTCCCTCGGCAGATGGCGGCACTCGGAGATGAGCGTGACCTCCCCCGGAGGCATCCGTGCGATCAGCCCGCCACAGCAGGTCGGGCTGTCCAGGAACAACTCGGCAGATCCCGTCGGCACGAGAGAGGACGAGACGCCGCGAGCTCCCACGATCTGCGGGGTCGACCTCGACCCGTCCTTGAGGAGCAGAACCCATCCTCCATCCGCGCCGAGAAGGGAGAGCACGACGTCGATGACCCTCGAGAAGAGCCCCTCCATCCTCAGCTCGCTCAGGGCCACGGTGCTGACGGCGTCGCGCGCCGCGAGCTCCCGGACTCGCAGCCGAAGCTCTTCCTCGGACTTCCGTCGCTCGGCGAGGAGGCGGAGGAGCGGCCGGAACATCGCGAAGTAGATCGCCGGGAGGATCACTGCCAGCAGAAGGCCGACGTCGCGAAGCGTCTTTCCCCAGAACCCCCCCGGCTGAAGGTTTTCGACGACGAACATCGCGAAGACTTCCGTCAGGATGATCAGGGCGGCCGTGCCAGCCAGGAGCCGGAAAGCGAGTATCGCCGTCCGGTCCGGACGCCAGGCGCCTCTCCGATTCTTCCCGTTCTTCTCCGGCACGCCCCTCCCCCCCCCGCGGCAGAGAGAGTTGACACCGGCCTCGGAGCTGTTCTTCGGGGTGCCGCGCGCTCTCTGCGTCGCGGCGTGGATCTTATCTTAGACAGATTCTCAACTGAAGAACCTCGGAGATTGCCGGGCCTCGAGGGTCCGGCGCTGCGGCCGCCGCGACGCGGGCTCCGGATTCGCCCCGGCGGCGTGCCGGCATCGGCTCTCCCTTCCATATCGCTACAAACCGTGACGGCCGTTACGAGATTCGTCGAAGGGGCCGCCGGACGGAGAGGCACAATCGCTGCGTGGGATCCGGTGCGTTCGCTCACTTCATCAGGAAGCTGAACGGACGCCGATAACGACCATCTCGCGTCTTAGGGGGGCAGATCCGAATGGCAGAGACGACCGGACGTATCCGATTGAGGACTCTGCGGGAAGCTCCCGCCCCGTCCGGGGAGCCGCCCGCACCGGTCCTCGCGGTGACGGAGCTGGCCGACGTCGTCCTGCTGCCCGTGATCGCGACGTTCGACCAGACCCGGGACATCCGGACCTTCCGCCTCGCGCGCCCCAAAGGATTCGACTTTCAGGCGGGCCAGTTTCTGACCGTGACGGTCAGGATCAACGCCAAGAAGATGATCCGCCGCTACTCGATCAGCTCCGCCCCGGAATCAGCCGACCATCTCGAGATCTCGGTCAAGCGGCAGGGAACCGTTTCGAGCGCCCTCCACGCGACCGTGGGAGTCGGAAGTCTCCTCCCGGTGGAGCCGCCGGCGGGCCGCTTCGTCTATCCGGCCGGAGACCCCCGCCACCTCGTGCTGATCGCCGGGGGGATCGGCTGCACCCCCCTGATGAGCATGCTGCGCCACGCGGTGGTCCGCGATCCGGGGAGGCCGGTCACGTACCTTCTCTCCGCCCGGACCGAAAAAGACGTCGCCTTCCGTTCAGAGATCTCGCAGCTGCGGCAGAGCCATCCTCAGATCCGGGTGGGAGTCACCCTGACGCGCGAGCAGCGCCCCGGATTCAGCGCCGGCCGGATCGACGGGGAGCTTCTGCGGCGCGCGTGTCCCGATCCCGCGAACGCTCTTTACTACGTCTGCTGTCCCGCCCCGATGAGGGACAGGATGAGAAGCCTCCTGTCGGGCCTCGGCGTTCCCGCCGACCAGGTCCGGTGTGAACTCTTCGACGACGAGTCGGCTGAGTCCCGAGACTCGGACCCGGCCGCACCCCCGGGAGGCGTCCCGGCGCAGGCGCCAGAAGCAGTCGACGAGGCGGGCTCAGCCGCCGCGGAGGGGGTGGCTCCGGAGTCTCCGCAGGTCCTGCTCTTCCCGAGGAAGGACCAGGTCAAACAAATCCTCCGCTTCGCCCGCGGGGAGATGATGCTCCACTGGTCGATCGCCATTCCCTTCATCATCTGTTTCGTGACGGGCGTGACGATGAAGCTCTTCTACAACCTCCATTCCGGGAGTCTCTTCCGCGAAGTCCTCTCGTTCCTCCACCGGGTCTCGGGCGGGTGCCTGGCCGTATTCCCGGCGCTGGCCGTCGCGCGGAACTGGCGTGATTACAAGGTCCACATCTACAACCTCAAGGTCGGGTTCTCGTGGACGATCGACGACCTGAAGTGGCTCTTCCTCGTGGGGCCGGCGACCGTCAGCAAGAGAATCGTCCTGCCGGAGCAACGCAAGTTCAACGCGGCCGAGCGGATGAACTTCATGATGGTGATGGTCACCTATCCGCTTTTCGTCCTGACCGGCGCGTTTCTCTGGTGGCACGGCGTGGACCATTTCCTCCCCTGGCTCCTTCACATCAGCATGTCTCTCGTGGCCCCGCTGTTGATGATGGGCCACATCTACATGGCGGTGGTCAACCCCTCGACGCGGGTGGGCCTCAGCGGGATGATCACGGGTCACGTCGACCGGGAATGGGCGAAGCACCACTACGCCCGCTGGTACAACGATCACTTCGAAGAGGACGGAACGCCGAAGGACCCCGGGGCCGCCACCCGCTGACCCCGCCTCAAACGGCGTCGAAGGCGCCCCGGATCCACTCGACGACCGGCGGCTCGCCGTCGACGGCCACGACGTCGAATCGGACCGGGCGTGCCGCCTGCCGCGGGTGACCCGCCAGCCAGCGGCGCGCGGCGCGGACGATCCGCGCGCGTTTCCGGCCCGTGACCGATTCCGCCGCCGTGCCGGTTTCCCCCGCCCTCCGGCGCCGCACCTCGACGAAGACGAGAACCGGGCCCTCCTCTGCGACGAGGTCGATCTCACCGTCCCTGAAACGGACGTTGCGTTCGAGAATCGTCAGGCCCCGCTCCTCGAGATGGCGCGTCGCGATCTCCTCGCCGCCGCGCCCCGTCTCGACTCGCCGCAGGTCGGAACGCCGGGCCGCACCGCCGGCACGCCGGCGCGAGATCCCCAGCGCTTTCAGCTTCCGTTTCCAGTCCCCGGCGTCTTCGCCCACGGCCCGGTAGCATAATGACCCGCGGCATGAGCGACTTCCTTCTCGTCCAGTGCCCCGAGTGCGCCTCGACGCTGAAGGTCGATGCGGAGACCGGCGCCGTCCTGTCGCACGAGACGCCGGCCCACAAGGACAAGCTCTCCTCGCTCGAGGACGCCGCCAAAGAGAACCAGCGCCGCAAGGCGCGCGCCGAGGACCTCTTCGCGGCCACCGTCGAGCGCGAAAAGCACAAGAGCGAGATCCTCGAGAAGACCTTCAAGGAAGCGCTCCAGAAGGCGAAGACGGATCCCGCGAAGCCCCGCGGCATCTTCGACGACGACTAGCCGGCGGCCGAAGCCAGCCCGGAACGCCCGATTCTCTCGCTCATGCGGGACGAGGTCCGCTTCCCGGAAGGCCACCGCGGAGGACCCGACACTCGACGACACGGACTGTGACGGCGGTTACAGGTTTCCATATGTCGATTGGGCTAAAAGAGGGACTGCACGACGGAGGCGTGAGCTTTTGCCCCTCACGCCACTACCCTGAAAGACGGGCGGGAGCCCTAGGAAGACACGGCTAAACGACTTTCTTGGGGGGACGAACAACTGGTCCAACGTCTACCGGCGTACGCGGTGAACGTGCATGCGGTCTGAGGCCGTCCCGGGCCGTACCCCGGCCGGCGAGGACTTCGGCAAGGGCTCGCAGTGCGCCCGGAGAAGGCAGAACCTCGCCATCGCCGGGAAACTGCCCGACCTCTGGCACGTCGACCGCCAGCCGCTCGTCCGCCTCAGATTCCTCACCGCCGCCGTGAGGCTCGCGCTCGCGGTCCGGATGGTCTACCCGGTGCACTTCTGGGAGAGAGGCCCCGAATGAGCGATCCCTCCAACCGCCGAATCCGGCGGGCCTTTCCGCCCGTGGCGGCTCTCGCGCTCCTCGCGCTGCTCGCCGCTCCGCGGGTCGAAGCGGCGCAGGGTCTCGGTTCGCTGGTCTCGCCCGGTCCCCTCTCGAAAGCGCACGCGAAGTGGGAAGGCCTCGATAACTGCCAGAAGTGCCACGAGCCCGGCAAGAAGGTCTCCTCCGCGAAGTGCCTCGAGTGCCACAAGCCGATCGCCGAGCGGATCGCCGCGAAGAAGGGCGTTCACCGCAACGCCGGGAAGGAGTGCGTCTCCTGCCACGTCGAGCACGCCGGCGAGGGCGCCGCGATCCGTGCCCTCGACGCGAAGACCTTCAACCACGGCGGCGAGACCGGGTTCGAGCTCGACGGCAAGCACCGGAAGATCGACTGCGCCGCCTGCCACAAGACCCGGTCATTCCTGACGCTGAAGCCGGACTGCACGTCCTGCCATCAGGATCCGCACGCCGGAAAGCTCGGGACCACCTGCGGGACGTGCCATCCCGCCACGGTGCCCTTCAAGGAGAGCCGGAAGGTCTTCGACCACGCGAAGTCGGCCTACCCGCTGACCGGCGCGCACATGAAGGTCGCCTGCGAGAAGTGCCACGCGACGAAGGGCTACAAGGGCGTCCGGTTCGCGGCCTGCACGGACTGCCACAAGGACCCGCATTCGAAGCCCCTCGGAGCCTGTGCCACCTGCCACACGACGACGTCCTTCCGGATGGCGGCCGGCGCAGGCGCGACGGGAGCGGCCGTGACGGCCGGGGCCGCCGCGAACGGAACCGAGACGGGCGCGGCGTCGGCCGCACCGAAGAAGTTCGACCACGCGAAGACCGGCTACCCCCTCGTCGGGCGGCACGCCGCCCTCACCTGCGGGTCCTGCCACGCACAGCCCGCGACGAAGGTCCACCCGAAGTTCGCCCGCTGCTCCAACTGCCACACGGACCCTCACCGGGGCGTCTTCAAGTCGCAGGACTGCAGCGCCTGCCACAAGGAGACGGGATGGAAGGGCGGGACCTTCGACCACACGACGACGAAGTTCCCGCTCACCGGAAAGCACGCCCCGCCGCTCGCCTGCGCGGCGTGCCACAAGGGGGCCGCACCGCAGCCCGGCGTCGCGCTCGCGAAGCGGACCGTCGACTTCCAGGGCGCCCGCGCGGACTGCTCTTCGTGCCACGTCGACGTCCACAAGGGACAGCTCGGAGCCCGCTGCGAGACGTGCCACACGCCCGCCGCCTTCAAGGTCACGACTTACAAGCACCCCCGCTTCCCCGAGTTCTTCGGCGGACAGCACGCGCCGGTCGCCTGCGAGAAGTGTCACGCCATCGAACCGGGAGCGAGCCCCGTCGCCGTCGGGCGCGGAAAAACCGTCCCCGTACGGCGGTTCAAGAACATCGCGCTCGACTGCGCCACCTGTCACAAGGATCCTCACCTCGGGCAGGTCAGCAAGGACTGCGCGAGCTGCCACTCGATCGAGGCGGCGAAGTTCGCCGTTCCCCGCTTCGACCATTCGAAGGCGAAGTTCGCGCTGACCGGAAAGCACGTGGGCCTCGACTGCGCGAAGTGCCACAAGAAGGAGGCCGGGACCTTCCCGGCCGGAAGCGGCACCGCCGTCCGGCTGGTCGGGCTCGCGACCGAGTGCGCGAGCTGCCACAAGGACGTTCACCTCGGCCAGCTCGGTACGTCCTGCCAGACCTGTCACACGTCGGCGACCTTCGAGGTGAAGAGCTACCAGCACAAGAACCCGGCGCTGAAGGGCTTCTTCACCGACAAGCACGCCACCGCGGAGTGCCGCGCCTGTCACAAGAAGGCGGACGGGACGTTCCCGTCCGGCCCGGGAACGGCGGTCCGGTTCACCGGCCTCCCCGCGGCGGACTGCGGGCGCTGTCACGACGATGCCCACAAGGGAAAGCTGGGCAGCGACTGTGCGTCGTGCCACACGATGTCGATCTGGCGGACCGTCAATCGCGCCTTCCACAAGGGGACCAACTTCCCGCTGGAAGGACAGCATCTCGCGCTCAAGTGCGCGTCGTGCCACTGGGAAGGCGTCTACAAGGGGACTCCGAACACCTGCTACGACTGTCACTGGATCCGGCGACAGGACGACCTCTACCGCACGGCTCTCGGAACCGATTGCGGGCAGTGCCACCGGCCCACCTCGTGGACGGCCGTCCTCTGGAACCACGCGGCTCAGACGGGCTTCGCGCTCAGCTCCGCGCACGCCAGCCTCCGCTGCGATCAGTGCCACAAGAACCGGGTCTTCGCGGGCACGCCGACCGACTGCTTCTCGTGCCACGCGAAGGACTATCAGGGGGCCAGGAATCCGGATCACACGGCCGGCGGATTCCCGACCACGTGTACCTCCTGCCATCGACCGGGCGATCCGACCTGGCACCTGGGGACGTTCAATCACACGGCGTTTCCGCTGGCCGGCGCCCACGCGTCGACGGCTTGCGCCAACTGCCACAAGAACAACAACTACACGACCGTTCCCACCAGCCCCTGCTCCGCCTGCCACATCACCGACTTCCAGAACTCCAAGAATCCGCCCCATGTCTCCGCCGGCTTCTCCACGGCCTGCGATCAATGTCACAAGTTCTCGGACGCGACCTGGCAGCAGGCGACTTTCAACCACTCGACGGTCTTCCCGCTGGCCGGCGCCCACGCCACCACCCCCTGCGCCAACTGCCACAAGAACAGCAACTACAAGACCGTTCCGACCAGCCCCTGCTCCGCCTGCCACCAGACCGACTTCCAGAACGCCACGACTCCCGTCTCCCACGCCGGTTTCCCAACGGCCTGCGAGCAGTGCCACGCCTTCTCGGACGCGACCTGGCAGCAGAAGACGCCGTTCAACCACGCGGCCTACTTCGCGCTGGCCGGCACGCACGCCACGACGGCCTGCGTCAACTGCCACAAGAACAACAACTACGCGACCGTCCCGACCAGCCCCTGCTCGGGCTGCCATCTGACCGACTTCCAGAACTCCAAGAACCCGCCGCACGTTTCCGCCGGCTTCCCCACGACCTGCGACACCTGCCACAAGTTCTCCGATCCAACCTGGCAGCAGGGGACTTTCGCGAGTCACACGGCCGCGTTCCCGCTGACGGGGGCCCACCTGACGACGGCGTGCGCCAATTGCCACAAGAACAACAACTACACGACCGTCCCGAAGAGCCCCTGCACCGCATGCCACCAGACCGACTTCCAGAACGCCTTATCTCCGGTCCCCCACGCGGGCTTCCCCTCCGCCTGCGAGCAGTGCCACAGCTTCTCGGACATGACCTGGCAGCAGAAGACGCCGTTCAACCACACTGCCTACTTCGCGCTGGCCGGCACGCACGCCACGACGCCCTGCGCCAACTGCCACAAGAACAACAACTACACGACCGTACCCACCAGCCCCTGCTCGAGCTGCCACCTGCAGGACTACCAGACCGCGATCACTCCGGTGAACCACGTCGCGTCGAACTTCCCGACGACCTGCGACTCCTGCCACAAGTTCTCCGACGCGACCTGGTCGCTGGCAACCTTCTCCCACACGACGTACCCGCTCTCGGGAGCGCACGCGACCGCCTCCTGCGCCTCGTGCCACAAGAACAACGTCTACAAGGGGACGACGCGGGACTGCGGCACCTGCCATCAGGCCGACTTCGCGGCCGCGACGACTCCGGTCCCGCACGCGGGCTTCCCGACCGCCTGCGACCAGTGCCACAAGTTCACCGACATGACCTGGTCCCAGAAGTCGTCCTTCAACCACTCGACCTACTTCGCCCTGGCCGGCACCCACGCCACGACACCCTGCGCCAACTGCCACAAGAACAACAACTACACGACCGTCCCGACCAGCCCCTGCTCGAGCTGCCACCTGCAGGACTACCAGACCGCGATCACCCCGGTGAACCACGTCGCGTCGAACTTCCCGACGACCTGCGACACTTGCCACAAGTTCTCCGACGCGACCTGGATGCTCGCAACCTTCGCTCACACGACGTTCCCGCTGGCCGGCGCCCATGCCACGACGGCCTGTGCCAACTGCCACAAGAACAACAACTACACGACCGTCCCGACCAGCCCCTGCACCGCCTGCCACCAGACCGACTTCCAGAACGCCACGGCTCCCGTCCCCCACGCGGGCTTCCCCTCCGCCTGCGAGCAGTGCCACAAGTTCTCGGACAACACCTGGGCCCAGAAGTCGGCCTTCAACCACACGACGTACTTCGCCCTGGCCGGCACGCACGCCACGACGCCCTGCGCCAACTGCCACAAGAACAACAACTACACCACGGTCCCGACCAGCCCCTGCTCCGCCTGCCACATGACCGACTACCAGAACGCAATCAGCCCGGTGAACCACGTCGCGTCGAACTTTCCGACGACCTGCGACACCTGCCACAAGTTCTCCGACGCGACCTGGATGCTTGCGACCTTCTCCCACACGATCTTCCCGCTGGCCGGCGCCCACGCCACGACCGCCTGCGTCAACTGCCACACGAACAACAACTACACCACGGTCCCGACCGGCCCCTGCTCCGCCTGCCATCTGACCGACTTCCAGAACGCCACGACTCCGGTCCCGCATACCGGTTTCTCCACGTCCTGCGACCAGTGCCACAGGTTCTCTGACAACACCTGGTCCCAGAAGTCGGCCTTCAACCACACGACGTACTTCGCACTGGCCGGCACCCACGCCACGACGCCCTGCGCCAACTGCCACAAGAACAACAACTACCTCACGGTGCCGACGAGCCCCTGTACGGCCTGTCACCAGACGGATTTCCAGAACGCCACGTCTCCCGTTCCCCATACCGGCTTCCCAACGGCCTGCGAGCAGTGCCACGCCTTCGCCGACGCGACCTGGCAGCAGAAGACGCCCTTCAACCACGCGACGTACTTCGCGCTGGCCGGGGCCCACGCCACGTCACCCTGCACCCAGTGCCACAACCCTCCGTACGCCCCCAGCCCGAACAACTACCTGACCGTTCCGACCAGCCCCTGCTCCGCCTGCCACCAGACGGATTTCCAGAACGCCACGTCGCCCGTCCCGCATACCGGCTTCCCCACGGCCTGCGACCAGTGCCACAAGTTCACCGACAACACCTGGAGCCAGAAGTCGGCCTTCAACCACGCGACGTACTTCCCGCTGGCCGGGGCTCATGCCACGACGACCTGCGTCAACTGCCACAAGAACGGCAACTACCTCACGGTGCCGACGGCTCCGTGCTACGCCTGCCATCAGACGGACTACCAGAACGCGATCAGCCCGGTGAACCACATCGCTGCCGGCTTCCCGACGACGTGCGACACCTGCCACAAGTTCTCCGACACGCTCTGGTCGCAGGCCGTCTTCAATCACACCTGGTTCCCGAGGAACCACGGCAATTCCGGAGGAGTCTGCTCGCGCTGCCACACGAACCCGTCGAACTACACCGTCTTCAGTTGCACGATCTGCCATACGGCAGCCCAGACGAACCCTCACCACAACGGCGTGTCCGGCTATGTCTATCAGTCTTCGGCGTGTTATGCCTGCCACCCGAACGGTGGCGGCAACGGCCCCATAAGGATCAGGTCCAGGCGATGAGCCGCCGCTTCGCCTTGATCGCGCTCCTCGTGGGTAGCGCCGTCGCCGTCTCCGCCCGCGCCGGGGCCCAGTCTTCATGGGGACTCGGTCAGGTCACCCTCTTCGGAAGCTACCAGCAGACGTCTCGCACCGACGGGGGCCCGAGCTCGAACTTCAGCGAGGTCTCGGCCACCGTCTCTGTCGTCTCGAAGCCCGCGGACGACGGCGGGTTCGAATATGCGCTCGACGCGCGCGGTGCGGAGTACCCGTCCAGCGAGCAGACCAACCGGATGAGTATCTACAACGCGTGGGTCGGCGGGCGCTTCGCGGGTGGACGCATCGGCGTGCGCGCCGGTCAGATGTGGCTGAACGACCTCGGCGGCCTCGGCTCGGTCGGCGGCGCGGCCTTCGAGGCGCAGCCCTTCGCCGCCTCCGGGGCCTGGCGGTTCCGTTTCGGCCTCTTCGGCGGTCTCGAGCCCGACCTCTACCAGGTCGGCTACATCCACGGCGTGAAGAAGTACGGCGGGTACGTCGCGCTCGACGGCGACCGAGGGTGGAAGAACGTCCTCGGCTACGTCCGGATCCAGGACCAGTCGGTCACGGAGCGATCGGTCGTCACCATGCTGAACTTCATCCCCATCGGGAAGGAGTTCTTCCTCTACCAGGCCGCCGAGATCGACACGACCGGCCCGGCCGGAACCGGCGGGAGCCCCAAGCTCACCTACATCTTCGTCAACGCGCGCTACCGGGCCACGCCGTGGCTGGAATTCCAGGCGCTCTACCACCACGGCACCTCCATCGACACGCGCACCATCGCGCAGGACATCCTCAACGGGCGGCCGGTCGACCCGCGGGCTCTCGAAGGATTCCTCTTCGGGTCGATCGGCGGCCGCATATCGATCGAGCCCCTCCGGAACCTGCGCATCTGGGGAGGCTACTCGCAGGAGCAGACCAGCCGCGCCGGCGAGAGCTACCCGAGGTATCAGGCCGGCATCTCGGCGATGAACGTCTTCGGGTCGGGCCTCGACCTGACGGCGAGCGACTACCGGTACAACAGGCCCTCGACCGGGAGCTACGATTCGTTCTACGCCTCGATCGGGCGGAGCATCGGCCCGAAGGTCTATCTGACGCTGGACTACACGACGTCGTTGTCCACCCTCGCCTTCACGACGGGCGACGGCGTCGTCGTCCAGAGCCGCCCGCGGTCGAAGCGCTTCGCGATGCAGGGGGTCGTGAACATCAGCCGCGCCTTCTCGCTGATCCTGACGGCCGAGCAGCTCCGTGACGACACCGCGCGCCAGGTTCGCGGGCTTCTCGGGATCACCTTCCGGTTCTGACGGGACGGGCGATCAGTCGGGCTTGTTCAGGTACCAGAGCGTCCAGCCGAAGGCGCCGAAAAGCCCCACGACCATCATCACCCAGACCAGCTCGAGCGGCCAGCGGTTGTCCGGGTACTGCGCCTGCAGCCGCCAGTAGCCGAGCACGACGAGGACGGCGGCGCCGAGCTTCACGAGGACGTTCCGGGCGCGCAGCCAGGTTTCGCTCCGAACCTCGTCCTTCTCCAGCTCGGCGAGCGCTTTCTCACGGCGGCGCCTCGCCATCTCGCGCCGGCGCGCCTTCATTCCCTCGGTGACGACGGGCTCGGGCGCGAAGGGGGCCCCGGCCTCCTCCTTCGGGGGAGGCACGTACACCGTCGGCGTAAAGGGGCCCCGCACTCCTGACCCGCCCCGGGCCCTGGGCTCGTCGGCCATAACGGCTCTCAGATTACAACAGCCGGGGGGGCGAAGTCAGGAGGCTCGGGGAGCCGGCAGCGCCCGGGCCGCCAGCTCGAGGACGTCGAACGGCTCGGTCTTCCCGGACGTCTCGGTCTGGGCGTTCGCCAGCATGACCATGCAGAACGGGCACGAGACGCCGACCGCTTCCGTGCCGCACGCCTCGATCTCGCCGTAACGCGTCTGGTTGATCCGCGTCCCGAGGGTCTCGTCCAGCCACATCCGGCCGCCGCCCGCCCCGCAGCAGAGGCCGTTCTCGCGGCTCCGCGGCAGCTCCTTGATCGCGACGCCGGGAATCGCCGAAAGGACGGCCCGCGGCGCGTCGTAGACGTCGTTGTGCCGACCGAGGTAGCAGGCGTCGTGGACGGAGAGGGTCTTCTCGATCCGCGTCGTGAGCTTGACGCGCCCCTCCGCGATCAGCTTCGCCACCAGCTCGGTCCCGTGCACGACCTCGTACTTTCCGCCGAAGTCGGGGTATTCCCGCGCCAGCGTGTTGAAGCAGTGCGGGCAGTTCGTGACGATACGCTTCACGCCGTAGCCGTTCAGAACCTCGATGTTCTGCTGGGCCAGCGTCTGGAAGAGGTACTCGTTCCCGAGCCGCCGCGCGGCGTCGCCCGTGCAGGTCTCCTCGGAGCCGAGGATGGCGAACTTCACGCCCGCCTCGTGTAGGAGCGTCGCGAGGGCCCGCGAGACCCTCTTCCCGCGGTCCTCGTAAGACCCCGCGCAGCCGACCCAGAAGAGGACCTCCACGCCCGAAGTCTCCGCCTCGGCCATCGTCAGGACGGGGAACGGCAGCTCCTTCACCCAGGCGCCGCGGTCGGCGGCCGCGAGATTCCACGGATTGCCCTGTCGCTCCATCCCGTTGAATGCTGTCTGCGCCTCCTTCGGGAACTCGCTCCGTTCGAGGACGAGGTGCCGGCGGAGGTCGGCGATCTTGTCGGTGTAGGTGATGCCCACCGGGCAGGCGTGCTCGCAGTAGCGGCAGGTCGTGCAGGCCCAGATCGTGTCCTCCGAGACCCAGCCGCCGATGAGGGGCTTCCGCTCCTCGAGCGCCTTCGCCTTCTTCCCGCCGCCGAAGCCGGTCGTCGCGTCGAGAAGGGCCGGGGCGTCCGTGTAGAGGGCGTGGCGCAGGTCGACGGTGAAGCCTTTCGGCGTGAGCGGCTTTCCCGTCAGGTGCGTCGGGCAGATCTCGCGGCAGCGCCCGCACTCGGTGCAGGTGAAGATGTCGAGCTTCTGCTTCCAGGTGAAGTCCTCGATCTTCGAGACGCCGAAGACCCCAGCCTCGGCCGCCTTCTCGATGTCGATCGTGGACATCTTTCCCGGCGCGTCGAGCTTCGCGAAGAGGAGGTTCGGGAGCGCGGTGATGACGTGGAAGTGCTTCGCGAACGGAAGGTAGTTCAGGAAGACGAAGATGGCGATCAGGTGCGCCCACCAGGAGCCCGCGTAGAGGCTCCAGAGAGCCTCGGGCGAGAGCCCCACGAAGAGTCTCGAGACCTGGAACGTGATCGGCTCCCACGCCGACGTGCCCGTCGCCGAGAGAATGCCCCGGCTCGCGCCCGCCGTCAGATCCGTGACCATCAGGAACCCGATCAGGCCGAGAATCAGGTCGGCGTCGAACGACGGGTCGAGCCGCTCCTTCCGGAAGAGGTGACGCCGCCCGAGAGCGAGGATGACGCCGATCAGCGTCGTCACGAGGACGAGGTCCTTCAGGACGAGGTACGCCTCCCAGAAACCCTTCGACAGGAACGGCATCCCCGCCGACGGGGCGAGCCCTTCGAGGACGAGCATCACCGTCCGGACGGAGAGGACGACGAAGCCCGAGAAGATGAGGATGTGGTAGAGCCCCGCGTAGGGGTCGCGCCACATCTTCCGCTGCAGGATGCCGTACTCGACGACGTGCGAGAGACGCCGGAACGGGTGGTCGAACCGGTCGTCGGGCGCCCCCGCGCCGATCAGGAGAAGCTGCACCCGGCGCGACGCCGTCACCAGGAAGAGGACGACGGTCGCGCCGAGGAGGACGGCGAACAGGACGGTCCCGGAAAGGCCGAAGTAGGTGGCCTCGGTCGGTGTCGGCGTCATGAAAGGGCTACGCCTTCATCTTCTTCGCCGTCTCGCCGGGGGCGCTACTCGCCGCCCCCCGGACCCCCCGTGCAAAAGCAACTGATTTCATGCTTTCATTCTCTTGGCAGCATCGGTCAGGGCCGGGACGATCTGGAACAGGTCGCCCACGATGCCGTAGGTGGCCGCCTTGAAGATGGGGGCCTCCGGGTCCTTGTTGATCGCGACGATCACCTTCGACGAGCCCATCCCGGCGAGGTGCTGGATGGCGCCCGAGATGCCGCAGGCGATGTACAGCGACGGCGAGACGACCTTGCCGGTCTGCCCCACCTGGTGCGAGTGGTCGATCCAGCCGGCGTCCACCGCGGCGCGCGAGGCGCCCAGGGCCGCCCCCAGCTCGTGGCAGAGGGCGCGCAGGACCGGCCAGCTCTCGGGCCCCTTGATGCCGCGCCCGCCGGAGACGATCTTGTCGGCCTCGGCCACGTCCAGCTCGCCCGCCTCGGCGGCCTCCACCTTCATGACCTTCGCGCGGATCTTCGCGCCCGCGGCGGAGACGGGGACGACCTCGCCCGTGCCGGGGGCGGCCGCCTTCGAGGCCGGGAAGACGTTCGGGCGCGGCATGGCGATCTGAAGGGCCGCGCCCGCAGCCGGCGCCACCGTCGCCTGCGCCTTGCCCGAGTAGACCGGGCGCGTCCCGACGAGGCGTCCCCCCTCCACGTCCAGCGTCATGACGTCGGAGAGGACCCCCGCTTTCCGCCGCGCGCCGAGGCGCGGGGCGACGTCCTTCCCCATCACCGTGGCGGAGACGAGAAGGATGGAAGGGCTGAAGGCCGAGACGGCCGAATCGAGCGCGGCCGTGTATCCCTCGCAGGAGTAGGCCGCCAGCTCGGGCGCGTCGGCCACGAAGACCTTCGCGGCGCCGTACGCGGCGATCTCGGGGACGAGGCCGGCGACGCCGGAGCCGGCCACGCAGGCGGCCAGCGTCCCGCCGGTCTTGCCGGCCAGCGTCCGGCCGAGCGTCAGGGCCTCGAGCGAGGCCTTGCGGATCTTTCCGTCTCTCTGTTCGATGAAGACGAGGACGTTCGACATCAGAGCACCTTCGCTTCGTCCCGGAGGAGCCTCAGCAGCTCCTCCGCGGCCTTGTTCGGGTCGTCAGGGGGGATCAGCTTCACGGCGCCGCGCGCGGCGGGAAGCTCCAGCTTCGTCCAGGTCACGGCCGCGCCCGCGGCCGCGTCGTAGCCGACCTCGGCCGGCTGCTTCACGGCGATCGTCTTCTTCTTGGCCGCCATGATCCCCTTCAGCGACGCGTAGCGCGGCTCGTTCAGCCCCTTCTGCGCGCCGATCACGACGGGGAGCGGCGCCTCCACGACCTCGGTCGCCCCCTCGATCTCCCGCTTCGCGGTGATCTTCCCCTCGCCCCACTCGATCTTCGTCACGAGCGTGACGTGCGGCAGGTCGAGCAGCTCGGCCACCATCGGGACGAGGAGCTGGGCGTCGGTGCCGACCCCCTTGTTCCCCATCCAGACGACGTCGTGCGGCAGGGCCTTCACGGCGCCCGCGAGGATCTGGGCGACGCCCAGCGAGTCGATCTCGCCCGTCCCCTCGGACGCGACGCGGACCGCCTCGTCGGCGCCGCGGGCCAGGCACTCGCGCAGGCCGGCGTCGGCGCGGGCCGGGCCGTAGGTCACGACGGTGACCGTGCCCCCCTTGGCCTCCTTCGTCTTCAGCGCCTCTTCCAGCGCGTACTCGTCGTACGGCGAGACGATCCACTTGACGTCGGCCTCGTCGATCGATTTCCCGTTCGCGCCGATCCGGATCTTCGTTTCGGTGTCGGGGACGTACGCGATGCAGACGACGTGATTCATTTTCTTCAAGCCCCCTCGAAAGGCGGCGGCAAGCTAGCACGGAGGCGAGGGGGCGTCATTGATAAAAATGAATCACGGCTCAGTCCGGAGACCCTTGACTTACGCTTTATTTGCGCCTACGTTTCAAGTCCCGGAAATGCCATGAGTGCGCTCCCCGTTCCCCTTCCCGACCTCCCCGAAGAAATCTCCCGCCAGCTGTCGCGGGCCGTCGACCTCGCGGGGCGAAGGGCTCCGGGAAAAGACACCCTTCCCACGGCGGTCCCCCCTCTCGACCGGCTCCTTCCGGGGGGCCTGCCCCGCGGGGCGCTGGTCGAGGTGACGGGAGGCCGCTCGTCGGGGCGCTTCTCGCTGGCCCTCTCCGTCCTCGCCGCGGCGACCGGGGCGGGCGAGGCGGCGGCCCTCGTCGACCTCGGCGACCACTTCGACCCGCAGGCCGCCGCGGCCTCCGGGGCCGACCTTCCACGCCTCCTCTGGGTCCGGCCGTGGACGCTGAAAGAGGCGCTCCTTTCCACCGAGGCGGTCCTTGCCGCCGGCGTCCCGGTCGTCGTCCTCGACCTCGGCCTCGCCACCTCGAAGATCTCCCTTTGGAAGCGCGCGCGGCACGACTTCGCCTTCCTGCGCCTTTCGCGGACGGCCGGGGCGCACGGCGCGGCGCTTCTCGTCCTTTCCCCCTTCCACGTCGCCGGCCCGGCCGCCGAGGCCGTGGTGGCGGCCGGCGGGACGCGCGCCGGCTGGAGTTGCTCCCTGTCCGGGGGGCGCCCGGCGCTCCCCCTTCTCCTCGGCCTCTCCTCGCGTCTCGTCCTCGAGAAGCTCCGCGGCCGCCGCCCCGGCGGCTTCGAGGCTCTTCATCTCCAGGTGCTGGAGGCCATTTCTTCTAAAGAAAATCCTTCGAAAACCGAAAGCGATCAGAGAGGTCCTTCGTACGGCCACGTCGCTCACCTTCATGCGTCTCGCCTGCCTGACCGTTCCGATGTTCCCGCTCGCCGCGCGGCTCAGGAGTGAGCCCGGGCTCGCGGGGACGGCCGCCGCCGTCTTCGCCGGCAACGGCCACGCCGCGCGCCTCGTGGCCGCCACGCGCCCCGCGCGGAAGGCGGGGCTCCGCCCCGGCATGACCCTGCCGCAGGCGCGCGCCGTCCTGCCGAAGCTCGTCGCCCGCGGCCGCGACGAGGCGAGCGAGCGTGCGGCCGCGGAAGCTCTCCTCGACGCCGCCGAGCGGATCTCCCCTCGCGTCGAGGACGCGGGCGAGGGGCTCGTCTTCGTCGACCTTTCCGGGCTCCACCGCCACTTCCCCGACGAGAAGGACCTCGGCCGCGCCCTGATCGCGGCCGCGAAGCGCGAAGGGCTCCCCGCCCGGTGCGGCATCGCGGGGAGCAAGCTGGCGGCCCACGTCGCCGCCTCGCTCCCGAACTCCCCCGTCGTCGTCCCCGCGGGGGGCGAGGCCCCCTTTCTCGCGCCCCTTCCCCTCGCTCGCCTCGCCCCCGAGGTGAGCCTCGCCGGCACCCTCCTCCGCTGGGGCCTCACCACCGTAGGCGACTTCGCGAAGCTCCCCGCCGCCGAGATCGCCGGCCGCCTGGGCGAGGCGGGATGCGCCCTGCACGACGTCGCCCGCGGCCTCGACCCGCGCCCCTTCGTCCCGCGGCGGCCGCCCCCCGGCTTCACCGAGGGGATGAGCCTGGAGTGGCCCCTCGTCACCCTCGAGCCCTTCCTCGGCATGGCCGAGGCGGCGCTCGAGCGGCTCGTCCGGCGCCTTGCCGACCACGCGGCCGGCTGCGTGAAGCTCGACGTCGGGCTCTCCCTCGACCCCGACGGCGAAGACGCCCGGAGCCTTTCCCTTCCCGCCCCCACGCGCGACGTCCGGACGCTCCTCTCCCTCGTCCGCCTCAACCTCGAGTCGAGGCCTCCCGGCGCCCCCGTCTGCGGCTTCTCCCTCACCGCCCACCCCGACGCCCCGCGCCCCGGCCAGCTCACCCTCTTCGGCCCCGCCGAGATCTCCCCCGACAAACTGGCCACCGCGCTTGCCAAATTGTTCGCCCTTTTGGGCGAAGGGCGTGTCGGGTCGCCGCGCACCGTGGACGGCCTCCGCCCCGGGCGCTTCGCGCTGGTGCCGTGGGCCCCGCCGCCGGCGCCCGTGGAGCGCAGGCCCCCGCGCGAGGGGCACGGCCTCCTCGCCGTCCGCGTCCTCCGCCCCCCGCTCCCCCTCGAAGTGATCGTGAACGGGAACGGCCGCGACGGCGCCGCGGGCGCCGCGCCACGCCCCGTCTCGCTCCGGACCCTGACCACCGATGAGACGAAGGGAGGGCCCGACCTGCAAGGCGCCGTCCGGGTCGCCTCCGGCCCGTGGCACCTCGAAGAGGGGTGGTGGACCGGCGAGGGGGTCGCCCGCGACTACTGGGACGTGGAGCTGTCCGCCGGCCCCCTCTGCCGCATCTTCCGAGACACCAAGAGCGGCGACTGGTTCGCCGACGGCGTCTACGACTAGAGCGCCGAAAAACCGGACGACGAGCCCGGGACGTACCAGACGGAAAGGACTCTGCTGAAAGGAGACGACCGTGACCACAGCAACGAAGAAACCCGCTCCCATCCCTCCCGGCTCCAAGGGGGCCACCCCCTACCTCTACATCCGCGGCGCGGCGAAGGCACTCGACTTCTACGCCCGTGCCTTCGGGGCGAAGGAGCTGATGCGGATGGACGGTCCGAACGGGACGATCGGCCACGCCGAGATCGCCATCGGCAAGGCGCAGGTCATGCTGGCCGACGAGAACCCCTCCATGGGAATCAAGTCCCCCGACACGCTCGGGGGGACGTCCGTCTCCATGTTCGTCTACGTCAGGGACGTCGACGCCTTCTTCAAGAGGGCCCTCGACGCCGGGGCGAAGGAGCTCAAGCCCGTCGCCGACCAGTTCTACGGCGACCGGATGGGCTTCCTGAAGGACCCCTTCGGCCACCAGTGGGGTTTCGCAACCCACGTCGAGGACGTCTCCCGCGAGGAGATGGAGCGCCGCGCCGCGGCGATGGCGAAGGAATAATAGAGGCTCAGATGATCATGCCCACAAACACCATTCGACTTCATCGTGTCCTCCGGGCCACGCCTGAAAAAGTCTATCGGGCTTACCTTGATCCCGACGCGATGGCCAAATGGCTTCCGCCGAACGGCTTCACCGGAAAGGTCCACCATTTGAATGCCACCGTGGGTGGCACGTTCAAGATGTCCTTTACGAACCTCACCACAGGCCACAGCCACTCCTTTGGCGGAGAGTATCTTGAGCTGGTACCGTCCGAACGGATTCGGCACACGGACCGGTTCGACGACCCGAACATGCCCGGCGAACTTCAAGTGACGGTGACCCTGAAGAAAGTGTCCTGCGGCACCGAGTTGAACATCGTGCAAGAAGGCGTCCCCGACGTCATTCCGCCCGAAGCCTGCTATCTCGGATGGCAGGAATCACTCGCGCTGCTGGCGCAACTGGTCGAGGCAGAGGTTCCGGGGTAACAAGAAGACCCTTGACCCGGCCTCCCCCCGGGCTCGCTGCGACCGCTTCACGAAGCAGAAGGCAGCAGAAGGGAAGGGAGCGTCGGCACCCGGGCAAGGAACAGCGCCATGGACAAACCCCGCCTCCTCGATTGCCTCCGCGCCGCCCTCCGGGCGCGGCACTACAGCCTGCGGACCGAAGAGGCCTACGTCGGGTGGGTCCGGCGGTACGTCCTCTTCCACGGCAAGCGCCACCCGGACGAGATGGGCGAGGCCGAGATCAACGCCTTTCTCACCGACCTCGCGGTGACGAAGAAGGTCTCAGCCTCCAACCAGAACCAGGCCCTCTCCGCCCTGCTCTTCCTCTACCGCGACGTCCTCGGGAAGAGCCTCGACTCCCTCGGCGACGTCGTCCGCGCCCGCCGTCCTGCCCGCCTTCCCGTCGTCCTCTCGACCTCCGAGGTGAAGGCGGTCCTCTCCCGCCTCGACGGTACCCCGCGTCTCGTGGCCACGCTTCTCTACGGCAGCGGCCTGCGCCTGATGGAGGCCCTGCGCCTTCGCGTCAAGGACGTCGACTTCGCCCTTAACCAGATCCTCGTCCGCGACGGCAAGGGGCAGAAGGACAGGCGAACGATGCTGCCGGAGGCGCTGAAGCCCGCTCTCCACGACCACCTCGCCGACGTAAAGGCCCTGCACGACGCGGACTCGGCCAGCGGCTTCGGGGAGGTGTTCGTCCCGGAGGCCATCCTGCGAAAGTACCCGGGTGCCGGAACCGCGTGGGGTTGGCAGTACGTCTTTCCGGCCCGCGAGAAGAGCCGCGACCCGCTGGCCGGCACTTTCCGCCGCCACCACCTCCACGAATCCGTCGTCCAGCGCGCCATGAAGGTGGCCGTTCGCGAGGCCGGGATCGCGAAGCTCGCGAGCTGCCACACCCTTCGCCATTCCTTCGCCACGCACCTGCTCGAGCGTGGCTACGACATCCGGACGATCCAGGAGCTGCTGGGTCACCGGGACGTGACGACCACGATGATCTACACGCACGTTCTCAACCAGGCGGGCGGCCGCGGCGTCCGGAGCCCGCTGGACGGCCTGTGAGTGAAGCCTCCGAGGCCAGCCCGAATCAGCGTCCTGGCAGCCTATTTCCGTGGGTACTAGGCCGCACGCGCTGCAGCCTATAAGTCTCACAGACGCGCCGGCCTTCGGCACGTAAACTACTCGGCCAGAAAGCTATCCCGATGAAATCGCCTATCAACAGCTGCCCGGATAGGCTGCTCCCAATGCAGCCTAAGCACTTTCCCTCCCGGCGGCCGAATACTGGTTGGGCGGCAGTGACAACGTGAGGCGTCGACTCATCCTCACGGCAGCCCTTAGCCTCGTCCTTCTTGCTGGCGCCTTCTTCCTGTTCAGGCGCACCGACTACCGCCGCAACACGAAGATCGCTTACACAATGGGCGAGCTATCTAGCCTGGGCGTTGCTCTCGACCAGTTCGCGCGAGAGAACGACGGCCTTTACCCGGACCTCGCAGAAGCAGCCGACGCGGAACTTCCGTCATACGAAGAAGCCATTCGCGCGTTTCCTGCATGCCCGGCATGGCGTGGCGTGCCGGCCGAGCGCGTTCATTCCTTCATTCGCAGCTTCTACTCATCGCGCCTCGTGCCACGCCTAGACGCCTGGGGTAGCCCGCTAGTCTGCTGCATTAGTCGTGACCGTCGCCGGTACCTCGTCGTTAGCCTTGGGAGCGACCGCTCTCGGGATAAGGTCTGTTCATTCGCGTGGCCCGAGCGGGAATCCTGGCACGATCTCATGCTGATCGATGGGTCGTTTGTTTCAGCTCCCGACGGCTGGACGCACTAGTTCAGGGGGCGGCGGTGCTGCCGCCCAACCCCGCGTTGCAGCGGACTCGCTCCGCTCGCCGCTGAACGCGATATCGTTAGGCGCCCTATGCGTGTCCTTCTTGCTGGTTGCTTCGTCTTCGGCACAATGGCGCTCGTCGCGCTGCTCGTCGGCAACCTTATTCCCAAGGCGCACCCCTCTCTGATCGCCGTCGTGTCCGTCGAAACGATGCTTGGTCCTTTTTTCTCGCCCAGCGGTTGTTCAATCGGCCCGGCGTTCATCCGCTCGGCCTGAAGAGTCTCGAAGAACAGGTCGCGGAGCTAGAACAGCACGGCCTTCTCCTGTCCGAGCGTTTCACGGCCTCACGTGCATTTGCAGTCGAGGAGTTTGAAGACGAGGGCTCACATTACTTTGTCGACCTCACCGACAATCGCGTGCTCTTTCTTTCGGGTCAGTACCTTTACGACTACGAGCCGTTAGAAGATGCAGAAGGGTCAGTTACGCGGCGCTTTCCATGTCGCTCGTTCATGGTTCGCTGGCATCGGGTCAAAGGTTACACAGTCGACCTCGTATGCGACGGCGCAGCATTCGAGCCGGAGGCCTTCCTTCCGGCATTCGGGCCCGATGTTTACCAGGCCGGCCTCATCCCAGAAGACCGCACTGTCATCGCAGACCGCAGCTACGAGGCACTGAAGCTGCAGTTTAGTGGTCGGGGCGCCTAACAACGCGCTGCAGCGGACTCGGAGGTTGCTTCGGTATCGTTGACACTCTCAGCTAACGAGAGAGGTCACGACGGGAAAAGCAGGTCCCCGGAGAGTCAGAAGCTACAGCCAGGAGTTCAAGTTGCGGGCCGTTCAGCTGAGCCGGCAGCCGGGAGTCCTGATCCGGGACGTGGCGGGGTCCCTGTGCATTCACCCGTTCATGCTGTCGCGCTGGCGCAAGCAAGCTCGGGACGGCGAGCTGCGTGGTGCCTTGCCGGCTCTGGACGTGAAGGCCGTGGGTGAGCTTCAGCGGCTACGGGAAGTTGAGCGCGAGTACAAGCGGCTGAAGATGGAGCACGAACTGCTAAAAAGAGCGATCCGGTTCGCCCGCGAGTTACGAGGGACGTCTTCGCGTTCCTCGAGGCGAACCGGAACGTCTTCCCGGTGAGCCTGATGTGCAGGAGGTTCGGCGTCACGCGGGCCGGGTTCTACGCCTGGCGAAGCCGACGTTCGAGTCGCCGGACGTGTTCTGACGCGGCGATGACCGAACGGGTACTGGCGGTCTTCCAGGAGGCCAGAGGGCTTTACGGCAGCCCTCGAGTGACTCGGGAACTCGGGCGGCAAGGGGTTGCGGTTGGCCGACGCCGCGTCGCGCGTCTGATGCGGCGGGCGCTGGTCCAAGCTCGTTCGGCCCGTCTTTACCGCAAGGCGCGGGTGAGCCAGAAGAAATTCTATCGGGCCCATCCAAACGTCATCCGCGGCCTCACGACGAGCGGCCTGGACCAGCTCTGGGTGGGAGACGTCACGTACGTCCGGGTCGCTGGATGCTGGCGGTACCTGGCCGTCGTGATGGATCGGAACTCCCGGAGGGTCCTCGGGTGGAGCCTGGGCCGGAATCGGGACGCTTCGCTCACCCGGCGCGCCCTCTCTCACGCCGTCCGATGGCGGCGTCCGTCTGCGGGCCTGACGTTCCACAGCGACAGGGGAATCGAGTACTCCGCCTTCCACCTCGGAGCGGAACTGTCCCGGCGGGGGTTCGTCCAGAGCATGAATCGCCCGCGGCACATGAACGATAACGCCCACATGGAGTCGTTCTTTCATTCGCTGAAGACCGAGTGGCTCTTCGGGATGACGTTCCGGGCGGACTCCGACTTCCGGGCAACTCTCCTCGACTACGTCGGCTTCTACAATCGACAGCGGCTCCATTCGTCGCTTGGGTACCCTCCTCCGGCCGTGTTCGAAGCCCAGGCCCCTATCCACAGGGGTGTCAACTAAACCGGAGCAACTTCTCTCGTTTGCGCTCGCCGCTGAACGCGATATGGTTAGGCTGATCGCGAGCGTCATCGACAACCGGAGATTAATGAGTCATGCAGATCCACTACCTGGAAATCGTGACCAAGAAGGTCGACGCGGTGTGCGCCGCGTACGCCGCAGCGAACGGCGTGCAATTCGGCGAGCCGGATGCCGGACTCGGCAACGCACGGACGGCCGCGCTGCCGGGGGGCGGGCTGGTGGGGGTGCGGGCGCCTATGCACGAGTCAGAGGAGCCGGTGGTGCGGCCCTACTGGTTGGTGGACGACATCGAAGCAGCCGTTGCCGCCGCGGTCGAGGCCGGCGGCTAGATCGCCCATCCGCCGATGGACATCCCTGGCCACGGCACGTTCGCCATCTACATACAGGGCGGCATCCACCACGGGCTCTGGCAGCTGTAGCTCGTAACGCCCGTGAAGGCGCGAGCCTAACTACCGCATGCAGCGGACGTGGCTGCGCGCCACCGCTGATCCTGAGCCTTAGGTGCACTACGATGGTCAGGGTTTGGAGCCCTGAGGTACTAACGGCCTGTTGGAGAACTCGCGGGAGCACTGAAAGGAAGCCCAAACAACCAGCTGTGCGTGTCGTCCGAGTCATTCTCGGACTGTTTTTTGTGCTGAATGGAGTGATCAAGCTGATCGGTATTTCAAAGACGGTTCAGGTCTTTGAGAAAATAGGATGGGGGCAGTGGATTAGGTATTTCACCGGTTCGATCGTCCTCCCGGGAGGGGCACTGATTCTTCTTCGCTTGCGCTGGACCTTTTTTCGGCGCGGTCCTGTGCGCCTGTACGGTCGGGACCGGCGCTCTACTCTGTGCTTTGAACTTGCATTGTGACCCCACCTTACCGGCCGTGATCACATTGTTTACCGTGACGCTTGCCGTCTTGGCGTACCCGGAACGGACGCAGTAGACAGGATGTGACATGTCACCGATGCCCCCGTTCGTGGGCGCGGGTACTACGGTCACCTTGGCGGCCGGACGTGTTGTCATCAACTTCAGGGCAGTGTCAGCCGTAGCGCGACCACTCCGCCCGTGTTCGCGTTCGCGGCCGCGCTCGATCTATCTGCGGCCGTGTGTCTGGTGCCTTCCCAGGCCTTCGTGGAAGCCTCGTTCATCTAACGACCGTTGCCTCGCCATCTCCATGGCGAACCTCGGCACCAGGTACTCACCGGCTGTGGTCGAAGGAAACCAGCTCCGAACATACGGGTGCGTCATCCCTGCCTCAGGCCAGCCATGCCGCGGCACGGGTTGGGCACCTGACCCGGCGTCGCCGCGGACGCGCTCCGCTCGCCGCTGAACGCGGTATCGTTCGGCGATGTATCACTCTTGTCTGCGTGGGGCGGATTGAATGCTTGACTTTCTCGTCCAGGCGTCGTCCATCGAGGGGCTCGGAATCTTCGCCGGCAGGCCATTCTCGCCAGGTGACTGCATTCGAAAGGTCAACGTGGTTCGCGAAGTTACCCCCGAGGCACCGCTGCGTCCGGAACTAGGCGAGCGCCATGACCACTGCGACTACCCCGATGGCAAGGTGCTCCTCATCGGCTACCCTGACCGCCACCTGAATCACAGCTGTGACCCCAACGCGTACCTCTCCTATGCCGCCTTCGCCAGCTTCATCGTGGCACGGCGTGCCATACGGGTCGGCGTGGAGGTCACGATCGACTACAACATCAACATCTCCGGAGGTACAGCGTGGCCGTGCCATTGCGGCGCGTCCCGATGCCTGGGCACCGTCGTCGGTGACTTTTTCCTGTTACCTCCCGGGCGCCAGGTCGAGTACGCCCCCTATCTCGCCGATTGGTTCGTGCGCCGCCACCGCGATCGGCTACTTCTGCATCCTCCGACCCTCGGGGCCTGGCCTCCCCGCCTTCCGAAAAAGACCTAGCGTGGCCTGTCCCCGCGTTGCAGCGGACTGGTTCCGCTCGGCGCCGAACGCCGTCTCGACTCCCGCACGACCGGAAGGCCGGCACCACGGTCAACTACACTCACGGTTGGAAGCCGCAGGAGGGTGCGTCCCGTGAGAAGAGGAATCCAACGAATACCGATGGCGGTCGTCTTCTTCCTGGCCGGCTGCGTCGGGATCCCCGACGCGGTCTCACCGGTCACCGGTTTTCAGCTGGAGAGATACCTTGGAAAGTGGTACGAGATCGCCAGGCTGGATCATTCCTTCGAGCGTGGCCTGACGCGGGTCACCGCGGAATACAGCCTGCGCTCCGACGGCGGAGTCAAGGTGCTGAACCGCGGCTATTCCCCCAGCAAGAAGGTCTGGAAGGAAGCCGAAGGGAAGGCCTATTTCGTCACGACGGCGGATCAGGGCTACCTGAAGGTCTCTTTCTTCGGTCCGTTCTACGGCTCGTACGTCGTCTTCGAGCTGGACCGAGACAATTATCAATACGCACTGGTCTGCGGCCCGAACAAGTCCTACCTGTGGATGCTGGCGAGGTCCCCGGAAGTGCCAGACGCGCTGAAGAAGACTCTGACCGATAAAGCCGCCGCTCTCGGGTTCGACACAAGCCAGTTGATCTTCGTCGATCACCGCTAGCCGCCGCCAGGGTCGTCTCCGGCGGCTGGTGCGGCGGCGCCCGTGACCGGCCGATCCGTCGAAGATCGGGAGAACGTGGCCGGGCTTCGGGCGGCTCACTCTCCCGGCGTCAATGGCGGGCGCTTGCGCTCTTCTCCCAACGCGATATCGTCAGTCATCAGGGAAGGAAAGGGAAGGCCGATGACACCGGTTTTCACGTCCGGCGCCCGCCATTCCGTGCCTCACAACGCCTCGAGGTCTGTTCCGGCCGTCCGTTGGCCAGGCGACGTCCGCTCCGGATCCCCGACGGTGGCCCAGCGTAACCGCCTCATGGGAGAGCCCCGATGAAATCGAGATTTCCGATCGCCGTCCTCGCGGTCGCCCTCGCGCTGTCTGAGTCCTCCGCCCGCGCCCAGAAGACGGCCGCCCAGCCGGCCGTCGACTGCGCCGCCCTGCAGCAGGACCTCTTCATCGACCTGAAGGAGGTCGTCAAGGCCGAATGCACGCCTTCCGAGGCCCAGCTCATGAGGCTGCTGGAAAATCCCGTGAGTAACCTCGTGGCGCTTCCCTTTCAGTACGACTACATTCAGCTCAACGCGCCACGCGCCAACATCACGAAAACCGTGCACAGGTTTCAGATTATGCCGACCTTCCCGCTCAGCCTGGGAGGTGACTGGAACCTGATCAACCGAGTGGTCTTTCCGTTCCTCAGCGTGCCGATCAACGAGGGTTTCGGCGACTGTATCGGGCTCGGGCCGGGCTGGGTCAACACCTGCCCGAGCTTTCCGGACGCCCTGGCCGACCCCTTCAAGCCCACCGGCGGCTTCGGCGACATGGTCTACGTCGGGCTGGTCTCACCCAAGAAAGTCATCAAGATCGAGTCGACGGGCGCCGCGGTCATCTGGGGTCTGGGACCCACCATGATGTTCCCGACGGCTGCAGACGAGGTGCTGGGGTACGGTAAGTACGGCCTGGGACCTTCGGCCGTGGTCGCTTACCTCGGTTCGAAATGGTCGCTCGGCATCTTTGCGCAGCACTGGTGGTCCATCGCCGGGAACAGCAAACGCGCCGATGTCAGCCTCACCAACATCCAGTACTTCATCTACTACAAGCCTCCCTGGAATCCAGAGGCGCAGTGGCGCATCGGCATGAGCCCCAATATCACCATCAACTGGAAGGCGAGCGGCGACAAGACGATCCTTCCGGTCGGGCTGGGCATCAGCAGGATGATCCAGATCGGCCCGTTGCCCGTGGAGATCTCGATCGAGGCCGACTATTCGGTCGTTCATCCTGACGACAAGGCCGGAAGCCGCTGGGACTTCCGCGTCTACTTCGTTCCGGTGATCCCGACCTTCATGTTCTAGCGTGTCGCGCGGCGCAGCCGCCAAGCTCGCCCTAGTGATCCAGTACAAGGCCGACCCGCCTTTCGAAGCCTTCGCGACGGGGATCTTCTACGTCATCGTCGTACTGTGGCTCCTGCGCTGACCCGACGGTCGGCTCCGGACGAGGAGGATCATGACCGAACCGAATGACTCGCTGCCGGAAGAGACGCTCGACCCGGCGGACTGGAGCTCCGCGCGCGCGCTCGGCCACCGCGTCCTCGACGACTCCCTGGACTATCTGGAGTCGCTGCGGGACCGCCCGGCCTGGACTCACGCGCCGCCGCACGTGAAGGCACACTTCCAGGGCCCGACGCCGTTGCACCCTCAGCCCCCCGAGGAAGTCTACCGGGAGTACGTTCGGTACGTCCTCCCCCCATCAGATGGGAAACGCCCATCCGCGGTTCTGGGGCTGGGTGGCGGGCACGGGCACGGTGATGGGGGTCTTTGCGGAGATGCTCGCGGCCGCGACGGACGCCGTCAGCGGGGCCTTCTCGTACCAGAGCAACAACTATGTCGAGATGCAGGTCCTCGAAAGGTGCAAGGAGCTGCTCGGGTACCCGGCCGCGGCCAGCGGGCTCCTGACCAGCGGGTGCTCGGCCTCGAACCTCATCGGCCTCGCCGTCGCGCGCCACGCGAAGGCGGGGATCGACGTGCGGCGCCTTGGCCTGAGGGCCGTGCCGCGGCCCCTGGCGATCTACGGCTCGGAGGAGGCCCATTCCTCGATCCAGAAGGCCGTGGAGCTGCTCGGCTTCGGAAGCGAGGCGCTGCGCCTCGTGCCGGTGAACCGGCTCATGCAGATCGACCTTTCGGCCCTCAGATCGGCCATCAAGAGAGACCGTGAGTACGGCTTCGAGCCGATCTGCGTCCTCGGGGTTGCCGGCACGACCAACACCGGCTCGATCGACGACCTCCCGGCTCTCGCCGACCTCTGCGCCGAGGAGGGGCTCTGGTTCCACGTGGACGGCGCCTTCGGCGCGTGGGCGGCCATCGCCCCCGGACACCGGCACCTCGTGGCGGGTATGGAGAGAGCGGACTCCCTGGCGTTCGACCTTCACAAGTGGATGTACCTGTCCTATCCGATCGGCTGCGTCCTCGTCCGGGACGCCGAGCTGCATCGCCACGCCTTCTCCCTGACGCCGGCTTATCTCGCGCACGGCGAAGGGGACCGGGGCCTGACCGGCGTGGACGTCCCCTGGCTCGCCGACCTCGGCTTCGAGCTGTCTCGCGGCTTCCATGCCCTCAAGGCCTGGATGACGATCAAGGAGCACGGCACCGCGAAGCTCGGACGGCTCATCCGGCAGAACCTGGAGCAGGCGCGGTTCCTCGGCCGGCTCGTCGAGGCCGCTCCCGAGCTGGAGCTGGCCCTGCCGGTCTCGCTGAACGTCGTCTGCTTCCGTTACGTCGACCCCCGGGTCGACGAGGCTTCCCTCGACCGCCTCAACAAGCAGATCGAGATCGAACTCCAGGAGCGCGGCATCGCCGTCCCCTCCGTCGTCACGATCCAGGGCCGAAGGTACCTGCACGTCGCCATCACGAACCACCGCAGCCGGCGGGAGGACTTCGAGGCTCTCGTCCAGGGCGCGATACGGCTCGGGAGAGAGCTGGCCTGAGTCCGGCGGTCCCGACGGGGCGGAGTGCGGTATCGTCGGGATACCCTGAGAACCGTTCTCGACTAAAGAGGGAGGACGGGTCCCGGGAAGGGGGGCTCATGTCATCCGAAGTGAACTTCGTCCGACAGCAGGGCTTCAGGGACGCCACTCCCGCGGCCTGCTCCAGCCGGTATCCCGCCCTGATGTGGCAGCCGCGCGCTATCGGAATCCTGGTTCTCGCGGGCGTGGCGCTCCAGGCGTGGCCCTTGTTCCTCGCCCTCGGGGCCCTTCTCTGGTGGAACGCGGCCGTCCCGTCTCTCAATCCGTTCGACGCTCTCTACAACCGCCTTGCGGCGGCTCCCAGGGGCCTGCCCCCTCTGGGACCGGCCCCCGGCCCCCGCCGGTTCTCTCAAGCCATGGCGGGGACCTTCATGCTCGCGATCGGACTGTCTCTCGTCTCCGGACGGCAGGTTCTCGCCTGGACCCTCGAAGCGTTCCTGCTCGCCGCCCTGGGAGCCCTGATCTTCGGCCGCTTTTGCCTGGGCTCGTACCTCTATCTCCTCTTCACGGGGGAAGCGGGCTTCGCGAACCGAACGCTTCCGTGGGCTCGCGCCGAGCAGTCTCTCGTTGACGAAGGGAGCTTGCGTTGAGCCACGGAAAGACGGTACCGACCCCGCTAGCTCGTGGCGGAGGGTCCCGCTCCTCTCGCCGCTGAACGCGGTATTGTCAGGCGTCACGCCAGACACGAGGGGAGGGGTCATGGAGTTCCGACACCTCGCCGTCATCACCGCGATCGCGATGCTCGTGCTCGGTGCCGGGTACCTCTTCGCCGGGGCGCTCGTCGTCGGGCGATGGCAGATCGAGCCCACCGGGAGCGTCCTCCTGATTGGCCGGCGACTCGGAGCGCTTTACGTCGGCCTGTCCGTCATCTTCTTGCTCGCCAGGTCCGCGCCCGTCTCGGCAGTCCGCACGGCTCTGTGTGCCGGAACGGCGGTTACGTGCTCGCTCCTGGCGCTCCTCGGCGTCTTCGAGTTCTCTGCCGGTCGCGCCGGACCCGCCATCCTCGCGAGCGTCGCGCTCGAGTCTCTTCTCACGGTCGGGTACATCCGGATCCTCGTCATGGAGCGCAAGGTCGCCACTTCGGGTTGACCTGCAAGTGGCCCGTTCCGGACGACGTCTTCATGGCTCTCGAGCTGTCGTCAGGCGCTCTCGCGGCGACCAGGGGCGCCGTCTCCTACGCTCCCGAGTTCGACGCGGTCTAGACTCATCTGCCGCGACCCCACGCGGCCTCGCGCCACAGCAGACCGCCTGCAGCCGCTGCCCACCGCGATATCGTTGTGTCGCCGGTGAGCCGGTTCATCCGGAACCACCCCGGAGAGAATCCCGACGCGAAAGGAGCCTCCGATGCCCGTCACCACGAAGGAGATCAGCGCATACACCGTGTCCGTCGTCTCTGACGCCGACCCGAATCACTTCACCGCCACGATCAGGCTCTTCGACGCCGCCCGGAGAACGGTCGCCTTCCTCCGGTTCTTTTCTCCCGGCAGTGCGCTCTCTCCCAACGAGTTCCGCGCCGACCTGGGATATCCCCTGGTCAGCTATCCCTCGACGTCGCTGGCCCCGATGATCGACGTGCTCCGCAACGAAAAGCCTCTCTACTTCACCTGGTACGACTACCTGCCCGTTCGCTGTTTCGGCGCGGTCGACACGTCGAGGGAACCCGTCGGCGAAGGCGAAGGGGCCTGAGGCCGCGAGGAACCCGATGAAGGCGGTTTGTATTCTCGTCAATCTCGGCCTTTCGCTCTTCACGCTCTTGGTCCTCCTCACCGACGGCATCCCCACCGAAGCGCGTCTCATCGGCCTCTCGCTTCTCGTCCTCCTCGTCCCCGGTCTCACCGCGATGGTGATCAACCGGGTGCACCCCACGCCCTCCCGGCGCGACGTCTTCCTGACCCGGGCGGCCGCGGTCTGCAACCTCGGCCTGCTCGGCGCTGCCTGTTGGGCACTCGTCACGCAATTCTCCTCGCATCCAAAGGAGGCGGGCCTGGTGCCCTACGTCGTCCTCACACTCGCCGCGCCCGCCTTGAGTCTCTTCGTCCTCCAACGCTATCTCGCGCACCCTCCCGGAGAGCACTCAGCCACGCCCTGATTGCCGATCTTCCCGTGCCCCGTCGAGCGCTTCGAGTGCGTTCGTCTCGCCGTTCTTCACGGAGTTCCGCCTGACGTCGGGCTCGATCGGCCTGGCTCCGCCCCCCGGCTGAAGAAGGCTTCGATCTGGTTCCGGCCACGGTGGCGCCGCCGCTGATAGCGGTCCCGGCATGCTCTTCGCGGCCGCGCGGGCGTATAGTTTCTCCAGCCGCGGAGGTTCATCGTGCACAAGACGGTCCCCCGGACCCTGTTCTGGGCCCCGCGCGTTCTTTGTGTCCTCTTCGCGCTCTTCCTAACCATCTTCGCCCTCGACGTCTTCCAGCCCGGGAAGCCCGCCGCTGCCGTCGGACTTGACCTCGCGATGCACCTCATACCGACTTTCCTCCTGCTTCTGATCCTGGCCGTCGCCTGGCGCCACGAGCTCCTTGGCGCGATCGTCTTCGCCGGCCTCGCGGTTCTCTACCTCGTCGCCTTCTGGGGTCGCTTCCACTGGTCGGCTTACGCCGTGATCTCGGGTTCTCTCTTCGTGGTCGCGGGCCTGTTCTTCGCCAACTGGCAGGTCAAGCGTCACCTTCCGCCGGGCCCAACCCCGGCGCTGCAGCACTGACCCACTCACGGACGGGGCCACGTCGATCACGGAGGAGACTTCCGAATGAGCGCAATGGAAGACCGCCCGGCCCGAATCGAGGACGACAAGGCGGCCGTGAGGCGCATGCTCGAGATCGGCAGGGGCAGGGCGTAGCACGATGGCGCCGAACCCGCCGGCGGGCTCCTCCGAGGGCGCGAGCTGGTACGAACGGATTCCCCCTCCCGTCTGGTTCTTCGGATGCCTCGGCGCCGGCTGGGGCCTGGACAAGGCCTTACCCCTCTCGATCCCCTTTCCGTCCCTCGGCTGGCAGCTGGGCCCGGCGCTTCTCCTCTTCGCCACGGCCAGCGGGCTCGCGGTGTGGGCAATGGGGCTCTTCCATCTCCGTCGGACGACGGTCCTCCCGTTCGGCGTCGCGACGGCGCTCCTGACGACGGGTCCCTATCGCTGGTCGCGCAATCCGCTCTACATCGCGACCGTCGCGACGCTCGTGGCGTTCGGGCTGCTGCTCGGCACGTTCTGGGTCCTCCTGTCGGCCGCGGCTCTCGTCCTCGCACTCGACCGGCTCGTGATCCCCGGTGAGGAGGCCGTCCTCGCGGGCGTCTTCGGGAACGACCACGCGAATTACGCGCGCCGCGTCCGCCGCTGGCTGTAGCCGGCCGGCCCCGTTCAGGACGCCACGATCAGCGGCCAACGGGTACTCGAAGCGCGTCCTCGAGAATCCCGACATCAACGCCCTGGCCTTGGTCTCCTGACAGAGACGTTTCGCAGCGATATCGTCGAATCGCCTTGCCCGAAACGACGATCAGATCCGCGCGCTTCGCCCTCGCCGCCGTCGTCCTGTTCATCCTGTCGCTGGCCTGGAACGGACTCGTCCACCTCGTCATCCTGCGGCGCGCCAACGAGGCCGTTCAGCACCTCCGGCGCACCGACCTGCCCGGGGCAATGGGGCTGTCGCTTCTACTGACCGCGCTGGTCTCCGGACTCTTCGTCTGGGGCTACGTCCGGACCGCGCGCACCGGAACGCTTCGCGAGGGCCTCCGGTACGGTTTCTTCATCGGCCTCTTCGCGGCGCTTCTCGTGGACCTGAACCAGTACCTGTTGTATCCCCTTCCCGCGAGCCTCGTCCTGAAGTGGTTCGTGGGAGGTGTCCTCGAGTTCACGCTGTATGGAGGGGTCGTCTCTCTCGTCTATCCCGTAACCGGCAGGGAGCCACCGGAATGACCCGTTACGTTCTCGCGTGGATTTCGATGCTCGTCATCGCCGTCGCGAACGGCGCACTCCGACAGGTCACCTTCGGGAAAGTCCTGCCGGAGCTTCACGCCCATCAGCCCGCCTGACAGCTCGCGGACGGGCGCGCCCGCCCTGGGCCGGAACCGCGTATCGTGAGACGATTGTGACGAGCCCACCAGCCTCCGGCAGATCCGTCTGGATCTTCCTGGGTTTGACGTGCGTGCTGTCGTGGCCGGTCTGGGTCGTGTCCGGGGTTCTCCCGCGGGGCGGAAAGGGGGCTTACGACGCCCGGTGGCTGCTCTTGTCCGCCGCCTTCATGCCGGCCCTCTTTCTCTGGGCGTGGACGCTCGCCAATCTCGGAGGGGGCGATTTCCGGATTGCGGCCCTCGAGGGAGGCTCCCTCCGGGCCGCGTGGATCCTCCTCGTCTGCTTCGCGCACAACCTCCTTCTCGGAGGCTCGCTCGGCGAGGAGATCGGCTGGCGTGGTTTCCTGTTGCCTGAGCTGATGAAACGGACACCCCCGCTGGCCGCGTCCTTCGCCGTCGGTCTCGCGTGGGGGCTCTGGCATCTCCCCGTCGACGTCTTCGCCGGCTTCGCCCTCACGGGCGCCAGCGCGGTCCTGGGACGGGTCCTCTACGCCATCCCGCTGTCGATTCTCTTCACCTGGATCTTCCTCGGCTCGCGAGGGAGCATCCTTTGCGTCCTCCTCCTGCACACGACCGTCAACGTCATGGGAGATCTCGGCCTCTCTCGATACGAGGCCACCGAGAGGACATTCGTCCTTCTAGTCATTTCCGCGGCCGTGTTCGTGGCGGTCCGGAGTCCGGTCTTCCGCCGCGCGACGTGATCACGATCCCTCGCCACGTAGACTCGCCGCTCTGGAGGCCAGGCCCATGCCTTCCCCGAAACCGTCCCTGCGATTCATGCACGCCCCGGCCCTCCGAACACGGACATTGAAGGTGCTCTCGGAGATCGAAGGCGATCCCGATCCCACCCGACACGCCGAGGCACTGACGTCTCTGGTCATTTCCCTCACCGGGGCCGGAATGGACTACTACCTGCTCAAGCCTCTGAGGGACGGGAAATTCAACTTCGTCGCGCAGCAGGCGGCCGGCTTCGGCATCTCCGGGGCCATTCGGATCATGTCGCCCCTCGCCGGGACCATTCTCGGCGGCGCCGACGCGAAGCAGCTGAAGGTGATCTCGAAGCACATCCGCCATCTGATGGCATGAGGGAATCGGGCGGCCGAGCCGCCTGAACTGCCGCCGACCGACATGCCTGTCCCTGCGGCCGGACGCCGCATCGTCGGCCCGCGGTAAGCTCTTCGTTCAGATGCAGCGGTTCGAGGCAGCCCCCTGGTCGACCGCCGTGAAGCTGGTCTCCGCCGTAGGCACCGGGGTCCTTCTCGCCGCGACGTACGCCCTCTACCGCGCCGTCCCGCGCGGCACGAAAGCCCCCTTCGCCGAGACGTTCGGCTCGTTCCTGATGGTCGTTCCGGCTCTCATCCTGGTCATCGCCGTTCTCTTCGTCGTCACGGGCTATCGGCTCGACGCCACGGGCCTCTACGTTCAACGTCTCCTCTGGACCACCCGCGTCGACTTTCAGGGACTCGATCACGCCTGGCACGATCCGTCCGCGATGTGCCGGTCACTCCGCCTCTTCGGGAACGGCGGCCTCTTCTCGATCACCGGCTGGTTCCGGAACGCCACGCTCGGCCGGTACCGTGCCTTCGTCACCGACCCCGGGAAGTCCGTCGTCCTGCGCTCCCCCACCCGCGTCGTCGTCCTCTCGCCCGCGGATCCTCTCGGATTCCTCTCGTCTCTCCAGCTGTCGATCCCCGGGGTCGTCGGAGGACCGCCGGGCGCATAGACTTCGCGGCCAGGAGGCAAGCCATGAGCCGGGCGACGACCAGCATCCGTGTCTTTTCGGTCTATCTCGTGATTCTCGGCGCGACCCTCATCGTGGCGCCCGACCTCGTTCTCCGGCCGTTCGGCATTCCCCCCTCGCCGGAGGCGTGGATTCGGGTCGTCGGCGTTCTTGCCGTCGTCCTCGGCCTTTACTACTTCGTCGCGGCGCGATTCGAGCTCGTTCCTTTCTACCGCGCCACGGTTCTCGGGCGGATCTTCGTTTTCCTCTCGTTCGCCGCGCTGGCGCTCTTCGGCTTCGCACCGCCGTCGCTCGCGCTGTTCGGGGCCGTCGATCTCGCCGGCGCCGGCTGGACCGCGGCGGCTCTCCGCGCTCCGGCGAAGTAGCCGACGAGGTATCGTCCCGCTCCGGACGGGCCCCATCCCGCCCCCCCGGGACGGCGCAGAAGGCGGGAGATGACGCTCACAGGCCGTCCACTAGAAATCAGGAGGACTCCCCCATGACCGCATCCGTCGCCGCTTACGCCGCACCGTCCCCGAAGGCGCCGCTCGGACCCCACGCGATCGCGCGCCGCGAGCCGGGGCGGCACGACGTCAGCATCGAGATCCTCTACTGCGGCGTCTGCCACTCGGACATCCACCAGGTCCGCGACGAGTGGTTCCCCGGGATCTACCCGATGGTGCCCGGACACGAGATCGTCGGACGGGTGACGAAGGTGGGAGCGCAGGTCACGAAGTTCGCCGTCGGCGATCTCGCCGGAGTCGGGTGCTTCGTCGACTCGTGCCTCGGCTGCGATCCCTGCCGGCGGGACCTCGAGCAGTTCTGCCTGAACGGCGTGGCGTTCACCTACAACGGGACCGAGATGGACCGGAAGACGCCGACGTACGGCGGCTACTCCACCGAGATCGTCGTCAAGGAGCGGTTCACGCTGAAGGTCCCCGCCGGCCTCGACCTCGCCGCGGCGGCGCCGCTTCTCTGCGCCGGGATCACGACGTACTCGCCCCTCCGGCGGTGGAAGTGCAAGCCGGGCGACCGCGTCGGCGTCGTCGGGCTCGGCGGCCTCGGGCACATGGCGGTGAAGCTGGCCGCCTCGATGGGGGCCGAGGTGACGATGCTCTCCACGTCGCGCAAGAAGGAAGCCGACGCGCGGCGTCTGGGCGCGCACGCCTTCGAGCTGACGACGGAACTCCGGACTCTCAAGAAGCTGGCCGGGCGTTTCGACCTCCTCGTCGACACGATCTCCGTCGACCACGACCTCAACGCCTATCTCGGCCTCCTGCGGGCCGAGGGGGCGATGGCGATCGTGGGCGTGCCGCCGACGGCGGCCACCGTCGCGGCCATGTCTCTGATCGGCGGGAACAAGACGCTGGCCGGATCGATGATCGGCGGGATCGCCCAGACACAGGAGATGCTCGACTACTGCGCGGCGAAGAAGATCGTCTCGGACATCGAGCTGATTCCCGTTCAGAAGATCAACGAGGCCTACGAGCGGATGATCCGGAGCGACGTCCGCTACCGCTTCGTCATCGACATCGCGAGCCTGAAGGGAGCCTGAGAGGGCGCGCGACGAGGCAGACGCGGCCTGGCGTCTGGGGGGAACAGGAGGATTCGGATGGCGCCGAGAGCGAATTGGCTCGGGCCGTACGTCGTCGTCCAGCTGCTTTCGGGCGCGACGACCGTGGCCCATCCGGGCGTCGGCATCGTTCAGGACAGCCGCGGAAACGTCTACTTCACCGACCTGAAGCAGGTCTGGAAGATCACTCCCGACGGACGGAAGTCCGTGGCCGTTCCCGCGGTGCACACGCACGAGCTCTGTCTCGACGGGAACGACACGCTCTACGGCGAGCACCTCTGGTACGTAGGGGACGCCTCGAAGAAGTGGGGACATCGCGTCTGGAACCTGAAGCGCGACGGAACCCTGGTCGACGTCATTCCGGCCCGCGAAGGGTTCCTCACCGACTACAGCTTCGTCCGGGACCGCGCCGGCAACATGTACTGGGCCGATCGCGGCGAGAAGAACGTCATCCGGAAGCGGTCCCTGGACGGGTCGATCCGGACCCACGCCACGGCCGATTTCCGCGACGTCCGCTGGATGATGGCGATGCCCGACGGAACGCTCTGGCTGGTGGATGCCGGCGACCTCCGGCGGGTCTCGCCCGAAGGCCAGGTCGTCACCGTCGTCGCGAGGCTCAGCGGGCGCCGGCCCCCGCCGGCCTCCGCGTCGGACCGCCGCTACCAGATGGGCCTCTGGGCCGATGGCGGGGGGAACGTCCATGTCGCGGTGGCAGAAGAGCGGCTCGTGCTCCGGGTGACGCCCGACGGCCAGACATCCGTCGCCGCGCGCTCGCCCGTGGGCTACCGACCCTCCGGCGGGCTATTCGACCGGGACGGCAGCCTCTGGATCCTGGAGTACTCCCCCCGGAACACGGTGCGCGTCCGCCGGATCGGCCGTGACGGGAGCCAGCGGCTCTACTGACTGCCGTTCGGGGCCGCACGACGTCACGGAACGAAGGCGCCAGGAACTCCGGGACCGGCCACTCGGCCCGGGCCGGGCGTAGGATGACGCCGGAGAAGAGAACCGGTCTCGCCCGCGCGCGGCGAAAGGAGTTTTCGATGGTCCCCGTGATGTCTCTCTGGGTTCCGATCCTGCTCTCGGCGGTGATCGTCTTCGTCGCCAGTTCGATCATTCACATGCTCCTTCCGATCCACAAGAACGACTTCCGGAAGCTTCCGGACGAGGAGGGCGTGATGGACGCCCTCCGGAAGGCCGGGGTCGGTCCCGGGGACTACATGTTCCCGCACGCGGGGAGCATGGCGGAGCTGAAGAGCCCGGCCTTCACAGAAAAGAGGACCAAGGGGCCGGTTGCTTCCATGACGGTTATGGAGAGCGGTCCGGTCTCGATGGGGCCGAGTCTCGCCCAATGGTTTCTCTACTGCGTCGCCGTCGGCGTCTTCGCCGCCTACGTCGCGGGGCGTGCGCTCGAACCGGGCGCGCACTACCTCAAGGTCTTCCGCTTCGCCGGCGTCACGGCGTTCGTCGGCTACTCCCTCGCCCTCTGGCAGAACACGATCTGGTACAAGCGCGCCTGGACGACCACCCTCAAGTCGAACGTCGACGGCCTCGTGTACGGGCTCCTGACGGCCGGGACGTTTGGCTGGCTCTGGCCGAAGTGACCGGGGGGCGGCACAAATGGATGTGAACGAGAAGGCCGTCCGGACGTTCCTGAGACATACCGTGGCCACCGTCGCCTACCGCGGCGGGAAGGCGATCCGGGGGGCGTCGCCCGGGTTCTCGGAATTCCGGCCGGCCCCGACGAGCCGATCGGCGGGAGAAGTGCTCGCGCACCTCGGCGACCTCTTCGACTGGGCACTCAACCTCGCCCGGGGCCGGCGGGTGTGGAACGACACGAAGCCACAGTCGTGGGAGGAGGATTCCAGCCGGTTCTTCCGGACGCTCGAGGCGTTCGACGCCTTTCTCGCGTCGGACGAGCCGCTCGCCACGAACGCCGAGAAGCTCTTCCAGGGACCCGTGGCCGACGCCCTGAATCACGTCGGCCAGATCGCGATGCTCCGGCGGATGGCCGGCGCCGCCATTAAGGGAGAGAACTACTTCAAAGCCGACATTGCGGCCGGAAAGGTCGGGGCCGACCAGCCGCCGCCGCGAGTGGAGTTCGACTGAGCGGGCTCCCCGCGGCCTTTCGAAAGAGCACGTGACGTTTCCAGCGCCTCTGACAGCGCTGAGCGCCGCGGCCATCGTCTCAGCGGCCCTCGCCGTGCGCGGCCACTACGCCGGGCCGCGCCGGACTTTTGTCTACGTCTTCAAGCCGCTGACGACCCTCCTCCTCCTCGCGATCGCCCTCTGGCCGGCGGCCGGCGCCGCGGGGCGGTACGGGACCGCCGTTGCCCTGGGACTGCTCTTCTCCCTCGCGGGCGACGTCTTTCTCATGCTGCCGAGGGACCGGTTCCGGGAAGGGCTCGCGAGCTTCCTCGCGGCGCACCTCTGCTACCTCGCCGCCTTCACGTCGGGAACCGGTCTCATCGCCCATCCCGTCCCGGCGGTGGCCTTCGGCGCGCTGGGCCTGCTTCTTCTCCGTCTCCTCTGGCCGGGCGTGCCGGCCCGACTTCGCGTTCCCGTCGTTCTCTACGTCGTGGTGCTCCTGACGATGGCGGTCCAGGCGGCGGGGCGCGCGCTGCGGGTCCCCGAAATCTCTTCGCTTCTCGCCGGCGCGGGAGGTGCTCTCTTCGTCGTCTCCGACGCTCTCCTTTCGTGGGACCGGTTCCGGACACCCTTCCGGGCCTCGCGGGCCGTCGTCCTCTCGACCTACTTTCTCGCCCAGTGGCTGATCGCCCTCTCCGTCCAGGCCGCCGCGGCACGCTGAGCCGCCGCCGGCGCGCCGGGACGCACCGCCCGCGGCGCGCTATCGTCGGGCGACCCGAAAGGAGCAAAGCACCGTGGCCTCCAATCCCGAAGCCCCCGAGTCACCCCGTCCCCTCAGCCGGCGGCAGCTCGTCGCCGGGGGCCTCTCCGCGGGCCTCGTCTCCTCGGTCTGGCCGGTGCTCGGCGACGCCAGCCCCGCAGGGGATGCCCCGTTCGACCTGTCCGAGGCGACCCTCGCCGACCTTGCCGAGGGAATGCGGACGGGAAAGCACACGGCGCGCTCGCTCGTCGAGAGCTACCTCGCCCGGATCGAGGCGCTCGACCGGAGCGGCCCGGCGCTCCGAAGCGTCATCGAGCTGAACCCCGACGCGCTCGCCGCGGCCGACGCCCTCGACCGCGAGCGGGCGGAAAAAGGACCGCGCGGCCCGCTCCACGGCATCCCCGTGCTCGTGAAGGACAACATCGACACGGCCGACCGGATGGCGACGACCGCCGGATCGCTCGCGCTCGTCGGGGCGCGGCCACCGGCCGACGCCTTCGTCGTCCGGCGGCTTCGCGCGGCGGGCGCCGTCCTTCTCGGGAAGACGAACCTCTCCGAGTGGGCCAACATCCGCTGCAACTATTCGACGAGCGGCTGGAGCGGGCGCGGCGGGCAGACGAAGAACCCTTACGCGCTCGACCGGAACCCGTGCGGCTCCAGCTCCGGCTCGGGGGTGGCCGTTGCGGCGAACCTCTGCGCCGTAGCGGTCGGCACGGAGACCGACGGCTCGGTCGTGAGCCCGGCGTCGGCGTGCGGCATCGTCGGGATCAAGCCGACCGTCGGCCTCGTGAGCCGGACCGGGATTATCCCGATCGCCCACTCGCAGGACACGGCAGGTCCGATGACGCGGACGGTGCGCGACGCCGCCATCCTGCTCGGCGTTCTCGCCGGCGTCGATCCGGAGGACGGCGCGACGGCGGCCGGACGGGAACCGGCCCGGGTGGACTACACGGCGCACCTCGATCCGAAGGGCCTCGCGGGCGCACGGATCGGCGTGGCGCGGAACTACTTCGGATTCCACGACGCCGTGGACTCGGTGATGGCCACGGCGCTCGACGCGATGACCAAAGGGGGAGCGACCCTCGTCGACCCGGCCGACATTCCAAACGCCGACAAGCTCTCGGACCCCGAGATGACGGTGCTCCTGTACGAGCTGAAGGCCGACCTGAACGCCTATCTCGCACGCCTCGGACCCTCGGCACCCGTCAGGAACCTGAAGGAGATCATCGCCTTCAATCAGCGCCGCGCGAAGGAGGAGATGCCGTACTTCGGGCAGAACACGTTTCTGAAGGCGGAAGCGAAGGGGCCCCTGACCTCGAAGGAGTACCTCGAGGCCCTCGCGACGTGCCGGCGGCTCTCTCGCGCCGAAGGGATCGACGCCGTGATGGAAAAGCAGAAGCTCGACGCCCTCGTGGCACCGACGATCGGTCCGGCCTGCGTGACCGACCCCGTGAACGGCGACCGGTGGCTGGGCGAGAGCTCGACGGCCGCCGCCGTGGCGGGTTATCCGGCCATCACGGTCCCGGCCGGATTCGTCTTCGGCCTTCCGGTGGGGATCTCCTTCTTCGGCCGGGCCTGGAGCGAGCCTGCGCTCATCCGGATCGCTTACGCCTTCGAGCAGATGACGAAGAGCCGGAGGCCTCCCCGCTTCCTGCCGACGGCCGACCTGAGCCTCTGACGCGTCGCGCCCTATATCATTTCGGCAGGGCCCCCGGGAACGGGGCGGAGGTAGTGGATGCTCGTTCTTCCGCAGGTTCTTCTCGCCGCGATCCTCGCGGCGGGCCCGGCGGCGTCTCCGGCGCAGGACGGAGGCGCGACCGCGACGCGCCATATCACCTGCACGTTCTCGAATCCGGCGTACTCCGGCCATTGCAAGGCGTCGGCGGCGGCCGCAAAAGAGCAGTCGGCGGCCGAGGCGTGCCAGGGAATCCTCGACTGCCTGAACAACGTGCAGTGTTCGAAGACCTACTGCAACGCGACGCAGGTGCGGGGAGGCTGGAAGCTGGTGTCGGCCGAGGAAGTCTCCGGAAGCCGGTCTGCAAGAACCGACGTGAAGGACGGATCACCTTGAAACAATTCTCTCGCGTCGCCCGTTCCCTCACGGCCCTGGCGATCTTCCTCGCTGCCGCGCCGGCGGCGGCCCAGCAGCCCGCGACGGTGACGACCTCGTCGCCTGCGAGCACACCCGAGGGCCTCGTGACCGAACTCTACCGGACCGTGTCCTGGAAGGCCGGCGAGACGGCCGACTGGTCGAAGGTCCGCTCGCTCTTCTTCCCGAGCGCCATGATCTTCCTCCGGACGAGTCGGACGGCCTCGTCCGCCTTCACGGTCGAGGGGTTCATCGACGACTTCGTCACTTTCGCCAACCGGGACGAGGTGAAGAAGAACGGCTTCGGGGAGCGAATCCTGACGATGAAGCCGACGGTCTTCCGCGACATCGCGCAGATCCTCGTCCTCTACGAAGCGCAGATTCCGGGCAGCCTCCGGGCACCGCAGCAGGGCGTCGACATCTTTCAGCTCGTGAAGACGGACGGGCGCTGGTGGATCATCGGTATCGCGAACGACATCGTCACGGCCGAGAACCCGGTCCCGCCGGCGCTCCGGAACTGACGGGACGGGCCCTCCCCTGCTAAAGTTTGGGAAATGGCTCATCCCGTCCCGGCCAGGAGAATCGTCCGGTGGCTGCTGCCGTCGGCCTTCGGGCTGGCCCTTCTGTTCCTCCTCCCCGATCCGATCTGGCCCATCGCCTTCCTGCCGGCTCTGGCCGGAATGGTGCGGTCCAGCCGGAAGGACGACCTCTACCGGCACCTGAAGCTCGGCTTCATCCTGGCCTGCATGAGCCCGATCCTGCTCCTGAGCGGCATCGCGCTCCTCTTCTACCTCGCGCCGTCGCTCCATGACCGCCTGCCGCCCGACGGGGTCGTCCGCCTCGTCCTGTTCCTGGGCTGGACGCTCTCCGCCTACAACCTCTGGCGGCACTCACTCCGCCCGCGCGAAACGGCTCCCTGATCCGGAACGCCGGGGCTACTTCTTCGCCGGGTCCTTCGGCGCCGGTTCGAGGGAGATGGCCAGCGCCTCGGTGTAGGTGATCTCGACGAGGTCGCCCGCCTTTACCTTCTTCAGGTTCTTCGGGTCCCGGGCCTTGACGTCGACCTTCTTTCCGTCCGCCCCGGTCAGCGTCACGGAGCCGTTCGCCTCGTCGATGGCCGTGATCGTGGCGACCACCTTCACCTGCTGCCCGGCCGCTCCGGCCGGATTCTGGCCGGCCGGGAGCGCCGCCGCCCCCTCGGTCACCGACTTGCCGGGGACTGCCTCCCCGGGCTTCTTCAGCTCGAAAGCGATCGCCTCGTAGTAACGCGCGACGACCTCGTCGCCGACCTTGATCTTTTCGAGCGACTTGAATTTCGGGTCGACGCTCACCGTGAACGTCTTCCCCTTCGGCCCCTTGAGCGTGACCGTCCGCCCGGCGACGTCCACCGCCTCGACGGTCGCCTTGACCATCATGGCCTCACTGGTGCCGATTTTCCCGGGCGACCCCTTCGGATCCTGGGCGGGCGAAGGGACCGCGAACGCCAGCGCAAATGCGACCACGACGAGGGCCGACAGGGCTTTCTTCATGGACCTTCCCCCTTCGCTCATTCCGGAACGGAAGACTGTTCTTTCTTCCGTCCGAGGAATCTATGCGCCCCCCCGGGGACTGTCAACGCGCCGCACCCCCCGGCGACGTTCTTCGTTTCCTCCGGGGCGACCTCGGGGGGCGTATGCTTCGGCTGCGGCGGACCCCGCCCGCCGCGGGTGCCGCCGCGGCTGTTGAAAGGCGGTGATCCACGTGGTCGACTTGACCTCAGAAGAAACCCGCTATCTGGTGAACGTGCTCTCCCAGGCCCGGAAGGACCTCCTCCGAGAGATTCACCACGCGGCGACGCATGACTTCAGGGACCGGCTCCGGAGGGAGCTCGAAATGAACGAGCGCCTGGACACGAAGCTCCTCCCGGCCGAGCCCGAGAAGAAGTCCGCCTGACCGGCTTTTCTCCCGCGCCCCGTCAGTAGAACTCGACGCCGACGGCGGCGGTCGAGATGTGCGTGCCGGCTTCGCCCCGCACGATGCGCCCCACGTCCCCGAGGGCCCCGATCGCGGCCGTCTTCCCGGTCGCCACGGCGAATTCGGCCGCCGACTCGACCTTGGGGCCCATCGAACCCGCGGCGAAGGTCCATCTCGCGAGAGCTGCCGGATGGCCCCTGCGAATGGCGCGCCTCTCCGGCGTCTCCCAGTCCACGTAGACCGCGTCGGCGTCGGTCGCCATGACGAAGAGATCGCAGTCGAGCTCCCGCGCCATCAGGGCGCCGGCGCGGTCCTTGTCGACCACGGCCTCCACGCCGTGGAGCTTGCCGTCGGCCCCGTACATCGTCGGGATGCCGCCGCCCCCTGCGCAGATGACGATGCACCCTTTTTCCAGGAGCCACCGCACCGGCCGCGTCTGGAAGATCCGCTTCGGCCGGGGCGACGGGACGACGCGTCGGAAGCCCGCCCCGTCCGGGGCCATCGTCCACCGCTTTTCCGCCGCGAGCCGGTCGGCCTCCTCCCTCGTGTAGACGGGGCCGATCGGCTTGTCGGGCTTCATCCAGGCCGGGTCGGCCGGGTCGACCTCGGTCATGGAGAGGAGCGTCGCGAAGGGCTGCTCGAACGGCAGGATGTTGCCGAGTTCCTGCTCGATCATGTAGCCGATCATCCCCTCGGTCTCCGCGCCGAGGACGTCGAGAGGGTAGATCTCCGCCTTCGAGTACGCGGCCCCCTGCAGCGCGAGGAGGCCCACCTGCGGCCCGTTGCCGTGGCTCACGATGAGCTGGTGCTCCCGCCCGATCGGCGCGAGCGTCTCGGCGGCGATCTTGACGTTCTTCCGCTGGTTCTCGGCCGTGAGCGGCTCGCCGCGCTTCAGGAGGGCGTTGCCGCCCAGAGCCACCAGAATGCGCATCGTCGTCCTTTCAGCACCCTCCCCGAGGGGATCCGGGGGAGCGCCGGCAGTCTGCCGGTTCCGCCCGGGTCATGCCAGCGTGGCCACGAGAAGGGCCTTGATCGTGTGCATCCGGTTCTCGGCCTGGTCGAAGACGGCCGAGGCGGGCGACTCGAAGACGTCGTCCGTCACCTCGAGCCCGTCGAGCTCGTACGTCCGGAAGAGCTCCTCGCCCTTGGTCGTCTCGCGGTTGTGGAAAGCCGGGAGGCAGTGGAGGAACTTCGCCCGCGGGTTTCCCGTGGCCCCCATCAGCTTTACGTTGACCTGGTACTTCTTCAGGAGGCGGATCCGTTCGGCCCACCGCTCGGCCGGCTCTCCGAGAGAGACCCAGACGTCGGTGTAGAGGAAATCGCACCCCTTCACGCCCTTCTTCGGGTCGTCCGTGACCGTGATCGAGGCGCCGGACGCCGCCGCGAGGTCCCGTGCACGCGAGACGACCGCCTCCTCCGGGAAAAGCGACTTCGGCCCGCAGAGCCGCACGTCCATTCCGAGGAGGGCGCCCGAGAGAAGGAGCGAGTTCGCGACGTTGTTCCTCGTGTCGCCCAGGAAGACGAACGCCACCTTCCGGAGGGGCCTGTCGGTGCACTCCTCCATCGTCAGGAGGTCGGCCAGCATCTGCGTCGGGTGCGACGCGTCGGTCAGGCCGTTGTAGACCGGAACGCCCGCGTGCCTCGCCAGGATCTCGACGCTCTCCTGCGAGAAGCCCCGGTACTCGATGGCGTCGTACATGCGGCCGAGGACGCGGGCCGTGTCCTTCATCGACTCCTTGTGGCCGATCTGGGAGCCGGACGGATCGAGATAGGTCACCCCCATTCCCTGGTCGTAGGCCGCCACCTCGAAGGCGCAGCGGGTCCGGGTCGAGGTCTTCTCGAAGACGATGCAGATGTTCTTTCCGCGGAGGCGCGGCCGCTCGGTGCCGGCGCGCTTGGCGCGCTTCAGCTCGCGGGAGAGGTCGAGGAGGAAGCGGAACTCCACGGCGGAGAGGTCGGTCACGTCCAGCAGGCTGCGGTTCTTCAGGTTGGCGGGCATTCGGATCTCCTTTGGTCCGTCCCATTGTGCCCCGGCCGGCGCGCGGCGGCGACCTCGCGTCCCCGCGACGGGCCCCACGCGGCCCGGGCGCCTACGGCCCCCTATACTGGGTTCCCGGATGCCTGACGAGTGAGCCCTGCCGTCGCGACCTACCCCGTGGTATTTCCCCGCGTCGCCCGATTCACGGGACTGGGCACGCTCTCGCTCCTTGCGGCCGCCGGCCTCGTCCTTCTCGTTCGCGCCCTGTCGAGCCCCACCTCGCCCGCGTGGCTCCTGGCCTTCGCGCTGGCGTGGCTCGTCGGCACGTGCCTCCTCGGAATGGCGTTCTTCTCCCTTCCGACGCGCGCCGAGCTCGGCGCCGACGGCGTCCTGCGGTTCGTCTGCCCCACGCGGATCGTGAAGGTCCCCCTCTCGACCATCCGCGCAATCCGGCCGGGGCCGCTCGGCCTTCTCCTCGTCATTCACGACCGGGGCACCGTGCGGCTGCCCGGCCGTCCGGCGGGCCTCGAGGACCTCGTCACGCGCGTGCGCGCCGCCTCGACGCGTGCCGTGGTCGTGGGCCTCTGAGCGCGGCCGCGCCGGACGATAGACTCCCGCCATGACGATGTTCTTCTCCGTGAAGAAGCTCGCGCTCCCGTCCGCCGAGGAGGCGCTTCACGGCCGCGCGCAGCCGATGTCCGTCCCCGCGAGGCATTTCGTGAACGGGCACCCCCTCGTCCCGCCCTTTCCGGACGGGCTCGAGCGGGCCGTGTTCGGGATGGGGTGTTTCTGGGGCGCGGAGCGGGCCTTCTGGCAGCTCCCCGGCGTCTTCACGACGGCCGTGGGCTACGCGGGCGGCCTCACCCCGAACCCGACGTACGGAGAGGTCTGCACGGGAAGGACGGGGCACGCCGAGGTCGTCCTCGCGGTCTTCGACCCGGCGGCCGTGACCTACGAGGTACTCCTCCGCGTCTTCTGGGAGGGACACGACCCGACGCAGGGGATGCGGCAGGGGAACGACGTCGGGACGCAGTACCGGTCGGCGATCTTCGCGCACGGGAAGGAACAGCTCCGCGCCGCCGGGACGAGCCGCGACGCCTTCCAGAAGGTGCTCTCCGGGGCCGGGTGGGGAGCGATCACGACCGAAATCGGCCCGGCTCCGCCCTTCTTCTACGCCGAGGAGGAGCACCAGCAGTACCTCGCAAAGAACCCGGGCGGCTACTGCGGTCACGGGGGGACGGGCCTTTCCTGTCCCGTCGGCATCGCGAGAACGCGCTGAGACCGCGGGAGAGCCTCGACCTTAGAATGCGCGCATGAAACCCGCCGTCACGGCCTCCCTCGCCGCCGCCCTCATCGCCGCTGCGCCGTCCTTCGCGCAGCCGGAGGACCACCCGACGCTCTTCGAGCGGTTCGCCCGGAAGGTCGAGAAGAACCCTGCCCTGGGGAAGCTGGCCGAAACGCCTCCCGGGGGGATCGAGTCGTTCCGGTGGATGGTCGGCACGTGGGACGCGACGTCGCGTCGCTACCCGACGCGCTCCGTCCCCGAGCGGATCCAGACCGGGACCCGGCAGACGCGAATCGAGCTGAAGGGCTGGTGTCTGGCCTCGATCGACGACATCGGCGAGCTGAAGGCGGTCTCGCTCATCACCGAGGACGCTTACTCGCGGAAGCTCGCGCGCATCTTCCTCAGCAGCTGGGGTGGAGGCCTCGCCCGCCCGATGATCGCGACGGGCGGGTTCCAGGACGGACGGATCGCCTTCGAGGGGGCGATCCTCCTCTTCGGCGACGGGGTGGACGTTCGCCTCCGGATCTCGAAGGCCGACGACGACCATTACTTCGAGGTCTGGGAGGAGAAGCTCCCCGGGGGCGAGATCGTGCCCATCTTCGAGCTGAAGCTGACGCGCCAGAAGCCGAAGGCCGCGCCGGCGAAGTAACGGGCGGATAATCGGGAGGCTTCGGGAGGTGCGCCGATGCTGAAGCTGGCCGGCCTTCTTCTCCTCGTCGCCGCGACCCTCGCGGGCGCCGTCCTCATCCTCGGCCCGTTTCCCGCGCTCGGCTTCACGCCGCGGATCGGGACGTGGCTCCTCTTTCCGTTCGGCGTCCTCGCGGGCGTCGTGCTGATCGCTCTCGGGGTCGAGCGAGACAGCCTCCCGTCCGTCCTCCACGCCGTGGGAGGCGTCCTCCTCGCCCTCGCCGGTGCCGCCGCGATCTTCCTCGTCCTCCCCGCGTTCGGAGCCTTCGGCCCGGCGGGGAGCGTCGCCTCGATCTGGTTCGTCCTCGTCCTCTCGACGGTCTTCGGAGGCTTCCTCCTCACGGCCACCGGAAAGTACGCCCTGAAGGTGTAAGCGGAGCGCCCGCTCGTGACGGGGCCGCGGACGGTCGCAGAGTTCCTCTCGGGCCGGGTCGCCGTCCGCGTGGGAGATCTGACGCACGAGGACGGAGACGCGATCGTCAACGCGGCGAACGCCTCGCTTCTCGGCGGCGGCGGCGTCGACGGCGCGATCCACCGTGCCGCCGGGCCGTCACTTCTGGAGGCCTGCCGCCAACTTCGGCGAACGCTCTTCCCCGACGGCCTGCCGACCGGCGAAGCGGTCGCGACGACCGGAGGAAAGCTCCCGGCGCGACTCGTCATCCACACCGTGGGGCCGGTCTGGGGCCAGCACGCGGGGCGCGAAGGCGAGCTTCTCGCCTCGTGCTACGCGAAGTCCCTCGCGATCGCGGCGGAAAGGGGGCTCGGGACCGTCTCGTTCCCCGCGATCTCGACGGGAGTCTTCGGCTTTCCGCGCGACGAGGCGGCGGCGGTCGCCTCGAGAGCCGTCGCGGAGTTCCTCTCGCGGCACGAGCTTCCCCGGGAGGTCCGGCTCGTCTTCTTCTCCGAGGAGGACGCCCGGGTCTTCCTCGCGAACCAGCTCTTCGAGGTGCGCGCCTGACGCCGACCGGCCGTACCCTCGTCCGCTGCGGATGGGCGCGGACGGAGCTTTCAATCCCCTACCACGACACCGAGTGGGGCGTGCCGCGGCACGACGAGCGGGTCCTCTTCGAGTTCCTGATCCTCGAGGGGGCGCAGGCAGGGCTTTCGTGGGAGACGATCCTGATGAAACGCGCGCGATACCGCGAGGTCTACGACGACTTCGACCCGGCGAAGGTCGCGCGGTACGGCGCGCGGAAACAGGCGGCGCTCCTCTCCGATCCCGGCATCGTCCGGAATCGCCTGAAGGTCGCCGCCGCCGTGACGAACGCGAAGGCGTTCCTGAAAGTGCAGGAAGAACTCGGCAGCTTCGACGCCTACGTCTGGCGCTTCGTCGGCGGGAAGCCGAGAGTCAACCGCCGGGCGGAGATGAGGCAGCTGCCGGCGACGACGCCCGAATCCGACGCCCTCTCGAAGGACCTCCGGAAACGCGGCTTCACCTTCGTCGGCTCGACGATCATGTACGCCTTCATGCAGGCGGTCGGGATGGTCAATGACCACGTGACGAAGTGCTTCAGGTGGAACGAGATCCGCTGACGTTCGTCTCTTGACTTACGTCTGACTTACGGCTAACGTTCCGACCCCCATGGGAGAGGGTTCGGAGCGGATCGGACCTCCCTCGCGCGACCTCTTCGTCGCAGGCGGGACGTACGGGTACGTCTCGCCGGGGGCGAGAAAAGAGAGGCTCCGGAAACGGAGCTTCACGCCGGCGGCGGCACGGGGGCCTCGCTACGCGGAACTGCGGTGCGCGTCGGCCTTCTCGTTCCTGAACGGCTCGTCGCTTCCGGAAGACCTCGTCGAGCGGGCGGCGGCTCTCGGCCTGCCGGCCGTCGCCCTCGTCGACGCGAACGGCATCTCCGGCGCCCCGCGCTTCTGGAAGGCGGCGAAGGCGGCGGGGCTCAAGGCGCTCGTCGGGGCGGAAGTGACGCTCGACGAGATATGGCTGCGCAGAGAGCATCGGCCTGCAAAGAGGACCATTTCTGCAAAGACAAGAGAAGACGAGCAGCGGGCACCCGGTTCTCTTTCGTTCGAAGAACGGCGCGAAGCGCCGCGGGGCCCCCTGGGTCTCGTCCCGCCGCCGCCGCCGCCGGGAACGCCGCCGCCGCGCCTGACGCTTCTGGCCGAGAGTCGGATCGGGTATCGCAACCTCTGCACGCTCATCTCGGCCGGGGCGCTGGGAAAGCCGAAGGGCGCGGGTTTCGTCACGTGGGAGCAGGTGGCCGCGCACGCGGAAGGGCTCCACGTCCTGACCGGCGGCGAGGAGAGCCCGGTCCACCGCGCGCTCGCCTCGCGTGTCCCTGCCGCCGCGCGGCGGCTCCTGTCCAGGCTCGCCGGGCTCTTCCCGGGCCGCGTCCACGTGGAGCTTCAGCGCCACGGCCTCCGCGAGGAGGAGCATGCGAATCGCGCGCTCGTCGACCTCGCGGGTGCGCTCCGTCTCCCCCTCCTCGCCACGAACGGCGTCCGCTATGCGAAGCCGGAGGGGAAGGAGCTGTTCGACGCCCTTTCGTGCCTCCGGTTTCACACGACGCTCGACGGTGCGGGAGCCCGCCTCCACGCCCACCGCGAGCGGCACCTGAAAAGCGCGGCGGAGATGGCGCGCCTCTTCGCCGACCTGCCCGAGGCGCTCGAGCACGCGGCCGATCTCGCCGGGCGGCTCGACTTCACGCTGGCCGACCTTGGCTACCGCTTCCCCGACTACCCGATCCCGCCGGGAGAGACCTCCGCGTCGTACCTCCGCCGCGTGACGTGGGAGGGGGCGCGCGTCCGGTTCCGGCCGCTCACCGGGCGGGCGCAGGCCCAGCTCGAGAAGGAGCTCGCCCTCATCGAGAAGCTCGACCTCGCGGGCTACTTCCTCATCGTCTGGGACGTCGTGCAGTTCTGCCAGCGGGAGAAGATCCTCGTCCAGGGGCGCGGCTCGGCCGCCAACAGCGCCGTCTGCTACGCCCTCTCCATCACGGCCGTCGACCCGGTGAAGATGGAGCTCCTCTTCGAGCGCTTCCTCTCCGAGGAGCGGGGCGAGTGGCCCGACATCGACCTCGATCTCCCGTCGGGCGACCAGCGCGAGAAGGTGATCCAGTACGTCTACGGCCGGTACGGCCCCCACGGCGCCGGGATGACGGCGAACGTCATCACGTACCGCGACCGCTCGGCCGCGCGCGAGATGGCAAAGGTCCTCGGATTCTCCGGCGAGCAGGTCGACCTTCTCGCCAAGGCGCTGGGAAGCTGGAGCTTCGGGGAATACCGGGAGCCCATCGGGGGGGACGACGACTCTCCGGACAGAGTCCCCGCCGGGTTGACGGCGGGGCCCCAACCCCGCCGTCCCCCCGCGCCTCCCCGGGCCCGTGCCGTACTCAAGGAACTCGCGACAGTCGGCTTCGACCCGGACGACCCGCGCGTGGGGCACTTCGCGCGGCTCTTCGCGAGCGTCCAGAACCTGCCGCGCCACCTCGGGCAGCACTCGGGGGGAATCGTCGTGGCGCAGGGACGGCTGGACGAGGTCGTCCCGCTCGAGCCCGCCGCCATGGAGGGGCGCGTCGTCATCCAGTGGGACAAGGACGACTGCGCCGACCTCGGCATCGTGAAGGTGGACCTCCTCGGCCTCGGGATGCTCAGCGCGATCGAGCGGATGGTCCCGATGATCCGGGCGCACGAGGGGGTGGACGTCGACCTCGCGCACCTTCCGCCCGACGACCCGGCCGTCTACCGGATGCTGAACGAGGCCGACACCGTCGGCGTCTTCCAGGTCGAGAGCCGCGCGCAGATGGCGTCCCTTCCGCGGAACGCACCGTTCTGTTTCTACGACCTCGTCATCCAGGTCGCCATCATCCGCCCCGGGCCGATCGTCGGCGGGATGGTCCACCCCTTCTTCGACCGGCGACAGGGGCGCGCGCCGGTCGCCTATCCGCATCCCTCGCTCGAGCCGATCCTGAAGAGGACCCTCGGCGTCCCGCTCTTCCAGGAGCAGCTCCTCCGGATCGCCATGGTCGCCGCCGGCTTCACCGGCGGCGAGGCCGAGGAGCTGCGCCGCGCCATGGGCTTCAAGCGCTCGGCCGAGCGGATGGCCGTCATCGAGAAGCGGCTCCGCGACGGGATGGCGGCGCGCGGCATCACGGGCGAGGCGCAGGAGCAGATCGTGAAGTCGATCACCTCCTTCGCCCTCTACGGCTTCCCCGAGTCGCACGCGGCCAGCTTCGCCCTCATCGCCTACGCGAGCGCGTGGCTGCGCGCCCACCACCCGGCCGCCTTCCTCGCGGGGCTCCTGAACGCCTGGCCGATGGGCTTCTACCACCCCGCGACGCTCCTGAAGGACGCCGAGCGGCACGGCGTCACGGTCCTGCCGATCGACGCCGGCTTCTCGGGATGGGAATGCCGGCTGGAGAACATAGAGAGAAGAAAGACGGGGGACGAAGAGAGTTTTTCTGATATGCGGCGGCTGCTGAAGCAGCCGCCGATAGAAGAAAAGGTGCTCCCGGGCGGCCGGTGTCAAGGGCGTGCTCCGCACGCCGCAGGGCGGTCGAAGACCCTTGACACCGGCCGCCCGCAGGGGATCTCGAATCCTTCGTCGCTGGCTGTTCGCCTGGGCTTGAGGTTTCTGAAAGGCCTGTCGGAGAAAGCCGGGAAGGCGATCGAAAGCGAGTCCGCCCGGAGGTCGTTCGCCGACGTGGCCGATCTCTCCCGCCGGTGCGCGCTGCGGCCGGACGAGATGGACCGGCTCGCGTGGGCCGGGGCTCTCTCGTCGCTCGGCCTCTCCCGGCGCGAGGCGATGTGGCAGGTGGCCGAGGTCGGCCGTCGCGCCGGGCCGCTCTACGAGTCGCTCCCCCCCTCGTCCGCCCCCGCACCGCTCCCGCCGATGTCGGCGCTCGCCGAGACCGAGGCCGACTACGACGCCACCGGGATGACGGCCGGGCCGCATCTCCTTTCGTACCTGCGCGACCGCCTGAAGGAAGAGGGGGTCCTCTCGGCCGCCGAGCTCGCGACGCGCGGGAGCGGGGAGCGCGTCCGCGCGGCCGGAGCGGTCATCGTGAGGCAGCGCCCCGGCACGGCGAAGGGGTTCGTCTTCCTCTCGCTCGAGGACGAGAGCGGCATCGTGCAGGCCATCGTCCGCCCCGATCTCTTCCGCGAGAACCGCTCCCTCATCGTCGGCTCTCCCGGCCTCGTCGTCGAGGGAAAGCTCCAGACGACCGACGGCACCCTCTCCGTCCGGGCCGACCGCTTCTGGCCGCTCCCCTCGCTCCCCGACGTCCCAAGCCACGACTTCCGGTGAAGCGGCTCAGCGGGAGGCGGAACCGTTCGCCGCCCCGGCGAGCAGCTCTTCCGCCTTTCCGAGCGCCTGCTCGAGCGCCCGCGTCTCGGCTTCGATCCGGGCCGCGGCGCCGCTCCGCAGGGCGCGGGCGAGGCGCGGAAGGGCCTCCGCTCCGCAGCCGTTCGTCTCGGAAGGTCCCGCGAGGAGGTGGGACGAGCCGAAGGGCTCATCGCTCCTGAAGAAGGCCGCGCGGGCGACGAGGAGGCTTTTTTCGATCCCGGCCGAGCGGGACGGGTCGTTCTTCCCCGGGTCGCTCGTCTCGAGAGCCGCGGCCGCCGTGCCGAGCCGGCGCGCCGCCTCGTCGAGGCGCCTTCTCTCCGGCGAGGCCCGCCAGGCCGGGTGCTGGTCCGAGAGATCGTGGAGGGCCTCCTGGACGCTCGAGGCCACCTCGGAGAAGCGGAACGGCACGACGGGGTCTTCCGCGAAGCTCGCGACATAGAGAGCCAGGATCCGGGTGAGCAGCGCCTCGTACCGGTACCCGGGATCCACGAACCGACGAAAGAGGTCCGGCCCGTCGTAAATCGAGTGGTACAGCGGATACGTCCGCTTCCCGAAGCCGAGCTCGGCGCACGGCACGCCGGCGAGTCCCTGAAAGGGCGCCGTGTCGCCGCTGAAGCCGGGAAGGCCGTGCGCACCCCGGACGTCCGCGAGCACCTTCCCGGTGACGGGGTCGCGAACGATCGACAGGATGTCGTCGAGCGGCTTCCGGAGGCCGGGCGTGACGTCCGCCGTGAAGTCCGGCGCCCGGACGGCGGAGTCGACGTAGACGAAGGCGGCCGCGCCGGCGAGCGCCGGAAGCCGCGACGCCACCCACGAAGTGGAGCCGAGCATTCCGTACTCCTCGCCATCGAAGAGGACGAAGACGACGTCCCTCCGGAGCCTCAGACCGCGTTTCACGAGGCCGGCGACCGCCTCGGCCGCTTCGACGACCGACGCCGTCCCCGACACCGGATCCACGGTTCCGAAGACCCAGGCGTCGGTGTGTCCGCCGACGACGACGGGCGCGGCGTCGGGATGTCCGCTCCGCAGCGTCGCCGTGAGGTTCCGCAGAGTTCGCCTTTCCAGTCGCTGCCGGGAGACGAGGCGCGCGACCGCCGGGCCGGGGCCGAGCCGGTACGGGGCGTCCAGCCCGCCCGTTGCGTCCTTCGGTGCCGGGGGACCTTCGAGCCGCCGTAACAGCTCGGCGGCCACGCCCGCCGAGATCGGGAGCGCCGGCACGCGGGGCCGCGTTTCGATTCCCTTCTCCGCCGCCTCCGCCGGATCGCCCGGGTAGAGGAAGTACCCGAGCATCGATCCGCGCTGGACGGTCCAGGCGTTCGCGTGCGGCCCGTCGGGATACGCGGGCTTCCGGGTTCCCTGATCCCGTGGATCGGGATACAGGAGGAGGCCCGCGACCCCTTCCTCGGCGGCGAAGAGCGCCTTCTGGCTCCGGCAGATCCCCTGCCCGCGAAGGAGGACGAGCTTCCCGGCCGGAGAGACGCCGATTCCTTTCAGGTGCGCGTAGTCTTCGCGCGATCCGTAGTTACCGTAGACGAGCAGCGCCGTGACGTCGGCGTCGGGGGCCCACGCGAGGAACGGGATCTCGGTCTCCGCGGCCTTCGCGAGGGCCTCGCCCCCGAGCGGCTTCTCGCGAAGGTCGAACTCGACTCGCTCCGGCGCCACGAGCGCGAGCGACGACTGCACGGGCTCGGGGAGGTCGACCGGACGCTCCTCGACCGCGACCTCGAGCCCGATCGAGCGGAGCCGCCCGGCGAGAGCGTCGACCGCCTCGCCGTTGGCGCTCGATCCGGCGCGGTGCGGCGTCGCATCCAGAGCGTCCATCTGGCGGCCGAGCCGCTCCGCGGAGACGAGCCCGCCGAGACGCGCGGAGCGCACCCTCAGCGGATCGCGCCCGAATCCCGCCCGCCACAGCGCGGCCGCCACGACGAGGACGGCCACGACGAGGACGATTCGCCGGACGAAGGACACCGCCCGACTCAGTTCCGCGTCCGGCGGTCCGGCACGCTTCGGCCGAGCGCGATCCACTCGGCCGCCCGAAGAAGCTGCTGTGCCTGGGTGAACGCCCGGGCCCGCTCCTCCGCTTCGGCCCCCATCGCCTCGAAATCGCGCGAGCGGACGGCGTCGACGAAGGACCCGTGCGCCTGAGCCTCGCAGAGATCCTCATCGGACGGTCCGATCAGGACCGATCCGCGGCCGTAGGCCACCGGCCGGCCCCTCCCGGTCGCGGCGAACGCGGCCATTGCCCGCTCGACGAGAGGAGCGACCTCCCGGGCCTTCCCGACAGAGAGGTTCGCCAGACGGCGGTGGTCGCCGTCCCAGCGCCGGGCCATCGCCTCGTACGAATCGAGGGCGTCGCGGAAGGAGCGGGTGAAGGGAGCCCATTCGCCGAAGGAAGCCACCCGGCTCTCTAGCTCTCGGAGCAGGCTCCGGCTCTCCTCCGACACCTCGGAAAACCGGTAGGGAACGATCGGATCGTTGGCCAGCCACCCGACGTAGAGGGCGACCACCCGGGCCAGCAGCCCGGCCCGTGCGAAGCCCGGGTCGCCGAATCGCCGGATCCACTCCACGGTGTCGGCGCGAGTGTGGTAGACGGGATAGTGCCGGCCGAAGCCAAGTTCGGCGACCGGCGTCCCGGTCAGGCCGAGGAAGGGCGAGGCATCGCTCGAGAATCCCGGCAGCCGGAACGGCTCGTGCTTTTCGGCAAGCGACCTGCCCGTGGCCGGGTCCTTCACGGACGCGAGCACTTTCTCGAGCGGCGCACGGAGACCGGGCATGACGTCTCCGGCGAACTCGTCCCCCCGGACCGCGGAATCGACGTTGACGTACGCGGTGAGCCCCGGAAACCGGTCGCTGAGCGCCTGTTCGACCCACTTCGCAGAGCCGAACATCCCGGGCTCCTCGCCGTCCCAGAAGGCGAAGAGGATGTTCCTTTCCGGACGCCATCCGTCCGCCTGGAGCTTCGCGAGGGCCTCGGCCACTTCCAGCACGACCGCCGTGCCGGAGCCGGCGTCCACGGCCCCGCGCTCCCAGGAGTCGTAGTGGTTTCCCAGCATCACAGGGCGCGCGTCGCCGCTCCGTCCCGGGAGGATCGCGAAGAGGTTCCGCAGGCTCTTCCGGACGATCTGCCCCTTCACGACGACGCGGACGCGAGGCCCCTCGGCGGCCAGGACGTACGGGGCCTTCAGCCCTCCCTTCCACGGTTCGGGCGCCGCGACGCCCCGCATCCGGGAGAGGAGGTCCTCCGCCACGGCCTGCGAGACGCCCAGCGCCGGCACCGGCGGGAGGTTGTCGATCCCCTTCCCCCGCGCCGTGGACGGGTCCCCCGGGTACCGGTAGAAGCGGAGGAGCGTGCCCCGCGGAACGGCCCACCGCGGCGTGCCGGGTCCGTCGGGAAATGCCGCCGCCGGGGCCCCCTGGTCGCGCGGCTCGGGGTAGACGAGGAGGACCGCGATTCCGAGGGAGCCCGCGATCTCCGTCTTCATGCTCCGGCAGATTCCCTGAGCCCGGACGAGAACGAGCTTCCCGCGGACGTCGATCCCCTTCTTCCGGAGCAGCTCGTAGTCGGCACGCGACCCTTCGTTCCCGTAGACGACGGGGGCCGCGAGGTCGGCGTCGGGCGAGTAGGCGAGGAACGCCGGCTCCCCGTCGCCCGGCTCGGACAGGTCGTATTCCTTCTTCTCCCCGCGCTCTTCGAGCGAGAGCCGCGTCGCGAGAGGCTCGTAGATCTCCGCCTCGAACGGGGTGTTCCAGACCTTGAGGCCGGCCCGCTGGAGCCTCTCGCCGATGAGCCCGGCCACGTCGGCGTTGGCCGGGCTCCCCGCCCGGTGAGCCCTCGACGCGATGAGCGCGGTCTGCTCGCCGATTCGCGACGCGTCGATGAGGCGCGTGAGGGGGCCGCTTTCCCGCCCGACGAAGCCCGCGCGCCGCCGCGCCGACCAGAACTCGGCCCCGGCGGCGGCCAGCACCGCGGCAGCCACGAGAAGGGCGGCCGTCGTCTTCTTCAGCGCGCCTCCGCGGCGGACAGAGCGCGGTGTCTCAATCGGGCCTCCGGGCGAGTCTCTCGATGTTAGCAGCGGGCATCTGCCCGGACGGCGGCCGGAGGACGGCGAGCACGTAGAGGACGTAGAAGGGCAGGAGGTGAATCGTCATTCGTCCAAGGCCGACGCGGACGAAGTTCCGGTAGCAGAGGCGGTAGTCCGTGTACTCGTACGGCTGAACCGCGGCGACGGGGTCCGAGATGAACGGGAAGACCGCGAAGCAGGCCACGACCGCAGCGAGCGAGGCGAGCGTCACCAGTCCATAGATTCGCTTCTCCGCTTCGAGGTTCCGGTCCTCCGGAACTCCGGAGAAGCCGAGCCAGAGGTCGGTCCCCGCGGCGGCGACGACGGCATAGAGAGTCGCCCCGAGCCCCTTGTGCGACAGCCATTGTCCCTGCCACGAGGAGACAAATTCCGACAGGACGACGCCCGCCGCCTGGGCGGGACCCGGGGCGAGAGCGCGCCAGCCGTCCGACGAGCCCTCGAGAAAGCTCCCCATCGACTTGAGCCAGCCCGGACGGAGAAGCCACGCCGCATAGGAGGCCGCTGCTGCGCCGAGCGGGAGGAGAGGAAGACGCGGGCCGCCCGGAATGCGTGCGAGAAGAAGGGCCAGCGAGGCCGCCGCGAGGTAGTAGATCCCGTCCGGCCGGACGAGAACCGCCGCGGCGAGGCAGAGAGCCCCCCAGACGCGGTCGGTCTCCGACGCCGTCGCGGCGCGCCCCCCCGCCGGTAGACCGAGAGCGAGGAGAAGTCCCCCGGAAAGGAAGGCCATCAGCGGTACGTTCGCGTAGTACATCGCCGCGCCCTGCCAGACGTGAACGGTGGCGAGGACGAAGAGAAGCGCCGGCGCGGCCGCCTCGGGCCAGAGCCGTTCGAGGCGGTCCCGGAGAAACAAGGCGAAGAAGAGGACGACGAGGACGGACGAGAGACGCCCCTCGAAGAGCGGGTCGGAGACGCCGAGTGCGAGGAGGGTCGAGAAGAGGGGCGGATAGTTCGGCTGCCAGCAGCTCGCCAGGGCCTCGAAGAACCCGGACGGCATCCCGAAGGCGCGGCAGGCCCAGATCGCCTTCGCGTCGAAGTGGATGTAGGGAAAGAACGCCGGCACGAAGAGGGTCGCGACGACGACCGCGGAAAGCGCGTCCCAGGGAGAGTGGCGGACTCTCGCCGCCGCCGGCGCCTCCCGCCCTCGCCCGGCCCCGAGGGCCGCCGCTCCCGAGAGAACGAGAGCCACGGCGCCGGCCGCCGGAACGAATCGCCCCGTCGCGAGCGCCACTCCGACGGAAACGAGACCGAGGAGTGCCATCTGCGCGAGGCCGGCACCGCCGAGACGCCCGGCGAAGGAACCGCTCCCGAAGCGGCGCGCCCAGAGGAGCGAAACCACCAGCACCCCGAGGAGGAGGGGCACCGAGCTCCCCGGAGCCGCGGAGGCGGCCGCGCCGAGGCGCGACGGGACGGCGAGAAGCTGTGAGAAAAAGCCCGTCTCCTGGGCGGCGAGGATGGCGACCTGCGCCGCGAGCGCGACGAGGAGGAAGCCCTGGAGGCGGGCGCGCAGGCGCCCGGGCCGGGGGTCGCTCAGACCTTCTTCAGCAGGAGGCACGCGTTCGTGCCTCCGAAGCCGAACGAGTTCGTCAGCGCGACGTTCACGGCTCGCTGGCGGGCGACGTTCGGCGTGTAGTCGAGGTCGCACTCCGGGTCGGGCGTCGTGTAGTTGATCGTCGGCGGAATGACGCCGTGGCGGATCGCAAGAGCGGTGATCCCCGCCTCGAGGCCCCCGGCGGCCCCGAGGAGGTGCCCGGTCATCGACTTCGTGGAGGAGACCGCGAGCTTCCGGGCGTGCTCACCGAAGGCGCGCTTGAGCGCAATCGTCTCGATCTTGTCGCCGTGCGGCGTGGAGGTGCCGTGCGCGTTGATGTAATCGACCGACTCGGGGGGGAGATCCGCGTCCCGGAGGGCGTTCCGCATGACGCGGAAGGGGCCGTCGCCGTCCTCCGAGGGGGCGGAAATATGGTACGCGTCGCCCGACATCCCGTACCCGGCGACCTCGGCGTAGATCGGGGCGCCGCGAGCGACCGCCCCGCCCATCTCCTCGAGGACGAGAACCCCGGCACCCTCGCCGAGGACGAAACCGTCCCGGTCCCGGTCCCACGGGCGGGAGGCCGCCGCGGGGTCGTCGTTCCGCGTCGAGAGCGCCCGCATCGCCGCGAAGCCACCGATGGCGAGCGGCACGACGACGGACTCGGTGCCCCCCGCGATCATGACGTCCGCGTCGCCCCTCCGGATGATGTTCGCGGCGTCGCCGATGGCGTGCGCCGAGGTGGCGCAGGCGGTCGCGACGGCCGTGTTGGGCCCCTTGGCGCCCGTCATGATCGAGATGAGCCCGGCCGGCATGTTGACGATGAGGCCCGGGATGAAGAACGGGCTGATGCGGCGGGGCCCCTTCTCGAGGACAGTGACTTTCATCTCCTCGATCAGGGGAAGGCCGCCGATGCCGGCGCCGATGCAGACACCGACGCTTTCCGCGTTCGACTCGTCGATCACGACACCGGAGTCGGCGAGGGCCTCCTTCGCCGCCGCGACGGCGTAGTGGACGAAGGTGTCAAACTTCTTGACTTCCTTCTTCTCGAAGAACTTCTCCGGAACGAACCCCTTCACTTCCGCCGCGATGCGACAGGCATAGTCCGCCGCGTCGAAGCGCGTGATGGGCCCCGCGCCCGAGCGGCCCGCGAGGAGGCTGTCCCACGTCTCGCGGGCGGTCAGGCCGATCGGGGAGACGAGGCCGATGCCGGTGACGGCGACCCGCCGTCGGCCGCGGCCGTCGAGAAGAGGAGGGGACATCGGGGCGAACGGTTCAGGCCGACTTCGCCTTGCTCTCGATGTAGGCGATCGCGTCCTTGACCTTCTGGATCTTCTCGGCGTCCTCGTCGGGGATCTCGATGCCGAACGCTTCCTCGAACGCCATGACGAGCTCGACCGTGTCGAGGGAATCGGCGCCGAGGTCATCGACGAAGGAGGCGTCGGGCTTTACCTCCTCGGCCTGAACGCCCAGCTGCTCTACGATGATGCCCTTGACCTTCTCTTCAACCGAGTTCGACATCAGACTCCTCCGTTCAGAATCCGGGGCGGGCCATTCGCGGGGACCGCCACTCCGGCGTTTTTCACCAGTCCGGCGGCGAGTCTACCCGATGTATAGCCCGCCGCTCACGTTGAGGCATGTACCCGTGACGTACGCGCCGAGATCCGACGCCAGGTAGAGGACCGCGTCGGCCACGTCCTGCGGCGTCCCGAGGCGGCCGAGGACGATCTGCCGGATCAACGCTTCCTTCGCCTCGGGAGAGAGGACGTCCGTCATCGCCGTGGCGATGTACCCCGGGGCCACCGCGTTGACGGTGATCCCCCGCGAGCCGATCTCGCGCGCCAGGGCCTTCGTGAAGCCGACGACCCCCGCCTTCGCAGCCGCGTAGTTCGTCTGGCCGGCGTTCCCCATGAGGCCCACCACCGAGGTGATGTTGACGATCCGGCCGGCGACCTTCTTACGGACCATCGCCTTGGCGGCCTCCTGCGACGCGAGGAAGACGCCGGTCAGGTCCGTCGCAAGAACGCGGTCCCAGGCGTCCTTCCCCATCCGGAGGATCAGCCCGTCGTCCGTCACGCCGGCGTTGTTGACGAGAATGTCGAGCTTCCCGTGCCTCTCGACGAGGGCCTTCACGCCGGCCGTGACCGAGGCCGGCTCAGCCACGTCCATCCGGAGCGCTTCGGCCGAGCCGCCGGCCGCCGAGATGGCCTCGGCCACGGCGCGGGCCTTCTCCTCGGTCCGGGCCGCGACGGCGACGTGCGCGCCGGCCGCTCCGAGACGCTTCGAGATCGCCTCGCCGATCCCCTGCGAGCCGCCCGTGACGAGGGCGATCTTTCCGTCCAGCAGAATCGAAAAAGCCATGTCGGTCCTCCGGAACGGCGCGACGATATCAGGCCGCCCTGCGCCTCAATCCTCGGCGAGGTCGGTCGGTGTCGCCCCGGACGCGCGAAGGAACTCCTCCCCGCCAAGCGCGACCTGCACCCCGCGTTGCCCCGCCGAGCAGACGAGCCGGGCGAGTCCCGAGGCCGTCTCGTGGACGAAGAGCGGAAGCGGCCGCCTCATTCCGAACGGCGAGCACCCCCCCTTCACGTAGCCGGTGAGCCGCTCCATCTCCGGGACGGACACGAGCGCCACCGTCCGGTTGCCCGAGGCACGGGCCAGCTTCTTCAGCGAAAGCCGGACCGGCGTCGGGACGACGGCCGCGAGAGGACCCGTCCGGTCCCCCTTGGCGACGAGCGTCTTGAAGACCTCTTCCGGCGGAAGGGAGAGCTTCTCGCACGCCTCCTCGGCCGTGAACTCCGAGGCGGCGAAGGTCAGCACGTCGTACCGGACGCCCCTCTCGTCGAGCACCCTCGTCGCGTTCGTGGCGACCGGCCTCTTCACGCGACCGGCAGCTTCTCGAGGCCCGCGGCGTCCGACGTCGGCGTCACGCGCCAGTCCTTGGCGATCCGCCTTGCGAGACCGGCGAGCACCGCTCCCGGTCCGCATTCGATCGCCTCCGGGGCGACTCCCGAGAGGAGCCGGACCGTTTCGACCCACCGGACCGGCGAGCAGACCTGACGTTTCAGGGCCTCGCGTGCCGCTGCCGGATCGGCGGTCGGCACCGCGTCGACGTTCGTCACGACCGGGAAGGCCGGGGACGAGAATCTCGTTGCGTCGAGGAACGGCGAGAGCTTCTCCTCGGCCGGCCTCATCAGGGCGCAGTGGAAAGGCGCGGAGACGGGGAGCGGGAGGACCCGCCTGGCTCCCCTCGCCTTCAGGATCTCCGCGGCCTTCGCGACGGCGCCGGAAGTCCCCGCGATGACGGTCTGCTCGGGCGAGTTGTAGTTCGCCGGGGCGCACGTCCCTCCCGCGGCCGCGGCGGCCTCGGCGCACGCTGCGGCCACCTCCTCCGGAGCGAGGCCGATCACGGCCGACATGGCGCCCTCGCCGGCCGGCACCGCCTCCTGCATGAAGAGACCCCGGCGCCGGACCAGAACGACGGCGTCCTCCAGCGTCAGCGCGCCGGCCGCCACGAGCGCCGAGTACTCGCCGAGCGAGTGCCCGGCCGTCACCGACACCGCGACGCCCCGCGCTTTCAGGATCTCCCACACCGCGATCGAATGGGTCAGAATCGCCGGCTGCGTCACCGCCGTCTGCCGCAGGTCCTCGTCCGTCCCCTCGAAAGAGACCCGCGAGACCCACAGGCCGAGCGATGCGAGCGCGGCGTCGGCCCGTTCGTACACGGCCCGGGCCTCCGGATGGCGCTCAGCGAGGTCCTTCCCCATCCCGGCGAACTGCGACCCCTGCCCGGGGAAGAGGAGCGCGACCCCCGTCACCATCGGACGAGCGCGGCGCCCCACGTCAGGCCGGCGCCGAACGCGACGAAGAGGATCAGGTCGCCCCGCTTGATCCGCTTCTCCCGGACGTATTCGTCGAGCGCGATCGGGATGGAGGCCGAGCTGGTGTTCCCGTAACGGGAGATGTTGACGACACAGCGGTCCGGAGGGATCTCCAGCCGTTCGCCGACCGCCCGGATGATCCGGTCGTTGGCCTGGTGGGGGATCAGCCACTGGACGTCGGCGGCCACAAAGCCGCTCTCGTTCAGGACCTCGCGGCAGACCTCCGTCATGGCGCGGACGCCCGTCTTGAAGGTCTCGCCCCCCATCATCTTGATGAACGGGAGGCGGCCTTCCAGCGTCTCCGGCCTCGACGGCGGGAAGCTCGACCCGCCGCCGGGCATCGAGATGAACTGCGCCCCTTCGCCGTCGCAGCGGATCGTCGTGGCGAGGACGCCGTGGTCGGCCTTCGTTGCCTTGAGGACGGTCGCCCCGGCGCCGTCGCCGAACAGGATGCAGGTCGCACGGTCGGAGTAGTCGGTGAAGCGCGTCAGGAACTCGGCGCCGACGAGCAGTATGTTCTTCGCCTTGGCCGACTGGATGAGGCCGTCGGCCACGTGGAGGCCGTAGAGCCAGCCGGAGCACCCGGCGTTCTGGTCCCACGCCGCGGCCTTCTTCGCCCCGAGCTTCTGCTGCACGAGGCACGCCGCGGACGGAACGAGCTGGTCGGGGGAGACGGTGGCGAGGATGACGGCATCGAGCTCGCGGGGAAGGACCTCCGCCGCCTCAAGCGCCTTCTTCGAAGCCGCGACGGCGAAGTCCGAGAGGACGTCTCCCTCCCCCGCCATCCGCCGCTCGCGGATCCCCGTCCGGGTCGTGATCCACTCGTCGTTCGTGTCGACCATCTTCGCGAGGTCGGCGTTCGTCAGGATTCGCGCGGGAACGGCCGCGCCGGTACCCGCGATCGTGGCATGAAACATCGGTCCCCCCTTGACCCGAAGCCCGGAATGTTAGCGGCTGAGCGGCCCGGGCGCGAACTCGAGCGCCTTGACCCGGATCTTCTCCGGAATCCCGTGCGCCGCGAAGTCGTGCGCGGCGCGGATGGCGTTCCGGACCGCCTTCGCCGTCGAGCGCCCGTGTCCGATGAGGCAGGCGCCGTTCACGCCCAGAAGCGGCGCGCCGCCGACTTCGCTGTAGTCGAGGCGTTTCTTGAAGGAACGGAAGGCGTCCTTCGAGAGCAGGTAGCCCATCGAGGCCTGGAGGCTCCGGGTGATCTCCTGCTTGAGAGCCTCTTCGACCATGTGGGCGAGGCTTTCGGAGACCTTGAGGATCACGTTGCCCGTGAACCCGTCCGTCACGATGACGTCGACGTCGCCCGAGTAGACGTCCCGCCCCTCGACGTTCCCGACGAACTGGAGGCCGGAGGCCTTCAGGAGGCCGAAGACCTCCCGCGTGGTGTCGGTCCCCTTCCCCTCTTCTTCGCCCACCGACATCAGGCCGATCTTCGGCTTCGCGATCCCGAGGGCCTCCTGCGCGTAGAAGTGACCCATGAGGGCGAACTCGCGGTAGTGCTCGGGGCGGCAGCTGACGTTCGCGCCGACGTCGAGGAGGACGCGCTTGCGCCCGAGTCCGGGCAGGACGGCCGCCAAGGCCGGCCGGTCGATCCCGTCGAGGACTCCCATGATCATCTTCGCGACGACCATGGCGGCGCCCGTGTGCCCGGCGGTGAACATTCCGCGGGCCCGGCCGCTCTGGACGCACTCGGCCGCGACGCGGACCGAGGCCCGGCGCTTCTTCCGGATCGGGGTGATGGAGGGCTCGTCGAAAGCGACGACCTCGTCAGCCTCCACGAGGGAGATGCGGTTGCCGGTATAGGAGAGGCGGCGGAGCTCCGATTCGATCTCTCGCCGGCGGCCGACGAGGAGGGTGTCGAGCCCCAGTTCCACGGCGGCGGCGACCGCGCCCTCGACGACGGCGCGGGGCGCGTGGTCGCCGCCCATCGCGTCGACGGCGATCGTCATGAGCGGCGGACCGCCCTGTCTTCCGTTACTCCGACTCGGTCCCCGCCATCACCTCGCGCCCCTTGTAGAAGCCGCAGGAGGGACAGACGCGGTGAGGCAGCTTGGCGGTGCCGCACTTCGGGCAGACCGAGGTCTGCTTCGGCTTGATGAAGTCGTGCGCGCGACGCAGGTCGCGGCGCGTCTTGCTGTGTCGGTGTTTCGGATTCGGCATCGGAACTCTCCTGGCTCAGGTGTCGGAATCTTTGGGCCGGAGCGCTTTCAGGGCGGTCCAGCGGTCGTCGGTCGGCGGGGCGCAGTCACAGGGGGCGACGTTCCGGTCGGACCCGCACATGGGGCAGAGCCCCCGGCAGTCTTCCCGGCAGAGGGCGCGCATCGGTATCTCGAGCTGCACCTGCTCCTCGATGAAAGGGTCGAAGGGGACCGTGAAATCGTCGTAGAAGACGATGTCGAGATCCGTCGCCTGGAGCTCCACCTCCTCGTCTCCCGAAGCCGCCGGCTGATACCGCTCGTGCGCCGGGGCGAAGACCCACGACACCGGGCCCGCGCGCCGGAACGCAACCGGCTTCAGGCAGCGAGCGCAGGAGACCGTCCCCTCGAACTCGAGGCGACCCTCGAGAACGAACCCCGGCTCGGCGCGCCGGAGCCGGCCGGCAAAGTGAACCGGTGAGACGGAGAGAAGCTCGTCGCGTCCGAGTCTTTCGCCCGTAAAGTCGAACTGCTGAGAAAGATCTAGGGGCTCGTCGAGAGCCTTCTCGAGATCGAGATCCATGGATCCGGCCCTCCACGAGGCGGGCCGCGAAGTATAGGGAATAATGCCGGCGAATGCGAATCGCCGTCGACGCACGCCCGTTCGAGGAGCGTCCGACGGGCGCCGGACGGGTCCTTGGAGGGCTCCTCCCGGCGTGGCGGCGCTCCTTCCCCGACGACGACTTCGTCCTCCTGTCGCCAAGACGGGTCCACATACCGCATTCCCTCGCAGGAGACGCGGCGTTCGCGGTCCGGACGGGGCCGCCCCTGCCCGGGACGCTCTGGCTGCAGACCGTCGCCGCGGGCGCGGCGCGTCGGGCCGGAAGCGACGTCCTTCTCGGCACGCTCGCCATCGTTCCGGTCGCGTCCTCGTTTCCCTCCGTCGCGCTCGTCCACGACCTGACGCCCCTTCTGTTCCCGGGCTGGCATTCCCGGAAGAACCGTCTCGGCTTCGTCCCCTTCTTCGCCGGCACCGTCCGGCGCGCCCGGAAGCTCGCGACGGTCTCCGCGGCCACCCGGGACGACCTTCTTCGCCTCTTTCCCGATGCCGCCGGGAAGACGTTCGTCGTCCCGAACGGCCTCACTCCGGCTCCCGAGGATCCGGGCGGCCCGGCGCCGAACGACGGGCGTCCCTACGTCCTCTTCCTCGGAACACTCGAGCCCCGGAAGAACCTGCCGCGCCTCGTGGCGGCGATGGAGAACATCTGGGACCGGTCTCCCGACTTCCCGGACCTCCTTCTCGCCGGCGGCGAGGGGTGGGGCCTCCCGGGATTCACGGACGCACTCGCTCGCTCGCGGCATGCCGTCCGGATCCGCCGGCTCGGGTGGACGGCCGACATCGAGAGCGCGCGGCTGATCCGCCGGGCGCGCCTGCTTGCCTACCCGAGCCTCTACGAGGGTTTCGGCCTGCCGCCGCTCGAAGCGATGGCGCTCGGAACTCCCGTCGTCGGCTCCTCCTCGTCCTCCCTCCCCGAGGTCATCGGCGACGCCGGCCTCCTGCCGGACCCGGAGAGCGTCCCGGAGATCGTCGCCGCCCTCCGGCGCGCGAACGACGACGAGGCGTGGCGGGCCGAAGCCCGGGCCCGCGGGATCGAACGGGCGAAGGCGTTCACGTGGCAGGCGTCCGCCGCCCGGCTCCGGGACCTCTGCGAGGAGGCGATCCGGTGACCCACGTCCTCCTGGACGCCCGGAAAGCGCGCGACTTCGGGATCGGCCGCTACGTTCTCGGACTCCTCGGCGCCCTCGCGCGGCGCGGGGAGTTCCGGCTCTCGGCGGTCGTTCGGCCGGACGATGACGGGCTTCTTCCCGACGGCGTGACCCCGATCGTCTCCGGCGCCGGTCACTACACGGCCGGAGAGCTCGTCGCCGTCCGGGGCGCCATCGGGCGCGTGAGACCGGACCTCTTCCACGCCCCGCACTACGTCGTCCCGTTCTTCCCGCCCCGTGCGACCGTCGTCACGATCCACGACCTGATGCACCTCTCGCGCCCCGAGCACGCTTCCCTGCCGAAGCGGGCCTACGCAACCTGGATGGTCGGGCGCGCCGCGAGGCTCTCGTCCCGGATCATCACGGTTTCCGAAGCGGTGCGCGAGGAGGTGGCCCGGGTGCATCCGGCGGCCGCCGCGAAGCTGGTCGTCATTCCGAACGGCGTGGGGCCGGAGTTTCGCGGGGCGAGGCCCGCCGCCGGAGGCGCCCCGTTCCTCCTGTTCCTCGGAAACGACAAGCCTCACAAGAACCTCGACGGCCTCGTCTCGGCGCTTGCGATCCTCCGCGCGGCGCACCCCGGGCTCCGTCTGCTTCTGGCCGGCGTCCCGCGCGGGCGGCGCGTGGGCCCGGGCATCGAAGCCCTCGGATGGGTGCCGGACGCCGAGCTTCCCTCGCTCGTCGCCGGGGCCGAGGTGCTCGTCCTCCCGTCCTTTGCCGAGGGGTTCGGGCTTCCTGTCCTCGAGGCGCAGGCCGCCGGAACTCCCGTGGCGTGCTCGGACCTTTCGGCGCTCCGCGAGGCGGCGGGGGGCGAGGCGGTCTTCTTCGACCCCCACGCCCCGGAGTCGATCGCCCGGGCGGTGGGCGGGCTTCTCAGCGACCGGGCGGCACGGGAGCGGCTCCGGGACGCGGGCCTCGCGCACGCCGCCGCGTTCACGTGGGACCGGGCGGCCGAGCGGACCTCGACCGTCTACCGGGAGGTCCTCGGCCAATGAAGGTCGCCCTCGTGCACGACTGGCTGACGGGGACGCGCGGCGGAGAGAAGGTCCTGCGCGAGCTGGCGCTCCTCTTCCCGGACGCCACGCTCTACACCCTCTTTCATTTCCCGGGCACGGTCCCCGGAGAGATCGAACGGCTCGAGATCCGCACGACCTTCCTCCAGCGGCTCGTCTCTCCCGCGAGGGACTACCGCAGGCTGCTACCCCTCTTCTTCCCGGCCGCCGAGAGCTGGAATCTCGAGGGCCATGACCTCGTGATCTCCTCGTCGCACTGCGTCGCCAAGAACGCGAAGAAAGGGTCCGGCGCCGTCCACGTCTGCTACTGCCACACCCCGGTCCGGTACCTTCACGACCAGTTCGACGACTACTTCCGGGCGAGGTCGGGCCGGGCCCGTGCCCTGGGTCGGGCCGCCCGACTCCCGCTCGCCGCCTGGGATGTAAGAGCCGCCGGCCGGGTGGACGCCTTCCTCGCCAACTCGGAGAACGTCCGCGGACGAATCCGCCGCCTTTACGGGCGGGACGCGGCGGTCGTCTTCCCGCCGGCGGACACCGCCTTCTATGCGCCGGGACCGCCCGCGCCGCGGAAAGGCTTCCTCATCGTCTCGGCCCTCGCTCCTTACAAGCGGCTCGATGACGCCATCGAGGCCGCGAACCGGAACCGGTGGTCACTGACGATCGCCGGGTTCGGGCCCGAGGAGCGCCGGCTGAAGCGCCTCGCCGGTGAGACGATCCGTTTTGCCGGCACTCCGGGAGACGAAGGCCTTCGCAATCTCTACCGCTCGGCCGAGGCCGTCCTGATGCCGGGAGAGGAGGATTTCGGGATCGTCCCCGTCGAAGCTCAGGCCTGCGGCACGCCCGTCGTCGCGCTCGGACGGGGAGGCGCGACGGAGACCGTCGCGGACGGCCGCACGGGCGTCCTCTACGCGGAGCCGGGGCCGGACGGGCTGGTCGCGGGGATCGAGCGGCTCCGGCAACTCCGACTGGACGCCCGGGACGCCGTCGGGAACGCCGCCCGCTTCTCCCGCGAGCGGTTTCGCGAGGAGTTCTCCCGGGCGCTCGACTGCGCTCTCCGGGGCGCCGGCCGCCCCGACCTCGCCGAGGCGGCGGCCCGACGCTCCGAAGCCTTCGGCCGTAGAATCCCGCAGGCCGGATTCGCCTGATCCGACGAGACTGAATACGGCCCGGCCAGGCCCGTCGGAGTTCGGGAAGCACAAAACTCGTCCGCTCGACACGCCCCCCAACCAGAGCGTTCAGCGGCGAGCGGAACGAGACGAAGGAAAGATCAGTTCGGCCAGTGCAGTCCGAGCGCCTTCGCCAGGAAGACGGCCATCTGGGCGCGGGTCACGTTGGACTCCGGTTCGTACGTCGTGGGCGTGACGCCCTGGGTGATTCCCGAAGCTTTCAGCGCCTCGATGTACTGGAAAGCCCAGTAGCTCGTCGGAACGTCAGTGAAGGTCGCCACGGCCGGAGCCGGCGAGACCTGGAGCCGGTAGTAGAGCGTCACCCCGGTGAACGTCGTGGCGCTCGTGGTTCCCGTCTGGATCTGAACAGCAAGCGGATTCTGGTTGTTGACCTGAACGGGGCTCGCGAGCGTGAGTGGGAAGTTGCCGCAGCCAGGGGTCGCGGCGGAGCCGGTTGTCACGATGCCGGCGCTACTGCAGATGTGGCCGGAATAGTCGCAGGACAGAAAGAATAACAACACAGCATCCGTAGCAGAGGAGTCACACGCACGCAGCTCGATCTTCTCGACCAGAGCGCCGTTTGGCAAAAACGGGTGCGCGATGGCAAAGTTTGCTGGAAATCCAGAGGTGATATACCGCTCGGCGCCAGTGCCGGCCTGAATCGTGGTCGTCTGAAGATATCCCTCAAACATGAACGACCCGACGAACAGTGCTGTCTGGCTTGTCAGGCCATAAGTGTCCGGCTCCGGCGAGGGGCTCACCTCCACAGGAATGGCGTTGCCCCGGAATGCACCCCGCTCTTCGGCGACACCAATGGCAGGCATCATGAGCAACGCGGCGAAAAAGAGCGAGACCAACGGTCCGACTCGAACCTTCATCTGTTCCTCCCGATGAGCCTCTCTGACTCTATTTCGGCCCTCGACCCGGAAGGAACCGGGTATCGGATGGCGCCCCGGGCGACGCAAGCGAGGTTCTATCGCCAGCATATACCCGAGCCATCGCGTCGGAATCCGGGACGGGTTAGCGCCGTGGATGTTCTTTCGCGTTAACGATGCCGCACCCGGACCGGAAGGAGCTACTCCGGTGAGCAGCCGAGGCGTTCAGGGAGCGCGGACGCGGCAACCGGGAGAACTGGCCGAAGCATGTCGGCCGCGTGCAGCCAGGCGTCGGACACTCGCGGAGATCCTCACCTGGCGGGACCGAGGCGTAGCTCCGGCAGTACAGGCAGAAGTAGTTCTCCGCGCCTTCCACGAACCGGCCGTTCGGGTTCGGGGCAGGACTGGCGACGCCGGCTCCGCTGGCCATGAGGGAATCGTAGACTCGCAAACGGACGCTCACCGTCCGCTCAGGCCGACCTTCGGGCTGCCCGACCGGCCCCCCCCGTCCCCTTCGCTTCAGGGCCGCCCTGGGGCGAGTCCTTCCGGGGTGGTCGGGACATTCCCCCGACCGTGGATCAGCTGCTCCAGCGGCCGTCCGCCGGAGTCCCGGCCGATAGGGAACACCACCTGTTTCCATTCTTCGTATCTCCCTGTGGGTTCCCCCAGTCACCGACACTCCCTCGCGGAATTCCACTCTTGGTGGGAAACTCTCCTCTCGGTGAACCTCTCCGCCCGCCGTCCGCCGGGTAACGATTTGGAGCAACGGCGTTCTTCTTGGGCTAGAAACTCACGAAACCCCTGATTTTATTGGCCGGAGTCGAAAAGGCTTAGATGATCCGACGTCAGACGCGCCGTCTTCAGGCGGTCTTCCTCATCGCCGATGTCCTCGCCTCCTGGGCGGCTCTGGCAGCGGCCTATCTGGTCCGCTTCGAATCGGTCTGGCCGACCCCGAAGGGCCCGCAGTCCTTCGAGGACTACGCGGTCCTGCTGCCGGTCATCGCCCTCCTCTGGCCGGTCGTCTTCTACTTCCACCGGCTCTACCAGATCCGGCGCGACCGCTCGATCATCGACGAGGCCCTCGCCGTCGTCGTGGCCGTGGCGCTGGGCACGATCCTCCTCGTCGGCCTCCTCTCGTTCTGGAGGACGTTCAGCTTCAACCGGCCGCTCCTCGTCGTCTTCCTCGTCCTCGACATCCTCTTCGTCGGCGCCGTCCGCTTCGGCATCCACCGGTATCTCGAGATCGTCTGGGCCTCCGGCGTCGGCGTCCGCCGCGCCCTCATCGTCGGCGCCGGTGACGCCGGGAAGGCGCTGGCCGACAAGCTGCTCGACCACCCTGCCACCGGTCTCAAGCCGATCGGGTTCGCCGACGACGACCCCGTCAAGCGCGCGGTCGACTACCGCGGTCTTCCCGTCGTCGGAACGACCCGCGAAGTCCGCGATTTGCTCGGGCGCCACGACGTCGACACGGTCTTTCTCGCTCTCCCCGTCGAGGCCCACCGGACGATGATGCGGATCCTCCAGGACGTCGGAAACGAGATGATCGACATCCGATTCGTTCCCGACGTCTTCCAGTTCGTCACCTTCAAGGCGGGTGTGGAGGACTTCGACGGTCTCCCCGTCATCAACCTGACGCAGGTGCCGCTCGAGGGGTGGAACTCCCTCGTCAAGCGCAGCATGGACGTCGTCCTCTCCGGACTCGGCCTGACGGCCCTGGCCCTCCTCTACCCGGCGATCGCCCTCGCCATCTGGATGGAGGACCGGGGTCCGGTCTTCTACGCGCAGGAGCGAATGGGGCTCGACGGCCGGCTCTTCCGGATGCTGAAGTTCCGCTCGATGCGGGTGGATGCGGAGGAGAGCGGCGCGCAGTGGGCCCGGGAGAACGACCCGCGGCGGACCCGCGTCGGGGCCTTTCTCCGCAAGACGTCTCTCGACGAGCTCCCCCAGCTGATCAACGTCTTCCTCGGCGACATGTCGCTCGTCGGCCCGCGCCCGGAGCGGCCGGAGTTCGTCCACGAGTTCAAGGAGAAGTTCCCGCAGTACATGCTCCGCCACCGGGTCCGCTCGGGCATCACGGGCTGGGCGCAGGTGCACGGCTGGCGCGGCAACACGAGCCTCTCGAAGCGGATCGAGTACGACCTCTACTACATCGAGAACTGGAGCGTCGGCCTCGACGTGAAGATTCTCTGGCTCACGGTTCGCTGGGGGTTCACCCACAAGAACGCGTACTGAGGCCGCGGCGTGAGCTGGCCTCTCGAAGCGGCCCTCCTCCACGCGGCGTTCTTCGTTCTCGGCGTCCTCCTCCCCGGCGCCGCCGCCCTCGCGCTCCTCCCGCCGGACGCCGAAGAGGCCGGGGGGCCGCGGGCGTTCCTCCGTCTGGCGGCCGCCGGCGTTCTCTGGAACGCGCTCCTGCTCGGGGTGGCCCTCGTTCTCAGGCCCTCCGGCCATCTTCCCCGTGCCGCCGTCCTCGGCTCGGCGGCCCTCGCGGGCGCCCTCCTCGTCCTCTTCGCTCTCGTCTTCCGGCGGGCCCGGCTCGCCGCGTTCGTCTCGGCGGGAGTCCGAGGGGTTTCCCTCCCGCTCGCCGCGCTCGCCCTGCTCTGCGCCGCCGGCGCCCTGCGCACCTTCCCCTTCGTCGCCGACTGCGTCCAGCTCCGCTGGGCCGAGCGCCTGATCGCCGGAGATCCCCTCGTACACGACTCCGGCGCCCTCGGCTTCTCCGCCTGGATGCTCTTCCCGGGTCTCCTGCGGGAGGACCTTCCGCTCGTCAGCAGCGCTGCCGGCGCGCGGTTCCCTCTCTTCCTGCTCGCCTTCCTCGCGGCGCACGCCCTCGTCCGGTCGGCCGGTGTGCGCCGGGTGGCCTTCTCGACCGGCCTCTTCCTTGTCTTCCTCCTCGCGAGCTACTTCGGCCGGTTCGGGCTCTTCGAGCTGGGGAAAGACTCTCTCTTCGGCCTCGTCTTCGCGATGGCCTTCGCCGCCGCCCTTCCCCGGGACCGGGCCCGGGACGGCCGCCGCGACCGGGCGCTCTTCTTCGCGGCCGCCGTCCTGCTCGGCGTCATCACAGCCCCGTTCCTCGCGGTGCTGGCCCTCCTCGACCTCGCCCTTCGCCTTTCGGAAGGCGGTCTTCGGAGCGAGGTCCGGACGCTCGCCCTCTTCGTCGTCCCGGCCTCGCTTCCCGCGCTCCTCGCCATGAGCCGCATTCCGCTCGGAGGGCTCGGGGCGCTCGTCGCAGCCGTCGCCGCTCTCGCCTTCGCCCTTCCCGAGAAACCCGTTTCCTCCCGCCGCGGAGCGTCGGGCCTGGCCGCGCGTTTCTGGCCCTTCCTCGCCGCCCTCGCTCTCGCGGGCGCCGGCGCTCTCCTGATGCCCGAACGCCTCGAGATCACCGTCGACCTCGACGCCGCCGGGCAGCCGATCCAGCTCGCCCGCGCTCCGCTGGACGGTCGCGTTCCGTTCTGGCTCTACCTGACCGCTTCGGGGGGCGGCCGCTACGTTCCGGTCTCCGTCGCGGGGGTGGCCGGCGTTCTTCTCTACCTGCTTCGGCCTCCGGCGCGGCGCGACCCCTCCCTCGTCGCCATCGCCCTTTCGCCGCTCGTCGTCTCGCTGGCCGGGCTCCTCCTGGCCCGGCTCCCGGCGCCGCCTCTCCTCCCTTTCCACGTCTGGGACCTCGTCAAGGACGTCCCGCTCTGGCTCGCGGGACCTTTCTGGGGACTCTTCGCCGTCCTCGCGGTCGACCGTCTCCTCGGAGTGCGGATCTCCGACTGGGCTCTTTCGGTCGGGCTGACCGCCGCCGTGCTCGTTGTCTTCGTCGCAAAGAGGAAAACGCTCCCCCTGACGTTCCGCCCGGCGATCCTGACCGCCGGCGCGGGCCACCAGAACGGCGACACGGCGGCCCTCTGCCAGGCTCTCTGGGATCTTCGCAACGAGGCGCGAGCCCTCGTCGTTCCCGAGACGTCCTTCGCCCGGCCTTTCTCGGACCATCTCGGGGGGTTCGTGAGAGTCCGTCCCGTAGGGGTCCGGGCCTTCGACGACGAAGCCCTGCGGCTCGCCACGGCCCGACGGCCGGCGCTCGTCGTGGCCGACCCCGCGCTGGAGCGCACTCTCGCCGGACTGCTCCGGGAGGAGGCCATCGAGATCCGCGCCGTGCGGACCTTCGACGCTCCGGGCGAGTCGCTCCTCCGGATCGCCCCGGCCCCCGAACGCTGACGATCAGCCGGGCGCGGCGCCACGAACCGCGGCGCGAAATGCGCGGAGCTTCCCGTGAATCGCGGCCGCCTCCGCGGAATCCGGCGGCTCAGCCGTGAAGGACTCGCGGACATACGCCTGGACCAGGTCCCGCGCCGCGGCGTGGGCGTCCGGGAAGAGCCGGCGCACCGCTGCGAGCGTCTCGGCGGGGGCCGCGGCGGCCGTGAGCGGCGCGCCCCTTCGGCGGAGGATTCTCTGGACCTTCCGGTACGCGGTCGCCGCGGGTGGAAGGCCGCGGGACGAGCCGAGGAGCCGACGACGGCGGAGAACGAGTGCGGCGACGGCCGCCGCGGCCGCGAATGCGAGGACGGCGAGAGCCGTGCGCCCCGGCGCCGACCGCGGACCGCGGACCGCGGCGCGAAGGCGCTCGATCGCCTCCCTCGCCGACTCGGCAGCCGCTTCGGCGGACTCGCGGACGACGCGGATCAGCTCGATCTGGTCGCCCTGCGAGAAGCCGAGGAGGTACCGGTCGTAGAGGAACTCGACGCCGTCCGCCAGCTGCCGGATCCGCGCCAGGAGAGGGACGCGCGTCACGCCGGGCACGCCGGCCGCGGGCGTCGGGTCGAAAGCCACCCACCCCTTTTCGCCGCACCACGCCTCGACCCAGGCGTGCGCATGCTCGCCCCGGACGAGGAGATAACGGCCGAACGGTCCGACCTCTCCCCCGGCGAACCCGGCGACGAAACGGCTCGGGATGCCGAGCTCGCGGAGAAGGAGGGCCATCGCCGTGGCGAAGCTCTGACAGTGGCCGCGCTTCCTCTCGACGAGGAACGCCTCGGTCGCGCCCGGCCCCGGCGGGAGGCTCTCGAGCGCGTAAGTGAAGTCGGACCGGAGCCAGCTTTCGAGCGCCGCGGCCGCCGCTTCGGGATCGCGCGCCGGGTCGACGCCCCGGGTCCGCTCCCGGGCGATCCGGGACAGGACGCCGGACCCGGACACCTCGGACGCCGGCTCCGCCCCTCCGCGCACGAGGTCGCGCTCGGCCTCCGCACCGTAGTACGCCACGTACCGGAGGGTCCGGTCCGGCCGGAAGAAGAGCCGCACGTTCCGCGCCTCGTCGCGCTCCACCTGTGCCGAGGCCCAGCCGCGGAACGCTCCTTCGGGGAACCGGAGCGCCGTCCCCCGCACGGGGAAGGGCACGTAGCGGGAGTCGAGCGGCAGGAGGTCGATCTCGAGCGCCCGCGTCTCGTCCGCCACCGGAGCCCGCCGTCCGCCGAGCGGAACGAGGGCCCCGGCCGCGGCCGACTGGAGTTGCGCGCGGCCCCCGGGACTCCGCCAGACGCGACCGTCCCAGCTCGAGTACGCGATCATCCGGAGGCGAAGGAGGCCGGCGTCCCGTTCCGTCAGCGGCCCGGCCGCAGTGATCCGGGCGAGGACGCGGTCGCTCCGCTTCAGCGTCCCGAACAGATCCGGCTCGACGGTGTCGGAGATGCCGGTCGTGATCTCCTGTCCGCTCCCGAGACCCCGGACGTACGGGGTCCGGAGACGCGGCAGGACCACGAAGAAGGGAACCGCGAGCAGGAGAGCCGCCGCCACCGATGCCGACTGCGAGCCACGGCCCGGCAGCTCCCGCGCGCGGGGGTCGCGCCGCCACTCTTCCGGCGCCGCCGCGAGGTCGCGGAAGATCGACCAGCGGACGAGAACGGGCCACGCCGTCGCCCCGAAGACGGCGACGAAGAGGAGGATGGAGACGTGAAACGACGTCGAGACGGAGGCGACGAAGAGGAAGGCGCAGAGCACGAGCGCCATCGACAGGTCGCGCTCCTTCCGCAGCGACGTCAGCTTGAAGACCATCGTGAAGAGGAGAAGGTGGAGCGTGGCCCGCAGCAGGGAGCGGCTTCCGTAGCGGACGTCGAAGACGTAGACGGGCAGGTAGAGGAGGCCGGCGAGATTCAGGACGAAATTCGGGAAGCGGAGAATCGAGCCGCGCCGCGCCCGGTGAAGGACGAACCCCAGCGCCGAGAGATACGCGGCCAGGAGTCCGATCTCCAGCGTGTACGTGAAGAAGAGCGGCACCGGGGCGATCGCCGCCAGGGTGCCGACGGCCAGAACGCGCTCCCGGAGGAAGGGGACGGGCTCGGGCGGCGGCTTCGTCACGCCGCCCTCCCCGCCGGAGAGACGGCCACGGTGAAGACGCTGACGGAGGAGGGAACCGCGATCGCGCGCGGCGCTTCGGCCGCCGGCGCCGCGAGGGCGAGGGTCGAGAGGAGGGCGCGGCGGTGGGCGGGCCCTGACCCGGGCGGAAGGAGCTCCGCCCCCAGGAGGAGGCCGACGCGGCTCCCCCGGGCGAGGAGTTGCATGGCGAGGCCGGCCGCGTCGGAGACGGCCGCCTCGAACCGCGCGTCCCACGACGCTCCGGCGTCGGGCGGGCGGTGGACCTCGAGGAGGACCAGCGCGTCCCGCCCCTCCTCGGCCGATCTCTCCTTGATGATGAACTTCCCCTGCCGCGCCGTCTGCGGCCAGTGGACGTCGCGCGGGTCGTCGCCGAAAACGGCGTCGCGCAGGTTCCGGATCTCCGCGCCCCGACCCTTCCGGCGCGACCGGGGGTCGCCGCTCTCCGCCTCGCGCGGGTCGGGGCGGGGCGGGCGCCCCATCCGGAGGGCCGGGTAGACGATCCGTTCGTCCGAAGCCTCGTGGACCCGTCCCTTCCGGAACAGCCCGATCGGGAAGCCGCTGTAGACGAGGAGCGACTCCGAGACCCGCCGTCCTCGCCGCGGAAAGACGAGATCCACGCCGCGCGACTCCTCCGCTCCGGGCTCGATCCGCGGAAAGAGGATCGGGGCCGCCGCGCTGCCGATCTTCACGAGGACGGCGCGCCGTGGAATCCGGCCGCCGTTCTTCAGGAGCACCGTGAAGCGCGACGGCTCCCCCGCGAAAAGCTCCGCGGGCCCCTCGAGAGAGACCTGAAGCCCCTCGACGTTCCGCCGCGAGACGACGCCGGACACGACGAGCGTGCCGAGGAAGACCGAGACGAGGAGGTAGAGCCCGTTGTTGCCGGTGTTCGTCGCGCCGATCGCCACGACGAGGGTCATCAGGACGAAACCGAGGCCGAGGTTCGTGACCCGGACGAGGATCCCCGTCTCGAAGATCCGCTTCAGGCGGCTCGCCGCCCCGGCGGGCTCGCGGACCTCTCTAGAGGGGGACCGCGACGCGCTCCGGGGGGCTTGGCTCCGCGCGCCCCCCGGACCCCCGCGTTCCATCGGAGTCCTCCGTCACAGCGGAACCGGTACCTCGTCGAGGATCCTCTGGATGGCGTCGCGCTCCTTCCGCCCGGCGGCCGTGGCGTCGAAAGCGCCGGGAAGGGAGGCGAGGACGCGGTGCGCGAGGACGGGAATCGCCACGCGCTTGACGTCGTCCGGTGTGGCAAAGGCGCGCCCCGAGACGAGGGCGCGCGCCTGCACGGACCGGAAGAGCCCCTGCGCGCCGCGGGGCGAGACGCCGAGGATCAGGTCGCGGCTCTTCCGCGTCCGCGCCACGATCTCGAGGATGTAGTCCATCAGCTTGTCGACGACCGTGACCCGCTCGGTCGCCTCCTGCGCTTCCTTCAGCTCCTCCAGCGACATTTCGGGGGCGAGCGCCGCGAGGATGCGGTCGGCCCCTCCGGCGATCAGGAGGCGCCGCTCTTCGGCCCGCTCCGGATACCCGAGGGAGATCCGCATCAGGAACCGGTCGAGCTGCGACTCCGGGAGGGGGTAGGTCCCGAGATACTCGACCGGGTTCTGCGTGGCGAGGACGAGGAACGGCTCGGGCAGCGGCCGCGTCACCCCGTCTGACGACACGGCCCGTTCGTTCATCGCCTGCAGGAGCGCCGCCTGCGTCTTCGGCGTCGCGCGGTTGATCTCGTCGGCCAGGAGGACGGGCGTGAAGACCGGGCCCGGATGGAACTCGAACTCCTGCGTCCGCGCGTTGAAGACCGTCAGCCCGAGGATGTCGGACGGCAGGGTGTCGGGCGTGAACTGGATCCGGTGGATGCCGACGCCGAGCGAACGGCCGAGCGCCGTGGCCAGCGTCGTCTTGCCGACGCCCGGGACGTCCTCGATGAGGAGATGGCCACGCGCCAGAAGGCAGACGACGGCGTCCTCGACGGCGGCGGCAGGCCCGCGGTACGCCGTTCGCACGGCCGCGACGAGCCGTGCCACCGGCGTCAGGACGTGCGCGGGGGCGGGAAGGGTGCTCACGTCTTTCTCCCCGGCGTCCGGGACTCGACCCAGCGGCGGAGCTCGTCCGACGCGTCGCGCCGCGCCACCAGGAGCCCTTCCGGCGAATCGACGACCGCTATGTCCGACAGGCCGATGACGCAGACGGGCCGGCCGCCGGCGAGCACGAGGTTGTTCGCCGCGTCGATCGAGGCGACCCCGCCTTCCCCGACGTTCCCGCGGGCGTCCGGGATCCGGAAGGCCCAGACCGCCTCCCACGAGCCGAGGTCGGTCCAGCCGCAGGCGCACGGCACCGTGAGGACGAACGGCGCCTTTTCCATCACCGCGTAGTCGACCGAGACCGACGGAGCGGCGGAGAACGAATCCTCGAAAGAAGCGGAATCTCCCGCGCTCCGGGCCGCGTGGGCGCGACTGACCGCGTCGAGGATCGCCGGGCAGGATCGCGTCATCTCTTCCAGGAGAAGAGGGATCTGAAAGACGAAGATTCCCGCATTCCAGAGATGGCGTCCATCGCGCGCAAACCCTTCGGCCACCTCGCGCGACGGCTTCTCCACGAATCGAATCACGGGAACCGCCGCGCCCCGCGCCCCTTTCGACGGGAGGCCCCTGGCGGGCCCTTCCCTCTCGATCTCCATGTAGCCGTAGCCCGTCTCCGGCCGGGTGGGCGGGATGCCCAGCGTGACGAAAGCGTGCTCCGTCTCCGCCGCCTCGACCGCCGTCCGGAGCGCGGCGATGAACGCCTCCTCGTCGCGAACGGCCTGGTCGGACGGAAGGACGACGAGGACGGCATCCGGTGCCTCGGCCTCGACCGCGAGGGCGGCCAGGGCGATCGCCGGCGCCGTGTTCCGCCTCAGCGGCTCGAGGACGAGGCGCGACTCGGGAAGCGCCGGAAGCTCGCGGCGGACCAGCTCCGCGTGCGCCGTCCGGGCCGACACGAAGACGTTTCCCTCGCCCACGACGCGCGCCACCCGGCGAAACGTCTCGTAGAGGAGAGACCTCTCCGAAGCCAACGGCAGAAACGGCTTCGGCCTTTCGTCCGTGGAGAGCGGCCAGAGCCGGGTCCCGCTCCCCCCGGCGAGGATCAGGGCTCGGAGGGGAGTTGACGACGGCATCGGTTCATTCTACGGAAGCCGGCGGCAGGACCTCGATCTCCGGGACGAGGTCGATGCCGAATCGATCCATCACGGCTCGATGCATCTCCGTCATCAGCGCGCGAACGTCTCTCGCCGTGGCGCCGCCCACGTTCGCGATGACGTTCGCGTGAACGGTCGAGACCTCCGCGCCGCCGACCCGCCGTCCCTTCATCCCGCTCTCTTCGAGAAGGCGCCCGGCAAAGTCGCCGGGAGGGTTCCTGAAGATCGACCCGGCGTTCGGCCGGGGCGGGAGCGACGACTTCCGCTTCCCGGTCACCTCCGCCATCCGGGCTCGGATCGCCTCGGGAGCGGCCTCGCGAAGCCGGAGCGTGGCCGCGACGACGATGTCGTCCGACTCCATGAGCGCCGTCCATCGGTAGCCATGGGGGATCTCCGCAGCCGGAGCGGTCCGCCGGTCTCCCGCACGCGAGATGAGCTCGATGACGACGAGGACGTCGAAGATCTCGGACCCGTAGGAACCGGCGTTGATCCGGACGGCGCCACCGACCGACGACGGAATACCCGAGAGCCCTTCCAGCCCGGAGAGGCCGGCGCGTTCCGCCACGACGGCGAGGGACATCAGGGAGGCGCCGCCCCCCGCCCTGACCTCCGGTCCCTGGACCGCCATGCTCCGGAAGTCGCCCGAGAGGACGACTGCCACGCCGGGAAATCCCTCGTCCGCGACCAGGATGTTCGACCCCTTCCCGAGAGGCAGCACCGGCACGTCTCCGACGCGGGCCCACCGGAGAAGCGCGGCCAGCGCCTCGGGGTCCCCGACTTCGGCGAAGAAGCGTGCCGGCCCGCCGATTCGAAGCGTCGTCCGGTCGGCAAGCGGCACGTTTTCGCGAAGGACGAGCCGGAGGGAGGCGAGCTCCGGAGGAATCATCGGAGAAGGGCCAGGAACGCGCCGAGGACGAGGGCTACGAAGAACCCGCCGAGAAGGTCGTCCGCCATCACGCCGAGGCCGCCCGGGAGCTTCTCGGCCTTTCCGACGGGCCCCGGTTTCACGACGTCGACGGCCCGGAAGAGGATGAACGCCGTCGCCGCCAGCCCCCAGAACCACAGGGACGACCCGCTCCGCGCGAGAGCGTAGACCGGAAGGAGCGCGATCGCCTGGCCCGCCACCTCGTCGACCACGACCGGAGAGGGATCCTCTTCGCCGCGAAGACGGGCGACGGCGCCGGCGGCCGGGATCCCCGCGGCCGACACCGCGGCGGTGAAGGCGAGGAGACCCGGGAGCCCGCCGAGCCGGTATGCCGTTTCGACGAAGGGAATCGCGAAGAGGCTTCCCCACGTGCCGGGGGCGACCGGGAGGAATCCGGCACCAAACCACGTCGCGAAAAGCGTCGCGCCGGGCGCGATACGGAAGACGTCGTTCCAGGCGCGTTCGGCGATCGACCCTTGATTTCCGTCCATGGCGGCCCTATCTTGCGCTCGTTCCTTCCGGGCCGCGTCAGCGGCGTGTCCTCGCCTTCCCCACAACGGCCCCGGTCCGAAACCTATAATCCGCCGTCTCTCACGGGAGCGGGAAAGAGAGGACCCTCATGGTCGAAGTCAGCAGGGAAAAGCTCAAGGCGCTCGAGCAGGCGGTCGCGCAGATCGACCGCCAGTTCGGGAAGGGGGCGCTCGTCCGCCTCGGCGACAAGCCGCACGAGACGATCCACTTCATCTCCACGGGCTCCATCGCCGTCGACGCCGCCCTCGGCATCGGTGGCGTCCCCCGCGGGCGCGTCGTCGAGGTGTTCGGCCCCGAGTCGTCGGGCAAGACGACGCTGACCCTGCACATCATCGCGGAGGCGCAGAAGCGCGGCGGTCTGGCCGCCTTCATCGACGCCGAGCACGCCATGGATCCCGACTACGCGAAGAAGCTCGGAGTCGACGTCGACAACCTCATGGTCTCCCAGCCGGACTCGGGCGAGCAGGCCCTCGAGATCGCCGAGGCGCTCGTCCGCTCGGCAGCGGTGGACGTGGTCGTCATCGACTCCGTCGCCGCCCTCGTTCCGAAGGCCGAGCTGGAAGGCGAGATGGGCGACGCGATGGTCGGCCTGCAGGCCCGCCTCATGTCGCAGGCCCTCCGCAAGCTGACGGCCGTCGTCTCGAAGTCGAAGACGACGCTCATCTTCATCAACCAGATCCGCGAGAAGATCGGCGTCATGTTCGGCAACCCCGAGACGACGACCGGCGGCCGCGCCCTGAAGTTCTACTCGTCGGTCCGGATCGACATCCGGCGGATCAACGCCATCAAGGACGGCGAGGAGGTCGTCGGCTCCCGGACGAAGGTGAAGGTCGTCAAGAACAAGGTGGCCCCTCCGTTCAAGGTCGCCGAATTCGACATCGGCTACGGCGAAGGGATCTCGAAGACCGGGGAGCTGATCGACCTCGGCCTCGAGCACAAGATCGTCGAGAAATCCGGTGCCTGGTTCAGCTATGGCGATCTCCGGATCGGACAAGGGCGGGAGAACTCCAAGCAGTTCCTCCGCGACAATCCGGACGTCGCCGGCGAGATCGAGAAGAAGATCCGGGAGAAGCTCGGCCTGCCGTCGTCCGACGTCGTGGCCGCGGCGGCTCCGTCGCCGGCGGCGCCGGCGGCGCCCGCGGCGGCTACTCTGGCGAAGGGTGCGGCCTCCGACAGGAAGAGATGAAATGAACAGGGCCCGCTCGACGGGCCTCGCCTGTTTCTTCACGCTCGCTCTCTCGGGCGCGGCCGCTCCTTCACCGCCCCGGTTCATGGGACCCTGGATCGTCGTCGGGCCGGGCGACACGAGGTTGGAGGCCCTGTCGACGGCGGCTCCGGAGAAGCCATCCCCCAACGCTCCGGGCATCCTCCTCGACGTCCCGGCTGCGAAGTTCGCGAGCCCGTCCTCGGAGGCGTCGGCCCGGGCGCTGGTCGCTTCCGCGCGGGAGGCCGGCTGGAAATCCGGCCTCGCGGTCGACCTTCCGGACACCGAAGTTCCTCACGACCCGCGCGCCGCAGAGGCCTCGACGCCCGAGACACTCTACCCCGGCCTCGGCCGGCTCCTCAACGCGGCGAAGGGGGCGGATCTCTTCGTTCTCGGCTTTCCGAAGCTGGAGGAGGAGGACATCCCCGCCCGGCGGTTCGCCCTCCGGCTCATCGCCGCCTCCATTCGGGCGGAAAACCCCTCGACACAGATCGCTCTCGTGTTTCACCGGGGTCCCGGCGCGGCGCTCTTCCCGGCCGTCGCGCAGGCGCTTCTCCGCGACGACGTGGCCGCGTACCTCGATCTGATCGGCCTCCACGCCACGGAATCCCCGCCAGAGCTCGCTGAGCTCCGAAGGGCAGCCGAGGAGCTCGGCATCGAGCGGCCCCTGGTCCTCGTCGCGCCCTCCCGACCCGACGCGGCGGCCCTGCTCGACCTCGCCGCCCGCGCGGCGCCGGACGGCGTCCGGGTCGTGGCCGCGCCCGTCGCCAGCCCCCCGGGCGGAGACGGGCTGCTGATCCGGTTCGGGCGGCTGCTCGACGGCGACTTCGGGCGCGATTCGCGCGGAGCGAAGGCGGCCACCGCAGGCGGCCAGGCCCTTCCGTCGTACCGCTTCGTCTCCGGAGTCGATCTGGGCGGCGTCGTCCTCGTGCCCGGAGTCGAGGCCGCCGGAGCGCCCGTTCGCGGCGCCGTCCTTCTGACCCTCGACGCGCCGACGTACGCCGCGTTCCGGGTCGTCGAGCTCGCGACGGGACGCTCCGGGCGATTCGAGATTCCCCGGACCCGGGACGCCCCCACGCTGACCCTCTCGACGGCCGCGGGACCGATCGCCGTGATTCTGACCGCGCTGGAGAGATCCGCCGCCGAAGCTCCCCGAGCCCGCGTGGAGGCGACGGCAGAGCGCGGCATCACCGTCGAGGAGATCCTCGCGCAGCACCAGGTATGGCGCGCGGCGAGGGATGCGCGATGGACCCGCTTCGTCGCGCGCAACGAGACCTCGATCCAGTTTCGTTTCGCCGACCTGAATACGACGCTCAGCCTGACGCTCGCCGGGCCCTATTTCTACGAGAAAGGTCGCGGCTCTGACTGGGTCTGGCACGAGGCCTACTTCAACGGAGTGAGGTGGCGCGGGAAGAAGGTCCCTCAGCTTCCGCTCGTTCAGCCGGAGAAGGTCTCGGAGCTGCCGCTCGCCCTCACCTTCGACGACTCCTACCGTTACGAGCTCGCGGGCGAGGAGACGGTCGGGGGAACCCCCTGCTGGATTCTCGCCTTCACGCCGAAGGCCGAGGTCTCCGACCGTCCGCTCTACGCCGGCAAGGTCGATATCTCGAAAACGGACTTCTCTGTCCTGAAGGTCCGCTCGAAGCAGCTGAACCTGACCGGTGAGATGCAGGCGGTCGACCAGGAAACCGAGTTCGGCCCGGTCCGCGCCTCGGACGGCGGACCGCCGCTCCTCTTTCCGACGCACCAGCTCTCCCGCTGGATCCTGAAGACCTTCTCCGGGACGACGACGCTGGAGACCGAGACGCGCCTCCAGGAGGTCCGCATCGACCCGCCCGACTGGGACAGGGCGTACGCGGCGGCAGCGGCCTCGGACGACGTCATGGTGCGCGACACCGAAAAGGGCGTGCGTTACCTCGAGAAGACGAAGGAGGGAGAGAGGGTCGTCGTCGAGGACCCGAAGACCTCCCGCCTCTTCGGCCTTGTGGGGGTCTACTGGGACGCCTCCTTCAGCTTCCCCCTCCCGCTCCTCGGCGCCTACTACATCGACCTCAACTTCCGGCGCAAGCAGCAGCAGCTGCAAGCCTTCTTCGGCGGGCCCCTCTTCACCGTCTCCTTCAACGAGCCGCGCCTCTTCGGCACGGATCTCAGCCTTGGCGCCAACGTCTTCGGCGTCCTGTTCCGCGGCAGCAACTTCTGGTACGAGGCCGGCGTCGAGGATCCCGCGCAGCAGGTCAAGGACCGGAGCAGTCAGGCGACCGTATTCCTCGGGGTGCCGTTCCAGCGCCACCTGAGGGCGACCCTCACGGTGGGGGTCTCCTACCGCGACTTCAAGGCCGCTTCCGACACCTCTCCGGAGTTCGCCGTCCCCTCCGACGGGGCAACGTTGCGACTCTCCGCCGACCTGTTCTGGAACGTCCGGGGATGGGCGCTCTCGGGGAACTACGGCTGGTACAAGCGAAACAGCTGGGGGCCGTGGGGCTATCCCGGAAACCCGGAATGGGATACGTCGAAAACCGAGTACCGCCTCTACGGAGTGACGGCGTCGAAGGACTTCCCGCTCCCCGGGTTCCGGCTGATCAAGGTGGGGACGACCTGGCTCGGTTCGAGCAACACCGACCGGTTCTCGGAGTACACGTTCGGGAGCTTCGGAGGGACGCCGCTGACCGGCTTCTCCACCGGGAACCTCCGCGCGCAGGAGGCCATCATCGTCCGGGGCGCCTACGGGTACGTCTTCGGGAACACCTTCCGGCTCCTCGCCAGCTACGAGCAGGCGTGGGTGACGGACGAGTACGCCGGGCACAACCGGGTCCCGTTCGCCGGCGCCGGGATCACCGCCGAGATGCCCGGACCCTGGACGACGATCGTACGGCTCGACGCAGGGCTCCCCGTCGTCGGGCGGAACCGCGGAGCGACGGGGGGCGTCATCTATCTGACCTTCCTCAAGCTCTTCTGAGAAGATTGCCGGCGAGTGCTTCTCCGTCTGGCCCTCCCGGTTCTTCTCGCCGCCCCGGCCTCCCCGGCGCCGCCCCCGGCGTGGCCGCTTGCAACGGAGCTTCTGATCGGAGCCGACGCCGCGGCGAACGCACCACCCGATTTCAAGCGCCAGCTCGTGAAGCACCGCGAGCGGCTGATGGCGGGAATCCGGGACGCCGCTGCCGCCGACAAGGGAAGCCGGGACGCCGCCGCACACCGGGCCGCCGCCGCCCGGGCCGGGCGGCAGATCGCCGCCGCCATCCGGGGCCGCCGGCCGTTCGCGGACGTGGCGTACGAGGCCGGAGGCCTCGTCCACGAAACCGCGGTGGCGGCTCTCCTCGCGGCCGGACCGACCGACGCCACCGGGCTCCCGCGGGCGCCGAACGGGGCGCGCTTCCTCGGCTACACCGCGACGCCCTTCGCGGGTCCCGAGACCCTCGTCGGCGGCGCGAGCCTTTCGCCCGGGGCCCCGCCGCGCGCCGTCTACGACGCCGCCGTCAGCACGGCCACGCGCCTCTTCGCGTGGATCTGGAAGGCCGCCGGAGGCGACGCGTCGATCGCACAGAAGCTCCCGGTGTCGGGCGGTCCGTACCCCCTCCGCGGCGACTGAGCGCGGCGCCCCTCCCCTCCCGCCCGGACCCTCGTAGAATCCGCCCGCTGTGAACGCAACACGCCGCGCCCTTCTCTCCGTCTCCGACCGCACCGGCCTCGTCGAGTTCGCCCGCGGCCTCGCCGCCCTCGGATTCGAGATCGTCTCGACCGGCGGCACCGCGAAGTACCTCTCCCAGGACGGGATCGCCGTCACGTCCGTTTCCGACGTCACCTCCTTCCCCGAGGTCTTCGGGGGGCGCGTGAAGACGCTCCATCCGAAGGTCTTCGGCGGGATCCTCTTCGACCGTTCCTCCTCCCGCGACGCCCGCGAGGCCGGAGAGAACGGCGTCCTCCCGATCGACGTCGTCGCCGTGAACCTCTACCCGTTCGAGGAGACCGTCGCGTCCGGCGCCGCCTCGTTCGCCGAGGTCATCGAGAAGATCGACGTCGGCGGCCCATCGCTCCTGCGAGCGGCGGCCAAGAACCACGCCCACGTGGCCGTCCTCTGCGACCCGGCCGACTACGCGGAGATCTTGTCGGAATTGCGTGCCGCCGGCACGACCTCCGAGGCGACGCGGCGACGCCTCGCCGCGAAGGCCTTCCGGCGGACGGCGGCGTACGACGCCGCGATCGGGCGCTGGTTCTCCCGCCAGGCAGAGGCCGGGGACTTCGTCGAGCGAGTGACGCCGACCTTCACCCTGTCGTCGACGCTCCGTTACGGGGAGAACCCCCACCAGCGCGGCGCGCTCTATGTCGACCCGACGGCCCCGGAGGCCGCCCTCGCGCGGGCCCGGGTTCTCCAGGGGAAGGAGCTCTCGTACAACAACTACCTGGACGCCGACGCCGCCCTCTTCGGGGCGCGGACGCTCGGACCGGGGGGCCTCACGATCATCAAACACCGGATCCCGTCGGGCGCCGCGGTGTCGCCGCGGATGGCCGAGGCCTTTGCGAACGCCTGGGAGTCCGACCCCGTGGCCGGATTCGGCGGGGTCGTCGCCTACGCGGGCTCCCTCGACGCGGAGGCGGCGATCGCCATGACGGCGAAGTTCCTGGAGGTCGTCGTCGCATACGACGTGGCGGGCGACGCGAAGCCGATCCTCGCGAAGAAGCCGAACCTCCGGGTCCTGACGGTCGCGCCGGAGAGCGGACCCCGTCCGCGCCTCGATATCCGCGGCGTCGACGGCGGCCTCCTGGTCGAAGACGGTGACCTCGCGGCCGACGACGAGACCTCCTGGAAGGTCGTCACGAAGCGCGCCCCGACGCCGGCCGAGCGAGCGGCCCTCCGGTTTGCGTTCCGCGTCGTGAGAGCCGTCGTCTCGAACGCCATCGTCGTCTCCGGCGAGACCGCGACGTTCGGCATCGGCGGCGGTCGGACGAGCCGCGTGGACGCCTGCCGCGACGCCGTGGACAAAGCGGGCGTGCGCGCCCGCGGCGCCGTCGCGGCCTCGGACGCCTTCTTCCCCTTCCCTGACGGCCTCGAGGTCCTGGCGGAGGCGGGGGTGACGGCCGTCGTCCAGCCGGGGGGCTCCGTCCGCGACGCCGAGGCCATCGCCGCGGCCGACGCCGCCGGCGTCGCGATGCTCTTCACGGGGACCCGGCACTTCCGGCACTGAGGCACGGGAAGATTCGTCGACCGTGAGGAGCACGCTGTCCCCGCAAATCCTCGGCCGGCTGGCGCTCGCCACGTCCCTCGCCGTCGCGGTCCGACCCGCGCCGCCGGCCGATGCGTCGCCCCCCGACGCGAGGACGATCCTCGCGCGGATCGAAAAGGCCTACACCTCGAGCCCGTCGTTCACCGCGAACTTCGTTCAGACCTACGCGCCCGCCGGGTTCGCACCGGCCGCACCGGAGACGGGTCGCGTGATGCTGCAGGCTCCGGACCAGGTCCGTTTCGAGTACGACGGCCCGGAGGGAAAGCTCTTCACCTTCGACGGAAAGGCCGCCCGCCAGTACGTCGCGGCCGACCGGCAGATGATCGTCAAGATGCTGTCGGCGTCCGACCGCGAGCGGCTGCCGCTCCTTTTCTTCGAGTCCTCCGAGGCCGTCCTCGCGCGATACGAAGCCTTCGCCGCCGACGGGGAGAACGGCCTCGCCGACGTCTCGCTGACCCCCAGGTCGGGCGGCGACCTTGCCCAGCTCGTCCTGTCGGTCGCCCCGGCGGGAGAGGTCAAACGCCTCGTCGTGACGGACAGCGCCGGCAACCGGACGACCTTCACCTTCTCTCAGAAGACGGCCGGCCCGCGCCGGCCCCTCTCGGACTTCGCCCCGAAGCCCCCGGCCGGGACGAAGGTCATCTCCGAGTGAAAGGAGCCGCCGGACGGCCATGAGCGATCCGAGCTTCGACGTCGTCTCCCAGGTCAACCTCCCCGAAGTCTCGAACGCGGTCGCGCAGGCGCAGAAGGAGATCGCCCAGCGCTTCGACTTGAAAGGAACCGCCGCGGGACTCTCTCTCGCGGGCACCGAGCTGACGCTCACCGCGAACGACGACTTCGGCCTGAAGGCCGTCAACGACCTCCTGCAGGGGAAGCTCGTGAAGCGCGGCGTGCCCTTGAAGGCCCTCGACTACGGGAAGGCGGAGCCGGCCGCCAAGGGAACGGTCCGCCAGCTCGTGAAAATCCAGCAGGGGATCGCGACCGAGAAGGCCAAGGAGATCGTCAAGGCGATCAAGGACGCGAAGCTCAAGGTGCAGGCCGCCATTCAGGGGGACCAGGTGCGCGTGACCGGAAAGAAGAAGGACGATCTGCAGCAGGTCATCGCGCTCCTCAAGGGCGCCGACTTCGGCCTCCCCCTGCAGTTCACGAACTATCGCGGCTGAGGCGCCGGGCGTCGCCGTCCCTCCGGCGCCCCGGCGGGGCGTCGTGGGAGCGGGGAGGCGCCGCCGGGCGCGATAAGATCGTCGCCTCACGGATGAAGCCGAGCACGCTCAAGGAACGCCTTCTCACCGCCACGCTCCCGGCCGAGGAGCGCGAGAACGGCCGTCGGCTGCTCCGGGCCCTCGAGCCGATCCGGGCGAAGCTGGAGGAGGTCGAAGCCGAACTGGAGCGGCGGACGAAGTCGCCGATCCCGACGATATCCCTCATCGGCGACTATCTCGTCGAAGGGGGAGGCAAGCGGATCCGGCCGTCGCTTCTTCTCCTCTGCGCCCGGCTCCTCGGCTATGAGGGGAACCGCGATGTCAGGTACGCGGCCGTGGTGGAGTTCCTCCACACGGCCACGCTCGTCCACGACGACATCATCGACGACGCCGAGACGCGCCGCGGCCGCATCAGCGTGAACCGGCGGTGGGGGAACGAGCTGACCGTCCTGTTCGGCGACTACCTCTACATGAAGTCGATGGAGATCGCCCTCGACGAAGGGGACCTCGACGTCCTGCGGCTTCTCTCGAAGGTCACTCTCGAGATGACCGAGGGGGAGATCGTCGCGTCCGAGCGGAGGGGCCTCATCGATCTCACGCTCGACGGATACCTCGACATCGTGCGCCGGAAGACGGCGCTGCTCTTCGCCGCCTCCTGCCGGATTCCCGCCTTCCTCGTCGAGACGTACCTCGGAGAGCCCGCGGAGGCGTGGGGCAATCGCCTCTGGGAGTACGGGCTGTCCCTCGGGATCGCGTTCCAGCTGCAGGACGATCTCCTCGACTACACGGCCACCGAGGAGGAGCTCGGGAAGCCGGTCCTCTCCGATCTTCGGGAAGGCAAGCTCACGCTCCCGCTGATCCTGAGCCTCGCCGACGCCTCGCGCGCCGAGAGGAAGCAGATCGAGACGGTCGTCGCCGAGCGCCGGTTCGACAGCGTCGGGCGGGGGGACATTCTGGGCATCGTCGAGCGGCTCGGGGCCGTGGAGCGGGCGCGGCGGATGGTCGACGACTACGCAGAGCGGGCGCGGCGGATTGCCGAGAGGTTCCCCGACTCCCCCTCCCGCGACGGCCTCCTGATGGCGGCCGACTTCGCAGCTCACCGTCGCAAGTAGTCAAGAAACAACAACTTGGTTTAATTTCGAGCGGGCCTAATAATGTTAGGTCGCGACCCGATAGCTCACCTCCTCACGACGACTGTGTTCGAGCCAGTTCAACTCGTGAACGAATGAAGTAAGGGAATAATCCAATTCCCCCTGTTTTTTTTCGGATTGTCTCTTGATTTTCACAACCTCAAGTCTTACCTTATCCACAGCCCCTGGACCCGGACCGAAACCGTCAGCACTAACGGAGAGAGAATGTTCGAAAAGCTCTTCCGCTCGTTCCGGGCGACCTTCCACGGTGAAGGCCGCGAGGAGTTCTCGCTCGAAGAGGAAATCGCTCTCTATCGGCACCGCGCCGACCTCGCGCTCCAGGAAGAGCGCTGGAGCGACGCGCTCGTCTTCCTCGCCAAGATCCTCCGGCTCAACCCGTACGACCTCCAGGCCCGCATGGCGGTGGCCTGGACGTACCACTACAAGCTGGGCGAGGCGACGAAAGCGCTGCTGACCTACGAGAAGGTGATCGCCGCGGCCGGCTACGACGAGTCGAACTCGTACTCCGCCGCCGCCCGCGAGGGGATCCGCGAACTCGCCTTCTCGGCCGAAGTCCCTTCTCTCCCGATGGAAGGCCTGATGGACGAAGAGTCCGGCGCCGACCGATCGGGGGCCGCGACACGGAGTGCCACCGGCTAGACCTCCTCCTCCTCCCGTTTCCCGTCCCCGGTCCCCGCGCCCGCCCGACGGCGGGCGCCGCCCTTCTCGTTGACCCGTCGGCGGGGGGCGATGCTAGTATCGAACGTGCCCCTCGTCGCAGCCGTCATCCCCTCCCGATACGGCGCAGAGCGTTTCCCCGGCAAGCCCCTTCACCCCATCGCCGGCGTTCCCATGGTCGTCCGCGTCCTCGAGCGCGCCCGGAGGGCGGCCGGGGTCGATCTCGTCCTCGTCGCGACCGACGACGAGCGGATCGCGACGGTCGTCGAGGCGGCCGGGGGCCGCGCCGTGATGACCGACCCATCCCTGCCGTCGGGAACGGACCGCGTCTGGGCGGCCGTCCGCGACCTTCCCGTGGAGATCGTGCTCAACGTCCAGGGAGACGAGCCGCTCATGGACACGCGCAACATCGAGCGGGTGGCGGCCTTCCTCCGGGAGCACCCGGAATTCCCGCTCGCCACGGTGGCCCTGCCGCTCTCCGACCCCGCGGCCGCGGCGGATCCGAACGTCGTCAAGGTCGTCCGGGGCGACGACGGACGGGCGCTCTACTTCTCGCGCTCGCCGATCCCGTTCCGGCGACGGCCCGAGCCCGGCCTCCCGACACTCAAGCACCTCGGCCTCTACGGATACCGGAAGGAGGCCCTGTCGCGCTGGACCGCCCTGACGCCGCACCCCCTCGAGCGGGCCGAGAGCCTCGAACAGCTTCGGGCGCTCGCGGCCGGGATGGCGATGGCGGTCCTGGACGCGGCCTCGGATTCGATCGGCGTCGACACGGCGGAGGACGCCCGGAAGGTGGAAGAGATCCTGAGACGGGAGGCGCTCGTCTCGAGCTGAGAGGAGAGGACGATGGGGACGAAGTACATCTTCATCACGGGCGGCGTGGTCTCCGGCCTCGGAAAAGGGATCGCCGCCGCCTCGATGGGGGCGCTCCTCGAGGCCCGCGGCTTCAAGGTCACCCTCCAGAAGTTCGACCCGTACATCAACGTCGACCCGGGGACGATGTCGCCGTTCCAGCACGGCGAGGTCTACGTGACCGACGACGGGGCCGAGACCGACCTCGACCTCGGCCATTACGAGCGTTTCACCTCGGCCGTGACGGGAAAGGCGAACAGCGTCACGACGGGGAAGATCTATCAGGCCGTCATCGAGAAGGAGCGGCGCGGCGACTACCTGGGGAAGACCGTGCAGGTGATCCCGCACATCACGGACGAGATCAAGGACTCCATCCGGCGCGTGGCCGGGGATTACGACGTCGTCCTCGTGGAGATCGGGGGCACCGTGGGCGACATCGAGTCCCTCCCCTTCCTCGAGGCCATTCGGCAGTTTCGCCAGGACGTCGGGCGCGGCAATGCGATCAACGTCCACCTGACGCTCGTCCCCCACATCGCCGCCTCCAACGAACTGAAGACGAAGCCGACGCAGCACTCCGTCAAGGAGCTCCTCTCCATCGGGATCCAGCCGGACATCCTCCTCTGCCGCGCCGACCGCACCATCCCGGAGGAGATGAAGAAGAAGATCGCGCTCTTCTGCAACGTGGACGAGCGGGCGGTCATCACGGCCCGGGACGTCCCGTCCATCTACGAGGTGCCGCTGGCGTTCGCCCGCGAGGGACTGGACGAGATCCTCCTCGATTACCTCTCCCTCCCCCACTACACGCGCGATCTGGCGCGGTGGGAGCAGATCGTCAACCGCGTGAAGAACCCCGCCGAGGACGTCACGATCGCCATCTGCGGCAAGTACGTCCAGCTCGGCGACAGCTACAAGTCCCTCAACGAGGCTCTCCACCACGGCGGCATCGCCAACGGCGTCAAGGTGCGGCTGGCCTTCGTCGATTCGGAGGAGCTGGAGGCGAGCGGGTTCCCCGAGACGCTCGTGAACGCCGACGCCATCCTGATCCCCGGCGGGTTCGGAAAGCGCGGCATCGAGGGAAAGATCCAGGCGATCCGGTACGCCCGCGAGATGAAGGTGCCGTTCTTCGGCATCTGCCTCGGGATGCAGTGCGCCGTCATCGAGTACGCGCGGCACGTCGTCGGCCTGACGGGCGCGAACTCGACCGAGTTCGACGCGAACTCGCCCCACAAGGTCATCTACAAGCTCCGCGACCTCCTGAAGGTGGAGGCCCTCGGCGGCACGATGCGGCTCGGGAAGTACCCGTGCGACCTCGCCGAGGGGTCGCTCGCGCGCCGCTGCTACGGCGAGGCCCAGATCTCGGAACGCCACCGCCACCGCTACGAGGTGAACCAGGAGTACCTGGGGCTCCTTCGCGGCGCCGGGATGAGCTTTGCCGGCATGTCGCCGGACCGGAAGTTCGTCGAGATGGTCGAGCTGACGGACCACCCCTGGTTCCTCGGCTGCCAGTTCCACCCGGAGTTCAAGAGCAAGCCGACGACGCCCCATCCGCTCTTCAAGGACTTCGTCCGCGCGGCGCGCGCCCACAAGCACGCGCGACAGGAGGGGGCCGACCGGAAGGCGAACGAACTCGCGGCGGTCGTCGAAGCCCCGGCGCACCTCCCACCGCCGAACGGCGAGTCCGCCTGACCCGGCGGGCCGTCAGGCCCGCCCGTCTTCCCGGAGGCCGAGGGCCTTGAGGAGGCGGTGGAGATAGTTGGGGTGAAGGCCGAGGAGCCGTGCCGCGTCGGTGACGCTCCCCCCCGCCTCTTTCATCGCGCCGAGGACCGCGGTCTTCTTGGCCGCGAGCACCGTCTCGTGGAATCGGGCGGTCCGCGAGAGCGACGCGGCCCCCGCGTCGAGGACCTCCTGCGGGAGGCTCTCCGGAAGGACGACCTCGCCGTCCGTCAGGAGGACGGCGCGCTCCACCGCGTTGGCCAGCTCGCGGACGTTCCCGGGCCAGTCGTAGCGCCGGAGAACCGCGTGCGCGTCCGGCGCGATCCCGACGAGCTTCCGGCTCAGGCGCTGGGCCGAACGGGCCGCGAAAAACGAGGCGAGCAGGGGAATGTCCTCCCGGCGCTCGCGCAGGGGCGGCAGCGTCAGGCTGACCACGTTGAGCCGGTAGTACAGATCCCCGCGGAAGCGGCCCGACTTGACGTCCTCCTTCAGGTCGCGGTTCGTCGCGGCCACGACCCGGAGGTTCACCTTCCGCGTCCGGGTCCCCCCCACCCGCTCGAATTCGCGCGTCTCGAGGACGCGAAGGAGCTTCGCCTGGACGCCGGGCGGCAGCTCGCCGACCTCGTCGAGAAAGAGCGTTCCCCCGTCCGCGAGCTCGAGCTTCCCGGTCTTCGAGACGACGGCGCCCGTGAAGGCTCCCCGCTCGTGTCCGAACAGCTCGCTCTCGAGGAGGTTCTCGCCGAGCGAAGCGCCATTGATGGCGACGAACGCGCGGCCCGCCCGCGGGCTCGTCCGGTGGAGCGCCCGGGCCGCCATTTCTTTCCCGGTCCCGCTCTCGCCGAGGAGGAGGACCGTCGAGTCCGTCGGCGCGACCTTCGCGAGAAGCCGGAGCGCCTCGCGGATCTTCGGGCTCTCCCCCACCATCTCGTGTCCGGCCGGAAGCTCCGCTTCGAGACGCTCCCGTTCTCCTTCCAGCCAGGCGACGTGGCGGAGGTTCTCGAGGGCGAGCGACGCCGCGGCGCCGAGCGCGAGGAGGAAGCGGAGCTCCCCTTCGTCGAAGCGGACGGTGGGGTCCGTCGCGTCGAGGTAGACGGCTCCGTTCGTCCGTCCCCGCGCGGCGAGCGCGGCGGCGAGGAGGCTGCGTGTCCCGGAGGAGACGAGACTGCCGGCCTCGGCGAGGGTCTCTTCCGCGAGGACGTCGTTGCAGAGCAGCCCCTCTGCCGACTCCGTGACGCGCCGGAGAACGCGCCGGCTCACCGGAACGGGCGCTCCCGCTCCCTTCAGGCGGTCGGCGCCCAGAACCGGTTCGAGGTCGTCCCCCGCCTCGCCGAACGCGAAGACGGCGCCGCGGCGCGCCGGCGTCACGTCGAAGGCCGCGTCGAGGACGACGCGGGCCAGCTCCGCGACCGTCCGGGCCCCCGCGATCTCGCGGTTCGCCGCCGCGAGCCGCTCCGACGTGGCGCGCCTCGTTTCCGCTCGCGGCTCCTCGACCGCCTCGTGGGCCGAGACGACGAGGGTCGTCCCGAGCCGGAGGGCCCCGTCGTCGAGCTCGACCGAGGCCGGGGGCGGCGTTCCGACCTCCCCCTGGAAGACGAAGACCGTCGCCCCGATCTCGACGCGGTCACCGGTCCGCAGCTCCCGCCGGCGGACCGGAACGCCGTTCACGAACGTCCCGTTCAGGCTGTCGAGATCGACGACCGCCCAGCCGGCTCCCTCGGAGACGATGCGGGCGTGCTGGCGGGAGACGGCCGGATCGGGCAGCCCGACGCCCGCGTCCGCGTCCCGGCCGATCAGAAGCTCTCCCGGCCCGAGCGGGAGCCGGGCTCCCGATCGAGGTCCCGTCAGGACCAGAAGCGCGGGACCGGACACGCGCGGCGATTCTATCCGTTCGGATAGGGAGAAACCGGAAAGCGAGCCGTCCGGGGCCGCCCCTGAGACGGCCCGTCGCGTGGATCTCGCTCTGCGCGCCCGGCTTCGGCGGTGCGGCTGCCACGGCCGCTCCGCGGCACGCCGCTCGCTCTACCGAGAGGCAGCTTCGATCAACCCGTGCCACGCAGAAGGGAATAGAAAGGAAACGCCATGAAGAAGCTCCTCGGAATCCTCCTCGGCCTCGTGCTCGGGACGTGGCAGCTCCCCGCCTCCGCGTCTTCGAGCGGCGTCGTCACCCTCCTCCACGTCAACGATACGCACAACCATCTCGAGGCGGCCGGCCCAAGGACCAGGACGCTGGAGGGGACGGAAGGCGGCATCGCGAAAGCGGCGACTCTCATCGGTCGAGTGAGAGCCCACGACCGGAACGCCCTCCTCCTCCACGCCGGAGACTCCTTCCAGGGCGACCCGTCGTTCAACGTCGGCTTCGGCACCTTCGAGTTCGAGCTGATGTCTTACCTCGGCTTCGACGCCTTCACCGTCGGAAACCACGAATTCGACTTCGGGCCTATGGTCTTCGACGGCGCCCTCGCCGCGGTCCCGTCGTTCGCCCCGCCGCTCCTCAGCGCGAACCTGGAGATCCCGCCGGACGACCCGGCCAATGGATTCGAGCCCCAGGTCCTGCGCGATCGCGTTCGCGCCGGACTCATCAAGAAGGTCAACGGCGTCGCGGTCGGGATCTTCGGCCTGACCGTCCCCTACGACCTCACCATGATGCCCGACCCGATCACGATCAATCCCGACATCGGGACGATCGCGGCGAAGGAAATCGCCGACCTCAAGGCGGGCGGAGCGGATGTCGTGATCTGTCTGTCACACCTCGGCATCCTCGGCGACCGCGAAATCGCCGCGAACGTCCCGGGGATCGACGTCATCGTCGGAGGACACGACCACTTCCTCTTCGAGAATCCGGTCGAGGTGCAGAACCCGACCGGCAGGAAGACGCTCATCCTCCAGGCGGGCGCCTACTGGCAGCACGTCGGGAAGCTCCGCTTCACCGTCGAGGACGGCGCCTTCAGGCTCGTCGACTACGAGATGCTCGACGCGGACGCCACAGTGCCGCCGGCCCCCGAGATGGCGGCCGCCGTCGCGACCCTCCGCGACTACTTCACCGGGGCCTTCGCCGGCCTATTCGAGCCCCGGCTCGGAACGGCCCTCCACCCGCTCGAGCGGAGCTGGGACGCGAACAGCCGACGCCGCGACACGCCGCTCGGAAATCTCATCACCGATGCCTACCGGAACGTCACGAAGACCGACGTCGCCCTGACCCCTCTCGGCCTCGTCGCGGAGCGGATCGCCGAAGGCCCGGTCGTCGGCCTCGACGTCTTCCGCGCCGTCAGCTACGGATTCGACACCGAGACCGGCCTCGGCTTCCGCCTCGCCACGGCCGACATTTCGGGAGCGGATCTCTACCTGGTTCTCGAGATCGGCGTCTCGGAGGTCGAGACCGGCGATGCCATCTTCCCGCAGACCTCCGGTCTCGACTTCAGGTTCGACTCCTCCCGGCCGCCGTACGCCCGCGTGATCCCCGAGTCGGTGCGGGTGAACGGCGCCCCTCTCGACCCGGCGCACACCTATTCGCTCACGGTGAACGAAGGCGTCGCCTACCTCATCCAAGCGAATTACCCCGTCACGCTCGAGAACGTAAACGTCAAACCGGCGACCTGGGAGTACGTCGTCCTCAGCGAAGAGATCGCTCGCCTCGGCAAGGTGAACTACCACTCCGAGGGACGGATCCTCGACCAGGCGGAGTACTCGCTGAAACGGACCGCGACCCCCAGGCCCGAATACCGGATCCTCGTCCGTCCGGCGCCGGCTTATCCGGGCCGCTGATCCCTTCCTCTCAGTCGCGTCCCGAGGGCCGGCTCCGCGCGGAGCCGGCCCTCTCATTTCAGGCCGTCGACGAGGTAGAGCTCTGAGAGGATCCGGACGAAGGAGTACGCCACCTCCGTCCCGTCCGCGCTCACGTGAACGGCCGGAATGGCGTAGAGGCCGGTTCGATCCGGCGGGGCGAGCTCCGCCTCGAGCGACTGCCGGCCCGTCTCGACGTCGATCCGGAAGAGGCTCGCCGGGACGGCCGTGTAGGCGTAGGCGAAGAGGGTCCGCCCGTCCGACGTGAAGTCGACGGGCGCGAGGCCGGGAGGGACGCCGGGAAGGACGCGCGGCTTTTCCCGCCCCGCGACGTCGTAGATCGCGATCTGTTCGTCCGCCCCGATCGCCGCGACGCGGCGCCCGTCCGGCGAGAGTGCGATCCCCGGGAGCTTGACCTTGATGCCTCCCTCCGAGACGGCGCGGAGGTCGCCGCCGTCCTTCTGGACCCAGAGCCGGACGGGGCCGCCGCTCTCGTTGGCGGCGAGGAGGAAGCCCTCCCGCCCCGGAAGCCATGTCGCCCAGTGGATCCGCTCGACGGCTACGGGAGGATGGCGGATCGGCTGTCCCGCCCCGAGCGGAAGCGCCACGAGGCGCGGCCTTTGCCCCTCGTCGTTGAGGATCGTCAGGGCCCAGGCCCCGTCGGGAGAGAGGGCCGCGCCCGTTCCTTCGCCGAGGCGGACGGGAGACCGGCCGTCCGCGCGTCGGACGTAGACGTGGTTCAGCTCGGGGCTGCTCTCCCCGAACTCGGTGAAGAGAATCGTCCGTCCGTCGGGAGAGAAATCGGCGAGCAGGGAGGCGTCGAGCCACGAGACATCCTCGGAGCGGCCGTCTCTCGACCGCCGGACCATGCCGATCCAGCGCTCTTCCCGGCTCAGGAGGATCCGTCCGTCGCGGGCGACGTCGTGGACCTTCGGCGAGCCCGGAAACTGGGACATTCGGCGGACCCTTCCGTCCAGTTCGACGACGAAGAGGGCCCGGGCCCCGCCGTGCGACCCCGTGGCGGTGAAGAGAATCCGGTCCCCGGCCGCGCTCCACGCGAGGCCCTGGACGCCGGACCAGAGCCCGGTCAGCGCCCTCCGCCGTCCGGCGGCGTCCAGGACCGCCACGACGCCGTCGTCCAGGATCGACAGGGGATGGTCGAGAAACCCGACGTGCGAACCGTCCCTCGACACGCGTAGATCGCTGACCCAGCCGGCCGCGGCCGTCTCGTAGACGACCCGGCCCGGCGGGAACTCGATCCGGCAGGCGCCTTTCTCGTAGTCGAAGAGACCGACGGCGAGCCGCGCCCCGTCGGGCGAGAAGTCGGCCGCGAGGACCCCTTCGGCCAGCTCGCGCGCCGTCCCGCCGGTGGCGGACGCCTCGCCCAGCGTGCCGATCGGCGTCCCGTCCGCGAACGGCCCCGGGCGGAGGGACAGAGCGAGCTGTCCCCGAGCCGAGATCGCGAGGAGGCTCGCATCGCCGAACGGAAGGGTCATGACGTCGGGAGCGTCGAGGCCCGACCGGAAGACGGAGGGTTTGCCCCCTTCCCACGCCGCCGAGTAGACGACGTCCTTGTCGCCGCTCGCGAACCGGGCGGTTCCGATGGAACCCCGCCGGAAGGTCAGCTTCCGGAACTCGGGCACGGCGGTCCGGGCGATCCTCGTCCCGAGCCAGACGGCGCCCGCGACGAGGAAGGGCAGGAGCAGAAGCAGTCCCAGGGCGAGGTTCGGGGAGCGACGGGGCGTCGAAGCCGGGACCGCGACGGCCGGCCCCCCGTTCCACGAGCCGTGCGCCGCGAGGTCGACGGCCCGCGCGAGGTCGCGGGCCAGGTCGTCCGTCGACCCGTAGCGGCCTTCCGGGTCCTTCGCGAGGCAGCGCTCGAGGATCCACGCGACCGGGGCCGCAATCGGAGTCGGCAGCGACGGGAGCGGGGGCGGCTCGTCGCGCAGGATGGCGGCGAGCGTCTCGCCGGCGGAGGCGCGCCGGAAGGGCCCCTTTCCCGACAGCATCTCGTGAAGGACGGTCCCGAGAGCGAACTGGTCCGAGCGGAAGTCGGCTTCGCGTCCCTCAACCTGCTCGGGCGACATGTAGCCGGCGGTTCCGATGATGGCACCCGTCTCGGTCAGGTGCGGGGCGACCCGGACCGTCGGATCGCGCGCCCCTCCCTCTCCGGCCGGGAGCGTCCGCCGCGCGATGCCGAAGTCGACGACCTTCACGAGGCCGCCCGGCCCGATCATCACGTTCTCGGGCTTCAGGTCGCGATGCACGACGCCGCGCGCGTGCGCCGCGGCGAGCCCGGCCGCCGTCCGGGCGGCGATCTCGAGCGCCCTCTTCGGGGGAAGCGGCCCGTCCGCGAGGAGCGAACGGAGCGTCCGTCCCTCCACGAGCTCCATGGCGATGAATGAGACGTCGCCGTGCGTTTCTGCGCCGTAGACCGTGACGACGTTCGGATGGTTCAGCGCAGAAAGAGCCAGCGCCTCGGCTTCGAAGCGGGCGTGCCGCTCGGGATCGTCCTGGAAGCGCTCGGGAAGGACCTTGAGCGCCACGTCCCGGCCCAGCCGGAGGTCGCGGGCCCGAAAGACGTCGCCCATCGCCCCGCTTCCGAGGCGGTGAGCGATCTCGTACACGCCGAGGCGCCCGCCGGGCTCGACGCTCATTCGATTGTGACCTTCGAGCATTCTAGACCGTCCCCCCGCCCCTGCTAGCATCGCCCCGTGCGCGTCTTCTGCTCGATCACGCCCCACCTCTCCGCCGGCGACCGCTGTCGTCCCGTCTTCTTCGCGGGACCCTGCGTCCTCGAATCGCGCGCCCACGCGCTGAAGATGGCCCGGGCGATCAAGGCCGTCTTCCGGGACGAGGGAGTCGCGGACCGCCTCGTCTTCAAGGCCTCTTTCGACAAGGCCAACCGGAGTGCCGGTTCCTCCTTCCGGGGGCCCGGGCTGGAGAAGGGCCTCTCGATCCTCTCCGAGGTGAAGGAGAGGCACGACCTTCCGATCCTCACGGACGTCCACCTCCCCGAGCAGTGCGAAGTCGCCGCCGAGGTGGCGGACGTCCTCCAGATCCCCGCCTTCCTCTCCCGCCAGACCGACCTGATCGTCGCGGCGGCGGAGACGGGGAAGGCGCTGAACGTGAAAAAGGGGCAGTTCCTGGCCCCGGACGACTGCGCCCAGATCGTCGCCAAGTGCCGCGCCGCCGGGAACGGGAACGTGACGCTCTGCGAGCGGGGGACGACCTTCGGCTACCACAACCTCGTCGTCGACTTCCGCAGCCTCCCGATGATGCGGGCGCTCGGCGTCCCCGTGATCTACGACGCCACGCACTCGCTCCAGCTTCCCGGCGGCCTCGGGAAGGAGACGGGCGGCGCCCGCCAGTACGCCCCCGCCCTCGCGCGCGCCGCCGCGGCCGTCGGGGTCGACGGCTACTTCTTCGAGGTGCACGACGACCCGGCGCGCGCGAAGTCCGACCGCGCGACGCAGCTCCCGCTCGGAATCCTCCCGAAGTTCCTCGCGGACCTCCTGAAGTTCGACGCCCTCCGCCGCGCGACGAATCCCTGATCCGCGATCCCCCTTGACAAGTTCCCGGCCGGGACCTACTGTATTACTGTAGTAATACACTGATGCAGCGAGCGCTTCGCGTCGACCCCCGGGACGCCACGCCGATCTGGAGGCAGATCGAGGAGGGGCTCCGGCGGCTCGTGGCGTCCGGGGCCCTCGCCCCCGGGACGAGCGTCCCGTCGGTGAGGGAGATGGCGGCCGACCTCCGGATCAACCCCGCGACGGTCGCCAAGGCCTACCAGCGGCTCACGGACGCCGGCGTGCTCGCCGTCCGGCGCGGCGAGGGCACCTTCGTGGCCGAGTTCCCGCCGTCTCTCGCGAAGGGCGAGCGGAGCCGGACGCTGGCCGAGGGCGCCGTCCGCTACGCCTCGCTCGCAGCGACGCTCGGCGCCGGACGGGAGGAGGCCCTCGACGAGGTCCGGGCCGCTTTCGCCCGTTTCGGCCGCCGCCGGGGAGGAGAATCGTGAACCCGATCGCCGTCCGCGCCCTCGACGTCCACTACGGGCGCGTCCGCGCCCTCCGGAGCGTGACGCTCGATGTCCCGGCGGGCACCGTCTGGACCCTGCTCGGCCGGAACGGCGCCGGGAAGTCGTCGCTCGTCCGCTGCCTCCTCGGCCAGCAGAAGCCGACCGACGGATCGTGCTTCCTCTTCGGCGAGCCGTCCTGGACCTCCCGTCCCGCCGCCATGCGCCGCCTCGGGATCGTCCCCGAGGAGCCGGACGCCCCGCCCGACATGACGGCCGCGCAGCTCTCGCGCTTCTTCGGCCGGCTCTACCCCGCCTGGGACGTCGCCGCCGTCACGTCCCGCCTCTCCCGGTTCGGCGTCAGAGGTGACGTCCCCTTCGGCCGCCTCTCGAAAGGCCAGAAGGGGATGGTGCAGCTCGCCCTCGCCCTCGCCTCGCGCCCGGAGCTCCTCGTCCTCGACGACCCGACGCTCGGCCTCGATCCGGTCGCGCGGCGCGAGATCTACGAACAGCTCGTGGCCGAGCTGGCCGACCGAGGCACGACCGTCTTCCTGACGACGCACGACCTCGCGGGCGTCGAGGGGATCGCCACGCACGTCGGCCTGCTGAAGGACGGGACGCTCGTCCTCGCCGACGAGATGGAGCGGCTTAAGGGGCGCTTCCGCCGGATCAGCTACTCGAACGAGCGGACCGAGGAGCGGACGGAGTTCGGCACCGAGCTCGACGGATTCGACGCGGTCCGGGTCCAGGTGCGCGGCTGGGGGATCGAAGCGCTCGTCTCGAACTTCGACGAGGCCGCCTTCGCTCGCTTCCGGTCGGCGGACGGCGTCGTCGACGCCGAGGCCTCGGCTCTCTCGCTCGAAGAGATCTTCGTGGCGCTCGCGGGAGGTGAGAAGTGAGGGACGCTCTCGTCGTCGCCGCCCGGGAGATCTCCGAACGGAAGCGGATCTTCGTCGCCGCCGCCGTCGCGAGCCTCCTCCCGTTCCTGGCGCCCCTCCTTCCGGACGTGGCGCAAGGCGACGCCGCCCAGATCCGCGCCATCTTCGCCCTCGTCTTCCTCGCCGCGTTCGGCATCGGGACGGCGGTCGTGCTCGGGTCCACCGTCCTGGCCCGCGACCTCGCCGACCGCCGGGCCGGCTTCTACTTCGCCCGGCCCCTCTCCTCCCTTTCGATCTGGGGCGGGAAGATCCTCGGGGCCCTCCTCCTCTCGGCGGGCGCCGCCCTGCTCGCCGCCCTTCCAACGTGGATCGCCGCGCCGAAGGGCGGCCTCGGGGCCGGATCGCTCTCCCCCGTCGCGACGACGTTCGGAATCGCCGGCCTCTTCTTCGGCGGCCTCCTCTTCGTCGTCGCCGTCTCCCACGCTGCCGCCGTGGCCGTCCGGTCCCGCTCGCCGTGGCTCGTCGTGGACATCGTTCTCCTCGCCGTTTGCGGACTCCTCGTCGTGCGAACCACGCTGCGCCTCTTTCGCGAGGGCTACGTCGAATCGCTCACGCGAGCCGCACCGTGGGGAATCGCGGCGCTGCTCCTGCTGCTCCTCGCCGGCGGCGCCGTCCAGGTCGCCGCGGGTCGGACCGACCCGCGGCGCGGCCATGGAGCCCAGTCGCTGACGATCTGGGGCGTGGCTCTCCCCGCCACCCTCCTCGGCGCGGGGTTCACCCACTGGCTGGTGTCCCCGTCGCTCGAAGATCTCCTCCGGGTCGACGCCGCCCACGCCGCACCGTCCGGCGACTGGCTTCTCGTCAGGGGACCCGCGCGCCATCGGGGCTCCCGCACGCATGCCTTCCTGGTCGACCGCGTGACCGGGGCCTTCCTGAGGCTCCCGGGGGCCCGCTGGACTCCGGGGATCGAGTTCTCCCCCGACGGCCGGACCGCGCTCGGGTGGGACCTCGAGTCCGACACGCCCCTCTGGCGGCTCTGGAAGGCCGACCTCGCAACGGCCCCCCCCGAACTCCGGCCCCTGACGATCGTCGCCGAGGGATGGCCGACTCTCTGTTTCTCCCCGTCCGGGAAGCGGATCGCCATCCGGGCCGGACGCAACCTCTCGGTCTTCGATCTCGCCTCCGAGAAGACGATCGCCGCGGTCCGCCTCGAGAACGACGCGTATCTCTCTCTCTTCTTCGCGGACGAACAGACGATCCGGCTCTTCCTGCCCCGGATCCGTCAGGGGGACCGGTCGACCCGCGAAGCGCCCCTGTTCGAGTTCCGGATCGCCGACAGGAAGCTCGACCGGACCGGCGAGGTGCCGCGCCAGCCCGGCGACCGGCTCGAACTCTGGTACGAGGCCGGCGGAGCCCGGCTGGTCGCCCTCGACTCGAACCGGACCCGACTCACGCTTCGCGACGGACGGACCGGAGAGCTTCTCGGGACGATTTCCCGGGGACCGAAGCTCTCGTCGATTCTTCCGGTCGCGGGAGGCGCCCTCGCCGCGCTGGAAAGCGCCGACGGAACCCTCCGGCTTCGCCGCTTCGCCGTCGACGGCACCCGCCTCGGCGAAATCGACCTCGGACCCTTCCGCCCGGGCGTCATCTGCGGCCCGGCGGCCGATGGCCGCCTGCTGGTCGCGGCCAGCTCCGGTCGTGCCGCCGGTGACTCGTCGCGACGGGACTGGACCCTGCTCGGCATCGACGTCCCCTCGGGACGGATCATTTCCCGGGAGAACGGCCTCGCGCCGATGGAACCGTGGCGGTGGATGGTGGATCCGGTTCTCCCTTCCGGCGACCACATCGGGTCGGCGCCGACGAGGCTCTTCATCGACGGGAACGGCGCGCTCGTCCTCTATGACGCCGTCGCCGGGGCGCGGACCCGGATCCTGCCGAAGAGGCGGTGAGCATCCCGTAAGATCGGGGCGTGACGACTCCCGCCCGGCGCGAGGCGCGACGCGTGCTCGAGATCGAGGCCGCGGCCGTCCGGTCGCTTCTCGACGACCTCGACGACGGCTTCGACGCCGCCGTCGCGGCGATGAAGGGAACGTCCGGTCGCGTCGTCGTCACCGGCATCGGCAAGAGCGGAATCGTCGGCCAGAAGATCGCCGCGACGCTCGCCTCGACCGGGACGGCGGCCTTCTTCCTCCATCCGACCGAGGCAATCCACGGCGATCTCGGGATGATCCTGAAAGGGGACGTCGTCCTCGCCCTCTCGTACTCGGGCGAGACGGAGGAGATCGTCGCCCTCGCCCCCCACGTCAAGCGGCGCGGGGCCACGCTCGCCGCGCTGACGGGAACCGCGGGGTCGACGCTCGGCCGGAGCGCCGACATCGTCGTCACCTGCCGGATCCGCGAGGAGGCCTGCCCCCTGAACCTCGCGCCGACGGCGTCCACGACGGCGCAGATGGCGATGGGGGACGCCCTCGCCATGGCGCTGTCGGTGGAGAAGGGGTTCCAGCCGGAGGACTTCGCCGCCCTGCACCCGGGCGGAAAGCTCGGGAAGCGCTTCCTCCGGGTCCGCGACCTGATGCACACGGGAGAAGCGATCCCGCTCGTCCCCGCGTCCGCGGCGATGAAGGACGTCGTCTACGAGATGTCGAAGAAGCGGTTCGGAATCACGGGCGTCGCCGACGGAGCGGGACGTCTGGCCGGCGTCATCTCGGACGGCGACCTCCGGCGCCTCCTCGAGCACCACGGCTCGAGCGCGATGGACCTCTCGGCCGGGGATGCGATGAGCCGGGATCCGAAGACGATCGCCGCGAAGGCCTTTGCCACCGAGGCGCTCCTCGGGATGGAGGAGCGGAAGATCACGTCGTTCTTCGTCGTCGACGACGGGGGGCGGCCCGAGGGAATCCTTCACCTTCACGACCTCTGGGGCCTCGAGTCGATCTGAGGGGCATAATCGCCCCATCGTGCCCACCGCCCCGATCCTCCCCGAGGACCTGCGGACGAAGCTCTCCCGGATCCGGGGCCTGATCCTCGACGTGGACGGCGTCCTGACGGACGGCTCGATGACCTTCGACGAAGAGGGGCGCGAGTGGAAGACATTCGACGTGAAGGACGGGCTGGGGCTCGTCCTTCTCCGGGACCTCGGCTACAAGATCGGCGTCGTCTCAAGCCGGGTCTCGAAGGTCGTGGTCGCCCGCTGCCGTGACCTGAAGCTGCCAGAGGGCTACGTCCTCCAGGGCGAACGCGACAAGGCGGCCGCCTTCGACCGGATGGTGGCGCTCTGGGAGCTCCAGCCGTGGGAGGTCGCCGTCGTCGGCGACGACCTTCCCGACCTCGGGATGCTGCGGCGTGCCGGGGTCTCCGCCTGCCCCGCCGACGCCGTGGCGATCGTCCGCGACGCCGCGGCGCTCCGGCTGACGCGTCCGGGCGGGAACGGGGCGGTCCGTGAGGTGTGCGACCTGATCCTCGAGGCCCGCCGCGGGTCGCGTGCCGACCGGCCGACCCCGGTATCGCCCGAGCCGACGGGTCCGTCCGACGGTGACGTCATCCCTTTCCCCGGCTCGCGAACCTGACCGCGCCGGGGAGTGGCTCCGCCGCCCCCGGGGGCGGCACGGGCGAGAGGGAGGAGGCGCGATGCTCGTCGCATCCCAGCTCCGGGCCGGCACGGCCCTCCGCCTTTCCGGCGAAGTCTGGAAGGTCCTCGCCGCGGAGTACCACGGCGGAGGCGGGAAGATGGGGGGCGTCACGCACGCCCGTCTCCAAAACGTGAGGAGGGGAACGCAGCGCGAGTGGCGCTTCCGCGCCGAAGAGCCGATCGAGGCCGTCGAGCTCGAGAAGCAGGCCCTTCAGTTCCTCTACGGGGATGCCGACACGTCCACCTTCATGAACCCCGTGACGTTCGAGCAGACGGAGGTCGAGAACACCCTCCTCGGGAAGTCCGCGGCTTTCCTGACGCCCGAAATGGCCGTCCCCGTGGAGTTCTGCGAGGGGCGCCCGATCGGCGTGACCCTTCCCGAGATCGTGGAGATCCGCGTGGAATCGACGTCCGTGCCCCTTCACACGCAGGGCCAGGACAGCGTCTGGAAGGACGCGCGCCTCGAGAACGGCCTCACGATCCTCGTGCCGCCCTTCATCGCGGCGGGCGAGACGATCCGCGTGAAGGTCGAGGACGCCACCTACGTCGAGCGGGCGAAGGGCGAGAAGCGGCGGTAGCGCGGGGATTCGCCGCCCTCGGCGTCACTCCCTGTCGGCCGGATCGTTGAACAGCGCCGTCAGCTTGATGCTGCCGTGGCCGAACTGCGGGAAGGAGGGCGTAGACCGGTTGCCGGGATCCAGATTGGAAGCCGTATCGTCCGGCGGAAACAGCACCAGAGAGTTCAGGAATGCCAGGATCGCTTGTCGCTCTTCGCCTTCCAGTTCGGCGAATGCGTCCCGAGCATTCTCAGCCTCCTGACCATGTCGGAGGATGACTTCGGTGAGATTGATGCTTCGCCCGTCATGTCCGTAGGAGGCCCGATTTGCCACACCCCAGAGCGGCCTGGTCAGGAATTCCTTCTGCAGGCTTCCGTCCCAGTTTCGCTCGTGAAAGTTGGGACCCAGGTCATGGCGCTTGAAGTCGGTGAAGATGTTCCTGACGAGGAACGGCCGGAGCTTCGGGCGTTTCAGGGCCGGATAGGCGCTGCCATCGGCCACAGAGTCAAAGAGCGGCGTCGCCGTTGCAAACAGACGGTTCAAGATCCCGCGATCGGGATCGTAAACGGTCTCGACGTCGGCCACGCGGCGGTCTCGGTCAATCTGGAGATCCGGGACGTGACACGAAGTACACCCGATCCTCCGCATTGCGCGGAACCCCTTGCGGGTGGTCTCGGATTGCTCGTACGTGGCAGGTTTGAAGTAGTTCAGCAGGTAGAACTCGAGATAGTCGACGAGAGCCGAGGGGATCTCGTTCCCGGACACATTTCCGTTCGGATCAAAGGACGGATTGGGGATCGGAGGCGCCTCGATGCGGTCGAAGCGGCCGTCAAGGAGCATGCCGGCTGCGGTGACGACCTGACCTCCGGCGCTCGCCCTCGCGAGGTCGGGGTCGGCCGTGTCCATTCCCATCTCCCCGTGGAAGGCACCGACGACGAACTCGCGAATCGAGATCGTCCCCCCATGCGCGAAGAAGGGCCGAACGCGGAGATCAGAATCGACACCCTGGACCCGAGAGGCGTCAACTGAACCATTCGGCAAGGCCGTGATCAATCCGTAGTCGATCCCTTTCGCCAAGAGCTTCCTCGTCACCGCGCGGCCACGACTCTGAGCGGCGAGGATGGCGTCCGTTCGGATCCGGCGAAGCTCGGCCGTGATCTCGTCGGCCAGCATCTCTTTCAACCCCAGGCCGAAAAGATGCGGCGCATCCCGGCTGTCGGGGCGGGTCACCACGTCTCCTCCAGTGCCGGCGGCTCCGCGCGGACGGCCATGGCAGCCGGCACAATTGTCCGCGAGGCCGGCCCCGATAGCGATCGTCGTATTGATGTCTCCGAGTCCGTCCTGCACCGCGGGCCCCTGCTGCTGGAGTCGCGTGAACTTCCGCTGGAAAAGCTGTCGACCGCGACGGATCGCTCGGAACGGATCGCGGCTGATGAGGAACGACGACGAGCCCGGCGTCGACCAGTCGCCGCGACCCGCGCCCACCTGCTCGGCGAGAGACTTGTTGATGCCGTCATTCGCCACGTTCGGAGCCTGCGTCTGGTCGATCAACTGGCCCATCGCGGGAGGACCCAAGACAGCCAGACCGACGAAGAGCCAGAGACCCGTGCAACGAGTAAGAGCCGACATTTGCTTGTTCATTCTCGGTCCCTCCGCCGTATCGTTCCCTCAACCAATAGATCGAAAACGGCCGGCGAAAGACGACGGGCGGGAGGCATCTTTAAGTGATATAGAATCTCAATTGCCGTCGCTCATGGTCAGGGGATCCGTCGTTCGCCGTAAGGGTGCGGTCTTTCCCGACCGTGGGCGCTTCACGTCCTACGCCCGCAAGAGTCCTGCGCGGTCGCACCGTCGACCATTCGCGCAGAAGCCGGGCCAAGAAGCGCGGCGTGTCGGAGCGCGCCGTGAATCGCCACTGGGAGAAGGCCCGCATCTGCCTCCACCGCGCGATCCGGCAAGCGGCCCTGTCCTGAGGCCATGTCCGTACTGAGCGGAGATCGCTGGCGAGTCGTCAGTCCCTATCTCGACCGCGCGCTGGAGATGCCGGATCAAGAGCGCGTTGCCTGGCTCGAAACCCTGCGCGTCCAGGATCCGGCGCTGGCCGCAGACCTGGAATCGCTGCTCGAGGAGCGCAGCCAACTGAGTCGGGAGGGCTTCCTCGAAGAGGCCCCTCCGCGCCCGCCGGCGGTGGCGGTGCCGGCCGGTCAGACGGTCGGCGCGTACAGGCTGATCTCCCTGATCGGCCAGGGGGGAATGGGAAACGTCTGGTTGGCCAGGCGAAGTGACGGGCGGTTCGAAGGGAAGGCGGCCGTGAAGCTCCTGAACGCGAACCTCGTCGGTCGCGCCGGCGAGGAGCGCTTCAGGCGCGAGGGCAACATCCTGGCCCGCCTCGCTCACCCCCACATTGCGCGTCTCGTCGACGCGGGCGTCTCGGCCAGCGGGCAGCCCTATCTCGTGCTGGAGTACGTCGAGGGAGAACAGATCGACCGTTCTTGCGACGGAAAGAGCCTCGGCGTCGAGGCGCGCCTCCGTCTATTCCTCGACGTGCTGGCCGCTGTGGCTCATGCCCATGCCAATCTGATCGTGCATCGGGACATCAAACCCTCGAACGTTCTCGTCGGGACGGATGGACAGGTGAAGCTCCTCGACTTCGGCATCGCGAAGCTGCTCGAAGGCGAGGAGCCGTCGGGCGAGGCGACGGCTCTGACGCGGGACGGCGGACGGGTCCTGACGCCCGAATATGCCGCTCCCGAGCAGGTGACCGGAGGGCCGATCACGACGGCGACCGACGTCTACTCCCTGGGGGTGCTGCTCTACGTAATCCTGGGGGGACGACACCCCGCGGAGGCGGCCCTCCCCTCTCCCGTCGATCTCCTCAAGGCCATCGTGGACACGGAGCCGGAACATCTCTCCGACGTTGTCAACGACACCAGATCGCGGAGTCCGGACGCGCTCGCGAAGACCGCCGCCCTGCGGGCGACGACGCCCGACGGCCTCCACCGCATCCTCAAGGGGGACCTCGACACCATCGTGGCCAAGGCGCTCAAGAAGAGCGCCGACGAGCGGTATGCGTCCGTCACAGCCCTTGCCGACGACATCCGGCGCTATCTCGATCACGATCCGATCAGCGCGAGACCGGACTCGCTCGCGTACCGTGCGGCGAAGTTCGTTCGCCGGCACCGCGCGGCCGTGGCGCTGGCCGGGCTGGCCGGCCTCGCCGTGGCGGCCGGCCTGGCCGGCACGGTCACCCAGGCGCGGCGGGCTACGCGGCTCGCCGCGCTGGCCGAGGCGCAGCGCAGCCGGGCCGACGAAGAAGCCCGCGTCGCCAACACGCAGCGGGACTTCGCCTTGCGACAGCTCTCCCGCGCGGAGTCCCTCAACGACCTGAACAACTTCCTCCTCTCGGACGCCGCGCCCCTGGGCAAGCCCTTCACCGTCGGCGACCTGATGGCGCGCGCCGAGCGGATCGTGGACCGGGAAACGGCCGGCTCCGGAGAGAACCGGGTGGAGCTGCTCACCGCGATCGGCAACCAGTACGAGCTGCACGACCAGGAAGGAAAGGCCCGCGAGCTGCTCGGACGAGCCTACGAGCTTTCGAGGACCGTCTCCGATCGCTCCGTTCGGGCCAAGTCCGCCGCGGCCCTCGCGGGCGCCATCGCCCTCGCAGGCGAGTTTCAGCGGGCGGAAGTCCTGATTCAGGAGGCGCTGAACCAGCTCGGCGACGCACCGGAGTACGTGCTTAACCGCGTCTACGTTCTCCTTCGAGCAAGCTACGTCGCGCGCGAGGGCGGAGACGCGTCGCTCGCGGTCGAGCGCGCGCTCACCGCGCAGCGCCTTCTGAAGGAGTCGGGGCAGGGCTCTCCGCTGGCGGATCAGAACGTCTCGATGGATCTCGCAGAGGCCTACCGCATGGCGGGGCGCAATCGTGAATCGGCCGCCGCCTTCCAGGAGACGTTCGCGAAGCTGTCCGCCCTCGGGCGGGACGACACGGAGCGGGCGGGCACGCTGCTGAACAACTGGGGGCTCGCCGTTCAGGCCCTGGGCCGGCCGCTCGAGGCCGAGCGCCTGTTCCGGCGGGCGATGGAGATCGGCAGCGCGGACGCTGCGGATCGCGGCGTCTCGCCGATGCTGCTGAACAACCTCGCCCGGGTGCTCGTCGAGCTCGATCGCCTGCCGGAGGCGAGGCGTCTCGCCGAACGGGCCTGCGCGAAGGCCCGGGAGGCGCAGGACGAGATCGTGGTCAACCAGGCGCTCTCTGTCCGCCTCGGTGTCTCGATCGAGCAGCACGACTTCACCCGTGCGGCCGGGCTTCTCGTCGAGCTCGAGTCGAGATGGAGACGGATGATGCCCGCTACACACATCGCCTTCGCCATTCTTCCCATGTACCGGGCGCAGATCGCCTCGGGACGGGGCGATCATTCGACGGCCGTCGCGGAAGCCGATCGGGCGATCGCCCTCATGGAGTCGAATTCGCAGCGCCTGGACTACTTGCCCCGGTTCCTGCTCCGTCGGGCCGACCTGAATCTCGCGGCCGGGCGCTTCGACGAAGCCCGGGCGGACGCCGGGAGAGTTTTCGCCATGGAACAGCAGACCGCTCCCTCCGACGCGCCGTCCGGCAGCATCGGCCGTTCCCATCTGACGACGGGCCGCGCCCTTCAGGCGCAGGGCCGGCTCGAGGAGGCGCGGGCTGCCGGCGCGGCGGCCCTCCGGCACCTGGAGCCGACGCTCGGCGCGGATCACCCCAAGACGCGCGACGCCCGAAGGCTCGCGGCGTCCGCGCTCTTGAAGAGATAGCCGGAGCGGCAGATTGAGTGGCCCCTTTCCGGTCGGCGAGGACGCGGTTTTCGCCTCGGCCGGCGCGTCGGGCTGCGCCGGACTCGCGGGCGGCGCCCCTCAGGCCGATTTCCCGCCGTCCCGCTTCTTGAAGGCCCAGGCGAGGCCGACGCCGAGCAGGTAGAGCGCGCACATGGGGAGGGCGAACGCGCACTGCGTCGGGATGTCGGGCGTCGGCGTGATGACGGCCGCGATGACGAAGATGATAAGGACGGCGTACCGGAACTTGGCGAGAAGCCACTTCTCGTCCACGACGCCGATCCGCGCGAGGAAGAAGATGAGGAGCGGCGTCTCGAAGACGATGCCCATCCCGAACAGGATCTTCGTGACGATGTCCAGATAGTCCTCGATCTTCAGGACGGGCATGAAGTCCTCGCCCGTCGAGACGAGGAAGTTCGCCACCATGGGGAAGGCCACCGCGTAGCCGAAGTAGCCGCCCCCGACGAAGAAGATCACGGACGAGACGACGAACGGGAGGACCCATCGCTTCTCGTGCTTGTAGAGCCCCGGGGCGACGAACAGCCAGAGCTGCCAGAGGAGAACGGGGCTCGCCACGAAGATGCCCGCGATCAGCGCGACGTTGATGTAGAGCATGAAGGGCTCGGTGAGCTGCGTGTAGGCCAGCTTCGTCCCCTGCGGGAGCGCCTTCAGCACCGGGGCCGACAGGAACTGGAACACCTCCTTGGCCCGCCACCAGCAGACGAGGAAGCCGACGGCGACGGCGAGGAACGACCAGACGAGGCGCTGGCGGAGGTCCTCGAGATGCTCGAGGAAAGTCATCCGCGGAAGATCGTCCTCCGGATCTCCGCCGGAGCGTCGGTCGATCACGAAGGCTTGACCGGTCCGCTCTCCGGGGCGGACTTCGGCGCGTCGGACGCCGGCGTGGTCCCCGTCGGCGGCGGCTCGGCGGAGGGGGTCTCCTTCGTCGCCCGGTCCATCTCGTCCTCGATGGTCCGCTTCAGATCGTTGGACGTCCGCTTGAATTCTCCGAGGGCCTTGCCGACCTGCTTGCCGATTTCGGGGAGCTTCTTCGGGCCGAAGAGGAGCAGTGCGAGGGCCAGGATGAGAATCAACTCGGGCATGCCGAGGTTGCCCATCGGTGCGGCGCCTCCTTCCGCGCCGGCCCGAGAATCGGCCGCAGGCTGCGTGAAGTCAAGGCGGGTGGCCGCGGCCGGGGTGCTACCCTTCGCATCTCAGGGAGGTCCCGCGTGACCGACGCCGCCCCGAAAAGACCCGCCCTCCGCCGTCGCCTCGCGACGCTCTCCTTCCTCGCCGCCGTGACCCTTGCCGGAGGGCTGATTGGCCCGAAGCTCGTCGCGGTGCCCGACACCACGAGCGCCGGGATGAAGGAGTACGCGGACCTCCTCGCCACGATGCGAGCCTGGTACGCCGACGACATCGCCCCCTCGAAGCTGGTCTACGCCTCCATCCAGGGGATGCTCGGGAACCTCGACCCGCACACGAACTTCCTCGAGCCCGAGGAGTACGGGGCGATGCAGGAGAAGCAGCGCGGCTCCTTCTACGGGCTCGGGATCATCATCTCGAAGCGGAACGGCCGGGTCACCGTCATCACGCCGCTCGAGGGCTCCCCCGCCGACCGCCTGGGCATCCGCGCCGGCGACATCATCGACCGCGTCGAGGGACAGCCGATCGACGACCTTCCCGTCGACGCCGTCGTCCGGAAGCTCAAGGGGCCGAAGGGGTCGAAGGTCCGGATCACGATCGTCCGGCCCGGGCTCCCCGAACCGCTCCAGATGACCGTCACCCGCGCCGAGATCCCGACGAACTCGGTCGCCTACGCCTTCATGGTCGAGCCCGGGACGGGCTTCATCCGGCTGAAGGACTTCACGCAGACCTCGTCCCAGGAGCTGGCCGAAGCCTGGGAGAAGCTCGACAAGCAGGGAATGAAGCGCCTCGTCTTCGACCTCCGTTCCAACCCGGGCGGCCTCCTCGACCAGGCCGTCGGCGTGTCCGACTTCTTCCTTTCCAAGGGGGACAAGGTCGTCTCCACCCGCGGCCGGGCCGCCGGCTCGGACCAGACCTTCTTCGCCCCCGGAAAGAACACCAAGGCCCGCATCCCGGTCGTCGTCCTCCTGAACAAGGGCTCCGCCTCGGCCTCGGAGATCGTGGCGGGTGCCGTGCAGGATCACGACCGCGGCCTCATCGTCGGCCAGACGAGCTGGGGCAAGGGTCTCGTCCAGTCCGTCTTCACGCTCTCGGACGGCGCGGGGCTGGCCCTCACGACGGCGAAGTACTACACGCCGTCGGGGCGCTGCATCCAGCGGGACTACAAGGACGTCCTCGAGTACCTCGCGCCGGAAGGCGAGGACTCCACCGAGGAGGCGCCTGAAACACCCGCGAGCCGTGAGACCTTCAGGACGGACGCCGCCCGGACGGTCCACGGGGGCGGCGGCATCTCGCCGGACGTCTTCGTCAAGCCGGATCCGCTGTCGCGCTTCGCGGCGACCTTGTACGCCCGCGGCCTCTTCTTCGAGTACGCCGTCCACTACCGCGCGCAGCACCCCGAGGTCCCGCGCGATTTCCAGGTGACCGACGCCGTCCGGGACGACTTCTTCCGCTTCCTCGATGCGAAGCCCGAGCTCGGTTGGGACGGGACCGCGCGGGAAAAGTACACGGCCGAGAAGGACCCGAAGGTCATCGACCGCGCGCTCCGCGAGGAGCTCCTCACGGCCGTCTACGGGCGGGACGCCGGCTTCAAGGCGAGCCTCGAAGGAGACGTCGTCCTCCGGAAGGCCCTCACCCTCTTTCCCGAGGCCGAGAAGCTCGCCGCGGCCCGCGCCGCCGCCCTGGTCGCCCGGGCGGCGACACCGCGCTGACACCGGGCCGGACGACAGCCCACCAGAGAACGAACGCCACCGCCCAGCAGCCGGCGACGCGGTAGAAGTGCGCCGCGCCGATCCAGAGACTCCGGGAGACGGCCCCGTAATGGGCGGCGCTCCAGGATCCGAGCTGCGTCGCGTAGATCGCCTTCACGGAGACGACGACGGCAGCCACGTGCGTCAGGCCGAGCGCTCCCAGCGCCGCGAGCAGATGGAGCACGCCCCGGTCGCGAAAGAGACGGCGTCGCGTGGCCGAGAGCGCCAGGAGGAGGATGACGTTCAGCGTCAGGTCGTCCCCCGGAAGGCTCGGCCGTTCGGACTTCGAGGCGAAGTCGGCGCGGTCCACGACGATCCGCCGCTCTTCGGCGTAGAGGCGGGTGGCCGCCGGCCGTTCCGTGAGGCGGAGCACCGGTTCCGACGCGGCGACCAGGAGCCGGTTGTACGCCGGTGTCCCCGTATGCCAGAGGAGGAGTCCGGCCAGGAAGCCGGCGGCGACCCTAGGCGCGAGCCCCACGGCCCCCCACCCGGCGGCTCCAGACGACGAACAGCCCGACCGCCGTCAGGATCAGAAGCGTCTGCCAGACGGCCGTGTGAAACAGATCGAAGACCTCCCGGTGGTGGACGCCGAGCCAGAAGAGCGAGACGACCCGGACGAGGTTCAGCACCTGAATGACCAGCGCGCCCGCCGCGAGGGCGGCCAGCCGGCTGCGCCACGGGGCCGGAAAGGCGAGCACGGCCGCCAGGAGGATCAGCATCGCCTCGACGCCGTTGCACCCGTTCTTCACGTCGACGGCGAACGAGGGCGACGTGATCCGGGTGCCGGACGCGACGGCGGGCTCGCCGACCGCCCCGAGGATGGCCGTCGAGACGCCCACGATCCGTGCCGTGAAGGGAACGATGACGTGGTCGTTGGCGGGCTTCACCGCCACCGCGAGATACGACGCGGCCAGGAAGGCGGCGAAGCGGACGAGAAAGCGGGTCTCGGGCTTCGCCGCCGGCCCCCTAGCGGACGAGGGTGCGGTTGCTGACCAGGAAGCGCCGCGTGGCGGCCGCGCGCCGTGACCCGCGTCCGTCCTCGACCTCGATGGTCAGGTCGTGTTCGCTGTTCGAGAGTTTCGTCGTGTCGAGGTTGAAGCTGAAGCGCGCGTTGCCGACCTGCGGGTAGTACGGATAGACGAGCGCGATGTCGGGGCTCGGAAGGCCGTACACGGCCCAGGCGTTCCCCGACACGGCGTCGGCCTGCACCACGCCGTCGATCTTGATCCGCACCTTCACGACGTAATCGAGGTCGAGCGCCCAGCCGAGGACGGGGTAAACCCCCGAGACGAGCTCGTAGTTCATCGGGTCGTCGACGGAGCCCAGCGGCGGCGGATTGCTCGTCGCGCTCGCGCACTCCATCACGATCGGAACGTCCTTCAGGAGCGACCAGGTTTCTTCCTTGTCGTAGGCCTTGACCTGGAGGATGTGGGCCCCTTCGGTGAATCCGCTCTGCGACAGCAGATAGCCGACGTCCACCAGGAACGAGAACCCGGAATTCGGCGCCTGGGCGAAGCCCGGGTAGAGAAGATCGATGTCGGGCCGGTAATACCCGTAGCAGTCGACGAGCGCGAAATTGAGGAGCGGCTCGCGCCGGCAGTCGAGACGGCTGTCCTTGAGCGTCACGCCGTCGATCTCCAGTCGCACGTGCGAGACGCTGCCGCGGTCTTCGGGCATCCCCGTGTCGAGCGCCCAGCCGTAGACCCGCATCAGGTACCGCGGGTCGACGATCCCCCCGCCGCCACCGGAGGGATAGCCGACGGGCGCCGCGGCGCAGTTGCCAAACCAGGTCGAGTTCGCGAGCGGCTGCTCCACGTCGCCGAAGGGGGGAAGTCCGGCCCCGTTGTTGAAGACCTGGACCCTTCGGGTGCCGAGGAATCCCTGCTGCCCGTTGTCGTCCACCGCCTTTACGGAGATCTCGTGGACGCCGTTGGCGAGGCGGGTCGAATCGATGTTCAGGAGGAAGCCGGACCCGATCGCCGAAAGGTCATCCGGGTACGCCGCCGCCACGTCGGGCCGGGGAATGCCGGTGATGGCCTGGCGTTCCACGCGCCCGTCCACGTAGACGTCCACGTGGTCGACGGCCGTATCGTCCAGAGCCCAGCCGACGACGGGGAGCACTCCGGTGGGGTTCGCGGCGCTGTCCGGAAGCGGGTAGTCCAGCCCGCCGAACGGCGGCTGGTTTCTCGCGCTGTCGATCAGGATCGCCCTCGGGGCGAGGAAGTAGCAGCAACCCGTCACATCCGTGACCCGGACGTGGACGGTGTGGGCACCGTCCGCGTAATTCGATGCCCTGAAGGAGGCCTCGAATCCGGGTCGCCCCGCAAAGGTCCCCAGGTAACCGGGGAAGGCCTGCATGACGTCCGGACGGGGGACCTGCAGCTTGACCCCGTCGGTCGAGGTCACCCGATTCGTTTCATCGGTGCCGTCGACGTAGACGTCGATCTGCGAGATCTGGTTCCCGTTCAGGGCGAACCCGCGGACCTGGACGTAGCCCGAGACGGTCGAGCCGTCGACCGGCAGATCGAGGGCGCCCAGGAGCATGGTCGGACAGGCCGCCGCGGCACACGGGGCGACGTCCCGGGCCACCGACAGGACCGCCGGTGAAAGGGATACCGCGGTGCGACGCTCTGCGAGGCGCTCGGCGGGAGCCGATGTGGCCGGCGGGGCCGCGAAGGTCAGGCCGACAAGAGTGAAGAGGAGGGCCTTCCGCATGATGAGTCTCCTCCATGAGAGTGACGGGTCCGGAACACATCCGAGAACCAGAAGACGCCTGTCGGAAAGGGCAGTTGTTAGCAGACAAAGTCTACCGAAGATCGGAAAGGATTGTCAAACCGTGCCTTAGAACGCCGGGTCTCAGCAAATCCCGCTCTCGTCGACCAGGACCCGGTGATGCTGGACGACGGACGCGCCCAACGCGTCGGCGTCGTAGCCTCCTTCGAGGAAGGAGACGAGCCGCCCCTGGGCGTAGGTGTCGGCGACGTCCAGGAGCGCCCGGGTCATCCAGGCGAAGCCTTCCGTCGACACGCGCATTCCCCCGAGAGGGTCCTTCACGTGCGCGTCGAAGCCCGCGCTCACGAGGATGAACTCGGGCCGGAACCTCTCGGCGAGGTGCTCCAGCGCGCCGACGAAGCCCCCGGCGAATGCGGCGTCTCCGCTTCCCGCCGGCAGCGGGACGTTGGCGATCGTTCCCCGGCCCGGCCCCGACCCGGTCTCGTCCGCGGCTCCCGTGCCGGGATAGAAGGGGAAGCGGTGGACCGAGACGTAGGCCACCCGTCCGTCCTCCCAGAAAAGGTGCTGGGTGCCGTTGCCATGGTGGACGTCGAAGTCGGCGACGAGCACGCGCGAGAGGCCATGGCTGACGATCAGATCGCGGGCGACGATGCCGACCGTGTTGAAGAAGCAGAACCCCATGGCGGCGTCGGCGAGCGCGTGGTGGCCGGGCGGCCGGGCCGCAACGAAGACGGCATCCGCCCGGCCCGCGAGCACGACGTCGGCGGCCGCGAGCGCCAGGCCCGTGCCCCGCGCGGCCGCGTCGAAGCTCGACGGGGAGATCGGGTTGTCCGGCGAGTCGAAGAGCGAAAAAGCCCCTTCGACGCCCGGCGGCGCGGTGCGGCACGCCTCTCCGAAACGCCAGATATAGCGCTCGTCGTGCACGCGACCGATCGCCGCGAGAGTCCTCTCGGGGTTCGGCGGAGACCCGATGACGGCGCCCGAGATCCGGAGGGCCGAGACCGCCGCCTCGAGGCGCCGCGGCGTCTCCGGGTGGTACGGACCGGTGTCGTGCCGAAGGACCTCCGGATCGTAGAAGACGGGGACACGTCGCACGATCGCGAGCGTAGCGCAGGGCCGGCTGGGCTACCATCGCCGCGTGCCAACGCGTTCGAGGCTGATCCGTTTCGGCGTCTCGATCGGCCTCGCCGTCCTGCTGCTCTGGCTCTTTCTCCGGAACCTCGACCTCGCCGCGGTCGGCGGAGCGATCCGCTCCGCCCGCCTGGGGTGGATCGCCGTGGCCACGGCAGCCGGCCTGATCGCCACGCCGCCGGTGCGGGCGTGGCGGTGGGGGCGCCTCCTCGGGGGCCAGCACGCGTCGTTCCTCCACCGGAACGCGTCGACCGCCATCGGCTTCGCCGCCTCGACACTCCTCCCCGCCCGCGCCGGAGAGATCGTTCGGCCCGTGGCGCTTTCCCGGATGGCGGCGCTCCCTTTTACGCCCTGCCTCCTGTCGATCGCGCTGGAGCGCCTCATCGACCTCCTCTCCACCGTCGTGCTCTTCGTGATCTACGCGATGGGATGGGCTCCGGAGACCCTCGCGGGCGACGAGGCCTCCCGGTTCGCTCTCCTGCGGAAGTCCGCCTTTCTCCTCGGCGGCGGCGCGGTCGCGGCCATCGGACTTCTGACGGTCTTCGCGTTGCGTCCGGAGTTCGCCCGGAGGCTGTCCGCCCCGTTCCTGCGGCTCTTCCCCGAGAAGGTCTCGCAGCGTCTCGACGGCGTGCTCACGCATCTCCTCGAAGGGATCGCGGCGCTCCGGAGTCCGCGGGACGCCGTGGCCGTGGCCGGGCAGTCGGCCATTCTCTGGCTCGTCATCTGCTTCCAGATCTGGGCCACCCTCAAGGCTTTCGACCTGTCCTATCCGTTCCCCGTCACCTTCTTCGTCCTGACATGGGCCGTCATGGGCCTCGCGATTCCGACACCCGGAGGAGTGGGGGGATACCACGCGGCGATCGCCTACGCCCTGACGGGCTTCTACGCCGTCCCGAAGGACACGGCCGCCGCGTTCGCCCTCGTCTCCCACGCGGTCTCCTTCGTCCCCATCACGCTCCTCGGCCTCGGCTTCCTCCTCGCCGGGGGGTTCAGCCTCCGGAGCCTCTCGACGGATCGGCCTCCTGAACCAGCTGCCTGAAGGAGCCGGGAGTAAGGCCGGGGACGAAGGCCAGCCTCTATCCCCAAGACTGTCTCCGAATCCGCTCGGTCAATGGGACATATGCATCGGGACGTTTCCCGGGTGCGGCGCGTTATCTTTACGCACGGCGTAAGCACAGGTAGCGCCCGACACGGGCGAGGAGGCCGCCATGAGACAGAGCGTCGTGACGGCGCCGGAAACCCTTCCGATTCATCCGGGCGTCGGCGGGCATCACAACTGCGCGGAGTGCCCCGTTTGCGGCACCGAGGAGTGCTTCGTGCTCCAGGATCTCGGGTTGAGCTGCGACACAGCTCAAGCTGCGCAGGAGGCGAAGGTGCTCCGGCGTGGGGTCCGGAGCTCCTCACTCGGCTCCGGCAGGGCCGCCCGAAGGTAGCCCCCCCTAGCGCATCCTCATCATTTACCTGACCCCCGGGAAACAGTCATCGTTTCCCCAAACAGGAAACAGCCCGGCCGCAGAGCGCGGCAGGGACGATTTTCCTTAAGGAGGACGCGCATGGCAACCGTCGTCGAATCGGGCGCCGCCAAGGGCGCGGGAAGAGAGGAGAAAGCGATGCCCGGAGCCAGCCTGAAAAAGGTCCTGTTCGAGAAGATCAAGGAGCATCGTCCCCGGACGCAGAAGCTCCTGAAGGAGTTCGGTGACGTCAAAGTCGGCGAGGTGACGATGGCCCAGACAATCGGCGGCGCCCGCGGCGTCCGCTGCCTCGTCACGGACATCTCCTACCTCGACCCCTTCGAGGGGATCCGCTTCCGCGGAAAGACCATCCCCGAGACCCTCGCCGCGCTCCCCAAGGTCCCCGGCTGCGACTACCCCTTCGTGGAAGCGCACTGGTGGTTCCTCCTGACGGGCGACGTCCCGACGATGGCGCAGACCCTCGAGGTCGTCGAGGACTTCAAGGCGCGAAGCGCAGTCCCCCAGTACGTCTTCGACGTGCTCAGGGCGCTGCCGCGCGACACCCACCCGATGACGATGTTCTCGGCCGCGATCGTCGCGATGCAGCGGGAATCGGTCTTCGCGAAGCGTTACGCCGAGGGGATGAAGAAGGACGAGTACTGGGATCCGATGTACGAGGACTCCACGACCCTCCTCGCCCGGCTGCCGGGGATCGCGGCGTACATCTACCGGATGAAGTACAAGGCCGACACGCACATCCCGGCCGACGGCAAGCTGGATTTCGGCGGCAACTTCGCCCACCAGATGGGCTTCGGCAAGCCGTATGACGACGTGGCCCGGATGTACTTCATCCTCCACTCGGACCACGAGTCGGGCAACGTCTCCGCGCACACGACACACCTCGTCGCCTCGGCGCTGTCGGACGCCTACTTCGCTCTCTCCGCCGGCATCAACGGCCTCGCGGGGCCGCTCCACGGGCTGGCCAACCAGGAAGTGCTCCGCTGGATGATGAACTTCCAGAAGAAGCTCGGCGGTGCGGAACCGACCGCGGAGCTCGTCGAGAAGGCGCTCTGGGACACGCTGAACGCCGGTCAGGTCATCCCGGGCTACGGCCATGCCGTCCTGCGCAAGACCGATCCGCGCTACGTCGCGCAGAGGGAGTTCTGCCACAAGAACCTCCCCGAGTACCCGCTCTTCAAGCTGATCGACACGATCTTCAAGGTGGCCCCGGACGTCCTGACGAAGCACGGGAAGACGAAGAACCCGTGGCCCAACGTGGACGCCCAGTCGGGTGTCATCCAGTGGTACTACGGCCTGACCGAGTGGGACTTCTACACCGTCCTCTTCGGCGTCGGCCGCGCCGTCGGCGTGCTCGCCAACATCACATGGGACCGCGCCCTCGGTTACGCGATCGAGCGGCCCAAGTCCGTCACGACGAAGATGCTCGAGGACGTCGCCTCCAAGACCATCAAGGCCGACGATCTCGGCTCCGACTGATTCATTCCCGGCTTTGAGAGAAGGCGCCCGGGGCGACCCGGGCGCCTTTTTCTTTCCGATTGCGCGCGTCGATCGAATGGTCCCCCTCAGGGACGGTTGGAGAACCCCGATGCGGCCCATTCTCCGGTCGACCCAGACACCTATAGAACTCTAGGATGCAAGCACTTACCATTAAATCTTAGTGTAGTAAACGCAAATATTGAATTTATCTTGAAAACCTAATAGATTCCCGAGTCGTAGGTCTGGTAATGAGCGAAACCCTGACCCTCCCCGTCCTCCCCCTTCGAAACGCGGTGATCTTCCCGGGAGTCAGTTTCCCGATCTCCGCCGGACGCGGGGGGACCCTCCGGGCCATCGACGCGGCCATGAAGCACCCGGAGCGATTGATCTTCGCCGTGGCGCAGCGACAGGACGTCGAAAAGGCCACTCCCGAAGGGCTCTACACGATCGGCACCATCGCGAGCATCGCCCAGCTTCAGCGGGGCCTCGGCGGGGCTCGCCTCCTGCTCCAGGGTCGGAAGCGTGGCATCGCGATGCGGATCGTCGAGCGGGGGCCGATGCTGGAGGCCGTCGTCGTGGAGGCCGAAGAGATGGCGCCTCTCGACGCGGAGGCCGCGATATTCGTCGCCCTGCACCGCGAGGCCCGGGAGCGGTCGGCGGAACTGGGCCGGAAGCTCGGCCTGCCGGACGATGCGGTCGATCAGATCCTCGAAGAGGCCGCCGAGCCCGGCCACCTCGCCGACCTCGTGGCGGGCTATCTCGACATCCCGGCCCCGGACCGCCAGCATCTCCTCGAGACCCTGTCCGTCGAGGAGCGCCTCCGACGGGTGCTCGTCCACGTCCAGAAGCAGATCGCCGTCCTCTCGCTCCAGGAGGACCTGAAGTCGAAGGTGCGGGCCGAGATCGGGGACCGGCAGCGGGAACTGCTCCTGCGCGAGCAGATGAAGGCGATCCAGAAGGAACTCGGCGAGGACGAGGGGAAGGAGTCCGAGGACCTGAAGGAGCTGAAGGCCCGGCTCGACAAGCTCCCCCTCCCCGAGGAGGCGCGGCGCGAGGTGGAGCGGGAGTGGGGACGACTCAACCGTCTCGGCCGCGAGTCGATGGAGTCCCAGGTCGTCCGGACCTATCTCGAGACGGTCGCCGACCTGCCCTGGGGAGAGCGGAGCGAGGAGCACCTCGACGTCAACGAAGCGTCGCGAATCCTCGACGAGGACCACTACGCCCTGAAGGACGTCAAGGACCGGGTCCTCGAAGTCCTCGCGGTTCGACAGCTTCAGACGGCGTCGGCGAAGGACGAGAAGCTCCCCGGCAAGGGGAAGATCCTTCTCTTCGCGGGCCCCCCCGGCGTGGGAAAGACGTCGATCGCGAAGTCGATCGCGCGGGCGATGGGACGGAAGTACGTCCGGATCTCGCTCGGCGGAGCCCGAGACGAGGCCGACATCCGCGGGCACCGGCGAACCTACGTCGGCGCCCTGCCGGGCCGGATCCTCCAGGGAATGCGCCAGGCCGGAACGAAGAACCCGGTCTTCCTCCTCGACGAGATCGACAAGCTCGGCGTCTCGTTCCAGGGCGACCCGGCGGCGGCCCTGCTCGAGGTCCTCGACCCGGCCCAGAACGACAGCTTCACCGACCACTACCTCGGGGTCCCGTTCGATCTCTCCGAGGTCTTCTTCATCGCCACCGCGAACTTCCTTCAGAACATCCCGGCCCCGCTCCTCGACCGTCTCGAGACGGTGGAGTTCTCGGGCTACACGGAGGCCGAGAAGCTCGCCATCGCCCGGCAGTACCTCGTGCCGCGCCTGCTCCCCGAGAACGGGCTCGCGGCCGGACAACTGCGGCTCGACGACGCGGCGATCGCCGCCGTCGTGTCGCGTTACACCCGCGAGGCGGGCGTCCGGCAACTCGAGCGAGAGCTGGGGCGGCTCGCGCGCAAGGTGGCGCGGCGGATCGCGGCGGGAGAGATCGAACGCTCGGAGGTCGGGGCCGCCGACGTGGCCGTAATCCTCGGCCGCCCGAAGGTCCATCCGGAGAAAGCGGAGTCGGTGGACCGGATCGGCATCGCGACGGGGATGTACTACACGCCGGCGGGCGGCGACATCATGTTCGTCGAGGCAACGCTGATGAACGGAAAGGGCGAGGTCATCCTGACCGGCCAGCTCGGCGACGTGATGAAGGAATCCGCCCGGGCGGCCTGGAGCTTCGCGCGATCGCACGCCGCCTCGCTCGGCATCGCGGACGACGCCCGCGAGCGCGACCTGCACGTTCACGTACCGGCCGGCGCGATTCCGAAGGACGGACCGTCAGCCGGCATCGCCCTGGCGACCGCGATCGTCTCGGCGATCTCGAAGCGCCCCGCCCGCCACGACCTCGCGATGACCGGAGAGATCACGATCTCGGGACGGGTCCTGCCCGTCGGAGGGTTGAAGGAAAAGGTCCTCGGAGCCGTCCGCGCCGGCATCTCGACGATCGTCCTGCCGAGGGCGAACGAGGCCGACCTCGAGGATCTTCCGGCGGACGTGCGCGCCGGCCTGACGGTTCACCCAGTCGACACGCTCGAAGAAGCCCTGGTCCTCGCGCTCCGCGGCGCCGCGATCCGGAACGGCATCCTCCACTTATCGGCGGGCGCGGCGGAGTCCCCGGCGGGTGACTTCAGTCACTGAACCGGACGCGTCCCGCCGGAATCGCCGTCCCATTCTTTATCATCCCGACGGGATGTACCCGTACCGCTTCCCGAGGAAGAAAGGCCGGTATCTCGTCGAGTTTCCGGATGCCGAGGGGAACCGGCGGATGTCCTTCACGCGCGACATGTCGCTGAACGGATTCTTCGTCGTGACCGAGCACATCCCGAAGTCGGGCATGCCGGTCGTGTGCCGGCTTCACGGTCCGCGCGGAAACGTCATCGAACTCCCGGGCCGCGTCGTCCGGGTCGGACGCTCCTCCGCCTCGGGCGGGACGGCCGTCGCCACCGGCTTCGCCTTTCACATCTCGGGCCTCAACGACGACTACATGTCCCTCATCGACTCGCTCCCGGCCTGAGCCCTTCCCCCTTCCCCACGTAAGATCGGTACGTGAGCGGCGCCCCTCTTTACGAACGCGAGCCCTACCGCGCCGAAACCCGGACCGAGATCATCTCGGTTGGCAAGGAGGCCGGTCGCCCCTTCGCCGTCCTCTCCGACACGATCCTCTACCCCGAAGGTGGCGGCCAGCCGGCGGACCGTGGCCTTCTGAACGACACGCCCGTACTCGACGTCCAGCGGCGGGGCGGCGAGATCCGGCATTTACTCGAGCGACCGGTGGTGCCGGGACCGGCGACGGTGCGCCTCGACTGGGGCCGCCGCTTCGACCACATGCAGCAGCACTCGGGCCAGCACCTCCTGACGGCCGTGGCCCAGGATCGTTTCGGGTGGGAGACGACGGCCTTTCACCTCGGCGAGCTCCTGTCGGACATCGAGCTGGCCGTTCCGAAGCTCCCTCCCGGAAAGCTCAGCGAGCTCGAGGAGGCCGTGGCGGCCGAGATCCGGGCGGCGCGCCCCGTGACGGCCCGCCGGGTCACCGCCGCGGAGTTCACCGGCCTCCCCGTCCGGACGCGGGGCCTCCCGGAGGGACTCGAAGGGGAGATCCGCCTCGTCGAGATCGTCGGCGTCGATCTGAATTCGTGCAGCGGGACACACGTGGGCTCGACGTCGGAGATCGAGCTCGTCGCGCTCCTCGCGACCGAGGCGCTCCGCGGGGGAACGCGGCTGTCCTTCGCCGCCGGCGCGCGCGCGCGACGCCGCCTCGCGTCCCACGAGGAGAGGAACGCGGCGCTCCGGAAGCTCCTCCGGGCTCCGGACGAGGCGCTCGTGGCGGCGGCCGAGGAGCGTCTCGCGAAACTGAAGGCCACCGAGAAGGCTCTCAGAGGGAGGGAAGAAGAGGAGGCCCGGGAGACGGCGACCGCGCTCGCGGGGGAGGAAGCGGCCGTCGTGAGCCGGGTCTTTCCCGGTCGGCCCGCCACCTTCCTGAACGCCCTGTCGAAGGACTTCCTCTCCGCCGCCCCTTCGAAAGCGGGCCTGTTCGTGGCGACGACCGGCGGCCAGACGTTCTTTCTCCTCGCGGCGGGGGCCGAAGCCCCTCTCGACGTGCAGGCCGCGGGGCGCGAGGTGGCGGCGATCCTCGGGGGAAAGGGGGGCGGCTCGGGCCGCCTCTTCCAGGGCAAGGCCGGTTCGCTCGACGCCGTCCCGGCCGCCCTGGCACGTCTCCGGAACCTGACAGGCTGACCGCCGTCAGCGCGGGGCGCGCCCCAGCTTCCGGAGCGTGGCGGCCGGATCGTTCGTCAGAACGGCGTCGCACCCGATCAGACGGTAGTACGGCAGAAGCCGGTCGGGGGCGTCGTCGAGGGGCGCCACGAAGAGGCCACGCCGGTGGGCGAGCCACGGGAGGAGCGGGTTCGCGAGGAGCAGGGGCCAGAACGGTCCGACCATCTCGGCCTCCCCCTCCGGCGGCAGGCCGCCGGTCATCGTGATGAAGCCGGCCCGCAGCCCGGGCACCTCCCGCCTCACGGCCCGGCACCGCGCGAACTTGAACGAGAGGACGGCCGTACGGTCGAGAGCGCCGGCGGCGCGGAGGAGGTCTCCCAGACGCCGGCCGACCTCCGGATCGAGGAACCGGTCCGTCTTCAGCTCCAGCGCGAGACCGACCCCGGAAGGAACGCACGCGAGAAGCTCTTCGAGCGCCGGGACCCGCTCGGCCTCGAAGCCCTTCCGGCCGAAGCCGACCGGATGCCTCCGGATCTCCCGGAGCGTCAGGTCGGCTGCGGCGAGCGGGACGCCTCCCGTCCGGAGAAGCGTCTCGTCGTGCAGACAGACGAAGGCACCGTCCCGCGTCACCTGGAGATCGGTCTCGAGCAGGTCCGCCCCGTCGAGGAGCGCCCTCCGGAAGGCGGCCATCGTGTTCTCGGGAGCCGCCGCGCTGTTTCCGCGGTGGGCCATGACCAGCGGGCGCTCCCGCCCGGCGAGCACCTCGGGGATCGGAGGAAGGTCGGTTCGCGTCACCGCCGGACGGCATCGTAATCCCGCCGGACCGGGCTATGCTTCGGTCGTGAGGTGTCCCTATTGCGGTGCGACCGACGACCGCGTCGTCGACTCGCGCGAGAGCCGCGAAGGCGCGGTCATCCGCCGTCGGCGCGAGTGCGCTGCGTGCGAGCGGCGCTTCACCTCGTACGAGACCGTCGAGGAGATCCCGGTTCTCGTCGTCAAGCGCGACGGGCGGCGGGAGCCGTTCGACCGGAACAAGCTGCTGCGCGGCCTGATGAAGGCCTGCGAGAAGCGGCCTGTCGAGACGAAGAGCCTCGAGCAGATCTGCGACGAGATCGAGTCGGCCCTCCACGCCCGGGAGCCCCGTGAGATGACGACCGAGGAAGTCGGCACCCGCGTCATGGACCGGCTGAAGGACCTCGACCAGGTCGCGTACGTCCGGTTCGCCTCCGTCTACCGCCGCTTCGAGGATCTGGGCGACTTCGTGGACGAGCTGAAGACCCTGCTCGGCCGCCGGCCGGGGGCGCGGCGGAAGTGAAAGGACGCCGATGACGAAGTCGCGCTCCCCGCGCTTTCCCGTCGCCTTCCTCCTGGACGGCCCGGCGGCGATGAACGGACGCGAGCCCCATCCCCTGGCTCCGCCCGTCGACGTCGTCGAGAACGCCGCCGGCTGGCGCCTCGTATTCGAGATCCCCGGCGCCGTCCCGGAGAAGACGTCGATCGAGGTGAAGGAGCGCGTCGTCGTCGTTCGCGGAGAGCGCCGCGCGACCGAGGGGGAGGGCGGCGTCTTCCTGCGCCTCGAACGCGCGACCGGTCCGTTCGAGCGCGCGCTCGAGCTTCCCGAGGACGCCGACGCAGAGCGCTCGCGCGCCCTCTACCAGGACGGCCTCCTCATCCTCGACGTCCCGAAACGGACCTCCGCCCGCGGGCGCCACATTCCGATCCGCCGCGGCCCGCCGGTGGCGCCGTGAGCGCGAAGGAGCCCGGAGCCGCGCCCGGCGGCGAGACGATCGCCATCCCGGACATCCTGCCGGTCCTTCCGCTGAAGGACGTCGTCCTCTTCCCGTTCGTCATCGTCCCGCTTTCCATCTCGCGGGAGAAGTCGATCGCGGCCGTCGACGCCGCCCTCGCCGAGCAGCGGATCCTCCTCCTCGTCGCCCAGCGGGATGCCTCCGTCGAGGAACCGGGGCCCGCCGACCTGTTCCCCGTCGGGACGGCCGCCGCCGTGATGAGGATGTTGAAGCTGCCGGACGGGCGGATCCGCCTGCTCGTCCAGGGACTCTCCCGGATCAAGATCGAGTCCTTCGTGGCCGACGCGCCGGCGCTCCGGGCGAAGATCACCCGGATCCCGGAGCCGGAATCCGCGCCGGCGAACGAGGAGACGGAGGCGCTCGTCCGCGCCGTGAAGGAGGCGCTCGAGAAGACCGTCTCCCTCGGGAAGCAGATCTCACCGGAGGTGATGGTCGTGGCCGCCGGCCTCGACGAGCCGGCCCGACTGGCCGACCTCGCGGCCTCGAACCTCGACCTGAAGGTGGACGAAGCCGAAAAGGTCCTCGAGACGACGGCAGCGTCCGAGCGCCTCAAGATCGTCCTCGAGGTCCTGCGCCGGGAGATCCGCGTCCTGACGGTCCAGCAGGAGATCACCGGGGCCGCCAAGGGCGAGATCGACAAGAACCAGCGAGAGTACTTCCTTCGCCAGCAGCTCAAGGCTATCCAGCAGGAGCTCGGTGACAGCGACGACCTGGCCGAGGAGATCGCTTCCTACCGGAAGGCCATCGAAGAAAAGAAGATCCCGGAGGAGGCGGGCCAGGAGATCGAGAAGCAGATCAAGCGCCTCGAGCGGGGAAGCCCCGACTCGGCCGAGAACGCGATGATCCGGACCTGGCTCGACTGGATCACGGGGCTTCCGTGGTCCGTCGTCTCGACCGACAGCCTCGACCTCGACCGCGCCCGCAAGATCCTCGACGAGGACCACTACGACCTGGAGAAGGTCAAGGAGCGGATCCTCGAGTTCCTCGCGGTGCGGAAACTGGCGCCCGATTCCAAGGGCCCGATCCTCTGCTTCGTGGGGCCGCCCGGCGTCGGCAAGACGTCCCTCGGCCGCTCCATCGCCCGCGCCCTCGACCGGAAGTTCGCCCGCCTGTCGCTCGGGGGCGTGCGCGACGAGGCGGAGATCCGGGGCCACCGGCGGACGTACGTCGGGGCGCTCCCCGGGCGGATCATCCAGAGCATCTCGCAGGCGGGAACGTCGAATCCCGTCTTCATGCTCGACGAGGTCGACAAGATCGGCGCGGACTTCCGCGGCGACCCGTCGTCGGCCCTCCTCGAGGTTCTCGACCCGGAGCAGAACAAGTCCTTCCGCGACCACTATCTCGGGGTGAACTACGACCTCTCGCGGACCCTCTTCATCACGACGGCGAACATGCTGGACACGATCCAGCCCGCCTTCCTCGACAGGATGGAGGTGATCCGGCTCTCCGGCTACACGATGGAGGAAAAGCTCCACATCGCGCGCCGCCACCTCATTCCGAAGGAGCGGACGGAGAACGGCCTCCCCGCGGAAGGCATCGACTTCACGGACGCCGCACTCCGGACGATGGTGCAGGAGTACACGCGCGAGGCGGGCCTCCGCGGCCTCGAACGCGAGATCGCCTCCTGCTGCCGCAAGGTCGCGGTGAAATACGCCTCGGGCGTCCTGAAGAAGGTGACGGTCACGCCGGCGTTCGTGCGGACCCATCTCGGCCTGCCGAAGTTCCGGCGCGACGAAGCTCTCCGGACCGACCAGGTTGGCGCCGCGACGGGCCTCGCCTGGACGGCCGTCGGGGGCGACGTTCTCGTCGTCGAGGCGCGCGCCGTCCGCGGGAAGGGACAGCTCCAGATGACCGGCCAGCTCGGCGACGTCATGAAGGAGTCGGCGCAGGCGGCGCTCACCTTCGCGCGCTCGCGCGCCGAGAGTCTCGGCCTCGCGGAGAACTACTTCGAGACCCACGACATCCACGTTCACGTTCCCGAAGGCTCCATCCCGAAGGACGGCCCCTCGGCCGGGGTCACGATGGCGACGGCGATGATCTCGGCCTTTGCCGGGCGGGCCGTCCGGAAGGACGTCGCGATGACGGGCGAGATCACGCTTCGCGGCGAGATCCTCCCCATCGGCGGCGTGAAGGAGAAGGTCCTGGCGGCGCGACGTGCAGGGCTCCGGACGATCCTGATGCCGAAGGAGAACGAGCGGGATCTCACCGAGATCCCCGAGGAGCTGCGCCGGGACCTCCGATTCGTCTTCGCCGAGACCGTCGACGACGTCCTCGACGCCGCGCTGAAGCCCCGACCGAAGGCCGGCCGGGCGGGGAAGCGCTCGTGAAGCGCCTTCCCGCGGAGGACGTCCTCATCGGGAAGCTCCGGGCGCTCTTCGCCACGCGACGGCGCGACGTCCTCCTGGGCATCGGCGACGACGCGGCCGTCGTGGCGGACGCGGGGCGGCTCGTCGTGACGACCGACACGCTCGTCGAAGGGCATGACTTCCGGAAGGACGCCGACCCTCGCCGGCTCGGGCGGAAGGCCGTGAACGTGAACCTCTCCGACCTCGCCGCCATGGGCGCCACGCCGCTCTGGGCGCTTCTCGCCCTGGGCCTCCCCCGCCGGACCGATCCGGCCTGGCTGGACACCTTCGCCGAGGGGGTCCGCGAAGCGGCGCAGGAGCACGGCGTCGCGGTGGTCGGCGGAGACCTGTCCGCCTCCCCAGGCTTCTTCGCGGCGGTCACGGCCCTCGGGCGCGCCCCGGAAAGGGGTCTGCTGCGCCGGAGCGGTGCGCGCTCCGGGGACCTTCTCTTCGTCTCCGGAACGCTCGGGGGCGCCGCCGCCGGTTTCCTCCTCCTCGAGGCCGGATACCGCCTGACGGCGGAGGGGACCGTCAGGGCCCCGGCGAGGAAAAGGCTCCCGCCGCAGCGTTCCACCGAGGTCCGCCGCCTCATAAGGCATCACGTCGACCCCCGCCCGATGGTCGAGCTGGGTCGCGTCCTGGCGGGCGAGGGGGCGGCGTCGGCCGCGATCGACCTTTCCGACGGCCTTTCACGCGACCTGCACCGCCTCTGCCGCGCCTCGGGCGTCTCGGCCTCTCTGGATCTTGCCCGGCTTCCTGTCGACACGGGCCTGACGGAGCTCCGCGGGCTCGTCCGTCTCGACCCGATGCGCCTCGCCCTCTTCGGCGGAGAGGACTACGGCCTTCTCTTCACGGTCCCGCGGCGGAAGCGCGCTCTCGCGGAGGGCCTCTCCGCCCGCTTCGCGATGCGCCCGATCGGCGTCGTGGACGACCGGCACGACCCGGGAACCGTGTGGATCCCGGCGGCCGGCGGCGAGCGACGACTCCCAGACGCAGGCTGGGACCACTTTGACCGCTAAGAAGGGCTTCCGGGGGCGCTTCATGGAAATGCTCGGGCGGGACGACCCGCCGGAGAAGGTCGCGGCGTCCTTCGCCCTCGGGGTGACGATCTCGTTCACGCCGCTCATCGGGTTTCACTGGGTCATAGCCCTGATCCTGGCCATCGTTCTGAAGCTGAACAAGGTGGACGTCCTCCTCGGGACGCTCGTCGTCAACCCGCTGACGATCGGCCCGATCGCGGCCGTCGCCGTTCCCCTCGGGCGGCTCGTCTTCCGCGCCGAACGCGAGGCCCTGTCACACCTCCCGTGGAAGGAATTCCTGAACGCCTCGTTCTGGACACACGCCGGTCCGCGGATGCGCGTGATCGGACTTCAGTGGGCGGCCGGCATGCTCATCCTCTCTCTTCTCGCCGGCTCCCTGACCTACGTCGTCCTCGTCAACGTCATTCGCGCGAGGCGCGTGCGCCTCGCGGCCGCCGCGGCCCTGCCACCGGGTGTCATTCCGGAACACGGGGCTCCGGAGGACGACGAGGAGATCCCAAAAACCCGGGTCTGACGGCGCGTCAGTCCCCCTCGGCCCGGCTGTCGCGTCGTCCGGCGAGGAACGCGCGCGCCTCGAGGTACGCGGGGTCTGCCACGAGGGCCCGCCGCGCCTCCTTCCACGCCTCCGTCGCGTCGCCGTCCCGGCCGCGGCGAGCGAGCAGCCGCGCCAGGGAGAGGTGGGCCGACGCGGCGCCGCCGCCGAGCGGGATCGCCCGTCGCCACTCGGCCTCGGCGACGTCCAGCAGCCCGGACGTCTCGAGAAACGCCGCGCGGTGCCAGGCGACAGGGTAGGAGCCGGGGACCGACCGGGCCGCCTGGTCCCAGGCCGCCAAAGCCTCCTCCCGGCGGCCGGCCTCCTCGAGGGTCCGGGCCAGTCCCCAGCAGCCGTTCTCGTAGGACGGAAAGATCTCGACCGATTTGCGGTACGCCCGGACGGCATCGTCCCACCGCTTTTGGGTCCAGGCGATCCGGCCGAGCGACGCCCACGCGTCGTAATAGCGCGGAAAGAGCGCGACCGCGGTCTCGAGATGCCGTCTCTGGAGCTCCGTCTCGCCGCGCCGCCCCGCTTCGTAGGCGACGTTGTAGTGCGCCTTGGCCGATCGCGGGAACTTCTCGACCATGTCGGCGAAGAGTGTCCGGTCGTCCCGCCAGACGAGGTTCCGGACCGCCGCCGCGACGCCCCAGACGAGCACTACGGTGGAAAGGAGGACCGGCCGCCAGGGCCACGGCGATGGCCTGGGAACCTCCCGCTTCGCGGGCGTGGCGAGAGCGACGACGGCGGCGAGGACGCCCGCCGCCGGGAGATACACCAGGCGCTCGGCATAGATCGTCCCGACGGCGAACGGGACGTTCGAGGCCGGGAAGAGGCTTCCCAGGAACAGAAGAACGCCGAAGAGCGCTAGGGGCCGTCCGGCGCGCACGAGCCACGCGCCCGTGACCGCGAGTGCAAGAAAGAGCGCGCCGGCCCAAGCGCGCGGCTCCGCGAGGCCCGTCGCCAGCGTCAGCGCCTGCGCCGAATGATCCGCCGAGAGGCCCACCGGAAAGAGCGTCTTTCCCACGTAGCGGACGGCGAGGGTGAGGGCGTTCGCGATCCGGAGCTGCGCGGGAAGGGACACCAGCGGGTTCTCGAGATCCCAGATGCCGGCTTCCCGCGAGATCAGGAATCCTCTCAGGACGAGCCAGCGGGCCGCGAAGAGAACGACGAGAGGCAGGAGAAAGCCGAGGAACGCGGCGCGGGCGCGCGGCGACGCGCCCTGAAAGGTCTCGGACACGCCGCGCCACCGCCCTCCGCGAAACAGCTCCGCCAGGAGGACGAGGCCGGGAAGGACGACGGCGCTCTCCTTGACGAAGACGGCGACGAGAAAGAGAAGAAGTGTCGCCGCGTACGGACCGGCACGGAGCCCTCCGCCGTCCGTCGCCCGGAGCCAGAGGCAGGCCCCGGTCAGGACCAGGAGCACCGAGAGCGATTCCGCCCGTCCCACGAGGCTCGTCACGGCCTCGACGTGGATCGGGACCACGGCGAACAGGGCCGCGACAGCCAACGACGGGGCGCGCGGGAAGCCGATGGCGAGGAGGAGGGCCGCGAGTGCGACAGTCGCTCCGGCGTGGAGAGCCACGTTGACGGCCCGGAAGAGCGCCGGCCGGTTCCCGTGGGCCCAGCGCTGGACGGCGTACGTCAGGAGGACCGCCGGGCGGTAGTTCTGCGCGCTGGCCAGGGAGCCGCCGAAGTACTGGGTCGTGAAGATCTCGCCGACGCGGGACGGCTCGGCGATCCGCTCGTTGTCCCGGATGATCAGCTTGTCGTCGTAGGTGAAATCGGCGGGCAGGCCGTTCAGGAAGGGCAGGACCGCAAAGGCGGCAATCAGAAGCGCCTCGAGGCGCGACAGCCGGGCCGGGACGCTTCGGGCTTCGCTCACGCGGTCCGAACGCGGCGCGCCGGGTCGAGCCGGTCGACGAGGGCGTCGCCGAGGACGTTCGTCGCGAGGACGACGATGACGATCGCCGCGGCCGGGGCAAGGACGACGTGCGGCGCGTCGAGAATGTGCGTTCGCCCGCCCGCGAGCATCGAGCCCCACGACGGTGCGGGCGGCGGCACGCCGAGGCCGAGGAAGGAGAGGGCGGACTCGGCGAGGATCGCCCCTGCCAGGTGGAGCGTTGCCTGCACGACGAGAGGCGCCGCCAGGTTCGGAAGGAGGTGCCGGAGGAGGATCCGCGCCCGGGGCGCGCCGGCGGCGCGCGCCGCGGCCACGAAGTCGAGGGTCGAGACGCGACGCGCCTCGGAGCGGGCGAGCCGGGCGTACGGAACCCAGCCCGCCGCACAGAGCGCGACGACCGTGTTGACCGCGGAGGGGCCGAGCACGGCGGACAGGGCCACGGCCAGAAGGAGCCCGGGGAACGCCAGGACGAGGTCGGCGAGACGGCCGACCGCCGCGTCCAGGAGGCCGCCCCTCTCCCCTGCCGCGAGGCCCGCGAGTGAGCCGGCGACGGCCGAGACGAGGACGGCGGTCCCGGCGACGCCCAGCGAGATCGAGGCGCCGTGGATCAGCCGCGAGAGGACGTCGCGTCCCAGCTCGTCGGTCCCCAGCGGTGGCGCGGCGAGGGGCGCCGAGAGCCGGAGCGTCAGGTCGATGCGCGTTGCGGCGTCGCCGGACAGGAGCGGCGCGAGCAGGGCGACGAGAAAGGCCGCCGCGACGACGACGCCGGCCAGGCGCTCGCCCCGGGTCATGCCCCCCTCCGCGCCGCCGCCCGGGGATCGAGCCGTGCAGCCGCCGCATCGACGGCGGCGTTGACGACGACGTAGACCGAGGCGATGAAGAGGACGCATCCCTGCACCGTCGGATAGTCGCGACGCTGGATCGACTGGACGAGCAGCCGTCCCACGCCGGGCCACGAGAAGATGGTCTCCGTGACGACGGCGCCCGTGAGCAACGAGCCGATCTGGAGGCCCGCCACGACGAGGACCGGAGGAAGGGCGTTTCGTGCCGCGTGCCGGAGGGCCGCCCGGAGGTGCCCCTCGCCGCGCGCCCGGGCCGCCAGCATGTAGGGCTTCGTCAGCTCCTCGGCAAATGACGCCCGGATCATCCGGGAGAGGAGCGCCGCGAGTGCGAGGCCGAGGGTCGCCGCCGGGAGGACGATCGCGCCCGGCGCGTCCCGTCCCGAGACGGGAAGAAGGCCGAGCCCGATCGAGAAGACGAGAACGAGAACGGGCCCCGAGACATAGTTCGGCGTCGAAACGCCGGCGAGGGCGACGACTCGCAGCGCCCGGTCCGCCCCCGTTCCCCGCCGGAGGGCGCCGACGACCCCGGCCGGGACGGCCACGGCGAGCGCCGCGATAAACGCCGCCAGGGCGAGCGTCGCGGTCGCGGGGACGGCCCGGCGAATCTCCGAGAGGACGGGTCGCCGCGTCTGAAGCGAGTGCCCCAACTCGCCGTGCGCGAGCCCGGACAGCCAGGCTGCGTACTGTGCGGGGAGGGGACGGTCGAGCCCGAGGTCGTGCCGGAGCGCTGCCACGTCTCCCGGCGCGGCCCCCTCGCCGAGCATCGCCGCCGCCGGATCGCCCGGGATCAGGTGGATGAGGAAGAAGACGACCGTCGCCGCACCCCAGAGGAGAAGCGCCACCGAAGCGAGTCGTCGGGCAGCCGGCACGTTCGGAGTCTACGGTTTGAGGCCCAGCACCTTCATTTCGTAGAGAAGCGACTGGCGTGAGAGACCGAGCTGCCGGGCCGCCCGGGTCCGGTTTCCTCCGTTCGCCTCGAGCGCCGCCGAAATGGCCCTCGTCTTCGCGTCGACCAGGGCCTCGCGGTAGCTTCCGACCGGCCGGGCCGTCGCCGCGCGGCGCACGGCCGCCGGAAGGTGTTCGAGCCCGACGAGCGCCGACGGGGCGGCGAGCGCCCGGGCCGCCTCCAGGGCCGAGAGAAGCTCGCGGACGTTTCCCGGCCAGGAGTGGCTGAAGACGGCGGCCCGGGCTTCCGAGGTCAGAGCGGCGGGCCCGAGCGCGATCTCGACGAGACGGGCGAGGTCGTGGCGCCTGTTCCGGAGCGGCGGCAGGGTGACCTCGAGGCCTCCGAGCCGGTAGAGAAGGTCGCGGCGAAACGACCCGTCGTTCCCCATCGCGACGAGGTCGCGGTGCGTCGCCGAGACGACCCGGAGATCCACGGGGCGAGTCCTCGTGTCGCCCACCCTGCGGAGCTCCCCTTCCTGCAGGACGCGGAGCAGCTTGGCCTGGAGGGGCAGCGCGAGGTCGCCGATCTCGTCGAGAAAGAGCGTGCCGCCCGAGGACTCCTCGACGAGCCCGGTCCGGTCGCGGTCTGCGCCGGTGAAGGCGCCCCGCACGTGCCCGAACAGCTCGGACTCGATGAGGCTCCCCGGGAGCGCCGCCACGTTGACCGGCACGAAACGGCCCGTTCGGCCGGAGAGGCGATGCACCTCCCGGCCGAGGAGTTCCTTCCCCGTGCCCGTCTCCCCGAGGATCAGGACGGAGAGCTTCGTCGGCGCTACCTTCCGTACCTGGTCGAGGACCTTCCGGCTCGCCGGATCTACGGCAACGAATGGCGGCGGCTCCGGCCTCTCGACGAGCCCGGGAGACCTCGAGACGATCCCTTTCAGCGCCAGGGCGAAACGACGGCTCGCCGCGGGCAGTCCCGCCCGCGCCGCCGCCCTCTGGCCCAGCTCCAGGAGCTCCGCCGACGCCGGGCGGGCGAACGTCTCGGGAAAACGACCTTTCCACTCGAGCAGGCGTTCGACGACCGACGCGGCGCCGCGCGCGTCCGAAAGACGCGCTTCCATCCGGGAGATCGCAGATGGCCGCAACGTCCGCCCGGCCCGGAAATCGTCCTCAACGGCCAGGAGGTGGCGCTCGGCCTGCGGCAGCGCCGACGAGCCGCACTCCGCCGCCTGGCCCAGGTCTCCCGAAGCCGAGGCGACGAGCCGCTGGCGGAGGGGCTCGGTCTGTTCGCGGTTATCCGGAAGGTCGCCCGCTTCCCGGAGAAGGGAGAGGGCCTCCGCCGGCCGCCGCGCCGAGAGGAGGCGCGCCGCCTCGTGGATCAGGATCTCCCGCCAGGCCGAATGCCCCGGTGCCGCCGCCCGGCGCGCCTCCGCTTCACGGAAGGCCGCCGCCGCCTCCTCGTCGTCGCCCTCCAGCAGCGCGAGCTGTTGCCGGGAGGCGGCCGCGAACAGGAACATTCGCTCGCGCCCCGGGCGCGATTCGAACCGGAGCACCGTGGGCAGCGTCTCCCGCGCGAGGTCGTAACGACCCGCGCGAAAGGCGAGGTCGATCCGGTTCCCGAGACCCTGGAGGTACCGTTCCTCGTCGCCCGCCTCGGCATACAGCGCGAGGGCGGTCTCGAGCTCCTTTTCGGATTCTGCGAAGTCGCCGGCGTGGAACGAGCAGGTCGACGCGTCGAGGGTGGCATCGGCACGGCGCCGCGGATCCCGCGAGAGCTCACGCGCCCGTCGAAATAGGGTCCGTGCTTCGAGAAAACGCCCTTCGTCGATGGCGACGAACCCTGCCGTCATGAGGAACTCGCGAGTTTCCTCCGGGTCGCTCGACGGAGAGGCCGCCCGGGACGCCTCGTCGAGAAGTCGACGCGCGGCCGCCAGGTTCCCGCGCCGCGACGCGATCTCGGCCGCGAGACGGGCCCGGCGGAGCCGGAGTTCCGCCGCTGTCTCCGTTCCGCCCTCCGGAACCGCCTCGAGCGACCGGGACGCTTCCTCCGTCCGCTTCAGATCGAGGAGAATCTGGACGCGGGAGAGAGCGTCGGCCCGGGGGCCGTCGTTCGGAACGAGGGCGAGCGCCGTCTCCGCCTGTCCCAGCCGCGCGAGGAGACGGGCGAGTGTGAACCGCTCCCCGGCGGGCACGGCAGCGGCCTCCTCCGGAGAGATCCGTGCAGCCACGGTGCGGGCTTCCGCGAGACGGCCGCTCTCCGCGAGGGTCCCGACGGCCATCGCGGGCTGTCCGAGATCCGGCGCGCTCCGCGGCGCACGGGCGAGGAGCTCCGACGCCAGCGCCCGGTCGCCGAGTCGCACGGCCTCGTCGAGAAGCGCGCCGCCGGCCCGGACGTCCTCGTCGTCACCACGGGAGAGCGCCGCGACGACGAAGCGCTTCGCGTCGAGGCTGGCCCTCCCGAGCCGCGCCACGATGCTCCGCCGCGCCGCCCCTGAGAGGCGTGAAGCGGCCTGCTTTCGCCCGTCCTCGTCGGCGAAACGCCACTTCCCGGGCCCTTCCGGGACGAGGAGGCCCTCGTCGCCCGCGCGCACGATCGCCCCGGCAGCCTCCTCGACCGGAACGCCGGCGGCCGCCGAAAGCTCCGCATCGGAGAAGCCGGAACCGAGGAGGGCAGCGGCCGAAAGGAGCGGCCCGGCCTCTCCGCGAGCAACACGGAACCGGATAGCCGTGGTGGTACGTCTTCCCGCCGGATCGAACGCGGCGGCCAGGCTCCGGGCCAGCCGGACGAATCGCGCCGGGTCCTCGCGCGAGGCCGAGGAGATCCCGTCCCAGGAGGCAGCCGCCTCGGGCCAGCTCCGGAACGGGAGCCAGAGAAGAGAGGCGACGTCTCCGCGCCCGAGGCGCGCCGTCACCGGCAGGCGCGGCTCCCAGGGGCGCGGCGCCTGGTTTCGCACCTCGAAGACGCGGAAGCCGGCACGAAGCAGCTCTCCGTCGACCGCCTTCCGTGAGCGGTCGTCCCAGAGGTCTCCGTTCACCGCCACGACCGCCACCGGCGGGCCGGAGGGCCACGACGGAACCGGCCGCCCCGAGGCCAGGGCGGCGAGCCTTTCGGCCCGCGGGTCGTCTCCCAGAAGGCGGGAGAGGCGCCTCAAGGCGCTTCCCTCCTCGAGGCGGTCGCCGGCCGGGACTTCCACGAAACCGGACGCCGAGCGCCGGGCCGCCCCGCGGACGACGAAGAGCGCCGCGTCACCGGACGCCGCCCGAACTCCGGCCGGTGCGACGTCCCCCGTCTCGCCGGCCGCGGACGGGTATGCCAGACCGAGGAGATCGGGACCGAGTGACGGGCCCTCGCGGGAGTGTCTCGCGAGGTCCGCGACGAGCCCTTCCGGGGTCGTCGCCGTTGCGTGAGCCTGAAGGGCCTCGACGGCATGAGCCGCCGCCCCGGCCTCGAGCTCGCGCGACTCCAGCGCGTGCTCGACGGACGCCCGGAGCGCCTCGGCGTGGGGACCCGAGACCGAGCCGCCTCCGAGGCGGACGGCGACCGCCCCGACGAGCAGGGCCGGCGGGACCGCGCGCCACTCCGGCACGGGAACCGCGCCAAGGGCAGGGCGCCGCGCGGCTCCGGGCTGGCTTCCGAGCCGCCCGACGTCCTCGAAGGCGACGCCCAGTCCGTGAAATTTCAGGAACGCCGCGAGGGCGGCGAGCCGCGCGAGATAGGCCGACACGCTCCGCGGATCGGACGAACGCGCGAGCGGCTCGGGGGACGCGGGCCGCGGAAGAAGGACGAGGCCCTGCTCGACCGGCAGAGCGGCCGAAAACTCCGGAAGAAGAGGATGCCAGAGCGTGAGCAGCCGGCCGGCGCCGACCGAGAGATCCGCGCGGAGGAGCAGCCAGCGCTCCCGGCGCCGTGACGCGTCACCGGTTCCGCCCCGCGGTCCGCTCATCAACTGTCTGCTCGCGGAACGATTCCTCAGGAGCGGAGATTCGTCAAGCGCCCGAGACCAGCGCCGTCCACTCCTCGAAAAACCGGGGAAACGACTTCGCGACCACGCCAGGCTCGTCGAGCGTCGAGCCGGCGGGAAGCGCCAGGGCGAGAAGAGCGGCCGCCATCGCCACCCGGTGGTCGCCGTGCGCGGCGAAGCGGGCCGTGCGCGGCGTCCCCCCGGACCCGTCGATCACGAGGCGGGGGGCGCCCGCGGGCCGCTCCTCCCGGGCGACGGCGCCGGCGCGTCCGAGGAGATCGAGGGCGGCCGCCAGCCGGTCGGACTCCTTCTCGCGAAGCCTCCCGGCGCCGCCGAGGATCGAGGTCCCCCCCGCGAAGGCGACGAGAGCCGCCAGCGGAAGGGCCGCGTCGGGAGCGGCGTCGACGTCCACGAAGACCGGTTTCAGCGCCTGCGGCCGTTCGAGATGCCGGCCGTCGACCGTCAGGACGGCGTCCTCCCCGTCCCCGCTCCACGACAGCCTTCCTCCGCTCTCCGCGGCCCACGTCCGGAAGAGGGCGTCCGGCTGATCCGACGCCCGGGCGAGTCCGGGAAGCGACACCCGTCCCGCCGAAAGCAGCGCCCCCGCGATCGGAAAGCAGGCGGCGGAGTCGTCTCCGGGAACGGCGAATCGAGCCGGCCGGTAGCCGCCGCCGGGCCGGCCACCGAAGGCCTCGAGGGTCTGCCGGGTCAAGTCGACGTACGCCGCCGAGGAAACGGGCCCGTCGATCGAGAGCTCGATACCGCCCGGGACGAGCGGCGAGACGAGCATCAGAGCCGAAAGGAACTGGGACGAGACGTCGCCGCGGATCCGGACGCCGCCGCCGCGAAGCGAGCCGCCGCGGATCGCCGCCGGAAGGAACCCCTCGCGCTCCCGACAGGTCACCCCGGCTCCGAGGGCCCGAAGGGCCGTAAAGAGCGAACCCATCGGCCGCTCCCGCATCCGCGCGCTCCCGTCGAGAAGATAGCGCCCGGGCACCACGGCGAGGAGTGCGGCAAGAAAGCGAGCGGGGGTCCCGGCGTCCCCCACGTCGATCGTCAATTCCGGCGTCACTTCGCCTCGAGGCCTGAGCGGCCCGCGCACCCGCCAGATTTCGCCCTCGAAGAGAACCTCGGCGTCGAGTTGCCGGAGCGCCGCGGCGAGCGCCCGCGTATCCGAGGAGTCGAGCGGGTTGTGGAGCGTGCTCTCCCCTTCGGCGCAGGCGGCGGCCAGGAGCGCCCGGTTCGTGACGCTCTTGCTTCCGGGGACGCGGAAAGTCCCCTCGAGCCGGCCGGAGGGAAGGAGGAGCGGTGTCGTCACGGGCTTCCGGCGCCCCGCCGGACGGCCCGCGGCGCGCTCGGCTCCTCGACGACGGTGAGACGCCCCGACCAGTCGATCTCGGCGTGCTTCCGCTCTTCCAGCCACGCCGGGAGAACGTGGACGGACCCGTCCGGCGCCTCCAGCCGCCGTTCGACGTGAAAGTGGCCGACGAGGAGCCGGTCGTAGCCGTTGCCGCGCGCGCGGCGCGCCTCCGCGAGAAGTTCGGTCTCCGGAAGCCGGGACTTGTGCTTGAAGTTCGTCCGGTAGAGGCGCTTCTCTGTCTCCCCGACGATGGCGCGGGCCAGCCGTCCAGGGATCACCCCGAGCGCCGCCTTCGAGATGGGGTTCTTCGAGAGGACGCGCCAGAAACGGTACGGAAGGTCGCGCGTGTTGACCCGGTCGCCGTGGACGAAAGCGTACCGGGTGCCCCCGACCTCGAGCCCGTCCGTCTCGCCGTAGGCCGCAAAGGAGGCCGCAAAGGGTGTTCCCGCGAGGAAGAAGTCGCGGTTTCCCTCGACGTACCGGAGCGAGACCCCCGCCGCCGCCAGATCGCGCCAGGCCGCGAGGATGCGGGAGACGAGCGGCGTCTCGAACCGGACGTCCCCGATGAAGACGTGGAAGATGTCGCCGAGAAGGACGACCGTCCCGATCCCCCGCCGCGTCACGTCGGCCAGGGCGTCGAGGAAGTCGTCCGCGTCCCGCTCCGCCTGGCCGAGATGGGCGTCCGCGAAGACGGCGACGCCGCCGGAGACCGGGAGCGGAGGCGGGAACGGCGTCACGACAGCATCTTAGCCGCCCGGAAAAAGGAAGGGCCCCGGTCGCGCCGGGGCCCGGAGGAAACGGGGGTCGGAACGAACGCCTAGAAGGCCTTCCAGTGAGCGAAGAGGCCGACGCGGCTGGCGCTGTAGTCGCCGTACATGTAGACGGTCTCCTGGTACTTGTCGTAGGCCCACTCGGCCACGAGGGAGAACGCCTTGACGATCGGGACCTCGACGCTGCCGCGGAAGCGGTCGATCTTGAAGTCCAGCGAGCCCTTGTTCTTGAACTCGCCGCCCGAGGCCTGGAGCGTGAAGAGCTTGAGGTTCAAAGAGAGACCTCCCTCGAGCGAGTAGCCGTCCTCGAGGTTCTGCGACGTGGCCACCAGGAAGTTCTGGGGGGTGAGGATCGGGATGGAGGAGCTCGCGTAGAAGGTGTTTCCGGAGAAACGGAGGGTGAGCTCGGGGATCGGCATGATGTCGATGTCGCCGCCGTACTGCCGGAACATGCCGTCGGAGTTGATCCCGAACGTGTCGTTGGACAGCGAGGACCACTGGCCCGTGCCCGAAATCCGGAAGAACTTCCACCTGTTGAGGGTCAGCCGGGCCCGCCACGTCGTCCGGCTCGTGTAGTCGGCCCGGAGGATGGCCTCGTCGGCGTCGTCCTTGCGCCACTCGCCGTCCAGAACCACGCCGCCCAGAGAGAACGTCACGCCGCCGTCATAGGTGTTGATCGACCGCTCGTACTCGCCGGACTGCCCGAGGACGGGAACGACGATCTCGGCGACGTCTTCGGACAACGTCACGTCCTGCTTCGTGTGGCTGTAGGTGAAGCGAAAGCCGAAGGGTCCGGCCTTGCGGTAGATGGCGCCGATGTCGAGGACCTGGTCCTTCCGCTCGAGGCCGTTCCTCGTGCTCAGGATTTGCTGGATGTTCGGCGTCGAGGTTCCCGCGTAGTTCCTCGCGTTGTAGAGGATCGTGGAAAGGAGCTCGGAGCCCGTCTGATCGTGGTTCCGCTCGACCCAGCCGCCGGACACCTCGAGGAACGGAAGGAGCGTCAGCTCGGCCCGTGCCGAGCCGCGCCAGTTCTTCGCGTCCGCGTTGGACTCGACGGTCGAGTTGAAGCCGCCGAAGAATCGCTGGGCCTCGAGGTTGAGCCAGTTTCCGTCGCCGGCCTCGGTGCCGAGCGTGTCGCTGGCGCCGTTGGCCCGGACGTACGTGCCCAGGATCTTTCCGAAGCAGCCGAGCTGGAAGACGGCCGATGCCGTCGTGACGGGAATGTTCACGTCGGTCACCGACGTCCGGCTGTAGGAGAGCGCCGTGATCTGCTGTCCGAGGACGGAGTTCGTGTTGTTCCCGGCGCCCGCCCCCGGCGTCAGCAGGGACGTCTCGGTCCCGTGGGAGTTCCGCCATCCCTGCATGAAGGACACGGCCACGGGGCCGGCGTTCAGGTCGAAGCCGACCCGCGGCTCCTGGTCGTAGGTCTTGAAGCTCTGGTTCAGCCGGAACTCGTCGCCACCCATGTAGACGGTGGAGGACGACGGCCCGGAGTAGAGGTTGTACGTGTAACCGAAGATCGGCGTGAAGACGCCGCCCGGGAAGAGCCGGAGCTCGGCGTCGTAGACGTTACGCAGCGTCTCCCAGGTGTGCTGCCCGGGGACGATCCCCTGGTTCAGGAGCGGGTTCGCGAAGGCCGGCAGGGCGCTGAACATCTGCCAGCGCGCGTAGGAGAACCTGAACGCGTAGATCCCGCTCTTTCCGATCTCGAGCTTCGCGGAGCCCGCGGGGCCCGCGCCGATGTCGCTCACGTCGATGCGCAGCTTGTCGAAGAGATTCGAATCTGCCCCGTTGCCCGCTGAGAGCGTGAACGACCGGAGGAGGAAGCCTTCCCGCTCGTTTATCTGCGAGCGGTACATCTCTTCGTTTCCCGCGACGTTGACGAACCGGTAGCCGAGCTCGAGGTCCATCGGGATGGCCTGCGAGAGCGCCGGGCCGGCGACGAGAAGGAGGGCGGCGAGGAGGAACCGGGTGAGTGTGCTGGTTCTCATCGGTCACCTCCTACTTCAAGAGCTGGGGCGATCGGTTAGAACCGTGGATCGCCGTGTGGCACGTCGTACAGTTCTGCCAGCGCGGAAGGCTCACGTTGTGGACCGAGGGCGGCTGGGACCCGAGGGTCCTCGCCCCGCCGAGCTGGGTGTGACAGTTGAGGCAGAGCTGCATCACGGTCGGCTGGACGAGCATGTGCATGTTGTTCGACGCATGCGGCTGGTGGCACGTCGTGCAGTCGCCCGCGATGTCCCCCGCGTGCGGGTAGACGAACGGGCCTTTCTTCTCGGCGTGGCAGCTGACGCAGGGCTGCTCGCCCGCGCGGGTCAGCCTCAGGCCCTCCTTCCCCTGCCGGCCGTGGGGCTCGTGGCAGGAGGTGCACTGGATGCCGCCCCGGCCGACGCGGTGGGTGTACGGCTTGTTCCGGAAGGCCGCGACGGTCGTCGGGTGACAGGTCTCGCACAGGTCGAGCTGCGGCTTCTTGAGCAGCTTCAGCGCCGTGAAGGCCGCGGAGTGAATCGAGTGGCAGTCGAGGCAGTTGACCGCCGGCTGCGGGGCGTGCGCTCCGTTCAGGTGCGACGCCGTGTCGATGAGCGCACCGCGAGAGGCCTTGCCCCCGACCGGCGAGCAGATCGAGCAGGCGTGGTCGCCGATCTGGTTGTGGCACTTCAGGCAGGCTTCGGCGCCCGTCAGCCCCTTCATCCCGTTGACGAGGGCCTTGTCGCCGCCGGCCTCGGCGTGCTTGGTGCCGCTGCCGTGGCACGCCTCGCAGATCGCGTCCACGCGCCACCCCTTGGCCGCCAGTCCGCGGTCGTGCGGGTTGTTCAGGAAGGCCTTCGCCTGGTCTCCGTGGCACGACGCGCAGAGGCTGTCGGCCAGCGGGTCGGCCTTCTTGCCGTCCGCCGCCAGCGCCAGGCCCGGTACGAGCGCCACCAGCAGCAGCACGACCACCAGCAGGAGGATGCCGCCGGGAAGATAGATTCGTGTTCGCATCTCGGCCTCATGGGCTCCGGCGGCGCCGGCTGGCGCCGTCGGAGCGTAGGTACTCAACGAGCGTGGACCTTGGTCGGTGACCATTCGCTGTTCGTGCCGTGGCAGGTTCCGCAAGCCTCGGCCGGCTGCGTGCCGCCCGGTAGCGTCGGGGAGTTGAGGTAAGCGTGCGCGAGGGTGTCACGGTTGTCGTGGCACCCGACGCAGGCGGCCGTCCCCGGCCCCTGCGGCGAGTAGTAGTCGCGCGGCGCGAAGACGTTCAAAGTTCCCTCCGGCATCGGCAGGTCGGCCGTCGTCATGCTCGTGTGGCACTTGAGGCAGTTCCGCCGGTCGCCCGGATAGGTGACCTCGTTGAAGTTGATAGGGTTCGGCGGGCTCGGCGGAGTGTAGAAGCCGTAAACCGTGTAGTCCTGCGTCAGCTCCTCGCCGGTGTGGATCCGGTGGATCATCCGCGCCATCTGAATCGACTCGGGTGGGTTCGCGCTCGCCGGGCGGCGGCCCGAGTCGGTCCCGTTCGGGTTGTGGCAGATGACGCACTCCGGCACTCCGGTCGGCGTCGATGTCGAGATGAAGCGCTGCCCGCCGTGGAGGACGAGGTTGTCGTGGCAGACATTGCACTTGGCCGTGTCGATGACCCTGCGGCGTGCCACCGGAGCGGCATCCGTGACCGCGGCGTAGAAGACCGGGTTGATCGCCCCTTCCGTGAAGGAGATCGTCCCTCCGACCCCCTTCTGAAGGTTCACCGTCCGGCGGCACTCGATCGAGAAGGTCCAGGTGCCGGTCGCGCTGGCGGGGATCGCGTTGGTCATCGTGTAGACGGCCTGCTTCCCGTCGAACGTGGCGCCGCTGGCGTTTTCGCGGAACGGCTGCGCCGGCGGCGTCTGGCCGGTGCCGTAGTCGGTCGTCGGCCCGCCGAGGACGATGTTCAGGTTCGATCCGAACGGCTTCGGGTCGAGAACCGTGCCGGCGTTATCCGTGATCTTGAAGGTGACGACGGCCTTCGTCCCCGGCCCCACGTTCGAGACCGAGAGGATCTGGGTCTTGAGGCCCTTCAGCTGTGTCGACTTGTACGGCACCGTGTGCGCGCCGATGACCGATGCGTCCCACTCCACGTCGCCCTGCGGCACGTGGCAGTGGGCACAGGCCTTGTCGTCGGCCACTGCGAGGTTCTGCGGGGTGTGGTTAACGCCGGTCGCGAAGTCGATGTTCGCATGGCAGCCGCCGCACGCGGCCCGCGTCGGATACTTTTCCCACACGAAGAAGAACGGAGCCGTCGCGTCGTGGCACGTCGTGCAGTTCCGAAGGTCCTGCGGGTAGGTGATCGGCCCGATGGTCGGGCTGTTCCCCGAGTGGATCGCGTGCCAGAAGCTCTGCCCGTTGAACTCGGCGTTCGCGCCCGTCATGTTGTTCGGGTTGTGGCAGAGCGCGCAGGCCTTGACCTCGAAGTAGTTTCCGCCGTGCAGCGCGAGCGGGTCGTGGCACTGGTTGCACTTGGCCGTCGTCGTGACGCCCCAGGTCGTCGCCGCGGCGCCGGTGGCCGGGACGAGATCCTTGAAGACGTTGACGAAATAGTCCTTGCCGAGGATGTCGGTCAGCGTCCGCCGGGCGCCGCCGAAGAGGGTGGCGGGCATCGTGGCGTCGAACGCCGGAAGAGCGGTCCCGAAGGTGTACTTGTACCGCCCGTCGGAGACCGACTGCCACGTGCCGTTCGCGTCGCGAGACGGGTTGCCGCTCGAGACGATCAGGTTCGTGTAGTAGTGCCCGTCCCAGACCGCGACGACGAAGCGCACCGTCACGACGCCGGGCGTCGTGGCGCCGGTCCGGTCGAGCGGGTTGCCGAAGTCGTCGGTGATCGTGAAGTCGACCACGGGCTTCTGGCTCGGGGCGAGGTTCGTGACGCCGTTGATCGTCATCTTCAGCCCGGGCCGAAGGACGTCCACCACGTCCGCCGCGAGGTAGTACTCCTTCTGGGTCGGCCGGTAGGCGGACTGGACCGCGCGGGAGCCGTCCTTGCTGACGGAAGGCCCGCCCTCGGTCCTCCCCACCCGGGTCTGGGGCAAGGCGAGAGCCGCGATCGCCGCCGCAATGAACAGGCCGCGCTGTGCTCCTACCATGAGAACTCCTCCTTAATGCGCGCCGGCGGCGCCGTTCGGCGCCGCCGGCGGGTGAGACATCAGCGGGCGTGGACCTTCGTCGTGCTCAAGTCGGCGTTGGCGTTGTGGCAGGTGCCGCAGGCCTCGGCGTTCGACGAGGTGCCGCCGAAGGTCGTCGTGTTGATGTAGGCGTGGGCGAGCGTGTCGCGGTTGTCGTGGCAGCCGGTGCAGGCCGTCGTTCCCGGTCCGAGCGGCGTGAAGTAGTCGGTCTGCGTGACGGTGTTGAGCGTCCCCGGCGCCGTCGGCAGGCCGGCCGTATTGAGGTTGTTCCCGGCGTGGCACTTGATGCAGTCGCGCCGGTCGCCCGGGTAGGTGACCTCGTTGAAGGAGTTCGGGGTGAAGGAGTTCCCGTAGATGATGTAGGGCTGGCTCAGCTCCTCGCCGGTGTGGATCCTGTGGATCATCCGGGCGAACTGGATCGACTCGGGCGGGCCCGCGTTCGGGTCCCGCGTGCGGCGGGCCGCGTCGTCGTAGTTCGGGGCGTGGCACATGACGCAGAACTGGATCGCGATCCGCTGGCCGCCGTGGGAGAAGGTCGTCGCGAGCCGGTAGTGGCAGGCGTTGCACTTGGCCAGGTCGACCACGACCCGGCGGGCCGCCACGGTGCTCCCGTCAACCGAGAAGTTGTAGATCGGGTTCACCGCCCCTTCGGTGAAGGTCCGCGTGGTGGCGTCGGCGTTGTTCAGGGTGGCGGTCCGGCGCGACGCGGCGCTGAGGGTCCAGGTTCCGGTCGCGTCCGCAGGGATGGCGGCCGTGAACGTGTAGGTACAGATTCCCGTCGCCGCGTCGTAGGCGGCGGTCGTCGTCGCGGTCTCGCTGATCACCGGGTAGAGCGCGTAGTCCTTCGTGTTGCCGCTGATGACGAGGGTGGCCGAGGCTCCCGTCGAGGAGGGCTTGACGAACGCGCCGCTCTTCTCGGTGATCTTGAATTTCACGGTCGGCTTCTGCCCCGCGGCGTTGTTCGTCATCTCGACGATCGTGAAGATCAGCCCCTTGAGCTGCGTGGAGTCGGAGGGGAGGACGTGCGCGCCCGGTACCGAGCCGTCCCACTCGGCCGTCTGAGTCGCCGCGTGGCAGGTGGCGCACTGCGAGTCGTCGGCCTGCGCGAGGTTGTCCGGGCCGTGGTTCGCACCGGTCGTCCAGTCGATGTTGTCGTGGCAGGAGCCGCAGGCGACTCTCGACGGCATCGTGGCCCACGTGGTCCCGTTGGCCGCCTTCGGGTCGTGGCAGGTGACGCAGCGCTGGATGAGCTGCGGGTAGGTGATCTCGCCGACCGCTTCGAGAGTCCCGTTGTGGATCTTGTGGAACATCGTTCGACCGTTGAACTCTGCGTTCGCGCCCGTCATGTTGACCGGGTTGTGGCAGAGGGCGCAGGTCTTCGCTTCGCGGTAGTTCGAGCCGTGCCCCACGACCGGGTCATGGCACTGGTTGCACATGGCCGTCGTCGTGGCTGCCCAGGTCGTCGCCGCCGCGCCCGTGGACGGGACGAAGTCCTTGAAGGTGTTCACGTAGTAGGTCTTCCCGATGATGTCCACCACGTTCCGGCTGCCGCCCACGAAGAGGGTCATCGGCGTGGTCGGGTCGAACGTCGGGAGGGTGGCGGCGAACTTGTACGTGTAGTGGCCAATGTCGAGCGTCGTCCACGTCCCGTTGCTGTCACGGGACGGATTGATACCGGAGACGATGAGGTTGTTGTAGCTGAACGCGGCCGCGTCCCAGACGGCGGGGATGAACCGGAGGCTGATCACCCCCGGCGTCGTGGCGCCTGTCCGGTCGAGCGGGTTGCCGAAGTCGTCCATGATGTTCAGGTCGACGACCGGCTTCTTCCCCGGGGCCATGTCGGTGACGCTGTTGATCTTCACGACGAGGCCCGGCCGGACGTAGGAAATCTGGTCCGCGGCAAGGTAGAACTCCTTGTCGGTGACCTGATAGGACACCGCCGCCGGGCTGACGGCGTCTTCACTGACGGGCGCCGACCCGTTCGGAGGGGCCACCTTGACAGTCGACGGTCCCAGGGCGATCGCCCCGGCCGCCATCATGATCAGAAGGCCGCGCTGCACTCCTACCATGAGAACTCCTCCTTCCGGCCGACGTGCGGCCGGAAAACCGATTTCAGATTCCCGAGGGGATGAGAGAAGGTCGAATCGGGGACGACGCCGTCCCCACTGGTGACGAAGATTTCACCGCGCCGAACCCCGTTCGTACGGGTCACGCGCGGACCGGGCGTGGGAATAGGCATTAATTACCGTCGGGTAGGCTAGGTTTCGAAGTCGGTTCTGGGAATGATTCAGATGCCCTATCCGGACCTAATCCAACCGTTTGGAGCCGTAGTAAATGGCCGAAACTCCAAAGGGAAAGCGGATCAGCGCGAGAAGCTCCGCCTCGAGTCCGAGGAGAGCCGCCAGCGGGCCATTCAGGAGGCCCGGCGCGAGGTGGAACTCGGAGCGGACGGCGCCCGTCTCGCGCTTGGGCAGCAGAAGGCCGCGAAGCCGACGGATCACGAAGATCGCCGGAGAAAGGAAGAAGTTCGCGTAGCCGGAGCGCCCGGCCCTGAGCCCGGCGGCCTCGGCCTTCCGGCGAAGCTCACCCGCCGAATAGCGGCGAAGGACGTGCGTGGCGACATCCTGCTCGCCCGCAAAGGCCCGGAGCGCCGCCACCGTCAGGTAGACGGGGGCCCCGGAGCGGGCGACGCGCGCGATTTCGCGGAGGGCTCTCGCATCGTCCGCGACGTGACCGAGCGCCTCGCGGCAGGAGACACCCGAAAAGGCGCCGCTCCGGAACGGAAGCGCCTCCGCCCGCCCGAGGACGAGGCGCGAGAGGCCCCGGCGGCGGCAAAGGCGGAGCGCTTCGCACGAAAGGTCGAGGCCCACGCCCCCGACGTCGCTGCCCGGCGGCGCCAAGTCCGAAAGGTTGGCGCCGGTGCCGCACCCGACGTCGAGAAGGCGCTCTCCGGCGCCGAGCCGGAAGAGGCCCGGGGCCACGCGGCGGGCGATGCGGCGCATGCCGACGTACCACCAGTACCGCTCCTCGACGCGGTACATCGTCTCGTATTCGTTCGGATTCACGGTCCGTTCCCGTTCCTATAATGCCGCCTCCCGTGACGTCGCCCCGCCGGCTCCTTCTCGTCACCCTGGCGTGGGTCCTCTGGATCTGGCTGATCGCGCTCCTCGCAACCGAGCTGACGCCCTGGCTCACCGGCCCGACGAGCTGGGGCCCCGACCTGATGCGGCGCGCGACGCCCCTGGCCCGCTGGGACTCCGGCTGGTACATCAGCATCGCCGAGGGCGGCTACGAGGCTCCGCCGCGCGCCTTCGGCGTGGAGACGAATCACGCCTTCTTCCCGCTCTACCCGCTCCTGATGAGGCTCCTCGTTCGGACGACCGGGATCGAGACGTCCGCGGCGGGGAACCTGATCTCGGCCGCGTCGTTCTTCGGCGCCGTCCTTCTCTTCGCCGCCTGGGTCCGGGCGCGCTGGGGGGAATCGCGCGTCCGCCCGGCGCTCCTCGCCCTCCTCGTCTTCCCGACGTCGTTCTTCTTCCTCGCCGTCTACACGGAGTCCCTCTTTCTCTTCCTGGCGCTCCTCGCCGTCGTCTCGATCGACCGGGACCGCCCGGCCGCGGCGGCCGCCGCGGGCTACCTGTCGGGCCTCACGAGGATCACGGGGGTCGTCCTCGCCCCTTACCTCGCCCTCTCTTCGCTCGTGAAGAGCCGGCGCGAAGGGCGGAGCTGGGCGCGCGCCCTCGTTGCCGCTCTCCTCACGGGGCTTCCGCCGCTCCTCGGCTTCCTGACCTTCTGCGCCTACTTCGAGGTGCGCTTCGGCGACCCGTTCCTCTTCATGAAGGCGCAGCACAACTGGGGGCTTGCGGAGAAGACCGCGCTCGACGGCCCACGACTCATCGCGACGACGGTGTGGGGCGACGTGACGACCGGCCGGATCTTCCACAAGAGCCCGGTCCGGACGCTCGAAGGCGCCTTTCTTCTCCTCTTCGCGTACCTCGCGATCCGTCTCCTGCGCGAGAAGCGGTGGATCGAGGCGCTCTACGTCCTGATGACGATCGCCCTCGTCCCGTTCACGGGAACGCTGGAGAGCGCGGGGCGGTACGTCCTGCCGGCCTTTCCCGCGTTCGCCGTGCTCGCAGGCCTCGCGGCCCGTCCCGCCCTTTTCCGCGCGTTCCTGCTCCTCGGACTCCTGGCCCAGGCGGCCTACGTCTGGGTCTTCGTGAACTGGCTCTGGGCCGGCTAGGGCGACAGATCAGCCCGCGAGTGCCGTCGCTTCATCGCGGACGGCCGCGGCGACGGCCTCGGCTTCGGCGTCCGACAGTCCGGGGTAGAGCGGGAGCGACAGGACCTCGGCCACGGCCCGCTCGGTGGCCGGAAGCGGGCCTCGCGGGAACGCCGAAAAGGCGGGCTGCTGGTGGACCGCCACCGGGTAGTGGACGTCGCTGCCGATCCCCCGGCCGAGGAGCCGCTCGCGGAGCGCGTCCCGCCGGGCCGAGCGGACGACATAGAGGTGGTGACACGGCTCGGCGCCGGGCGCGGGACGGGGGGGCGGCTCGAAGCCGGGCAGTCCCGCCAGCGCGGCGTCGTACCGAGCCGCGAGAGAGCTCCGACGCCGGTTTCCCTCGGCCAGACGGGCGAGGCGCACCCGGAGGATCGCCGCCTGCAGCTCGTCGAGCCGGCTGTTGAAACCGGTCTCCACGGCGTCGTTCCGCGCGGTGTAGCCGTACATCCGGAGCCGGCGCAGACGCCCGGCGACGCTCCGCTCGCGCACCGTCACGAGGCCGCCGTCGCCGAGCGCCCCGAGGTTCTTCGTCGGGTAGAAGCTCCAGGCCGCCGCGTCGCCGAAGCTCCCGACGCTGCGTCCGGCGAGGCGCGCGCCGTGCGCTTGCGCGCAGTCCTCGACCACGAGGAGCCCTCTTTCGCGCGCGAACGCCGAGATCGCCTCCATCGGGGCCGGCCGACCGTAGAGGTGGACCGGGAGGACCGCCCTCGTCCGTGGCGTCAGCGCCTCCGGAAGGCGGTCCGGGTCCATCGTGAGCGACACGGGATCCACGTCGACGAAGACGGGGCGCGCCCCGGCGTTCACGATGGCGGTCGCCGTCGGCGCGCAGGTCATCGAGACCGTGAGGACCTCGTCGCCGGGAAGGACGCCCAGCGCGCGGAGGGCCAGCGTGAGGGCGTCCGTCCCGCTCGCGCAGCCGACGGCATGCGGCGCGCCGGCGAAGGCCGCGAAGCCCGCCTCGAACGCCTCCACCTCCGCCCCGAGGATGTAGCGCCCCGACGCGTGGACCCGCTCGAAAGCGGCGAGCATCTCCTCGCGCTCCTTCGCGGCGAGCCGCGTGAAGTCGAGGAAGGGGACGTTCACGTCGTCGCGTCCCAGTAGCGGTCGCCGTGCTCACGGAAGAAGGCGACCGTCCGCCGAAGCCCCTCTTCGAGTCCCACGGCGGGCTTCCAGCCGCTCGCCTCCCGGAAGCGCCGGGCGTCGGTCGAGAAGTCGCCGATGTCGATCCGCTTCCGCTCCTCCGGGAACGGGACGACCCGGATCGAGCCCGAGCCGGCGACGCGGACGAGCGTCTCGGCGAACTCCCGGATGGAGACCGAGTCCTCCCGCCCGCAGTTCCAGGCCTCGCCGTTCGCCGGGACCTTCTCCGCGGCGAGCAGGAACGCCTCGACGGCGTCGTCGACGTAGAGGACGTCCCGCCGCTGATCCCCCGTCCCGAAGAGATCGATCGTCGCACCCTTCACCGCCTGACGCACCAGCCAGCCCGTGAAGCTCGCGCGCGAGTGGGCCACGAGCTGACGGGGGCCGTAGACGTTCGTCAGGCGGAGAACGGACGTCGCGAGGCCGAGCCGCTCGGCCGCCACCCGCGCGTAGAACTCCGCCGCGAGCTTCGAGACGCCGTTGTAGTCGGGCGGGCGCAGCGGATGCGTCTCGTCGACCGGAAGTCGAAGCGGGTTCCCGTAGACCTGCCGCGTGCCGGCCACGACGATCCGGGCCCTCGGGTTCAGCCGCCGGCAGGCGTCGAGGAGGACCACCGTCGTCGCCGCGTTGTCGATGAGGTCGTCCACCGGGCGCGCCAGGCTGTCGACGTGGCTCACCTTCCCCGCGAGGTGGAAGACGACGTCGCAGCCGGCGGCCGCCGCGTCGGCAGCGGCCCGGTCGTCCGCGCGCCCCACGGTCACGACGAGCGCGGAAGCCGGCCCCGCCCCGTCCAGGTTGAAGCGGTTCCCGCCGTCTCCCGCCGTCAGCGCGTCGAGGACCTTCACGCGCGCCCCGTCGGCGAGAAGGCGACGAACGAGGCTGGAGCCGATGAAGCCGAGGCCGCCCGTGACGAGCGCGGTCTGTCCGGCGAAGCGGCCGGGGGCGCTCACGGCCGGCTGACCGGCAGGCCCGGGCGCGGCGGGGCCGCGTGGCCGGCGACGTTCACGGGCGTGTCGCGCACCACGTTCAGCTCCCACCAGAGCTTCAGGATGTTCAGCCCGGTCACGACGAGCCGGCGGACGTTGAAGAACTGCGAGCGTCCGTGGACACGGTGGTAGTGGTGGACCGGGAAATCGACGAAGCGGTAGCCGGCGCGCTCCAGCTTCTTGACGAGCTCGAGGCAGATGACGCCGCTCGAGTGCTTCAAGGCGATCGTCCCGAGGGCCGCCCGCCGCATCAGCCGGAAGTCGCAGTCGACGTCGCGGACGCGGAACTGGAAGAGGAGCCTCATCAGGACGAGGTAGACCTTCCCGATGACGATCCGGTGCCACGGGTCGGAGCGCGAGATCTTGTAGCCGTTCACGACGTCCACGCCGTCCTGCACGACCGGCAGGAGCTTCTTCAGCTCGAGGACGTCGTACTGGCCGTCGCCGTCGGTGTAGAAGACGAGGTCCTTCGCGGCGGCCGCGAGGCCGCTCCGGAGCGCGGCGCCGTAACCCCGGTTGACCCCGTGGTAGACGACGCGCAGCTCCGGATAGCGGCACTTCAGCTCTTCGAGAAGTTCCGCGCTGTTGTCCTGCGAGCCGTCGTCCACCACGACGATCTCGAAGTCCCGGCCGGAGTCCTTGCCGACGACGTGCGCCCCGGCCACGAGGGAGCCGATCGTCCCCGCGTCGTTGTAGCAGGGGAAGAACATCGTGAGGCTCTCGGCGGGAGGCGCGGCCATCTGCGAGGAATTCTATCCGCCGGCGGGTGCTATCTTCCGCCGCCCATGATCTCGTTCTCCGGCGTCGGCAAGCAGTACGGCCGGCAGGTCCTCTTCGTCGACGCCTCCTTCCAGCTCAACCCCGGGGAGAAGGCGGGACTCGTCGGCCCGAACGGCGCCGGAAAGACGACGGTCTTCCGGATGATCGTCGGTGAGGAGCACCCGGACGAGGGGGACGTGGCCGTCCCGAGGAAGCTCTCGATCGGCTATTTCCGGCAGGAGATCGACGAGATGGCCGGTTGGACCGTCCTCGACGAAGCGATCGCCGGAAGCGGCCGGCTCGGCGACCTCCACCACGAGCTGGAGGCCCTGACGCACGCGCTCGGCGACCCCTCGCGCGCCGGCGGAATGGACGACGTCCTCCACCGGTTCGGCGAGGTCCAGTCGGAGTACCAGCAGCGGGGCGGCTACGAGCTTTCGGCCCTTGCTCGCGAGGTCCTCCATGGCCTCGGATTCGCCGACGAGGCGATCGACGGCGACGTCGGGGCGCTCTCGGGCGGCTGGAAGATGCGCGTCTCCATGGCGAAGGTCCTGATCGGCCGGCCGGACGTCCTCCTCATGGACGAGCCGACCAACCATCTCGACATCGAGTCGATCCTCTGGCTGGAGGAGTACCTCAAGGCCTATCCCGGCACCCTCCTGATCACGTGCCACGACCGGGACTTCCTGAACCGCGTCGTGACGAAGATCGTCGAGATCGACGGCGGCGAGCTGGTCACCTGGTCGGGAAACTACGAGTTCTACGAGCGGGAGCGGACGCTCCGTGAAGCCCAACGCGAGGCGGCCTACGCGCGGCAGCAGGCGATGCTGGCCAAGGAGCAGCGGTTCATCGAGCGCTTCTCGGCCCACGCCGCGAAGGCCGCGCAGGTTCAGAGCCGGATCAAGAAGCTCGAGAAGATCGAGACGATCGAGCTGCCGAAGCGGCGGACCGCCGTCGACTTCGAATTCCGGACGCCTCCCCGTTCCGGCGACGACGTCGTGGCGCTGTCGAAGGTCTCGAAGGCTTACGGAGGGCGGACGCTTTACGACGGCTTCGACTTCCTGATCCGGCGGGGGGAGCGGTGGTGCGTCATGGGGGCGAACGGCGCCGGCAAGACGACGCTCCTGAAGATGGTCGCCGGCATGCTGGAGCCCGACGCGGGAACCGTGAAGGTCGGGGCCAGCGTGAAGATGGGCTACTTCGCCCAGCAGTCCCTCGACCTCCTCGACCCGGAGCTGACGGTCCTTTCGCAGATCCAGGCGGACTTCCCGGCCGAAGGGCTCGGCCTCCTCCGGAACCTCCTCGGCGCGTTCCAGTTCTCGGGCGACGAGGTCCACAAGTCGATCCGGTACCTCTCGGGCGGCGAGAAGTCCCGCCTCGTCCTCGCCCGGATGCTCTTCGACCCCCCCAACTTCCTCGTCCTTGACGAGCCGACGAACCACCTCGACCTCGCCACCAAGGAAATGCTCGTGAAGTCCCTGCGGAACTTTCCGGGGACGATGCTCTTCGTCTCCCACGACCGGATGTTCCTCCGCGGCCTCTCGAACCGCGTGCTCGAGCTGGGCGAACCCGGCGGCCCGGCCGCGTACGGCGGGTCGTACGAGGAGTACGTGGCGAAGACCGGGCACGAGGCGCCCGGCGTTCACCTCTGATAGAACAGCACACCAGGCTCGATCACAAAACCGAAGGAGGAGTCATGAAATCGGCATTCCGCATGACGGCGATCGCCTCCATCCTCGCCCTCGTCGGCCTCGGCGCCCCGCAGGCGATGGCCGCGAAGAAGAAAGCGTCGCCCACGCCAGCGCCGGCCCCGGCCGCGGCCGCGGCCCCGGTCGACATCAACTCGGCCGACGTGAAGGCCCTCGCCGACCTGCCCGGCGTCGGGGAGAAGACAGCCAAGGAGATCGTCAAGGGACGTCCGTACAAGAGCGTCGAGGACCTCGCGAATGTGAAAGGGATCGGCGAGAAGAAACTCGCGAAGCTGAAGCCGCTGATCACGCTCGGCGCGGCCCCGGCCCCCGCGGCGGCTGCCGCAAAGCCCGCCGCCGCCGCTCCGGCGGCAAAGCCCGCGGCTGCCAGGGTTCCTGCTGCCGCCGCTGCTCCGGCCGCTGCTGCTCCGGCCGCTGCCGCCCCCGCGGCGAAAGCCGCGGCTCCTGCCGCCGCCGCCAAGGCGCCCGCCCTCGCCCCCGGCGAGAAGATCAACATCAACACGGCGCCGCTGGAGGCCCTCGACCGGCTCCCCGGGATCGGACCCGTCAAGGCGCAGGCGATCCTCGACTACCGGGCGCAGCAGAAGTTCGCCACGGTCGAGGACATCATGAAGGTGAAGGGGATCAAGGAAGCCGAGTTCGCGAAGATCAAGGACCTGATCACGGTCCGGTGATCCTCTCCGCGTGACACGACGAATCGCGCTCGGCGCCGGCCTCCTGTTGATCGCCCTCGCGGGATGGGCCGGCGCCGACAGGGCGCGACGGACGTTCTGGACGACGAACGACGAGCCGATTCACGTCGCGTCGGCCCGGGAGCTGCGGTCGGGGCCCGGGCTCGTCTCCAACCAGGAGCACCCGGTCCTGATGAAGCTTCTGGCGGCGGCCTCTCTTCCGCCCGTTTCCCCGGCCCCGATCGAGCAAACCCGTTCGGCCCGCCGCCTCTTCCCGGTCGTCTTCGCCCTTCTCGTCCTCGTCGCCGGAGGCTGGACGGCGGCGCGATCGGGCGGGGCGGCGGGACTCGGCGTGGCGGCCCTCCTCGCGATCGACCCCGGCCTCCGAGGCCACGGCGCCCTCGTGACGAGCGACGTCCTCGTCACGCTCTTTCTCGTGGCCGCCGCCGCGGCCCTCGACCTGTCGTTCCGGCGGTCAACCTTCGACCGCGCCTTCCTTGTCGCGGGGGGCGTCGCGTACGGGCTCGCCATGGCGTCGAAGTACTCCGCCCTGCCCTTCCTGGCGCTCTTTCTGCCGATCGCCGCCTTCGCGCTCTGGCAACGGGCCACCGCCCGAACGCCTCCCCGGCGGCCGCGACGCACTTCCCGCGCCGTCCTGAAGCCGGTCGCCGTCGCCCTCGCGGTCTTCGTCCTCGTGGCGTGCCTGACGCTCGCCCTCGTCCAGATGGCCGCCTTCGCGGGGACGGCACGCGACGACTTCCGGAGGGGCGTCGCCGCCCAGTTCGCCGGCACGGGGCTGGAGCGAGACGCCCTCTCCCTCACCGAACGGTTTCCCCAATGGCTGGCGTCCTACGCGACCGGCCTTCTCTGGGTCCGGGCGACCTCGGTCCCGGGCGAGCGCTTCAACTACTTCCTCGGGGAGGTCTCGGGGCGCGGATTCCCCCTCTACTTTCCCGTCGCGCTGGCGCTGAAGAGCCCCGCGCCGGTCGTGGCGGCCCTCGCCGGCGGGTTCGGCGCCGCGCTCCTCGCCGGAGCGGCCCGGATTCGACGGCGTCACGCCACCCGCCGGTGGCGCCTCCTGTTCCTGCGCTCGGGTTTCCCGGCCGCCGTCGGTCTCGCGTATCTCGCCGCGTCGGTTCCGAGCCATCTGAACATCGGCGTCCGCCACGTCTTTCCCGTCGTGCCGTTCCTCCTCGTGGCGCTCGGAGGGATCGCCGCAACGCAGGTCGCACGCCGGGCGCGCACGGTCCTCGTCGCTCTCGTCGTCCTTCTCGCCGCGGCCGAGGTGCTGCCGAAGCTCGACCGCGAGATCTCGTTCGGAAACGTCTTCGCCGGGGGAAACCCCGGCCTCCCCCGCACCCTTTCGGACTCGAACGTCGACTGGGCGCAGGAGCAGGGGCCGCTCTTCGAACGGGTCGCCCGCGGCGATCTCGGCCGGGTCGGCGTCGTGGCGCTCTACGTCGACGAGGCGGCGGCGTCCCGAGTCGGGATCCTCGGGCAAGTGCAGGACGCCCGGGCCCCGGTCGACACGGTCTTCTTCTCCCGCCATCTCTGGGACCTCGTCCCCGGCCTCGAGCGGGACGTGGAGCCCTGGCCGAAGACCGCCTGGGCACGCCGCACGCTCGTTCCGCTTCGCCGCGGCCTCGAAACCAGGGCGGCCTCGATCGAGGCCTTCCGCGACACCTACATGCTCCTCCGGCTCAATCCCCCGGCCGTCCCCTGAGCGCCCTTCCCCAGGCCGGTAGAGAGAGCCCGCTCCGGCGAGCGGTTTCCAGATTTCGGGCGACGCTCTCGCGTCGGGCGTCCGGCACGCAGTCGGGCCCTCCCCCCAAAAGGAACCGGACGTAGATGACCCACGGATCGCACGATTCGGAGCTTCTCGCGAGAAGCTCGCGCGCCTCGTCCGTCCGGCCGAGCTGTCGCGCCGCCTCCGCTCCCAGGGCGGCCACGCGCGGGTCGGCGGTTCCCTGCGATCCGTCCGGACCGAGGAGCCTTCGGGCCAGGGCGAGCGCCCGCTCGTTCTCCTTCAGGTCGAGCGCGCGAACCGTCTGGTCCACGAGCGCGTCCCGGAAGGGATCGGGCGTACCCACCTGCGGCGAGAGGAAGGCGCGCCCCCAGAACGGCCACGTGAACCGGGAGCCCGCGGCTGCGAGCGCGGGCGCCGGCCGGTCCGGCCAGCCCGTCCGGAACGGCGGATCGAGGTCCGGAAATGCCGGATGGGGATCGCCTCGGAGGCGCGCCGCGAGGAGACGCGCGTGAAGCCGGATCGGCGACCAGGCCGGCGTCAACGAGAGGTGGTGCGGCGCGCTCGCCAGAAGCGAGCCGTCGGGGCGTCGCCAGATCTCGTACGGGGTTCCGTCGGCGCGGGACTCGCTGATGGGCTGGGGATCGACGAACGACGAAAGAGCGTAGAGCTGCGGAAACGGCACCAGCGCTCCAAGGGCGTTGACGCCGACGCCGGCCGCGGCCAGCACCCCGCCCGCCAGGCGGAGCGCTGCGCCCCCCTCGGCGACGGCGACGCCGGAGAGCAGCACGAGCGGCGGCAGCATCGGAACGAGAAGCCGAGGCCCCCAACCGGCCTGGCCGTCCCAGGCCCACCAGGCCGAGACGAGCCCGAGGATCGAGAGCGAAGAGACCGCAAGCATCGCCGACAGGAACCGATCCCGCCGGAAGAGGGCGAGGAAGCCGGCCGGGAACAGAGCCACGACAGGTGCGTAGAAAAGGAGGCCCTTGTTCGGCAGAAGCGTCAGCCGGAGTAACCCCGTGAGCGGCGGGTAGGCGAAATCCTCGCCCGGGTAGCCGCCGAAGAGCTTCCCGAACCGGAGGAGCTCGAGGAGCGCCCAGATCGAGAGGACGACGCCGAACGAGAGAAGGAGAACCGCCGGGAAGGCCCGGACGGCGGCGTCCCGGTCGTGCCGCCTCTTCGCTCCCCTTCCTGTCGAGGCCCGGGGCGCCTTCACTGCCGGCGGAAGAACCGCCGCCGCGAGGAGCGGAACGACGGCGACTAGGAGAAGCGACTTCACGAGGACGGCGCCGCCCGCCGCGAGGCCCGCGACGAGCTCCCAGCGCTTCCCCCCCGGGCCCCGCCGCAGCTCGATGACGGCCAGAAGGAGAGCCGACAGGAGGACGGCCTGGACCGCTTCGGAGTAATCGCTGCCGGCGTAGCCCCAGAGAAATGTCGAGAAGACGAGAGCCGTTCCCGTGAGGCCTGCGAGCGGAGGGGGCACTCCGAGACGGAGGGCGGCTCGTGCGAGGGCCCCCGCGGCGACGACGAGCGAGAGGAGGGGGACGAGGACGAAGAGAGGCGTCGAGGCGGTCCTGGGCGAGGTCGAATGGAGGAGGCGCGAGAGAGTCATCGGGACCGTCTCGAGAAACGAAAGACCCAGGCCGAAGCGCGAGTCGGCGTCGCCGGCAGGTCGCGGGGGCGCGTTCACCCAGTCGCGCGACACGCCGATCTCGCCCCAGTGGGCCGCGGCCGCGGCCGCGGAGAGCATCTCCTGTCCGTCCGGGATCACGCCGAACGAGCGTTCGTCGGTCGTGGCGAGGAGCACGACCAGCGCGGCCGCGGCCACCGCGAGCGGCGCCCGGATCCTCATACCGACGGGAACCCGTCGCCCCGGCGCGCCCGTGCGGCCCCCGGCACGTCCTTCGGCAGGAATCGACAAGCCGAGCTCGGGTGTCGAGAATGGCGCTCCATGTCGGCGCCCGAGAAGCACCCCCTGTCGCAGATTCTCAGCCTGACCGTCTTCGTGGCGGCCCTCGGGTACTTCGTGGACATGTTCGACCTGCTCCTCTTCCCCATTGTGCGGCAGCCGAGCCTGACGGACCTCGGCATCCCGCAGGGGGACGCGCAGGTCTCCGCCACTTTCCTGCTGCTCAACTCCCAGATGGTGGGGATGCTGCTGGGCGGGATCTTCTGGGGCGTCCTCGGCGACAAGAAGGGGCGCCTCTCGACGCTTTTCGGGAGCATCGCGCTCTACTCCGTGGCGAACATCGCCAACGCCTTCGTGCACGGGCTCCCCTCCTACGCCGTCTGGCGCTTCCTGGCGGGGCTCGGCCTCGCGGGCGAGCTAGGCGCGGCTGTGACGCTCGTAAGCGAAATCCTCCCCAGGAACCTCCGGGCATACGGCACCGCCATCGTCGCGGGGGTGGGCATCTTCGGGACGGTGACCGCGAGCCTCGTCGGCAAGTACCTCCCCTGGCGCACCGCCTACCTCGTCGGGGGCGGGCTGGGCCTCGTCCTCCTCGTGACCCGTTTCAGCCTCCGAGAGAGCGGGATGTTCCGGAACCTCGGCGAGCAGGCCGGCGTGAAGCGCGGCGACTTCCTGAGCCTCTTCACCCGCGGCGAGCGCTTCCTCCGCTACCTCCGCTGCATCCTCATCGGCCTGCCGACCTGGTTCGTGGTGGCGATCCTCATCACCTCCGCGCCCGAGTTCGCCCCGAAGGTCGGCGTGACGGGACCCGTGGCCGCGGGGACCGCCGTGGCCTTCTGCTACAGCGGCATCACGCTGGGGAGCTTCGCTTCCGGCATCCTCAGCCAGATCTGGGGAAGCCGCAAGAAGGTCGTCCTCCTCTTCATCCTCGGGACGCTCTCCGGCGTCGCCACCTACCTGACGGTGCGCGGGCTCACCCCGACGGCGTTCTACCTCCTGGCGGGGTACCTCGGCCTCATGGCGGGCTACTGGGCCGTCTTCGTCACCATCGCCGCGGAGCAGTTCGGCACGAACCTCCGTGCCACGGTGGCCACCACGGTTCCGAATTTCGTCCGGGGGGCCGTCCCGCTCATCACAGGCAGCTTCTCCCTGCTCCGGGACCCTCTGGGCTACGTCGGGAGCGCCTGGACGGTCGGCCTGGTCTGCATCGCTCTCGCCCTTGTCGCCCTTCTCGGCATGTCCGAGACGGCGGGGCGTGATCTGGACTTCCTGGAGTGAACGCGGCGTCCTGGCGGTAGAAGACCGCGCAAACGCTGGGCGCCCCCCGCATCAGCCAGAAGGCATTCCCTCTCATTCAATGACCGTGTCCTAAGATCTCCGGCGTCTGATGGTAGAGACTATTTCTCAACAGACGCCGGCGCTCGAGGCGCGGGGCCTCGTCAAGCGGTTCGGCGACGTTCTCGCGGTCGACGGCCTCGACCTCGAGATTCGGCGCGGCGAATGCTTCGGCCTCCTCGGCCCGAACGGCGCCGGGAAGACGACGACGATCGAGATGCTGGAAGGGCTGACGCGTCCCGACGCCGGAGAGATCTCGGTCCTCGGCGCCCGGTGGGACAGGGACGAGCGCGCTCTGCGCGAGCGGCTCGGCGTCTCGCTGCAGGAGACGCAGCTCGCCGACAAGCTGACGGTCTTCGAGACGCTCGTCCTCTTCCGCTCCTTCTTCCGGCGCGGCCACGACCCGGAGGAGCTCCTCGCGCGCCTCTCCCTCTCCGAGAAAGCCGGCGCCCTGGTCGGGAAGCTCTCGGGCGGGCAGCGCCAGCGCCTCGCCGTGGCCTGCGCGCTCGTGGGCGAGCCGGAGTTCCTCTTCCTCGACGAGCCGACCACGGGCCTCGACCCCCAGAGCCGGCTGCAGCTCTGGGGCGAGATCCAGGGCTTCCGGGCCGCCGGCGGGACGATCCTCCTGACGACCCACTACATGGACGAGGCGGAGCGGCTCTGCGACCGGATCGCCATCGTGGACCACGGAAAGGTCATCGCGCTCGGGACGCCGCCGGAACTGATCGCGAGCCTCCGCGCCCCCCAGATCGTGGAGTTCGGAACGGAACCGGAGATCCCGGCCGGCACTCTCCGCTCTCTCCCCGGCGTCCACGAGGTCCACCGGCGCGGGCCCCTCTGGGCCCTCGGCGTCGCCTCGCTCCCGGAGACGACGCCGGCGCTCTTCGCCGCGATCGAAGCGGCGGGCGTCCGCCTCGTCTCCCTCTCGACGCACCGGGCCACGCTCGAAGACCTCTTCGTCGCGCGAACGGGACGGGAGCTGCGCGATGGCTAGGGCGAGGCGGATCCACGGCCCGCTGATCGAGCTGACCATCACCCGGACGAAGCAGTTCCTCCGGGAGCCGGAGGCCGTCTTCTGGGTCTTCGTCTTCCCGGTCCTCCTCGCCCTCGCGCTCGGCTTCGCCTTCCGGGAGAAGGCTCCCGACCGGATTCCCGTCGGCGTCGCCGACGGACCGGGGGCGACGTCCGTCTTCGACGCCCTCTCGCAGTCCCCGGTCCTCCTGCCGAGGCTCCTCGCGCCGGAGGTCGCCCGCGGGGCGCTCCGTTCCGGGAAGATCTCGCTCCTCGTGGACGCGGGGCCGCCGCTCCTCTTCCGTCTCGACCCGACGCGCCCCGACGCGCGAGCCGCGCGCCTCGAGGCCGCCGACGCCCTCGAACGCGCCGCCGGCCGGCGCGACCCGGTCGCGATCGCCGAGGAGAAGGAGGTCGAGCCCGGCGGGCGCTACATCGACTTCCTGATCCCCGGGATCCTGGGGATGAACATCATGGGGACCGGGGTCTGGAGCCTCGCGTTCTCGATCGTCACGGCGCGGACGCGGAACCTCCTGAAGCGCCTGCTCGCGACGCCGATGCGGAAGAGCGACTACCTCGTCTCGCAGATGCTCTCGCGCTTCGTCTTCCTCGTCTTCGAGGTCGCCGTCCTCGTCCTCTTCGGATGGCTCGCCTTCGGGGTGGGGATCCGCGGCTCGATCCTGCTCTTTTCGTTCCTCTGCCTCGCCGGGGCCTTCAGCTTCGCGGGCCTCGGCCTTCTCGTCGGCGCGCGTCCGACCACGATCGAGGGGGTATCGGGAATCGCGAACGTCGTCCTCTTCCCGATGTGGATCCTGTCGGGGGTCTTCTTCTCCTACGAGCGCTTCCCGGCTCCCGCGATCCCGTTCATCCGGGTGCTCCCGCTCACGGCGCTCAACGACGCCCTTCGCGCCGTCATGAACGACGGGGCCGGGCTCGCCGCGATCCTCCCCCAGATCGCCCTTCTCGCGGCCTGGGGCGCGGTCACCTTCGCCCTCGCGCTGAAGTTCTTCCGATGGAAGTGACTACTTGACCCGTTCCAGCTCGCCCTCGATCCCGATCGTCAGAGGGACCTTGACGTCGAGCCCCTTGTGCTGGATGGCGAGGGTGTAGATCCCCTTCTCCCATTTCCCCTTCGGGTTCTCCCAGAAGAGGTCGCCGGTCCCGCAGTCGTACGGGCCGAGCCCGCGCGAGTCGTACGTCAGGAAGGTCCCCGGAATCTCGTGGAACCCGAGGCGGACGAGGACCCGGCGTGAGATGAAGTAGCCCTCCATCGGATCCCGCGACACGTCGCCGATCGACAGGACGCGTCGGATGTCCGGCAGGCCTTCCGCCAGCTTCTTCTGACTCGGGAGCGGCAGCCGGGTGCCGTCGGGGAGGAAGAGCGAGATGTCCTCGCGGTTGATCTCGACCCCCCCGCCTGTGAACGGCATCACCCAGGTTTCGAAATAGGTCCACTTCTCGTCGGGGTGGAGCTGGGCGTACTTCCAGCTCACGGCCACCTGGATGTTGTCGTCCTTGAACTGCGCGATGGTCTTGCCGAGCCGCCTGGTGTTCGGCTCGTCGGCGGCCAGGGCCGTCCCGGCGGCGAGCAGGCAGATCGCGAGGCCGGCGGCCAGGCGGGCGATGGGACGGTGTCTCATGATCGATTTCCTTCCGGGGCGCCCTGGCGGGCACGGCACCCCTTCGAGTCCTGGGAAGCATCTCTCATACCAGCGTGGCCGTCACCCCCCCCGGACGGTCAGCGCCGGCCGCCGCCCGCCTCCCCCGCGCGAACGAAGGCCGCGTTCACGGGCGGGGGCATCGGAATCGCGTCTCCCTTCACGCTCTTCCAGATCGCTTCGTTCAGGGCGATGTCGGGCGCGGCGTCCTCTCGCGAGAAGTCCCAGGTTCCCGCGAGAGCCTGCATCGGCGCGCCGTCGGCATTCAACTCGTAGAGCGACACCTGCGCGGGGCGGTGGGTGAACGGCGTCAGGTCCGGCGCGTCGGCGAAGGCGTTCGACATCGGGGTGGCCGCCGCGTCGTGCTGGGAGAGGGGCGGAAGGCCGAGGATCAGCTCCATCGTCCGGAGCATCGAGGTCGTGGAGTACATCGTGGAGTCGACCGCTCCGCCCCGCCGCGTGTAGGGCGAGACGACCAGCGCCACGGTCCGGTGGGAATCGACGTGGTCCGAGCCGTTCTGCGCGTCGTCCTCGACGACGAAGATCGCCGTCTCCTTCCAGAACCTCGACTTCGAAAGCGCCTCGACGAGGCGGCCGAGGGCGAGGTCGTTGTCGGCGACGAAGGCGCGCGGTGTCTTCTCCCCTCTCTTGGTCCCGGCCGTGTGGTCGTTCCCCAGCCGGACGATCGAGAGTCGCGGCATCTCGCCCTTCTTCTCGAACTCGCGAAACTCCTTCAGCCAGAGGTCGACGCGCGAGTTGTCGAGAATCTCGAGGTCGTACCCCGGGTAGAAGGGACAGGTGTACGGGGCGAGGTTCACTCCCTTCCCCTCGAACCGGCCCGTGTACTTCGACGCCGGCGACTCGGCGCCGATCCCCAGGAACTCGCCGTAGTTCCGGAGGGAGACCCCCGTACGCGCGGCGGCGTCCCAGAGGTACCCCGCCGTCGGCGAGACGTTCTCGTCGTCTCCCTCGAAGACGTAGCTCCAGCCGTTCCCCGCGTACTCGAGCGGCCAGACCTTCTCGACGAAATCCGTCGCGTAGGCCGCCGTGGACCAGTTGTGGCCGTCCGCCGAGACCTCGGCGTCGGCGTAGAAGTTGTCGAGAAGGACGAACTCCTCGGCGAGGGCATGAGCGTTCGGCGTGACGTCCCGGCCGAAGAGGACGATCGACGGGTCGCCGTTCCCCTGCGGCAGGTCACCGAGGACCTGATCGTAGGTCCGGTTCTCGCGGATGACGTAAACGACGTGCCTGACGGGGGACGCTTCGCCGGGCTTCGCGGGGATCACGGCGGACGGGCGGGCCGGTGAAACGCCCCGCGCGGCCGGCTTCCGGTTCGCGTAGGCCCGGACGGTCAGCGCGGCGAGCTCCTTCTTCGACGGGACGCCGACGATCGAGACCGACCCCGGCATCCGCTGGATGTGGCCGGCCGCGATCCCCTTCGTCCACCGGGTCGGCACCGGGCCGTCCTTCGCGTTGGGCCGCGAGCCCGAGCCCTTCGCGTTGGAGACGTAGAGCGTCTTCCCGTCGGCCGAAACGGCAAGCGCCGCCGGATACCACCCGCTCGGGATGAACCCGGTGGCGCGCGACGCGACGAGGTCCTTCCCGACCTCGACGACCCCGACGGCGTCGTCGTCGGCGTTCGCCACGAAGAGCGTCCGTCCGTCCGGCGAGAGGGCCACGGCGTTCGGGGTCGAGCCGTCCGGCAGGGCCTCGGCCGAGGGCGTCCCCGGGCCGTCCGGGCCGAGGGCGACGGCGATCTGGCGGACGACCTTCCGGCCCTCCACGTCGACCGCGGCGACCCGGTTCCGGTTCGACTGCGCCACGAAGAGCGCCCGGCCGTCGCGCGAGAAGACGGCGTCGGAGGGGTGGTCCTCCGTCGCGATCGTCGCGAGCACCGCCCCGGACGCCGGGTCGAGAAGCGTGACCGACGCCCCGCCCCAGTTCGTCACGGCCAGCCGACGGCCGTCCGGAGAGAAGACGGGCCGGTAGGGGTGCCGGCCGACCGGAACCCTCCCCGTGACCTTCTTCGTCTCGAGGTCGATCCGGACCACGTCGTCCGCGAGGACCCGCGCGGCCCAGAGCTGCTTTCCGTCCGGCGAGACGGCCAGACCGGAAGGGAGGGCGTCCTTTCGCCCGTCCTCCGGCGTCGTGACGGGGATGGCGGGCTCGGCGACGAGCTTGTCGTTCTCGATCCGGAAGACGTGGACCTTCTTCTCCTTCGCGCCCGCGAGATACGCGCGCCGGCCGTCCGGCGACAGGGCGAGGCCGAGCCATGAGCGCCGGACGGGGGCGGCGTCGACGAGTTTCCCCGTTCTGGCGTCGAGGAGCTGAAGGCTCTGGTCCGTGACCCCCGTGGAGGCGACGACGAGGCGGTCTCCGCCCACCGCGAAGGCAAGGGCGAACGGATACGGCGCGACGGGCGCCTGGATCCCGGTCGGCGTCAGCATCCGGCCGTTGGGAAGCTGCACCTCGCCCGAGGGGAGCGTCGCCGGGACGACGCGCTCGGCGGCCAGTAGAACGGAGGGAGCGAGAGCGGCGGCGGCGAGGAAGGAGAGTCGGCGCATGGGACGACTCTAGCAACGATCCGGCGCGGCGGCGTGCGGCAGGGTGAGCGCGGCACCGAGCGTTCCCAGGGCCCCGAGCGCCGCCGCGATGAGGAACGTCAGCTCCGGCCGGATCGACCAGAGGACGCCGCCGACCGCGGCGGCACCCGCGACGGAGAAGCCCCGCAGCGCGTAGTAGAGCCCCACGACGCGGCCGCGCGCCGCCGCCGGCGCCGCGTCGACGATGAAGGCCTTGCGCGACGGCTCACCGATCTCGCGGAGGCCGCCGATCGCGAAGGCCACTGCGAGCGCTCCGAAGGAGCGGGACAGAACGACGGCGAGCGGAAAGAACGTGAAGAACGCGTAGGTGAGGACGATGAAGCTCTTCTTTTCGGCGCGCCCGGCCAGGGCCACCGCCGGCGCATACGAGACGATCGCCGTCGCCGTGAGGATCGACGTCAGGACGCCGAAGCGAGCGGGCGACAGGCCCGCCACCTCGAGCACCCAGACGACGATGAAGACGTCGGGGAGTCCTTCGCAGAGTCGGATCAGGATGTCTGCGGCGAGGAGCCTCCGGAGGGCCCTCGGCAGGACGACGCGCCCGAGGGTCTGGTCGTGCCGGGACTCGCTGCGGGAACCAAACGCGAGCCGGAGCGCCGCGAGCATCGCGAGCGACACGACGACCGACACCGCGAATCCGGCGCGCATGCCGCCGCGCATCCCGAAGTGCCCGATCAGAAGGCCCCCGAGGGGCGGCGCGAGGACGATCGGCACGCGTTTGAGAACCGCCTGGAGCGTGAAGCCGGCGATTCGCCGCTCGCGGGAGAGCTCCTCTCCGATCAGGGTGAACGTGGCGGGGAGACCCAGCGAAGGCCAGGCCATCACGAGAAGGAGCCCCGCGAAGAGTACCGGCACGGTGGGCGACGCGAGATACGCCACGAAGCCGCAGAGCGTCAGCCCGCCGAAAAGTAGAAGAGAACGCCGGCTCCCCAGACGGTCCGCCAGGACGCCGCCCGGCCACGCGTAGGCCGCGTCGATGAGGTCCTTCAGGGTCCCGAAGGCCCCCACCAGAAGGGCCGACGCCCCGAGCGACCGGAGGAAGGCCGGGAGAAACCGGAACCAGAGCTCCTGGCCGAATCCGAAGACGAAGAGTCCGACGGCAAGGGCGCCCACGCGCCCGCCGAGGACGCCGTGCGTTTCCCGAGCCGGCATCGCGGCCTCAGCCGTTCCGGGCGCCGGACGCGGCAAGCCAGTCGAACAGGGGAAGCGCCTTCTCGACGCGCCGAGCACCGTCCTCCTCAGTGGCCCGCAAACCCTGAAGAAGCTTCGCGAATCCGGGCGTCTCGGGCCGGGAGAACTTACCGTCCTTTACGTCGATGTCGTGGATCACCTCGGCAACGAGAATGACGCCCGGCTCGCGAATTCCGAAATCGTGCGCCAGCACCTCGAAGGTGCAGTCCTCGCCGCGATGGGTGAAGCGGGCGCCGGGCGCGTCGAACGCGACGCCGCCCCGCACCCTCGCCGGATCGGGCGCGAAGCGGAAGCGGGCCTTCGGGTCGAGGAACCGCCGGATGAGCCAGGCGCAGGCCAGTCGGTCGCTCTTCGGATCCGGCCGGGTCACCCAGGCCCGGCCGCGGAACGCCCCCGGATCGAGGCGCTTCGGTGACGGCGGCGGCGGCGTCACGTGCACGGGCGCAGCCCGTCCGCGGCGGCGGAGCGCCACCACGCGGGCGTGCGAGAGCCCTTCCAGATCGTCGACCTTCGCGACGACGGCCTTCCCCCCGCCCCGCCGTATCTCTTCGGCCAGCCAGTCGAAATCCTCGCGCTCGTCGTCCCCCTCCGGCAGGAGGAAGGCGCCGGTCGAAAGCCGGACCGCCCCGACGGCCCGGAGGCGCCGCCAGACCCGAACCCGGAGCGTCGGCCGATCCGCCGGGATCTCGGCGAGAAACAGCAGCCACGGTGCCTGCGTCTTCGACATCTGCCGCGGCGGAGGCTAACGTAGTTGTTACATGTATTACAAGAGCCTGACCCCCTGGAGACCCGTTCGCGTCCTTTCGGCGCTCGCCCTCCTGCTTCTCGCGGCGCGTTCCCTCCTCGCGGGCGACGACCCGAAGTCGCCTCTCGACACCGCGTCCGTCGAGCGATTGACCGGGCTCAAGGGGACCTGGAACGCCGCGGAACGGGTCTTCAAGGTCACGGCGCCGCGGACCGACGTCCCCGTGGAGGTCGACGGGTGGACGATGCCGCCCTTCGTGGGTCTCACGTCCTGGGCCGCCTTCAAGGCGAGCGTGGACGGAAAGGTGATGGTCATGGGCGACCTGGTCCTTTTCGAGGACGAGGTGAGCCCCGCGATGAGCGCGGCCCTCGAGAGCGGTCTCGAGGTGACGGCGCTTCACAACCATTTCCTACATGAGAAGCCCCGGGTCTTCTTCATGCACCTCGCGGGCGACGGAGCCGTCGAGATGCTGGCCGGGGGCGTCGGGAAGACGCTGGCGGCCGTGAAGGCCGTCCGTGCAGCCGCTCCGAGGCCCGCGGCGGGTTTCGGCGGCCCCCCGGTGCCCGCCCGTTCCGCCATCACGGCCCCCCCGCTCGACGCCCTCTTCGGCCTGAAGGGGACGACGAAGGACGGTATGTACAAGGCGGTGGTCGGCCGGAGCGTGACGATGGCGTGCGGATGCGAGGCGGGAGCCGAGATGGGCGTCAACACCTGGGCCGCCTTCGCGGGAACGGACGAGAACGCCATCGTGGATGGCGATTTCGCGGTTCACGAGGACGAACTCCAGCCCGTACTGAAAGCGCTGCGGAAGGCCGGCATCCACGTCGTCGCCATCCACCACCACATGACCGGCGAGTCGCCCCGGACGCTCTTCCTTCACTACTGGGGGCGCGGACCGGCCGCCGGACTCGCCCGTGGCCTGAAGAGCGCGCTCGCGGCGGCATCCGGCGCGAGCGCCTCCTCAAGGTCATCGCCGAACCGGTCGGAACGACGCGATGACTCGCCGGAGCCTTCCCGGGCCCGGCGGTCTCAGGGGGCGGCTTGCGGAGCCCCCGGGACCTCGCCGGACGACCCGGCTACGACAGCACGGAACCGCGAGTCTTCGCGCAGCACCTGAAGATCCGGCTCGATCGCGGCGCGCGCCGCGGTGAAGGCCGGCCGCTGCGCGGCGGCCTTCGCGAGATGGGCGAGAGCTTCGTCCGTCCGCCCGAGCGGGGCTGCCGCGCAGGCCGCGTAGTAGCGCGTAAAGGGATCGTCGGACCCCATTCCGAGCCGCCGGCCGAAGGCCTCGAGCGCCGCCCCGAGAGCCGCCGTTCCCTCTTCGCGACGCCCCAGGCGGAGGCGCGAGCTGCCGATCCTCTGCTGAAGCTCCACGAAGTGCCGTTCCTTCAGCGCGTGGCCGTACTGCTGCAGGAACGCCAGCTCCCGGTCGAACTCTGCGAGGGCTTCCTCGTGCCGGCCCTGAAGCGCTGCGATCTGGCCCAGCCGCGTGTGTCCGCCGACGATGAGGGCCCCCTCGCGCCCCGAGAGGAAGGCCTCCTGCAGCTCGACTGCCCGCCGGGCGGCGCGTTCCGCCCTCGGAAAGTCGCGAAGAAGCGCCGCGCAATGGGCGAGCTGGAGCGCCGCCCACCCGTACCGGGGATTCAATTCGAGGGCCCGGTCGAACTGGACGGCCGCCTCGGCGAAGCGGCCGAGCCCGACGAAATACGCCCGTCCGAGGGAGTGATGGGCGCCGGCGTCCCCCGGATCCAGCTCGAGAGCCTTCCGGACTTCGGCCATCCCCTCCTCGACCCGGCCGCTGTCGATGAGATTGATGCCGAGCTCCCGGCGTGCGCGCGTGAGCCGGGGGTTTCGCTCGAGGGCCTTCCGGAACGCCGCGATGGCTCGCTCGGTCAGCTCCGGGAGGCTCAGGTACGTCCCTTTCAGGTCGTACGCGCTCCCGAGCTCCGTCCACGCCCGCGCGTATCCCGGGTCGAAGGCGACCGCCCTCTCGAAAAGGAGGATCGCGCGGTCGAGGGCGTCCGGGCTCTCGGCGCGAAGGTTGACGACCCCCTTCGAAAGCGCCTCGTAGGCCTCCAGGACGCGAGTCTCGTCCCCCTCGGCCGTTCCGGGCCGGGGCGCGAGGTCGAGGCCGGCCGTGAGCTCCTCGACCACGCGGTCCTGAAGGGAGAAGAGTCCGGCCATGGTTCCGTCGAGCTTCACCGTCCGGAGGACGGCGCCGGTCGCAGGCTCGGTCAGCCGCGCCGTGACGCGCACCGTCTCTCCAACCCGCTGGAGGCCGCCGCTGACGACCCAGCGGGCGTCCAGCTCGAGCCCGATGCGCGCCGCGAGGTCCGCCTCCGGCGCGTCCGTGCCGCCCGTCAGCTTCCGGAGGACCTCGTTCACCCGCTCGCGGGCGATCACCGTCACCCCTTCGATCGCCTTGAGGTCGGCCGAGGCCGTCTCGGCGATCCCGGTTCCCAGCCAGTCGTCCTCCGGGTTCTTCGTGATGTTCTCGAAGGCCACGACCGCGATCGACCGGCCCGGCCCCCGGGCGGCGGGGAGCGCCGGAGCCGCCGTTCCGTCACGCAGCGCCCGCTCGAGATCATCGATCTCGCGCCCCACCTCGTGCATCGTCGCCGGCCGATCCGCCGGATCCTTCGCGAGCATCCGCTTCAGGAGGCTCCCAAGGGAGGCGGGCAGGGCCTTCTCCGTCACCGGCGCCGCCGGCTCGGCGTGCCGGATCGCCTCGATCACTTCCACGGCGTTGGCGCCGGGGAACGGCAGCCCGCCCGTCACGAGCTCGAAAAGGACGACGCCGAGCGAGAAGACGTCGCTCCGGCCGTCCACATCGCGGCCGAGGGCCTGCTCGGGGGACATGTAGGCGAGCGTGCCGAGCAGGGCGCCCCCCGGGGCGTCCGCGTCCCCCGCGAAGACGCTCCAGGTATCGTCGGAGCTTCCGGCCGGAGGCACGTACGCCGCGAGGCCGAAGTCGAGTACTTTCACGCGCCCGGCGGCGGAGACCATCACGTTCGACGGCTTCACGTCCCGGTGGACGACGCCGCGTTCGTGGGCCGCGGCGAGGGCGTCGGCCACCTGTCGGACGAGCCCGAGGATCTCCGGGAGCGCCGGCGCGTTCTTCTCCACGTGGGCACGCAGGGTCTCTCCCTCGACGTACTCCATGGCGATGAAGCTGCGCCTCTCCCCGCCCGTCTCCATCTCGGAGATCTCGTAGATGACCCCGATCCCCGGGTGCGAGAGCTGTGAGGCGAGCCGCGCCTCCCGGAGGAGGCGGAGGCGGGCGGCATCTCCCCCGGCGCACTCCTTCAGGACCTTCAGGGCCACCGGGCGGTGGAGGTCCCGGTCCTCGGCGAGGAAGACCTCGCTCATCCCGCCCGAGCCCAGGGGCCGGATCACCCGGTAGCGCGTCGCGCGGTCGGCGTCCATCGGTGAGACGGAATCTTATTACCGCCCGCCACGCCCCTGCGGACGAAGCGGCCCGCGCCTCCGGGGCGGAGCGCCTACTTCTTCCGCTTCGGCGCCGTGGGGGCGAGGGCCTCGGGGCCCCGCAGCATCTTCCGGACCTCGCCGACGTGCGCCTCCTCGGTGCCGATCATCTTCCGGGCGTACTCCTCGAGCATGACCGACTTCCCCTCGACGAGCGGGATCAGGCCCCGGTAGAGGTCGAGGGCGGACGTCTCGTGCTCGAGCGCCTCCTCGAGAATGTCCAAGAGGTCGCTCCGGTGCGTGTCGAGCAGGGGGCCGATGCCGAGCGAGGGATGCCCGCCGAGGCTCGTGATCATCTCCCCCGCCTCCGTGGCGTGCGTGAGCGATTCGGTCGCCTGCCCGCGAAGCCACTGGACGATGGCGATCCGGTGGAATCCGAAAACCATGAACGAGTAGTGCGTGTAGCGGACGACGCCGGCCAGCTCCGCCTCGAGGATCCGGTTCAGCTGCCGGACGACGGCCGCGGTGTCGTAGTGATCGCGGGCCATGACGTGCTCCTTCGCGCGCATGATATCGGGGGACGCGGGGCCCGCCGCCTATAATTCGCGCGCTCCGCGCCGCCCGGCGCGCCAAGGAGTGAACGTGACCGCTCCCGCCTACGATCTCGTCGTCATCGGCTCCGGTCCCGGCGGCTACGTGGCCGCCATCCGCGCGGCCCAGCTCGGCCTGAAGACCGCGGTCGTCGAGAAGGACGCCAAGGTTCCCGGCGTCGGCCTCGGGGGCTCCTGCCTCCACCGCGGCTGCATTCCGACGAAGGCGATGCTCAAGTCAGCGACCCTCTTCGACGAGGCGAAGCACGCCGCCGACTTCGGCGTGAAGACGGCCGGCGTCGAGCTCGATTTCGCCGGCGTGGCGAAGTTCCGCGACAAGGTCGTCCTCAAGGGGGCCCGGGGCGTCGAGTACCTGATGAAGAAGCACCGGATCGAGGTCCAGGCCGGCTTCGGGCGGCTCGACGGACCGGGCCGCGTGGCCGTCATCGCCGGCGGGAGCGAGACGGTGCTCGAGGCGAAGAACGTCCTGATCGCGACCGGCTCCGTGCCGCGCGACCTCCCCTTTCTCAAGGCGGACGGCGCCTCGATCCTGAACTCGGACCACATCCTGAAGTCGACCTCCGTTCCCGCCTCGCTGCTCGTCATCGGGTCCGGTGCGGTCGGGTCGGAATTCGCATCCTGCTTCGCGCGATACGGGACCAAGACCGTTCTCGTCGAGGTTCTCCCCCGGCTCCTCCCCGTCGAGGACGAGGAAATCTCGAAGGAGATCGAGAAGTCGTTCCGGAAGCGTGGCATCGCCTGCCACACGAAGACGGCCGTCGAGGCCGTCACGCGGAACCCCGACGGCAGCGTGACGGTCGCCGCGACGGGGCCCGCCGGCGAGCCGCTTTCGTGGACTGTCGAAAAGGTCCTCCTCGCCGTCGGGCGGCGCCCCCTGACCGACGGGCTCGGCCTCGAGACGGCGGGCGTCGCCACCGAGAAGGGCTACGTCGTCGTGGACGCTTTCCAGCGGACGAACGTCCCGGGCGTCTGGGCCATCGGGGACGTCACGCCGACGATCTGGCTCGCCCACGTCGCCTCGGCCGAGGGGATCGTCGCCGCCGAGACGATGGCCGGGGTGCCGACGCAGCCTATCAACCGCGACCAGGTTCCCGGCTGCACCTACACCGACCCGGAGGTCGCCTCGATCGGCCTTTCGGAGTCGAAGGCGCGCGAGCGCGGATACGACGTGGCCGTCGGGAAATTCGGGTTCCAGGTCCTGGCCAAGAGCGCCATGGAGCACACGAACGAGGGGTTCGTGAAGATCGTCTCGGAGAAGAAGTACGACGAGATCCTCGGGGTCCACGTCGTCGGCCCGCTCGCGACCGAGCTGATCGGCCAGGCGGCCGCCTTCCTCCGCTGCGAGGCGACGACCGAGGAGATGATCCGGACGATCCACGCCCACCCGACGTTGTCCGAGGCGCTGCACGAGGCGGCGGAGGCGGTCCACGGACAGAACATCCACGGGTGATCCCGGGAGCCGGGGGTCCCGGGGAGCGTTCCCGGCGCGGGAGGCCCCGTTTCCCGGCCGGTCAGACGGCCGCGCGGACCGGTAGGACGACGGACGGAACGCCCGAAACCTGGAGGCGCCGCTGGATGGAGAGGGCCGTCTCGTTGTGCAGGAGGGCGTCGTACCATCTCGGCTTCCGGAAGACGAGCTTCCCGGAGAAGACGACCGACTTCGGAAACTCCTTGGCGAGCTCGGCGCAGATCCCGACGACCTTCTCCACGGCCTCGGTGTCCACCGCCATCCGGTAGGTGGCGTTCCAGCCGTGCGCGCGCGCCCAGGCGACGTATCGTCTCGAGGCTCTCGCGCGTGGCGACCTCCAGCCGCCCGACCTCGTCGCTCCCTTTGAAGCTCCCGGAGTCGACCACCGCCACCGAGACGAAGACGATGTTTCTGTAGTGCCCGGGGAAGAGGCCGTGGATGCTCAGGAGCTGGTGCAGTCCGTAGCCCGAGAACCGGTCGACCGTCAGGATCGCCGTAGGGAGCTTCCGGTCCAGCTCGGCCACCCCCTCGCGCGTCCCGGTCACGGGCGCAATCGGGACGAGGATGTCGTCGAGCCGCTTCAGGTCCCGTTTCACGTGGTTGTAATGGGCGCGAATGAGGAAACTGAGCCCGATCACCGCGCTCGTCACCAGCGTCGTCATCCACCCCCCCTCGGCGAACTTCTCGTAGAGGGTGACTCCGAGGATCGTCACGCAGAGGACGAATCCGGTCCCCTGGATCGCGAACTGGCGCTTCCACCGCGTCTCCCGTCCCCGCTGGGCGATCCAGTGCCGGGCCATGCCGAGCTCGGTGAGCGAGAACGTGAGGAAGACGTTGATCGAATACATGACGACGAGCGTCGAGATGTTGCCGTGCGTGTAAAGAAGGGCCGCGACGGCGGCGAGACCCATCACGAGGACGCCGTTCTGCGTGACGAGCCGGTCCGAGAGCTGCGCGAAGCGGTGGGGCATCCACGAATCGACCGCCATGTTCCCGAGGATGCGCGGGCCGTCGAGAAAGCCGGTCTGGGCCGCGACGAAGAGAAGCGCGGCCTCCGAGACCAGCAGCGTCAGGACGAGCGTGCTCCCGATCGCCACGCCCCCGGGACGCCACCCGCCGAAGAGAGTGTCGAAGAGGACGAAGTTCATCGTCTTTCCCGCCTGGGGACGGGCAGCGACGAGGAGGTACCCGAACAGGATGCCTCCCGCCGTGAAGGCGAGCGAGGCCGCCATCAGGAACATCGTCCTCTTCGCGGTCTTCACACGGGGCTCCCGGAGCATCGTGACGCCGTTGGAGACCGCCTCGATCCCCGTGTAGGTGCCCCCGCCCATCGAGTACGCCCTGAGGAGGACGAACGCGAGCGGCCAGAAGCCCATCGTCGACCGTGTCTCCGCGAGGTCGCGTGCGGCCCCGGAAAAGACCGTGGGGAGCGACCCGGCGTGCGACGCGAAGACGTAGGCGATCGCCGCCAGGTGCGACACGCCGAAGACGAGGAAGATCGGCACGAGGAGCGTGACGGATTCCTTCACGCCCCGGAGGTTCAGAGCAACGAGGAGGAGCAGGATCAGAAGCTCGGCTCCCGGCTTGTAGCGGCCGAGGTCGGCCGGAAGAAAATTCCAGATCTGGTCGCATCCGGACGCCACGGAGACCGTGATCGTCAGGACGTAATCGACGAGGAGCGCGCACCCCGAGACGACGCCGGCCTTCTCCCCGAGGAGCTTCGTGGCCACGAGGTACCCGCCGCCGCCGCCCGGAAAGTGCTCGATGAGGTTGGAGTAGGCGGTGGAGATGACGGCGATGGTCACGGCCGTCATCGCCACGAGGACGATGGCGAGGGCGTGGTGGCTGCCGAGGGCGCGGAAGGCCTCGTCGGGGCCGTATGCGGAGGAGGAGAGCCCGTCGGCGCCGAGGCCGACCCACGCGAGGAACGCGACGAGGGAGAGCCGGTGGAAGACGCCGGGGTCAGTGACGTCCCGACGCTTTCCCAGGAGGAACTGTCGGAACCGGTTGGAGTCGGTCAATGCTCGTCGCGGCGTCGATCGCCGCGCACCCGAGTATCTCCCCGCCGCCGGTAACGGAGCCCGCCGACTTTAGGAACTCTTTAGACCTTTTTCCGGACTTCTTGCCCGCGCGGAAGCCAACGTATCTCCGTGAGCGCCATCCCACGGAACCACCCGCCGTCGGTCGCCACGAGACTCGGTCTCGTCGTCCTTTCCGTCCTCTCCCTAGCGGCCGCCACCGGCTTGGCCATCTCCCTGCAGGAGCCCTTCCGGGTCCTCCTGGCGTCGGTCGGCTTCGCCGCCTATGTCGTCCTCTTCGCGCGCGCCCTCGACGGACCCGCGATGCGCCGGTTCCTCTCGTAGGCATCTCGTCCCGGGCGTCCGCGGGGCCGCCTTCGCCGGCTCCGGCGATCGACAACCGACTTCCCTGCGTCCCGAAGAACGTGCCATCCTTCACTTGGCACGACGCCTCGAAAGATGATCCGCACGCGCACCCACCCGACCCTCCGGGAGTCCCGCCACGCGACTGGGGAGGCGGTCCACGGCCAGCACCTCGCGGGGTAGCCTCGGACGACGGGCGGCGGACACCGCCCTCGCTCTCGCGGCGGTCGCGGCGGCCGCGGCCTTGGGACGCGCCTTCGAGGCCAACGCGACGACGGCCGGCTTCGTCTTCCTGATCGCCGTTCTCGGCGCGGCGGTGGCGCGGGGCTTCGTGGCCGGCACCGCCGCCTCCGTCGCTGCGGCCCTCGCCTTCAACTTCTTCTTCCTCCCGCCGATCGGAACCTTCACGATCGCGCACGCCTCGAACTGGGTGGCCCTCGGCGCCTTTCTCGTCGCCTCGACGGTTACGAGCCGGCTCGTCGCCCAGGCGCGACAACGCGCCGCCGAGGCGGACGCCCGGCGCGCCGAGGTCGAGGCCCTCTACGACCTCTCCATCGATCTCTTCGCCGCGACGAATCGCGTCGGGGCGCTCGGCGTGGCGGCCGGTCGGGCGCTCCGGACGATCGGGGCCGCGGGCGGAGGGCTCGTCCTGTTCCGGGACGGGCCAGGTCATGCCGACGTCGTCTTCGACCTCGCCGGCAGCCTCGCTCCCGACGATTCCCTGATCGAGACCGTAGGGCGCCGCGGCGAGACGGCGGAGGTCCCGGCACCGGACGGAGCGCGCGACGTCTATCTCCCCCTGGCCGTCGGCGGAAAGCCGACGGGGGTCCTCGTCGCCCGCGGCACGCGGGCCGAGAAGGCGGCCCTCGAATCGGTCGGGCGGCTCGTGGCCCTCGCCGTGGAGCGGGACCGCTTCCTGCGCGAGCGGGACCACCTCGAGGCCCTCCGCGAGAGCGACTCGCTCAAGACGTCCCTCCTGAGGGCCGTCTCACACGACCTGCGGACGCCGATGACGGCGATCCGGATGGGACTCGAACGGCTGAGTCGGGGTGGCGGCAAGGAGACGTTCGACGAGGTCGCGAGAGAAACGGAGCGGCTCTCGCGGCGGATCGACAACCTCCTCGCGAAGGCCCGCCTCGACGCGGGCGCGTACGTGCCTCACCCGGAGCCCTCTCCCGCCGCCGACCTTTTCCGCGCGGTCCGGGAGGCGCTCCCGTTCGTCCTCGCAGGCCGCGACGTGGAGGTGTCGGTCCCCGTCGAGACGCCCGACGTCTGGGCCGATCCGGCGCTCGCCGTCGAGATCCTGACGAATCTCCTCGAGAACGCTGTCCGCGCGGCACCGCCCGGAACGGCCCTCTCGCTCGCGGCCGCGGCGAGTCCGCTCGACCCTTCGCGGGTCCGCCTCGAGATCCTCGACCGCGGTCCCGGCGTGCCGCACGAGATGCGGGGCGGCGCCCCCTCGCCCGCGGGCGAGACGGCGCGAGCCGGCCTCGGCCTCGAAATCTGCCGTTCGCTCGCCCACGCCCTCGGTGGCCAGGTCGTCATCCTCGACCGCCCCGGCGGCGGCACGGTCGCCCGGCTCGAGCTTCCCGCGGCCGCGCCGCCGAGAGACGCTTGATCCACCCTGCCGGAAGCCCGCGCATTCTCGTCGTGGACGACGATGCGGCCATCCGGCGGGCGCTGGTGGCGGAGCTGACCGCGGCGGGGTACGAAGTCCTCGAGGCCGCCGACGGTGCCGAGGGTTTCCGGACGTTCGTCGAGGCCGAGCCCGGACTGGTCCTGACGGACCTCGCGATGCCGGTCGTGGACGGATTCGAGCTGGTGCGGCGCGTCCGTGAGCAGGGAGATACGCCGGTCGTCGTCCTTTCGGTCCGGGGAGGAGAGGCCGACAAGATCCGCGCCCTCGACCTCGGCGCGGACGACTACGTCGTCAAGCCCTTCTCCGTCGCGGAGCTGCTCGCACGCGTCCGCGCGCAGCTCCGGCGCTCGACGCACGAAGGGCCCGCGAGCGTCCTCCGCTTTCCAGGACTTACGCTCGACCGCGAACGGCGGCAGGTTCTCGTCGAGGGGCGCGAGGTGCGGCTCACCCCGACGGAGCTCGCGATCCTGGAGCTCCTCGCCCAGCAGGCGGGCAAGCCCGTCACGATCCGGCAGATCATCGGCCGTGTCTGGCAGGGCGCCCCCGGGACGTCGCCGGATACCGTCCGCGTCCACGTCGGATCGCTTCGCAAGAAGCTCGAGCCCGACCCGGCGCGGCCGCGTTTCATCGTGACGGAACCGTGGGTCGGCTACCGGTTCGTGGCCGAACCGCTGAGCTGACGGGGGGCTCCCCCGCCTTTAGGGGATCTTTCGACCTCCTTCCGGACTTCTTGGGAAGAGCGGCTGCACGTTCCGGGTGTGAATACGGGGAGTGGCCCCCACCCGCGGAACCTGATTCGAGCCTTTCTCTTGCTTCTGCTTGCGATGGCGTCGCTCGTCGGGGGCGCCCTCGCGGCATCGTTCTTCAACGGTCCAGCCCGCCTGGCCGTCGCCCTTGCCGGATTTGGAGGCTATCTGGCGTTCTTCTCCGGCGCCCTTCGCTGGTTCGGCGGCGACTGGGACCGCTGGCGCGCCCCCGACCCCGACTGGCGCTCCCGATCACGCGGCTCGTCGGGGAAGCGCGGCGGTGGAGCCGCGATGCGCGTCGGCGCCGCAGCGATCATCTCGGCCGTCCTCGCCCACCCTCTCGCCGGCCGCGAGACGCCGCTCCCAGACCCGCCGCCGACTTCTACGCCGGCCCCGACTGAAGAACCCTGGTATCAGATGATCGCCGTCAACGGCTTCCTCTCAGCCTGGTACGAGTACAACGTCAACCGGCCGGCATCAGGCCAGAACCAGCATCGCGTCTTCGACCACCTGGACAACAGCGTCAACATCGACTCCGCCGAGATCGTGATCCAGAAGGCCCTCGGGAAGCCCGGCGAAGTCGGTTTCCGGATCGACGCCGTCGCCGGTGCCGTGGCGAGCGTTGCCTCCTCCGCCGGCCTCTTCCAGGGACAGGACTTCGACCTCCAGCAGGCCACCGTCAGCTGGATCGCGCCCGTCGGAAACGGCCTGCGCCTCGATTTCGGGAAGTTCATCACCCACATGGGCTACGAGGTGATCGAGGGCTATGACGGCTGGAACGACAACGCCACCCGCTCCTTCGTCTATGGCTGGGCTATCCCCTTCACCAACACGGGTCTGAAGACCAGCTACGCCTTCAGCGACCAGCTGGCCGGAATGCTTCTGCTGACGAACGGCTGGGACGTCGTGAAGGACAACAACAGCGGCAAGTCCCTGGGCGCCCAAATCCTCTGGACCCCCTCTAAGGCCGTGACGGTGACCGGGAACTTCATCGGAGGCCCGGAACAGGCGGGCACGTCCGCGAACTGGCGAATCGTCGGCAACGTCGTGGCCCAGTGGAAGGCCACCGGCCGGACCGTCTTCACCCTCGAGCTGACGTACGGCGGCGAGCCGAACGCCGTGACCGCGGGCCAGACGGCGACGTGGAGCGGAATCGTCGGCTACGTGCGGTTCAGCCCCTCTGACAGCTTCGCCCTGAATCTCAGGGGCGAGTACTTCGCCGACCCCGACGGCGCAAGGATCGGTGTGAAGCAGTACCTCAAGGAGGCCACGCTGACCCCCGAATGGAAGATCTCGAGGCATCTCCTCATTCGCGGCGATCTCCGTGTCGACTGGTCGAACCGCAACGTCTTCGAGAAGAAGACCGCCTTCGCCTCGACCCAGCCGACGATCCTGCTCGACGTCATCTACGTCTTCTGAAAAGGAACCCGGTGCTCGACGTCCTCTTCGTCCTCGCGACCGCCGCCCTCCTCGCCGCCTCGCTCTGGTACGCGAAGCGGTGCGACGGGCTGTGAGGGTCGCCATGACGTTTGAAGCCGCTCTCGGCCTCGTCCTAGCGGTCGCCGCGCTGGCCTACCTCCTCTATGCGCTCCTGAAGCCGGAGAAGCTCTGAGACGCCGATGAGCCAGGTTCTTCTCGAGACCGGCCTCTTCTTCCTCCTCGTCCTGGCGGTGACGAAGCCGCTCGGGCTGTACATGAAGCGCGTCTTCGCCAGCGAGCGAACGTATCTCGACCCCGTCCTCGTCCCGGTCGAAAAGATGCTTTACCGCCTCGGCGGCGTCGGATCCCTCAAGGACCAGACCTGGCTGCAGTACGGCGGGGCGATGTTGATCTTCAACGTCGTCGGCCTCGTCCTCGTCTACGCGATGCAGCGGCTCCAGCACCTGCTTCCCCTCAACCCCGACCGACTCCCGGCCGTGCCGCCCGCCCTCGCATGGAACACCGCCGTCTCCTTCACGACGAACACGAACTGGCAGGCCTATTCCGGCGAGACGACCATGTCGCACCTGACGCAGATGGCGGGCCTGGCCGTTCACAACTTCGTTTCTGCGGCAACCGGTATTGCTCTCGCCGTCGCCATCGTCCGCGGGATCGCGCGGACCGAGTCCAAGGGGATCGGAAACTTCTGGTCGGACCTGATCCGGTCGACGCTCTGGATCCTCCTCCCGATCAGCTTCGTCGCCTCGATCGTCCTGATGTCGCAGGGTGTCATCCAGAACTTCCAGCCGACGCGTGAGGTCACGACGCTCGAAGGCGCGGTCCAGAAGATCCCGGGCGGCCCGGTCGCCTCGCAGGAGGCGATCAAGGAGCTGGGGACGAACGGCGGCGGTTTCTTCAACGCCAATTCCGCCCACCCGTACGAGAACCCGACGCCCGCGACGAATCTCCTCCAGATGTTCATGATCTTCGCGATTCCCGCGGGCCTGACCGCCACGCTCGGGTCGATGACCGGAAAGCCCCGCCACGGCTGGGCGGTCTTCTGGGCGATGGCGATCCTCTTTCTCGCCGGGGCGCTCCTCGCCGGATGGGCCGAAGTACGCGGCAACCCGATCCACCACGGCCTCGGGGTGGCCACGGCGCCCGGCAACATGGAAGGAAAGGAGGTCCGGTTCGGGCCGGTCGACTCCGCCCTGTTCGCGACGGTCACGACGGACGCCTCCTGCGGCGCCGTCAACGCGATGCACGACTCCTTCACGCCGCTCGGCGGCCTCGTCCCCCTCCTGAACATCCAGCTCGGCGAGGTCGTCTTCGGCGGCGTCGGCGCGGGGCTCTACGGGATGATCCTCTTCGTCGTCCTCTCGGTCTTCATCGCGGGCCTCATGGTCGGGCGGACTCCGGAGTACCTCGGCAAGAGGATCGAGGCCCACGACGTCAAGCTCGCCATGCTCGCCGTCCTGATCCTGACCTTCTGCATCCTCGTCGGATCCGCGGCCGGCGTCGCGACCCGGGCCGGGCTCTCGGGACGGAACAACTCCGGCCCCCACGGCCTCTCCGAGATCCTCTACGCCTACACGAGTGCGGCCGGGAACAACGGCAGCGCCTTCGCCGGCCTGAACGCGAACTCCGACTTCTACAACGTGACCCTGGCCGTCGCGATGTTCCTCGGGCGCTTCTGGATGATCATCCCGCTCCTCGCGATCGCCGGCTCGCTCGCCGCCAAGAGGAGGGTCGCCGAGTCGGCGGGGACGTTCCCGGTCGACGGCCCCGTCTTCGTCTTCCTCCTCGTCGGCGTCATCCTGATCGTCGGCGCGCTCACCTTCTTTCCCGCGCTCTCGCTCGGACCGGTCGTCGAGCACCTCCTGATGAGCGCCGGGAACCTCTTCTGACCGGACGCCATGAAGAACGCACGCCAGCTTTCGCTCTTCGATCGCGCGATCCTCTCCCGGGCCGCCGTGGACGCTGTCGCCAAGCTCCACCCGCGACGGATGGTCCGGAACCCGGTCATGTTCATCGTCGAGGCGGGAGCCGTCGCGACCACCCTCTTCCTCGTTCCCGGCCTCGCGCCGAAGGGGGTCTTCGGCTTCCAGCTCCAGATCGTCTTCTGGCTCTGGGCGACCGTCCTCTTCGCGAATTTCGCCGAGGCCGCGGCCGAAGGGCGGGGAAAGGCGCAGGCGGACGCCCTCCGGCGGGCGAAGACCGACGCCGTGGCGCGGCGTCTCCTCGAAGGCGGCGCCTCGGCGCGCGAAGAGCGAATCCCCGCGTCGAGCCTCCGCAAGGGAGATCGCGTCGTCGTCGAGGCGGGCGAGCTGATTCCGGGAGACGGCACGGTCGTCGAAGGGATCGCCTCGGTCAACGAGTCGGCGATCACGGGCGAGTCGGCCCCCGTCATCCGGGAGGCCGGAGGCGACCGGTCGGCGGTGACGGGCGGCACGACCGTTCTCTCCGACCGGATCGTCGTCGAAATCACTTCCGAGCAGGGACAGACCTTCCTCGACCGGATGATCCGCCTCGTCGAGGGGGCCGAGCGGCAGAAGACGCCGAACGAGATCGCCCTCGACATCCTTCTCGCCGGCCTGACGATCGTCTTCCTCCTGGCGACGGTGACGCTCAAGCCCTTCGCCGCCTACTCGGGGGGGAGCGTGTCCGTCACGAGCCTCATCGCCCTTCTCGTCTGTCTCATCCCGACGACGATCGGCGGCCTCCTGTCCGCCATCGGCATCGCCGGGATAGACCGCGTCCTGACGCACAACATCCTCGCGATGTCGGGACGAGCCGTCGAAGCGGCCGGCGACGTCAACGTCCTTCTCCTCGACAAGACCGGGACGATCACCCTCGGAAACCGCGAGGCGACGATGTTTCTGCCGGCCCCCCGCGTCGAGGAGCACGAGCTGGCCGCCATCGCGCAGCTCTCGTCCCTCGCCGACGAAACGCCCGAGGGGCGCTCCATCGTGGTCCTCGCGAAGGAGAAGTACGGTCTCCGGGGCCGGCACCTCCGCGAGCTGAATGCCACGTTCGTCCCCTTCACGGCGAAGACCCGGATGTCCGGCCTCGACTTCGCGGGCGGCCGAAAGGTGCGGAAGGGGGCCGCCGACGCGGTCGACGGCTTCGTCCACTCTCTCGGCGGCTCGCTCCCCGAAGAGGTCCGGAGGGACGTCGGGACGATCGCGGCGGAAGGAGGCACCCCGCTCGTCGTCGCCGACGGGCCGCGCGTGGTCGGGACGATCTACCTGAAGGACATCGTGAAGGGAGGCATGAAAGAGCGCTTCGACCGCCTTCGCGCCATGGGGATCCGGACGGTGATGATCACGGGCGACAACCCCCTGACCGCGGCGACGATCGCGCGCGAAGCGGGCGTCGACGACTTCCTCGCCGAGGCGAAGCCGGAGGACAAGCTCGCCCTCATCCGGTCGGAGCAAGCCAAGGGGAACCTCGTCGCGATGACCGGCGACGGGACGAACGACGCCCCCGCCCTCGCACAGGCGGACGTCGGCATGGCCATGAACACCGGGACGCAGGCGGCCAAGGAGGCCGGCAACATCGTCGACCTCGACTCGAACCCGACGAAGCTGATCGAGGTCGTCGAGATCGGAAAGCAGCTCCTCATGACACGCGGCGCCCTCACGACGTTCTCCATCGCGAACGACGTCGCGAAATATTTCGCCATCCTGCCCGCCATGTTCCTCGGCACGTATCCCGCGCTCCAGGCGCTCAACGTCATGCGCCTCGCGACCCCCGAGAGCGCGATCCTCTCGGCCGTCATCTTCAACGCCCTCATCATCGTCGCGCTCATTCCGCTGGCCCTGCGGGGCGTCCGGTACCGTCCGCTCGGCGCGGGCCGGATCCTCCGTCGGAACCTCCTCCTCTACGGTGCGGGCGGCATCCTCGTCCCGTTCGCCGGCATCAAGCTGATCGACATGATCCTCGTCGCGATTCACCTCGTCTGAGAGCCGCCATGAAGGAACACCTCCTCCGCTCGATCCGGGTCTACCTCGTCCTGACGCTTCTCCTGGGATTCGCCTATCCGGCCGTCGTCTGGGTCGTGGGACGCATCGCGTTTCGAGGGCAAGCCGACGGAAGCTTCCTCGAGAAGGGGGGAAGGGCGTTCGGCTCTTCGCTGATCGGGCAGAGCTTCGCGAGCCCCCGGCGATTTCACGGTCGCCCTTCCGCGGCGGGCGACAACGGCTATGACGCGACGGCGTCGGGAGGAACGAATCTCGGCCCGACTTCGAAGCGACTCGCCGAAGCCGTCCGGGAAGCGGTCGCGGCGCGGCGCGCCGAGAATCCGGACGCGGGGGGGGCGGTTCCCGCCGATGCCGTCACCTCCTCCGCCTCTGGCCTCGACCCCCACATCTCCCCCGAGTTCGCGAGGTGGCAGGTCGCCCGGATCTCGAAGGAGACCGGCCTCCCGGCCGCCGAGCTCGAGGCCCTGGTCGCCGCCCGGACCGAAGGCCGGTTCCTCGGCGTCTTCGGCGGGGGCCGCGTCAACGTCCTCCTCCTGAACGTCGACCTCCAGGGACGCCTCGAGGCGGGCGGCCAGCCCGCCCGATAATGGTCGGGTGAAAAGAAGACCTCCCGAGCGCCCCGACCCGGAGGCCTTTCTCCGACTCATCGTCCGGGAGGAGAAGCGGGGGCGTCTCAAGGTCTACCTCGGCCAGGCGGCCGGGGTCGGGAAGACGTACAAGATGCTCGACGACGCGCATGCCATGCGCGCCCGGGGGATCGACGTCGTCATCGGCTTCATCGAGACGCACGGGCGGCAGGAAACGGCCGAGCGGATCGGCGAACTCGAGGTCGTGCCGCGGCGGAAGACCGACTACAAGGGCACGGTCCTCGAAGAGATGGATCTGGACGCCCTCCTGGCGCGGAAGCCCGAAGTGGCGCTCGTGGACGAGCTGCCGCACACGAACGCGCCCGGGGGGCGGAATGAGAAGCGCTGGCAGGACGTCGAGCAGATTCTCGAGGCCGGTATCTCCGTCCTGACGACCGTCAACGTCCAGCACCTCGAGGGGGTCCAGGACGTCGTGAAGTCGGCCACCGGGCTGGAGATCAGGGAGCGGGTTCCGGACCGCGTCGTCCGGGAAGCCGACGCGGTCGTCAACGTGGACCTTCCGGTCTCGGAGCTTCGCGACCGACTGAAGCAGGGAAAGATCTATCCGCCCGCGCAGGCGGCGACCGCTCTCGAGAACTTCTTCCGCGAAGAGAATCTCCGCTCCCTCCGGGAGCTCGCCCTGCGCGAGACCGCCGAGAAGGTCGAGGGAGAGCGGACGGAAACGAGCGGTACGACCCCGGCGCCGGCCGGAATCCGCGTCGCCGTCGCCCTCCCCCTCGACCCGGCCGCCGCGAAGGCCCTGATCCTCCGGGGCTCGAAACTCGCCGGAAGGATGAACACCCGCTGGTACGCGCTCTACGTCCGGAGGAAGCGGGACATGCCCGAACACCTCTCGGCCGAGCAGCACCGGGCCCTCGTCGAGAACATCAATCTCGCGATGGCGCTCGGGGCGACGGTCGTCTATCGCGAATCCGAGGACGTGGCAGGGGCAATCCTGGAGTTCGTCCGGTCCGAGAAGGTGAAGACTCTCGTGCTGGGGCGACCCGGGCGGACGGGACTCCTCGGCCGGGTCACCCCGGGGATCGTCCATCGGGTTCTCGAGGGGGCCGAGGGGATCGACGTGCTCGTTGCCGACCTGAACCCCGAGGGGGCGGGCTGACCGGACCGCCCCCACCCCTTGATTTCCCGGCCGCCGGTTCCTAGCTTTTCCTCGGGGACGGCCGCCGGCCGGCGGCCCAGGTGACTTACGAACGTTCCGGTTCGTCGCCTCCGGACGGGCGCCCCGGCAGGAGGACCTATGTCCGTCTCCGAGCGGCTCGCCCACTTCCTCGAGCAGCAGCACGTCCCGTTCGTCACCATCCCGCACGCCCGGGCCTACACGGCGCAGGAGATCGCCGCCTCAATCCACGTCCCCGGCCAGGAGGTGGCCAAGACGGTCATCGTCCAGGCCGACGGGAAGCTCTACATGGCGGTCATGCCGGCGACCCGCCGGGCCGACCTCGTCCTCCTCAAGAAGTCCCTCGGGGCGAAGAAGATCCGGCTCGCCACCGAGGCCGAGTTCGAGGGGATCTTCCCGGAGTGCGAGGTCGGCGCGATGCCCCCCTTCGGCAACCTCTACCGGATTCCGGTCGTGGTGGACGAGTCGCTGAAAAAGGACCGTGAGATCGTCTTCAACGCGGGAAGCCACACCGAAACCGTGAAGATGGCCTTCGACGAGTTCGTCGAGCTGGTGAAGCCGATCTTCGCCGCTTTCACGGAAAGGAGCGTCTGAGCCATGGCCGTCAGCATCCGGAAGATCCTCCTCTGGCGACGCGAGGCCGTCGACGCCCCCGGCGTCGGGGCCGAGACGCTCGAGCCCTTCGCGAAGGGGGGCGCCTCGCTGAAGCTCGTCATGGGCTACCGGATTCACGACGGCCGGGCGGCCGTCGAGGTCTGGCCCGTGGCCGGGAAGAAGGTGATGGCGGCCGCCCGGTCGGCAGGGCTTGCGGAAGCGGCGACCCCGGCGCTCCTCGTGGAAGGCGACGACCGCCCCGGCCTCGGCCACGCCTTCGCCCGGGCGGTCGCCGACGCGGGGATCAACCTCTCGTTCCTGGTGGCCCAGGTCGTGGGGCGGAAGTTCTCCGCTGTCTTCGGCTTCGGCACCGAGGCCGACGCGAAGGCCGCCGCGGCGATCCTCCGGAAGGCGGGGCACCCGCCGAAGAAGAAACGGCGCTAGGGCCCCGGCACCGCCTCTTGCGGGGTTACCAGAGCACCGTCACGTGGATGCGCCGCGTCGCCCGGGGCCCGTCGAACTCGCAGAAGAAGACGTTCTGCCAGGTGCCGAGGGCGAGGCGTCCCTGACGGACGGGGATCGTCTCCGAGGGACCGACGATCGCCGCCTTGATGTGCGCCGCGGCATTGTCGTCCACCCGGTCGTGCCGCCAGCCGTCGTGCTCCTTCACGAGACGCGACAGGGCATCGAGGAGGTCCGTCCCGACGTTCGGGTCGTCGTTCTCGTTGATCGTGACGGCCGCCGTCGCGTGGGGCGTGAAGACGGTGCACAGGCCGTCCGCCGCCCCGCTCTCGCGCACGACGGCCTCCACCTGCGACGTGAGGTCGTGAACCTCGGACGCCGCCGACGTCCTCAGGGTCAGCGTGGCGTGATGGACCGGCACCCTGGGTGGGCTACTTCAGGGACGCCAGCTTCGCCTGGTCGATCAATCCGAAGACCGTCCGGACGAAGTCGGCCTCGACCGGGCTCGCGTCGACGGTGACGAGGAAGCGCTTCCCGACGACCACCGTCAGCTCTCCCCGCCGGCTCCCCTTGGACCACTTCTCGACGCCCGGATTGCCGTCGATCGTGACGCCCTTTTCGTAGCCCTCCGTCGACTCGCGCGAGAACTGGGCGGCCATCGTCACCCCGGCGTAGATGAAGGAGTTGTAGGCCCCGTCCACGATCTTGACGTGGAGGTGCTCGTCGCCCTTCGTGTAGGAGCGCTCGACCTCGGAGATCTTGAAGCCCATGGCCGCGGTGGTCTCCCCCTTCGGCTCCTCGGCCGTCCAGCCCGCCGGCGCGGCCGGCAGGAGCGGAAGGAGGGTGTTGAAGCTGACCGGGTCGACCGGCTTCATCTCCGACGCCTCCTTGGCGGCGTCGGCGGCCTTCTTGGCCGCGTCGCTGATCTGGCCGAGGGCGGCGATCGGGTTCTTCGAAAGCTCCTTCCCCTCGCTGGCCTTCTCCTTCCGCGCGCAGGCGGCGAGGAGAACGACGGGGAGAACGGCGGCGAGAACGGGGCGCAGGGCTCGCAATGTCACGGTGACACTCCTCCTTCCCACGGTCTGAGGCGTCAAGAATACGACCGCGGCCGGGTGGAAACCACCCGGCCGCGGAGAAACATACCGGAAAAAAGGGCCCGATCAGCCCATGTGCTTGATCACCTCGTCGCCGAACTCACTGCACTTGATCTCCTTCGCCCCTTCCATCTGCCGGGCGAAGTCGTAGGTGACGGTCCGAGCCTGGATGGCGCCGTCCATCCCCTTGAGGATGAGGTCGGCGGCCTCGAGCCAGCCCATGTAGCGGAGCATCATCTCGCCCGACAGGACCACCGAACCGGGGTTGACCTTGTCGAGGTCGGCGTACTTGGGCGCCGTGCCGTGCGTGGCCTCGAAGATGGCGTGGCCGGTCAGGTAGTTGACGTTGCCTCCCGGCGCGATCCCGATCCCGCCCACCTGCGCGGCGAGCGCGTCGGAGATGTAGTCGCCGTTCAGGTTCAGCGTCGCGATGACGTCGAACTCGTCGGGCCGCGTCAGGATCTGCTGGAGCGTGATGTCGGCGATGGCGTCCTTGACGAGGAGCTTCCCCTTGGCCAGCTCCGCCTTCTGCTCGGCGTTGGCGGCGGGCTCGCCCTTCTCGGCCTTCGTCCGCTCCCACTGCTCCCACGTGTAGGTCTTGTCGGGGAACTCGCGCTCGGCGAGGGCGTAGCCGTAATTCCGGAAGGCCCCCTCCGTGTACTTCATGATGTTGCCCTTGTGGACGAAGGTGACGCTCTTCCGGCCGTTCGCCAGCGCGTAGTGGATCGCGGCGCGAACGAGGCGCTCGGTCCCGTCCTTCGAGACCGGCTTGACGCCGAGCCCGGTCGAGTCGGGGAAGCGGATCTTCTTGTACTGCTGGGGGAAGTTGTCCTTCAGGAAGGCGAGGATCTTCTTCGCCTCGTCCGTGCCGGCCGCGAACTCGATGCCCGCGTAGATGTCCTCGGTGTTCTCCCGGAAGATGACCATGTTCACCTTGCCGGGGTTCTTCACCGGGGACGGAACGCCCTTGAACCAGCGGACCGGGCGGAGGCAGACGTAGAGATCGAGGATCTGGCGGAGGGCGACGTTCAACGACCGGATGCCGCCGCCGATCGGCGTCGTGAGCGGCCCCTTGATCCCGACGAGGTAGTCGCGGAAGGCGTCCGTCGTCTCGTCGGGAAGCCACGTCTTGAGGTTGTCGAAGGACTTCTGTCCGGCGAGAACTTCCATCCAGTGGATCTTCTTCTTCCCGCCGTAGGCCTTCGCCACGGCGGCGTCGAGGACCCGCACCGAGGCGCGCCAGATGTCGCGGCCGGTGCCGTCCCCTTCGATGAACGGGATGATCGGGTTGTCGGGGACATGGAGCTTGCCGGCGGAGATCGTGATCTTGGCGCCGCCGGCGGGGACCTTCGGTTTCGCGTCGGGCATGGAGAGCCTCCTTCGGGCGCCGGATCTTAGGGGTCCTTGCGCCCCGCCACAACGAAGCGTTTGAATCAGTCAGGGGGGGGTGCCGGTCCGGAGCCGTCGCGTCGCGGGGTAGGAAAAGAGGTCCAGCATCTCTCCCTCCCGGATCCGCCGCTGGGTCGCCTGCCAGAACCGGATGCCCAGGAGGTCCCCGTTCAGTTCGAGGAAGGCCTCCCGGGCGTCGCCCCGGAGTCCGAGAAAGGTCATGAACTCCTCGGGGAAGACGTCGTTCTCTCCCACGTAGAACGAGGGCTCGTCCCCTTCCCCGTCGCCGTCGCCCCCCAGCGGCATCTGGCGAAAGTTCACGTCGGTCAGGAAGGCGATCTCGTCGTAGTCGTAGAAGACGACCCGCCCGTGCCGGGTCAAGCCGAAGTTCTTCAGGAGGAGGTCGCCGGGAAAGATGTTGACGCGCGCGAGGTCGCGGATCGCCTCCCCGAGGTCGGCGATGGCGTGCCGGGCGTCCGGCGCCCCGGCCTCCCGCAGATAGAGGTTGAGGGGCGTCAGGCGCCGCTCGGTGAAGAGGTGATGGAGGACCACCTTGTCGCCGGCGATCTCCACGGTCTCGGCGGCCTCCGTCCGGAGCTTACCGAGGAGGACGGGGTCGAAACGCGAGACGGGAAACTCCAGGTGCTCGAACTCCTGAACGTCCACGAGCCGCCCCGCGCGGCCGTGCCGGAAAACGAGGCGGTACTTCTCCAGAACCTCTTTCCGGCTGGTCGTCTTCGGCGGCGCGAAGCTGTCGCGGATGACCTTGAAGACGACGTCGTAGGACGGGAGCGTGAAGACGATCATCACCATGCCCGGCTCCCCCGGCGCGAAGACGAACGGGTCGTCGGAGGCGGCGATGTGGCGGAGGAGGTCGCGATAGAGCTCGGTCTTCCCGTGCTTGTTGAAGCCGAGAGCCGTGTAGAGCTCGGGCACCGGCTTCCTCGGCATGATCGTCTTCAGGAAGGCGACGAGCGCCGCGCCGTTCTCCACGTCGACGTGGAAGTACGACCGGGTGAAGCTGAAGACGATCGACGCCTCGTCCTCGTCGGCCAGGACGGCGTCCACGACGACGCGCCCGTCCCGGTTCAGCAGGGCGAGCAGCAGCGGGAGCGAGCGCTCCCCGCGCCGGATCCGGCCGACGATGTACGCCCCCTTGTTCCGGAAGAAGACGGGCCGGAGGACCTCGGCCGTCTCGAAGCCGGGCTCCCCCCAGACGGCCTCGAGGTGGGCGTTCAGCTTCTCCGCGGCGAGGCGCGCGTCGCGCGAGGCGTCCTCCCACCGGACGGCGGACGGATGCGCCTCGAGGATCCGCCAGAGGGCCGTCGCCGTGCCGGCCGCTCCGGAGAAGGTGTCCGCGAGGAGCCGGGCGTCCTCGAGGGAGAGCGTGGGAACCTCCGAGGAGACGAACTCGACGCGCGGATCGACGCCGACCGTGTGGAAGATCCGGCGCGAGGCGGAGTTGAAGAAGGTCTCCGCCAGCTCGATGTCGACCCGCTCCCGGGCGCCCGCCGCGAAGGCTTCCTTCATCGCCGTCCAGACCGACTTGTCCGCGAGGCGGGGGCCAAGGAGGGCCGTCAGGCCCTCCACGGCCGGGTCGAGGATCCTCCGGTAGAGCTCCAGCCGCTCGAGGGCGTCGGCGCGGAGGCCCTGCCAGTCGCGGGCCGCGAACCGGGACGGGGCCCGCCGGGTGATCTCCCCGAACCCTTCGGTGTAGGCGCCATAGGCGTCGAGAAGCAGTCCGGCGGCCTTCCGGGCGGCGTCGGCGGCGGGCGCGACGGGCATCTGGCCCGTTCGTATCCTCGCCGCGCCCCGGCGTCAAGTGGCGATCTCAGGTCGCGGGAGGCGGCTCCGCTCCCCTGGCGAGGGAGCTGATCCCCGCGAGGCCGCCGAGTCCCATCGTCTCGACGGCGCTCGACGGGACGATGACCATGGAGCCCTTCTCCTTGATCGCCTCATAGAGCATGTTCATCGCGCGGAGGTGGAGGGCGAGAGGGCGGTCACGGTAGGCGTCACCCGCCTTCACGAAGCGGTCGGCGATCTCCGTCTCGGCCGTGCCGAGGATGATCCGGGCCTGCCGCTCGCGTTCGGCCTGCGCCTGGCGTGACATCGCGTCCTCCAGCTCGGCGGGAATCCGCACGTCGCGGATCTCCACCGACTGGACGGTGATCCCCCAGGGGTTCGTCTTCTCGTCCAGGATGGATTGCAGCTGCTTCCCCAGCTTGTCGCGCTCCGTGATCATCTCGGCGAGCTGGTGGCGGCCGATCGCCTCGCGAAGGGCCGTCTGCGCGGAGAACCAGACGGCGTCGAAGTAGTCGGACACCTCGAGGACCGACTTCTTCGCGTCCCAGACGGTCCAGAAGACGATGGCGTCGACGTTCACCGGGACCGTGTCCCTCGTGAGGGCCGATTCCGCGGTCACGTCGGTCACGCGGAGGCGCTGGTCGACGATCTGCGAGACGACGTCGACGACCGGGACGACGGCGAAGAGCCCGGGGCCCTTGAGGGCGCGGAACCTCCCGAAGCGGAGGACGACCGCCCGCTCCCACTGCGTGGCCACCTTGAGCGAGAAGAGGGCGAGGAGACCGAGGACAATCCCCGCCGCGATCGGCGCTTCCCGCCCGGTGACGGCGGTCGCCGCGCCGCCGGCGGCGACGAGGACGACGAGCGCCGCCACGCCGACGCCGCTCACGAAGCGGCGGAGCTCCAGCGAATCCTCCCGGGCCTTTCGTCTCTTGTCCGAGCCGGCGCCGGTCGATTCCGCCCGGGGAGCGGGCTCCGGTTTCGGGGAGCGGTCCGACTTGCGGGCGATCGTGATCGGGACCATGGAACTACCTCCTCGGCGCCGCGCCCGTCCGTTCGAGGATGGCGTCGACGCATTCCTGCGGATGGAACCCCCGGGCGCTCGCCAGCGAGAGGAAGCGCTCCACGAGCTGCTCGAGCGCCCGCCGGCGCTCCGCGCTCTTCCTCTCCGGCTTGCGGTGGGCCACGAACGTCCCCGTCCCCTGCTGCGTCGCGACGAGGCCGCGGATCTCCATCTCCTTGTAGGCGCGGGCGACCGTGTTCAGGTTGACCGAGAGGTCCACGGCGAGCTGGCGGACCGTCGGGAGCTGGGCCCCCGGCGCAAGGCGCCCGTCGGCCACGGCGAGGACCACCTGGTCGATGATCTGCCGGTAGAACGGGACGCCGGAGCCGGCGTCGAGGCGGAACGGGGGCGTCTCGGTCACGGGTTATTGTCCTAATCAACTAGGACAATAGCAATATAGGACTTATCCCTCCTCCCGTCAAGGGCCTTCTTCCGCCGGACCGGTCCGGGCGTCAAACTGTTCCGGATGGGCGGGAATCCGAAGGCGGCTCCATGAAACCGCTCCTCGTCTTCGGGCCGGACGTCTGCCGCGACCTCGCGGCCGCAGGAGGCCGCGAGTGGCTCGAGACGGACGGACTCGGCGGATACGCGTCGTCGACGCTCTGCGGGATGAACACCCGCCGGTACCACGGCCTCCTCGTCGCCGCCACGCGGCCTCCCGTCGCCCGTGCGGTGCTCCTCTCGAAGCTCGAGGAGACGCTCGTCGTCTCCGGAGAGCGTTTCGCCCTGTCGACGAACCGCTACCGGGACGCGCACCACCCGGACGGATACCGCTTCCTCGCCGAGTTTCGCCTCGATCCCTTTCCCGTCTGGGTCTTCGAGGCCGGCGGGCTCCGCCTCGAGAAGTCGCTCTTCATGGTCCGCGGCGAGAGCACGATCGTCGTCACGTACCGGCTCCTCGGCGCCGGTGCCGCCTCCCTCGAGGTCCTCCCGCTCGTCGCCTTCCGCGACCACCATGCGCTGACCCGGGAAAACGCCGCCCTCGACCCGGGCGTCGCCGTTGATCCGGGAATGGCAAGCGTCGCTCCGTATCCCGGCCTCCCCGTTCTCCACGTCGCCCACAACGGCGACGTTTCGCTGACGGGACACTGGTACCGCCGGCTGGAGTACGACGTGGAGCGCCGGCGCGGCTACGACTTCGCGGAAGACCTCTTCCAGCCTTTCAGGCTCCGGTTCGAGCTCGGCGCGGGAGAGAGCCCGGAGGCGACGGTCATCGCGTCCACGCGCCGGCGCGCCGCGCCCGACGTGCACCGCCTCCGCGGGAGCGAGCTGGCCCGCCGCCTCGCGCTCGGCGCGGAGGCCCGCTCCGCCGACCGCGCCGTTCGGCTCCTGACGGGGGCCGCGGACCAGTTCCTCGTCGCGCGGGACGGCCTGGCCAGCGTGATCGCCGGCTACCCGTGGTTCGCAGACTGGGGACGCGACGCGATGATCGGCCTCGACGGGCTGACGCGGGCGACGGGACGGCCGGACAAGGCCCGACGGGTCCTCCTCGCCTTCGCCCGACACGTCGAGGAGGGCCTCCTGCCGAACCGCTTCCCCGACGGCGGCGGCCCGGCCGAATACGGCGCGGTCGACGCGTCGCTCTGGTTCGTCGAGGCCGTCCGGCGTTACGTCGACGCCACCGGCAACGCGGCGTGGGTCCGCGAACGCCTCTGGGACACGCTCCTCGGAGTCGCCGGGGCCTACACGGCCGGGACGCGCTTCGGCATCCGCGCCGACGACGCGGGCCTGCTGTCGGCAGGCGCGCCGGACGTCGCGCTCACCTGGATGGACGCACGGGTCGGCGGCGAGGCCGTCACCCCGCGGCGCGGACAGGCGGTCGAGATCCAGGCGCTCTGGTTCAACGCCTCAAAGACGCTCGAGAACTTCGCCGGACGTTTCGGCGATTCCGAACGCGCGGGACGGCTGGCCCTCCTCGCGGAGCGGACGAAGGAGAGCTTCCTCCGCAGGTTCTGGAACGAGGAGGCCGGCTGCCTCTGCGACACCGTGGACGAAAACGGGCGCGACCCGTCGATCCGCCCGAACCAGATCTTCGCGGTATCGCTTCCCCACTCGATGCTCGACGAGAAGAAGGCGCGGCAGGTCTTCGACGTGGTGACGCGAGATCTCCTGACGCCGTTCGGCCTCCGGACGCTCTCCCCGGCCGACCCGCACTACGTCGGACGCTACGAGGGAAACCCCGAGGCGCGTGATCGCGCCTATCACCAGGGCACCGTGTGGCCCTGGCTGATGGGCTCCTACGTCGACGCCCTTCTCCGCGTCCGCGGGCGGAGTCCGGCGAGCCGCCGGCAGGCGCGGGAGCTTCTCGTTCCGCTCGCGACGTTCCTCGAAGGCGAGGGGACCGGCCAGCTCCCGGAGCTCTTCGACGGCGACGCGCCGCACCGTCCGGGAGGTTGTCCGGCGCAGGCGTGGAGCGTGGCCGAGCTCCTGCGCGCGCTGCGGACCACGGGGGCCTGAGACGTCGCGGCACCCGTCAGCCCTCCGCCGGAACGATGGTGCATCTTGATCAGCGATTCACGACCGATCAGGGCCTACGCTCTGCGGCAGGAGACGCCGATGACCCTCACGGTAAAAAAGACGGGGTTCATCTGCCAGCTGATCGACTGTCCCGACCGGACGCCCGAGTGCACCGGACCCGGCGAGCGGATCGTCACCGTGCAGAACTTCGCGAAGCTGGCGCCCGGCATGGACGTCCCGCTCGAAGGCCCCGTCTCCACGTGCTCTCACTGCGGCCGCAGCGGCATCGAGCACCACCTGGACGACGGCACGCTCGTCGTGGTCCACGTGCAGACGACCGAGCTCCTCTCCGACGGCATGGTCACCGACCCCCAGGACGTCTGCCATCCCTCGAAGGACTGACGGGCTGATCTCGCACCGCGCCTGACGCCCGTCATACGGGCCGGAAGGGCGGCTCCCTAGAATCGGCGCGTCATGGAGTGGAGCCGCCGGACCGCCCGCGAGTGGAAGACGATCGAGGCGATGATCGCCATCCACTGTTCGGACCTCCACGCATCTCCGGCCGGACTCTGCGCGGAGTGCCGCGAACTTCGCGACTACGCCCGGCAGCGGCTGGAGCGCTGCCCCTACGGCGAGACGAAGCCGACCTGCGTCAACTGCCCCATCCACTGCTACCAGCAGACGATGCGGGAGCGGACCCGCGTCGTCATGCGCTACGCCGGGCCCCGGATGATCCGGCGCCACCCCTGGCTCGCGCTGATGCACGTCATCGACGGCCGGCGGAAGGCGCCCGACCGGCCGTCGCGGAAGAGGCCGGCTCCCCAGGGGGCGGGGACGTGACGTTCCTCGCGCTCCTCCTGGTCGGGCTCTCGATCCTCGTCCTCGCGGCACATTTCTTCCGCGCGGGACAGTTCGTCCTCTGCGCCGCGATGCTCGGGCTCCTCGCCCTCACGGCCGTCCGGAAACCCTGGGCCGCGCGGACGCTCCAGGCCGTCCTCGTCCTCGGCGCCTTCGAGTGGCTCCGGACGATGGCGCGGTTCGTCTCGGAGCGGCAGCTCGAGGGGCGGCCTTTCGTGCGCCTCGCGGCCATCCTGACGGCCGTCGCCCTCGTCTCCGCGCTGTCGGCGCTCCTCTTCCGGACGAAGACGCTGCGCGCGCGATATGGCCTCGATCGCCAGGCCAGGAACGTCAACCCGTCAGCCTGAAGCCCCGTCGTATCCGAGGTAGGCCTCGAGCGCCTGCACCTCGTGCTTCAGGTCGTCGACCCGGCTGCGCATCACGTCGCGAAACGAGAGCATCCCGACGGGACGCCGTCTCTTGTCGACGACCGGGACGTGCCGGATGTGCCGCTCGACCATCGCCTGCACGGCCTCGTCCTCGTCGCCGTCGACGGACGCGCTGAAGACCGGCGCGGTCATCACCTTCGAGACCGGCGTCTTCGCCGGATCGAGTTTCTTCAGGACGACCCGCTGCATCAGGTCCCGCTCCGAGAAGATTCCGGCCACGCGTCCCTTCTCCGTCACGACGACGGCGCCGATCCGGCGCTCGACCATCGTGCGCACAGTCTCCTCGACCGACACCTTCCCGTCGACGCAGACGGCCGGGCGGGAGGCTTTCTTGAGCAGGTCACTCATGGAAATCTCCTCAACCGAATATCCGCCCGGGCCGCAGCGCTCCCCATGATGCAGGTGAACCGGCGCCGGGTCTTCCTGGAGGCCGTCACGGAAGGATCGCGAGCCGCCGGCCGCCCTTCAGCCGGTAGACGTTGAAGTCGCGCCGATCGAGGGTGAAGACGGTCCGGAAGCCATCGCGTTCGGCGACGCGGACGAGAGCGGCATCGGCAAGGTCCATTGGCAGATCGGCGTACTTATCCATCAGTTCACGAATCCGCGGGACGTCCTCCTCGTCGAGCGCAAGAATCCGGACCGCGCCCCGTTCGATCAGCTTCCAGATAGCTGCCGGCCCGCCCCGGACGTCGCCCACCTGGTACAGGGCCTCCGTCAGGACGGGCCAGATCGTGCCGAGAGCCTCGCGCATCTCGGCGAAGCTCTTCGCGCAGGCCCCGTGATGGCGGTCGTCGGCGTCGACGAGGGCGATAAGGGGCCCGGCGTCGACGAGGATCATCGGCGCGCCCGGCGCGCCTTCAGCATTCGTCGCACCTTTCCGCCGACGTCGGTGGAGCGGTCCGGATCGCCCCCGTGGACCGAGCCGATCAGGTCCTTGACGAGATCGTGTGGCCGGAGGGCCGCCTGCCGCTCCTCTCTCTCGACGAGGGCCGTGATGGCTTCCCGGACGAGAGCCGACCGGGTGGTGCCGCGCCGGGCGGCCAGCCGGGCGATCTGCCGCCTCGTTCGGTCGTCCAGCCTCAAGGCCATTGCAGTGCTCATCGGCCTGATCCTCTCGAGAAGAGCGTATCACAAGACGTTATACAGTTGCCATTCCCCCCGCGCCGAGAGAAGCAAGGACCTCGCAGGAGACCGGGGAGGGTGCCGGGTTTCAGCTCCGTGGGCGCCTCCGTTCCATCAGCCCTTTGCTCCCTCTTCGTTCAACAGCTTGAGAAGCTCGTCGAGCGGCGTTTCCAGATACTTCGGCAACTCGCCGCGGGCGCGGGCCTGCCCGAGGATCCTCGCCACCATCGCGGCCCCGTTCCGCGAGGTGTTGAGCACTTTGGCGAAACGAGGGTCTGCACGCAGCAGCTGAATGTCAGGTTCGGAGACCAGCCAGTCATAGGTAGGCACGTTGCCTAATTCGACGCTGCGAAGGAGGATTCGGAGCGCGTCGTCTCTGCGCCCGACGTGTGCAAGCCACGGAGCAAGAACGATTGACGCGCGTTCGAGATAGCAGGGTACGCAGACGCCACGCCGCTCCCCGGAGACAAGCTTGAAGATCGAATCCTCCAGGCTTCTCACCGTGGCGGCGTCACCTTCCGCGAGAGCGAGCGCGAGCCGGGACTGGCGCCAAATCTCAAAGCGATCGATCTCCGTCGGCGGAGGTTCCGAACGCAGGAGAAGGTCAGCAGCCTCCGCGAAGCGCCCGAGCTTCGTGAGAATCCGGCTCTTGGATGGGAAAAAGATCGACGATTCGGGTTCAAGAGCGAGCGCCCGATCGATGGCGAGCAAGGCCTCCTGTAGCTTCCCTAGTTTTGGGAGAACAAATGCGACAAAAGCCGCCGCATCGACCTGGAGAGGGTCGACCTCCCATGCGCGGCGGGCCGCGGCGAGCGAAAGTAGATCGGAGCCCGGACCGCCGAGCGCAGCTGCGAGAGCTATGTGGGCCCCTGCATCCCGAGGAGCGTATTGGACAGCCTTCAAGCTGTATTCGACTTGCGCACCGAAATCGCCCCCGTAGGCCACTACCCAGCTCAGCGCGTCCCACGCCTCGCCGCAACGGGGATCGAGATCAATGGCCCGGCGGGCCCATGACTCGATTCTACGAAGCTCTCCGTCCTTCTCTCCTTCAGCCACGGTAAAGTATCGAGCGAAATAGAGCCTGGCAATCTCCCCGGCGGCCCTCGCGAACGAGGGATCCCTTTCGAGCGCCGCCGTAAATGACTTCAGCGCCAGGTCGAAATCAGCCTTCTGGAGACGGTTCCTGTAGTTGTTCAGGAAGTACTTTCCCTCGCGGAAGGCCAGCTCGGCTTCGCCCGAGCTGGGCGCCGTCGGGACCGGAGCCGACGCCGCGCTGACCGCTTGACGGACGCCTTCCGCCGCTTGCCTGGCCAGCTCGTTGAAATCCCGCCGGAGCCCCTCGTACTGCTTTCCCCAGCGGACTTTTCGCGTGTCTGCCTCCACGACCTGGGCGTTGAGCACGAGCCGGTCACCGTTTGCCGTGATCGTCGTGAGAAGGAGGGTCTTCACCTGGAAGGCTCCGGCGATCTTCGCGAGGTCCCCCTTGAGCCTCTCAACCTCGATGCTGCTCGGGGGAACCTTCGTGTCGATCCCGGGCACGCCCGCGAGAAGGGTCGAAATGGCGCCGGGGACCGCGTCCGTCAGGTATGCGACCTCCGGCGCGCCGTAGACCTTGCAGGGCAGAGCGAGGACGCTGGGCAGGCTCTTCGACGCCGCCGACCGCGTCCGGCTGACGATCAGCGCCCCGGCAAGAGCGACGGCCAAAGCGGTCACCGCGATTGCGAGCGCCTTCCGGTGTCGATGCAGCCAGACACCTGTGGGCGACATCGGGGCGGACTCTCTTACGGCTGAAAGATCCGGCAGCGTCTCGAGAGCGAAGGAAACATCGCGGGCAGACTGGAAGCGCCCCTCAAGATCCTTTTCGAGGCAGTGCCGGACGACGTTTTCGAGCGCCGCCGGAATGCCCCGGTTGGTCTCGGAGAGGTCCGGAGGCTCCTCCCTGATGATCGCCGTCATCGTTTCGGCCGGCGTCTCCCGCTGGAAGGGGCGCTTCCCGGAGAGCATCTCGTACAGGACAACGCCGAACGAGAAGAGATCCGTCCTCGCATCCACCGGCTGTCCGCGGATCTGCTCGGGGGACATGTAAGCCACCGTGCCAACGGCCGTGCCTGGCTGGGTGACGCTCTCGGTCGGCGTTTCCGTGTCGACGCCTGAGACTTCGAACGACGGAAGAAGCTTTGCGATGCCGAAGTCGAGGATCTTGACGTGCCCGTCCTTCGTGACGAAGACGTTCTCGGGCTTGATGTCGCGGTGGACGATCCCTTTCTCGTGGGCCGCGGCAAGGCCGCGAGCAATCTGGATGGCGTAGTCGACGGCTCTCTTCGGCGGCAGCGGAGCGCCAAGCTTTTCGCGGAGCGCTTCGCCTTGGAGCAGCTCCGAGACGATGAAGGGGCTTCCCTCGTGAGTGCCGACGTCGTGAACGACGAGGATGTTGGGGTGGTCGAGCTGGGCGGCGGCTCGGGCCTCCTTCTCGAAGCGCGACAACCGCTCGGGGTCGGCAGCCAGGCGAGGGTGGACTACCTTGATCGCGACGTCGCGACCGAGCCGGGTATCCCGTGCCCGGTAGACCTCGCCCATCCCGCCGGCGCCGAGAGGGGCAACGATCTCGTAAGGGCCGAGCTTCGTGCCCGCGGAGAGGCCCATGCCCTCTGCCTCCCCGGGTCGTTGGAAGGGGCGGGGCGTGCCCCCCGGCGCGTCGTCGCTCGTTCCCGCGGCCCGTCAGGGTCGTGTTACTGATGAAAGCATATCCCCTTCGAGAATGAACGGTCAGCGCGCAGGACCCTGGCCCGAGCGCCTGGTCCCGGGCGCATCGCCGGCCGCCAGACTGATATCGTGAAGGCGTGACAAGGCACGGGTCCGCGTCCTCGGCCTCTCTCAGTACCGACCTCGACGACTTGGAAGCCGTCCCGTACTTCCTCTGGGACGAGCCCATGACCGGGGCGGACCTTCGGCGTCGGCTTGCCACAGCGTCCCGCCCCGAGAAGGTGCGTCTCCTGGCGAAGGTCCTGAGGGAGGCCCGCGATACCGATGTCTGGAGGTTCACGTCGGTCGACGAGGTCTTGTCTCTCTGGCCGCTCTTGTCGAGGCACCTCGGGAGGCGCCGTGCCTTCTGGGAGTTCCTGATCGATTGGTGGCGCAAGGAGGGACTTGTCGGTGATCCCTCGCCTCGATAGCTTCCAGCGAGACGTGCTGGACGCGTTCTTTCGCCGCGAGAGCCGGTTCTTCCTCACCGGAGGCGCGGCCCTTGCGGGCTTTCACCTCGGTCACCGCGAGACGAAGGACCTGGATCTCTTCACGACCGGGGATTTCCTGGAGGACGGAGTGGCCGCGCTCCGAGAGGCCACGAACGAGCTTGCAGCCTCCGTCGAGGCGATCCGGACCGCACCCGATTTCCGACGCTTCCTTCTCCGCCGGGGTGTGGACTCGGTGATCGTGGATCTCGTGCGAGATTCGGCGCCGCAGCTCTTTACGGAAAAGCTGGCGAGGGGAACGGTCCGTGTCGACCCAGCCGAGGAGATCCTTGCGAACAAGCTCTGCGCGCTGCTCTCCCGCGGCGAGATCCGCGACGTGGTGGATGTGCGCGCGCTCGAACTGGCGGGGTTTCGCGTTGAGGACCTGATCGGGCCGGCCGTCCGGAAAGACGGCGGGCTCACGCCCGGCCAGCTCGCCTGGGTCCTCTCCCAGATCGAGATCGGAGAGGACGCCGTCCCCCCTGGAGGCGTGACGGCCGCTGAGCTGCGCGCGTATCTGCGCGACCTCGAGCGCCGCCTCACCGCGCTCGCCCTGCCCCGGTAAATCCCTCCCTTTTCAGGAGCTTCGAATCATCACGGGGCACCGCCCGTGACCCGCTTCCTTCCGAGGCCAGCTTCCGTGAGCCCCCGCGTCGGCTGCGTCGTCAGCTCTCGATCGCGAGAAGCGCGCCGAGGAGCTCGCCGCCATCGGGATAGCGGTCGGGACGGAACCGGGCGAGGCACTTCAGCAGAACCTCCACCTCCGGCTCCGAGAGGTACGACGCGAAGGGGCGCGGATCGTCGGGGTCGCGCTCGAGCCGGGCGACCAGGACGTCGTCGCCCACGTACGGCCAGCGCCCCGTCGCCAGCGTGTAGAACGCCGCGCCGAGCGAGTAGACGTCCGAGGCCGGCGTCGGCAGCTCGCCGCGAAGCACCTCCGGCGGGAAGAAGGCCGGGCTGCCGATCAGCTTGGACGTTCCTCCGGCGTCGGCCTGCGGCAGGGCGAGGCCGAAGTCGAGGATCCGGAGGATGTCGTGCTCGTCGAGCTGCAGGTTCGCCGGCTTCAGGTCGCGGTGGAGGATCCCCTTCGAGTGCGCCGCCGCGATGCCGCGCGCCGACTGGACGAACCACTCGCGCCAGTTCTTCTTCACCCGCTCCGGCTCCGTCTTCATCACCTTCTGGAGGTTCGGGCCTTCGAGGTACTCCATCGCGAGGTAGAGGCTCCCGAACCCTTCGCCGTAGTCGTACAGGGCGACGATGTTCGGGTGCCGGAGCGCCGCGATCGCCTTCGCCTCGCGGATGAAGTAGCGCATCGCCGTCTCGTCGCTCCGGAGCTGCCACGGAAGGATCTTCAGCGCGACGTACCGGTCGAGCTTCCGGTCCAGCGCCTTGTGGACGACTCCCATTCCGCCCCGCCCCAGTTCCGCGACGATCTCGTAGCGCTCCTCGGGTCTCTCGGGCGTGCCGAGCGACGGGGCCGGGCCGGTCGGGGGCGCTGCCGGCGTCGATTGAACCGGAATCGTGCTCCCGGACGGCCGGATCGGAAGGCGGCGGGCGCCCGTCCGGTTCACCGCGGGCGGCGTCCGGACGAGGGCGGGGGGCATCAGCGCGTCGAGCTGGGGGGGACCCGACGCGACGGCGGCCGGCACGAGCGGGCTCCCCTCGAGGACCGAGGCGTCGAACGCGGCGACGCGCCCGAGCTCCGCGGCCTCGGACGGATCGCCTGCCTCGTGGAGCGCCCGAAGGAACAGTTTGTAGGCGCCGAAGTTCTCGGCCGTCACGTGGCTCCGTCCGAGGAGCTCGCGCATCACGTGCACGGCGTCTAGGGCCTCGCCGACCTCGAGATGCGCCTTCGCGAGATCGCAGAACGTCTCGGCAACGCCCGCCTCGCCGCGCGGAACGCCGACGAGCTCTTCCCACGCCCGGTCCTTCCGCCCGGCGGCCAGAAGGCTGCGGGCTGCGTCGAGCCCGCGGCCGACGCGGGCGAAGAGCTGGGCCGCCTCTTCGTGCCGCCCGCCGGCCCGGAGCGCCTCGGCCGCGAGCGGGAGCTTCCCGGCCGCCCGGTAGAGCGCCGTGGCCTTGTCGAACTGGTCGAGCCGGGCGTAGAGAGACGCGGCCTTCTCGGCCTGTCCCGCAGCTTCCCAGGCCTCGGCGGCGCGAGCAGTTTCGCCCGACCGTTCCCAGAGCGGCGCGGCGCGATCGGAGCGTCCCGCTTCGTTCCACGCGTCGGCGGCGCGCGAAAAGTCTCCGAGCCGCTCGAAGAGGGCCGCCGCCCGGAGAACCTGCCCGGCCTTCCGCCACGCGTCCGCCGCCGCCGGCAGGTCGCCGCGGGCCTCCGCATCGCGCGCCGCCAGCTCCTGCGCCGCCCGGGGGTCGCCCGCCGCGGACGCCGCGACCGCCGCACGGTCCAGCGCCCCGCTTCGCTCGAACGCCCGGACGGCCTCGACGGGGCGCGACCCCTCGAGGTACATCTCGCCCGCCTTCTCGAACTCCTGCGCCTGGCGGAAGGCCTCCGCGGCCTCGAGAGGCCGCCCTGCGGCGCGAGCCGCCTCGGCCGTCCGTTTCCAGAGCGCCGCCCGCACGGGACCGGTTGGCTGGGACTCTGCGAGTCGCCGGCACGCCTCCGCGAGCGTGATGTGGTCGCCGATCGCCTCGGCGATCTCGGCCAGCCGGTCCCACCGCGCTCCTGCGCGCGCCGCCGCCACGGCCGCATCGACGAACGCCCGGGCCTTCGCGGGCTCCCCGGCCGCTTCCCAGGCGCGGGACGCTTCCCACGCGAAGGCATCGCCTCCTTTTTCGTAGAGCTCGGCGGCCGCCCGCTCGTCCCCGTCCCGCTGCTCGAGCATCGCGAGGCGTGCCCAGGCCTTGCCTCGCCGGAACATCTGCTTGGCCCCCGACACGTCGCCCGCCTTGAGGAAGAGGTCCCCGGCGCGGACGAACTCGCCGAAGCGCGCCGCCTCGCGGGCCGCCGTGACCTCGGAAGATGCCGGCTTCAGGAACCGGAACGCGCCGAGCACGACGAGAAAGCCGACGAGGTCGATGCCGAGGCGGAGGGTCATGTTCCGCTGGAGAACGCCGTAAAACGGGGACGCGGCGAGCGACTCCCAGGCGGGCCCGAGGCCGGTGATCCCGAAGCCGCTGACGAGAATCCGGAGAAGCTGGTCGAAGTGGGCGACCGGCACGAAGGCCGCGCCGAACCCGACGAGCACCGCCGACGACCGCAACCACTCCCCGAAACGCATTCCCCGGAAGTCGAGGAGGCTCCGGACGAGCCGCACCACGAGCCAGAGGAGGACGACGGAGAGGATTTCCGGCAGGAAGAAGTAGCGGTTCTCCACGAACTGGACGGCGAGATCCTGCGTCTCGCGGTTGGCGCGGGCCCAGTCGGCGACACGAAGAACGAGAAGCTGCGCCCCTGTGGCGATCAGGAGCGTCGCGAGCTCGTCCTTCCAGGTGCGGCGTCTCACCGGTGGGCACGATTATCGGCCATCGCCCGCGCGGCCGGTACACGCCGCGCCGGGACGCCCGGCCCGGTTCCCCGTAGACTCTGCGGACGCGATGCGATCCCGCTTCCTTCTCGCCGCGGCCGCCGTCCTGATCCCGCCGCTCCTCACGCCGGTCCGGGCTTCGGGCCAGCCTTTTGCCGACCCCGGGACGGGCGCGGGCCTCCTCGGCTTCGTCTCCCGGACGCCCGACGCCTCAGGGTCGACCTTCCTCGGCGGGGCGCACGTCCTGACGCGCTTCACGGGCGTTCTCGGCGTCGAGCTCTTCGCCGGATACCGGAACGACAAGTACGTGGAGGGGTCGGCGTCGCTCCGCGTCCAGCAGGTTCCGGTCCAGCTGTCGGCGCTCGCGTACCTCCTGCCGAACCTCCGCGTGCAGCCGTACCTTCTCGGCGGCGTCGGCTACTACCGGATCAGCGCCACCCGGGAGGACCCTGTCGCCGTCCCGGCCGAGGACCACTCCATCGAGAACAAGTTCGCGTTCCACGCCGGGGCCGGCGTCGACATCCGCGTCGCGCGCGCTCTCTCGCTCCGCGTCGAAGGGCGCTACGTATTCCTCGACGTGGACGCTGTCACGAACTTCGGGCAACCCGGGAAGAACGCGAATTCCTGGCAGGCCGGCGGCGGATTCAACTTCTACTTCTAGACCGGCACCCCGGCCACGAGCCGCCCGAAGAGCTCCGGATCGACGTTCCCGCCCGACAGGACGACGCCGGCGCGCCGTCCCGCCAGGAACGGGACGCGCCCTGCGAGGACCGCGGCGAGGGCCGCCGCGCCCCCCGGCTCGACGACGAGCTTGAGCCGCGCCGCGGACACGGCCATCGCGTGCCGGATCTCGTCGTCCGACACCGTCAAGATCTCCGACACGAGGGCGAGGACGATTCGGAGCGTCCGCTCGGAGGGGCGGGTCGTCTGAAGGGAGTCGGCGATGGTCCTCGGGACGGCGATGGAGACCGGCTCCCCCTTCGCTACAGATTGCCGGACATCGTCTCCCGCCTCCGGCTCCACGCCGTACAGGCGGATCCCGGGGCGCTCCCCCTTCGCCGCCACGGCGACGCCAGAGAGAAGCCCGGCGCCGCCGCAGGGCGTGACGATCAGATCGAGGTCCGGGACGTCGGCCAGGAGCTCGAGGGCGAGCGTCCCCTGCCCGGCGATGACGGCGTCGTCGTCGAAGGGGGGGACGAGGATCGCACCGCGCTCCTCGACGAGGCGCTTCGCGATCGCCTCGCGGCTCTCCTCGTGGCGGTCGTAGAGGAGGACCTCCGCGCCGTAGCCCCGCGTCGCGGCGAGCTTCAGGGCCGGCGCGTCCTTCGGCATGACGATCGTCGCGGGGATGCCGAGCGTCCGCGCCGCGAGCGCCACGGCCTGTGCGTGGTTTCCCGAGGAGAAGGCGACGACCCCGCGCCGCCGCTCGTCGGGGGACAGGAGGAGCAGCCGCGAAAAGGCGCCGCGCGCCTTGAAAGCCCCGACCTTCTGAAACGTCTCGCACTTGAGGAACAGGCGCGCCCCGGTCCATTCGTCCAGCGTTCGCGACGTGACGACGGGCGTCCGGTGGACGTACGGCGCGATCCGCTCGTGCGCGGCCCGGACGTCTGCGGGGGTGACGGTGAGCCGTTCATTCGTCATCGCCCTCTCCTTTCGCCGCCCCCTCCCGCCCGCGGGGAGCGTCCGTGACCCCGCAGATCCGGTCCGCCTCGTCCGTGGCGAGGTCGATCGCGGCATCGAGACGCCGGAGGTAGCTCTCGTCACCCTCTCCGTCCCGGCGCAGGACCGGGGGGCCGACGAGGACGATGCATCGGGAAAACGGGAGGGGAACCATGTACCGGTCCCAGGAGTTCAGGAATCTCGGCCGCGTGCTCGAAGCGCCCACCGGGAGAGCCGGCGTGTCGAGCGAGGCCGAGAGGAGGGCGACCCCCGCCTTGGACCGTCGCGCCGGGCCCCGGGGCCCGTCCGTCGTCAGGTCGGCGGCGGGGGCTCCGCCCCGCTTCTCCAGGACCATCCGCCGCAGGGCCTCGCCACCCGCCCGCGACGAGGAGCCCCGCGCGACCTTGAAGCCCCAGAAGAAGAGAAAGCCCGCGATGACCTCGCCGTCCCGGCTCTTCGAAGCCATCGTCACGTCGCCGCTGAATGCTCGGAAGAGGATCGGCGGGAGCATCCGCTGGTGCCAGAGGGCGAAGAGCACCGGCTTCCCGGCGTCCACCACCGCGTCCCAGTGCTCCCGGCCCACCAGGCGGATCCGGAGCGTCGCGCGCCAGAGGCAGACGACGAGGAAGATCAGGAATCCGAGGAGTTTGCCGCGCACCCGATCCGATCATAGACGGCGCGTCCGCTATCCTCCGTCCGTCCCGTGGACCTCGTCGTCGAGAACCTCACCCGATCGTTCGGCCGCCGGCGCGTCGTCGGGCCGCTCTCTTTCCGCGTCACGCCGGGGCGCGTTCTCGGCGTGGCCGGGCCGAACGGAAGCGGGAAGACGACGCTCGTCCGGACGCTCGCGGGCCTCATCCGCCCCACGTCGGGAGGCGTCTTCCTCGAGGACGGCTCGGGGCGCCGGGCTCCGCGGGACGCGGCCGACGCGATCGGCTGGGTGGCGCCCGACCTCTCGCTCTATGGCGAGCTGACCGCCCGCGAGAACCTCCAGTTCTTCGCGAAGCTTCACGGCCGCCCGGCCCCGGATGACTGGGCCGACGAAGCGATCGCCGGCGTCGGCCTCGACCCCTCGCGGATCGCCGCAACGCCGCTCCGAGCCCTCTCGACGGGGCAGCGCCAGCGGGTCAAGCTCATTTACGCCACCTTGCATCAACCGGCCGTCCTCTATCTCGACGAGCCGAGCTCGAACCTCGACGACGCGGGGCGGGCGGTGGTCGCCCGGGTCGTGGCGGAGCAGCGCGCCCGGGGCGTCGCCGTCGTCGCGTCGAACGACGCCGGGGACCTCGCCCTGTCGGACGAGCGGGTGACGCTGTGACGGTGCGTCCGGAGCGTCCGGGGATCCTCGGCGCCGCGCGCGCCGTCTTCCTGAAGGACCTCCTCTCGGAGTGGCGGACCCGCGTCTCCACGAATGCCCTTCTCCTCTTCGCCTTCGCCGTCCTCGTCCTCGTCGGCTACGCCGTCGGCCCGGCGAGTCTCTCCCCCGAGGACCGGCCGACCGTCCACTCCGTCCTCCTCTGGATCGTCCTCTTCTTCTCGGCGATGACGGGCCTCGCCCGCGTCTTCGTGAAGGAGGAGGACGCGGGGACGGCGGCCGCTCTCCGGCTGGCGGCGCCGCCGCCAGCCGTCCTCCTCGGGAAACTCCTCGCGAACCTCGCGCTCCTCTTCGTCGTCACGCTCTTCGTCGTGCCGCTGTTCCTCGCGATGATGTCGTTCGAGGTGAAGAGTCCGGCGCTCTTCCTCCTCCTCCTGGTCTTCGGGAACCTGGGCCTCGCGTCGGCCTGCACGTTCACGGCGGCCATCGTGGCGAAGTCGTCGGCGAAGGGGACGATGTTCGCCGTCCTCGCCGTGCCGCTTCTTCTCCCGCCGCTCGTCGGCGCGGTCATGGGCACCCGCGTGGCGGCCACCGAGGCGGGGCTCGCGGCCGGCCTCGATTTCGTCCGCCTGCTCGTCGCTTACGACGGCGTCGTCACGACGGCCGCGTTCCTCCTTTTCGACGCCGTCTGGCGCGAATAAGTCCATCCCCTCCAATAGATCAACTGCTTTACGGAATCCTGCCCGTCGTCCGGTTTATGATCCGCGGGTGAGGGGTTGCCGGGCGTGATTCGCGCCGCTCAGTTGATTCTCGGGCTGGCCATGGCGGTCATCATCTGGGCCTCGTTCCTCTGGGCCCGGCCCGCGCAGAACTTCGTCGGCGAGTCGTCGCGCATCGTTTTCTACCACGTGCCGATGGCATGGGTCGCCACCGTGGCCTTCCTCCTCGCCGCCTGGCACTCCGCCGTCTACCTGAAGAAGCGGCGGATGGAGAGCGACGACGCGGCGGCGGCGGCCGCCCGCCTCGGCTTCGTCTTCTGCGTCCTGGCGACCGTGACGGGCTCCATCTTCGCGAAGGTGATGTGGAACTCCTACTGGAACTGGGACCCGCGCGAGACCTCCATCGCCCTTCTCCTCCTCGTCTATGGGGCCTACCTCGGCCTCCGGGGCGCCATCGAGGACCCGGAGCGGCGCGCGACGCTTTCGGCTGCCTACGCCCTCGTCGCGTTCGCGACCGTCCCGTTCCTGATGTTCGCCGTGCCGCGCATGTACGCTTCGCTCCACCCCGACACCGTCATCAACGCCCGCGGGAAGGTCGAGATGTCGTCCGACATCCGGACCGTCTTCTTCGCGTCGAGCCTCGCGTTCCTGGCGCTCTTCGCCTGGCTCTTCAGCCTCGACCGCAAGGTGTCCCGCCGGCTCCGGGAGGCCCGCCCATGAATCCGTCCGCCCCGGCCCCCGCGCAGGGCGCCCTCTTCTACGTGATGGGCGTCAACCTGATCATCTGGGCCGGCCTGTTCCTGTATCTCCTCTACATAGACCGAAAGGTCCGTTCGGCGTCCGACACTTCGAAGGGGGAAGACCGTCCATGAAGAAGGCCTACTGGATCGGCGCTGTCGTCGTCCTTGCGTTCCTCGCGCTCGGGCTGTCGACGTTCACGAAATCGATGACGCCCTACGTCTCCTTCGACGAGGCGAAGGCGTCGAAGCGGACCGTCCAGGTGATGGGCGCCCTCGAGAAGGGAAGCTCGCGCTACGACACCGACGCCAAGACGCTCCATTTCACGCTGGTGGACGAGAAGACGAAGGCTCCCCTGCCCGTCACCTACCGGGACGTGAAGCCCGCCAACTTCGAGGAGGCCGTCTCCATCGTCGCCATCGGCCGCTATCAGGGGGACGCGTTCCACGCGGAGAAGCTCCTCGTCAAGTGCCCGTCCAAGTACCAGGGCGAAGAGGTCGAGAAGCAGTACGGAAAGAAGGCCTGACAGGAGGCACATGAGCGACACGGTTCGCGCCATCGGATTCGCCCCGGGCACCGCCGCCATCTGGGCGGCGTTGATTTTCGGGCTCGCCTCGATCGCCGTTTACCTTCGGGCCCTGAGGCTCCAGACCTCGGGCGCCCCCGCGGCCGAGACGTCTCTTGCGATCGGCTTCGCGCGGCGGCTCTATGCGGCCTATGCGTTCTCGATCCTCCTCGCCTCCGTCCTCCTGATGACGCTGCTGATGCAGCACGACTTCCGCGTCTCGTACGTGGCGGCCTACTCGGGGCGGGAGCTTCCGCTCAACTACCTCTTCTCCACCTTCTGGGCCGGGCAGGAAGGCTCCTTCATGCTCTGGCTCTTCTGGGGGGCGATCATCGGCTTCTTCGTCGTGAAGACCGCGAAGGAGCAGGAAGCCCCGGTGATGGCGGTCTACCTTGCATCGTTCCTCGGCATCGTGGCGATCCTCTGCAAGCAGCCCCCGTTCCGGTTCCTTCCGCAGGTCCCGCCGGATGGACAGGGGCTGAACCCGCTCCTCCAGGACCCGTGGATGGTCATCCACCCGCCGGTCATGTTCGCGGGCTTTGCGTCGCTCTCGGTCCCCTTCGCCTTCGCGATCGGCGCCCTCTGGCGCAAACGGTGGGACGGGTGGGTCGTCCGCGCCATGCCGTGGGCTCTTTTCACCTTCGTCACCCTCGGCACGGCCATCCTGATGGGCGGCTACTGGGCGTACAAGACGCTCGGGTGGGGCGGCTACTGGGCGTGGGATCCGGTGGAGAACACGTCGCTCGTGCCATGGCTCTTCACGGTCTCCCTTCTCCACGGGATGTATCTTCAGAAGTCGCGGGAAAAGCACCGGAAGATCAACATCTTCCTCGCGATCGCCGCCTACTGCTGCATCCTCTACGGGACCTTCCTGACCCGTTCGGGGGTCCTCGCGGACTTCTCCGTCCACTCCTTCATCGATCTCGGCATCACGGGCTGGCTCGTCGGGATCATCGTCGTCTTCCTGGTCGGCGGGCTCGGCCTCCTCGCCTTCCGCTGGAGGGAGATCCCGGTGGTGGCCGAGATCGACCCGGCGACCGGGAAGGAACGCGAGGAGCCGTTCCTGTCGCGATCCGTCCTCTTCATCCTCTCGGTGGCGCTCATCTGCGCGTCGGCCGTCGTCATCCTGCTCGGCACCTCGGCCCCGATCCTCACGCGGGTGACCGGAAAGCCGTCGCAGGTGGCCACCAGCTTCTACAACATCACGCACGCTCCGGTGGCGATCCTGATCGGCCTCCTGATCGCCCTCGTCCCCTACCTCTCGTGGCGGGGCGAGGCCCCGAAGGCGGTCGCGCGGAAGGCGTTCGTCGCCTTCGCCGTCGGCGTCCTCGGCGCGGGCGTGGCCTTCTCGGCGGGCGTGAGGGGCGCGAAGGATCTCGCCTTCATCGGCTTCGCGGTCTTCGGCTGCGCGGCGAACGTGGAAAGCGTCGTCCTCTTCGTCCGGAGGAAGGTCGTGGCGTCGGCGGGCGGCTACCTCGCCCACGTCGGCGTCGCGATCATGCTGGTCGGCATCCTGATCTCCGGGGCGTACGAGAAGAAGACGCAGGTGACGCTCGTCCGCGGCGAGCCGACGCAGGTCGGCGGTCGCACGATGACGTTCACGCGGACGGTCCTCGTCAACGAGGACGGCGACGTGAAGCAGCGGATGGAGCTCGACCCGACCCGGCTCGCGGACCGCCGCGCCAAGCAGGCGATGGAGGTCGAGGTCACGTCGGGGAAGGGGAAGGTCTGGAAGGCCTACCCGAAGATGTTCCAGAACGAACGGACGCAGCAGCTCATGGCCAACCCGGACGTCCGGTCGACGCCCCTGATGGACCTCTACCTTTCGCCCCAGTCGTACGACCCGGGCTCGCCGTCCCGCATCGAGGGGATCCGGATCGGCCTGAAGCCCGGCGAGGCGAAGTCGGTGGGCGGCGTGTCCTTCACGGCGAAGGGCTTCACGATGGACCGCTCGCAGATGAACGCCAACCCGCCGCGCGTCACGATGAATGCGAAGTTCCTCGTGGGGGCCGGCGGCAAGACGACGGAGACGACGGCGCAGCTCGTCATGTTCATGGCGGCGGCGGGCGGCGGCGAGGAAATGCAGCAGGCGCCGGACGTCCCGATCCCCGGCACGCCGAACGGCCGGTTCCGGGTGTCCCGCGTCGGGGGAAACGACGGATCGATGGAGATCGAGGTCCTCGGCCTGAATCCCGCCGGCGACCTGAAGCCGCCCACGGCGGAGAGCTTTTCGGTCGACGTGACGGTCAAGCCGCTCATCTCCCTCGTCTGGGGCGGCTTCTACGTGATGATGGCGGGAGGTCTGCTCGCCCTCATCCGCCGGAGTCGCGACGCCCACGCGGCCGTTGTAGGCTGATCCGCGCCGGGGGGCCCGGCCTCCCGAGGGAGAGGCAGATGACGAAGTCCGGAACGGGCCGGCGCTCTCGCCGGGCGTTGGCCGTGATGCTCGGGGCGGGGGCGATCGCCCTCGCCGCGGCCGCGGCCACGAACAAGCCCCCTCTGCACGCGACCAGATGGCTCGCCATCACGGGCAAGCCGCTCGGCGCGACGGCCGGCGCGATGATCTTCCAGAAGGGGGGCAACGCCGTCGACGCAGCCTGCGCGATGATCGCCGCGACCTCGACGATGTGGGACACCCTCTCGTGGGGGGGCGAGACGCAGGCCCTCGTCTACAACCCGCAGACGGGCAAGGTCGTCGGCGTCAACGCGCTCGGAGTGGCGCCGACCGGGGCGACGCCGGAGTTCTTCCGATCGAAGGGAATGGCCTACCCGCCGGAGTACGGGCCGCTCTCCGCCGTGACCCCCGGAACGCCCGGCGGGATCATGGTGATGCTCGCCGAGTGGGGCCGTCTGTCGCTGGCCGACGTCCTCGCCCCGTCGATCGAGATGGCCGACGGTTACGCCGTGGAGCAGCAGCACGTCTCGACCGTGGCGCGTCAGCGAGACTGGCTGCTGAAGTGGCCCGACTCGCGCCGGGTCCTCCTCCCCCGCCCCGGCGACAGGCCGCCGGAGGCCGGCGAGATCTTCCGGCAGCCCGACCTCGCCGCGACGCTCCGGAAGCTCGTCGAGGCCGAGAAGCAGGCCCTCGCCGCCGGGAAGAGCCGGAAGGAGGCGATCCTCGCCGCCTACGAGCGCTTCTACCGAGGCGACGTCGCGCGCGCGTTCGTCCGCGGCTCGCAGGAAGTCGGCGGCCTCGTCACGCTCGAGGATCTCGCGAACTGGAAGGTCCGTCTCGAAGAGCCGGTCAAGACGACCTACAAGGGGATCGACGTCTACAAGCTCGACGTCTGGACGCAGGGGCCCGCGATGCTCCAGGCCCTGAACATCCTCGAGGGGATGGACCTCAAGGGGATGGGCTACGACAGCGCCCGATACATCCACGCGCTGTACCAAACGATGAACCTCGCCTTCGCCGACCGCGACTTCTACTACGGCGACCCGTACTTCCCTCCCGCGGAGCCGGTGAAAGGCCTCCTCTCGAAGGAGTACGCGAGACAGCGGGCCGCCGCGATCGACTGGACGAAGAACGACCCGGACGTGAAGCCGGGCGACCCCTATCCATTCCAGGGGGATAAGAACCCGTATCTCGACCTCCTCGCGAAGTGGAAGACCGTCCCCGCCAGGGCCCGGGCGGCCGCTCCCGACTCGGCGGGGCTCCGCACGTTCGAAGAGGAGTTCTACGCCGGAACCACTTCCGTCGAGGCGGCGGATGCAGAGGGGTGGGTCGTCTCCGTCACGCCGAGCGGCGGCTGGATCCCGGCGGTCGTCGCCGGAAAGACCGGCATCGGGATGAGCCAGCGCCTGCAGAGCTTCGTCCTCGACCCGGCGGAAAACCCGTTCAACGTCCTCGCACCCGGCAAGCACCCGCGCGTCACGCTAACGCCGACGCTGGCGCTCAAGGACGGGAAGCCCTATCTCTGCTTCTCCGTCCAGGGGGGCGACTCACAGGACCAGAACCTCCTCCAGTTCTTCCTGAACATCGTCGAGTTCGGGATGACCCCCCAGGAGGCCTCGGAGGCCGCGAACGTCAACAGCGAGCAAATGCGAAGCTCCTTCGGTGCCCACGAGGCGAAACCGGGGTACCTGATGATCCACGCATCGACGCCCCCCTGGGTCCGGGACCAGCTCGTCAAGATGGGCTACCGGCTCGACGTCCGCGCCAAGACCTCCGGCCCCATCAACGCCATCTTCATCGACCGCGTCCACGGCACGATGTGGGGCGCCTCCAGCGACCACGGCGAGGATTACGGGATCGGCTGGTAGCCAATTCAGTCCGCAGAGAACCGGGCGCCGGTTCTGCGCAACGGACCGTGCGAATTCGCCTCCGCGGGCTCCGTATTATTCGTTCAATCGTGATATAGTCATCTGGTTATCATGGAACTTCGGCCGCGAAGCGCGATCCGCGGCCGCGCCGGCACGAAGCGGGAGGACGTACGATGACTCACGGCATGGAGATCACCTTTCCGGGCGGCGTCGCCGTCGAGGCGCACCTCGGGGGAACGACGATCCGGACCGACCAACCGGAGACGCAGGGCGGCGGAGGGACGGCGCCGTCGCCGTTCGACCTCTTTCTCGCGTCGATCGGCGCCTGCGCCGGTTACTACGCGCTCCGTTTCTGCCAGGAAAGGAAGATCCCGAGCGACGGGCTCGGGATCTCGATGACGTGGGAGCGGAGCCCGGCCACGAAGCTGATCGCCAGGATCCGGCTCGAGATGGAGCTCCCGCCGGGCTTTCCGGAGAAATACCGGACGGCGATCGTCCGGGCCGCCGACCAGTGCACGGTGAAGAAGCACCTCAGCGAGGCCCCGGCGATCGAGATCGTCGCCGTCTGAGCTTCGCGACGGCTCGCCCGGGTCGAGGCCGTCGCGGCCTCGCCCGGACGATCCTCAGGGCGCGCTGACTACGCCCGTCCCAGGATCCCCTTCGCCCGATCGGCCATGTGCGGAAAGAGGTCCGGTGGGACGCTGTGGCCCGCCGTGCTCACCATGTAGCGGGCGCAGCCCTCCTTGTCCGTCTCGCAGAAGGACACCTTCATCGCCGGCGACGCCGGGGGCATGTTCTCCATCTTGTCGTTGAAGAACTGGCACTTTTCCGTCTTCTCGCATTTCGCCATGACCGTTCCCTTCTTTCTTATATGAGTATATGGAGATGAATTATCGACAGGCCCCTCCCCGCTGTCAAGTCGGCCGAATCGCCCGTCGGCAGTCCGGCCGCGTCCACGGCGGCCTCCGGGACGGCTCCGACGACGACGGGGAGGACGACGGTCTCCGACGATGAAGGGAGACGCCCCTTCAGCTCACCTCGCCCCCGGCACCCGCCGCTTCACCTCCTCGAACCAGTTCAGGACGACCTTGACGTGCGCCGGACCCAATTCGGCAGCGTCCTCCTTGATCATGAGGAAACGCGCTCCGTCGGGCGAAACGTCGTAGCTGTCGAGAAAACGCCCCTCGAAGAGCGTCCGCGGGCGGCCGGGGCGAAACGTCGGCTTCGTCTCGACGTCGACCATCAGCATCTTGTCCCCATGACGGTAGTAAAGCTCGCGGCCGCTCCGAGACCAGCGCGGATCGCTCCCTCCTTCGGTCGAAATCTGCCACACGGCGCCCGGTCCCGGAAACGGCCGGACGAAGACCTCCAGGCGCCCCGACTCGTTCGAGACATGAGCGACCCATCGACCGTCAGGCGAAAAGCGAGCGTCGCCTTCCTGGAACTTCGTCTGGAGGAAGGGACGCAGCTTCCTCTCTCCTCTGAGCGAAAGGACGAAAATGTCGTAGCCCGTACTTGCAGGGCTGGAGTCGGCGAAGTTGAACACCGTGACGAGCAGAAGGCTGCCGTCGGGTGAGAAGGAACTCGGCCCTTCTTGCTGCAGCACCGACTCGCTCGTGAGGCGCTCGGGCGGCGTGCTCCCGTCGGCACTCTGCCAGAAAGCGTTTCTCACCTTTCTGCCAGGGCCGAACGCGAACGCAACCCGCGTTCCGTCCGGAGCCCAGGCCAGAATTTGAATGTCTCCTTCCGCCGTGGAACGGGTGAGCGTCCCCCGGGCGAAGTCGCCGAACAGAAGCGCCGTTCTTTCGCCCTTTTCAACGGTTTGTGCCGCGAGCCGCCCTCCGTCAGGCGAAAGGGCGACCGCCTCGTAGCCTCCGGGCGGGAAAGGAATCTGTTCCGTCGCGCCTTTCCGGTCCACCCAGACGAGCGTCCGCCGAAGCTGCAGGGTCGGTACGTAGACGAGCGTCCCTTCCTGCGAGAAGGCGTACTCGGCAGCCCGCACTCCGGCGGTATTCGTCGTCAGATCGTCGAGGAGCGGTAAGAGCGGGCCGGAGGTTTCGAGACGTTTCAGGCTGAACGGGACAGCGAAGAGCGACCCGGGGCGGTTGAAGACGAGGTGTCCCGTCGGGAGATACCGGGGGTACGCGGCGTCCTCCACGAGAATCCGCTGCTCGCCTGTCCGGAGCGATACGACCGCGATCCGGCCCGTCCGACCCAGGCCCCAGAGATCGAAGAGGACGTGCTCTCCGTCCGGGAGAAGCTGCGGAAAGTAGTGTCTCTCGCCCTTCGCGGCGTCCGGAGTCGTCACCCTCCGGGGCTCTCCGCCCGATGCGGGGATGCGCCAGAGACCTGACATCGCGCTTGGCGCGAAGACGATCGTTCCGTTCGCTCCCCAGCTTCCACCGCGGGGAAGCGGAGCATCGCACAGCGTCACCGGCGAGCCGCCGGCGAGCGCCACCTTCTTCAGCTTTCCTTCGGCGAAGATATCGAAGAAGCCGACCTCATGACCGTCCGGGGAAATGAAGGGCTGGCGTGCCCCCTCGGTCCCCGGGATCGGCCTGATCTCGTCGCGGTCGAGCCGGCGGACGAAGAGCATCCCCCTGCCGCCGCCTTGTCTTACATAGACGAGGGTCTTCCCGTCGGTCGTGAGGGCGAGCGGATTCGTGTTGTCCGTGTACGGCGCGGCGTCGAGCGGGAAAGAGAGCGTGAGGTTTAGGGGAGGGGCTGCACGAGGACCGGATCGAACAAGACGGATACCCAGAAAGAGACTGAGCGCGACGGCAAGGGCGGCGACAGCCGCAAGCGCCCAGTAGGGAACTCGGCGCCGAAGACGAGGCGTATCGCCGGGCGCGACGTCCGCCGCGCTGACGGCCTCCGAAAGGTGTGCCCGGAGGTTCTGCAGCTCCTTCGCGAGGTCTCTGGTCGAGGAGTAACGCTCCTCCGGATCCTTCGAAAGAAGGCGCTGGACGAGCCAGCCGACCTGGGCCGGGAGCTTCGGGTCGACCTTCGTCAGCGGCCCGGGCTCGTCCCGGATGATGGCCGCCATCGTCTCGACGGCCGAGGTTCCGACGAAGGGGCGTTTCCCCATCAGCATCTCGTAGAGGACGACGCCGAGCGAGAACTGGTCGCTCCGGAAGTCGACCGTCTCCCCCCGCGCCTGCTCCGGCGACATATAGGCCACGGTGCCCAGGACGACCCCTGCTTCGCTCGGCGCCGCCAACGTGGGAGAACGGGTGTCGGCCGGATCGTGCCGTGTGACGTCGTGCCGGGCGAGGCCGAAGTCGAGGAGCTTGGCGTGGCCGTCCTTCGTCAGGAAGATGTTCTCAGGCTTCACGTCGCGGTGGACGATCCCCTTCCCGTGCGCCGCCGCGAGGCCTTCGGCCACCTGCAGACCGACGTCGAGAGCCTTGCGGAGCGGAAGAGGTCCCCTGGCCAGGGATCCACGCAGCGTTTCGCCCTCCAGAAGCTCCTGGACGAGGAGGTACCGGCCGGAGACCTCTTCGAACGAATAGAGGACCGCGATGTTCGGATGGGTGACCGCGGCGAGCGACTTCGCCTCGCGCTCGAAACGAGCGATGTTCTCCCTGTTTTCGAAGAACTGTTCAGGGAGGACCTTCAGCGCCACCTCCCTGCCGAGCTTCGTGTCCTTCGCGCGGTAAACCTCGCCCATGCCGCCCGCACCGAGGGGGCTCAGAACCTCATACGGTCCGAGCTTCGTTCCCGCAGCGAGGCTCATCGGCTCTCGGACATCAGAAGCTGAGCCGAGCCCCGAAACGCAGGATGCGGGGCGACTGGATCTCGGTGATCGCGTTGTCGCCCGGGTTCCGGTTGATCGTGCCGTCCGGCCCGTACGTCGAGAGGAGGCGAACCGATCGACCGAGAACGGTGTTTCTGTTGAGGACGTTGAAGGCGTCTGCCGTCAACGTGACCGCGAGCGTCCCCACATTGACGACCTTCGAGAGCCCCACGTCCCACTCGAAAACCGCCGGGAGGCGGTAGGCGTCGGCTCCTGTCAGCGCGTACGGCTTGATCTGCGCGTAGCCGGGGGCGTTAGGGTAGAAGACCTGTCGGAAGTAGGGGAGCGGATAGCCGTCGCGGGCATAGAGGCTCGTCGAGACGTTGAAGTCCCATGGGAGCGTGTACATTCCGGAGAGCGTCCCCTGCCAACGGGCGCTGACCCAGGTTTTGGCGTTCCTGAACGGCGACCCGACCATGACCAGGCCACCGTCCTCCTCGGTGCCGCCGGCCAGATTCGACGGGTCTATCTCCCCTTCGGCGAGGCGGTACTGCTTCAGGCTCGACACGGTGAGGTTGAACCGCGCCATCCACCGGTCCGAGTAGCGCTTCGTCCCCGAGACGTCGATCCCCCAGTACCGCTGCGAGTAGCCCGGGCGGTTCCTGAGCAGCCGGCCCTCGCCGGCCACGCCGGGTTTCGGGTTGCATCGTCTGAAGGTGGCGGGAGTGCCATCGGGCAGGGGGAAGGGACCCGCCGGCACGCACGTGTATTCGGCCGTCGTCAGGACGCTGCTGAAATCGGGAGTCGCCGGGGCGTACTGGCCTCCTCCAGGGTAGCCATCGAAATGGCGGTATGTCCCGGTGAGAGAGACGACGAACGCCGGCAGCACCTCGTGCTCGACGCTGAGCAGGAATTCGTCCGTCTTCGTAGATCGGAGGTTCGGGTCCGTCTGGTTCAGCGCCGCGGGGGAGTTCGGGTTGGCCGGGTCTACGTAGGAGCTCCCGATGACCCCCGTCTGGAAGTCGACCTCGCCGGGATCGACGATGTTGTTGTGGTTCGTATCGTTCCAGTAATAGTAGAGGCTCGAGGCGGAGAACGGTGCTGCCGAGTTCCAGGATGTGATGGTGCCGCCGAGCTGATCCACGAACCGGGCATAGCTCGCCTTCACGAGGGTCTTTCTCTGCTCTCCGAGCGTCACCGTCAGGCCGACTCGCGGCGAGAGATCGTTCCACGAAGGGCCGTCGTTCCCCTCCAGGCTCACGGACCTCATCGGCACTTCGGGAAAGTCGTCCAGCCACGAGCAGCAGCCCAGAGTCGTAGGGAGGTTCTTCCCCTGCTGGTGGTCGTAACGGAGGCCGAGGTTCAACGTGACACGGCCGGACGTCAGCGTGTCGGCGAGGAAGGCCGAGAGGTACCTCTGCTCATAGTGCGGGCGTGTCTCGCGCGTGAAGCCGGCTACGGCACCGTCGGCGTAGATCCCCGGCGCCTGGCCGATGATCGGCCAGGTGCTCCACGACGAGACCGGCGTGTGGCGGTACGTGAAGCCTGCCTTCAGCTCGTGCCCGACGTTGCCGGTCCGCAGAAAAAAGGAGGGAGCGACGGAGACTTGCGTCTGCGGCCGGCTTGCGGTGCTACTCCCGGTGCCGCCGTGCCAGACTTTGTTCTCGTCCTGAAAGGCCTGCCCCTGACCTACGGACAGGAGTCGAAATTCCCCGATCACCCGGGCGAGGCTGGCCGTGGCGAAAAGGTCCGCGCTGAAGACCTGCGTGTCTTCGATCTTGTAGATCTTGGCCGGACCGCTCTGGTCGACCGAGGCCTCGGGCGTCACGAACGGTCCCACGCCGCGGTTCTTCTGCGACTTCTCGCCCCATTGGTAGACGGCCGAGAACGTGTTCTCCGGAATGACCTGCGCGTTCAGCTTGGCGTTGATGTTCTCCAGCGTCGTGTTGTTGGGATAGCCGGCGGAGGTGATCTTGTCGATCTGGTTCCGGGCGTAGGCGCCCCACAGCCAGAGTTTGTCTTTCAGGAGCGGCCCGCCGACCTCCACCCCGTAGTCCTGGATGGTGTCGATCTGGTCCCCGACGGCCTCCTGCCCCGAGGCCGAGAGCTGGTTCGCCAGCTCCTCGGAGATGTTGTCGGCCTGGAGCTTCCTGTCAGTTCCGAAAATGCGCGCCGAGCCGTGGACGTCGTTCGCCCCCCGCTTGGTCACCATGTTGAGCTGGACGCCCGGCGTCTGGACCGAGGCATCGGCGCCGCCGATCGTCATCTGCAACTCGGCGAAAGAGTCGAAGTCGTAGTAGGACGTCGTGGAGCCCGTGGAGACCATGTCGGTGATGTTCACCCCGTCCATGTTGTACGTATTGTTGTAGCGAGCGTCCCCCTTGCCGAAATAGATGGACTGCTGACCGCTGTAGTTCCCGCCGACGTTGAGCCGGTCGATCTGGACGCCGGGAACGGTCTGAAGGATCACCCACGGGTCGCGGGCCGTCGGGACGTTATCCAGCTCGACCCGGGAGGCGACTGTCGAGGTCCCGCTCTTCCGCGTGTCGAGGAGAGGGCTTTCGCCGGTGACGACGATGTCCTCCTTGACGGCGGCCAGCCTCATGGTCACGTCGATCCCGGTGTTCTGGGCGACGGCCACGGTCACGTTCTTCCGGTCGACCGTGGTGAAGCCGGGCAGGACGAAGCTGAGGGCGTAGACGCCGGGCGAGAGGCTCAGGAACCGGACCTCCCCGTTCTCGTTGGTCGGGCGGGTCACAGGGGCGCCGATCCCCGACAAGGTCACGGTGGCGCCCGGGAGCGGCTGGCCCCCGTCGTCCGTGGCGCGGGCGTAGACGTTCCCCGTCTGCGCCTGCCCGAGGGCGAGGCCGGGGAGGATCAGAAAGGCGAGCGCCAGGACGGCGAGGGAGCGGAATCCGGGACCGTACTCGTCGCGTCTCCTGGGACGCCTTCCCTTCGGTTGGACGCGTTTCCGCCTGCCGGCCCCGCAGGGAGCAGACCCCTTTCCGACTGAGAGACCCATCGTGGCTGCCTCCCTGGGTCGTTGGAAAGGGCGAGGTCGTGCCCCCCAAGTCGCGGCGGCGCTCGTTCCCGCGGCCCGTCAGGGTCGTGTCACTGGGAGAATTCTAGTCCCCGGGACGACCTCGCAGGGACAGGTTTCTACTCGAAAGTCGGAGAGGCTTGGTCACCCACCCTTGTCCGACCCCGTCAACGCCAGGAGGAGAGCCCGATGTCACGCGCTCTGCGTGGAACAATGGCCTCGCATGCCGAATGACGCTCCTCTCGCGGACCGGATCCCGCCCTCGGGGACGACGGACGCCGACGAGATCCTGGGGCTCTTCCTCGACTGGGTCTCCGCCAGCGGCTTCACGCTCTACCCGGCCCAGGAGGAGGCGCTCCTCGAGATCATGGCCGGGAAGCACGTCATCCTCGCGACGCCCACGGGCTCCGGCAAGTCTCTCGTCGCCCTGGGCCTGCACTTCAAGGCGGTCTGCGAGGGGCGGGTGTCCTTCTACACGAGCCCGATCAAGGCCCTCGCGAGCGAGAAGTTCTTCTCCCTCTGCGAGGAGTTCGGCCCCGAGAACGTCGGGATGCTGACCGGCGACGCGAGCATCAACGCGGAGGCGGGTGTCGTCTGTTGCACGGCGGAGGTCCTGTCGAACATGGCGCTCCGGCTCGGGGAGGACCTCGCCGCCCCGTACGTCGTGATGGACGAGTTCCATTACTACGGGGACCGGGAGCGCGGCGTGGCCTGGCAGGTTCCGCTCCTGGTGCTGCCGCGGACGCAGTTCCTCCTCATGTCGGCGACGCTCGGGGACACGAGCGCGATCGGCGAGCGCCTCACGGCCTTCACGGGGCGCGCGGTCGCGACCGTCTCCTCCGAGGACCGTCCCGTGCCGCTCGACTACGAGTATCGCGAGACGCCGCTCCACGAGACGATCGAGGACCTCCTCGCGCAGAAGAAGAGCCCCGTCTACGTCGTGAACTTCACGCAGAGGGAGTGCGCGGAGCTCGCGCAGTCGCTCACGAGCGTGAAGATCGGGAGCAAGGAAGAGCGGGAGGAGATCCGGAAGATCGTGGGAGAGAGGCGCCTCACGACCCCCTACGGCAAGGAGTTCCGGAGATTTCTCTCGTTCGGCATCGGGGTCCACCATGCCGGGCTCCTGCCGAAGTACCGCCTCCTCGTGGAGCAGCTCGCCCAGAAGGGGCTCCTCCACGTCATCTGCGGCACCGACACCCTGGGCGTCGGCGTGAACATCCCGATCCGGACGGTCCTCTTCGCCAGGCTCGCGAAGTTCGACGGGACGAAGGTGGGACTCCTCTCCGTCCGGGACTTCAAGCAGATCTCGGGACGGGCGGGGCGGCGCGGGTTCGACGACCGCGGGAGCGTCGTCGCCCAGGCGCCCGAGCACATCGTCGACAAGAGGCAGGCGGAGAAGAAAGCGGACGCCTCGGGAAAGAAGAGCTCGCGGACGTTCAAGGGCCCCGCCCGGGGCGAGGTGTCCTGGACGGTCGAGACGTTCCAGAAGCTGATCTCGCGCCCGCCGGAGACGATGAAGTCACGGTTCCGGCTGACGCATGGAATGGTGCTGGACCTTCTTCAGCGCGACGCGATATTCGGGGGGCGCTCCGAGGCCGCGCCCCCCGGCCCCCCCGGGCCGGGTCTTCGCAACTTCTCGTCGTTGCGCTCCCTCGTCGCGCGGTGCCACGAGGACGAGCGCGCGAAGGCGGGTCTGGTGAAGCACGCGGCTCTCCTCGTGCGGTCGCTCTACCGGGCGGGGATCATCGGCCTCGCGCCCGAGAGGCCCTGGCGGGTCGTCGTGGCCGAGGACCTGCAATGGGATTTCTCGCTGCACCAGGCTCTCTCTCTCTTCGCCATTGCGGTCCTCGAAGAGCTGGACCCGGCCTCCCCGACGTACGCCGTGGACGTCCTCAGCGTCGTGGAGTCGATCCTGGAAGACCCGGACGTGATCCTGAGGAAACAGGTCGACCGGGCCAAGGGAAAGCTCATCGCGGAGCTCAAGGCCGAGGGCGTTCCGTACGAGGAGCGGATGGAGCGTCTCGAGGAGGTCACCCACCCCAGGCCGCTTGCCGACTTTCTCTACGGCGCCTTCAACCAGTTCCGCGCCGCGCACCCGTGGACCGCCGGGTCTGACGTGAGCCCGAAGTCGATCGGCCGCGAGATGTTCGAGACGTTCAGCGGCTTTTCGGACTACGTGAAGAGCTACGGCCTGGAGAGAAGCGAGGGCGTGCTCCTCCGGTACCTCTCGCAGCTCTACAAGACCCTGGACCAGACGACCCCCGAGGCCGCGAAGACCGATGCGCTCTGGGACGCGCTCGGATTCTTCCGGTCGCTCGTCGGCGAGACGGACGCGAGCCTCCTCGAGGAGTGGGAGAGCCTTCGCCATCCGGAGCTCCGGCTGAAGGAGGCCCGAAAGCCGGAAGCCCGGAAGGATGCCGTGTGGCTCGCGGAGCTCCTCTCGAATCCGAAGGTCTTCGCGGCGAGGGTGCGGGCGGAGATGCATCTCCTCGTCCGCGCCCTCGCGGCGAGGGACTGGGAGGAGGCGGCCGAGCGCGTCTGGCAGAGGCCGGAGACCGACGAGGCCGCGAAGGAGGCCGGGATCCGCTGGGACGCGGAGCGTTTCGAGAGCGCGATGGCCCCGTTCTTCCAGGAGTACGGCGAGCTCGTCTCGGGGGCCGAGGCGCGGCTCCACCACTGGACGAACCTGAGACCCGCGGGCCCCCGCCGCTGGGAGGTCACGCAGGCGCTCCTCGATCCGAAGGGAGACCACGCGTGGGCCGTCTTCGCCGGCGTCGATCTCCGGGACGGGACCGCGGCGGACGGCCCGATCCTCCGGATCGAGCGGATCGGGACGTGAGGTCCCGTCTCGCCTTCGTGTGCGATTCAAGAGGCGAGATCGTGGGACCCGGTTCCGACGAGGCTGCGCCTGATGAACACGGCGGTCACGTCGTCGGCCTGATGCTGCCCGCTCGCGTGGGCCAGCGCCGCCTCCATGACCCGCTGCAAGACGGTCTCGGCCGGCGCCCGGAGGTTCGCCCTGACCACGTCAAGCACCGCGCCCGTGGCGTCGAGCAGGAGGCCTTTGGGGTGCCCCATGTTGGCCCACACTAAAGCACCGGACCTGGCGTTGGGGATTCCGAGCATCATGGTGACGAAGCGGTTCTCCTCGAGGTCTTCGAGAAGGAACCGGTTCAGCTCCGCGACGATGCTCAGGATCTCCATGCCGGTACGCGCCAGCGAACGCAGGTAGGCACGGGTCTGGACCATGATCAGGGCCGCGCTCATACCGTGTCCGCAGACGTCGGCGACGACGAACATCAAATTGCCGTCGGGCAGGGGAATGAAGTCGTAGTAGTCGCCGAAGGTCTCCTGGGCCGGTATGAAGGCGCCCGCGATCTCGAGCCCCGGAGACCGCGGTTGCGCCCGGGGAAACAGGCGCTGCTGCACGGATCCCGCCAGCCTCTGCTCGATGGCGTTCTCTGCGACCTTGAGGCGATTGGTGAGGTCTCGCAGGACCGAGACGAAGTGGGTGAGCTGCCCGGTCCGGCTGTCCCGCATCGGCGTGATCGTCTGCTCTGAGACGAAGACCTCCCCGCCTTTCTTGCGGTTGATCACCGAGCCCTTGAACACGGCTCCGCCGAGAATGGTCGACCACATCGCGGCGTAGAACTCGGGCGGATGGCTGCCCGACCTCATGATCCGGGGGGTGTTTCCGATCGCCTCCGTCCGGGAGAAGCCGGTCGTCGCCTCGAAGGCGGGGTTGACGTACTCGATGACACCGCGCCTGTCGGTGATGAAGACACTGTCGGCGGTCTGCTCGACGGCGCTGGAAAGCCGCTCCGTCAGCTCCCCGGCCCGCTTCTTCTCCGTGAGGTCGCGAATCATCGTGACGCCGCCGAGAAAGCGGCCCCCGTCATCCCTCAAGGGAGAGGCGGTCGCGCCAATCCAGGTTTCGGCTCCGAGGTACGCGTTTCGGACCTGGATCTCTGTCTCGGTGACCTCCTCGCCCCGGAGGGCCCGCGCCAGTGGAAGCTCATCTGCAGGGAAGAGCCTGTCGGTGCCCGGTATGTAGAGCCCGAACGCCTGGGACCACTCGGCCGGAGTTACGCGGGACGGCCCCCCGCCGACCATCCGCCTGGCAGCGTCGTTGATCACGACGAACTCGCCTTTCGCGTCGGCGACGACGACTCCTTCGCGCATGCTCGAAATCACGGACCGGATCAGCTCGGCCTCGGCACGGCGTGCCCGTTGGCCTGAGCCGTCGAACCACGAGAAAGCCAGCGCGAGAAGGAGCTCGTAGACGAAGAAGGTCCCCGCGCCCGCTGCGGCGGCCCGCACGAACGGGACCTGGACCGAAAAGGCGTGCTCCTTGAGGTCTGCCTCGAAGGCGGAACGGGCATTGGTCCTCTCGATCCTCTCGGCGATCCCATAGCCTGCGAGACCTACGAGGACCCCGGCAAGCCCAAGGGCCAAGGCCGGCTTCGAGAGGTGCGGTCGCGCGGTTTCGAAGATAAGAACTCCCCGGAAGAAGCAGTCTTCTCTTCACGCCGCGCCGCACGGATCCTGAAGGCAAGGTTGCGAACGGGTCTCAATTCCGGAGTATCTACCGGGTCACGCCCTGACGGCCTTCGCGACCCGGCCGGCGAGACGGACGAAGGCCTCGAGGCGACAGACTCCGGGTCGATCACGACGACCGACGGGAGCCGTACCGATCCGGGCGCCAGGCCGGGCGACCCCGCCCGGGACCGTTCAGCCCTCCAGCTTGAAGCCGATCCGGAGCGTCGCCTGGAACTCGGTCACCTCGCCCTCCTTGATGCGGCCCCGCATCTCCACGACCTCGAACCAGTCCATGTGGCGGACGCTCTTCGATGCCTGCTGGACGGCCGACTTCACCGCCTCGGCAAAGCTGACGGACGACGTTCCGACGACTTCGATCTTCTTGTAGGTCCCTGGCATGCGATTCCTCCTCCAAGCGTGGCGTTGAGCCTACACTTCGCCGACGGAGGAATGGGGAATTCTCCCTGCCGCTCTCTTCTATCTCGGCCTGATCGTGGCGCTCGCCGGAATCACGCTCCTCGTCAGGTCTCTCGGGCTTCCCGGAGTCCGCACCCGGACGACGGCCGGGGCTCTGTTCGCAGTCGGTCTCGTGCTCTCGACCGTGGCGATCCTGAGGCCACCGGATGAACGTCGGATCGAGGAGCCCCGGACACGCCTCGACGATTTCTCCCCCGACTTCGAGTTCAGCGAGCGACATACCGTTCGCGTCGAGGCGCCAAAGGAACTCGTCTGGGAAGCCGTCAAGAGCGTGACGGCCGACGAGATCTCCTACTTCCGGGCCCTGACGTGGATCCGGCGGCTGGGCCGGGGGGGCCCCGAGGGCATCCTGAACGCCCCGGAAGGTCTCCCCCTCCTCGAGGTGGCCACGCGGACGTCCTTCGTTCTCCTGGCCGAGGAGCCGGGGCGCGAGATCGTCGTCGGAACGGTCGTCCTCGCGCCGAAAGACGTTCGTTACGGCGCGACGCCGACTCCGGAGCGGTTTCGCGCCCTCGAATCGCCCGGCTTCGCCAAGGCGACGATGAACTTCCTGGTCGAGGACCGAGGGGGGGACGCCTGCCTCCTGACGACGGAGACCCGGGTCCACGCGACCGACCCCGACACGCGGCGCCGCTTCGCCGTCTACTGGCGGGTCATCTACCCGGGAAGCGCCTTCATCCGGCGCATGTGGCTCCGGGCCATCAGGCTTCGGGCCGAGGCGGCGAGCCTGTAACGGCCTCTCACGCCCCGACGGCCTTCGCGACCTGCGCGGCGAGGCGGAAGAAGGCCTTCGAGACGACGGAGTGGGGGTCGGCGACGACGATCGGCGTGCCGGCATCGCCCTGCGCCGCCACGCGGGGATCGAGCGGGATCTCGCCGAGGAAGGGAACCCCGAGCTCGTCAGCCGTCTTCTTCCCCCCTCCGTGCTTGAAGATCTCTTCGCGGTTCCCGCACTTCGGGCACTCGTAGTAGCTCATGTTCTCGACGACGCCGAGGACGTCGACGTTCACCTTCTGGAACATCGCCAGCCCCTTCCGCGCGTCGATGAGGGCCACGTCCTGCGGTGTCGTGACGATGACCGCTCCCGTGAGGGCCACCTTCTGCGTCAGCGTCAGCTGGGCGTCGCCGGTTCCCGGCGGGAGGTCGATCACGAGGAAGTCCTGCTGTCCCCACGCCACGTCGCCGAGGAACTGCTCGACCGCCTTGTAGATCATCGGCCCGCGCCAGATGACCGGCGTGTCGACGTCCATCAGGAAGCCGATCGACATGACGCGGACGCCGTGCTTCACGATCGGGAGGATCTTCTCCTCGTCGTTCACGAAGGGGCGCGTGGAGATCCCCATCATCATCTGCTGCGACGGCCCGTAGATGTCGAGGTCGAGAAGCCCCACGTCGTGCCCGCTCTTCGCCAGGGCGAGGGCGAGGTTCGCGGCGACCGTCGACTTCCCGACGCCTCCCTTCCCCGAAGCAACGGCGATCGTGAAGCGCGTCCCGGGCAGAAGCGCGGCCTCCGGCGGGCCGCCGGCGGCCATGACCGGCGGGCGGGGGGGCGCGGCCTGGACCGAGATCGTCACGCTCGCCACGCCGGGGAGCCTCCGGAGGGCCGCCTCGCACTCGGAGCGGATCTGCTCGGCCACGGCGGGCGCGTCGGCCGTGAGGGCGAGGCGGAACGAGACGTTCCCGCCCCCCACCGCGAGGTCCTTCACGAACCCGAACGACACGATGTCGCGGGAGAAGCCGGGGTACTTGATCGCCTTGAGCGCCTCGAGGGCGGTCTCTTCGTTCAGGGTCGGGTGGGTCACGCACGTCCTCCGAAGGCGGGGATCTTACAGATGTAATCGCAGGATCTCCGCCCGCACCCGCTCCATCAGGGCCTTCTGGTCTCCGATTCCCATCCCGGCAGTCGGGATCGGCTCGCCGAACCGGATGACGACGGGCACGCGGCGGATCCAGAGCGAGTCGGCGCCGACGACGTTCCGAGCGCCCGAGACGGCGACCGGGACGATCGGCAGGCCCGTCCGGAGGGCCAGGAGGAAGCCGGATCTCTTGAAGGACTGCAGCCCGCCGGAGCGGGACCGCGTCCCTTCGGGAAAGACCAGGATCGAGTTGCCGGCCTTCACGCGCTTTTCGAGCGTGATGAAGACGTCGGAGGCCTTCTCGGTTCGCCGGCGGTCCACCGGGACGAAGCCCGCCGCCCACATCGACCAGCCCAGAAACGGGACGAAGAAGAGGACGCGCTTGGCGAGGAACCGGACGTCCTGCCGGATCCCGACGAAGAGGAGCGGGATGTCGACGAGCGACTCGTGGTTCGACATGAAGACGGCCTGGGGAACGGCCGCCGCCCCCCCGGACACCTCGATCCGGGACGGAATCCCGCAGAGGACGAGGAGCGCCCGGGACCACGCCCGCGCCCAGAAGAGGAAGAGCCGGCCGCGCGGCGGCACCCACGAGGTGAGGAGGGCCAGCGTCCCGAAGACGACAGTCGTCGTGACGATGACCAACCAGCCCCAGATCGTCGCGAAAAGGTCCCTCTCGTCCCGGCGCGTCACCGCAGGCCAGTTTACCGGGCGAAAGGAGGCCGACCCGTAGAATCCGCGCGTGGAGCCGAGCTCGTCCACGACCTCCATCCTCATCGCGAAGGAGCCCTTCTGGAAGCTTCCGCGGCTTCGCCGCTGGTTCCTTCGCGTGACGCAGCACCTCGGAGGCATCGGCCTCATGGGGATGCAGCTCTTCCGGGCAATGCGCTGGAAATGGGAGACGGGCGAGATCCTCCGGCAGATGGACGCCCTCGGGGTGCAGTCCATCGCCATCACGAACCTCACGGCCCTCTTCACCGGGATGGTCCTCGCGCTCCAGACGGCCTACGCCCTGTCGCAGTTCGGCGGGAAGCTCTTCGTGGGGCGCGTCGTCGTCCTCTCGGTCTGCCGCGAGCTGGGGCCCGTCCTGACGGCCCTCATGGTCGCCGCGCGCTGCGGCGCCGGAATCACCGCCGAGCTGGGGACCATGGCCGTCACGGAGCAGGTGGACGCCCTCCGGGCCCTCGGCGCCTCCCCCGTCCGGAAGCTCGTCCTTCCGCGCGTCGTCGCGGTGACCGCGATGCTCCCCCTCCTGACGATCATGACCGACTTCCTCGGGGTGGTGGGCGGCCTCTTCATCGCGGTCGTCGAGGTGAAGATCGGCGCCAGCTTCTACCTCTCCACCGTGACGCAGACCCTGAGGTCCAACGACATCCTCCACGGCCTCTTCAAGACGCCCTTCTTCGGCTTCGAGATCGCGATGATCGGCTGTTACAACGGCCTCAACGCCACGGGGGGCGCCGACGGGGTCGGCCGGGCGACCACGATCTCCGTCGTCATCGCCTCCATTTCCGTCCTCGCGACCGACTTCTTCCTGACGAAGATCTTCCTCTCTCTCCCGTGGGGTCTCAATTGACGATCTCAGAGACCCTCGTCATGCGTGTCCTCCGCGAGGACCTGGAGCGCGACGGGACGCTGCCGGTCGTCGAGTTCCGGGGCGTCTCGAAGACGTTCGGGTCGAAGAAGGTCCTCGACCGCGTCGACCTCGTGGTCCGCCGGGGGGAGGTCCTCGTCATCCTCGGCGGCTCCGGGTCGGGCAAGTCGGTCTCCCTCCGGCAGATGAACGGACTCGACCACCCCGACGAGGGGCAGGTCCTCGTGGACGGCGTCGACATCTCCCGATTCGACGAGGAGGAGCTCGGCCCGGTGCGCCGCAAGGTGGGGATGCTCTTCCAGGGGGGCGCCCTCTTCGATTCGATGACGGTCTTCGAGAACGTGGCCTTCGCCCTCCGGGAGCACAAGCCCGACCTGTCCGAGGAGAAGGTGGCCGAGCGGGTCTACGAGGTCCTCGGCTACGTGAACCTCGGGCGGGACGTGGCGCGCCTCCTCCCCTCGTCCCTCTCGGGCGGCATGAAGAAGCGGGTCTCGCTGGCGCGTACCGTGTCCCTGAAGCCCGACGTCCTCCTCTACGACGAGCCGACGACCGGGCTCGACCCGGTCACCGCCATGACGATCAACCGGCTCATCGCCGACCTCAACAGCCGCCTCAAGACGACGTCCGTCGTCGTGACCCACGACATCACGTCGGCGCTCTTCGTCGCCGACCGGATCGCCTTCCTGAAGAACGGGCGTTTCGCCTTCATCGGCACGCCCGACGAGGCGAAGACCTCGGAGGTCGCCGACCTCCGGGCCTTCCTCGCCGCCGAGGAGATCGTCAATGAGGGCTGACGCCCGCACCCGGTCCCGCGTCGGGATCATCGTCTTCGCCGCGCTCATCCTCTTCGCCGGGGCCATCCTGACGATCGGCGGCAAGCGCGGCTTCTTCATCGCCCGATCGACCTACTACGCCCGCTTCCCGAATTCGCAGGGGGTCGTCGCCGGGAACCAGGTGCGGCTGACGGGGGTCGTCGTCGGCGCCGTCCACGACATCGAGGTGCCGAAGAAGCCGGGGCAGGACCTGACGATCTATTTCGACATCGAGCGACGCTACCAGCACCTCATCAAGGCCGACAGCAAGGTGGAGATCCGGACGATCGGCCTCCTCGGCGACAAGTACCTCGAGCTCTCGCCCGGCTCGCCCGACCAGCCCGACCTCCCCCCCGACTCGGAGATCAGGGCGATCCGGAGCGCCGAGCTGGACAAGATCCTCGCCTCGGGCGGCGACCTCGTGGAGAACGTCCTCGCCATCTCGAAGTCGCTCCGCAACATCCTCGGGCGGACCGAGAAGGGGGAAGGGTTCCTCGGGGAGATGACCTCGGAGAGCGCGCAGGGAAAGGCGCTCGGAAAGTCGCTCCGCGAGACGATCGACTCGGCCAACCTCGTCCTGAAGGAGATCCGGGAGGGGAAGGGGCTGGCCGGCCGGCTCCTCCGGGACGAGAGCCTCGCGAACGAGGTCGACCGCGAGCTCCGCTCCGCCGTGGCCTCCGTGAACCGGATCGCCCAGGCCGTCGAGAAGGGAACGACGAGCGGCGAGGGGATCGTCCCGGCGCTTCTCTCCGACCCCGAGGGGAAGAAGAAGTTCTTCGCCATGGTCGACTCGGTGAAGACGACGGCCGACGCGCTCGCCGCCTTCTCGAAGGACCTCGCGTCGGGCCAGGGAGCGATCCCGCGGCTCGTCCGCGACGAGGAGTTCTCGAAGGAGTTCCTGGGCGACCTGAAGAAGCTCTCGGCGCACCTCGCGAACGTGGCCGCGAAGCTGGACTCCACGGACGGCACCGCCGGAAGGCTGATCGCCGACCCGGCCGTCTACGACGCGATCAACGACGTCCTGGTGGGCGTGAACGAGTCGAAGTTCCTGAGGTGGCTCGTCCGCGACCGGCAGAAGGCGGGAATCGAGAAGCGCTACCACGAGACGAAGGCCGCGGAGGAGGCGAAGCCCCCGCTTCCGGCCCCGACGTCGCCGCCCGCCGGGCCCGCGACCGCCCCGACGCCGGCCGGCTGAGACGATGCGGGTCCTCGTGGCCGGAGGCGCCGGCCTCCTCGGCGCCGCCCTCGGGAAGGGCCTGCTCGACGGGTCGGACCAGATCGTCGTCGCCGATCGCTTCGACGACGGCGGCGACGGCCGGACGGTGAAGGAGTGGCGGGCGGAGACGTTCGAACGGGACCCGCGCGCCACCGTCGAGCGCGTCGACCTGACGGACGCCGCCGCGCTCGCCGACCTCTTCGCCCGGCACCGGCCCGCGGCCGTCGTCAACGCCGCCCTCTTCGACCCGTCGGGCGTCGGGGCCGGGCCCCTGATGTTCGCGGCCCGGACGGCCGGGACCGGCCTCTTCCTTCACCTCTCGGACGGCAGCTTGTACGCCCCGGGGCCGACTCCGGAACGTCCGGCCGGGGAAGACGAACCGCTCGACGCCGGCGGCGACCCTTTGCTCGCGGCGAAGCTGGAAGAGGAGCGCCTCCTCTCGGAACTGGGTCTCCCCTTCGTCTGTCTTCGCGTCTTCGACGTCCTGGGCCCCATGTTTCCGCCGCGCCGGTTTCCGTCGGAGGCGCTCGAGGCGATCCTCTGCGGGGAGACGGTCTTCTACGAGGAGTCGGGCTGGCGCGACGTGGTCCACGTCGACGACGTCGTCCGCGGCGCCCTCCTCGCCCTTGCGCGCCGCCCCCTCGGCCGCGCTCTCAACCTCGGCGGCGGGCTCCTCGTCAACCCGCGCACGCTCCTCGCGCTCCTCGCGCGCGAGGCCGGAAAGGAGCTGCGCCTGACGGTCACGGCGCCACCGGGCCGTCTCCGGCCCCGGCGCCCCGCCCGGCTTTCCGCCGCGCGGGAGACGCTCGGCTGGACACCCGCTCACACGGTGGGGACCCTCGTCGCGTCCCTCGTGACGGCGCGCCGCGGGAGCGGCGCGGTCCCCGGCGCACCGGTGCCTCCCGCCGTCCCGGCGGCGCCGGCCCCTCCCCTTTCCCGGCGGGAGCTCTTCGGCCTCTTCCGCCGCCCCTTCGACCCGAAGCGCCGCGGCTGATCCGGCTCGCCGGGCGCTCGCCCGGGCGGCGGCGCGACGGTAAACTGCGCCCGCCCGCCCGGTCCCGCCGGGCGAAGGAGAGACGATCCAATGAACATCTGCATGGTCGGGACGGGCTACGTGGGCCTCGTCACGGGGGCGTGCCTGGCCGACTTCGGCATGGACGTGACGTGCGTCGACAAGGACGAGGCCAAGATCGCCCTCCTGAAGAACGGGGTCTCCCCCATCTACGAGCCGGGCCTCGAGGAGATCATCCACAAGAACGAGAAGGCCAGGCGGCTCCGCTTCACGACGGAGCTGGCGGAGTCGGTCGAGCGCGCCCTCGTCATCTTCATCGCGGTCGGGACGCCGCCGAAGGACGACGGGTCGCCCGACCTCTCCTTCATTTTCGAGGTCGCCGAGTCGATCGCCTCCCACATGAACGGCTACAAGGTCGTCGTGACGAAGTCGACCGTGCCGACGGGGACCGGCGCTCACATCGAGGAGATCCTCCGGAAGAACCCGCGGGGCCACAAGTTCTCGGTCGTGTCGAACCCGGAGTTCCTCCGGGAGGGATCGGCCATCGAGGACTTCATGCGCCCCGACCGGGTCGTCGTCGGCTCGCGCGACGAGCAGGCGATCGCCATCGTGAAGGACGTCTACTCTCCTCTCATCGTGGCGGGCGTCCCCTTCGTCGTGACCGACGTCGAGTCGGCCGAGCTGATCAAGTACGCCTCGAACGGCTTCCTCGCCTTGAAGATCACCTTCATCAACGAGATCGCCGCCATGTGCGAGCGGATGGGGGCCGACGTGAAGGACGTGGCCCGCGGCATGGGGCTGGACAAGCGGATCGCCCCGGCCTTCCTCCTGCCGGGCCCGGGCTACGGCGGCTCCTGCTTCCCGAAGGACTCCTCTGCCGTCGTCGACCTCGCGCGGAAGAACGGTTACGCGTTCCGGATCATGGAGACCGTCCTCGAGGTGAACGACGCGGTCAAGGCACGGATGGTCGAGAAGGTCGAGAAAGTCTGCGGGGACGTCCGCGGCAGGCGCGTCGCCGTCCTCGGCATCGCCTTCAAGCCCGAGACCGACGACATCCGCGAGAGCGCCAGCCTGAAGCTGATCCGCGACCTCGCCGCCCGGGGCGCCTCGGTCGTGGCCTACGACCCGGCGGCCATGGAAAACGCCCGGAAGGAGCTGCCGGGCCTCGAGCTGGCCGACGAGGTCTACGCCTGCGTCCGCGGCGCCGACGCGCTGGTCCTGGCGACCGACTGGAACCAGTTCCGGAAGCTCGATCTCGCGAAGCTCGAGGGGACGATGAAGGCGAAGAACTTCGTGGACCTCAGGAACCTCTACGAGCCGGCCGAGATGAGGAAGCTCGGCTGGAACTACGTGGGGCTGGGGCGCGGATGATGCGCGTCGTCGTCACGGGCGTCGCCGGGTTCCTCGGGAGCCACCTCGCCGACCGGCTCCTGGCCGACGGGCACGAGGTCGTCGGACTCGACAACCTCGTCACGGGGCACGAGCGGAACATCCAGCACCTGGCCGGGAACCGGAAGTTCCGGTTCGTCTTCCACGACGTGACGGAGTACATCTACCTCGACGGCCCCGTCGACGCGATCCTCCACTTCGCCTCTCCCGCCTCGCCCATCGACTACCTCCAGATCCCGATCCAGACCCTGAAGGTCGGCGCCCTCGGAACCCACAAGGCCCTCGGCCTCGCGCGGGCGAAGAAGGCGCGCTTCCTCCTCGCCTCCACCTCCGAGGTCTACGGCGACCCGCTCGTCCACCCGCAGCCCGAGAGCTACTGGGGCAACGTGAACCCCGTCGGCCCGCGCGGCTGCTACGACGAGGCGAAGCGCTTCGCCGAGGCGATCACCGTCGCCTACCGCGACTTCCACGGCATCGACACGCGAATCGTCAGGATCTTCAACACCTACGGCCCGCGGATGCGCCCGAACGACGGACGGATCGTCCCGTCGCTCATCGGGCAGGCACTGAAGAACGAGCCCCTCACCGTGTTCGGAGACGGCTCGCAGACGCGGTCGTTCTGCTACGTCTCCGACCTGGTCGACGGCATCGTCCGGCTCCTCGGCTCCTCGATCAAGGACCCGGTCAACGTCGGCAACCCGACCGAGATGACGGTGCTCGAGTTCGCCGAGACGATCAGGAAGCTGACGGGCACGGCGGCGCCGGTCGTCCGCCGCCCGCTCCCCGTCGACGACCCGAAGCAGCGCCGCCCCGACATCACGAAGGCGCGGACCCTGCTGGGCTGGGAGCCGAAGGTGCCGCTGGACGAGGGGCTCAAGGCCACCATCGCCTACTTCCGCACCCTCTAGAGATTGGGGTCAGGTCTCAATTTTCAATTATAGAGATCCATCAGGGCAGCGTCGACTCCAGGAGTCGCGCCTTCGCGGGGCTTCTCGCCGCCTCGGCCTCCCCGGCCAGCGCCAGCGCCGAGGCCTGGCCGAGGCCCACGCTCAACACCTCGCCGATCCGCTCGAGCGTCAGGAGACCGTGCCGGCGGAGCGCCCACGCCAGGAGCCGCCGTTCGCGAATGAACGTCCGCGTCTTCGAGTTCACTTCCGGGAGCGCCGTCCCCAGGGCGGCCGCCAGCCTCCGGGCCGCCTTCTCAGGATCCGTCTCCAGCGGATGCTGCTGCCGCCGCGGAACGCCCTTCGCACGGGGTCTCCCGGCCGCCTGTCCGCACACCCCCGCCAGGAACTGGTCCGATCCCAGGTAGATCTGCCCGCGGACCATCTCCCACGGCTCGTACCTGCTTTTCTTCCCGTCGGCGACGAACGCCCGGTATCGCTCCACGGCCTGTCGCCGCGACGCGCCGAACTGCCGGAGCGTCCACTCCGTCTCCAGCCACTCCGGCGCCTCGCGCAACCCCGCCGTCGCCCCGAAGCTGCTCCAGGGCCACGCTCGGGCTGACGGCGCGGCGTTCGCCCGGACCGGGTTCAGGACGACATACCGGCAGAGTTCGAGAAGGTGGGATTCCTTCTCGACCAGAACCGCCTTGAACCGCCCCTGGAAGAGGTGGCCCGAGCGCCGATGCCGGCGGTTGAATGCCTGCGTGTAGAGTCCGTTGACCTGCCGCATGCCGCGCGAGAGCGTCGGTTCCGGCGTCTCGACCAGCAGGTGGACGTGGTTCCCCATCAGGACGTACGCATGGAGTCTCCAGCGGAAGAGGCTCACCGTCCGTCCGAGGATCACGAGGTAGCGCTCGCGGTCGCCGTCGTCCCGGAACACCTCCCGCCGCTCGTTGCCGCGGGAGGTGACATGCCAGACGGCGCCGGGGTACTCCAGGCGAAGGGGTCGGCTCATGCGACCAGTATAATTGATAGATGAGACCTGACCCCGCCGAAGATGACCCCGGGGCGGAGGCTCCCCCGGGAGCCGGCCCCGGCCCGCCGCTCCTCTAGAATCGTCCCCACCGTGAAGAGACCGTTCGAGGTCTTCGCCGACCGATGGATCCGGCACGGCCTGATCCTGAGCTTCGGGATGGGGTTCACGGTCCCTTATTTCCGCCTCCTGAACCAGGTCCGGGTGGAGGGGGACGACCTCCTCGAGGCGCTGCCCCTCCGGAAGGTCGTCTTCCTTTCGAATCACCAGTCGTACTTCATGGAGGCGTTCGCCTTCTTCGACCTCGTCTACGTGAAACACGGGTTCGACCTCGAGGACCCGTACCTCCGCTTCTCGGCGGCGGAAGAGACGATGAAGAAGAACCTCCTGACGGTCCTCTTCACGAAGGCGGGAGGCGTGACCTTCCGGCGCTCGTTCCGCGAAGGAGGGAAGGACGTGAACCGCCCCGTGGACCTCGAGGGGGTCGCCCGCGTCGAAGAGGCGATCGAGAACGGGTGGCTTCTCCACTTTCCCGCCGGAACCACGCAGCCGGGCGCGCCGCTCCGGAAGGGGATCGCCCAGATCCTCCACCGGACGCAGGCCGTGGCCGTGCCGGTCCGGGTGGACGGCTTCCGCCATCTCCTCCTCCACAAGCAGCTCCCCGGGAAGCTCTTCCGGAAGTGCTCCATCCGGATCCACCGGCCCCTCGACCTCCGGGACTTCTACTCCTGCCCGTACGACAAGGAGGCCGGAGGCGCCGTGATGGAGCGACTGGGCGCGCTCCTGAACGACCCGGCCTGAGCCCGGGTTCCGCCGCCAAGCTCCTGATGGAATACGATTTGGGGCCGCGGCGCGACCCGCGCCGTCGTCGCGCTTGACATTTATAACTATATAGCTATATTTGCTCTCGCTTCATGAGCAGACTCCCCGGAGGCCCGATGACGATCGCCCGAAGGCTCGCCCTCCTCGCCGCCCTCTGCACGGCCCTGGGACCGGCCGCCCCCCTCGTGGCCGAGGAGCCCCTCACCCTCGCCGAGACGCTGCGTCGCGCGCGGGAGAACGCCCGCGAGGTCGTCGCCGCCCAGGCCCGGCGGCAGGCCGCCGAGGCCCGCGTCTCGCAGGCCCGGGGCTTCCGCCTCCCGACGCTGAACCTGACGGCGCTCTGGACGCGGACGAACAATCCCGCCGAGGTCTTTGCCCTGAAGCTCAATCAGGGCACGTTCTCGTTTCCCGATTTCGTCCAGAGCGACCCGAACTCCCCTGCGGCGATCAACGCCGGCATCACGCGGGCCGAGATCGCCCTCCCCCTTTTCACGGGCGGCGAGCTCTCGGGCCGGATCGACCAGGCGAAGCTGTCCGCCGAGGCGGCCGGGAAGACCGCCGACTGGGCGGGGAACACCGCGGCCCTCTCGGCCGCCGAGGCGTACGTGATGGTCGCGCAGGCCGAGGAGTACGCCGCCCTCCTGCAGAAGGCGCGCGAGACGGTCGCCGCGCACGTCGCGCTGGCGCGAAACTACGTCGAGCAGGGAATGCTCGTCCGCTCCGAGCTCCTCCGCGCCGAGGTGGAGCTGTCGCGCGTCGACGACCTGCTCACCGAGGCCGATGGACGCGTCCGCGTGGCGAACGCGAATCTCGCCTTCCGCCTCGGGGCGCCCGGAGGGGAAGCCTGGCAGCTCGCGCCGCTCCCGGAGCCGCGCCCCGTCGACGGGCCGGTGGACGTCTGGCTCGACTCCGCGGTCTCGCGTCCCGACCTCGCGTCGGCCCAGAAGCTCCTGGCCGCCGGCGAACTGGAGGAAAAGGTCCGGAAGGCGCCTTACTGGCCGAAGCTCGCTTTTGTGGCGCGCGGCGAGCTCTATGGGGAGCACGCCTTCGGGTCGAGCGGCACCTCCGGATCGCTCCTGGCCGTCGCCACCTGGAACGTTTTCGCAGGGGGCTCCGACCGCGCCGCGGCGATCGCCGCACGCGAGGAGGCGCGCGCCGGGCGCGAGGACGTGGCGCGGTTCGCCGAGGGGGTCCGCCTCGAGGTTCGCCAGGCCTTCGAGGAGGCCCGGACGGCCTGCGCCCGCAGCGAGACCGCCCGGAAGGCTCTCGCGGCCGCCCGGGAGAACGAACGGATCACCGACGAGAGGTTCCGGTCCGGCGTCGTGAAGATGCTCGACCTCGTGGACGCGACGACGGCCCGCCGGGAGGCCGAGACGCGGGAGCTGGTGGCGCGCGCCGAGGCGCATGCCGCCACCCTGCGCCTCGCCGTGAAGGCCGGCCGCCGCCCCGAGAGCGTCCTGCCCTGAGGAATACGGAGGAACGAATGAAGCTCTGGAAGCATGCTCTCGCCGTCCTCGCCCTCTCCGCCGCCGCCTGCGGCGGAGCGCACGAGACGAAGCAGGCGGCGCCCGCGCCGGTGACGGCGGCCGTCGCGACGGTCGAAGCCGCCGACCTCGAGACCCGGGTCGAGCTGTACGGAACGGTCGAGGCCACCAAGACGGCCGCCATCTCGAGTCGCGTCATGGCGAATGTCGTCTCCGTCCCGGTGAAGCCGGGCGACCTCGTGTCGCAGGGCGACGTTCTCGTCGAGATCGACCCCGCGACGGCGAAAGGACAGGAGTCGCAGGCGAAGGGGGCCCTCGCCCAGGCGCGCGCCGCGCTCGCCATGGCCGAGCGGAACTACCAGAGGTACCAGGCTCTTGCGAAGTCCGACTCGGCCTCGGAGCTGGAGCTGGACATGGCGCGGATGCAGTACGAGCAGGCGAAGGGAGCGGTGCAGCAGGGCGAAGGGGCCGTGGAGGCCGCCTCGTCCGTGGCTCGCGAGTCCCGTGTTACCGCCCCGTTCGCGGGACGGATCGCCGCACGGATGGTGGAGCCGGGCGACTTCGCCGCGCCGGGCCGTCCGCTCGTGATGCTCGAGTCGGCCGTCGGCCGGCGCCTCGTCGTTCCGGTCCCCGCGTCCACCGCGGCCACGTCGGGGCTCCGGACCGGGCAACACGTCGCCGTCCGGATCGACGGCGCTCCCGCGGAGATGACCGGCGTCGTCGCCGAGCTCTCCCCCGGCGCCGACCCCGCGAGTCACTCCTTCACCGCGAAGATCGAGCTTCCCGGCGCTCCCGTCGCCGCCGGCCTCACGGGGCGGGCCTACCTCGACGCCGGAAAGCGGAAGACGGTTCTCGTCCCGGAGAGCGCGGTCCTCCGGAGTGGCGGCCTCCCGATGGTCGTCACCCGCGACGCCGACGGGAAAGCGCGCTCCCGGGCCGTGACCACGGGCGACGTCCGCGACGGGAAGATCGAGATTCTCTCCGGCCTCTCCGGGGGCGAGAGGGTCCTCGTCTCGCTCAAGGCGCTTCCCGCCGACGGTGCGGCCGTGACGGAGGCGACGAAGTGAGCGAGACCCCGACGCCGGGCCTCCCGCCCGACGCCCGGCGCGAAGCCCTCCGGCTGAAGATGACGCGCCGGCCGCTCGGAGCCTCCGGGCGGATCGCGAAAGCCTTCCTCGACTCGAAGCTGACGCCGCTACTCGTCGTCGCCTCGCTTCTCCTCGGGGTCTTCGCCCTCCTGATCACGCCGCGCGAAGAGGAGCCGCAGATCAAGGTTCCGATGATCGACGTGATGGTGGCGATGCCGGGCGCATCGCCGGACGAGGTGGAGCGCCGCGTCGTATCCCCCGTCGAGAAGGCCCTCTACGAGATCCCGAACGTCGAGTACATCTACTCGATCTCGCAGCCGTCCGGCGGGATCGTCATCGTCCGCTTCCTCGTCGGGACCGACCCCGACCAGGCCGTCGTCCGTGTCCACGCGAAGCTCGCGGAACTGGCCCCCTCCCTGCCTCCGGGAGCGATGCCCCCCGTCGTGGCGCCGCGCGGAATCGACGACGTCCCCGTCGCCGCCTGGACGCTCTGGTCGAACGAGCTCTCGCCGATGCGACTGCGTCAGGTCGCCGACGAGCTGAAGGCCGAGTTCACGCGCCACCCGCGCGTCGCGCAGGTGACGATCCTCGGCGGCCAGCGCCGCGTCGTCCGGGTCACGTTCGACCGGGACCGGCTCGCCGCGTACAACGTCTCGCTCGTCCAGGCCCACCAGGCACTCACCGGCCTCAACTGGCGACTCCCGGCCGGGAGCTTCTCCTCCGGCAACGCCGAGACCCTCGTGGAGGTCGGTTCCCTGTTCCGCCGGGCCGAGGACGTCGGCTCGGCGGTCATCGGCGTCTTCCAGGGGAAGCCCGTCTACCTCCGCGAGGTCGCCGCCGTCACCGACGGGCCCGAGGAGCCTTCCCAATACGCCTGGATGCTGACGAAGAAAGGCGACGACGCCCCGGCCGTGACGATCGCCGTCGCAAAGAAGCCGGGGACGAACGCCGTCGAGCTCGTCCGGGACCTCGACGCGCGGCTCGCCGGCCTGAAGGGGCCCGTCGTCCCGTCGAACGTCACGATCACGAAGACCCGGGACTACGGGAAGACGGCGAACGAGAAGTCGTCCGAACTGATCTTCCACGTCGGCCTCGCGACCGTCTCGGTCGTCCTCCTGATGGCCCTGTTCCTCGGCCGGCGGGAGGCGCTCGTCGTCCTCGTCGCCGTCCCGGCCACGCTCGCCCTCACCCTCTTCTCGTCGTACCTCTTCGGCTACACGCTGAACCGCGTCACGCTGTTCGCCCTCATCTTCGCGATCGGCATCCTCGTGGACGACGCCATCGTCGTCGTCGAGAACGTTCACCGGCACTACGAGCTCGGGTGGGGCGAGCCGCGCCTCGCGACGGTCTACGCCGTGGACGAGGTCGGCAACCCGACGATCCTCGCAACCTTCGCCGTCGTGGCGGCGCTCCTGCCGCTCGCGTTCGTCTCGGGACTGATGGGGCCTTACATGAGGCCGATCCCGGTGAACGCCTCGGCCGCCATGATCTTCTCGCTCCTCGTCGCCTTCGTCGTCTCGCCGTGGCTCACCTTCCGGCTCTTCCGGAAGTACGCCGAGGAGCACCGGAAGGGACACGACCGCTTCGCACCCGATGCCGAGACCGCGGCCGAGGGAAAGCTCGAGCGTTTCTACCGGAGCCTCTTCACGCCCCTTCTCGCGAAGGCCGCGCGGCGCTGGGCGCTCCTCGGGGCCGTCGCGGTCCTGCTCCTCCTCGCGACGGGGCTCTTCGCGATCCGCGCGGCGAAGGTGAAGATGCTCCCCTACGACAACAAGAGCGAGCTTCAGGTCGTTCTCGACATGCCCGAGGGGACGACGCTCGAGTCCACGGCGTCGGCCGCCCGGGCCCTCGCGGCGATCGTGAAGGACGTTCCCGAGGTGACCGACGTCGAGGTCTACGCCGGCACCTCTGCGCCGTTCAATTTCAACGGCCTCGTCCGCCACTACTTCCTCCGCTCCGGCCCGCTCGTCGCGGACCTGCAGGTCAACCTGGCCCCGAAGGACGAACGCCGGCGCGACAGCCACACGATCGCCAAGGACGTCCGGAACCGTGTCGCCGAAGCCGGGAAGCGTCTCGGCGCGAACGTGAAGGTGACCGAGGTGCCGCCCGGGCCCCCGGTCCTCTCCACGATGGTGGCGGAAATCTACGGGCCCGACCCGAAGGAGCGGATCGCCCTCGCGAAGAAGGTCCGCGAGATCTTCGAGTCGACGCCCGGCGTCGTCGACACGGACTGGCTCGTCCAGGCCCCCGGGCCGCGGGTGGAGCTGCTCGTCGACCGGGAGAAAGCCGCCCTATCGGGCGTCAGCCCCGAGGTCGTCGTCAAGACGCTCCGGATCGCCCTCGACGGCGGCGAGGCGGGACTCCTCCGCGACGAGAGCGCTCGCTCCGCGGTGCCGATCGTCCTTCGCCTGGAGCGGGCGCAGCGCTCCGGCCTCGAGGGGCTCCTCTCGATCACCGTCCCCTCCATGACCGGGAAGCTGGTCCCGCTCCGCGAGCTGGTGACGGTCCGGAACGACGTCCGCGAGACGTTCGTCTACCACAAGAACCTCCAGCCGGTGACGTACGTCCTCGCGGAGATGGCGGGCGTCGCGGAGGCTCCGGTCTACGGGATCCTCGACATGAAGAGCCGGATCTCGGCGCTGAAGCAGCCGGACGGCCGCCCCCTGCCGATCCTCTCGACCGTCCTCCCGTCGGACACGACGTCCTACACGATGAAGTGGGACGGCGAGTGGCACATCACGTACGAGGTCTTCCGCGACATGGGGATCGCCTTCGCGGCCGTCCTCGTCCTGATCTACGTCCTCGTCGTCGGGTGGTTCCGGTCGTTCGTGACGCCGCTCATCATCATGGCGCCGATCCCGCTCACCCTCATCGGCATCGTCCCGGCCCACGCGCTCTTCGGCGTCTTCTTCACGGCGACGTCGATGATCGGCTTCATCGCGCTCGCGGGCATCATCGTCCGGAACTCCATCCTTCTCGTCGACTTCATCAACCTGGAGCTGAAGGCCGGCGAGCGGCTCGAAGAAGCCGTGATCAAGGCGGGGGCCGTCCGCTTCCGCCCCATCGTCCTGACGGCCCTGGCCCTCGTGGCGGGCGGCGGGGTCATCCTTCTCGACCCGATCTTCCAGGGCCTGGCCGTGGCGCTCATCTCGGGCGTCCTCGTCGCCACGGCCCTCACCCTCGTCGTGATCCCCCTTCTCTACTTCATGTACCTGAAGACCGTCGGCACCGCCGACATCGGAGGTGAAGAATGACCGTCAACGAGTGGCTCCGCGCCATCGCCGGCCTGTTCGTGGTCCTGTCCGTCGCCCTCGGCACCTACGTCCACCCCGGGTTCTTCCTCTTCACGGCCTTCGTGGGACTGAACCTGTTCCAGTCGGCCTTCTCGAAGTGGTGCCCGATGATGTGGATCCTCCGGAAACTCGGGGTCCGGGAGCAGCGGGCGTGAAGCTGCTGATGGTCGTCGTCGACGAGGGGTGCAAGGAAGAGCTGGAGGTCGTCCTGACGCGGGCGGGCGTCTCGGGCTACACCGAGATCCCGCGTGCCGTCGGGATGGGGACGAGCGGACCCCGCCTCGGATCGGCGGCCTTTCCGAAGACCTCCGCCATCATCCTGACCTTCGTCGAGGACGACGAGGCCGCGAAGGTGGCCGCCGCGATCCGGGCCCAGTGCCCCGCCGCGGGGCGAGTTCACCTGGTCACCTGGGGCGTCGAGACGCCTGGCGCCTGACACGGAGGAGATCGATGCCACTGTTCGAATACACCTGCCGCGACTGCGGGGAGCGCTTCGAGGAGCTGCGGAGCGCGAAGGACGAGGGCCCGGCTCCCGCCTGCCCGACGTGCGGCTCGGCGGAGGTGGCCCGGCTGCTCTCCGCCTTCGCCGCCGGCGGCTCCGGCATGTCCCGGGAGGGCGGCGGGGGCGCCTCCTCGTGCGGCGGCTCCGGCCGCTTCACGTGAGGTTGAGCCCGCGGGGCCCGTCGGGCCCCGGAGCATGCGGTCCGTCGTCCTGCACGGTCGGGGCGATTGACGTGGCGACACTTGTCGCCCATATTGACCATATGGCGATCAAGGAACGTCTGGACCTCACCGACGCGGCCCGCGAGCGGGTGGCCGCCCGGTTCCGCGCCCTCGGCGAGCCGACACGCCTCCGCGTCCTCGAACGGCTCTTCGCCGGGCCGGCCTCGGTGACCGAGATCCTCGCGCACGTCGGCGGGACGCAGGCCAACGTCTCGAAGCACCTGGCCCTCCTCCACGCCGCCGGCCTCCTCTCCCGGAGGAAGGACGGCACGAGGACCGTCTACGCCATCTCGGACCCGACGCTGAAGAAGATCTGCACGATCGTCTGCGACGAAGTCGAGCGAAGCGCGGAATCCGACGCCGATGCCGTGCTCGGCCACGGGCGCAAGCGCTAGGTTTCGCACCCGCTTTCCGTTCCCGTTCGGGCGCGCTACGCTCCGCGCGATATTTCGCGAAAACGGCCGACCCGCGGCCGTGAGGAGGCGCCCGGTGGAAGGTGATCTTCGTCCGCTCGACGCTCCGGCGTCCGTCACGCGCCGGAACTGGCTCGACGTCCTGCTCGGGACGAGCTTCGTGGCGTGGGCGCTGGCCGTCGCCTATCCCGTCATCCGGTATCTCACGCCCCAGAAGGAAGCGGGGGGCGCAAACACGGTCACGCTGACCGACGCCCAGAAGCAGGAACTCGCGGGCGCGGGCTCCCTCATCACCCGGATCGGCACGGATCGCGTCATCGTCCTGAAGAAGAAGGACGGGAAGCTCGCCGCGTTCTCGGCCAAGTGCACCCACGAGGGATGCACGGTCCAGTTCGTCCCGGCGGACGCCCTCATCTGGTGCGCCTGCCACAACGGGAAGTTCGCCCTCGACGGACACGTCATCTCCGGGCCGCCGCCCCGGCCCCTCGCGGCCTTCACGGTGGAGGGAGACCTGACGGGCAACGTCACGATCTCCCGGTCGGGAGGTGCCGCGTGAGCGCCACCCCGGCCCCCGCCTCTCCCCTCGGCCGGCTCTGGTCGGCTCTCGACGAGCGGTTCCAGCTCTCCGGGCTGGTCGAGTTCCTCCGCCACAAGGAGATCCCCCTCAGCGGCCACTCGACGATCTGGTACTACTTCGGCGGGGTCTCTCTCTTCTTCTTCACCGTCCAGATCGTGACGGGAATCCTCCTCCTGATGAACTACCAGGTCGGGGAGAACACCTCGTACGAGTCGATGAAGTACCTCGTCGGCCACGTGCCGTTCGGCTGGCTCGTCCGGTCGATCCACTGCTGGTCGGCCCACCTGATGAGCCTCTCCGTACTCATCCACCTCTTCAGCATCCTCTTCGTGAAGGCGTACCGGAAGCCGCGGGAGCTGAGCTGGTACTCGGGCTTCCTGATGTTCGGGCTCGTTCTCGGATTCGGCTTCTCGGGCTACCTCCTCCCGTGGAACGAGCTCTCCTACTTCGCGACGGCAGTCGGCACCGACTCCGTCAAGTCCGTCCCCCTCGTCGGCCCGTGGCTCCTCCGCGTGATGCGCGGCGGCGAGGAGGTCTCGGTCCAGACGCTCTACCGCTTCTTCGCCCTCCACGTCTGCATCCTCCCGCTCGTCATCGCGGGCCTCATCGGCGCCCACCTCCTCTTCATCCAGCGGCAGGGGATGGCCGAGCCTCTCGGCCACGAAGGCGAGGCGCCCCGCGGGAAGGGGATGCCCTTCTTCCCGAACTTCGCGCTCAGGGACCTTCTCCTCTGGGTCCTCTGCCTGAACCTCCTCGCGATCCTCGCCGTCGTCCTCCCCTTCGGGCCGGGGATCCCGGGGATGGAGTGGGCGCTCGGCGACAAGGCCAACCCGCTCAAGCCCGCGTACCCCGGCATCAAGCCGGAGTGGTACTTCCTCTGGGTCTACCAGATGCTCCGGGAGTTCCCGGCGCACCTCTTCGGCATGGAAGGCCCCCAGGCGTGCCTCCTCCTCTCGACCGTCCTGATGGGCGTCGCCTTCTTCGTGCCGCTTCTCGACCGGAACGCCGCAAAGGGAAAGCCGAGCCCCCTCTTCACGGACCTCGGCGTCGCGGGGCTCCTCTTCATCGGCCTCCTGACGCTCAAGGCGTGGGACATCGGCGTCACGGTCCCGAAGGGACAGGACCCGGCCGCCGACCCCGCCCTGGCGGCCGTGATCTCCCGGACGGCCGCCATCTGGATTCTCGGCTTCGGCCTCGCCGTCGCCGCCTTCAGGCGCTGGCGCTTCCGCCACACGGCCTTCGCTTTCACGGCGGCCGTCCTCCTTCAGGCCTTCCTGAACGGATTCGCCCACGTCAGCTGGCTCGCCGCCCTGGCCATCTCCGGCGCGGTCCTCGCCGCCTGGGGGCTCTACCGCTTCACGCGCCGCAGAGGGGCCGCCACGGCCGCGCTCCTCGTCGCCGCGGCTCTCGCGGCCCCCTCGCCGGCCCGCAGCGAGGAGAAAGCCGCTCCCGCACCTCCCGCCGCGGCCCCGACGTCCGTCGCCCCCGGCCCGGGCCACGTCGTGGAGGCCTCTTGGCCCGAGGGATTCCGGAAGCTCCTCCTCGCGGAGGAGAAAGGGAAGCCGGTCGTCTCCGAGAAGGCCCGCTCCCGTTTCCGCGAGCTTCCGAGCCACGCACAGCAGCTCTTCTTCTCGGCCGCGTCCTCGGGGATGCTCGGCTCCCCCGCCCACCTCGCGACCCTTCTTTCGCTCGACCTCGACGACCGCAAGATCGAGCTTCTCTTCTCGGACAACTGCGTCCTCTGCCACTCGAACCCCGACCTGCCCGACGAGATCCTCTTCCGCGTCCGCGAGGACCGGAGCGGTCCGCAGGGCCACCTCGACCTTTCCGAGGTGATCAACGACGTCCACTTCCGGAAGGGGCTGATGTGCTCCGGCTGTCACGGGGGCAAGCCGACCGACACGGAGATGTCCCCGGAGATCTACAAGCGCTGGCCCAAGTCCGAGGTCCGGGCCAAGGACAGGACCTGGATCCCCGAGTTCTGCGCCCGGTGCCACTCGTCGAGTGATTTCATGCGGGACTACAACCCCTCGCTTCCGGTGGACCAGCTCGTCAAGTACCGGACGAGCCGCCACGGAAAGCTCCTCTTCGAGAAGAAGGACTCGAAGGTCGCTCAGTGCATCAGCTGTCACGGCGTCCACGGCATCCGCGGCCCCGACAGCCCGGTCTCGCTCGTCTACCGGGAGAACATCCCGACGACCTGCGGCCGCTGCCATGCGGATGCCGCCTACATGAGGGGGTACACCCTCGACGACGGCAGAACGCCGCTCCCGACCGACCAGCTGGAGAATTACCGGAAGAGCGTCCACGGGAACGCCCTCCTCAAGAAGCACGACAAGGGGGCGCCCGCCTGCAACGGCTGCCACGGGAACCATGCCGCGACCCCGCCGCAGACGGCCTTCGTCTCCCAGGTCTGCCGGAACTGCCACTCCGCGAACGCCGCGTTCTTCGACGGAAGCCCGCACAAGAAAGCGTTCGACAGGCACGGCTGGCCCGAGTGCGCCACCTGCCACAACAACCATCTCATCGAGGTGCCGACGGACGCGATGCTCGCCCCGGGGCCGAAGGCGCTCTGCGTCGACTGCCATCAGAAGTACGGCGAGCCGAAGTGCATCGAGACGGCGGCCTTCTTCTACACGACGATCACCGGCCTCGCGGGCGAGTCCGCGGCGCTCGGCAAGGAGATCGACCACCTCGCCGAGCGGGGGTTCGACGTGGACGAGCTCCGGTTCCAGGCCAGCTCGGTCAACGACGCCATGCGGAAGACCCGGCTCGGCATCCACACGTTCGACCGGAGCGACTTCCTCCGGAACTCCGAGGCCACGGGGAAGAGCGTCTCCCAGCTCAAGGAAGGGACCGCGAAGATCTGGAGCGAGTACCGCTTCCGCCGCAACGGACTCCTTCTCGCGACGGCGTTCATCTCGGTCTTCGCGCTGCTCCTCTACGCCCGGATCCGGCAGGTGGACCGGCAGACCGGCTTCAAGCGGTAGCCATCCGGCCACGGGCGTCCGTGCCCCGAGAGGGGCACGGGCGCCGGGGCGGGACTTTCGCCTGATGCAGGTGAATCATCCGGATGAATCGGCTTGAGGATGGCGTGCGCCCGGCTCTTCTTCTAAAACTTCCGCCATCATGCAAAAGTTCTTCAAGGACAAGGAGCACCTTGTCCGCATGGCAGCCCTGTTCGCGGCGGGCGTTGTCCTCTTCGTGATCGCCCGGGCGGTCCTGGTCCCGAAGGGCTTCGGCCTCTACGGCCACTACCGGGCCGGCGCGCTCGCCGACAACAAGGCCCGGCCGGTCGTTCATGCGGGGCGCGCGGCCTGCGGTGAGTGCCACACGGACAAGAAGGACGAACTGGCGGCGGGCAAGCACGCCGGTGTCGGCTGCGAGGCCTGCCACGGCCCGCTCGCGAAGCACGCCGAGGACCCTTCGGCCCTCAAGCCGACGAAGCCCGAGCCGAAGGCGCTCTGCCTCCGGTGTCACCTCGTGAACGTGGCCAAGCCGAAGACGTTCCCGCAGGTCGACCCGAAGACGCACATGGACGGAGCCGACTGCCACGGCTGCCATGCCTCGCACGCCCCCGACAAGGAGCCGAAGTCATGACGTCCGACCGCCGCGAATTCCTCCTCACGGCCGGCAAGCTCCTCATCGCCACGGCGCCGGCGGCCGCGTTCCTGGAAGCCGCCGAATCCGGGACGGAGATGGAGCCCGCCTACCGGATGGCGGACCACTACTGGGGGATGATCATCGACGTCAAGAAGTGCATCGGCTGCGGCAACTGCGTTCGCGCCGACAAGGCCGAGAACAACGTCCCCCTCGAGCCCTTCTTTTTCCGGACCTGGGTCGAGCGGTACCACGTCGCGGGGGGCTGGTCCGAGCACCCGGACGTCGACTCCCCGAACGGCGGCTACGACGGGTTCCCCGAAAAGTACGCGGCCGGCGACGGTGCCAAGAGCTTCTTCGTTCCCAAGCTCTGCAACCAGTGCGCCCACTCGCCCTGCACGCAGGTCTGCCCCGTGGGCGCGACGTTCGAGACGCCCGACGGCGCGGTCCTCGTCGACAAGACCTACTGCCTCGGCTGCCGGTACTGCGTTCAGGCCTGTCCCTACGGTTGCCGCTACATCCATCCCGCCACGCAGACGGTCGACAAGTGCAACCTCTGCTACCACCGGATCACGAAGGGGCTCACGACGGCCTGCTGCGAGGCCTGTCCCACCGGCGCGCGGCAACTCGCCGACCTGAAGAACCCGAAGGACCCGGTCCACGAGTTCCTCCGGACCCATACGGTGCAGGTCCTGAAGCCGCAGATGGCCACCGGCTCCAAGATGTACTACGCCAACCTCGACGGGACGGTGAGGTAGGACGATGCAGGAAGCGCTTCTCTCCGCGGTCCAGGGGTACATGTACCCCAACGAGATCGAGCTCCAGTGGAGCATCCTCATCGTCCTCTACCCGTTCACGACGGGCCTCGTCGCGGGTGCCTTCATCCTCGCCTCGCTCGAGCGGGTCTTCAACGTCCAGGCCGTGAAGCCGACCTACCGGCTCGCCCTTCTGACGGCGCTCTCCTTCCTCCTCGTCGCCCCGCTTCCGCTTCAGCTCCACCTGGGGCACCCCGAGCGCTCGTACGAGATGTACCTGACCCCGCACACGACGTCGGCGATGGCCATGTTCGGGTTCGTCTACCTCTGGTACCTCATGGCGGTCCTCGTCCTCGAGATCTGGCTCGACTACCGGAAGGAGATCGTCCTGATGTCGCGCTCCGAGACCGGGTGGAAGAAGACGGTCTACAAGGTGATGACGCTCGGGGTCGACGACATCAGCGAGGCGTCGCTGAAAGTGGACGACAAGGTCGGGCGGTTCATCACCATCGTCGGCATCCCCTCGGCCTTCCTCCTCCACGGGTACGTCGGGTTCATCTTCGGGTCGGTCAAGGCGAACCCGTGGTGGTCGACCCCCGTCATGCCGATCGTCTTCCTCTTCTCGGCCATCGTCTCGGGCATCGCCCTCGTCCTCCTGATGTACATGGCCGTCTGCTTCTTCAAGGGGATCCCTATCGACGTCCCGTGCGTCGACACGATCGCCCGCTACCTCCTCTACGCCTTCCTGATCGACTTCGCGATCGAGATGCTCGACCTGATCCACCGGATCTACGAGGCCGACGAGTCGTTCCAGAGCCTCGACTTCATGGTCCGCACGAAGCTCTACACGTCGCAGATCCTGATCCAGATCGTCTTCGGCACGCTCATCCCGATCGGCCTTCTCGGCCTGACGCAGCTCGTTAAGCTGACCGAAGGGGCGCGCAAGGGAATCTACGTCCTCGCCGGAGTTCTGACGCTCATCGGCATCTTCGCGATGCGCTGGAACGTCGTGATCGGCGGCCAGCTCTTTTCGAAGAGCTTCCTCGGCTACACGACGTACAAGATGGCGTTCGCCACGCGGGAAGGGCTCCTGCCCGCGATCGTCCTCCTGATTCTCCCCTTCGGGATTCTCTGGGTCCTCCTCAAGTTCCTTCCGCCCTGGGAAGACAAGCCGGAGGCGGCGGCCTGAGCCCGCCGGTGCGGAGCGGGGAAAGCCCCGCGCCGGGGAGGCCCGGGAATGGATGACGCGGCCGTCCGGCTGGCCGAGAAGGTCACGGAGCTGGCCGAATCGCTCCGCTCGCTCGAGGCGCGGGTCGCCGCGCTCGAGGGAGGATCCGCTCCGGCCGCGGCGCCGGCACCCGTCCCGGTCGCGGCTCTGCCGGTCGCCCCCGAGGCCCCGCCGCTGGCGCCCCTCGTGCCGCAGGCCTCCGAGGCCGAACTCCCGGGCTTCATGGCGCTCGCGGGCCGCGCTCTCGTCCTCCTCGGCGGCGCCTATCTCTTCCGCGCCCTGACCGACGCGCACGTCCTCCCCGCCGGGGCGGGCGTCGCGCTCGGTCTCCTCTACGCGGCGGTCAATCTTGTCCTCGCCGACCGGGCCGCCGGGTCCGGGAACCCGCACCTCGCCACCGCTTACGCGACCGTCTCGACCGCCGTCGCCTGTCCCCTCGCATGGGAGGCGACGACTCGCCTCGGCGTCTTCCGCCCCGGGACGGGCGTGGCCGTCCTCGGCGCCGTGGGCACCGTGCTCCTCGCCGAAGCGGCGCGCCGGCGGCTCTCCGCGGCGGCCGGCGTCGCGGTGCTCGGCCTCGTCGGCGCCGGATTCGCGATCCTCGTCTCGAACTTCGCCCTCGAAGCCGTCCTCGCGCTCCTCGTCTTCGCCGGCGTCATGGGGGGCGCCGTGGCGACCCTTCGAGGCTGGCCGGGCCTGGCGTGGCCGGGAGCTCTCGCAGCCGACTTCCTCGCTCTGACGGCGGCTTTCATCGCCGGCCGGGCCGGGGGCCTTCCGGAGAACTGGGCGTCCGTTTCCATGGCTCCCCTCGTCACCCTCCTCGTGTCGCTTCCCGTCCTCTCCCTCGCGCTGACCATCTGGCGAACCGTCGTCCGGAAGGCCGACCCGGAGGTCTTCGACTTCGTCCAACCGTCCCTCAGCGTCGTCGCGGGGATCGGGGCTGCGGCCCTCGTCGGCCCGCGCATCGGGGTTTCTCCCGTCGCGCTCGGCCTCGCCGTTCTCGCAGCCGCCGTCCTCCTGTTCGCGCTCGACACGCTTCGGCCCGTGTCCCGCCAGGTGTCCGCACTCCAGACGACCACCGGCGCCGTCCTCGTCGTCGCCGGAGGGTTCCTGGCCGTCCCGGAACCCTTCCGCGCGGCCTTCTGGTCCGTCGCGGCCGCGGGGGCGGCCACGGCCTTCCTCCGGATCCCCCGAAAGACGCGCGCCGTCCAGACGGCCGTCTTCGTCGCCGCCAGCTCGCTCGCCGCCGGCCTCCTGCCCGGAGCGGCGGGCTTTTTCCTCGGCGGCGAGGCGCCGGCGGCGCCGGCTCCGCTTCTCGCCGCCCTCCCCGCCCTCGCGGCCGCACTCTTCGCCTACGCGATCCTCGCGTCGCGCCTCGCGCCGGGGACCTTCCGCTGGCGCGAGGACCTTCCCGCCGTCGTCGTCGGCACGATCGCCGTCCTCGACGTCGCCACGGTCTTCGAGGGGACGCTCGAACGGCTGCTCTTCGGCGACAGCGACCCCGGGGGAGGATCCGCCCTTCGGACGATTACGATCTCCGCGGCCGCCATCCTCCTGGCCTGGCTCCGGCGGCGGCGTTTCGCGGCCCCGGTCGGGTTTCTCGTCTATCCCCTTCTCGGAGTCGGCGGCCTCCGGATCGTCCTCTTCGATCTGATGCACGGCCGCCCCGCGACGCTGGTCCTGACGTTCGCCGCGTACGGAGCCGCGCTCATCTTCGCGCCCCGCCTGCTTCGCGCCGCGTCGGTTCCGGCCCCGGAGACGTCCCCGGGCGACACGAGCGCGAAGTAGTCCCGCGTGGTGACGACGACGCGGGCTCTCATGGGGGATTACTCTGAAAGAACGAGTACTTCTCGCGCGGAGCAAGTCCGCACGGGAGACGCGGCGCGAGAAGGTCCCCGGTGAAGATCGACATCGTCGTCGTGTATGTCCCCCGGTACCGTCGCGGACACGAGATGGACTTCGTTCCGCCGCTCACGGGCCTGCACCTCGCCGCCCTGACGCCCGCCCGGCACGAGGTCCGCGTGGTCCACCAGCAGGTGGAACCCGTGGACCTGGAAACGGACGCCGACCTCGTCGCCCTCTCCTTCTTCAGCGGCTTCGCTCCGGAGGCCTACCGGATCGCGGAGGCGCTCCGGCGGCGCGGCAAGCTCGTCGTCGGCGGCGGACCGCACGTGACCTTCTCGCCGGACGAGGCCCTCCGCTTTCTCGACGCCGTGGTCCTCGGCGAGGCCGACGCGCTCTGGCCCCGGCTCCTCGCCGACGCGGAGGCCGGCCGGCTGCAGCGCGTCTACGAGGGCCCTCCGCCCGCGCTCGACGGCCTTCCCACGCCCCGCTATGACCTCCTCCGCGGCGGGTTCTTCGTGCCGCGCGTGGTCCAGGCCACGCGCGGCTGTCCGTACGCGTGCTCCTTCTGCACGGTGCCGACGCTCAACCCCGGCTTCCGGACGCGGAGCGTCGCCGACGTGATCCGCGACGTGGCCTACGACCGGTTCCCTCACTGGTGGCAGCGGAAGGTCGTCTGGTTCTGGGACGACAACCTGACGATCCGGAGGACCTACGCGAAGAGCCTCCTCCGCGAGATGGTGCCCTTGAAGCGCTGGTGGCTCACGCAGGCGAGCATCGACATCGCCCGCGACGCGGAGCTCCTGGACCTCATGAAGGCCTCGGGCTGCATCGGCGTCTTCTTCGGCCTGGAGTCGTTCGGACACGCCTCGCTCAGGGACGCGAAGAAGCGCCAGAACCGCGTCGAGGAATACCGCGCCAGCGTCGGAGCCCTTCACGCGCGAGGCATCTGCGTGATGGCGGGGTTCATCGCGGGCTTCGACGGCGACACGCCCGACGCGATCCGCGCCATGGCGACCCGGCTCGACGAGGTCGGCGTCGACGTTCCGTTTCTCAGCATCCTGACACCGTTTCCCGGCACGCCCGCCCGGGACGCGCTCGCGGCCGAGGGTCGCCTGAGACCGGAAGCGGGCTGGGAGAGCTTCAACGGGTACGACGTCGCCTTCCGGCCGAAGCAAACGAGCGAGGCCGGTCTGCTGGAGGCTCACCGGGACCTATGGCGCGAGGCGTTCTCGCCGGCGAACACCGCCCGGCGCGTCCTGAGGGCGGCGCGTTCGCTTCGCCTTGGCGCGTTCCTGATGTGTGCGGCGATGAACGGCTTTTACGGACTGAAGCGGCTCACGAAGAACGAGCCACGGAGCTTCGAAAAGGACGCGGCGTACGCCGAGATCGGGCGGAGGATCCGCGAGGCAAAGGACGCCCCGCCTGACGGGATGCCGGCCGCTCTTTCTCAGAGATCGCGGAGCTTCTCGACGACCGCGTCCACGTCATAGTCCGGTGTCGAGGCGCCCGCCGTCACCCCTACCTTCCGTAGTTCGGCCAGCTTTTCCACCGGCAGGTCACCCACCGTCCCGATCAGGTACGTCGGCTTGTGCGCCTCCGCGATCCGGGCCAGCTCCTTCGTGTTCTTGCTGTGCTTGCCGCCGATCACGACGATGGCGTCGATCGTCGGGTCCTCGCAGAGAACCCGGAGGGCGTCCTGGTTCTCCTTCGTGGCGTAGCAGATCGTGTCGGCCACCCGCGCGGTGCCGACGCGGCGGCGGATCTCCTCGACGTGCGGCGCGAAGAAGTCGGCCGTCAACGTCGTCTGGAAGACGATCTTCACCTTCGGATGCTTCGACCAGTCGAACGTCGCCACGCCCTCCAGGTCGTAGAAGACCTCGTAGCGGGCGGGGTCGAGGTCCTTCGTGTAGCCCACGACCTCGCGGTGCGTCCGCTGCCCCATGATGGCGATGAAGAACCCGTCGGCGAGCGACCGGGCGATCTCGACGTGGATGTCCGTCACGAACTTGCAGGTCGTGTCGATGGCGGCGAGGCCGAGCCCCTTCGCCTCGGCCCGGACGGACGGGGCGACGCCGTGAGCGGAGAAGACGATTCGCCCCTCGTGCGCCTTCGCCTCCGCGAGCTGCTGGACGGTCGGAAAGCCCAGCCGCGCCATCTCCGCCTCGACGCTCTCGTTGTGGACGACCTGCCCGAGGATGGCGCCCTTCTGGCCCTTCGCGGCCGCGATCCGGACGAGCTTGTCGGCCACGCGGACGCCGGCGCAGAACCCGTACTTTTCGGCAAGGACGACTTCCATCAGCCCTTCGCCTTCTCCTGCCACCCCTGGAGCTTCTTGCGGGCGCCGGCGCGCCACTCGTCGGGCGCACCCGCCTTCTTCGAGGCTTCGATCGCCCTCTCGAGGTGCGGGACCGCCTCGGCGTACCGGCCGTCGTCGGCAAGAAGGTCGCCCTTCAGCTCGTCCATCCAGAAGCTGCTGCCCCGCTTCATCGCCTGGTCGAGCCAGCCCATCGCCTGCGACTTCCGCTCCCCGGTCTCGCGCGCGAAGCGGGCCGCCTGGTAGAAGTCGACGTACTCGCCGGGACCGGCCGCCGCCATGGCGGCCTCGAGCTTTCTCCAGACGATTCCGTTGACGTCGAACTCCAGCGGAAAGCCGACGCGCAGCTTCTCCCACGCGAGCTCGACGCGGAGGACGCGGGGCGACTCCGGCTCGAGCCGGAACTCCAGCCACTCCTGATGGGGGCCCGCCGTCGGCACGACGTCGAACGACAGGACGTCCTTCTTCGGATCGCGGAAGTAGGCGCCCCACTGCTTCGCGTCGGCGTTGACGACGATCGTCCACGACTCCCGCGTGGGGATGGCGAAGACGGTGTAGGTCCCGGCCTTCAGCTCCTTCCCGGCGATCTTCCCGTCCTCCGAGATCTCGAGGGTCGTCGCGTCGTTGGCACCGAGGCGCCAGACCTCTCCGTAGGGCACGAGGCCGCCCCACACGGCGCGCCCCTTCACGGCCGGGCGGTGATACGTGACGACGACCTTCGCCGTTCCGACTTTCTGGGACACGGAGGCGCCCGGGCTCGGGCGCGGCAGCTCCACGGCCGCGGCGGCCGTGACGGCGAAGCCGAGGGCAAGGGCCGGGGCGGCGGCGGGAAGCCTCATGGTCGTCCTCCGGAGGCGGATGTTAGCGCGCCGAGACGTCGTCTCATCCGAAGTCGACCAGGGCGATCCCGGGCGGGACCGCCCGCACGAGCCGGTCGCGCTTGATGAGGTGGAACCCCCGGCCGCCCCGTCCGACGACGTCGTACCGCTTCGTGATGGTGTGCTCCGTCCCCTTCGAGTTGACGACCGTCAGCGTCGCCCGCGCCTCGTCCGGGCCGAAGAGCGCCGCGCCGACGACCCGGTCGTCGGCCGCGAGCTTCAGCCCGATGACCCCTTTCCCGGGGCCGGCGAGGACCGGAACCTCGTCGGCCGGGAAGAGGATCGCCCTCCCCTGCTCGGAGGCCATCGCCACGACGTCCTTCTTCCCGCAGACCCCGACGAAGACGATCTCGTCGTCGGCCGAAGGCTTCCCGTAGCGCCGGCCGGCACGCGTCGTCGGCTCGCGCAGCGGGTCGAGCGAAAAGCGGAAGACGAACCCCTTCCGGGTCGCGACGAGGGCGACGACGTTCTTCTCCGGCGTGATCCGGGGGTCGAGCGAGAGCGCCGCCACGACGCGCTCCCCGTCGCCGAATCTGAAGAGCTTCTGGACGGGCTCGCCGTAGCCCGTGGACGGCGGGACGTCGTTCAGCCGGAGAACGTAGGCCGCGCCCCGGTTCGAGAAGAGGACGCCGAGCTCCTTCGTGGAGCCCTGGAGGACGGCCAGGACGGCGTCCCCCTCGCGGAGGCGCGTCGACGCCGGGTCCTTCAGCTCCCGCTGGCGCTTCACCCAGCCGTCCACGCTGACGATCCCGAAGGTCTCCTCGTGCTGGATGAACGCCTCGGCGTCGTAGACCGGCTCGTCGGCCGAGGCCGTCACCTGGGTTCTTCTTCTCTCTTTTTCCATAAGGCCGCGCAGCTCCACTAGCTCCCGCTGGACGACGCCCCACAGCTTCGCCTTCGACTTCAGGATCGCCTCGATCCGCGCGGCCTCGGCCTTCTTCTCTGCCAGCTCCTGCCGGATCGCGTCGATCTCGAGCCGGGCGAGCTTGTAGAGCTTCGTCTCGAGGACGGCGTCGGCCTGCTCCGCGTCGAGGCCGAAGCGCTTCATCAGCTTCGTCGCGGCGTCGGCCTTGCCGTCCGACTTCCGGATGATCCGGATCGCCTCGTCGAGGGCGTCGTAGATGATCAGGAACCCCTCGAGGAGGTGGATCCGGCGGCGCAGCTCCTCCAGTTCGAACTCGAAGCGCCGCCGGACCGTCTCGAACCGGAAGTCGAGGAAGTGGCGGAGGATCGCGCGGAGCGGCAGCCGCTGCGGCTCGGTCACCTCGGGGTTCGCCGTCGGGACGAGGCAGGTCAGGTTCACCGGCACGGTCGTCTCGAGGGGGGTGTGCCGGTAGAGATAGGTCATGACGAGCGCCGGGTCCGCGTCGCGCTTGATCTCCAGGACGATCCGGACGTCGTCGGTCGACTCGTCTCGCACGTCGACGAGGGCCGCGAGCTTCCGCTCGATGATGACGTCCGCGATCCGCGCGACGAGGTTCGCCTTCTCCTGGCCGTAAGGGATCGACGTGACGACGATCGTCTTCACGCCCCGCGGCCCCTCCTCGACGGCATAGTCCCCCCGGAGCTTCAGCGTCCCCTGCCCGCTCTCGTAGATCGCCCGGATCTCGCGCTTGCTCCCGAGGAGGACCCCGCCCGTCGGGAAGTCGGGTCCCTTGATCTCCTTCAGCGGGTCGGCGTCGGGATCGTCGATGGTCGCGATGGCGGCGTTCAGGACCTCGACGGGGTTGTGCGGAGGAATGGACGTCGCCATGCCGACGGCGATCCCCGTGGCGCCGTTCACGAGGAGGTTCGGGAAGCGGGCCGGGAGGACGACCGGCTCGGAGTGAACGCCGTCGAAGTTCGGTCGCCAGTCGACCGTCTGCTTCCGGATCTCGGTGAGCAGCTCGAGGGCGAGCGGGCGGAGCCGCGCCTCCGTGTAGCGGTAGGCCGCCGCCGCGTCGCCGTCGAGCGAGCCGAAGTTTCCGTGCCCGTCCACGAGCGGCGCGCGGAGCGTGAAGGGCTGGGCCATCCGGACGAGCGCGTCGTAGATCGCCACGTCGCCGTGCGGGTGGTACTTGCCGATCACGTCGCCGACGACCGTCGCGCACTTCTTGAACTTCGCGTCGGGCGTCAGGTGGAGGTTCGCGAACATCGAGAAGAGAATCCGACGCTGCACCGGCTTCAGACCGTCCCGCACGTCGGGCAGCGCCCGCGACGTGATGACCGACAGGGCGTAGTTCAGGTACCGCCGCCGCACCTCGGCGGGAAGCGTGGTTTCCGCGTCGAACGGCAGGGCGGACTGGCCGCCCGGGGCAGCCGCCGATTTACGTCGTGCCATCGTGTCTCCGCGGCGCTCCGGACGGCGCCGCCGCCGGACCGACGGTAGCGGCGCGAGCGGGGGGCGTCAAATGGGAGCAGAGCGAGCCGCCAGAGTCCGGCCCCTCACCGCCGCGGCGACTCCTCTCCCGAACGGGCCGCCTCGGGCTCCGGCGTGAAGCGGGGAATGACCGCGAAGAGATCCGCCGCCACCCGGAAGCCGACGTAGTTGTGACGGAAGACGAGCGTCTTGCCGTAACGGCTGCTCGGACGCGTGCTCCCGAGCGGATGTTTCCAGGCGCCGCCGCGGATCACCCGGTACTCCCCCTCCGGCGGGCCCGACGGATCCGTCCGGGCCTCCGCCGAGTACTCCCCGTACCAGTCCTGAAGAAGCTCCCAGAGGTTCCCGTGTATGTCGAAGAGCCCGTACGGGTTGGGCCGGGACGTTCCCACGGGCCGCGTCGATTCCTCCGAGTTCGCGCACCACCAGACGTACGGCTCCGCCTCCGGGCAAGGGAGGCAGTTCCAGTCGCACCCGCTCGCATCTCCGAACGGGAACCGGGTCTGCGTCCCGCCCCGCGCCGCCCGCTCCCACTCCGCCTCCGTCGGCAGCCGGATCTTCCCCGCGCCCGCCTGCGCCGTTTCCGCCAGATGCGCGCTCAGCTTCTCCAGAAACCCGCCGCCGGCCGCTATGTCGTTCCAGGAAACCCGGTCCACGGGACAGTCGTCCCCGCAATAGTCGTGGTAGCTGGGGTTCGTCCCCATCAGGGCCTTCCATTGCCCCTGGGTCACGAGGTACTTCCCCATCAGGTAGTCGGACGTGAGGGTCACCTCGTGCTGCGGCTTCTCCCACGATGTCGCCCAGTCGTCCGTCTCCGGGGCGCCCATCAGAAACGTTCCCGCCGGGATCCTCACCAGGACCAGCGGAACGCCGCCCGGGAGCGTCACCGTGAATTCCCGCCGGGTATTCCGCGGGAAGGGGGCTCGCAGTACTTGCCGCTCGTCCCCGGTCGCCTGGCTCCGCGCCGAGGCCGGCCAGACCGTGAGGACGACGAAGGCCAGGAGAAGATTCCCGGACGCCCGGGGAGAATGCATCTGCAGCCTCCCGTAGGTGGCCCGCCGATTATCGGCCCGCGGCGCTCCGCGGGCCGGGGCGCCGGAAGTGAGGGGAGACGGACGAACCATTGACAGCCCCGCCCGCTCCGTGCAGTCTGAGAACGGACAGCAGCGGCAGGATTGGTTGCGGATTCGGACCTCCTCGGCCGGATCGTGCGATCGGTTCCGCTGATCCCATCCTCTCCGGTGTAAACGGTCCGTCCCCCGGCCGCGTCTCTCCTTCCGGAACCAGCGCCGACCCGAGGGCGGGTTGGCGGCCCGAAGGAGGGAATCAGATGAACAGAATCGCAAAACGACCGGGAGCGGCTCTTCTGGCGGTCGCCCTGGCGGTGGGGCTCGGGGCGGCGCTCGCGGCCTCCGCCCAGCCATTCGGGCCCGGGGGGCCGGGCGGACATGGCGGACAGGCCGGCCCCTTTCTGAGGGCGCTCCGGGGCGGGCTCGCCACCCTTGACCTGACGGACGACCAGAAGGCGAAGATCAGGACGATCCTCGAGTCGAAGAAGGACGCCGGACAGGCTCTCGCGCTGACCGTGCGGACCGACGCGAAGGCCCTTCACGACCTCGCCGCCGCACCGAACCCCGACCCAGCAGCCGTCGGCGCCGCCTTTCTGAAGGTGAAGGCCGACCGGGACGCGGTCAAGAACGCCATGGAGGGCCTCCTCGACGAGATCAAGACCGTCCTCACGCCCGACCAGCAGACGAAGCTCGACGGCTACCTGGCGGCGCTCAAGCAGATGCGCCGCGGACGCCCCGGCGGCAACTGACCCGCCTGACGCCTCTTCCATGAGCGGGGCCGTCCGGCCCCGCTTCTTTTCGATCAGAGCCAGCCCGACTTCTTGAACTGGCGGTAGAGGCTGCCGCAGGCCACGAGCATCACGGCCAGGATGACGTAGTAGCCATACCGGAACTTGATCTCCGGCATGTGCTCGAAGTTCATGCCGTAGATCCCCGCGATCATCGTCGGAACCGCGATGATCGCGACCCAGGCCGAGATCTTCCGCATGTCCTCGTTCTGCCGGACGTTCACCTGGGTCAGGTTGGCGTCCAGGATCGAGGTCAGGAGGTCCCGGAAGGAGACGAGCTGGTCCGCGACCCGGAGCAGGTGGTCGTGAATGTCGCGGAAGTACGGCTGGATGCCCTCGGGGATGGCGTCGTACCGCCCCAGCGAGAGCCGGTCCACCGCCGGCACGAGAGGCGCCACGGCCTGGTGGAACACCAGCACCTCGCGCTTCAGGAAGTAGATTCGCTCGGCGTTGCTCTCCCGCGTGTGGGAGAAGACCTTCTCCTCCAGCTCGGCGATGTCGTTCTCGAGGCCCAGCATGACCGGCTTGTAGTCGTCCACGACCCGGTCGAGGATGGCGTAGAGAACGGCCCCGGGACCGTTACGAAGAAGCTCCGGATTCTTCTCGAGCCGCTTGCGGACCTCTGTGAGGCCGCTCGCCGGGCCGTGCCGGACCGTGACGACGAAGCCGTCGCCGATGAAGAGGAGGATCTCCCCCAGATCGATCTCCTCCGACTCCTCCTTGTACCAGGCGGTCTTCAGGACGACGAAGATCGAGTCGCCGTAGATTTCCAGCTTCGGCCGCTGGTGGGCCTTGATGGCGTCCTCCACGGCCAGCTCGTGAAGGCCGAATTCAGCGCGGACGGCGGCGAACTCCTCCTCCGTCGGCTCGTGGAGCCCGATCCAGACGAAGGCGTTCTCCGGGCGCCCCGCCTCGAAGGCGTCGTTCAACGAGAGCTCGCCCTGCCGCCGGACCCCGTCCTCGTAAACCGCGCAGTCGACGATCACGCGAGGGGACTCACGAAATCAAACTTCGCGACGTCGACCAGGCCCTTGTCGGTCAGCTTCAGCTCGGGGATGACGGGGAGGGCGAGAAAGGCGAGCGTCATGAAGGGGTGATCCATCGTCGCCCCGAGGGCCCGCGCGGCGTCGTTGGCCTTCCGTTCGGCGGCGTCCACGTCGGCCATCGGGGCGTTCGACATCAGGCCGCCGACCGGGAGGGGCACCTCGGCCAGGACCTGCGCCCCGTCGGCGACGACGATGCCGCCGCCGATCGCGGCCGTCCGCCGGACCGCCGTTTCCATCGAAACGTCGTCGGCTCCGAGGACGACGATGTTGTGCGAGTCATGGGCGACGGAGGAGGCGACGGCGCCCCGCTTCAGGCCGAAGCCCCGTGTGAAGGCGACCCCGACGTTTCCCGTCCCCCGGTGTCGCTCGACGACGGCGAGCTTCAGGAGGTCCCGCGATGGGTCGGCTGCCGCGGCGCCCCCCTCCTCCTTCGCCGCCGCCGTTCCCGCACCCGTGGCGATCGAGCCGGCCCGGGCCTCGATCACCCGGAGGGGCGCGCCGGAGGCTGCGGCGAGCCGGAGCCGGTCGCGCGAGAAGCCCGCGACGAAGAAGCCGGGCCCTTCGTCCATCGGGAGCGACGGAATTTCCGCGAGGAGCTTCCCCCCCTGCGCTACCCGCCGACCTCCGAGCACGACGAGATCGGGACGGAAGTCCTCGAGGCGTTCGAACGTCAGGACGTCGGCGCGGAAGCCGGGAGCCACCGCGCCCCGGTCCGTGAACCCGTAGTGCCGCGCGCAGGACCAGGACGCGAGCCGGATCGCGAGCACCGGGTCGAGCCCGAGGCCGATCGCGCGGCGGACGTGATGGTCGAGATGCCCGTGCGACAGGAGGTCCCACGGGTGCCGGTCGTCGGTCGCGAACGCGAACCGCTCGGAGTTCTCCCGCGTGACGAGCGGCAGGAGGTCGTCGAGGTTCTTCGCCGCCGTCCCCTCGCGGATCCAGATGGACATCCCCCGCCGGACCTTCTCCGAGGCCTCGCTCCGCGAGAGGCACTCGTGGTCGGACCGGATCCCGGCCCCGACGTAGGCGTTCAGGTCGAGGCCTTGAAGGAGCGGCGAGTGGCCGTCGATCGGGACGCCGCGGCGCCGGGCGCTCTCGACCTTCTCGCGGACGAGCGGGTCGCCGAACAGGAAGCCGGGGACGTTCATCATCTCCGCGAGGCCGAGGACCCGCGGGAGGCCGTAGAGCGGTTCGAGGTCCGAAGGGCCCAGCGCCGCTCCGGCCGTCTCGAGGTGCGTCGAGGGGACGCACGACGGGAGCATCACGAGGACCTCCACCGGAAGTCCCTCGGAGGCCTCGACGAAAGCCCGGATCCCGGCGGCGCCACGGACGTTGGCGATCTCGTGAGGATCCGTCACGGCGGCCGCGGTCCCGTGGACGGCGGCGAGGCGCGCGAAGGTGGCGGGCGTCGTCATCGTCGACTCGACGTGCAGGTGGGCGTCCCAGAGGGCCGGCGCGAGAAAGGCCCCGGCGAGGTCGATCTCGTCCTCCGGCCGGGCGGCCCGGTAATCCCCGAAGCCGAGGATCCGGTCCCCCTTGATTCCGACGGTTTCCCCGTGGATCTCTCCCGTCAGGACGTTCACGACACGGGCGTTCCTGAAGACGAGGTCGGCGGGAGCCTTTCCCCGCGCCGCCTCGACGAAGTCGCCGAGGGAGATCCTCCACGAGCCCTTCATGGCGCCTCCAGCCTACCCGAACCGGGCCGGGGCGGAGCGACCGCGTCTCCGAACGCGGGGAGAACGAGCCCCGCCTCCCGCGCGAGCCTGGCAAAGAGCCTGACGGGAAGGCCGACGACGTTCGACGGGCTCCCTTCCACCCGCTCAACGAAGACCCCTCCGATCCCCTGCAGGGCGTAAGCCCCCGCCTTGTCGTCGGGCTCGCCGGAGGCGGCGTACGCGCGGATCTCTTCCTCGGTCATCGGGGCGAAGACGACGTGCGTCACGTCGCGCCCGGAGACGACGCGCCCGTCCCGGGCCAGAGCGAGGCCCGTGACGACCTCGTGGGTGCGTCCGGCGAGTGCCCGGAGCATCCGGACGGCGTCCGCGCGGTCGGCCGGCTTGCCGAGCGCTTCGCCCCGGAGGACGACGAGCGTGTCTGCCGCCACGACGACGGCGTCGCCCCGGATCCCCGCGGCGGCCCGCATCGCCTTCACGCGTGCGAGGCGCTCGGCCGCGTCGAACGGGCTTTCCCCCGCCGCGAGGGACTCGTCGACTTCCGCCGGACAGACGTCGAACGTCAATCCGAGCGCGGAGAGGAGCTCCCGTCGCCGGGGAGAGGAGGAAGCGAGAACGAGGCGGGCCGCCACGGAGCGAGCATAGCCGGAGAGGCCCCGCCATAACTCCCCCCGGATTCGGGCGACAATGGGGCGAATGGCCGATCCACGGGCGGGTGAGGAGGGAATGCGTCCGGAGTCGGATGCGACGACGAGGGAGCTCCGCCTCCGGCGGATGCTGGACGAGTCGCCGACGATCACGTGGACGGTGGACGCGTCGCTCCGCTTCACCTCCTCGCTCGGCGCCGGCCTCGAGTCGCTCGGGCTGAGGCCGGGCGAGGTCGTGGGAGAGAGCCTCTTCGACTTCTTTTCCACCCGCGACCCGGAGTTCCCCGCCATCGCCGCGGCGCGCCGCGCCCTCACCGGCGAGACCGTCTCGTTCGAAATGTCGTTCGGGGGACGCCGCTTCCGCTCGCGTGTGGCGCCCCTCCGCGGCCCCGGAGGCGAGATCTCGGGCTGCCTCGGGACCGCCCTCGACGTGACCGAGAGCCACGGGCTGTCCCAGGTGCTCCGCCGGCGCGAGGCGTTCGAGCAGCTCCTGCTCGGCGTGACGGCCTCCCTCGTTCGCGCGTCGTCGGACGGGCTGGACGCGGAGCTCCAGCACGTCGTCGAGCGCGTCGGCGCCGGCCTGGGTGCGCCGCGCACCGCGCTCTGGCTCCTGACGGAGGACGGGACGAGGCTGCTGCCGCGCTTCGTGTCGGGCCCGCTCGACGCGGAAGGTCCCGCCCTGGCTCCTCTTCCCTCCCGCCGGCTCGGCTGGCTGCTCTCCCGGGCCGGCTCGGGAGACGTCGTCGTCGTGCCGGGAGCCGACGGGCTCTCGTCCGAGGCGGACGGCGAGCGGGAGCTGGCGAGCGGCGCACCGTCCCTCGCGGTCGTCCCCCTTCGCTCGGAGCAGACGCTCCTCGGCTTCCTGGCGCTCCCCTCACCGTCCGCCGCCGCGTGGCCGGCGGACCTCGTCGCGGCCCTCCCGCTCCTCGGCGAGATCCTCGGACACGCCCTCGAGCGCCGACGGGCCGCCGCCCTGCACGGCGCGCTCGACCGGATCGCCGCCGCCGCGGGCGGAGACGCCGATTTCGCCAGCCTCCTCCGGACGGTCCATTCCACCGTCGAGGACCTCATCGAGGCGCGGAACTTCTACGTCGCCCTCTGGGACGCCGACGCCCGCCTTCTCCACTTTCCCTACTTCGTGGACGAATACGACCCGGCCCCGGCGCCGAAGGCCCTCGGGCGGGGTCTGACCGACTACGTCATCCGGACGGGCAAGGCGCTTCTCGCCTCTCCCGAGGTCTTCGAAGGGCTCGTGACCGCGAACGAGGTGGAGCTCATCGGCGCTCCGTCGCTCGACTGGGTGGGCGTTCCTCTCAGGTCCGGGGAGGAGACGTTCGGCGCCCTCGTCGTCCAGAGCTACGACCGCGAGACGCGATTCGGCGAGCGCGAGCTCCGGCTTCTCTCCGACGTCGGCCGGCACGTCGAGGCCGCGATCGGGCGGCGAAGCGCCGAGGCGGCCCTTCGCCGCTCCGTCTCCCTCCTCGAGTCGACGTTCCAGTCGACGGCCGACGGCCTCCTCGTCGTCGACCTCCGGGGCCGGGTGACGTCCTGGAACCGGCGTTTCGCCGAGCTCTGGCGAATCCCCCCCGGGGTGCTGGAGAAGCGGGACGACGACGCCATGCTGGCGTCGGTCCTCGGCCAGCTGGAGAGCCCCGACGCGTTTCTCTCGAAAGTCCGGGATCTCTACGCGAAGCCGGAGGCCGAGAGCTTCGACGTCCTCCGGTTCCGGGACGGCCGCGTCTACGAGCGCTACAGCGTCCCGCAGCGGCTCGACGGGAAGGCCGTCGGGAGGGTCTGGAGCTTCCGCGACGTGACGGAGAGAGTCCGCGCCGAGGCCCAGATCGAACACCACGCCTACCACGACGCCCTGACCGGCCTTCCGAACCGGCTCCTCCTGAAAGACCACCTCGAGCTGGCGCTCGCGCAGCTCCAGCGCGGAGGGAGTCCTTTCACGGTCCTCTTCCTCGACATCGACCGGTTCAAGCCGGTGAACGACACGCTCGGCCATGCCGCGGGAGACCGCCTCCTCCGGGCCGCCGGCGAACGTCTCCGGACGGCCACCCGGGCCGGCGACACGGTGGCCCGCGTGGGGGGCGACGAGTTCGTCCTCCTTCTCTCCGGGCTGCCGAAGGAGAACGTGGGAGCGGTCGCCCAGAAGATCCTCGAATCGTTCGCGGAGCCGTTCCTCGTCGACGGCCACCCGACCTTCGTGACGACGAGCATCGGCATCGCCGTCGCGCCCGGAGACGGCGACGACGCGCCGACGCTCCTGAAGAACGCCGACAACGCCCTCTACCGCGCCAAGGAGCTCGGTCGGAACAACTACCAGTTCTGCACGCCGGCCCTGAACGCCGCCGTGCGCGAGCGCGTCCTCATGGAGTCCGGGCTCCGCCGTGCCCTGGAGGAGGAGCAGTTCCGGGTCTACTACCAGCCGCAGGTGAACCTCGTGACCCGCGAGATCGTGGGCGTGGAGGCCCTTCTCCGCTGGGATCACCCCGGGCGCGGCATCGTCTCGGCCGAGCACTTCATCCCCGTGGCGGAGGACTCGCGCCTCATCGTGCCGATCGGCGAGTGGGTCCTCGGAGCCGCCTGCCGATTCGGGGCGAAGCTGATCGCCCGCGCGGGGCGCGACCTCCGGGTCGCCGTGAATCTCTCGGCGCGGCAGTTCGCCCGGGGCGACCTCGCGAGGATCGTCCAGAGAGCCCTCGGCGAGAGCGGCTTTCCCCCGCACCTTTTGGAACTCGAGATCACGGAGAGCGTCGCCCTGAGCGACGTCGACCTGACCCTCGGGACGCTGCGGCAGCTCCGCGACCTCGGCACCTCCGTCGCCCTCGACGACTTCGGCATGGGGCACTCTTCGCTCGCCTACCTCAAGCGGTTCCCGTTCGACGCGCTGAAGATCGACCGGAGCTTCACGCGGGAGATCCCGGGCAGCCGCGCCGACGCGGCCCTCGTTCAGGCGATCGTCGAGATGGCACACAGCCTCGATCTGCGCGTGACCGCCGAGGGGGTCGAGCGGGAGGACCAGGCCGCGTTCCTCACGGCACGCGGCTGCCCCGTGGCGCAGGGCTACCTCTTCTTCCGGCCCCTGCCGCCCGCGGAGGCCGAGGCCGCCGTCGCGGCCCGCCCTACGGGTAGTAGCCGCTGATCGTGCGGGCGACGTAGCCCGACGGGGTCACCTTGACCTCGATCTTCCGCCAGGCGTTCCCCGGCGTCTTGTTCTGCGGAAGGTAGGAGAGGAGATACTGGCTCCGGAGCTCCTCGTTGATCTCGGCGTAGATGCGCGCGAGTCCCTGGGACGACTGGACGAAGTAGGCGGCGCCTCCCGTCTCGCGCGAGAGCTTCGACAGCTTCGAGCGGACCTCCAGCTGCGTCCCGGGGATCCGGAGCCCGATGAAGTAGAGGGCCACCCCCGATTTCTTCGCGTAGTCGAGGGCGGCTTCGAAGGCGAACTTCGACGACCGGTCCTCGCCGTCCGTCAGGATGACGTAGGCCTTCCGGCCGCGCACGCCCTGGAACTGGAAGAGACCGTAGACGACGGCATCCCAGAGCGCCGTGGAGCCCTGGGCCCGCATCCCGGCCATCGCCTGCGCGAGACGCTCGCGGTCCGTCGTGAAGCGCGTGACGAGCTGCGGCTCGTTGTCGAAGTTCACCAGGAAGCAGCGGTCCCGGGGCGTCATGACGTCCTTGAGGAACTCGCTGGCCGCCTTCTGCGCGTCGACCAGCGTCTCTTCCATCGACCCGGAAGTGTCGATGCCGATCCCCAGCGACAGCGGGAGGTTCGTCACGACCTCGAAGCCGTCGAGGGTCTGCGGCACGCCGTCCTCGAGGATCGTGAAGGCTTCTTTCGAGAGGCCCGTCACCGGCCGTCCCTTCGACAGGACCGACGTGTAGAGCTCGATGGCCTGGACGCGCTCCTCGGTCAGGTACTTCGGCGCGTTGTAGTAGCGGAGATCCTCCGCCTTCGTGCCGTCGGTCAGCGAGGCCACGACCCGGAGAAACCCGAGGTCCTTCGACCGCGGCACGTCGACCAGCTTCTCCCAGGGCGGCTGCTTCAGGACGCCCGCGAGCGTCTCGTTGACGTAGAACTCGAGCCCTTCGAGCTCCTTCGTCTCGGGAACGGCGAGGTCGGCCACGACCCGGACCGGCCCCGCGAGCTTCGCTCCCTTGGCGGGCGCCGTGATCCGGACGCGGAACGCCTCGCGTCCCTCGTTCAGGGTCATCTGGTCCTCGCCGAGGACCTTCCCGTTCTTCGCGCTGGCGACGACCTTCACGACGTGCCGGCGCGGAAGTTCGCCGAGATCGAGGTCGACCGCGAAGGGCGGTCGGCGCTTCGTCGAGATTTTCACGCCGTCGAGGTAGAAGTCGGCAGACGCCACGTCCGGCGACGACGTTCGCGTCTCGAAGCGGACGAGCCCCGTCGCGAACTCGCGCGCGATCGGAAGGAAGACGATCGTCCCTTTGGGCGTCTCCGCCTCGGCGACGAGCCGCGCCACGGCCGCCCGCCCTGCGTCGCGGGCCGCCTTCTCCTCGGGACTCAGCGCCACGTCGGGCACGTCCGGGACCTGGACCGTTTCCTCCACGAGACCGGCCGCGTTCCGGTTGGCGTCGGCGACCTTAACCTTGATCCGGTACTCCCCCGGAAAGAGCTCCCGTTCGACCTTCAGCGGAACGAACGGACCGGAGACCGAGGTCGTCGGGAAGTCGAACCGGTACCGGAAGTTGTCGACGAGCCGCCCCCCCTTCACGACTTCTCCGACCACGTCGAAATCGAAGAAATCCACGGGCCCCATCGACTTCGTCGCGAGCGAGCCCCGTTCGAGCAGGAGGGTCAGCTCCATCCTCATCTTGCTGCCGACCATCTCCGGGAAGCGGAGGGCACGCTGGAGCGGCATGCGGACCGCGTCGGGCGGTACGTCGGTCGTCATCTGAAGGATGGCGTCCGCCCCTTCGACGTCGCTGGGCTTCGGCCCCTCCTTCAGCTCCCCGCCCATCTTCATGGCGCCCGTGATGCCCCATTGCGACTCGATCTGGTTCAGCGCCCTGATGACGTCGGAGTACTCGAAGCAGCTGGTCGGGTTCACCCGCCGCGGGCTCGACGCCATCCCCGGCATCCCCCCGACGATGATGGCGTTCCGCCCGTCCGGCGGCGTCCAGAGGCGGTAGTCGCCCGCGCCGAACGGCTGGTAGAAGAGCAGGAGCACCTTCGACATCTTCAGGGCCTCGAGCCGCTCGTAGTACCAGAGCTCGACCGGATAGAGGACGTCGACGCACTCGAACTTGCGGCGGCCGTCGGGGGGGCCGTGCACGATGTAGACCCGCGCCTGGTCGCAGTGGAGGTTCCGGAAGAGCTCGCGCGCCTGCGCCACGCGCAGCTCGTAGATGTCACGGAACTCGATCCGGAGCCCGTCGGGGCCGAGCGACCGGCGTTTCCAGAACTCCTCGATGAACCGGTCGCGCTGGTAGTCGGACGTCAGGCGGAGCATCGTGTCGCGTTCGAGGTCCGTCAGGATCGGATCGACCTCCTCGAGGAACCGCCGGTATTTGTCGGGAAGCTCCGCCTCGAGCTTCTTCCGCTCCTTCGAGGTGAGCGGCTTGTTCGAGACGAGGACCGGCACCGGCGTCGCGGTGGGAACCGGGGCCTTTGCGAGAGCTTCCCGGGCCACGGCCAGGAGGCCGCGCTCCGTCAGCCCGCCGCTCCGGTCCTTCTGCCGGGCGGTCACCTCGGCCACCGCGGCCTTCAGGACGGCCGCTTCCGCGCAGGTCGTCTTCTGCGGGTCGAGGGCGTCGAACGTCAGGTGCGCCTCCGGGGCGAAGAGGAGGGCCTCGCCGTCCAGGAGCGTCCAGTACCGGTACACCCCCGTCCCCGGCTCGGGGAAGAAGATGGCACGGGCGTTGCGCCCGAGCCGGGGGTGCTCCAGATAGGTCCAGACCTCGACCTCCCGGAACAGCCGGGGGCAGCGGACGATCGTCCGGGCGTCCGGCGCGCCCGAGAACGCGTACACGACGGCCCGGTCGTCGTCGATCCGGCTGAAGAGATTCAGCGCCTCGAGCCTCCGCCGCGCCTCCTCGGGGTCGGCCGCCGGCCCCGTGGCCGGCGCGGGTGCCGGCGAGGAGACGGACGAGGGGGGCGGCGAGGGGACCGGCGACGGCGCGGGGGCGGGCACCTGCCCCGGCGCGCGGAGTGCGGAGATCAGGGCTCCGGCCAAAAGGAGCGTTCCTGCTCCCGGGCGTGGGAACCTCGGCCGATGCGATCGCGTCCTCACGGCATGCGATTCTCGCGTATCGCAATACGGATTCCACGTCGAAGCGGGTTGGAGCCACCGGGACCGGAGGCGGCCGGCCCGCGCAGATAGAATCGGACCGGAGAGCCGAACGCCTTGCGCGACAGCGACTTGCTCTACGCCGACCACCATGCCACCACGCCCGTCTTCCCCGAAGTCGTGGACGCGATGGCGCCCTGGATGGCGTTTTCGGGAAACCCTTCCTCCGTCCATGCCGCGGGGCGCGCCGCGCGAGAAGCCGTCGAGAAGGCCCGCGCCGAAGTGGCGGGGGCGATCGGAGGAAGGCCCGAAGAGGTCGTCTTCACCTCGGGAGGGACCGAGTCCGACAACCTCGCGGTGCGGGGCGCCGCGATCCCGGCCCGCGATCTCGATCCGGCCCGGTCGAGGATCCTCTTCACCGCGACCGAGCACCCCGCCGTTCGAGAGGCGGCGCGGGCGCTCGTTTCTCTCGGATTCGAGGCCGCCGCGCTGCCCGTCGACGGCGACGGGCTGCCCGTGCGCGAAGCGCTCGAGTCACAACTCGACGGCAAGGCGGCGCTCGTGTCGGCTCTCCTCGCCAACAACGAGACGGGCGTCGTGAACGGAGAGCTGCCGCGGCTCGCGATGCGCGCCCGGGCGGCCGGAGTCCTCGCACACACCGACGCCGTGCAGGCCATCGGGAAGATCCCCGTCGACGCCGCCGCGCTCGGAGTGGACCTCCTCTCCCTCACGGCCCACAAGTTCGGGGGCCCGAAAGGGGCCGGCGCGCTCTGGGTCCGCAAAGGGACGCGCCTGGCGGCGCTCGCAGCGGGGGGAAGCCAGGAGAAGGGGCGTCGCGCCGGGACGGAGAACGTCGCTGCGATCGTCGGCCTCGGCGCGGCCATCAAGCTCGCCGTCAGCCGCCAGGCGTCGGAAAGCGCCCGGCTCGCCGCCCTCCGCGACCGCTTCGAGGAGGGCCTGCACGCGGCCGTCCCCGGCCTCAAGTTGAACGGGACCTCGCGCGCCGGCGTCCTCCGGCTCCCGACGGCCACGTCGGCCGTCTTCCCCGGCGTCTCCGGCGAGATCCTGCTCGCCGCCCTCGATCTCGAAGGCATCGCCGCTTCCAGCGGATCGGCCTGTGCCAGCGGGACGACGAAGCCCAGTTCCGTCCTGCTCGCCATCGGCCTCTCTCCGGAGGAGGCGCGCGGCACCCTTCGTTTCTCGTTCGGCTGGACGACGCGTCCGGAGGAGATCGACCGCCTCCTCGCCGTCGTTCCACGCGTCTGGGCCCGTGCCGCGCGGGGGGGAGCGGCTTGCTGAACGGGACGGCCCGCGTTCTAATCGTGCCAACGCACCCGGAGCCTCAAGCGGAGGAGAAGAGACGGCTTTGATCATCCAGTGTTCCTCCTGTCAGGCGCGCTACAACTACGACGAGAGCCGCTTCGCCGGCGCCCTGACGAAGAAGATCCGGTGCACGAAGTGCGGCACCGTCTTCGAGATCACGAACCCGGCCGGCGGGGGGGGCGCTCGGCCGGCTCCGCGCCCGGCGCCCCCGCCGCCGCCCCCTCCCGCCCCCGCGCCTCCGGCCGAGACGCGCCCCGCCCTGCCTGGCCCGGACGACTTCGCCCTCGACGAAACCGCCCTGACCGAGGCGAGCAAGCGGAAGCGTGCGGTGATTCCCGGCGCCCCGGCTCGCGCGGTCCCAAGCGTAGCGCCGCCCTCGAGCCCGCTCGACGAGGCTCCCGCTCCCGATGCCACGGCCCCCCCGCCGGGATTCCGCGAAGGCATGGCGACCGACAAGGCGGCCGCCGTGGAGGCGGGCGGTCACGAGCGCCGGCTGAGGCTTCCCGTCGGCTACCGTTTCTCGCTCGCCTGCATCTCGGGGCCCGAGGCGGGCCGCATTTTCGAGATTGCGAAGCCAAAGGTCGTCATCGGCCGCGCACAGGCCGACATCGTCGTCGCCGACATCCAGTGCTCGCGGCAGCATGCCGCCATCGAGGTCCTCGACGACAGGGTGTTTCTCGTCGACCTGAACTCGACGAACGGCACCTGGATCGGCGAGCAGCGCGTCTCGCGCGTGGAGATCGAGAACCGGACGGAGTTCGAGATCGGGACCACGACGCTGATGCTCATCCGGAGCGCGACGGAAGCCGCCCAAGGCTGAGGGATGGCCGGGGCGTGAGCGGGCGCGGGACTGCTTCTTCTCCGTCCGCTTCGCGAAGCACCGCGGCGGTCCGGAGGGCTCGCGCTCTTCGTCCTCGGGGTCTGGGTCGCCGTCGCGCCCGCGTGCTCCCCGTGGGAACTCTCCCGACCGACCCGGGGCGGCCGCTCGGCGCCGTCGTCGTCGTCGAACCCTGACGGAGGTTGAAGGCGGCGCGGCCTACTTCGCCGGGCGCTTCGAGGCGCCCATCTTGAAGGAGTGCTTCCCGAGGGTCACCGTGGCGTCGCCGGTGACCATCAGGATCTGCGTCTCGTAGTCATCCACCGCCCAGATCCGCGTGTCCGGCGCCGTGAAAGCCACCTGTCCCGAGGCGTCGGGGGTCTTCTTCTCGTCGAAGACCTTCTTCTTGTCGGTCGCGGCCGTGATGATGAGCTCGATCTGCGCGCCCGCGGGGAGGTTCCGGATTCCGAACGTGTAGTTGACGGGATCTCCCTGTCCCCACGGGCCCCCCTCGTCCACCGCGAAACCCTGCGGTCCGATCGACCGGCCCATCCGGAATGCCTCCACGCTCGTCCCCTTCTGGGCCGCAGTCGGCGCCTCGGGCGCGCTCGCCTTGGCCGGAGGGGCGGAGGCCGTCTCCTGTTTGGAGCCGCCGCACGCGAGGATCGAGAGCGCCAGGGCGACCGACAACGTGAACCTTCCCCGTTCCATTCGCGTCACCTCCAAGAAACGGTCAAGAATACCGTACCGCGGCGGCGGGACCGGCCCGCCACGGCACTAGGAACCCAGAGCGCCCAGCACCGCGTCCAGCGTCGCCGCGAGGCGGCGCGGCGGGTTGGCGAACCGTGCCCCGCTCCGGTGGTAGGCCGCGGCCGTGCCCGCGAACTTCAGGGCGTGGGCGGTGGCCACGACGACCACCAGATCGTCCTTCCGGATGACCCCTTCGCGGCGCAGCTTCCGCGCACCGGCGAGGGCGACGGCCGAGTTCGGACAGAGAGCGAGGCCGCTGCGGTTGGCAAGGGCGCCGGCGTCGAGAAGCTCTTCCTCCGAAACGCGCGCCACGACGCCGTCGAAGAAGCGGATCTCGCGCTCCGCCTTCGGATGCGAGACCGGGGCGCCGATCCGGATGGCCGAGGCCGCGGTGTCCCCCGCGACACGGGTGACGCGCTGGCGGAATCCCGTCTCGTACGATTGGTAGAAGGGGTCTGCCGCCTCGGCCTGGATGCCGGCGAGACGGGGCTTCTTCCCGATGATCCCCAGCTCGAGCCACTCGCGGAGCCCTTTCCCGATGGCCGAGACGTTTCCCGCATTCCCGACCGGGACGACGATCCAGTCGGGGACTTCCCAGCCGAGGTCCTGGATCGCCTCCCATCCGATCGTCTTCTGTCCTTCGATCCGGACGGAGTTCCGCGAGTTGAGAAGGTAGATCGGGCGGACGCGGGTCAGCTCCGTGACGAGGCGCATGCAACCGTCGAAGTCCGTGTCGAGGCCGAGCGTCGTGGCGCCGTAGTGGAGCGCCTGCGAGAGCTGCTCGTCGGTGATCTTCGCGTGCGGGAGGAGGACGATGGCCCGCATTCCCGGCACCTCGGCCGCGTAGGCTGCGAGCGCCGCCGAGGTGTCCCCGGTGGACGCGCAGGCGACGTCGGCGAGGCCGAGGTGCTTCGCCCACGAAACGCCCGCCGTCATTCCCCGGTCCTTGAAGGAGAGGGTCGGGTTCTCCCCCTCGTGCTTCACGAAGAGACGCGACAGGTCGAACGCCTCGCCGAGGGCGCGTCCCGGGTAGAGGCGCGTCCCCCCTTCCGGCTTCGACACGATGTCGCGCTCCGGCAAGTCCGGGAGAAGGAGCTCCCGGAAGCGCCAGACACCGCTCTTTTGGTGGGGCGGCGTCGCCTCCGAAGGGAGGGCCGCCCGCCGCCGGTCGAAGAGGTCTCGCCATTCGGCCCCGCTGCGCCCCCAGGCCTTCAGGTCCGCGTGCACTTCGAGCAGGCCGCCACAGGATGCGCAGGACGACGAGACCTGGGAGAGGGGCGCGGCCGCCCGGCAGTCCAGACAGCGAAATGAGGCGGAGACGGCCGTCGATGTCACGGAAGCAGTTTACGAGAGCCTGCGGACGACCCGTGCACCGCGCATGTCGACCCGGTGAACCCGCGCCGCCGCGGCGATTCCCTCCCGTCGGAAGGCCGTCTCAGCGGCGGCGGCGACCCGCGCGGCCGGGGCGCCCGCCGGGCAGAGGGCGACGAGCGACGGCCCGGCCCCCGCGAGGGCGACCCCGAGGGCGCCGGCCTCCTCCATGGCCCGCCGGACGGCCGCGTAGCCGCGCACGAGCGGGGCCCGGATCGGCTCGACGATCGTGTCGGAGGCGGCGAAACGCCCCGCCGCGGCGAGGTCGCCGGAATGAAGCGCCGCGACGAGGCCGGCGAACGCGGCCCCGTTCCGGACGTGGTCTCCCAGGGTCACGCGCCTCGGAAGGACGCGCCGGGCCTGCCGCGTCGTCAGCTCGAGATCCGGGTGGACGAGGACGAAGCGGAGGCGCGGCGGGACCGGAAGGGCGAGGGCCGAGAGCGGCCCGGTGGGGCTCGAGGAGGGGACGAGCCGCAGGCCGCCGAGGAGCGAGGCGAAGACGTTGTCGCCGTGCCACGATCCGTCGGCCGCGTGCTCTCCGGCGAGGGCGGCACGGAGGAGCTTCGTCTTGTCCGCGATGCCGAGGAGAAGGGCCGCCGCGAAGGCGCCGGCCGCGGCCGAGGCCGCCGAGGAGCCGAGGCCGCTCGAGAGCGGCAGTCCCTTGACGAGCGTCAGCTCGAACCCGAATCGCCCTTTTCCGGCGAACTCCTCGAGGACGGCGAGGGCGGCCGCGCCGGCCGTGTTCCGGCGCGCCACCCGCGGAAGGCGGCCGCCGTCCCCGCCGACGGAGGCGAGCCGGACGCCAGGGGTCTCGACGAGGCGCGCCGTCACGAGGTCGCCCGGGCCGTCGAGCGCGACGCCCAGCGCGTCGAAGCCGACGCCGAGGTTCGCGACCGACGCCGGGGCGAAGACGGTGACGCTCTTCCCGTCGAGGGGGTCAGGGAGACGAAAACCCGGCGCCTTCCTGCGAGATGACGCGCCTCGCCTCGACCGGATCACGTGACGACCCGGTGGAGGGCGCGCACCGCGACAACGCGGTGGGTCTCGTCGACCGCAAAGCTGATGTTGCACTCGGACGAGCCCTGCGCGATCGCCTCGACGTTGACGCCGGCGCGGGCGACCGCCGCGAAGACCTTCGCCGCGATCCCCGGCGTGCCGCGCATCCCCTCGCCCACGGCGGCCACGACGGCGACGGGCGAGCGCGCCGTGACGCCGTCGATGGCGCCGGAGAGCTTCTCGTACCGGAACTCGTGCTCCAGCGCGGCCACGGTCCGGGCGCGATCCGCCTCGGGAAGAACGAGGGCGATGTTCTGCTCCGAGGAGGCCTGCGAGAACATGACGACCGAGACGCCGAGGCGCGCCGTCGCCCCGAAGACGCGCGCCGCGATGCCGGGCACGCCCGTCATCCCGCGCCCGTCGAGCGACAGGAGGCACATCCCCGGGATCGCCGTCACGGCGCGGATCCCCGTCCGCCCGTCTCCTTTCGCCGCGATGGTCGTCCCCGGCACCTCCGGACGGTAGGAGTTCCGGATGACGAGCGGGATCCCCGCGGCGATCGCCGGGATGACGGCCGGGAAATGGAGCACCTTCGCCCCGAAGTAGGTCATCTCGGCGGCCTCACGGTACGAGAGGCGGGGCAGGAGCCGGGCGCCACGCACCATCCGCGGGTCGGCCGAGAGGACGCCGTCCACGTCGGTCCAGATGACGACCTGGCGGGCGTGAAGCGCGGCGCCGAGGAGGGCCGCCGTCGTGTCCGACCCCGAGCGGCCGAGCGTCGTCGTCTCGCCGCGCGGGCTCCTCGCGATGAAGCCGGTGACCACGGGGACGATCCCCTTCCGGAGCTTCGGCAGGAGAAGCTGCCGGACCCGCGCGTCGCTTCGCGCCCGGTCGCAGGTGGCCGCGCCGTGCTTCTCGTCGGTCACGAGCATCCGCCGGGCATCCACCGCGACCGCCCGGACACCCCGCGCCGAGAGAGCCGCGGCGACGAGGGGGGCGGAAAGCCGCTCGCCGAAGGAGGCGATCAGGTCGGTGACGCGGGGCGAGCGCTCCCGCAGGAGGGCGACGCCGGAGAGAGCCGTCAGCAGCTCCTCCAGCGCACCGGCGTCGAAGGTGACACGGGCCTCTGTGGCGCGTGCGAGGGCGCGCGCCGTCTCCTCGTGCCGGGCGCGAAGCGCCTCGACGAGAGCGCGTGCCGCCGCGATCCGGCCCCCTTCGGCGTCGCGCGCGGCCGCGAGGAGCTGGTCGGTGACTCCGCCCATCGCGGAGGCGACGGCGACCACCTGCCCGCGGCGGGCGGCGGCGCGGAGGAGATCGGCGGCCCGGAGGATCCGCTCGGCGTCCGCGAGGGAGGTGCCGCCGAACTTGTGAATCGAGAGGCGCTTTCGCATGGCCGGCCAATGGTACAGGCCCGCGAGTCACGTTAGGATCCCGCGCCTATGACCATTCTGTACGAGACCGACGTGCTCCTCCCCCTCTCGCTCTGCCTCCTCCTCGGCCTGGCGCTCCCCGCGGCGGGCGGCGACCCGAAGAGAGCCTTCGTCTACCCGCCGGCGCCCACCTCCGACACGGTGGACACATATCACGGGCGGAATATCGCGGACCCGTACCGCCCGCTCGAGAATCCCGACGCGCCCGAGACCCGGGCCTGGATCGAGGCCGAGAACCGGCTGACGGAGGGCTGGCTCGCCTCCGTCCCGGAGCGCCCGAACCTCCGCGAGCGCCTGACGAAACTCTGGAACTACGAACGGTACAGCGCCCCTTTCCGCGAAGGGGGCCTCTACTTCTTCGAGAAGAACGACGGCCTCCAGAACCAGGCCGTTCTTTACGTCCTCCCGAAGATCGACGGGACGCCCCGCGTCCTTCTCGACCCCAACGCCCTCAGCCCGGACGGGACCGTGGCGCTCTCGGGATACGCCGTCTCGCGCGACGGGAAGCACCTCGCCTACGGCCTCGCCGCCGCCGGCTCCGACTGGAACGAGTGGCGGGTCCTCGACGTGGGGACCGGGAAGGAGGCCGGCGACCTCCTGAAGTGGGTCAAGTTCTCCGGGGCCGCCTGGTCGGCCGACGGGAAAGGGTTCTACTACTCGCGTTACGACGCCCCGGCCCCGGGCAAGGAGCTGGAGGCGGTCAACAAGAACCAGAAGCTCTTCTACCACCGCCTCGGGACGGCCCAGGCCGAGGACCTCCTCGTCTACGAACGTCCGGACGATCCGGAGCTCGGCTTCGGCGCGTCCGTGAGCGACGACGGGCGGTACCTCGTCGTGGGCATCTGGAAGGGGACCGACACCCGAAACCGGATCCACGTCCGCGACCTGTCGCGGAAGGGGGCGCCCTTCGAGAAGCTCTTCGACGACTTCGACGCCAAGTACGAGGTCGTCGACAACGTCGGGTCGCTCTTCTACGTCTGGACGGACAGGGGCGCCCCCCGCGGCCGGGTCGCGACCGTCGACCTCGCGGCGTTCGAGAAGGAGCTCGCGGCGGACCCTAAGGCGAGGCCGCTCCTCCGGGACGTGGTCCCGCAGTCGGCCGACGTCATCACCGGCGTGAGCCTCATCGCCGACCGTCTCGTCGTCCGTTACATGAGGGACGCCGCCGAGGAGGCGCGGATCTTCACGCTGGCCGGGAAGCCCGAGAGGGAGATCTCCCTGCCGACGCTCGGCCTTCTCGGCGGCTTCGCGGGGAAGCGGACCGACACCGAGACCTTCTACGCCTTTGCCTCCTTCACCTATCCGACCACGGTCTTCCGGTACGACTTCACCACGGGGTCGAGCACCGTTTTCCGCAAGCCGAAGGTCGACTTCGACCCCGCCGCCTACGAGACGAAGAGGGTCTTCTACGCCAGCAAGGACGGGACGAAGATCCCGATGTTCCTCGTCCACCGGAGAGGAATGAAGCCGGACGGAAAGAACCCGACGTATCTCTACGGCTACGGCGGCTTCAACGTCGCCCTCGGTCCCTATTTCTCGCCCGGCCGGATCGCCTGGCTCGAGAGCGGGGGCCTTTACGCCCAGCCCTCGATCCGCGGGGGCGCCGAGTACGGCGAGGAGTGGCACAAGGGCGGGATGCTCGCGAAGAAGCAGAACGTCTTCGACGACTTCATCGCCGCGGCCGAATGGCTCGTCGCGAACAAGTGGACGTCGCCCGAGCGCCTCGGCATCGTGGGCGCGTCGAACGGCGGACTTCTCGTGGGCGCGGTCCTGAACCAGCGGCCCGACCTCTTCGGCGCGGCCGTTCCGGAGGTCGGCGTCATGGACATGCTCCGCTTCCACAAGTTCACGATCGGCTGGGCGTGGGTCTCCGACTACGGCTCGCCGGACGACCCCGAGGCGTTCACGTGGATCTACCCCTACTCGCCGCTCCACAACATCCGGAAGGGCGCCAGGTACCCGGCGGTCCTCGCCGTCACGGCGGACCACGACGACCGCGTCGTGCCGGCCCACTCCTTCAAGTACACGGCCGCCCTCCAGGCCGCGCAGGGGGGCGACGCGCCGATCCTGATCCGGGTCGAGACGAAGGCCGGCCACGGCGCCGGCAAGCCGACGGCCAAGCAGATCGAGGAGACCGCCGACATCCAGGCCTTCCTGCTGAAGGCGCTCGGCGCCTCGCGAGGCGGAACCCCGTAACATCGCGAGAGAGACGAAAGGAGAAAACGATGGGTCTACTCGACGGAATGCTCGGCAGCCTCGCCGGAACCCTGCTCGGCGGTTCCCCGCAGGCCGGCCGCGGAAACCAGCTCCTTCAGCTCGCTTTCCAGATCCTGCAGCAGAACGGCGGCCTGACGGGCGTCCTCGAGAAGTTCAAGGCCGCGGGCCTCGGGAATCAGGCGGAGTCGTGGGTCGGGACCGGCGCGAACCTCCCGATCTCGCCGGATCAGATCTCGCAGGTCCTCGGCGACACGAACCTCGGCGAGCTGGCGGCGAAGCTCGGCCTTCCCGAGCGAACGGCGAATTCCGGCCTTTCCGAAATGCTCCCGGCGCTCATCGACAAGATGACGCCGCAGGGACAGGTGCCGGAAGGCCACGAGGATCTCGTCTCCCAGGGGCTCGCGATGCTCGGGAAGCTCGGGCGCGGCTGAGCGCGCTCCGGCCGTCCGCCTTCCCGTAAACTCCCCGCGGCCATGCCGAAGCGGACGGACCTCAAGTCGATCCTCGTCCTCGGGTCCGGCCCGATCGTCATCGGACAGGCGTGCGAGTTCGACTACTCCGGGACGCAGGCCTGCCGGGCCCTCCGCGAGCAGGGGTACCGGGTCGTCCTCGTCAACTCGAACCCCGCGACGATCATGACCGACCCGGAGTTCGCGGACGCGACCTACATCGAGCCGCTCGAGCGTGACACCGTCGCGTCGATCATCGCCCGGGAGCAGCCGGACGCCCTCCTGCCGACGGTCGGCGGGCAGACGGCCCTGAACCTCGCCGTCGCGCTCGACGAGGCGGGAGTCCTCGCGGCACACGGCGTCGAGACGCTCGGCGCCTCCATCCGCTCCGTGAAGCTCGGCGAGGACCGCCTCCTCTTCAAGAAGGCAATGGAGGAGGCCGGCGTGGGCGTCCTCCGCTCGGGGCTCGCGAAGAGCCTCGACGAAGCGCGCGCCGTCGCGCGCCCCTTCGGCTTCCCCGTCGTCATCCGCCCCTCGTACACCCTCGGCGGCACCGGGGGCGGAATCGCCTTCAACGTCGACGACTTCGAGGCGATCGTCAAGCGCGGCCTCGCGCTCTCTCCCGTCCACGAGGTCCTCGTCGAGGAGTCGGTCCTCGGCTGGAAGGAGTTCGAGCTCGAGGTGATGCGCGACGTGGCGGACACGTTCGTCGTCGTCTGCTCCATCGAAAACTTCGACCCGATGGGGGTCCACACGGGGGACTCCATCACGATCGCCCCGCAGATGACGCTCTCCGACGTCGAGTACCAGGCGATGCGCGACGACGCGCGGAAAGTGATCCGGGCCGTCGGGGTGGCCACCGGCGGGTCCAACATCCAGTTCGCCGTCGAGCCGAAGACCGGCCGCCGCATCGTCATCGAGATGAACCCGCGCGTGTCGCGCTCCTCGGCGCTGGCGTCCAAGGCGACCGGCTTCCCGATCGCCAAGATCGCGGCCCTCCTGGCCGTCGGCTATCGCCTCGACGAGATCCCGAACGACATCACGAAGAAGACCCCCGCCTGCTTCGAGCCGACGCTCGACTACGTCGTCGTCAAGGTGCCGCGCTTTACTTTCGAGAAGTTCCCCGGAGCCTCCACGACCCTCGGGGTCCAGATGAAGTCGGTCGGCGAGGTGATGGCCCTCGGGCGCACCTTCGCCGAGTCGTTCGGCAAGGCGCTTCGCTCGCTGGAGACCGGGCGAAGCGGCTGGGTGGATCATCCCGCCCCGCCGGCCGGCCGGCCCAAGCCCGACGCCCTCCGCGTCCCGCGTCCCGAGCGGGTCTTCGCCGTCCTCGCCGCCCTGAGGGCCGGAATGACCGTCGAGGCCGTCGCGGGGATCACCGGGATCGACCCCTGGTTCCTGGACCGGTTCACCGAGGTGATCGCCGTGGAGCAGGCCGTCCGCGCCCGGGGGGCGGCGGCGCTCGCCGACGGGGTCCTTCTTAGGCAGGCCAAGCAGCACGGTCTCTCGGACGAGGATCTGGCCAAGCTCACCGGAACGGGGGCCGGCGCCGTCCGCGCCGCGCGGCGGGCCGTCGGCGTCACGCCGGTCTTCAGCCGCGTCGACACCTGCGCGGCCGAGTTCGAGTCCCTGACGCCCTATCTCTACTCCTGTTACGAGACGGAGGACGAGGCCGACACCGACGAGCGCCGGAAGGTCGTCGTCCTCGGCTCGGGGCCGAACCGGATCGGGCAGGGACTGGAGTTCGACTATTGCTGCGTCCACGCCGCGGAAGCCATCTCGGAAGCCGGGTACGAGTCGGTGATGGTCAACTGCAACCCGGAGACCGTCTCGACCGACTACGACACGTCGGACCGGCTCTACTTCGAGCCGCTGACGATCGAGGACGTCCTCGCCGTCATCGACCGGGAGAAGCCCCTCGGCGTCCTCGTCCAGTTCGGCGGGCAGACGCCGCTGAAGCTGGCGCACCCGCTGGAGAAAGCGGGCGTGAGGATCCTCGGCACGTCCCCGGAGGCGATCGACCGGGCCGAGGACCGCCAGCGCTTCGGGGACCTCCTGAACGACGTCGGCCTCCAGGCGCCGCCCTGGGCGGCGGCCTCCTCCGTCGCCGAGGGAATGAAGGCGGGCCGATCGCTCGGCTTCCCGCTCCTCGTCCGTCCGAGCTACGTCCTCGGCGGGCGGGCGATGAGGATCGCCTACGACGAGACGGCGCTCCGGCAGATCCTCAAGGAGGCGGTCGCCGCCTTTCCCGACCGGCCGGTCCTCATCGACCGGTTCCTCGAGGACGCCTTCGAGCTGGACGTCGACGCCCTCGGAGACGGGACGGAGATCGTCATCGCGGGCGTCATGCAGCACATCGAGGAGGCGGGGATCCATTCGGGTGACTCGTACGCCGTCCTCCCCCCCTACCGACGCGTCCCGCGCGGGGCGCTCGGCGAGATCCGCGACGCGACGTCGCGCCTCGGGAAGGCGCTCCGGGTCGTCGGCCTGATGAACGTCCAGTACGCCATCAAGGAAGGGCAGCTCTTCGTTCTGGAGGTCAACCCGCGGGCCTCCCGGACCGTCCCCTTCGTCGCGAAGGCGACGGGCGTCCCCTTCGCACGCCTCGCCACGCGCCTCTGCCTCGGCGAGAGCCTGCGCGACGTCGGCCTCACCGAGGAGCCGCCCCTGACCGGCTTCTCCATCAAAGCCCCGGTCTTCCCCTTCCGGAAGTTCGACGGCGTCGATACGATCCTCGGCCCCGAGATGCGCTCGACCGGCGAGGTGATGGGGCACGACCGGAGCTTCGGTCTCGCGTTCCTCAAGGCCGCCCTCGGCGCCGGGATCCGGCTCCCGGAGAAGGGAACGGCCTTCCTCTCGGTTCACGACGGCGACAAGGAGGCCATCCTGCCGATCGCCCGGGAGCTCTCCTCGCTCGGGTTTACGCTCCTCGCGACGTCGGGGACCGCGCGGGCCCTCGCGGCCGGCGGGCTCACCGCGACGCCCGTCCTGAAGGTGGCCGAAGGGCGCCCGAACATCGTCGACCGCCTCATCAACGGCGAGGTCGAGCTGGTCGTCAACACGCCGCTCGGGCGGGAGTCGTTCTACGACGAGGTCGCCATCCGCCGGACGGCGCTCGAGCGCGACATCCCGTGCCTGACGACCCTCTCGGCGGCGTCGGCGGCCATCGAGGCGATCCGGGCCCGCGCCGCCGGGGCCCTCTCGTATGCGCCGCTCCAGGAGGAGGTCCGGGTCTGACCGCGGCGCCCGGAGCGAGCCCCCCGTGAGTCACCCTCGCCCCGGCCCCATTCTTCTCGCGGCGTGCGGCTGGGCCCTCCTGGGCGCCGTCCTGACGCCCGTTCTGCTTCCCCCGATCGCCCTCTACCGGACCGTGGTCGTCGCGACCGCCCTGGTTCTGTTCGCGGCCGCCCTCGCCGCCCCGCGGACGGCGTTCGTCCTCGCCCTTCTCGCGGTCGCCGGCTCCGGCGTCTCGGCGTTCCTCTTCGGCGGCCGGGAGCCCGCCTGGTCCGGGCCGGTCCTCCTCTCGGGCTACCTCGCCGGGTCGTGCCTGAAACGGCTCTACGACGTCGACGGGCCGCCGGCTCCGGCGCCGCTCCTCCCCGCCTGGCGCGCGCTCGCCGCGGCGGCCGCGGTCTCCGCGGCCGCTTCGTTCGTCGCCCTCCGGACGAGCTTTCTCCTCCGGGCGGGCGTCCCGCCCCCTCGTGTCGTGAACGTGCTGGGCCAGGACGCCGCGACGGCCTTCCGCGATGTCCTCGCGGTCCTTGCGTCGCTCCTCGTCGCCGCCGGGATCTACCGGGCGGCGGCGCGTCTCGGCGCCGATTCCTCCGGGCGCCGGACGATCGACACCGCCCTCGTCGCGACGGCCCTCCTCGCCGGCGGCGTCGCCCTCCTGCAGAAGGTCGGCACCCTCCCGGTCTGGCGGGCAGAGCCGTGGGGCGCGTGGGGGCGCGCGCAGAGCGTGTTCACCGATCCCTCGGCGGCCGGCGTGGCCGCCGCCCTCCTTCTCGCGCCGCTTCTCGCGTACGCCACGACCGGCTCCGCGCCGGCGCGGCTCCTCGCCGCCCTCGGCGTCGCGCTCGTCCTGCTGATCCTGGCCGACGCCGGCTCGCGCGCCGGACTGATCGGCGCGCTCACCGCCGGGGCCGTCTACGTCATCTGGGGCGTGACGCGGCTCGTCGCGGGAGCCCGCGGGGGCCGGCGATGGCGGGTGGCCTGGAGCGTCGGAGGTCTCGCCATCCTCGCGGCGGCGGCGCTCGCCGCTGCGCTCTCCTGGCCGAACCGGGGAGCCGTTCGCTCCTCCCTTCTCGCGCGCGTCGAGGCGACGCTCCGTCCGGAGCGAACGCCGTCGGAGGGAACGCCCGAGCGCCTTCTCCTCTACGAGGCCGCGTGGTCCCTCTTTCAGAAGCGGCCGATCGCCGGCATCGGGCTGGGCGGCTTTCGGACAGAGTTTCCGAACGTCGCCGATAAGTTCGGACACCCGGTGAGGTGGACCGACCACCCACCGTCGTTCTACCTTGGCACGCTCGCCGAGTCGGGCCTCGCCGGCAGCTTTCTCCTGCTGCTGCTCCTACTCGCCATCGTCCGGGGGGCAGGGCGGGCGCTGTTCATGGTCGATACGTCGGCCGCCGCGGCGCTCCCCGCGGTCGGCGCCGCCGCCGCCCTCATCGGCCTGCTCGTCGTCTTCCTTTTCGGCTCGCACCTCGTCTATCCCGAGATCGCTGCGCTCGTCGGCCTTCTGACCGCCCGCCTGCCGATCCGGCCGGACGGCCGGACGGCCCGGCTCTTCACCGGGCTCCTTCCGGTCGCGCTCGCCGGGGTGATCGCCCTCCTCGCGGGCGGCGTGGCGCGGACGGCGTGGGCCACCCGCACGGAGGAGGCCGCTTTCCGCTTCTCTCCCGTGGCGGGCGCCTGGGGCGTCGAGCGGGAGCCCGACGGGCGCCGGTTCCGCTGGACGGGCGAGGCCGCCGCCTGGCGCGTCGCCGGAGAGCCGGGCGTCGCCCGATCGCTGTCGCTCCCCGTCCGGAACGCGCGGCCCGACCGCCGACCCGTCAACGTCGCCGTTTCGTGGAACGAACGCCCGCTGGGGCGCGTGACGCTCGCCGCCGACACGTGGAAACGTCTGATCCTGCCGGTGTCCGGGTCCGGCGTCCTTCGGCTCGCCGTCTCGGAGACGTTCCGTCCCGCCCGTCCCGGCGACACGAGGCGCCTCGGCATCGAGATCGGCGCCGACCCGCCGTGAGCGAGGTCCGTTTTCACCCCGGCGACCCGAAACGGAAGACCCGGTCGGTCGCGATCGGCCCGGTCCTCGGAGGAACGGTCGCGGCGTTCATCGTGGCGGCCGGAACGGTCACGTTTCTCGGTCTGGCCGGCGCCCCGTCCCTCGTGTTCGACCTCGTCCGGTCCGTCGACCGCCTCGCGCTCCGCGCCGCGGCGCGCCGCGGCGTGGAGGCGTTCGAGAACGTCGGGCGGCGCGCGGAGAAGCTCTCGCGCCGGCTAGCCGCCGACGAGCTCTTTCTCGCGCGCGTCGGCCTCATGGCCGACGTCCCGCTCCCGCCGGATCTCCCGACCGTTCTCCCCGAGAAGACGGCGCCCCCGCGGCCCGACGTAATGGAGTCGGCGGTCGCGTCGCTCCGGCGGCGCCTGCGCGTCTTCGAACTGTTCCGCCGCCGCCTCGCGGCGCTCCCGGAGGCCGGCGGCCTCGACCCGCTAAGGATTCCCTCCCGCTCTCCGGTCGACCCGGCCTCCGCCGCTCCCGTCGCCGTCTTCGGACCCCGGACGTCAGAGCTGACGCGCCTGGAAGAGTTCTTCCCGGGGCTCGATCTCGCCGTGCCGGCGGGCACGCTCGTCCTCTCTCCGGCGGCCGGAACCGTTGTCTACACCGGGTCGGCCGGCCGCAAGGCAGATGCCGCGTGGCGGCTTCTGGGCAACCTGGTCGTCATCGCCCACGACGATGAGACGCGGACCGTTTTCGGGCACCTTGGCAAGGACCTCATCCGGCTCGGACGCCGCGTGAAGCGCGGCGAGCCGATCGGCCGCGTCGGTCCGAGCGGCTTTGCCCCGGCGCCGCGCCTCCGGTACGAGGTCCGGAAAAAGGGCACCGGCGGCTTCCTCCCGGTCGATCCGCGCCTCTACATCCTCGACGCCGACTGGATCACCGCGGCCGAGCTCCGGAACCGTCCCACCGCCCCGCCCGACACCGCCCTCCCCAGCCTCTGGAAATAGTCAGAAACGACGGAGTCTCGCGGCGATCCGGACGCGTAGAATGCGCGCAGTAACGCGAAACTGACGGGCCGCCGGAACGACACGACGCCGCGCCGGGGGGGACACGGCCCGTTCCTTCCTCCGACCCGGAGAGGCAACTCATGGGCCTCTCTGGGGAAGTCAGCGTTGGTGCCGGCCGGAAGGCTTCGGTGCCGCCGGTGGCATCTGCAGACGTAGTCTATCGGGAGCGGGCCGCCTTTCCCTCACCCTTCAGAGAGGCCTCTCACCTTTCGGATAGGGCGGGACGCGTTCACCCCCGGACACTCTCCGCACCGGCATCCGAGGGCAACTCCAATCCGCCAAGGGAGTTCTCGCACCAAAGCCGAAAGAACTTCGGGCTGGAGCTGATCCGGCCGCCTTCTTGCGTTATCTGCTGGCTCAGGGAGGTTGCGATGGCACACACGAAGCGACCCCTGGCGCACGGAGTCTTCCTCGCCCCCTTCTCGCTTCGGCTCGTCCCGCTCTTCCTCCTCTTCAGCCTCACGACCGGTTGCGCCACCATCCTTCAGGGATCCCACCAGGACATCCGCGTCGAGACGGACCCCCCCGGCGCCACGGCCATTGGTGCCAACCAGACGATCACGACGCCGGGCGCACTGAATTTCCGCCGCAACGCCACGGACCTGATGGTGACCGTCGAGAAGGAGGGTTACGTCCGCTGCCGGGTCCTCCTGACGCGGAAGGAGAACGGCACGAAGTGGGCCAATCTCGCCCTGGCTCCGATCGGCGTCGCTCTCGGGGTGGGGATCGGCTCCTTGGGCCATGAAGAGGATGACTCCCTGGCGATCCAGGTCTCGGAGGCGGTCTTCGGGCCCGAGGCCACCTGGGGTTTCATCCTCGGGGTGATCGTGCCGGCCGCCGGCTTCGCCGTCGACCATGCCACCGGAGCCGCCTACAAGCTCGACCCCCCGAGGCTCGTCCTGCGACTCGAGCCCGTTAACGTGACGGGGGAAGCTGGCGCCCCCCAGGAGCCGGATGAGATCGGAGACAAAAGCCCTCCCTGTGCGACCGTTTCACATTCACCTGACGTCAAGAAAAACCGAGAAGCGACGACGAGAAACATCTTCCGGGACGGGGTAGATCTCACGAACGCCTTCCGCACGTCTCCCGCTGCATCGAACGTACCTTCACAGCAGTGAGGAACTCCGCGCGTTCGAGTAACGAGGGGGACTTCCTCGAGAAGGCGGCGAACGGCCGAGCCGGTCGGCCGCTCAGAGCGCGTGGCGCAGGGCGGCGAGAATTCTCGCAGCTTCCTCCTCGTCGTTCCCCACGTGTGGGGAGAAGCGGAGGAAGCCCTCCCGCGCCGTGACGACGATCTCGTGCTCGTTCAGCTTCTTCGCGTAGAAGCGGGCGTCCTTCCCGACCGGCGGGCGCGCGGCGAGGATCCCGGACCGCGGCGGGCCACCGAAGAGAACCGGATCGAAGCCGAGCCTCGGCAGCCCCTTGATCAGGACCGCGAGCGTCGAGAAGATCCGTCTTCCGATCGTCTCGAGCCCGATCTCGAGAAGAAGATCGAGCGACGCCCTCAGCCCGAAGATCCCCGGAGTGGGAAGCGCCCCGATCTCGAACTTCGCGGCGTCCGATACGTACTCGGGGCGCTCGGGGACCCGAAAGTTCGTGCCGATCTCGCGCTTCAGGTTCGTCCAGCCAGCGGGGGCGCGCAGTCGCTCGCGGAGCGCCGGCCGCGTGAAGAGGATTCCGCACCCCTCCAACCCGAGCATCCACTTGTGCCCGTCGGCCGAGAGAAAGTCGACGCTCCACGCCGCCACGTCCACCGGGATGGCGCCGACGGCCTGGATGGCGTCGAGGCCGAAGATGATTCCCCGGTCGCGGCAGAAGGTGCCGATCTCCTCCATCGGCGCGCGAAACCCCGTGTGGAAGGCGACGGCCGACAGGGAGACGAGCCGCGTCGTGGCGTCGCACGCGGCGAACAGTTCGTCCGCCGTGAAGGCCCCGTCCCGCGTCGGGAGGCGCCGGACGGCAACCCCTTTTCTCTCCAGAGCGACCCACGGCGTCAGGTTCGCCGGGAACTCCGACGCCGTCGTGACGACCGAGTCGCCGGGGCGGAAATCGAACCCGTCGGCCACGAGGTTCAGCCCCCAGGTCGTGTTCGGGACGATGGAGACCGACCGCGCCCCGCCGACGCCCTCGTCCGCGCCGATGAGCCGCGCCGCCGACGTCCGGAGACGCTCCGTCTCGGCCCCCCACTCTTTCCAGTCGAGCGACCCCCGTTCGGCGAGATTCCGCCCGTAAGCGGTCAGCGCCTCGGCCGCGCGCGCGGGGAGGGGGCAGACGGCCGCGTGGTTGAACTGCACGGAACGGCGCCGCGACGGAAACTCGCGGTCGAGGACGTCGTCCGTCAGTTCCATTTCACCAGGCGCGCTGGGCCCCGACGAAGCCTTCGAAGTTCCGCTTCACCTCGTCCATCGAGTCGCCGCCGGTCTTCTCGAGGAGCGCGTCGGCGAGGACGAAGGCGAGCATCGCCTCGGCGATGACGCCGCAAGCGGGAACGGCCGTCACGTCGGAGCGTTCGTACTGGGCCCGGTGCGGCTGCTTCGTGTCGATGTCCACGGACGGAAGCCCCTCGCGAAGCGTCGAGATCGGCTTCTGGAAGAGCGTGACGAGAAGCTCCTCGCCGTTCGTGATCCCGCCCTCTAGCCCGCCGGCCCGGTTCGACGTGCGGAAGAAACCGCGCGCCGCGTTCCAGGCAATCGGGTCGTGCGCCCTGGAGCCGGGCCGGAAGGCGTTCGCCACTCCCGCGCCGAGCGAGACGCCCTTTACCGACGGGATCGACGTCAGGGCCTGCGCGATCCGTCCGTCGAGCTTCGCGTCCCACGAAACATGGGAGCCGAGCCCCGGCGGGACGCCGCGCGCCCCCACGAGAATCGTCCCGCCGAGCGTGTCGCCCGCCGCCGCCGCGGCGTCGACGGCGGCCGTCATGGCCGGTTCGACGCTCAGGTCGACAGCGCGAAACGGCGACTTCTCGTCGACTCTCTCGAGATCGGCGAACGAAAACCCCTCCGGCGGCTCCGGGCAACGGACGTCTCCGATCGAGAGGACGCCGCTCTTCACGCGGATCTTGAACTCGAGCAGAAACTGGCGGCAGAGCGCCCCCGCGGCCACCCGGGCGGCCGACTCCCGGGCGCTCGCCCGCTCGAGGACGTCGCGCAGGTCGCGGCGGCCGTACTTGAGCCCCCCGGCGAGGTCGGCATGCCCCGGGCGCGGCGACGAGAGACGCCGCTTCCCCGCCGCCGCGGCCTCGACCTCGAGCGGACCCATCGCCTTTTCCCAGACGGCGTAGTCGAGGTTCGCGATCTCGAACGCGACCGGCCCGCCCAGAGTCTCGCCCCCGCGGAGGCCCCCCGTGAAGAGCGCCGTGTCCTTCTCGATCTTCATCCGCCCGCCCCGCCCGTAGCCGTGCTGCCGGCGTGCCAGGTCGGCCTGAACGGCAGCCGCGTCGATCCGGAGCCCGGCCGGCAGGCCGCTCACGATCCCCGTCAGCTTCGGGCCGTGGGACTCCCCCGCGGTGACGAGGCCGAGGCGTGGCATGCCGCGGAGTCTAAACTCCCGCGCGTGATCCACGTCGAGGGCCTCGTGAAGGCGTACCGCGACCTGACGGCCGTGGACGGCCTTTCGTTCACCGTGGAGCCCGGCCAGGTCCTCGGCCTCGTCGGCCCGAACGGCGCCGGGAAGACTACGACCCTCCGCTGCCTCGCCGGCATCCTGCCGCCGACGGCGGGACGGATCGCGATCGCGGGCTTCGACCTCGCCCGGAATCCCGTCGAGGCGAAACGCCGTCTCGCCTTCATGCCCGACGAGCCCCGCCTCTTCGACTACCTGACAGTCGCCGACCACCTCGCCTTCGCCTCGCGGCTCTACGGCGTGCCGGATGCGGCGGCGCGCTCGGCGGCCCTCCTCTCGGAGCTGGAGCTTTCGGGCAAGGAGCACGCGCTGCCGTCGGAGCTGTCGCGCGGGATGAAGCAGAAGCTCGTCATCGCGTTCGGTCTCCTGCACGAGCCGAAGGTCCTGATCTTCGACGAGCCCCTCACCGGGATCGACCCGGGTGGCATCCGGCGGATGAAGCAGACGATCGTCGGGCGGGCGAAGGGGGGCGCGGCCGTCATCGTCTCCTCGCACCTTCTCCACCTCGTCGAGGAGATCTGCGACCGCGTCCTGATCCTCTCGAAGGGACGGGCCGTCCTCACGGGAACGCTCGAGGAGATCCGCGCTGGCGCCGGGGACGCGTCGCTCGAGGAAGTCTTCCTCCGTGTGACCGAGCCGGGCGCATGAGCGGCCCCCTCTCCGCCGGCGGAGCGCTCGTCTTCTACGCCGTCCGGTCGGCCGGCAATGCCGTCCGGCGGCGGCTGAAGCGGCTCGCCGAGCCGCGCTACCTGATCGGGTTCGCCGCCGGCCTCGCCTACGTCGGGCTCGTCCTGTTCCGGCCGGGACGCCCGTCGACCCGGGCGGCGGCGGCCGGACCGTGGCCCGTGGAGTTCCTCGGCGTGGCGCAGGTGGCCGTGGCGGCCCTTCTGCTCCTGGGGACGGCGCTCCTCTGGATCTTCCGGGGAAGCGAGGCGTCCCTCTCCCTCACCGAGGGGGAGGCGCAGTTCCTCTTCTCGGCCCCCCTGTCCCGGAGCGCCGTCGTCCACTTCGCCCTCGTCCGCTCGCAGCTCCGCGTCCTCTCGGGGGTCCTGATCGCCCTTCTCTTCTCCCGGCCCGATTCGGTGGCCGGGCTTTTCCGGAGCGCGCTCGCCGGCTGGATCTTCTTCTCCGTCGTGAACCTCCATCTGCTCGGCGTCGGATTCACGAAGGCCTCGTGGGCGGAGCGTCCCGCCGGACGGCGGCGGGCCGCGAAGATCGCAATGACGGTCCTCGCCCTCGCCGCCGTCGCCTTCGTCGTGGCCGCGGGGACGGAGGCCCTCGCCCGCGCTGCCGGAGCGCCCGCGGGGCGGCACGGCGTCTCCTCGGTCGCTCTCGAGGGAGCGATCCTCACCGGAACGCTCGGGCGCCCCCTCTACGCTGTCCTCTATCCGTTTCGCCTCCTCATCGCGCCGCTCCTCGCGCCGGGAACGGCGGTCTTCCTCGCCGCTCTTCCGGGGGCCTTCGGGCTGCTCGTCCTCCACTACGTCTGGGTCCTGGGAACGAACGCCCGCTTCGAGGACGCGACCCTCGCGGGCGCGGCCCGCCGCGCGGCCGACCGCGCGCGGCGCGAGCGGGGAAGCCTCCCGGCGCTTCCCGGCGAGAAGAAGCGCCACGCCGTTCCGTTCCGCCTCGCAGCCGAAGGACGCCCGGAGGTCGCCATCGTCTGGAAGAACCTGGTCGCCTGGAACCGGACGGCGCTGAAGACCCAGCTCCTCGGAATCGCGGTTCTTCTCGGCGTGCTCTTTCTCGGGGCGGCGCTCTTCCGTCAGCCCGAAGCCGACCAGATCGCCGCCGTCGTCCTCGCCGTCCTCGGGGTCCTGGGCGTGATCCTCGCGATCACGATCCCGTCGGGCCTCCGCAACGACCTTCGCGGCGACCTGGAGCAGGCCGCCGTCCTGAAGACCTGGCCGGTCTCGCCAGCTGCGCTCGTCGTCAGCGAGATGCTGGCGCCCCTCTGGATCACCCTCCTGGTTCTCGGCGCCGGGCTCGGCGGCGCGTTCGCCGTCTCGGCCGGGCGCGCCCTCCGGGGCGCCGGGGGCCTCGCGGGACCTCTCGGCGGATTCGGCGGGCTCGCCGGACTGGTGCCCGCGGGCCTCGCCGCCGTCCTGTTCCTTCCGCCGTTCGCCCTGCTGCTCCTCCTCGGACAGAACGCCGCGACGCTCGCGTTTCCGGCCTGGTTTCCTCCGGGGCAGAAGCGGGCACGGGGGCTGGAGCAGTTCGGCATCCGCCTCGTCGCCGCCATGGCGACCCTCGCGCTTCTCGCCGTCGCGCTCCTCCCGTCCGGGCTCCTCGTTGCGCTCGTCCTCGTGCTCGGCGGAAAGGCCCTCGGCCTCTGGGTGCTCCCGCTGTCGGCCCTTCTCGCCTCGCTTCCTCTCTGGGCCGAGGCAGTCGCCGCGGTCGCTCTCCTCGCGAGGCTCTGGGAGCGCTTAGACCCGTCGCTCGACCTCGGCGTCTGAGACGCCGCCCGGCTACTCGAGCGGGATCCGGTCCTTGTTCCGCTCAAGCCAGACCTCGAAGGACTGGAGCGCCGGGTTGAGGGCCCGCGAGAAGTCGACGCTCCGGGCGCCGCAGAAGTAGTCGGCGAAGTCGCGGTTGAACTGGAACATGTTGCCGAGGTCCTCGCAGCCCGGGAACCCGAAGCCGCGATAGACCTCCGGAGGGATGGCGTTGTAGCCCACCTCCCGTCCGAGCGCCTTCGCGAAACCCGCCGCCATTTCCTCTCCGGTCAGATGTTCGCCTGCGATGCCGACGGTCTTCCCGACGAACTCGCTCCCCTTCCGGAAGATCCCGAAGGCGCAGCGGCCGATGTCCTCGGCGGCGATCCCGGGGAGCTTCCGGTCGCCCATCGGAAGCGTGATCGCGAGCTTCCCGTCCGGCCCCTTCTTCGGGCCCATCCCGAAGAAGATGAAGTTGTCCCAGTAGAACGACGTGAGGAGGAACGTCGTCGGGACCTTCTCCGTCGAGAAGTGCCGGTTCGATTCCCCCTTCGCGTCGAAGTGCGGCACCTTGTAGCTTCCCAGGAGCGTCGGCATCCGGTCGTCGTCGAGCGGCACCCACTGGCGCGTGTCCTCCAGCGTCGACCAGATCGCGTGCGAGACGGCGGTCCGTTTCGCCGCCTTCGCCATCGCCGCGGCCTGGGCTCTCTCCCGGTCGGGCGAGAAGTGCTCCCAGTAGAACGTGACGCAGTAGGCGCCGTGCGCTCCGCGGAAAGCCCTCTCGAGGCTCCCTTCGTCGTCCACGTCCGCGGTCACGACCTCGGCGCCGAGCTTCGCCAGTTCCTTCGCCTTTTCCGAGTTGACGTTCCGGGTCAGGGCGCGGGCGACGAAGCCGCCGGACGGGTCGCCCTGGATGGCCCGGACGAGGCCGCTCCCCTGGGCGCCGGTCGCCCCCACCACCGCGATGATCTTCCGGTCGGCCATGGCCGCCCTCCCGTCTCCCGCTCGTTCCGGCGGGCCCGGGCGAACGATACTCTGCTGCGATGATGTCGCAAACTTCGTCCGCCGCGTCGCCCGTCAGCCGCCGCGCCGCCTGTCGAGGTCCGGGCGGGTGGCGGCGTAGAGGAGGAGGTCCCGGACGCGTCCCTCCTTGACGACGGCGCTCCGGAGACGTCCTTCGAGAACCCAGCCCGCCTTCTCGAGGACGCGGATCGACGCGGGGTTGTCGTCGAACGGCGTGGCGAACAGGCGCGTGACGTCGAAGGCCCGGAAGGCGTAGTCCGTGAGGGCTTCCAGCGCCCGCGTGGCGAGGCCGCGGCCCCACGCCGTCCGGCCGAGCCAGTACCCGACTTCGGCCGACACGCGGTCCACGTCCGTGCCCGGAATGAGGCCGATGCCGCCCACGAGAGCCCCCGCCTCCTCGATCGCGAAATGCTGCGGCGGGTCGTGCGAGGCCGTGAAGGCGATCCACTCTTCCGCGTCGCGCCGCGTGTAGGGACGCGGAAAGCGGTCCCTCAGCCGGCGCCACACCTCGTAGTCGTCGGCGTGCCGGACGATCGCCGCCGCGTCCTCCGGCCGGAAGGGCCGGATCGGCGGTCCCGGAAGGCCGACCGCCATCGCGGCGCCCCTCAGCCGGAGAGGCCGAACGCCTCGGCGAGGGCCGCCCGGTGCGCCTCGAGCGTCGTGGCGATCTCTTTCGGGCCGTGCTCGGTCGAGACGAACATCGCCTCGAACGGGGCCGGGGCGACGAAGACGCCGTGCCGCCGCATCGCGTGGAACCACCGCCGGAAGGCCTCGAGGTCCGATCGCTTCGCGTCGTCGAAGTTCTCGACCGGGCCCGGGGTGAAGAAAGGCGTCAGGATCGAGCCGATCCGGTTGATCGTCATCCGGTCCGCCACGCCGAGCTCCTCTCCGACCCGGCGCAGCCCGCGCTCCAGCGCCGCCGCCGTCTTCTCGAGCTTCGCGTAGACGGCGGGTGTCAGGGCGTCGAGCATCGCCTTCCCCGCCGCCATCGCGAGCGGATTCCCGGAGAGCGTCCCGGCCTGGTAGACGGGGCCGTCGGGCGCGACCCGCGCCATCAGGTCGGCCCGGCCGCCGTAGGCGCCGACCGGGAGGCCGCCGCCGAGGATCTTCCCGAGGCACGTGAGGTCGGGGCGGACCCCGTAGAGCTCCTGCGCGCCCCCCTTCGCGAGGCGAAAGCCCGTGATCACCTCGTCGAAGAGGAGGAGCGCCCCGTCGCGCCGCGCGATCTCCGCAAGGCCGGCGAGAAACCCCGGCTTCGGGAGGACCACGCCCATGTTCGCGGCCACCGGCTCCACGGCGACGACCGCGATCCGCCGCGGGTGAGCTAAGAAGAGCTTTCCGACGGAGTCGAGGTCGTTGTAGCGCGCCGTCACCGTGAGGCCGGCGACCGGCTCCGGTACGCCGGGCGAGCCCGGGATGCCGAGGGTCGCCAGTCCCGAGCCGGCCGCCACGAGGAACGAGTCGGCGTGACCGTGATATCCCCCCTCGAACTTCAGGACGAGGTCCCGCCCCGTCGCCGCGCGGGCCAGCCGGATCGCGGACATCGCGGCCTCGGTCCCCGACGACACGAAACGGACCTTCTCGATCGAGGGGAAGGCCTTCGTCACGCGCTCGGCGAGCTCCACCTCGCCCCGCGTCGGGGCGCCGTACGAGGTGCCCCGGGGGAGGGCCTTCCGGACGGCCGACGTCACCCCCTTCGGCGCGTGGCCGAAGACGAGCGGGCCGTACGACATCACATAGTCGACGTAGCGGTTGCCGTCCGCGTCGACCAGGATCGCGCCCTTCCCCTTCTTGACGAAGAAGGGCTCGCCGCCGACCGAGGCGAAAGAGCGGACCGGCGACGAGACGCCCCCCGGCATCCGCTTCCGGGCGCGCTCGCCGAGCGCGTGCGACTGCGACGTCCGGAGGGCACGCGGCTTCTTCACGCCAGCCACTCGGACGCCTCCCTGGCATGGTAGGTCAGGATCAGGTCGGCCCCGGCCCGGCGGATCGAGGTGAGAATTTCCAGCGTCACGCGCTTGCCGTCGATCCAGCCGTTCCGCTCGGCGGCCTTCACCATCGCGTACTCGCCCGAGACGTTGTAGGCGGCGAGCGGGACGTTCGTGGCTTCCTTGACCGCCCGGACGACGTCGAGGTAGGCCATCGCGGGCTTCACCATGACGAGGTCGGCTCCCTCGTCGACGTCGGAGAGGACTTCCTTCACGGCCTCGCGGACGTTGGCCGGGTCCATCTGGTAGGCGCGCCGGTCTCCGAAGGACGGCGTCGACTCGGCCGCATCGCGGAACGGCCCGTAGAAGCCCGAGGCGTACTTGGCGGCATAGGCGAGGATCGGGACGCCCGTGAAGCCGTTCCGGTCGAGTGCCGTCCGGATGGCCGCGACGCGCCCGTCCATCATGTCAGACGGCGCGACGACGTCGGCCCCGGCCTTCGCGTGGGCCAGCGCCTCTTCCGCGAGGATCCCGAGCGTCGGATCGTTGTCGACGGTGTCGCCCTTCAGCACGCCACAGTGGCCGTGGTCCGTGTACTCACAGAGGCAGACGTCCGTCATCACGACCGTGCCCGGGCTCTCGGACTTGATGGCCCGCACGGCGCGGCAGACCGGGCCGTCCGGATCGGCCGAGGAGGTCCCCCGGGCGTCCTTCGCGTCGGGAATCCCGAAGAGGATGACCGACTTCACGCCGAGGGCGAAGAGCGCTTTCGCGTCCTTCCCGGCAAACTCGGGGGACGTCCGGTCGACGCCCGGCATCGAAGGGACCGGCTGGCGGACCCCCTCCCCCGGCACGACGAAGAGCGGAGCGATGAAGTCGGACGGCGCGAGGCTCGTCTCGCGGACCATTTCGCGGAGCGACTCGGTGAGGCGGAGGCGGCGGTAGCGGTGCGTCGGGAAACTCATGGCGATTTCGCAAGCTCCTTCCGGAGAATGTCGATCAGGTCGGCGAACCGGGCCCGTGCGGGAACGGCCGCCGCCGGAAGGCCGCGGGCCGCGAACGCGCGGGCCGTCTCCGGCCCCAGGACGCCCCATCTTACCGGGGCGAGCGTCCCGGGCGCGGGGCTGCCCAGCGCCCGGAGAAACCCGTCGAGGGCGGCGAGAGAGCCCACGGCCACGGCTCCGAACAGGCCGTTCCGGAACGACGTCAGGATCTCGCGCTCGCCGGGAGAAAACGACGAGAGCGGACGCACGCGCTTCTCGTAGATCACCGGCGCAACGACCAGAGCACCGAGGGATGCGAGTTCCTCGAGAGGCCTGGCATCGGCGTCGGAGCCGCGAGGCCAAAGGAGGCGCAGGCCGGAGGGACCACCGGGGGTTTCTCTCAGAAGGGGAAGAACGCCAGCCGCCCCCGGCGTGCGCGGTACGACGACGTTTCGCGCCCCGGCACGCTGTAGCTCCCGGGCTGTTTCCTCACCCACCGCGATGACCTCGGAAAATTCCTTTTCGAAGAATCCGGTTCTCCTCGCGGCTGCGACGTCCTCACCGGATGCAGACGGCCCCGAACCGTGCCGCCTTTCTCCCCCAGGAGAATCTCCACGGTCACCCGCGACGAGACGACGAGTCGCGCGCCCCGAGGATCGAACGCGAGCGTCTCGGCGATCCCTGCGGGCGCCGGGACGATCTCGTGAGTCGTCAGGAGCGCGACGTCGGGCCCGGAGGCCTCCGGCGGGAGGTCCGCGCCGCCCGAGCGGAGGACGAGGATCCGGCGCATGGACGGCCGGTCAGCGCCTCACCCCACGGGAGGCGTCGATGAGGGCGGTCGCCCCGGCCGCGAGGAGGCGCTCGGCGAGGCGCCGGCCGATGTCGACCGCCTCGGCGACCGAAGCGCACGGCCCGGCCTCCTCGCCGTCCAGGGCCTCGCGGCCGTCGAGCGAGAGAACCCGGCCCCGGAGGCGGAGCGTCCCGCCGTCGAGCGTCGCGTGGGCGCCCACGGGGGCCCGGCAGCCGCCGCGGAGGAAGCGAAGGAGCGCGCGCTCGGCCTCCGCCGTGGCGTGCGAGGCGCCGTCGTCCTGCGTCGCGAGCGCGGCGCGCGTCCTCCCGTCGTCTTCGCGACAGACCATCGCGAGGGCCCCCTGCGCCGGCGCCGGCAGAAACTCCTCCACCGGCAGGCGGCGCGCGATGACGGGGCTCCGGCCGAGGCGATCCAGGCCCGCCGCGGCCAGGAGCAGCGCGTCGGCACGCCCTTCCTCGAGGCGCGCGAGCCGCGTATCGACGTTGCCGGCCATCGCGACCGCCGAGAGGTCCGGACGAAGGCGCAGGAGCTGGGCGACGCGCCGCGGGCTGGAGGTCGCCACGCGGCCGCCGCGCGGAAGGTCGCACACCGCCGCGATGCCTGCGGCCTTGAGCCGACTCGCCACCACGAGGGCGTCGTGGACGTCGGCCCGCCGCGGCACGGCCGCGAGGAGGAGGCCCGCCGGCGAAACGGTCGGCACGTCTTTCAGCGAATGGACGGCGAATTCGATCTCGCCGCGGAGGAGCGCCTCGTCGAGCGCCCTGGTGAAGACACCCGCCTCGTCCCCTCCGGGAGGCGCCTTCCCCTCGGTGGAGAGCTGGTCGCCCTGCGTCCGGACGAGGACGACGTCCACGGCGAGGCCGGACGCCCGGGCGAGGTCGACGGCGGCGGCGGAAGACTGGGCGCGGGCGAGTGCGCTCGCGCGCGTCCCCATGCGAAGCGATTCGGTCACGGTTTCTCCGGCGGGTCGAGGCGGAAGAGGGCCCGGACGGCATCGGCGCGTTCGAGGCGCTCCGAGGCATTCCCCTCCTTCAACCCGACCGTGGGGTGATGCAGGATCTTCGAGACGATCGAGTCGGTCAATCGCTCGACCACCTTCTCGGCGTCGGGGCCGAGGCCGGCGATCTTCCCGCGATAGGCCTCGACCTCCTGCCGCCGAATCTCCTCGAGCTTCCCGCGAAGCGCCTTGACGACGTCGACGTGGTGGAGGCCGCCGTACCAGTCGCGGAATTTCCCGACGGCTTCCTCCACGATCGCCTCGGCTTTCGGGACCTCCGCCCTCCGGGCGGCGGTGTTCTCCGCGGCGACCTCGTTCAGGGCGTCGACATCGTACCGGTAGACGTCCGAAAGCTCGTCGACGGCCGGCTCCACGTCACGCGGCACGGCCAGGTCGAGGATCAGAAGCGGCCCGCGGCGGCGGGACCGCTGACGCGCCTCGGCGAGCGCCTTCGCCGTGATCACGGGCTCGGGGGCGCCGGTGGCCGAGAGGATCAGGTCCGACTCGGCCGCGGCCGTCACGAGCGACTCCCAGGAGACCGCCCGACCGCCGATGGTGGCAGCGAGCGCGGCGGCTCGACCTTCGGAGCGGTTGCAGACCCGGAGATCCGTCGCGCCGTTCTCGACGAGGAGTTGGGCCGTCAGCTCGGCCGTCTCCCCCGCGCCGACGACGAGGACCCGGCGGCCCTCCAGCTCCTCGAAGACGCGCCCGACGAGGAGCAGGGCAATTCCGGGCACCGACGTGGGTCGGGCGCCGAGGGTGGTTTCGTTCCGGACGCGCTTGCCGCACTCCAGGGCCGACTGGAACAGGCGGTTCGTGACCACGCGCGCGGCGCCTGTTTCCGACGCAAGCCGGTAGGCGTCGCGGATCTGGCCTAGGATCTGGGCTTCGCCGAGGACCATCGAGTCGAGCCCGGAGGCGACGCGGAACAGGTGCCGGACCGTCTCCTCGCCTCCGCCCGACACGGCCGTCTGCCGCAGGACGCCGCCGTCGACCTGGTGGAAGGACGAGAGGAACGTCGCCACGGCGTCAGCCGCGTCCTCGCGCTCCGACAGGCCGTAGATCTCCGACCGGTTGCAGGTGGCCACGATGGCTCCTTCGGTCAGGATCCTCTCGGCAAAGAGATGCTTCATCGCCTCGCGCGCCTTCTCGGGCGTGAAGGCGATCCGCTCGCGCACCTCGACCGGCGTGGCCCGGTGATTCCACCCGATGAAGAGGAGGTTCATTCCGGAGCGTGCCTCTCCATCAGGTGAAGGAATGAAGGCGCGTCACGAGCAGGTTGACCGCCGTGTACGAAATGAGGATGAGGAGGAACCCGGCCACGCAGAGCCGGGCGGTCGTGACGGGCGCGGCGCCGCTGCGGGCGCGCACGAGGATGGCAGCGTAGAAGACGAGCGTGGCGACGGCCACCCAGACCTTCGGGTCGAGGCCCCACCGGACGTTCTGCGGCCCCCAGATCCGGGACGCCCAGAGGAAGCCGAAGGAGAGCCCGGCGAGAAGCGTCACGACGCCGACGGCGAGCGAGGTCCGGGTGGCCCGCTCGAGGTACCCGAGGGTCGGCAGGCGCGACGCCGGCCCGGCCAGCGCCCGGCCGCGGTGCTTCAGCGCCCGACCGGCCAGGAGATAGAGGAGCGAGAGGGCACACGCCACCGCGAAGGCGGCATAGGAGAGCATGTTGAGCGTCACGTGCAGCGCGAAGATGGATCCCCTGAACTCGGGCGACGGCGCCCGCGGCACAGGCGTCTCGAGGAGCGCGACGAGCATGAAGACGAGAGCCGCGGGCATCAGGAACGGCCCGAGCGACCGGTCCCGGTGGCGCAGCTCCAGGACCACGTTCAATGCCGCGAGGAAGAAGCCGAAGAGCTTCATCGAGCCGAGCAGGTCCCGGTACGGGACGCTCTCCAGCGCGACCGCCCGGGCGTAGAGGGCGGCGAAGTTCAGGACGGCCCCGACGGCGGCGGCGACGGTGGCGAGCCGCCCCGTCCACGCGGACGGGCGCAGGAGATTCAGGACGTAGAGAGCGGTCGCCAGGACGTACAGGACGAGCGCCCCGAGGACGAAGACGGAAGCCAGCTGCGCGGCGCTCACGAGGCGCGATTATAGGGACGATGGCCCGGCTGCCCCCCGGCGTCGTCTCCTGATAACCTCCGGGCGGTGGGGGTCGATCCCAGGAATCTCCCGTCGCAGAGACGGTTCGTCGATGCAGCCTTCGGCCGGGGCGTGGACCGTCCGCCGGTCTGGCTCATGCGCCAGGCAGGTCGCTACCTTCCCGAGTACCGCGAGGTTCGCAAGCGGCTGAAGTTCCTCGAGCTATGCGAAGACGTCCCGTCGGCCATCGAGGTCACGCTCCAGCCGTTTCGCCGCTTCGCGATGGACGGCATCGTCATCTTCTCCGACATCCTGATCCCCCTCCCGCCGATGGGGATCGGGATCCGTCTCGACGAGGGGGGACCGGAGATCCCCGAGCCGATCCGGACGGCGGCTGACGTGGAGAGGCTTCACGGCTTCGACCCCGAGGAGCAGACGGCGTTCGTCCTCGAGATTCACCGCGGGCTGAAGCGCGAGATCCACGATCAGGCAGCGACAATCGGCTTCTGCGGGGCGCCGTGGACGCTCGCGACCTACGCGATCGAAGGCCGCGGCTCGAAGTCGTTCCCCGCCGTGAAGGCGCTGATGCACCGCGAGCCGAAGGTGCTCGAGGCCCTCCTCGCGAAACTCGCCGACGCCGTCGGCGACTACCTCGCCGCGCAGATCCGCGCCGGCGCGGACGTCGTCCAGGTCTTCGACACGTGGGCCGGTGAGCTGTCGCGCGCCGACTACGACCGCTTCGCCCGCCCGGCGACGGAACGGCTCCTCGCGAGGCTGCCGCGGCGGGGCGAGGTCCCCGTCGTCCTCTTCGCGTCCGGTTCGTCCCACCTGATCGACTCCTTCGCGAAGATGCCGGTGGACGTCATCTCCGTCGACTGGAAGCTGCCGCTCGACGAGGCGCGCCGCCGCGCCCCCGGAAAGGCGCTTCAGGGGAACGTCGACCCCGGCGTCCTGCTCGGGACCCCCGACGGGGTCACCCGGGCCGTCCTCGCCGCGCGCCGGGCCGCCGGTCCGCTCGGTCACATCGTCAACCTCGGACATGGCATCCTGCCGCCCACGCCGCCCGAGAACGTCGCCGCCTTCGTGGCGGCCGCGAGGCTCCCCCTGTGACCGCCATTCCGATCCGGCTGCGCGGCGAGACGATCCCCATGACGACGGAGCTGCTGGACAAGTACAACGTCCAGGGGCCCCGGTACACGTCGTACCCGACGGCGCCGGAGTGGCACGAGGGGATTTGCCCCGCGGACTACGAGGCCGCCTGCGTCCGGGCGAACGCCGCCGGCCGTCCGGTCTCGCTCTACGTTCACCTCCCGTTCTGCGACGAGCAGTGCTGGTTCTGCGGCTGCTTCATGAAGATCGTCCCGAAGCCCGACCGGAAGGGGGAGGGTCGCGAGGAGATCGAGCCGTACCTCGCCGACCTCCACCGGGAGATCGACCACCTCGCGACCAGGATCGACCGCGGCCGGCGGATCGATCAGGTCCACTGGGGCGGCGGCACGCCGACCTACCTGACCCCCTCGCAGGCCGACCGGCTCGCGCATCACCTGCTGGAGGCCTTCCGACCGGCGCTGGACGCGGAAGTCTCCGTCGAGATCGACCCGCGCGTCACGACCCCCGGGCACCTGGAAGTCCTCCGGAGGCGCGGGTTCAACCGGGTCTCGATGGGCGTGCAGGACTTCGACCCGGAGGTTCAGGAGCTGGTCAACCGGGTCCAGCCCTACGACATGACGAAGGAGCTGGTGGACGCGGCGCGCTCGCTCGGCTACCACTCCGTCAACATCGACATGATCTACGGCCTCCCCGGCCAGCGCCGTGCGGGCTTCGAGGAGAGCGTCGAGCAGATCCTCACGCTGCGGCCGGATCGCGTCGCGATGTACTCGTACGCTCACGTCCCGTGGCTGAAGCGCCCGCAGCGCGTCCTGGCGGCTCACCTGCCGGAGGGAAGCGAGAAGTTCGCCATTTTCGTCTCCGGGATCGAGCGGTTCGTCTCGGCAGGCTACGTCTACATCGGCATGGACCACTTCGCGCTGCCGCACGACGAGATCGTGGCGGCCCAGAACGACCGGACGCTCCACCGCAATTTCCAGGGCTACACGACGCGGGCCGGCTGCGACCTGTACGGCCTCGGCATCTCGTCCATCGGGTCGGTCGACGACACGTACGTCCAGAACACGAAGGACTACGCCGCGTACCACGACGCGACGGTCGACGGCCGCTTCTCGACGATCCGCGGCCACCGCCTCACGGACGACGACGTCCTCCGCCGCGCGGTCATCATGCGGCTCCTCTGCCACTGCGTCGTGAAGAAGCGTGAGATCGAGCGGGAGTTCGGCCTGGCCTCGTTCGACGAGACCTTCGCTTCGGCCGTGGCGAAGCTCCCGGGCTTCGTCGCCGACGGCATGGTCGTCCACTCGAACGACCAGATCCGCGTGACGGCGATGGGGCGGATCTTCATCCGGAACGTCGCCATGCTCTTCGACGCCTACCTGGAGAAGAAGGCCGACGACGCCCCGAAGATCTTCTCGAGGACGCTCTAGGTGGCCGCTCGGGTCGGCGTCCTCTTGGTACAGCTCGGCGGACCGGAGAAGCGTGAGGAGCTGCGGCCGTTCCTGTACGAGCTCTTCGCGGATCCCGAGATCATCTCTCTCCCGTGGCCGCTCCGGCAGATCGTCGCCTTCCTCATCGCCGTGACGCGCGCGCCGAAGTCGGCCGAGACCTACGAACGGATCGGCTGGTCGCCCATCCGGCGCTGGTCGCGCCGGCAGGCCGAGCTTCTCGAACGGGAGCTTCTCGCGGGCGGGACGCCGGCCTTCGTCCGCGTCGGGATGACCTGCTCGGAGCCGACCGTCGAGGAGGCGCTTCGGGAGCTGCAGGAGGCCGCTGTCTCCCGTCTCGTGGTCCTTCCGCTCTACCCGCAGTACTCGGTCACGACGACGAGAAGCTCCTTCGACCGCGTGACGAGGTCGCTGGCCCGGAGAGGCTGGACCCCCGAACGGCTCGACGCCCCCGACGCCTGGTACGAGGAGCCCCACTTCGTCGCCGCGCACGCCGACCGCATCCGGGCGGCCGCGGCCACGCTCCCCGATCCCGATCCGGCCGCGACGGTGCTCCTCTACTCCGCTCACTCGCTCCCCGTCTCGACGGTCGAGAAGAAGAAGGACCCTTATCCCCGGCACGTCGACGGAACGGTCGCCGCGATCAACGCCGCACTCCCGGGCCGCTACAGGACCCGGATCGGCTACCAGTCGAAGGTGGGGCCGATGCCGTGGCTCACGCCGTCGACCGGAGACGTCCTGAAGGAGCTCGCGGCCGAGGGAGTGAAGCAGGTCGTCGTCGTTCCGGTCGCCTTCGTCTCCGACCACGTCGAGACGCTCTACGAGTGCCGCCTGCTCTACGGCGACGAGGCGGCGAAGCTCGGGATTCCGCATTACGTCGTCACCGAAGGGCTCAACGACCACCCCGAGTTCATCCGGTCGCTCGCGGCGATCGTCTCCGGCCGGCTCGCGGAACGGACGTGACGAAACGGGTCGTGATCGTCGGGGGAGGCATCGCGGGGCTCACGGCGGCCTTCCGCCGCGCGTCGACCGGCGAGACGGTGATTCTCGAGGCCGAAGGACGCCTCGGAGGGGCGATCCGGACGCTCCGGGAGGACGGTTTCGTCCTCGAGGCCGGGCCGAACACCGTCCGGACGACGCCGGCTGCGGACCGGCTGCTCGGGGACCTCGGCCTCGCGCCGCACCTCGTCCTCGCCGACGGCCGGGCCCCGCGGTGGATCGTCCGCGGCGGACGCCCGCGCGCCATCATCCCGGGGCCGCGGGGGCTCTTCAACACGGCCCTCTCGCTTCGCGGGAAGCTCCGGCTCCTCGGCGACTTTCGCGCCCCGGGGCGCCCCGTGTCGCGGGAGGACGAGAGCGTCCACGACTTTTTCGTCCGCCGCTTCGGCGCCGACGCGGCGGTCTACGGCGCCGGGCCGATGGTCTCGGGCGTCTACGCGGGCGACGCGAAGACGCTGTCCGTCCGGAGCGCCTTCCCGCACCTCTGGGAGGCCGAGAGGCGCTCCGGGTCGGTGATCCGGGACTTCCTCGGCGGCGGCGGGTCGTTCGAGCGGACGCCCGACGGCTCGAAGGCGCCCCGGTACCGGGCCCGAACCGTCAACCTCGCGCGGGGCCTCTTCCAGATGGTCGAGGCGCTGTCGATGAAGCTGGCGGACGCCGGCGCGCGCATCGAGACGCACGCCGCCGCCGCCGGTCTCGAGGGGCCGCGACCCGGCGCTCCGGGCCGACGCTGGACCGTCTGGACGACGGACGGGCGGCGCCACGACGCCGACACGGTCGTCCTCACGCTCGATCCGGCGGCGACCGCGGGTCTCCTCGGCGAGCGGCTTCCCCGCTCGCGCGAGGCCATCGCCCGGATCCCGGTCTCGCCCGTGGTCACCGTCGTCTTCGCCTTCCGCCCGGCGACGCCGGAGGACGCTCCGAAGGGATTCGGAGTCCTCGTCCCGCGCGTCGAGGGGATCCGGTCGCTCGGCGTTCTCTACCCCGCCTCGCTCTTCTCCGGGCGGGCCCCCGACGGCTTCGCCCTCACGACCTCTTTTCTCGGCGGCGCCCTCGATCCGGAGCTCGCCGCGGCCGACGACGCGACGCTGACGGACCTGGCCCTGTCGGAGGTCCGGCGGCTCCATCCGGGCCTCCGGCACTGCATCCCCGAGAGGACCTGGATCACCCGGTGGCCGAAGGCGATTCCTCAGCTCCCCCTCGGGCACTTCCGGACGATGGCCGCTCTCGACGAGGATCTCGCGGGGATTGACCGGGCCGCCGGAGAGCCCGGGACGCTGATCCTGACGGGCGGCTGGCGGGACGGCATTGCCCTCGGCGCCCGGATCGACCGCGGAGAGACAATCGGCAGGACGTTGTGACCTCCCGGGCCTTCGCACCGCTCCTGGCGTGCGCCCTGCTCGGCGCGGCGGGGGCGGCTGACGTCCGGGAGCAGCCCCCGTTCGGCGGAGGGCATCGCCGCCCGGCGTTCCTGGCCGAGCACGAGGAGGGGCGGGCCAAGCGTCTCCGGGTTCTCGAGAACGCGCTGGCGCGGTCCGCCGCCGGACAGCTCCCCCCCTCGGTGGAAGGAGCGGACCGGGGATTCGACGTCCTGACCTACGACGTCTGGTTCGGCTTCGACCCCGCGGCCCAGATGCTCGAGGGTCGGGTCACGATGAGGGTTCTCGGCGTGAAGGAAGGCCTCTCCGAGCTCCCGCTCGACCTCGACGACGCATTCACGGTCACGCAAACCCGGCGCGACGGCCTGGACGTCACCCCCGTCCGCCGCGGCAGCGGGAAGCTCGTTCTGCCGATCGACCCGTCGCTCCGGCCGGAAGGGCGGACGAGCTTCACCGTGTCCTATCGCGGGCTCCCTCCCGCCGGTGGCGCTCTCGCCTTCTGGCAGCACGACGCGGTCCCCGCCGCGACGACCGTCGCGGAGCCTTTCGGCGCGCGCGACTTCTGGCCCTGCGTCGACGATCCGCACGACAAGGCCACGATGACGGTCAGCGCCACGGTGCCGGCCGGCTGGGTCTTCGCCTCGATCGGCGCCCTCACTACGAAGGACGAGCCCGACGGGCGGAGGACCTTCACCTGGAGGCTCCCGCAGCCCGTCTCGACCTATCTCCTCCCCCTCAACGTGACGAACTACGCGACGATCGAGGACACGTACACCCGCCTCGACGGCCGTTCGATGCCGATCGTCTCGTACGTCCTCCCGGAGAATCGCGACGGGAACGTCCAGCGTCTCGGCGACATCAAGAAGCACCTCGCGATCCTGGCCGCCCTTTTCGGCGAGTACCCGTTCGCCGACACGAAGTACGGCATCGTCGCCTCGCACTTCTCCGGCGGCATGGAGCACCCGACGCTCACCTCCATCGGCGCGAACCTCCTCGCGGACGCGCCCCGCGACCTGACGAGCCTCCTCGTCCACGAGCTCGCGCACCAGTGGTGGGGCGACCTCGTGACGATGCGGACCTGGGACGACATCTGGCTCAACGAGGGGTTCGCGACGTATGCGGAGGTTCTGTACGCCGAGAAGGCGGACGGTGCCGATCCGGGACAGGGGATGCGCGCTCGCGACGACGGGCGCTACGCCGGCGCCCTCGGCCCGGCCGTCGTGGCCGATCCCGCCGACCCCTTCCACAACACCGGGGCCGTCTATCGCAAGGGCGCCTGGGTCCTCCACATGCTCCGGAACGAGCTGGGCGACGACACGTTCTTCGCCGGCCTTCGGGAGTGGCGGCGCCGGCACGCCTTCGGGACGGCCACCCGCGGCGAGCTCCGCGCGCTCTACGAGGAGCTGTCGACCCGCGACCTGAAGCCGTTCTTCGACCAGTGGGTCGAGACGCCGTTCCGGCCGACCCTCCGGATCGGCTACCGGACCTCGCCGGACGCCGCCCAGCTCACGCTGTCCGTCAGCCAGACGCAGGCCCACGCCGTCGTGCACCCCGTGGCCGGCCCGGACGACCGGAGCTGGTACCGGTTCCCTCTCACGGTCCGGCTGATGGGCGTCGACGGGAAGACAGCCCATTTGACGGTTCCCGTGTCCGGCCGGTCCGCCGCGGAGACATTCGGCGTCGCGAACCCTCTTCGCGCCCCCCTCGCCTCCGTCGACGTCGACCCGGCGAACGTCCTTCTGAAGGTCGTCGAGACCGTCGGCCCGTTCTGAGGCTCAGCCGGCGACCGCGGCGCGGACGGCGGCGATGACCTCGTCCGCCTGCGCTTCCGTCATGGCCGGCCAGAGCGGAATCGTGATCGTCGAATCGCCGATCCGCTCCGCGCGCGGAAACATCCCCCGGCGGAAGCCGAACCTCTCGCGGTAGTACGCCGTCAGGTGGACGGCGCGGTAGTTCACCGCGACGCCGACCCCCCGCGCCTGGATGTCCGCGAGGATCGCGTCGCGCCGGGAGGGCTCGACCCAGATCGTGAAGAGGTGGCGAGCCGAGACGGCGCCGTCCGGGACGGCGGGAAACGAGACGTCCGGGGTCTCCCGGAACGCGGCCTCGTACCGCCGGCAGATCGCCTCGCGCCGCGCGAGGCGCCCGGCGAGCTTCGGGAGCTGCGACAGGAGCATCGAGGCGTTCACGTCGGAGAGGTTGTACTTGTACCCGAGCCGCTCCATGTCCCAGTGCTGGTACTTCCCCGCGTAGCGGTCGGCGGCGTTCCGCGACATGCCGTGCGTCGAGAGCTGGCGAAGGAGGTTCTTCTTCCCGCCGTCCCGCGCGGAGATCGCGCCCCCCTCGCCGCACGTGAGGTTCTTCGTGGCGTAGAAGCTGAAACATCCGTAGTCGGCGAGCTGGCCGGGCCCGTAACCGTCGCGGCCCCCCTCGACGCAGTGCGCCGCGTCCTCCACGAGAACGAGGCCGTGCCGGTCCGCGAGGGCCCGGAAGGCCCGGAGGTCGGCGAGAAGCCCGTAGAGGTCGACGGCCACGATGGCCTTCGTCCGTGGCGTGATCGCCGCCTCGACGGCCGCCGGGTCGAGGTTGCCCGTGACCGGATCGACGTCCGCGAAGACCGGGGTCCCGCCGGCGTAGAGAACGCAGTTCGCCGAGGAGAGGAACGTCATCGGCGTCGTGATCACCTCGTCGCCGGGGCCGATCCCCGCGGCGAGCATCGCCACGTGAAGCGACGCGGTGGCGTGCGCCGTGCAGACGACCGCGGGAACCCCGAGATGCCGTTCGAACGCGCTCTCGAATTCGTAGACGCGCTGTCCCGTGGTCAAAAAGAGCGAGTCGAGAACGGCCGCGACCGCCCTCTTCTCGTCCTCGCCGAGCGAGTGCCGGTAGAAGTCGACGGCCACGTCAGCGCCCGGCGGGCGCTTTGAGCCCGTCGAGGACGTCGGCGACGGCGCTGGCGGCGTTCTCCGGAAAGCCGTCGCCGGCGCCGGGCCATTCGGACACGACCGGTGAGAGCCCCATCTTCCGGAGCGCCTCGATGCCACGCCGGAACGCGGCGCTGCGCGACGGATCGGCGTCCCGCGACAGGCCGAGGAAGAGGCGCGGCCCCCGGAGCCCCGCCGCCTGCTGGGCCGCGCCCGGATCGAACGGCCCGCCGATCGAGCCGACGCCGGCCACGGCGCCCGCCGGCGTCCGCGCGACGACCGTGAAGGCCTCCGTCCCGCCGCGGCCGACGCCGACGACGTAGACGGGGAGTTTCCCTCCGCCGGCGCGCCGGCCGGCCTCCGCGACCGCGGTCTCGACCGCCGCCTTCGCCCGCTCCGCCGACCCCCATCCGAACTTCCGGTCCGCCGACTTTCCCGGGCCCCGGGGGACGGCGAGGAAGAGGGCGCGTTTCTCCGCCGGGCCGACGAAGGGCCCCGAGGCGGCCATCGGCGAGGAGGCCGCGTCGTGCAGGAGAACGAGAATCCCCGCAGGCTTCCCCTTCGGCGCGACGAAGATCCCTTCCTTGACGACCGCCGCGTCCCCCGCGGCGCGGTTCCGGGCCGCCCGCTCGAGGACGCCCGCCCACTTCGGCGAGGAGCGGAGCGGGGCGAGGTCCGGATCGTTCTTGAGGGAGGCCTCGTCGTCGAAGCCGGCGCCAAGCGCCCGGTCGAGGTCCGCGAACGCCGCGTCCACCTTCTTCTCCCGCGCGTCGACGCAGGCGAGGTTGTACGCCGCGGTCGGGAGCCGTCCGAGGTTCCACGACTTCTCGAAAAAGGACCGTGCCTTCGCGAGGTCGTTCGCCTGGACGGCGCCGAGCCCGAGCCGCTCGAGAGCGAAGGGGTCGGCCCCGGTCTCGGAGAGAAGCCGGAGATCCTCGACCTCGGCCGGCGACGCTCCCTTCGGCGCGTCCGGCCCGGCCTGGACGGTGAGACCGGCTCCGGACGGCGTCCGGGGCGCGGGAGGCTTCGGCGTCGGCCGGGAGGGCGACTGGGCGATCAGGGCCGGCGCGGCGAGGAGACAGAGCGCCGCGAGGGCGGTCGGAGCGTTCTTCATCGCCCGGATTCTACGGGCGGCCGTCGCCGGGCATCCGTTCGAGTTTCGCCGCGAGACCCCGGCGGTAGAGGAGCCTCGTCGCGCGCCGAAGGACGGCCAGGACGCGCGCGTCGTAGGGGAAGGCGAGGAGCTTCGCGACGAGCCGCTCGACGGGGGCGAGAAGCGGACGCCGGACGGTGATCGACTGCGTCCGCGTCCACTGCCGAACCCCCTCGATGCCGTGGCGCACGCCGACGCCGCTCTCCTTCCACCCGCCGAGTGGCGCCTCGACGACGATGTAGTTCACGAGGGCGTCGTTGACGATCACGAGCCCCGACTCGATCCGCCGCGCGAACGCGCGGGCCTCGGCGCCCCCTCCGAAGACCGTCGCGTTGAGGCCCAGGTGGCTCGCGTTGGCCTGGCGCAGCGCCTCCTCGGCGTTCTTCACCCGCATGACGGCGACGAGGGGTCCGAACGTCTCCTCCCGCATCACCGCCATCTCCGGCGTCGCGCCGAGAAGGAGCGTCGGCTCGAAGAAGTAGCCCGAAAGGTCCTCCCGCCGCTTCCCGCCGGAGACGAGCCGCGCTCCTTTGACGAGCGCATCGGCGAGGTGGCGCTCGACGATCTCGAGCTGGCGGGGGAACGTGACCGCCCCGAGGTCCGGCCCCTCGCCCGACAGCGGGTCCGGCAGCCCCTGCCGCAGGGCCCGGACGCGTTCGGCCAGCAGCTCCTCGAACCGGTCGGCGACGGCCTCCTCCACGTAGATTCGCTCCGTCCGGATGCAGGCCTGCCCGCTGTGAACGAAGCTCGACCAGGTCGCCGCCTCGGCGGCCCGCTCGAGATTCGCCGACGCGAGCACGACGAACGGCGACTTCCCTCCCAGCTCCGTCACGCACGGGACGAGGCGCTCCCCCGCCCGCGCGGCGACCTTCCGCCCCGTCGCCACGGAGCCCGTGAACATGACACCGTCCGCCCGCTCGACGAGCGCCGCCCCCGTGGCGCCCCGCCCCGTCACGACCCGGAAGACGTCCGCCGGGTTTCCGACCCTTGCCCAGATTTCCGCGAGGCGGATCGACGTCAGCGGCGTCACTTCCGACGGCTTCAGGACCACGGCGTTCCCGGCGAGGAGCGGGGCCACGGCATCGGCCGCGTTGTTGAGGATCGGGAAGTTCCACGGTCCGATGACGCCGACGACGCCCAGCGGATGCCGGACGAGGCGCGTCTTCTTGGTCAGGAAGAGGAAGGGGTGGCGCGTCTCCTCCCGGAGCGCCTTCCGCGCCGCCCGGATCGTGAAACGGATCAGCTCGCAGAGGTAAAGGACCTCGATCCCTTCGGCCTCCTGCCGGGGCTTGCCGCTCTCGGCGACGAGCGTCCGGACCACCCCCGCGTCGTCGAGGATTGCGTCCCGCCAGCGTTTCAAGGCCTCCGCCCGGTCGCGGAGTGGAAGGGCTCCCCAGCCGGGCGCCGCGCTCCGGGCGGCGTCGACGGCCCGGGCGACGCCGGCCTCGCCTTCGTCCGGCACCTCGGCGAGCAGCTCGCCCGTCGCCGGCGCGACGACGCGGATCGGAGGGACATCGGCGGAGGCCTCGATCACGCACGAATCGTATCGCGGGCCGGCGCCGGTCGGCGGCTTGGCGCCCGGAGCCGGGCGTGCGAAGATACATGGGTCCCCATGCATCTGGACGACGCCCCGGAACCCACGCCTCCCCGGCTCGCCGACGAGACCCGCTGGTACACCGAACACACGGCGCTCCTCATCAGCACGCTCAAGTGGTCCTTTCTCGGAGCCGCCGCAGGGCTCTGCGTCGGTTTCGGCACCAAAGCCTTTCTCTGGTCCCTCACCGCCTCCGGGACGGCTGTCCGCCACCTGACGGGCAGCGTTTTCTCCCCGTTCTGGCTCCTCCCGCTCGCCCTCCCCGCCGCCGTCCTTCTCGTTCGCCTTTTCGCGCCGGAGGCGCGCGGCCACGGGACCGAGGCGGTCATCGCCGCCATTCACGAGAGGTCGGGGAAGATCAAGTGGCAGGTCGCGCCGATCAAGCTCCTCGCCACCGTCATCACGCTGGCCTTCGGAGGCTCCGTCGGAAAGGAAGGCCCGTGCGCGCAGATCGGCGCGGCCATCACCAGCCTCTTCGCGGACCTTCTCCGCCTGAACGACGAGGACCGGCGACGCCTCGTGATCTGCGGGATCGGGGCCGGCTTCTCCGCCGTCTTCGGGACGCCCGTCTCCGGGGCCCTCTTCGGCATCGAGGTTCTCTACCTGGGGCGGATCGAGTACCCGGTTCTCTTTCCCTGCCTCGTCTCCGGCATCGTGGCCCATCTCGTCTGCGGAACACAGGCCCCGGTCCCGGTGCTGCGCGAGAGCTTCGGCACCCTCGGACGGTCGGAGATGATCTCCCTCTCGATCCTCTTCGGAGCCGTCTTCGGCCTCGTGGCGCTGGTGCTGATCGAGACGATGCGGGGACTCGAGCGGGTTCTCCGCCGCTTCCAAGGCCACCCCTATCTCGTCGCGGCATGCGGCGGTGCGTTCCTCGCCGTCTTCTACGCCGTCGCCGGCGAAACCTATGCCGGACTCGGCGTCGAGACGATCCAGGGCGCGCTCGCCGGCACCGCCCGGGTCGCCCTCCTCGCGTTCCTCCTGAAGATCATCTCGACCGCGGTCACCCTCGAAACCGGGGGAAGCGGCGGGATCGTGACGCCCCTCTTCTTCCTCGGCGCCACGAGCGGTGCGGCGCTGGCGCACCTGATGCACCTCCCCAGCGGAGTCTTCGCGGCCTTCGGCTTCGTGGCCGTCGTCGCCGCCGCCGCGAACACGCCGATCGCGGCGGCGGTCATGGGGATGGAGCTCCTTCCGGGCCCCATCGGCGTCTACGCCGCCCTCTGCGCCGGGACAGCCTTCCTGATCGTGGGCCACCGGAGCGTTTACGCGAGCCAGAAGCTGGGCCTCTCCAAGTCGGCCGGCCTGGAGGTCGAGCTCGGAATGCCCGTCGGGGATCTGTCGCGTTCTGATCTGCGTGTGCGCCCCGGAAGTCTCGCTGATCGGGTCCAACGCTTCGGGACCCGCCACCGGCCCGAGCGCGGGAAGACTCCCCCCGAGTAACGGCCCTCAGGCAGCTCAGGAGGCGGACTTCGGCGCTGCCGGCGGGGTTGCGGATTTCTTCATGTGCTTGACGTGATGCGTCTTCTTCTTCGAGTGAGACGTCTTTGCGGGCGCCGTAGACGCCGTCGCCGACGCCTTCGTCGGGGGCGCGGGACTCGCGGCGTCGACCGGGAGAGCTCCGCCGAGCGCAAGCAGAGTCGAGAAAGCGGCGACGATGACGACCTTCTTCACGGGTGCCTCCTTGAGTGTCTTTGGGTCACCTGCCGGCACCGGAGGCGCCGGCAGCGAATTCCACTCAAACGGCGTGCCATGGAGACAAAGCCGGGCCCTTCGGGCTCAAAGTAGATTCGGTCTCAATTGGTTCCGGCCTGGGCCCGAGTCCCCGACGGCTCCCCGGAGGCGTCCAGCCGGGTCAATCTGGCCGACGCCGCACGCCCTCAGGGACGTCGGGCGGGGCGAGGATCAGCGAGCCGTGACCACGAAGTGGTCGCGCCGGTTCTCCTGCCAGCAGGTCTCGCGGCTCTCCCGGCAGAAGGGGCGCTCCTTGCCGTAGGAGACGGTCCTGACGCGCGAGGCCTCGACGCCGAGGGTGATGAGATGGTCTTTCACGGCGCTCGCGCGGCGCTCGCCCAGCGCCATGTTGTACTCCCGCGTTCCCCTCTCGTCGCAGTGTCCCTCGACGGTCAGCTTCACGGTCGGGTACTTCCGAAGCCACGAGGCGTCGGCCTCGAGCGCTGCGCGCGCGTCGGGGCGGATCTCGGACCGGTCGAGGTCGAAGAAAGCGTCCTTGAGGTAGCCGCGCCGGTTGATCTCGGCGACGTCCGACGGGATCTCCTCCACGGACGGCGTCGGCACGGCCGTCGGAATCGGCCGTGGCTGCACGGGAACTGGCGTCGGACCGGGTGTCGGCGTGGGGGCCACGGGGGCGACGGGCTGCGGCTTGTGCGAGCACGCCGCCACGAAGACGGCGAGCACCAGGACGGGAAGGACGGGGCCGGGGCGGCGATTCATGGTCACTCCTTGTCGAAAAGGAGCCGCGACGGGCGCGCCGGGACTCCCATGTGGCCGATCAACTCGCCCAGAAACTGTCCGAGCCTTTGTCGCATCGCGACGGGCATCCGGTCGAGGGCGCCGATCAGGGCCTCCTGCCCCGCCCGGGGCGCCCGCACGAGAAGAGACCGGCCGCGCCGGGTCAGGACGAGCCGGGCGCGGCGGGCGTCCCGGGGATCGCGCTCGCGCGCCACGAGCCCGGCGCGCACCAGACGCGACACGACGACGGACACGGAGCTCGCGTCGGTGAACGTCCTTTCGGCCAGCGCCCGGATGGAAAGCCCGGACGACTCACCGAGGCGCTGCAGGACGAAGAGCTGGGCCATGCTGAGCCCCGTCCGCCGCTCGGCCTCGCGGGCCGACACCCGGAGGGCGCGGACGAGCCGTCGTATCGCGTCCAGGACCTCCCGCCGCCCGTCCGATCCCGGATCCGGGGCCGCCCGTGTCAATACATGGGACCCCATGCAATTCGAAGCCTACCACGGACGGGGCCCGGAGGGGGAGGCGCCGGGCCCTTCTCAGGGGCCCGTGAAACCGAAGCGCTTCCAGGTGTCCCGGACCTCCGGCGCCGAGAGGACGTCGAGGGCGCGCCGCGCGGCGTCCTTCCGCTTCGAGGCCGCCACGACGGCCGCGGTCTGCTTCAGCGGCTCGTGGAGCGTCGGATCGACCGGGCAGGACTTGAGGCCCGGAGCCGCCGCGAGCGAGGCGGGGACGATCGCCGCGTCGGCCACGCCGGAGAGAACTTTCGCGATCGCCTCGTCGTCGGACGCGACGGGGAGAAGCCTCTCCCTCATTTCCCGCATGATCCGCGCCGCCATGAGGACGTCCTCGGCAGCCAGCCCTTCGGGGGCCGCCTTCGGCGTCACCAGGGCGAGCCGCCGGACCGGGAGCTTCACGAAGGCGAGCGCGGTCGCGCCGTCGAGACGTCGCGGCAGATCCAGCCGGCGCTCCGTCGCGGCGACGACGGCGAGGCTGCCGGTCGCGCAGCGGGAGATGCTGCCCTCCTCGACGAAGCCGTCGAACGCGAGGCGGCGGACCGTCCCCTCGTCGGCCGAAACGAAGACGTCGACGGCCTCGCCCTTCCGGATTCCGGCGGCCAGCGTACCGGTCGCGCCGTACCGGATCTCCACGGGGCCGCCGGCAGCCTTCTCGAGGTCGGGGCGGAGCGCGTCGAGAACCGGCCGCGCCGACGTCGCGGCGGCGATGACGAGGGCGGCGACGAGCGGGCCGGCGGCCATGACTCCCGAATTTAATCCCGTCCGGGCTCTCCGCGGGGCTTCAGGTTCTCTCCGGTGACGTCGCGGAGGGTGGCGGGCCATTCGGCGACCGGGAGCGACAGCAGGCGGCGGATCTCGGGCCGCTCCTCCGCGGCGAGAGAAGATCCGATCAGGCCGCGCGCTCCCTCCGCGTCTCCGCTGTCCCGCGCGGCGAGGGCCAGGACGACCGGGAACCGGGAATCCACGGGCCGTCGGGTCCGGATCCGGTCGGCCAGGTCGCGGAGTGCCTCGCGCCGGCCCGCGAGGCGGTAGCTCTCCGCGAGGACGACGGCCGTCTGAGGGTTCGGCAGGATCGCCCAGAGCTTCTCGGCGAAATCGACGGCCCGGTCCGCGCGCCGCATGTCCTGCGCCCGGAGCGCCTGGTCCAGGAGTCCCTCGGTGTAGGCCGCGCCCCAGTAGATGTCGGACTTCTTCCGGAAGAGCGACATTCCGAGGTGCGGCCACGCGAAGGGTCGGGTCAGATGCGCGAGCTTCGCCGGCGGGATGGCCATCTCCGGAGCCCTTTCCGGGCGAAGCTCCGGCCGGTCCGTGGGCCACGGGGGGGTCCGGAGCCGGGCCAGAACATCGCCTCCCGCGAGGCGCTGCAGGAGGAGCCAGGGCGCCACCCGGAGGGGAGAGAGGGCGGCGACCTCGGCCACCCAGAACTGGTCATCGAGCAGGACGCCCCCGGTCGCGGGGTCCGCCTCCCGCGTGAACGCCGGATAACGGCCGGCGTCCGAAGCCGGGACCGCCCGCCGGGGCAGGATGCCGAGGTACGCCACGGTGTCGGTGTCGGGCTGGAGGACTCCGATCGCGTTGATCGCCACCCCCAGGCCGAAGAGAACCCGGAAGACGGCGGAAGGCAGGCGGCCGGCAGCGAGCGCCGCAAGCGCGGCGAGGACCGGAATCGCCGCCAGAAGCAGCCGCGGGCCCCATCCGAAGGTCCCGTCCCACGCCCACCAGGCGGCCGTCGAAACGAGCAGGGCGCTGACGAAACCGGCGGACGCCACGGCGGCCGCGGGGCGGCTCCGGGCGAGACCGGCCATCCCGGCGGCGGAAAGGACGACGAGCGGGAAATAGAAGAGGATCCCCTTGTTCGGCCCGACGGTCAGGCGCCAGAGGCCGTCGAGGAGCGGGTGGCTGAAGTGCTCGCCGGCGTACCCGGCGAAGGGGCGGCCGAACCGGACGATCTCGAAAGCGAGCCAGAGCGCCGCCGGCGCCAGCCAGCCGAGGAGTGCCGCGCCACCGCGCCGGAACCGGCCGGACTTCTCCCCGCCGAGGACGACGAGCGCCAGCGCCGCCAGTAGGGCCAGGACGAAGAGGGACTTCGAGAGCAGCGCGCCGCCGGCGGCGGCACCGGCCGCCACCGAGAGAACGAGCGACCGCCGCGGCGGGACGCCCGGCGCCACGGCCGCGGCGCCCGCGGCGAACGTCGCGGAGACGAGAGCGGCCTGGAGCGGCTCGGAGAAATCGGCGCCTGCGTAAGCCCAGAGGGGCGAGCCGAGAACGGCCGCGAGCGCGGCGCGCCGGACCGCCGTCCCGTCGCCTCCCCACAACCGCGCGAGCGCGCCGGCTCCCGCGGCGGCCGCGAGGAGCCAGAGGATCTGGTGCAGGACGAAGAGCGTCTGCGACGCCCCCGGCCGGATGCCGCGGTCGAAGGCCCCGGAGAACAGGACGGGAATCGCCAGCGAGAACGACGGGCCGATCCCGTAGCGCGTCACGCTGTCGCCTCCGGGCCGGTCGATGGCCACGGCCTGGCCGCGCGCGATCCCGATCTCGCCGAGGGTGACCATCGAGACGGCCGTCCGGACCATGATCCGGCCGTCCATGACGAGCCCGAAGTAGCGCTCGTCGGCGGTCAGGACCAGCACGGCCGCCGTGAGGAGGAGGGCGGCGGCGAGAGGCTTCCGGGCCGCGAAGGAAGGAGCCGGCTTCACCCGGGAGGCGCCCTAGGTAGTCACCTGGATCGGCAGGATGACGGTCTGCAATCCGTCGAACTGGAGCCGCCGCTGCACGGCAAAGGGCGTCTGGTTGTGGAGCGCCCGGGTGACGAAGTTCTCGTTCGGGAAGAGCAGCTTGGAAGCGAAGAAGATCGGGCGGTCGTACTTCTGCTTGACCTCCTGGCAGAGCGCCACGATCTCGTCGAGGAGGTCCGTGCCGACGGCGTAGTGATGCTCGGCGTGCATTCCGAGCCCGCGCGCGAACTCGACGTACTTCGTCAGGTCGCGCTCCGTCTCCTTCTTCAGATTCTCCATCTCGTCGGAGCCCTTGAACGTCGCCGAGTCGACGACGCCCACCGAGAGGAACACCGCGTTCTTGAAGTAGCGCGGGAAATACTTCTGGACCTGCAGGAGCGAGTGAATACCGAGGCCGTTGAAGCCCGACACGAGGAAGACGGCCGTCGGCGTGTTGCGGCTGACCGCCTCGACCTTCGGCGTGACGCCGGAGACGTCGGCCGGCTTGTAGCGCGGCAGCGTCGTCAGGACGTCGTCGGCCCGCTTCATCAGGAGGCCGACCGAGTGGTAATGCCGGCGGACGAGGGCGAAGAGGGCGACGAGGGCGCTCGTGATCAGCACGGTCATCCACGCCCCTTCCCGGAACTTCAGGACGGCCGAGACGATCATGATCGTCAGCGACACGAGCAGGCCGGCGCCGTTCACCACGAAGCGACGGAGCCACGTCCCGTTGCTCTTCCTCACGTGCCACCAGTGGACGCACATGCCGAGCTGCGACAGCGTGAAGGTGAGAAAGACGTTGATCGAGTACATGACGACGAGGATGTGAATCGAGCCGCGGGCATAGAGGAGCATCGCGACGGCGGCGCCGCCCATCAGGAGGACGCCGTTCTGCGTGACGAGCCGCTCGGACAGGAGGCTGAACCGGTGGGGCACCCACGAGTCGATCGCCATGTTCGACAGGACGCGCGGTCCGGCGAGGAAGGAGGACTGCGCGGCGACGAAGAGGAGCGCGCCTTCGGAGACGAGGCACAGAAGAACGAATCCCGCCGCGAGGGAGCCCGGGCCGAGCATCTCGCCCGAGAGGCGCTGGTAAAGAGAGGCGTTGAGCGTCGCGCCTTCCGTCTTGTGCACGTTGGCAAGGAGATAGCAGAGGATCAGCGCTCCCGCCATGAAGGAGAGCGAAATGGCCATGTAGGTCATCGTCCGGCGACCGGTCTGGACACGCGGCTCCCGGAGGATGTGCAGACCGTTCGACACCGCCTCGATCCCCGTGTAGGTGCCGCCGCCGAGGGAGAACGCCTTCAGGAGGACGGCCAGCATGCCCCAGAGGCCCATCTCCGCGACGGTCTGACGGGTCTCGTTCACCGTGGCGCCGAACAGCTGTGGAATCTCGCCGAGATGGCGGCCGAGCCCGAAGAAGAGGATCGCCGCGTGCGTGAGAAGAAAGACGATGAAGATCGGAAGAAGGATCTGGATGGACTCCTTCACGCCACGCACGTTCATCAGGACGAGGACGACGACCGCAACGATGGAGAGGACGAGCTGCGTCGCCGGCGGCACGTTCCCGGCCAGTGAGCAGAGAGCCGCCACGCCCGCCGCGCACGACGTCGAGATCGTCAGGACGTAGTCGATCAGGAGCGCCGTGCCGGAGACGAGCCCCGCCCTCTCGCCGAGGAGGCGGGTGGCGACGAGGTAGCCGCCGCCGCCCGACGGGAACAGCTCGATCAGCTGCGAGTAGGACGCGGAGATCAGGACGACGGTGCCTGCGGTCGCCACGGCGAGAAAGACCGCCAGATGCGAATGGCGTCCCAGCGCCAGGAACGCCTCCTCCGGGCCGTAGGCTGACGAGGAGAGCCCGTCGGCGCCCAGCCCGACCCACGCGAGGAAGGCGACGAGCGAGAGCTGGTGGAAGACGCCCGGATCGAGCGGGTCCTTGCTCTTTCCGAGGAAGACCCGTTTCGTCAGTTCTTTGAGGGGCACGGCGGTGGGCGAGTATACGCGGGGCACCCCGCCCGAAAAGGGGGCTACAATGCAGGCGAATGGGTCCTGCCCCCGGGGCGTTCGAGGACCACCTCTCGGACGTCTACTTCTCCGACCTCCCGCTCCCGCACCCTGTCCGCGCCGGCATCGCCGGCTGCGGGTTCGTGCGGGCCACGCCGGTCCAGGCCGCCACGTTGCCGCTTCTCCTCGCCGGGCGGGACGTCGCAGCCCAGGCGCAGACCGGGACCGGGAAGACGGCCGCCTTTCTGATCACGGTCTTCACCCGGCTCGCCGGCGAGCCGCAGCTTCCCCGCCCGGGCGACGCGCCCCGGGCCCTCGTCGTGGCGCCGACACGGGAGCTGGCCGTCCAGATCCGCGACGACGCCGTGTCGCTGGGCCACTTCGTGAAGCCCCGCATCGTCACCGTCTTCGGCGGGATCGACTACGGCCGGCAGCGCGACCAGCTTCGCGCGGGCTGCGATCTGCTGATCGGGACGCCGGGGCGGCTTCTCGACTACGAGCAGCAGGGGGCGACGTCGTTCGCGAAGGTCGAGACCCTCGTCATCGACGAGGCGGACCGGCTCTTCGACATGGGATTCATCCCGGACCTCCGCCGTATCCTGCGCCGCTGCCCGCCCCCCCAGCGCCGCCACACGGCGCTCTTCTCGGCGACGCTGTCGATCCGCGTCCTCGAGCTGGCGTGGGAGCACATGAACGACGCCCAGAAGATCGAGATCCGTCCGCAACAGGTGACCGCGGACCGCGTCACGCAGCTCCTCTACCACGTCGGAGCGAGGGAGAAGATCCCTCTTCTGCTCGGGATCCTGAAGGCCGAGGTCCGGCGGGGCGAGACGCCCCCGCGGACGATGCTCTTCGTGAACACGAAGCGCTTCGCCGAGCGCGTCGTCGGCACCCTCGAGCGGCACGGCTTCCACGTGGCCGCCCTGACCGGAGACCTGCCGCAGGCGCGGCGGCTGAAGATACTGACCGACTTCAAGGCCGGGAAGCTCCCCCTCCTCGTGGCCACGGACGTCGCATCGCGCGGCCTCCACATCGAGGGAGTCACACACGTCATCAACGTCGACCTTCCGCAGGACCCGGAGGATTACGTCCACCGGATCGGCCGGACCGCGCGGGCCGGGGCCGCCGGGACGGCGATCTCGCTCGCCGACGAGAACTACGTCTTCTCCCTTGCCGCGATCGAGAAACTCATCGGGATGAAGATCCCGACGGCGTTCGCCGGCGAGGACCTGTTCGAATGGGGCGCGCCGGCGCCGCCGCGTCCGCGGAGCGGAGACGGGCTCCAGTCCGGGGGCCCGCGCCACCTCGGTCCGCCGAAGGAGGAGGACGAGACACCGCCGCCCCCGCTCCGGGCCGTTCCCCCGCCGCCCCCGGCGATCGACGTCCCGGCACCCGACGTCCCCGCGACGGACGTCCCGGCAACGGACGAGCCGGTCGCGCAGGACCAGCCTCCCGGCGGCGATGAGCCCGACTTCTGGACTCGGGAGGCGTTCGGTCTCGCGCCGCCCGAGGGCGGCTTCGCTCCCCCCTCCGCATTCGTTCCCGGCGCGAAGAAACGGCGGCGGCGGCGGCGGAAGGCCGGGGCTACTGGATCGACGCTCGCCGGGGGGCTTGGCCCCGACGACGGGGCCCCACCCCCGTCGTCCCCCCCGGACCCCCGATAGCACCGTTTGATCTACTGGATCGACTTCAAGAACTCTTTGTTCAGCTTGAACTTGGTGAGCTTCGACAGGAGAAGTTCCATCGCGTCCACCGGCTTGACCGACGCGAGGGCGCGTCGAAGCTTGTGGATCTTCGGCAGCTCGTCGGCGTCGTAGAGCTTCTCTTCCTTCCGGGTGCCCGAGGCCGGGATGTTGATGCAGGGGAAGATCCGGCGCTCGAAGAGGCCGCGGTCGAGGATGATCTCGCTGTTCCCGGTCCCCTTGAATTCCTCGAAGATGACGTCGTCCATCCGGCTGCCGGTGTCGATGAGACACGTCGCGACGATCGTCAGCGACCCGCCGTCCTCGTGGTTCCGCGCCCCTCCGAAGAAGCGGCGCGGCTTCTCCATCGTCCGGGCGTCCATGCCCCCCGACAGGATCTTGCCGCTGCCACGCTGCTCGTTGTTGTAGGCGCGGCTCATCCGTGTGATCGAGTCGCAGAAGATGACGACGTCCTTGCCGATCTCGACGAGGCGTTTGGCCCGCTCGAAGCAGAGCTCCGATACGGCGATGTGGCGGGCCGCGTTCATGTCCGAAGGCGAGGCGATGACCTGGCCCTGGACGGACCGCTGCATGTCGGTCACCTCCTCGGGACGCTCGTCCACGAGGAGCATGAAGATCACCACGTCGGGGTCGTTCTTCGCGATGGCGTTCGCCATCGTCTTCAGGAGAAAGGTCTTACCCGCCTTCGGCGGCGCCACGATGAGGCAGCGCTGGCCCCGGCCGACCGGGACGACGAGGTCGAGGACGCGCCCCGAGACCTCGTCCGGAGACGTCTCCATCCGGAGGCGGCGATCCGGATCGACCGAGATCCCCTTGTGGAACTGAACGTACTTCGTCCGGTACTCGGCCGGAGTCATCCCCTCGACGGAGACGATCTTCTGGACTGTCGGCCCCTTCGGGCCGCGGGTGACGGCCTCGGCCTCGATCAGGAGTCCGTCCTCGAGATCCTCGACCTCGATGAGGTGTTTCGGAACGAAGGGGTCCCCCCGCTCGGTGAAGAACTCCTTCGGCGAGACGAGGATCCCGGAGTGGTCTCCATGGAGCCTGAGGATTCCCTTGACGGCCACGGGGGGCGCCAGCGGCGCGGAAGGTTCGCGGCGCCCGGTCCCCTCTCCGGTCGCCGCGTCCGCTCCGGAGGAAGCGACATCCCCGACGCCCGGACCGAACCGGCTCCGGCCGCGCCGGCGACGACGGCGTCGGCGTCGGCGGAAGGGCTCTCCGCCGGGCGTGCCGTCGGGACCCGGCCCCGCCTCGCCTCCCGCCGTCTCCGGCCCCGCTTCTTCCGGCTCGTCCTCAGGACCAGCCTCTTCGAAATCGTCGGCGGTCTCGGTCACGGCCGGCGCGTCGTGCGCGATTCCGGCGCGCTCCTTGGGATTCCTTTCGTTCAAGCTCTCCTCCGGCACCGGCCCTCCTGGCGGGCCGGTTCCAACCTTCGACTTGTTCGGGGCCGCCCCGCGGGCGCGTGCGGACCGCCCGTCCACGGCGACTCGAACTCGATCAGCGTGCGGGGCGGCGCGGCCAATTCGTCCCGGCCGGCGCCGACGAACGCCCGCGTCCGTCGGCTCAGCGTCCGCCCGACGCCGGCTCGGATCGTAAGGCCAAGGGTGTACCGGCGTCAACGGAGCCCGGCCGGACCGGCGGGGTCCAGAGGCCGGGGAGTCGGCCGCCGCAGGAGGGGCAGCATCCCCCCGGGCCGAGGCCGTTCCGGACCACCCGGAACCCCCTCCGCTCCACGACCGGAACGCCACAGGACGGGCAGCGCGTGTCCTCCCACTCGCCGACGCGGCCCGGGAGGTTTCCCGCGTAGACGAAGCGAAGCCCTTCCTCGCGCCCGATCCCGGCCGCCCGGAGGAGCGAGTCCGGCGGCGTCCGGCCCCGGTCGCCCGTCCGGTAGTCGTCGTGATAGGCCGTCACGTGCCACGGGATGTCTCGGTCGAGCCCCGCCAGGAAGCGCGCCGCGTCGCGCAGCTCTTCGTCCGAGTCGTTCAGGCCCGGAACGACGAGCGTGACGACCTCGACCCAGAAGCCGCGCGCCTTCAGGCCCTCGAGCGTGGAGAGGACGCTCTCGAGCTTTCCGCCGAGGCGACGGTATCCCGCCTCCCGCATCCCCTTCAGATCGACCTTGTAGGCGTCGACCCACGGCCGCAGATAGTCGAGCACTTCGGGCGTACCGTTTCCGTTGGAGACGTAGCCCGTCATCAGCCCGGCCGCCCGCGCCGCGCGGAAGATGGCCACGGCCCACTCGGAGGTGATGAGGGGCTCGTTATAGGTGGAGGTCATCATGGTCGAGCCCGAGCGCAGCGCCTGGCCGACCAGCTCGTCGATCTCGACGGGGCGGGCGGTCACGACTCCGTCGCTCTCCGGATCCCGGTGGACCTGACTGATCTCCCAGTTCTGGCAGTAGGGGCACTTGTAGTCACAGCCGAGCATTCCGAACGAGAGGGCGAGGGCGCCCGGGGTCACGTGGTAGAAGGGCTTCTTCTCGATCGGGTCGACGTTGAGCGCACCCACGTAACCCCACGGGACCCGGAGCGTCCCTGCGTCGACGAACCGGACGCGGCAGATCCCTTCGTTCCCGTCGGCGATGAGACACCGGTGCCCGCAGGCCACGCAGCGGACCTTTCCCTTCTCGGGGAATCCGAGGTCGCCGGGGCGGGTCAGCTCGCGGAGACGCGCCTTGAGTCCGGACTCGTCCACCCCTCCAATATGGGCGGCCGGCAGAGCGGCTTCAAGGCGAATACAATCCGCCCCGTGATGGAACCCGCTCTCCGCCGGCTGGGGCCGGCTTTGCTGTTCTTTGTCTCCCTCTCGGCCGGAGCCCAGACGCCCACGCCGACGCCCACCCCCACGCCCACTCCCACGCCGACCGCCACCCCGGTCCCACCGACCGTCATCTCGGCGGGCGTGACGCTCTACACCATGCCGAGCGGTACGGCCTATGACGCGACGAACCTGGTCATCGACTCCGACGGGTCGGTCTGGACGGCCTCCGGCAACGGGAACGTCATCACGCACGTCGCCGCCGATGGAAGCTCGATCCAGAGCTGGGCGATTCCGGCGCCTGCCACGCCGAGTTCCCTGCTCCGCGACGCCGACGGGAGCTTCTGGTTCACCGAGCTGGGCGGCTTCAACGTGGCGCATCTCGACACCTCGACGAACACGCTGACCCAGTGGCCGGACGCGTCGCGCCGCCCCACGCAGATCCTCCGGCGTCCCGACGGGAAGCTCTGGCTCCCGGAGACCGGAGGGGCCCTCGCCCTGTTCGACCCGGCCACCGGCACCTACACCTACAGCACGCCGGTCGCGTACACGCTCTCCTATCCCTGGATGGAGCCGGACGGCACCCTCTACACGTGCGATTTCGCCGCCTACGGCATCCTCCGGTTCTCGGCCGACGGCGCTTTCGTCACGCGATGGGACCTCCCCGTCGACCTCTACTACGTGCCGTCGAAGATCCGCCGGATGCCGGACGGCGGGCTCTGGATCTCCTTCTGGGGTTCGGGGCAGCTCGGCCGCCTCGACGAGACCACGAACCAGCTCCAGATCTACGACCTCCCCGGGACCTCACGGCCCTACGACCTGCAGCCCTACCGCGGCCGCATCCTCTACTCCGAGCAGCTCACCGGCCAGATCGCCCTCTACGACCCGTCCCTCGCCATCCCGTCCCAGGTTGTGACGCTGACCCCGGTCACGACGGCGACGACGTCGGTGACCCTGGTTTCGATTCCGGTCACGCAAACCGTCACGACGACCTCCGCAGCCCCGACGGCCATCGCGACCGAGAACTTCCTGGGCATCGCCTCGCCGCCGGTGACGCAGATTCCCGCGGGGAACGGCGCGCCGATCTGGGGCGTCGCCATCGACGAGGCCCGGGCACGGATCTGGTTCAACACGTCGCTCGGGGTGGGCGTCGTCGCGCCGCCTCTTCCGATCAACGCCGGAGACCTGTTCGTCGCGCTGGCGCGCTCCTCCCCCGGCCCCGGGACGCGCGTCTACCGGACCGACACCGTTCTCTGGAACCGCGGCACCCCGGACGCCAGCAATGCGACGACCGACCTCATCGTCTCGGAGAAGCTCCTTCCGAACGGGTGGATCGCGGGATTCCAGCCGGTCACGAACCCGACGGTGCCCGCACGTCAGCTGCTGACGCAGACCGATCCGATCGCCGGGACGATGACCGCCCCCGGCAGCCGAGGCGCCCTCCGCTTCTCGAGAGATCCGCAGACGAGCGATCTCTTCGTCGCCGCGCGGACCGCCACGGCGCGCAATGACGGCGGCACCTACGGCTACGCCTTGAACGCCGTGGCCGCGCCGGCGGCCGTCGGCCCGGGCCAGAGCGGATTCGTCTTCACGCCACCGGGAGACCTCGCGACGCTCGTCGACGCCGGTCTGATCGTTCTCGAGACGTCGACCGGCACGATCTCGCTTCTCGACGCGGACGGCGCGGACCACGGGACCTACCACTACGACTGGCCGACGGGGTACGTGATCGAAGGAAGCACGATCTGGGACGCGTTCGGATCGCTGCCGATCCCCGGAGGCCGGATCGCCTTCACCCCCACGAAAGGAAGGATCTTTCCGTTCGGCGTCGCCTTCGACGGCGTGACGGGAGACCCGACGGGCCTTCCGACCATGGGACCCGGCAGCGCAACGACGGCGCAGACCGTTCCCTTCGTGCTGCGCGGCGGCGGACCCCTCGGCCCGTCGAGCCGGACCGACCTGCAGCTCGCCAACACGGGAAGTACGGCCGCCTCCGTGAGCCTCGCGCTTCGTCCGGCGGCGTCCGGAGGGGGACCGCCAGCACCCGACGTGCCTCTCCCGCCCGTTTCCGTCCCACCCGGAAAAGTCGTGTCACTTTCAGACGTCCTCGCGGCGCCGGGCCTCGCGAGCGCCGTCGGCGCCCTCGAGGTGTCGTCGGACCAGCCCGTCTTCGCCTTCGCTCGCGTCTGGGCGGAGGCCGACGGCGGCGGCTCGTACGGCTACGGTTCCGGCGCCGCTCCGGCGTTTGCCGCCGGCTCCCGAGGCGTCTTCCTCGGAGTCACCGAGAACGCGGGGTTCACCTCGGACCTGGTGCTCCTCAATCAGTCCGGGGACCCGGCCACGGTGGCGGTGAACCTCGCCGCCGCGGACGGCACGGCGGCGGGGTCCCTGAACGTGACGCTCGCCTCGCGCGAGATCCGGATCTTTCCGGCCGTCTGGTCGACGGTGACGGGGGCCACCACGGACTCGGGACGGATTGACGTCGTGCCGGCCGACGGCACGGGCTGGACGGCGGCGACGCTCGTCCGCACGGACCGGAAGACGCTCGACGCCGACGCCCTCGTGCCTCTCGTGACATCCCGCTGAGGAGCGGAAACGCCGGAGGGCGGCTACGGCTTCAACCGGCCGCGGGGCTCCCCGCTCGTGAAGAACCGGCGCCGGCGGCGGGCGTGCGGGCGGGGGGAGGCGGCGCCCAATCCGCGTCGGGGGCGACGACCCAGTTGTGGTCGACGGCCGGGCGGATCCGGCCCGCGGCGCGGAGGGTCTCGATGAGGAGGTCCCGGATCTCCACGGGGACCGCCTTCACGACCCGGGCGTTCCGGAGCGCACTGTAGCCCCCGCCCCCCTGCGCGCGGTACGAGTTGACCGCGAGGGTAAACCGGTCGGTCGGCTCCACGGGCCGCCCCTTGACGGCGAGCTCCTTGACCCGCTGGCCGACGGGCGCCATGGGGTCGATCCGGTAGGCGGCGCCCTGCACGGCGTCGAAGTTGTAGGGAATCATCCTCGGGTTCGGCGTCAGGACGAGCTTTCCCCCTTCGAACGAGGCTGCCGCGTAGAACTCCGCCGCACGTTCGAGGCAGGCTTTGAGCTGCGCGCCGTCGATCTCGACGACGACGAGCTGGTTCTCGTAGGGGTAGAGGGCGAAGAGGTCACGGACCGTGATCCGGCCCTTCGGCAGCCCCTTGTACCGGCCGCCGGGGAGGAGCGACGTCATCGAGAGATCGGCCCCCGTCGCACGGCGCTGCGCGTCGTTGATGAGATCGAGAAGGGCCGTATCCTCGAGCCGCGCCCGCTCCGCCGGGAAGGCCTCGTCGGCCTCTGCCACCGTTTCGTCCAGCCAGCGGCGCGCCGCCCGGTCGAACGGCGCGGCGACCTCCGCGACGCCGGGGTCCGTGGCGACGGAGGCGTTCGACGGCAGCTGATCGCCCTTGACGCCGTCGAGGATCCATCGGCCTCCCGTCTTCTCGAATGAGAGGTCGACCCGGTCGAGCACCTCCGCCCAGCGCCCCGGCTGGAGCACGGGGACGCCGGCCACACGCGTCAGCGGAACCATGCGGTGCGAGTGCCCCCCGAGAATCAGGTCGATCCCGGGCACCCCGCGCGCCAGGGCCACGATCCGGTTCTCGGCCTCCGTCCCGTCCAGTACGCCGGTCAGGGGGTCGGCCTCGAGCCCGCTGTGAAAGAGGACGACGACGGCGTCGCACCGTTCCTTCCCGCGGAGACGGGGGACGAGGCGTTTCGCCGTCACGACCGGGTCCTCCCACCGAAGACCCGGCCGGTTCGGCTCGGGCTCCCAGTTCGGGATGTTCGGCGTCGTGAGGCCGAGAATCCCGATCCGGACGCTCCCGACGGTCTTCACGACGTATTCCCCGAAGGCGGGCGATCCGTCCTTCACGTTCAGCGTATTGGCCGAGAGCCACGGGAACGAGGCGTCCTTCTGCGCCTTGCGCAGGACCCCCAGCCCGAAGTTGAACTCGTGGTTTCCGACGGCCATGGCGTCGTAGCCCATGAGGCTCATCGCCCGCATCATCGGGTCCGCGTCGGAGGCGCCCTCTTTCGCGAGAAGGGTCTCGAACTTCGCGCGGCGGGACTGCAGGTACTCCGGCGCGGCCCCTTCGATGGTGTCTCCGCCGTCGAGGAGGATCACGTTCGGCGTCTCCTTCCGGATCGCCGCCACGCGCGTCGCGACGCGGGCGAGGCCGACGTCCGCCGACCGGTCGCGCAGGTAGTCCCAGGGCAAGAGATTCCCGTGGACGTCCGACGTGTGGAGGACGATGACGGTGACCGTTTCAGAGGCGCTGGCCGACGCCGCGGACGTGGCGAGAACCAGGGCCACCAGGCCCCGGGCCAGGGGACGGAGTAGTCGGCCGGAGTGCCGCAAGACGGCCGGTTCATAACCCGGCCGCTGCGGGCAATCAAGAAAGCACCTGCCTCATGTCCCGCCACTCCGGTTATCCTCCGGCCCCATGACGGCCACAGCCTCTCGTCGGGGCGCCCGGACGGCGCCCCCGGCTCCGACGTCCGAGTCGCTCGCCCGCCTCGCGGCCGCCTACCCCGACGCGGAGTGCTCGCTCGGCCACACGTCGGCGCTCGAGCTCCTCGTGGCCACGATCCTCTCGGCCCAGTGCACGGACGCCCGCGTCAACCTCGTCACGCCGGAGGTCTTCCGCCGCTTCCCCGACGCTGCCTCTCTCGCGAAAGCCCCGCGCGGAGCCCTCGAGAAAGTCATCCGGACGACCGGGTTCTTCAACGCCAAGGCGAAGTCGATTCGCGGCGCGGCGAAGGCGATCGTGGAGAAGCATGGCGGGGAGGTTCCCCGGACCATGGAGGCCCTCCGCGCGCTTCCGGGGGTCGGCCGGAAGACGGCGAATGTCGTCCTCGGCAGCGCGTTCGGCGCGCCGGACGGCGTCGTGGTCGACACGCACGTCGGCCGCCTCGCCCGACGCCTCGGCTGGTCGGCACACGACGACCCGGAAAAGGTCGAGCGCGACCTGAACGTCCGAATCCCCCGCGAGCGCTGGGTCTGGATCGGCCATGCCCTCATCCAGCACGGCCGCCGCGTCTGCTCTGCCCGGAAGCCGCGCTGCGCCGGGTGCCCGCTCGAGGACCTCTGTCCGAAACGGGGAGTCGCCGCGTGAACCCCGGTCCGCTTGGCTCCATCGAGGTGATCTGCGGCTCGATGTTCTCCGGAAAGTCGGAGGAGCTGATCCGGCGGCTGACGCGCGCCAAGATCGCCCGCCGCCGCGTGCAGGTCTTCAAGCCGAACCTCGACACCCGCTTCTCCGAGGTCGAGGTCGTCTCCCACGGCGGTCTCCGCCTGACGGCGCTCGCGGTGACGGGCTCGGCGGAGGTCCTCGACCGGACCGACGCGCGGACGGAGGTCGTCGGGATCGACGAGGCGCAGTTCTTCGACGCCGGTATCGTGGACGTCGTGAGGCGGCTCGCCGACCTCGGCAAGAGGGTTCTCGTGGCCGGCCTCGACCAGGACTACCTCGGCAAGCCCTTCGACCCGATGCCCGCCCTCATGGCCGAGGCCGAAGAGGTCACGAAGACCCGCGCCATCTGCGTCCGCTGCGGCGCCCCGGCCAGCCGGACCCAGCGTCTCGTGGAGTCGCGGGAGCGGGTCGTCGTCGGCGCCGCCGGGCTCTACGAGGCCCGATGCCGACGCTGTTTCGAGCCGGGAGTGGCCTCCGTCGACGAGGAGCTGCCGCTCAGCGACGTAACAGTCTCCCCGGGCTCGTCCCAGCCCTGACAGGTGTCGGGCCGAAATCCTCACGCGTTCTGTGCGTTCCCCTGTGCAATCGGCTGTGCGAAACGCCGAAAGCGCCCGTTTAGCCGTGTCTTCACCCGCTTTGCACCGGAGACTGTGCGCCGAAACGAACTCTTTCTCTTGCAACACTTAGACGCATCGTCGCGAAATCAAGTGCGTGGCGCGCCTTCGGTTTCCGGGCTTTTTTCGATTTACACAACCGGGCGCCGCTTCCAGAGCGGTTTTCGACCGCGTCGGCTCGAAAAGACCGCCTCCGTGGCCGCCTTTTCGACGCCGCCCCGCACCGACACCGGCTACCAGCCTGCGGTTTCGCGGTAGTCGCCGAAAACCCCCCGCAGGGACTCGACGATCTCGCCCAGCGTCACGAGGCCGGCGACGGCATCCACCATCGGCGGAAGGAGGTTTCGCCCCTCCTTCGCCGCCGAAACGACGGCCTCCCGGAGCCTGGCGGCCGTCGCCGCGTCCCGGCGGGCCCGGAGGGCCCTGAGCCGGGCGACCTGCTCCTCCTCGACGGCCGGGTCGACGCTCAAGGTCGGGATGGGACGCTCCTCGGCCGCAACGAACTCGTTGACGCCGACGACGACATGGCTCTTGTCCTCGATCGCCTTCTGGGCGCGGTACGCGGCCTCCTGGATCTCGCGCTGGTAGAAGCCCGCCTCGATCGCACAGAGCGCTCCCCCCATCTCGTCGATTCTCGCGATGAGCGCCCCGGCCGCTTCGACGATCTGCGCCGTGAGGGATTCGACGGCCCATGAGCCGCCGAGCGGGTCGGCCACCCGGGCCACGCCCGTCTCGAAGGCAATGACCTGCTGGGTCCGGAGAGCGAGGAGCGCCGACTCCTCCGTCGGCAGGGCGAGCGCCTCGTCCTTTCCGTTGGTGTGGAGCGACTGCGTCCCGCCGAGGACCGCCGCGAGGGCCTGGAGCGCCACACGGATGACGTTGACGTCCGGCTGCTGGGCCGTGAGGGTGGAGCCCGCGGTCTGCGTGTGGAACCGGAGCACCTGCCCGCGCGGATCCTCGATCCCGAATCGTTCCTTCGTGATCCGGGCCCAGAGCGTCCGCGCCGCACGGAACTTCGCGATCTCCTCGAGAAAGTCGTTGTGGACGTTGAAGAAGAACGAGAGGCGGGGCGCGATGGCGGCCGGCGAGAGGCCCGCCGCCCGGGCCGCGTCCAGGTACGCGATCCCGTCCGCGAGGGTGAACGCCACCTCCTGGACCGCCGTGGAACCCGCCTCGCGGATGTGGTACCCCGAGATGGAGATCGTGTTCCAGCGTGGCACTTCGGCCGTGCAGAACGCGAAGACGTCCGTCACGAGCCGCAGCGACGGCTTCGGAGGAAACGCGTAGGTCCCCCGGGCCGCGTACTCCTTCAGGATGTCGTTCTGGATGGTCCCGGAGAGCTTCGACCACGACGTACCGCGTCCCTTCGCGACGGCGAGGAGGAGCGCGAGGAGGATAGACGCCGTGGCGTTGATCGTCATGGAGATCGAGACGGTGTCGAGGGGGATGCCGTCGAGGAGCGTCTCCATGTCCGGAAGGGAAGCGATCGGGACGCCGACCTTTCCCACCTCGCCCCGGGCGAGGGGGTGATCCGAGTCGAAGCCGATCTGCGTCGGCAGGTCGAACGCGACCGAGAGCCCGGTCTGTCCCTGGGCCAGGAGAAAGCGGTAACGCCGGTTCGAGTCGCGGGCCGTCGAGAAGCCCGCGTACTGACGCATCGTCCAGAGCTTCGACCGGTATCCGCCCGGCAGCGCGCCGCGGGTGAAGGGAGGCTCACCGGGCCGGCCGGGATCCCAGCCGCCCGGAACGTCCGAGGGCCCGTAGGTGGCCCGCACGGGGAGACCGGAAGAGGTCGTGACGCCCGCCTTGTCGCTCATACCCCGATGCTAAGACACTCCGGGAGCCCATGGTCGTGTCAAACTTCCCGTCCGGACAGGCCGTGTCGAAGACGCTCAGCGGAAACCTCAACACCTTCTCCCTCGCCGACCTCCTGCAGTGGCTGGAAATCAACGCCCTGTCGGGCCGGGTCACGCTTCGTCGCGGGGACCTCCAGCGGACCATCGACCTGAAGGAAGGGGCCATCGTCTTCGTCTCCTCCTCGCGCCCGTCCGAGCGCCTCGGAGTCTTCCTGTCCAAGCGTCTCGTCCTTCCGGAGGCGGCGCTCTACGAACTGCTGGCCGAGAGCTTCGCGACGGGGCGGAACCTCACGCGGCTCATCCTCGAGCGTCAGCTCCTCTCGCGGGACAAGCTCGCCGCCGCCGTGGAGGCGCTCGCCATCGAGATCCTCTTCGACCTGTTCCGCTGGACGAACGCCGTCTTCGAGTTCGACCCGTCCTACCGGATCGAGGACCTGATCCGGATCCACCTCTCGCTGCGAGGCCAGGTTCTGGCCTTCCATGGCGTGAAGTCTCTCGACGAGACGACGAAGACCCTCACCGACTCGTCGGCCGCTCACGAGGCCGGGGCCCTCTGGGAGCGCGAGTTCCGTCCCGAGGCGCTCAATGCGTCGTTCTGGTCGATGGTCGACGGCCTTCCGGGCGAGACGCCTCCGGTCTCCGCCCTGCGCGACGGGTGGAGCGCGTATTCGATGTTCGCGGAGAAGATCATCGCGCGCCTCCGGGAGCCCGCGCGGCTCTACCCCGTCTACGACGACGTGGCGGCCCTCCTCCGGGCCGCGCTCGCGGACGGAGGCGATCCCGAGCGGATCGTCCAGATCGCGGCCCTGGATCCGTTTCTCACGGTGGACCTCGTCTATCTCGCCAACGCCCTCCGCCCGGAGAGGGTCAGCGTGACGGCCTCGGCCCGGGAGGCGGCGGCCGCGGTCGGTCCGGACGCCCTTCGTCGGCTGACCGGCCTCCTCGCCGATCCGGCCACGCCCAAGGTGCCCGCGGCCGACCGGATGGAGGCCGTCGTTCGCCGCTCGGCGCTGTCCACGGCGGTGGCCGCCTCCCATGTGGCGGCCTCCCAGGAGTTCACTCCGGACGAAGCCTATACGCTGGGCCTCGTCGAAGCCTTGGGGGCCTACGACCTTCTCAAGTTACTGATCAACATACCTTTCCCGGCCGGCCCGATGCGGGGTTACGCCCTCGCCCGCTTCCGCGGCGTCTTCGGGCGAGTCCTGGCCCGGAAGTTGAATTTCCCGAGAGGACACGAGGACGTGCTCGGATCGACCGGGCGCGTGGGCCTCTCGTCGACGCCGGGGGAAAAATTGATCTTCTTCGCCAAACAGATGATTCCGACGGATCAGATCGGTCCCGAGTGGACGAGCGACGACCCGGCTCTCGCCGAGCGGTTCGCCGCGCTCTCCCTCGACCCGGCCCTCCCGCAGGTCATCGCCCGCGACGCCGAACGGCTTCGCGACGTCTTCCACAACTGACCCGAAAGGGGACTCGTGCCATGACCCGGACTCTCTGCAGGCTCTTCGTGCTCCTCGCCGTGATTTCTTTCGTCCCGTCGCCCGCCCGGGCCGACGAGCCGGCGCGCCCGACCGGCGGGGTCCGGGCCGCGGTCGAGGTCACGGCCCTCGACCTCGACGTCGTCGTCACGAAAGACGGAAAGTTCGTGAAGGACCTGACGAAGGAGGACTTTGCCGTCAAGGTGGACGGGAAGGCGGTTGCGCTCGACTTCTTCACTCCCGTCGAGGAGGGGACGCTCTTCGCCCCCGATCTCTCCAAGGCCTCCCCCGACCTGATCCTCGACAGCCTGCGGAACGACACGGGTCAGCGCTACCTCGCCCGCCAGGTCCTCGTCTACTTCGACGACGAGCACCTGCTCCCCTTTGACCGTCCGCGGGCCATCGACGGGCTGAAAGAGCTGATCTACAAGCTCTCGCCGGTCGACCAGGTGGCGATCCTCCGGTACAACCGCGGCTACACGCGGACGATCGTCCCTTTCACCGGCTCGAAGGAGGAGCTCCTCGACGGGCTCGCCAGGCTGGAGAAGATGCCGCCGGGCGGGCTCGCCTGGTCGCAGCAGGCCCAGCAGGACTACCGGACGGGCCAGTCATCGCGCTACGTCTCGTCGCGCACGAACACCATCCGGAACTACGCCCAGCAGGCCCAGGTCCGGGAGAAGACCGCTCTTGGCGACATCCGGCGAGCGGTCTCGGCTCTCGCGGCGCGCTCCGGGAAGCGGACGATGATCTACGTCTCGAGCGGGATCGAGCTGCGGCCCGGCCAGGGGATGGCCGTCGCGCTCGGCTTCCGGAACCTCCAGCAGTTCGAATACGACGTGACGAGGGAATACCAGGACGTCCTCCGCGAGGCCAACCAGTCCGGCGTGACGATGTACGTCGTCGACGCCCGCGGCCTGACGACCGACGTCGACGCCGGCGAAGCCCAGCCCTACGAGATCGCACCCTTCGAGAGGGACGCCTACCGCAAGGAGGTGCTCTCGGGCTTCGCGGCGGAGACGGGCGGTGTCCTCTTCGAGAACCGGAACGTCTTCAAGGGAGCGATGGACCAGGTCTTCCGGGAGACGAGCAGCTTCTACTCGATCGGCGTCACGCTGTCGAACCTCCCGAAGAAAGAGCAGCATTCGATCAAGGTGTCGGTAAACCGCCCGGGCGTGAGCGTCCGGACGCGGAGCAGCTTCGTGCCGAGGACGGCCGGGAAGGCCTCGCTCAACCGGATGGAGCTGGCCCTCCTGACACCCGACGCGAAGGGCGACTTCGACGTGGCCGTCACTGTCGGCCTGCCGCAGTCCGCCGGCATCGGGCGGCGCCTGTCGCCCCTCGAGGCCCGGATCCCGCTCTCGGCGCTCATGTTCCAGGAGGTCGGCGGCCGCAAGGAGGCCGTGGTCGACGTCACCGTGGCGGCCGTGGAGGACAACGGTGCGCGCTCCGACGCGACGACCATCCGGCGCACCATCTCCCTCGATCCGGCCCAGTGGGAGAAAGACAGGGACCGCTTCTACCTCTTCGCCACCGACGCCAGGTCGAGGCCCGGGAACCTCCGGTTCGTCGTCACCGTGAAGGACATGACGACGAACCGGACGGGTCTCGGATCGGCGAGCGTCCGGATCGAGTAGAGGCCTACTTCTTCGCCGGCGCCGGAGCGGCCGGCTTCGGCGACGCCAGCAGCGAAAAGGGCGCCGCGGCGTCGAGCTTCTTTCCCGACACCGCGTCCGTCACCGTGATCCGAAGCTCGTAGTCCCCGGGGCGGAAGTAATCTCCCATGTTCTCGTCGACGATCGCCCCGGCGATGTCGACGACGACGACGCCAGCGTCCTTCATCTCCGGGACCGGCAGCGGCTTGTCCTCGGCCCCGGGCACCTCGATGGCCGAACCGACCTTCGGCTTGACCCGGAGCGAACGCCTCAGGAAGGTCGTCTTCGTAATCGGGTCGATCGACGGGTTGTAGATGCGGATCGCGTACGTGAGTCCGTCCTTCGCGTCGAACTTCGCCTCGGGCCGGGCGACGAAGCGGCGGCCGGAGAAGGTGAACGGGTCGTCCGGCTTCTTCAGGTCGCCGTCGAGGTCGTTGTAGGCGACGAAGAGAGTCGACGCGGCGAACTCGGTCGGGACCGCCGTGACGGCGACCGACCGGCGGCCGGACGAGATCACAACGCCCGCGGCGTCCACGAGCGCGGCGGCGACCTCGTACTCGCCGGGACCCACGGCCAGCGCGCGGCCGACGTAGAGGTCGGCCTTCGACTTCGCGAGGCCGGCGGCCTCTTCCAGCCGGACGGCGTCCTTCCCTTCCTTGTCTTTCACGAGGATCGCGAGCTTCGTCGTGTCGGGCGCGGCGACCGAGGCGGCCGGAACGTCCAGCTGGACCATCAGGCGGGTCGACCCGTTCCGGAAACCGACCCCCATCGTGGTGAGGGGTCCGGAGGAGGTCTTCCCCAGAGCCTCTTCCAGGACCGTACGGATCGCCGGCGTCAGCGCCGGCCCGACGGCCGCCTCGGACGCGGCCGCAGCGGCGGCCTTCGCCTCCGCCTCGGCCTGCTCCTTCGTCTTGTAGACCGGAGGCGCCGTCAGCTCCGGATGGACGAGCGCCGCCTGCACGGCCTTCTTCTGGAAGGCGGCGAACTTCCCGGCGTCCATCATCGTCTCGCTGCCGCGGCCCTGGTCCACTTCGACCACGATCTCGATCCGTTTCAGGTCGGTCCACGAAGGGAGCTTGTCGTCCTCGTAGATGAACGCGTACTGGGTGATCCGTCCGCCGGCGGCCGGCGCCTCGGCGGCGGAGCTGGGCGTCCGGTCGCGAGGGATGACCTGCTTCGGCGGCCCCATGATGAGGAGGATCCGTCCCCGCTCCGTCAGCGCCCCCCGGCGGCCGCGGATTGCGAACCGCTCGTCGGCCACCTTCACCAGCGCCTCGATCCGCGCCTTGAACTCGTTCTGCGGCGACTTCAGGTCGGGATCGCGCCGGGCCCAGAAGAGGGCGACGAACGCCTCGGCGTCGGCGTCGGTGGCCACCTTCTTCCAGGCCGCCTTGTCGTCGTCGGTCGCAAAATACTGGAACTCGGGGCTCTTGTCCCAGTCCTTGTATTTCTCGAGGGCGGCGCTGGCGGGAAGGGCGGCGATCACGCCGAGAGCGAAGAGCAGAAAGAGACGGCTGAGGGCCTTCATCGTGGCGAACTCCCGAATCTGAATATCTCGGCGCGTGGCCGCGCCAATCGAACACTATACCGTGGCATTTCGAGCTTCGCCCCGACGCAAATGCTTCAGGAACCGGCGTTCCCGGCCGGGGTCCGCCCGCCGGAGAAGCGGCGCCCGGCCTCACGACGCAGCGCCTCGGCGCCGCTGCGGTCCCCGATGTACGTCAGCGTCCGGATCCCCTTCTCGTAGGCGGGCGGCGACGGCGCGAGCGCCACGGCTTCCACGACGACCTGGCGTGCCTCCTCGCGCCGACCCCGGGCTGCGAGGAGAAGGCCGAGCGAGAAGCGGGGGTCCGGATCGCCGGGGTTCCGCCGGATCTCCTCGCGCAGCTCGTTCTCGGCCTCGGCGGGCTTTCCCGACAGGGCGAAGAGCTCGCCCCGGAGCTCGTGGTACCCCGATGGCGGATCGCCCCCGGCCGCCTCGCGCGCCGCCTCCACTTCGCGAAGAGCGCCGGCGTGATCGCCCTTCGCCAGGGCGATCCGCCCGAGGACGAGCCGGCCCCGGATGCGGGTCCGCCCCACCTCGGCCGCCGCGCGTCCCGCCGTCTCGGCGGCGGCAAGGTCTCCCTTCGCGAGAAAGGCCCGCGCGAGGACCTCGCTCGCCCCCTCGTCGCCCCGTTCCCTGGCCAGCTGCGCGTTCTTGATCGCCTCGTCGGTCCGGCCCAGATCGAGGCAGAGGTTCGCCACCCCGAGAAGAGGGAGCGTTGCCTCCGGAGGCGACAGCTCCACCATCCGGCGGCGCGCGGCGAGAGCCTCCTCGAGGCGGCCCCGGTCCCGGAGGATCTGTGAGTACGTCTCCCAGACGTCCAGCATCCGCGGATTGCGGTCGAGGATCCGGCGCATCGCGCCGAGTGCCTCCTCCGGCCTCCCCGCGAGCGCCCGTGCCCGCATCTCGCCGAGGTCCGCGAGGAGACCGATCTCGTCCTTCGGGTCGGCCAGCGGCCCGGCCGGAGCCGCCGCGCTCCCCGTGAGATAGCCGAGAGAAGCCAGCTTCTTCGCCTCCTCAGCGTCCACGGGCGACGCTGCCTCGAAGGCCGCCCGGCGCCTCTCCATCTCGAGGCGCATCGCGCGGAACGGCCCCGGCTTGTCGGCCGCGAGATTCGTTCGCTCGCCCGGGTCCTTCGCGACGTCGTAGAACTCGACCCGCGGCGCTTCGATAAGTTGCCACGTTCCGTCGATCAGAGACGCGAGGTCGCTCCACCCGAACCGGAGACGCGGGTAGAGGCTCTCGGCGAAGACGCGCCGGTCGGCCGGCGTCTTCCCCCCGGCGGCGTCGAGGAGCGAGACCGTCCCCTCCGGCGGCACGAAGCCGGGAAGCGCCAGCGCGCGCCCCACCGTCGTGAAGACGTCGCTTATCTGGACCGGCGCTGCGGCCGACGTCCCGGCGAGCGGGAAGCCGCCGCCGACTTTCGGGAGCTTCACGAGGAGCGGAATCTGCAGGTCGCTTCGGTAGACGAAGACGCCGTGCTCCTCCTCGCCGTGCTCTCCCAGCCCTTCGCCGTGGTCGGAGAGGACGATCACGAGGGCCCCGTCGTAAAGCCCCTTTTCGCGCAGGAACTTCACGAACTTCCCGAGAATGGCGTCCGCCGTCGCGATCTCGCCGTCGTATCGGTTTTCATACCGGCTCCGGAACGGCTCCGGAGGCTCGTACGGGGCGTGCGGCTCGTACAGGTGCAGGAACGCAAAGAGCGGCGGGTCGCCGCCGCGGGCGATCCACTCCGTCAGAAGCGCCGACGTCCTCTCCCCTGCCCGCTGTACCCGGCTCTGCGGCTGGTTCTGCTCCGTCGGTTCGATCGAGTCCTCGTAGAAGTCGAAGCCTCGCGAAAGGCCGGTCCCGCCCCCGAGGACGACGGCCGAGACGGCGGCGCCCGTCCTGTAGCCCGCCCCCTTCAGCAGCTCCGGCAGCGTGGGGACGCCGGACTTCAGGCGGTACCCGGCGTTGTCCCGGAGGCCGTGTCCGGCGGGAAGAAGGCCCGTGAAGAGCGACGCGTGCGCCGGGAGCGTCAGCGGGACGTGCGTATAGGCCTTCTCGAAGAGGATCGCGTCCTTCCGGAAGGCATCGATCGCCGGCGTCTCGACGCCGTGGTACCCGTAGGCGGGCAGATGGTCCGACCGGAGCGTGTCGATCGAGACGATGACGAGGGGCGCCTTCGGAAAGGAGCCGGGCACCTTACCGCCCGGGCGGGCGCAGGCGGCGAGAGCCAGAAGCGGGATGACGAATCCCGCGGCGCGGCGCATTCGCCGACTATACGGGAGGGGATCCAACGTCCGGAGCCGCTACACTTCGGCCCGGAGGTTCTCCGCGATGGTCCGTCCCCGTCCCGTGCTTCTTGCCGTCCTCGACGGCTTCGGGCGAGCGCCCGATTCCCCCGGGAACGCCGTTTCGCGCGCCACGACGCCGACGCTTTCCGCCCTCTATGCACGGCGCCCCTGGACGATGATCGAGACCTCCGGCGAGCGGGTCGGCCTTCCCGACGGCCAGATGGGGAACTCCGAGGTGGGCCACACGATTCTCGGGGCCGGGCGGGTCGTCTACCAGGACATCGTCCGGATCACGAAGTCGATCGAGACCGGCGAGTTCTTCGCGAACCCCGCCCTCGTCGGCGCCTGCACGGCCGCGAAGGCCGGAAGCGGGACGCTTCACTTCTTCGGCCTCCTGTCGCACGGCGGCGTCCACTCGCTCCAGGAGCACCTCTACGCTCTTCTCGAGCTGGCGCATCGGCAGAAGGTCCCGCGCGTCGTCGTCCATGCGTTCCTCGACGGGCGCGACACGCCGCCGACCTCCGGCGTCGTGAACGTCCGCGAGCTTCTCGAGCGGCTCGCGCGCTACCCCGGGGCTCGCCTCGGCTCGATCATCGGGCGCTACTACGCCATGGACCGCGACAAGCGCTGGGAGCGCGTGGAGAAGGCCTATCGCCTCCTCGCGGAGGGCGAAGCCGTCCGGATCGTCACCGACGCCGGCGCCGCGGCCGCCGTGGAGGACGCCTACACCCGAAACGTGACTGACGAGTTCATGGAGCCGATCTCCGTTCGCGACGCCGAAGGGGCCGCTCCCCGCGTCGTGGCGAATGGGGACGCCGCCGTCTTCTTCAACTTTCGCGCAGACCGGCCGCGCGAGCTTTCGAGAGCGTTCTTCGAGACGGACTTTCCGGGCTTTCCGCGCCGCGTCCACCCGAAGATCACCCTCGTCTCGATGACCGAGTATCAGGCCGACTTCCCGCTCCGGGTCGCCTTCCCGCCGCAGTCGCTCGAGAACTCCTTTCCGCAGATTCTCGCGGCGCGCCACATGACGAACCTCCGGATCGCCGAGACGGAGAAGTACGCCCACGTCACCTTCTTTTTCAACGGCGGCGAGGAGAAGGTCTATCCCGGAGAGGAGCGAATCCTCGTCCCTTCGCCGAAAGTCGCGACCTACGACCTAAAGCCCGAGATGTCGGCCTTCGAGGTGACGGAGAAGCTCCTCGCCGCCATCGAATCCGACCGCTTCGACTTCATCCTCGTCAATTACGCCAACTGCGACATGGTCGGCCACACCGGCGTCTTTGCGGCGGCGAAGAAGTCCGTCGAGGCGGTCGATACCTGCCTCGGGCGGGTTCTTGCCGCCGTGAAAGCCAAAGGCGGCGCCGCCATCGTCACGGCCGACCACGGAAACGCCGAGAAGATGTGGGACGACGAGCGGAACGAGCCCTACACCGCCCACACCGTCGGCCCCGTCCCCCTCATTTTCGCCCTCGCGCCCCCCGAAGCCGACTGCGCGAAGCTCCGGGAGGACGGCTCCCTCGAGGACGTCTCCCCCACCCTCCTCGGCCTCATGGGCATCCCCCAGCCGAAGGAGATGACGGGGAAGGACCTGCGCATTGGCGTCAGCTAATCACCATGAAAATCGAAATGTAAGCTTTCGAATTTCATGGTAGTATTTCTCCATGATCGCCCGCACGGAGGCTCTCACCGAGCTTCGGCGAGCCCTCCGGCGTAGCCGAGTCGTCGCCCTCATCGGGCCGCGCCAGTGCGGCAAGACAACGCTCTCGCGTCAGCTCGTCCCGCCGGACTCGGCGAACTTCTTCGATCTGGAGGATCCCGCGAGCCTCGCCCGCCTCTCGGAGCCGGTAACGGCGCTCTCGCGGCTTCGTGGCGTGGTCGTTATCGACGAGGTCCAGCGCCGGCCAGATCTCTTCCCGGTGCTGAGGGTGCTGGCCGACCGTGTCCCCCTTCCCGCGCGTTTTCTCGTCCTGGGCAGCGCCTCCCCCGACCTGTTGCGTCAATCCTCGGAGTCGCTCGCGGGACGGCTCGAGACGGTCGTGCTGTCGGGATTCGGGCTCCTCGAGGTCGGCGCGACGAAGCTCTCGCGGCACTGGCTTCGGGGCGGCTTCCCGCGGGCCTTCCTCGCCCGGTCGGATGAGGACAGCTTCGTCTGGCGTGATCAGTTCATCCAGACCCTTCTGGAGCGGGACCTGCCGCAACTCGGCGTCACGATCCCGGCGACGGCTCTCCTGCGATTCTGGACGATGCTGGCGCATTACCACGGCCAGACGTGGAGCGCCGCTGACCCCGCGCGTTCGCTCGGAGTAACCGAGCCGACGGTCCGCCGCTATCTCGACGTTCTCAGCGACATCTTTATGGTGCGTCAGCTTCAACCGTGGCACGAGAACCTCGGCAAGCGGCAAGTGAGGTCGCCGAAAGTCTACGTACGCGACAGCGGGCTGCTCCATCGGCTTCTCGGCCTCCGGACGGAACAGGAACTCCTTGCACATCCGAAGTGCGGCGCCTCCTGGGAGGGCTATGCCGTGGAAGAGGTTCTCCGAAATGTCCGCCCCGACGAGGCCTACTTCTGGGCAACCCATCAGGGCACCGAGCTGGACCTCGTGCTGTTCAAGGGTGGCCGGCGGTTCGGCGTCGAAATCAAGCGGGCGGACGCTCCGACGCTGACGAAGTCGATGCGGATCGCCCTCTCCGACCTCAGGCTCGAGCGCCTCTTTGTCCTTTACCCGGGCACCCGGTCCTATCCGCTCGGGGAGCGCGTCTCCGTCATTCCCCTATCGGCTGTCGTGAAGAATCCGCCGTTCTCCGGTCCGGGGCAGCGTCGCTCAAGATGACCTTGATTCCCACGACCCGCCCGAGCCGCGTGTCACGCGCGCAGTAAACCTCGCCCATGCCGCCAGCGCCGAGGGGGGCGACGACCTCGTAAGGTCCGAGGCGCGTACCGGCAGAGAGGCCCATGGCGCATGCCTCCCCGGGCCTCTGGAATGGGCGGGGCGTGTCCCCCTGGCGCGTCAACGCCTGTTCCGGCGGCCCGTCAGGATCGTGTTACTGCGGGGATTCTAGTCCCGGCCTCGAGCAGCGCCCGGGCCTCGTCGAGCGGGGCGTCGTCCCGGATCGAATCGAGCGGAAAGCGGGCGAAGCGCGCGGCGGCGAGCCGGAGAGGATGGCCGTCGGGCCGGCGTGAGGCCTCCGCGACGAGGAGAGCGGCCTCGAGAGCGTGACCCACCGTCAGGGCGAACCGTCTCGCGCCGGCCTCGAGCGTGGCCGTATCCGGGACGCGGGAGAGCCACGCCGACGCGTGCCGTATGGCCTCCGAAACGCGCCGAGACGCGGCCCCGAGCATTCCCCCGGCTCCCGCGAGGCATCGTTCGACCTCGCGCTCGATGGGAGCGAGTCCGTCCCCCTTCGAGATCGCCCGGAGGAGGTCGAGGGCGAGGACGTTCGTCGTCCCCTCCCAGAGGGGCAGGACCTGGGCGTCCCGGAGGAGACGCGGGAGGCCCGTGTCCTCGACGTATCCGGCCCCGCCGAACGCCTCGAGGGCCTCGCTCGCGATGAGAATCGCCTGCTTTCCCGTCGTCAGCTTCGCGATCGGCGTCAGGAGGCGGAGGACGCCGTCTTCGCCCTCTGAAAGCGCGCCGTTCTCCTCCCGTCCGAGGAGCTCGACGACCCGGAACGTGAGAAGGAACGCCCCGGCATAAAGCGCCTCGATGTCCGCGAGCGTCTCGACGTGGAGCGGTTTTTCGGCGAGCGGCGCCCCGAAGGCGGCCCGCTTCGCCGCGTAGTCCCGGGCGAGGTCGAGGGCGCGCCTCATCCCGGAGACCGCGGCGACGGCGTTCCAGGTCCGCGTCGTGTTCAGCATCATCGTGATGTTCTTGACGCCGTTCGTCAGTCCCATCACGGGGACCGCCCGGGCCCCGACGAGGTCCAGCTCCGCGGTCGGCAGCATCCGCGTCCCGAGCTTGTCCTTCAGCCGGTGGATGACGAGGCCGTTCGGCTCGCCCGATTCGTCGCGGGTCTCGAGATAGAAGAGGGCAAGGCCCCTTCCGCCCGGCGGGTTCCCCTCGGGACGCGCCAGCGTCAGGGCCATCTCCGAGGTCGTCGCCGAGGTGAACCACTTGGTTCCATAAAGGCGCCATGTATCGCCTTCGAGCCTTGCCACGGTCTCGCTCCCACCCACGTCGGATCCCCCGATCCGCTCGGTCATCCACTGGCCTGACGTCCACGCAAGGGCCGGGTCGCGCGCGGTCAGGCGCGGCAGCGCCCGGGCGGCGAGGTCGGCGTTCCCTGAGAGGAAAAGGGTCTTCGCGGCGCCGTCGGTCATCGCGAGCGAACACGAGGTGACGCCCGAGGAGGGCTCGAAAAGATGGACGAGCGCGAACTGATGAAGGCGCGAGAAGGGGCCCTGCCGCCGCTCGTACGGAAGGGCGACGAGGCCCGCCTCGGCCGAGATCCGAAGGGTCTCCTTCCAGAGACGTGTCAGGTCGATCCGATCGATGCGGCGGCCCCACGGGTCCCAGGACGTCAGGACGGGGACCGACGCCTCGTCCTCCCGGAGAAGCTCGTGGAGCGGCCCGCCCGAGAGGGCCCCCATCTCCCGAAGAGACGGCTCGATCTCCCGGAAGACCTCGGCCGGAAGGCGGTTTTCAAGATAAGTGCGGAGAATTGAGTCGCCTTCGTACGTGTTGCCGAGCGCCGGGGGGGCCTGGATGAACGACATGGTGCCGAAGACGTTATCCCAACTGCCCGGGTGAAACCGTAGCCTCGGAAATCGCTGCGCGGCCGATGAAAAAGGGCGCCCCCGGACCGGCGCCCCGCGACATCCTGAGACTGAGTTGCAACTGGCCGCCGGCCGGCGATAGGATCCTCCACCGGGGGGACATTGACATGGCAAAGCCGACACTTGAGGAGCTCCGCGCGTCCGTCCGCGGGCAGATCATCGCCCGCGGCGACGCCGAGTACGACGCCGCGCGAAAGGTCTACAACGGAATGATCGACAAGCATCCGAACGTCATCGTCCGCGCCGTGGACGCGGCCGACGTCATGTCGGCGCTCGCCTACTCGAGCCGGAACGGCCGGATCCTCTCGGTCCGGGGCGGGTCGCACAGCGTCCCGGGGTTCGGCACGAACGACGATGGCGTCGTCATCGACCTCGGAAAGATGAAAGGGGTCCGCGTGGACCCCGCCGCGCGGACGGTACGGGCCGAGGGAGGCTGTACGTGGGGGGACGTCTTCCACGCCACCTACCCGTTCGGCATGACGACGGCCGGCGGCATCATCTCGACGACGGGCATCGGCGGCCTGACCCTCGGAGGCGGCATCGGGCACCTCTCGCGCGGCCACGGGCTGTCGATCGACAACCTTCTCTCCGCCGACGTGGTCACCGCCGACGGGCGCTTCCTGACGGCGAGCGAGAAGGAGAACCCGGACCTCTTCTGGGCGCTTCGCGGGGGCGGCGGGAACTTCGGCGTCGTCACGTCGTTCGAGTACCGGCTCCATCCCGTCAAGGACGTGTACGCCGGGCTGGTCTTCTTCGAGCTCTCGGCGGCGCGGAAGGTCCTGGAGTTCTACCGTGAGTACATCGCGTCGGCTCCGGAGGAAATGGGCGCCTTCTTCGCCTGGCAGATCGCGCCGCCCCTCCCGTTCATCCCCGAAAAGAGGCACGGCGAGCCGTTCTGCGCAATCGTCGCCTGCTGGTCCGGTCCCCCCGAGAGGGGGGATCAGGCAATGCAGCCGATCCTGAAGGCGGGACCCATCGCCGCTCAGCATCTGGGGCCGGTGCCCTTCCCCGCCTTCAACGCCGCCTTCGACGGGCTCGTGCCGTCCGGTCTCCAGCACTACTGGAAGACGGCCTTCGCGACCGACCTCACCGACGGCGCGATCGCCGCGCACGTCTCGCACGGGCCGAAGGTTCCCGTGGTCAACTCGACGGTTCACATCTACCCGATCAACGGGGCGTGCAATCGCGTCCGTCCCGACGCGACCGCCTTCGCGAACCGCGACGCCCGCTTCGCGACGGTCATCGCCGGCATGTGGCCGGACCCGAAAGACAACGAGAAGAACACCCGGTGGGTGAAGGACTACTACGCCGCGCTCGAGCCGCACTCGTCGCCCGGCGGGTACGTCAACTTCATGGCCGGGGACGACCAGGGCCGCGTCAAGGAGAGCTACAAGGGGAACTACGACCGGCTCGTGGCGATCAAGAAGAAGTACGACCCCGAGAACCTCTTCCACCTCAACCAGAACATCAAGCCGTCCTGACGGCGACAACCGTCCCACGGGGAAGCCTGACCGCGGCGCCGGCCGGTCGCGGCGATTCCGCCGTGCGAGAATCCGCGCGTGCTTCCGGGACTGAAACAGGAGCTGACGCAGGCCATCGGCGCCGCCTGCCGGACGCTCTTCGACCTCGGTGCGCCCCGCGTCGTCCTCGAGACGCCGCCGAAGGTGGAGCTGGGGGACGTGGCCTCCCCCGTCGCGTTCGACCTCGCCAAACGCCTGAAACGGCCGCCGAGGAAGATCGCCGAGGAGCTGGCGGCCGGCCTCGCGCTCCCCCCCGCTGTGGAGCGCGCGAAGGTAGAGGGGGGCGGCTACCTCAACTTCTTCCTGAAGCGAGCCGAGACCCTTTCCCTGATGCTCGCCCCCGCCGCGCCTCCCGATCCCTCGGGACCGAAGATCATCGTCGAGCACACGAACATCAACCCGAACAAGGCGGCCCACATCGGGCACCTCCGGAACGCGGTCCTCGGCGACACGCTGGTCCGGAACTTCCGCAGGCTGGGGCGCCGCGTGGAGGTGCAGAACTACCTCGACGACACCGGCGTCCAGGTGGCCGACGTCGTCGTCGGGCTGACACACCCGGAGGCGCTCGTCGAGCCCGCGCGGGCGAAGGCGCTGGCCGCGAGTATCCGCGAAATACTGGACGCTTTTCCGCACGACGCTCCGGGCGTCGCGCCGCGGGAGCTGGGAGACCTGGCGTGGGAGCTTTACGCCCTCGTCGGGAAGAGCTACGCCGCCGACCCGACGCTCGACGACCTCCGCCGCAGCACGCTCCACGCCGTGGAGACGGCCGCGCTGGGTGGCCCCGCCGGCGAGGAAGAGACCGCCGTCGCCGCGCTCGCGGCGCGGCTCGCCGAGGCGGTCGTCCGCTGCCATCTCCTGACGATGGGGCGGATCGGGGTCCACTACGACCTCCTCCCGCGCGAGAGCGACATCCTCGGCCGCCGCTTCTGGGCCACCGCCTTCGATCTCTTGAAGAAGGTCGGGGCGGCCGAGCTGGAGAGCGAGGGGAAGAACGCCGGCTGCTGGGTGATGCGCCTCGAAGGGGCGGCCGACTTCGAGGGGATGGAGGACGCCGACAAGGTCCTCGTCCGCTCGAACGGGACCGTCACCTACACCGGGAAGGACGTCGCCTACCAGCTCTGGAAGCTCGGGCTCCTCCCGGCCGACTTCGAGTACGAGCCGGTCCCCTATGTCGACATGTTCGGCCAGCCGGAGTTCCACGCCTCGGACGGGGTCTCGCCTCTCTTCCGGACGCGGCACGACGCGGCCGGCGCCGACCCGGCCGCGCGCGGCCGCTTCGGGCACGGCGAGAGCGTCATCAACGTCATCGACGTGCGGCAGTCGTACCTCCAGAAGGTCGTGAAAGAGGCGGTCCGGCGCGCCGGCTTCGCCGACGCCGCCGGGCGGTCGGTCCACTTCGCCTACGAGATGGTCGCCCTGACGCCCGTGTCGGCGGAGGCCATGGGGGTCGAGCTGTCGGACGAGGACCGTGGGCGGGTCTACGTCGAGATGTCGGGGCGGAAGGGGCTGGGCGTGAAGGCCGACGACCTCCTCGACCAGCTCGCCGAGAAGGCGCGCGGCCAGATCGCCGCGCGGAGCCCCGGCGAGGCGCCGGACCTCTCCCGGATCGAGGCGATCGCGGTGGGCGCGCTTCGCGTCTACATGACCCGCTTCTCGCGGAACAAGGTCATCGCCTTCGACTTCGACGAGGCGCTCGCCTTCGAGGGGGACACGGGGCCGTACCTGCAGTACGCCGCCGTCCGCGCCGCGGGCATCTTCCGGAAGCTCGAGGAGCAGGGGCTTGCGGGACGGATCGAGGGGGACGAGATCCGGGCCGTCGCGGCCCTCCCGCCCGGCCCGCTCGACGACGGTCTCTGGGACGTCGTCCGGACGTGCGGACGGACGCTAGAGACCTTCGAGAAGGTCGCCGAGACGCTCGAGGTGTCGCTCCTCGTCCGCCACGCCCTCGCCGTGGCGGCGTCGTTCCACCACCTCTACCACACGCACCCGATCCTCCAGGCCCCGGACGAGGAGAGCCGGCGGGCGCGGCGCTCCGCGCTCCAGCTCGTGGCGCGGACGCTGGCGGACGTCCTCGACGTCCTCGGCGTGCCCATCCCCGAGCGGATGTAGGAAGCGGACGCCGGTGGCCGTCGCCCCGCCCGCCACGATCCGCTCGAACGGCCCCGAGGGGATCGTGGAGGCGGCGCGACTCGTCGAGCGGGTCTTCCACGAGGAGTTCGACCTTCCCGTGGCCGAGAACCTGGCCCGCGAGGTCGAGACCGTGCGCCGGGAGTTCGACGCGAGCCGCGACCTTCTCCTGACGGCGGAGACGGGGGGCCGGACCGTGGGGGCGCTTCTCGTGCTCCACGATGCGCCGGCGCCCGCGCCGACGGCCCTCTTCAGGTGGCTGGCCGTCGAGGGTGAATCCCGCGGCCAGGGGATCGGCCGGGACCTCTTCAGCCGGGGCCTCGAGACCTGCCGGCAGCGCGGCCTCGTCCGCCTCCGGGCCCGCTCCTTCGCCATGAGCGCCGCCGCGCCGCACCTCTACTGGATGCACGGCTTCCGGGTCGTGGAGCTCCTGCCCATCGTCCTCGGCGGCCGGACGCGCGAGACCCTGCTCTTCGAGAAGCTCCTCACCTCGCCGACGGGGGGGTGAAAAAGGAAGAGCCCCGACGAGGTCGGGGCTCGGTCTCCCGGGAGTTCTCTGCGCGGGGCGTCGTGGCCCCCGCGATCCCCCTACTTGCCCTGGACGACGAACGCGATGACGAGCGCGTAGATGACGAGCGACTCGATCAGGACGAGGGCGAGGAACGCCATGCCGCGGATCTGGCCGGTGGCGCCGGGGTTCCGGGCGATGCCGTCGCAGGCGGCCGCGGCGGCGCGGCCCTGGGCGAGCGCGCCGAAGGCGGCGGCGAGGCCGATGGCGAAGGCGGCCGACACGTGGCCCCACGAGGTTCCGCCGGCGGCGGCCGCCTTGGCGGCTTCCTGGGCGACGGCGACGCCGGGAACGAGGAGAGCGGCGGCCACGAGCGCCGCCGTGTATCCGAGCTTCTTGATCATGTCTCAGGCTCCTTTCGAGATGGGAATTCGGTTCAGTGCGACTCGTGGGCGGTTGCGCCCCCGATGTAGACGGAGCAGAGGAGGGCGAAGACGTAGGCCTGGAGGAACGCCGCGAGAAGGCCGAGCGCCTGGATCGGCCAGGGGACGACGAGCGGGACGAGCCCGGAGAAGATCGAATTCGCCATGTGCTCGCCGTAGATGTTCCCGAAAAGACGCATCGCCAGCGAAAGCGCGCGGGCGAAGTTCCCGATCATCTCGATGACGAAGAGGAGCGGCGCCAGGGCGAGCATCGGCCCGAGGAAGTGCTTCAGGTAGCCGAAGAAGCCGTGCTCCTTGATCCCGGCCGCGTTGAAGAAGAGGAAGCACGAGATCGACAGGGCGAACGTCGTGTTCAGGTTCGACGTGGGCGGCTGGAGGAAGAAGAACCAGCCGAAGGCGTTTGCGATCAGGATGAAGAAGAAAAACCCTCCGACGATGGGGAGGTACTTCTCCCCGTGGTGCGTGACGTTCTCCTTCACGACGCCGCGGAGGAAGTCGACGAAGATCTCCAGCGCGTTCTGGGCCTTGCCGGGCGCCCCGCGCTGGTAGGCGCGGGCCATGAGTGGGAAGAGGACGGCACAGATCGCGAAGACGAGAAGGGCCATGCAGACGTGGTCCGGGAGCCAGGCGATGGCGATCCCCTCCTCGCGCGGCGCGCCGCCGGCGATGTGGAAGCCGCCGATCGTCACGCCGTCCCGCCACCAGGCCGGGGCGTTCGACGGGGGACCGAGCAGCAGCGTGAGGAGCGCGTTGATCGGGCCGTAGAGGATGCTGTGTTCGTGGGTCATCGGTCCTTCCGTCGCTTCAGTCCTGGCCGCGCCCCGGCCCCGTCCGCGCTAGCGTCCCGCCAGCCCCTGCCAGGCGGCGGCGACAACGGCGACCGACGTGCCGACGAGGAGCCACGGGATCTCCTCCGGGAAGGCCCGCACCGCCCCGTAGAGGACGAGGCCGGCAAAGCCGTAGCGGAGCAGTCCCGTCGCAGCGATCTTCCAATTGAACCCGCCGGCGGCCGACATGTCGGGCGCCCCGAACCGACGCACGACACCCGTCAGCCAAAGCGCGCCGACGATAGCCACAGAGGCCCCGAGAGTCAAGGCAATGGCGGCCCGAAATCGCCCCGTGACGCCGAGGGCAGAGGCCAGGATCAGCCCGAGAAGCGCGGCCTTCCGGACGAACGGGCCGCGGTCCCGGAGGGGTCCGTCCGCCGGGGTCACGTCGGGGCGTCTCCGCCCGGTTTCGGCCCGCCGTCCCCGTCCTCCCGGCTCATCGAGGAGAGCTTCTCCATCTCCCGGTAGAGCTGCCGGACGCCCCCGGCGAAACCCAGCAGGCCGAAGACGATGGTGACGACGGGGAGGGTGCCCAGGGCGCGGTCGAGAAGCCAGCCGAGCCCCGCGCCGACGGCGATCGAGGCCGGAAGGACCCAGCCGAAGCTCAGGACATCGGCGAGAAGGCGCGCGTACTGACGGTCCGCCACGGGCGGGGGGACATTACTTCAGGAGGCAGGACTGCGCGAAGCGGACGAACGGCTGGGGCAGGACGCCCATGGCGAGCGTCCCGGCGACGCAAACCGCGATCGCCGCGCTGACGGCCGGCTCCTCGCGCCAGAAGAGCTCCCCCTCGCCGTCGACGAGGTACATCGCCCGGGCGATCCGGAAGTAGTAGAAGAGCGACACGGCCGACATCAGGACCGCGAGAAGCGTCAGCCAGAACCACCCGGCGTTCATCGCCGCAGAGAACAGGTAGTACTTGCCGATGAAGCCGGCCGTCGGTGGGATGCCGGCGAGCGACAGGAGGAAGAGGGTCATCGCCGCGGCCGCCCACGGGTTCTTCCGGGCCAGGCCGTTGAAGTCGTCGACCGACTCCGTCGCGTAGCCCTTCGCCTCGAGGAGGATCACGAGGCCGAAGGCGCCGAGGTTCATCAGCGTGTAGGCGAAGAGGTAGACGAGGATGGCCCAGAGCCCGAAGTCGGACTTGTAGGCGAGGAGGCCGAGCAGCGCGTACCCCGCGTGGCTGATCGAGGAGTAGCCGAGCAGCCGCTTCACGTTCGACTGCATCAGCGCGCCGACGTTCCCGACGATCATGGTCAGGGCCGCCGACGCCGCGATGACGGCGCTCCAGTCGCCCGAGCCGGGGCCGAAGCCGCTGAAGAAGATCCGGGCGAAGATGGCGTAGGCCGCGACCTTGGGCGCCACCGAGAAAAAGGCGGTCACCGGCGTCGGGGCCCCCTCGTAGACGTCCGGCGCCCAGACGTGGAACGGCGCCGAGGCGATCTTGAAGAGGAGGCCGCAGGCCACGAGGATCACGCCGACCACGAGGAACGTCGGACGCGAGGCCGACAGGAAGGCCGCCGAGACCCCGGCGAGGGAGAGCGTCCCCGTCGCGCCGTAGACGAGCGACAGGCCGTAGAGCAGGATGCCCGAGGAGAAGGCGCCGAGGACGAAGTACTTCGCCGCGGCCTCGAGCGACTTCGACTCCTTCTTGAAGTAGCCCGCGAGGACGTACTGGGCGAGCGCCATCGTCTCGAGGGCGATGTAGATCGAGACGAGATGGACCCCGGAGGCCATGAAGAGCATGCCGACGGCCGAAAAGAGGATCAGGCCGTAGTACTCGCCGCCCGGGTAGGGCGACGTCCCGATGAACTTCAGCGAGAAGAGAATGGTGACCGCGCAGGCGGCGAGGATCAGCAGCTTGAAGAAGATGCTGAAACGGTCGAGGGTCAGCATCCCCGCGCACGCGGTCCGTGGGAGCGGGCCGGCGAGCTCGGCCGAGACGAAGAGCAGGGCCGCCGTGACGGCGATCGTCCCGAGCGCCAGCCGGGCGATGAGCCCTTCCTTCGCCCGCGACGTCGAGGCGGCCCACACGAGGAGGACCAGCGACGCCTGCGTCAGGAAAAGCTCCGGAAGGATCGTCCAGAGGTCCGAGAGCGGGAACGGAAGCGCGCCCACGGCCTATTTCCCCGCCGGCGCGTGCTCCGCCGCCGGCTCGGCAGCCGGAGGAGCCGCCGGAAGGGTCGCGGCGGCGACGGGCATCGCCGGCGCGGCGGACGGGGCCGCGGCGACCGTCCCCTTCGCCGCCTCGGTCCGTGCGGCCGCCGTCTTCACCGCCGTGACAATCCTGCCCGTGGACGCCGCCGTCATTTCGAAGAACGGCTTCGGATAGAGGCCGATCCAGAAGCAGAGGACGATGAGCGGGACCAGCGTCAGGATCTCGCGGACGTTCAGGTCCTCCAGCGCCTTGTTCTCATCGTGCTTCATCTCGCCGAAGAAGACGCGCTGGTAGAGCCAGAGCATGTAGGCCGCGCCGAGGACGATGCCGAGCGCGCCGACGGCGGCCCAGCGCCAGTTCGTGAGGAAGGCGCCCTGCAGGATGGTGAACTCGCCGATGAAGCCGTTGAGCGTCGGCAGGCCGATCGACGCGAGAAGGATGATCATGAAGAGTGTCGCGTAGACCGGCATGACGCCCGAGAGGCCGCCGTAGTCCGCGATCATCCGGGTGTGCCGCCGCTCGTAGACGATGCCGACCAGAAGGAACAAGCCGCCGGTCGAGAGACCGTGGTTGATCGACTGGAGCATCCCCCCCTGGAGCCCCGAATGGTTCAGGGCGAAGAAGCCGAGCATGACGTAGCCGAGGTGCGCCACCGACGAGTAGGCGACCAGCTTCTTCATGTCGGGCTGGACCATGGCAACGAGCGAGCCGTAGACGATGCCGACGAGAGCGAGGGCCACGACGGCCGCCTGAACCCAGCCCACCTGCGAGGCGTCCGGGAAGATCGGCAGCGAGAACCGGAGGAAGCCGTACGTCCCCATCTTCAGGAGGACGCCCGCCAGGATGACGGAGCCGGCCGTGGGCGCCTCCACGTGGGCGTCCGGAAGCCACGTGTGGAAGGGAAACATCGGCACCTTGATCGCGAAGCCGAGGAAGAAGGCCCAGAAGAGCCAGATCTGGAGGTCGGCCGGGATCTGACCGGCGATCGCGTGGTAGTGGAGGATGTCGAAGGACGGCGCGTTCCCGAGGCCCTTCCACCACAGGAAGCCGCTCGTGTTGAAGAAGTAGAGGGCGATGATCGCCACCAGCATCACGACGGAGCCGAAGAGCGTGTAGAGGAAGAACTTGATGGCGGCGTAGAGCTTTCGCGGGCCGCCCCAGATGCCGATGAGGAAGTACATCGGGACGAGCATGACTTCCCAGAAGACGTAGAAGAGGAAGAAGTCGAGCGCGCAGAAGACGCCGACCATGCCCGCCTCGAGCAGGAGGAGGAACGCGTAGTACTCCTTCTCGCGCTTCGTGATGGCCGTGAAGCTCGAGTAGACCGAGATGAAGGTCAGGAGCGTCGTGAGGAGGATCAGCAGCGCGGCGATGCCGTCGACGCCGAGGGAGTACCGCGCGCCGAGCGACGGGATCCACTCCAGGTTCTCCCGGAAGAAGAAGTCCCCCGACTTCCGGAATCCCTCCTCGGCCCAGAGCGGAAGGGACAGGACGAACTCGACGCCCGAGATCGCCGTCGTCGCGTACATGATCGCCTTCGACTTCTCCCGCGGGAAGAAGAGGAGCACGAGGGCTCCGGCGATCGGCAGGAAGATCAGGATCGTGAGGAGTCCGTTCATGCCGCGTCCTTGCTCATCTCAGGATGATCCAGAGGCAGACGGCGCCGAAGACGCCGGCCGCCATCGTGAGCGCGTAGTTTTCCGTCCGGCCCGTCTGCACGCGCCGGTAGCCCCGCCACGCCGACTGCAGGGTGTCCGCGACGCCGTTCACGGCGCCGTCCACGAAGGCGAGGTCGAACCAGGAGGACATCTTCGAGATCTGGACCGTCAGCCAGCTCGTCCCGTTGACGCCGACGCCGTCAACGACGCGGGCGTCCACCTCCCAGAGGAAGCGGCCGAAGCCCTTGCCGAGCCCCTCGACGACGAACTTCTCGTAGAACTCGTCGACGTAGTACTTGTTGCGGACCCATCGGTAGAGGCCGGGCAACGCCGTGGCGACCTTTTCCGGCACGGCGAACGGGTAGGGGCCGCTGAAGAACTTCCAGGCCAGGAAGATGCCCGTGAAGGCGATGAGGACGGAGGCGCCCATCAGGCCCCACTCGGTGGAGAGGGACAGGTGGTGCGGGTGCGGCGTCCAGTCGGGCGGCAGGGCGTAGATGGCCGGCTCGAGGAACCGCTCGAAGGGGTTCTCGCCCCCCAGGATGAAGGCGGGAATCCCGATCCATCCCACGAAGAGCGATCCGAACGCGAGCACCCAGAGCGGGATCGTCATGGACGCCGGCGATTCGTGGACGTGGTGAAGCTGCTCCGGCGTGCCACGGAACGTGCCCCAGAACGTCATTCGCATCAGCCGGAACATGTAGAACGCCGTCATCCCGGCCGTGAGGACCGCGAAGAACCAGAGGACCGGGTGCCCGGCCGCGAAGGTCTCGGCGAGGATGGCGTCCTTCGAGAAGAAGCCCGCGAGCCCGGGGACGCCGGCGATGGCGAGCGTCGCCACGAACATAGTGATGAAGGTGTGCGGAATCAGCTTCCGGAGGCCTCCCATCTTCGTCATCTCCTGCTCGCCGCCCAGCGCGTGGATGACGGAGCCGGATCCGAGGAAGAGGCAGGCCTTGAACCAGGCGTGCGTGAAGACGTGGAACATGCCGCCGGCGAACGCGAGGACGCCGCAGCCGAGGAACATGTAGCCGAGCTGGGAGACCGTCGAATAGGCGAGGACCTTCTTGATGTCCGTCTGCGCGAGGCCCATCGTCGCCGCCACGAAGGCGGTTGCGCAGCCCACGACGGCCACGACGAACGCCGCGTCGTGGGTCAGGAGCCCCCAGAACGTGGCGCCCTCGCCCAGAGTCTTTACGGCCCACTCGTGCGAGATCCGGTAGAAGACGTTGCAGCGCGCCACCATGTAGACGCCGGCCGTCACCATCGTGGCCGCGTGGATGAGGGCGGAGACCGGCGTCGGGCCCGCCATGGCGTCCGGGAGCCAGACGTAGAGCGGGATCTGCGCGCTCTTGCCGCAGGCGCCGACGAAGAGCGCGAGCGCGACCGCGGTCATCAGGCCGCCCGCCCCGTAGATGGCCGGGTTCTTCGACGCCATCTCGAACATGGCGCCGAAGTCGGTCGTGCCGAAGAGCGCCGCACAACCGAAGATGCCGAGCATGAAGCCGAGGTCGCCGATGCGGTTGACGACGAACGCCTTCTTCCCGGCGTCGGCGGCGAAGTCCTTGTCCCAGAAGTACCCGATGAGGAGGTAGGAGCAGAGGCCGACGCCCTCCCACCCGACGAAGAGGATCGGGAGGTTCGCGCCGAGGACGAGGGTCAGCATCGCGAACATGAAGAGGTTCAGGTAGGAGAAGTAGCGGCCGTATCCGGCGTCGTGCCCCATGTAGCCGACGGAGTAGACGTGGATGAGCGTCCCGACGAAGGTGACGAAGAAGAGCATCAGCGCCGAGAGCGCGTCGAGGCGGAGGGCCACGTCGATCGACAGCGCCTTCGCGCCGAACCAGGTCGGGTTCTCCCCCATCGGGATCCACGTCCAGAGCGTCGTGACGAGCCCCTCGTGCCCGTGCGTCTCGCCCCACCAGGAGCCGATCGCGAGGAGCGCGAAGACGAGCGAGAGGCCGCAGGAGACGGGGCCGACGAGAGAGTGGAGCGCGGCGAACGGGATCGGCTCGTGGCCGCCATGTCCGTGACCGCCGTGCCCGTGGCCGGCCTGGGCGGCGTTGTGGGCCGCCTGCGCCGCCGCGCCGTGGGCGTCGCCCGTGCCGTGCCCGGCGCCATGCGGCCCCTTCGGCGCTTCCTTCCCGCCGAGCTTCGAGTGCGAAATCAGGTAGAGGAGCCCGTTGACGAGGAACCCTGCGAGGGGGAAGAGGGGGATCCACGGAAGAAGCGAGGTGGCGCGCATCAGCCCTTCATCTCCGCCGCGTCGTCGAGGTTCACGGAGCCCTTGAGCCGGTAGAGCGAAATGACGATCGCGAGGCCGATCGCCGCCTCGCCGGCCGCAACGGCGATCACGAACACCGTGAAGACCTGGCCGCCGAGATCGCCGAGCTGCCGCGAGAACGCGACGAGGTTCAGGTTGACCGCGTTCAGCATCAGCTCGATCGACATCAGCACCGTCAGGAGGTTCCGCCGGACCAGGACGCCGACGATCCCGAGGACGAACAGGAGGAACGAGAGAGCGAGGTAGTGCGTCAGGGGGACCATCAGTCGACCTTCTCCATCGTCCGCTTGCCGAGGACGACGGCGCCGATCATCGCGACGAGAAGGAAGACCGACGCAACCTCGAACGGCAGGAAGTATTCGCGGTAGAGCGCCCAGCCGACCGCCTGGCTGTTCCCCGCGACCTTCACCCCGGCGATGGTGACCGTCGCCAGCTTCGCCGGGTCGACGGCGCCCGCCGCGCCGAGGGACTCGAGTTTCTTCGCCTCCCCCACGAGGAGCCCGCCGACGACCGCGTAGAACGCAAGGCCGAACAGGGTGGCGATGACGGCCTGCCGGTGGAGGAAGGGCTCCTTCGCCTGCCGCCGGACGTTGACGAGCATGATCGTGAAGAGGAAGAGCACCATGATGCCGCCGGCGTAGACGAGGATCTGCACCGCGGCGAGGAACTCCGCGTTCGCGATGACGAAGAGCCCCGCCATCGCGACGAACGACAGGAGCAGGAAGAGGGCCGAGTGGACGGGCTGGCGCATCACGATCACGCCGACGGCGCCGATCACGACGACGGCCCCGAGGATCCAGAAGAGGAAGAGGGCGGGCGTCACTTCTTCTCCTCCCCGGGGGCCGGCGGAAGCGTCAGGCCCTGCTTCGCGTCCCAGGTCGTCAGCTTGACGATGTCGAGGTAGAGGGCCTCGTTCCGCTCGTAGGCCCCCAGCTCGTAGCTCTTCGTCTTCAGCCAGATCGACTTCGGGTTCGTCGGGCAGGCGTCCTCGCAGAGGCCGCAGAACATGCAGCGCTTCAGGTCGAGGTCGAAGCGGTCCAGGACCTTCTCGGCCTTCCCCTCCGGGTTCTTCTCGTTGTGCCAGTCGATGAAGATGATGTTGATGGGGCACTCGATGGCGCAGAGCGTGCACTTGATGCAGCGCTCCTCGTCGAGCTTGAACATCCCCCGGAAGCGGTCGCTCGGCTCGCGCCGCGCCTCCGGGTAGGGGACGGTGTCCTTCTTCCGCCACCAGTGGCGGCCGGTGATCTTCAGCCCCGTGAAGATGTCGAAGAGGAGGATCCGGTCGAGCAGGCTCATCGTCCCACCCCGGCCACGAGGACCGTCCGGCGCTGCGGTTCCGCCTTCCTCACGACGAGGAAGCCGGCGACCAGCGCCACCCACAGGACGGCGGAGAGGACCTTGAGCCCCGGCAGGCCCCAGAGAGCCGCGAGCGCCACGAGGACGACGTTCCCGATCGAGATCGGGATCAGGACCTTCCAGCCGAGGGCCATGAGCTGGTCGAAGCGGTAGCGCGGGAAGGTGCCGCGGAACCAGATGTAGACGAAGAGGAAGACCGAGACCTTCAGGACGAACCAGACGAGCGGCGGGACGAGGTCGAGGAACGACAGCCAGCCGACGTTCGGGAAGGGACGGAGCCAGCCGCCGAAGAAGAGCGTCGTGGCGACCGCCGAGATCGTGATCATGTTGGCGTACTCGGAGAGGAAGAAGACGGCCCACCGGAAGCCCGAGTACTCCGTGTGGAAGCCGGCGACGAGCTCGCTCTCGGCCTCGGGGAGGTCGAAGGGGATCCGGTTCGTCTCGGCCACGCCGGAGACGAAGTAGAGGAAGAAGGCGACGACCCCCGGGAAGATGAACCAGAGGCCCGCGTCCCTCTGGGCCTCGACGATGCCGACGAGGGAGAGCGACCGGGACATCAGGATCGCGGCCACGAGGGCGAAGCCCATCGGCACCTCGTAGCTGATGAGCTGGGCCGCGGAGCGGAGGCCACCCATGAGCGCGTACTTCGAGTTCGACGCCCAGCCGCCCAGGATGATCCCGTAGACGCCGATGGAGGTGATGGCGACGAGGAGAAGGAGCCCGACGTTGACGTCCGTGCCGTAGAGGCCGGTCCGGATCGGGCCGTATCCGGGGATGTTCCAGGTCGTCTCGGGGCCCCACGGGATGAAGGCGAAGACGGTCAGCGCCGGCATCATGACGAGGAGCGGCGCGAGGAAGTGGATCCCCCGCTCGGCGTTCGCCGGGACGACGTCCTCCTTGAAGATCAGCTTGACGACGTCGGCGACCCACTGGAGGGCGCCGTTCCAGCCGACGCGGTTCGGGCCCTGGCGCACCTGCAGCCGGGCCAGGACCCGTCGCTCGATCAGCGTCAGGATCCCCGCGACGGTCGCCACGACGAGCACGGCGACGACGGCCTTCACGGAGGGGATGACGACGTTGTAGAGGAGGGCCTCGTTCATCAGCGGTCCACCTCGCCTAGGACGATGTCGAGCGCGCGGTGCGCGCGAGCGGGGCGACGGTGGATCATCGATCCACCTCGCCCAGGACGATATCGATGGTCCCGATGATGGCCACGAGGTCGGCCACGAGGTGTCCCTTGGCCATCTCGGGAAGCGCCTGGAGGTTGATGAAGGACGGGGGACGCACCCGGAGGCGGTAGGGCTTGTTGCTCCCGTTCGACACGAGGTAGAAGCCCAGCTCCCCCTTCGGCGCCTCGACGGACGCGTAGACGTCGCCCACCACCGGCTTGATGACCCGCGGCGTCTTCCCGCGGATCTCTCCCTCGGGGTTCTTCAGGAGCCAGTCGCAGCACTGCAGGACGATCCGCCGGCTCTGGCGGAGCTCGGCCACGCGGACCAGGTAGCGGTCGTAGGTGTCGGCGTTCGGGTACGTCGGGATCTCGAAGTCGAGCTCGGGATAGCACTCGTAGGGGATCGCACGGCGGATGTCCCACTTGAAGCCGGCGCCGCGGAGCGGCGGGCCGGTCACGCCCCACTCGATGCACTGCGCGGCGGTCAGGATGCCGATCCCGATCGTCCGCTGCTTCCAGATCCGGTTCTCGGTCAGGAGGTCCTCGTACTCGTCGACGTTCCTGTCGAACGTCTCGGCGAACGCGCGGGTGCGCTCGACCCAGCCGGGCGGCAGGTCCTCCAGGAGCCCGCCGATCCGCATGCAGTTGAGGGTCAGCCGGGCGCCGCAGTAGTCCTCGAAGAGGTCGAGGATGACCTCCCGCTCACGGAACGTGTAGAAGAACGGCGTGATGGCCCCGAGGTCGATCGCCGCGGTCGCCAGCCACAGAAGGTGCGAAGAAATCCGCTGCAGCTCGTCGAGGAGGACGCGGATGTACTGCGCCCTCTTCGGCACCTCGAGGCCGAGAAGCTTTTCCACCGCGAGGCAGTAGGCGTGATTGTTCGTCGCCGCCGCCACGTAGTCCATCCGGTCCGTGTGCGGGATGATCATCGGGTACGTCTCGGTCTCGAAGAGCTTCTCGGTGCCCCGGTGGAGGTACCCGATGTCGGGCCGGGCGGAGACGATCCGCTCGCCGTCGACCTTCAGGACGAGGCGCAGGACGCCGTGCGTCGACGGGTGCTGCGGCCCGAAATTGAGCTCCATCTCGCGGAGCCCGAGCATCGGCTCGCCCGAATCGGGCACGCTCGCGGCGGTTCCGGGGCGTTCCTCGCTCACGAAAGCACCTTGTCGAGCGCGTCGGTCCGCGCGAGCTTCATGACGCCAGTCATGAAATCACCTTCTTGTTCGAGTCCTTGCCCGACGGACCGCCGCCCTCGGGATAGTGGTCGGGGTAGATTGCCGCGCCCGTGTCGACGCCTTCGATGGGGAAGTCCTTCCGGAGCGGGTGCCCGGCGAATCCGTCCCAGGTCAGGATCCGGCGGAGGTCGGGGTGCCCGGAGAACGGAATGCCGAAGAGGTCCCACACCTCGCGCTCCATCCAGTTCGCGGTCAGGAAGACGCCGGACACCGTGGGGCACTCGGCGCCGTCCGCCACGCCGGCCTTCACGCGGATCCGGGCCTCCCCCTTCGTGAACGAGTGAAGCCAGTAGACGACGTCGAACCGGGGGGAGCGGGCCTTCCAGTCGACCGCGGTCAGGTCGACGAGATAGCTGAAGTCCTCCTTTTCCTTCAGGTATCGGAGCACTTCCGGTGCCTTCTCGGGCGGCACCTCGACGGTCACCTGGCCGACGAGCTCCTTGGCGGCGGTCACGGCGCCCGGGAGGGCGGCCGCAAGCCGCCGGACGACGGGATCGCCGGAGGCGTCGTTGACGGTCGGGCCCTTCGGCTTCGGCGGCGCAGGCGGCGCGGCCGGTTTCGGCGGGGCGGGCGCGGTCGCCGGTTTCGGGGAGTCCACCGGCGGCTTGACGCCTTCGGCCGCCGGCTTAGGGGCTTCAGCCGCGGGCTTCGCGGCGTCGGCGGCGGGCTTTTCCGCCGGCGGCGCGGCGTCGCCGGCGGGCGGCGGAGGCGTGGGGGGCTTCGACTCGTCCGTCACGCGCTCTCCGATCCCTCTTTTCTCAGGACCTTCATCTTCTGGATCTTCTTCTGCAGCTCCATCAGCCCGTAGAGGAGGGCTTCCGGGCGCGGCGGGCAGCCGGGGACGTAGACGTCCACGGGAATGATCCGGTCGACGCCTTGCGTCACGGCGTAGCTGCGGTACGGCCCGCCGCACATGGCGCACGACCCCATGGCGATGACCCATTTCGGGTCGGCCATCTGGTCGTAGAGGCGCTTGATGATCGGCGCCATCTTCTCGGTCACGGTGCCGGCGACCAGCATCAGGTCGGACTGCCGCGGCGAGCCCCGGAACACCTCCGCCCCGAACCGCGACATGTCGTGCCGGCTGTCCACGACGGCCATCATCTCGATCGCGCAGCAGGCGAGGCCGAACTGCATCGGCCAGAGCGAGTTCTTCCGGCCCCAGCTGATGACGGCGTCGACGGTGGTCGTGATGACGTTGTCGGGAAGCGCGTTCTCGATCAGGCCCACGTAAGAGCTCCCCTCTTCCAGACGTAGACGTACCCGACCACCAGGATGTAGAGGAAGACGACCATCTCGACGAGCCCGAAGAGGAGGAGCTTGTCGTACATGACCGCCCACGGGAAGAGGAAAACCGTCTCCACGTCGAAGACGACGAAGAGAACCGCGATCAGGTAGTACCGGACCGAGAAGCGGTGGTCGAACGCCTCCGTGGGCGCCGCCACGCCGCACTCGTACGGCGAGAGCTTCGCGGCCGAAGGGCGCGACGGCCGGAAGAGCGCCATCAGCACGAGGATGACCACCGGCAGAGCGCCGGCCACGATGGCGAAATACAGGATCGGGAGATAAGCGGCCATGTCAGGCGCTTGAGACACACATCCCCCTTCGGAAAATGAGCAGGCCGCTTCCGGCCGCCCCCAGACTCACAACGCGCGGGATTTTCAGTACCCCCCCTCCGGGAGTCAATGATTCGACGGCACTATTCCCCGATCCGGCCATTGCACCAATCGCCCGGCCAGATCGGCGTCCCGCGAGGCCACGAGGACCCGGATCGACTCTCCCATCCCGCCCGGCGCGACCAGTTCCCCGAGGGTGTGCCGCTCGACGAGACGATCCGATTCCGACGGGAGTTCTTCGGCCGCGGCGATCTCTTCCCCGATCCCTGCGGCCGCGAGGAAGCGGGCCTGGCTGACGAGTCCCGATACGACGAGGCCCGAGTCCGAACACGCCGCCTCGATCTCGGAGAAGTCGACCCAGGCCGTGATGTCACGGCTTCCCGGGTCCGAAAGGACGTCGCGGGAGACCCGGTGGGCGTGAAACGCCTCGAGCGTCCCGCCGGATCGTGCCATTCCGTAGAGTGACCGCGAACGGGCTCCGTAGTCGAAGACCAGGAGGAGGCCGCGGGAGAGGCGGGCGGCGAGATCCCGCGCGAGCCCGGCGGCGGCGGGGCGGATCTCGAGGGCCTGTCCCTCCCGAAGCCGGACGCCCCTTCCGCGAAGCGATTCGAGCCTGGCGTCACCGTCGGCGCACGGTGACACGGCCCATTCGAAGCCTCCGCCGGCCCCCAGCGCGACGACGCGCTCCAGAAGCCTCCCCCCCTCGAAGAGAAGCGCCCGGACCGGCAGCGCGTCGAACAGCTCGTACGCCACGACGAGTCCCGAGAGCGCGACGGGGATCTCCTCAAGGGTGGAGGTCCAGGCGGCCGACGGGTCCCGCTCGCTCGCCCGGGCGCGACGGGTCGCGGACCGCTCGACGCCGGCGAGACGGAACCCGCGCCCCGCGTCGCCGTCGCGTCGAAGGGCTTCGCCGATCGCCCCAAGTAGCTCGCCCTCCCCGGCGCCGACGTCCACGACGTCGATCGGCGCCCCCAGGGCGTCCCGCAACCGGCGGGCCACGCGGGCGAGACATCGCGCGAAGGCCGGATGCCACGTGGAGGCGGTGACGAAGTCACCGCCCCGGCCGACCCGTCCGGGCCGCTCGTAGTAGCCGCCGTCGGGATCGTAGAGCGCGGCCTCCTGGAAGACGTCGAAGCGAATAGGTCCCTCGCGGCGGATCCGATCCGCAAGTCGCCCGGCCAGAGAGTCCACGGGCGGCGAGGCTATCAGGCCCGCGGGTAAGATGGCCCCCGAAGGAGATCAAGGACGTGCCGTACACCGTCGACGCGACCTCCCACGGAGCCGTCATTTCCCTCGCCGCCACGAGCCGCGAGGAGTTCGTCCGCGACCTCGTCGCCTCGCTCCTCGAGGCCGCTTACGGAAAGCCGAGCGCCGCCGCTCCCGCGGCCGGGCAGGTCGTGCCGATCCAGACGGCCGGCGCCGGCGAGGCGGAGATCCTCTCGCACCTCGCCGCCGACACGCTTCGAGCCGTTCACGAGACGGCGGGAACGCTGCTCGCTCCGCGCTGGATCGCCTTCGACGAACAGCGCGTCACGGCGACCCTTCCGGTCGCGGAGGGTGCCTCGACCGGCCGTCGTCTGACCGCGCGCCGCGCCTCCCTCCAGAGCCCCCTGCCGGAGCTCAGGGCGACGCTCGAGCTCGACGCGGAAGCCGCTTCCTAGCGCGTGACGGCTTCCTTCCGCGCCTTCTCCAGGTCGGCGGCCAACATCATCTCCACGAGGGCGTCGAAGCCGACCTTGGGCGTCCAGCCCAGCAAGGTCCGCGCCTTCGTCGCGTCGCCGAGCAGGAAATCGACCTCGGCCGGCCGGTAGTAGCGCGGATCGACGGCGACCCGCGTCGCCCCCGTCTTCGCGTCGACCCCCGTCTCCGCGGCCCCCGATCCCGTCCAGCGCAGCTCGATACCGGCCCGTCGGAAGGCGGCCTGACAGAACTCGCGGACCGAGTGCGTCTCGCCGGTCGCCACGACGTAGTCGCCCGGCACTTCCTGCTGCAGCATGAGCCACATCGCCTCGACGAAATCTCCCGCAAAGCCCCAGTCGCGCCGCGCGTCGAGGTTTCCGAGGTGGACCGTCTCCTGGAGGCCGTGGACGATCCGGCCGACGGCGCGGGTGATCTTGCGCGTCACGAACGTCTCGCCGCGTCGGGGCGACTCGTGGTTGAAGAGGATGCCGCTCGAGGCGTGGAGGCCGTACGACTCGCGGAAGTTCAGGGTGAGAAAATGGGCGTAGACCTTGGCGACCCCGTACGGGCTCCGCGGGTGGAACGGCGTCGTCTCCCGCTGGGGCGTCTCGACGACCCTGCCGAACATCTCCGACGACGAAGCCTGGTAAAACCGCGGCCGGAGGCCCACCTCGCGGATCGCCTCGAGAAGGCGCGCCGTGCCGACGGCCGTGACCTCTGCCGTGTACTCCGGGATGTCGAAGGAGACCTTCACGTGGCTCTGGGCGCCCAGGTTGTAGATCTCGTGCGGTTCGACGATCCGGAGAACGTGGTTCAGGGACGAGGCGTCGTTCAGATCTCCGTAATGAAGGATCAGCCGGCGGCCCGATGCGTGCGGGTCCTCGTAGATGTGATCGATCCGCTCCGTGTTGAAGCTCGACGAGCGGCGGATGATCCCGTGGACCTCGTATCCCTTCGCGATCAGGAGCTCGGCCAGATAGCTGCCGTCCTGCCCCGTGATCCCGGTGACGAGCGCGCGTCTCGAAGTCATCGTCCCAATGCTCTCATGGACGATCGTCGGTCGTCCCGCCCGGAGGGGACCCCTGGGAACCGACGAGTGTCCGTTCCGCCCGGGTCAATAAAAGAGAAGAGCCCGGGCGGTGAGCCCGGGCTCTTCAAACTTCCCGGCAGCGACCTACTCTCCCACGCAGTTCCCCGCGCAGTACCATCGGCTCAGAGGGGCTTAACGGCCGTGTTCGGAATGGGAACGGGTGGAGCCCCCTCGATATGGCCACCGGAAACTCGATTTCGGCTTCCGAACAGAATCGGGTGCGACGCGGATTCCAGCAAGTTCGCGCTTCAAGAATTTTATGGCCAAGCCTCACGGACGATTAGTACCGGTAAGCTTCGCGCCTCACAGCGCGTCCACACCCGGCCTATCAACGTGGTCATCTCCCACGGTCCTTCAGGGGGCTTGCGCCCCGGGGAAACCTGATCTCGGGGTCGGCTTCACGCTTATATGCCTTCAGCGTTTATCCAGACCGAACTCCGCTACCCGGCGCATGCCGCTGGCGCGACAACCGGTGCACAGGAGGTTCGTCCAACCCGGTCCTCTCGTACTAAGGTCGGGGCCCCTCAAGTTTCCTGCGCCCACACGAGATAGGGACCGAACTGTCTCACGACGTTCTGAACCCAGCTCACGTACCGCTTTAACCGGCGAACAGCCGGACCCTTGGGACCTGCTTCAGCCCCAGGATGCGATGAGCCGACATCGAGGTGCCAAACCTTGCCGTCGATGTGAACTCTTGGGCAAGATCAGCCTGTTATCCCCGGCGTACCTTTTATCCGTTGAGCGACGGCCCTTCCATACAGAACCGCCGGATCACTAAGTCCTGGTTTCCCATCTGCTTGACCTGTCCGTCTCGCAGTTAAGCACTCTTCTGCCTTTACACTTGACGGCGGGTTTCCAATCCGCCTAAGAGTACCTTTGAGCGCCTCCGTTACAATTTAGGAGGCGACCGCCCCAGTCAAACTACCCGCCTGGCCGTGTTCCCGCCCCGGATAACGGGGCTGGGTTAGAACTCCAGTGTCGTCAGGGTGGTATCTCACCGTCCGCTCCCCCGAGGCCGAAACCCCAGGTTCAAAGCGTCCCACCTATCCTGCGCAGACAGCACCAAAGTTCAGGGTCAGGGTGTAGTAAAGGTGCACAGGGTCTTTCCGTCTACGTGCGGGTATCCGGCATCTTCACCGGAAGTACAGATTCGCCGAGCGCGATGCGGAGACAGTGCCCAAATCGTTACGCCATTCATGCAGGTCGGAACTTACCCGACAAGGAATTTCGCTACCTTAGGACCGTTATAGTTACGGCCGCCGTTTACTGGGGCTTCGGTTCGGAGCTTCGCTTGCGCTGACCCCTCTCCTTAACCTTCCAGCACCGGGCAGGCGTCAGACCCTATACGTCGTTTTCGACTTCGCAGAGTCCTGTGTTTTTGATAAACAGTCGCTTGGGCCGTTTCACTGCGACCCCTCGGGGCTTCGGGAGCGAATCCCTACACCCCAAAGGGCACACCTTCTTCCGAAGTTACGGTGTTAATTTGCCGAGTTCCTTCGCATCGCTTCACTCGAGCGCCTGAGGATTTTCTCCTTGTCTACCTGTGTCGGATTACGGTACGGTTTCCCTCCGGATTCCTTAGAGGTTTTTCTCGGCAGCGTGGCATCGGTGGGTTTGTGGCCTTGCGGCCTCCCCGTCGCTTCTCGGCGGCGGCTTTGAACCACGGGAACGGATTTGCCTGTCCCCGTCGCCTACGAGCTTGGCCCATCTCAACCAGCGGATGGGTCCACCTAGCCTCCTGCGTCACCCCATCGGTCTTGATCACCCGAAAGGAAGTACAGGAATGTTGACCTGTCGTCCATCGGCGACGCCTCTCGGCCTGGCCTTAGGGACCGACTGACCCTGAGCGGATTAACCTTGCTCAGGAAACCTTAGACTTTCGGCGAGCAGCTTTCTCGGCTGCTTTCTCGCTACTTGTGCCGGCAGGGTCTCTTCTGTGCGCTCCAGCGGTCCTCTCGGTCCGCCTTCGATGCACACGGAATGCTCCTCTACCCCGCCGCCCGGACGCATCCGGACGGCAGACGCAGCTTCGGTACCGTGCTTGAGCCCCGTTGAATTGTCCGCGCGGAGCCACTTGACCAGTGAGCTATTACGCTTTCTTTAA
>CAWDEX010000001.1:0-687500 GCA_963801475.1 uncultured Acidobacteriota bacterium | reverse complement strand
CCGTTCGTGTGAAGGCCCGAGGACGGAAGGCCGAGCAGGAGATCCCCCTCGCGCACGCGCGAGCTGTCGAGAAGCTTGGGCCGGTCGACGACGCCGACGATCGTGCCGGCGAGGTCGTAGTCTCCCGGCGCGTAGACGCCGGGCATCTCCGCCGTCTCGCCGCCCAGGAGAGCGCAGCCGTTCTCCCGGCACGCCTTTGCGAAGCCCTCGAGGATCTTCCCGACCATGGCCTCGTCCATCTTCCCGACCGCGATGTAATCGAGGAAGAAGAGGGGCCGGGCCCCCTGGACGAGGATGTCGTTGACGCAGTGGTTGACCAGGTCCTGCCCGACCGTGTCGTGGATGCCCGCCGCCACGGCCACTCTCAGCTTCGTCCCCACGCCGTCTGTCGAGGCCACGAGGAGGGGATCCTCGAGGCCGGAAAAATCCGGCCGGAACAGGCCGCCGAATCCGCCGACGTCGCCCACCACGCCCGGCGTGAACGTCGAGCGGATCGCCTCTTTCGCCCGGGCGACGGCCCTCATCTTCGCGTCGATGTCGACGCCGGCACCGGCATAGGAAAGGGGTTCTTGCCCGGACGTCACGGCTCTCGTCGGCCTCCCGCGGAACGTCGCGCGATGGTATCAGGGACGTCCCTCCCTGCCGCCCAGCGCGCCGCGGCCTCGGCCGGAGCAAGCGGGAGCCGGATTACCTTGTCCGGCGACGTCTCGCCCGCGACGATCTCGATGTCGCGGACACCGAGCCCGAAGGCGCCCGCGATGAGCCGGACGACTTCGCGATTCGCCTTTCCCCTCTCCGGCGGGGCGGCCACCGCGAGCTTCAGGGCTCCGCCGTGGGTGCCGGCCACGCGGGACCGGGACGAGCCCGCCGCGACCCGAAGCCGGAGCCGCGAGCCGGAGCCGTCCGGACGGAAATCGAGATGGCCCGGAGCTCCCGGTGCGTTCACCTGCGGGCGGGTGAGGCAGGGGCAGAAACGCCCGGCCCCTCCGGCTCCCCTTCCTCCTCGGACGGGAAGAGGGGCGCCTGCGGGTCGGGAAGCGCCAGCGGCACCGGGTACCGGCCGGAGAAACAGGCGGCGCACGCCTGGTCCTCTCCCTTTCCGAACGCGGCAAACATCCCCTCGAGCGAGAGGTAGCCGAGGGTGTCCGCCTCGATGAACACCCGGGTCGCCTCGATGTCGTGCGTGGCGGCGATCAGCTCCTTGCGCCGGGGCGTGTCGATTCCGTAGTGGCAGGGGTGGCGCGTGGGCGGCGAGGAGACCCGCATGTGGATCTCCGTAGCGCCGGCCGCCTTCAGCATCCGGACGATCTTCTTCGACGTCGTGCCGCGGACGATCGAATCGTCCACGAGGACGACGCGTTTGCCGTTCACGACGGACTTCACCGCGTTCAGCTTCACTTTCACGCCGAAATGCCGGATCGACTGTTTCGGTTCGATGAAGGTCCGCCCGACGTAATGGTTCCGGACGAGGCCGATGCCGAACGGCACGCCGCTCTCCTCGGCGTAGCCGAGCGCCGCGAAGTTTCCCGAGTCGGGGACCGCCACGACGACGTCCGCCGGGACGGGGTGCTCCCGCGCGAGACGCCGCCCGAAGGCTCGCCGCGAGTCGGCCACCCACTTTCCGAACACGTGGGAGTCGGGGCGGGCGAAATAGACGTGCTCGAAGATGCAGAACGCGGTCCGCTGGCCCATGGCGAACGAGGCGGAGGCCATCCCGCCGGCGTCCAGGACGACGATCTCCCCCGGCTCCACGTCCCGGATCGCCTCGGCGTCGATCAGGTCGAAGGCGCACGTCTCCGAGGCGACGACGAAGGCATCCCCGAGCCGTCCCAGCGTCAGGGGTCGGATTCCCTGCGGGTCGCGGAACGCGATCACGCGGTCCTTCGCGAGAAGGACGACCGAGTAGGCGCCCCGGACTCGCGACACCGCGTCCCGCAGCGCCGAGACGACGTCTTCCGCCCGGGAGCGGGCCATCAGGTGAAGGAAGACCTCGGTGTCGGAGGACGTCGTGAAGATGGAGCCTTCCTGCTCCAGTTCCCGCCTGATCTCGTCCGCATTCACGAGATTGCCGTTGTGGGCGATGGCCAGCGGTCCCTTGTTCGTGTTGTAGACGATCGGCTGGGCGTTCTCGAGGAGCGACTGGCCGGTCGTGGAGTAGCGGACGTGGCCGATCGCGAAGCGGCCCGGGAGGCGGGAGAGGCGGCCCTCGTCGAAGAGATCGGCGACATGCCCCATCCCCTTCTCCACGAGGACGCGGGTGCCGTTCCACGTGACGATCCCGGCGGACTCCTGGCCGCGGTGCTGCATGGCGTAGAGGCAGAGGTAGGCCAGGTTCGCGGCGTCCGGGTGCCCGTAGATCCCGACGACACCACACTCGTCGTGGAACTTGTCCGCCGACTCGCCCACCGCCCCCACGAAGGCAGTCTATCGGAACCGGGACCGGTCGCGAAACGCCGCGCGCGGCACCCGGCCCGCTCTCTCGCGGTTCTTCCGATTCCCTCTGGCCGGACCCGAAGGGGCGGGTCCAGAATGGCGCCATGGCCATCGACCCGTGGAATCCGGATGAGTACGAGAAGTACCGGCACGAGCGGAGCCAGCCGTTCTGGGACCTCGTCGAGCTCGTGAAGCCGGCGCGGGACATGCGGGTCGTCGACCTCGGGTGCGGCACCGGCGAGCTGACCCGGGGCCTTCACCGGAAGCTCGAGGCGATCTCGACGCTGGGCGTCGACAACTCGCCCGCCATGCTGGAGAAGAGCCGTGAATACTGCGAGCCGGGCCTCTCGTTCCGGTGCGAGGACCTCGCGGCGTTCACCCCCGAGGAGCCCGTCGACCTTCTCTTCTCGAACGCCGCCCTCCACTGGTTGCCGGATCACAAGACCCTGATCCCGCGCCTCGCGCGCTTCGTGGCCCCGGGCGGCCAGATCGCGATCCAGGTTCCCGCCAACGACGACCAGCCGTCGCACACGGTCGCCTCGCGGGTCGCCTCGGAGGAATCTTTCCGGACGGCGCTCGGCGGCTTCGTCATGACGTCCTCGACGCTCGGGCCCGAGCGATACGCGGCGCTCCTATGGCAGAGCGGCCTGCGCGACCTCCACGTCCGTCTCCAGGTCTACACGCACGAGCTCGCCGCCCCGGGAGACGTCGTCGACTGGGTGAAGGGGACCCTCCTGACGGCGTACCGGAGTCGCCTCACGCCGGAGCTCTACGCGGAATTCCTCGCCCGTTACGCCACGCTTCTGCTCCACGAAGTGCAGGGAGGCTCTCCGTTCCTCTTCACCTTCAAGCGGATCCTCGTCTGGGGCCGCCGCTGAGGCGCGGCGTCAGCGAAGCGCCCGCCGGACCTCCGCCAGCACCGCGTCGAACATCGCCTCCGTAAGGCGGCCGGTGTTCGTGTTCTGCCGGCTGACGTGGTACGAGGCCAAGAGCGCGACGCCGCCAGGGAGGGCGACACGGGAGCCATGAGAAAACACCGGCCGCGGCACGACCGCGCCCCGTCCGATCTCGTCCCAGGCACGGAGAACCTGGCGGAACGCCAGCTCACCCAGGGCGAGGACGGCCTTCACCCTGTCGAGCGCCACGAGCTCGCGGAGGAGGAACGGGCGGCACCGGTCGAACTCGGACGGCGCCGGCCGATTACCGGGGGGCGCGCAGCGCGCCGAAGCCGTCACCCAGCAGTCGGAGAGCGTCAGGCCGTCGTCCTGCGAGACCGACCGGGCCTGATTCGCGAAACGCGCACGGTAGAGCGCCGCGAAGAGAAAGTCGCCCGAGGAGTCTCCCGTGAAGACTCGCCCTGTCCGGTTTCCGCCGTGGGCGGCCGGCGCCAGCCCGACGACGAGCAACCGGGCCCCGGGATCGCCGATGCCGGAAACCGGCTTCCCCCAGTACGGCTGCCCGCGGAAGCGTCTCGGAGCGTTTCCGGCCGCGGCCTGACGCCAGCGGACCAGACGGGGGCAGGCCTTACAGGCGACGACGTCACGCTCCACCTCGGCGAGCGTATCGGCCCGGCGGGCCCGGGGCCTCAATACTTGATCGGCTTTCTGGGGCCCGCGGGCCGGGTCGGCGTCGGGGCCGGCAGAGGATTCCCGCGCTGCACCTGCTGATGGACGTTGCCCGCCGTCTCGGCCACCACGTCGCCGACCTTCTTCGCGCCTTCCTTGACCTCCTGCCCGACACGGCCCGCCGCGTCGGCCGCCTGCGAGCCGGCCGCCGTGGCGGTCGCTTTCAAGCGGTCGGCGGTTTCCTTCGCCGACTCCTCGGCCTTCTGAACGGCCTCGTCGGCCTTCCTTCCCGCCTTCTCGAAGGTCCCCCGCTTGCCGCAGCCCGCGAGGAGGAAGACGACGGCCGCGAGGAGCCACCACGTCGCCCGATGACTGGTCCGCATCATCGTCCACCCTCGTTGCGTCTTCGCGGCGGCGCTCCCGCATTCCGCCGGATCTCCCGAAGATGCGCCGCGCGCAGAAAGTAGTACCAGCCCTGGAGGAATGCAACGGTCACGCCGATCCGCCCGTCGAGAAAGCCCCGCTTGACGACGAGGCTTCGGAGAACCTCGAACAACGGCCGGACCAGCGTGCCGACGACGCTCGTGCGCTGTCCGAGGTCGTAGCGATCCTCCGCCGAAAGGCGCGCGTAGAGGGACGCCTTGCGGAGAAAATCGGAAAAGTCGCGGTACGGCTCGTGAAGCAGGGGCCGCGTGAGGAGGGCCACCGGCCCGTCGGCGAGAAACGTCTCGTGGACGCGGCCGCCGGCGACGCGGAAGCCCTTCGATCGGCGGCCGACGCGAAACTGGACGTCGGGATACCAGGCTCCGTGCCGGACGGGCCGGCCGAGAAACGTCGAGAGACGCGGCATCCGGAGTCCCGCGAGCGCCGTCCCGTCTTTCGAGAGCCGAGACCGTATCTCGTCCCGGAGCGCCTCGGAGACGCGCTCGTCCGCGTCGACGAAGAAGACCCAGTCGTGCGTCGCGAGGGCGAGGGCGCGATTGCGCGACGCGACGTAGCCTTCCCACAGAATCTCCTCCACCCGGGCGCCGGCGCGCCGGGCCATCTCCTGCGTCCCGTCCGAGGAGCCTGTGTCGGCGACGAGCACCTCGTCCGCCCAGCCCACCGTCGCCAGGGCCGCCGGAAGCCGGTCGTGTTCGTTCTTCGCAATGAGAATGACCGAGAGGGGAGGCGCCACCGCGCGAGGATAGTCGAACCCGCTATTCTCCCTGCCCGTACCGTGAGAATCCTCGCCCTCGACCTCGGCACCGGCTGGCGCGGAGGACAGATGCAGACGGCGCTCGTCGGCGCCGCCCTCGCGGCACGGGGACACGACCTCACGCTCCTGGCCGCCTCGAACTCCCCGCTCGAGCGCGAGGTGGCGCGGGCGGGCGGTGTCCGGATCATTGCGTCCGCCGGTCGCGGAGAAGCCTCGCCTCGCCTTCTCGCCGCGGTGCGGCGCGCCGCGCGGCGGCTCCGGCCCGACGTTCTCTGGGCCTCGGACGGGCGCGGACACGGTGCCGCGGTCTGGAGCCTCGCGGCGGCACGGACACCCCTCGTCGTCCACCGTCGCGTCACTTTCGCCCCCGGGTCCGACCCGCTCTCCCGGCTGAAGTACCGGGCCGCCCGCCGCTACGTCGCGATCTCCGGAGACGTCGCTCGCGTCCTCTCCGCCGCCGGGGTGCCTTCCGATCGGATCGCCGTCATCCCGGACGGCCTTCCCGACGCGGCGTTCCTCCGGGAGCCGGCGCCGCCGGCGCCCCCCTTCCGGCTGGTCCATGCCGGCGCGTTTGACGGGATGAAAGGCCAGGAGGTGGCCATCGCCGTCCTCGCCCGCCTCGTAGCGGACGGCCTCGACGCGACGCTCACTCTGCTCGGCGCCGGGTCCCGGCGCCCCGACATGGAGCACGTCGCCGAGACTTCGGGCGTCCGGGCGCGCTGCACGTTCGCGGGTGACGTCCCGGACGTTTCCCCGCGCCTTGCGCGCTCACACCTTCTCCTTCTTCCCTCGAGAAGCGAGGGGGCGTCGCTCGTCCTCGTCGAGGCCATGGCTGCCGGCTGCCCTGTCCTCGTCCACGACCTCCCCGCCGTCCGGGAGGTCTGCGGGGACGGCGTCAGCGGACGCCTCGTGGCGACGCTCGATCCGGGGGCGTGGGCCGACGCTGTCGGCCGTCTTCTGTGCGACGAGCCGGAGCGCCGGCGCCTCGTGACGGCGGGCCGCGAGACCGCGGCGTCTCGGACGCTCGCCGCGAGCGTGGCCCGCCTCGAGGCCGTGCTGGAGGCGGCGTGAGGCTCCTCGTGCGCGCGACGAACTGGGTCGGCGACGTGGCGATGTCGCTCCCGGCCCTCAAGGCGCTCCGCGCTTCGTTTCCGAAGGAGCACCTCGCGGTCCTCGCGCGTCCGTGGGTGGCCGACCTCTACCGGCTCCGACGCGACGTCGACGAGGTTCTCGTCGAGGATCCGTCGGGCGCGCACGCCGGAACCGAGGGGCGGCGGCAGCTCGCCCTGGAGATCCGCGAGCGTCGCTACGATCGCGCCGTCCTTTTCCCCACGAGCTTCGGGACCGCGTGGACGCTCCAGCAGGCGGGAGTTCCCGAACGCATCGGCTGGGCCGCGGAGGGGCGCGGACCGCTCCTGACGACCGCCCTGTCGCCCCGCCGCCATTCCGGCCGGCACCAGGTCTGGAAGCACCTGCTCCTCGCCGAGGCCGCCGGCGCCGCGCTTCCCGCCCGCCCCGACGCGTCGTGGGACGTGCCGACGGAGACAGCGGCGGCGGGACGCGCCGCCCTGACCGCGGCCGGGTGGAACGGCCGGCCGTTCGTCGCGGCGCACCTCGCCTCCTTCGCCCACGCCGCCAAGCGCTGGGAGCTTCCGCGGTTCGCGGCCGTCCTGGACCGGCTCGCCGAGGAGAAGGGTCTCGACGTCGTCCTTCTCGGCAGCGGCGGCGAAGCCGCCGTGAACGGCGAGGCGGCCGGCCTCACGCGGCGAGCGCGGGTTCTCGACCTCTCGGGAAGGAGCACGCTCCCGGAAGCGCTCGGCATCCTCTCCCTCGCCCGCCTCTTCGTCGGCAACGACTCGGGCCTCGGGCACCTCGCGGGGGCCGTCGGAACGCCCACCGTCGTCGTCTTCGGCCCGACCGACCCGGACGCGACCCGCCCGTGGGACGGTCCGCGGGGCGACGGCCGGCCGGCGAAGGTCGCCGTGGCCCGGCGGCGGACGCCGTGCGCGCCGTGCCGCTTCGACGTCTGTCCGATCGACCGCCGGTGCATGACGGGACTTTCCGTCGAGCGGGTCCTCGAGGCGACGGCGTCCGTTCTCTAGCCGCCCCCGGGAGTCAGGGGGCGCAGAGCGCCGACAGGGCCCGCGAGGCCCGGTCGATCTTCCGGAAGACCGGGATGCCTCCCCGCTGCAGGACCGCTACGAAGTCGTCGTAGAGGCGCCCCGAGTCGACGTTCACCACGACGGGCTTCTGCGTCCTCCGGAACATCCGGAGGAGCTCCTGCGGCAGCGACGCCGGAGCGTGGATGTTCTCGGTGTGCGTCCCCACGAGGTCGGGGGCGAGGTTGTCGAGCGCGGGTGTCACCGGGACGGGAGAGACGATCAGCGCGTCCACGCCCGGGTCGTCGAGAAGCGCCTGCGCCGCCTCGACGAACTGCGGCGTGGCGGCCATCGGCGTGGCGTCGACCGGGTTGTCGGCGTGGGCGACGGCGGGAAGGCACGCCGAGAGGCGCCGTCTCGTCTCCGCCGAGAGGACGGCCGCCGTGAGGCCGAACAGCCCGTCGAGGACGGAGGCACACTCGAAGCCGGCGTTCGAGAGGATCGCGACCCGGCGGCCGGCGACCGTGCGGCCCTCGAGCATCGTGAAGATCTTCACGTAGTCCTCGAACATGTCGAGCGTCTCGGTCACCACGACGCCGGCCTGCTCCATGAGGGCGCGCGCGACGGCGTAGTCGCCGGCGAGAGAGGCGGTGTGGCTCTGGGCCGCCTTCGCCCCGAGCGGCGTCTTCCCTCCCTTGAAGGCGAGGACGCGCTTCCCCTTCTGGCGGAGCCGCCGGGCGATCCCGACGAAACGTTCTCCGTCGAGCGGCTGGAACCCCTCGATGTAGCAGGCGAGGATCGAGACAGAATCGTCCCGCTCGAAATACTCGAGAAAATCCGAAACGGTCAGGTCCATCTGGTTCCCGAACGAGATCGTGGCCTTCGGGAAGACGATCCCGTCGAGATTGCTCGTCAGCGAGACGAGATAGGCCCCGCTCTGGCTGATCGCCACGAGCCGGTCACCCGGGGCGTCGTGGAACGGCAGCTTGTAGTACGGCACGAAGAAGGTGTTGTACCGGTGCTTCGAGACGATGCCGAGGCAGTTCCCGCCGACGAGGACCGGTCCCCCGTCGTCCCGCGAGCGGCTCTCCAGGAGCGCCCGCCGGATCTCCTCCTCGAGGGCGCGCTGCCCGGTCTCGGCGAAGCCGCCCGGAATCAGGATGATCGAGGTCGCCTTCCCCGTCGCGCAGAGGTCGCGGATCGAATCGAGCGCTCCTTCCGCGGGAATCGCGATCACGGCGAGGTCGACGGTCTCCGGAAGGTCGCGCCCGGTCGCCACGCAGGGGACGCCGTCCACGGCCGGGGCCTTCGGGTGAACGGCCCAGAGCTTCCCGTAGCGGAGCCCCTCCGAGGCCTTCAGGTTCCGGAGGATGATCCGGCCCGGGTTCATCACCGTCGTGGAGGCCCCGAACACCGCGGCGCTCTCCGGCTCCAGCAGATTCCGGATCTTCCCGATCGGGCGCGACGGGCGTCTCACGCGTCGCCCGGAGAGGTGGGCCTTGCCGTCGGCGGCGACCCAGCGGCCGTCCGGAAGGAGAAGGAGCGGGTTCACCTCCACCTCCTCCAGCGTCACGTCGCCCGTGGCGTCCGGTGCGAAGGACGTGGCGAGGTGGCCGAGCGCTTCGAGCTTCATCGCCACGTCGTCCAGATCCAGCGGCGCCTTCGGGTGGAGGCGCGACGGCGAAAAGAGCAGGTCGAGCGCCGGCGAGGCCGCGGCCGCGGCGGCCAGACCCTCCCGGACGCGCCCCGGGGAGACGATCGCCGTCGACCGGCCGCCGGTCAGCGTCCCGAACCACTCCGTCAGGACACCCCCGAGACCGAGGACGATCACGGGGCCGAAGGCCGGGTCCTGCTTCACCGAGACGAGCGTCTCGGCCGCGGGCGTGCCCGCAAGCGGCGCGAGCCGCTCGAGGACGAGAATCCCGAGTCGGGCCACGCCGGGAGCGCGCCGCCCCACGGACTCCCAGATCGTCTTCGCGGCCTCGAGGAGGATGGTTTCCTCCGCCGGCACGAAGGCGACGCCTCCCACGTCCGACTTGTGGAGGAGGTCGGGGGAGACGACCTTCAGGACGCAGCCGGCCCCGCCGAGGGAGCCGAGGAACGTGCGCACGGCCCCCGGAACCTGCCCGTCGGGCGCCCCTTCCCAGAGGACGTGCCGCGGGACGTCGAAGCCGGCGCTCGAGAGGAGCGCGTAGACCTCGGACTCGAGGAGCGACGTACGCCCGGCCGCGCGAGCTGCCGCGAAGGTCTCGACGGGAGAGAGAGCGCTCGTCACCGTCATCGGGCGCCTCCGTCCCGCCGCTTCAGTTCCTCGTCGACGTGGCGGCAGATGAGGTGGATCGCGGCGAGGTGCAGCTCCTGGACGTGCGCCGTCTCGGCCGTCGGGACGACGAGGCCCACGTCCCACTTCGGCGCCTCCGCGCCCCCTTTCTCCCCCGTCATCAGAATGGTCACGAGGCCCCTCGCGCGGGCCGTCTCGAGCGCCCTGACGACGTTCGGGCTCGTTCCCGACGTCGAGAGCCCGACGGCCACGTCGCCCGGCCTCCCGAGCGCCTCGACCTGCCGCGCGAAGACGGTGTCGTAGCCGTAGTCGTTCGCCGAGGCCGTCAGGACCGAGACGTCGGCTGCGAGGGCGACCGCAGGGAGGGCCCGGCGGTCGTCCCGGTAGCGCACGACCAGCTCGGCCGCGAAGTGCTGCGCCTGGGTGGCGCTGCCCCCGTTCCCGAAAACGAAGGTCGTCCGCCCCGCGAGCGCCGCGTCGGCCACGAGCGCGGCCGCTTTCGAGAGGGCGGGCCCGATGGTCCGCTCCGCTTCGGCAGCCAGGGAGGCGAGATTCGCGAAATGGGCGCGCATCAGGCGTCCCCCTTCATCCGCGAGACCATCGACGTCGTCGAGTTTCCCGGCACGAGCGGGATCAGGGCGACGGTCCCCCCGTACGACCTCACGAGGGGCGCGCCGACGACGGTCGCCTCGGTGTAGTCCCCCCCTTTGACGAGCACGTCCGGGCGGAGAACCTCGATGAGCCGCTCGGGCGTCTCCTCCTCGAAGAGGACGACGAAATCGACGGCATCGAGGCCGCCGAGGACCTGGGCCCTGTCGCGTTCTCCCAGAATCGGCCGCTCCGGACCCTTCAGCTTCCGGACCGACGCATCGCTGTTCAGGCCGACGACGAGGAAATCGCCCAGCTTCCGGGCCTCGGAAAGGAGCCGGATGTGCCCGGGGTGGAGCAGGTCGAAGCATCCGTTCGTGAAGACGACCCGGCGGTGCGCTCTCCGGAGGGTGGCGCAGACGGATCCGAGATGGGCCCGGGAAAGGAGTTTCTCCTCGGGCGCTGCCGTCAGCCCCTCGAGGAGGTCGGCCCAGTGGACGGGCGCCGTCCCGACCCGCGCCACGGCGCACCCGGCCGCGCGATTCGCGACCTCGGCGGCGGCGGGGCGGTCCAGGCCGGCGCCGAGCGCAACGCCGAGCGCGGCGAGGACGGTGTCGCCCGCGCCCGTCACGTCGAAGACCTCGCGGGCGCGGGCCAGGATCCGGTGCGGCGCGCGCCCCTTCTCCAGAAGGAGCATTCCCTCCTCCGAGAGCTTCACCAGCAGCGCGTCGGCCGCGAGTTCCTCGCGGAGCCGCTCGCCGAGGGCCGCCACGGCGACGAGGTCCTGCGCCGTCTCCCCGCTCACGGCTTCCAGTTCCTTCCGGTTCGGCGTCACCATCGCGGCGCCGCGGTACCGGCCGTAGTCCCGCCCTTTCGGGTCGACCAGCGCCGGAATTCCCCTGCGCCGCGCGGCGGCGAGGACGGCCGACGTGATGCCGGGCGTCAGCGTCCCCTTGGCGTAGTCCGAGACGAGGAGGACGTCCGCCTCTTCCACCGCCGCGAGAGCGGCGGCGAGAAGCCCGGCCTCGGCCTCCGGCGAGAGCCCGGCCGCGATCTCCTGGTCGACCCGGAGCATCTGCCGGCCGCCCGAGACCATCCGCCGCTTCACGGGCGTCGTTCGCCGCCGATCGGCCACGATCGTCCCGCGCGCGCCGGGGAGAGTCGTCAGGCGCCGCGCGAGCCAGGCCCCTTCTTCCTCCGGGCCGACGGCGCCGAGGGCGATGACGCGGGCGCCGAGCGCCGAGAGGTTCTCCACGACGTTCCCGGCGCCGCCCGCCCGCCGGCTCATGCCCGTCAGGTTCAGAAGCGGCACGGGCGCCTCGGGCGCCACGCGCGAGACCTCCCCGGTCCACGTTTCGTCCAGCATGAGGTCTCCGAGCACGGCCACCGTCACGCTGCCGGCGGCTTCGGCCAGCGCCGCGAGCTCGCGCGGCGTCACGGGCGGTCCCCGAGTCCGAGGACGAGCGCCTGCGCGAGGAGCGGCAGCGTGATCTCGTGATGTCCGGTGAGGGCGTAAGACGACCCGCCGGCGAGGACGGGCCGTTTCAGGACGTTCTCGTGCGGGCGGTAGTGGCGGATCATGTCGAGGTCGACGGTCGTGAAGTTCCTCACGTCGTGGCCGAGGTTCCGCGAGAGCGACAGGGCCTTCAGGAAGACCTCGGGAAGGATGACCGACGAGCCGACGTTCAGAAAGACGCCGCCGTCGCCGAGCCGTGCGACGACGCCCTGGACCGTGCGGAAGTCGCGCATCGACATCTCGCCGACGAGCGCTCCGTCCATGCCGGGGTGCTGCGCCAGCGTGTCCGTCCCGAGGGCCACGTGGACGGTGAGGGGGAGGCCCAGCTCGGCGGCCGTCGCGAAGACCGAGAGGTGCCGGTAGGGATAACGGCTCGCGAGGAGAAACTCTCCCAGCGCACGGCCGTAGCCCCAACCCCTCTTCCGCCCCTCGCGCAGGGCGCGGAAAACGCCAGCTCCCGTCTCGCGGCTCATGCCGAACTCGCCGTCGGCGAGGACCGACCCGACGTCCTCCGACGTCGCGCCGTGATAGGCGAGCTCGAAGTCGTGGATGCCGCTCGCGCCATTCGTCGCGAGCGCCGTGACGAACCGCGCCCGCATCAGGGCGATCAGGGTCGGGGAGAGGCCCGTCTTCACGACGTGCGCCCCGAACGCGAAGACGACCGGCTTGCCGGCCCGCCGCGCCTCCGCGATGGCCCGGACGACCGCCCGGAGCGAGTCGGCCGCGAGGAGGTGCGGCAGGGAGTCCCAGAAGGCCGCGAAAGAGTCGGCCTCGCGCGGCGGCCGGCCGAGGTCCTTCACGTGGACCTTGAAGCGGCGCGTGGCGATCGGGTACGTCGTCGGGCGCCGGCGGGGAGCTCGGGGCATCGGCGCTCCGCCCTACCGGGGCGCTCCGAGCGCCCGGCGGATCGCGTCGACGAACGAGGTCTCCGTCTGGGCGCCGGCGAGCCGGACGGCCACGTCGCCTTTCCGGTCGTAGACGAGTGTGTAGGGGAGCGTCCCGTCCCAGCTCTTGTCCACCGCGTCGATGAAGAGCTGCGGATCGGCGCTCCGCACCTGCCAGCAGACGAAGGGCACCTTCGTCTCCGCGAGGAACCGGGGGACCTGGGGCGACGTCTTCGGCGTGTCGGTGGCCACGAGGACGACGGCGAGGTCCTTCGACGGGAAACCCTTCGCCGCCGCGGCAAGCTTCGGCATCTCCTCGCGGCACGGGAGGCACCACGTCGCCCAGAAGTTCACGAGGAGGACGCGGCCACTCTTGGCGGCCACGATCCGCGAACGGTACTGATCCGGCCGGAGGAGCTTCACCGGCTCGGCGAGGCCGCGCGGCGCGGCGAGCAGCGCCAGCGCGGCCGAGAGGAGGAGATTCCGCGCGACTCTCAAACCCGTTTGATCGTGCAGCCGAACGCCTTCGTCTCCGCCACCGGGACCGGCCTGCCGGCGAGGAAGGCGTCGAGAGCGTTCCGGAAATCGGGCGACTTGACCGCTTTCGCGTCGTCCTGGTTCTCGTCGATTCGCCCGTGGTAGAGGAGCTTCCCCGCGGCGTCGAGGAGGAAGACCTCGGGCGTCTTCTGCGCCCCGTAAGCGTCGGCCACCCTGTTCCTCTCGTCCTTCACGACGAAGAAGCCGAAGCCGTGCTTCTTCGCGTGCTCCGCGGTCTCCGCGGCCGGCTCCGCCTTGTTCGAGTTGATCCCCACGAAGGCGATCCCCTTCGCCGCGTACTCCCTCGCCAGCGCCGCCATCCGTTCGTTGTAGGCGTTCGAGACGGGGCATTTCGTGGCGATGAAGAGGACCGCCACTCCCTTGTTCTTCGACAGCAGTTCCCTGAGCGCCACGGGATGTCCGTCGCTCGCGGTCGGGAGCGTGAACTCGGGCGCCGTCGCGCCGATCTTCAGCTCCGCGGCCCGGGCGGGTGAGGCGAGAAGGACGGCGGCAGCGAGCGCCACGGCCGTCAGGGCGGGGCGGGTCGGTCTCATCGGGATCCCTCCATGAGTCGTTCGAAGGCCTCCTCCCAGGAAGCCCGGAGCTCCTCGGCCGGCAGGTCGATCGCCACCGCGCCATTCACGGACAGGCGGAGGCGTCCGGAGACCACACGCCCCACGAGCGCGGTCGTCACGCCGAGCCGGCGAGCTGCGGCCAGGACGTTCATCTCGAGGCCGGGCTCGAAGGAGACGAGGACCCGGGGGCCGGACTGGGAGAAGAGGGCGCGGGTCGCGGCCAGCGGCGTCTCCACGTTCAGCTCGGCGCCTCGCGTCACGGGACCGAAGCAGGCCTCGGCGGCGGCCACGGCGAGCCCCCCGTCGGAAACGTCGTGCGCCGACATGAGGACGCCGTCTCCGGCCAGCTCGACCAGGAGGTCGATGACGGCACGGTAGGCCGGAAGGCTCAGAACGGGGCACGGTCCCTCGTCCCGACCGAGGACGGTGGCCAGGTACTCGCTCGCCCCCAGCTCGTCGCGGGTCTCGCCGAAGAGGGCCACGACGTCCCCCTCCCGGACGAAGTGGGACGGCAGCGCCCGCGCCACGTCCTCGAGGAGGCCGACCATGCCGACCGTCGGCGTCGGAAGGATCGATCGTCCCTCCGTCTCGTTGTAGAGCGACACGTTCCCCGAGATGACGGGGGTCTCCAGCGCGCGGCACGCCTCGGCGATCCCGCGGATCCCCGCGGCGAACTGCCCGAGAATCTCGGGGCGCTCCGGGTTGCCGAAGTTCAGGCAGTCGGTCACGGCGAGCGGCCGGGCGCCCGCGCAGGCCAGGTTCAGCGCCGCTTCGGCCACGGCGAACCCGGCGCCCCGCGCGGGGTCGGCCGCGCAGTAACGCGGGTTCACGTCGGTCGCGATGGCGAGCCCCTTCGCGGTGCCGGGCACCCGGATCACGGCCGCGTCGCCCCCCGGTCCGGCCACGGTGTTCGTCCGGACCGTGTGGTCGTACTGCGCCCAGATCCACCGCTTGCTCGAGAGGTTCGGCGACCCCAGAAGCCGGAGGAGGGCCGCGCTGTCGTGGGGCGCCCCGTCGATCACCACGGAAGCCGGCCGGTCCGGCGACCCGGGCGGCGGCGTCCACGGCCTGTGGTAGACGGGGGCGTCGTGGACGAGCGGCGCGATCTCGAGATCGGCGACGAGCTTCCCCTCGAACAGGAGCTGCATCCGCGGCTCGCGGATCACCTCGCCCATCACGACGGCGTCGACGCCCCACTTCCGGAAGACGGCCGCCACCTCATCGGCCCGCCCCTTCCGGGTCACGAGGACCATGCGCTCCTGCGACTCGGAGAGCATCAGCTCGTAAGGCGTCATGCCGGTCTCGCGCACCGGCACTTTCGAGAGGTCGAGGCGCATCCCGACGCCGCCCCGCGAGCACATCTCGAAGGTGGAGGAGGTCAGTCCGGCCGCCCCCATGTCCTGGATCGCCACGACGGCGTCGCCCTGGAGCACCTCGAGCACCGCCTCGAGGAGGAGCTTCTCGACGAACGGGTCGCCCACCTGCACGGTCGGCCGCCGCTGCGATTTCTGGTCGTCGAAGACGTCGGAGGCCATCGAGGCCCCGTGGATGCCGTCGCGCCCCGTCTTCGAGCCGACGTAGAGGACGGGGTTCCCCGGCCCCGAGGCCTTCGCCCGGAAGATCCGGTCGTGGCGGACCACGCCCACCGCCATCGCGTTGACCAGGATGTTGCGGTTGTAGGCCGGGTGGAAGAAGGTCATCCCGCCGACCGTCGGGACGCCGAAGCAGTTTCCGTAGCCCCCGATGCCGCGGACGACGCCGTCGATCAGGTCGTGCATCCGCGGGGCGGCCGGGTCGCCGAAGAAGAGCGGATCGAGGATGGCGATGGGACGGGCCCCCATCGTGAAGACGTCGCGGAGGATCCCGCCGACCCCCGTCGCGGCCCCCTGATACGGCTCGATGAAGGACGGATGGTTGTGGGACTCCATCTTGAAGACGACGGCCCAGCCGTCGCCGATGTCCACGGCGCCGGCGTTCTCCCCCGGCCCCTGCAGCACGCGCGGCCCGGTCGTCGGAAACTCCTTCAGGAAGACGCGCGACGACTTGTACGAGCAGTGCTCGCTCCAGAGGGCCGAGTAGATCCCCAGCTCCGTCAGGTTCGGCTCGCGTCCGAGGATCAGCTTGATCCGCTCGAACTCCTCTGCCGAAAGCCCGTGCTCGGCCGCCACCGCGGGCGTCACCGCCGCCGCCGCGTTCGTCATCCGGGGGGTAGTTTAAACGTCACGCGGGGCGGGCGCCGGCGAGCGCGCGAAGGGCGAAGCCCGCCCCTTCCAGCGCCGCGCGGACCGCCTTGGCGTTGGCCGCGGCGCCGGGGGTGTCGCCGTGAAGGCAGATCGTCTCGACGGCAATCGGGATGCGCGTGCCGTCGACGGCGATCGCGACGAAGTCCCTCGCCAGCGACAGAGCCTGCGCGGCGGCCTGATCCGGCGTCTCGACGAGCGCTCCCTTGGTCCCGCGGGCCACGAGCGAACCGCCGGCGTCGTAGCCGCGGTCGGCGAACCCCTCCGCGGCAGCGCGCATCCCGAGGCCCGCGGCGGCGGCGAGGAGCTTCGAGCCCGGCGACGTGACGAGAATGAGCCGGGGATCGGCCGCGCGCGCCGCCGAGACGAGGGCCCGCGCCGTCTCCTCGTCCGAAGCCGCGGCATGGTAGAGGCCGCCGTGGGGCTTGACCCCCGAGAGAGCCACGCCCTCGGCCTGCGCGATGGCGGAGAGGGCAGAGACCTGCTCGCGGACGAGCCGCTCCACCTCGGCCCCAAGGAGCGTCATCCGCCGTCGCCCGAACCCCTCGCGGTCGGGATAGGAAGGGTGCGCGAAGACGCTGACACCGTGGGCCACCGCCAGCCGGACGGCGGCGCGCATCGTCGCCTCGTCGCCGGCATGGGCCCCGCAGGCGACGTTCACGGTCGTCACGTGCGGCATCAGGGCCGCGTCGTCGCACCCCTCGCCGCCGTCGAAGTTCAGGTCGATTCTCTTCGTCATTGGGAAAGCCACCTCGCGAACCTCGCGATCCGTTCCTCTCTCTCCCGAAGCAGCCGCCGCGCCTCCCCGGGAGTCGTCGGTTCGAAGCGGATCGTCGCGCCCGGCTGCGCCCGGACCAGGAGCCCCAGGTCCGCCCGGGCCACGGTCGCGATTTTCGGGTAGCCCCCGGTCGTGGGCCGTTCGGCCAGAAGGACGATCGGCTGCCCGTCCGCGGTGATCTGGACGGAGCCGAGCGCGGTCCCTTCCGACGGCAGCGCCTCGATGGCCGTGAGATCGCCGGGGACGGCCGCGCCCTCGAGCCGGAAGCCGATCCGGTTCGAGTCGGGCCCGAGGCGAAACCGCTCGCCGTGGAAGATCCGGACCGCCTCGTTGCCGAAGAGGTGCGCCTGGGGCCCGGGGAGGACACGGAGGGTGATCTCGTCTTCCGACGGCATCTCCAGCGCGGCGGCGTCGAGGCGCGGGGCGCGCCGCGACCGGCCCACGGGGAGAAGGTCTCCCTTCCGGAGCGGCCCGCCGTGAAGCCCCCCGAAGTGCGCCGAGACGCAGGTCGAGCGGCTGCCGAGGACCTCGGGAACGTCGATCCCGCCGGCCACGGCGACGGCCGCACGCGCCGCCCCCCGCCCGGTCTCCGCCGCCCGGAAGGGCACCGTGTCTCCGTCCCGGAGCCTCACGACACGACCGGGGAACGGGCCGAAGGCTCCCCCCGCGACGGCCAGGTCGACGTCGCCGATCGCCGAGAGAACGGGGCCCACGATCGTGATCTCCAGCCCCGCCGCCTCTTCGTCGTTTCCGGCGAGGAGGTTGGCGACGCGGAGCGCCTCCGGATCGAGCGCTCCCGCCGGCGGGATGCCGAGCGCGCCCCAGCCGGGGCGGCCGAGGTCCTGGACCGTCGTCAGGAGCCCCGCTTCGCGAACGAGGAGCGCGCGTGGGCTCATCGCCGGAACCTCACGGCGTCGCCCGGCGCGAAGAGCGCCGGCGGGCGGCGCTCGGAGTCGAAGAGATCGGCGTCGACCGTGCCGAGAAGGTTCCATCCTCCCGGCATCGAGGCCGGGTAGATCCCCACGTAGGGCCCCGCCATGGCGAGGCTCCCCGCCGGAACCGAAAGGCGCGGCGTCCCCCGCCGCGGACGGCGAAGGCGCTCCGGGAGCCCGTAGAGATACGGAAAGCCCGGAGCGAAGCCGAGGAAGCCCACCGTGAAGCTCGCCCCGAGAAGCGCCTCCTCGAAGGCTTCGCGCGAGAGGCCGAGCGCCGCGGAGACGTCCGGCAGGTCCTCGCCGTCGAGCGTCACCCGGATCTCCAGCATCGCGGCCGCCGGCGCGGGGCCGTCGACGCTCGCCGTCTCCAGACCGACGAGGATCCCCGCGTCGAAGGCCGGAGTCCCCTCCACGAAGACCGATCGCGCGGCGGGAATCGCCTCGATCAGCTCCTCGGGATGCAGGCCGTGAAGCAGCGCCGCGACGCCGCGTGCCCGCTCGTTCGCCTTTCGCTCGTCCTCGTCGTCGAACGACAGCAGCCACGAGAACTCGCCGACCGCCTTCAAGCGCTCCTCCCTTTCCGGATCCGGTAGACGACGGCGCCGAGGAGGACGAGGAGGAATCCCGGCCAGGTCGTCTTCGGGCTGCCGACGGCGAGGAGGACGACGAGGACGGCCGCCGCCACGACGAAGCCGCCTCCGAGGAGGGGCCAGGCCGGCGTCCGGAAGGGACGCGCGAGCGCCGGCTCCTTCTTCCGGAGGACCGGCACGGCGAGGACGAGGAGGATCAGGATGACGAACTCGACCGAGACGACGTAGCGGAGAAGCTCCGAGTACGTCCCCGACGCGATCAAGACCGTCGTCCAGACGGCCTGCAGGGCCAGGGCGATGCCGGGTACGCCCGCACGGTTCAGCCGGGCGGCGGGAGGAAAGAAGAGCCCGTCGGACGAGAGCGCATAGAGGACGCGCGCTCCCGCCAGGATCAGCCCGTTGGCGCATCCGAACGTCGAGACGAGGATCGCCGCCGCCATCAGGGCGCCGCCGCTTGCGGGAAAGAGCGCCGCGGCCGAGGCGGTCCCGACCCGGTCCCCGGCGGCATACGCCACGCCGGAGAGCCCGAGCACCTTCAGGTACGAGACGTTCGCCACGACGTAGAGGACCGGGACGAGAAGGCACCCGGCAACGAGGGCCAGAGGCAGCGTCCGGCCCGGGTCCTTCACCTCGCCGCCCGGGAACGTCACGTTCGTCCAGGCCGACTGCGCGAAGGAGGGCCCGACGAGCGCCAGAGAGAAGGCCAGCGCGAGGCCCGCGCCCGACGGGGCCGAGAGGTCGGGATGCGCCCCCGTGGAGAGGGAGATCGTCCGCGGCGCCAGGAAGAGGCCCGCGCCGGCCAGGCCGAGGAGCGCCGCGACCTTGACCACGGTCAGGACATTCTGGGTCCGCGTCCCGGCCTTCAGGCCGAGCGCGTTCGTCCCCGTCAGGACGGCGACGACGGCCACGGCCACGCCCTTTGCCGCCCAGCCCGTCACGGAGGGGACCAGCACTCCGAGGAACTTCGCGAAGGCGACGGCGACCGCGGCGATCGTCCCGGTCTGGACGACCGCGATCAGCGTCCACGCGAAGAGGAACCCGGCCAGCTCGCCGTAAGCCTCGCGGAAGAAGACGTAGGGACCGCCGGCGCGAGGGTAAAGCGCCGCCAGCTCGGCACACGAGAGGGCGGCGAGGAACGTCAGGAGGCCCGCGACGCTCCAGACGAGGAGGAGCCGCCCCGGCGTTCCGACCCGCCGCGCCGATTCCGCCGAGACGATGAAGATGCCCGAGCCGATCATCGACCCGACGACGAGCATGGTCGCGTCGAAGCGGCCGATGAGGCGGCGGGAAGTACCGGACGGCGGCATGCCTTTCCGGGAGACGTTACTCCAGCCCCCTATAACGTGACCCGCGAAACGGAATAGACTCGATCGCGGTTCGAACCGCGATCGGAGGGGGGATATGGTGGAACAACCTTCGTCGCCCGGAGAGGCGACCGCGAAGAAACTCCCGGATCCCGATGTCCAGAGACCGGCATCCGGCACCCCGCAGCTCTCCGACGCCGAGCTCGATGGCGTGGCCGGCGGCGCGGGCGGCACGACACGGGCTCCTCGCACGAACGACATCGACACCGGCGTGAAGACCGCGATTGACCTCTGACGCGCTCCCGGCCGGACGCCGGATGCCGGATGTGCCGGCTCGCGGAGAATGGTTCTCATGGCGAAGCTCGCCGAACGGCTCCCCGGCAACGCCTCCGGCGAGTTCTTCGTCGACGCCACGTGCATCGACTGCGCGACGTGCCGGGAAATGCTCCCGTCGGTCTACGCGGAGGGCGACGGCTTCTCCGTCGTCCGCCGCCAGCCCGCGACGCCCGAGGAAACGCACCGCTCCCTGATGGCCCTCGTGGCCTGTCCGACCGGCTCTATCGGGACCGTCTCGAGGGCAAGCGCGGTCGCCGCGGTGGCGTCATTCCCCGAGCCGCTCGGCGACGACGTCTACTTCTGCGGCTTTACGTCCGAAAAGTCCTTCGGCGCATGGAGCTACCTGCTCCGGAGGCCGGAGGGAAACCTCCTGGTCGACTCCCCTCGGGCCGCGGCGCCGCTTCTGAAAAGGCTCGGCGAAATGGGCGGCGTTTCGACGATGCTCCTGACGCACCGCGACGACGTGGCCGACCACGAGCAGATCCGGGCGACGTACGGTTGCGAGCGGGTCATCCACCGGCGCGACGCGGCCGCCCTCGGCGGCGCGGCCGAACGGGTGCTGGACGGCGAGGAGCCGGTCGAGATCGTTCCCGGCCTCCTCGCGATCCCGACTCCGGGCCACACACGGGGGCACGTTGTCTACCTCTGGCGAGAAACCGTTCTCTTTTCGGGCGACCACCTCGCCTTCTCGCCGCGTCACGGCCACCTCGTCGCCTTCCGCGACGCCTGCTGGTTCTCGTGGGAGGAGCAGACCCGCTCGATGGAGCGCCTCCTCGAGGTCGACTTCACGACGGTCCTGCCGGGTCACGGCGAGCGCTTCCGCACCCCCTCCCGCGCGGCGATGAAGGACGAGCTCCGGCGATGCGTGACCTGGATGAAGTCCCGGCGCTGAGGAGACCTCAGGCCCGGTGGGCGAGGAGGGCGGTGGCGAAGCTCCGGAAGACCTTCGCGCCGTCGACGTTTCCGAGGACCTCCTCGGAGCAGCGCTCGGGGTGGGGCATGAGGCCGACCACGTTCCCCGCGACGTTGCAGATGCCGGCCACGTTCCCGAGCGAGCCGTTCGGGTTCGCCGCAGGCGACTCGTCGCCGGCCCGGTCGACGTAGCGGAAGACGATCTGGTCGCGTTCGGCCAGCTGGCGGTACGTCTCCGGGTCGGCGGTCCAGTTGCCGTCTCCGTGGGCGATCGGGAAGCGGAGCACTTCTCCCTTGTTCAGGACGAGCGTGAACGGCGTGCGCTTCGTCTCCACCCGGAGGAAGACGTCCCGGCAGACGAACCGGAGGCCCGCGTTCCGGAGCATCGCGCCCGGGAGGAGCCCCGCCTCGCAGAGGATCTGGAAACCGTTGCAGATGCCGAGGACGGCGCCTCCCGCCGCGGCGAAGGCCGCCACCGAGTCCATGGCGGGCGAGAAGCGGGCCATGGCGCCGCTCCGGAGGTAGTCGCCGTAGGAGAAGCCGCCCGGCAGGATGACGAGGTCGGGGTTCTTCAGGTCGCGCTCGTCGTGGCGCACGAGCCGGGCGTCGGCCCCGATGGTGTTCCGGACCGCGATCAGGGCGTCCTCGTCGCAGTTGCTGCCGGGGAAGAGGACGACCGTGACGCGGGGAGCGCTCACCGGAGGGCTCCGGCGGGGGCCAGTTCGACCGTGAAGTCCTCGATGACCGGGTTTGCGAGGAGCTGGTCGGCCAGCTTTCGCGCGGCCGCGAGGGCGGCCCCGGGATCGGACGCCGTCATCTCCAGCCGGAAGATCTTCCCGGCCCGCACGTCCGTGACCTCTCCGTAGCCGAGACGGTGGAGGGCGTCGTTGATGGCCTTCCCTTGCGGATCGAGAACCCCCTCTTTCAGGAAGACGCGGACGAAAACGATCATCGGTCGGTCCTCTCTCGGCCGGAGCTTACGCGCCGATCCACTGCGTCGCCACGTCCGGGCGCGCCACGGAGAGCGGGACGGCGGCGCCGAGGGCGGCGAGGGCCCCGGAGAAGACGCGTCCCGCGAGGGCGAAGGTGTTGTTGTGACGGGAGACGTGGAGCGCGGCGACGTGACGGGTCCGTTCCGTGACCAGGTCGCGGAGGCCGACCGCCGCGTCGTCGTTGGAGAGGTGGCCGACCTCGGACAGGATCCGGCGCTTGAGAAACGCCGGGTACGGACCGACCCGCAGCAGGTCGACGTCGTGGTTCGCCTCGAGGCCGATCACCTCGCACCCGTGGAGCGCCTCCATCACCTCGTGCGAGAGGTGGCCGAGGTCGGTCGCCACGCCGATCCGCCGGCCGGCGCCGTCGGCGAAGACGTAGCAGACCGACTCCTCGCCGTCGTGGGGCGTCCGCGTCACCCGGACGAGGAGGTCGCCGCCGATCTCCATCTCGTCCCCGCCGCCGACGACCCGGACGTCGGCGAAAAGAGGGCCGGGCAGTCCCGCCTGCCGGGCGGTGCCGGCCGACGCGTAGACGGGGAGCCCTCGCTTCTGCGAAAAGTCCGCGGCGGCCCGGATGTGGTCGGAGTGCTCATGCGTCAGGAGGAGCGCCGAGACGTCGTCGAGCGACATCCCGAGACCCGCGAGACGGCGCGCCGTGTCTCGGATCGACAGCCCCGCGTCGAGGAGGACCGCCGTCCGCCCCGCGCGGATCACGGCGCAGTTTCCCGAGGAGCCGGAGCCGAGGAAGGCGATCTCCAACGCTACTCCGTTCCCGTGCTCCCGAAGCCGCCCGTCCCGCGAATCGAGCCTCGCAGCGCATCCGCCTCGACGAAGGCGGCGCGGGCGACGGGCGCGATGACGAGCTGTGCGATCCGCTCGCCGCGCGCGATCGTCACCGGCTCCGCACCGAGATTCACGACGGCAACGCCCACCTCGCCCCGGTAGTCGGCGTCGATCGTCCCGACGCCGTTGACGAGCGCCAGCCCCTTCCTCAGCGCGAGACCGGAGCGGGCGCGCACCTGTCCCTCGAAGCCGGGCGGGATCTCCAGGACGAGCCCGGTCGGGATGAGCACCCGTCCGCAGGGAGGAATCGTCAGCGGTTCGTCGATCGCGGCACGAAGGTCGGCGCCCGCCGCCCCCTCGGAGGCGTAATGCGGTGGCGCGAGGTCGACGAACCGCTCCGCCACGCGATAGTGGACGACGGGGTGCCCGGTCACGCCGCGAGCTCCCCCATCAGGTCGCCGGCCGTGACACCCGCGACGGGCGGGCCGGTGACGCCGAGACCCACGGGACCGGCCGCCCCGAAGAGAAGTCCGCACGCCTCTCCCGCCTCTCCGGCCGTGACGGCCTCGATCTCGGCGAGGAACTCGTCGGCCGAGACCGGCCGGCCCCGGTAGAGGAAGCCCCGCGCGGCCGCCTCGCGGCGCGCGGCCGTCGACTCGAGCGACAGGGCCACCTCGGCCCGGATCTGGTCCTTCGCCCGCCGGAGCTCGGCGCGGGAGAGACCCCCGTCCCGGAACGCGCGAAGAAGCCGTCCGGTCGTCCGGACGAGACGTCGAATGTTCTTCGGGTGCGTGGCCGCTTCGACGAGCGCGAGGCCCGCCTCCCGATGCAGCGTCAGACCCGCGCCGACGCTGTAGGCGAGTCCCTTCGCCTCGCGGACGTCCCGCCAGAGGCGCGAGGAGACGCCGCCGCCGAGGACGGTGATCGCGATCGACGCGGCGGGCCGGAGGCGGTGACCGAACGGGATGGTCGGGGCGCCGACGAGGAGATGCGACTGCGTCAGGTCGGGTCGAGGCACTTCGAGGACGGCGCGGCGGGCGCGGGGTCGCCCTGGGGGACGGGGCGGCACGGCGGAAGCCGTCCCCGGGGCGAGGCGGCGGCTCCGCGCTCGCTCGAGCCGCCCGAGGAGCCGGGCGGGCTCGCACGTGCCCGCGACGGCGATCAGCATCCGCTCCGGCCGGAAGATGGCGCGGAACCGCTGCGCCAGGCGCGACCGCGACAGCGACCGGACGCTCTCCTCCGTGCCGAGGATCGGGGCCCCGAGCGGATGCGCCGGCCAGAGGCGCCGGAGGAAGACGTCGTGCAGGAAGTCCTCCGGGACGTCCTTCGCCTCGGCCATTTCCTCGAGGATGACGTCCCGCTCGACCTCGACGTCGGCGGCCGTGAAGGCCGGCGCCTCCGTCAGGTCGAGCAGGAGGTCGAGGGCTTCGTCGGTACGCTCGGCGGTCGTCCGGGCGTGAAACGCCACGACGTCCTTCGTCGTGTAGGCGTCGCACTCTCCGCCGAGGCGGTCCGTCATCCGGGCGATGGCGGCTCCGGACCGGTGACGGCTCCGCCTGAAGAGGAGGTGCTCGAGGAAGTGGGTGGCGCCGCGCTCCCCGGGAGCCTCGTCGGCCGACCCGGCCGCGACGTAGACCCCGAGGGCCACGCTCCGCACGTCGCGCATCGGGTCGAGCCATACGGCCGTCCCGTCGGAGAGGCGGTGCTGGAGCACGCCCGATTCTACCGGGGGGTCACCGCGTGCCCGGGAGCTTCTGGGGAGGCTGGGGAATGCCGGGGCCGGGCACGGGAACCGAGCCGGACGGAGGGGCCACTCCGGCCCCGAGAAGCGACGCCTCGGTGAACCGCCAGTCGGCGTAGACGTCGCGGTCCTGATAGATCTTGAACGACTTCTTCTTCGACTTCGAATAGACGCCGGTGATCGGGCCTGCTGGCGGGGCGCCCGTCATGCCGGTCGATCCGCCGAAGGAGGGCGTCGGGGTGGGGGACGGCGTCGGACCGGGCTTGAGTCCGCTGCCGCCGGGAGGCACGCCCCCGGGTCCCGAGACGGGCTGGCCCTGCCCCGGAGCGCCCGTCGTCACCGTGATGAGGCCCCAGTCGTCCGAGGCCGTGATCGGGTCCTTCCAGAGCTTCCGGACCGTTCTCGGACGAGTGTCGTACATCTCCCTGAGGGAGTTCGGGTAGCGGCCATAGCGTCGCCTGAAGTTCCGGATACCCTCCGCGTACTGGAGCCCCCGGAAGATGAGTTCCTGCTCCTTGTCGCGCTGCACCTCGGCCGACGCGAGCGGCAGGATGGCCGCGATCAGGACCGCCATCACGGTCATTCCCACGAGGAGAAACACCATCGTGTATCCCCTCGTCGAGGACCGGGTACGGGGGGGACAAAGGGGTTGGGGCCCCTTTGTCGGGAGGACGAACCCGGCGTCCCTCTCCGCTCCCACGGTCGTCGTCCCCCCCGCCATCACCATGAGTTGTAAGGCGTCTTGTCCAGCGCGAGCTCCTTCGAGCCCGACTTCACGTCGATGATGCCGGGCGGACGGTCCGTGGCCGTCTCGGACGCATCCGGCTCCTCCATCACGACCTCCCACGTGTCCGCCGACTTCGTGAAGGGGTCGACCGGGATCTTCCGGATGTAGCGCTCCGTCACGAGGGCCTGGAGCGACTCGGGGTAGTGCCCCTTGTCGGCGAAGTACTGGTCGATGCACGTCCGGAAGGTATAGAGGTCCTCCTTCAGGGCCGCCTCCCGCGCCCGCCGCGGGTGCTGCGAGAGGTTGGGGAGCGCCACGGCCGTCAGGATGCCGATGATGGCGATGACGACCAGCAGCTCGATGAGCGTGAATCCCCGGCTTCCGCGTTTCATCTCACCAGTCCTTGTACTTCGTCTTGTCGAGGGCCGTCCCGTCGGAGAGGGAGTAGACGTCGTAGACGTTCTGCCGCCCCCACGACCGTGAGTCCGGCTCGTCCTGGTAGCTGCGGAGTCCCCACTCGGCCTTCTGTGTCATCGGGTCGACGGGGATCTTCCGGAGGAAGCGCCGCTTCTTCTTGATCTGCCCGACGAGGTCAACCCCTTCCACGAGCGCGTCGAGGCTCTTCGGGTAGCCCTCCGTCCCGAGGTCGATCGGGATGAGCCCCTGGTCCGAGAGGCGCTTGTAGTCGTCGATGGCGTTTCGCATGTTCCGGAGCGCCTCGCGAAGCTCCATCTCTCGCTGTCGCTGGACCCCGAGGCGCGTCACCGGGACGATGGCCGCCGTGAGGATCAGGATGCAGGCCACGACCATCACGAGCTCGGTCAGCGAGTAGCCGCGGGTCGGCCGGCGAAACATGGCGGGATCCCTCAGCCTTTCCGGCTCACGGTGACCGACGCGGGAAGGACCACCGGCGCCGGGTTGCCCCGCTTCGTGACGGAGCTGCCGGCCGAGGCGCGCAGGAAGGCCACCCCCGCGCCGGCTCCGCGGATCGCGAGCAGGGCGAGCGGACCCTCGGGGAGCCCCCAGGCGTCGCCTCGCCGGAGCAGCTGAACCCGCGCCCGCCCGGGGGCCCGGTCCGCGTCCATCCGGATCGCCTCCGCCCCGGCGGCGTTGCTCCACGGGCCCGGGGCGATCCCCGTCACTTCGAGGACCGCCGGGTTCCACTCGATGTTCACTTCGACGAGGCGGGCGTCGAAGAGGCCCGCCTCCCCCACGAGAGCGACAGTCCCCGTCTCGCCCGCCGCCAGGGACGGCGGCGAGGGCTCGAGCCGGAAGGACGGCCCGGCGGACGGATCGCCGGCGCCGTCGGAAGACGCCGATGCCGGTGCCGTCGACATCGCGGCGGGCGTTTCCGGGGCCAGGCTCGAGGAGCCGCCTTGGGGCAGCGTCTTGCCTCCGGTTCCCGGGCCCGGCACGGGTTGCTGCGGCTGCGGCACCGGCGTCTGCTGCGGAGTGACGGTCTGCGGCGTCGTCCGACGGAACGGGTCGCTTGGCGCCGATCCCTGGGGGAAGGGGACGGTACTGCGGGGGGAGGACGTCCCCGGGCGTGCCGGCGGCGCCGGCGCTTCGAACGGCGAGCCGGTCGCCGCCGGAGCTTCCAGCCGCGTCCCGCCTCCGGAGAACGAGACGTTGTTCTCCGTGCCGACCCAGATCGGCAGCAGGTCCTCTTCCGTGATCTGGGGCTGCCGCACGATCTGCGGCGTCAGCGTCATGAATATGTCGGTCGTCTGGTCGGTGTTCGTGTAGTGAGTGAAGAGCGTTCCGATCAGGGGGAGGTCTGAGAGGAACGGGATCTTGTCCTTGGTCGCCCCCCTGTCTCTGCGGATCAGCCCGGCGAGGAAGTTCGTCTCGCCGTCCTTCAGCCGGATCGTGGAGGTGACCGATCGGGTCGAGATGATCGGCATCGGGGCACCGCCCGGGTTGGGGGCGTAGTCGGTGATGGCCGAGATCTCGATCATGAGCTTCAGCGTCACTTCCTTGTTGTGGTGGACGCGGGGCTCGATCTCCATCTTGATGCCGACGTCCTGGTACTGGAAGGACGTGATGGGGACGACGCCGACCTGTCCGATCGACTGCGTCGTGTTGTACGTCGAGACGGGGATCGGCTGCTTGTCGCCGATGATGAGCTGGGCTTTTTCCCCCTCCGCGATCCGGAGCTGCGGCTTGGCGATGACCTGCGCATCGGTGTTCTGCTTCAGGAAATTGAAAGTGACGCTCGGAATCGTGAAGCTCAGGTCGCCCTTCGTCAGGTTGGCGATCTGGTCCCACGTCAGCGAACCGACCGGCTTGCCGTCGGCGCCGGTTATGGACACGGTCGTGGAGTACTGAGAGAGCTGCATCCCGAGGTTGAGCAGGTCCTTCCGGTTCATCAGGAGGAGCTCGACGTTGACGATGACCTCGGACTTCGCCTTGTCGTTCACCTCGATGAGCCGCTCCGCGACGGCCACCTTGTCGGCCGTGTCGCGGATGACGATGGCGTTGAGCTGCGGAACGGGCTGGAGGCGCCGCATGTCGAGGACGCCCCGGACCATTGCCGAAACGTCCTTCACGTCGCCGTTCGAGAGGAAGAAGGTCCGGATGACGAGGTCCTCGTACTCCCGCCGGTTCTGCTGGGTGTCCTGCGCGACGATGATCGTCCGCTCGTCGAGCACCTTGTAGAAGTGCCCGGCCTGCCGCATGGCGACCTCGAGCGCCTTCTGGAAGCTCATCCCGCGCAGGTCGAGCGTGAACTTGTCGTCCTTCAGCTGCGGGTCGAAGATGACGTTGATCCCGGCCGCCGCGGCGAGGGCCTGATAGATCTTCTTGATGTTCGTATCGGGCGGGAACGAGACGTCGATCGGCTTGTCCGACGCCGGGTTCAGCATCGGCGGTGCCGCCTTCTTTCCGCGCGACTTCGCCTTCGCCTGCTCGACTGCCGTCCCTCCCGAGACGTCGCGCTGGCGCGTGTCGATTTCGGCCCGGACTTTCCGATACTCCTGCTGGGCCGCGTCGTTCGTCTGGTCGAGCGCGACCGACTGCTCCAGCTCGATGGCGGCCAGGTCGAGCTGTCCGGACTGGTGGTAGATCTTCCCGCGGTCGTAGTGGACCTGCGCCGCCTTCATACGGATCCGATCGTAGGCCGCCTTTGCCTGGAGATTCGAGGGGTCCTGCTCCCGCGCTTTCTGGTACGCGAGGAGGGCGATGTCCCAGTGCTCGCGCAGCTCGGCGTCCTGGCCGTCCCGCATGGCGCGGGACGAGGCGCAGCCTGCGGTCAAGAGGACGAGCAGGCTGGCGGCCAGGAGCCGCCGACGGCGTGTTGGAGCGGAGGGGCGATGGGCACTCTTCATCGATCAAGACCTCGTCGAACGCTCAGGGGAGCGGAATGGGAAGGCGGCGGGTGACGTCGGGCGGCAGCCCGGAAAAAGCGAAGTCCACCGACTCGCGGTTGACCTTGCGGACGATGAATCGCCCCTCCACGACGTCGCCCTCGCGGGCGTTGATCAGGCGGCCTCCGGCCTCGAGCGTCACGATGGGGTTGTCGGCCGGCCCGAACCTCCCGATGGCCTTGAACGGAAAGGCGGGCGGGACGATGGCGGTCGGCGTCGGCGTCGGCGTCGGGAAGTACGGAAGGTTGTACATGACGACGGGTGTCGGCGTCGGAGGGACCTTTGTCGGTGTCGGCGTCGGGCTGCTGTAGAAGCGGAAGACGTCACGGCCCACGTCGGGTCTCATCGGGCCGCGAGACGCCTCGAGAGCCAGCGCCGGGACCGATGCGGGATCGAGAGCGGCCCGACCTGCCGCCGGCCGGGACCCGGTCTCGAGCGGCGCCTCGGCGGCCGACTTCCTCCAGGGCCAGTAGGTGTAGGCGGCGAGGCCGACGGCCACCGCGAGAAGAACGAACAGGAGGCGCATCCGCGCCGGCGGGAGATCCGGACGGCCACTCGGAATCCGCAGCGCCTTCACTCGAGCACCACCTTGTCGCTCGCAGGGGCCGGGGCGGCGGGTTTCGGCGCCGCCGCCGCCCGCGCCGGCCGCTTCGGCACCCGCGGAGCCTCGCCGTGGAAGTAATGAGCCACGGAGAGCGACACGCGCAGCACGTCCGGAGCATTCTCGTCGAGGCTCACCTGGACGCGCTCGGGCACGAGGAACTTCGGGCTCGTTTCGAGCTCGTAGAGGAGCTTCTTGACGTCGGCGTAGCGCCCCTCGATGCGGAACGACACCGTCAGCCGCGCCGCGCCGGGGACGGCATCCTCGCTGTACGTCACGGTCGACGGCATGAAGCCGGACTTCTTCGTGATCGCGTCGACGTCCTCGACCAGCGACGCCAGCCGCTCCTTCCGCGTGCCGAGCACGCCGGAGTAGAACGCGTCGAGGCTCGTCTTCAGCTCCGCGAGCCGCCGCTCCGTCTCCGCGGCCCGGTCGGCCGCGGCCTGTGCCGCCTCCCGTCGAGCGGTCAGTTTGCTTCGCGTCTCCTCGAGCGCGGCGAGGCGCGCGTCGTAGAACCCGTGGTAGACGACGAGGACGGTGCTGCTCACGAGAAGGAGCGCACCGAGAGCCGAAAAGAGCGCCGCCCGGCTCTTCCAGAGCGAGTGCGCCCGCGGGCGCGCGCCGTTGGCTCCGCCGATCATCGAGAGGCCGATCACCGCTCCGCCTCCGTGTCGCGGTAGAGGACGCCCATCTGAAGCCGCCGACCTTCGGCGGCACGGCGCTCGCCCCGCTCCTCGAGATGCGGCGTCGGACGGTCGAACCACGGCGAGCCGTAGAAGGACCGGATCGCCGTCGTGAGGCCGGCCGGGTCCCGGGAGATGAGGGTCATCTCGATCCAGAAGAGCTCGTTCTTCCCCCCGCCGGCCTTCAGGTTTCCCCCCTCGGCGCTCGTGACGTTGATGGCCGCGATCCGAGTCTCGGCCGGGAGTGTCTTCTCCAGCCGGTCGAGAAAGCGCGTCCAGGAGAAGGCGCGCCGCCGGGCGATCCGGTTCGCGTCGTCGGCCGCGGCGCGCATCTCGTCGACGTCGTAGCGGGCGATGCGGGCGTCCGCGGCCCGCCGCGCCTCGTCCAGGCGCGCGATGTCGTTCCGCAGCGCTGTAATGGCGTCGCGGGTCTTCTGCGAACCGTCGAGATAACGGACGACCGTCCGGACGCTCACGAACGAGAGAATCGCCACGGCGACCGCGAGAACTCCGGCGGCCACGTTGACGGGGCGCGTGTCGATGAAGGGCCGGCGGGCGAGGTTCAGGCCGTGCGCCATCGGTCAGTCCCCCCCCGCCATGGCGCCGAGTGCGGCGAGCAGTTCGGCGGCTTCGGCCCGCCCGGAGGCCACCCGGGTTCCCGGAAGGAGCGTCCCCATCGACAGCGAGGCCACGGGCGCTCCCCCGTGCTGCGAACGGAAGGCGGCCAGGGCGTCGACGATCGGCGATCCCGGAGGACCGGCGGCGCACGGGATCCGGACGAGCGGGGGCTCCGCCGCTTCGTCCGCCGCCCCGCCGCCGGCCGCCGCGACGAACGAGGCGGTCAGGCGAAGCTCCTGGACGGCCGCCTCCGGGTCGCCCGCGGCGCGGACCCTCAGGAAGCGGAGGAGTCCCTTCTCGAAGTGGGCGACGGCCGCCGTGCCTCCCCGGCTCCAGAGGACGAGACCCTCCCCGCCGACGGAGGCCGCGCCGAGCGAGGAGACGGCGAGCGCTTCGATCTCGACGGCACCGATCCGGATTCCCGCCCTTTCGAACGGTCCTTCCCAGGAGGCGGCCGCCTCCTCGGGCACGGCGAGGGCGAGAACGCGGGTTCCGGACGCGCCGGGACCCGCCGGACGCCACGAGATCCGGAGCGCGGGAGCCGGCTCGCCGAACGTGCGGCCGAACTTCCAGGTCAGGATCTCCTCGACCTCCTTCGCATGCCGCTCGGGCTCCTCCACGTCCACGAGCAGGACCCGGACGAAGTCGTCGGGCACGACGAGCGAGGCCGCCGGCATCTTGACCGCCGCCTCGGCCAGGAGACGCGACACGGCGCCCGCGAGCGGGGCGAGAGCGACGGGAACGCCCGAGGCCCCGTCCTGGAACGCGTCGGCCGGGAGAGCACACGAGACCGCCCGGACGGCCGGCGGCGTTCCGGCGGCGCTCCGCCCCGGGTCTTCCGGGCCGACGTACGTCAGCCGCGTCCGCGACAGGACGAAGGCATGTGCCGGCCGCTTCGTCCGGAGCCACGGAGCCCGCCGGTAGAGGCTTTTCAGGTCAATCAACGAGCGTCACCTTCCTGCTCGCAAATCGCGCAGACCGTCCCGTCATTCAACGAACGTCACCTTGTTGATCTCCCGGAGCGTCGTCTGGCCCGACACGACCTTGGCGAGGGCCGACTCGCGGAGGAAGTGCATCCCCTCCTCCTTGGCGGCCCTCTTGATCTCCGCGGCGGGACGCCGGTCGAGGATGAGGCTGCGGATCCGGTCCGAAAGGTCCAGGAGCTCCGTGATCGCCATCCGGCCGTAGAAGCCCGTCCCGTTGCACTCGAGACAGCCGCGTCCCTCCCAGAGCGTGACGCCGGTGAGGTCCTGCGCCGCGAGGCCCGATTCCTCGAGGAGCTGCGGCGTCGGGACGAACTCCGCCTTGCAGTGCGGGCAGATCTTCCGGACGAGCCGCTGGGCAAGGACGCAGTTCAGCGCCGAGACGAAGTTGTAGAGCTCGACCTTCATGTTGAGGAACCGGCCGAGGACGTCGACGACGTTGTTCGCATGGACCGTCGTGAAGACGAGGTGGCCGGTCAGCGCCGCCTGGACCGCGATCTGGGCCGTCTCCTCGTCGCGGATCTCCCCGACCATGACCTTGTCCGGGTCGTGGCGGAGGATCGACCGGAGTCCCCGCGCGAACGTCAGCCCCTTCTTCTCGTTCACCGGAATCTGCGTGATGCCGCGGAGTTGGTACTCGACCGGGTCCTCGATCGTGATGATCTTGTCCTCGACGCTCTGGATCTCCGAGAGGCACGCGTAGAGCGTCGTCGTCTTGCCCGAGCCGGTGGGGCCCGTCACGAGGACCATGCCGTAGGGCTCCCGGATGAACTTCCGGAGTCGCCGCATCGTCTCGACGTCCATGCCGAGGACGTCGAGGCGGAGGTTCTTGAACTCGGCGTTCGCCGACTCCTTGTCGAGGATCCGGATGACGGCGTCCTCGCCGTGGACGGTCGGCATGATCGACACGCGGAAGTCGATCGTCCGCCCCTTGACGCGGATCTTGAAGCGGCCGTCCTGCGGAATCCGCTTCTCCGCAATGTCCAGCTCGGACATGACCTTGATGCGGCTGATGATCGTCTGGTGGTGCTTCTTGTCGATCGGCTCCATCGCCGGGTAGAGGACGCCGTCGATCCGGTACTTGATGACGACGACGTTTTCCTGCGTCTCGATGTGGATGTCCGACGCGCGGCGCTGGATGGCATTGAAGAGGACCGAATCGACGAGCTTGATGATCGGGCTCGCATCCGCCGCGATCCGGTCGATCGTCAGGACCTCTTCGCCTTCCTCGTCCTCGCGCACGACCTGCATTCGGAACTCTTCGGTGGCCTCTTCGAGCACGCGCTGGGTGCTCTCGGACTTCTGCAGGATGTCCTGGAGGGCCGCCCGCGATCCGACCTTCACGCGGAGCGGCCTCTTGAGGAGGAGCTCGAGCTCGTCGCGTTTCACCACGTCGCCCGGGTCGGCCATCACGACCGCCAGGGCTCCGTCCTCCTCGCGCTCGGGGACGAACTCGAACCGGAGCATCCAGTCGAGCGGGGTCGCCCTGAAAAGGGCCGGGTCGATCCGAAACGTCCAGAGGTCGACGTACGGGAGCCCGAGCCGCTGGGCCGTCTGTCGGGCGCGGGTCTCCTCGGACGCGGCGTCGAGAAACTGCGGGAGAGGTTCGGCGGCGTTACGGCTCATGCTCAGGTCCTGATGTTGGAGAGGATGGTGAACATGGGCAGGTAGATCGACAGGAGCAGGGTCGCGATGACGCCGCCCATGACGACCAGAATGGTCGGCTCGATGAGGTTCACGAGTCGCTGCAGCGAGGTCTCGATGGCCTCGTCGTAGAAGTCGGACACGTTCGTCAGCATCTCCTCGAGGGCGCCCGTCGCCTCCCCGACCTTGATCATCTCGACCGCGAGCGACGTGAACTGTCCCGTCTGCTCCAGGCTCTTCCAGAGCTCGGCCCCCTCCCGCACCTTCGGAACGACCGTCTCGACCGCTTCGGAGATCCGGCGGTTCGCGACGGCGCCCGAGGAGATCTCGAGGGCGGGCACGAGCGGCGTCCCGGCCCCGACGAGCGTGGCGAGCGACCGGGCGAACTGGGAGAGGGCGAACTGATGCAGGATGTTCCCGACGACCGGAATCTTCAGCAGGAAGCCGTCGAAGGCGCGGTGTCCGGCGTCCGTCCGCCGCCACCGGGCGAGGGACCACGAAGCGGCGACGATTCCGACGACGACGAAGAGGAAGTTCGCCCGGAGGGAGCTGGCGGCGGAGATCACGATCCTCGTCAGGATGGGCAGTTCCGCCCCGAAGCCGGCGAAGAACTCCACGAACTTCGGGATGACGTAGGTCATCAGGACGGTGATGAGTCCGACGGCGAGCCCCATGAGGACGGCCGGGTAGACCAGCGCGCCGACGACCCGCCGCTTCACCGACCCGAGGATCTTCTGGTACGAGAGGTAGCGGCGGAGCACCTTCTCGACCTCGCCCGAGCGCTCGCCGGCCTTCAGCGACGTCCCGTAGAGCCGCGGAAAGACGTCGCCGTGCGAGAGAAAGGCGTCCGAAAGGGCGACGCCGGAGACGAGCTGATCGCGGATTCCGACGAGGATCTCCTTGAACCGCGCGTTCTGCTGGCGCTCGAGGAGGATCTCGAAGCCGGCGACGACGGGCAGGCCGGCCTTGAGCAGCGCCACCAGCTCTTGATTGAAGACGAGGAATTCCTCGGTGGAGACGGCCCGCCGCCGACGGAGGAACCGGCCCAGCGCTTCCGCGCCGGACCGAAGGGAGGCCCCGCCACGGGGACCGGCCTCGTCGCTCCGACGGACCGAGAAGAGATGGCTCCCCTGTCGGGCCAGCTCGGCGCGCAGGGAATCCTCGTCGCTGGCGTCGAACGTCCGCGTCGCCACCATCCCGTCGGGTGTCCCGATTCGGCAGACGAAGATCGCCATCAGTTCACTCCGCCGATTCCCGGGCCGGGGACGGCCACCTTTCCGTTGAAGACCAGGATCAGCGCGCCGGCCGCCGCTTCGTCCTTGCCCACGGCGAGGATGTACGGCTGGCCGATGGCGACGTTGATGGTCGTCCGGAGGATGTCGCTGCGGACCTCGGCCACCCCGGGTCCGGGAGCGCGGCGGACGCGCTCGAACAGGAGCCCTTTGAGCCGCACCTGCTGCGGGTCGGACGCCGGGTCGATCTGAAACTCGAGCCGATAGTCGCCGCCGAGGACGTAGGCGACCGTCTGTCCCTCGACGCCCTGCACGACGACCGCGTCGAGCCGGGCGTAGTCGGTGAAACGGAAGAGCTTCCGGAGGCGCTCTCCGACGCCCGGAATCTGGTCCGCGCCGTCAGGGTCCCCCGGACGGCGGCTCCGGGCGCCGGTCGAGGCCCGGAGGAGAGTGACCGTCAGGTCGATCCGCCGGGGCGGAAGGTCCCACTGCGCGAGCGTCTTCGCCGCCCGCTCCACCGCGGCTGCGCTGTCGCGAACCGTGAGCGTGTTTCCTTTCGCCTGGACGACGACCGAAGCTCCCTGGGTCAGGAGCGGCCGGACGACGACGAGTGCCTCCTCCGGCGAGCGGTGCTTCAGCATGAAGACCCTCACGACCTCCTCGGGCACGGCCGCAACCGGCGGCCTCGCCGATCCGGCGAGAGCCATGAGGAAGGCGATCAGGGCCGGCATGAGCATCCCTAGAGGTCCGCGTCAGGGTTCGCCACGAAGACGACCGTCGGCTCCTCCGGCTTCGACGAGGCGAACTCGTAAACCCGAACGCCCCGGCTCTCCAGCTCTTCGATCGGCGGCCACGTCGTGACGCTTCGGGCGACCGCCGCGGCCGGCTCCGGACCGGGGCCGCCCGGCCGGGTGAAGACGAGTGCCGCGGCGAGCCCCGCGGCGAGAAGAACGACGGCTGCCGCCTTGAGCCACGGTCGGGACGCGACCTCGAAGCGCGAGGCGCGCCGTCCGCCTTCGACCTCGCGGACCCGGAGGGCGGCGAGGACGTCCGCCGCCAGGAGATCCGCCTCGGAAGGCTCCTCGCGATGGACCCGCGCCCCCCGGAGGGCCGCGCTCGCCGTGAGTTCCTCCGCCTCGGCCGCGGCCGAGAGGCGCGTGAAGAGAAGCGTCGGATCGACGGGAACCGCCTCCGCGAGGCAGGCCGGGCACGACTCGAGATGGCGCGCCAGGAGGGCCTCTCCGGCGGCATCCAGCGCGTCCCCCGCCCGGAGGGCCACGAGCCCGGACATCGTCTCGCGCTCCCGGCAGGGCCGGGACGGCTGAAGGGGGCCGGTCATCGAGTCTCCTCCCGGGGGCCGCGGACGAACTCCGGATAACGCCGGCGGATCTCGTCGCGGAGGAGACGCCGGGCCTGGAAGAGGTGATTCCGGACCGTCGACTCGCGGCAGCCGACGAGACGGGCGACCTCGCTGCTCTCCCGCTCCTCGAACTCGCGCAGGACGAAGACGAGCCGCTGCTTCTCGGAAAGCACCGAGGCGCACTCGTCGAAGATCCGCCGGATCTCCTGCCGCTCGAGCCCCGCGGGGCCTTCCGGCTCGGACGACAGCCCTCCCCGGACGAGGCGGAAGTTCTCGACCTCGGTCCGGGACCGGGAGCTCTTCGACCGGAGCGCATCCACGGCGAGGTTCGAGGCGATCCGGAAGAGCCACGTGGAGAACGCCCACGACGGGTCGTACCGGTCCAGGTTCTCCCAGGCGCGGACGAACGTCAGCTGCGCCACGTCGCGCGCGTCCTCGGCGTCGCCGAGAAGCCGGCGAAGAAACGCGAGAAGTCCCGGAGACCGGCGCCGGACGATCTCCGCGAACGCCTCCGAGTCCCCGTCGCGCGAGCGCGAAACGAGGAGGCTGTCGGGCGCTGTCGGGTCGCCGACGCCGTCAGTTGCCGGCGGGACCGGGCGCAGAGAGGCGGCGTGCATATCGTCGACGTCTTCTACGTTTCCCGGCTCGTCTTCGTCTACCACCCGGCTCCCTGCAGGGCCTCTCCGGCGAGTAAGGTCCTCCCCGCTGGCCGCCCGGCGACAGTATAATCCGGGAAGGCTTGGAGATCGACGCTAAGTCTCTGTCATCAGACAACTTGTGGATGACGCGCGCCGGCGATCCGGCAAACGCTCCTCGAGCCGGCGGCCGCGTTCCCCTTCTGCCCCTGCTCCGGGAGCGGCTCCTTCCGCGCCGCGACCCGTCTCCGGCCGACGTCTGGATCCAGGCCGTATCGGTCGGAGAGATCGAAATCGCCGTCACGCTCGCGACGGCTCTTCGCGAACGGGCTCCGGGGATCGCCCTCCTCGTCTCGGCCACGACTCCGGCCGGCATGGCGCTTCTTCCGACCCGCTTCGGTCCCGCGAGTGGCGTCTCGCTCCGCCCCTTCCCGCTGGATCTCGGCAGGTCCGTCCGGCGCTTCTTCGACGCGATCCGTCCGGGACTCCTCGTGCTCGTCGAAACCGAGCTCTGGCCGCGCACGCTCGCGGAGGCGGGCCGCCGCCACGTTCCTGTCGTCATCGTGAACGGCCGTCTCTCGGAAGGTTCTCTGAGGGGTCTCCGCCTCGTCGGACCGCTCGTGGGGAGAGCCCTCGCCGCCGTGACTCACGTCGCCGCCCGGACTCCCGACGACGCAGCCCGCTTCGTGGCGGCCGGCATCCCGGCCTCCCGCGTCGTCGTGGCGGGCGACCTGAAGCTCGACCGGCCCCTCGCCCCGGAGCCCGCCTTCGCGCGGCGCCTCCGCGCCCTCGCGGCAGGACGGGGCGTGGTGGTCGCCGGCTCGCTCGCGGATGCCGAGATCCCGGTCCTTCTGGCCGCGTACCGGAGTCTCCGTGCGGCCGGAGGGGACGCGTTCCTTCTGGCGGCGCCGCGGCAGCCGACCGGCTTCGAAGAGGCCCGCCGGCGCCTGTCGGAAGGGGGCCTCGCGGTCGTCCGCCGGAGCGACCCGGAAGCCGAGAACGAACGGGCCGACGTCTTCCTCCTCGACACGATCGGCGAGCTGGCCTCGTCCTACCGAGTCGGTGACGCGGCCCTCCTCGGCGGGACGTTCGTCCCGAAGGGAGGGCACAACGTCCTCGAGCCTCTCCGCGCCGGACTGCCGGTCGTGCACGGACCCTCCGTCCGGAACATCGCCGCCACCCTCGAGGCGGCGCGGGGTGCGGTCTTCGAGGCAGCGGACGGCGTAGGGGCCGGCCGTCGTCTCGCAGCGCTGCTTCGCGACGAGGGAGCCCGCCGTCGGGCCGCCGAGGCGGCCGGAGCGCTCTTCACGCGCCACGCCGGGGCGACGGCGCGTGTCATCGAGAAGATTCTCTCGCTCCGGTCGGAGGCCGCCTGACCGCCTCCGCGTTCCTCCGGCCGCTCGCCGCGCTCTACGGCGCCGGGGTCGGCGCGCGTCTGGCGCTCTACCGCGCCGGCTGGCTCCGCGTCCACCGCGCCGCGCGACCGGTCGTCTCCGTCGGGAACATCGCCGCCGGAGGGGCGGGGAAGACTCCCTTCGTCCGCTGGCTCGCCGGGGAGCTTCTCGCCCGGGGGGAGCGTCCCGCGATCCTGACGCGCGGCTATCGTCGCGAGAGCCGCGGCCTCGTCGTCGTCTCGGACGGCGCCGGAACCCTCGCGCCCGTCGCCGCCTCGGGAGACGAACCCGCCGTGCTCGCCCGGGCGCTGCCCCGGGTCCCCGTGATCGCCGACGCACGCCGCATCCGCGCGGCCGCGCGCTGCCTCGAGATCGCGCCCGACGTCTCCCTCTTCCTGCTCGACGACGGCTTTTCGCACGTCGGGCTCTCCCGCGACGCGGACGTCGTCCTTCTCGACGCCACGGCCCCCGACGCGGGGGGCGCCCTTCTGCCGGCCGGGAGGCTACGCGAGCCGCTCGCGGCGCTTGCGCGGGCGGACCTCATCGTCGTCACGCGATGCGAAGAGGCGGATCCAGCGGCGGCGGCGGCGCTCGTCGCCCGCCATGCGCCCGGCGTCCCCCTCTACGCCGCCGAAACCGAGGTTCTCGGTCTCTCGGGACCGCCGGGCGTTCCCGTGCGCGTCACGGATCTCCGGGGAGTCCCCTTCGTCGCCGTCGCCGGGATCGCACGTCCCGAGGCGTTCGAGCGGACGATCGCCTCGCTGGGCCTTTCGCCCGCCACCTTCCTGGCCTACCCCGACCACGTCCGGTACGGGCCGGTGGAGATCGGCCGGATCGTCCGGGCGGCGGAGGCCTCGGGCGCGGGGGCCGTCCTCACCACGGAGAAGGACGCCGTGAAGCTCGAGACCGTCTGCCCGATTCCCCTCTACACGGTCGCGGTCCGGATGAAGGTCCTCGAGCCCGCGTTCGTTTCCGATCTTCTCGCCCTCCTCTCGAGGCGGCCCTCCTGACATGGCCAAGCGGCGCTCGAACTTCCGCAACCGGGTGGAACTGGCGGCCGTGCGACTTCTCCTTTCGGTGTCACGCCGCGGAACGGCGGAACGGGCGGAAGCCGTCGGCCGCCGTCTCGGGCGGATCTACCGGGCGCTCGACCGCCGAAGGCGGGACCTCGCGGAGGAGAACCTCGCCCGGGCATTTCCCGAGAAGAGGCCCCACGAGATCGAAGCCCTCTCGATCTCCGTCTTCGAGCACTTCGGCGGCGTGGCGGCCGACCTCCTGCACACCTTCGGCGAGCCCCAGGCGGCGCTCGACGCGCGGATCGAGGTCGTCGGGGCGGAACGGGTCCGTTCGGCGCTCGCCACGGGGCGCGGCCTCTTCCTGATGACCGCCCACTTCGGAAACTGGGAGTATTCGGCTCTGGCGACCGCGGCCGCCGGCGTCCCGGTCGCCGTCATCGCACGTCCTCTCGACAACCCGCTCCTCGAGGCGTTCATCCGGAGCTTCCGGGAGCGAAACGGCAACACGGTCATCTACAAGGCCGAGGCGGCGCGGGAGATGCTCCGGGTCCTGAAGCGCGGCGGCGGCGTCGGCATCCTCGCGGACCAGCACGCAGGAACCGCCGACGCCGTGGTCGCGCCGTTCTTCGGCCGGCCGGCCTCAACCACCTCGATCGTCGCGCGCCTCGCCGACCGGACGGAGGCGCTGATCATCCCGGCCTTCTGCGTGCGGAACGGTCCGGCCCGCTACCGGATGGAGTACGGGGCCGTCATCGACGTCCGGACGCTTTCCCCGGAGGAGCGGCAGCCCGCCCCCCTCACGGCCCGACTGAACCTCGAGGTTGAGCGCGTCGTCCGCCGCGCGCCCGATCAGTGGCTCTGGCTCCACAACCGTTGGCGTCTGGATTGAACGGAAGCCCCCATAAACGAATCGCCCCGGCTTGCGCCGGGGCGTCGTGAAGCTCGAGTTTTTCGGTTTCTTACTGCTTGGGGGCCGTCGCGGGCTTGGCAGCCTCGGGCGCCTTGGCAGCCGGGGCGACGGCGGGCTTGGCGGCCTCGGTGGCCGACTTGGACGCCGCGGTGGCCGACTTCTCGGCGGACGTGGCCGACTTCTCGGCGGACGCGGCCGACTTCTCGGCGGCGGTGGCCGACTTCGAGGCCTTCTTCGACTTGTGGGTGCTCTTCTTCTTGGTCGTCTCGCTCGACTTGGCGGCCGTGGCCGACTTCTCGGCGGACGAGGCCGACTTCTCGGCAGCCGTGGCCGACTTGGCGGCGTCGGTGGCCGACTTCTCGGCGGCAGCGGCCGGCTTCGCAGCCGCGGTGGCCGGAGCGGCGGCAGCCGGCTTGGCGGCCTCCTGGGCGAACGCCGAGCCCAGCGAGAGAACGGCGACCGCGACGAGCGTGGAGAGGGTCTTCTTCATCTGATTCCTCCGTCTGATTCCCCATTCATCTGTGGCCGGCTCGGGGTCAACCGACGCAAGGCTCCACGCAACCGCGCTGCCATCGGCGTCAGGAGTTGTGCGAAAGGAGGCCAAGTCGTTCCTACAGAGCCACTTGTGGTACTTGGCGGGGAACGGTGCCAAGAAGCGTGGCCAAGACGGGTGCACCTTTCCGTGCTACGAGGAAAACCGAACCGGTCCCTCCCGGCCGGGCTATTTCAGCTCGACGTTCCAGTAGGCAATGTCGAGAAAGTTCTTCCAGGTCGGGTGGATCCGGTGGGGCGACAGAAGGCCGAGCGGTGTCGCCCTGGGCTTCACGGGGGGCTTCCGCAGCTTCATCTCCGCCTCTTCGGGGAGGCGGTTCCCCTTCTTAACGTTGCAGGGCAGGCAGGCGCAGACGACGTTTTCCCAGCTCGACGGCCCGCCGCGGGAGATCGGAACGACGTGGTCCAGCGAGAGCTCCGACGTGGAGTGCCGCCTGCCGCAGTACTGGCACCGGTTCCCGTCGCGCATGTAGATGTTGTGGCGCGAGAACTTCACCTCGGGACGCGGCGGCCGCTCGCACGACAGGAGCTGGATGACGCGCGGGATCCGGAGGACCAGATTCGGCGTCGTGATGACGTCGTCCTCGGGCTGGACCGGGACGTCGCACCACGCCTCCCAGGCGTAGGTCGTGTAGTCGGGAAGGACGGCGCGGACGTGCCCCTTGTAGAAGAGGGTGAAGCAGCGCTTGACGTCGGTCAGGGTCACGGCCGCGAAGGAGCGGTTCAGGACCAGGACCGGCGACTCCAACATGACCGAAGGATAGCGTAACGTCCGCCCCGAGCATGCGGATCCTCTTCGTCCGGCTCTCGTCGTTCGGCGACGTCGTCTTCGCGCTTCCGGCGGCCAAGGCGCTCCATGCCGCACACCCCGGGACGACGCTCGCGTGGGCCGTGGAGCCCCCTCTCGCGCCGCTCCTCGAGGGCGCGTCGTACGTGGACGAGGTTCTCGTTGTGAACACGCGAGGCTGGCGGCGCTCCCTCGTGGCGCGCTCGACGCGGCGGGAGATCCAGGCTTTTCTGAGAAGGGGCCGGGAGCTTCGCCCCGATCTTGTCGTGGACGCACAGGGGCTTTTCAAGAGCGCGCTGGTCACCGCGGCAGTGAGGGCTCCGCGGAAGGTCGGCTTCGGATGGCGGACGGCCACGGAGCGCGTGAACTGCCTCGTCACGAACGAGCGCGTGGAGGCGGCCGACCGGCCGCACGTCCTCGACCGGATGCTGGCGCTCGCCGAGTATGTCGCGGGGCGCGGCGGCTTCGACCGCGTTCCGGACGTTTCCCACCTCGTGGGGCGACCGGACGCGGCCGTCGATACCTGGCTGGAGCGGAACGGGCGCCGGCCGTTCGCGCTGCTCCAGCCGTTTTCCTCGAAGGGGGCGAAGGAATGGGGCGCGCACGGTGTCCTCGCCACGGCGGAGCGGCTCGCGTCGCGGGGCCTGACGCCGACGCTCCGCTGGGGGCCCGGAGAAGAGAGCCGGGCGCGCGACCTTCAGGTGCTTTCGAAGGATATTCTCCTCCTGGCCCCCCCGACGACACCCGCCTCCTCCGCCCGCCTCGCGGGCCGCGCGGCCCTCTTCGTCGGCGCGGACACCGGCCCCACCCACCTCGCCGCCGCCGCCGGCGTGCCGACGCTGGCGCTGTTCGGGCCCACGGATCCGGCGCGGTTCGGCCCGGTCGGCCCGCGCACCGCCGTCCTTCGCGTACCTCGGGACGACTACAATCCGGGCCGGGGATTGGGGGTCCCGCCCGATGCGGTTTTCGCGGAGATCGACCGGCTCCTCGGTTGAGCGGCGGCGTTTCGGGGCGCGGGGTCTCCTCGCGCTCGCGGCGCTCCTCGCCGCGGCCGTCGCGGGGGCGCCCTCCTCGACGCTCCCGGTCGCGGACCGGGAGTACCTTCCGAAGGATCGCCTCTTCCCGGTCCCCTTCCAGTCCGGAGAAACGCTCGTCTACACGATCGCCTGGCTCCGGATCGAGGGGGGCGAGATGACGCTCTCGGCCCGCCGGACGGCCTCACCGGACGGCGTCCCGATCCACCACCTCCTCCTGACCGCCGTCTCGAACGAGTACGTGTCGAAGTTCTACCCGGTCAACACGCGCTACGAAACCTGGGTGGACGCGCGCGACTTCCAGCCCCTCCGCTTCGAGAAGCGGGCGCGCGAGGGGCGTTACGTCTCCGACGAGGTCGAGGAGTTCGACCTCGTCCGGCGCGTCGGAAGCTGGCGGACCGACCGGACGCCGCTCCCCGAGCGCGTCACGGACATCATCTCGTCCTTCTACTTCATGAGGTCCCAGCCCCTGACCCCGGGAACCGACGTGCGGCTCGACATGTTCTCCCGCGGCAAGCTCTACCGGCTCGTCGTTCACGTGCAGGAGAAAGAGACCGTCGAGACGGAAGCCGGGAGCTTCGAGGCCGTCCGGGTGCAGCCCGCCATGCTCGGGAGCGGCGGGGAGGACCACAACCGCGGCCGGCTCTTCCTCTGGTTCTCCGACGACGCCCGCCGCCTGCCCGTGAAGGCGCAGACCCTCCTGCCGATCGGCTCGGTCACCGCGCGCCTCAAACGGGTCGAACCGGGGGGCGGCGGCTGACCGGTCTAGAATCGCGGCGATGGCTCTGAGACTCGGCGATCTCCTCCTGAAGGCGAAGCTCATCAATCAGGACCAGCTGAACGAGGCGATCAAGCTGCAGCAGTCCTCCGGTCTGAAGCTCGGCGAAGCCCTCGTCAAGCTGAACGTCGTCACCGAAGACGACATCACCGAGACCCTGTCCGCGCAGTTCGGCGTCCCTTCCATCAACCTGACGCACTTCGAGATCGACCCGAGCGTCCTGAAGCTCGTCGCGGCGGACGTCGCGCGGAAATACAACATCCTCCCCGTCAACAAGACGGGCGCGACGCTGACGATCGCCATGTCGGATCCGACGAACGTCTTCGCCCTCGACGACATCAAGTTCATGACGGGCTACAACGTCGAGCCGGTCGTCGCCTCCGAGCAGAGCCTGCAGCTCGCCATCGACCGCCACTACGGCGCGACCCGCGCCCTCGAGCTGAAGAAGGTCATGGAGGAGATGTCCGCGATCGACACCCAGGACACGAACCTGGAGGTCGTCGAGGACCAGGAGGAGGAGGCCATCGACCTGGAGCGCCTCGCCGAGGAGGGCGAGGAGGCGCCGGTCATCCGCCTCGTGAACATTATCCTCACGGACGCCATCAAGCGCGGCGCCTCCGACATCCACGTCGAGCCCTACGAGCGGGAGTACCGCGTCCGGTACCGGATCGACGGGATCCTCTACGAGGTGATGAACCCGCCGCCGAAGCTCCGGGAAGCCATCGCGTCCCGCATCAAGATCCTCGCGAAGCTCGACATCGCCGAGAAGCGCCTTCCGCAGGACGGCCGGATCAAGATCAAGATGAAGCTGGCCGGGAAGGTGAAGGAACTCGACTACCGCGTCTCGACGCTCCCTACGCTCTTCGGCGAGAAGATCGTCTGCCGCCTTCTCGACAAGGACAACCTCATGCTCGACATGACGAAGCTGGGGTTCGAGCGCGAAAGCCTGACGCGCTTCGAGAAGGCGATCCTCCGCCCCTGGGGGATGGTCCTAGTCACCGGCCCGACCGGCTCCGGCAAGACGAACACGCTCTATTCGGCCCTGTCGCGGATCAATACACCCGAGACGAACATCATGACCGCCGAAGACCCCGTGGAGTTCAACCTGCCGGGCGTCAACCAGGTGCAGATGAAGGACGCCATCGGGCTGAATTTCGCGGCGGCGCTCCGCTCCTTCCTCCGGCAGGACCCGAACATCATCCTCGTCGGCGAGATCCGGGACTTCGAGACGGCCGAGATCGCCGTGAAGGCCGCCCTGACCGGACACCTCGTCCTCTCGACCCTCCACACGAACGACGCCCCCTCCACGATCAACCGGCTCATGAACATGGGGATCGAGCCCTACCTCGTGGCCACCTCGGTCATCCTCATCGCGGCCCAGCGCCTGATCCGCCGCGTCTGCACCAACTGCAAGGGCCCGACCGAGGTCGCGCCGCAGGTCCTCGTCTCGCTCGGCTTCTCGCCGGAGGAGGCCAAGTCGGTCCAGGTGATGAAGGGGAAGGGCTGCGAGCGCTGCAACAACACCGGCTACAAGGGGCGCGTCGCGCTGATCGAGGTCCTCGAGATCTCCGAGGAGATCCGGGAGATGGTCCTCTCCGGCGCGTCCTCGATCGAGATCAAGCGGAAGGGGATCGAGGAGGGGATGCTCTCCCTCCGCCGCTCGGGCCTCGTGAAGATCAAGGAAGGCGTCACGACGATCGAGGAGGTCGTCCGGGAGACGGTCCTCTAGCCCGTCGCGTATCATTACGGCGGACTCGTCCGACCGGAGGAACCTGATGGGAGCGACTCTGCACCAGCTCCTGAAGACGCTCGTGGAGCGCGGGGGCTCGGATCTTCACATCACGACGAACTCGCCGCCGATGATCCGCGTCGACGGCGACCTCGCGCCGCTGGACTTCCCGCCGCTCACGGTTCCCGAGACGAAGCAGCTCATCTACTCCATCCTGACGGACGTCCAGAAGCACCGCTTCGAGGAGAACCTCGAGCTCGACCTCTCCTTCGGCGTCAAGGGCCTCGCCCGTTTCCGCGGAAACGTCTTCCTGCAGCGTGGCGCCGTCTCGGGCGTCTTCCGGCAGATTCCCTACGAGATCCTCGGCTTCAGGGAGCTGGGCGTCCCGCCGATCGTGGAGACGCTCTGCACGAAGCCGCGCGGCCTCATCCTCGTCACGGGGCCGACCGGCTCGGGCAAGTCGACGACGCTCGCGACCATGATCGACAAGTGCAACCGGGAGCAGCCGCGCCACATCGTGACGATCGAGGACCCGATCGAGTTCCTGCACACGCACAAGCGCTGCATCGTGAACCAGCGCGAGCTCCACGCGGACACCCACTCGTTCCCGAACGCGCTCCGGGCCGTCCTCCGCGAGGACCCCGACATCGTCCTCGTCGGCGAGATGCGCGATCTCGAGACCATGGAGTGCGCGCTCCGGATCGCCGAGACCGGCCACCTGACGATGGCCACGCTTCACACGAACAGCGCCGTCCAGAGCCTGAACCGGATCATCGACGCGTTCCCGGCGAACCAGCAGCCGCAGGTCCGGGCGCAGCTCTCCTTCGTGCTGGAGGGGATCCTCTGCCAGACGCTCCTGCCGCGCGCCTCCGGGCGCGGCCGCTGTCTCGCCATGGAGATCATGATCCCGACGCCGGCGATCCGGAACCTCATCCGCGAGGACAAGCTGCACCAGATCTACTCGATGATGCAGACGGGCCAGAGCAAGTTCGGGATGCAGACGTTCAACCAGTCGCTCGCCACGCTCGTCCACCGGCGCGTCATCTCCCAGGAGCTGGCCGTCTCCATGTCGTCGTTCCCGGACGAGCTGATCGAGATGATCCAGCGCGGCGCCGGCGTGCCCGGGGCGCAGACGGCCGGCTCCGCCGCGCCCGCGGCGCGGCGCGGCTGAACGGCCGAGGAGGATTCGGAATGGCCCAGTTCGTCTGGAAGGGCAAGACGCGGCAGGGGGTCGTCACCGGCGGCGTTCTCGTCGCCGACTCGAAGGACATGGCCATCGCCGACCTCCGGCGACGGCAGATCGACGTCACGACCGTCAAGGAGAAGGGGAAGGAGTTCGCCATACCGCGGATCGGTCCCGGGAAGGTGAACTCCAAGCGGCTCGCCGTCTTCACGCGCCAGTTCTCGGTCATGATCGACGCGGGCCTCCCCCTCGTGCAGTGCCTGGAGATCCTGGGCGGCCAGCAGGACAACCGCCTCTTCCAGAAGATCATCCTCGCCGTCCGCCAGGACGTGGAGGCCGGCTCGTCGCTGGCCGAGGCGATGCGCAAGCACCCGAAGGCCTTCGACGACCTCTACGTCAACATGGTCGCCGCCGGCGAGGCCGGAGGTATCCTCGATACGATCCTCCGGCGCCTCTCGACCTACATCGAGAAGGCCGTCAAGCTCAAGGGACAGGTCAAGACGGCGCTCATCTACCCGGTCTCCGTCCTCGCGGTGGCCGCGATCGTCGTCTTCATCATCCTGTGGAAGGTCATCCCGACCTTCGCCTCCCTCTTCGCCGCCCTGGGCGCCCAGCTCCCGTTCCCGACCCGGATGGTGATCAAGGCGTCGAATTTCGTCGCGAGCTACATCATCTTCATCGTGGCCGGCTTCGTCGCGCTCGGCTTCTTCCTCCAGCGCTACTACGCCACCTACCGCGGGCGCCGCGTCATCGACGGAATCGTCCTCAAGCTCCCCGTCCTCGGCGACATCATGAGGAAGATCGCCGTGGCCCGTTTCTGCCGGACCCTGGCGACCCTGACCTCGTCGGGCGTTCCGATCCTCGACGGGCTCGAGATCACGGCCCGCACGGCCGGCAACGCCATCATCGAAGACGCCATCATGGGAGTCCGGAAGTCGGTCGAGGCGGGCCGCACGATCGCCGAGCCGCTGGCCGAGACGAAGGTCTTCCCGTCGATGGTCGTCCAGATGATCAGCGTCGGCGAGCAGACGGGCGCGCTCGACGCCATGCTGACGAAGATCGCCGAGTTCTACGAGGACGAGGTGGACAACGCGGTCGAGGGCCTGATGAAACTCATGGAGCCGATCATGATCGCGATCCTCGGCACCGTCATCGGCACGATCATCGTGGCGATGTACATGCCGATGTTCGACCTGATCGGAAAGCTCCAGTAGAGGCCGCCGGCGCCCGCCGACGTTAGAATTCCGGTGTGAACCCGGTCCCCGCGGAAGACTCGGCCGCACTCCGGTCCCTGCTTCGCAGCTACGCGTCCCTGCGCCTCATCGTCGTCTTCACGCTGATGTTCTCGGCGTTCCTCATCCAGATCACGTTCGACGTCTCGCTCCCCCTCAACCTCATCTACTACCTGGTCGCCTTCGCCTGCTCGCTCTCCGTGGGGTCCCTTCTCTCGCTGGAGAGGATCCCGGCCGAAGCGAACGCCGGGCTTCAGCTCCTCGGCGACCTCGTCGTCGTCACCGGGCTCGTCTGGATCTCGGGCGGCCCCGATTCCTCGTTCACGTTCCTCTACCTCGCCATCGTCGCCGCGGCCTCGATCCTCCGCGGACGGCGCGGCGCTCTGAGCACGGCCGGCCTCGCCGCCGTCTTCTACACGGTCCTGGTCGACCTGATGTACTGGGGCGCGGTGCCGTCCCTCGAGGGTCCGCGCCACTGGCCCGTGGCCACGCTCGTCGGCAACGTCGCCCTGAACCTCGCGGCCTTCGCCGGCACGGGGCTGCTCGTCTCCGCGGCGTCGGAGAAGCTCCGCGATGCCCGGCGCGACCTCGAACGCCGGAAAGGCGAGATCGCCCGGCTGCAGGCGCTCCACGCTTCCGTCCTTTCCTCGATGTCCTCGGGCGTCCTGACCGCCGATCTGGACGGCCTCGTCACCTATGCCAACCGCGCGGCGACGGACCTCCTCGACCTGGCCGCCGTCGACGTGGTCGGACGGTCCGTGCTCGCGACCGGCCTCCTCGACCCGGCCGGCTGGGAGCGGATCCGCGCGACCGAGGGGGAAGCCCTCCGGTTCGAGGCCGTCCGCCCGACGCGAGGGAGCGAGGCCTTCTTCGGCGTTTCCGCGAGCCCCCTCCGTGACCCGTCCGGCCGCGCCACCGGGCGCATCCTGATCTTCCAGAACCTGACCCGCCTGAAGAAGCTGGAGGGAGAGGTCCGGCTGAAGGAGAAGATGGCCGCCGTCGGCGAGCTCGCGGCGGGGATCGCGCACGAGATACGAAACCCCCTCGCCTCCATCTCGGGATCCGTCCAGGTGCTGCAAGGGATGGTCGCTCCCGGATCGGCGGAGCTGAAGCTGATGGACATCGTCGTCACCGAGTCCCAGCGCCTCGCACGGATCCTCGAGGACTTCCTCCGCTACGTCCGGCCGCGCGAGCGCGCCGTCGAGGCGGTCGACGCGACCGCGGCGCTGCGCGACGTCCTGACGCTCCTCGCGCACAGTGACGAGATCTCGCCCCGGCATACCATCGCCGTCGACCTCGACCCGCCGTCGGCCGTTCTCGCCGCCGACCCGGGACAGCTCCGGCAGATCTTCTGGAACGTGGCCCGCAACGCCGTGGCGGCGATGCCGGCCGGGGGAAGCCTCGCCGTCAAGGCGCGCCTCGAGGACGGCAGCTGGACCGTCTCCTTCGCCGACGAGGGACGCGGCATGTCGGCCGAGGAGCGCGACCGGCTCTTCACGCCGTTCGCCCACAGCTTCCCCGGCGGCACCGGGCTCGGCCTCGCCATCGTCTACCGGATCGTCGAGGAGCACGGAGGGCGGATCGACGTCGAGACGGAGCCGCACCGCGGGACGACGGTGACGATCTCGCTTCCGGCGACGGGCGCCGCCTCGCTCCCCGCCCGGGAGGTCGCGTGACGACGTCGCCGGGCCCCGACCTCCTGATCGTCGACGACGAGGCCGGCATCGTCGAGATGCTGTCGATCGTCTTCCGGAACGAAGGCTACCGCGTCACCACCGCACGCTCCTGCACCGAGGGCCTCGCACAGCTCGAGGCCGGCCGGCCCGACCTCGTTCTGACCGACGTGAAGATGCCCGACGGGAGCGGCTTCGAGATCCTCAAGAGGAGCCGCGAACTCGCGCCCTCCGTTCCCGTCGTGATGATCACGGCCTACACGACGACCAAAGCCGCCATCGAGGCGTTGAAAGCCGGGGCGTACGACTACATCTCGAAGCCGTTCGACGTGGAGGAGATGAAGCACGTCGTCGCGCGAGCCCTCGAGCGGAAGCGCCTCGCCGAGGAGAACGTCGCCCTCAAGGAGCGGATCGACAAGGCCTCGCACGGCGTCGTCGGCGTCTCGAGGAAGATGCGGGTCCTGCTCGATCTCGTCGACCGGATCGGAAAGACGTCGTCGACGGTCCTCATCTCCGGCGAGTCGGGCACCGGCAAGGAGCTGATCGCCCGCGCCATCCACGAGGCCTCGGTCCGGGCCCCCCGGCCCTTCGTCTCGATCAACTGCGGCGCGATGCCGGAGAGCCTCCTCGAGTCGGAGCTCTTCGGCCACGAGAAGGGGGCCTTCACCGGCGCCATCAAGGAGAAGAAGGGACTCTTCCAGGAGGCCGAGGGGGGAACGCTCTTCCTCGACGAGATCGGCGAAACGTCGCTGACGATGCAGGTGAAGCTCCTCCGGGCCCTTCAGGAGCGCGTCATCCGGCGGGTCGGCGGGAACGCCGAGGAGCCGGTGGACGTCCGCATCATCTGCGCGACGAACAAGGACCTCGCCAAGAAGGTGGCGGACGGGGGCTTCCGGGAGGACCTCTACTACCGGATCAACGTCATCCCCCTCCCGATCCCGCCGCTCCGCGACCGGCGCGAGGACATTCCCTACCTCGTCCGCCACTTTCTCCGCAAGGTCGCCCGGGAACAGGGGATACCGGAAAAGAAGATCTCCACGGAGGCGATGCGGCTCCTCGAGGCCCACGGCTGGGCCGGCAACGTCCGCGAGCTGGAGAACCTCATCGAGCGGACGGTCGCCCTCGAGCCGTCGGACGTCATCACGACGAACTCCCTTCCCGAGCCGTTCCTTCACCCCGCGGGCCTCCCCCCCGCCGCCTCCCTCGAGGGGATCGACCTGCCCTCCGAAGGGATCGACCTCGAGCGGTACGTCGAGTGGCTCGGCAAGCGCCTCATGCAGCAGGCGCTCGAGCGGACGGGCGGCGTCCAGATCCGCGCGGCGGAGCTTCTCCGGATGTCCGAGCGCTCCTTCCGCTATTACGCGAAGAAGTACGGGATCCGGCGCGAGGGCGAGGAGGTCGTGGACGAGCGCGCCGAGACGCCGACCGGGCGGGAATGAGCGCCCGACTCGCGGCGCTGTCGCTCGGGCTCGCGCTGCTCGCCTGCGCCCCCTCGGGATCCGAACCCGCGCCCGCCGGCACGGCCGCGCCCGCAGGGCCTCGCGTCTTCCTTCCGTCGGGTGCCGTCGTCCGCGTGGAGCTGGCCGTGACGGAAGCCGAGCGGACGCAAGGGCTGATGTTCCGCGAGTCGCTCGCGGCGGACGCCGGAATGCTGTTCCTCTTCGACGGGATCGAGCTCCGTCCGTTCTGGATGAAGAACTGCCACTTCCCGCTCGACATCGTCCACCTGACGAAGGACGGAACGGTCGTCGACGTCCTCGCGAACGTCCCTCCGTGCGCCGCGGACCCCTGCCCGTCCTACCCTCCGGCGGCCGCGTCGGACGCCGTCCTCGAGCTGAACGCCGGCGTCGCCGCAAAGAGCGGACTCGTCCGCGGGGCAAAGGTCCGCTTCGCCGACGTCCCCGGACGCTAGCGCGCGGTCGGCGCGTCCGGCACGAACCGGAACAGGCCCCGGCCGACCGTCGCGAGAAAGAGGCCCGGCGCGCTGCGCGGATCTCCCGCCCAGCCGGCCACGCGGAGACCCGGCTCGGGCAGCGATCCCTGCACCGCGACCCCGTCGGCGGAGCGGAAGACGAAGACGCCCCGGTCCTCGTCGATCTCGACGCCCAGTGCGACGGGCCGGCGGAAGGTGCGCGGACGGCCGAAGCCTCCTGAAAGCGGCCCCGCGGCGCCGGAGACGCCCACCGGAACCCACTCCCTTCCTTCCCAGGCAAACGCCTCGCGGCCGGTGTCGGCCACGAGAAGAGCCGGGCCGGAGGAGGCGGGGCGGACGCGGCGGAGCGCGGCCACGCGCCCGGAAAGTCCCCCGAGCCGCGTCCACGTCCGTCCGGCGTCCCGGCTCTCGAAGACACCCGCGTCCGTGGCCGCGGCGACCGAGGGTCCGTCGACGGACAGGCTGCGCCCCGGGTGCGCGAGCGTCCTCGCCCACAGTCCGCCCGCGCTGTCGGCCGAGAAGATCCCCTCCGGGGTCGTCGCCACGAGACGCCCGCGGACCGACACGAGCGCGAGAACCGTCGCGGGGGGCGAGCCGGGAAGCCGCTCGGCCCCGCCCGTCGCGACGTCGACGCGCCAAAGCCCCCCCGACGGCCCGTCGGCGGCGCGCGCCACCACGACGCGCCCGTCGCCGGCCGCTGCGACGGCCGTAAGACGCGCCTCCCCGAGGCCGCGCGCCCCGCTCGTGAAACTCGCGCCGCCGTCCTCGGACACGAGAACCCCTTCGGACTCGGTCCCCAGGAGGATCCGTTCGGGGCGGCGCGGGTCGAAGAGGAGCGCGTTCACGACGACATCGGGCGTGATCCGCCGGAAGTTCTTCCCGCGGTCGCGGCTCTCGAAGAGGCCCCCGGTCGTGCCGGCCAGGATCCGGTCCGGGTCGCGGGGATCGATGCGGACGACGTGCGTCCGCCGGTCGGAGAGCCCCTCGCGGTACCGGACCCAGTTCGCGCCGCCATCCGTCGTCCGGTAGACCCAACCGCAGGTGGCGGCCCAGAACTCGTCGGGATTTCCCGGCGCGAAATCGAGGTCGAAGACCTGGGTGTCCTCCACCATCCCTGCGGCGATCCGCGTCCAGGTCCGCCCGAGATCGGTCGAGCGGAACGGGTGCCGGAACGTGCCGGCGAACAGAAGGCCCGGGCGCCCCGGGTGGAACGAGACGTGGGAGATTCCGGAGCCCTGATCGAGCGGCGGCGTCGAGCTCCGCCACGTGACCCCGCCGTCCTCCGAGATCTCGAGGTCCGCGTCGCCGCCGGTGACGACCACCCGCCGGCCGTCGAGCGCCGCCACCGCCACCGCCCGCGATCCGGCCCGATCCTCCCAGCGGCGCTTCTCCGCGAACGAGGCGCCGCCGTCCTCCGTGACCAGGAGGCGCCCGCCGCGGACGAGGCCCGTCAGTCCCACCCAGAGGACCGTCGGCCGGACCGGGTCGGGGACGAGCGCCGTGACGACGTAGCCCGGGAAGAGCGCGCCGGGAGACGGAGGCGCCCACGAACGTCCCCCGTCGGTCGAGCGGTAAAGCCCCCCCTGTGCCGTACCGAGCCAGAAGGTCTCCGGGGCGGACGGATCGGCCACGAGCGCCTTGACCTCGGCTCCCGGCAGTGGATACCGGAGCCAGGCGCCGCCGGCCTTCTCCGGCTCGGGCGAGGCACCCGACGCGGTCGCCGCAACGAGCAGGACCGCCGCGAGCGGTACGGCCATCGGGCGGGATCCGGCGCGGCCCACGAGAGGGTCTCTCAGGAGTCCTTCTTCGGGGGGGCCGGCGTGGCGTCGCCGGAGGACGGCGCCTCCTTCGCCCCGCCCGCGGGCTTTCCGCCCTCGGACTTTCCGCCCGCGGGCTTTTCGGGCTCGGACTTTCCGGCTTCGGACTTTCCGGCCTCGGGGTTCTTCGAGGTGGAGCCCGAGCGTCCGTAGTCACTGACGTACCAGCCGCCTCCCTTGAATTGCACGGCCGGGGCCGAGATCAGCCGCTTCAGGCCGCCGCCGCAACGGTTGCAGGTGGCGAGGGGCGCCTCGCCGAAGCTCTGGATCGCCTCGAACGTCCGGCCGCAGGACGTGCAGAGGTACTCATGCAGGGGCATGGCCTTCTCCCTCGCCGCGAACCGGTTCCGCCGTCAGCTTCCGCTTCCCGACGCCGGAAAGCTGCCCGAGCCGGTCCGCCATTGAAGCTTCCGGATGCCGCTCGTCAGGTCGCGGCGCACGATCAGCTTCAGGATCCAGAAAGCGTACAGGATTCTCGCGTTCTCTGCGACATCTCCCGGCCCCCGCCCCACGAGGTCGCGGAGCGAGCGGGTCCCATCGACGCGTCCCAGGAAGAGCCTCTCGGCCGGAGAGAGCGAGAGTTCCAGTCGCTCCGGCGTCTCGCTCCCCTTCTCGAACATCGACCACGAGGGGCCGAGCCGTCCGACGCAGCGCTTCGAATCCTTCATCTGCTTCACGCCGTCCAGGATCGCCTGCGGCGTCGGGATGTCGAGGCGGATGGCCTCGTCCGAGCGGGACGGCCCCGCCTGAAAGGTCACGTGGGCGCTCTCCCAGTCGAAGACCGACCAGAGGATCTCCTTCACCTGCTCCGTGACGGCCGCCCGCAGCTCGTCGTCAGACAGCAACCCCTGCTCCACGAGCACGGCCCCATAGCGCCGGTTCCCGCCCGCTTCGACGAGCCCCTTCTCGCCGAGGAGGTGCTCGGCCGTGTTGATCCGGCGCGACCTTCGAAGGTGGCTCCCGAGCGAGTCGATCCGGTCCGACGACGTGGCGAAGACGACGTGTCCACCGAGAATGTAGATCCGCTTCTCGACCTGCTCGCGCACGACCGTCACGACGCCGGGGACGCGATAGCGATAGACCGTCTCGAGGATCTCGGGCAGGGGCTTCTCCGACAGGTCGCCCTGGTACTGGAACCTCTCGGAGGACATGGCCGGGATTCTAATCACACGGCCGCCGTCCGTCGTGAGGCCACGTCGCGCTTGCTAGGATGCCGGCGTGATCTCTTTCGACGAAGCTCTCGCGCACGTGATCGAGGCGGCATCTCCCCTCGGCACCGAAACCGTGCCGCTGGCGTCCGCCGCGGGACGGGTCCTCGCCGAAGTCGTCGTCGCCGACCTCGACCTCCCGCCGTTCGACACGACGGCCATGGACGGCTGGGCGGTGCCTGCCGCGGCCGCTGCCGCCGCTCCGGTGCGGTTCCGGGTCGCTGGAACGCTGGGGGCGGGCGCCCCGGCCGGGCGGCTCCCCCGGGGGTGCGCCCTGAAGCTGATGACGGGCGCGCCGCTCCCCGAGGGAAGCGACGCCATCGTCCCGGTGGAGGAGGCGCGCGAGGAGGACGGGGGGATGGTGACGCTTCTTCAGTCGCCGAAGCCGGGCGCGCACGTTCGGCGGCGGGGAGAAGTGCTCGCCGCCGGCGACAACCTCCTCTCGGCGGGGCGCCGCCTCGCGCCGGCCGACCTCGTCCTCGCGGCGGCGGCGGGGCGGGACGCCGTCCGCGTCGTAAGAAGGGCGCGTGCCGGCGTCGTCGTGACCGGACAGGAAGTCGTCCCGTCGGGGAGCCGCCCCGGCCCGGCGCAGATCCGGAACACGAACGGGCCCCTCCTCTTCTCCGCGCTCTCCCGCTTCGGCGCCGAGGCCCTCGACTTCGGCACGGTCGCCGACGATCGGCGGGCGCTTCGCGTGACGCTCGGTGCCGCCCTCGCGTCCCGGCTCGACCTCCTCCTGACGACAGGGGGCGTGTCGACCGGGGAATTCGATCTCGTGCCCGGGATCCTCGAGGAACTCGGCGCCCGCCCGCGGTTTCACCGGGTCGCCATGAAGCCCGGCAAGCCCGTCTTCTTCGCCGAAGCGGGCTCCACGCTCGTTTTCGGGCTCCCGGGAAACCCCGTCTCCGCAGCCGTCGCCTTCGACCTCCTCGTCCGCCCGGCGCTCCGGAAGGCCGCCGGCCTCTTGCCGGCGCTCCCGCCGGCGGTGGCGGCGACGCTCGTCCGCCCGGTCGCGAACGGAGGCTCGCGGCGCGTCTTCCACCCGGCGCGGCTCTCACGGGACGGGAGCCGCCTGATGGTGGAGGCGATCCCGACCCGGGGGAGCCACGACGTCGTCGCGCACGCGCGGGCCGACGGGCTCATGGTTCTCGAGCCCGGCGTGAGGCTCGCCGCGGGCGAGCGCATCGGAGTGGTCCTCCCGTCCGCCGAGACGACGCTCGGGGCCTGGGAGTGACCGGCGGCCGGCGCCGCGTCGCCGTCACCGGCCTCGGCTGCATGACGCCGATCGGCATCGGGCGCGCGGCGTTCGCCCGTGGGCTCTGCGAAGGGCGCCCGGGCGTCTCCCGGATCTCCCTCTTCGATCCGTCGGACCTCCCCGTCCGGATCGCCGCCGAGGTGGCGGGGTTCGACCCCGCCTCCGTGATGCCGCCTTCCGAGCTCCGCCACGTCGCGCGCGTCGTCCCGCTCTCCCTCGCGGCGTCCGAGGAGGCGCTCGCCGACGCAGGCCTCGACCCCGAGAATCTCTCCCCGGAGGCGCGGCGCCGCTTCGCCGTCGTCTTTGGCTCGGGGGGCGGTCCGGTCGAGTTCTTCGAGAAGATGTACGGGCACTGGTACCGCGGCGACCTGAAGAAGGCGTCCGTCTACTCCATCCCGACCGGGACGATCGGAACGCTCTCCTCGGAGATCTCGATGCGCTTCGGCCTGAAGGGGCCGTCCCACGTCGTCTCGACGGGCTGCACCTCCTCCATGGACGCGATGGCCTACGCCGCGAAGGCGATCGCCCACGGCGAGCGCGACCTCGTTCTGACGGGCGGCGCGGACGCCGTCATCACGCCCGGCATCATGACGGGCTTCGCCCTGATGAAGATCCTCTCGACGGCCTGGCAGGACCGCCCCGGCCGCTCGAGCCGTCCCTTCGACGCAGGGCGCGACGGATTCGTCCTCGGCGAGGGAGCGTGGCTCTTCGTCCTCGAGGATCTCGGCCGCGCCCGCGCCCGCGGCGCCCGGATCTGGGCGGAAGTGCTCGGCTACGGCTCCACCTGCGACGCCTACCACCGCGTCCGCCTCGACGAGTCCGGCGAGGAGCCGGCGCGTGCCATGCGCGAGGCGATCGAGGACGCCGGCCTCTCCCCCGCCGACGTCGGCTACGTCCAGTACCACGGCACCTCCACGGCCCTGAACGACCGGATCGAGACCCGCGCGGTGAAGCTCGCCCTCGGCGAGCGGGCGCGCGCGATCCCGGGCTCGAGCGTCAAGAGCCAGATCGGACACCCGCAGGGCGCCTCGGGCGCGGCCGGCGTCGCGGCGACGCTCGTCGGCATGGCGGAGGGCTTCCTCCCGGCCACGATCAACCTCGAAACGCCCGATCCCGAATGCGACCTCGACTACGTTCCGAACGTCATCCGGAAGGCCGAGGTCGAGTTCGCCCTCGTGAACGGGATCGCCTTCGGGTCGAAGAACTCCGCGCTCGTCCTCCGGAACGGTCGCGCGCTCCCGCCATGAGCCTCTGGTTGCCGGAGCGTGCTCCCGCGGAGGAGATCCTCGACGGCGACGTCCCCGCGGACGAGGCCGAGGCGAGCCTTTCCGACATCGAGTGGGTCCACCGGAACCTCGGCGGGCGCTTCATCCTCGGGCGGCGGCTCCTACCCCTGCTCGAGCGGATCGCCGGAGCGACCGGCCGGAGACTCTCCCTCCTCGACCTCGGCTGCGGATCGGGACACGTCGGGCGCGATCTCGTGGCGGCCTTCGGCCGCCGCGGGAAGACGCTGCAGGTCTTCGGCCTCGACCGGAAACTCGCCCACGCACGCCTCGCGCCCCGCTCTCTCGCCGCCGCCGGTGACGCGCTTCGTCTCCCCTTCGCCGACGCGAGCGTGGATGTGGTCTTCTCGACCCTCTTTCTCCACCACTTTTCGGAGGACCAGCTCCGGGCCCTCCTGCTCGAATCGCGTCGCGTCGCCGGGAAGGCCGTCGTCGCCTTCGACCTCTCGCGCCACCGGGTCGCGCATGCACTCATCTCCCTCATCGGCCCGCTGGCCTTCCGGACACGGATCTCGACGCTCGACGGGCGTGCGAGCGTCCTTCAGGCGTGGACACGCCCCGAGATCGCGTCGCTCGCCCGGTCCGTCCTCCCGGGCGCGACCGTCCGCCGGGCCGGTCCCTTCGTCTGGCAGCTCGTCTGGACGCGCCCGTGACCGAGAGCCTCTTCGACGTCGCCGTCGTGGGCGGAAGCCTCGCCGGGAGCGCGGCGGCGGCAGCCCTCGCCCGGGGGGGCGCGGCCGTCGTCGTCCTCGAGAAAGCCCTCTTCCCGCGCCCGAAGATCTGCGGGTCGTTTCTCTCCTCCGAGGCGACGCCGGTCCTCGCGCGCATGGGAGCGCAGGAAGCGCTCCGAGCCGCGGGAGCCGAGACGATCCGGCGGTTCGCCCTCGTGAAGCGTGACGGCCGGAGAGTCGAGGCGGACCTTCCGGCGCCGGTCCTCTCCCTCTCGCGGATGCGGCTCGACGCCCTCGCGGCGGCCGCGGCCGGGCGGCAGGGAGCCCGGTTCCGATTCGACACCATCGTCCAGTCCGTCGACGGAAGCCTCCGCGAGACGTTCCGGGTGAGGTCCGCGGGAGGAGATCTGGCGGCCCGCGTCGTCCTGGGCGCCTGGGGGCGCTTCGGCCCGCTGGACGGCCGGCTGGGACGCGGCTTCTTCCGACGCGAGCCGTCCCTCATCGGATTCGGCAAGCAGCTCGTCGGCGACGGCTCGCGTCTCGCGGGACGCGCCGTCCTCCACCTATTCGCCGGGGGCTATCTGGGCCTGTCCCCGGTGGAGGGAGGCGCCGTGAACCTCGCCGCGCTCGCGACGCCGGCCGTCGCCGCGGCGGCGCACCACGACTTCGACGAACTTCTCTCGCGTCTGCGGCGGGAAAGCCCGTCGCTCGACGCGGACCTCGCGGGGCTCGCACCCGGGAGCGGGCCGGTCCTCGTCTCCGAGCCGGTCCACCTCGGCCCTCACGGCGCCCAGGCCGGCGACGTCCTCCTCGCGGGAGACGCCGCGGGAGTCATCGACCCGTACACCGGGACCGGCATGGCGCTCGCCCTCCTGACGGGCGAGGCGGCCGCCCCGCCGATCCTCGAGTTTCTCGCGGGTCGCCTCGACGCTGTCGGGCTCCGGAGGGCTCACGCCGCGGCGTACGGCCGCGTCGCCCGCGCCCGCTTCCTCTGGAGTCGGGTCTTCCGGTCGGTCTTCTACGGAGGCGTCGCCTCTCGCTTCGTCGGCCCGGGCGCCGCGCCGCTCGCGCGGCTCGCCGCGCGACTGACACGCGGCTGACGGACGGTCTGCCCGCCTGCCGCATCGCGAAGCCGCCGGCTCCACGTGTCGGCCGCGAGATTCACGGCGTTATCGCTTTCCAGCCCGCCTTCCCCTGGCCGGCTTCTTCGGCCGGGACGCCCGCTTTCCCGCCTTCGGAAAGAGGCCGGTCCGGATCGTCCCGATCTGGAGCAGGTGATGGCGGTCGTGGCCGGCGTACATGTGCACCATCTTCCTGATCGATTCCTCGCCCCGCTCCGCGTGAAGGCCGACGCGGTCCCAGGCGGCCTCGGGAAGGCGCTCGAGAAGGCCCAGGTTGACCGCGCGGGCCATCGCGAAGTCGTCGATCAGGTCGGCCGTCGCCGCGGACGCCACGCCCAGCATCTCGACGAAGGCGTCCTGGTCGTATCCCGCGATGGGCGGCCGGTCGTGGGCCCCGATGAGCCGATAGCGGCTCCCGAGGATCACCTCGCCGTCGGCCAGGTGCGCGACGACCTCCCGGATCGACCATTTCCCCGGCGCGGGCTTCTTCGCGAGCTGCTTCTCCGTGAGGCCACGGACCAGCCGCCGCAGCCGGCCGGGCGTATCGGCCATCACCTCGACCGGGTCGTCTTCGCCGAGCGCCTTCGCATATTTCTCCGGAATCACCGGACCGGGTTTTCCAGCCGCCATGGGGTCTCCTTTCGTCACCGCGGGGTGGGAGCTCCGCGCGCGAGCGCGGAAAGGAAGCCGAGGTGTGTGCCCGAAAGCCAGTGACCGCCGTCCACCGGGAGGCAGGCTCCGGTGACATAGGCGGCGCGCGCCTCGTCGGCGAGGAAGGCGATCGCCTCGGCAACCTCCTCGGCCGTGGTGAACCGGCGCATCGGAATCGATTCGCGGACCTCCGAGGCGAGCCTGTCGTCCAGCCAGAGGTTCCTGTCCGTCCCCTCGGAGCGGAACGGCCCCGGCGACACGGCGTTCGCGCGGATGCCAAAGCGCGCCCACTCCACGGCGAGGGTCCGGGTCATCGCGAGGACGCCGGCCTTCGCCGAGGCCGAATGGATGACGCCGGGCCCGGCGCCCCACGCATAGTCCGCCACGACGTTGACGAAGCTCCGGGGCCGGCCGTCCGCGGCATGGGCCTCGATCATCGCGAGGCCGAACGCCCGCGAGACGAAGAACGTGCCGTTCAGAACGATCTCGATGACGGCACGCCACCCGTTGGGCGAGAGCTTCTCCGCCGGACAGACGAAGTTGCCCGCGGCGTTGTTCACGACGACGTCGAAGGCCCCCCACGCCCCGTGGAGCGACGCCGCCATCTTCGCCACGTCGTCGTCGTACCGGACGTCGCACGAGACGGCGCGGGCCTCGGCGGCTCCGGCCGCACGCAGCAGCTCGAGACTCTCCGTCAGCGGCCCTTCGCGCCGCCCGCAGACGGCCACGCGCGCCCCCTCGCGGGCGAAGCGGATCGCGGCGGCCCGGCCGAGCCCGCTTCCTCCTCCCGTGACGAGGACGTTCCGCGCGGCGGCCACCTCAGAGGCCCGCTTCGCGGAGGACCTGCGGGTGCGTCATCGTCTCGTCGCTTCGATAAAGTATCTTTCCGGCCGGGTCGTGGACGATCCAGTACGGGAGCCGCTCGATCCCCATCGCCTTCTGGAGCTGCCCGTCCGGATCGAGGAGAACGGGGCGGCGGAACGCTCGCGCCACCCGCGTGCACTCCTTCAGCGCGTCGCCGGTCACGACGAACGTCGTCTCCACGCCCTGCTCCTCGAGCATCCGGGCCAGCTCGACGGCCGACGGGATGCCTCCCTGGGCCCTCGCATCGGTCCCCACGAGGACGAGGAGGCACCCCTTCGCCCGGCAGTCGAGGGGCGAGCCCTGCTCGAGGTTCGCCTCGAAGGTGACGTACTTGGGAAGCGACACGAGGGGAAGGCGCTGCGGAGGCCGGAGGATGAGCCAGGCGAGGGCGGCGACGGCGAGGATCGCCCCGAAGATCGTGCTGAGCTTCGGGCCGAGCGGCATCTTTTTCTCCGGAATCCGGATGCGCCGCGTCGTCTGTGCAGATAGGGAGGCGTCCGGGGAAGTCGGCTCCCCCTCGCTTTCCGGCGGAAGCGGAACGGGCGGCTTCGGAACGCCCGGCGTGCTCACACTGCCCATGTCCGTAGTTTAGGTCACGACGCGACCCGGACGGATCTTCCACCCCCTCAGGGTGCGACGGGTCCTTTCCTGATCCGGACGACGCCCGCCGCCGAGCGGACCGAGATCTTCGGGCCGCCCCCGCCGAGCTTCCCCTCGGCCCGCTGGGTCCCCTCGCGCTTGACGACGGCAATTCCGGGGAACTGCGACAGGATGTAGTCCCCTTCGGAGTCGACGCCCGTCACGCGGACGTCCACGTCGCCCCGGTAGTTGGCCGGGAGGACCAGCGTCACGTCGCCGCCTCCGGTCGCCACCTCGACACCGGGCTTCTCGGCCGAGACGATCTCGCAGAAGACCGTGCCGCCCGACGTCTGCGCGACGACGGGTCCTCGGACTCTCCGGAGCGTGATGTCGCCCGCCGAGGTTCGGGCCGTGACGGACCCGCCGGCGGCCTTCACCACGATGTCACCGCCGCTCGTCGAGAGGCGCGCGTCGCCCGAGACGCTTCCGGCGCGGATCTCGCCGCCCATCGTCGTGGTCGTCAGGTCTCCGGTCACGGCGTCGACGGAGATCTCCCCTCCGGCCGTCGAGAGCTCGGCTCCCCGTCCCGCGGACGCGACGCGGATCTCGCCCCACTGCGTCGCGACCTTCACCTTTCCGGCGACCCGCCCGAGCCGGACGTCGCCCTGGACGTCGGTCGCGACGAAGTCCCCCGCGACGTCGCCCCGGACGACCGGCCGACCGAAGTCGGGAGTCGCCGGCGGCTCGGGAGGCACGGGCGGCGCCGCCAGCGTGACGTGCGGAGCCGGGACGCCGGGAGGCCGCGGAGGGTGCGGCCGTTGCGGCATCTCGACGATCTTCTCGTGCCGGGCCGGCAGGAGGGGCTTGGCCTGCGCCTCGGCCGTCCCCTCCGCCAGAAGGACGATCCGGCCGCTCAGGTTCGACATCCTCACGAGCGCGCCGCCGCCGCCAATGATTCCGTCGTACGAGCGGTTCAGGTCGAGCATGGTGACGCGGGCCATCTCGGCGCCCATGTGCGAAAGCTCGCGGCTCATCTCGGCCAGCGACCGCTCGAGGTCCGCCAGATCGGCCGCGGGAAGGGCCTCGCCGGTACTCCGCCGGACCCTCTCCTTCTCCGCGACCACCTTCTCCCTCTCCGCGACGACCCTCGCCTTCACGGCCACGATTCGCTCGCGGTCCGCGCGGACGACCTCGGCCTCCGCCGGCTCGCCCACCCGCCCCCGCGCGGGGAACGGGAAGGTCGAGGCGATCTCGCCGCTCATCGTCCGCCCGTGGAAGCTGAAACCCGCCGCGGACGGGAGCTTCAGGAGGAGACTGCCGTTCACCGCCTTCAGGTCCACCTCGGTGCCCTTCGGCAGGTCGGCGAACGAAACCTCGACGCTGCCGTTCACGGTGTCCGCCTTCAGTCCCTTCCGCGCGCCCGAGACGTCGATCTTCCCGTTCACGGTGGAGAGCTTCAGGTCGGAAGCGAGCCCGCGGACGGAGACCGGGCCGGAGACGACCGAGGCGTCCAGGGCGACGGCCGGCGGCAGCGTGATCCGGTACCGGGCTTCCACCCGGAAGCCGTCGGCCTCACGCGCCCGCACGCTGAAGCGGCCCTCCCTCGTCCGCCGGACCCTCACGCCCGGCGGCTCCGTGACGAGCGTCAGCTCGCCGTTCTCGTTCACGAAGCGGCACTGCGTCTCCTCGAGGATCCGCCGGGCCTCGCCCTCCGTCTTCGCGCGGGCCGTGAGCTCGACCGTCGCCGAGAACGCGGGCCCGCCCACGACCTCCACGCTCCCGTTCAGGTTCTCGACCGAGAGCGAGCGGAGCGATCCCGACGCCGTGAAGTCCTGGCGGCGCGTGGCCGACCCGGACAGGCCCTGCGCGTCGGCATGAATTGCCGCCGCGAAGGACAGGAGGAGGAAACCCGAGATGAGCGCGACCCAGATCAGGACACGCCGCGTCGGGGCGATGTTCTGGTGACTCATGCCCGAGAGACGCGCCGCGAAGGAGAAGGTCACGGCTCAGAGCTCCAGCTTCGAGAGGGCCTGCGCCGCCTGGACGCGGACATAGCCGTTCTCCCGCTCGTCCGAGGCCCGGGACCGGAGGGCGTCCAGCGTGGCCGCGTCCTTCATGACCGTCGCCGCCCGGGCCAGACCGTCCACGGCGAGGATTCGCACGGCGGGGTTCTCGTCGGTCTTCAGGGCCAGGATCAGCGCGTCGCGCGTCGCCTCGGAGGGTGGAAGCTGCGCCAGCGCCTCGACGGCCTTCTTCCGGACGCCGGGGTTCCTGTCGCGTCTCACGGTCTCCGCGAGCGCCGCGACGATGTCCGGGGACGGTCCGGCCGGCCCCTTCGAGCTCTGGGAGACGAGCTCGATGGCGCGCCCGCGCGTCCCCTCCGTGTCGGCGGCTCCGGACATCAGGTAGACGAGGAGGTCGGCGATTCCCTTCTGGTCGGGGCGGCCCGTGACCGTGTAGCGCGTCGTCACGTCGAAGGCGACGCCGATCCGCCCAACGGAATCGGCCGGCCGGAAGGCGACATTGGCGAGGCGCGGGCGGTTCGACAGGTCCGGAACCGCCTCCGAGACGTCCACCGTCCGCTGCGCGACGACCGGAAAGGTCGCGGCCGCGAAGGCGGCGGGCGTCCCGGGGCCCGGCGCCGTCCGCGCGAAGAGGAACCCTCCGGCCGCGGCGGCGACGAGGGCGGCCGCCTGCAGCAGCGGCCTCGCAGCGAGGCGGGCGCGCGGGCGAATCGGCACGACTCGAGCGATCGGCGGGGCGGCGCGGCGGCGGACTTCTTCGGTCAGCAGGGTCTCCGTCCGGGCGAGAAACGAGGGCGAGGGGGGGGCGACGTGGTCCTCGCCGAGCCGTTCCCACGTCGAAGCGAACCGCCTCTCTTCGTCCCGGCAGACGGGACAGCCGGCCAGATGGTCGTCCAGCCAGGAGCCCTCCCCCGCCGGCAACTCGCCGGCGAGGCGAAGGATCGCGGCCTCGCGGGTTCTCAGGAGGTCACGGCAGTCCATCGGGGGTCCCCCTCGGAGAAGACGTCTTTCAGCTTCTCCATCGCCCGGAAGATCCGGGTCTTCACCGCCCCCTCGCTGATCGCGAGCGTGCGGGCGATTTCGGCGTACGGCAGGTCGTGGTAGCGAGCGAGGACCAACGCCTCGCGCTGGTCGTCGGAAAGGAGGAGAAGGGCGCTCCGGACGAGGCGGCGCCGTTCGCTTTCCAGGAGAGTCCGGTCCGCGGATGGCCCCGGAGCGGCCGACTCGACGACGGCCTCGAGCGGAACGGCCGCCCGCCGCGCGGACTTGCGGAGGCGGTCCCGGCAGGCATTGGCGGCTATGGCGAAGAGCCACGAGGCGACCGGAGCGCGCCCGTCGTACTGGTCGGCCCGTGCGATCAGCTTCAGGAAGACCTCCTGCGCGACCTCTTCGGCCTCGGCCCGGCTTCCGAGGAGCCGGTCGGCGTACCGGAGGAGGGGGGCGGAGTACTTCCGGAAGAGCCCCGTCGCCCCCTCCGGATCGCCCCGGCGAACCATCTGGAGAAGGGACCGGTCCTCGTCCGCGTCCAACTGAGCCTCCATCGTCGGCCGGGCCGATGCCATCGCTTCCGGGAGACGTTCCTCGGACGAGAAGGTTACGGTCTCCCGCGCCGTCAGCGGGCCGCGACCTTCAGGGTCCCCTTATGGGTCGAAAGGGCGAGCTTCGGCCCGCCTCCGTTCAGGGAGGTCCGGACGGGGCCGGTGCTTCTCGCGGGCGAGCCGAACTCGGACCGGAAGTCGCCCCGCCGACCGGTGCCGGCGTCCAGCTCGAAGGCGGCCGTCTTCGGGAGCGAGACCTCGATCGTTCCCTTGTAGGTCTCGAGCCGGCTGTCGCCCCGGAGGCTCGCAAAGGCCACCGCCGCTTCGCCCTTGTACGTCTCGAGCCGGATCGTGCCGTCGAGCTCCCGGACGGCCATGGTTCCCTTGTACGACTCGAGGCGGAGGTCCCCCGAAAGGCCGGCCACGGTCACCTTCGACTTGTAGTCCTTCAGCTCGAGGTCGGCCTTCCTCGGCATCCGGATCCGGTAGTCGACGAAAGGACGCGCCGTGCACGAGCCGAAGAAGCCCCAGTGGTGGCCGTCGAGACGGCTGTAGTCCGACTCGATCCGGACCGTCTTTCCGGACGACTCGATCCGGACTTCAGTGCTCTCCACCCATTCGGCCTGGTCCTTCGCGCTGCCGCACTCGGTGTCGGCCGTGACCCGCGCCTCGACGGCGACGTCGGATCTCTCCTCGGCGACGAGGTCGACCGAGCCCTTGTACGTGTCGATCTCGACCCGCCCTCCGGCGGGGAGCGGGAGCGTCTTCCGGACTTCCTTCGACGGCCCGGCCGCGTGGGCCGAGAGCGCGATCGCGAGGGCCACGGCGAGGAGAAGGAGCGGGAAGAGGAAGCGCCGGTTCCGGCTCATGTAGAGACAGACGGAAAGCGGCCGGAAAAGTTTCCCCCGGCGCGGCCAAAACGGATAGAAACCGGGCGCGGACCGGTCTAGGTTTCCCTGCATGACGCCGACGCGCGACCGCCGACCCCTCGTCGAGGAAGCCTGCCGCGAGCTGGCCCGGACCGGCTCGACCTCCGCCGTGGCCCGGATCGCCGCGCGCGAGGGATTGGCGGCCCGCTCCCTCGCCCGCTCCTTCGCCGAGACGGTGGGGGTGACGCCCCGCCAGTACGCCGAGGCGGCGCGCCTCTCGGCGCTCAAGGCCCGGCTTCGCCGGGGCGTCCGCGTCTCCGACGCGCTCTTCGACGCAGGGTTCGGCTCCTCGAGCCGCCTCTACGAGAAGTCGGACGGACGGCTCGGGATGACGCCCGCGACCTACCGGAAAGGAGGCTCGGGCATGACGATCCGGTGGGCCACGGCCCCCTGCCGCCTCGGACGGATCCTCGTCGCCGCGACGGAGAAGGGGGTCTGTTCGGTGAAGCTCGGGAACACCGACGCCCCCCTCGAGGTCAAGCTGTACCGCGAGTTCCACTCGGCCACGCTCGTCCGCGACGACACCCGGCTCGGGCGGTGGATCGCGGCTCTCGTGAAGGAGCTGGACGGCGGCCCGCCCGCCGGCCTCCCCGTCGACATCGCCGTCAGCGCGTTCCGCGAGAAGGTCTACCGGGCCCTCCTCGCCATCCCGCGCGGCGAGACCCGCTCCTACGCCGAGGTGGCCCGGTCCATCGGACGCCCCACGGCCGTCCGCGCCGTCGCCCGCGCCTGCGCGACGAACCCGGTCGCCGTCGTCATCCCCTGCCACCGCGTCGTCGGGAGCGACGGCCGCCTCACCGGCTACCGGTGGGGCGTCGCCCGGAAGAAGGCGATCCTCTCGGAGGAAAGGGCGGCGGCGAAGTAGGCCTCAGGAGGCGAAGACGTACTTCCGGGCCCGGGCGGCCGTGCAGAGCTCGGCGCGGAAATCGGGATGCGCGATGTCGATGAGCGCGCCGGCGCGCTGGCGGATGTTCTTCCCCCAGAGGTCGGCCACGCCGTACTCCGTGACGACGTAATGGATGTCGCCGCGGCTCGTCACGACCCCGGCGCCTTCCTCCAGGGCCGGGCAGATGCGGCTCACCTTGCCGCCCCTCGCCGTGGACGGCAGCGCGATGATGGGCCGCCCGCCCCGGCTCCGCGACGCCCCGCGGATGAAGTCGACCTGCCCGCCGATCCCGGAGAAGAAACGGCCGCCGATCGTGTCGGCAGCCACCTGCCCCGTCAGATCGACCGCGAGGGCGGAGTTGATCGCCACCATGTGGTCGTTCCGGGCGATCTGAAACGGGTCATTCGTGAAGCTCGACGGCCGCATCTCGAGGGCCGGGTTCTCGTGAGCCCACTCGTACAGCTTCTCCGAGCCCATGAGGAACGACGTGACCATCTTGCCGGGGAGGAGGGTCTTCTTCTTGCCGGTGATGACGCCCGCCAGCGCAAGACGCATGACGCCGTCCGAGAGCATCTCGGTGTGGATGCCGAGGTCGCGCCGGCTGCCGAGACAGGCGAGGACGGCGTCGGGGATCCGGCCGATCCCCATCTGCAGCGTCGCCCCGTCGCCGATGAGGCCGGCCGCGTGCAGGCCGATCTGCCGGCAGACGTCGTCGATCGGCTCGACCGGAAGCTCCGGCAGCGGGTAGTCGACCGGGACGAGGTGCGCAATCCTGTCGACCTGCACGAAGGAGTCCCCGTGTGTCCGCGGCATCCGCGGGTTCACCTCGGCGAGGATCAGCCCCGCGGTATCGACGGCGGCCCGGACGACGTCCACGGCGACGCCGAGACTCACGAAGCCGTGCCGGTCTGGAGGGCTGACCTGCACGATCGCCACGTCCACCGCAACGCGCCCGCTGGTGATGACCTGCGGAATCTCCGAGAGGAAGACGGGCATGAAGTCGGCCCGCCCCTCCTGCACGGCCTGCCGGACGTTGGCGCCGATGAAGAAAGCCGTGTGGCGGAAGCGGTCCTGCAGCCCCGGGGCGACGTAGGGCGCGGGGCCCAGCGTCAGAAGGTGGACGATCTCGTTTCCGAACAGGTGGGTGCCATGCTCGACCATCGCCTCGACGAGACGGGCGGGCTCGGCCGCCCCCGAACCGAGCATGATGCGGCGACCGGGGGGGATGGCGCGGATCGCCTCCTCGGGCGTGGAGACTTTCCAGCTGTAACGGGTCTGCCAGTCGTTCTCGCTCATGGGACGGCATTATTGGACGTTGCAGAATCGGGGGCGATGGGACCTTTGCATCCCTCGGCACCCCGAGGCCGTAACATCGCCGCGAGAGGAAGTTGCGGGAAATGAAGACCTCCTTCCGGGTGGCCCGGATCGCCGGAATCGACATCAACGTCCACGTGACGTTCGGCCTCATCCTCCTGTTCGGTGCGATCCAGTGGGGGGTTCCTTACGGAGCCCGCGGAGCTGTCTTCGGCGCTCTCCTCATGCTCGTCCTCTTCATGTGCGTGGTCCTCCACGAGCTGGGGCATTCGCTCGTGGCGCAGGCCTTCGGCATTCCCGTCCGGGACATCACACTCCTCCCGATCGGCGGGGTGGCCCGAATGGAGAAGAACCCCTCGAAGCCCGTCCACGAGCTTCTGATCGCGGCGGCAGGGCCACTCGTCAACGTGGCCCTCGCGGCGATGCTCTGGATCGCCACGGACGTCGGGGCGACCCTGGCCTCGACGCCCGCCCCGGACCTCGCCAAGCAGATGACTCCGGGACTGCCGACGGCCGTCCTCTGGCTCTTCCTCTCGAACGTCTTCCTCGCCGCCTTCAACCTGATCCCCGCCTTCCCGATGGACGGCGGCCGGATGCTCCGGGCGGTCCTCGCCATGTCGCTCGGCTTCGGAAGCGCGACGCGGATCGCCGCCTCGGTCGGACAGATCCTCGCCATGGGGTTCGGCCTCTTCGGCCTCGTCACCGGGAACTTCCTCCTCGTCCTCGTCGGGGTCTTCGTCTTCTTCGGGGCCGGGCAGGAGCGGGCCGAGGAGCAGGCGCGCGTCGTCCTCGGGACGACCCGGGTCGGCGACGCCTACAACAAGAACGCCATCACGCTCGCACCCGGCACGCAGGTGAGCCAGGTGGTGGACCACATCCTGACGAGCTACCAGCCGGACTTCGCCGTCATGCAGGGAACGAAGCTCCTCGGCGTCGTCTCGCGGGACGACATCCTCCGGAGCCTCGCCACGGAACTCTCGGACGGCTACGTGACCGGCATCATGAACCGCGACGTCCTGACGGTGGACGCCGGCCTGACGCTCGAGGAAGTGCGGGAGATGATGGCGACCACGGGACAGCGGCTGGCCGCCGTCTCGCGGGGCGAGGCGTTCCTCGGCCTCGTCTCCCGGGAGGACCTCGCCGAGGCGTTGATCGTCATCGGGTTCGCGAGGGCGCAGGAGGCCCGCCGGCAGGAGGCGACCCGGTCCGTGTAACCTCGGCCCCGACCCGTGCGTATGAGGAAGAATGCTGCCCGTCCGGGAAAAAAGATCAGGCGCCGGAAACCCCCGGCGCGGGAAGGACATCCGCGAATGACCGTGAATAGAGGCCTCACTCGCCGTGAGGTCGTGGGACTCGGCTCGGCGACTCTCGCCGCCGCCTCCATGCCCGACCTTCTGTTCGACTTCGGCGCCGCGATCGGCGCCGGACCCACCCCCGGCATCAGGCACTTCGCCCGATTCGGCGTGACGGAGGCGATGCTCGAGGAGACGCTCGCGGCCGCCCTCTCGCGAGGCGGGGACTACGCCGACGTCTACTTCCAGCACCGCCTCTCGAGCAGCCTCTCCCTCGAGGACGGCGCCGTGAACCGCGCCGCGACGAGCGTCGAGCTCGGCGTCGGCGTCCGGGTCGTCAAAGGGGACCAGACGGGCTACGGCTTCACCGAGGAGCTGACGCCCGACTCCCTGAAGCTCACGGCGAAGACGGCCGCGGCGATCGCCGACGGCCCGTCGCGTCCGGCCCCGGAGCGCTTCCGGGTGACGGAGAACCTCCCGGAGCGCTATCCCGTGAAGCTCCGGTGGGAGGACGTCCGCCCCGACCAGAAGCTCCCGATCCTGAACGGCCTCAACGAGCGGGCCTTCGCCGCCGACAAGCGGCTCAAGAAGGTCAACCTCTACTTCATGGACCAGAGCTCGGCCATCCTGATCGCCGACTCCACGGGCCGCATCGTGGAGGACCTTCAGCCGATGACGTCCCTCGGCCTCTCGTGCGTCGCCGAGCAGGACGGCAAGCGGGAGTCGAACGGCTACAACGTCTCGGCCCGGGCCGACCTCTCCTACTACTCCCCCGAGCGACTCGACCGCGTCGTCCGGGAAGCCGTGAACCGGACGACGGTCCTGTTCGAGGCCGTCCAGCCCGCGGCCGGCGAGATGCCCGTCGTCCTCGCCGCCGGCTCGTCGGGCATCCTCCTCCACGAGGCCATCGGCCACGGGATGGAGGCCGACTTCAACCGGAAAGGGGTCTCCATCTACTCCGACAAGATCGGCAAGCCGATCGCGAAGCCCTTCGTCAACATCGTGGACGAGGGGACGCAGACGGCCGCCCGCGGCGCCATCAACGTGGACGACGAGGGGAACCCCGTCGGGAAGACCTCGCTCGTCGAGAACGGCATCCTCACCACCTACCTGCACGATTCGATCTCGGCAAAGCACTACAAGGTGGCCCCGACCGGGAACGGGCGGCGGGAGAGCTACCAGTACGCCCCCATGCCGCGGATGCGCTCCACCTACATGCTCCCGGGGCCGCACAAGAAGGAGGAGATCCTCGCTTCGGTGAAGAACGGCATCTACTGCACGAACTTCACCAACGGCCAGGTGAACATCGGCGCCGGCGACTTCACCTTCTACGTCAAGAACGGCTTCCTGATCGAGGACGGAAAGCTGACGAAGCCGATCAAGGACGTGAACATCATCGGAAACGGCCCGAAAGTCCTCGAGAGGATCGACATGGTTTCCGACGACCTCGCCATCGACGAGGGGGGCTGGACCTGCGGCAAGGACGGGCAGAGCGTTCCCGTCTCTCAGGGGCTCCCGACCGTGCGCGTCGCCTCCATCACGGTGGGCGGCCGCGGGAAGAAGGGCTGAGCCATGGCGACGACAGAAAGCAGCCTTCGCGACGTGGCGGACGGCGCCGTCAAGACCGCCCTGAAGAAGGGGGCGAAGCAGGCCTCCGGCCGTGCCTACCGGGTCCGCGAGGTCTCGGTCACCTGGCGCGACGGAAAGCTCGAGAAGATCCACGAGGCGACGACCCGGGGCGTCGGGATCTCCCTTTACGTGGACGGCCGCTATTCCACCGTGAGCTCCAGCGACCTGCGCCCCGAGGCGCTCGAGACCTTCATCGCCGACGCCGTGGCGCTGACGAAGTCCCTCGCGAAAGATCCGTTCCGCTCCCTCCCCGACCCGAAGCTCTACGAAGGGCGGGCGAAGGTCGACCTTCAGCTCGAGGATCCGAAGTACGCCGCCGTCACTCCCGAGGAGCGGCGCCGGATCGTCCGGGAGGTCGAGGCGGCGGCGCGGGGCGTCAAGGGGAACGAGGCCATCATCTCGGTGACGACGGACTTCTCCGACACGCTTTCGGAGAGCTGGCGCGTCGCGTCGAACGGCTTTTCCGGCGGGCGGCGCGACACCAGCTTCTTCGCCAGCGCGCAGGTGTCGGTGAAGGAGGCCGACGGCCGCAAGCCCGAGGACTGGGCCTACGCGGGCGCGCGCTTCTTCGGCGAGCTGCCGGAGGTGGCGTCCGTCGGCCGCGAGGCCGCGGAGCGGACGATCCGCTCCATCGGGTCGAAGAAGGCCGAGTCGGCGGTCCTCCCGATGGTCCTGGAGAATCGTTCCGCGGGGCGGATGGTGGCTTTCCTCCAGGGACCGCTTTCGGGCGCTTCGCTCCAGCAGAAGCGCTCCTTCTTCGAGGGGCGGCTCGGTCAGACCATCGGCAGCCCGCTCCTGACCGTTACCGACGACCCGTTCGTGCCGAAAGGGTTCGGCTCGCGCCTCTTCGACGGCGAGGGGCTCGCCGCCAGGGCGATGCCCGTCTTCGAGAAAGGCGCCCTCCGGAACTACTTCATCGACACCTACTACGGGAAGAAGCTCGGCGTGGCGCCGACGACGGCCGGCATGTCGAACGCCCGGTGGGCGCTCGGGACGAAGGGGCGGGTCGACCTGGTCCGCGGGATCGAGGACGGCATCTTCGTCACGAGCTTCCTCGGCGGGAACTCGAACGGGACGACGGGCGACTTCTCGCTCGGCGTCCGGGGCTTCCGGATCCGAAACGGAGAGATCGCCGAGCCGGTCTCCGAAATGAACATCTCGGGGAACCACCTCGAGTTCTGGAAACGGCTCACCGCCGTCGGCAACGACCCGTATCCGTACTCGTCGAGCCGTACCCCGACGCTGGTGTTCGATGCAGTACAGTTCGCGGGTGTCTGAAGCAGGAATCCTGAAGCTCCCCGCGGCGGCCGTCGTCCTCTCGGCGACGGCCGCCGCCCAGTCCCCCACCTCCACGCCCCCAGCGGGCGTCTCGAGTCCGAAGGGGACCCCTTGAGTGTTCACATGCGCGGCTACAAGCAGCTCGTCCGGGGCGAGCCCTTTCGCGGGAAGTTCCGGAAGAGCTTCGACAAGCCGTCGAAGATCGAGGGGCTCGTCCTCCGGTGAGTACGAACGTGCTCCAGATGGGAAAGGTTGTCCCGATCGAGACGCTGCGGGGGCGCTCGGCGTTCGAGGTCGAGGAGCTGCTGGTCCTCTACGACGAGGCGACCGAGTACCTCCGGGCCTTCACCTGGTGCGGAAAGATCGAGGAAGGGTTCGCCGGAATCTGCGTTCCCGGACTCGTCGGCGTCTTCCTGTTCCGCTTCGAACCGGCTGCGAGCGACGTGGACCCGTGGGTCTGGGTGATCACGGGTGACGTGCCGCCTGCCTACGTCACCACCGAGAACGCGCCCAATCCGGCCTGCGCCCTCGACGGGTACATCGGCGCGATGCGGTCGTGGGCGCGGGCGGTGAGGGAGAAGCGACCCGTGAGCGGCGAGATCCCCGTGAACGCGCCGGCGACCGCCGCCTATGCCGACATGCTCGAAGCCCGCCTCACGCTGCTCGACCAGGAGGTCCTGCCGCGCTACCGCGCCGACCTTCTCGAAAGCCGTCGGAAGCCCTGACCGGGCGCCGACGGAGCGCGACCGTCGTCTCTCCGGTCCGGTATAGGCTGGCGCGGCATGAGGGCGAACTTCGGCCGTCCCCTCTCCGGAATCCGGATCGTCGATGCGACATCGCTCCTGCCCGGCGGCTTCGCCACGGGCCTTCTCGCCGACCTCGGGGCGGAGGTCGTCAAGGTGGAGCCACCGGGGGGCGAAGCGAGCCGCCGCTTTCCGCCGCTCGCGGGCGGCCTCAGCGTCTATTACCGCCTGACCGCAGCCGGGAAGAAGGTCCGTTTCCTCGACCTGAAGACGGCGAAGGGAAGAGGCGCGCTGGAGGTACTCCTCGCGCACGCCGACGTCCTGATCCACTCGCTCAGGCCCGACGCCGCGCGGAGGCTCTCCCTCTCGGAGAGCGACGTGGCCTCCCGGAATCCCCGTCTCGTCCAGGTGCGGATCGCCGGCTTCCGGCGCTCCGCGAAGGCCGGCCACGACCTGAATTTCCTCGCGGCGTCGGGCCTCCTCGACCTGAACCGCGACTCGCGCGGCCGGCCGGTCATTCCCGGGTACCAGATCCCGGACGTCGCGGGAGGCGCGTGGCCCGCCGTGGCGGCCGTCCTGACGGGTCTCCTCGAACGCGAGCGGACAGGGCGGGCCCCGGCAGCGACGGTTTCGGTCCACGAGGGAAGTCTCGCGCTCCTCTCGTTCGGCGCCGCGGAGTACCTCGCGACGGGGCGCCTCGTGAGCGAAGGGGCCCTCGTGACGCACGAGCTCCATCCCTGCTACGGCCTCTACCCGACGAAGGACGGGCGGCTCCTCGCGGTGGCGTGCATCGAGCCGAAGTTCTGGGCCGGCTTCTGCAGGGCCATCGACCTCCCGGACCTCGTTCCGCTCCAGTACGCAGCCGGCCCGGCGGGGCGGAGGGCCCGGCGGCGCCTTTCGGCGGCGACGCGGAAGAGGACTTTCGCCGAGTGGAGCCGGCGGCTGGCGAGGCTCGACGTCTGCGTCACGCCGGTCGCGACGCTCCCCGAGGCGGTGGACGCGGAGCGGCGCGCCGGGAAGGGGCGCGGCGTCTTTCGCCGCGGGCGGGACGGGCGGTACGGCATCGTCCCGAGGATCCGCTGAATGAAGCCCTTCTTCGAGGGTCTCCTGACGGAGGAGCAGCGTGCCGTGGCGCGGACGGTTCGCCGTTTCGTGGCCTCGGAGGTCCGCCCGTATCTCGCCTCGACGCCGCCGGACCAGTTTCCGCGCCCGCTCTTCTCGAAGCTCTGCGGGATGGGGCTCGGCGGCGTCCCGTTTCCCGCCGAGCACGGCGGGGGTGGCGCCGACTACGCGACGTACGCCGTCGTTCTGGAGGAGCTGGCGGTCGCCGGGGGCGCGCTGGCGGGCTCCCTCTCGGTCCACGGCCTGCCGCAGCTCATCCTCGCCCTCTTCGGCACCGACGAGCAGAAGCGCCGCCACCTTCCGCGCCTCGCGAGCGGCGAGCTCCTAGGGGCCTTCGCCCTGACCGAGCCGGAGACCGGCTCCGACGCCGCGGCGATCGCGACGCGCGCAGAGGCCGTCGGGGACGGCTACGCGATCACCGGAAGCAAGGCCTGGATCACGCACTCGACCGTGGCCGACCTTTTCGTCGTCTTCGCCCGGACGGGCGAAAGGGAAATCTCCGCGTTCCTCGTCGAGAGGGGGGCGCCGGGCTTCACGCCGCTCCCGCCGGAGAAGAAAATGGGGCTCCGGCGCTCGCCAACCGGCGGGCTCTCCCTGTCCGGCGTGGACGTCTCCACCGGGGCGCTGATCGGCCGGCCGGGGGACGGACTCCGGATCGCGCTCACCGCCCTCGATTCGGGGCGGATCACGATCGGCGCCCTCGCCGTCGGCCTTTGCCGCGGGGCGATCGACGCCGCGGTCGGCTACGTGAGGACCCGGATGGCCTTCGGCCGGCCGCTGGAGAGGAACGACGTCGTCCGTGCGCGCCTGTCGGAGATGGTCGCGCGGACGGAGGCGGCGGCCGCGCTCGTCCGGCAGGCCGCCCGACTCCGTGACGCCGGCGGGCCCTTCTCGGCGGCGGCCGCGGCGGCGAAGCTCGTCGCGACCGACACGGCCCTCTTCGTCACCGCCGAGGCCGTCCAGCTCTGTGGGGCGACCGGCGTCTCGGAGGAGTTCCCGGCCATTCACCTCTTCAACGACGCCAAGATCGCGCAGATCGTCGAAGGCGCCAACGACGTGCAACGGATGGTCCTGGCGCGGGCGCTTCTGGCCTGAGATCGCGCCGGAAGGGAGTCGAGATGCGCGGCCAGATGCAGCATGACCCGCTCGTCGTCAACGCGATCCTCGAGCGGGCCGCCACGCTCTTTCCGCGGCGGGAGATCGTCACCTGGACCAAGGAGGGCCTCCACCGCGAGACGTTCGCCGAGTTCGGGGGGCGGGTCGGGCGCCTCGCGTCCGCGCTCGCCGCGCTCGGGGTCGGGCCAGGCGACCGGGTTGCCACCTTCGCCTTCAACACGTTCCGTCACCAGGAACTCTATCTCGCCGTGCCGTGCATGGGAGCCGTCCTCCATACGGTGAACATCCGGCTGCACGCCGACCAGATCGTCTGGATCGCGAACCACGCCGAAGACCGGGTTGTCTTCGTGGACGCGCCGCTCCTCCCCGCGTTCGCCCCGCTCGTGCCGCGCCTGACGTCGGTGAGACACGTCTTCGTGATGGGACAGGCCGACCGGAGCGCGCCGGCCGGGAGCCTCGACTACGAGGAGCTCCTGGAGAGGGCCGATCCGGACTTTCCGTGGCCCGAGCCGGACGAGGACGAGGCCGCTGCGATGTGTTACACGAGCGGCACGAGCGGCACGACCGGCAACCCGAAAGGGGTCGTCTACTCCCACCGCTCGACCGTCCTGCACGCCACGATGGTGAATCTCGCGAGCTGCGTCGGCCTGACGGAACGGGACGCCGTCCTCCCCGTCGTCCCGATGTTCCACGCGAACGCCTGGGGAATCCCTTACGCCGCGCTGACGGCGGGCTCGAAGCTCGTTCTCGCCGGGGCCGCCAGCGCCGACCCGGCGGCACTCGCCGGCCTGATCGAGAGCGAGCGGGTGACGGTGGCGACCGGCGTCCCGACCGTCTGGACCGGCCTTCTCCACTATCTCGAGTCGACGCGCCGCGACCTGTCGTCCCTTCGCCTCGTCACCGTCGGCGGCTCGGCGGTGCCGGCCTCGATGATCGAGCGGTTCAAGAGGCTCGCGGGCGTCGACGTCGTGCAGGGGTGGGGAATGACCGAGACCGGGCCGGTCGCGTCTCTCTCATTCCCGCCGGCCGGGACGGAAGGGCTCCCGGACTCCGAGCAGGTCCGGATGCGGGCCCGGCAAGGCCGGGTCGTGCCGGGCGTCCGGTTCCGCGTCGCCTCTCCGGACGGGGGCGTCGCGCCGTGGGACGACCGGACGAAGGGAGAGCTCGAGGTGAGGGGAAACTGGGTCGCCGCCTCGTACTACAACGACGAAGAGTCGGCGGAGCGATTCCACGACGGCTGGCTCCGGACGGGCGACATCGCCGTCGTCGACGCCCACGGGTCGATCCGGATCGTCGACCGCGCGAAGGACCTCGTGAAGTCCGGTGGCGAGTGGATCTCGAGCGTCGACCTCGAGCTGGAGCTGATGGGGCATCCCGCGGTCCTCGAGGCGGCCGTGATCGGCGTTCCCGACGAGAAATGGGACGAGCGCCCTCTCGCCTGCGTCGTCCGGAAGCCCGGGACCGAAGTGACGGACGACGAGCTGCGGACCTTCCTCGCCTCGCGGGTGCCGAAATGGTGGCTCCCCGAGGAGATCGTCTTCATGGCGGAGCTGCCGAAGACGGGCGTCGGCAAGCTCGACAAGAAGGTGCTGAGGAAGCGATTCCGGGAGCTGCTGCCCCGGGCGTGAGGTGAAAGTGCATCAGCGCCGGTCTCGACCGCCGGCGAAGCCCGCAATGCCTCCAGAGACCTCCCGCCGCCGCCCATCGTCGAGCTCTCCCTGTCCCCGGCCATCGCTCTACCGTGACCCGCCATCCCGCGTCCGAAGCGCAGACAGGGAGACCGGGCCCCGTCGGGACCCACTCCCTCAGCGGCCCAGGGCCGAAGAGGCCTCTTCGGCGGCAGCCAGGAGGTCCCTGGCGGCGGCGGGGTCGAGGCACCGGCGGGCGCAGACGGCGAAAAGATCCCCCGCAAGCTCCAAACGAAGGAGCCCGGTCTGATTCGCCGCTCTCAGCGCCAGGCGCAGGGCGGGTGTGTCGGCTCGGCGCTCGATCTCGAGGCACTGCGCCGCCAGCCGTACCAGGCCGGCGCGCGCGCCCGTCGACAGCGACTTTCGGGCCGCGTCGGGGTCCGGACCTTCGACGTCGAAGGTCCGGTCGAAATCCGCGTCCGACAGCTCCCCGCCGGCCTTCCCCCGGGGCACTCCGCTCTTGCGTTCCCACAGACTCAGCTCCGGCCATTCGGCCCCCGGAACCCGGAGGACGGCCACGGTTCGCGCCAGCGTACGTTTGCCGAGGCGGCGGTTGAAGTCGGCGAGCCACACCTGCTTTCCGCCCGAGGAGCCTTCGCAACCCCAGAGCGTCTCGACCTCGGAGGCCGTGGGATCCACGAAAACCGACAGGCGGGGAAAGAGGGCCGTGAACGACGCTCTCTCGTCCAGGGGCGTGAACCCCGAAAGCATGGCGACCTGTTCCCAGCTGGCCCTCCGGCCGAACCACCATCGCAGGTAGACGAACCCGAAGAGCGCGGCCGGCGTCAGCAGGAGCGCGAGCCACGCCCACGCCGGCACGGTGGAGACGAGCTCGAATACGGGATCGATGATCTTCATCGCCGCGGCGAAGAATCTCTCCACCAGGTCGATGACCTTCGCGAGCGCGTCGGGGATTCTCATGCCCCGGCCCCCTCATCCGGCTCTCCCCTGCCGGCGAAATTCCGGTAGAGGAAGACGAAATAGCCGGTCACGAGGAACAGCCCGGGAATCCACCAGAGGAGGGCGGTTCGAAGCCCGTCGTCGGCGGAGGCCGTGCCGAAGGCCGTGAGGCCAAGTGCGGGGTCGGTGTTCGAAGGGAGGACGTTCGGAAAGAGCCCGAACGCCGTCGACGCGAGGAGCCCGGCCAGGAAGAGACAGGAGGAGAGGAACGCCTTGACGTCCGCCCCTTGTCCCGTCTGCCACCTTGCGAGGAGAAGACCGGCCAGGGCCAGCGCCGGAAAGACGAGCCCTTCCGGGTGCGCCCCGAGCCGGGCCGGAATCAGGGGCTGCACCGAGAACGTCGCGAGCGTGGCGACGGGGACCAGCAAGGCGGTCGCGGCCCAGGCCCCCCGCGCGAACCGGCGCGCTTTCGCCGCGAGCCGTCCCCCCGTCTTCATGGCCGCCCAGAGCGACCCGTGCATCGCCAGAGCGACGAGAGCCAGCAGCCCCGCCGAGAGCGTGTACCAGTCGACGAACCCGACGTGAGGCGTCAGGCGGAAGCCCGTCCAGAGCGGCACGAAGAACTGACCCGAGGGATCGATCGGAACTCCCCGGACCACGTTTCCGAGAGCCGCTCCGAGAAGAACCGCGAGAAGCGCGCTCGAAATCGAGAAGACGATGTCCCAGAACGGAATCCAGACCGGATGGTGGAGATGGTGGCGAAACTCCAGGGCGATGCCGCGCCCCATCAGGAGCCAGAGCACGATCATCAGGGGGAGAAAGAAGCCGGAGAAGCTGGCGGCATAAAGGGCCGGGAAGGCCAGGAACAGGGTGGCGCCGGCGCCGATCAGCCAGACCTCGTTCCCGTCCCACACCGGGCCGATCGTCGCGAGGAGGGCCCTCCTCTCCGATTCGTCCCGGGCCAGGAAGAGGTGGACGGCGCCGACGCCCAGGTCGAAGCCGTCGAGAACGACGTAGGTCACGAGCATGGCGGCGACGAGGCCGAACCAGAGGGTCGCCATCATCGGCCGCCTCCGGCCACCCCGGGAAGCTCCGGCCCGTGTTCGATCTCGCGCAGGACGAGGAACAGGGCGAGGACCCCGAGAAGCGCGTACATCCCGAGGAATCCGAGGAGGACGAAGAGGCCGTTCCCGGCCGAGACGTTCTGCGACGCTCCGGCCGCCGTCCGGAGGATCCCGTAGACGATCCACGGCTGCCGCCCCAGCTCCGCCGTCATCCAGCCGGCCGTGTTGGCGATGTAGGGGAACGGCAGCATCAGCATCAGCAGCCAGAGCACCGGCCGCGCGGAAAAAAGGCGGTCCTTCCACAACAGAAGGGCCGCGAGGCCCAGCACCCCGATGAAGATCGTCCCGAGCCCCACCATGATGTGGTACCCGTAGTAGAGGAGAGGCACGTTCTCCGGCCAGGCCTCCCTCGGGAACGCGTCGAGCCCCTTCACCTCGGCCTTCCACCGGTTGTAGGTGAGGAAGCTGAGGAGCCGAGGCACCTCGATCGGATTGTCGAGACGCAACCTCTCCATGTCGGGCTGGCCGACGAGGGTGAGCGGCGCCCCGTGCTTCGTCTCGAAGAGGCCCTCCATCGCCGCCAGGGTGACGGGCTGGTAACGGGCCACGTTCTTCCCCTGCCCGTCTCCCGTGGGAAACGCCATCGCCACGGCCGCGGCGAGACCGACCGGCACCGCCAGACGAAGGAACGTCCGGCCCTGGGCCTCCGCCCGGCCGGCCAGCAGGTAGAAGGCTCCGACGGAAGCCATCACGAAGGAGGCCGTCACGACCGACCCGGCCATCGTGTGGACGAACTGCCAGGGGAGCCACGGGTTCGCGAAGAGGGCCCCGAGGCTCTCGAGCTGGAGGTTTCCGGCGCCGTCCGCCCGATGGCCCACGGGGTGCTGCATCCAGGCATTCGTGGCGACGATGAAGAGGCCGGACAGCCAAGTTCCCAGGAGGAGCATCCAGGCACTCACGGTATGGACCCGCCGCGAGACCTTCCCTTCCCCGTAGAGGAAGATGCCGAGGAACGCCGACTCGAGGAAGAACGAGAAGACCCCCTCCATGGCCAGCGTCTGCCCGACGATCGCCCCGGAGAACTTCGAGAACGACGCCCAGCTCGTCCCGAACTGGAACTCGAGCGGGATGCCGGTGACGACGCCCACCACGAAGTTGAGCCCGAAGATCCGCGCCCAGAACCGCGCCGCCCGTCCGTAGCGGGCGTCTCCGCGCCTCGTCTCCAGCGTCTTCAGGACGACGATGAAGAGGGCGAGGCCCATGGTGAGCTGGGGGAAGAGATAGTGGAACATCGACGTGAACGCGAAGGTGAGGCGGTGGACGGTCAGTGCCGAGTCCATTTGCCACCTATTCTGGCGCATCACGGTCCCCGGTCCGACCCTCCATGCCCGTGCCTCGCCGGCGCTGCCGAGGGATCGTCATGGGTAGTTTGTTTCATCGACGGGCGGACGCCGGCAGTCCTAGGCTGTTCCCATGCGGAGGAGGGTGCTCACGTTGCCGGGCAGGAGGCACGGGCGCGGCTTTTCCCTCGTCCCGATCCCCTTGACGCTGGCGGCCGCCGCGGCCGGCGTGGCGCTCGGGATCGGCGGCTACGTCTTCCACTACGCCAAGGGCTCTTCCTATATGGGAAACGACCCGGCCACGTGCGCCAACTGCCACGTCATGAGCGCGCACTACGCCGGCTGGCAGTCCGCTCCGCATCATCACGTGGCTACCTGCAACGACTGCCACACGCCCGCCGGGCCCGTCTCGAAGTACGTGGTCAAGTCGCTCAACGGCTGGCATCACTCGGTGGCCTTCACGCTGGACAACTTCCCGGACGTCATTCGGGCCCGGCCGGAGAGTTCGGCGGTGGTCGAGGCCAACTGCCGCCGGTGCCACGCCGACCTCGTCGATTCGATGATCCATGGCGGCGACGTTTCGTGCATCCGCTGCCACGCCTCGGTCGGCCACGAGCGCTGACCCCCGGAAGGAGCACTTCATGTCCGCTGAGAGCCAGGCCCCCCGGAAGCAGCGCGGGCTCCTCATCGCCCTCGTCGCGGGCGCCTTTGCCGTCGGGGCCGTCGTCGCGGCCGCTCTCCTCGTCAACATCGCCGAGCGGAAGGAGCAGGCCCGGAACGCCTACGTCAAGCTCGTCGAGGTGACGGAGAACGACGTGGACCCGGCCAAGTGGGGCACCAACTGGCCGCGCGAGTTCGACGGCTACAAGCGCACCTCCGAGCCGACCCACACCAAGTACGGCGGCGGGTGGGGAGGAGCCGAGGGCGTCGTACCCCCCGAGAAGGCGGTGCGAGACCCGTGGCTGACGCGGATCTTCGCCGGGTACCTCTTCGCGGTCGACTACCGCGACCGGCGCGGACACGCCTTCATGCTCATCGACCAGGAGAACACGAAGCGCAACGTGCCGACGGAGGCCAAGCAGTCAGGCAACTGCCTGCACTGTCATGCCTCCATCATGCCGCTCTACAGAAAGCTGGGGAAGGCCGCCGCCCCCCAGGCCACGGAGGCCGAGCAGATCCAGAAGGGCCTTTCGGCGGTCGGTGACATGGGCTACTGGGACGCCCACAAGGAACTCGGGCAGCTCACCGGCGGCAAGGCCCACCCGGTCTCGTGCGTCGACTGCCACGATCCGGGCTCGATGGAGGTACGCATCACGCGGCCGGCCTTCATCGCCGGCATCCAGAAGCTGGCGGCTTCCACGGCCGACGTGGCACCCCTTCCCAGCATCGAACGCTGGCGGAAGGGCGGGCGCGCCCGCACCTACGATCCCAACGCGGACGCCACCCGGCAGGAAAAGCGGACCTATGTCTGCGCCCAGTGCCACGTCGAGTACTTCTGCGGCAAAGGCACGACGATCTTCTTCCCGTGGGCAGAAGGGCTCAAGGTCGAGGAGATGGAGCGGCACTACGACGGCCTGCAGGTCAAGGGGCAGCGCTTCAAGGACTGGACCCACGCCGAGACCGGCATGGAAGTCCTCAAGGCCCAGCACCCCGAGTTCGAGATGTGGAGTCAGGGGATTCACGCCCGCAGCGGCGTCTCCTGCGCCGACTGCCACATGTCCTACCGCCGCGACGGCTCCCAGAAGATCGCGGAGCATTGGGTTCGAAGCCCCCTCCTCTCGGCCAACCGCTCCTGCGCTTCCTGCCATCCTTACAGCGACGAGGAGCTCAAAGGCCGCGTCGAGGCCATCCAGGACCGGCACTTCGCCCTCATGTCGCGGGCCGGCCAGGCGGCGGTCGCCATGCTCGACGCCATTGTTGCCGTGCGGAAACCCTACGACGAGCAGAACCGCCCGGCCGCCGCAGCCAAGGCGAGGGAGTCGCTCGAGAAGAACCCGGAGTTCCTGAAGCTCGCGAAAGCGGACCAGGAGACGAAGCTGGCTGCCGAGACGAAGGCCAGCCTGCTCGCCATGTGGCGGGCGGTTGTCGAGAAGGACCCGGCCATCAAGGAGCTGGGCGAGCTGCAGCGCGCCGCTCAATGGCGCCTCGACTACGTGGCGGCAGAGAACTCCATGGGCTTCCACGCACCGCAGGAGATGGCCCGGATTCTGGGCGAGTCGATCGACCTGTCCCGCCAGGCGCAGGTCAAGGCGAGCGAGCTCCTCGGCGGGAAGCTCCCGCCGCCCGCGACCGTCCTCGCCACGAAGACGGAGGCGAGGCCCGAGAGGTAGCTCGCCTGCGTCCCCCAGGGGCAGGGTTCGTCGTCTCCCCCCTGTGGGGTCTAGAAGGACGTCATTGGCGAAGAGGTCCCCGGTGCCGGACGAGGCACGAAGGATCGGTTGGTCGAACCCGATCCGGTCGTAACGGATGCCGCCCGCCTGGCCCGGGAAGCAGACTCCCGTGCCGCAGCCGGAGAGTACGCGCTGGCAATCGAGACGTACGAGCGGTGTCTTCGGATGGGTTCGGGGACCCCGGAGCTGCATCACAACCTTGGGCGCGCGCTGCACGAGATGGGCGAAGCCAACCGCTCCGCCCGGCATTTCGAGACGGCGGCGGCGAGCTGCGACGCGATCGATCCCTGGCTCGCGCTCGCAACACTGATCCCGGGCTGTCCCGGGGCCTCCGGCGAGAGGATCCTCGAGGTCCGCCGAGCCTTCGCGGCCCGTCTGGACGCCCTCGCTCCCGTGGTGTCCGACCCCGACTCCCGCCCGCCCGTTTCCGGCGACGGCCGCATTCGCATCGGGTATCTCTCCGGCTCCTTCCACCGGCCCAACTACATGAAGCCGGTCTGGGCGCTGATCCGGAACCACGACCGCTCGGCGTTCCAGGTGCATCTCCTTTCCGACGGCGAAGAGCGGGAGATGCCCGGGTTCTCCCCTCGGCCCGGCGATGTCGTTCATCGGACGGTCGCCACCGGCAACCGGGATCTCGTCGAGCTCATCCGGTCGTCCGGGATCCAGATCCTGGTCGACCTGAACGGCTACAGCTTTCCCGCCCGGCTGCCGCTCTTCGTCCAACGGCCGGCTCCCGTGACCGTCGCGTGGTTCAACATGTACGCCACGTCCGGCCTGGGGGGGATCCAGTACGTCGTCGGCGACCGGCAGGTTGTGCGTCCCGGGGAAGAGGACCACTTCACGGAACGGGTGCTCTGCCTGCCCGTCAGCTATCTGACCTTCGAGGTCGCTCATGACGTCCCGCCGATTGCGCCACCTCCCTGCCTGCGCGGCGGATCCCTGGTCTTCGGCAGCCTCGCCTCGCAGTACAAGATCGGCCCGGAGGTGCTCGACGCCTGGGCGGAGATCCTGCGCCACCTCGGGAACGCGCACCTTCTGATCGCGAACGCGACGCTCTCGTCCGAGGGGAACCGCGCGTACGTGAGGGACCGGTTCGCGGAGCGGGGCGTCGGCGCCGACCGGCTGATCCTTCTCGGGCCCGCGAGCTACCGCCGCTTCCTCGAATACTACGGACGGATCGACGTCGCGCTGGACCCGTTCCCTTACAGCGGCGGGACCACGACGATGGAGGCGTTGTGGCAGGGGGTGCCGGCCCTGACCATCAAGGGGGATCGCTGGGCCTCACGCACGACCCGGAGCCTCCTTCACCACGGAGGTCTCGGAGGTTTCGTGGCCCGGAACGTCGCCGGACTGGTGGATCAGGCCGTCGCCCTCGGACAGGATCCGGCAACTCCGGCGCGCCTGTCGTGCTGGCGCTCGTCCATGAGACAACGCCTGGGCGCTTCCTCGGTCTGCAACGGAGCCCCTGGCACGCCACATGGAGCGGCTCTACCGGGCCATCCTGCGGAACGTCCGTTCGAGGGTCTGAGCCGCCGCCGACGGATCCGGGCGGGGCTACGGGCCGTGCAGAGGGCCCGCCCGGAGGGTTGACGGCCGCCCGAACGGGGCACATCTTTGCAGCGCGGGAACACAATTCCCGGTGCGTTTTTTTTCAATCGAGTCAATGGTCGGCCTAAGTCGGAGGTGCGTCATGAGCCGCGAGGACTTCCTGAAGTTCAGAGAGGCTGTCTCGAGAACGATGCCCTGAGGGAAGAGTGGGCCAACAAGGTCAAGTCGAAAGACGACCTCATTTCGATGGCCAGCCGGCTCGGCTACCGGTTCACCGTCGAGGACGCCAGTTCCGCCATCGAGCTCTCGGAAGACGAGCTGACGTCGGTTTCGGGCGGTGTCCGAGGAATTCCGACCGAGAAGTGGGTGAGCGTCAGACCGTTCGACAGCCGGGTGCTCTTTCTCTACAAGGTCTAGGGTCGCGAACGGGACCCGACGCACCCAGGTCGGCGCCAGACGACCCTCAGATCGACATCGTCCCGCCAAGATCAATAGAAGATCAATAGGGCCAGGTCTCATTTCTCCATTCTGTGGAGCGATCACGCCCTTCGGCGTTGCGGAGGATCCCGTGGGCCGAGCGCCTCTCACGTTCGGCGACCCTCACGCTCCTCTCCGGCTCCGTCAGATCAGGTTCTTCAGCACCAGCCTCACGTCGCGCGTCCTGTCGCCGGAGACCACGCTCAGGATGATCTTCGTGCCGGCGGGCTCGGCGCGGAACCGCCTGCGCAGGGCCACCAGCGTCGCGTCGTCTACGGGCGCTCCGTCCACCGCGACGATCGTGTCGCCGGCTCGCAGTCCCGCCGCTTCGGCCGGTCCGCCGCGCGTAACGTCGACGACCGTCAGGGCCGTGCCGGCGCGGTTGACCCACATCCCCGAGCGGTCCCAGACGTCGGGGAGTGCGTTGTTCGCGTTGGGCTCGAAGATGATCCGCTGTCCCGGGTAGTCGAAGACGAGGTTGAAGCGCTTGAGCGCTCCCGCGCCGACATTTCCTGCCACGTACGGGTCGGTGAAGCTCCCCTTCTGCTGCAGACTCAGCTCCGCCACGGGCGAGAGGATCGAGACGTCGCCGAGGCGCAGCTCGCGGGCGCGGACGATCAGCCCACGCGCCGGCCCGCCGACGCCCCAGCCCGTCACGGCCTCGTAGCGCGCCGCGAGCTTCTTCTTCAGGTCGTTCTTTTCGGCGAACGGCTTCAGGAGTGAGAGCGACCCCCGGCTTCCGGTGTCGATGTTGAACCTGCCGGGGATGCCGTCGATGCTCCCGTCGACCTGAGGGATCTGCTCGTTGAACCGGAAGAGGACGACCGTGCCAGAACCCTCGTACGCGAAGGCCGACGGCTCGGTCAGCGTGAGTCGGCCCTGCTCGTAGTCGACCCGCACGACGAAGCGCTTGAAGACCTCGTAGCCGATTAGCCCAGCCTGGGGGACCCCCTCCACGTCGGCGAAGCTCTCCAGCGCGAAGACGGCGAACAGAGGCTTCCGGATCGTCACGTCGCCCACCGAGAGCGACTCGAGGTTCACCAGCCCCACGTCCTCGGACGTCTCGCCGACGCCGCGTCCCTCGAGCGCCCCCTCGGGCTTGACGCCCAGCCGGGCCGCCAGTGTCGGCGTGATGACGTTCATCCCGCCCGTGTCGCAGAGAAGCCTGAAGGGTCCTTGGCCGTTGAGCTTCACCTTCACGTAGATGTGGTTATTGATCAGCTCGAACGGCAGGGTCGTGGCGGTCTTCCCGTCCGCGAAAGCGAAATCGGGCGGCGGGGGGCCGGGCATCGGGAACTTCGACTCGTCCAAGGGAACGTCGAACTCGACGCTGTCGACGGCGAAGACCTCGTCGTACTTCGTTTCACCGTTCGTGGAGCGCACGGCAAACGCGATCTTCCTGCCGTCGGCCGCCCGGTAGTCGGAAAAGAACGTGGTCCGGGTCTCGAGCGCCTGCTTCTCGACGACGTGGTCCAACAGCCAGGTGTCGACGTCGATCCAGATCTCGAAAAGCCGCCCCCCCCTCGGCGTGATCTTCACGACCTGGAAACGCCGGCCGCCTGTCTCGTGCGTTCCGCCGTCCTCGACAGTCGCGGGCCAGCGGTCCGGATACCAGTAGGCCAGGCAGCGGCGATAGGCCTGGTTGACCGCCCCCTCGACCTCGTCGCCTCCCTCCATCCGCTTGCTCTGCCCCGAGCTGTCCTGCGTCCACCCCGATCGGCCGTCCCACCCCTCCGCTCCCGTGATGGGACCCAGCTTCAGGGTCTCGTAGTGGCGGCCGGTCAGCAGGTCGCTGAACCCCTCGGTGGTTCCCTTGAGCCCACCCGTCTCGATACGGGCGCGACTGTGAGACGAGCGGACTCCGTCCCAGGCGGAGCCGCCCATGGCCTCCTTCAACCTGGCCAGGGCGGCCGCGGGCGCCACCCCGGCCGAGGACGTGGGAGCTGTGGCCGCAGCGCCTCGCCACCCGGCGGCTGCCAGCGCAATCGCGAGAATGCACCCGGCCCGGCCCACCTTCCGCGGCGACCACACCTCGACGATCGACATCGCGCTTCCTCCCGATCCACTTGTACGGGTCCACCGGCCTGTCGGTTCTCTGCTCACTGGAGGGAACAGCCGGTCTTCGAGCAGCTCCGCGCCGGTCCGACTGCCAATCATGCGTCAGGGTGTTCGACCGTTATGACGACCTTGCCTTTCGCATGTCCGTCCTCGAGATAACGGACGGCCTCGGCGACGTCGCGGAGCGGGTATCGCCTGTCGATGACGGGAACGATCTTCCGGGCCGCAAGGAGATCTCCCAGGGAAGCCAGATCCGTCCTGTTGATCCGGGCCACGAAGAAGGTCATCTTCATGCTTCCGATCCGTGAAAGCAGGGGGCCCAGAAGCAGCGCCTGGAAGATCTGGGACCATCCGCCGCCGACCATGACGTACGTTCCGCCCCGGCGGAGCGCGCGTCGGTAGTCGAAGATCGGGCGATGCGAGTTCGCGGCGACGATCAGGTCGTAACGCTCTCCGCTCTTCGTGAAGTCTTCCCGGGTGTAGTCGATGACATGGTCTGCGCCGAGCGATCGCGCCCTGTCCACGTTCCCGGTGCTGCACACGGCCGTGACGTCAGCCCCGAACTGTCTGGCGATCTGGATGGCAAAGGTACCGACGCCACCGGACGCGCCGTCGATCAGGACCTTCTGGCCGGGACGGATGCCTCCCTTGTCGCGAAGAGCCTGCAGAGCGCTGATGGCCGCCACGGGCACGGCCGCCGCCTCCTCGAACGGGACTTCCGCCGGCTTCGGGGCCAGTTTGTCCTCGACGGCGCACGCATACTCGGCGAAGGCCCCCCGGCAGGTGCCGAAGACCTCGTCTCCCGGCTTGAACCCGGTCACGGACCGGCCAATCGCGTCGACTGTTCCGGCGACATCGACGCCGGGTCGCGTGGGCTTTGGTCGGCGCAGCCCTCCCATCAGGAGGCGGGTGAAGAACGGTCGACCTCTCAGGATGCGCCAGTCGAGCGGATTCACCGAGGCCGCGAGAACCCTTATCAGGACCTCGTGGTCCTCGGGCACCGGCTTTTCGACCTCCGTGAGTCTCAAAACGTCGGGGGAACCGTATTCCGTACAAGTGATCGCTCTCATAGGCCGTTGTTCCAGACATCTCCACTTCGTCTTGCGTAGAGCAGGAGTCTGACCCCGTTTCCCCGCTGTAGTCTCTGCCGGGATGCAGCCGGAACCGATGGACGCGCACGCCTCCGGACCGCAGGGATGGGTGCTCTACGACGGCGGCTGCGGGGTCTGCGCGAAGTGGGTGCCGTTCTGGGGGTCGACGATGGCACGGCTCGGCCTCGCCGTCGCGCCGCTCCAGGAGCCTTGGGTGGCCGCGCGGGTCGGCGTTCCGACCGACGCCCTGCTGACGGACATCCGGCTCCTGTTCCGCGACGGCCGGCAGCTCGCGGGCGCCGATGTCTATCGATACGTGATGCAGCGACTCTGGTGGGCCTATCCGCTCTACCTTGTCGCCGCTGCGCCCGGCCTCCGCCGGCTCTTCGACCGCGCCTATCGGGCCTTTGCCGACCACCGGCACCGGATCTCCAGGGCCTGCGGCTTCGACGACTCCGGCTGAAGGACGCCATTCAGCCTTCTGGCCGGACGAGAATGACAGGGGGCTGTGCCAGGAACCCTGTCGCGCACGAATCGCGACGAGATCCCGGGGCGCGCTCTCCGGTGGCCCGGGTCGTCGTGAGAGATGAAATCATCGGGGACCGACCGCCCCCGCCTAGGGCGGTCAACACCCGGTATCCACGTCCGCCGTCCGAAACCCGCGCTCCAGGAACGCATTCAACGCCTCGAACCAGCGCCGCCAGGTTACCGCCCATCTCGTCCTGCGAGCGCTCGCAGTACTCTTATCGCTCGCGAACATGGAATCAGCCATGGTCCCCCCCACGGGGCGAAGTCTATCGCCCGCAGGGGTCAGAGCCGGAACGCGTAGCTGATCTTCAGGAAGAGCTGGCGGTCGGCCAGGACGAGGTCGTTCCGCTCGGTGAGGACGCGGTTGTCTCCGTAACCGAGGAAGAAGACGGTCTGCCAGTTGAGGCGGTAGGCGAAGAGGGCCGACCCCGCGAAGCCCCCCGACTTCTCCGGTACGGAAAAAGTGTAGAGGTCCGGGTTTCGGCTCGTGGAAAGGTACTGGCCGATCAGTCGAAGATAGGCGCGTGCCGAGAAGTGGTACGTCACCTTCAGGTACTCGGCCAGCGCCGTGAACAGCCGACCCCGCTCGCCGCTCTCGTCGGTCACGTTCAGCCACTCGAACTGGCTGTTCACCGTGAGCTCCAGCCGGTCGAAGGGGCGCGCCGTGGCGCTCGCCGTCAGGGTCCCGCCGTTCCCGAGACGGACGTTCGCCACGTCGATGCTCTGTCCGAGGGAGCCGACGAGCGCGAGCTGCGGCACGACACGTCCGGGGTTCAGGGCCACGTTGAATCGCACGTACGTCTGGTCGAAGACCGTGTCGCCCGTCCGGACCTTGTCTCGGATGTGTGGAAGGACGTTCGCCTGCAGGTTCCACCTCCCCTGGAGGGTGAGGCCAGGGATCACGCTGCGGTTGACGATCGCCCCGTCGGGCTCGCTGACGTAGTCGACGCCGAGGTACGGCCGGACGAACGAGAGGACGCCCTTCGGGTAGAAGCGCAGGCCGGCCTCCGCGTAGGCCTCCCGCACCCCGACCTGGTAGACGAAGCCGTCGTCGGCCCTGAAGCCCGCGCCGTAGTCGGCGTAAGCCGCCATGGCGTCATAGGTCCGTGTCGTCCGGGTCCACGAGCCGTAGAACGCTCTCGAGGAGAAACGGCGGCCGTCCCAGTCAGGCGAGAGGGCCGGCTGGTCCGGCACGCGCGTGTCGCTGAAAAGGAACTGCCCCGTGAACCGGTCCTTGTCGTTCGGAACCCACTGGGCGTCGGGGCCGAGGACGCGGTTGAACGAGCCGTCGCTGTTCTCGCGGTCCGTGATCAGGAGGCCCGCCTCCGATCCGCCGAGGCTCTGACGGGCCCGTCCGATGGCGACGAAGGAGGAGTAGTCCTGCGGCGCGTATCCCGACTCCGTCGGCCCGGGGATGACGACCGTCCCGCCGCCGCGGTCGTGCGTCACGAGCGCCGTGAACGTCGTGTCTCCCAGCTTCCCGGTCCCCCGCACGCCCCAGCTCGGCGACGTGATGGTCCGGGTGTAGACGGCCGTGATCGGCGTCTGGAAGAGGTCGACCGACTCGAGAAAGAACGGCCGCTTCTCGGGATAGAAGATCGCAAAGCGGCTGTTGACGGAGATCTGAGCCACGTCCGACTCGATCTGCGAGAAGTCGGGGTTCAGCGTCCCGTCCACCGCGATGTTCGCCCCCGGAGTCCACTTCACGTCGAGGCCGGCGTCGGGCTTCACGGAGCCGTTCTGGAAGGAGGACGACGGGTCGGACGTATCGGCTCGCGCCCCGTTCTCTGTCGCGCTGACGTAGGGCGCCGCGACGAGGTTTCCGCCCGACGGGAGCCCCGAGATCCCCGTCAGTTCGATCATGTGGCAGAGAAAGCAGTTCGACCCGCGGGGGACCGGGCTGGAGGCGATCTGGTACCGGAACTCCCTCGGGTAGTTCCGGAAGAGGAAGATTCCCCAGCTCTGCGGGTCCGCTTTCGGGTACCGGAGGGTCGCGAGGGGGATCCGGAACTCCACCTGCCAGCCGGTCGTCGTGATCTTCGCCGCCGTGTCGTAAAAGAAATCGGGGGAGAAGTCCTCGTTCCCCGACGCCTCGGCGTTTACGGCGTCGGCCTGGATGCCTCGGGCGTTCGACCGGAGCTGGAGCGCCGCCTTCCGGTCGCCCCGCGTGTCGATCATCACGGCGACGTTGTCCTGGTCGCCGATGACGTTGTCTCTCTCGACGAACGGGGCGCGGATCCTCCGCGGATCGGGGTCGTCGCACCGGAACGCGACGTAGAGGGCCCTGTTGTCGTAGGCCAGGTAGGCGACCGTCCGAACCTTCGGCGGCGTGTTGTCGCCCGGGTTGTACTCGTAGAACCGGTCGACGAGCAGCGCCCCCTTCCAGCCGGGGTCGTCGAGGTCGCCGTCGACGGTGATCGGCCCGGGGGCGCGCGGCAGAGGAAAGGAGGCGGGAGCGGGCGCCTGCCCCGCCAGCGGCGCCGCAGCGGCCAGCGCCGCCAGCACGAGCAGCTGCACGGGGCGCATCTCTTCATGTACGGACGGAAGGCGAAGAGGTTCCGAATCAGCCCGGAGTCGCGCCGAACGGGAGCTACCGGAGGGCGGCGCGCCGCTCCAAGAACGCCTTCTGCTTCCGGATCGCCTCGGCCCGGATCGCCGCGAACTCGGGCTCCTTCCGGAGGCTCTCGAGAAGCGGGTCGTTTTCCATGGCCGGAGAGCAGAGGAAGTTGCCCTCCACCGCCTTTCCGAGAAGGCGAAGGGCCGCTTCCCGGTAGCCGCCGAGGGCGAGGAAGCCGGCGCCGACGTACTTCGGCTCGGGATCGCGGGTCGCGGCGAATCGCGCCTCGATCTTGTCGGCCAGACGGTCACGTTCGGCCTGGGACCCGGTCCTCAGGATCAGCGGAGTGAAGTCCAGACGGGCCACGGCCCTTCCTATCTCCTGGCCGGCCGTGGCGTCGTACCGGCCCTCCCTGAGGAGCAGATCCTTCTCGGCGCTCGCGGCCCATGCGGAGCCGGCGTCGGCCCGAAGAAAGTCCCGGGCCCGGTCGTACCTCTTCAGTTGCATGAAGGTGACGTAACAGGAGCGGAAATCGCGATTCCGGGGGTCGATGGCCAGGGCCGCGTCGCACTCCCGCGCGGACTCGTCGAGGAGGCCCGCGTAGCGAAGCACGTAGCCGAGGGTGAAGCGGGCATGGCCGCTCTCCGGACGCCGGCGGACGAGGTCGGCCGCGCGGACCCAGGCGTCGAAGAGCTCTCCGCCCTCGACCTGATCGATCGCGAGATTGCCCGCGGCCGTGCCGAGATTCGGATCGAGCGCGAGGGCGCGCTCCAGGGCCTCCCGGGAACGCATTCGGGCGGTCGCGCCGCCGCCTCCATAGACACCGTCGTAGTAGTACCGTTGGCCGAGCTCGTTCCAGGCCGGGGCGTACGTCGGGTCGAGCGCGACGGACTTCTCCAGGAGCGGGATCGCCTCCTTGTTGGGGAGGGGATCCCGCCCGATCGCGGTGCCCCGCAGGTAGAGCTCGTAGGCTTCGGCGTTTCCGGGGCGCGTGGCCGCTTCGGCCCCCCCGCCGCCGGCGCCGAGCAGCGGAAAGAGCCCCTGCCTGAGCCGCTGCGAGATCTGCTCCCTGAGTCCGATCAGGTCGGAGAGAGCGGCGCTCGAGGTGTCGCGCCAGAGCAGGCGGTTCGATTCGGTGTCCACGACCTCGAGCGTCACCTGCAGCCGGTCCCCTTCCCTCAGGAAGTGTCCCGCCAGAACGTCGGAGACCTGGAGCTCCCGCCCGGCGGCCTGCGGGTCGACGTCCGACTTCTCGTACTTCCGGCTCGAGGCGAACGGCCGGATCGCGAGCTTCGGAACGTACGAGAGGGTCGTCGCGACCTCGTCGGCGAGGGCGAGCCGGAGATAGTCGGTCGAGGCGTCGGCGCTCAGGTTCTGGAACGGGAGGACGGCCAGGGTGACCTGGCCGCGAGGCGCGGCGACGCTCCCGCGACGACGCGCGAGCCACCAGCCGGCCGCCGCCGCAAGGCCGAGGATCACGACGGCGGCCAGAGCGGGCCGCAGCCACCGACGATCCGGAACGGCCGACTCCGGGGTCACCGCTCTCCGTGCGGTGCTGGCACGGCCTGATTCCGTGTCGCGCTTCAGGCGTTTGAGATCCGTCCGGATCTCCGATGCGCTCTGGTAACGCAGCTCCCGGTCCTTCTCGAGGGCCTTTTCCACGATTCTCGAAAGCTCCTCCGGAAGCTCCGGGTTCACCCGCGCGGGCGGAGTCGGGGCGCGGTTGAGGACCGCGTCGAAGATGACGGCGGAGGTGTGGCCGGGAAACGGCCGCTGTCCCGTCGCCATCTCGTAGAGAACGGCGCCGAACGAGAAGATGTCCGTCCGCGGATCGAGCGCCTCGCCCCGCGCCTGCTCGGGGGACATGTAGGCCACCGTGCCGAGCGTCGTGCCCGGGCTCGTGAGGTGCTCCTCGGCGACGGCGGTCTGCACCGCGGAGGCCACGGCCGCCGGGGGGGGCCCGGCTTCCGAGTGCTTCGCCAGACCGAAGTCGAGGAGCTTGGCCTCTCCGCGCCGCGTCACGAAGACGTTCGCGGGCTTGATGTCGCGGTGCACGATGTTGCGGTCGTGCGCGGCCTGGAGCGCGTCGGCGATCTGGATCGCGACATCGATCAGGACTCCGGGCGGGAGCGTCCCGGCGGCGAGGCGGTCCCGTAGCGTCTCCCCTTCCAGAAGCTCCATGGCGATGAAGGGACGCCCGTCGTGCTCGTCGACGTCGAAGATCGTGCAGATGTTCGGGTGCGACAGGGACGAGGCGGCGCGCGCCTCGCGCCTCATCCGTTCCAGGGCCTGCGGTTCGTGGGGGAGGTCGTCCGGGAGGAACTTCAGCGCGACGCGCCGGCCGAGCTTCTGGTCCTCGGCGGCGTAGACCACTCCCATCCCGCCTCCCCCGAGCCTCTCGAGAATCCGGTAATGGGAGATTGTCTGGCCGATCACGAGCACGACCTCCTGAGCGTCCCGATCATCGCTTCACGCCGAGGAGAAGGCCATCGGGGGTCGGGATGCAGACCGTGTCGAAGTGGAGCGCGGCCTCTTCGTGGAAGCGCCGCACGGCGGCCGCCTCGTCGTTCTTCTCCATCAGCCGGCCGAAGAGGTACGCGTTGTCGCCGAGGAGGAGGCCGCCGGGGCGGAGGTTCCGGGCCGCCCAGCGCCCGTAGGCGTCGTAGTTTCCCTTGTCGGCGTCCACGAAGACGGCGTCGAACGGACCGTGTCTCTCGAGAGAGGGGAGGACTCCGAGAGCCGCCCCTTCCAGAACGGTGACCCGATCCGCGACCTCCGCCGCCCCGAGGTTTTCGCGCGCGACGGCCGCGTGCCTCGATTCGGCCTCGACCGTCCAGAGCCGGCCGTCCGCCGGGAGGGCCCGCGCGATCCGGATCGCCGAGTACCCCGCCAGCGTTCCGATCTCCACGACGCGCCGGGCCCCGGCGAGGCCGAGAAGAAGCTCGAGGAGCCGCGCCTCCGACGGCCCGAGCTGAATGGCCGGCATCCCGTGCCGCCCGGGCGCATCGAAGGCCTTCTCGAGGGGAACGTCGTGGGCGGCGTGAAGCCGGTCCAGCCAGTCGAGGATCTCCGGCGTCGCGTAGCCGCGTCCCTTCCGGGATTCGGCGTCGGACATCAAAAGCCCGGAATCAGATGGATCAAAGTAGCGGCTCTCCCTTGGACCCTTAGGGGTCAGATCCACGATGGGTTCTCGTCCCCGTCAGCCGGCCGGTGCCACCTCGGCCGAAACGCCGGGTCAGTTCTCTTCGACGGGGCTCCAGCTCTTGTCCGGGTTGAAGCGCTCCATGGTCCGGAAGTTCTCGAGCGTCTTCGCGCCGAAGTCCTTCTCCCAGACGACGCCGTCGTGGCTGACCATGAAGGTCTTCACGCCGGTCACCGCGTACTCCGCCGGCGCCGCGAGGAGGGCGAAGCCCCCGATCATCGCGCCCTCCACGACGAAGTCCATCTGCCCGAGCGGCGCCGCCGGCCCCTGCCCTTTCAGGACCTTGAAGTAGTAGCCGTGGTACGGCTCCATCTTGCTGTGGTAGCCCTCGGCGATCACGCGCGCGATGTTCTCGCCCACCGGCCCTTCCCATTTTCCGTCGGCCGTCCGCCACGCGAGGCCGTCCTGTCGCCCGGGGGTCGCGATGATCCGCTGCGCGTACTGGTTCACGCGGGCGCCGTCGCGTTTCTTCGAGGCGTACTCGTGCTGCGCCTCGACGTATCCCCGGCACAACTGGATGGCGTCCAGCTCGTTGCTTCCGATCCGCCGGTAGAGAATCTCCCGACGTCCCTTCTTCGGGTCGAACCGCCACACCTTCCCCGACTTGACGATCGGGACCGGCGCCGGCCAGTCCTCGTCGCCCACGACGAGGGTCGCGGAGTTCGGGTTCTTCGGGTCGATGACGATGGAGTTCTTCGCGCGCGCTCGGGCCGCGAAGGCCGTGGCGCGGTTCTTGTCCTGGACGGCGTCCTCCGACGTCACGAGGCTGACGCCGTCCGGCCCGAGGATCTCCTTCAGGGCGGACACGTCGAAGCTCTCGGCCGCGGCGATGACGGCGTCGGCCGCTTCCCTGGGCGTCGAAAAAGTCCTCTGCTTCACGGCCGGCGCGGCCGTGGGCTTCTTCGTGTCCGCCGGCGCGCCGGCGGCTGCCAGCGAGAGGGATAGAGCGCACGCGACCGCGAGGAGGAGCCCGAACACCTTAGATGTTTCGAACGAACGCGCGGAGAATCTTCCGTTCCTTATCGTCGTCATCGCGCTCACCTCCGTCCCCCGCCGCCTCGTCCGCCGCCACCTCGGGCGCCGCCGCCGCCTCGCGAGCCCATGCTGGAAGACCCGCGCGAGCTGGCGGCCGAGGCGCTCCGACCGCTGTAGCCGCTGGAGCCACCGCCGAAGCCGCCGCCGCTGCGCGACCCGCCTCCGGACGGGATGTCGCGGCTACCGATCCGGTCGCCACCGCCGCCACCCCCGCGGCTTCCGCCGCCCCCCGCGGAACGGTCACTCACCCCCGCGCCGGCGCCGCCGCGGCTCCCGCTGCCGCTCCCGAGGTTTCCCCCGCCGAGCGCCGCCTGGCCTCCGCTTCCGCGCGACCCCGCGGGCTGCTGCCGGGCGCTCGCCTGACGGCTGGAGCGGGAGTCCCCGCGGGCCGAGCCGCCGTACTTGTTCGCCGTGGCCTTGTCGCCGTACGGCGCGCCGCCCCGGTGCTGGGAATTGTGCTGCCAGTTGTTGCCCCCGCCGCGGTTGGGGTTGATGTTCGTGTTCCTGTTGAAGTTGTTGTTCCGGTTGATGTTGATGTCGTTGTGCCCCCAGCCGCAACCGCAGCACGAACCACCCCAGATCGCCGCGCCCCACGCCATGCCGATGCCGAAGGAGATCAGGGCGGTGCCCGGGTAGTAGGGCGGGTAGTAGATGGGTGGATACGGGTAGTACGACGCGCCATAGACGACCGTCGGGCTGTAGGAAGGGACGTAGACGACCTCGGGGTTCGCGGATTGGACGACGATCACTTCCTTCGTCTCGACGACCTTCGTCTCGACCACCTGCTGCTCGTTCGTCTTCAGGGCCCCCTTGTCCTGCGCTTTCTTTCGCATCCGCTGGACGGCGTCCATGACGTCGGCCTGCTGCGCGAGGAAGGCGTTCCCGAGGTCCGTCGTCCACTGGATGTCGTCCGCCAGCCGCTTGACGGCTTCCGGAAGAGCGGCCATCGACTGGATGGCGGGATCCCACGGCTGCTTGGAGACGGCGTCCGCGAGAGCCTTGTCCTTCAGGTCCTTGTGTTTCGCCAGCCACTGCTGGAGCTGCATCAGCTCGAGCGGGTAGGTCGAAGCCACCAGCGTCTGCGCGAGAAGCTCATCCGGGTAGAGCGCGATCGGCGCGACGAGTGAGTCGAGCTGGTCGGGCGAGAGCTTCTCGGTCTCCTCGGCGCCTCCCCCTGCAGCCGCGACCGCCGCCGCGGCGGACGCCGTGGTCGGCACCTGCTGGGCCAGCAGAACCGCCTCGCCGGGGGCGAGAAGGCCGGCGCAGAAGAACGCGAGGGCGCCGCGAGACAGGGAGGCCGAGGAGCGCGTGCGAAGGGTGATGGGCTCCATGGCGCGGACTTCCTTTCGTACCCGCGGTCGCGGGAGAGGTCGAACCGGCTGGATCTCGGGGGGGGGAGAATATGGACTCGCGGGGCATTCCGCAACGGGCGCCTGGGCCGCCGGCCGGCGCACTGGAGATCTCAGATAGAGTCCGATCGTGAGCCCGTTCTCGCCGCTCGAAGATGACGTCGAGACGCTCGACGACGTCCTGCCCGCACGAGCCCGGCGCGCCCCTCACGGACTGGCTTTCGCGGCCGGCGTGGAGACGGTCACCTACGGCGCCCTCAGGACCGAGACCGAGGTCCTGGCGGGAGGCCTGGCTCGTCTCGGCGTCGGTCACGGCGATCGGGTCGCGGTGATGCTGCCCGCGGGCCTGGACTTCGTCCGAGCCTTCTTCGCCCTTCAGCGCCTCGCGGCCGTTCCCTGCGCTCTCAATCCTCAGGCCCCGCCCGCGACGTCCGCCTCCCGTGCCGCCCGGCTGCGGCCACGGCTGGTGTTGACGTCCGGCGCCAGCCCGGACGGGCTTGCACCGGCGTGGGCGGTTGCGGGGCTTCCCGCTGTGGATCTCGCTGCCGTGCCGCGGATCGCGCTCCGGACCGAACGGCACGCTCGCGAAACCGACGTCGCGTTCCTGCAGCAGACCTCCGGAACAACCGGCGAGCCACGGGCCGCCCTGATCACCCATCGCAATGTTCTCGCGTCGCTCCGGGCTGCACGCGAACTCCTGGCGATCGGGCCGCGGGATGTTCTCGTGAGCTGGGTGCCTCCCTGGCACGATCTCGGCCTGCTTCGCTTTGTCCTCGGCCCCGTCTACTTCGGGACACCGTGCCATCTGGTGCCGCCCGCCATCCGCACCCTCGGCCAATGGCTCGCCACGGCGTCGGAGGTCCGCGCCACGGTCATCGGCGCGCCGGATTTCGCCTACCGGCTGGCGGCCCGGCTCGTGGAACCGCAGGGACTCGACCTGTCGACACTTCGCTTCGCGACCAACGGTGGGGAACCCGTCCGACAGAGCACCATCCTCGCCTTCGAGGAGCGCTTCGGGGTGCCCGGCGCGATCCGTCCCGGTTACGGGCTCGCGGAGGCCACTCTCGGCGTGACATGCCTTCGTCCCGGAGAGCCGCGGCGGGTCGACGATCGCGGCAACGTCTCCTGCGGCCGGCCTTTTCCGGGGGTCGAGGTGCGCATCGCGGGATGCGACGACGGCGGGAGCGGCCGGGCCGGGGAGATCCTCGTGCGCGGCCCTTCCTGCTTTGTCGGCTACTTCGACGCGCCCGAGGAGAGCCGGGAGATCCTCCGTGGCGGCTGGCTGCACACCGGCGACGTCGGCGCTCAGGACGCGGACGGGCACCTGTACGTTCTCGCCCGAGACCGTGCTCTCCTCAAGAGAGGAGGGGTCCCTCTCGCGCCTCGGGAGCTGGAGGAGCCCGTGGAGCGCCTCCGCGGCGTGCGGGTCGCCGCAGCGATCGGGTTGCCACCCGCCGGGGAATCGGCCACCGAGGACATCGTCCTCGCGATCGAGGTTGAGCCCGCGAGCGATCTCCCGCCGTCGCAGATGGCCACGGCAGCCGCAGCGGCGGTCAAGAGCGCCGTTGGATTCGAAGCCGGGTCCGTGCTGGTCCTGGCGCCGCGAAGCATCCCGCGAACGGCCAACGGCAAGATCCGCTATCAGGAGCTGCGCCGCCGGTTGACCGACGGAGAGCTGGAACGGGAGGGGGTCGTCCTCTTCGCCATGCGCCCATCGCCTTCGTGACGGCCGCCCGGGCCCAAGGGACGGAAGAACCCCGTCAGGCCTCGCGCGGCAGCACGAGCCGGTGGAGCAGGCCCAGCCCGGTCTCCCCCGGATCGCTCCGAAGATATTTCTCAAGCCAGCGGGCCGCGGCCATCGCCATCTCCTCCTCGCAGGCCTCCGGGCACACGGACCGGTCCGCCGTCAGCTCGTCCCCAACCTCGATGTCCACGGCGCCGCCACGCCAGCGTACGGCGACGGGCCACAGCGGAGCGCCGGCCAGCCGTGCCATGGCGAAGGGGCCCCGGGCCAGCTCCAGGGAGCGGCCGAGAAAGGGCACCCGGAATGCCGGACCCGCCACGAAGTCCAGGGCCAGGACGACCACCCCTCCGGCCCGGAGATGGGCGAGAGCGCGGGCGAAGAGGGCCGCCCGCTGCTGCGCGGTTTCCCCGACGGCCAGCACCGTGTGCGTCGGCAGCGTCGACGTGCGATAGCCGAGACGAAGAACGAGCGCCGGTGCGGGGAGCCATATCAGGGCCGCTCGGAGAGCCTGCAGCGCTCCCACGTGGAAAGAGCCCACGATGAAGGGCGGACGAAGTCGCGCGAGGTCCAGGAATGGCCGCGACATCAGCTCTTGCGCCAGCCGGGCATCGTTCTCTTCGAGATGCGCGGCAAAGATGCGGTTCCGGGCCTCGATGCCGCCGATCTTCCAGGCTGCCTTGGCCGCCTCGCGCGGGCCCAAGAGGGGAAACAGCGCGCCAACCTCTCTCGGGCTCGGCCAGCGTCGCGAAAGTCGATTACGCAAGGACCCGACAGAGCCGGCGGCGGACAGCGCCAGCCGAAGCCGATGCTCCGCCAGCCGGCCGAGACGACGTTCCAGGAGATTGAAAAGACGCCGAGCCGCCCCTCTCACCGGCGTGTGCAGGTCTGAACGTGCTCGGCCAGGAGACCGACCGTCAGCGGCGGACCGTCCAGGAGCGAAAGGGGCGGCGGGAGTCCGAAGTGCTCCCCGCACGCGAGAAGCAGCTCGACGAGACCGATCGAATCCAGCCCGAGGCCGCCCTCTCCCAGCTCCAGTTCGTCCGGCAGATCCCGGAGCTCTGCGGCGCGCGGAACGCGCCTTCGCAGGATCTCCCGAAGGCTGTCCGCGGATTCACACTTCGGCTTCATCGGACAGATTCTATCGAGCGGATGCAGCCCCACATGACGCCGCCGCAATTCAGCCTGGTCCGCTCCACCGGGTCTGCATAGGTCCATGCTCAGGCACTTCAGGCCCGAGTCGGGCAGGAGGGTGACCACGCAGGCGTCCGGGCCCAGTCGCTCCGCGACGCGGAGCGCCGCGACGATGTTCGCGCCGGAGGCGGTTCCCGCGAAGAGAGCCTCCTCGCGCGCGAGGCGCCGGGCCATCTCCTTCGCGTCGTTCGTCGAAACCGCGGGGATCGCCGCTGAGCGCGGGGGACGACCCGGCGAAGCCTCACCTGCGTCGTGTTGCCGATGGCCCGAAGAACTTCCATCCGACGTGAGCCCCCCGATCCGGGGTGACCCGGTACCGGGTCACCCGAGACGGGGTCAGGACTCCAATCGTTGAAGTGGCGGCGTCCGTCAACCCGGGATCAGGACGATCAGGTAGCGGCTCCCCTTCCAGAACGCCGCGGCGTCGAGGATCTTCAGCTTGGTCCAGTCCGGCGGCTGGACGGTCAGCTCGTAGCTCTCCTTCGGGTGCTGCGTCAGGATCCGCACCTTGTCGGGCTTCGCCGGGAAGGTGACCTCCGTGTCGGTCCGTATGTCGATCTTCCGGAAGAGCGCCTCGTCGAACTTGCCGGTCTGCTTCCAGCTCCCGCCGAGGCCGAGGATGTCCCCCTTCTTCTCGATGAGGCCGGCCTTCTCCAGCTCCTTCTTCGTCCCGACGACGACGTACGCCGTCGACGCCTTCTGCTGGGTGTCGACGATCTCGGCTTCCTTGGCGGCGACGGTCGTCTTGAGCTCCTCGGTCGCCTTCTGGAGCTGGAGGACCTTCTGCTCGAGCTCGACGAGCATGGCTTCCTTCTCCTCGAGCGAGCGCTTCAGCTCGTCGACGAGCCGTTCGAGCGTCGTGACCCGGGTCGTGAGGACGCCCGCCTTCTTCTCGGCCTCGTTCTTCTGGCGGGTGACGGTCGCCAGCTTCTCGAGGTTGAGCTGGACGGCCTTCCGGATCTCGGCGATCTCGGCCTTCAGCTCCTCGCGCTTGCCGGAAGCCTTCCCTTCCTGCGCGATGGCCAGGGAGGTCCGTACCGCTTTCAGCTCCTTGGCGCGGAGATCTTCGAGCGACTTCTGGACCTCGTCCAGCGTCGCCTGGGCCTCGGTGTTCGCGGCCCCGACCGACGCGACCTGCCCCTTCAGGGTCTCGGATTCCTTCTGGAGTTGCTCGTTACGCTTCTCCGACTCCTCGAAACGCTTCTTGGAGACGCAGGCCGGCGCCGCGAGGAGAAGGGCGGCGAGGCCCACCACGAGGATGCTGCGATGGTTCTTCATGCCGCTCATCGTACCGCCGGTTCGAGGAGAGTGAGCGTCCCGGCGTCCCCATCCAGCTCGGCCATCGCCCCGACGGGGAGCGTCGCCTTGTCCCGGGAGTGCCCAAAGCAGAGGCCGGCCACGACCGGGATGCCCAGCTTCCCCAACCGGTCAGCGCAGACCTCCTGCCAGGTCCAGCTCCCGAGGAGGGTGCTGTCGCGGTTCGGGGCGGGATCACAATCCGAAAACTTTCCGAGAGCGACACCGGAGAGCCCGGCGAGCTTTCCGGTCAGGAGGAACTGCGTCAGCCACCGGTCGATCCGGTACGGGTCCTCCTCGATCTCCTCGAGGAAGAGGATCCGCCCCTTCAGCTCCGGCTCGAACGGCGTCCCGACGAGTGTCGAGAAGACGCTGAGATTTCCCCCGACGAGGCGTCCCTTCGCCTTCCCTCCGGCCAGCTTCCAGACGCGGTTCTCACGGTCGATGCTTCCCTCGCGCGGCGAAAAGAGGGGCGGCTCCGCGATTCGCCCCGTTGCCCCGTCCACGACGACCCTTCTGAAGGCGGCCAGGGTGTACTCGCTCAACATGGTATTCCCGACCGGCCCGTGGAACGTGACGAGGCCCGTCAGCCTGTGGAGGGCATTGAGCGTCGCGGTGATGTCGGAGAAGCCGATGAACGGCTTCGGGTTCTTCCGGATCGTCTCGTAGTCGAGGTACGGGAGAACCCGGGACGACCCGTAGCCCCCTCGGAGACACCAGATGGCGTCCACCTTCGGGTCGGCAAAGGCGGCATTCAGGTCGGCGGCCCGCTCGACGTCTGTTCCCGCGAGGTACCCCAGTCTCTTCCCGACGTTCGGCATCAGCTTCGGCGTGAAGCCGATTGAGGCGACGATCTCAGCCGCCTCCTCGTTGACCCCGAAGTTGAAGGACGGCGATCCGGGACGGAGCAAGGCGACCGTGTCCCCCTTCTTCATCGCTTTCGGGAAGATCGGTTCGGGGGGTCTTTCGGCGTACTTCGTCAAAGCGGCCTGGGCGGCGGCGGGGAATCCCGCGATGAGGGAGGCGAAGGAGACGTCCTCCAGGAATGCGCGGCGGCTCTTCAGCATGCCGCCGATTCTAGCGGCCGAAGACGAGGCTCCCCATCGAGAGAGTTCCGAAGTCGAACCCGTCGAAGAGAGAGCGGCAGGGATCGCCCGCCGCCGCCCCGACAGCGAAGAAGAGCGGGTCGAAATGCTCCGTCGTCGGATGGGCGCGGAGCGCGTGGGGCGCTCCCGAGCGGTACGCGAGCAGCCCCTTCTCGTCCGCCGCGAGGAGACGTCCCCGGACCCACGTCTCGAATTCCACCGCCCAGCTTTCGGGCGGCGCGTTCCGGTTTTCCCAGTCGAGGGATCTCAGGTTGTGAACGAGCCCGCCGCTCCCGACGAGGAGGGCTCCCTCGTCGCGCAGCGGCGCGAGGGCGCGACCGAGACTCGCGACGAGGTCCGGCGTCCGCGGACGCGGGAGCGATACGGCCACGACCGGCACGTCGGCCTCCGGGTAGAGGAACCGGAGGGGCGTCCAGACCCCGTGGTCGAGGCCGCGGGACGGATCGGCGACGGCGTCGAGGCCCGAACGGCCGAGACGCTCCACGATCCTCGCCGCCAGCTCCGGCGCGCCCGGACACGGGTAGCGGAGGTCGTAGAGGGGCGCCGGGAAGCCGTAGAAGTCGTGGATCGTCGCCGGGGACCGCTCCGCCGTCACCCGAACTGGACCGGGCGACTCCCAGTGCGCCGAGACGGCGACGACGGCAGACGGGCGCGGGGCCGACGACGAGAACGCGGCGAGCGTCGCGCCCCAGGCGCTCCGACGGAGCGCCTCGTCGGGAGAGCCGTGGGAAACGAAGAGGGCCGGGAGTCTCAGCGCCCCGACCCGACCGGCGTCCCGAACCCCTTCAGCGCCTCGGCTTCGTCGTCGTAGACGTGGAAGACCGGGAGGAGCTGCGCGAGGTGGAGGCTCTGCCTGATCCGGTCGTGGAGGTTGAGCAGCTTCAGGTCCGCGCCGGCCTTCTTGCAGACCCGGAGGCTCTGGACGAGCTCGCCCACGCCGGAACTGTCGATGGACGTCACCTTCGAGCAGTTGAGGAGGATTTTCCGCCATCCCTCCGCGAGGAGTTCGTTCACGACGCCCCGGAGGATCTCGTCGCCGAGGCCGCCGTGAAGCTGGCCCTTCAGATCGGCAATGACGATGTCGTCAGACTTCCGGACCGTGACGTGCATGGCCCTACCATCCTAGCGCTCTCCCGCCCGGAGCGCACCCGAATCGGCTTCCGTCTTTACGGCACCCGGCTCCGACCGCACAATACCGGCCGCGTGACGACGCTGGACCTCACACTTCGCGACGGCCTTCGCGCCGCACGGGAGGACCGTGCCGACTCGGGGGAAGCCCGGCTTGCCTTCTCCCGGCTCGAGAAGGAGTTCGGAACGCCGCTCTACGTCTACGACCGGCGCACCATCGAGTCGCAGTTCGACGCGCTCCGCGATGCCTTCACCGCGCGCTTCCGGAAGCTCAGAATATTCTACGCCGTCAAGGCGAACACGAACGTCGCGTTGATCCGGCTCCTTCACCGCCGCAGCGCCGGCGCCGAGGTCGTCTCGCGGGGGGAGATCTTCCTGTCGCGGGCGGCCGGCGTTCCTCCCGGAGAGATCCTCTTCACCTCCTCGTCGAAGTCTCCCGACGAGATCGCCGACGCCGTCGCGAACGGGATCCTCCTGAACGTCGACTCCGTTGACGAGCTGGATCAGATCTCGGAGAGAGCGTCGTCGACCGGGACCACGGCGACGATTTCCTTCCGGGTGAACCCGGGCGTCGACCCGGAGACCTTCCACAAGGTCAACACCGGGATTTCCGCGTCGAAGTTCGGCGTCCACCTCGAGGGGGGACTCGCCTTCGAGGCGTATCGCCGCGCGACGTCCCTGCCGGGCCTCCGGATTGCCGGCCTGCACGCACACGTCGGCTCCCAGATCGTCGACCCGGCCGGGCACGTCGAGACGCTCCGGCGCCTCATGGCCTTCGCCCGGGAGCTGAAGGAGCGGCTCGCGGTCGTCCTCGACTTCGTGGACGTCGGCGGAGGCCTCGGCATCCCGTACGAGGACGGCCAGCAGGTGATGTCCGCCGCCGACCTCGCCGCGGCTCTCGCCCCCGTCTGGAACGAGGGAATCCGGGCGCTGGGGTACGAGCCCGAGCTGCGGGTCGAGCCCGGGCGCTTCTTCGTCGGGCCGTCCGGCTTCCTCCTGACCCGCGTCAATTCCGTGAAGCGGACGCCGGTGCGAACGTTCCTCAACGTGGACGCCGGCTTCAACACCCTGATGCGCCCCTCGATGTACGGCGCGTATCACAGGGTCCGCGTCGTGGGCCGGTCGGGTCCCGGCGAGACCGTGGACGTGGCCGGCGACGTCTGCGAGACGGGCGATCTCCTCGCCGAGGCGCGCCGGCTTCCCCGCGCCGCCGCGGGCGACCTCGTCGTCTTCCTCGACGCCGGAGCCTACGGCTTCGCGATGACGAGCGAGTACAACGCCCGGCCGCTTCCGGCCGAGGTGCTGATCGACGGCGACGATACGGTCCTGATCCGCCGCCGCGGCACCTTCGAAGAACTTCTCCGCAGCCAGGTCCTTTCCGGGAGGTTTCCGTGAGACACGCCCGTCGCCTCCGCGGCTTCGGCCGCCTTCTCCCCGTTCTCGCCGCCCTGGCCGCCGCCTCGTGCCAGACGGGGCAGGACGGCGGATTCGAGCCCATCGTCCTGGATCTCTCCAAGAAGTCGGCCGACGGGGCGACGGCGGGCCAGCCCGTTCCCGTCCCGTCCGCAGCATCCGGGATGGCCACGCCGACATCACCGGCGAAGGCCGCGCCGGCCGCGAAAGCTCCCGCTCCCGTCCCCCCGGAGCTGAAAGGGATGTCGCTCGAGGAGAAGGTCGGGCAGTTGTTCGTCGTGTCGGGACGCGGCATCTTCCTGAACGAGGAGGCGCCGGCCTACAAGGAGCTGGCCCGGCAGGTGACCGAGAACCGCGTCGGCGGGATCATCTGGTTCCGCTCGAACGTTTACGAGACGGCGATCCTGAACGAGAGACTGCAGCGGCTCGCGAAGGTCCCGCTCCTCGTCTCGGCCGACCTCGAGGCCGGCGAAGGGATGCGCTTCGACGACGTGACCTTCGGGCCGTGGGCCATGGCCGTCGCCGCCACGGGCGACCCGTCGCTCGAGGAGAGGCGGGCGCGTGCCACGGCGCAGGCCGCCCGCGCGCTCGGCGTCCACCAGGTGTTCGCTCCGGTGGCGGACGTGAACGTCAATCCGGACAACCCGGTCATCAACGTCCGGAGCTACGGCGAGGACCCGGCCGACGTCTCGCGGTACGTGGTCGCCGCCGTGAAGGGCTTTCAGGACGGCGGGGTCACGGCGACGCTGAAGCACTTCCCCGGGCACGGCGACACCGCGGTCGACTCGCACCGCGCGCTCCCGGTCCTGACGGTTGGGCGCGACCGCCTCGACGCCGTCGAGCTCGTCCCCTTCCGCGCGGGCCTGGCCGCCGGCGCCCGCTCGGTCATGGTGGCGCACGTCGCCCTCTCCGCCATCGACCCCACGCCGGCGCCTCCGGTCCGCGAGGGGGCGAGGGACGTCGACTACGTCGCGACACCCGGCGAGGTTCCGAAGCAGGCCACCATTCCCGCCACGCTCTCGGCGCCGATCGTCACCGAGCTTCTCCGCAACCAGCTCGGTTTCGCAGGCCTCGTCGTGACCGACTCGATGCGGATGAACGGCGTGGCGGCCTACTACGAGCCGGGCGAGGCGGCGGTCCGGGCCCTCCTCGCCGGCGTCGACATGATCCTGATCTCCGGAGACACCGACGCGGCGGTCAAGGCGGTTCTCGCGGCCGTGAAGTCGGGTCGGATCTCCGAGAAGCGGATCAACGACGCCGCCGCCCGTATCCTCGCCGAGAAGAAGACGCTCGGCCTCTTCGGGAAGGCCTCCCCCGACATGGGCGCCATTTCCAGGCTCGTCGGCGCCGCCGGGACCGAGGCCCTCGAGGAGGAGATCGCGCGCCGGTCGCTGACGCTCGTCCGGGAGAAGGCCGGAACCCTGCCCCTTAGGAGAGAGTCGAAGCTCCTCTCCCTCGTCATCGCCGACGAGGCGACGCTCTACGGCCCCGCGGGGACCCTGACGGCCGAGCTGAAGGCGCGAGCCCCCGGCCTCGTGACCGTCCGCCTCGACCCGCGCTCGACGCCGGACGAGGTGAAGGCGGCCGTCGAGGCGGCGAAGGAGGCGGACGTCGTCCTCGTGTCGCTCTTCGTCCGCACCCGGTCGGGGCAGGGACCGATCACCGTTCCCGAGAGCGCCCGGGCCGCGGTGCCGCAGCTCCTCGCCCTCGGAAAGCCCCTCGCCTCGGTGGCCTTCGGCAGCCCGTACCTGCTTCGCGATTTCCCCGACCTCGCGACCTACGTCTGCGCCTGGGGAATGCAGGATGTCACCCAGAAGGCGGCGGCAAAGGCGCTCTTCGGCGAGGCGGGATTCGAAGGAAAGCTCCCCGTCTCGATCCCCGGTCTCGCGAAGCGCGGCGACGGGATCACCCGGGCCGCCTCTCCCGCGAAGTGAGGCGATGAAGAGCCTCCCGGCGGCACTCCTCGCGATCTCGACTCTCGCATTCCCGCTCCGCGCTTCCGAGGCGGCCGACGTCGCCGAGGCGCGCGCCCTCTTTACGCGGAACCTCGCGGCGATCCGCGCGAAGGACCGGGCGGCGTACCTCGCCTGCTACCTCGACGCGAAGAGCCTCGTCCGGACCTCGCCCGAAGGGCCCGTCCTCGGCTTCTCCGAGTTCGCGAAGCAGGCCGGCGACAACTGGCCCGACGTCCTCGAGGCGCTCGACCTGAACCTCGTTCCCCTCCGCGACGGCGTCGTCTACGGGACGTACCGCTATCGCGTCCGTTATGGCGGCGACGAGCGGTTCGGACTTTCCGAACGGCTCTTCGTGAAGACTCCCGCCGGCTGGCGAATCACCTTCACGTCGGCCTTCGAGGCGCCCCCCGGCACGCCCCCTCCGCCGCGGGCGTTCGTCGGCGCCACGCTGATCGACGGGACGGGCGCGCCCCCGGTCCCGGACGCCGTCGTCCTCGTCCGCGCGGGGAGGATCGAATGCGCCGGGAGCCGAGAAGCGTGCCGGGTCCCCGATGGCGTCGCCGCCACCGACCTCCGGGGCGCCTTTCTCACCCCCGGCCTCATCGACTCCCACGTCCACTTCGCGCAGACGGGGTGGGCCGACGGACGCCCCGACGCGTTCGACGTTCGTGCGACCCACCCGTACGAGGAGGTGGAAAGCGCTCTCCGCGCGCACCCGGAGCGGTTCTTCCGGTCGTACCTTTGCTCGGGAGTGACCGCCGTCTTCGACGTCGGCGGCTATCCCTGGTCGCTGGAGCTTCCGGCGCGCGCCGAGGCCGACCCGCTCGCGCCGCACGTCGTCGCCGCGGGCCCTCTCCTCTCGACGATCGATTTCTGGCTCAACCTCCCGGGCGAGCGGCAATTCCTCTTCCTGAAGGACGAGGAGTCCGCGCGGACGCTCGTCGCGTACCTCGCCTCGCGCGGCGCGCAGGCGATCAAGGTCTGGTACATCGTCACGAAGGAGCGACCCGTCGAGGCCTCGGCCCCGGCCGTCCTCGCGGCGGGCCTCGAGGCCAGGAAGCGGGGGCTCCCGTTCATCGTCCACGCGACGGGCCTCGACGAGGCGAAGGTCGCCCTTCGCGCAGGGGCGTCTCTCCTCGTCCACGGCGTCTTCGACCGCCGTGTCGACGACGAGTTCCTCGGCCTGATGAAAAAGAGCGGAGCGATCTACTGCCCCACGATGACGGTCTCCGAGGGGTACGTGAACCTCGCCCGCGCTGCGGCAGACGGAAAGCCCCTCGCCGCCGACGATCCGAACGGCTGCGTCGACCAAGGGACCCGGGCCCTCCTCGCCGAGACGCCCTCCATCGCCGCGAGCCTCGTCGCGGAGAAGGTGAGGGCACGCGAGGCGCGCGTCGCGGAGCAGAGGACGCTGATGGCCGCGAACCTGAAGCGCGTCCACGATGCCGGGCTTCCGATCGCGATGGGAACCGACGCTGGAAACCCCGGCACGCTCCACGGCCCCTCAATCTACGCCGAGATGGAGGCGATGCAGGCGGCCGGGCTCACGCCCGCGGAGGTCCTCGTCGCCGCGACGCGCGTCGCCGCGAAGGCGCTCTCCCGGGAGAAGGAGATCGGAACGGTCGAGAAGGGAATGCTCGCCGACCTGCTCGTCCTCGGCGCCGATCCGTCGGTCGACATCGTGAACGCCCGGACGGTGAAGGGCGTCGTCCGCGGCGGCGTCCACCGGACGATCGAAGAGCTGCGCGCGCTGGCGAAGGGAGTCACGCCCGCCGCTCCGTAGTAGGATTCGCCGATGGAGAACCTCTTCCGCACAGGAAGACGCGGGGCGGGCCGCCGGCGGGCGCCTCTAGTCGTTCGCCGCGTGCGGGAGATTCTCCTTGCACACGGGGGCTGACGTGTCCGGCTCCCGCCCCCCCGCCCGGGGTCTTTACGACCCTGCTTTCGAGCACGACGCCTGCGGCTTCGGCTTCGTCGCCGACCTTTCGGCCCGACCGTCGCACGACATCATCCGGAAGGCGCTCCAGGTCCTCTCGAACCTCGAGCACCGCGGGGCCAGCGGGAGCGAGAAGAACACGGGCGACGGCGCCGGCCTCCTGACCCAGCTGCCACACCCGTTCCTCGCGGCGAAGTGCCGTGGCCTCGGGTTCACGCTCCCCTCGCCGGGCGAGTACGGCGTCGGCATGGTCTTTCTTCCCCCCGACGCCGCGAGCCGCCAGGCCTGCGAGCGCCGCTTCGAGGAGGTCGCGGGAGGAGAAGGGCTCTCCGTCCTCGGCTGGCGCGACGTGCCGACGGACGACGCCACGCTCGGGCCGACGGCCCGGTCCAGCCAGCCCGTGATCCGGCAGCTCTTCGTGGCCCGGGGCGAAGGAACCCCCGCCGGGGACTCCTTCGAGCGGAAGCTCTACGTCGTCCGACGGCTCGTCGAAAAGTCCGTCAGCCGCTCGGCCCTCCCCGGCCGCGCCGACTTCTACGTCTCCAGCCTGTCGCACCGGACGATCGTCTACAAGGGGATGCTGAACGCCGACCAGCTCTCGTCGTTCTATCCCGACGTGAACGACGAGGGGTTCGCCGCGGCGCTCGCGATGGTCCACTCCCGCTTCTCCACGAACACCTTCCCGAGCTGGTCGCGCGCCCACCCGTACCGCTACATCTCCCACAACGGTGAGATCAACACCCTCCAGGGAAACGTCAACTGGATGCGGGCGCGCCAGCGGATGTTCGAGTCGCACGTCTTCGGCGACGACCTGCAGAAGATCCTCCCCGTCATCGACCTCGAGGGGTCCGACTCGTCGATGTTCGACAACGTCCTCGAGCTCCTGCTCCTAGCGGGGCGATCGCTGCCCCACGCGCTCGCCATGATGATCCCCGAGCCGTGGAGCAAGCACGAGTCGATGAGCCCGGAGCTCAAGGCCTTCTACGAGTTCCACTCCTGCTTCATGGAGCCGTGGGACGGCCCTGCCTCCATCGCCTTCACCGACGGGACCCGGATCGGCGCCATCCTCGACCGGAACGGCCTTCGTCCATCGCGCTGGCTCCAGACGAAGGACGGGCTCGTCGTGATGGCCTCGGAGTCGGGGGTCCTCGACTTCCCCCCTGAGAAGGTCGTCCAGAAGGGGCGGGCCCGGCCCGGGCGGATCTTCCTCGTGGACCTTCACGAGCACCGGATCATCCCCGACCGCGAGATCAAGGACGGCCTTGCGAACGCGGCCCCGTACGCCCTCTGGCTCGAGGAGCACCTCGTCCGGCTCCGCGACCTCCCGGAGCCCCCGGCCGTCATCGAGCCGGACCACGAGACGGTCCTCCGGCGGCAGGAGACCTTCGGCTACACGCTGGAGGACGTCCGGATGCTCATCGATCCGATGGCCGCGAGCGGCACCGAGCCGCTCGGCTCGATGGGGATCGACGTGCCGCTGGCCGTCCTCTCCGAGGGGCCGCAGCTCCTCTACGACTACTTCAAGCAGCTCTTCGCGCAGGTGACGAACCCGCCGGTCGACGCCGACCGCGAGACGATCGTCATGGCCGTCGACACGGCCATCGGGCCGGAGGAGAACCTCCTCGAGCCGACTCCCCGCGCGGCCCTCCATTTCGAGCTCGGGACGCCGTTCCTCCGGAACGCCGAGCTGGAGAAGATCCGCGCCCTCGACGGCAAGGAGGGGTCGAAAGGCTTCAAGGCGATCACCCTCCCGATGCTCTTCAAGGTGCACGACGGCGGGAAGGGGCTTCGCAAGGGGGTCGAGGACCTCCGCCGCCGGTCGAGCGAGGCGATCGCCGAAGGACACAACGTCCTGATCCTCTCCGACCGGGGGCACGACGAGACCGACGCCCCCATCCCGGCCCTCCTCGCGCTCGCGGCCGTCCAGCACCATCTCCTCCGCGAGGGGTCCCGGACGCGGGTGGGGCTCGTCATCGAGTCGGGCGAGCCGCGCGAGGTCCACCACTTCTGCCTCCTGATCGGCTACGGCGCGAGCGCCATCAACCCCTACCTCGCCTTCGAGACGATTCACGACCAGGTCCGGCAGGAGATCCTGACGGGGAGCGCCGAGGAGGCCGAGAAGCGTTACATCAAGGGGGTGAGCAAGGGGCTGGTGAAGGTCATCTCCAAGATGGGGATCTCGACGGTCCAGAGCTACCACGGCGCGCAGGTCTTCGAGGCGCTGGGGCTCTCGCAGGACTTCGTCGACGAGTACTTCACCGGCACGCCGACGCGGATCGGCGGCGTCGGGATCGACGTCGTGGCGCACGAGGTGCGCCTCCGCCACGATTGGGCCTACCCGAGGCGCCCCGTCTTCCACACGACGCTCGGGACGGGGGGCCGCTACCACTACCGGCGGGACGGCGAGGAGCACCTGAACACTCCGGAGACGATCCACTTCCTCCAGGCCGCCTGCCGGACGGGGGACTTCAAGCTCTTCAAGAAGTACAGCGACCTCGTGAACCGGCAGGGGAAGCACCCGATCACGCTTCGCGCGCTGATGGACTTCCGGCCCCTGGCCAAGGCGGTCCCGCTCGAGGAGGTCGAGCCGGTCGAGGCGATCCTGAGGCGATTCAAGACCGGGGCGATGTCGTACGGCTCCATCAGCCAGGAAGCTCATGAAGCTCTGGCGATCGCCATGAACCGGATCGGCGGGAAGAGCAACACCGGCGAGGGGGGCGAGGACCCGGTCCGCTACGAGCCCCTTCCGAACGGCGACTCGAAGAACAGCGCGATCAAGCAGGTGGCCTCCGGCCGGTTCGGCGTGACGAGCCAGTACCTCGTCAAAGCGAAGGAGCTCCAGATCAAGATGGCCCAGGGGGCCAAGCCGGGCGAAGGGGGACAGCTCCCGGGGCACAAGGTCTACCCCTGGATCGCCAAGACGCGGCACGCGACCCCCGGCGTCGGCCTCATCTCCCCGCCGCCGCACCACGACATCTACTCGATCGAGGACCTGGCCCAGCTCATCTTCGACCTGAAGAACGCGAACTCCGAGGCCCGGATCAGCGTGAAGCTCGTGGCCGAGGCCGGGGTCGGGACGATCGCCGCCGGGGTGGCCAAGGCCCACGCCGACGTCATCCTGATCAGCGGCCACGACGGCGGTACGGGAGCCTCGCCGCTCACGAGCATCCAGCACGCCGGGATCCCGTGGGAGCTGGGGCTGGCCGAGGCGCACCAGGTGCTCGTCCTCAACAACCTCCGGAGCCGCGTCGTCCTGGAGACCGACGGCCAGCTCAAGACGGGGCGCGACGTCGTCATCGCGGCCCTCCTCGGGGCCGAGGAGTTCGGCTTCGCGACGGCGGCGCTGGAGGCGCTCGGCTGCATCATGATGCGGGCCTGCCACCTGAACATCTGCCCCGTCGGCGTCGCCACGCAGGACCCGCGCCTCCGCGCCCGCTTCCACGGCGACCCGCAGCACGTCGTGAATTTCATGACCTTCGTGGCGATGGAGGTGCGCGAGCTGATGGCGCACCTCGGCTACCAGTCTCTCGACAGGATGGTGGGACGGAGCGAGCGGATCGAGATGCGGCGCGCCGTCGACCACTGGAAGGCCCGAAACCTCGACTTCTCGCGCATCCTCTTCAAGCCGACCGTCCCGAAGGACGTGAAGCGGACCTTCCACTTCCCGCAGGAGCACGGCCTGGAGGAGGCGCTCGACAAGACGACGCTGATCTCCCTCTGCCGCCCGGCGCTCGAAAACCGGACTCCGGTCTCCGCCACGCTCCCGATCGAGAACGGCAACCGCGCCGTGGGGACGATGCTGGGAAGCGAGGTGACGAAGAGGTGGGGAGCGGACGGCCTTCCCGAGGAGACGATCAAGCTCCGGTTCCTGGGGTCGGCCGGGCAGAGCTTCGGCGCCTTCATCCCGCGCGGCATGACGCTCCGCCTCGAAGGGGACGCGAACGACTACGTCGGCAAGGGGATCTCCGGCGGGAAGATCGTCGTCGTCCCGCCGGCCGGCACCACGTTCATACCCGAAGACAACGTCATCATCGGGAACGTCGCCTTCTACGGCGGGACGGCGGGCGAGGCCTACATCCGCGGAACGGCCGGCGAGCGCTTCTGCGTCCGGAACAGCGGGGTCTCGGCCGTCGTCGAGCGGATCGGAGACCACGGCTGCGAGTACATGACGGGCGGGCAGGTGGTCGTCCTCGGGCGGACAGGGCGCAACTTCGGCGCCGGGATGTCGGGGGGCGTGGCGTGGGTGCTGGACGTGGACGGGAAGTTCGCCATGCGCTGCAACATGGAGCTCATATCGATCGGACCCGTCACCGACCCGTCGTCCGAAGGGATCCTGAAGGAGCTGATCCGCCGGCACCATGCGGCCACGAAGAGCGACGTGGCGAAGAAGGTCCTCGATGACTGGACCACCCACCTACCGAAGTTCGTCCAGGTCCTTCCGAACGACTACCGGCGCGTCCTGGAAGCCCAGGCGCGGATGCGCGAGAAGGGGCTCACCGAGGAGGAGGCCGTCCTGGCCGCCTTCGAGGAGAACACGAAGAGCCCGGTCCGCGTGAGCTGGAGCTGAGATGGGCAAGTTGGCCGGCTTCCTCGAGTACCGCCGCGAGACGCCCCCGTCCCGCCGGCCCGAGGAGCGGGTGAAGGACTGGGAGGAGACCCACTCCCATCCCCCCGACGAGGTCCTGAGCCGGCAGGGGGCCCGCTGCATGGAGTGCGGCACCCCCTACTGCCACACCGGGAAGCTGATCGGCGGGATGTCCAGCGGCTGCCCCGTCCACAACCTGATTCCCGACTGGAACGACCTGGTCTGGCGCGGCCAGTGGAAGGAGGCGGCCATCCGTCTCCACCAGACGAACAACTTCCCCGAGTTCACGGGGCGCGTCTGCCCCGCTCCCTGCGAGGGCTCCTGCACGCTGGGCCTCGACGGCGACCCGGTGACGATCAAGTCGATCGAGTGCACGATCGCCGACCGCGCCTTTGACGAAGGGTGGGTCGACCCGGGCGTCCCGGCCACGCGGACGGGGAAGAAGGTGGCCGTCGTCGGCTCGGGTCCCGCCGGCCTCGCCGCGGCGGCGCAGCTCAACAAGGCCGGGCACACCGTGACCGTCTTCGAGCGGGCCGACCGCGTCGGCGGCCTCCTGATGTACGGCATCCCCAACATGAAGCTCCCGAAGGCGCTCGTCTCGCGCCGCGTCCGGCTGATGGCCGACGCCGGGATCCGCTTCGTGACCGGGGTCGAGATCGGGAAGGACGTCCCGTCGCCGAGCCTCCTGACCGACTGGGACGCTGTCGTCGTGGCGTGCGGCGCCGCGCAGGCGCGCGAAATGCCGATCGAGGGGCGGAACCTCTCCGGGATCCACCTCGCGATGGAGTTCCTCCACGCGAACACGAAGAGCCTCCTCGACTCGAACCACGCCGACGGCCTCTTCATCAACTCCAAGGGGAAGAACGTCGTCGTCATCGGCGGCGGCGACACGGGGACCGACTGCGTGGCGACGGCCCTCCGGCACGGCGCGGCGAGCGTCGTCCAGCTCGAGATCCTCGCCCGCCCGCCCGACCAGCGCGCCCCCGACAACCCCTGGCCCCTCTGGCCCAAGGTCTACAAGCTCGACTACGGGCAGGAGGAGGCGGCGGCCCTGCAGGGTTCCGACCCGCGCGTCTACGCCATCCAGACGAAGCGCTTCGCCGGCGACGTCGAGGGGCGCGTCCGCGAGATCCACGCAGTCGGCATCGACTGGCGGCGCGACGGCAGCGGCCACCACCACCTGGTCGAGATCCCCGGCACCGAGCGCGTCTTCCCCGCCGACCTCGTCCTCCTCGCCCTCGGCTTCGTCGGCCCCGAGCGGAAGGGCGTCGTCAACGACCTGGGCCTCAAGCTCGACGAGCGCGGCAACGTCGTCGTGGACGGCGAGCGGATGACCAGCGTCCCCGGCGTCTTCGCCGCCGGCGACATGGTCCGCGGCCAGTCCCTCGTCGTCTGGGCCATCGAGGAAGGCCGCAAAGCCGCCCGCGGCGTCGACAAGTACCTGATGTACGGGGAGACGTCCCTGCCGTGAAGGGCGTCGCGCAGCGGTTGCTCTCCGGCTGATCGTAGAAACGAGACCTGACCGGAGTTCAATGCGAATCGCCCGGGCTGGTGCCGGATGAGCTTCACCCGGCAGGTCTTCGCAGAATAGTCAGGGCCGGGTACGAACCCTATGGTCTCCTGACCGAATCTGTCGGTGGCCGCCGATTGGGTTTGACTTAACGCGCCGGTCCCGCGGGATGCGGGGGCTCGACGACGACGTCCGCGTCGTAGTAGCTCACGACTTTCCGCAGCGAGCTCTCCGACCGAACGAGCTTCAGCGTGATGAGGACACGAGTGAGTTGTTTTGGCTTGACCGGGACCGTGACGGATCGCGAGCCACTCGCCATTCTGATGACGAAGGTGTGCGCGCCAGGCTCCGGCTTGATCTGCAATGAGCGGCTTCCCAGCCCTCCGACCGTTCCGATTCGCCGAGGACCGGTCGGTGTCTCAAGCTCCAGGTCGAGGTTCGTGACGTCCCCTTTGACGACAAACTCGACACCCGGCTCCTGCTTCTGCCATTCCAGCTCCTGCGCCGTCACGACAGCGATGCTTTGACCGGAAGCGCGCTTGGCTGCGATGTCGCTGCGCAGCCGTTCCCGATCGACACTTTCCGGCTGTCGGACCCGATGACGGACTACCGGGCCGAAGACCACCCCCAGGAAGCCGAGAGCTCCCAAGAGCGCGACAGCGCCGAGGGACACGACAAGCCAACGCCGCGCGCCCATGAAAGGATTCTAGTCGGCGCTTAACCGGCCTACTGCTTGACCAGCTCCACCTGGCGGTACCTCGCGCGGCCGTCCTCCGAGTTGTTCCCGCCGGCTGGGGTCGCCACCGGCCGGGGTCGGCACCGGCCGGGGTCGGGCACCGGCCGGGGTCGCGTCTCAATTATCAATTATAGGTGACTGAAAGGGAGTGTTGTCAGATCTCAATTCCCGAGCCCCCCTGACGTGACTCGGCGGGAAGCCGGAGTTCACGATCTGCACGAACGGAGCCTTCGCGGACAACACCTATCATGATCGCGAAGGGCGACAGCGCGTGACGCCATGAGTCTTCGGCAGGGCGCCGGGCCGGGAGCACCAGGAAGAGGTGCGCTCAACCGGGGCCGCGTGTGGCTCGGTCTCACCGCCGTATTCCTCGTCGCGGCGTGCGCCCGCACACCGCGCGATCCGGTTCTCGAGTGCCTGGACGGCGTGGCGAAAGCTGCGGAGGCCCGCGACGCGGACGGCGTCCTCGCCCGCGTTTCGGAGGCCTATCGCGACGAGGTTGGAGGAAAGTCCGACGCGGCGCTCCTGCTGAAGCGGTACTTCGCGGCATACGAGTCGCTCTCGATCTCCCTCGCCGACGTTGCGGTCCGGCGCGGCGACACCTCCGCCCGGGCGAGGTTCACAGCGAGGATGTCCAGAAGGCCGCGCGCCGTGGCCGGCCTCGAGGGGCTCCTTCCCCGCGCGTCGCGCTGGCGCTTCGACGTGCGGCTCGAGGCGGAGAAGGACGACTGGAAGATCACGGAGGCCGCCTGGGAGCGCCTCGAGGACGACTAGGCTCATGGCTGCGAAGCCGGAGGGCTCGTACCGGAAGATCTGGAAGGTCCGCTTCGACCCGAGCCGCCAAATCGAGCTCGCCATGCACCGCTGGAGGCCGGGATGAATGGCGTCGGGTCCGGTGCCCGCAGATTGCCGTGCGGAAGTCCCGCCGCCACCGCCTTCCTACTCTTCGCTCTCGGCTGCAGCCACTCTTCCCCGCCCTCGGCAACCGCACCGAGCGCCGACAAGGCCGAGGAACGGGAGCGGTCGTCGAAGGAAGGTGAGGTGGCGATGGAATTCCTCCCGGACCCGTCCGCCCCCGAGATCAAGCTGGCCGAAAACCAGGAATTTGCGCCGCCGGCCCCCCGGATCACGCCCCTGCCCACCTATCCCCCGGCCGCGCTGAAGGGAGGCGCCAACTCGGCCGTCGTGGCCGTCCGGCTGCACTTGGACGCCGAAGGTGCCGTCGTCGAGGTGACCGATAGCCCACGCCAAGCTTCCTATGGTGGCCCGTACGCCGCGGACTTCCGGAAGGCCGTCGAGTCCGCCGTACGCCGGTGGATCTTCAGCGCCGCCCGCGTCGACACCGTCGACAAGTCCCCGACCTGGAAGGCAGAGCCCGGATCGCGGCCTCCCCTCGTCTCGACACGACGAGTCCCCTCGTTCCTCGACTTCTCCTTCCGTTTCACCGTCGTCGACGGCCGCGGCGTCGTCGAGATGGGACCCCGGACTCCGTCTCCGAAGAAGTGACCTCCCGACTTGAAATGCCGTCTCAAAATGCTCTGCCGGGGGCGCTAGATCTCGATCCCCTCGCCGAGGTCGAGCGTCCCCGGCAGGCTCAGCGTCCGCGACTCCCTCTCCACGAGCTTCAGCCCCTCGCACGAGAAGGTCCCCTTCGCCTTGCACTCCCCCGTCAGGATCTTCCGGATTCGCGCGCCCTGGACCTCGAGCTTCATCCCCTTGACGGCGATCTCGATCTCCACGGCGAAGTCGATCCGCCCCTTCTTCGCCCCGTCGATCCGGATCTCGACATGCGGCTTGTGGGACGACTTGATCGTGTGCTCCGCCAGGGGGACGGTGAAGGTCTCGTGGGGCGGGTACTTCGCCCGGTCCCTGTAGCGCTCCAGCTCGCCTCTCTTGTTCCACCCCCAGCGAAAGACGTCGAGGAGGGAGACGTCGAGGAGCCTCGCGGCCTCCGTAAGAACCGTCTCCCTGAGGGCGCCCCAGCCGCCGGGGACATTCGCCCCGTCCAGCGCGAGGCCCAGCTCCGCCGCGTGCTCCCCCGCTTCGACCCGCGCCCAGCCCGCCGCGGAGAGCCCGGCCGGCCGGTATTCGAGGACGGTGTCAAGCGTCAGCTTCGGGTCGCTCATCGGTCTCCTCCTTCGAGGATCAGGGGGCCGCGGACCTCCAGCGTCTGCTCGCCGGGGTCCGCGACCGGGTGGAGCGTGAGGCCCGAGGAGACCGGGCCGGCCGAGACGTTCTCCTGATCTCCCCCGTCTGCGCGTGGCACGACCTCGACCCGGGGAGCGCGGGGCGCGGAGTCCCTGCCCGTGTCGGCCGGCGGCCGCCGCCCGAAAAGAAAGTAGGCCGCGGCCCCGATCGCCGCGACGACGAGGACGACGAACCACGGCTCCCGGGAGGGCGGAGGTGGCGGAGGCGGTGGTGGCGGCCGGAACGGAGGGAGCCGCTTCTTCTCCTGCCGGTCGGGTCTCTCCGTCGGCGGAGGCTGCTCAGGCGTCGGAGTCTCCGTCGGCGCCGGCGGGACAGCCGTCGGGAGCGGCGGAACGGCCAGCCGGAGCCGGACGACGCGCGGTCCGGGCGGGACCGGAGAGCCTCCCGGCGGGTACTGCTCGGCGACCGCGCCGGGCGGGAACTCCGCCGTCGGCTTCTCTCCGGCGAACTCGACCAGGAAGTCGCGGCGTCGAAGGTCGAGAACCGCCTCGTCGCGCCGACGGCCCACCACCGGGGGAACGGTCGGCGCCGGTGGCGGAGGGTCGTAGTGCGTGAGCACGCCCGGCGAAAGGTGGCCCGGCGTCGGGGTCCTCTTGAGGATGAAGCTCTTCGTCTCCTGCGCGAGCAAGGGAAGGGCCGCGGCCAGAGCCAGCGGAGCGAGGAGAAGGGACGACGCCCGGCGAGAACGCCGGTTCCGGGGCTTCCCGCCCGGTCGCGCGGCCGCGCCTCCCGCCGACTTGACCTCTCCGATCCCGATCAACATTCGCTCCGGCGCCCGCGGGGCGCCCGAGCGAGAGCCTACTCCGCGGGACCGCCCTTCGCCCCGGCGCCGACCCGGACTTCCGGGGGCAGTCCCGGGGCGGGGCGCCGTCACCGTGGGACGGCGCCCCGCCCCGGAGTCGAAATCACGCGATGGCGCGCGCGAGCTCTCCGACCCGCTCGTGGCCCCTGCCGCTCAGCTCGCGGAGGCTCCGGTCGAAGGCCGGATGCGTCATCCCGCTCAGAAGGAACGTCCACCGGTAGGCCTCGACCTGCGCCCGCTCGATCTCGCCCTTCTCCTCGTCCGAGAAGGTCCGTCCCGTGGCGGCCTCGAGGCTCGCGATGTCCATCCGGACCTGGGCCTGGAGCCCCCCGTCGAGCAGCTTGCCGATGTCCATGTAGTCGTCAATCCCCTTTTCGACCTCCACGGGAGTGAGCGCACCCGCGATCTTGTCGACGACGAGGGTGTCGAGCTTCGCGTGCTGGCTCTCCTCCATCCAGTGGTGCCGGAGGAGGCTGCAGAAGAGCGGGTCGAGGTTCTCCCGGGCGTTGTCTTTCACCGACTCGAGGTAGTGCTTCTGCGTCATCCACTCGATGTGGAGCGTCGTCAGGAAGACGCCGAGGCGGGAGTGGTCGAGGATGGCGGCGGCGATCTCGGACGGCGGCCCGATGACGCCGCGGGGGGTGCCGAACCCCTTCCCGAACTCCCCGACGAACCACTTGAAGAGCTCGATGTGCTTGGCCTCCTCCTCGGCGAAGTGGAGGAGGGCGCGCACCTCGTGGTCCTCGCCCTCCCCGCCGTCGCGGACGTGGTCGAGAACGGAGGGGAGGATGTACTCCTCGACGAGCCCGAAGAGGTAGAGGTAGGAGAAGGCCCGGATCTGGTTCAGCTTGAGCTTCTCCTCATCGCTCAGGCAGGTGATCCCCGAAACGCCCGCGAGGGCCTCCGGCAGGAAGGGGCGGGAAAAGTCGAAGGTCTTCCCGTCGATGACGTCCTCCATCTTCCAATTGACGCGCTGCGAGGTCTCGAACAGGGAGCGGTAGTCGTAATCGTGTCTGAGCATCGTCGTTCTCCTTTCAGGGGAGAAGGTGCGGCCTCCCGCCGCGGCCCGCCATGGAACTTCTGTCCCGATCGAGGCTAGACTCGCCGCCCATCCGTGGGACGAATGTCCCGGTCGCGGAGGATCGGCGTGACGACACGGGCCCGACAGCGCATCCAGTACCTCCGCACGTCGGATCACGTGAAGCTCGCGTGGGCCGACGCTTCGACCGGCCCGGTCCTCGTGAAGGCCTCCAACTGGCTGACCCACCTCGAGTACGAGTGGGAGAGCCCGGTCTGGGGGCACTGGCTCCGCTTCCTCACCGACCACTTCCGCCTCGTGCGCTACGACGAGCGCGGCTGTGGCATGAGCGACTGGGAGGTGGAGGACCTCTCCAACGAACGACGGATTGAGGACCTCGAGGCGGTCGTCGCCGCCGCCCGGCCGCCGGAGCCCTTCGCGCTCCTCGGGATCTCTCAGGGCGGGGCCGCGTGCCTGGAGTTCGCCGCGAGGCATCCCGGGCGCGTTTCGCACCTCGTCCTCTACGGGGCCTACGCCCGCGGCTGGTCCCGGCGAAGCGACCCGGACGCCCTGCGCGCGTACCAGGCCATCGCCGACCTCGCGCGGTTCGGCTGGGGAAAGGACAACCCCGCCTTCCGGCAGGTCTTCACGTCGCGGTTCATTCCCGGCGCGACGGCCGAGCAGATGGACTGGTTCAACGAGCTCTGCCGGAAGACGACCTCCCCGCGCATGGCGGCCGAGATGATGCAGGCGCGCGGGACGATCGACGTCGTCCCGATCCTCGAGAAGGTCCGGACCCCGACGATCGTCATCCACGGGCGCGACGACCAGGCGATCCCGATCGTCGAGGGCCGGCTCATCGCGTCGGGGATCGCCGGGGCGCAGTTCGTCGAGCTCGACTCGAAGAACCACATCCTCCTGGAGGGGGAGCCGGCGTGGGACCGGTTCCAGGCCGTCGTCCTGGAGTTCCTCGGGCAGAAGGCCGCGACCGCCGCCGAGGACCCTGCGTTCGCCGGCCTGAGTCCGCGCGAGCGCGAGATCTTCGCCCTCCTCACCGAGGGTCTCGGAAACGCGGAGATCGCCGGGCGCCTCTCGCTCAGCGAGAAGACGGTCCGGAACCAGGTCTCCCGGATCTTCGACAAGCTCGGGGTCTGGACCCGGGCCCAGGCGATCGTCCTCGCGCGCGACCGGGGCTTCCGACGGTAGGCGGACGCAGGCTCAGCCGCCGGCGATCGCGCCGACCATAACGGCCGGGGTCGCATAACGGCCGGAGTCGGGTAACGGTCGGTAACGGCCGGGGTCGCGTCTCAATTATCAGTTATAGGAAAAGAAAACGAGCGTCGGCCGGTCTCATTCTCCTGGTCCGCTGAGGACGACTGGAAGCATGGCGGCGAAGCCGGGCAGCTCGTACCGGAAGATCCGGGCGGTCGTCTCGAAGATTCCCCGCGGCCGCATCGATCTCGCCGTGCACCGCCGGCGACCGAGATGACGGGCCAACGGGTCAGGTCTCGTCTACCGGTTGGGCTCTTCCGGGCGTCAGGTCTCGCTCTCGCGTTCCGTCAGGTACGAGCTGGGTACATCCGGCCCCTCGGATCCTGGTGAGCCCCTTCGCGATATCGTCCCAACGCACCGGGGAGGAAGCTCGATGACGACCGAAGTTCCCGACGAAGTGAGGCGGATCTTCGAGAGCGCGCCGTTCTGCGCGGATCTCGGGCTGCGGCTGGAGGCCGTCGGTTCGGGCACGTGTACGTCGGTTCTGTCCCTCGATACCCGGCATCTTCAGCAGGACGGGTACGTCCACGCCGGCGTCCAGGCGACGGTCGCGGACCACACGGCGGGCGGCGCGGCGGCAACGCTCCTCCGGAAGGGGCAGTACGTCCTCTCCACCGGATTCGAGATCCACCTGCTACGCGCCGCGAAGGGGGAGCGGCTGGTTTGCCGGGCCCGGGTGCTCAAGGCCGGAAGGCAGCTCACGGTCGTCGAGTCGGAGGTCTTCTGCGTGACCTCCGACGAAGAGCGCCTCGTCTCGAAGGCGACGGTCACCCTCGCGGTTCTCTCCGCGCGCGTGGCCTGACGCAAGACAAGGGTCTGACCCCCATCCATGCGTTCGGCTCGGGGATTCGTCAGGGCGAGAGTGTAGGATTCGCCGCTGAGAAGTAACGAACTCGAGGGAGGCGAAGGTGCGTCAGCGATTGCAGAAGGTCCCCTGGTCGCTGGTGTCCGTGCTCGTCTGCTCGACCGCCGTGGCGCAGGGGCCCCCTCCTGGCTGGGGCCAACCGAAACCTCTGCCGCCGGCGAACGGCGTGGGGCAGGTGACTTTCAAGCAAGGGGCGAAGGCCATGACCCTGCCGCTGAACAGGATCGAGATCCAGACACCCCAGAAAGACATGTACATCGTCACCCTCGAGTACGTCGACGCGAAGCAGGAGAACAAGCTGGACCTGACGTTCATGTCAGCACCCGCGCTGAAGAACGTCGACGAAAAGACCATCACCGGGTTCAACGTCACGACGAAGGCGAACGGCCTTTCCAGGGTCGCCGCCAACAGGACGAAGTGCAGGTTCGCGGTCACGAAGAACGACGGCAAGGAAGTCGCGGGCACGCTCTCCTGCACCGGCATGACCGACATGAGCGCCGCGAACGCCGCCCCCGACGTCACCGACGTGGCGTTCGGCGGGAAGCTGAAGTAACCCCCGCGGGGTCAGGGCTCATGAACGGGTCCTGACCCCTGAGATTGAGCTCGTGGACACCCGGCCTCAGGCCACCGGCTCGAAGCGCCCCTGGAAGAAGCGGAGGGTCGGCGGCTCGTAGACGAAGCGCAGCCCCTTGATCTCCTGCCGCCTCTGGTAAAGCCTTGCGATCCCGTCGGCCACGGCCCTCATGTGGTCGTTGGAGTAGACGCGCCGCGGGATCGTGAGTCGGACCAGCTCCAGGGCCGGACGGTAGTTCTTCCCTGTAGCGTCGCGACCCTTGGAGACGTTGCCCCGCTCCATCGCCCGCACCCCCGTCTCGAGGTAGATCTCGGCGGCCAGGCGCTGGGCCGGGTACTCGTCCTGGTCGACGTGCGGCAGGAACCGCTTGACGTCGAGGAAAACGGCGTGGCTGCCGACCGGACCGACGATCGGCACGCCGGCCGCCGTCAGCCGGTCCGCCAGCCAGGCGACCTGCTCGACGCGCGACTGGATGTAGCGATCGTCGAGCATCTCCTCGACGCCCCGGGCCATCGCGGCCAGATCTGCCGGCAGCCAGCCCGCCGTCCCGCACGCCCCCTTCGTAGACGCGGAGCTTCTCCTCGGCCGCGTGCGCCCAGGTCCGCGTTGTCCTTGAAGGCGAGGAGCCCGCCGATGTTGACGAGGAAGTCCTTCTTGCCGGAGACCGTGCAGCCGTCGCCGTGCGCCATCATCTCCCGCACGATGTCGCGGATGTGCGTCTTCGCGTAGCGCGGGTCCCGCTTCTGGATGAAGTAGGCGTTCTCGACCGCCCGGGTCGCGTCGAAGAGAACCGGGATTTCCCTCGGCCGGCAATACGCGTAGACCTCGCGGAGGTTGTCCATGCTGACCGGCTGACCGCCGGCCATGTTCACGGAGAATTCGAAGGACACGTAGGCGATCTTCGCGGCGCCGTGCTCCTTCACGAGGGCGTCCAGCTTGGCGAGGTCGATGTTCCCCTTCCACGGGAACTCGCTTTGCGGGTCGTGCGCCTCGTCCACGATGACGTCGACGAACGTGCCGTCCGGCGAGCTCCTGGTGGACCTTCGTCGTCGTGAAGTACATGTTGCCCGGCACGAGCTGGCCGCGGCGGATCATGACCTCGCTCTGGATCTGCTCGGCCGCCCGCCCCTGGTGGGTCGGCAGGACGTACTGGTAGCCGTAGATTTCCCGCATCGCGTCGACGAAACGGACGTACGCGTCGCTCGTGGCCGGCGTGGCGCGGGCGCCTTCGTAGGCGGCCCACTGGTCCGTACTCATGGCCGTCGTGCCCGAGTCCGTGAGGAGGTCGATCGTGACGTCGGCCGAACGGAGGAGGAACGTGTTCCAGCCGGCCTCGCGGATCGCCCGCTCCCGCTGCTCGCGGGTCCGTCCGGACGATCGGCTCGACCGTGTGCACCACGTAAGGCGCGCAGTCGAACTCGTACGGTCTCGAGGTCCGCGAAGATCGAGCGGAACTTCAGCTCGTCGTGCCACGAGCCGTCCGGCCTCGACGTCGAGTGGCGCCACCCGGTCCCGCTGGCGGAAGACGTTGAGGACGCGCGTCGGCCACCTGGTCGAGCTGCGCAGTTCGTCATCGCGAGGCGCGGGATCTGGACCGGCAGGAGGTGGTCGCGACCCACGAGGCCCGGCACGAGCGCGCGCACGCCGGACGTCTGGTAGAGCGCGCTCGCGAGCGCGTGCGCCGGGTGGAGCTTCACGTGGGGAAGGAACTCGTCGGCCTTCAGGTACGCGCCGTCGCAGCCCCGCTCGAGCGGGAACGCCGGCGTCCCGGAGCCGGGCGGTGAACGCCTCGGTCTGGTGCATCACCCACTGCACCTCGGCCTCGTCGCACATCTCGGCGAGGCCGCGGGCCAGGACCTCCATCGTCCGGCCCGACCATGCCGCCGTACGTGTGCAGCCCCTCGAAGACGACGACTTCGTTCATGAAGCGCTCGTGGTCCGCCGGGTTGTCGGTGGCCAGAAGGCCGCCCGTCGGGCACTTCGCGTCCTGCGCGCCGTCGAGGAGGACGACGTGGGCCGTCTTGGCGATCAGCTTCACGAGGTCGGCGATCGACCGGTCCGCGTGCCCGGCCTCGTGCTTCTGGATGTACCAGGCGTTCTCGAGGATCCGCGAGACGTCGAGCACGAGCCGCAGGCCGTAACGGTCCGCCACGACCCGGACGGCGCTCAGGTTCTCGAGGCTGAAGGGATGCTGGCCGTCGGCGAAGCACTGCATCCCGATGATCGCGGCCCGGCGCTCCACGAGCAGCTTCTTGAGGCGACGGATGTCGACGTTGCCCGTGAAGACGGCCTCGGCGTGGTCCCGGAGGTCGGTGATCTCGATGCCGCGCGGCGCGTGGACGTCGACGCGCCCCCGGGCGTTGCTCGGGATGAGGGAGCCTTTCGGCGTCAGCGTCGCGACGATCAGCTTCACCGCGCCGAGGCTGTTGTGCGTCGGGCAGAGGTAGGTGTGGCCCAGGACCCGGGTCACCGTCCCGGCGAGCGCCTCGAAGTTGCGCGCCCCGGCGTACGCCTCGTCGCCGACGAGGTCGCCGGCCAGCTGCTCCTGGCTCACGGCGCTCGTGCCGAACGAGACCATGTCGAACACGATCTCCGAGGGCATGAGGTTGAAGACGTTGAAATGCGCCCGGGCCAGGCTCCTCTTTCGCTCCTCGAGCGACGGGAAGGAGACGAGGCGGACGGTCTTGAACTTGTGGGGCTCGTGGATCGGCGGCAAGGCAGGCACGTGAATCTCTCCTCTCGAGGGCGTTCCTCGAACGCGGCCTCGGGTAGGGGTCTTGAGTCCCTAGTCTATGCGGCGCTCGCCGGATCCGTCGGGCCGGCGCCGGAGTGCCATCTTCCGGTCCGGCGGCCTTTCGACGAGAATCGGTATCAGAAACGGATCCCGGCGACGCCGGGGCCGCCACGGCGTCGGAAGAGGAGACCCGATGAAGAAGACCGATCCCCGCGTGGACGCCTACATCGCAAAGTCGGCGCCGTTCGCCCGGCCCATCCTGAGACGCCTGCGGGGGCTCGTCCGGACGGCCTGCCCCCAGGCGGAGGAGACGATCAAGTGGGGGATGCCGGCGTTCGTCCTCGACGGGAAGATCCTCTGCGGGATGGCCGCTTTCAAGGCGCACGCCACGTTCGGCTTCTGGCGCCGGGAGCTGAGACAGGCGGTCGGTCCGCGCGGCTCGAAGGCGGACGAGGCGATGGGCAGCTTCGGAAGGATCACGAGCCTCGCGGACCTTCCCTCGGATACCGCGATGCGCGGCTACGTCAGGAAAGCCGCCGCGCTGACACTCGTGCCCGCGCCCGGCCGGGCACCCCGGCCCCGGAAGCCGGCTCGCGCACTTCCGGTTCCCGCCGACCTCGCCGCGGCGCTCCGGAAGAACCGGGCGGCCGCCTCCGCGTTCGAAACGTTCAGCCCGAGCCGCCGGAACGAATACCTGGAGTGGATCACGGAGGCGAAACGCCCGGAGACACGCGCGAAGCGGCTGGCGACGGCCGTCGCGTGGATCGCCGTGGGCAAGTCGCGGAACTGGAAGTACGAGAAATGCTGACGGCCCCGAGCCCCGAGGGGGCCCCTGCCCGCCGCGACGGCTAGTCGCCCTTCTTCCTCGGGTCTCCCTTGTAGCCGAGCGCCTTCCAGTCGAGCCGTCCCTTGTCGCCGTGGCAGTCGCCGCACTTCAGGGCCTTCTCCTTCGGCGAGACCATGTGGTTGACGGGCCAGACCATCGACGTCTCCACCCAGCCGAACTTCCCGCTGTACGGCTGCCCGGCCGCCTTCATGCCGGCCGCGATCGCCAGGTTCCAGTCGTACTTCGTCCAGTAGCCCTCCGGGCCGAAGACGTTCACGACGGCGACGGTCCTGTTCTCGCTGTCAAAAGGCTGCTTGCCCCGCATGAGCTTGAACGGGAAGATCCTCGACTTCGGATCGTTCCGGTCGCCCCGCGACGACGAGAGCCTCACGACCCTGGTCGGGTCCACCTTGTCCCCCATCAGGAGCCGGTCCACGGAGCCGTCGTACCAGAGATAGGTCGGCACCACGTCCTTCTCCCAGACGAAGTCCCCCTTCATCTTGTCGTAGAGCTTCTCGCCGTACCTGTCCTTCTTGACCTCCTCCGGCTTGACGTCCTTGCCGGCCGTGGACCAGTCCCACCAGACCTTCGTCGGGCGGTCCTTCGCGAACGTCGGGATGTGGCACGTCTGGCAGGCGACGCGCCGGGCATGGCGCGCAAGGACGGCGTTCTTGTGCGCCTCCGTCCTGTGGCAGTCGGTGCAGCCCATCACCTCGGGGCCTGCGGCCGGCGAAACGGACCGCGCCGCCCCCTTGATCGTGTGGGCCTCGTCTCCCTTGTGGCAGGACTGGCAGACCATTCCGGGCGTCCCGCCCATGTGAACGTCGATCTCCCGGGACGGGCTCTTCAGCGAGGCGTCGAGGTCGCCGTGCTTCACGTGATCGCCCCCGCCGGCGTAGAAGTGGCAGGCGCCACAGGTCTGCCGGTTCGGCTTGCCGACGTTCTGCGCCACCTTCACCAGGTCGGTCGGCTCCCACGGCTGTCCCTTGGGAAACTCCTTCTTCTCCCCTTCGTAGACGGGATGGCCGGACCCGGTCGGGAACTTCCTGTATGTGCCTGTCGTGTCGTGGCAGACGAGACAGTCGATGTTCTCGGCCTTGGTGAAATCGAAGCCGGCGTCCTTCCAGCCGTAGCCGGCGTGGCAGCTCGTGCAGCGCGGCCAGTTGGACGGGACCGCGATGCAGAAGTTGTTCAGCGCGTTCTTCTTTCCGAGCTCGACCGGCCGTCCGTTCACCGTCTGCTTCCGCGCCCATGTCCAGTGGGCGGAGGCCATGAAGGCCTGGGCCTCCTTTTCGTGGCATTCGAGGCATTTCCTCGTCACGTCCGGGCCAGTCCGGAAAGGCCCGGCGCCCACGTAGTCGGCGTGCGAGGCAGCCGGGGCGGGCCCCGAGGTGAGGAGCGCGGCGAGCAGGGCTCCCGTCGCGAGAAAAGGCGTCGTCTCCATGCGTCTCGTCCCTCCTGAGAAGGGCCATCGGCCAACGAAAGACGCTATATCGCTCATTGCCTATGTAGCTATGATTAATTCGTACCAGTCTCCCGCCGAATCCCGGCAGCCTCTCTCGGAGGTACCGCGCCTTGATGATCGCCATGAGGTGGACGAGGACCTTCCGGAGGCTCCACTTTCCTTCGGCGTAGCGGTATCGAGACGTCTCCTCCGTCACGCCCTTCCGAGCGCCTCCTCGACGATCTGTTCCAGCCTCCGCGCATGCGGCCCCCACCAGAAGACCCGGCGGCAGGAGATGCACGCGAAAAAGGTGTCGTAGTGAAGGCGCGTCTCGGCCGGGAGCCGGTCGAGAACCTCTTCCTTCGGGACCGGGGCGAGCGGTCCGTTGCAGGCGAGGCATCGCGTGAAGGGGGCGGCTGAGCGGGCGAGGTCGAACCGCTCGACGACCTCCCGGAGCTGCCGGCGGGGGTCGGTCGCACGGACGGCGGCCGCGCGGGTGAGCTCGCGCCGCTTGAGGAGGCCCCGGTCGCGCGTCAGCAGGGTCCTTCGTTCGGAAAGGGAAATCGCCACGAGTCGCTCGTCGTCGGCCTCCCGATCCCAGAGCGCGTCGAAACCGAGGAGGCGGAGACGGCGCGCCAGCTTGCCGAGGTGAACGTCGAGGACGAATCGCGGTTCGCGCAGGGGGCGCGGGCGCAGGCGGACCAGCGGCGTCACGTCCAGCGCCTCGAAGACGGGATAGACGGCCACGCGGTCTCCGTCCTCGAGCCGGCGGTCGAAACCGACGGAGACCCCGTTCACGAGAATCACCTCGACTTCCGTGTGCGGCACGCCGCATGCCTCGATCTGGTCCTTGACCGTCGGCGTGTCGATAAAGCTCCGCACGACATCCTGCTGCCGGTGTCCGGGCGGAAGGAAGTCGTTCAGCTCGGCGTAGAAGCGGAAGATGGCGTGGCGCATCTCAGGTCGCCCTCATCCCCTGAACGTACGGCCTCCGGGCCGGTCTGGCAACGGGACACCGACAATGAGAGGCTTGTCTCTCCAGAGAAAGGGGGGCCCCATGAACAACCGCGAACACTTCATCAAATGCCTGAAGAACGAGGTGCCGATCTTCGTCCGCCTGTTCAAGGCCCTGCCGGCAGACAAGCTCGACTACCGGCCGCACCCGAAGTCGACGTCCGCGGGAGACCTCGTCTGGCTGCTCGCCGGCGAGTTGAAGGACGCCGCCGCCGTCGTTCAGAAGCACGAGGTGAGCTTCTCCATGTCTCCGGCGCCGGCCTCGCTGGTGGAGATGATCGCTGCCTACGAGAAGAACGCGGCGGCGCTGAAGAGGAAGCTCGCGAAGCTGGACGGCGCGGCATGGGCGAAGCCGGCGAAGTTCCTTGTCGAGGGAAAGGTCGCCTGGGAGGCCCCGCTCGGCGACATGCTCTGGGGCTTCCTGTTCGACGCGATCCACCACCGCGGCCAGCTCTCGACCTACATCCGGCCGATGGGAGGGAAGGTCCCGTCGATCTACGGCCCCTCGGCGGACGACCCGGGCCAGTGAGCGGGCGGGCGAGGCTCTAGACTCGGGGCGTGAACAGCTTCAGCGCGCTCGTTCTCGCCGCCCTGGCCTCGTCCGCTCCGGCGCCCCCCCTTCCCGCCGCACCGCCCGCCGCGGTCGGCATGTCGGCCAAGCGCCTCGCGCGGATCGACGCCGCCATCGCGGAGTCGATTGAACGGAAGGAGTGCCCCGGCGCGGTCGTCCTCGTCGGGAGGCGCGGGAAGGTCGTCTACCGGAAGGCGTACGGACACCGCGCCGTCGCGCCCGCCGTCGAGCCGATGACCGTGGACACGGTCTTCGACATGGCCTCGCTGACGAAACCGGTCGCCACGGCGACGAGCGTGATGGTCCTGATCGAGGAAGGAATGCTCCGTCTGGCCGATCGCGCCGCGAAGCTCCTCCCCGGCTTCGACGCCGGCGGCGGCGAGCGCGGGACCAGGTCACCGTCGAGCAGCTCCTGACGCATCGCGCCGGCCTCGCTCCCGACGACCCGATGGCGCTCTACGTCGGCACGCCGCGGGAGATCTTCGAGCGGAAGCACCGGCAGCCGCTCGCGAGCGCTCCCGGCTCGCGCTTCGTCTACTCCGACGCCGGCTACGAGGTTCTCGGCGAGATCGTCCGGACGGTCTCCGGCCGGCCTCTCGACGAGTTCGCGGCCATGCGGGTCTTCGCGCCGCTCGGGATGAGCGAGTCGGAGTTCCGCCCCGGCGGGAAGGGGAAGCTCCCCGTCTCCCGGATCGCGCCGACCGAGAAGATCGGGGATGCCTTTCGCCGCGGCGAGGTCCACGACCCGAGGGCCTTCGCCCTCGGAGGGGTCGCCGGACACGCCGGGCTCTTCTCCACGGCCGACGACCTCGCGCGCTACGTCACGGCGATGCTGAAGGGCGGGGTCGCCCGTGCTCTCGCCGGCCGGCGTCGCGGCGATGACGCGTCCCCGCTCGTACGGCGACGGGGACATCCGCGCGCTCGGGTGGGACGTGGCGACGTCGTACGCCTCGAACCGGGGTGACCTCTTTCCGCCCGGCTCGTACGGACACACCGGCTGGACGGGGACCTCCCTCTGGATCGACCCGGTGACTCAGACCTTCGTGATCCTCCTGACGAACCGGAACCACCCCGACGAGTCGGGGAACGTGGTCGCCCTCCGCGGCAAGATCGCCTCCATCGTCGCCTCGGCGATCACCGACGCGAAGGCCGCCGACCTCGTGGCGGCGGGCGAGAGGCTCTCGGTCCTGGCGGCCGCCGGGGCGCGCCCGGCCGTGGCCCGCGCCGTTGCGACGACCCCGGCGCGCGTCACGGGACAGGTCCGTCCCGGCATCGACGTTCTCGAGGCGGATTCGTTCAAGCCGATCGCCGGATCGCGCGTCGCCCTCCTGACCAACCAGACCGGCCTCACGAGCGACGGCCGGTCCACGCTCGACGTCCTCGTCTCGGACAAGGCGAGAAACGCGGGGGTCACGCTGGTCCGGCTCTTTTCCCCGGAGCACGGAACCCGAGGCGCGCAGGACGCCTCGGTCCCCGACTCTCTCGACGGGAGAACGGGCCTCCCGATCCGCTCCCTGTATGGCGAGACGAAGGAGTCGCGCCGGCCGAGGCCGGAGGACCTGGCCGGCCTCGACGCCGTCGTCGTCGACCTGCAGGACGCCGGCGCCCGGTACTACACCTACCTCACGACGATGGGCTACGTGATGGAGGAGGCGGCGAAGGCGAAGGTGAAGGTCGTCGTCCTCGACCGCCCCGACCCGATCACGGCCGAGAAGCCCGAGGGGCCGCCCGCCGACGAGGACAAGCTCTCGTTCATCACCTACCACCCGATCCCCGTCCGGACCGGGATGACGATCGGCGAACTGGCGCGCCTCTTCAACGAGGAGCGGAAGATCGGCGCCGACCTCGCCGTCGTGAAGCTCGCGAACTATTCCCGCGACCTCTGGTACGACGAGACCGGCCTCCCCTGGGTCGACCCCTCGCCGAACCTCCGCTCCGTCACGCAGGCGGCGCTCTACCCGGGCGTCGGCCTCCTCGAGGCGACGAACGTCTCCGTCGGGCGCGGGACCGACGTCCCCTTCGAGCAGGTCGGCGCCCCCTGGATGGACGGTCTCCGGATGGCCTCCACGCTGAATTCCCGCGGGATCGCCGGCGTCCGCTTCACGCCCGTCCGCTTCACGCCCTCGTCGTCCGTCTTCAGGGGCGAGGCCTGCTCCGGCGTCCGGATCACCCTGGTCGACCGGAAAGCGCTCGACGCCGTGACGCTCGGCGTCCACCTGATGACGGCCCTCCGCGACCTCCATCCGAAGGAGTGGGAGACGAAGAACGCCAACCGGCTCCTACTCTCCGACGGCGCGATGACGCGGCTCGCCCGCGGCGAGACGGCCGGCGAGATCGTCGGCGGCTGGACCGCCTCGCTGATGGAGTTCGAGCGGCGCCGGGCGGCGTTCCTCCTCTACTGAAACGGCGGGGGGGAGAATCGGATCCCGAGGAGCCCATTGATGAAGCCTGCCAACGCCCCCTCGGCGACCCCGACGCGCCGCCGATTCGCAAAGACACTGGTCGTGGTCGCCGGAGCCCCGATCCTGGCGCGCGCCCTCCCCCTCGCCGCCCAGGCCGCCCCGATCCAGGTCCCCACCCACACGCCGACGCCCGAGCCGACCCTGCCGTTCCTCGGCGCGATGGCGGAGGCGATGACGGCGAAGTTCGGCAAGCACTTCGAGCCGGGGCAGCTCGAGGCCGCGAAAAGGTCGCTTGAGCGGATCGCCCGGAACGCCGAACGGATGAGACAGGTGAAGCTGGCTAACGCCGACGAGCCGGACGTCGTCTTCATCGCCGCCGTGGCGGGAGCGAAGTGACATGGCGGCGCCGATTTCCCCGGAGACGCTTCACTCGTCCGTCCGGAAGCTCTCGGAGCGGATCCGGAAGAAGGAGATCTCTCCGGTCGCCCTCGCCAGCGCGTACATCAACAGGCTCGAGAAGGTCGGCCCCTCGCTCGGTGCGGTCGTCACCGTAACGCGCGACCTCGCGATCGCCGAGGCGAAGGCCGCCGAAGCCGAGATCGCAGCGGGAAAGTGGCGGGGCCCGCTTCACGGGATTCCGTACGGCGTCAAGGACCTTCTCGCGACGAAGGGGATCCCGACGACGTGGGGGGCCGAGCCGTTCCGCGAGCAGGTCTTCGATCACGATGCCACGGTCGTCCGGAAGCTCCGCGAGGCGGGCGCCATCCTCGTCGCGAAGCTCGCCATGGTGGAGCTGGCCGGTGCGTTCGGCTACAACCACCCCGACGCCTCCTTCACCGGTCCCGGCCGCTCGCCGTGGAACGTGAACTTCTGGTCGGGCGGTTCCTCTTCCGGTCCCGCGGCCGCCACGGCCGCGGGGCTCGTCGCCTTCTCGATCGGGTCGGAGACGTCGGGGTCGATCATCACGCCGGCCGCCTACTCCGGCGTCAGCGGGCTCCGCCCGACGTACGGGCGCGTCAGCCGTCACGGGGCGATGGCCCTCTGCTGGACGCTCGACAAGCTCGGGCCGATGTGCCGGACGGCTGAGGACTGCGGCCTCGTCATGGCGGCGATCGCCGGGGCCGACCCGCTCGACCCGACGACTGTCGACCGGCCATGGAGGCCGCACGCGGGCGCGCGGCGGTTCCGGATCGGCGTCCTCAAGGGCTCGGCCGAGAAAGCCCAGCCCGAGGTGAAGAAGAACTTCGAGGAGGCCGTGAAGGTCCTCCGCTCCTTCTGCGACGTCGAGGAGAACGTTCCGTTCCCGGACTTCCCGTACGGCCCGGCCGTGTCGACCGTCGTCGGCGCCGAGGGGGCTTCCGCCTTCCGCGACCTGATCGAGAGCGGCGGAACCCAGAAGCTCCGCGCCGCGAACGACAAGTGGGGCGGCTTCTCCGGCTCCATGGTCCTTGCCGTCGACTACCTGCAGGCGATGCGCCTCCGCGGCCCCATCCGGAAGGCTCTCGACGAGCTCTGCAGGACGTACGACGCCCTCGTCGCCCCGTCGCGCCAGACGGTCGCGAGCCCGATCGGCGTCGACTTCGACAAGGCGTACCCCGGCGTCGGCGGCGGCCCCGCGGTGATCCCGGCGGGCAACCTCGCCGGCCAGCCGGCAATCTCGGTCGTCAACGGCTTCGGCGAGAACGGCCTCCCGACGGGGATCCAGTTCCAGGGCCGCGCCTTCGCCGACGAAACCCTCGTCGCCATCGCCACGGAGTACCAGCGCCGGACCGACTGGCACACGAGGCGCCCGTCGGTGTGAGCCGGGTCAGCCCCGGAGGCTCCGGTGCCGGTCGAACCAGCCGGCCCAGACGGGGATCAGGAATCCCGCGAAGGCGACAACGTTCAGCGCCGCGACGCTGGGCGGCGGCGGGCCGAAGACGTTGCCGACGTAGATGACGACGAGCAGCGCCGCGAAGGCCGCGAACGACCAGCGTCCGATCGCGTCGCGCGCCATGGTCGCCCGCGCGTAGACGACGACGCCGACTGCGAAGAGGGCCCCCTCGACGGCGATCGTGGCCGGAATCGAGTTCCAGAGGCCCAGGCCGACTTTCGTCCCGGGCCACGGCGTGAGGGGCATGTCGGGACGGTGGGAGATCCAGTCGAGGAGCCAGTGAGAAACCACGAGCGCGCCGACGACGAGCGCTCCCGTCCGGTCGTTCTGCGCAGCGAAGTAGAGGCCGGCCGCGAGGAGCCCCCAGACGATCGAGAGGAGGAGACTGTGCGAAATCGGGTAGCGGACGAAGTCGAGGGGCGTCACCGCCGTGATTCCCGGAGCGATCCGGACCTCCTCAAGTCCGATCGCGAGAAAGACCGGCCAGAGGAGGTCCAGGAGCCCCGGCGCCGCCACGAGCCAGGCGAGCGGGGCTTTCGGAGCGACTTTCTTCGCGGCAAGGCCGACGGCCACGTGCCCGAGGAACATGGCCGGACTCTAAGCCATCTCCGCGGCGCGCGCCCGCCTCCTTACAGTCGCGCCTCGAAGATCCGGTTGAAGGGCGTCTCGGTCGCCCGGTGAAAACGGCTGAATCCCGCCTCCCGGGCGAGCGTGCGGAACTGCTCCTCTGTGGCGATGGTCCCCAGGACCGTGTTTCCGGACGCCACGGCGTTCGGCGTGCAGCAGAGGGCCGAGGCGCCGGCATAGACGCGCCCGACCGGATTGAAGTTGTCGGCCTCGCTCTCGCCCGCCATCGGCTCGACGATAAGGACGCTTCCGTCCCGGGCGAGCTTCTCGGCCGCCCGCCGGAGGGCCCCCGTCGGGTCGCCCATGTCGTGGAGGCAGTCGAAGAAGGCGATCAGGTCGAACGGCCCCCCCGCGTACGTCGTCGCCGCCGCGACCTCGAAGCTCACCCGGTCGGCGACACGGGCCGCGATGGCGGCCTGCCGGGCCCGGACGATGGACGGCGCGTGGTTGTCGAAGCCCCAGAAGAGCGATTTCGGGAACGCCTCGGCCATGATCACGGTCGAGGCGCCGTGCCCGCAGCCGACGTCGGCGACGCGAGCGCCCTTCTCGAGCTTCTCCTTGACTCCCGAGAGCGCCGGGATCCAGCTCGAGACGAGGTTGGCCGCGTAGCCCGGGCGGAAGAACCGCTCGGTTCCTTCGAACAGGTTGTGGTCGTGCTCGCCCCAGAGCATTCCCTCGCCCGTCCGGAAGGACTCCAGGATCCGCGCCTCGGCCTTCATCATCGCCGTCACGAGCTGGTAGCCGCCCAGCACGAAGTACGGGCTCGTGTCGTCCGCCAGCGCCATCGCGTGCTCCGGCGGGAGGGAGTACTTCCCCGTCTCTCCGTCGTACGAAAGGACGCCGCCCGCCGCCTGGTTCACGAGCCACGGCCTCACGTAGGCCTCGACGGTGCCCGTCTGGCGCGCCAGCTCCTCGCTCGTCAGCGGCCCCGCCGCCCAGAGGGCCTTGTAGAGGCCCAGCTTGTCGCCGATGACCGTCAGGGCCGCGCTCAGCGTGACCCCGAACTCCCCGACGGCCCTCTGGACGAAGGCCATGACCTTCTCGTCGTCGACGCGGGTGACTTCCAGCGGCCGGATCATGAGAACTCCCCCCTTTTCCGTTCTGAAGGTGGACGGACGGGGGGAGAGCCGCAGGCGTCCTCCCCCCAAGAAAGACGCCATTTGCGACCGAGTCTTATTCTATGCCCTTCGAGCCCCCGGCCGTCAAGTCAGACCTGGCCGGTCCACCCCTTCGGCGCGACGGCCCTCCAGCGGGCCCGGATGGCGTCGTATTCCACGGCCGGGAGCGCGCCTGCCAGGAGGAGCGCCGCGTTCTCCTCCCAGCGCCCCGGGGTCTTCGTCCCGACCAGGGCCGTCGCGACGCCGGGGACCGCGAGCGTGAACCGGAGGGCCGTTCCCACCGATTCGGTGAGGGGCGCTTTCAGGAACGGGTAGTCGAGCTTCGCGAGCCGCTCCCAGTAGGCATGGTGATAGGCGTCGGCGGGCCGGCTCCCCGTCCGCCAGGCCGCGTTCGCGACGGGGCGCTTGGCGATAATCCCGAGGCCCCGGGCGCGCGCCTCGGGGAGCACGAGGTCGATCGCCTCCTGGTCCGCGACCGAGATCGAGATCTGGAGCGCGTCGAACCGCCCCGTCCGGACGGCGGCGAGGGCGTCGCTCCCGTCGCCGCTGTACCCGACGAAGCGCGTCTTTCCCGCCGCCCGGAGCCGCTGGAGGGTCTCGATCACGTCCCCCTTGCCCAGGACCTTCTCGCCGCAGGAGTGGAGCTGGACGAGGTCGACACGGTCGGTCCGGAGGAGCCGGAGGCTCCGCTCCACGCTCGCCTCGAGAAGCCGCGGCGTCCATTCGGGCAGCCCGAACCCCTGGTCGTGACCGCACTTGGTGAAGAGGAAGAACTCCCTCCGCCGGGACGAGACGGTGCGACCGATCAGGCGCTCGCTTCCGAAGTAGCACTCGGCCGTGTCGATCACGTTGAGCCCGGCGTCGAGAGCGGCGTTCAGCAGCCTCTCGACGTCCCGGACGCTCGCGTTCTCGTACCCGATCTCCGACCCGCCGAAGCCGAGAGCGGAAACCTCGAGGCCGGTCTTTCCCAGGACCCGCCGCTCCATCGTCCGGAATCTATCCCGTCCGTGCCGGGCGCGCCGCGCGCCGGAGCAAGACCGGTACACTTCCCCGCCTGATGAGACAGCTGCTCAAACCGATACTCCCGCGCCTTTTCCTTGCTGCCCTCCTCGCGCTTCCGCTCCGCCTCCTCGCTGGTGCGCCGGCGGAGACGATGAGCGCGGCCGAGATACGGCTCGTTCTGAAGAGGCTGAACGTCGTCGGGGGCGTCCTTTACGTCGCGGCGCACCCCGACGACGAGAACACGGCCTTCCTCTCCTGGGGCGCGAAGGGACAGCTCGTCTCCACGGCCTACCTCGCCATCACTCGGGGCGACGGCGGGCAGAACCTCATCGGCCCGGAGGCCGCCGAGCTGCTCGGCCTCCTCCGAACCCAGGAGCTTCTCGCCGCGCGGCGCATCGACGGGGCGCAGCAGTTCTTCACGCGCGCCATCGACTTCGGTTACTCGAAGAGCCCCGAGGAGACGCTGACGATCTGGGACCGCGAGAAGGTCCTCTCCGACGTCGTCCGCGTCATCCGGACCTTCCGCCCCGACGTCGTCGTCAACCGGTTCCCGACCACGGGCGAAGGGGGGCACGGCCACCACACGGCCTCCGCGATCCTCTCGGCCGAGGCGTTCGAGGCGGCGGGCGACCCGGGTCGCTTCCCCGAGCAGGTCGCCGAGGGCCTCCGGCCCTGGAGACCGCGGCGGCTCTTCTTCAACGCCTTCCGATTTCGACCCGACCAGCCGCGGTCCGTCCCGCCGGGGAGCGTTTCCGCCGACCTCGGCGCCTACAACGCGCTCCTCGGACGCTCGTACACGGAGATCGCCGCGCAAGCGAGGACGATGCACAAGAGCCAGGGCTTCGGCTCCGCCGAGAGGCGTGGCGCCTGGTTCAACGACTTCTCGCCCCTCAAGGGCGACCGGACGGAATCGGGCCTCTTCGACGGCATCGACCTGACCTGGAAGCGCGTACCGGGAGGAGAGACGGTCGCTCCGCTCCTTGCCGAGGCGGAACGGACCTTCCGCGAGGACGACCCGGCGGCCAGCCTGCCGGTTCTTCTTTCGGCCTGGAGAAAGCTGAACGCCCTGCCGCCGGGTCCCGAGAAGGACGTGAAGCGCGCCGAGCTCCTCGAGGTGATCCGGTCCTGCGCCGGGGTCTGGGTCGAGGCCGTCGCCGCCCAGCCGTCGGCGACGCCGGGAAGCTCCGTGAAGGTCGCGACGATGATCCTCAACCGTTCGACCTTCCCGATGGCGCTCGCGTCGGTCGACGTCACTTCGGCCCCGCCGGCCGCCGGCGGCGAGCTGAGGTTCAACGAGCCGCTCCGCGCCGACGTGACGATGACGCTCCCGGCCGGCCAGCCGCTGACGAACCCCTTCTGGCTCACGAAGCCCGCCGGCAAGGGGCTCTACGCCGTCGAGTCGGCCTCCCTCATCGGAATGCCCGAGGCGCCCGCCCCGCTCGTCGCCCGGTTCCGGGTGATGGCGGGAGGACAGACGCTGGACTTCACGACGCCCGTCGTCTTCCGCCGCACCGACCCCGTCCGGGGCGAGGTCTACATGCCGTTCGACGTCGTCCCGCCGGTGACGGCGACCTTCGACGAGAAGGTCTATGCCTTCGCCGGCGCGGCACCGAAGAAGGTCGCCGTCGCCCTCCGGAGCTTCGCCCCGGCGGCCGGGACGCTCCGCGTCTCGCTGGACCGCGGGTGGACGGTGACGCCGGCGGAGGTCCCCTTTTCGTTCGCCGCGCGCGACGAGGAACGGGAGGTCACCGTCACCGTGACACCGCCCGCGAAGCCCTCCGTCGCCACGCTTCGGGCGACGGCCGTCGTGGGCGGAACGGAGTGGTCACGGAGCCTCGTCCGCGTCGACTACCCCCACATTCCACGCCAGACGCTTCTGCCGCCCGCGGAAGCGAAGGCACTGCGCCTCGACCTCGCGGCGCCGCCTCGCGAGATCGGCTACATCATGGGCTCGGGCGACACCGTTCCCGAGGCCCTCCGGCAGATCGGGTACCGCGTGACCCTCCTCTCCGACGCCGAGCTCGAGTCGGGCGACCTTTCCCGCTTCGGGACGATCGTCGCCGGCATCCGCGCCTTCAACACGCGGCCGAGGCTCAAGGTGCTGCACGGGAAGCTGATGGCGTATGTCGAGGCGGGAGGCGTCTTCGTCGTCCAGTACGACACGACGGGCGAGCTGGTCACCGGGGAGATCGGACCGTATCCGTTCAAGATCTCGCGTGACCGGGTCACCGTGGAGGAGGCGCCCGTCGCCTTCACCGACGCTGCGCACCCGCTCCTGACCGTTCCGAACCGGATCGGACCCGCCGACTTCGACGGCTGGATCCAGGAGCGTGGTCTCTACTTCGCAGGGAGCTGGGACCCGAAGTACCAGACGCCGCTCTCGATGAGCGACCCCGGCGAGGACGCGAAGACCGGCTCGCTCCTCTTCGCACGTTACGGAAAGGGGGCGTTCGTCTACACCGGGCTCGCTTTCTTCCGCCAGCTCCCCGCCGGCATTCCGGGGGCCTACCGGCTCTTCGTCAACCTGATCGAGGCCGGGACCCCGGCGAAGTGAGCGACCCGGAGCGCGACGACGAGGCCGCTCCGCCCCCTTTCGGCGGGAGCTGGCGGCGGCTCTACGCGGCCGTCCTCCTCGCGCTCGCCCTCCAGATCGCCCTCTACGACCTCCTGTCGAGGCTCTTCCGCTGAGGGCGCTCGACTGGGCCGTCCTCCTTGCCGCGCTGGCCTTCATCGCCGGGCTCGGCGCACTTCGCTCCCGCCACCCGGGAGACCTCCCGGGCTTCCTGGTGGCCGGGCGGACCACCCCCTGGTACACGGTGCTCGTCTCGATCATGGCGACGCAGGCGAGCGCCATCACGTTCCTCTCGGCGCCGGGACTCGCCTACGCCGAGGGGATGGGGTTCGTCCAGTTCTACTTCGGGCTTCCCCTCGCGATGGTCGTCCTCGCCGTCATCGCCGTCCCCATCTACCACCGGCTCCAGGTCTACACGGCCTACGAGTACCTCGAGGCGCGCTTCGACCTGAAGACCCGTTCGCTGGCCACGGCGCTCTTCCTCGTCTCGCGCGGGGTCTCGACCGGGATCTCGATCTACGCGACGTCGATCGTCCTCTCGGTCCTCCTCGGCTGGAACGTCGCCCTGACGAACCTCGTCATCGGGGGGGTCGTCGTCGTGTACACCACGTCCGGCGGCTCGCGCGCCGTGAACTGGACGCAGTCCTGGCAGTTCCTGGTGGCGACCGGCGGCCTCGCCCTCGCCTTCGTCGTCATCGTCCGTTCGCTGCCGTCCGGCGTCGGGCTCCTCGACGCCCTTCACGTGGCCGGGCGCGCCGGCCGGCTGAACGCGGTCGACTGGAGACTCGACTTCTCCAGCCGCTACAACGTCTGGTCGGGTCTGATCGGCGGCTTCTTCCTCGCGCTCTCCTACTTCGGGACCGACCAGTCGCAGGTGGGGCGCTACCTCGGCGGACGAACGGCCGGCGAGAGCCGCCTCGGCCTCCTCTTCAACGGCCTCCTCAAGGTGCCGATGCAGGCCTTCATCCTCCTCGTCGGCGTGATGGTCTTCGTCTTCTACCAGTTCTCCCCGCCCCCGCTCTTCTTCAACCCGGTCCCGCTCGAGAAGATCCGGAACGGCCCTCGCGCGGCGGAACTGTCCGGGATCGCGGCGCGGCACGAGGCGGCCTTCGAGGCCCGCCGGGAGGCGACGACGGCCTTCCTGGCCGCCCGGGCCGCGAGAAGTCCCGCCCGCATGGACTCTGCGACCAGCGATTTCTCGCGCGCCGGCGCGCGCTTGGCGGCCGTCCGTTCCGAGGTCCTCGCTCTCGTCCGGACGGAGGGCGGCGAGACGAACGACACGAACTACGTCTTCCTGGCGTTCGTCCTGACGCACCTCCCCGCGGGAATCGTCGGGCTCGTCGTGGCCGTCGTCTTCTCCGCCGCGATGTCGTCGAACGCGGCGGCTCTCCAATCGCTCGCGTCGACGAGCGTCGTCGACGTCTACGGCCGGCTCATCCGGAAGGGCCGGACGGACGCCCACTACGTCCGCGCCGGGCGCCTCGCCACCGTTTTCTGGGGGGTCGTGGCGATCACCGTCGCCATGTACGCCAGCCGCCTCGGAACCCTCATCGAGGCCGTGAACATCCTCGGCTCGCTCGTCTACGGGACGATCCTCGGGATCTTCCTCGTGGCCTTCCTGCTCCCGTCCGTGCGCGGCACCGCCGTCTTCACGGCCGCCCTCGTCAGCGAGGTGCTCGTCCTCGTCTGCTGGCGGGCGACCGCGATCGAGTACCTCTGGTACAACGTCGTCGGCTCCCTCTCGGTCGTCGTCCTCTCCCTCGTCCTGCCGCGCCGGGGAGGGCGCCCGGCCTCCCCTACCAGCCCTTCATCACCTTCCTGAGGTCGTCGATGACGTCGGCCGGCGGCTTGCGCGCCATGCCGGCGACGGCGGCGAGCGCCTTCTCGCCGGCGGCCTTCGCGTCGGACCTCCTCCCGGACTCCGCGGCGATGAGGGCCTTCATCCGGAGGTTCCAGAAGTTCTCCTGCACCCGGATCGACTGGTCCAACCAGCCGGCGGCGTCGTCGAGCGCGACCTTGTTGTCGTACGCCCACGTCGCCGCGTCGTAGGGCGTCCGCCAGTCGTCTGCCTTGAGCTTCGCCATCGCCTCCCGGATCCCGGCAATGGCCCGGGCGTTGGCGTCGGTCCTCACGGCGAAGGAGACCTTCAACGTCTCCCACCCCATCGTCACGAGGCCAGACTCCGACGACGTCGGCGTCACCGCGAACGTCAGCCACTCGTGCATCTCCGCGGGCTGGGGCTTCACCTTCACGCGGAGGACGTCGTCCTCGGGCCGGTAGTCGTACGCCCCCCAGAGCTTCGCGTTCCGGTTGAAGATGACGGTCCACTCCGCCTTCCCCGGAATCGTCTGGAGACTGTAGAGCCCGGCCGGGAGCTTCTGCCCCTCGACCAGCACGTCGGCGGAGACCTGGAAGGTCGTCGCCTCATTCGCGCCCGTCCGCCAGACCTTGTCGTACGGGACGAGGTCGCCCCAGATGACGCGCCCCTTCGCGGCGGGGCGGCTGTAAGTGATCACGACCTCGGTCGTGCCGAGGACCTGCATCACGGAGGCTCTGGGGCTCGGCCGCGGCAGGTTGAGCTGGGAGACGGCCGGCGGGGCGGTCAGGACCACGGCGGCGGCGACGAGGAGGGTCCGGTTTCGCATCTGTCGTCTCCTCGTTTCGGTGAGCGTGAGGCCGGCGATTCTATCCGCGCCGCTGCTAACATCCCGCGCCGCCGTGCCGTTCTTCACCGGGACGTCCTCCCTCCTCGGCGTGTCCGCGGCTCTGCCGGCGGTTTCCGCGCTCCTCCTCGGGACGATCCTCTTCCTTCTTCTCCTCCATCGCTACTGGCTCTCGCGCCTCGAGCCGCGGCCGCGCTCTCTCGGGGCGAGCCCGGTTCGGAAGGTGGCGGCGGCAGCTCTCGGCGCGCTGGCCCTCGCGGTCTTCTCGATTCTCCTTCCGGCGGTCGCCGGGAGCTTCCGCAGCGTTTCCCCCGGCTGGTCGGCCTTCGTTTCGCCCGGGAACGATGCGGCCCCCGCGGGCCCGCTCCGCGTTCTGGCGGCTTTTCTCCTCCAGAGCCTCTCGGAGGAGCTTCTCTTCCGCGGCGTGTTGATGGGAGGGCTCGGCGTCCTCCTGCTGTTCCTTCTCTCCTTCGTCACCGTCCACGCGCTTCCCGGCGAGCCGCCCGGCTCGCCGCGACTTCTGGCGGCCCGGCACCGGACCTGGCTTCTCGCCGGACTCCTCGCGAACACCGTCCAGTCCGTGATCTTCATGGCGGTTCACGGCGCCAACCCGGGGGTGACGCCCCTGGCCTCGTGGAACATCGGCCTCGCCGGCTTCGTCCTCGGCTGGCTCTTCTGGTCGCAAGGTTCGCTCCTCGGGGCGTGGGCGTGGCACTTCGTCTGGAACTTCTCCCTCGCCGCGGCGGGCCTTCCCGTCTCCGGCGTCCTCACCACTCCGGCGCTCCTCCCGCTCGGAATCTCCGGCGCAAGGCCCGGGCTCCTGTCCGGAGGCTCCTTCGGGCCCGAGGCGTCGCTCGCCTGCACGGCCGGTCTCCTCGCCCTCCTCGGCCTTCTCCTCGACGCTTCGCGCCGCACGCCGGGCCCGGACGGGACATAATCCGCGCGTCATGGTCAAAGGCTCCAGAGAGTTCCTCGCCTGCCCCTCCTGCAAGAAGCGCTTCACCTACTGGATCCTCGAGTCGAACCCCCACCCGAAGGTGAAGTGCTACTACTGCGCCACCGAGTCTTTCCCGAAGGGCGAGCCGCCCGCCGCGCCGGCCCCCGCGCCGGCCGCCACGCCCCCGGCCACCCCGCCGCCTCCCTCTGCCCCGCCGTCGACCTGAGCCGGCCTCGCCGCCGGGTGGAAGTGGGCCCCCGAAATTACTTGACATATCAACTAATGATAGTTACTCTATTGTCATGTCACGAAGTTCCGGGCGCCTGGCCGCCGAGCTGAAGCAGACCCGCCCGTTCCGGTCGAAGCGGCAGGAAGGGATGATCGGCCTTCTCCGGACGGCCGACGTCGTCCGGAGAACCGTGGCCGCCGTCGTCGAGCCGCACGGAATCACCTTCCAGCAGTACAACGTCCTCCGGATCCTCCGGGGCGCCGGACCGGACGGGCTGCCGACCCTCGAGATCGCGGCCCGGATGATCGAACAGTCTCCCGGGATCACGCGGCTCCTCGACCGCCTCGAAGCACGGAAGCTCGTCGGGCGCCTCCGGTGCCCGAAGGACCGGCGGCGAGTTCTCTGCACCGTCACCGCCGAGGGGCTCCGGCTGCTGTCGAAGCTCGACACCCCCGTCCACGCGGCCGACGACGCCGCTCTCCGGATGCTGAGCGACCGGCAGATCTCGACCCTCCTGGAGATTCTCGACGCGGTCCGCGCCGGCCATCACCCGGCGCCGGAATCCCGCCGCACCAGACAGACACCCCCCATCCCGGGGCCGGATCGGACCCCGAAAACAACAAGGAGAAACGCTCCATGAAGAAGTCCCTCGCCCTCGCCGCCACCCTTCTGCTCGCCCTTCCCGCACTTCCCTCCGTCGCGGCCGTCCCGGCCACCGCCAGCGGGACATGGAACGTCGACAAGGTCCACTCGGAGGCCAGCTTCCAGGTTCGGCACTTCGTCTCGAAGGTCCGCGGACGGTTCGGCGACTTCTCCGGCGTCATCAAGATGGACGCGGCGAAGCCCGAGGCCTCCTCGGTCGAGTTCACGATCAAGGTGGCCAGCATCGACACGAACGAACCGAAGCGCGACGCCCACCTGAAGTCTCCCGACTTCTTCGACGCCGAGAAGTTTCCCGAGATCAGGTTCGTCAGCAAGAAGGTCGTTTCGAAGAGCGACACGGCCTACGACGTCACCGGCGACCTGACGATGCACGGCGTGACGAAGGAGATCACCCTCCCCGTCACGTTCAACGGCCTCACGAAGGACGCCTGGGGCGGCGAGCGCGCCGGCTTCGAAACCTCGATCACCCTCAACCGGAAGGCGTACGGCATCAACTGGAACAAGACCCTCGACGAGGGCGGCTTCATGCTGGGCGACGACGTGGCGGTCTCGATCAACCTCGAGACGGTCAAGGCGAAGCCGGCGGCTCCGGCGAAGTAAGCGTCCCAGGTCCCTTCGCCTCCCTGCGGGCGGCAGGCCTTCGGGTCCGCCGCCCGCTCCGTCTTCCGGCGACTCTGCGATGATCGAAGATGATCCTTCGCGCCTGCCCGCGATGCGGAAAGCCGGTCGGGTCGGAGATCTTCCGTTGCGAGGAGCGCTTCCGATCGATCTGCCCGTTCGAGCTGCGGCGCCTCCGCCCGACACAGTCCTCCGCCGGCTGCGTCGTCGCGATGGGGCTCGCCGTGCTGGCGGTCGGGACGTGGGCAGCCGTCCTGATGGCCCGCGGACTTCACGCCGATCACCCTCTCGCCATCGCCGTGCAGGGGGCATTCACCGGCTTTGTCCTCCTGCTCGGACTTCTCCTCCTCCTCGGCGGCCTCTACGGCCCCCTCGGCCGCCTCCATCTCGCCGTCGACGCGCGCTCCGGCGTCGCCTTCCGCGAAGGGCGTCTCTTCGGCGTCGCGGTCGAGCGGGCTGTTCTCGCCGCGCAGCCCCCGGTCGCGATTCCGGAATGGAAAGGCGGACTCCCCGCGAGCCTCGCGTGGCTCGAGCCCGACGATCCGGCCGAGCTCTCCCGGACGGTCGAGAAGGCGGTCCAGGCCGCGCGCGTGCGCGACCCGCTGGCCCGGTCCCGTTTCGAGCAGAAAGCGCACGGCCCCGCCTCCGACGCCCCACAGCTCGTCGCGACAGTGCTTCTCTCCCTCGCCGCTGCCGGGCGGCTCTCCCTTCGGCGCGTGGAACGGGAGACGGCCTGGCCTCTCAGACGAAAGACCGAGCGGAAAACCACCCTCCACGTCGGGTCCGGCGCCCGCGCGGGGGACGTCGACGGCCTCCTCGAGCGAAAGCTCCTCGCGGCGCTCACCGGGCTCCGGGCGGAGGCGGAGGAGCCGTTCGGCCCCTCCGTCCGCCAGATCGTCGAGGCGCTCTTCCCCTCTCTCGTCGCGAACCCGGGGCGCGACCTCGTCCTCGACGTGAGACGCGAGGCGCGCGCCCGCGGCTTCGTCCGCGAGGCGAAGGGGCGCGACGTTCCGCACCCGCCTCCCTTCGAGGAGGGGCTCATGGTCCGGATCGCCGGCTGGATCGAGGACCGGATCTCCTTCTGGGTCGAGGAGCCAGGCGCCGCGACCACCCTCAAGGCCGAGCGCGAGCAGCTCGCCGCCCTGCGGGACGCGGCGAAGGACGTCGATCCGGCCCTCCTCCACGACCTCGGCGAGGAGGTCCGCGCCGCCCTCGCCGCGCGGGAGTCGTCGGACTAGCGCGGGGCGCGGTGGACGATCTCTCCGCCGACCACCGTCATCAGGACTCTGGCCTTCGGGATCTCGGACGCCGGAAGCGTCCCCTCGACGACGTCGCGGTCGAGGACCGTCAGGTCGGCGTCGAAGCCCGGGGCGATCTTCCCTCGCCTTCCTTCGGCGAACTCGGCGTAGGCCGCATCCTCGGTGAAGAGCTTCAGCGCCTCGGGCCGCGTCAGTCTCTGGTCCGGATACCAGCCGCCCGGCGGCCGGCCCGACAGGTCCTGCCGCGTGATCGCCGCATAGAGGCCGAGGAGCGGCGCTTCCTGCTCGACGGGAAAGTCGCTCCCGCCCGCAAGGCGCCCGCCCGACGAGACGAGCGAGCGCCAGGAGTACGCGCCCCGGATCCGGACCGGGCCGACGCGCGCCTCGGCCCACGGCATGTCGGACGTCGCGTGCGTCGGCTGTATCGACGCGATGACGCCGAGCTTCGCGAAGCGCGGAAACTCCTCCGGCGCCAGGACCTGGGCGTGCTCGATCCTGAGGCGGGCGTCCTTCGGCTTCACGGCCTCGAGGGCTTTCTCGTAGGCGTCGAGGGCGAGGCGATTCCCCCGGTCGCCGATGGCGTGCGTCCAGAGCTGCCAGCCGGCCTTCACGCCGGCGAGGGCGACCTCGTCCATCTTCGCCGCGGGCGTCACGAGAAGCCCCCGGTTGCCCGGGTGGTCGCTGTAGTCGGCGAGGAGCGCGGCGCCTCGCGAGCCGAGTGCTCCGTCCGCGAGGATCTTCACGGCGCGGACGGTGACCCGACCCTCCTGGATCGGTCCCCCCGCGAGGAACGAAGGCAGGTCCTTCGAACCGGCGCCGACCGTCGCGTAGACCCGGATCGGGAGCGCCCCCTCGCGCGCCATGGCCCGGAGGACGTCGATCTCCTTCCGGTCGTAGCCCGAGGCGTCTCCCATCCCCGTCAGGCCGGCCGCGGCGCAGGCCTTCGCGCCGGCCGCGAAGAGCCGCCGCAGCTCGGCCGTCGACGGCTCCGGGATCACCTTGACGACGAGCTCCATCGCCGCATCGACGAAGACGCCCGTGGGGCGGCCGGACGCGTCGCGCTCGATCTTCCCGCCGTCGGGGTCGGCGGTCTGCGGCGTGATCTGCGCACGGCGGAGGACGGCGTCGTTCACCCAGAGCGCGTGCCCGTCCACGCGCGTGAGGACGACCGGGTTCCGTGGCGCGGCCGCGGTCAGCTCAGGCGACGTCGGGAACTTCTTCGAGGGCCAGAGATTCTGATCCCAGCTCCGCCCGCGGATCCAGGCCCCCGGTGCGCTCTTCCCGGCGGCCTCCCGGACGAGCTTCAGGATCTCCTCCTTCTGCTTTCCGCGGAGGTCGAGCGTCTCGCGCGAGAGGCCGAGGCCCTTGAGGTGGGCGTGCGCGTCGACGAAGCCCGGATAGACGACGGCCCCCTTCAGATCCACGACGCTCGCGTCGGGAGCCTTCTTCCGGGCCTCGACCTCGTCGCCGACGAAGGCGACCTTCCCGTCGATGGCGAGGATCGCCGCCGCCTTCGGAGCATCGGACGACGAGGCGTAGACGGTGGCGCCGGTCAGAAGGAGCGGAGAATCCTTCGGGAGCGCGAACGACGGCACGAGTGCACCTCCGAGCAGAAAGACGGCGGCAAGGGATCTCATGGGGCGAGATTCTCACAGAGAAGGGCGCCGCCGGAGCCCGCCTGGCGTAGTCTTTCGCCGAGGCTTCGCGTGCGCGCCCTCCGCCTCCACCGCCCGGCTCCCGTCACCCAGAGGCCGCTCCGGATGGAGGAGGTCTCCGTCCCCGAGCCCGGCCCCGGCGAGGTACTCGTCCGCGTCTCGGCCTGCGGCATCTGCCGGACGGACCTCCACGTCGTCGAGGGAGAGCTTCCTGTCCGGAAGACGCCGGTCACGCCGGGGCACCAGATCGTCGGGACTGTGGTCAAGGGGGGGCCGGGGGCCACGCTTCCGCACGGCCTCCGCGTTGGCATCGCGTGGCTCCGTCGCACCTGCGGGAGGTGCCGCTTTTGCACGTCGGGGCGCGAGAACCTCTGTGACACGCCGGAGTTCACCGGCTGGACGGCCGACGGCGGCTTCGCGGAGTTCGCGGTGGCTCCGGCGGACTTCGTCTACGAGCTGCCGGAAGGCTTCCCCGACCTCGCCGCCGCGCCGCTCCTCTGCGCCGGCATCATCGGGTACCGCGCGTTGAAGCTGACGGGACTTTCCAACCCCCCCTTCTCGTGGAGAGGCGCGCGCCTCGGGATCTACGGCTTCGGGGCCGCCGGGCACGTGGCGATCCAGATCGCCCGGGGGCGCGGGGCCGACGTCTACGTCATGACCCGCGACCGCGAGCGCCACCAGGCCCTCGCCGCGGAGCTGGGGGCCACGTGGGTCGGCGGCGCGGCCGACCCGCCCCCCGTGAAGCTCGACGCGGCGATCGTCTTCGCCCCCGCCGGCGAGCTCGTGCCCGCCGCCCTCGCGGCCCTCGACAAGGGCGGGACGCTCGCCCTCGGCGGCATCCACATGAGCGACACGCCGCCGATCCCCTACGAGCTGCTCTACCGCGAGCGTGTCATCCGGAGCGTGGCCAACAACACGCGCGAGGACGGCCGCGAGTTCCTCCTCGAGGCGGCCCGCCTCCCCGTCAGGACCCACGTCCAGGCCTTCCCCCTCGAGGCGGCGAACGACGCCCTCGTCGCCCTCAAGCACGACGCCATCAAGGGGGCGGGCGTACTGACGGTCCAGGCTCCGAAAACAAACGTATCCTGAATCGCGAAACCTCTTCGCGGGTAAGATCCGCTCCTGACGTCCCCACGACGCCTCAAATCACGATCACTTTCCGGCTGATTCCGACGCAACGGCGGACTGGCCAGACGCACAGGGAGTCGACACGATGAATGGAAACCGACGTCCTCCGGCACCCCGAGTGACAGCCTTCGTCGCCGTCGCCCTGTTGGGCGCTCTCGGCCCCTGCGAATACGCCGGCGCGCAGCAGCCGGCCCCGCCCGGCTCTCCTGCCGCAACGACCTCGATCGACGGCAAGCAGCTCCCGGCGCCGCCGGAGAAGTTCGGCGGCGTGATCAAGGAGACGGCGCAGGACTCGAAGCCCTACTGGCCGGCGCGCATCGTGCCGCCGAGGGGGGCGCCGAACGTCCTGCTCATCATGACCGACGATGCCGGCTACGGGGTGCCGAGCACGTTCGGCGGCGTCATCCCGACGCCGGCGCTCGACAGGATCGCCGCGAACGGGCTTCGCTACACGAACTTCCACTCGACGGCTCTCTGCTCGCCCACGAGGGCCGCACTGATCACCGGGCGGAATCACCACTCGGCGGGCTACGGGGTCATCGCCGAGCAGGCGACCGGTTACCCCGGCTACGACAGCTTCATCACGAAGGACAAGGCCACGATCGGCCGAATCCTCTCCGACAACGGCTATCGGACCGCCTGGTTCGGAAAGAACCACAACACACCGGAGTTTCAGGCCAGCCAGGCCGGGCCCTTCGACCAGTGGCCGACGGGGATGGGCTTCGAGTACTTCTACGGCTTCATGGGCGGGGACACCAACCAGTGGGAGCCGGGGAACCTCGTACGGAACACGACGCCGATCTATCCCTACGAAGGGAAGCCGGGCTGGAACCTCACGACCGCAATGGCGGACGAAGCCATCGACTACATGAACCGGATCAACGCGCTGGCGCCAGACCAGCCCTTCTTCATCAAGTACGCCCCCGGCGCCACGCACGCGCCGCACCACCCGACGAAGGAATGGGTCGACAGGATCAGCAGGATGCACCTCTTCGACCAGGGGTGGAACAAGCTGCGCGAGCAGATCTTCGCGAACCAGAAAAAGCTCGGCGTGATTCCGCCGAACGCGAAGCTGACTCCATGGCCGAAGGGGCTCCTGAAGGAGTGGGACCAGCTGACGCCGGACGAGAAGAAGCTCTTTCTCCGCCAGGTCGACGTCTTCGCCGCTTACGTGGCGTACGCGGACTACGAGATCGGCCGCGTCATCCAGGCGATCGACGACATGGGCAAGCTCGAGAACACGCTCATCATCTACATCGAGGGGGACAACGGCGCCAGCGCGGAGGGGCAGCCCAACGGGACGCCGAACGAGGTGGCGATGTTCAACAGCGCCAACCCGGGGGTCGACGTCCAGCTCAAGCAGTTCTACGACGTCTGGGGGACGGACCGGACCTACAACCACATGGCCATCGGCTGGGCCTGGGCCTTCGACACGCCGTTCCCCTGGACGAAGCAGATCGCGTCGCACTTCGGAGGCATCCGGCAGGGGATGGCGATCTCCTGGCCGAAGGTGATCAAGGACGCGGGGGGGATCCGGAACCAGTTCCACCACGTCATCGACATCGTCCCGACGATCCTCGAGGCTGCCGGCATCCGGCAGCCGGACGTCGTGGACGGCGTCAAGCAGAGCCCGATCGAAGGCGTCAGCATGCTGTACACCTTCGACAAGAAGAACGCGAACGCCCCCTCGACGCACCAGACCCAGTACTTCGAGATGTTCGGCGACCGCGCGCTCTACCACGACGGCTGGATCGCGAGCACGAAGGTCGTGCGCCCGCCCTGGGACATCGCCACCCCGAAGCTCAACGTCCTCGACTATCCGTGGGAGCTGTACGACCTGAAGAACGACTGGACCCAGGCCGAGGACGTGGCCGCGAAGTACCCGGAGAAACTGAAAGAGCTGCAGGCGCTCTTCATGGAGGAGGCGAAGAAATACCAGGTCCTGCCGCTCGACAACTCGGTCCAGACGCGACTCATCACGCCGCGCCCCAGCCTGACCGCCGGTCGCAGCATCTTCACATGGACCCGTCCCCTCACCGGCACGCCCAACGGCGATGCGCCCAGCATTCTCAACTCCTCCTACAACTTCAAAGCCGAAATCGAGGTCCCAGCGGGGGGCGCCGAGGGGATGCTGATCACGCAGGGCGGCCGCTTCGGCGGCTACGGCTTCTATCTGCTGAAGGGGAAGCCTGTCTTCCTCTGGAACCTCTTCGACCTGAAGCGCGTGAAGTGGGAAGGCCCGGAGCCCCTCGGTCCCGGCAAGCACGTCGTGGAGTTCGACTTCAAGTACGCGGGGCTCGGAGCCGGCGACGATGGCGTTCGGCAGCTACGCCGGGATCGGACAGGGAGGCACCGGCGTTTTGAAGGTGGATGGCAAAGCGGTCGCGACGCAGGCGATGGAACACACGGCCCCGTTCATCCTCCAGTGGGACGAGGCGCTCGACATCGGCTCGGACACCGGCACCTCCGTGAACGACGCGGACTACAGCGCGCCGTTCGAGTTCACCGGCAGGATTAACAAGATCACGCTGACGATCGACCGGCCGAAACTTTCGCCGGAGGACATCAAGAAGCTCGAGCAGGCCCAGCGAAACAACAAGGTCAGCGAATAGCGACGTCCTGGCGGCGGGCCGGCCCCATGAGAGGCCGGCCCTTCCGCACCGACATCCCTTCGTTACGACCGGTCGGGGGAGCGATCGACTCACAACTCGCCCCTCGAGACGACCCGCGGAAGCAGGCGGAGATAAACTGACGTCCGCTCCGAAGCGAGGGGAGTGACGTCGATGCCAGGTCCAACCGCAGATTTCGTCCATTCCGACGCCCCCGAACCGCACCGCGAGCGGGGCCGGAGGCTCTTCCGCGACCACCCCGAAGCGCGGGCGCTGACCGGGCCGAATCCGGCGTCGCTCGTGCTGATCCTCCTCGTCGTCGGGCTTCAGACGGGGATCGCGTTCCTCCTCCGGGAACAGCCGTGGTGGGCCGTTCTCCTCGCGGCGTACCTCGTCGGAGCCTTCGCGAACCACGCCCTGTTCGTCCTGATCCACGAGACCTCCCACAACCTCGTCTTCCGCGCGACCAGCGCGAACATCCTGGCCGGGATCGTCGCCGACCTGCCGAACCTCGTCCCGATCTCGGTCTCGTTCCGCACCTACCACCTCAAACACCACGTCTTCCAGGGCGACTACCGCCTCGACGCCGACATCCCGAGCCGCTGGGAAGCCCGGCTCGTCGGGAACGGATTCATCCGGAAGGCGATCTGGCTCTTCCTCTTCCCCGTCTTCCAGGTCCTGCGCCCGCTACGCCTTCACGAGATCCGCTTCGTGACCCCGTGGACCTTCGTCAGCTGGGCCGCCACGATCGCCTACGTCGCCGCCATCGTCGTCTTCTTCGGACCCGTCGCCCTTCTCTACCTCGCCGCGTCGTTCTTCTTCTCGGTCGGCTTTCATCCGCTCGGCGCGCGCTGGATCCAGGAGCACTACCTCGTGGCGCCCCCGCAGGAGACGTACAGCTACTACGGCCCGGCGAACGTCGTCGCCCTGAACGTCGGGTACCACAACGAGCACCACGACGCGCCGGCCGTCGCCTGGAACCGGCTTCCCGCCCTCCGGCGGACGGCGCCGGAGCTGTACGACTCCCTCGTGTCGCACGCGTCCTGGACGCGCCTCCTCTGGCGCTTCCTGACCGACAGGAACCTCAGCCTCTGGTCCCGGGTCGTCCGCGAGAACCGCGGAGGGACCCCGGTCGCGGCCGAGACGGCGTAGTACCAGGCCGGGTCGGGCCCCCGCCGTCCAGCAGCCGGTTCCCGAGATCGACGAGCGCGCCGAACATAGAATCGGGAGCGGTGCCACCGACGGTGTACACGGAGAAAGAGACGTTGGATGAGCTTCGCGCCGAGCTCCGGGCCTACCGTGAATTCGAGGCCCTGACTGCCGAGCTGCTTACGACGTTCGTCGGCCTCCCATCCGGGAAGGTGGACGGCGCCATAGAAACCGCGCAGCGGCGCGTCTGCGAGCTCCTCGATCTCGACATCTCGGCGCTCTGGCAGTGGACGGAGGGGACCCATCGTTATCTGACGATGACCCACTCCTGGCGCCGTTTCGACGGGCCGCCCGTGCCGGAGGCCTTCGACGCCGACGAGGTGCAACCGTGGTCCCGCGACCAGGTCGTCTCCAACCGGGTCGTCGCATATACCTCAGTGGACGAGCTTCCACCGGAGGCTGCCCGTGACCGGGCGACTGTCGAGCACTTCGGCGTGAAGTCCGGGTTGAATCTCCCCCTCTCTACAGGAGGCGGGCCGGTCCTCGGCGCCGTGAGCTTCAACACCGTCCGGGCGGAGCGCGCGTGGCCGGAAGAGATCGTACGGCGGCTGCAGCTGGTCGCTCAGATCTTCGCGGGCGCCCTCGGCCGGAAGTTCGCGGACAACGCCCTGCGTGAGAGCAGGGAGCGGCTGCAACTCGCCGCGGAATCGGCCGAGATGGGCCTCTGGGAGATCGATCTTGCAACCTCTTCGATCTGGCTCACGGAGCAGGCACGGCGGCACCTCGACTTCGGCGAGAGGGAGCCGGTGACGCTCGATCGGTTTCTGGCCCTGGTCAGTCCGGAGGACCGACCCCGGGTCGTAGAGACCATCAAGGAGGTCAGTGAGACTGGCCGCGAAGGCGCCGTCGAGTACCGCGTCCTCGCGCCAGACGGCCGGGTGCGCTGGCTGGCCTCGCGGGGGCGAGGAAGGCAGGGCCCGTCGGGAAAGCCCGGAAGCGTCATCGGCGTCACCATGGACATCACGGAGCGCAAACAATCCGAGGATGAACTGCGCGACCTGAGCCGCAGCCTGATCCGGGCCCACGAGGAGGAGCGCGCCCTGCTCGCGCGCGAGCTGCACGACGACGTGTCGCAGCGGCTCGCCGCGCTGGCAATCGACGTCGGTCGCTCCGAACGGGCCGCGCTGGACAGGGCGCAGGCGGAGTCGCTGAAGGTGGTTCGCAGGGGCATCGCGGAGCTCAGCGAGGACATCCACTCCCTGTCGTACCAGCTGCACCCGTCGGTCCTGGAGGAGCTTGGCCTGGCCGAGGCGCTTCGGACGGAGTGCACCCGGTTCAGGCGCCGGAGCCAGAGTCCGATCCACCTCTCGGTGGATCTCGGTCCGCGGCCTGCCATCGTCGACCCGGAGGCGCAGCTCTGCCTGTTCCGGGTGGCCCAGGAGACGCTCAACAACGTAATCCGCCACGCCGGCGCGTGCGCCGTGAGCGTCGCGCTCCGGAAGGAGGGCGACGGCACGTGCCTCACTGTCCGGGACGACGGCGCCGGCTTCGACCCGGCAGTCCAGCGCGAGCGCACGAGCCTCGGACTCGCGAGTATGCGGGAACGCGTAAAGCTCGTGAACGGAAGGCTCGACATCGAGAGCGCGCCGGGCCGGGGAACGGCGATCATCGTCTGGGTTCCGGACGAGAGGGGGCCGGAATGAACACTCCGCGTCGTCCTCGGGTCCTGCTCGCCGACGACCATCTCATGGTGGCCCAGGCACTGCAGAGCCTGCTGACCCCGGAATTCGACCTGGTCGGCGTGGTGGAGGACGGTCGCGCGCTGTTGGAAGCCGCCGCGAAGCTGCAGCCGGACGTGATCGTCGCCGACGTCACGATGCCCCACCTCAACGGCATCGATGCCCTGATTCAGCTGAGGCAAGCCGGAAACCGCGTGCCCGTGGTGTTCCTCACCATGCACCGGGACGTGAACTTCGCGCGGCGCGCTGTCGAAGCCGGCGCGTCAGGCTTCGTACTCAAGCATTCCGCGTCAGATGAACTGGTCTCGGCCATCCGCGCCGCTCTCAAGGGAAACACCTACGTCACGCCACAGGTTGCGGGCGAGCTTCTGGACGCCATGATGGAGGGGCCGGGAAGACCCGGCGACCCGTTCGCGGCCCTCTCAAGTCGGCGGCGGGAGATCCTCCAACTCCTGGCCGAAGGGAAGTCGGCCAAGGAGATCGGGTCCCGACTCCGGATCTCGGCCCGGACGGTGGAGTTCCACAAGTACCGGATGATGGAGGGGCTGGGCCTTCGCACCAGCGCCGAGCTGATTCACTTCGCCATCAAGAACGGCCTCGTCGAGCTCTGACCCTTCGGTCCGCCGCTGCCGGACCAGGGGCACTCCGCCTCCACGGAACGCGGCGCTCGTAGTCTTTCTGTGCATGAACCGGTAGTTCTACCTGTGTACGTTCCTTCGGTTCGGGACTACGTTCCGACCGAGGCGAATGCAAACATGCATGACGACGAGTCCGGGCCCGAAGAGGGAGTCGTGTCGGTTCCCGAGAAGGCTCTGGGCTGTGTTTTGCTGGCAGGCCGCCACCTCGGCCTCGCTGAGGGGGTGCGCGGCCTCCTCGAGACGGCGTTCGAAATGGTGGTCATAGTCGCCGACGAGACGTCGCTCCTCGAAGGAGCGGCCCGGCTTCGTCCCCAGGTGGCGGTCGTGGATCTCTCTCTAGTCCGTGACCGGAGCCTTGCCTGGCTGCAGACGCTCCGGCAGCGTTGTCCGGAGACGAAAGTGATCGTCCTCAGCATCTACGACGAGGAGAACGTGCGCCGGGCGGTGATGGAAGCGGGCGCCGACGCTCTCGTTTTCAAGCACGCCATCGCCACAGACCTGCTGCCGACCGTGGAGCTCGTCCGCGGGGGCGGACGCAGGGACGAGTTGATGACACAACGTGAGGTATGACATGGACAAACGATCTTTCGTACATTTCCTGCCTGTGCTGTCTCTCGGACTGGCGCTCGGACTGGCTCCAAGTGAAGCGACGGCCCAGCAGCTGATCATCAAAGGGGAATACGGCCTGAAGGCCGGAACGCAGCCGCCCCCCGGCCTTTATGCAGGCCTCTTTAGCGGCATCAACTGGAACGACGAGTTCCTGACGCAGAAGGGGAACACCCTTCCCTCGGCGGGACACGTCGACCAGTACATCGTCGGCGCCCTCGTGTCGTGGGTCACGGACTTCAAGATCCTCGGCGGGAACTACGGCGTGCTTCTGGCCGTCCCCTTCGCCAACACGGCCATGGACATTCCGCACACCTACACGAACAGCGAAACGAGCTGGGGCCTCTCGCAGATCTTCTTCGCGCCCGTCTCGATCGGCTGGCATCTCAACCAGGCCGACCTCGTCTTCCAGTACGGCTTCTATGCGCCGTCGGGCCGTTACACGGCCGGCGGCACCACGAACACGGGTCTCGGGATGTGGTGCAACGAGCTGTCTCTTCTGTCCACGGTCTACTTCGACAAGGCCAAGGACTGGCATCTCGCGACCTCGGTCTTTTACGACATCAACTCGCAAAAGGACGGCGTCGAGTGGACCCAGGGAAACCCGTTCACGCTGATGTGGGGCCTCGGGCGGAACTACGGTTCGGGCCCGGGCCTCTTCAAGGGATGGGCCGGGATCGCCGGCTACTCGCAGTGGCAGGTGACCGCAACGTTGGGCCGGGCCGTGCCCTCGTTCGTCGAGGGCACCCGGACGCAGATCCACGGAATCGGACCGGAGTTCACGACTCTCGAGGGCGCGCTGTCGGTCCGGTACTACTGGCAGTTCGGAGGCGTCCACTCGACGCAGGGGCAGACCCTCTACGTCCAGTTCGTCATGCCCGTAAAGCTCTAGGGCGGATTGTGCCGAGGCCGGATCGACAGGAGGATTGACTATGAGTTCGATCAAGGCAACGGTCACGGCCCTCTGTCTCGGGGTCCTGGCCGCGTCCGCGCCCGCCACCTTCGCGGACGAAACCCCGTCCCTCGGAGCCGTCGAGGCGGTCCGCATCGCCACCGAGGCGTACATCTACGGCTACCCGCTGGTCACGTTCGACATGGTCCGGCGGCAGCAGACGAACGTGGCCGTCCCGGACGCCGAACATGCGCCGATGGGGCAGATGATCAAGATGCGGAGCTACCCCGCGGTGGACAACCACTGCTGCGCCGCGCCCAATGCCGACACCCTCTACACCGAGGTCTGGCTCGACGTCTCGAAGGAGCCCTGGGTCCTCGGCATCCCCGAGATGGGCGACCGGTACTACATCGTGCCGTTCCTCGACGGGTGGTCGGAGGTCATCGCTGTGGCCTCGACGCCCACGACCGGCGGCAAGGCCCAGACGTACGCCGTCACCGGGCCGGGGTGGTCGGGCACCCTTCCGCAGGGGGTCACCGAGGTCAAGTCCTCTACCGGAATGGTCTGGGTCCTGGGCCGCGTCTACAGCGCCGGCACGCCCGAGGACTACAAGGCCGTCCACGCGCTGCAGGACAGGTTCTCGGTCGTCCCGCTCAGCGCTTGGGGCAAGCCGTACACGCCGCCGGCGGCGGCGGTCGACCGCGCCTTCGACATGAAGACCTCTGTGCGGAAGCTCGTGAACGGCCTCGACGCCTTCGACTACTTCAAGCTCCTCGCGCAGCTGATGAAGACCAACCCGCCAACGACCGCGGATGCGCCGGTGGTGGCTCAGATGGCCCGGATCGGCCTCGTCCCGGGGCAGGATTTCGACCCGGGAAAGCTCAACGCCATCGACCGGGAGCTGATGAAGACCGTTCCGAAGCTGGCGCTCGTCGAGATGGGCGTCCACCTGAAGCGGCAGAAGACGACGAACGGCTGGCTCTACTTCATCAAGGGCGTCGGCAACTTCGGCACGGACTATCTGACGCGGGGAATGGCCAACCTCCTCGGTCCCGGCTGGAACCGGCCGGAGGACGCCGTCTACCCGCTCTCGCAGAAGGACGCGAGTGGCGATGCCTATGACGGAGCCAAGTACAAATACGTCATCCATTTCGAGAAGGGGCAGCTGCCGCCGGCCGCGGCCTTCTGGTCGATCGCGATGTACGACGAGGACTTCTTCTTCGTCCCGAACAAGATCGACCGGTACGACCTCGCCAAGCGCGACCGCCTCGCTGTCGCCCCTGACGGCTCGGTGGACTTGTACCTGCAGGCCGATCCGCCGGGCGGGAACCGGGACCCTAACTGGCTTCCCGCGTCGAAAGGCAAGTTCCAGCTCGTGATGCGGATCTACACGCCACGGAAGGCCGCCCCTTCGATCCTCGACGGCTCCTGGATGCCGCCGCCCGTGAGGCGCGTGCCATGAGGACCGGCTTCGCGAGCCACGGACGGCGCGCCCCACGGACGTTGCTATCCACCACCCTCGCGGCTTCTCTCGCCTTCGCCGCGGCGTGCGGGCCCGGCCGGGAAGCGCGGGCGTGGCTGTACGGTCTCGAGACGTATCTCTACGGCTTCCCGCTGGTCATGATGGACCTGACGAAGGACGCGGCGACGGCGGTGCCGGTTGCCGGCGAGTTCACCGCTCCCGTCAACCAGTTCTCGGTCATGACGAAGTACCCCGACGCGACTTTTCGAGCCGTCGTCCGGACCGGCCTCGACACGCTCTTCGCGTGCTCCTGGGCCGACCTCGGAAAGGAGCCGCTCGTCCTCTCGGTGCCCGACACGAACGGGCGCTACTACGTCATCGCCCTCTTCGACTTGTGGAGCAACGTCTTCACGTCGCTCGGAAAGCGGAACACCGGCACAGCGGCCGCCAACTTCCTCATCGCCGGGCCCGGCTGGAACGGCACGCCCCCGGCCGACGTCAAGCAGGTCTTCCGCTCCCCGACCCGGTGGGTCTGGGTGAACGGCCAGATGCAGGCGAACGGTCCCGCCGACTACGGCGCCGTCAACGCGCTCCAGAGGCAGTACAAGCTGACGCCGCTCTCCGACTGGGGCCGCCCCTACCAGCCGCCCGCGGAGGTGCCGGTTGCAACGGGCATCGATTCGAAGACCCCGCCTGCCGCACAGGTGGAGAAGATGGACGCTGGCGCCTTTTTCGGCCGGATCGCTCGGCTGATGAAGGACAACTCCCCGGCCCCCGCCGACGCCCCGATGGTCAAGAAGATGAAGGAAATCGGAATCGAGCCAGGGAAGGAGTTCGACCTCGGCAAGGTGGATCCGAAAACGGCCAAGGGTTTGCAGCGGGCCATGGGCGCGTTTCAGAAGCTCCAGGACGGGGTGAAGAAGCTGAAGACCGAGAACGGCTGGATCGTGATACCGAAGGACTTCGCGAACTACGGCACTGATTACGAGACCCGGGCCGGCATCGCCCTGATCGGACTCGGCGGCATCCGCCCCGACGACGTGGTCTACCCGACGGCGTTCCTCGACAGCGAAAACAAGCCGCTCGACGCCGCCAGCCGCTACATCCTCCACTTCGAGAAAGGCCAGACACCGCCGACAAACGCCACCTGGTCCGTCTCGATGTACGACCCGCAGGGCTACTACGTCCCGAACGCGATCAACCGCTTCAACCTCGCCGCGTGGATGCCGCTCAAGTACAACGCCGATGGCTCGCTCGACATGTACATCCAGGCGGCCTCGCCGGGAGCTGACAAAGAGGCGAACTGGCTTCCCGCCCCCGCCACCGGGCCGTTCAACCTGACCGTCCGCATCTACTGGCCCGGGGAGATTGTCCTCGACGGAACCTACAGGCTTCCGCCGGTGAGGAGAGCGCAGTGAGCGGCAGCCGGTTTGACTGGCGGGAGAAGCTCCAAGTTCTCAACGATGCAACGTACCGTAGAACAGGAGGCAACCATGGCCCTCGGTAACAAAGCCAAGTGGGCGGTAGGCATCGTCGCCGTCCTCGTCGTCGCTGCCGTCGTCTTGTATTCAAAGCTGGTCGTGACCCTGCCGAACGACGGCGCCGAGGCGAAACCGAACACGTTCAAGGAGACGTACGGGCACCGCTACACCGAGATGTTCCTCATCGGCGGCAACGCGATCACCAAGAACCTCGAGGCGAACGTCTACAACACCTGGGGCCTGAATGGCAGCGACACCACCGGCGACTCCTGTCCTGCGGCGCTCCTCGACAAGATCGACGTCAAAGCGATGGCGAAGAACTACCACATGCTCGCCGTCTTCAAGAACGGCCCCCGCATCTGGACGCTGGACTGGATCGAGGTCGAGATGGGCAAGGAACTGGACTTCGGCGGAATGAAGGCGCGCTGGGTGAACTGGCTGGACCTGAGGGGCATCAGCACGGAACCCGGTGCGGCCGACTACAAGAACATTACAGTCACACGCCACACGAAATTCGGCTTCAACAAGGGCACGCGGATATCCGTCCTGGACGACGCCGATGGCAACTCCTGGGTCATGAAGTCCTTCAGTCTCATCACATTTCCGGATCAGAAATTCGATGAGATCAGCACCCTTGGCAGCCGCTTGAAACCCCCTGCGGGCTGGAAGTTCCGGTCCGTGGTGCTCGAGCAGGACCTGATCCTCACCCCGGACAAGGACGGTGTCGCTCACATCACGCAGGACGACTTCGGCAACACCTACGACCGCGCGGGGGGTCCTTACAGCAACGTCAAGCCTTAGCCACGAATCGAATCACGCGGCCCGCCGACCAGCGGAGCCGGCAACAAGGAGGAGGTCAAGATGAAAGGTTGCTTTCGAATCGCTGGGGTGATCGCCATCGCCCTCGGCGTCGCCGCCGGCGCCGAGGCGCAGCAGGCGACGAAGAACGCGGGCGGCGCCGCGGCTGTAAAGGCCCTGGAGAACGCCATGAACCCGGGCGAGGGACAGAAGAAGCTCGAGTTCCTCGTCGGTACTTTCGACGTGAAGATCCGGACCTGGGTCGACCCGACCAAGCCTCCCTACGAATCCACGGCGACGTCGGTCGCAACGTGGGTGCTCGGCGGGCGCTACGTGCAGCAGATGCTGGCGGGACACATCAACGGAGAGCCCTGGAGCGGGATCGGCTACGCGGGATACGACAACGCCGCGAAGAAGTACGTGGCGACCTACATGGACTCGAACAGCACGGGAATGGAGTGGTTCTCCGGAGCGCTCTCGCCGGATGGAAAGCTCGCCAAGCTAACCGCGACGGTTTCAGACGACTCGACGGGAAAGCCGGTCAAGGTCGAGATGAGGCTCAACGTCGCGGCCAACGGCGACCACGTCACCGAAATATGGCAGGCGAATAGGAGTGGCAAGATGGTGAAGGTCATGGAACTTCAATACACGCGGCGAAAGCCATGAAGCGGCAGGCAAGGAGGATGAACATGATCAACAGCACGGTATTCCGGTCTCTGTCGATGAGGGTCCTGCTGGGCGTCCTCGTCCTGCTGATGTATGCACCTCCCGGTTCGGCCGTTCTCGGCGTACGGCGGAGGACGGCCGTCGTCGCGGCTTCCGCTGGCGAGGCGGCCGGAGCGAGCGCACAGGCGCAGAAGGACGCCGCCGCGTCCCAGCAGCAAGCTGCCGCCGCGCAGCAGCAGCAAGCCGCGGCTCAGCAGCAGCAGGCCGCGGCGCAGTCCGCGGCGGCCGCTCAGGCGGCTGCGGCATCCGCCCAGCAGGCGGCGGCGGCCGCCACTAAGGCCGCCGCACCGCCGGCGGCTGCGGAAAAGACGCCGCAGCAGAAACTCCAGGACCTCGAATCGCTCTACAAGCAGGGACTCATCACGAAGACCGACTACGACGCGGCGAAGCAGAAAGTCCTCAACGAAATGATGAAGTGAGGGTCGAAGCCGCCGCCGCGGTGGCTTTCACCGGGCGGCACCACGATTTTCAATGAAACGTCTGCGGCGGGGTCTTCGGGCCCCGCCGCTCTCCACCGAACAGAGAGGAACAGTCGATGACAGAATCCCGTCCATCCCACCGGACGAACAACGGCGCCCGCTCCGCGCTCGCTCTCGCAGTCGCCGCGCTGGTCATGGCGGCGTGCGGGAAGCCGGCGGCCACGGAGAAGGCGCCTTCCCCCGCGGCCGCTCCGTCGACGGCCGCGGCCAAGGCTCCGGAAGCGCCGACGTTCATGTTCGTCCAGGTCGCGCAGGATATGAAGGCGGACCCCGCCAAGAGCACCCTCCGGCTCGTGAAAGTCAACCAGCAGACGCTCTGGTTTTCCGACCGGCCGTACCGTATGGCCGGGCACATCAAGATGCCCGCCTACCTCAAGGAATGGACGGCGGAAGCGGGCAAGGACAACCTCGGCGCCGATCCGCCCAATGCCGTGATCTCGGTCTACGAGCCGGGGCAGCCCGAGAACTCGATCGCCGTCGTCAAGATCAGCCAGCCGGTCGTCGACGGGGATGACCTCGTCTACAGCTACAAGATCGTCGAGGGGAAGCTGCCGGGAAGCGGCGGCGAGACGGCGCTGTTCATCGACAAGGTCGGGGTGGGAGGCGGTGTCGGCGCCGGCTTCCACGGCGCGGGGGCCGGTCGCCGCGGATCCGGGGTGCGGTGACGATCCGGCGTCCCTCGAGAACGGAGGACTTCATGCGACCGAGATGCGCCGCCGGCGTCTTCGCCGCGATTCTCGCTCTTGCCGTCGCAGCGCCGGCGCGCGCGGAGATGACCAAGGAGGAACTGGCGAAACTGGCGCAGAACCCCATCGGAAACATCATGAGCTTCCCGTTCCAGAACGACATGAACTTCGGCTACGGGCCCGAGAAGGGGATGCAGGACATCCTCAACATCCAGCCCGTCATTCCGTTCCACGCGGGCCCCGACTGGAACATCATCACCCGGACTATTCTCCCGGTTCTCTGGCTGCCGGCGATGTCCCCAACCGGGAGCAGCTTGTATGGCGTCGGGGACATGCAGCTCTCGACGATGCTCTCTCCGGCCGTCCCCAAGGGAGTCATCTGGGGCGGGGGGACGATCATCCAGGCGCCGACGCACTCGAACGCCGAGCTCGGGAACAAGAACTGGGGCCTCGGGCCGACCTTCGTCATCCTGAGGCTGGAGAAAGGGAATCCGTGGGTCTACGGCGTCCTCGTAAACAACGTCTGGTCGCTCGGCGACCGCGGTTCGCCGGCGTACAACGACGGCATGATCCAGTACTTCGTGAACTACAACCTTCCGGGGGGGACTTACCTCAACTCGGCGCCCGTCAACACGGTCAACTGGAAGGCGGCGAGCGGCCAGCAGTGGACGGTCCCTCTCGGGGCCGGAGTCGGCCACATCTTCCACCTCGGCCGGCTTCCGGTGAACGGGCAGGTCGGGGGGTACTACAACGTCGTGAGGCCGGACAATGCGGCAAGCTGGCAGCTCCGGCTGCAGGTGCAGTTCATGCTCCCGAGGTGAGGGGCGGGGGCCGTGCGGAGGCTTTCAGCTGACAAGTCCGAGGCGTGGTCTGCCTCTATGATCGATTCGAAGGAGTCTCTACCATGGCAAAGATGACGAAGACCGCGGAGAAGCGTGTGAAGCGGGTGCCCGACCTGAAGCCGGGCAAGTACAGCGACGGGCTTCCGCTGGACGAGCTGAAGTATCTCGAATGCAAGCTGATCCTGAGGCCGAACCACTTCACCTCCCGGCAGAGCCTCTTCGACTTCGCCAAGGTGATGCGCCGGCCGGCCAAGGCGAGCGGCGTCGGCTTCGACATGACGGGCTTCGTGGACGAGCCGCTCCAGATCCGGGAAGTTCTCTTCGTGGACACCCCCGACTTCCGGCTCTACAACAACGGCTTCATCCTGAGGCGCCGGGTTCCTTACAAGGACGGCTTCCCGATCGGAGACCCGGAAATCGTCTTCAAGTACCGGGGGACGGACCTGCAGAAGGCTGCGGAGACGGACGTCCGCCCGCGGATCTTCGGGGACTACCTGATCAAGTTCAAGGCGGAAGCCCTTCCGCTCAAGGACGGCCTCGGCGGGATCCGGATGCTCTATTCCCACAACGTGGAGTTCGGTCTGAGCTCGGTTCACGAGAACGACCGCGGATCCCTCGACACCATCATTCGCGTTCTCCCGGCGCTCGAAGTCATCAGGAAGAAGTCGGGCGAGCGGATCGAACTCGTCAGCGGAATGATCGTGGAGGAGGTTCTCCAGGACATCGGGATGCTGGATTTCGGCAACGGAATGAAGGCCAAGGTGAACGTGGCCCTCTGGCGCAGCCGCGGCGACCACAGCCCCCTGATCGGGGAGTGGGCGTTCCAGATCAAGTTCAAGCGGCGAGAGGACCTCAACGAGGCCGCGATCGCGCGCGGCGAGAAGTTCTTCCTGGCCCTTCAGGACGCCGCGAGGGACTGGATCGCCCTCGGCGCCACCAAGACAGGAGTCGTCTACCGGCTGAAGGGGAATCCCCCCCGGGCGCACGAGTGAAGCCGGACGTCGTCAAGGACCCGCACGTCGTTCGGTTCGCCGTCGACGTCTTCCTCGGGGCGCAGGGTCGCGACGCCGGCCCGGCTACTGGTTCATATGCGCCAGGGCAAAGTGTATCGGCCCCCCGCGGACCTTCATCACGCCGTGAAACGGGCTGTCCATCTCGAGGATGAGAAAAACGGCGCTTCCGACCGACAGAGCGCAGACGAGAAAGACCGTGCGAACCGTGGCGTTTCCCGGGGAGAGCAACCCGAAGATCGTGAATGTGATCGTGAGCCAGCACAGGAGCGTGGCGACGAACAGCAGAGGGATCGACGATTCCACTTCCGCAGACGCCAGCCACCGGGTCTGAAGCAGCGCTTCGCAGAGATCCGCCGCGCGCGACCGGAGGTACGTCTGGTTCTCGTCGGCCGCCGGCAGGGCGCGTATCTTCTGCGGAATGGCCTCGAGCTCCGCTCGCGCCCGCGACGGATCGAGGTCGGCCTTCCGGGTCGCGTCCTGCGGCCAGATCATGCCGGCCCGGAGCGAGATTGCCTCCTTGAGGGCCAGCCGGATCTCCAGGGTCTCCGGCCCGTAACGGGCGAGGAGACGGTCGAGCGTCAGGATGTCCACGGCGGTGTGGTTCACGGCGGCCGTCACCGAATCGAAATGGCTCTTGGCGGAGGCCGTGACGAGGCCCAGGACCAGCGCGGTCATCGTGGCGATGAGGCCGACGCAGAGCTTCACCGCGTCCCGGGACTCGGTGGCGACGTGAGTATCCGGCAGCTTCTTGCGGAAGCGCATTCCGAAGAGCGCGCCCGCGAGCGTGCTTGCGGAAACGATAGCGCCGATGAGGGCAGGATTAATGGTGCCAACTCCGACCGAATGTTGCTGCCCGAAGATAGCACTCCGCACCCGCGGAGACGGCGGCCTCGTCCCGCCTACTTCGAGATTCCGAGCTGCGTCAGGACGAAGGCGTAGTCGAAGGCACGCTCCTTGTAGCGGTCGTACCGCCCCGAAGAGCCCCCGTGGCCGCCGGCCATGTTGGTCTTCAGGAGAAGCGGGTTTCCGTCGGTCTTGAGGGTCCTCATCTTCGCCACGTACTTGGCCGGCTCCCAGTACATGACCTGGCTGTCGTTGAAGGAGGTTTTCACGAGAATCGGCGGGTAGGCCTTCGCCGCGAGGTTCGTGTAGGGGCAGTAGGACTTCAGGTAGTCGTACTCGGCCTTGATCTTCGGGTTCCCCCACTCCTCGAACTCGCCCACCGTCAGCGGGAGCGTCTCGTCGTTCATCGTGTTGATGACGTCGACGAACGGGACGTAGGAGACGACGGCTGCAAAGAGGTCGGGTCGCATGTTCGTCACGGCGCCCATGAGCAGCCCGCCGGCGCTGCCGCCCGTGATGACGAGCCGGTCCTTCGACGTGACCTTCCGCGCGATCAGGTCCTCGGCGCAGTCGACGAAGTCCGTGAAGGTGTTCTTCTTGTTCATCATCTTCCCGGCGTCGTGCCACGGCTTCCCCATCTCGCCTCCGCCGCGGATGTGGGCGTAGCCGTAGACCAGGCCGCGGTCGAGGAGCGGCAGGATGGCCGGGTTGAAGGTCGGGTCCATGGCGGCCCCGTACGAGCCGTAACCTCCGAGGAGCATCGCGAAGGGACCGTCCTTCAGCGTCTTCGCCGTCGTCTCCTTCGAGGACTTGGCGCGCCAGACGACCGAGACAGGGACCTTCGTGCCGTCTTTCGCCGTCGCCCACAGCCGCTCGGAGCGGTAGAGATTCCGGTCGTACCCGGGGACCTCCGTCTCCTTCAGGAGCGCCGACGTCCCCGCCTTCACGTCGTAGTCAAAGACCGACTCGGGCGTCACGAGCGACTGGTAGCGGTAGCGGAACGCCGTGGCGTCGAACTCCCTGTTGTCGCTGGGGTAGGTCGAGTAGGCCGGCTCGGGGAAGGTCACGGACCTCGTCGCGCCGTCCCGGAACGACGTCACCTTGTAGCTGACGAGGCCGTTCTCGCGCTCCGTGGCGACCCAGAAGTCCTTGAAGACCGACGACGCCCTGCAGCATGACGTTCGAGCGATGCGGCAAGACCTCCTTCCAGTTCGTCTTGCCCGGACTCGAGACCGGCGCCGTGACGAGCCGGAAATTCCGGCCCCCGGAGTTGGTGCGGATCCAGAAGTGGTCGCCGCGGTCCTCCAGGTCGTATTCGTGCTCCGCCTCGCGCGGCTGAAGGACGGCCCACGCGGCGTCGGGCGTGCCGGCCGGAAGGAAGCGCCACTCCGAGGCCGTGTGGCTCTGGGAGCCGATGTAGAGGTAGGTGCGGCTCCTCGACCGGGAGACGAAGGTCTCGAACCGCTCGTCCTTCTCCTCCCACACGACGGCGTCCTTCTCGACCGGCTCGCCGAGGCGGTGCCGGTAGATCCGGTACGACCGCTTCGCCGGGTCCTCCACGCCGTAGAAGAGCGTCTTGTTGTCGGCCGCCCAGGCCAACGACGTCGTCTTCTCGACCCGCTCGGGGAAGAGCTCCCCGGTCGCGAGGTTCTTCACCTGCAGCCGGTACTGCCGGAAACCGGTGTTGTCGGTCGAGTAGGCGAGGAGGTTCCCGTCGTCGCTCACCTGGAACGCGCCGATCGACATGAACTTCTCGCCCTCGGCCAGCTTGTTCACGTCGAGGAGCACCTGCTCGGGCCCTTCGGCCGCGCCGGGGCCGGGTGGGACCTTCCTCCGGCAGAGGACGGGATACTGCTTCCCCTTTTCGAAGCGCGAGTAGTAGAGCCAGCCGCCGAACCGGTACGGGACGGAGAGGTCGGTCTCCTTGATGTGCGAGACGATCTCCTTGTAAAGCGTTTCCTGAAGCGCCTCGGTCCCTTTCATGACCGCGTCGGTGTAGGCGTTCTCCGCGTCGAGGTAGGCCTTCACCTCCGGGTCCGGCTTGTTCCGGAGCCAGAAATACGGGTCGGAGAGCTTCTCCCCGTGGAGCTCCGTCACGTGGTCCACCTTCCGGGCGACCGGAGGCTTCGGGGAGTCTTCCGCGAGGAGGGCTCCCGGCGCGAGGACGACGAGACCGGCGATCAATGCCACAGTTTTCACACGACCTCCCGAGGCGGATTCTCCGCAGACCCTACTACGGGCCGGCCCCCTCCCGGGTTTCCGCCCCGGCGCGGATTCGGCTAGGCTCCCGGGGATGTCTCACCGGATCGTCGTGACCGGGGCCGGGGGCCAGCTCGGGAAGGTCCTGCTCCGGGACCTCCAGAAGGGGCACGAGGTGTTCGGTCTGACGCGGGAGAGCCTCGACGTGGCCGACCGGGCCGCCGTCGCCGAGCGGGTCGTCAAGCTCCGCCCGACCGTCGTCCTGAACTGCGCGGCCTGGAACGACGTGGACGGCGCCGAGGAGAACCCGAAGGCGGCTCTCGCGGCCAACGGCTTCGGCGTCGGCGCCCTGGCCGACGCGGCGGCCGCCTGCGACGCCCTCCTCGTCCACTTCGGGAGCGACTACGTCTTCGACGGGAAGGCGACCCGCCCGTACACCGAGAAGGACCTTCCGAACCCGCTCAGCGTCTACGGCGCCTCGAAGCTGCTCGGGGAGATCCTCGCTCCCCGTGCGCCGAAGCACTACGTCCTCCGGGTGGAGAGCCTCTTCGGCGGCGAGGGGCGGACGAGCAGCATCGGGAAGATGGCCGACATGCTCGCGAAGGGGGAGCCGGTCCGGGCGTTCTACGACCGGACGGTCACGCCGAGCTACGTCGAGGACGTCTCGCGGGTCATCCAGCGGCTCCTCGAGAAGAAGCTTCCGTACGGCCTCTACCACTGCGTCAGCTCGGGGTCGACGAGCTGGCACGAGCTGGCGCTGGAGCTGGCCCGGATGATGGGAAGCAGGACGAACGTCTCGGCGATGTCGCTCGAGAAGGCGGGTCTCAAGGCACCGCGCCCGCGCAACTGCGCCCTCTCGAACAACAAGCTCGCCGACGCCGGCATCGAGCTCCCCGACTGGCGGAGCGCGCTCTACCGCTTCGCCGAGACGCGCCGGGCAGGCTGATCAGAACCGCTCGCTCGCGCCGCCCCCGCCGAAGGATCCGCCCCCCGGAGTGAACCCCTTCTCCGGAGGCGGAGGCGCCTCCGGCTGGAGCGTCGCCGCGACGGGGATCGTCTGGAGGAGCCGCGCCTTCGTCTCGTCCGAGAAGAGCGGCTCGGCGGTGAAGCCGCCGCGCTCCTTTCCTGCCCCTCGGGAGAGCCAGCGCTCGAGCGCGAGGGCGACACCGAGAAGGATCGCGCCCGCGCCGGCCAGAACGGCCCAGAGGGGCGCCACGCGGACGTAATGACGGAGCGTGACGGCCGAGAGGACGAGGAAGAGCGCTCCGGTGTCGATCAGGAAGACCCGGCGCGTCCGGATCCCCCACGCGAGGACGGCGACCGGCATCAGCGCGGTGACAGTCATCGCGGCGGCCAGCGCTGCGCTGGTCGGCTCGGTCCACGTGAAATCGGGGCGAAGCCTCTCGATCGACCACGTCTCCACGGACCAGAAGTTGGTCGCCGCATAGACCGCCGCGAGAGCCACGACCAGGAGCGTCGCAACGGATTCCCGATGAGGCGGCGGCCACGAGCGCTCGTCGAGGCGCCTCCTCGCGAGCGCCGCCAGTCCGGCGCCGACGGCCACCCAGAGAAGGCGTCCATACGGCTGACGGGCGAGGAGAAGGAACAGCGACACGGACGAGAAGAGCGTGTAGATCGCATCGCCCCATCGCCACGAGGCCGCTCCCCAGACGAGGACGGAGACGGCCAGGGTGATCTCGAGTCCGGCTTCGCTCCGGAGCCTGAGGACCTCTCCGAAGAAGAGGCCGGCGGCCACCGTCAGGAAGACCCCCGCCCAGAAGGCGGTTGCTCCAGCCCCGCCGCGCCGGGCGAAGGACGGGGCCTGCTCCTGGACCTCGGTCGCCGCGACCAGGGCGCCGCCAGCGAGCAGGCAGAGGAAGGCCAGTCCCATCATGCCGCGAACGCCGCTAAGTGACACGGCGAAGAAGACCCCGATGACGATCACCGTCACGAAGAGGAACGTCAGGACACGCCAGACCGGCGACGGCCGGACCCGGGTATCCGGAAACTCCCTCTCGATCGCCTCCTCGGCGACGACGTCGATGATCCCCGCCGTTCTCCAGCCCCGCGCCGCATCGCAGACGGCGGCGGCACGCTCGAAGGCGGCGATCTCGCCTCTCATGGCGCCTTCATCCTCCGGTGCGCGGCGACGATGAGCGCCAGCACCCCGACCGCCGACGCCGCTACGACCAGGGCGAACGCCGATCCGGAATGGAGATTCCGAAATGCCTCGAAGAGCAGGCGGAGAGACCCAAGGTACGCGGCGACGACCCCTTCGGCGAAGTAGAGCGTCCGCCCCGCACGGAACGCCCGCCAGACGACGACGGCCGAGACCGCCGCGAGCGCGGCGAGCCACAGTCCCCAGTGAGAGGGGTCCGCGAAGACTCCCGAGAGAAGCCCGCCGAGGAGGAGGAGGAGGCCGAAGCTGACCCAGACCTCCTCGAAGTGGGGCTTCTTCCCGACGCGGACAAGGGCCACGCCGAGCAACACGAAGAGAAGGCCGCAGACGATCGCATTCCAGCGCGTCTCCTCGGGGCGGCCCGGGCCGAGCGCTCCCTTGAGGACGTTGACCGCGACGCCACGCCAGGCCGCGAACGACGTCAGGGCCAGACCGAGGGCTACCGCCGAGTCCCACCGGAACGCCGCGACGAGGCAGAGAAGGGAGACGGCGAGAAGGTGGTACGGCCAGTCCGGCCCGACGACCCTGAACTGCACCTCGACGTAGGCGAGATCGGACGCGACCAGGAGGAGGCCGAGCAGGAGGACGTAGTCGAAGGCGACGCCCGGATCGGCCGCCCGGCTCCACGTGAAGGGCGCCGCCCGCCGGAAGACCTGAACGAAGCAGGCCGCCGCCGCCAGGCCGAGCCCGGCGGCGATGACCGCCGGACCGATCCGGTCGTGGTTCAGCTTGAGGAAGAGGCCGACGCCGGTCGTCAGGAGGAGGACGCCGAAGTAGAGGAGCGTCCGGATCTCCAGTCGCACCGACACGAGATCGCCCCGCGCGACGCGAAGGAGATGCGACGCGGGGGGATCGCCGAGGATTCCCTTCTCCCGGAGCGCCACGACCGCGTCGACGACCTCGGGCTGCGCGGCGCCCCCCACCTACTTCGTCTCGATCCCCTCGGCGAGGGTCACCTTCAGCTTCTGCTTCGCCTTCGTCCGGCCGTACGTCAGGGTCACGGTGTAGTCGCCCGGCGGGACGAACTTCGGCGGCTCGCCGAAAGCCCCTCCGCCGCCGCCTCCTCTCTCGCGGTCCGTCTCGCGAATCGGCCGGAGGTTCCAGACGACGCGGCCGAAGCCGGGGGTCCCCGGCGCCCGGAGCGTCGCCACCTGCTGGTCCTGCGCGTTCGTGATCGCGATCCGGACCTCGTCCCCCGTGTATTCCTTCAGCCAGAAGTTCAGGAAGGCGCCGTCCGGCGGGTTCTCGCCGCGGAAGTGCGCCTTTCCGTTCCACTCGCTCCACCCGGGAAGACGGTAAACCCCGTGGGCCGGGCGCGGCTCGAAGAGGACGGCGTCCTTTCCGCGCGCCTCCTTCGTCGCCTGCGCGAGCGGAGAGACGTCGTCGAGAACGTAGAGGCTCCGGCCGTGCGTCGCGACGACGAGGTCCCCGTCCGGCGGGTGGATCTTCAGGTCGTCAACGGCGACGGTCGGAAGCCCCCCGAACTTCGTCCAGCTCCCGCCCCGGTCCAGCGAGACGAAGAGCCCGAATTCCGTCCCCGCGAAGAGGACGTCCGGGTTCTTCGGGTGCTCGCGAACGACCTTTGCCGGGCCCTTCGCCGGAAGGTTCGACGTCACGCTCGTCCAGGTCTTCCCGAGATCGGCCGTCCGGTAGATCAGGGGCGCCTCGTTTCCCGTCCGGTACGCCGAGACGACGAGGTACGCCGCGTTCGCGTCGGCGGCGGACGCCTCGATCGACTGGATCCACTGTCCCTTAGCGGCCGCGGGGAGGCCGGCCGTGAGATCGGTCCACCTGGCGCCGCCGTCCGACGTGACCCAGAGCTTCCCGTCATCGGTCCCGGCCCAGAGGAGGCCCGCCGCGACCGGAGACTCCGCGAGCGCGTAGACCACGCCGTAGTTCTCCGCGCCGCTCCCGGCCGCGAAGATCTTTTCCGGATCTCGCGCCGAAAGGTCGGGGCTCACGGGCGTCCACTCGTCTCCCCGCTTCGACAGCTTGAAGACGCGGTTTCCGGCGAGGTAGAGAGCCCCTTTCTCGTGGCGGCTGGCGACGAAGGGCGAGCACCAGTGGAAGCGGAAGGCCTGCTGCCCTTCGCCCGGCTCGGGGCGGAGCTGCTTCGTCTCCCCCGTCCGGAGGTTCATCCGGAAGATGGCGCCCCCCTGCGACTCGCCGTAGAGGACGTCCCTGTCCTCGGGGTCGAAGACGTTGTAGAAGTCGTCGCCCCCGCCGAGGTTGATCCAGTCGGCGTTCACGATCCCGTCACGCGACCGGGTGGCCGACGGGCCGACCCAGTTCAGGTTGTCCTGGAGGCCTCCGGCGATCCGGTACGGCACGGAGTCGTCGAGCGAGATCCGGTAGTACTCCCCCGCCGCGAAGCGGTCGAGGTGCTGCCAGTTCTTCCCCCCCTCGAGGCTCAGGTAGAGCCCACCGTCGGTGCCGAGGAGGACCCGCTTCGGGTTCCTGGGGTCGATCACCATGGCGTGCCCGTCGGGGTGGACCTTGTCCCCGAGGTCATCGCGGAATGTCTGGCCCGCGTCGTCCGAGACGTGGAAGGAGATTCCGAGCACCCAGACGCGCTTGTCGTTCGCCGGGTCGACGCGGATCTGGCTGAAGTAGAAGGGGCGCGGGTTGAGCGGGTTGATCCGCGCCCAGGTCTCGCCTCCGTCCTCCGACCGGAAGACGCCGCCCCGTTTGCTCTTCGTGTCGCGGATCGGCGAGGTGCCTCCCTCGTCCGTCTGGACGAGCGCGTAGAGGATCTTCGGGTTCTTCCGGAAGACGTCCAGGCCGATCCGCTGCGTCCGCGCGGGGAGGCCGTTCGTCAGTTTCTTCCAGGTCCCCCCGCCGTCCGTCGTCCGGAAAAGGCCGCCGACGTCGCGACCACCGGTGAGGTCGGCGCCGGAGACGAAGGACCAGGGCGTCCGCAGCCGGGCGTACAACGTGGCGTAAAGGATGTCGGGAGCTGCCGGGTCCATGACGAGGTCTCCGCACCCCGTCTTCGCGTCGTCGGGAGGCGCGGCCGAGAGGATCTTCTTCCACGTCGTCCCGCCGTCCGTCGTCTTGAAGAGGCCCCGGTCGCCCCCCGCCTGCCAGAGGCTTCCGGCGGCGCAGACGTAAACGGTCTTCGGGTCCTTCGGGTGGACGGCGATTCGCGCGACGGCCTTGCTCGACCCGAGGCCCACGTTCGTCCAGGTGGCCCCGCCGTCCGCCGATCGGTAGACGCCGTCACCCCAGGCGGAGCTGTTCCGGTCGTTCGCCTCGCCTGTCCCGACCCAGATCGTCTTCGGGTCGGACGGCGCCACCGCGATCGCGCCGATCGAGGCGACGGACTCCTTCTCGAAGACCGCCTCGAAGGTCCCGCCGTCGTTCACGCTCTTCATCACGCCCCCCGTGGCGAGGGCGACCCAGAAGGCGTACGGATTCTCCGGGTCGAGCGCGATGTCCGAAACGCGCCCGCCCATCAGCGCGGGGCCGATCGGCCGCGCCTTGAACGCCTTCAGGCTCGAGGCCGGGAGCGCGCTCGCGGCAGGCGCCGCGGTCTCGGGCGTCCCGGGCTTTCCCTTCGGCTTCGCCTTCTGGGCGAAGGCCGGGGCCGCGAGTAGAAGAAGGGACAGGACGGCGGGAGCTGTTCTCATCGGCGCATCTCCGGAGGCGTGAGGTCGCCGCCGAGGATACGCCCCGGCCGGTGGCGCTCAGCGGCCCTGCGAGATCAACCAGAGCCAGTTCGCGGCCAGGACGAGAACGACCGCGGGGCGTGCCCAGCCCGGAAGGCGCTCCGGCTCCGCGACGCCCCGCCCGGCCAGAGCGAGGGCTCCCGAGGCGAGGCCGCCCCCGACGAGAGCGACGAGGGCGGCCGCGACGAGCGGGTTGGCCTGAAGCGCCGCGGGGAGATTGCCGGCGAGAAGCGCGAAGAGGGCACGTGTGCCGCCGCAGGTGAGGCAGGGGATTTCGGTGATGCGACGGAAGAAGCACTCGGGAAGGGAGCCGGCGAGGGCCGGCGCGAGCGGAGAGAGGGCCAGCAACGCGAGGGCGACCGCGCCCCAGAGAAGCCCCAGCTTCCTTTCGCCGCTCACCCCCGACTCCGCGGCTCGGGCTCAGCGCATCCGGCCGAAGGCGCTCATCAGCGCGGCGCCGCCGATGATCGCCGCGATGATCACGCAGCCGCAGCAGAGAAGGACGGGCAGGAGGACGCCCATGATCGCCTTCCCCTGCGACGCCCTGTGGAGCCGCTGGGCCCCCATCACCATGAGAACGAGGCCCCAGACGGCGGCGACGAGGCCGCCGAAGACCGGGATGATCTGGGCGAGCTGCGTCATCCACGAGTAGCCGAGGACCCGGACGGTCCCCTCGAAACCGGCCGTCGAGTTCGACAGCGCGCCGACGACGAGGAAGCAGACGTGGAGGATCGCCGCGCCGATGAAGAGACCCAGGACGACGCCGATGGGAGCGAGGAAGACCTGCAGCGCCGTCCCGCCGGGGGAGCCCACGAGGAACCCGGTCATGTGCTGGCGCGCCTCCGCGGGGACCCACCGGAGCCACGCCTGGCCGAACATGAGGCCGTAGACGGCGTTGAAGGCCGCGCCGATCCAGCCGACGCAGATGGCGAAGAGGAGCGGCTGGGCGATGTCCCCCTTCTCCCGCGTCCGGCTCCACGCCTCGGCCGGCTTCGTCGCGAAGAGGCGGATCGTGTCCACGAGGGCGTCGGCGAAGCCGATCCGCGGGCGGTCCTCCCAGGGGAGCGCGTTCGGTTGGGGCGCGTAGCCGGAAGGCGGCGGCGGGACGTATCCGGACGGAGGAGGCGGGGGGGGAGGCGGCGGGACGTCGGGCGGAAGACCGGACATGAGGGAAACCCTCCTTCGCGTGAACGTCTGGCCCGAATGCGGCCTGATTCTATCCAGTTCACGTCCCGGAAGCGGCAGAGCCCTCTGTTACGCTCGCCCGTCGACGGAGGACCCGATGTTCCGAACGCCCCGCCGCGCCCTCCAGGCGCTTCTCCTGGCGCTCCCCTCCCTGGCTCTCGCCGATGCCCCGATCGCCAGGAAGCCCATGACCGTCGAGGACCTCTGGTCCCTCCAGCGAGTCGGCGCGCCCGTGCTCTCGCCCGACGGCAGGACCGCCGCCTTCACCGTCTCGACGTACGACCCCGAGGAAGACCGCTCCAACGCCGACATCTGGCTCCTCGACGTCGCCACCGGTTCGGCGCGGCGGCTCACGTCGAACAAGGCCTCCGACACGTCGCCCGCCTTCAGCCCCGACGGAAAGCGCCTCGCCTTCCTTTCCCGCCGCGAGGGGGACAAGGCGACACAGCTCTACGTCATCGCGCGGGACGGCGGCGAGGCCGAGCGGCTGACCGAGATGCCCCTCGGCGTCTCGAACCCGAAGTGGTTCCCGGACGGGAAGCGGATCGCCTTCGTCTCGTCCGTCGTCGGCGGGGACGGGACGCCCGAGTCGACGAAGAAGGCGCTCGAGGCGCGCGAGAAGGCGAAGGTGAAGGCGCAGGTCACCGAGAACCGGCTCTTCCGTTACTGGGACCGCTGGATGACGTACGACGAGTGGCCGCACGTCTTCTCGCTCGACGTCGCGACGCGGAAGGCGACCGACCTGCTTCCCGGATCGAGGCGTTTCTTCGGCCTGCAGGACGGGACGGGGCGCTTCGACATCGCCCCGGACGGAAGCGCGATCGTCTTCTCCGCGAACACGACGGATCCGCCGTATCGCACGCTCAACTACGACCTCTTTCTCGTTCCCGCCACCGGAGGCCCGCCGAAGGACCTGACAGTTGACAACCCCGCGGCCGACGGCGACCCGGTCTTCTCCCCCGACGGGAAGACGATCGCCTACACCCGCGAGGTGAAGGCCGACGACTGGCCCGATTACCGGCGTCTCGCTCTCCTGGAACTCGCCACGGGGAAGAGCCGGGTGCTGACGGACGGCTGGGAGAACGGGGTCGGACCGATCTCCTTCACCGCGGACGGGGGGACGATCCTCTTCGCGGCCGAGGAGCGGGCGCGGACGAATCTCTATGCGATCCCCGTCTCTGGCGGGACGCCCCGACGGATCTGGAAGGGAGGGACCGCGTCCGGCCCCACGGCGACGCCGGCCGGCGAGGTCCTGTTCGCGTGGAACGATCTCTCCCGGCCAAACGAGCTGGCCTCCGTGAAGCGGGACGGGACGGGCCTGCGGACGCTCACGACGTTCAACGACGCGGCGATGGCGAAGCTCGCTCTCGGAAGAGTCGAGGAAAGGACTTTCAGAGGGGCGGGGGGCGACGAGGCCCAGATGTATGTCGTCTACCCGCCCGGCTTCGACCCGTCGAAGAAGTACCCGCTCCTGCAGCTCGTCCACGGCGGGCCGGTGGGGACGTTCGGCGACAACTTCCACCTCCGCTGGAACGCGCAGCTCTTCGCCGCCCCCGGCTACGTGGTGGCGATGGTGAATTTCCACGGCTCCTCGAGCTTCGGGCAGAAATGGGTCGAGTCGATCCTCGGCGCGCACCCCGAGAAGCCCTTAGAGGACGTGATGAAGGCCACGGACCTCCTGATTTCAGAAGGAATCGTCGATCCGAAGCGGATGGCGGCGGCCGGCGGCTCGTACGGCGGCTTCCTCGTCAACTGGATGGAGGGACACACGGACCGTTTCGCGGCGCTCGTCTCGCACGCGGGGGTCTACGACCTGATGGGCCAGTACGCGTCGGACGACACCTACGGCCGGAACCATTCCTACGGCGGGTATCCCTTCACGAACCGCGACGCCGTGGAGGCGTGGAGCCCGAACCGGTACGCCTCGTCCTTCCGGACGCCGATGCTCGTCCTGCACGGCGAACGCGATTTCCGCGTTCCCGTGACGCAGGGGCTCGAACTGTACGGCGTTCTGACGGCGAAGGGGGTCCCCGCCCGCCTCGTCGTCTACCCCGACGAGAATCACTGGATCCTGAAGGGACAGAATGCGAAGCACTGGTACGGCGAGGTGCTGGGCTTCCTCGGGAAGTACCTCGCGCCATCGGAGGCAAGCCGATGAATTACACGACGCTCGGCCGGACGGGGGTGACCGTCTCGCGCCTCTGCTTCGGCTGCATGAGCTACGGCTCGAGCACGTGGCGCCCCTGGATCCTCGACGGCGAGGAGGCCGCGCGCCCCTTCTTCCGCGCCGCCGTGGAGGCCGGGATCAACTTCTTCGACACGGCCGACGGCTACTCGCTGGGACGCTCGGAGGAGATCACCGGGAAGATGCTCAAGGAGTTCGCGCGGCGGGAGGAGGTCGTCCTCGCGACCAAGGTCTTCTTCCCGATGGGCCAGGGCCCGAACATGAAGGGGCTCTCGCGCAAGCATGTCGTCCAGGGATGCGAAGCCAGCCTGAGGCGGCTCCAGATGGACACGATCGATCTCTACCAGATCCACCGCTTCGACCCGGCCGTCCCCCTCGAGGAGACGCTGGCGGCGCTCGACCTGCTCGTGAAGCAGGGGAAGGTCCGGTACGTCGGGGCCAGCTCCGGCCCCTCGTGGAAGCTGATGAAGGCGCTCGGCCTCGCCGACCTTCACGGCTTTCCCCGCTTCGTCTCGATGCAGAACCACTACAACCTCCTCTATCGCGAGGAGGAGCGGGAGATGCTTCCCCTCTGCGTCGAGGAAGGGATCGCCGTGATTCCCTGGTCGCCGCTGGCCCGAGGCCTCCTCGCGGGGTCGCGCCCCCGTCCCGACGACCGGATGGCGACGCCGCGGGCCGCGAGCGACGACTACGCCTGGAAGCTCTACGACCACCCCTCCGACGGCGACGTCATGGAGGCGGCTCGCCAGGTCGCCGCGGCACGCGGCGTGGAGATGGCCGAGGTGGCGCTCGCGTGGCTCCTTTCGAAGCCGGCCGTCACGGCCCCCATCGTCGGCGCCACCAGGCTCCCCCACCTCGAGGCCGCGATCCGCTCCCTCGACCTCTCGCTGTCTGAAGACGAGACCCGCGCCCTCGAAGCCCCGTACACTTCCCACGCCGTCCGCGGATGGCATTGACAGAGTGATGGAAGGCTCCCGCGCCCTGACGCCCGAAGGCTTCCACGCCCTGATGGCCCGGCTGGCCGAGGCGTGGAACGCCGGCGACGCCGGGGGCGCGGCCGCGCTTTTCGCCGAGGACGCCGTCTACCTCGATCCGGGCGGGAAGAAGTTCTACCGCTCCCGCGCCGTTCTGCGCGAGCTGTTCGACCGGACGGCGAAAAGAGCGCCGATGAAGACCACCTGGCGCCGCATCTTCTTCGACGAGCCGACGCAAACGGGTGCGGCTGAGTTCACCTTCGACTGGGGCGGCCACGCTTACGCGGGCGTCGCCATCGTCGTCCTGGAAGACGGTCTGGTCTCCCGCTGGCGCGAGTACCAGGTTGAGTCCGACAGCGCCTTCGAGCCGATCTCGGGGTAGGCTACGAGGGGGTTGCGGCCGAATCTCTGTCAGGTTCGCAAGGGGCACACTCTGAAACGAGACCTCGCAAGAAGAGGTCAAGCTATCGCGAAACGGACTCGGATCGAACGAAAGTGGGGCTGGTATGAAGGCGGTCAAGCTCGTCGTCGCCATTGCGGTATCAGGTGTCGCTCTTGCATTCCAATCCTCATCCGGCGTCGCGCAGCAGGTGACCGGCGTTTCGGGTTCGCCGAGCGCCACGACAACCCTCGACGGCAAGCAGCTGCCGCCGCCCGATCCGAAGTTCGGCGGGGTGATCAAGGAAAAGGCCTCGGAGTCCAAGGCCTGGTGGGCGCCACGGGTCGTGCCGCCGAAGGGCGCGCCCAACGTGCTGCTGATCATGACCGATGACAGTGGCTTCGGCGCGCCGGGCACCTTCGGCGGCGTCGTTCCGACACCGGCCCTGGACCGCATCGCGAAGAACGGCCTGCGCTACACGAATTTCCACTCCACGTCGCTCTGTTCGCCCTCGCGCGCGGCCTTGATCACCGGGCGCAACCACCACGTGGCCGGTTTCGGCGTGGTCGGCGAAATTGCGACGGGATTCCCGGGCTACGACTCTGTCATCCGGAAGGAGAACGGCACTGTCGCCACGATCCTCAAGGAGAACGGCTACGCGACCTCGTGGTTCGGCAAGAACCACAACACGCCCTTCTATCAGTCGACCCAGGCCGGCCCATTCGACCAGTGGCCGAACGGCATGGGCTTCGAATACTTCTATGGCTTCGTCGGCGGCGACGCCAGCCAGTGGCAGCCCAACCTGTACCGCAACACGACGGCGATCTACCCCTTCCAGGGCAAACCGGGCTGGAACCTGACCACGGCGATGGCCGACGAGGCGATCCAGTACATGAAGGAGCTCAAGGAGATCGCGCCCGACAAGCCGTTCCTCGTCTATTACGTACCGGGCGGCACGCATTCCCCCCATCATCCGACGCCGGAGTGGATCAAGAAGATCAGCGACATGCACCTCTTCGACGGGGGCTGGAACAAGCTGCGCGAGACCATCTTCGCCAACCAGAAGCGACTGGGCATCATGCCGGAGAACGCGAAGATGACTCCCTGGCCGAAGGACCTGCCCGAGTGGGATTCCCTCAGCTGGGACGAGAAGAAGCTCTTCATAAAGCAAGCCGACGTCTATGGGGCCTACCTCGCCTACACCGACTACGAAATCGGCCGCGTCATCCAGGCCGTCGAAGACCTCGGCCAGCTCGACAACACCTTGATCATCTATATCGCCGGCGACAACGGCGCGAGTCCCGAGGGGATGCTCAACGGCACACCGAACGAGTTCACCACCTTCAATGGCGTTGAAGTGCCGGTCAAGGACCAGTTCCTCTGGTACCCGTTCTGGGGGTCCGAGCGGACCTTCCCGCACTTTGCGGCACCCTGGGCCTGGGCGATGGACACGCCGTTTAAGTGGACCAAGCAGGTGGCGTCGCACTACGGCGGAACGGCCCAGGGCATGGCCATGTCGTGGCCGGGCCACATCAACGACGCGGGCGGCATCCGTCGCCAGTTTCACCATCTCATTGACATCGTTCCGACCATCCTCGAAGCGAGCGGCATCCCGTTGCCGGATACGCTCGACGGCATCAAGCAGCGCCCCATGGACGGCGTCAGCATGGCCTACACATGGAACAAGGCGAACGCCAACGCGCCCGGCCGGCACACCACGCAGTACTTTGAAATGCTCGGAAATCGCGCCATCTACCACGACGGCTGGGTGGCGGCGACGACTCCGGCGACGCTCCCGTGGGAGCTGAGCACCAAGCCGGCGCCCGACGTGATCACCGGGTACCAGTGGGAGCTCTACAACGTCGCCGAGGATCCGACCGAGTTCAATGACATGGCGGCCAGAATGCCGGAGAAGCTCAAGCAGATGCAGGACATCTTCTACGCCGAGGCGAAGAAGCATGGCGTGCTTCCGCTCGACAACTCGTCGCTGACGCGCTGGAACGCGCCGAAGCCCAATCTCACGGGGGGGCGAACGGTCTTCACCTACACGGGAACGCTGACCGGCGTCCCCAACAGCGGCGCTCCGAGCATCCTGAACAAGTCGTACACCATCACCGCCGAGGTCGAAGTTCCCGAAGGGGGCGCGGAAGGGATGATCGTCACCGACGGCGGACGCTTCGGCGGCTACGGACTCTTCCTGAGCAAGGGCGAGTTCGGAATCGGCCGGGGCAAGCCGGTGTTCCTCTACAACTTGCTCGACCTCAAGCGCACGGTGTGGGACGGGCCCGCGCTCGCCGCCGGCAAGCACACCATCGTCTTCGACTTCAAGTCCGATGGCCCGGGCCTGGGCAAGGGAGGGACGGGCGTGCTCTCCGTGGACGGCAAGGAAGTGGCCAGGAACACCATGGAACACACGACCCCGATCACCTTTCCGGAGGACGAGACCTTCGACATCGGCTCGGACACGCGCACCGGCCTCGCGCTGCTGGAGTACCGCTACGATTCTCCGTTTCCCTTCACCGGCAAAATCAACAAGGTCACGTTCAAACTCGAACCGGAGAAGGTGACGGCGGAGCAGCGCGAGCAGATGCAGAAGACCGTCGCCCGGGCGAAGGACTAGCGGGATGGGGCGACCGCTGACGGTCGCCGCCGTAGCCGAGGTGGTCACTGGCCTGGCGCTGCTGATCGTCCCGTCGCTGGTCGGACAACTGCTGCTCGGCGTTGAGCTGACCGGCATCGCCGTGGTCGTGGCGCGCGTGGCCGGCATCGCCCTGATCGCATTGGGGGTCGCCTGCTGGCCCGGCCCGCCGCGGATCGGCATGTTGACGTACAGCGCGGCCGTCACGCTGTATCTCGCCTACCTCGGCCTCGCGGGCGGTTTCAGCGGAATACTGCTGTGGCCGGCGGTCGTCCTGCACGGGATCCTGACGGCACTCCTGGCTCGGGCGTCAAGAAGCGAAAAGGAGGGGAAGAGATAGCCCCAATCGGGGTCATAGCCCCAATCGGGGTCAGGTCTCATATTTGTAGTCTGCGGATGATTGGCACCGGGATCAAGATCCTCGCTTCCCCGGAGGGCGCGGACTGCTACCTCGCCGTGAACAAGCCGGCGGGGCGCGTCGTCCACGGGAAGGGGGGGCTGCTCGAAGAGTTGCGCGACGCGATAGGCGAGGACCTCGCGCTCGTCCACCGGCTCGACCGGGAGACCTCGGGCGTGCTGCTCTTCGCGCGCGGCGCCGCGGCGCTCCGCGCCGCCCATGCGGCGTGGGCCCGCGACGTGACGAAGGTCTACCTCGCGAGAACGCGCGGCGTGCCGTCGCCCCCCGAGGGGGTCGTAACGGTCCCCGTCCTAGAGCACCGCACCTCGAAGCCCGATCTGCTCCGCCGCGCCCTCAAGGCCGCTTACGGCCCGGCGCGCGCCGGACATCTCCTCTCGGGCCGCCGTGTCGGCACCATTCCGGCGGTTCCGCCGCCGGGACGGACGGCCGTCCACCCGGCCGGACGGGTCGCCGCCACGGCGTATCGCGTCGTGGAGAATCGGGGAGCGACCGGACTCGTCGAGCTCATCCCCGAGACCGGGCGGATGCACCAGCTCCGGGTTCATCTCGCCCATCTCGGCACGCCCCTCCTCGGGGACCGCCTCTACGACGCCGGCAGCGGCCCGGAGACCCCGCCACCCCTTCTCCACGCGAGCCGGCTCGTCTGGAAGAACCCGCCCGGCCGCCCCGAGGGAAGCGCCTGGATCTGGGAAGCCCCGCTCCCCGCGCTGAGGTAATCTGGCGTCGGCCCACCTCAGGAGGTGCCCCGTGACCCTCTGCCCAATCGCCCTCGCCGTCACCTGCAAGAAGTGCCCCGCGTTCTCCTTCTGTCCGCTCAAGACCGTCATCGGAGACGAGAAGATCGAGCCGCTGGCGGCAAAGAGCGTCGGACGCTCCGGTCGAGGGAAGAAGAAGCCCTGACCGGCCCTCCCTGCCCCGGCTCGCCGTATCGTCGCGAGACACGGCATGGCGGCGGCGCATCGCCTCGAGCCGCCCGAAACCGCGACCACATGGCTTACTGGCGCCGTCCCAAGGAGGCACGAATGATTCACATCCTCTGGTCCGTCGTCGTCGGTTTCTTCGTCGGCCTGATCGCCCGCGCACTCCTGCCGGGCGCCGACCAGATGGGGTTCCTCGCGACGACCATCCTCGGCATCCTGGGCTCCATCGCGGGCGGAATCGTCGGCTGCCTCATCAACAAACCGGCTGAGGGCGCGAAGTTCCATCCCGCGGGCTGCCTCATGTCCGTCCTCGGAGCCGTCCTCCTGCTCCTTCTCTGGCGCTACGTCAGGTAGCCGCCTGCGCACCCGCCGCCGGGGCCCGCTGGCCGTCCCGGCGGCGGCAAGAAGAAGTCCTGACCAGCCCTCGCGTCTTCGGCCCGCGGGACCGTGCGCGCAGGTCGCTGATTCCCGGGGAACGACCGTCAGACCACCTTGCTTAACGCACGATGAACCGACCCTTCTCGATCCTCCTCGCCTTCGCCGCGTTTCTGGCCGGTTGCTCGTCAACCAGGTCTCCGCTTCCGCTGACCGATTCGCCGCCGCCCGTCCCTTCGTCCTCGTCGGTCTTCGCCGGTCACGCCCGTGCGTTCCGGTTCGCCGACGGGATCTGGGTCGCCGCGCCAGACTACGACTACGAATTCCTCGTCCTCGAGCGCCGTTTTTCCGATCACTGGGAGGCGGTCAAGGAGATTCACCGTCGTCACCCGAAGTACGACGGGCGCGCCGGCCCGCGCGACCAGTCGATCTACTTCCTCGTCCGGAAGTCGCCCGCGGCGGACGGGGGCTATGACCTCGTCGTGGAAAGCTCTCTGGGCCGCGGCACCGGACACGAGAAGACCGGCGGTGCCGGCCTGCTTCTGGAGCTCTCCTCCGACCAGAAGGGTTGGTTCGTCCCGTTCGACACGATCCGGATCCTGCAAGACCGCCCCGCCGTGGACGGACGGATCAAGGAGACCGTCGAGCTGCTCTCGAAGGAAAAGGGCCGTGAGGTCCCGTTCATGAAGATGGAAGAGGAAGGCCTCGTCTACCGGCCCGTCCGTCCATGAACGCGCTGCCCGGGCTCGCGTCTCAACGATCGATCAAGGGATCGAGGTTCGGACTGACCTGGATCGCCGGACCGGAGTCTCGTGCTTCGCCGGCACCTACCCGTTCACCGACGACGATTCCCGGGAGCAGACTCCTTTGCGCTCACCGCTGATCCCGGTATCGTTGGGCAGCTCACCGAAGATCGAGGAGAGACACCGATGAAAAAGGAGCAGAGCGCCCGCGAGAAGCACCGCGGATTGTTCTGGCGCCGGACGTTCACGCACGCCGGGATTGCCGCAGGGATCCTCGGCGTTTCGCTTGGCATCGGCATCTGGGGGTATGAACATTACGAGCATATGCCCTGGCGCGATGCTTTCCTGAATGCGGCGATGCTCCTCGGCGGCATGGGACCCGTAAAGACGGATCTCTCCGAGCCAGGAAAGATCTTTGCGGGTCTCTACGCCTTGTATGCAGGTCTCGTCGTGATTGCCCTGGCCGGACTCCTCCTGGGTCCGGGAGTGCATTATCTGATGCACCATGTGGACTGGAATGAGCCGCGAGCGGGCAAGTAGCCGACAGGGTCAAGTAGCCAACAGAGTCAGCTCCTGACTCTGTAATGTGGCAAGCCATCGCGGTCGTGTCCTGCTGCTGCTCATCGCCCCGCCGGTACGGAATTTGCCCTGGAGGAATCCTCGATGACGGATGACACTCTCGAAAGCGGTCCCCGAAAGCGGATCGCCCTCGTCGCGCACGACAACAAGAAGAAGGACCTTCTGGAGTGGGCGCAGTTCAACCGCGAACTCCTCGTGAAGCACGATCTCTTCGCCACCGGAACGACGGGCGCCCTGATCGAGAAGGCGCTCGACACCACCGTCGTCAAGCTCCAGAGCGGCCCGCTCGGGGGCGACCAGCAGATCGGCGCGAAGATCGCCGAAGGCTCGATCGACTTCGTCATCTTCTTCTGGGACCCTCTGGAGCCACAGCCCCACGACCCCGACGTCAAGGCGCTCCTCCGGATCGCGGTCGTCTGGAACGTCCCGGTCGCCTGCAACCGGGCCAGCGCGGACTTCATGATCTCGTCCCCGCTCATGGACTCCACCTATGAAAGAGCCCTTCCGGACTACGAGGGCTATCGCAACCGGCTCGAGGGCGCGGGCTCCTGATTCCGGCTTCCGAGGATCGCCGCCGGACGCGGTATATCGTCAGGCAGTCGACGGAAGGGGGTGTGACGCGTGGATATCGGATGGATCCGACTTCTCCTGACACGGGAGTTAACGTCGTTCTCCAGGGAGCTGGAGCTCTTCCCTGACGAAAGCCTGATCTGGAAGGTCGTCCCGGGCATCTCGAACTCCACGGGAACGCTGGCCCTTCACATCTGCGGCAACCTCCAGCACTTTCTGGGTGCCGTGCTCGGCAGGTCCGGATACGTGCGCGATCGGGAACTCGAGTTCAGCGCCCGTGGAGCCTCCCGGGCGACGCTCCTCGCCGAGATCCGGAAGACGATTCAGATCGTTGAGACGGTCCTTTCGAGTCTGCCCGGGGACGCCTTGTCCGCCGCGTATCCCGCCGTTCCGGGAGGCCTTCGAGTGCCCACCGGGCTGTTTCTCCTCCATCTCTGCGCTCATCTCGCGCACCACCTCGGGCAGGCGGGATACCTCAGGCGAGTCCTCACCGGAGAAGACCTGAGCAGCGAGCCGGTCGCCGTGAAGGCGCTCTCCGGCGTCGCGCCGGGTGCCGCGTAGGCCGCCGCCTAAGCCGTCGTGAAGATCACGGAGATCTGGCGGTATCCCGTCAAGACGATGACGGGCGAGAAGCTCGAGCGGGTCGGGGTGGGCCTTCTCGGCATCGATGGCGACCGGGTCGTCCATGTCGAGGACGCGACGGGGCGGGTCATCACCTCCCGCACGCATCCGCGCTTCCTGGGCCACAGAGGCTCTCTCGGAGTGGATGGCGTCGTCCGGGTGGACGGCCGGCCCTGGGACAGCCCGGAAGTGGCCGCCGAGGTCGCGGCCATCGCTGGGCCTGGCGCCCGGCTGGTGCGCTACGACGGAGCCGAGCGGTTCGACGTCCTGCCGTTGCTGGTGGCGACCGACGGGGCGATCGCGGCTTTTGGTCACGACGGCCGGCGTCTGCGGCCCAACCTCGTCATCGGCGACGTCGAAGGACTCGGCGAACGCGAGTGGCCGGGCGCGTGCCTGCGAATCGGCGACGTCCTCATCGGCGTGAAGGACCTCAGGCTCCGCTGCATCATGACCTCGTTCGACCCCGACACCCTCGTGCAGGACAAGGAGATCACCCGCGGCATCTACCGGCGCTTCGAGGGGAAGCTCGCGCTCAACTGCTTCGTGGTCGAAGGCGGCGAGGTGGCCGTCGGCGACAAGGTGATACTGGTGTGGGGGCGCTCCGGCACGGAATAGGAACTATCCACCGCGGAGATGGCCGCCATCGAGGTCGTTGCCCCGGAGGACTCGGCGGAGACCTACGGAATCAGCAGGACCTTCCCCGTCGTCTTCCGCCCCTCGAGCGCGCGGTGGGCGTCGGCGGCGCTCGCGAGCGGGAACACGTGCTCCATGCGGAGCCTCAGGGAGCCGTCCCTGACCCAACCGAAGACGGCATCCGCCCTTTCGAGCAGCTCCTCTCGCGTCGCGACGTAGTGGAAGAGGCTGGGGCGAGTCAGGAAGACCGAGCCCTTCTGGTTCAGGACCTGCGGGTCGAAGGAGGAGACGGGGCCGCTCGCCTGCCCGTAGAGAGCCATCATTCCGCGTGGCGCGAGGGCGTCGAACCCCTTCTCGAAGGTCGTCTTCCCGACCGAGTCGTAGATCACGTTCACACCGCGGCCGCTCGTGAACTCCCGCGCCGCCGCGACGAAGTCCTCCGAGGTGTAGAGGACGGTCCGGTCGGCCCCGGCCTCCCTCGCGAGGAGGGCCTTCTCCGGAGTCGAGACCGTCCCGATCACGCGTGCCCCGCGCCGTTTCGCCATCTGGCACAGCAAAAGCCCGACGCCCCCGGCCGCGGCATGGACGAGGCAGGCGTCGCCCGGCTTCAGGGGGAACGTCGACGCCGTCAGGTAGTGCGCCGTCATCCCCTGCAGCATCGCGGCGGCCGCCTGCTTCGCCGTCACTCCCTCGGGGAGGCGGACGAGCCGCGCAGCCGATGCGACCGCGAACCCGGCATAGGCGCCGGCCGCGTTGAAAGTGGCGACCCGGTCGCCCGGCTTCACCTCCGTCACGCCCCGGCCGACCGCCGTGACCGTGCCGGCGCATTCGCCCCCTAATGTCAGAGGAAGGGCCGCCTTGTACCAGCCGAGCCGGAAGTAGATCTCGATGAAGTTGACGCCCACCGCCTCGACCCGTACGAGGGCCTCGCCCTCCTTCGGCTCGGGAAGCGGGATCTCTTCGAGAGTCAGGACCTCGGGGCCGCCGTTTTCGTGAACGCGAATCGCTTTCATGGCGTCCCTAGTCTATCCACTCGCGCCATTCACGAGCCGTTCGGACGGGGCGTCGCAGGAAATGGCTTCGGAACCGCCGGGACGGAGATCCCGACCCGCGACTTGACGATGGAGAACGAGTCTCCCGTCGCGCCGGACGCGCGGACGAAGACGGCGTCGAGCCGATCGCCGCCGATGTCGACCACGAGCGACCCGAGGACGTTCTCGGACACGACCATCGCCGGGTGATCGAGCCGCCCGCCTCCCAGCTTCCCGCTCGATCCGACGACGGCGTAGATGGTCCCTGCACGCGGCGTCCGGCCGGGGGGCTTCCGGTACGCGCCGGTCCCGGACGGCCGCCCGTCGCCGGCATCCTTCTTCAGGCGGGGTGTCAGCGTATTCGACGGTCCGTAATGTCCGTCGAGGAGGAACGACCGCTCGTAACTGTGCGAGTGGCCGGCGAGGACGAGGTCGACGCCGCCGGCCTCGAGGAGGGGGAGGACGTTCTGCCGCATCTCCACGAGCTCGGTCTCGATGTCCGAGTCGTGCGACCCCCTCGTGTACGGGGGGTGGTGCCAGAAGGCGACGATCCAGCTCTGCGACGTCCTCTCGAGGTCCTCGACGAGCCAGGCCAGCATCGGGCTTCCCGGCTGCCGGCTCGCGCTGGTGGAGTCGAGAGAGATGAAGTGGACGTCCCCCCGGTCGAACGCGTAGTACGCCTCCGTCCCGGACGGGACGCCCCCCGCCTCGCCGTTCTTCGGGAAGACGAACGCGTCGAAGTACGGACCGGACCCGGTGACGGCGCGAGCCGAAACGCTGTCGTGGTTTCCGTACGCGGACCAGAGGGTGAGGCCGCGGAGGAGCAGCGGGTAGGTCTCGAAGACGGCCTTCTGGAACTCCCCGTCCGTTCCGCTGGTGTAGGCGTCGTCTCCCAGCATCAGCCAGAGGTCGGCCGGCCGCCCCGCGGAGAACTGGTCGAAAGCGGCGCGCACGGCGACGGCGTTCGCGTCGGCGGTCCCCGAGTCGCCGACGATCCAGATGCGGAGCGGAGCCGCGATGCCCGGGGGCGGGGCCGTGAAGAAGCGGTGACTCGCGTCGCCGGCCAGCGTAGCCGTGGCCGTCCCGACGCGGTACCAGTAGGCCGTCGCCGGCTTCAGGCCGGTGAGAACGACGGCGTGATCACGGACGAGGGAGACGTCCGAGGCCGACGCCGTCAGCGCCTGGGGGAGAGTCCCGAACTGGACGCGGCTGTCCGTCGGCACGTCCGTTCTCCAGCAGACGACGATGCTGGTGGCGGTTCCTGACTGGAGGTACGGCCCGCGGGTGACGACGAGGGCGCTCCCGCGGCACGCGGGCAGGACGACGGCGATCAGCGCCGCCAGCCGGAGAGGGCCCTTCACGCTCCGATTCTAGGAGGCAGGAGGGGGGACGACTAAGATGCTTTCATCGAGACGTCTTCTCAGGGAGGAGAACGCCATGGCGACACGGATCGAGAAGGACACGATGGGCGAGATCGCGGTCCGCGCGGACCGCTACTGGGGCGCCCAGACGCAGCGCTCCCTCGAGAACTTCAAGATCGGCGAGACCCGCTTCGGCCGCCCCCTGATCCGGGCCTTCGGACTCCTGAAGAAGGCCGCCGCCGAGGTGAACCGCGATCTGGGCCTCCTGCCGCCCGAGAAGGCGGCGTGGATCGTCGCGGCCGCGGAGGAGGTGATCGACGGGACGCTCGAGGCCCACTTTCCGCTCGTCGTCTTCCAGACGGGCAGCGGAACGCAGACGAACATGAACGTCAACGAGGTCATCGCAAACCGGGCGATCGAGATGGCGGGTGGCCGGATGGGCTCGAAGACGCCGATCCACCCGAACGACGACGTCAACCGGTCCCAGTCCTCGAACGACACGTTCCCCACGGCGATGTCGATTGCGGCGGTCTCGGAGATCGAGGGCCGTCTCCTCCCGGAAGCGGCGATGCTCCGCGACGTCCTCGAGGCGAAGTCGAGGGCCTTCGCCTCTATCGTGAAGATCGGCCGGACCCATCTCCAGGATGCCGTTCCGCTCACGCTCGGACAGGAGATCTCCGGCTGGGTCTCCCAGCTCGACCACGGGATCGCCCACGTCCGGCAGGCGCTCCCTCACCTCTACGAGCTGGCGATCGGCGGCACGGCCGTCGGCACGGGGATCAACGCGCCCCCCGGCTACGCGGAGCGGGTGGCGCGGCGGATATCGGCGCTGACGGGACTCCCCTTCGTCGCGGCGCCCAGCAAGTTCGAGGCCCTCGCGGCGCACGACGCCGCCGCCTTCGCCTCGGGCGCTCTCCGGACGCTCGCCGGATCGCTTTTCAAGATCGCCAACGACGTCCGCTGGCTGGCCTCGGGGCCCCGCTCGGGCCTCGGCGAGATCCGGATCCCGGAGAACGAGCCGGGCAGCTCCATCATGCCGGGCAAGGTGAACCCGACGCAGTCCGAGGCGCTGATGATGGTCGTGGCCGAGGTCTACGGCAACGACGCGGCGGTCGCCTTCGCCGCGAGCCAGGGGAACTTCGAGCTGAACGTCATGAAGCCGGTCATCATCCACAACCTCCTCGAGTCGGTCCGGCTCCTCTCCGACGCCTGCCGGAGCTTCCGCGTCCACTGCGCCGAGGGAATCGAGCCCGACCGCGCCCGGATCGAGGAGCTGATGCGACGGTCGCTCATGCTCGTGACGGCGCTCGCCCCGCGCATCGGGTACGACAAGGCGGCCCGGATCGCCGAGGAGGCGCATCGGACGGGAAAGACGCTCCGGGAGACGGCGGCGGAGCTGGGCTTCGTCTCGCCGGAAGACTTCGACCGGTGGGTCGACCCGGTGAAGATGGTCGGCCCGGACGGGTCCGGCTAGCCGGGCTCAGCGCGCGGGGGGCGGTACGGCCGCCGGCGGCGGAGCCTGGGCCTGCTTCACCGCGGACATTGCCGTCTGGACCATCGCCGCGACGTCGGCGAAATTCGTCGGGAGAATCATCGTCGTCCCCGCCTCGGGCGCGAGGAGCCCGAGGCCGAGGAGGAGCCAGACCCATCAGGTCATTTCAATCCTCCGCTCAAAACCACTCGCGGGCCAGCATAGCGACGGCCGCCGCGACGCGGGCCCGGCGGCGATAATCGGCTCGCTCTCGATGATCCCTCGCACCCACTTCGCGCGGCCACCGCGCCTCCTCGTCCCGCCCCTCGCCGCCGTGCTCCTTCTGGCGTGGATGCACGCCATTGGCGCGCCCGACCTCCAGCCGGCCTTCCGTCTCCAGGTCCCGGAGGGGATGGCGACGGGGCGCGTCACCCTCAGAGCCCGCGCCGAAGATCCCCGCGTCGCGAGCGTCGTCTGGACGCTGGACGGCGTGTCCCGCCGGGCCGCGCGGCCGGAGTTCAGCGCCGCATTCGACGTCGGGCCGATCCCGCAGGAGAAACGGGTCGTCGCGATCGCCCTCGACGAGAGCCGTCAGGCCCTCTACCAGCAGGAGGCGATCCTGAACCCCGGGGAGCGCTTCGTCAGCGTGGAGGTCCTTTCTCCCCTCGACGGGCAGACCGTCTCGGGTCCCGTCCCGGTGCTGGTTCGGGCCCGGGTCCCGGCCGGCGACGCCATCGAGAGCCTCGCGATCGAGACCGGAGACGGGCCCTCGCCCCTGGCGGGAGACGGCGCGCTCCGCTCCGCCGTGGTGAACGTCTCCGACCGGACGACGCCGATCTCCGCCTTCCTGAAGACGACGTCGGGCCGGCATGCCGAGAAGACGGTCATCCTGAACGGCCGGGGACTCGTCGCCACCTCCGAGGCCCACATCGTGGAGCAGGTCGTCGGCGTCTACCGCGGCAACGAGCCGCTGGAAGGCCTGTCGGCCGAGGACTTCAGCGTCCGAGACGCCGACGGCCCGTGCGAGATCCGCGAGGTGAAGCTCCTCCGCGACACGCCGCTCGCCGTCGGCCTCCTCGTCGACACGTCGCAGTCGCTCATGTACATGGACGCCCTGAAGCAGGCGACGGCGAACCTCTTCATCGAGCGGGCGCTCAAGAACCGGGACCAGGCGTTCCTGCTCCGATTCGGCCCCGCCGTCGTCCGGCTCGTCGACTGGACCCGCTCACGGGACGCCCTGCGGCAGTCGGTTCTCGCCCTCGAGGACGACCCTGTCCCCGGAACGCTCCTGAACCAGGCCGTCATCCGCGGGCTCTACCAGTTCCAGGGGAACCAGGGAGCCCGGGCCATGCTCCTGATCACGGACGGCAACGCCTACGACGAGGACGTGCCCGAGTCGGCGGCCCTCGCTTACGCCCGCCAGTCCGGCGTGAAGATCTACGCCCTCGCGCTCCCCTGGACGGGGCTGTCGCTCGTCCGCGTCCGCGAGAAGGACGAGGACGGAACGACTCGCGAGCGCTATCAGGAGATACCCGTCGAGCAGCCCCCGAACCTGAAGGTGCTCGAGCGGTTCGCCCAGGCCACGGGCGGGCGGATGTACCCCGTGCAGAAGGCCGCGGACCTCCCCCGCTTCTACGAGGAGATCGAGCGCGACATCCGGACGCAGTACCTTGTGTCGTACCTCCCGAACGCGAAGCGGACCGGTTCGTTTCACGGCGTCGAGATCCGGACCCGACGCGGCCGCGTCCAGACCTCGCCCGGATTCTTCTACTGAGCTCGCCCGCGACCTCGCGGGGAGATAATCCAAGCCGCCCATCATGCGCATCGCTCCGGGAACCCGGCTGGGGCCTTTCGAGGTCGTCGCGCCGCTCGGCGCGGGCGGGATGGGGGAGGTTTACCGGGCCCGGGACGAGCGCCTCGGCCGCGACGTGGCCGTCAAGGTCCTTCCCGCGGCGGCCGCGGAGCAGAGCGACGCCGCCGTGCGGTTCGCCAAGGAGGCGCGAGCCGCCTCCGCGCTGAACCACCCGAACATCGTCGTGGTCCACGACGTGGGCCAGTCCGGCGACGTCTCGTGGGTGGCCATGGAGCTGGTGGACGGCTCGAGCCTGCGCCAGATCCTCTCGGGCGAGCGTCCGCCGCTCCGCCGCGTCCTCCAGATCGCCGCGCAGATCGCCGACGGCCTCGCGGCCGCTCACGAGAAGGGGATCACCCACCGCGACCTGAAGCCCGAGAACGTCGTCGTGCGGCCCGACGGTCGGGCCAAGATCCTCGACTTCGGCCTCGCCAAGTCGGCGCCCCCCGCGGCCGCCGCCGACGACGAGACGGTTCAGGCGACCGGAGAGCCGACGGCGCCCGGAATGGTCCTCGGCACGCCAGGCTACATGTCCCCGGAGCAGGCCTCGGGGCGCCCCGCCGACTACCGCTCCGACCAGTTCTCCTTCGGCTCGGTCCTTTACGAGATGGTCACCGGCCGACGCGCCTTCCGGCGCGACACGCTCCCCGAGACACTGGCCGCCGTCGTGCGCGACGAGCCTGAGCCGGCCGGCGAGATCGACTCGTCGCTGCCTCTCCCCGTCCGGTGGGTCATCGACCGGTGCCTCGCGAAGGACCCGACGGAGCGGTACGCCTCCACGCGCGACCTCGCGCGCGATCTCGCCCACCTCGCCGAGCACCTCCCGTCTCTCTCCGGCCGGTCGGCCCTCGATGCCGGGTTCCCGGCCTCCGCACCCTCGAAGAAGCGACGGGGCCTGCCCGTCGCCCTCGTGCTCGCAGGCCTCCTCCTCTTCGCGGCCGGCGTCCTCGCCGGCCGGCGCCTTTCTCCGGCGCCGGCCGAGCCGCCGACGATCCGGAACGTGACCTACTCGGGACACGACACTGGCCCCGCGTCCTCCCCCGACGGAAGGTCGATCGCCTTCTCGTCGAACCGCGACGGGATCTCCCGCGTCTGGATCAAGCAGCTCCCCAACGGGACGGAGACCGCCCTGACGGCCGGGCCCGACGTCGCCCCGCGCTTCACGCCGGACGGCGCGGCCATTCTCTTTACGCGCGTCACCGGCGGCAGCCCCTCGATACTCCGCGTGCCCGCCGTCGGCGGCGAGGCCCGCCGTCTCCTCGACGACGCCGGCCTCGCCGACCCGTCTCCCGACGGCGGCCGGCTCGCCTTCCTCCGCGCGGCCCGGGAGCCGGGCCGAACGGTCACGATCCTCGCAGTCTCCGCCGCGGACGGCAGCGGGCCTCGGGACCTCTGGCGGACGGAGGGACTCCAGACGCTTCCGCCCCGCTGGTCGCCCGACGGCCGTTTGATCGCCGTCGCCGCGGGCCCGCGCGACATCGGCAGCGACATCCCCTGGAGCATCACGCTCGTCCCCGCCGCGGGGGGGACCGCGCGGACCCTTGCGCCGGCGGGCGCGGGCGGACGGCTCTCGACGCCGGCCTGGATCTCCCCGGGCGAGATCCTCTACGCCCGGAGCAGCGACGCAGCCGGGAACTTCGGCGGCCGGCTGTTGACGCAGCGGATCGCGGGCGGAGAGTCGAAGACCCTCCTCGCCGCCGTGACGTTCGGGCGAGTTCTCGACGTCGCGTTCCCCGGGCGGGTCGTGGCCGAGGCCCCGGTGATGCGCCAGAACCTGCAATTCCGGCCGGTGGCTGCGTCCTCCGCCGCCGCACCGCAGTGGCTGACGCACGGCAACAGCAACGACCGGCAGCCGGTCTTCTCCGCCGACGGCGCCTCGCTCGTCTTCTCGTCGAACCGGAACGGGAGTCTCGATCTCTGGCGGCTCACGACGGCCACGGGCGGCCTGATCCGCATGACGGACGAAGAGCCCGACGACCGCGATCCGTTCCTCACCGGCGACGGCCGGCATCTCCTCTGGAGCTCGACACGTTCCGGCCACCACGAGATCTGGATGGCCGACCCGGACGGTTCCAACCCGAGACAGGTCTCGAACGACGGCGCGGACGCGGGGAATCCCTCCGCGCCTGCGGACCTCTCCTGGATCGTCTTCGCCTCGTTCCAGCGCGAGAAGGCGGGGGTCTGGAAGATCCGGCCCGACGGGAGCGAGGCCCGCCGCCTCGTGTCCGGATTCGTCGCGGCGCCCCACGCATCGCCCGACGGGAAGTGGGTCCTCTACACCGTGCCGGCCCCGGCGGCGCGCGCCGTCGTTCACGTCGTCCGCCTCGAGGACGGCGTGCCGGCCCCCTTCGAGCTCGACGTCCCCCTGGCCGTTCCCGCCCCGCAGTACGTCGCGGGGCGGGCGTCCTGGACGCCGGACGGCAAGGCGATCGCCTTCATCGGGCAGGACGAGCGCGGTCGCTCGGGCGTCTTCCTGCAGGATTTCGCGCCCGGGCGCGACACGTCCGCTTCGCGCCGGCCCCTCGCGGGATTCGATGCGAACACGGACGTCGAGTCGTTCGCCCTCTCGCCGGACGGCCGCTCTCTCGTCCTCGCGCTCAGCGAGAACCTCTCGAGCCTGATCCTCGTCGACGGGCTCGCCGGTCTCGGAACCGGGGGCGCGCGCCGCTGACGCCTCGGTCCGCGCTCGACTCGGCCTAGAATCGCCCTGAAGATGTCCGGCTACCCGCCTCCGCCGACCTCGCCTCCGCGACGGCCGTCCGCCCTCCTGCCGCTCCTCCTCGGCATCCTGGCGGCTTACATCGTCTTCCGGCTCCTCCAGGGAGGGATCCCGAACCCCTTCGCCCGCCGTGCGGGGGGCCCGCCCGCCGAGCCTCGCCCCGTGACGGCGCGCGGCGATCTCTCCTCGGAGGAGAAGGCGACGATCGAGCTCTTCTCCCGTTCGAGCCCGTCCGTCGTCTACGTCACGACGCTGGCGCGCGCGCGGAGCTTCTTCGACGTCATGGAGGTGCCGCAGGGCGCCGGCTCCGGCTTCATCTGGGACGCCGACGGGCACGTCGTGACGAATTTCCACGTCATCGCCAGTTCTTCCAACGTCCGGGTCACGCTGGACGACCAGTCGACATACCCCGCCCGGGTCGTCGGCGCGGCCCCCGACAAGGACGTCGCCGTCCTCCGGATCCCGGCGCCGCGGGAAAAGCTGAGGCCGATCCTGGTCGGGACGAGCCGCGACCTTTCCGTCGGTCAGCGCGTCTTCGCCATCGGAAACCCCTTCGGCCTCGACCGGACGCTGACGACGGGAATCGTCAGCGCCCTCGGACGGAGCATCCAGTCGATGACGAACCGGAAGATCGGGGAGGTCATCCAGACCGACGCCGCGATCAACCCGGGCAACTCCGGGGGCCCCCTGCTCGACAGCGCCGGGCGCCTCATCGGCGTCAACACGCAGATCGCCAGCCCCTCGGGCGGCAGCGCGGGGATCGGCTTCGCGATCCCGGTCGACACGGTCAACGAGGTCGTGCCGCAGATCATCCAGCACGGCCGCGTCATCCGCCCCCAGCTCGGCGTCGTCCTCGCCGACCCGCGTCTCGCGCAGCGCCTCGGCGTGGACGGCGTCCTCCTCATGTCGGTCAACGAGGGCTCCGGCGCCGAGAAGGCCGGGCTCCGCGGGACGCGCCAGGACGAGAACGGCGACATCCTCGTCGGCGACGTCATCGTCGAGGTGGACGGCAAGCCGGTCCACAGCTACGACGACCTCGCAACCCTCCTCGAGAAGCGGAAGCCCGGCGAGAAGGCGAAGGTGAAGTTCCTCCGCGGCGACCGGACGCTCGAGACCGACGTCCTTCTCTCGGAGTCGCGCTAGGGCTCCACCGGGATCGAGACGTCCACCGTGCCGGTCGGCTCGCCCGAGGGGTCGAACGACCGCTCGACGAGCCGGAGATTTCCGTCTTTCGACACGAGGAGCGCCGTCGAGCATCGGGTCCCGTAGCTCCCGTGTACGACGAAGACCGACGACAGCGCGCGCTCCCATTCGAGAGGAATCCCCGTCGCGGGGAGCTCCGTGTCGGGAGATCGCTCCCGATCTGAGAGGAGGTCGAGCAGCGCCTCGGGTTCCGGAGCCGCCGGGGCTTCGAGGAGACGAGCCAGCCGCGCCGTCGTCCGCGTCACCTTCGGCCACGGCTCGTCGACCGGCCCGTTCGAGATGCCGTGGATCCCCGGCGGCAGCCGCCGAGGGGCTCCCCCGGTGTTCGTGAAGTACCAGAGCTCCGAGGGGTCCGAAACGACGAGATGGAAGCCGTTGAAGCTCCCCGCGTCTCTCTCCATCCTTCGAAGAAAGTCCCCCGGGCGCTCCTCCCCTCTCAGAAACTCCGCCACGAGCGCGCCGCGCGAAGGCGCACCGTCACGATGGGACCGGGGATCGCGGTGGTTCGTCAGGAACGCGGCGCGCCGCGTGCGCGTGACGCCGAGCCACGTCCCCCCCGCCGAAAGATCCCGTCCGGCGAGGAGACCGGACGGCTCGCTCCAGAACGCCGCCGGGGCGGCGAGGCGCGCGTGAAACTCGTCCCGGTTCGCGGCGACGAGAAGGGTCAGGTCGGGGCGGGACTTCCAGGCGAAGACGACGAGACACATCGCCGCCCATTTCACCACGCGCCCTGGCGCTCGGGCACGGGGACGGGCGTGGCAACCTCCGGAACGGGCGGCTCCTCCACGACCGGCGGCTCCTGCAACTCCGGAACGGAGGCCGCGGGGGGATCGCGGAGCTGCCGCGTCGCGACCCCGGCATCGAAAGCCGCCGCATGGCGCGCGACGACCGCCTCGCCGCTCGTCACGAGCCCGACCGACACGACGCGGAGCCCCCGCTCCGTGATCTCGGGCGTCACCTCGATCCGGCCCCCCGCGACCTCGAGGGACTCCGGCGCGAGGGCGCCGCCGCGGGAGATCGACGCGCGGGCCCAGGCGAGCCCCGAGAGCGACAGCTCGCGGGCGTAGGCCGAGTTCGCGCGCCGGCGGGTCTCGGCGAGGTCGTCGGCGAGGACTTTCGCGAGGACCGCGAAGACGAGAAGGAGGAGCCCGAGAACGGCCGTGACGGCGACGAGGGCGAATCCGCGGTCTCTCACGGCGCCTCTCTCGTCCGCGGCTCGGCCACGAACGCGAAGAGCTCCGTCGGGCCGTCGTCGGGCTCCCAGACGATGACGCAGCGGCCGAAGAGAAGCTCGTCGCGACGGAGCGAGAGGCTTCCGTCGAAGCTCCAGCGCCGCGCCGTCTCCCCCGCGTTTCCGTCCGATCCGGTCCGGCGCTCGGTTCGAACGGCCGTCCGGAGCCCCACGTCCCAGATCACTTCCGGCCCGTCGGACTCGCGCGCGGCGAGCGTCAGGCGGAACGCCGCGCTCGGGATGACCGGCTCCACGCCGAAGGAGGACGCGCGGGCGAAGTCGGCCCCCAGTCGCTCGTGCAGGAGGGCGAACGTCCGGACGGTGAGGACGCGCGCCGAAAGCCGCTGCTGCCGCCGGAGAAGGTCGAGCGCGAGCGGCCAGAGAGAGAGCGTGACGACGAGGCCGATCATGAGGACGACCGTCGTCTCGAGGAGGGTGAAGCCCCGCCGCCTCACGGGCCGCCTCCGGCGAAGACCCACCCCTCCTCGACGAGCCGCCGGCCGTGCCGCCCGTAGCCGACGTCGAGACGGGCGAACCAGAGGTCCGGGTGCGGACCGGGCTTCAGCGTGAGCCGCGGGGCCCGGGCCGCGAGGCCGTCAAGGAACTCCGAAGGGCCGAAGAACTCCCGCTCCTCGGCCGGGAGGAACTCCGCGCGCGACGCCGTCCGGAGGAAGACCCACTCGCTCCGGACGGTGCGGAGCGCCCGCTCCCGGTCGAGCCGCTCCCGGTCCAGGTCGCGCCGCCTCGCGAGGAACCCCGCCCCCATCGTCAGGACGATGCCGAGGATCGACAGCGCCACGAGCGCCTCGAGGAGGCTGGTCCCGGACGTCTCTCGGCGCATCGCCTCTTCAGTCTACGTCGGCGCGCGGGCGGGCCTCGACATGGGTACCGCCAGGATGGGAACGCGCCGACGGCGAAGAGCCCGACAAGTCGCGTATCATTCGCGCCCATGCGTGGGATGCCGCGCCGATCCGGCCTGATCGTCCTCGTAATCGCTGTCGGCCTCCTGGCGGCAGCGGTCCCGTGTCCGGACGATCTCGCGGTCGAAGCCGGCGCTTCCGACCGGTGTTTCGCGTCTGGGTCGGCGGACGGCTCGCCGGCTCCCGCGCCTTCGATCTGCCCTTGCGCCTGCCATGTCGCCCTTGGTGTCGTCGAAGCCGTTCGAGTCGCACCGCCACTGTTGGCATCGAATCTTCACGCTCCCGGGCCCGCAGCGGATCAACCGGCCGTTCCCGCGTCGATCACGCACCCTCCCCTCGTCTAGGTTTCCGCGGCGTCTTGTCAGGCTGGCCCGCGCCTGGCGCGCGAGGTGGCCTTCCCACCCGGAACCTCTCGAGGAGGAGCATCCATGCCCAGACGGCTACGGCCCCGGCTTCTCTGCTTCACGGCTCTCATCGTCGCGGCCGGCGCCGCACGAGGTGCCGACGTGCCGCTCCGGATCGAGACCTACGTCGAGGCCGTCCTGCGATCACACCCGGCTTCACAGGCCGGCGTGGCGCTCGAAGAGAGTGCTGCCGCTGAGACGCGTGGGGCACGGCTCTTCCCCGACCCGACCCTGGAGCTGAGCCTCGGCCAGGGTCGTAGCGCAAGCGACTCCTCTGTCCGCGCCACGGAAAACGGCATCGCGCTCTCGCAGGTGATTCCGTGGTTCCCCGCTCGCGCGGCCGGCATCGAGGCTGCGGACCATGCCGCAGAAGCACGCCGGGCGGAAGCCTCGGCGACTCGGTGGGGCCTGGCGATCGACGCCCGGCTCGCCTTCTACCGCCTTCTCGAAGCCCGGGCGTTGTTGGAGGTTGCTCAGGCAACGGAGGCAGACGCCCGCTCGCTCCTCGACCTCATGAGCCGCCGAACCTCGCTCGGGGAGACGAGAGAGGTCGACCGGATCAAGGCCCGCGTCGAGTGGCTGAAGCAGCAGCGCGAGCTAAATTCCGCCGAACGTGAGGCCGTGGCCGCAGAGGCGGCCCTCCGGACGCTCGCGTCGAGCCCCCTCCCGAAGCCGCTCATCCTCGGCGGGGAGCTCCCCGGACCGGCCGACGCGGCGGACTCGCTCCCAGAGGCGCTCCCGGCCCGGTTGGAGCGGAGCCCTGGGGTGCTTCGCGCCCGCGCGGAGGCGGCCCGGGCCATCTCTCTCCTTACAAGCGCCCGCCGGTCGCGGGTGCCGGACCTCGGGTTCTCGTTCTTCAGCGTCAGAGAGCTGGACCGCGACGCCTACGGCGCCTCAATCGGAGTCGTGCTGCCCCTCTGGAACGCGCGTCGCGGTGACATAGCGCGAGCCGGCGCGGAGTCACAGTTCCGCATCGCTGAGGCAGAGCGCATCCGCCTGGCGCTCCTGACCGAGGTCGAGACTCGGCGGCGAGACGTGGACACCTCGGCCGCACAGGTCGCGACCCTCATGAGCGACCTGCTCCCCTCGGCAGCCGAGAGTCTCCGCCTCGCCCGGCTTCTCTTCGAGGAGGGCGAGACGTCGCTCCTCGATCTCCTCGACACCCAGCGGACGGCACGTGACGCGCGACGCGAGGAGATCCGAGCCCGATTCGAGCTGTCTGTCGCAATCTCGGAACTCCAGCGCTTGCTCGGGCCGAACGACGCCACGTCACCAACGACACCACGGGGAGATACGAAATGAATGCCAGAACCTTCAACCGGCTCGTCGGTCTCGTCCTGTGCGCCAGCGTGGCACTGGCCGGCTGCAAGGACCGCTCAGCGGCCAGGCCATCAATCGAGTCGCCTGCAAGGGACGCGGGGAGGGTCGCGGAGCCCGCGACCCCTGAACGAGTCCGCCTTACCGCGGCCGCGATCGCCGAGGCCGGAATCACCACGTGGAAGGTCCAGGTCGTCGACCTGTCGCACCTTCTCTCCCTCAACGGGAGCGTGGGCTACGACGAGAACCGACTCTTGCATGTCGCCGCGAACGTCAAGGGCCGCGTCGTGTCGATTCCGGTGGATCTCGGTGCGAGGGTGAAGGCCGGCGATTCGCTCCTGGTGATCGAGAGCGTCGACCTCGGCCGGACTCGCGAGGAGTTCGTGAAGGAACTGTCGGGATTCAACGTGTCCGCCCGCGCCTATGAGCGGGCGAAGAAGCTCGTCGAGGCGAACGCGATCAGCGCCGGGGAGTTCCAGGCGCGCGAGGGCGACTACCTCTCCAAGAAGGCGGCCGTCGCATCCGCCGAGCGGACCCTCCACCTCTACGGAGACAGCGACGAGGCGGTGGCGCGACTTCGCGACGAGGCGGGTGCGCAATCGCACTCGGCGGCCGATGGGGCGACGCTCACGCTACGCGCCCCCTTCGCCGGCCGCGTTATCGACCGGAAGGTGACACCCGGAGCCCTGTTCGAGGCGCTCCAGCCGCTTATGACGGTGGCCGATCTGGGAACGGTCTGGGTGTTCATCAATGCCTACGAGAAGGACCTCTCTCTCCTCCACGAAGGCCTTCCCGTGACGCTGCGGACCGACGCCTATCCGCAGGAGACGTTCCATGGTCGCGTGGACTTCCTCGGGAGCGTCGTCGACCCGCAGACTCGAAGCGTCAGGGTCAGGGCCACCGTCGAGAACCCCGCAGGAAAGCTGCGGCAAGGGCTCTTCGTGAAGGCGCAGCTGGATGTTCCGAAGCCGCAGAGCGAGGCGCGCCCGATTGTCGCCGTTCCCCAGGCCGCCCTCCAGACCCTGGAAGGACGTTCGACCGTCTTCGTCGAGATCGAGCCCGGCGTCTTCGCACGTCACCACGTGGAGGTCGGGCACAGCTTCGAGGGCTTCACGGAGATCCTCGCCGGCATCAAGGCCGGCGATGTCGTCGCCACCGAGGGAAGCTTCGTCCTGAAGTCGGAGTTCGCCAAGGCCTCGCTCAAGGAGGGGGACTGAGGTGCCGAGGCGGCTCGTCGACTTCAGCCTCGAGAATCGACCGCTCGTCCTCCTTCTCGCGGCCCTCCTCATCGCCGGAGGTGGCTACGCCCTGACACAGCTCCCGATCGATGCCGTCCCGGACATTACAAACGTCCAGGTGCAGGTCCTGACGAAGGCGCCAGCCCTCGGACCGGTCGAGATGGAGCAGTTCGTGACTTACCCGGTCGAAGCGGCGATGAACGGCCTCCCGAAGCTCAGGGAAATCCGATCCGTTTCCCGCTATGGCCTCTCGGCCGTGACGGTCGTCTTCGAGGACGGCGTCGATGTCTACTTCGCCCGCCAGCTCGTGGCCGAGCGTCTCGTCCAGGCCCGCGAGGCGATCCCACAGGGCCAGGGCAACCCCGAGATGGGGCCGGTCACGACCGGGCTCGGCGACGTCTTTCAGTTCACCGTCGAGGGTGACGGCGTCTCGGCGATGGAGCGCCGGACGATCCTCGACTGGATGATCGCGCCCCGGCTTCGCGCCGTCCCAGGCGTCACGGAGGTCAACACCTGGGGAGGAATTCCGAAGCAGTACCAGGTCGTCGTCGACCCGGCGAAACTCCAGGCGCATGGTCTCTCCCTGAAGGAGGTCTTCGAGGCCGTCGGGCGAGGTAACGCGAACGCGGGTGGCGGCTACATCGAGCACAACCGCGAGCAGTACATCGTCCGCGGGGAGGGCCTCGTCGGCTCGCTCGCCGACATCGAGAAGATCGTTCTGAAGGCCGGCCCCGAGGGGACCCCCGTCACGGTCGGCGCCGTCGCCCAGGTGCGGGAAGGGTCGATGCTCCGTATCGGCGTGGCGACGGCCGACGGCGACGGCGAGACCGTCATCGGCCTCGTTCAGATGCTCGCTGGCGAGAACGCACTCGCGGTGGCGACCCGGGCCCGCCACGCCGTCGAGGAGCTGCAGCCGACGCTGCCCAAGGGAATTCGGATCGTCCCGTATTACGACCGCGCGACCTTCGTCCGCCGCGTGATTCGCACAGTCGAGACGAACCTCCTCGAGGGGGGCATCCTCGTCGTCGCCGTCCTCTTCGCCTTCCTCGGGAACGTTCGCGCCGGTCTCATCGTCGCGTCCGCGATCCCGCTCTCGATGCTTCTCGCCTTCACAGGGATGGTCCAGTCGCGAATCTCGGCGAACCTCATGAGCCTCGGAGCAATCGACTTCGGATTGATCGTGGACGGCGCCGTCGTCCTCGTCGAGAACATCGTCCGGCGGCTGTCGGAGCCCGAAGGCCGGGAGAAGACCGTGCGCCAGCTGACGGCCGAGGCCGCCCACGAGGTCGTCCGGCCGATCAGCTTCGGCATCGGCATCATCGTTCTCGTCTACCTCCCCATCCTGAGCCTCCAGGGCATCGAGGGGAAGATGTTCAAGCCAATGGCGTGGACCGTCGTCTTCGCCATCGCCGGCTCCCTGTTGCTGACGTTGACGCTCACACCGGTGCTTGCGTCGCTCTTTCTGAAGAAGACGGGACGCGAGCACGAGCCGCGCTTCGTCGGGCGACTGAGAGCCCTTTACCTTCGCGGACTCGATGTCTGCCTCGTACGAAGGACCTCGATCGTCCTCGCCGCAATCCTCGCCGTCGCAGCGGGCGCCGTCATCGCTTCGAGGCTCGGCGGCGAGTTCCTGCCGCGCCTCGACGAGGGCGACCTCTCGATCAGCGCGATCCGCCCCCCATCGGTCGGAATCTCGGAGGTCGCGGCCAGCACGGGTCGGATCGAGCGAGTCCTGAAGAGGTTTCCGGAGGTGATCACCGTCGTGAGCCGGTCGGGGACCCCCGAACTCGCCACCGACGTCATGGGGATCGAGCTCGGAGACGTCTTCGTGATCCTGAAGCCGAAGGACGAGTGGACGTCGGCCAGGTCCAAGGGCGCGCTTGTAGAGAAGATGGAGAAGGCCCTCGACGAGACCGTCCCGGGCGTCGGTTTCTCGTTCCAGCAGCCGATCGAGATGAGGTTCAATGAGCTGATCGCGGGTGTGAGGTCAGACGTCGGCATCAAGCTCTTCGGCGACGATCTCGAGACGCTCCGCCAGAAGGGCGAGGAGATCGCTCGGGTCGTGGCTACCGTCCCCGGTGCGGAGGACGTGAAGGCCGAGCAGACCGCGGGTCTCCCCGTTCTGCGCGTCAAGGTCGACCGGGATCGCTGCGCTCGGTACGGCATTTCGGTGAGCGATGTCCTCGACACGGTCGAGGCCGCGCGGGCGGGGAAGATCGTCGGGACCGTCTTCGAGGGCCAGCGCCGATTCTCGCTCGCCGTGCGTTTCGACGACGACACGGCCCGGACGATCGAGGGCCTCGGGAACGCCCCTGTCGCGGCCCCGGGAGGCACCCTCGTCCCCCTCGGGCAGCTCGCCGAAATCGCTCTGGACACCGGGCCGGCACAAATCTCGCGCGAGGCCGTCCGGAGGCGCGTCGTCGTCGAGGTGAACGTGCGTGGCCGTGACGTGGCCTCCTTCGTGGCAGAGGCACAAGCGAGGCTCCGGGACGACGTGCATCTCCCCGACGGGTACTACATTCGCTGGGGGGGGCAGTTCGAGAACCTCAAGCGCGCCTCCCGGCGGCTGGCGGTCGTCGTTCCCCTCGCTCTCGCCCTGATTTTCGCGATGCTCTATTTCGCTTTCGGGGCGCTGATGCCTGCCGTGCTCATCTACCTCAACGTCCCCCTGGCCGCCACGGGCGGCGTCATCGCGCTCGCGCTCAGGGGTCTCCCCTTCTCGATCGCCGCGGCCGTGGGATTCATTGCGCTCTTCGGCGTCGCCGTGCTGAACGGCGTCGTCCTGATGACTCAGATCCGCGATCTCGAGGGGAGGTCGGACCTGGGCGTCGAAGACGTTCTTCGACGAGCCTGCGGCCTCCGCCTCCGCCCCGTCCTCATGACCGCTCTCGTCGCCTCGCTCGGATTCGTCCCGATGGCGCTTTCGACCGGTTCGGGGGCCGAGGTCCAGCGGCCACTAGCCACGGTCGTGATCGGGGGCCTCGTCACTTCGACGATCCTGACGCTCTTCGTCCTCCCCACCATCTACAGCTTCTTCGGCCGGCCGAGCGCCGAGCCGACCCTCTCGTGAGGCCAGCCGGGGACTCTGGCATCATCAACGCGTCCCTGAGGAACGATGGCCGCGGCTTGGGCACCGGGACAAAGAGGATTCCCTGAAGCGTGGCCGTCACCGGCGACGAGGGCCACGGACCACAACATGAAAAAGGGGCCGGGCAAAACGCCCGGCCCCGTCATCCCGTACTTCTTCGGACGGTCAGAGCTTCGGCAGGAACGAGCGGACGATGTCGTCCGTGGTCGGCTCCTTCGTCTGCTTGGCCCGCGCCCGGGTCTTCATCTCCGTGAGGCGGTCGATGAGGGACGGCGCCTCGACCTCGTAAAGGACGCCGAGCGACATGACGTCGGTCTCGCGGGTGAACTGGAGCGCCGCCCCCCGGCTCGTCCGGTCGTGCCCTTCCGGGATCGGCCGGGACTTCGCCTTGAACGACTTGAACTGGTCCTCGCCGCGCCACGTGACGCAAGGGGACATGACGTTCAGGAAGGCGAAGCCGTGGTGCGCGAGCGCCTTCGATATCAGCTCCACGGTCCCCTTCACGTCCCCCGAGAACGCGCGGCCGACCCACGTGGCCCCGACGGAGATCGCCACCTCGCACGGGTCGAAGCTGGGCTCGGGGTTCCCGTAGAAGGTCGACTTCGTCTTGTCGCCGGACGGCGTCGTCGGAGCCGCCTGCCCCTTCGTGAGGCCGTAGATCTCGTTGTCCATCAGGATGTAGGTCACGTCGAGGTTGCGGCGGCACGAATGGAGGAGGTGATTCCCTCCGATGGCGAGCCCGTCTCCGTCCCCTCCGACCGCGACGACGTGCAGCTCGGGCCGGGCGACCTTGACGCCGGTCGCCAGCGGCAGGGCGCGGCCGTGGACGGTGTTGAAGCCGTACGTCGCGACGTAGCCGGGAAGGCGCGACGAGCAGCCGATTCCGGAGATGACGACCGTCTCCCACGGCTTCCACTGCTGCTCGGCCATGGCGCGGTAGAGGGCGGTCAGGACGCCGAAGTCGCCGCATCCGGCGCACCAGACGGGCTTCAGGTCGGTCCTGTAGTCCCCCGCGGTGAAGGTGGGAACGGTGGCGCTCAAATCAGCACCTCCTTGTGCATCGGCATTTCCGAAAGCGCCTTCTTGATCTGCTCCGCGACCTCGGGCACGCTCAGGTTCTTCCCGCCCGAGCGGGCGACGACCTTCACGCGGTGCTCGGGAAGGTCGATGAAGGTCCGGATGTACTTGTAGAACTGGGCGGCGAAGGAGACCTCGATGACGAGGACCTGGTTGACGCTGTTCAGAAACTCGAGGAACTGCGCCTTCGGGAAGGGGTAGAGCACCTTCGGCGAGAAGCCGGCCACCTTCGCGCCCGCCGCATTGGCGGCCTCGATGGCCTCGTGGACCGTCCCCTTCGAGGAGCCCCAGCAGAGGATGCCGAGGTCGGCCTTCTCGGGGCCCATCCGGTAGAAGTCGTGGTACTTGTCGCGGATGGGTCGGAGCCTCCGGTATCGCTTGGCGCTCATCTGTTCGTGCATGAGGTGCATGGAGCTCGGGCGGCCGGACTCGTCGTGCTCGAGGCCGTTCGTCTGGTAGATCCCTTCCTTGATCCCGGGGATCGACATCGGCGAGACGCCGTCGGCCGTCTCTTTGTACCGGCGATACGGAGCCATCTCCTCGGGCGTCGGCACGCGCCGGTCGATCACGGCGTGCCGGAACGCCTCGGGGCGTACCGTCTCGCGGCGCTGCGCGATCGACTGGTCGGCCAGGACGACGACCGGGATCTGGAACTCCTCGGCGATGTTGAAGGCGTCGACGGTGGAGTGGAAGCAGGTTTCGACGTCTTCCGCCGACAGGACGACACGCGGCTGGTCGCCGTGCCCGGCGAAGACCCCCTGGAAGAGGTCCGACTGCTCGCTCTTCGTCGGAAGCCCCGTGGACGGGCCGCCCCGCTGGACGTTCCAGACGACGGTCGGCACCTCCGCCATCGCCGCGAGGCCCAGCATCTCGGTCATCAGCGAAAGGCCCGGGCCGGAGGTGGAGGTCATCGACTTGACGCCGGCGAACGACGCGCCGACGACGGCGCCGATGGCGGCGAGCTCGTCCTCGGTCTGGACGACGGAGCCCCCGTGGCGCGGCAGCCACTCGGAGAGGAAGTGGAGCACCTCGGAGGAGGGGGTGATCGGGTAGCCGGCGAAGAAGCGGCAGCCGGCGTGGAGGGCGCCGATGGCGCACGCCTCGTTCCCCGAGAGGAGGACCTTCGGGCTCCCCTTCACGTACTCGAGCCGCTTCGCCTCGCCGATGGTCCCGAGCGTCTTCGCGAAGGCGATCCCGGCCTCGAAACCCTTGATGTTGGCGTCGAGGAGCCCCGCCTTCTTCCCGCTGAACTTCTTGGCGATGGCGGCGCGGATGGCGTCGACCGACACGTTGAAGAGCCCGGCCAGGATGCCGAGCGTGACGATGTTCTTGGCCGCCTTCGTTCCCGCCGAGTCCGTGGCGAGCTGGACGAAGGGGACCGGGACGCGCACGCCCTTCGGCGCGATCCCTTCCGGAACGGGCGTCGGGTCGGAAGCCTCGTAGAGGATGATGGCGTCGTCACCCGGGAGCAGCTCCCCCTTGAAGCGGTTGAAATCCGGCCAGTTGAAGGCGACCAGGACGTCCACGCGGTCGGCCTGCGCCTCGATGTGCTTGACCGCGATCCGGACGTTGCAGGACGACTCGCCCCCCCGGATCTGCGGGCCGTAGGCCTCCGTCTTGATGACGTTGAGTCCTTCGAACGCAGCGGCTTGCGAGATGATGTCGCCGACGGTGATGACGCCGTCGCCGCCGGAGCCGACGATTCCGAGAGTGAGTTCCGTAGATGGCATGGACGCGACCTCCGGCCGGCAAGTCTCTGCGGTGAGGCTTTCCCCCGCGATGATTCAAATGACTCAGTTCAAACAGGATGCCTCGCGTGATGACTCAACGCGTCAGGACGGCGAGGAGCTTCTTCGCCGCCTTCTCTCCGGCCGCCCGTGAAGCCTCGGCTTCCGGGTTCCTCTCGGAGTCGGAAGAATACCCTGTCGAGTTCGAGGCCGAGGTCTCCAGCTTCGCCAGCTCCTTCCCCTCGGGCGACAGCAGGGTCACGGTCGCGGGGCACTTGACGCCGGCGGCCCGGCCGGCGAAGAAGCACGGCGGCAGGTCGAGTCCCAGGTAGCCGTCGCCCGGATACGCGGAGCGGAAGCGGACGGCCTCGGGCGACGACGGATCGCGAAGGAGTTCCAGCTTCGCCCCGGCGAGGCGGGCGTCGGCCACGTTTCCCGCCCCCGCGTCCGAGAGGACGGAGAGGAATCGCCCCACGAAGGCCTCGGTTTCGGAACTCCCACCGGAGGACTCCACGAGGACGAAGGCGCGCGGCCGCGACAGGGACGGGGGGGCGGACGAGCAGGCGACGAGGAGCACGACGAGGAGGGCGGCGAGGGGGAAACGCATCCGCGGATTCTCGCTCCCCACGCCTCCGGATTCGAATCCGGCCCGAGGCGGGCTATCCTCGTCGTTTCAGACGCACCCGAACGACCGATGGTCCTCCTTCGATCCGACCTCGACCTCGATCCCGTCGCCGCCGAGGCGCGGAAGCGGGCGCGCAACCACCGGCTCTTCGCGGTGGAGATCCCCGCGCTCCGTGTCTTCGGATTTCTCGTCCTCGCCTTCGGGATCTGGGTCCACGGCCGATTCATCGGTCCCGAGGTCCCGAACTCGACGATCCACTGGTGGCTCGCCCTCTCCGTCGGCTGGGCGGCGCTCTCCTCGGTCGTCCAGCGCGTCGCCGAACGGACCGGTGCGACGATGCCCGCCGCGCTCGCGGCCCTCGCGGTCGACTTCCTGCCGATCACCGCCGCGATCTGGCTGACCGGCGCCGAGAAGAGCCTCTACTTCTGGGTTCCCACGGCCCACGTAGCGAACCAGAGCTCGCGGGGAAGCCTGCATGTCCTCGTCTACGGCCATGTCGGGACGGCGGCCTATCTGGCGATGCTCTTCTTCCGCTCCGGGCTCGGCGATGCCGTCGACTGGCCGCTCGGCCTGATGAAGGCCTTCTTCATCTGGATCGCCTGCGTTTATCTCGCGGTCGCCTCGCACCCCGCGGACCGGGTCCGGCGGCGGCTGACCGACGTCGTCCGCCTCGCGCGCGAGCTGGTCCGTGAACTGGCCGAGAAGACGCACGAGCTGGAGGAGTCGCGCGAGGCGCTCCACGCACAGGCGACGCGCGACGCGGTGACGGGGCTCTGGAACCGATCGGCCATCCTCGACGTCGTCGAGCGCGGACTCCGGCGCGCCCGGCACCAGGGCAGCTCCTTTGCCGTCGTCCTGGCCGACCTCGACTGGTTCAAGGACATCAACGACGCCTACGGCCACCAGGCCGGCGACCGCGCCCTCTACGAGACGGGGCGGCGGATGCAGGCCCTCGTCCGACCCCACGACGCCGTGGGACGCTGGGGAGGCGAAGAGTTCCTCGTCGTCCTCCCCGACTGTGGTCGGGCCGAGGCGGCCGCCCTCGCGGAGCGGCTTCGGGCGGGGCTGGAATCCGAGGAGATTCACCCGGCCGACGCCCCTCCTGTCTCCATCACCTCGAGCTTCGGCGTGGCGGCGGTCGACCCCGGCGAGATCCTCTCCGCCGAGGCGCTCGTCCGTGCCGCGGACCATGCCCTCTACCGGGCCAAGCGGCGCGGACGGAACCGCGTCGAGGTGGCCGAGGCGGAGACGTCCGAGCCCGTCGAGCCCCCACCGCTCCCCGTTCCCTGACGCGCCGCCCCGTCAGCCGGCCGGGTCGAGCAGCTCCGGCCCGTCGTTGTGCGGGTTGTTGACGGCGGTCGACAGCGGCAGGGCTTCCATCTCGCCGGCGTACGGAACGAGAAGCGCCTTGAGCGCGCCCTCGCCCTGGTCCGCGTCGAGCCACGTCGCCTCGGCCTCGCGCGGCAGGATGACCGGCATCCGGTCGTGAACCGACGAGACGAGGGGATTCGCCGCGGTCGTCAGGATCGTGAACGAGAGAAGCTCGCTCCCCTCCGGCGCCTTCCACCGGTCCCAGAGTCCGGCCATGGCGAAGGGCTCGCGGGACGAGAGCCGCAGGGCGTACGGGCGCTTCCCCGACGCCTCGCGCTTCCACTCGTAGAAGCCGTCCGCCGGGACGAGAGCCCGCTGCCGCCGGAAGGGGCCGCGGAAGCTCGGCTTTTCGGGCACCGTCTCCGCGCGCGCGTTGATCATCCTGTACGCCGACGTCGGGTCCTTCGACCACGACGGGACGAGCCCCCACCGCATCGCCGCGAGGCGGCGGGCGCCTCCCTCGGCGACGACCACGAAGGCCTCGGACTGCGGCGCTATGTTGTAGCGGGGGCGAAGGGTCGGCGCCCCGGACAGCCCGAACCGCTCCGCCACGATGTCGGCCGGGGTGAAGAAGTAGTAGCGGCCGCACACCGGCGCCTCCGTCAGGCCGGTTCGACGCGCGTCCGCGGCGTCTCGAGGTGCGCCGACGCCTGCGGGAGAAACGGCGAGACGTGCTCGGCCCACCACCGCTCCGCCTTGTCGGGCGTCCAGATGTCCGGCAGGTACAGGGCCCAGAGCCGCCTCTCCACCTCCCGCGCGCTGTCGGGCCGGTCCCTGGGCTCCTTGGCGAGGCAGTCCATCAGGAGGTCCTCGAGCCCCTCGGGGACCGCGATCCCCGATTTCTCCGACGGGCGCGGCGCCGGCGTCCGGGCATGGTCCATGATGATCTCGATGGGCGTCTTCTTGTCGAAGACCGTCTCGCCGGTCAGGAGGAAGAAGCCGACGCACGCGAGGGAGTAGAGGTCGGTCCGCCCGTCGATCTCCTTCTTGCCGAGGGCCATCTCGGGGGCCATGAAGCCGGGCGTCCCCGTGACGAAGCCCGTCTGCGTCACGCTGGCGTCGGGGTTGGCGATCTCCTTGACGAGTCCGAAGTCGAGGACCTTCACGTGGTCCACCTCGGTCCCCGACCGGCAGAGGAAGATGTTCCCCGGCTTGATGTCGCGGTGGACGAGCCCGAGACGGTGCGCCTCGCGGAGCGACCGGCAGACGCCGAGCAGGATGTGGACGGTCCGCGCCGGCGGCATCGGCCCCCAGCGCTCCACCATGTCGTCGAGCGCGAAGCCGTCGAGGAGCTCCATGACCGAGAAGAAGCAGCCGTCGTCCGTCAGGCCGAAGTCGTAGAGCTGGACGGTGTGCGGCGAGCGGAGCGTGGCGGTCGCCTCCGCCTCGCGCTTGAACCGCTCGATGGCCTCGCGCCCGCCGGCCCCGTCGGGACGGATGATCTTGATGGCGGCGGGCCGGGCGAGCATCCGGTGCTCGGCGCGCCAGACCTCTCCCATGCCCCCCTTGCCGATGAGGGAGACGAGCCGGTAGGAGCCCATCTCGCTCGCCGTCTCCGCGTCGACGGTCAGCTGGTGGACGATCCGGGCGCCGAGGAGGGCGATCACGACGGAGACCGCCGTGGGAAGGAACATCTGGGCGAGGACGTAGGACGGCGGCATCGGGAGGCCGGCGGCGACGTTGACGAAGAGGCCCGCCGGGTCCATGGCCGCCGTGGCCACGGTGGCGAGGGTCGTCTTTCCGCGCGTCCCCGGCACCATGAGCGGGTAGACGATGATCCAGACCGCAACCGGCGCCCAGCCGCGCGTCACGGTCGCTCCCTCCCAGGGGATTCCATGGTGGATGACGGCCATCAGGAAGCCCAGCAGGACCTCGTAGACGAGGCCGCGGTCGAGGACCTCACCGGCGTCGACCCCTTCCCGCCGCGAGTACGCCCAGATCCCGAGCGAGAGAGCGACCGCGGCGATCTCGGCGTAGGGGAGGATCGGCGGGAGCGCGGGGGGCGACGGGCTCCACGCCATGAGGATCCGGCCTAGGATCAGGATGATCGTCAGAGCGCAGGCCGAGAGGAGGCCGAGGTTGCCGAGCCGGACGACCCCCTTCTGGAGCTGGACGGGCGAGAGGCTGGCGCGGCCGGCGCGCGAGGGCGCCCGTGATCCGTTGTCCTGGCGGCAGAGGATCTTCGGCACGGGCTTATTCTCGCCGGAAATGCCCGAACTGCCGGACGTATCGGTCTAAGTCGAGCATCTTGCCCGCCGGCTTGGCGGGACGGACCTCTGTGAGGGGTGTCTTCGGGTGGCCGAAATCGCCGAGATTGTCTTGACTCGACGGAAAGGCGGGCGATAGCTTCCGTGGCATTGGGGGGGGGACTGTCACTTTCCTAATGGACTACTTTTCCAGCGGCCTTCGCGCCGCATAAGGAGAGCTTATGACCCTAACGACCCGGCTCGTAACTCTGGTCGTCCTGTCGATCGCCCTGTCGGCCCAAGCGCAGACCCAAGGGCGCGGCAAGGGAAAGCACGCGCCCATCGACCCCGCCGGCATTGCCCGTCTGATCGCGGACAGCGGCGGCGATGCCCAGGTCAGCGTTAGCGATGCCACGGGCGCCGCTCGTTTCGCCCGGACGGCGCCGGGCAAGAAGCTCGGCCTCCAGAAGCAAGCCGCGCGCGCGGCGACCGACGACGCCAAGAAGAGCCGGGCCGCCGAGTTCTTCGACTCCTACGGCAGCATCTTCGGGATCGTGAGCGCTGCCACGGAGCTCAAAGAGGTCCGTGTCGCGAAGGACGGTCAGGGCTGGACACACATTACCTACCAGCAGCACTATCGCGGCGTACCGGTCTTCGCGGGCGAGCTCAAGACCCACTTCGACGCCTCGGACGAGCTCGTGGCCGTGAACGGCACGTTCATCCCCGAGATCACCGTCAACCCAATCCCCAAGCTTTCCGCTGTGGAAGCCGGCAAGACGGCGACGGCGAAGGTGGAGACCGATCTTGGGCAGGCGGGCAAGCTTTCGGTGGTCGGGACGGCGCTGCTCGTCTATCGCGAAGGCCTGGCCAAGGGCGTTCCCGGCCCGAACCATCTCGCATGGCAGGTGGAAGTCGGAGACGGCTCCAGCGTGCGCGAGTTCGTCTACATCGACGCGCATTCGGGCAAGTTCGTGGACCAGATCACGGGCATCTACGACGGCTTGTACCGGCGGGCCTACGACGGCCTGAGCCTGCCTTCCGTCCCCCCCAGCTACCCGCTTTCTCCGTTTTGGGTGGAGGGCAATCCCTTTCCCACCGCCAGCACCGAAGCGGACAACATGATCCTGTCTTCGAAGGACACCTACGACCTCTTCTCGCATGCGTTCGGCCGCGACTCCTTCGACGGCGCTGGCGCGAAAATGGACTCGATCTTCAACCGCGGCTACTCCTGCCCGAACGCCTCCTGGAACGGGACCTTCATCTCGTTCTGCCCGGGCCTCACGACCGATGACGTGACCGGTCACGAGTGGACCCACGCTTACACGCAATACACCGACGGCCTTATCTACCAGTGGCAGCCGGGGGCTCTGAACGAGTCTTACTCGGACATCTTCGGCGAGACGATCGACCGCATCAACGGCCGCGGCGGTGACACGCCGAACAGTCCGCGAACGGACAACTGTTCGGTCTTTGGCGGAGTGCCGCCTCCGACGCTGACGATCACCGGCGGCAGCGCCGCCGGCAGCTACTTCTCCAGGGCCTCCGTGAGTGAGCCGCCGCGCCCGTTCACGGTGGGACCCACCGCAATGGCTATTGTTGCCACAGCGGCGCCCTTCCAACCGACCGGCGCCTGCGGTGCCGTCAGCGGTGTCAGCGGCAAGATCGCGATCGTCGACTGGACGCTCACTCCCAGCGGCGCCAACGAGTGCGGCTCAGGCACCCGCGCCGCCAGGGCTCTCGCGGCCGGCGCGACGGCCATCATCTTTGTGGCTCCCCCCTCAGGTCTCCTCAACCTGGGCGCGAGCACGCTCATCGCCAGCGTCGAAGTCACGAACGCCGACGGTGCGACCATCAAGGCCGGCCTGCCGGCCAGCGCGACGATCTCCCTGGGCGTCGGCACCGACAACTCGGTGCGCTGGCTCATCGGCGAAGACGACACCGCTGCCGGCCTCACCGGTCCGCTCCGCGACATGTGGAGCCCTCGCTGCTTCGGCAACCCGGGCAAGGTGTCGGACACGTTCGAGTACACATGCTCGACCGCGGACGGGGGCGGGGTGCACACGAATTCGGGCGTTCCGAACCACGCTTACGCTCTGCTCGTCGACGGCGGGACCTACAACGGCCAGACGATCAGCGGCATCGGCCTGACCAAGGCGGCCCACATCTACTTCCGGGCCATGGACGTCTACCAGGGGCCGGCCAGCGACTTCGCCGACCACGCCGACGCCCTCGACCAGTCCTGCTCCGACTTGATCGGTGCGAACCTGGCCGATCTCTCGACCGGCTTACCCTCGGGCCAGATCATCAGCGCCTCTGACTGCGCCCAGGTGGCCAAGGCCGCCCTCGCGGTCGAGCTGAGAAACCCGCCGACGCAGTGCAACTTCCAGCCGCTCCTGGCCCAGAACCCGCCGCCGCTGTGCGAGGCGGGAGGCTTCGCCACGCAGCTCTTCCATGACACCTTCGACAGCGGCGACTCGTCATCCGCCCGCTGGAGCGTCAGCCACACGGCGGTGTTCCCCGCCGATTTCACGCCGCGCGACTGGCAGGTCGTGTCCGATCTGCCGGACGGCCGTGCGGGCCGTGCCTTCTTCGGCGTTGATCCCAACATCGGCACCTGCGCACCCGGCGGAGACGAGTCGGGGGTGCTGCACCTCGACAGCCCGCAGATCACGATCCCGGCTTCCATCACGGATCTCATGCTCACCTTCGATCACTGGGTGGCGACGGAGGCTGGCTGGGACGGTGGAAACCTGAGGATCAGCGTGAACGGCGGCCCGTGGCAGCTCGTCCAGGCCACCGATTTCGTCTACAACCCTTACAACACGACGCTCTTCACCGCCGCCCAAGGCAACACCAACCCACTCGCGGGCCAACCCGCGTTCACAGGAGCCGATGGAGGCGCAGTCTCCGGCTCATGGGGACGCTCGATCGTCAACCTCGCCCCGTACGCGAAGCCGAAAGACAAGATCAGGCTTCGGTTCGACATCGGAACCGACGGTTGCGGCGGTGCGTTCGGCTGGTACATCGACGACTTGATGGTTTACAAGTGCCACTAGCCGCGCGCTGAGCCGGGGCGGATCCCGGCGTCGGACCTTGGGGGGCGCCCGCGAGGGCGCCCCCTTCTTCATGCTTCGGGACTCAGCGGTCAGGCGCGGCAGAGAATCTTCGGCACGGGCTTATTCTCGCCGGAAATGCCCGAACTGCCGGACGTATCCGTCTACGTCGAGCAGCTGGCCCGCCGGCTGGCCGGGTCGGCCCTCCGGCGCGTCCGTCTCCGGAGCCCCTTCGTCCTCCGGTCGGTCGCCCCGCCGCTCACCGAAGCCGAGGGGCGGATGGTCCTGTCCGTCCGCCGGATGGGGAAGCGGATCGTCATCGCCCTCGACGGCGATCTCTACCTCGCGATCCACCTGATGGTCGCGGGACGGCTCCGGTGGAAGCCGGGGCTCCCTCCCGCGGCGATCCCGGGGAAGCTCGGCCTCGCGGCCCTCGACTTCAACGGAGGGACGCTCCTCCTGACCGAGGCAAGCCCGAAGAAGAGGGCCTGGATCCGCCTCGTCCAGGGGATCGAGTCGCTCGCCGCCCTCGACCCCGGCGGTCTGGAGGTGCTCGAAGCCGACCTGTCGTCGTTCCGGACGGCCCTGACGATGGAGAACCACACGCTGAAGCGCGCCCTGACCGATCCGCGCCTCTTCTCGGGGATCGGCAACGCCTACTCGGACGAGATCCTCCACCAGGCCCGCCTCTCCCCCGTCGCCCTGACGCGGAAGCTGACGGAAGCGGAGATCGCCCGCCTCTTCGACGCGGCGACGCTGACGCTCGTCGAGTGGACGAGCCGCCTCCGGCTCGAGGCGGGCGACTCGTTCCCGGAGAAGGTGACGGCCTTCCGCGAGGAGATGGCCGTCCACGGGAAGTTCGGGAAGCCCTGTCCCGAGTGCGGCACCGACGTCCAGCGGATCGTCTACGCGGAGAACGAGACGAACTACTGCCCGACCTGCCAGACCGGGGGCCGGCTTCTCGCGGACCGCTCCCTCTCGCGCCTTCTCAGGGGCGACTGGCCGAAGACGCTCGAGGAGATGGAGGAGTCCAAGGTCGAGCGGCGGGTACGACCGCACGTCTCGAAGCGCCCGCAGCCCTGAGAAGGCCCGCCGCTCCTAGTTGTTCAGCGCCCCTGCCGAGATCCAGCTCTTGATGTTGTTCTGGTTGGTGGCCGAGACGTTGCGGTGGCCGCCCGCAAGCTTCAGCACGAGGACACTCTGGTCGGGGTTGAAAGGAATCACCCTGATCCCGGATTGCGTCGTCGCCGGCACGTTGACGAGGTTCGAGTAGGACTGTCCGGCGCGGAGATCCATCCCGGCATCTCCCCCCGGCCCGTCGTGACAGTTGGTGCAGCTCGGCGTGAAGATCGTCGACTGCAAGGAGCTCAACGTCACCCCCGCGGGAGTCGGCGTCCGGGTCGGAGTCGGCGTCGGAGTTGGCGGGGGCGGTGTCGGCGTGGAGGTCGGCGTCGAGGTCGGTGTGCGTGTGGGCGTAGAAGTTGCCGCAGGGGGCGACGTGGGCGTCTGAGTCGGCGTTAACGTTGGCGTCGGTGTCGGCGTCGAGGTCGCCCCGGGGGGTGACGTCGGTGTCTGAGTCGGCGTTGACGTCGGCGTCGGTGTAGGCGTCGAGGTTGCCCCGGGAGGTGACGTCGGTGTCCGCGTCGGCGTGGAGGTGCGCGTCGGCGTCGGCGTTGAGGTCGCCCCGGGGGGCGACGTCGGTGTCTGGGTCGGCGTGTTCGTCGGCGTCGGTGTCGAGGTCGCCCCGGGAGGTGACGTTGGAGTCTGGGTCGATGTGGGCGTTGCGGTCGGAGTCGGCGTGGAAGAAACGGCCGGCGTCGCCGTGGGGGTGGTGGGGAGGCTCGTCGGAGTCAGGGAAGAGGGGGGGGTCGACGTCCGTGTGGGCGTCGGGGTCGGCGTGGGATCAACCGCCTCAGTCGGCGACTTGTTCTCGCAGGCGACGACAGACAGCAGGGTGACCGCTGCGAGGCCGGCGAGCAGGAGACAGGCCCGCTTCAAACCACCCCCCACCGGACGGAGCGATTTCCCGACGAGCGCCTTCATGCGCATGAATCTTCGAGTCGATTGGGAGGATTGTCTGTGCCACCGGTCACGCAATGGTCGCCCCCGACCAGTAGCTTCAGCGCTGGACAGAAGCGGCGATGCCAAAGGTAATTCGGAATGGTCCGTGAGATCTTCCAGGAAGAAACGCTACCGGGAGGCGCAATCTCTCTCGGGTGGGGGATGCAGATGTCCTCCGAAACGGATTAGATCGTTCCGGCGCAGCGTCGGCGCTTCTATCTCCCCTTCTGGTACGTCCCCATCAGCTGCGCTTCGGCGAGAACGTGCCCCTTCATCGCGCCCTCGAGCTTCGCCTTCGTCGGCTTGCCGAGGTCGGGGAGGACCGCGTCGAGCGCGTAGAGCTTGAAGTAGTACCGGTGGCGGCCGATCGGCGGGCAGGGGCCTCCGTATCCGGTCCGCTTCCAGTCGTTGACCCCCTCCAGCGTCCCCTTCGGGAGGCTTGCCGGAGCGACCGCCTCGGGAAGCCCCGGGACCGCCGGCGGGACGTCGTAGAGGACCCAGTGGACCCACGTCATCTTCGGTGCCGCCGGGTCGGGGGCGTCGGGGTCGTCGACGACGAGGGCGAACGACTTCGTCCCCGCCGGCGCGCCCGACCAGGCGAGCGCCGGGGAGACGTCCGGACCTTCGCAGGTGTGCTTCGTCGGAATGGACCCGTTGTTCGCGAACGCGGGTGACGTGATCTGCATGGAGGGACCCTCCGCGGCGGTGGCCAGGGCCGCCGCGAACAGCACGGCCACGGACGATGGGTGGAGACGTTTCACTTCTTTTCGCTCTTCGGCAGAACCGACACGGGGGGGATCCCCGCGTCGCGGACGGCGGCGTTGAACTCGGAGAGGTCCTTCTCGAAGAGGCCGTTCACCTCGGCGAGGACGGTGTCCAGCTTCGCCTTCAGCTCGGCGTAGTAGGCCGTCTCCGCCGGGCGCGGCGCGCCGTCGGCGCTCGACGCGGCCGAGGCGATGCCGACGAACTGGTGGTCGAGGGCCGGCGCGAAGTTGAGAACGTCCTGCGACGACTTGAGCTTCGGGTTGACGAGCTTCTCCTCGACAGCGGTCAGCTTCTCCGTCAGCGCCTTGGCCTTCGCCGCGACCGGCTCCTTCTTCCCGAGCTTCTCGGCGCGGGAAGCCACCTCCTTCGTCTGCGCCTTCACGTCGCGAATCCGGAGCACCGCCTGGTGCACGTCGGTGATCCGGTCGCGGACGTCGCGCAGGAAGGCGGCCTGTGCGGCGAGATCGGCCTCGGAGACCTTCAGGCCGGGGTGCGGCTTCACCTCGATCTTCCCGGCCAGAACGGTCTCCCCTTTCTTCAGCCGCACCGTGTAGGTTCCCGGCGCGACCTTCGGCCCCTGGGTGTTCCCCCAGACGACGGCCTTCGGGACGAGCTGGGCCTTCAGCATCCGCATGTCCCAGACGAAGCGGTTCAGCCCCTGCTTCGGCTCGAGCGGCCGCTCGCGGCTCTCGTCGGGCGGCGGCGTCCCCTCGCCCGGCTCGGGGGGCTTCTCGCTCGTGAAGGTCCGGAGAACCGTGTCGCCGTCGAGGATCTCGATCGTGACGACGTCCTTCCCTTTCGGCTTCTCGACCGGCTTCTCCTTCAGCCAGTAGTAGACGAAGACGCCGTTCGGCGGATTGGCACCGACGCCGCGCGGCCCGACTTCGCCCTCCATCCACCAGGCGCCCCCTCCCGCCATCCGGATCGCAGGCGACGACGGGAAGAGGTAGAGGTCCTTCGACGCGATCTCGGGCTTCCAAGTGCGGAGCGGGGAGACGTCGTCCAGGATCCAGAACGAGCGCCCCTGCGTGGCCACGACGAGGTCGTCGTTCTTGACCGTGAGGTCGGTGACCGGGACGACGGGGAGGTTCCGCTGGAAGGGCTGCCAGCTCCCGCCGTCGTCGAAGGAGACGTAGAGCCCCGTCTCGGTCCCGGCGTACAGCAGCCCGCGCCGGACGGGGTCCTCGCGGACGACGCGGGTGAAGGCCGTCTCGGGGATCCCGGCGACGATCTTCGTCCAGCTCTTCCCGTAGTCGTTCGTCCGGTAGAGGTACGGCCGGAAGTCGTCGTGCTTGTACATCGTCGCCGCGACGTACGCGGTCCCCTTTTCGTGCGGCGAGAGCTCGATCGAGTTGATCTGGATCCAATCCGGAATCCCTTTCGGAGTCACGTTCGACCAGGTCTTCCCGCCGTCGCGCGTGAGCTGCACGAGGCCGTCGTCGGTCCCGGCCCAGATCACTCCCGGTTCGCCCGGCGTCTCGGCGAGCGCGAAGATGACGTCGTAGACCTCGACGCCGGTGTCGTCCTTCGTGATCGGCCCGCCGGACTTCTGCTGCTTCGCCGGGTCGTTCCGCGTCAGGTCGGGGCTGATCTCAGTCCAGCTGCGCCCCTCGTCCGTCGACTTCAGGAGCTTCTGCGCCGCGTGGTACAGGACCTTCGAGTCGTGCGGCGAGACGAGGATCGGCGCGTTCCACTGGAAGCGGTACTTCAGGTCCTTCGCGGCCTGCCCCACGGCGAGCTGCGGCCAGGCGACGATTTCCCGTTCCTCGCCCGTCCGGTGGTCGTACCGCGTGATGGAGCCGCCGTAGCAGCCCGCGTAGACGATGTCGGGGTCCCTGGGGTCCGGGGCGATCCAGCCGCTCTCGCACCCCCCGACGTCGTACCAGTCGGTCAGACCGATGCCGAACCCGCGGGTCCGGCTCGCGATGGAGACGGTCGTGTTGTCCTGCTGCGCTCCGTAGATGCGGTACGGGACGCGGTCATCCGTGACGACGCGGTAGAACTGCGCCGTCGGCTGGTTCAGGACGGTGGACCAGGTCCGCCCGCCGTCGACGCTGACGGTCGCTCCCCCGTCGTTCCCCTCGATCATCCGGTTCGGGTCGGACGGGTCGATCCAGAGGGCGTGGTTGTCGCCGTGCGGGGTCCGGACGGCGACAAAGGTCTTGCCGCCGTCGGCCGACTTCTGGAACTGGACGTTCAGGACGTAGACCGTGTCGGCGCTCTTCGGGTCGGCGACGACGTGCGAGTAGTACCAGGCCCGTTGGCGGAGCTTGTTCTCGTCGTTCACGCGGGTCCACTTCTCCCCGGCGTCGTCGGAGCGGAAGAGGCCCCCCTTCTCGGCCTCGACCATCGCCCAGACGCGCTCGGACCGCGCCGGTGAGACCGCGACGCAGATCTTTCCGACGATCCCCTCCGGGAGGCCGCCGGCGAGCTTCTTCCAGGTGTCGCCGCCGTCCGCCGACTTCCAGAGTCCCGAGCCCGAGCCGCCGCTCTCGAGAGCCCACGGCTTGCGGCTCACCTGCCAGAAGCCGGCGTAGAGGATCCGCGGGTTTGCCGGGTCGAGGGAAAGGTCGCTCGCGCCGGTCCTGTCGTCCACGAAGAGGACCTTCTTCCACGTGGCGCCGCCGTCCGTCGTCCGGAAGACGCCCCGCTCCGCGTTCCCTCCCCACGTGTGGCCGAGCGCGGCGACCCAGACGACGTCGGGGTTCTTCGGGTGGATGACGACCGTGGAAATCTGCTGCGTGTCCGGGAGGCCGACATTTTTCCACGTCTTTCCGGCGTCGGTCGACTTCCAGACGCCGTCGCCGTGAGAGGTGTTCCCGCGGATGCAGGACTCTCCCATCCCCGCGTAGATCACGTTCGGGTCGGATTCGGCTACCGCGATCGCGCCGACCGAGCCGGTCCTGAAGAACTTGTCCGAGACCGGCTCCCAGCTCTGGCCGCCGTCCGCCGTCCGGAAGACGCCGCCGCCGGTGCCGCCGAAGTAGTAGGTCAGCGGCTTTCCGACGACGCCGGCCACCGCCACGACGCGGCCTCCCCGGAAGGGACCGATGGAGCGGAACGAGAGCCCTTCCATCTGCGCCGACAACGTCGCCTCCGCTCCGGTCGCACCCCCGGAGGCAGCGCTCTTCGCGGGTTTCTGCGCCGGGGCGGCGAGGGCGAGGAGGGGGGTGAGGACGAGAGCGGCGAATCCCTTCACGAACGTCTCCTTCGGTCGAATTCGGGGGCGGACGGGCGAAACGATACTCCCCCGGCGGCCGGCCGTCAGAGGGCCTCGTCCAGCTTCGCCGCGTACGCCGCGAGGACCTCGAGACGCGCGACCTTCTTGTCGTTGGCGGCCACGAGCGTCCAGCGGGCCGAGGGGGTGTCGGTCCGCGCCACCATGTCGGAGACCGCGGCGAGGTACGCCTCGCGCTGCTTCCGGTTGCGCCAGTCCTCGTCGGTGATCTTGTGCTTCTTGAACCCGATCCGCTGGCGTTCGTGGAACCGGCGGAGCTGCTCCTCCGGAGAGACGTGGAGCCAGAACTTCAGGACGACGGCGCCGTGCTCGGCGAGCTGCTCCTCGAAGTCGTTGATCTCGAGGTAGGCACGCTCCCATTCCTCCGGACGCGCGAAGTCTTCGACCCGCTCGACGAGGACCCGCCCGTACCACGAACGGTCGAAGATCGTCACCCGCCCGTCGCGCGGCAGGTGCCGCCAGAAGCGCCAGAGGTAGTGCTGGGCCCGCTCCTCCTCGGTCGGCGCGGCGATCGGGACGACGCGGTAGAGGCGCGGGTCGATCGCCTCCGTCAGCCGCCGGATCGTCCCTCCCTTCCCGCCGGCGTCCCACCCCTCGAAGACGAGGATGCTCGAGATCTTCTTCCCGTACGCCGTGCGCGTCAGCGCGCCGACGCGCCCCTGCAGCTTCGCCAGCTCCTTGTGGTACGCCTCGTCGGAGACCCGCCGGGCGAGGTCGACCGTGTCGAGGACGCTTCCCTCGGCGCCGGGGACGACCCGTCCCGCCGCCGGCACCGACCGGGCGCGCCGGGCGATCTTCGCGACGCCGCTCTTCTCCTTCACGGCGTCGGCGCCCCGGCGGAGCGCCTCGAGCAGATAACGCCCGACGGCGAGGTCCCGGTGGTTCCCGTTGGCGGCATCCACCACGACCCACGGCGCATGGGGGGCGTCGGTCCGGAGCAGGGCCGTCTCGGACCACTTCGCGAAGCGGTCGTAGACGCGGAAGGCCTTCCAGTCGATCGGCGTCACGCGCCATCGCGTCCGGAGGTCGCGCTCGTGCCGCTTCAGGTGCTTCTTCTGGTCCTTCTTCGAGAGGTGGAGCCAGAACTTGACGAGAAGCGTGCCGTCCTCCGCGAGCATCCGCTCGAAGAAGGCGATCCGGTCGAGGTCGCGCTGGAAGGCCGACTTGCCGAGCTTCCCCTCGACGCGCCCGATGATCGGGTTCGTGTACCACGAGCCGAGGAAGATGCCGATCTTTCCGCGCGGCGGCAGGGAGCGCCAGAACCGCCACCAGGGAGGGCGCTCGCGCTCCTCGTCGGACGGCGGGCCGAAGGCGTTCACCTCGAGGCCGCGGGGGTCGAGCCACGCGGCGAGACCGTTGATCAGCTCTCCCTTGCCGGAGATTTCGGGTCCGGAGATGACGACGACGACGGGGACCCGGGCCTCGTGGATCTTCCAGTGGGCCTGGAGGAGCGCGAGGCGCAGCTTCGGAAGCTGACGGTCGTACTCTTCCTTTTCGACCCCAAGACCCAGCTCGGCAGACTTGAGCATGGGCTCACCTCCCGGACGGGATGATGCCCAGTATAGGCGTCGACTCCGTCAGCGCTCGGGCCCGGACCGAGGCTCCCCGGCGTGGCGGAGCGCACGGTCGAGGCGTCCGTCCGGCGGCACGGGACGAGCCCACGGGCGCGGCACCGTCCGGGCCGTCAGACCGTCGCGAGCCAGGCCGAAACGTCCCGCGACATCGCGCCAAAGGAGTCCGACAGGTAGAGGACGGGCTGGTACCGCGTCGGGTCGTAGGGGCGCTCTGAGGCGTCCTCGAAGTCGAGAGGGCGGATCTCGGCCTCCGACGCGAAGCGCTCCATCTCTCCGAACGAGGAGAGGATCCCGGCGCCGAAGGTCCGTATCTCCCCGTTCTCCCGGACGAGGCCGAACTCCAGCGTGTACCAGTAGACCCGCTCCAGCCGCTTCATCGCCGCCTCGTCGGCGCGCCGCGCCGCTTCGCCGAAGAGGCGGGAGAGCCTCACGATCTCCGGGTGGAGGAGGCCGGCGGCGTGGCCGACCAGCTCGTGGATGACGTCGGGCTCGGGCGTGTAGAAAGGGACGCTGTGGTGGCGCATGTACTGCGTGGCGAGGAAGACGTCCTCGGCCATCGCCGACAGGAAGCCGCGCCCCGAGATCAGCCCCGCCACCGGGAGCATCCGGAAGCCGGAGGGCGCGAGCTTCGGATTCACCTCGGCGAGCTGCGGCACGCGCGACCGGTCGAGGTCCACGACCCGCGAGCTCTCCAGCCACTCCCGGCAGGCCACCCTCTCGTGAAGCGGGGCGAGCCGTTCCCACGTCGTCCGCCAGACGGCCTGCTCCTCGTCCGTGTACTCGACCAGGGGAACCGGCTCCCCGTCGCGGTAGGAAAGCGCCAGGTTCGCGATCTCGTTCCGGCGCCTCCTGTAGAGGGGATCCCGGAACCCCGGATGGTCGGGATCCAGCTTGACGACCTCTCCCTCTCGCGCCAGTACGTTGGTCAGCGGCTCGAAGCCGGCTCCGGGCGCCATTCCGTCCCCCCTTCCGGACCCGCGGGCGCGCCGGGCGGCACCTCCCGCGTGCCCTGATGTTACTTCGGGGACGGCCGACGGTCGCGCGTTTCCGCGGAGCCCCCCGGCGGAAAGCTGAAGACGCGCGCGCGCCCCGCGTCGTCGCGTCCGATGAGCAGGTCGCGCCGCAAGTGCGGCGTGCAGGGAAGCGGCGCGCCCCAGCACCGGTCGTCCGCCACCGGGACGCGGACGGTCTCGCCCTCGTCGGTCCGCCGCTCTTCGACGGCGGGGCTCGGCGGCGCGGGGGGCACGAGCGCTGCGGGCCGGAACCCCGCTCCCATCACGAGGAAGGAGGCGCCGGCGCCGGCGAAACCGCAGGCGACCGCCACGGCGAGGACGGCCCGCACGGCGGCCGGCCAGGCGCCGTACCCCAGCCGGGGCAGCGCCGCCGCGAGCGGAAGGAGGGCGAGAACGTAGAGGGCGCCGTAGCCGAAGCGAGGGTCCGGGGCCGACAGGAACCAGAAGAGCGTCGAGGCCGTCGCCGCTCCGAGCGTCGCGAGGAGAGGGCGGTCCGCCGCCGGGTCCGCGGGGCGGCGCCGCGACAGGAGAAGAAGCGCGAATCCGATCGCGAAGATGAGGATGAGCGGCAGGACCGACGGCCTCGGAATCGTCGTCCGCGCCCAGGACCACACCCAGCCCCAGCCGGCGAGCACCTCCTCGGGCCTCCCCTGGGGGATCCGGGCCCAGCTCCGCGCCCAGAGGATTTCCTCCCTCGCCGTGGAGGCCGGTGCCGCCCACGGCAGAAAGGAAAGACGCGTCGCGGCCACCGGGTAGAGGAGGTAGCCCGACAGGGCGACGCCGCGGAGCAGCCAGGCGAGCGCCGGAACGGCGAGCACCCAGGGAACCGCGCGGAGGATCACGACCACCGCGAGAAGCCAGACGGCCGACGAGAGCTTCACGGTCACCGCGAAGAACGCCAGGGCCACGGCGGCGCGCCGCTCGACGCCACTCGGCGAAGGGCGGAGAAGGAAATGCGCCGAGAGAATCGTGAGCAGCGCGGCCGGCAGGTCCGTCGAGAGCGAGGGGACTCCATCGCTCGCGACGAGAACGGCGAGAGGGAGGACTCCGAAGGCCAGGAGAAGGTCTGCCGGCCCGGCCACGCCCCTGACCGCCTTCCGACCGGCGGCCCAGACCGCGGCCCCGAAGAAGAAGAAGGCGAGCGCCGGGGCGAAGGACGCCCCGCGTCGGGCGAGGCCGGGCAGCTCGAGAAGGGCCGCCAGCGGGAACAAGAGCGAGTCGAGGCCGAGGCGGCGATGGAGATTCGCGAGGCCCGCGGGGATCGGTCCCGCCGTGGACCACGCGACGGCCTGCAGGTGGTAGAGCGCCGTGTCGTACAGGCGGATCGGCCCGGAGGCGAAGAGGGCGAGGACGAGGAGAAGCGCACCGAGGGCCGCCGCGTCGCCTCGCGAGAGCCCGCGGAAGGCGCCGGCCCTGCCGCGGACGAAGAGCGCCAGTCCGCCGAGAGCGGCGGCGGCCGAGAGCCCCGGCCCCAGTCCCGTGAGGAGGTTCAGCGCGGCGCCGAGGGTCGCGAGGGCCCCCAGCCCGGCGAAGCCGGACAGGGCGAACGCCGCCTCGTCGTCCTCGCGGAGGCGCGCACCGAGGAGGGCCGGTAGCACCGCGTCGCCCCAGCCGAGGAGCGCCGGGACCCAGACGAGGAGGCCCGCGAGGACCGCGAGCATGTTCCGTCTACTTCTTACTCGGCAGGACCGCGACCGGCGGGATTACCGCCTCCTCGACCGCCCTGTTGAACGCCGCGAGCTCGTTCCCGACGACGCCGTCGAAATCCTTCGACACCGCGTCGAGCTGGGCCACCAGCTCCGTCCGCCGCGCGAACGACGCGGCCGTCGGCTTCGCGTCCGCGCTGTCGACGAACCCTGCGAGCGCGGAGATCTGGAAGTCGAGCTTCGGCGTGAAGTTGAGCGTGTCCTGGTTCGCCTTGATCTTCGGGTTGATGATCTTCTCCTCGAGGGCCGTCAGCTTCGCGGAGAGCGCTTTCTCCGGCTTCTCGAGCGCGCTCTTCCCGAGCCGCTCGGCGCGTCCGGCCAGCTCCTTCGCCTGGGCGCGCGTCTCCCGGATCTTCCGGAGAAGGTCGTGGGACCGCTCGAGATCTCCGCGAATCGCCAGTAGGAGCTCGTACTGCGCCCGGAGGTCCGCCTCCGGCGCCGTCCCGCGCGGATCCGCAATGACGGAGAAGCTCTGCTCGAGGACCTTCTCCTCCTTCGTGCCGGCCCTCGTCACGAGCCGGACCGTGTAACTCCCCGGAATCACCTTCGGGCCCTCGGGCGGGTAGTCCCCGAACGTCTCCTTCGAGGTGGAGATCTCCGGGACGAGGAGACGCATGTCCCAGACGAGACGGTTCAATCCCGCCTTCGGCTCGATCGGCTTGTCCCCCCCGTCCTCGTCGTCCTTCTCGGCGTCGTCCCCGGTCTCCTTCTTCTCGCTCGTGAACTTCCGGAGAAGACGGTCTCCCTGGCGGAACTCGAGGACGGTCTTCGGCTTGTCCGCCTCCGATTCCTTCGGGACGGTCTTCAGCCAGTACCAGGCGACGACGCCCCCGGGGCCGTTCTGCCCCGCGAGGAGCGACGACGAGCCGGTGCCGTCGTCCGTCCAGGTCCTCATTCGCGGCGTCGGGCGCGGCGGGAAGAGGAACGCGGCCTCGTCGGCGATCTCGGGCTTCCAGGTCCTGAGGGGCGTCAGGTCGTCGAGGATCCAGAACGAGCGCCCCTGCGTCGCCACGACGAGGTCGCCGTTCTTCACCGCGAGGTCGGTGATCGGGACGGCCGGAAGGTTCCGCGGGAAGGGTTGCCAGCTCGCGCCGTCGTCGAACGACAGGAAGAGCCCCGTCTCCGCCCCGGCGTAGAGGAGCCCTTTCCGCACCGGGTCCTCGCGAACGACCCGGACGAAGGACTCCTTCGGAAGCCCGTTAACGATCTTCGTCCAGCTCTTCCCCCAGTCGTTCGTCCGGTAGACGAAGGGCCGGTCGTCGTCGAACCTGTAATTCACGGCGGCCACGTACGCCGTCCCCGGCTCGCGGGACGACACCTCGATGACGTTGACCTGGACCGTCTCCGGCATCCGCTCGCCGGGGGGCTGTTCGTTGCTCGCCCCCCGGACCCCCCGCTTGCTGCTGCCACCGACACCGCGAACGGGAGAGAGCTGTCCCGGCGTCACGTTCTGCCACGTCTTCGTCCCGTCGCGCGTGACCCAGACGAGGCCGTCGTCGGTCCCGGCCCAGAGAGAGTCCTTCTCCCGCGGCGACTCGGCGAGGCAGAAGATCGTCGGATAGGTCTCGACTCCCGTGATCTCGCGGGTGATCGGCCCGCCCGGGTAGCCCTGCTTCGACAGGTCGTTCCGGGTCAGGTCCGGGCTGGCCTCCTCCCACGTCGTCCCCTCGTCCGTCGAGCGAAGGAGCTTCTGCGCCGCGTGGTAGACGACTCTCGGGTCGTGCTTCGAGACGAGGATCGGGGCGTTCCAGTTGAACCGGTACTTCAGGTCGCGCGTCGCCTGCCCGTCGATCGGCTGCGGCCAGGCCGTGACGACGCGCGACTGCCGCGTCTTCCGGTCGTACCGCGTGATCTCGCCGCCGTAGCTTCCGCCCCAGATGACGTCGGGATTCCGCGGGTCCGGCTGCGTCCAGCCGCTCTCGCCGCCGCCGGCCGGGTACCACTCGGTCCGGTCGATGGTCCGGCCCGGCACGGCGCTCGGGATGGCGACGTCGGAATTGTCCTGCTGGGCCCCGTAGACCCAGTACGGGAAACGGTCGTCCGTCGCGAGACGGTAGATCTGCGCCGTGGGCTGGTTGTCCTCGGTCGTCCAGCTCCTCCCGCCGTTGAAGGAGATCGTCGCCCCCCCGTCGTCCCCCTCGATCATCCGGTCCGGATCGTCCGGGTCGATCCAGAGGTCGTGGTGGTCGCCGTGACGGATCCGCATCTTCTGGAAGGAGCGTCCGCCGTCCCCGGACCGCCACGCGTTCACGTTGAGAACGTAGACGACGTCGGGGTTCTTCGGGTGGGCGAAGACGTGCGTGTAGTACCAGGCCCGCTGAATCAGGTTCCGGTTCTCCGAGACGCGCGTCCACTTCTCGCCGCCGTCGTCCGTGCGGAAAAGACCGCCCTTCTCCGCCTCCACGAGGGCGAAGACCCGATCCGGGCGCGAGGCCGACACGGCGACGCCGATCTTCCCGACGATTCCCTCGGGGAGGCCGCCCGCGAGCTTCTTCCACGTCTCGCCGCCGTCGGTCGACTTCCAGAGGCCCGAGGAGGGGCCGCCGCTCTCCATCGTCCACGGGCGGCGGACGTGCTGCCACATCGCCGCGTAGAGGATTCGCGGGTTTCCCGGGTCGAGGGCGAGATCGCCCGCCCCGGTCGTCTCGTCGACATGGAGGAGCTTCCGCCAGCTCTTCCCACCGTCCGTCGACTTGAAGACGCCGCGCTCGGCGTTCGGCCCCCAGGCATGCCCCTGCGCCGCGACCCAGACGGTCTCCGGGTCCTTCGGATGGACGATCACCTGCGAGATCTGCCGGGAGTCGGCCAGGCCGACGTTCTTCCACGTCCTCCCCGCGTCGACCGATCTGTAGACCCCGTCGCCGGCCGAAGTGTTGCCCCGGATGCACGACTCGCCGGTCCCGACGTAGACGACGTTCGGGTCGGATTCGGCCACCGCGATGGCGCCGACGGAGCCGGTCCGGAAGTCCTTGTCCGACACCGGCTCCCACGTCGCCCCGCCGTCGGTCGTCCTGAAGACGCCGCCTCCGGTTCCGCCGAAGTAGAAGACCATCGGCTGGCCCCTCACGCCGGTCACGGCGGTCACGCGTCCGCCCCGGAACGGCCCGATGCAGCGGAGCTTCATCCCGTCGAATCGCTCCGAGAGCGTGTCGGGGGGCGTCGCAGAGCCCGTTGGAGACCCGGGCGCCGCGGCACCGAAGAGCGGGAGGGCGAGGAGAGCCGGGGCGAGCGCGAGACGGATGGAACACTTCATCGTCATCTCTGAGGCCTTTCGGGGATGCGGCGAAGAACCGCGAGGGGTGGGCAACGCGGCGATCCTAGCATCGGGTGTCGGCGTAGCATCGCCGCCGTGGACGGCCGTTCGCTCCGACGGGCGCGTCTTCTCGGCGTCGCCGCGCTGGTCCTTCTCGTCGCGGTCTTCGTCGTCGTGCCGAAGGGCCAGGACCAGAACTACCACCGCTTCGCCGACACCGAGCCCCTCGGCGGCATCCCGAACGCGACGAACGTTCTCTCGAATCTCGCGTTTCTGGCCGTGGGTCTCTGGGGGCTCGCGGCCACCTTCTCGGCGCAGGCACGTCCCGCCTTCGCGGAAGCCCGCGAACGGCGTCCGTACGCACTCTTCTTCGCTGCGATCACAGCGACCGCCTTCGGTTCGGCCTGGTACCACGGGTTGCCGAACGACGCGACGCTCTTCTGGGACCGCCTTCCGATGACCGTGGCCTTCACGTCGCTCGTGGCGACCGTCCTCGCGGAGCGCATCGACCCGGAGATGGGCCGCCGCCTCCTCTTCCCCCTCGTCGGTTTCGGTCTCGCGACCGTCCTCTTCTGGCGCCTCTTCGAGGATCTCCGTCCCTACATCTTCCTTCAGGTCGCGGCCATCCTCGTCGTCGTCATTTCGACTCTGTTCTTCAGGAGCCGCTACGCCGGCGGTTCCTGGATGCTCGGTCTCCTCGCCGGCTACGGCGCCGCGCTCCTGTTCGAGCACTTCGATGTCGAGATCCGTTCTCTCCTCGTCGTCATCGGGGGCCATCCGCTGAAGCACCTCGCCGCGGCGGCGGGGACGGCGTGCGTCGTCGTGATGCTGAACCGGCGGGAGAGCCGCGCCACCGCTTAACATCCGCGCATGACGCTCACCCTCCTCGACTGGGCCATCGTCGTCGCCTACTTCGCCCTCTCGATCGGCGTCGGGATCCGGTTCACAAAGAAGGGGGGCGAGTCACTCTCCGAGTACTTCGTGGCGGGGCGCGCCGTGCCGTGGTGGCTGGCCGGCGCGGCGATGATCGCCACGACCTTCGCCGCCGACACGCCACTCGTCGTGACGGGGCTCGTGGCGGCGCACGGCGTGGCGGGGAACTGGCTCTGGTGGAACATGGTCATGAGCGGAACGCTGACCGTCTTCCTCTACGCGCGGCTCTGGCGCCGCGCCAACGTCATGACCGACGTGGAGTTCGCCGAGATCCGTTACGGCGGCGCGCCGGCGACCTTCCTCCGCGCCTTCCGCGCGCTCTACCTCGCCCTGCCGATCAACCTGATCATCCTCGGCTGGGTGACGCTCGCGATGGTGAAGATCCTCCAGGTGTCGCTCGGCGTCGACCCGTTCCTCGCGGTCGGTCTCTGCTTCGTCATCACCGTCGGCTACTCGGCGGCGGCGGGCATGTGGGCGGTCCTCTGGACCGATCTCGTCCAGCTCGTCATCAAGATGTCGGCGGTCATCGTGCTGGCCTGGTTCGCCGTGAAGAAGGTGGGTGGCATGGCGGCGCTGAAGGACGGGCTCGTCCTCCACTTCGGCAGCGCCGACGCCGCTCTCTCCGTCCTTCCCCCCGCCGGCTCGGTCTGGATGCCGGCGATCGCCATGCTGACGTTCCTCGCCGTCCAGTGGTGGGCCGCGTGGTACCCCGGCGCCGAGCCGGGGGGCGGCGGCTACGTGGCCCAGCGGATCTTCTCGGCGCGGACGGAGAAGGACGGCGTCCTCGCGACCCTCTTCTTCAACGTCGGGCACTACGCCCTCCGCCCGTGGCCCTGGATCGTGACGGGCCTCTGCACGGTCCTGCTCTACCCCGGCGGCGTTCTCGTCGGCGGGAAGATGGACCGCGAAGCGGCCTACGTGCAAGCGATGGTCGACCTGATGCCGGCCGGCTGGAAGGGCTTCATGCTGGCCGGCTTCGCGGCGGCCTACATGTCCACCGTCGGGACGCACCTGAACTGGGGGGCGAGCTACCTCGTCGGGGACATCTACAAGCGCTTCCTCAGGAAGGACGCCGAGGAGAAACACTACGTTCTCGTCGGACGCCTCGCGACCGTCCTGCTGTTCCTCGCTTCCATCGTCGTCACGATGAACCTCACGACGATCGAGAAGGCGTGGCGCTTCCTGCTCGCGCTCGGGAGCGGGACGGGGCTGGTCCTGATCCTTCGGTGGTACTGGTGGCGGATCAACGCCTGGAGCGAGATCAGCGCCATGCTCTCCTCGATGGTCGTCTCGCTCGGCGCGATGGCGATGATCACGAACCCGTATCCGCGCGAGCACGCGCTCTTCGACGCGGAGGAGTTCCGGGTGCAGGCCCTCGTGATGCTCGTGACCGTGGCGGTCTCGACCGTCGTCTGGGTGGCCGTGACGTTCCTGACGAAGCCCGAGCCCGACGCGACGCTCGACGGGTTCTACCGGCGCGTCCGGCCGGGCGGGCCGGGATGGGCGCACGTTTCGAAGCGGCTCGGGCTCGGCCGGGAGGAGATTCCCGGCGGGGCGATGTCGCTGGCGAACTGGTTCCTCGGGATCGTCCTCGTCTACTCGGCGCTCTTCGGAATCGGGAAGCTCGTCTTCGGCCAATTCCTGCTCGGCTTCTCGCTCATCGACGTCGCGATCGTCGCCTTCGTCCTGATCCTCTGGAACCTCTCGCGGGACGAGAAGGCGCGCGCGGCCTCCGTGGGACCGCCTCCCGGGCTGGCGCCGCCCCCGGACGCCGGCTGAGGCGCCCGGTCCGCCTCAGCGGACGAGGTGTAATTTCGTCTGCCGTTCGAGGGCCCAGCGGGCCGTCCCGTCCTCGCCGAGGACGGCATCCTCTTCCTGCGACGAGCGGAGCTTCTGCCCTTTCCATTCCGGGACCGGCGTCGTCGCCTGCAGCTCGACGGCGAACCAGCTGTTCGGCAGCAGCGGCACGTCGCCGCGCCCCGGCACTCCCTGCTGGCGGTCCCAGAGACCGATGACCGGCCCCGCACCGTGCCCGTGGTCGCCGATGGGGTGCGAGTAGACGCTGCCGTCGATCTCCTCGGCCTTCATGGCGGCGAGCGTTTCGGCGAGGACCTCGTTTCCCGTCTTCCCCGGCTTCAACCGGGCGAGCTGGAGGTCCTGGAGCCGGTTGGAGCGCGCCAGCGCCTTCTTCAGGCCCTCCGGCGCATCGGCCTCGCCCTCCCTGAGGACGTAGGCCATGTGCTGCGTGTCCGTGGTCATCCCCATCGCGCGGATCCCGAAGTCGCAGTGGAGGACGTCGCCCCGCTCGATGACGAGGGCCTTCCGCTCTCCGAGCGGCCCGTCGGCCGCGAGGCCTTCGCGCTGCAGGTCGACGCTGGGCGGAAACCACTCTCCGAGGCCGAGGTCGTTCACGGTCTGCCGCATCCACCAGACGACGTCCTCGGTCGTCGTCTTCCCCGGCGTGATGACCTCCGGCGAGAAGGCGCGCGCGATGATCGCGTGGGCGATCTGCTGCATCGTCCGCCACGTCGGGAGCATCTCCGGAAGGCGCGTCTCGAGGTACTCGAGCGGCAGCAGCTCGGCGCGGACGAGCTTCGCCGCCCAGGGCCCCAGCGCCGCCTCGAGCGCTTCGCGCTCCCCCGCGGAGAGGCCGTCCGCGAAGGCGTGCGTCGCGGAGACGTCGACGGCGATCCGCTCCGGCTTCCGCTCGTCGACCAGCTTCCGGAGAAGCGCCCACTGCGCCTGCCCCCAGAGCTCGCGCGCCTCCAGCTCCGGGTCCCGGTAGACGCGGTAGAGGCCGCGGCTTCCGCCGCCCCCGAGGGCGAGGCGCTCCACCCCCTTTTCCTGGCCACGGTCGAAGAAGACCAGGATCGTCCGCCGCCGGGCCGACATCGAGGAGGGCGAGACGAGCGACAGGAAGACGGGGTCCTCGTCGTACTCGCGGTTCGCGACGATCCACATCGGAATTCCGTGCTTCCGCATCACGGTCGGCAGCACGCGCTCGAGGCGGATCTTCAGCCACTCCTGCCGGATCGCGTCCTGCTCACGCATCGGTGGAAGCGAGACCGGAGGCCACGCGGGGGGCGCGCCCGGAGAGGGTGCCGCGAGCACGATCGCCGCCGCGAGGAGGGCGTTTCGAAAGAGGTGCATCATGGGGGCGAAGTCTAGACGGATGAGCCCTTCCCCGCCCCACCTTCACGCCTCCCGCGCCGAAGAGATCGCGAACGCCGTCACGCACGGCCTGGGTGCCGTGCTCTTCGCCGCGGGCGCTGCCATCCTGATCACGCTCGCGTCCCTCCGGGGCGATGCCTGGGTCGTCGTCTCCTGCGGCGTCTTCGCGACGAGTCTCGTCGTCTTCTATACGGTCTCGACCCTCTACCACGCATTCCGGAGTCCGCGCGTCAAGGGAGTCTTCCGGAGGCTCGACCACGCGGCGATCTTTCTCGTCATCGCCGGAAGCTACACGCCCTTCCTCCTCGTCAGCCTCCACGGGACGTGGGGATGGTCTCTCTTCGGCGTCATCTGGTCGCTCGCGATCCTCGGGATCGTCTTCAAGTCGATCTGGACCGGGAAGCTCCCGGTCCTCTCGACGGCCCTCTACCTCGTCATGGGGTGGTGCATCGTCGTGGCGTGGAAGCCGCTGACGGCCGCCGTGCCGCCGGCCGGCGTCGCCTGGCTCGTCGCGGGGGGCGTCATCTACTCCGTCGGGGTCGCCTTCTACGCCCTGGACCGGAAGTTCCGCTGGGCGCACCCCGTCTGGCACGTCTTCGTCCTCGCCGGGAGCGCCTGCCACTACGTCGCGATCCTCCTCTACGTCGTCCCGCCCCGCGCCTGACCGGCGCTAAGATGGCGGCGTCTCTTCGCGCGGCCTCCGGCCCGGAGCACGCGGAGGGGACAGGGGGGCCTCTCCGGTCCGGACCGGCGCCTTGCGGCGTTCTTTGTCCGACCGAGAGGAGGTTCGCTCCATGCGACGACTTCCGACTTTCGTTTCCTTCGCCGTCCTTCTCGCCGTCGTCCTCGCCCCGTTTCCGTGTCCGGCCGAAGACCTGACGCCGGCCGAGAAGCTCGGGAAGCGCCTCTTCTTCGACAGGGACCTTTCCCTGAACCGAAACCAGTCGTGCGCCTCCTGCCACGCGCCGGAGGTCGGCTGGACCGGTCCTGACGAGGCGGCCAACAGGGGGGGCGGCGTCTACGAGGGCTCGGTCACCGGACGCTTCGGAAACCGGAAGCCTCCCAGCGTCGCCTATTCGACGGCGTCGCCGAAGCTCCACCGGACCGCGACCGGAGACTACGAGGGGGGCCACTTCTGGGACGGCCGGGCCACCGGCGAGCTGTTCGGCTCAGCCGCCGCCGACCAGGCCGTCGGACCCTTTCTCAACCCGATGGAGCAGGCGCTGCCGGACGCCGCCGCCGTCGTCGCGTCCGTCTGCTCCGGGAACTACGCGCCGCTCTTTCGCGAGGTCTGGGGGGCTGACGCCTGCGCCGACGCCGCGAAGGCCTTCGCCAACGTCAGCCGCTCCATCGCGGCGTACGAGGGTTCGAAGGAAGTCGACCGCCTCGCATCGAAATACGATTCCCATCTTGCCGGGAGGGCGGCGTTGTCGCCCGAGGAGGCGCGTGGACTGGCCCTCTTCGAGGGGAAGGCGAAGTGCTCGACCTGCCACACGAGCCGCCCGGGTCCGGACGGAAAGCCGCCGCTCTTCACCGACTTCGGGTACGACAACGTGGGCGTCCCGCGTAACCCCTCGAATCCGTTCTACGCGAACCGTTCCGCGAATCCCCTCGGCGCCGGGTGGACCGACCTGGGCCTCGGCGGCTTCCTCCAGGGCGTGCCGGCCTACCGCTACCGGGCGCGGGGCGAGATCGGGAAGCACAAGACCCCGACGCTCCGGAACGTCGATCTGCGGCCGTCGCCGGGATTCGTGAAGTGCTTCGGGCACAACGGCTATTTCAAGAGCCTGAAGGAGACGGTCCACTTCTACAACACGCGCGACGTCCTCCCGCCGTGCGGCGAGGAGGACGTGAAGCCCGGCGTCTCCTGCTGGCCCATGCCCGAGACGAGCGTGAACCTGAACAGCGCCCGCATGGGGAACCTCGGCCTGACCGACGACGAGGAGAACGCCGTCGTCGCCTTCCTGCAAACCCTCTCGGACGCTCCGCCGAAGAAGGACTGAGGCGGCGCCCTCAGAGCCAGAGGAAGGCCATCGCGACGATGGCGTAGACGACGATAAGCTGCACCCCCTCCAGCCAGTTCGACTCGCCGTCGGCGGACACCTGCCCGGCGATCAGGACGGACAGGGCGAGGACGCCGACCTCGAACGGGTTGAAGAAGAGGGTCATCTCGTTCCCGAAGAGGAGCGAGACGAAGACGAGGAGAGGAGCCACGAAGAGGGCGATCTGCTGGCTGGAGCCGAGCGAGATCGCGAGGGACAGCTCCATCCGGTTCTTCCAGGCCGTCGAGACGGCGACGAGGTGCTCGGCCACGTTGCCGATCAGGGGGATCAGGACGATGCCGAGGAACACCTCCGACAGGCCGGTCTGCCGGACGACCGGCTCGACCGCCCCGACGAGGATCTCCGAGAGGGCGACGGTGGCGGCCGTCGCGCCGGCGAGGACCGCCGCCGAGACGCGGACGCTCCAGCGCGCCGGCGCCGACGCGCCCTCGTGCGTCACCCCGACCTCCTGCGCGATGCCGCGCGACGGCGTCGTGAAGGAGAAGACGAGCGAAAGGACGTAGACGGCCATCAGCACGGCCGCCACCCCGAGGGAGAGCCGGTCGAGGCGCGCGTCGGACGACTCCGAGAAGAGCGGGAGCCCCCGCTGGACCTTGTGGACGACCTCGAAGAAAGTCGGGATCAGCATCCCGATGACCGAGAGGAACATCATCGTCGAGGCCGTCCCGGCGGCCCGCGAGTCGAATTTCTGGAGGCCGTTCTTCAGCCCGCCGACGAGCAGCGAGAAGCCGAGGATGAGGAGGAGGTTTCCGAGGATGGAGCCGATGATCGACGCCTTCACCAGCTCGACTCTTCCGGCCCGGAGGGCGACGACCGTGATGATCAGCTCGGCGGCGTTCCCGAGCGTGGCGTTCAGGAGGCCGCCGACCCGCTCCCCCGTGTGATGCGAGAGCTCCTCCGTCGCCTCGCCGAGAAGACCGGCCACCGGCAGGAGCCCGAGGCACGAGAAGACGAAGGCGAGCCCCGGCGAGTGGAAAACCCACTCGGCGACGAACGCCAGCGGGACGAAGACGAGGAGCCAGCGGAGGACTTTCACGGCGATGGATCGATCCTGCCGCCGGAGTCTAGCCGGGCCGGCGTGATGGCCGTCGGGCCGGCAGCGGCCCGTCGGCCGGATCGGCCGCGGGTCAGGCCGCCGGGAGGAGCGACGGCGGGAGCGGAGCGGGCTTCGGAAGCGCCGCGCCTTCCTTCGGCGGGATGAACGTCATCGCCCGCTCGGCGAGGGCCGTGATCGTGAGCGACGGGTTGACGCCGGGGTTGGCCGACATCGCCGAGCCGTCGATGACGTAGAGCCCGTCGTAGCCGAAGACCCGATGGCCGCTGTCGATGACGCCGTTCTCCCTGGAGTCCCCCATGCAGCAGCCGCCGAGGATGTGCGCCGTCGTCGGGATGCCGAGGAGCGTCTCGGTCAGGAGGCTCTGCGTGAAGCCGCCGAGCCGCGTCTCCACCTTCTTGGCCAGTTCCGTCGCCTCGGGGATGGAGGCCTTGGCCTGCGGGCCGCTCCCGTGCACCGTCGTCGCGCCCCGCCGGAAGCCCGTCCGGATGCCTCGCCCGAGCTTCATCCGGATCGTCCCCTCCACCGTCCGCATGTAGAGGAGGATCATCGTGTGCTTCCCCCAGTCGGGGGTGAGCCACGCCTTCAGCGTTCGGAGCGGCTCGCGCAGGAGGATCCCCAGCGACGCCCCGAAGCGCTCGAGGATCGTGTCCCCCGGAGCGTGCGGCATCGCGAGGAGCCGGAAGACGCCCGAGCCCGCGGGGTACCGGACCGGCTCGAGGTGCGAGTGCTCGTCGGTCTGGATGATCGAGCCGATCGCGATTCCGGCAGAGAGGTCCTCGTTCTTGTCGCTCACGACCCCCATCAGCACCTCGGAATTCGTCCGGACGAAATCGCCGAGGCGGTCGGAGAGGTTCGGCAGGCCGTCCGGGCTCTCCTTCAGCTTCAGGAGCAGCTCGACGGAGCCGAGCACGCCGCCCGCGAAGATCACGTTCCGCGCCGCGTAGCTCCTGGGCTTCCGGAGCGCCGGCAGGATCGACCGCCCGCGCCGCGCGAAGATCTCGTAGCCTCCGCCGGGGAGCGGCTTCACCCAGGTCACCTCGGTGTCGGCCTCGATGACGAGCCCGCGCCTCTCCGCGAGCCAGAGGTAGTTCTTGTCGAGCGTGTTTTTCGCGCCGTGCCGGCAGCCGATCATGCAGCCGCCGCAGGACTCGCAGCCCGTCCGCTCGGGCCCCTCGCCACCGAAGAAGGGGTCGGGGACGGTCTCCTTCGGCGTCCCGAACCAGACGGCCACGTCCGTCGGGTGCCACGACCGCCCGATCTCCGTCGCGACGTCGCGCAGCACCTCGTCCGGTCTCGTCAGCAGCGGGTTGCGCGCCGTGCCGAGCATCCGCCGGGCGACGTCGTAGTGCGGCGAGAGCTCCCGCTTCCAGTCCGCGAGGCGCCCCCACGACGGCGAGGTGAAGAAGTCGTCCTTCGGGATCGGAAGGGTGTTGGCGTAGACGAGCGACCCGCCGCCGACGCCGACGCCCGTCAGGGCCGTCACGTTCGGGAGGAACGTCATCTTGAAGAGCCCCCGGCAGCCGACCGACGGCGCCCAGAAGAACTTCTTCACGTTCCAGTTCGTCTTCGGGTACTCGTCCGGCGTGAAGCGCTTCCCCTTTTCGAGGACGAGGACGCGGTACCCCTTCTCGACGAGCCGGAGGGCGCTGACGCTTCCTCCGAAGCCCGAACCCACGATCAGGTAATCCCACTCGGTCGTCACGGCCCGTGGAGTCTACCGAAGCGGCGCGGGGCTCACGCGGCCGGAAGGCCCATGACGAACTTCGCGAGGATGTCCGCCACGGCGCTGACGCGGCCGGTGTACCAGTAGTCGGCCCCGCGGACCAGCGTGATGGAGACCTGCGGCGACGAGCGGGCGCCGTGCCGGAAGAGGCCCAGCTCGCCCCCGCGGTCCCGTCCATCGGAGCTTCGCTCCTGGGAGCCGAAGAAGGCGAGGATCGGGATCTTCAGCTCCTCGGAGAGCGGCGAGGTCCGCGAATGCCCGGTCAGGCTGAAGACGTTGGAGAACGGGGCGTCCGGGTCCTCGTGGTCGAGGTAGGTGGCGGCGCTTATGCTGCACCCTTCGGGAGGCCACGGCATCAGGTCGCATCCGCGCCCCGCGGCCACCATCTGCCGCGCCGCCGCCAGGAGGTTTCGCTCCTCGTCCGTCGGCGCGCCGCCGGGGTACTTCAGGACGATGGGCGAGGCCGCGACGAGGCCGACGACGCGCGCGTCGTGCCGCTCGGTGACGTAGAACGCCGCTTTCCGCGCGCCGAGCCCGTGGCCCGCCACGACGACCCGCCGGTAGCCCGACGCCGCGAGGAAATCGACCCAGGAGGCCACGTCCCGCGGCGACTCCTCCAGCCGCTCCCAGCCGCTCCCCCCCGTGACGGGCACGCCGTTCGGATTCCGGAGCGCGGCGCCGAAGTCGTGTCCCCGCGTGTTGACCGAGAGGAAGACGTAGCCGCGGCTCGCCATCTCCCGCCCGAGCGCCACGTACATGTTGTCGTAGAACGAGGCGTAGAGCCCGTGGATCCAGAGGACCGGGATGTTCGCCGTCGGCGAGGCCGGGCGGAAGAAAAGGCCGTGAAGCGACAGCCGGTCCTCGCTGTCGACGAAGACCAGCTCCTCGCTGAAGGAACGCGACGCGTCGGGCACCGGGGCAAGTCTACGACCGGACGGGCCGGGACGTTACTTTCCGGCGATCCGGATGCTCCCGCTCGAGGTTCTCACCTTCACCGGTACGCCGCCGCCGGCCACGGCCAGCTCCAGCTTCTTCTCCGCACGGAGCCTCGTCCCGGCGACGTCGACGTCGATGTTGCCCGAGGACGAGTGGCAGTCGAGGCTCATCCCGGGGGCCTTCGACATGCGGAGGAGGACGTCGCCGCTGCCCGTCCCGAGCTCTGCGTCGGCGAGGCCAGCGAAATCCCCCGAGAGCTCCACGTCTCCGCTCCCCGTGCTGACGGCGAGGGCTCCGGCGACCGTCAGCGACGTCCCCTTGATGTCGCCGGAGCCGGTGTCGAAGGCGAAGCTCCCCCGGGCGCCGTCGAGGGTGATCTCGCCCGACCCCGTCCGCACCCGGAGCCGTTCGCCGTCCTGCCGCCGGATCGTCACGTTGCCCGAGCCGGTGTGGGCGTCGACGGGCCCGGTGACTCCGTCCAGGCGGGCGTCTCCCGATCCGGTGTTGAGGATGACGCTCCCGCCGATGTCCGACATGGAGATGTCGCCCGAACCCGTCCGGGCCTCGACGCTTCCCTTGCGCCCCGTGAGCCCGACGTTCCCGCTTCCGGAGCGCGCCGTCGTCTGCCCCTCGCCCCCCTCGATCCGGACGTTCCCGGAGCCCGACCGCGCCGTCACCGGGCCGTCCACGTTCGTCGCGACGATCGACCCGACGGCATTCGAGAGGTTCGCCCCCGTCTGCGACGGAAGGCGGAGGGCGAAGTCGACCCACAGCTCGACGCCCCGGGACGAGCCTCCCGACACGACCTTCACGCTCCGGCCGAGATACGTCGTCGACGTGGAGCCCCAGCCGCTCCCGCCGCTCCCTTCGCCGGCGTAGCGGTAGACGTCGTGCCGGTCGACCGGGTACTTCGCCGTCACCTCGATCCGGCCGCCGCTCTCCGTCACCTCGATCGGAAGCTGCTCCAGCAGCTCGCCGCTCTCGGCGTGAATCGTGGCGAGGATCTCGACCGGGCCATCCTTCTTCCCCTCCACCGTGACCTTACCGGCGAGGTTCTCGAGGACGACGAGGGTCCCCGGCTTCGGAACGACGTCCTTCCGGAACTCCTTCGTGACCGGCGCGGCAGCCGCGAAGAACGGGAGAAGGAGGAGCGTGGCGGCCAGGAGAAAGAGGACGGTCCGGGTGATGCGGGACGGCTTCATGTGGGGTGCCTCCAGGCGCGGCCCTCGGGACGCTCTCCTCCAGATACGCAGACCCCCCCGGACCGGTTCCGGGAAGACGGCCCCCTTGCCAGAGCCCGCCGGGCGGAGGAGGATGCCGCCATGTGGGGACGCCTCCTCGTCGCCATCATCGTCCTGTTCGGGATCTGGTACTACGTCAACCAGAAGAGTGCCGGGCCACCGCCGGGGAATCCGAACGCCGAGGCGGCGTCCGAAGTCGTGTCGTCGGACTGCTTTCTCTACGCCGACCGCGCGAACTCCAGCCTCGCCGCCGCGGCAGCCGTGGTCGGCCGCCCGCCCGTCGAACAGGGCGAATGGAGCCGCCTCGAGGCCGAGACGCGCACCGCCATCTCCGCGGCGGAGTCGGCCTGTCTGGCGTCGGGGAATGCCATGCAGGCGCTCGGCCTGATGCGGACCTCGCTCTCCGACCTCGCCTCCGCCGCCCGGGGGGAAGGGGGCGCCACGGCCCTCGCCGCCCGCCAGGGCGAGATCGATTCCCTCCTGAACCGGGCCCGGGGGCGTTGACGCTCCGACTTGGCGCGGGCATAGAATCCTCTCAGTAGAACCACGACGGGCGGCCGGCACGAGTCGGGCGCGCGGAGGGGGCGCACGTTCCGACCCTTCCTCCGACCCGGGGGGCCACGAATGAGCCTCTCTGCCGGGCTGAGACTCGGGCCTTACGAGGTGATCTGCCCGCTGGGCGCGGGGGGAATGGGCGAGGTCTGGCGCGCCCGGGACACGCGGCTGGAGCGCGACGTCGCCATCAAGGTCCTCCCCGACGAGGACGCCGTCGACGAGCGCGCGCTGGCACGGTTCGAGAACGAAGCCAGGGCCGTCGCCGCCCTGTCTCACCCCAACATCCTCGCGATCCACGACGTCGGTGAATCGGGCGGCGTCCACTACGCCGTCACGGTGCTGCTCGAGGGGGAGAGCCTCCGTCACGCCCTTTCGCGCGGGCCCCTTCCGGTCCCCCGCGCGCTCGAGGTCGCCGTCCAGGTCGCCGACGCCCTCGCCGCGGCCCACGAGATCGGCCTCGTCCACCGGGACGTCAAGCCGGACAACGTCTTCCTCGGCCCCGAAGGACACGTCACGCTGTTCGACTTCGGCATCGCCCGGCGCGGCGTGCCGCGCCGCGAGAGCAGCGACTCCCGCGCCCCCACGGACCCGAACCTCTCCAGGCCGGGGCGCACGCCGGGGACCGTCGCTTACATGTCGCCCGAGCAGGCGAGGGGCGAGGCGGTCGACTTCCGGAGCGACCAGTTCTCCCTCGGCGCGCTCCTCTACGAGATGCTCTCGGGCCGCAGGCCCTTCCGGGGCGGCTCGTCCGCCGAGACGATGGCGGCCATCTTCCGCGACGAGCCCGAGGAGCTCGACTCCGTCGCTCCCGCCGTCCCCCAGCCCGTCCGCCGGGTCGTCGAACGCTGCCTCGCGAAGGATCCGACCGACCGGTACTTCTCGACGCGGGACCTCGCCCGCGATCTCGCCACCTGCCGGGAGCACCTGTCCGACGCGGCCGAGCGCCGCACGCCGGCGGTTTCGGCCGGCGTCTTGCGTCGCCGGCTCCGGACGGCGGCGTCGGGCCTCGGGCTGATCGCCGTGGGAGCTCTCCTCGCCACGCTGGCCGGACGGCGGCTCGCGCCGGTGGCGGATTCCCGGACCGTCGTCCGCTCTCTCCTCGACGTCGCCCCGGCGGAGGAGCTGGACGCCCGCAGCGTCGCCGGCGCCGGACGCTCGCCCGCCGGCTCGATGACTTCCCTGGCCTGGACGCCGGACGGGCGGGCTCTCGTCTTCGTCGGCCTCCGGGCCGGCGTCCCGCGGCTCTACGTACGCGCCCTCGACGCCCCCGAAGCGCGCGTCCTCGACGGAACGGAGGAGGCCCGCTCCGTCGCCGTCTCCCCGGACGGGAAGGGGGTCGCCTACTTCGCCGGGGACGAGATCCGACGCGTTCCGATCGGCGGAGGGCCCGCGGCGGTCCTCGCGGAGCACGCGACGGGCCTGCATCACGGGATGGGATGGTCCGGCGACGGGCGAATCTTCTGCTCCCTGAACGGGAAGGCGATCTTCCTGATCCAGCCCGATCACGACCCGCAGCCGCTGACCCGGCTCTCCGAGGACGAGATCTCACACGGCCTACCCCATCCGCTCCCCGGCGGACGCGCGCTCCTCTTCACCGTCCGGCACCGGGAGTCGATCTGGGGCGACGAAGAGGTCGCTCTTCTCCGCCTCGACTCGGGAGAAAGACGCGTTCTCGTCCGGGACGCCGCCGACGCCCGGTACGTCGCCCCGGGGTTCCTCGTCTTCCTCCGCCGGGGCACGCTCTTCGGGGTCCGTTTCGACCTCTCCCGGCTCGAGCTGCGCGGGACACCCGTCCCGATCCAGGAAGCGGTCGCCCAGGCGACCGCCGCGGCGACCGGCGCCGGCCAGTTCGCCGTCTCCTCGAACGGCGCGCTCGCCTTCGTCCCCGGATCGGCCAGCCCGTATCCGGACGCGGACGTCGTCACGGTCGACCGCCACGGCCGGGTCGAGGCCCTGAACGCGCCGCGCCGCGGCTACCTCCCGTTTCTTTCGCTCTCGCCGGACGGCCGGCAGCTCGCGTTCGGCACGCAGAGCCTCACGGAGCAGGCCCTCTGGACGCACGACCTCGAGAGCGGCAGGTCGACCCGGCTGCCGGGGGCCGGAGAGTATGCGTGGCCGCGGTGGACCCCCGACGGGCAGCGCCTGGCGTTCACCTGGCTGACCGGGGGAGCGTGGCACCTGGCCTGGCAGCTCCGGCAGGGGACCATCGGACCGGAGCCGCTGTCGCACAGCGACGCGGAGCCGTCGTCCTGGTCGCCCGACGGGCGCCACCTCGCGGTCGTCAAGGACGGCGACATCTGGATCGGAACGCTTCAGGACGGGACTATGACGTTCGCACCGTTCCTGAAGACGCCCGAGAAAGAGTGGTGGCCGGAGTTCTCCCCGGACGGCCGGTGGCTGGCCTACGGATCCGACGCCACCGGCCGGACAGAGGTCTACGTCCTGCCGTTTCCGGGGCCCGGACCGCGCTCGCTGGTCTCGCTGGAGGGAGGAGGGAGCCCGGCCTGGAGCCCGTCCGGGCGCGAGCTCTTCTTCCTGTCGCCCCTCGAGCCGGACGGGAGCCGCCGGATGATGGCCGTCGACGTCAGCCCGGGCCCGTCCCTCGGCTTCGGAAAGCCCCGGCCCCTGTTCGCCTTCTCCTGGCCGTCGCTCGTCCTCTACTGCCTCTCCTGCCGGTGCTACGCCGTCTCGCCCGACGGGAAGGGGTTCTTCGTCGTGCGGCTCGCTCCGGCGACGCCTCCTTCGCCCGTCACGCGGATCCACCTCGTCCAGGGCTGGGGGGAGGAGCTGAAGGCGCGGGCGCAGAGGGCGAAGTGAGCCCGACATGAGCCTCGCCGTCGGCACCCGGCTCGGCCCCTACGAGGTCCTCTCCCGGCACCACGAGGAGAGGATCGGAGAGTTCTTCCGGGGGCGGGACACGCGGCTCGGGCGCGAGGTCCTCGTCCGGGTCCTTCCAGACGAGGTCGCCGGCGACGAGCGCGCCCTGGGGCGGTTCGAGTCGGAATACAAGGCCGTCTCGGCCCTTTCTCACCCGAACATCCTCGCTCTCTACGACGTCGGGGAATCCGGCGGGATCCGGTACGCGATCGCCGAGTGGTTCGAGGGCCAGCTCCTCGGCCAGGTTCTCGCCACCGGCCCGCTTCCCGCCCGCCGGACCCTCCACATCGCCGTCCAGGTCGCCGACGCGCTCGCCACCGCCCACGCGAACGGATTCGTCCACCGGGACCTGCGGCCGGGACGCGTGCTTCTCGGGAAGGACGACCACGTGAAGCTCGCGGGCTTCGGCGTCGCGAGGGACGACGTCTCCCGGCGGGACACTCCAGATACCCGCTCGCCGAAGGCCCCGTCTCCGGCCGGGGAGGAGCTCGCCCTCGAGAGGGTCTCCTACGTTTCGCCCGAGCGGGCGCGCGGCGCGCTTCTCGACTACCGGAGCGACCAGTTCTCGCTCGGCTCCCTCCTGTATCACATGGTGACCGGGAAGCGTCCTTTCGAAGGGGCCTCGGCCGCCGAAACGGCGGCGGCCATCCTCGACGCGGAGCCCGAACCGCTCGAGACGGCGGCCCCCGGCCTTCCGGCCCAGCTTCGATGGTGCATCGAGCGTTGTCTCTCGAAGGACCCCGACGGGCGGTACGACTCGACCAGCGATCTCGCCCGCGACCTCGCCAGCTGCCGCGCGCACCTCCAGAGATCCGCAGTCAGCAGCGCGGCCGCGAGGCCCGCCGAACGCCGCCGGCCGCGGCTCCGAAACTTCCTCGCCGGAGCCGGACTCCTCGCCGCGGGAGCGCTTCTGGCGTTCCTCGTCCGCGGAGGACTCCGGGCGCCGGCGGCCTCCCGGCTGCAGGTCGTCCGCTCCCTTCTCGACGTCGCGCCGGCGGACGAGCTGCTGGCCGGCCCTCCCCGCGACCGGAGGTACACCCCTGCCGGCCCGAGAACGGCGATGGCCTGGACGCCGGACGGGCGAGCCCTCGTCTTCGTCGGCGTCCGGGGCGGTATCCCAAAGATCCACGTGCACCCGCTCGACGCGCCGGAGGGCTATCCCCTCGACGGTACGGAAGGGGCTTCGAGCGTGGCCGTCTCGCCGGACGGCAAGTGGGTGGCTTTCTGGAGCACCGACGGGATCCGGCGCGTTCCGCTCGGGGGCGGACCCGTGGAGACCGTCCTCGACGGCCGCCTGGCACGCGGCCTGGGGATCGGATGGGGAGACGGCGACCGGCTCTTCTACGAGGACTCCGAAGGAGGGATTTCCTCGGTGGCTTCCGGGCGGGTCCCGACGGTCGTGACGAGGTTGCGCGACGACGAGGTCTCCCACGATTTTCCCCAACCGCTTCCCGGGGGGCGCGCGCTGCTCCACACCGTCCGGCAGCGGATCTGGACGTCGGGCGATGAGAACGTCGTCGTCCAGGTTCTCGACACGGAGGAACGGAAACTCCTCGTCCATGACGGCACCGACGCCCGCTGGGTCCCTTACGGGTATCTCGTCTTCCTCCGTCGCGGCACCCTGTTCGGCGTCCGGTTCGACCCGTCGCGGCTCGAAGTTCGGGGAAAACCCGTGCCGCTCCTCGAGCCGGTGGCCCAGGCGCTGATCGGCCCGATGAGCGGCGACAGCAACGGCTCCGGACAGTTCGCCGTCTCCTCGGGCGGGTCTCTGGCCTGGCTCCCCGGGGCGACCGTCCCGCGACTCGACTCGGACCTTGCCGAGATCGACCGGCAGGGGCGGGTCACGCCCCTCGCCATCCCGCGCCGCGGCCATTTCCCCTTTCTGGCGCTGTCGCCGGACGGACGCCGCATGGCGTTCACGACCCGGACGGTCACGGACGAGGGCCTCTGGCTCCACGACTTCGGGAGCGGCAAGTCGGAGAAGCTGCCGGCCGGGGGCGAGTTCGTTTGGCCGCGGTGGACGCCCGACGGCCGGCGCCTCTCCTTCTCGTGGCTGTTCCAGGGCGTGAAGCAGCTCGCGTGGCAGGAGACCGACGGCGCCTCGGGGCCCGAACGCCTGTTGCGCGAGGACGCCGCGCCTTCATCCTGGTCTCCCGACGGGCGGCACTTGGCGGTCGTCCGGAACGGCGACATCCGGATCGTCACCTTCGGCGGCGGCACGCCCGCGTCCGCCCCCTTCCTCCAGACGCCGGAGGAGGAAGCGTGGCCGGAGTTCTCGCCGGACGGACGGTGCCTGGCGTACGGTTCCGACACCTCCGGCCGGTTCGAGGTCTACGTCCGGCCTTTCCCCGGACCGGGACGCCCGGTTCTCGTCTCCCGTGACGGGGGCGAGAGCCCCGCGTGGAGCGCGTCGGGCGGAGAGCTCTTCTTCCTGTCCCCGCCCGATCCGGATGGCCGGCGCGAGATGAAGATCGTCGAGGTCGGCGGCGGCTCGGAGTTCACCGCGACGAAGCCGCGGCGCCTCTTCGTCTTCTCGCAGCCGCCGCTCCGGCTCCGCTGCATGCCGTCCCGCTGCTACGCGGTCTCCCCCGACGGTCAGCGCTTCTACGCGACCCGGTCCGTGGACGCGACGCCCCTCCCGCCCGTCACGAAGATCCACCTCGTCCAGAACTGGGTCGAGGAGCTGAAGGCGCGGGTGGAGGAGGCGAAGTAGAAGGGGCGCAGCCGCCCCGCGCCGAGGTCAGCGCGCCGTCTTGGTGGTGCTCCTCCCGCCGTTTCCCGGCCCGCGGTAGACGAGGCGGACTTCGCCAACGCGCAACTCGTCGCCGTCGGAGAGCGCCGCACGCCGCTCCACCCGGCGGCTTCCCAGCCACGTTCCGTTCTTGCTTCCGAGGTCCTCGATCTCGGCCTTCTCGCCCGTCACGACGATCCGGGCGTGCTCGCGGGAGACCGAAGGGTGGCCGATCCAGACCGGCGCCGTCAGCTCGCGCCCGAGGACGTGTTCTCCCTCCGGGAGCGGTATCTCCCGCGTTCCCCAGTCGAGAGCGTGGCGGCTGCCGGTCGGCGCCTTTCCGGGCACCTCGACGACCTCTCCGTCGAACGCATAGCCGTAACCGAAAACCGTCCGGATCCACGCCGTCCCATCGGGGGTCTCCCCGAGGGCTTTTCTCAGGTCCCCGACGACGACCTTGAGGCTCCCTTCGGAGACGAAGACACCCGGCCAGACCGATCCGAGGATCTCGGCCTTCGAGACGGCGTTCGGCCGCTTCGCGAGGAGCAGCTCCAGAAGCTGAAAGGCCTTCGGCGAAAGGTGGACGGCTTGGCAGCCACGAAAGAGCGTCCGGCGGCCCGAATCAAACGCCAGGTCCCCGAACCGCAGCTTCATCGGGTGTCCACCCCGTGTGGAGAGTCTATTCGACTTCCCACCGCTCCCCGAATCTCTCGCTTCCAGCAAACGCCGAAAGGGGGGCCGAGAGAATGCCCGTTGCGTCCGGCAGCCGGAGTCCTTCCGGGCATGGAATTCCCGCAGTAACACAAGACACGGGCCGCCGGAGCGAAGGTGCACGGCGACTATCTTTGCGTCTGCGCCTTTAGGTAGGCCGTCACCAGCCGGGCGAACTCGGAAAAGTCCTCGAGCCGCTCGTTGAGCAGCCGGTGCACGGCGTGGGGGTCGACGTCGAGATACCCGTGCACGAGGACGTTCCGGAACCCGGCGACGGCCCGGAAGGTCGCGGCGAAGGGCCGCGGCAGGACCCGCAGCTCCGCGAGACGCTCGATCGCGGTCGCGTAGTCGGGCACGTCCCGCCCTGCGCTCGCGGCGAGGTGTGTCGCCACGTCGAGGGCGTTCTGAGCGCAGAGCTGCAGCCCGCGTTCGACCGCCCACAGCTCCGCGCGGTCGTCGACGAGGCGCTGCAGCGGGCGGCCGGCATACCTGCGCAGCGTCCCAAGGGCATCGTCGATCGCCATGAGGTGGCGCCGGACGACTGCCGTGTCGAGCTGGCCCGGCGTCATCGCCCGAAAGCTCCCCGGGCGATTCGGGCCCCGTGGGCCGCGTCGATCAGCGCCACCTGCGGCACGTAGTCGCAATAGCGCGAGAGCGCCCGGCCCTCCCGCGTCGTGGTCGCGGGGAGGTCCCGCGAGAGGACGCGGACGCCGTCGCGGAGGACGCGGTGATAGAGGAGAGGCGGGGCGTCGTTCAGCACGACGACGTCGACGCGGCTCTCGCCGAGATCCGCCATGAGATCGGCTGCGAGACGCGCCGCATGGCCGAACGGAGGCTCCGGCGCGGTTCCCTTGGCGAGGGTGACGGCGACGTCGAGATCGCTGTGCGGCCCGTCGTCGCCCCGGGCCCGGGAGCCGAAGAGATACGCCTCCAGCACCTCCGGGCGGCCTTCCAGCGAGGCCTTCAAACGTCCGATCAGCTTCTCGAGAGTCGGCTTCGGCACGGGACGATTATCCCCTCCTGCGGCGTCCTGATGTTCTGCCGGGCCGCGGTCGAGAAGATGCACTTCGTCGATGCGGACTTCGTCGCCGTCGGAGAGCGGGAGGCGACCTTCGACGCGGCGGCTTCCCACCCACGTCTCGTTCTTGCTCGACGGGCGAGAGGTGGACGGGCTGGCAGCCACGAAGGAGCGTCCGGCAGCCCGAGTCCTTCCGGGCATAGAATTCCTCCAGTAACACAAGACACGGGCCGCCGGAAAGGGCGCCGACGTGCCGGGGGGACACGACCCGCCGGTTCCTCCGACCCGGGGAGGCAGTGCGCTTGGGCCTCTCCGCGGGGACGAGACTCGGGCCGTACGAAGTGCTCGCCCCTCTCGGCGCGGGGGGAATGGGCGAGGTTTATGAAGCCCGTGATCCCGGCTCGACCGCCGCGTTGCCCTGAAGGTTCTTCGCTCCGACGTCGCAGTCGACCCCGACCGCCTCGCCCGCTTCGAGCGCGAGGGGAAGGCCGTCGCCGCGCTGAACCACCCCAACATCCTCACCGTCCACGACGTCGGCGTCCACGAAGGGACGCCCTACGTCGTGACGGAGCTTCTGGAAGGGGAAAACCTGCGGGAAGTCGTCTCACGGCGCTCCCCGACGCAGCGCCAGGTACTGAACTGGGGAGTCCAGACGGCCCAGGGCCTTGCGGCCGCCCACCAGAAGGGGATCGTCCACCGGGACCTCAAGCCCGAAAACCTCTTCCTGACCACCGACGGGCGGATCAAGATCCTCGACTTCGGTCTGGCGAAGCTGACCGGGCCGAGGGCGCTCGATCCGTCGGCCTTGACGGAATCGAGCCCGACGAAGAGCGGCGTCGTGATGGGGACCGTCGGGTACTCGTCGCCCGAGCAGGTGCAGGGGCGGGCGGTGGACACGCGGTCGGACCTCTTCTCGCTCGGGGTGGTCCTGTACGAGCTTCTGGCGAAGAAGCACCCCTTCCGGCGGGAGACGGGGGCGGGGACGGTGGGGGCGATTCTGCAGGAGACGCCGACGCCCCTTGGGACCATCGACTCGTCGATTCCGAGGGCCCTGGACGGGATCGTCCGGCGGTGTCTGGAGAAGGAGCCGGAGGACCGGTTCCAGGGGGCTCACGACCTGGGGCTGGCGCTGCAGGCGGTCCTGGCGGCACCTTCTGGCCCGGCGCTCCTCGACGAGGTGGAGGAGAGGAGCCCGTACCCGGGGATGGCGTCGTTCACGGAGAAAGACGCATCGCTCTTCTTCGGCCGCGAGAAGGAGGTCGAGGCCCTCTGGGAAAGGCTGCGCGAGCGACAGATCCTCGCGGTGATCGGACCTTCAGGGGCGGGAAAGACGTCCTTCGTCCGGGCGGGCGTGGTGGCCAGGCGGCCGGAGGGCTGGGCCGCGATCGTGGCCACGCCCGGAAACGCACCGCTGCGCGGCCTCGGCCGGGCGCTGGGACCCCAGCTCGCCGGGGACTCCGAGGCGCTCCGCGAGATCGCGGCCTTCGAGGAAGGCGACACGGCCTTCGAGCTTCTTGCGCGCTGGAGGAGATTCCACGAAGACGCCCTCGTCGTCGTGGACCAGTTCGAGGAGCTATTCACGCTCAACCCGCCCGAGACGCAGGCGCGGTTTGCTTCGCTTCTCGGCCGGCTCGCGAGCGAGGCGTACATCCACGTCCTCCTCTCGATGCGCGACGACTTCATGATGCGGTGCCACGAGCAAAACGGACTCGCTCCTGTCTTCAGAGAGCTGACGCCCCTGGGACCGATGACGCGCGAAGGCCTCAGACGAGCGCTCGTCGAGCCGGCCTTGAAGCGCGGCTACCGGTTCGAGGACGACGCGCTGGTGGACGAGATGATCGGCGCCGTCGAGGGGGCGCGCGGGGCGCTGCCGCTCCTGGCCTTCGCCGTCTCTCGCCTCTGGGAACGACGCCGAACCGAAGGGAAGCTCCTCACGCGCGAGGCTTATCAGGAGATCGGCGGCGTGGTGGGAGCGCTGGCGCGGCACGCCGAGGAGACGATGGAGCGGATCGGCCTCGGCCTGGAAAAGACCGTTCGCGACATCTTCCGCAACCTGACCACGGCGCAGGGGACCCGCGCGGCGCTGGACCGCGAGGAGCTGCTCTCGGCGCTGAGCGATCGGACGGCCGGAGAGGCGGTCCTGAGCAAGCTGATCGACGCCCGACTCCTGACCTCGTGGGAAACCGAGGTGGCCGAGGGCCAGCCGGCGCGTCACCGCGTCGAGATCGTCCACGAGTCGCTCCTCGCCGCCTGGCCGCGCCTCGTCCGCTGGCAGACGCAGGACGCCGACGGGGCGCAGCTACGCGACCAGCTGCGGCAGGCGGCGCACCTGTGGGAGGAGCGGGGGAAGTCAGACGACCTGCTCTGGACCGGACCAACCTATCTCGACTACCGGGCCTGGCGCTCGCGCTACCCGGGCAAGCTCTCGTCTCTTGAGGAGGACTTCGCCGGGTCGATGGCGGCTTTATCGGAGCGCAAGAGGCGCCGGAGGCGCGCGGCCGTGGGCTCCGTCCTCGTCGCGCTGGCTGTCGGGCTGAGTGTCATGGGAGCCCTCTGGAGGCGGAGCGAAGTCGAAAGAATCCGGGCCGAGGCGAGCAAGCTCATGGCGCTGGCCCAGATGGAGGTCGACACCGACCCCACCGCGGCGCTCGCATACGCCACGAAGAGCGTGGAGCTGGACGACACGCAGGCGGCCCGGTTCTTCGCCCTGCGCATCGTGCAGAACTCCCCGACTGCAAGCGTGATGTCGCCTCCCCTCCCGAGTGGCGAAAGCTTCTATTTCCGCATGTTCAGCCCGAACGGGGAGTGGCTCGCGGTGCGGCATGGGGGGGCGAACCAGAAGGTCCACAAGATCCTTCTCCTGAGCCAGGACGGCCGGGAGCCCGTCACCATCGACCCCGGAGAGTCCCCCTCCGGCTCCTTTCAAGGGTTCCGCTTCGGGTCCGACAGCAAGACCCTTTCCGTCGTCTTCAAGGACGAGGTCCGCATCCTGTCGCTGCCGGACGGCCGGGAAGTCGGGCGCACCAGGCACGAAGTGGCCGTGGATCACTGGTGCCCCCGCTGCCGCACGGCATTCAAGAAAGAGGGCAACCGTCGGACCTTCTTCAGGCTGCCCCCGGACGGCCGGGCGCAGGAGCTGATCGGGACGCTGGATTTCCCGGACCGTGTGATTTCCCTCAATGCGAACTGGGACTTCACCTCCATGGCGTGGGGAGTCGGCCGAAAGCTCTATGTCTGGTCTCCGGCCCGGCAGGATTCGCCGCCGCGGCTCCTTGGGGAGTACTCCGAGGAGCTGGCGACCATCTCCGTCTCGGACGACGGTCAGCGTGTGGCGGCGGTCGACAAGTCCGGAGAGGTCCGGATCTGGAATACGGCCTCCGCGTCCGGCCGCCCGCTTCGGGTCCATCCGGCGCAGCCCGGGTCGGCGCTCACCGAGAAACCAGACGTCCTGTACGGAACAGCGCGATGGCTCATTAAGGATGACAGGGAGCTGGGCTACCAGGTCGTGCGGCTCTGGGACCAGACGGCCCCGCCGGGGGCCGGCCCACTCGTCCTTCGCTCCAAAGGCCACCTCGGCGACATGGCAATGGATCCGCTGGGCCGCGGATGCGCCACGGACACCGGCATCGAAACGGGGAATCAGCTTCTCTTCTGGCGCCTCCCGCAGCCACGAGTGTTCGACTGGCGCAAGGACTTTACACTCGGAATCGTCTTCACTTTCGACGGGGCCACCCTCGTCGCTTCGACACTCAATGGCGACCTGATGGCCTGGCCGCTTTCGGCCGATGCCCCGGAGACCTTCCAGACCCTTCCGAAGGCGGCGGCATTCGGTCCGGGCATCGCCGCTGCCCCTTCACGAAGGGAGATCGCCGTGGCGTCGGGCGGCCGCCTTCGGCTCATCGATCTCGACAGGGGCGAGGCGCGCGAGCTGGAGGGCTTGCCGGGCACCGTTCGAGGGTGGTGCGCGGCGTACGCCCCCGATGGACGGCGCGTGGCGGCGGCTCCGTTGTACGCGGGCCCCGCGAACGAAAAGCGGATCCACGTCTGGGACCTCGAGACCGGCGTCGAGCGGGTGCTGGAGCCGGTGCCGGGCGCCGATGACGGCAACAATGGCGCGTTTGGTGCGTTCTTGTTCATCGACAACGACCGGATCTTGGGCACCGTAATCGGCACCGGGCTGATGCTCTTCGACCTGCGAGACGGAAATGCGAAAGTCCTGTCAGCCGACATCATCACAAACGTCGCTGTCGGCCGGCGCGGACAGTTCGGAGTCGGACAAGCGTACAAGGGAGAACCCTGGTGCGACGTTGTCCGTTTCGACTTTGTGGGCGGCACTCCGGTCCGGCTGCCGTATCGGGCTATGGGGGGGAACTTGGCCCTCGACCCGACCGAGACCCTCGTCGCCAGCCCGGGACCAGAGAGCTCCATCCAGATCGGACCGGTCTCCGGAGGCGAGCCGCACCTCCTCTTCGGTCACAAGGCCGTCGTCGCCGACATCGCGTTCTCTCCGGACGGCAAGTGGCTCGCTTCTTCAGGACACAGTGACGCGACCGTCAGGCTCTGGCCCGTCCCGGACGTGACGAAAGTCCCGCCTCAAAAGCGAAGCAAGGAGGAGTTCCTGGCGACGCTTCGCACCTTCACAAACATCCGCGCCGTGCCCGACGCCAAGGCTCCAAACGGCTGGAAGCTCGAACCCGGGCCTTTCCCCGGCTGGAAGGACGCCCCGCACTGGTGAACTGAGATGCGCGTCGAGGCCGGTTCGGTCAGGCGTCTCTCAGGATCCGATCGACGACTACCCGAAGTCGGGGAAGATCTTCCAGGAGGATGTCCCACACGATCGCGTTGTCCACGCCAAAGTAGTGGTGAACGACGACGTTTCGCGTCGCGTAGACCTCATCCCATTCGATCTCCGGGTTCCCTCGCTTGAAGCCATCGGAAAGCCTGTGGACTGCCTCTCCGATGATCTGGAGGTTCCTCTCGACCGCACGCTGCGTCTTGGAGTCCGCTTCGTAGCCTTCTCGGGACATCCCGGCTGTGTGCTCGGCGATCTCCCGGATTGCCCGCTGCACGTGGAGGAGGTACTCCCGGTCTTCGAGCACGACGGTCAGGGGAGCGCGCGGGCTTCGCGCAAGATCCGGGCGTGGAGTCTGGGATCGAGGCCCTGGTCGGTCACCACGTCGACCTTCAGCCCGAGGCGCCGGGATGCTTCGAGGCAGAACCGGACGAGCCGTCGTCCCACACCCCGGCCGTAATCTACGCTGACGAGCAGGTCGAGGTCGCTATCGGGGTGGGCGTCGCCGCGAGCGTACGAGCCGAAGACGCGGATGTCGTGGATTCCGTACCGGGAGGCCAGTCTCCGCAATTCGGCAATGCGAGTCGCATCGAAGCGAGTGGGCGGGATGTCAGCCATGACGGCGATGATTCTACCGGTAGCGAGGCACGGAGCGATTACGTCAGCGCACACAGAGCCGGGTATTCGTCGAGTGTCCGCCCGGCCGATACCGATTCGAAGATCTCGGCCCTCGTGACGGCATTCGGCCGTTTCGCGAGAAGCAACTCGAGAAACTGAAAAGCTTTGGGCCAGAGGTGGACGGGCTGGCAGCCACGAAGGAGTGTCCGGCAGCCCGAGTCCTTCCGGGCATAGAATTCCTCCAGTAACACAAGACACGGGCCGCCGGAAAGGGCGCCGACGTGCCGGGGGGACACGACCCGCCGATTCCTCCGACCCGGGGAGGCGGTGCGCTTGGGCCTCTCCGCGGGGACGCGCCTCGGGCCGTACGAAGTGCTCGCCCCTCTCGGCGCGGGGGGGATGGGCAAGGTCTGGCGGGCCCGGGACACGCGGCTGGGGCGCGACGTGGCCGTCAAGGTCCTCCCGGACGAGGTGGCCGGCGACCCTCGCGCCCTCGCGCGTTTTCAGAGCGAGGCCAGGTCCGTTGCCGCCCTGTCGCACCCCAACATCCTCGCCCTCTTCGACGTCGGCGAGTCGAACGGCGTTCACTACGCCGTCACCGAGCTGCTTCAGGGAGAGACCCTGCGCACGGCTCTGGCCGGCGGGCCGCTGGCCGTCCGACGCGCCCTCGCGATCGCCGGACAGATTGCGAGCGCGCTCTCGGCCGCCCACGAGAACGGCTTCCTCCACCGCGACGTCAAGCCCGAGAACATCTGTCTCGCCCCCGACGGGCACGTCAAGCTCCTCGACTTCGGCCTCGCCCGGCACGCCCGGCCGAGAGGCGCCGCCGAGGACGTCCGCTCGCCCACCGAGACGGATCCCTCCCTCCCGGGGAGAGGCTCCGGCACGGTCGCCTACATGTCGCCCGAGCAGGCGCGCGGCGAGGCGATCGATTTCCGGAGCGACCAGTTCTCCCTCGGGATCGTTCTCCACGAGATGCTCTCGGGGAAGAACCCGTTCCTGAAAGGGACGCCCCCCGAGACGATGGCGGCGATCCTCCGGGACGAACCCGAACCCCTGGAACGGGCCGCACCGAATGCTTCGTCTCCCGTTCGCTGGTGCATCGATCGCTGTCTCGCAAAGGAGCCTGCCGGGCGCTACGACTCGACGGGAGACCTGGCGAAGGATCTCGAGGCCTGCCGGGTTCACCTTTCGGAAGCGGCGTCTACGGGCCTCCCCGGCCGGTTCGAGGCGGCTCGTCCTGCCTCCCGGATTTCGTTGCTCACCCGAATTGTCGCGGCCCTTGGGCTCGCCGCCCTGGCGTTCGGATCGGGCCTCGTCTTCGAGCGGCTTCATCCCCGGCGCCACCGGGCCGGCGGACCTTGGCCTACGTTCCAGCGTCTAACGACGTTCGACGGTGTGGAAAGCTGGCCCTCGATCTCACCCGACGGAAAGACCATCGCTTACCACAAGCGGGTCGGCAGCAAGCGCGACATCTTCGTCCTTCGCGTGGGCGGGCAGAACCCGACGAACCTCACGGCGGCACTCGAAGGAAGTTGCGGCGAACCGGCCTTCTCGCCCGACGGCCGTCTCATCGCGTTCCGCCGCGTGGGAGGCGGAGGCGGGATCTTCCTGATGGGAGCCACGGGCGAGTCGGTGAAGCGGCTCACCGACTTCGGCCACACGCCGTCGTGGTTCCCGGACGGAGAGCGACTCGCGATCGCGACCGAGATGTTGATCGACCCGAGGCTCGGCCTGACCGAAAGTCAGCTCTGGACCGTGGACATCGCTTCGGGCGAGCGGCGGAGGCTCCCAGTCCTCCCGGGGTCGTACCAGCCCGCGGTTTCGCCTCACGGAACGCGGATCGCCTATTTCGCAACTTCTCCCGGAGGAGGCCAAAAGAGCATTTTCACCATCGGAACCGACGCGGAAGGAGCCGGGTCCGCCACTCGAGTCACGGACGGCGAGTCCCTTGCCTGGAGCCCCTTCTGGTCGGGCGACGGCCGCTTCCTCTACTTCGGGAGCAGCCGCGGTGGGACGATGAACCTCTGGCGGGTCGGAATCGACGAAATGTCGGGCACAGTTCACGGAGACCCCGAGCCCGTGACCGTTCCCGTCGCCTGGGCAGGCCCATTCAGAGCGACCCCCGACGGCAACCGGGTTGTCTTCACCTCCATCGAGGGCGAGTCGATTCTCGAACGTGTGCCGTTCGACCCCGTTTCCGAGAGGGTCTCAGGGGCGCCTGTTCTCCTCTCACGGGGGGGCCACGAACCGATCGAGCCACGCGTCTCTCCTCTGGGAGACCTCCTGACGTTCGTGGCACGGGGAATCAGGGACGACATCGTCGTCCTGAAGGTCGACGGAACCGGAATGCGCCGGCTGACGGACGACGACCACCAGAAACGGGCTCCCAACTTCTCCCCGGACGGCGAGAAGATCCTCTTCAGCTCGAAGCGACCAGAGGATGGAGCCTTGGACGCGTGGGTGATCAACGTGGACGGGAGCGGCCTGACGCCTGTGACCCGGTCCCGACCCGGCAGTGACGTGGACATTCCAATCTGGAGCCCGGATGGGAAGACGATCGGTGCGATCCGATCCGGCCGCCCGATCCTGATTCCCTGGCCCCGGTCGGCAGGGGATCCCCTCCCCGAGCCAGGACCGCTGCCAGGCGAGGATCAGACGTTCCTGCCGCACTCCTGGTCGCCCGACTCGAAGCAGCTGGCGGGCCACATCGTCCGAAAGGACGGTTCAACCGGGGGGATCGCCGTCTACGACGTCGAGAGAAGGGCATACCGGCGCGTGACCGACAAAGGGGGCCTACCGTACTTCCTCCGGGACGGCCGGCGGATCGCGTTCCGGGAAGGAAATGTCCTCAAGATCGTCGACATCTCGTCCGGACGCGCCCGCGAAATCCTTAAGGGCGACCCGCTCCGAGTGATCGATTCGTTCGGACTGGCTCCAGACGACAGGAGTTTCTTCGTCTACTTCGACTGCCAGCAGGCCGACATCTGGCTCATGGATCTGGGGGGATCGGGGTGACGCTCCTCGCCAGCGCCCGTCCGGCCCCTTACCTCGCGCTCTTCGTCTTCTCCGAGAGTGCCGTGGCCGGGCCGCGGTAGAGAAGGCGCACCTCGCCAACGCGGATCTCGTCTCCGTCGGCGAGCGCCACGCGCCCTTCGACGCGACGGTTACCCAGCCACGTCCCGTTCTTGCTCGATCGGTCTTCGATGTCGGCCTTCTCCCCCGTAACGACGAGCCGGGCATGCTCGCGGGAGATCGAGGGATGCGCGACCCACAGGTCCGCAGCAGGTTCGCGGCCGAGGAGGTTCTCCCCTTCGGCGAGCGGCATCTCCTGTGTTCCCCAGACGAGAAGATGGCGATGCGGCGCGGGCACGCCGTCCGGGACCTCGCGGACCGCGCCGTCGAAGGCATAGCCGAACCCGTGGACGGTCCGAATTGAAACGTGGTCCCCCGCGCGGTCTCCGAGCGCCTTCCGAAGGTCCTTCACCAGCGCGGCGAGGCTCCCCTCCGTCACGACGACGTCGGTCCAGAGGGTCTCCATGATTTGGGCCTTCGAGACAGCGTTCGGCCGATTCGAAAGGAGCAGATCGAGAAGCTGAAACGCCTTCGGTGAGACATGGACCGGACGCGGGCCCCGGAACAGGGCCCGGCGGCCGGAATCGAAGGTGACGTCGCCGAAGCGAAGCCTCATCGCGTTTTCAGAAAAGCATCATCAGTCTACTAGGACTTCGGGAGCCCTCCGGCGCCAGCTTTCGGACAGGACCGAGGAAGGCCACTGACGCGGTAACGAACGGCCCAAGGCCTTCGGGAAGGAGGGTCCCGTGCGACGTGTCGCCTCTCGCCGGCTCGTGCCGGGGGCCGTCATGGCGCTGGCTCTCCTCGGGGGCCTTCCCGCTGCTGCCTTCGACACGTTCCCGGCACCACGGGTCGACACGTCTCTCAACCCGTGGGTTCCGCCTCTCCTCAACCTGGCGGCCGCCTGGCTGGAGAAGCCGGGCTGCCGCCAGGTCCTTTTTGACTTCGAGGACAGCCGGACGGGCCAGCCGCTGGCCGGGCGCCTCGCCGCGACGGGCCTGACCGCAACGGCCTACGTCACCTCGCTCTCGTTTCTCGACGGCTCGGGAACCGACACGTGCGAGAGGACTTTCGTCGAAGCGCACACGACCGTCGGAGGCGGAGCGATCTTCGTCTGCCGGACGGAGTTCTTCCGGAAGGCGAAGGCGGACCGGACGGACGCCACGGCGATCCTGATTCACGAGGTGCTTCACTCCCTCGGGCTCTCGGAGAACCCACCCACTCCTTCCGAGATCAACCGGGGCATCCTGAAGCGCTGCGGCTGGTGAGGCGCCGGAAACCCTACTCCACGTACTTGTAGCCCGTCCCCGTGTCGAAGACGACGACGCGCTCGCCGCGGTCGAGCTTTCCCGCCGCGAGGAGCTTCTCGACGGCGATCCAGGCGGCGCCTCCCTCGGGGGCGGCATAGAGCCCCTCGCTCGAGGCCATTTCCGCGACGCCGCGGCGCATCTCGTCGTCGGTGACCGTCACGGCTTCCCCCTTCGAGACGCGAAGTATCTTCAGGATCAGGTAGTCGGCATAAGCCTTCGGGACGCGGAGGCCGCTGGCGTAGGTTTGCGCGTTCTCGAACCGGACCGAGACGTCCTTCCCTTCGGCGAAGGCCTTCGGGATCGGCGCGCATCCTTCGGCCTGGACGGCGATCATCCGGGGACGTTTCGGGCCGATCCAGCCGAGGACCTCCATCTCGTCAAAGGCCTTCCACATGCCGATGAGTCCCGTGCCGCCGCCGGTCGGGTAGACGACCACCTCGGGGAGCGTCCACCCCATCTGCTCGGCCAGCTCGTACCCCATCGTCTTCTTCCCCTCGACGCGATACGGCTCTTTGAGCGTCGACACGTCGAACCACCCTTCGGCGTCCTTCCGCTCCGCCACGAGGCGTCCGCAGTCGTCGATCAGGCCGTCGACGAGGGTCACCTTCGCGCCGTAGGCCTCGCACTCGATCCGGAAGACCTTCGGCGTGTCGGCCGGCATGAAGACGTGGCACTCCAGCCCGGCCTTCGCCGCGTAGGCCGCTGCGGCGCCCCCGGCGTTTCCCGCCGTCGGCAGGGCGATCTTCCGGGCGCCGAGCGACCGGGCGACGGTCACCGCCGCGCCGAGGCCGCGCGCCTTGAAGGAGCCGGTCGGATTCCCCGCCTCTTCCTTGACCCAGACGTTCAGAATCCCGAGGCGGGCGCCGAGCCGCGCGGCATGGAGGAGTGGCGTTCCCCCCTCGCCGAGCGTCACGATCTCCTCCTCGCGCCGGGCCGGCATCAGCTCGTGCCATCGCCAGATGTCCCGCGGCCGGCCGGCGGTGTCGTCACGTTTGAGCGGCAGGAACTGGTACTCGGCGAAGAGGGCGCCGAGGCACGCCGGCTCGGGGCAGACGTTCATCAGGCGCGTCGCATCGAACGTCCGGCCGCACTTCGTGCACCGCAGGTGCGCCAGATGCGAAAACGCCATGCCGCGACCCTATCATCGGGGCGTGGGGGCGGCGAAGGCGCGGAAGAGGAAGGGAGAACCGGCCTCGGAACCGGCCGCTCCGCGCGAGCTCTCCCCCCTTCTCTACCGCGTCCATCTGGCTGCCGCCTGCGCCCTCGTCGCCCTTCTGGCTTTTCACCGCTACGCCACCGTCATGTCCGAGCCCGGCGGGCGCTTCGAAGACCCGGACGCCATGTTTCACGCCCACCGCGTCGTCCGGACGATCGCCGAAGGGACGCTCCTTCCTCCCGTCTTCGACCTGTTCGAGAACTTTCCCGACGGAGGCCGTGCCCTCTGGCCTCCCCTCCACGACACCGCCCTCGCCCTCATGGCCCGCCTCGGCGGCTCGACGGCCGCAGACCCTCGCCGCGGCCTCCCTCTCGCCGCGGCCTTTCCCGTCCTCGAGGTGGCTCTCGCCCTCCTCGTCGCCGCCGCGCTGGCGAGACGCTGCGCCGGCCCACGGGCCGGCGTGGTCGCCGCGTGGCTCTTCGCCCTAACCCCCTGCCTGCCACGCCGGGGTTCCTTCGGCGACATCGACCACAACCTCACCGAGGTGCTCGCCGCCCTTCTCCTCCTGCTCCTCGCCGACACGATCGCTCGTCGCGAGGAGGTGCACCTCAAGGGAATCCGCGACGCGCGGCTCTCTCCGCTCCTCTGGGCCGGCGCCGTTCTTCTCGCCCTCGGCTTCTACGCCGGCCTCGTCCTCGCGGCCGGCATCGTGGCAGTCGGCGCGGCCGCGCGCGACCTTCTGGCCGGGTCCTCGCGAGCCCTCCCGCGTCTCTCTCTCGGCTTCGGCCTGTCCGCGCTCCTTCTCCCCTTCTTCGCGTCGTGGCGCGTCACCCCGCTCCCCGACGACCCGTGGCGACTCGGCCCCGTATTCGTCCTGGTCCTCGCCCTGGGCACCACCGGCACCGCCCTCTTCTCCCTCGCCCTCGCGGCGAAGAGAGGCTTCTCGAAAGTCCCCGATCTGACCTCCGCCGCGGGACTCACCGCCGGGTCGCTCGCTTTCATCCTCACGAGCCCCCGCGCCTGGCCCGCCCTGACGAAAGGCTTCGGCTTCCTCGGCGCTCGAGATCCCTGGCTCGCCACCATCGACGAGTTCCGGCCGCTGTTCGAGAGCCCCGGGGCCTGGAGGGTGGTGCTCCCGGCCGTCCCCGTGGCTCTCGCGGGGCTGGTCTTCGTCGCCGTATATCGTCATCGCCGCCGGCTCGATCTGCCGCCGTCGCTCCTTCTCCTCGTCGTCCCTTTCGCGGGCTTCCTGGCGCTCGGGATCGCCCAGAAACGGTTTCTTCCCCTCGCCGCGGCCTTCGGCGCCGCCGCGGGCGGAGCGGCGTGGGGCCTCGTCCGCGAGGCAAGCGCCGCGCGCTGGACGCTTCGTGTCGTCTTTACGGGGACGACGGTCGTCGTTGCGAATTTCTTCCTGATCAACTACCTGGGGACGACCCTTCGTCAGGAGGACTCGTCGCAGTTCTTTTCCGGCGACGTAGAGGCCGGAGCCGTCCGGAAAGTGACGCCCGAGCCCGGAAACCCGCCGGCCTGGGGAGTCCTCGCGCCGTGGGCCGACGGGCACTTCATCCTCTGGAAGGCCGGCCGCGCCGTCGCCCTGAACAACTTCGGCACGATGCAGCCCGGATTCGCCCGCGCGGAAGCGCTCTGGCTGGAGCCATCGCCCCTGAAGGCCGTCGACACCCTCTCGCGGCTGAAACTCCGTTACGTCGTCGCCACCTGGCCTCCCGACGTCCTCCCGGCGGCGGCCACGGTACTCGGCCGCGATCCCTCGTGGATCTTCGACGGCGGATGGGCGCCCTCGCGGCCGACGAAGTACTTTCCGACCGCAGCCGGATCGAGGACGCTTCTCGTCCGGCTCCACCTCGGAAACGCCACGCCCCTGCCGGACGACGGGCCGGAAGACCGGGCCGCCCTCGCGCGATTCCGGCTGGCCGGCGCGTCGGAGGAGCAGGGGCCCGGTCCGAGCGGCCCGGTGCCGCTCCTGAAGATCTTCGAGCTGCTCCCGGCGGCCGCTACCGCGTCTCGGTGATCTTGTGGAGTCCCCGCGGGCGGTCCGGATCGAGGCCGCGCGCCCGGGCTGCCTGGAAGGCCAGAAGCTGGCCCGGGATGACGGCCACGAGGGGCGACAGCAGCTCGGGAACTTCGGGCAGCGGGATCGCGCCCCGCACGGGAAGGCCGATCGGGAGGAGCGGGCTCCCGCGCGAGCGGAGCCGCCGCGCCAGCGCCATCAGCTCCCCTTCGGGGCGGCCGCCCGGCGCCGAGACGAGGACGGCCGGGAGGTCGGGCTCCGCCAGCGCGATGGGGCCGTGCTGGAAATCGGCCGAGGAGTAGGGCTCGGCGAGGATCAACGCGAGCTCCTTCAGTTTCAGGGCGATCTCCCACGCCGTCGGGTAGTTGACGCCGCGGGCGAGGACCACGGCGCGCGACGCCTTGCCAAGGCGGCGCGCCATCCGGCGGACGGCGGGCTCGGTCGCGAGGGCCACGGCCATCGCCCCGGGAATGGCGGAGAGCTCCTTCAGAAGCGTCCGCTTCCCGGCGAGCGAGAGGGCGAAGAGCGCGACCGCCGCCAGCTGCGCCGTGTAGGTCTTCGTCGCGGCGATGCTCCGCTCCGCGCCCGCGTGGAGCGGGAGGACCTCGCCCGCCGCGCGGGCCAGCGGGCTCTCCGGGTCGTTGACGATCGCGAGCGTGGGCACTCCCGCGCGTCGCGCGGCGGCCACCGTCTCGACGATGTCGGGCGACCGGCCGGACTGGGAGATCCCGACGACGAGCCCTCCGCGGGCGTCCGGCGGGCGGCCGTAGAGGGTCGTCAGCGACGGGGCCGCCAGGGCCACCGGAAGTCCGCCCACCGCGCCGAAGAGGTACTGCGCGTAGCGGGCGGCGTTGTCGGAGGTGCCCCGCGCCGCGATGAGGACGAAGCGGACGCCCGCCCGCCGGATCGGGACGGCCAACCGCGCCACGCGCGCCGTTTCGCGCACGAGGAACCGGGCGACGACCTCGGGCTGTTCCACGATCTCGTGGTGAAGGGGAGAGTCCGACGGTTTCCCGGACACGCCGCGATGCTAACGTAGCTCTCATCCTGCCATGTCCCGCGTTCGGCCGCGTCTTCCGAGAGCCCCGCGCCTCCTCAAGCCGTTCCTGAGGCCGGCCGCCTACCGCGTCCTGCCGCCGGATCTGCGCGCGCGGCGCGTCGGCCGCCTCGCGGCGGGGCTCGCCGACGGCGTCCGGGACCCGTCGTTCGAGGTCCTCCTCCGCCGGATCGACGACGCGCCCCTCTTCCCGGGCAACGCCGTGACGCTCTACTTCGACGGCGCGGAGGCCTTCGCCGCCATGCGGGAGGCCGTCGCGGCGGCGCGCGAGGAGGTCCTCCTCGAGGCCTACATCCTCCGCGACGACGCGACCGGCCGCGACCTCTTCGGCGCGCTCGCGTCGGCCGCCCGCCGGGGCGTCACCGTGCGCGTCCTCGCCGACGCCTGGGGGAGCTTCGGGACCCGCTCGGACTTCTGGCGGGAGATGGCGGCGGCCGGCATCGAAGTCCGGCTGTTCCACCCGATCTTCTCCGCCCTCTGGTACCAGCCGTACCGGGACCACCGGAAGATCCTCGTCACCGACCGGCGCGTGACCTTCACCGGCGGAATGAACGTGGCCGACGAGTACGGCGCAGCCGGCGGCGCCGCGGAGCCTCCCTGGCGCGACACGCACGCCCGGCTCGAAGGGCCCGCCGCGTGGGAGATGGCCGTCGTCTTCTCTGAAGGCTGGGACCGCGCCGGGGGCCGGCCCTTTGCGATCCCACCGCTCCCGTGGGACGAACGCGCATCGCGCGCGGGCGCGTCCGTCCTCGTCCTCGACTCGAGCCCGGGGCGCGGCCACGCGGAGTCCGCTTCGACCCTTGCCGCGATCCTCGCCGCCGCGCGGCGGAACGTCTGGCTCACCAATGCCTACTTCGCTCCGGCCCGCGCGGCGCTGGACATCCTCGGGGAGGCCGCGGAGCGCGGGGTCGACGTCCGGCTCCTGCTGCCGGGACGGACCGACGTGCCGGTCGTCCGGCACGCCGGTCACGACCTGTTCGCGGAGCTCCTCCGCCGCGGCGTCAGGATCTTCGAATACGGCGCGTCGGTCCTCCACGCCAAGACCGTCGTCGCCGACGGCTACGTCTCGGTCGTCGGCTCCTCGAACATGGACTTCCGGTCGTTTCACTTCAATGCCGAGTGCAACCTCGTCCTTCTGGACGAGACGTCCGCGGGGCGTCTCCAGGAGCAGTTCCGGCGCGACCTCGACGCGGCCGTCGAGATCGTCCAGCCGGCCTGGAGCCGGCGGCCGTGGCCGCATCGTCTCGGGGACCGCGCGGCGGGCGCGCTGAGCCCGCTTCTGTGAGAATGACGCGGTGAAGCGCTTCCTTTCCCCGTCGGCCTGCGTGGCCCTCATCGCGGCAGCGCTCCCGCTCGGGGCCCAGACGATCACGACGATCGCCGGAAACGGGCGGCTCGAGCCCGCCGTCGAAGGGACCCCCGCCTACTCCTCGCCTTTCACTTTCAGCGAGGGAACGCCCGCCGGGCTCGTCGTCGACCGCGACGGAAACCTCTACGTCTCCGACACGAGAGCGGCGCGCGTCTGGCGGATCGACCGGAAGACGGGCCTCCTCGCCGCCGTGGCGGGGACCGGAGAGCCCGGCTTTTCCGGCGACGGCGGTCCGGCCGTGGCCGCAAAGCTCCGGGAACCCGGAGATCTCGCCTTCGACCGGGACGGAAACCTCTTCGTCTCGGACCTCGGCAACAACCGGATCCGGCGCATCGACCGGAAGAGCGGTGTCATCGAGACGTTCGCCGGGACGAGACAGGCGATCTTCACGAAAGACGGCCTGCCGGCGAAGGAGACTCCCTTCGGACGCCCGCTCGGCATCGTCTTCGATCCGGCGGGAAACCTCTTCGTCGTCGAGTCCTACGCCGGACGCCTCCTCCGGATCGACGCAAAGACGGGCCTCGTGAGCACCGTCGTCGGAAACGGGACGACCGAATTCCGCCGCGACGCGAAGACGGGGAGCGGAACGGGCCTTCCGTTCCCGAGCTCGGCGCGATTCACGTCGAAGGGGGAGCTGGTCTTCTCGGTCACCGGGCACCATGCGCTGATGAAGGTGAACCCCGCGACCGGCGAGCTGTCCCGAGTCGCCGGGACGGGAATCCCCGGCTACTCCGGCGACGGGGGACCTGCTCTCGAGGCACGGATCTCCCAGCCGACCTCGATCGCCGTCGACGGCGACGACAACGTCTGGTTCATCGACTGGGACAACAACGCCGTTCGACGCGTCGACGCGAAGTCGGGCGTCATCGAGACGCGCGTCGGGAGCGGCCGGCACGACCGGTTCGGCCAGACGCAGACGGCCGGGTTCTCGGGCGACGGCGGCCCCGCCGCGAAGGCCCAGCTCCGCCACCCCACGGCGCTGGCTTTCGACCGGGACGGCAACCTCTACGTTCTCGACGCCGGAAACGTCCGGATCCGGAAGGTGGAGAAGGCCGCGCGCTGAGCGGCCGTCAGGCCTTCTTCTTGGCGGCGTACCTCACGACCTCCACGGTCTCCATCGTCATGAGAACACCGCAGCCGGCTTCCTCGAGGAGGGGGTCGATCCGCTCGAGAAAAGCGCGCACCCTCTCCTCGGCGTCGACGATCTCGACGACGACCGGCAGGTCCTCGGACAGCTCGACGAGGCGGGAGCGGTGGACGATGCTGGAAGCGCCGTACGACTCGATGCCCCGCATGACGGTCGCGCCGGCGAGGCCGGCGGCGCGCGCCTCGGCCACGAGGACCTCGTAGAGCGGCTGGCGGCGGGCCCGGTCCGCCTCGCCGACGTGGATCCGGAGGAGCTTCGCCGTCTTCAGGTCCTTCATGTCCCCATCCTTCCGAGAAGCCGTCCGAGCCAGGCGCCGAGCAGGCCGAGAAAGACCGAGCCCGCGACGTAGAGCGTGGCGCGCAGGACGTCGCGCACGGAGAGAAGGCCGAGCGCCTCCCACACGAGCGACGAGAACGTGGTGAAGCCCCCGAGGAGCCCGACCATCAGGAAGACGCGCGCCTCCGGCGAGATCGCCGCGCGCTCGAGCCCCAGCGCGCCGACGAGCCCGATGGCAAAGGAGCCGAGGAGGTTCACGGCGAGCGTCCCCGAAGGGAACGGGCCGGGCGAGCCTCGCTGGACGGCCGTCGCGAGGGCATACCTCAGGACCGATCCGATTCCGCCGCCGACGAAGACGAGGACCAGGAGGCCGGGCCGCACGGGCGTGACGTTAGCAGACCCAGGCTCTCTATAATCGTCGGCAACAGAGGCGATGGAGTCCGCCGGAACCGCCATTTGGGCTGATGACTCCTACCAAAGGTAGGAGCCGTCCATGCCGGTCCCGGACCCCACGAAGAAAAAGGCCGCCGCACCCGTCGGTCCCCTCGAAGTGCTCGAGAATGCCGCCCGCGCGGCCGGTGTCAACGCACTCGCTGAAGAGGCCGCCGCCGTCGCCGCTCGCGTCGCCGAAGGGCTCTTCTACGTCGTCTGCCTCGGCGAATTCAAGAGAGGGAAGTCGACGCTCCTCAACGCACTCGCCGGTAGCGAGATTCTTCCCGCGGGAGTCGTCCCCGTGACGTCGACCGTCACGATTCTGCGGTACGGCCCGGTCGCCGAGGCGCGGGTCCGGCTCTCGGGAGGCGAGGTCCGGCAGATCGCGCTCGCCGAGATTCCCGAGTACGTCACCGAGGAAAAGAACCCCGAGAACCGGCGGGGGCTCGTCGTGGCGGAAGTCTTCCTGCCAAGCGCGCTCCTCGCCGGCGGGATGTGCCTCGTGGACACGCCCGGCATCGGCTCGGTCTTCGCGGGCAACACCGCGGCGACGCGTGACTTCCTCCCGCACGTCGATGCCGCGCTCGTCGTCCTCGGCGCCGACCCCCCGCTGTCCGGCGATGAGCTCGCCCTTGCCGAAGAAGCCGCCCGCGGGGTGCATCACCTTGTATTCATCCTCAACAAAGCAGACCGGCTTCCGGATTCGGAGAGCACCGAAGCCGCGCGTTTCGCCGAGCGGATCCTCGCTTCCCGCCTGAAGCGGCCGGTGTCGCTTCTTTCGATCAGCGCGGCGGAGCGCCTCCGGGGCGAGGGGCCGGCGCGCGACTGGGACGCTCTGGTCCGATCCCTGGAAAGCCTCGCGCGCGACTCGGGAGCCGACCTGGTCCGCTCCGCGGCCGCGCGCGCCGTGAGGCGCCTTTCGCAGCGCCTCCTCCACGAGATCGACGAGCTGCGCGGGGCCCTTCTCCGTCCCGTCGAAGAGTCCGAACGGCGTCTTTCGAACCTCGAAGCCGCTCTCGCCGACGCGGAGCGCGCGCTCGGCGATCTCGGTTACCTCCTTGCCGCGGAGGAAGACCGGATCGCCGCTCATGTGAGGGCCGACCGCGAGGCGTTCCTCGCCAGAGCCCTCCGAGCGGCGGGCGAGGAGCTTCACCGCACCCTCGAGACCCTGCCGGACTCGCCGAAGATTCACGAGATCGCCGCAGGGACAGCCCGGACGATCGCATCCCGGAGGCTCTCCTCGTGGGCCGAGGTCGTGCGCCCGGCGGCCGAGACCCTCTACGGCGAGGGAACCGACCACTTCGTGACGCTGGGCAACCGCTTCCTCGCCCGTTTCCTCGGGGAAGGCGAGCCGGGCCTGGATGAGCCGGAGGCCGGACTCAGCCGCGAAACCGGCTTTCGCGCGCGATCGCGCTTTCAGTTCACCGAGCTTCTCGCGGTTTCCGAGCCGGCACCGCTCTTCGCAGCTTTCGACTTCTTGCGGACCCGGAAGAGCCTTCGTTCCGCGGCCGACGCTGCCGCCGAGGCCTACCTCAAGCGCCTCCTTTCGTCGAACAGCGCACGCGTCCAGAACGACCTGATCGACCTCGTCCGCGAAAGCCGGCGGCGCCTCGAAGCGGAAATCCGCAGCCGACTCTCCCAGGCCGCCCGCTCCGCGTCGGCCGCCCTCGACCGTGCTCAGGCGCGCCGCGCCGAAGGCGAGGCGAGCGTCAGCGCCGAGCTGTCTCGGCTCGATTCCCTCCGCCGGAGCGTCGAGGCCGCAGGAGGCGGAGATTGAGTCCTCTCCGAGGGACTCCGGGGGCCTCCGAGCCGACCTCACGGCTCGAGACGATCCTCCCGGAAAAACGAGCGGCACGCCAGGCGGCTAGACTTCCCGACCGATGGCGGTTCCCCGAGCGCGACGCGTCACGGTCGACCGGGCCAGGGCTGTGCGGGCCCCCGCCCCGCCGCCCGGCCGGTTCGACCTCGTCGTCCTCGCGCCCGGCGACTCCCTCTCGCGGGCGCAGCTCGTCGCGTCGTACGCCGGCGCCACCGTCGTCACCCCCTTCGAGACGAAAGGGGGGGCGGCCGGCGAACGGATGCGCCGGATCGTGGAGCTTCACGAGAGGCTGCTCCGGGCCCTCGACGGACGAGCCCCGCTCGCATCCCTCCCCGGCGAGCGCGAGCTGATCCGGTACGGCACGGCCCTCTTCGAGACGCTCTTTCCCGGCGACGTCCGACGCCTCTGGGACGCGGCCCTGGCCCGTTCGCCGCACGCCCCGGTGGACGTCGTCTTCACGTCGGCGCTGGACTGGATCGCCGACAAGCCGTGGGAACTTGCCTTCGACCCGTCGAGGAAGGCCTTTCTCACGCATGGGGCCGCGACCTTCGTCCGGAACGTCTTCTCCACGGTTCCGGCCGATCCACCCCGTCCGCGTCGCGGGCCGCTCCGCATCCTCTTCGCAGCCGCGCGCCCGGCCGGCCTGCCACCGGTCGCGGCGAAGAAGGAGGAGGCGGGAATCCGGGCCGCCTTCGGTTCGCTGCTCGCAAAGGGCAGGGCGGTGCTCGACGTTCTTCCGGATACGACGGCCGAGGCGCTTCATGCCCGGCTCCGGACGGGTCGTTACGACGTCCTCCACTTCGTCGGTCACGGCGAGTTCGACGAGGCGTCGCGGAGTGGCGCCCTCCTCCTCGAGGACGCTCGCGGCCGGACGAAGCGCCTCCCCGCCGCCGTCCTCGCCCGCCTCGCAGCGGGACGCGGCCTGCTGCTCGCCGTCCTGAACGCCTGCGAGAGCGGGCGCGGTGGACGGCACGATTTCCTGCGGGGCGTCGCGCCCGCGCTCGCTCACGGAGGCCTCCCCGCCGTCGCCGCCAACCAGTACCGCGTCTTCGACGACGCTGCCGCGGCCTTCGCGGCGCACTTCTACTCCGCGCTCGCGGACGGGCTTTCCGTCGGAGCCGCGCTGCGCGAAGGGCGCGTGGGGCTCGGAACCGACCTCGGCGAGGAGGCGCTCGACTGGGCGGTGCCCGTCCTCTACGCGCGGGACCCGCGAGCCGTCCTCTGTCGAAGGCCCGTAACCAGCTGATTCCGGATCATTTGTCCGGACGACACGGGTCTCGGGACTTTTGTCCGCCCGCCTCCGGAGTTTTTCCTTCGAAAGTGGGAACTCAAACCCGGGAATTCCCGGCTTCCGCCCGATGGTTCGCTCGCCGCCCAAGGCCTACCTTACACACGTGAGCGAAAACAGGAGGCAGAACATGAGACAGCACGAAGGCGGAGACAAGGTTCCGGGCGGCTTCTACTGGAAGCAGAACAACTGGGAAATCGAGGTCGTCAAGGGGGACACGGGGACGCTTCCGGGCGACGCCGACACCACCTACGTGCGGATCCCGACCCTGGCGATGCTCCTCGGCGCCCCGGTGATGGGCGGGCTCTTCGTGGTCTTCCTCCCCTTCCTCGGCTTCGCGATGCTCGCCAACCACCTCGGCAAGAAAGCCGTATCGGGCCTCAAGCAGGCGGCCGACGAGGTCGGAGCCGCGGTCGGCCCGGCCTGGCAGCCCGGCGAGGCCCGCTTCGCCGGAAAGAAGAAGGCGAAAAAGGGCAAGAAGGCCGCCGCGGCCAAGGAAGAGAAGACCGAAGAGAGCGCCGACGAGAAGAAGTGAGCCTCCCCGCACCCCCGAAGGTGCGGCGCCGCCCCGCTCACGCGGGGCGGCTTCTTTACCTTTGGGCCCCCTTCAGCCCTGGATGACGCCCTTCTTCAGCGCGAACCGGATCAGGTCGGTCCGGTTGTGGAGGCCGAGCTTCTCCATGACGCGCTCGCGGTGCGACATGGCGGTCTTGACGGAGATGCCGAGGAGCTCCGCGACTTCCTTGTTGCTCTTCCCCTCCGCCACGAGCTTGAGCACCTGCTTCTCGCGGTCGGTGAGCGACTCGTACGGATCTCCCTCGCCTCCGGCCGCGGGCTCGGGCTCGCGGAGGGCGTCGCGCGCCACCTTTGGGTCGAGGACGAGGCCGCCGCGCTGGACGCTCCGGATGGCGGACGCCAGCTCCGCGCCGGCCGAATTCTTCAGGACGTAGCCCGCGGCCCCGACCTTCAGGAAGCGGGTGACGTACTCCCGGTCCTCGTACTGCGTCAGGACGAGGATCTTCGTGTCCGGGCATTCCTTCCGGATCTCGAGGGCCGCCTCGAGCCCGCCGAGCCCCGGCATCGCGATGTCCATCAGGACGACGTCGGGTTTCAGCGCCCGGCACCGCGCGATGGCCTCGCGCCCGTCCGACGCCTCGCCGACCACCTCGAGGTCGCTCTCCCGCGAAAGGAGGGCGCGGATCCCCTCGCGCAGGAGGGCGTGGTCGTCGGCCAGGACGATGCGGGTCTTCGCCACCTCACGCCTCCCCGGGAAGCGGGATGGAGAGGACCAGCCGTGTTCCCTGACCCGGCGACGACTCGATCTGCACGTGCCCTCCGAGCAGCTCGACTCTCTCACGGATGCCGAGGAGGCCCAAGCCGCGACCGGACGACTCGGGGGTGGCGACCGTCGCGGGGTCGAAGCCCTGCCCGTCGTCCTCGACCTCGATCGAGAGGCGCCCGTTCTCCCGCGCCATCTGGAGGAGGACCGACTCGGCTTTCGAATGGCGGACGACGTTCGTCAGCGCCTCCTGGACGACGCGGAAGACGGCCGTCTCGATCTCGACCGGGAGCCGCTCGTCGAGTCCTTCGATCTCGCAGCGGAAGGTGATCCCGAGGGGCTTCAGCTGGCGTTCCGCAGTCCACGTCACGGCGGAGGCCAGGCCCAGGTCGTCGAGGACCGAAGGCCGCAGGTCGTAGATGACGCGATGGATCTCCGCGAGGGCCCGCCCCGCGAGACCCTTGATGTCCCGGAGGCGGCCCCGGTCCGGGTCCGGGGGCATGGCCAGGGCCGTGTCGGCGGCCATGGAGAGCGCGGCCACCGTCTGACAGGTCTCGTCGTGAAGCTCGCGGGCGATCCGCTTCCGCTCGTCCTCCTGGGCCCTGATGAACTTCGCAAGGAGCTGGGCGCGCCGCTCGTCGCGGTCCTTCAGCTCGTGCGTCAGGGCCGTCAGGTCGCGCGTCCGCTCGGCCACGCGCCGCTCCAGCTCCTCCTGGGTCTGCCGTTCGCGCGTGAACGCCTCGGCCAGCCGTTCGCGCATCGTCTCCAGGGACCGCCCGAGGCGTCCCACCTCGTCCTCCCCGAGCGGCGGGATCTCGCCTGACAGCTCCCCGGCGGCGATCCGCTCGGCGGCCGCCGTCAGGACCGCGATCGGCTGCGTCAGGCTCCGGGCGGCGCCCCAGGCGAAGAGGACCACGATCAGGAGGAGGAGCGGGATCGCGATGACGACCCGGAGCTCCGCCGCGTGGATCGGCGCCATGAGCTCGGCTTCCTCCTGCCGGACGACCACGGAAAGGGGCAGGAGCGACAGGGGCACCGACGCGACGACCTCGCCCTCTTCGAAGGCGACGGCGCCCCGGGCCTTTCCGGGGGACGGAAGGATCGCCGTCCGTCCGATCCGGTCGGCATGCGACGACGCGAGGACGCGCCCCGCGGCGTCCACGACGTCGACCGACGCCCGCTCGCCGGCCCGCCCGGGTCCGAGAACGGAGGCGAGCGCGGGCCGGGCCGGATCGAGCACAGCGCCCGCGCACTCCGCGACGGAGGCGTCCGAGCCGTGGAGAGGGACGACGATCATGAGGCTCAGCACCGCGCCGTCCGATACCGTCAGGAAGGCCACCTGCGAGCTGCGCCGCGCCTCGGCCACGGTCCGGGCGATCGCGTCGGCCGGCGGGAGCGATGCCTGCGACGGCTCGTGCCACGTCACGGCCCCCGAGGCGTCGGCCAGGAAGACCTTCTCGAGAAACGGAGAGCGGAGGAGGGACTCGTGGAGCCGGGCCCGGGCCAAATCGGGCGGGATCGTTCCGGCCTGAAGCGCCCAGAGGTCGCCCAGAGACCAGTGGAGCGTCGTGTTGACGTGTCCGGCGATGGCCGTCGCCAGCCGCTCGCGTTCGGCGAGGAGCTGTCCCCGGTACTCCGACAGGGTCCGGGCTCCCGAGAACCCGAGAAGGACCGCCGGAACGACGAGCCCGATGAACATGAGGACGATGGCGCGCCCCGTGAGCCCGCGGCCCGTGCGGGGCGTCAGGTCGCTCATGGCGGCCCGCTCCGTCCGAGGCTCGCCGCCATCTTCAGGATCTCCTCGGGATCGCCCTGAAAGCGGAAGACGACCCGCCGGCCGTCCGCGACGAACGCGACGTCGTGAAAGGTCCCGTCGGGCGGGAGGAGGACGTCCGTCATCACGGCCGGGCTTCCCCCGAGGTCGAACGTGACCCGGTGGAGCTCCTTTCCGGGCGGAAGGAGCCTGTCGCCGACCGGAACGTCGCCGTCGAGCGACTGGACGATCAGGACGGACCTTCCTCCCGGGCCCGCCGGGGCGAGGGTGAGCGCGGCCGCGCGGGACGGCCGGGAGATCGTCCGGATCTCGACGGGAGGCCACCGAAAAGCCTGGGGAAAGTAGGCTGGAACGAGCAGCTTCGATCCGAGCGTTTGCTCGGCGTCTTCCACGGTCCGGTGGGCCACGACCCCGCGGACCAGACCGTGGAGGAGCCACGGTACGGCGTCGAGAACGAGAAGCACCGAGGCGGCTGCCGTCACCACGGCGGCGTAGCGGCCGACGAGAGCCCCGAGTCCGCGGGACGGGAGTGCCATCGTCTCTCCCATCAGGCCACCACGAAGAACATGAGAAGGGCGATCCCGACGCCGGCGAGCGACAACCGGAGGCCGTCGAGGCCGTCAGGCTCCGCGTCCCCGGCCGCTTCCGCCAGCCGGAGAAGCCTCGCTTTGACGACCGAGAAGCGGAGGCCTCCGGGCAGGTTGATCCCGTCGTCGTCCGCCATGACACCGAGCTTCGCGAGGGCCGAGCCGACCGACCCGGGGCGTCCGGTGACGGCCGCGGCCGCCGCGTCGGCGGCCCGCTCCATCTCGAGGACGGCCGTCCGCCCGACGATCTGGGCCACCGGGTTCCAGAACAGGACGGAGCGGAGGCCGATGAGCCCCCAGCCGAGAAGCAGATGCCGGCCCGCGACGTGCGCCACTTCGTGGGCGAGGGCTGCGTCCAGTTCGTCCGGCGATAGCGCCGCAAGGGCTCCGGTCGAGACGGACACCGACGGCGCGAAGAAGCCGCGGCAGTAGAGGTACGCCGTCTCGTCGTCGGGAACGAGGCTGGTCGCCGGCGGGGTGACGAAGAGGCGCGCTGCGTGCGAGGCGACGCGCTCGCCGATCTCGCGCCCGCGGGGGTCGTCGTCGGTGTCATGGACCCGGAGGCGCCACCCCTGCCGGAGGGCTGGAACGAGATCGCGCAGGAAGAGCGCGAGGCCGGTCGCGGCGAGGACCACGGCGAGGAAGGGCCCCAGCCGCCAGGCGCCCGCCGGCAGCTCGGCCCAGCGGGACGCGACGAAGAGAGCGACGCTCCGACGGAAGACGTCCGAGGACCGGACCGGGAAGGCCGCGGCATAGACGGGCGGCAGGACCACCGGAAGCGAGAGCGCGAGGACCCAGAACCGGAGGCGAAGCGTCGGGCTCTTCACCCGCCACGCCTTGAGGAGCGCGGCGGTCACGCCGGCGGCGGCGGCCGACTGAACGACGAAGGCGAGAAAGGTCTCGGGCATTCCCGGCTTCAGGCCGGGGGCGCTGTCCCGCCCGGGGCGGCGCCGTGCCCGGGGGCGGCGTCCGCCTCGTCCCCGGTCATCCGGGCCAGTTCCAGCGGGTGCTCGTGATGCATCCGATCGACCGAGATCTTCCCGGTGAAGATGCAGGTGTCGAACGGGAAGACGTCCGGCGAGAGGTGGGCGTTGTAGATGTGCCAGGTGATCACGACGAGAAACGCCATCAGCCCTTCATTGCTGTGGGCCACCTGCGCCACGGGGATGAACTCGCCGGGGAAGAAGCGCGTGAAGAGAAGGGGGAGATAGAGGATGAGCCCCGTCACGACCATGACGAGGCTTCCGATCAGCATCCCCCAGTACTCGAACTTCTGCCGGTAGTCGTAACGGTCGAACTTCGCCGGCTCCTTTGCGAGACCGAGGTACCAGCCGATCTGCTGGATGGCATCCGAGAAGTCGCGCCGGGTCGGCACCATCGTCATTCCCGCGCGCCGCATCAGGGCGAGGAGGGTGATGAGGACGATGTGGAAGATGGTGGCCACGCTGAAGAGCAGGCCCGCCATCCGGTGGAGGAACCGGACGCGGTCGAGGCCGCCGATGGCGTTCACGATGACGGCGGCCCACCGCGCCTCGTAGAACTTCTGCGGGAAGCCGGTCAGCGCCAGGGTCATGAAGAGGAGCATCACGACGAGATGCTCGATGCGCTGTTTCCTGGAGAAACGGACGATCGTCTCGGTCATCGGTTCACCACGACCCGCCAGAGGTGCAGCAGGACCTGAAGGACGAGCCCGCCGATCATCAGGGGGATGAGGATCTTGTAGAAGAGCGCCGTCGCCCAGACGAGCGGCGCCTTCTTCGGGCTCGGCTCGTAGTGCGAGAGCCAGGCCGCCGGGAAGTTCGGCGGGGCGCCGGGGTGGCACTTCGCGCAGGTGGCCTGGAGATTCTTCTGGAGCACGTGGGAGCCCGCGTCCTTCACCCGCGCGATGTCGTGGACGCCGTGGCAGTCGACGCAGACGGCGACGATCTTCTCGGCCTGCTTCTTCTGGCCGGCCACGAGCGAGGCGCTCCGCCCATGGAAGTCGGTGAGGTACGAGGTGTAGACGTTCGCCGAGAGGCCGTACTTCTTCATCTTGGCCTCGTCGGCGTGGCAGCTGCCGCAGGTCTCCGGCGACTTCATGCGCCAGGTCTGCCCCTTGGGATCGGCGATGGCGTGCGACTTGTGGCAGTCCGTGCAGACGGGGACGTCGGGGCTGTTCGTGGCCGCGAGCGTCTTTCCGTGCACGCTCTGCGCGTAGGCCTCGGCCTCGCCCGAGTGGCACGAGGAGCAGGTATCGGAGATCTTCGTCCGCGGCGCGTTCGGCTTCTGGACGTCGTGCGCCCCGTGGCAGTCGGCGCAGAACGGCGCGATGGTGTTTCCCTTCGACAGCGCCGCGAAGTGGACGCTGTCGAGCGCCTTCGTGTAGTTGGCGAAATGGCAGCTCTTGCACGTCTCCCGGAACGAGGCCGTGAAGGCCGCGAGATCCTTCGCCGGCCGCTCGGGGTGCGGCATCTCCTGGTAGCCCGGGTGGCAGCCCGTGCAGCCCAGCTTGGCGCCGTGGATCGACTTCTCGAAGGTGGCGCGGTCGACGTAGAGGGACTTCACCTCGCCGCTGGGCAGCTTCTTGTCGAGGCCCTTCTCGCCGTGGCAGGAGAGGCAGGTGTCCACCTCGTCCTTTGCGGCGTCGACCCCGAGGAGCGGAAGCGCCGCCCAGACGAGCAACAGGACCAGCGGCGCGCGAAACCGACGCGTCATAGGCGCTTCACCCTCCCGCCCAAGGCTGTCCCGGGCGCCCCCGGGGCGTCCATGAGACGTTTGCTTCAATCAACGGACGGCGCCCGGGTGCTCCACGGACTCGAGCGTCCGCCGCCGCAGCGTGTCGAGCATCCAGTCGACGTGCAGGCACTGCTCGCAGTCGCGGCTCGGGGTGTCGCAGGGGACGCCGTCGGCCTGCACCTCGGCGCACCGGGGCTCGCGGGCGAAGTCGAGGACGGCGGCGAAGAGCTCGAGCGCCTTCTCCTTCAGGAGCGAGGACGGCACCGCGCGCAGCTCGGAGACGAGGCGCCACTCCGCCGGGGTGAGGGCTATCGAAACGATGGGCTCGGTCATGGCCGTCTCCTTCGCCTGGCGGTCACATGGTCACGGGAGACAGGGCGTTCACGCCCGCCTGGAATGCCGCCTCGTTCATCGGGATCAGCTTCGCCTTGTCCTTCAGCGCCATCCGGACGGCGGTCAGGAAGGTCTCCTTCGGGAAGAGGCCCGTTGCGGCCTGGAGCGCGCCGAGCGCCACGATGTTCTTCACGACGGCCTTGCCGAGGCCGACGGCGATCTCCGTGAACGGCACCCCGAGGACCCGCACGCGCGGGTCGAACGCCGGCAGGCTCGCCACCACCGAGCTGTCGTAGAGGATCGTTCCGCCCGGCGGGACGGTGGGGCCGAACCTCGCGAGGCTCGGGGCGTTGAAGGCGATGAGGACGTCGGGCTTCGGCGCGGCCGTCGAGAAGACCTCCTCGGCGGCGACGTGGACGTCGGCGTACGACGTCCCGCCGCGCGACTCCGGTCCGTAGCTGGGGATGTGGGTCGCGTCGAACCCCTCGTGGATGGCCGCCGTGGCGATGAGCATGGCGGCCGTCTGGGCGCCGTCTCCCCCGGATCCCGCCAGCTTCATCGACACGTCGTGGTCGTGGAGGTGCGTCGGGAAGCCGGACGCGAACCGCGGCGCCGGCTCCACGGAGCCTTCGAGCACCTCGAGCACCTTCGCCGGGTCGAACGTCGGCTTTCCGGGATGGAACCACGGCTCGGCCGTGACGTCCTTCTTCACGCCGAGCGGGAAGACGGGAAGCATCTGCTCCTTCACCCACTTCTCCGACTCTTCCGGCGTCATCTTCAGGTGGGTGGGGCACTCGGCGAGGACCTCGATGAACGAGAGTCCGCGCCCCTCGGTCTGGAGCTTCATCCCCTTCAGGATGGCCTTCTTAGCCCGCATCCGTTGCTTGGCGTCGAAGAGGGCGACGCGCTCGACGTAAATGGGGGCCTCGAGACCGGCGATGAGCTCCGCCATCTTCATCGGCGGTCCCGCGAGACGGTCGCGCCCCCAGGGGCTCGTCGACGTCTTCTGCCCCATGAGCGTCGTCGGGGCCATCTGGCCGCCCGTCATGCCGTAGATCGCGTTGTTCACGAAGATGACCGTCAGGGGGATGCCGAGGTGACAGGCCCAGACGATCTCCGCGAGGCCGATGGAGGCGAGGTCGCCGTCCCCCTGATAGGAGACGACGATCGAGTCGGGGTTGGCCAGCTTGTGGCCGAGGCCGACTGCGGGGGCGCGCCCGTGCGCGGCCTGCGAGTTGCCGACGTCGAAGTAGTAATAGAGGAAGACGGAACAGCCGACCGGGGAGATGGCGACCGTCCGGTCCTGGATGCCGAGCTCCTCGATCGCCTCGGCGAGAAACTTGTGCGCGAGGCCGTGGCCGCAGCCCGGGCAGTAGTGGGTCGCGTGCGCCTTGAGCCCCTCGCCGTGGGCGTGACGGTCGAACTTTTCGTAGAAGACGCTCATGCCATCACCTCCCGGCGGCCGAGGACGAGGTCCACGATCTCGGTTTGCTGGGGAAGGACGCCGCCCATGTGCCGGAGGTTCTCGATCTTCGGGTGAGGAAGTCCCGTGTGGGAGAGCGCGAGACGCATCTCGTCCTCGAGTTGCCCGTTCGAGGCCTCGACGACGACGATCCGCTTCAGGCCCGGCAGAAGCGAAGCCAGGCGGTCGATCGGGAAGGGCCAGAGGGTGACCGGCCGGAAGAGGCCGGCGGGAACTCCCTGGCCGCGGAGCGCCCGGACGGCTCCCTTGGCCATCCGCGCCGGCGTGCCGAAGGCGACGAGGAGAACCTCGGCGTCCTCGGCCTGGTAGAGGTCCGAGCGCTGCTCCGTCTCGGCGATCCGGGCGTACTTCGCGTTGAGCTGCCGGTTCCGCTCCTCGAGGTCGTGCTCGTCGAGCTCGATCGAGTTGATCAGGTTCCCCCGGTGCATCGCGTCGCCCCAGACGGCCCACTCGGGGAGCGGCGGCTTCAGCATCGTCCGCGGCAGCGTGACGCGCCCCGTCATCTGGCCGAGGTACCCGTCGGACACGATGACGACCGGGTTCCGGTAACGGAACGCCAGCTCGAACGACAGCATCGTCAGGTCGAGCATCTCCTGCGGCGTCGAGGGCGCGAGCACGATGCCGTGGGTGTTCCCGTGGCCGAGGCCGCGGCAGGCCAGCTTCACGTCGGCCTGCTCCGGCGCGATATTCCCGAGGCCCGGTCCGCCCCGCATGACGTTCACGAAGACGGCCGGCACTTCCGCGCCGACCATGTAGCTGATCCCCTCGAGCATGAGAGAGAAGCCGGGCGACGAGGTGAAGGTCAGGCACGGAAGGCCCGCACCGCCGGTGCCGTACATGATGTTGACGGTCGCCACCTCGCTGACGGCCTGCAGGAAGACGCCGTCGAGCTTCGGCAGGAGCTTCGCCATCAGCTCGGCCCCTTCCGTCGACGGCGTGATCGGGTAGCCGTAGACGTGGCGGCAGCCGGCGAGGATCGCCCCGACCGCCGAAGCGTAGGTCCCTTTCAGGACCATCGGCTCCGTCTTCGGAAGCGGGATCACCTCTCCCGGGATCCGCACGGGGACCGGGGCGGTCGACCGTTTCCGCCCGAACAGCTTCGACGGGTCCTCCAGCTCGAAGTCGGCGCCGCCCGGTTGCGGCATCAGGCCGTAGGGCTCGGGGCACGCGTCGATGCAGAGGCCGCACGCGTTGCAGGTCTCGAGGTGAAGCGTGACGGGGATGAGGCCCGTCTGCGAGTTGATCTCGTGCCCCAGCTCGATGCAGTGCTTGGCGCACGAGTCGATGCATCTTCCGCATCCCTTGCAGAACTCGGGAAGGAGGAAGGGCTTGGGACGTTCTTTGGTCGTGGTCGGCATTTCGGCAGGACCCCCCTAACGCCGTAGCTCAATCTAGGGGATCGGACCGATCGGGGGTACCAGTCAGATGAATCATCTCCGGCCCGACCTGGGCCGGAAGCGCCCCGGGGAGAGTGCTTTGGGGCCTGCCCCCCGGGTGCTCTCCGGGGATCTCCCGCGTTTATGGCGCTTTGGGTTGGAGCTCTGCCCGGGCGTCGTTGAACAGCATGATTGTCCTTCCGCCGGGCCCGACTCTACGGGCGCTCAGTTCTTGTCCGGCAGCGGTGTGAAGCCCATCGAGAAGTGCTCGACGATCTTCAGGTCGACGGTCGGCCGGGGGTTCGCCGCCGACCGGAGCCGGAAGACCTCGAAGCGGACGCCCGACTTCGCCTGCGGCCGGATCTCGAGCCGCTTCACCGCCTCGTCCGTGATGCCGAAATCGCCGCACTCCTTGCAGTCAACGAGGTAAGGAGAGCGTTTGTTCCCCTCGGCGGACTCCCAGGCCGGAAAAGAGGCCGGTCGGCCGCAAAGGTAGCACTTCCGCGGGGGCCCTTCGTCCGTCATCTGCACGCCTGAAACTAGCACGGAGCGGCGGGGGCGAGAATGGCAAACGGCCGCCCCCGGCGGGCGGCCCGGAGGGGCCGATGTCCGGAATCGACGAGTTCATCCAGAAACGGGGGGAGCTGAACCGGGGGGTCCTCGAGCAGGACCACCTCGGACTGAAGCGGTTCTTCGCCCTCGACGAAGCCGCCTACCGGGACGGGGCGCTCCCGGCGAAGGCGAAGGAGCTCTGCGGGCTCGTCGCCTCGCTCGTTCTCCGGTGCAACGACTGCGTCGACTACCACCTGATCCAGTGCGTCAAGGCCGGCTTCAGCGAGGCGGAGATCGTGGACGGCCTGAACGTCGGGCTCGTGGTCGGCGGCTCCATCGTCATCCCTCACCTGCGGCACGCCGTGAAGACGCTGGAGGAGTTGCGGGGCCGGACGGACCTGGACCTCTGAGGCGGCCGGCGCCGTAACCCCGGGCGCCCTGGCACGTATCCCTCTATGACACGGGCGGCCCCGGGGCCGCCCGACGGAGGGAGCATGAACCACGTCCTTCGCCGTCCCGGACTCCCACTTCTCGCCGCGCTGTTCCTGGTCGCGGGCCCTCTCGGGGCCAGTCCGCAGAAGACGCCGCCGCCCCCCCCGGCCTCACCCGCCCCTCCGCCGTCACCCCGCGCCCCCGAACCGCCGACGGCCCATGTTCACGAGGCCGATCTGGACCTGGACGTCGACGTCGACGTTGACGATGAGCCCGGCCACGGCCCGGCCATCGTCCGGGTCCACTCGGGCCCACGCTCCTTCCTCGGTGTCCGGCTCACGGAGCTGACGCCCGAGCTGCGCGAGCATTTCGGCGCCCCGCGGGACGCCGGCGTGATGATCGCCTCGGTGGAGGCGGACAGCCCCGCCGCGAAGGCCGGCCTCAAAGTGGGCGATGTCGTCACGAGGGCCGGGGAGACGACCGTCTCGCTCGCCTCCGACCTCTCACGCGCCGTCGGCCGGAAGGAGGAAGGGGAGAAGCTCGCCCTCGGGATCGTGAGGAACGGGAAGCCGGCCTCCGTCGAGGTGACGGTCGCCGCGCGGAAGAGGTCGTCCCGCGAGGTGCGGATCTCCGGGCCCGGCGCGCACGCCTGGGGGTTCGGGCTCCCCGGATTCGACCAGGAGCGTTTCGACCGGCAGATGGACAAGCTCCGCGAGAAGCTCGCCGCGCTGGAAGTGAAGATGAGGGAGCTCGAGAAGCGCTTCGCCGGAAAGTAGCCGCGCCGCGCGACGGCAAGAAAGGCGAGGGGCTCCCGTCGACGGGAGCCCCTCGTGCCGTATTCGGTGGAGTTAGCGGGATCTACCGGGCCGGCGCGTCTTCCTCGTTGGCCTCCAGCGTCGCGGGGCGCTTCGGCGCCTCGAGGCAACCGGCGAGCTTCAGTCTCTGCTCGGGCGTCAGGAGCGCGAGAACGGCGTCCTTCACCCGGTCGAAGAGGGCTTTCGCGGCTTCACGGTCCGCCTGGAGCTGCAGGACGGCCGTCCCGATGGCGCACGGCTCGGGCGGTGTCTTCTCGATCTCGGCCTTCAACGCCGCCTCGTCCGCCTTCAGCTTCAGGGCGATCGCCACGGCCTCGGGCTTCGCGGCCTCGAGGACGGCCTTGATATCGGCTTTCTGGGCGTCGGTCAGCCTGAGCACGCCCAGGCAGCGGAGGATGTGGTCGAAAGGAAGGGGCGGTCTCCCCGCCATGGGCCCGGCGGGCGGCCCCGCCGGGCCGGCCTGCGCGAAGGCGGGCGCGGCGGCCGTCAGGACGACGGTGGCGGCGAGAATGGCAAGGGCTGGCTTGCAGCGTTTCAGTAACATGGGTCGTTCTCCTTTCGCTCTCCGGACTCGCAGGGAAAGACGCTTCGTCCGCGCCGCGGGATTACCTCCCCGGCGTGCTTTCGCGCCGAAAGGGCCCGTCGTGTGTGGCGTGTCACGCGGCCGTCGAGATCAAGGGGAAACGAAAAACGGGCCGGGTAAGAACCCGGCCCGACGAGGAGACTTCGATTTCCTGGACCGTGTCAGTAGCGGTTGCGGCCACCGCCGCCGTATCCGCCGCCGCCGCCGCGGTTCTCCTGGGGCTTCGCCTCGTTCACCTTGAGGGCGCGGCCGTCCTGCTCGCGGCCGTTGAGGGCGCCCATCGCCTTCTGGGCGTCGGCGTCGGCCATCTCGACGAAGCCGAAGCCCTTGGAGCTACCGGTGTCGCGGTCGGAGATGACGCGCGCGGATTCGACGTTGCCGAAAGGCTCGAAGAGGGCGCGGAGAGTGGAGTCGTTCTGGGAGTACGCGAGGTTTCCAACGTAGAGCTTCATAGGTTCCTTCGTTAAACGCCCGTTCGGGGAACGTGCGCGGCTGGGTGGGGATTGGAAGGTACGGGTGAGGTCGACGGGGACCTTTCGGTTCCTGGTCCGCTCCGTCAGCTCAAGGAAGGCGAACGCAGAGAGCATAGCACAGGGCGCGGAGGCTCTGGCGTTCCGCTCCTTTCGGTCGGATACTGGTCTCCCGCGCGCCGGCGCGCCTCCTGCGGCGACGCGGGCGGAGGAATGCCGTGGAGCGGTCCGACGCGACCCTGCTCGAGCGAGCCGACCCGGCTTCGGATTCGCTCGCAGACCTGCTCGAGACGCTGCCCTCGCCCGACACCCCGGCTCCGTTCGAGACGGCGGCGGCGCTGCGGACGGTCGCCGCCGCGGAGCAGGCGCTCGCGGCCCGAACGGTGCCGCCGGAATCGTGGCATCGGTACCTCGACGCGACCCGGCGGCGCGAGTTTCTGCTCGCGCTTCCCGACGCGGCGGCGCGGACTCGCTGGGCGGAGACGGCGTTCCACGCCATCCGCGCCTCGAATTACTCCATGGGATTGCTTCTCTCGCAGCGCGTGGCCGCCCACCCTGAGCGGGTCTTCCTGCAGGGCTCTCCCCGGCCCGACGCGCCCCGCTGGACGTACGCTCAGACGGCCCGGCGCCTCCGATCGGTGGCCGCTGCCCTCACGTCCCTCGCCGGGGGGCCGGCCCGTGTGGCGATCGTGTCCGAGAACAGTCTCGAGGCCGCCTGCTGCGACCTGGCCTGTCTCGTCCACGGCCTCTTCGTCGCGCCCATCGCGCCGCACCTGCCGGAGTCCGAGCTGACGCCGATCCTGTCGCGGCTCGGAGCGAACCTCGTCGTCGTCGACAACGCAGACCAGCTCGCCAAGGTCGAGGCCGCCTCGGCGCGGCTCGAAGGCCCGATCCGTCCCGTGCTCCTCGACACGGCGGCCCGCCTCCGGCGCGGCGACGCCGCGGTTCTCGGTGAAGAGGTCGCCAAGCTGGGGCCCGGGGAGACGGATCGAGTCCTCGGGGCGCTGACGCCCTTCGGCCTCGACGACGCCGCGACCGTCCTCTTCACGTCGGGGAGCACCGGCGCCCAGAAGGGGTTCGCCTTCTCGCCCTTCAACCTCCTGTCGAAGCGCTTCGCCCGCGCCGCGGCGCTCCCCTTCGTCGGCGAAGCGGAAGTGCTCCTCTGCTACCTGCCGCTCTGCCATACGTTCGGGCGTTACCTGGAGCTTCTCGGCTCGCTGTTCTGGGGCGGCACGTACGTCTTCGCCGGCAACCCCTCGCTGGAGACCCTCCTCGCGGGCCTCCGGCAGGTCCGCCCGACAGGGCTCGTCAGCATCCCCGCCCGCTGGCAGCAGCTCTACGAGAGGTGCCAGCGGCGCCTCGGCGGCGTCGCGGGCGCGGGCGCGGGCGCGGAGGAACAGGCGGCGGCCGTCCTCGAGGTGGCCGGGGGGCGGCTCGCCTGGGGCCTTTCGGCGGCCGGATTCCTCGAGCCCGCGGTTTTCCGTTTCTTCCAGCGCTCCGGCGTCGCCCTCTGCAGCGGCTTCGGAATGACGGAAGCCACCGGCGGGATCACCATGACGCCGCCCGGACAGTACGAGGACGGGAGCGTCGGGATTCCGCTTCCGGGGATGCGGGTTCGCCTGAGCGGAGAGGGCGAGCTCGAGATCGCCGGCCCGTATGTGGCCCGCGAGTTCGGCGAACCCCCGCCGCCCGCGGGAGAGGAGCGCTGGCTCGGGACCGGGGACATCTTCCGGGTACGGCCGAGCGGCCAGTACGAGATCGTCGACCGGGTCAAGGACATCTACAAGAACAGCCGCGGCCAGACGGTGGCGCCCCGGCGCGTGGAGCAACTCTTCGAAGGGGTGCCGGGCATCCGGCGGACCTTCCTCGCCGGCGACGGGCGCGACGACAACGTCCTGCTCATCGTCCCGGAGGTGGAGGCGTCGATTCTCGCCGACCTGGCGACCGAAGAGGACCGGCAGGAGTACTTCGCGCGGATCGTGGCCGAGGCGAACCTGGACCTCGCGCCGCACGAGCGCGTCGTCGGCTTCGCGCTGCTCGACCGCGACTTCTCGCTCGAACGGGGCGAGCTGACGCCCAAGGGGAGCTACCGCCGGAAGCCGATCGAGGAGAACTTCCGGGAGCTTCTCGCGACGCTCTACCGCGGCACGTCGGTCCGCCTCGAGGGGGCGGCGCTCACGGTCCGGGTCCCGAGGTGGCTCTACCGCGACCTCGGGATCCTGGAGGGAGACCTCGTTCTCGGGGACGAGTCCCTCGAGGACGAGCGCCGGGGCGTCTCGCTCCCCGTCCGCCGGACGGACGAGCCGGGGACGGTCCGGGTGGGCGACCTCGACTACTCGCTCCGTGGAGACGTGGTCGATCTCGGCCTTCTCGCCCACCAGCCGCTCCTCTGGCTGGGGAATCCGTCGCTCGCCGCCTTCTGCCCGCTGAAGGGGGGATGGGATCTCCCGCTCGGAGCGTTCTCGCCCCGCGTGAAGCTGCCGTCTGGAGGGGGGCCCCCCGCGACCACGGCTCCGGCGCGGATCGCCTCCCCGGAGCTCGCCACGTTCCACCAGGTCGTCTGCGAGGCGCTCTTCGGTGGGCGCAACGAGTCCCTCCAGGCCGTGGGCGAGATCGAGGAGCGCCTGCGCCGCGCCGACCCGGCGACGGGCGCGGCGCTCCGGCGGCGGCTCGAGGCCCTGGCCCGCCACCCGGCCGTCGAGGTCCGCTGCGCGGCGTTCCGCATCCTTCTTCTCGACGCGCCAGCCCCGGGCGCCGCCTCCGAGATGGAGAGCTTCCTCGAGTCGGGCCTTCCCTTCCTCTCGGCCGAGAGCATCGACCGGATCGCGCGGGAGGGGCTGCCGGGCGAGCGGCTGACGGCCCTCCGCAAGCGGCTCCACCGCACTCGAGCCAGCCTCCCCGGACCGGTGCCCCCCGCGCAGGCGGGCCTGCTCGCGGACGTCTTCACCCTCCTCGCCCACCACGTCAAGAGCCACCGCGAGGACTTCGTGCCCGTCCGCTCCGAGCTGGCCGGGTGGGCCCTCCAGGAGGCCGACCCCGGCCTCGCGCGCACGGCAGCCGCCCGGCTCGACGAGCTCTCGGCGTGGTACGAGCGCGGCCTTCCCGCCCGCGCCTCCTTCCGTGGGAAGCTGGCGTTTCACGAAGGGCTTGGCGCGGGAGAGCGGGCGCAGATCGAGCGGCTCTTCGACCAGACCGGCTTTCTGGAGGAGGCTCTCGAGCTCGCGTGCGGCGAGACGCTGAAACCGGAGGATCTCGACCCGGGCGGGATCTGGATCGCCCCGGTGGCCACCGTGCGCCGGCACCAGCTCTACCGCGCCGGGATCAACACGATCACGGGCCGGCACAACGACCTTCTCCTCATCATCGGCGACGACCTCGAGCTCGAGGCCGTCCGGCAGACGAAGCTCTGGATGGAGGCCCTCGCCTCTCCCGCCGACCGCGAACCGGTCGTTCCCGCGTTCGGCGGGTTCCGCCCCGAGCTGGGGGCTCTCTCGGTCGGCTGGGTCGACGAGCCGACGCTCACGATGCGGTTCTGGGAGCTGGAGCAGCCCGCGCCCGAGGGGGCCGGGGCGGTCCGGTGGCGCACGCTCTTCATCCGGGGCCTCGCGGCGTTCTTCTCCGCCTGGGAGGCGAGCGGCCGGCGCCTCGTTCCCGGCGCCGTGTCGCCCGCGAACGTCGTGGTCCCGCGCGATGACTTCCGCGAAGGAACGGTCCTCCTCTCTCTCGCCGGGCACCGGCCGTACGACGGACCTTGGGCGCTCGTCGGCCCGATGGTCCGCAACTTCTTCGAGGAGACCTTCGCGCTCTATCCCCGTTCGCGGACGACGCTTCACCGCTCGTGGATCGCGGACGCCTGCGTGGAGGCGCTGGGCACCGCCGCGGCGCGGGTCTTCCTGGACGAGCTCCTCGGAGACCTCGGACGGGAGGTGCCCGGCGGCCTGGCGCACACCCTGGCCGAAGAGCTCAGCGCCGAGAGGGAACGGCTCGAGGTCGCGTTCCACCCGCCTCTCGCGCTCCTGTCGGCCATCGAGCGGTTCGAGGCGTGGGAGACGCTGGAGCCGGACGCCCCGCTCTCCGCCCGCGAGGCGATGGCGCGCGGCCTCGAAGGGGTCTACCGGCTGAACCGCTTCCCGGACATCGTCCGCTACCACCTCCACCGGCAGACCACCTTCGCGCGGACGAACCTCCTCGCCCGGCAGGCCTTCGACGCGCTGCTCCTGGCGATGCTCCACCGGCCGCACGTCTGGCCGGTGGAGATGGTGGAGCTCGCGGACGTCCAGGCCGCTCTCGAGAGCCCCGAGGAGCGGCTCGCTTTCGGTCGGCTCGTCTTCCCCGGCTCCGCCTCGGACCAGGGCGTGGCGCTCGCCGCCGTCGGCGAGGGGGCGAGGCATCTCGTCGCCACCACGCACATCGCCGACCGCAACGGTTCGCGCTACACCGTGAGGAACCCCATCGACCCGGCGGAGCTCGGGAGGCTCGTCCAGCTCCTCGTGAAGTCGGGCGTCCCGCGCGCCTACTCCGAGGGACGGCGGCTCCTCGTGGCCCTCGACGAACAGGAGCGTGTCGTCGCGGGGGTCGCCTACTCGCTCCTGGAAGGGGCGGCGGCGCAACTCGAGGGCGTGGTCGTCACCGCGGCGCTCCGCGGCCGCGGCCTCTCCACGTCCCTCCTCGACGACCTCTGCGCCCGCCTGCGAGGGCTCGGCGTGGAGGTCCTGACGCGGCACATCGCCTTCCGAGACGTCCCGCTCGGCCGGGCGTTCCACTACGACCGGCGCTGGCGGTGCCTCGTCCGCCCCTGCCGGCCGTCGCCCAGCACCTGACCCCTTCCTCGATCGGAGGTTCGATCGGGGCAGCGATCTTGCTTCGGCTCGAACACAAGGCCATTCCGCCGCCGAACATCGACATCATGCCGAGACCCGCATCGTTCCGTCCGTTCCTCTTCGTCCTCCTCGTCGCTCTCCTCGCCCCCGGCAGGCCCGCGCGATCCGGGGAGCCGAAGAGCTTCCGCGCCGACTTCTCCGGCACCTGGACGCTGAAAGAGGAGACCGGCGACAAGCCCGCTCCGGTGCCGGCGACAGACGAAGGGAGATTCCTCGGGGTCGAGACGGGGGAGGGCCGGCGCGGCCGCTCTTCCGGTGGGGGACGCGGCAACGGCATCACCGGGCTTCCTCTCGAGGCGGTCGGGGACGTCCGGCAGCTCGCCATCACGGACGACGGATTCGCCGTCCGCGTCGTGCGCCCGACGGGGCGCCAGCGTGTCCTCTTCACCGACGGCGAGGAGCGGGAGCTGGACGACGACGACGGTCCGGCGAAGGTCGTCGCGAAGCGCAAGGGAGCGCGCGGCGAGACGATCAACGTCTCGGCCTCCTGGTCGGGTGGCTCCCGGCTCACCGAGGTCTGGGAACTCGGCGAGAGCCCGCGGCGGCTGACCGTCACGGGGAAGGTCAGCGGCCAGACGACGTATCGCTTCCGGCGGGTCTACGAACCGGCGCCCCCGCCACCTCCACCGTCGGCGACGCCCGTCGCGAGCCCTTCCGCCGCGACGCCGGTCCCGACAGCTGCTGCGGTTCCCACAGCCGCTCCGCCGGTCGCGCCTGCGGGGCCTCGCCCGGAATGCTCGATCCGCCCGCCGAGGGGAACCGACCCGACGGACCTGCGGAGGATGGCGAAGATCTCCCTGACCGACGCAGAGTCCCGCGCCATCGCGTCCGTCGCGCCGAGGAAGGTGAGGGGAGTGATCTCCTCCGACCCGGAGGTCGACGACGGCTGTCTCGTCTGGCCTTTCGATCTCCGCCTCGAAGGGGAACAGGGGGTCCTCGAAGTCCTGATCGACGCCGGCGACGGCAAGGTCCTCTCCTCCCGCCACCCGGAGGAGTGACCGCCCGACCTCCGGGGCGGACGACCCTGTCGTACCGCTCCGTCCGATCCACGCCGTTCGAAGACCTGTTCCGGAGAGGGCGATTACCGCAGACGTCAGTCGTTGGCGACCCGGTGCCAAACGGCGCCCTGTTCGCTGTCATAGACCGTCTCACCCTCCTGGGTGAAGTGGAAGGCGTAGCGGACGTAGAGGCTCCCGCGGATCCGCCGGACCTGCGTGCCACGGACCTCGAGACGGAGAGGCGGGCCGATTCCTGCAAGGCGTCCCCAGCGCGCCCTGTGAATGTGCGTTCCGTACCCGATCCAGCCCTCCGTGTGGCGAAGCCCTAGAAGGTAGAAGGCGTGCGCGAAGCCGAGCATCCCCGTCACGTGGACGAGGAGCCCTCCGGAGACGTGGCGCGGATGACGGACCGGGTGCGCTTTCTGCAGCTCCGTCAGCGGGAGCTTCTCGTGCGTCGGCATCCGTGCGACGAGCCGCCCGGCATCGCGGTCCACTTCGAGGATCTCGTCGAAGAAGATCGCCTCGGGCAGGTACGGGCAGTCGGCGACGAACTCGGGGTCGAGCATCGAATCAGGCCTCGAGAGGCGAGTATGGACCCCACCTTGAACGAAGAGGGCCGCCAGCCGGCGGCCTCTGTTGATTCGTGAGTTGGTGGAGCATCCTTCTCGATTATCGAACTGCGGCTCTCGGGGCGTTGGACCAGAGCCTGAGATAGAATCTCATCACAGAGTCAGAATGTCGCCGCACGGATCGCTTCAACGGAGGGACAATATGAGCGAAAAGACCAGAAGCGCCGAGGCTCAGCCCAGCAAGTCGATCGCCGAGGAGCATCTCGTGATCTCGCCGAATGGAAACGCGGAGCTGTCGGACAGCCAGATTGCAGCGGTCTCTGGCGGCTTGTCGCCCCGAAGGGTGACCGGCATCGAGCCGATCCCGACACCCCCGTCGCCGGTTCCAATCCCGTACCCCATCGTTTCGAAGCCGTAGGAGACCCGTGGTCGGCGGTTCTCGCCGTTTCGCTCCGGGAGGAGCGCAGCATGGCGAGCTGGATCGTCAGGGATGAGTGGAATGAAATGATGGAGATGAACGGGATCGAACACGCTCGACCCGCGCACTTTGTGTGCGCGATGTGCTCCGCGCGGTCGGGCTGATCGGATCCGAAGGGCGGGGATGGTTCCCCGCGCCCCTCAGGTCGATGGTTCTCCCCGTGCAGCCAGACCCTTCCTCAACCACCGTGTGCGGGGGTGAGAGGTGAGGTGGAATGAAGTGGTGGAGCTGAACGGGATCGAACCGTCGACCTCCTGAATGCCATTCAGGCGCTCTCCCAAACTGAGCTACAGCCCCACTCGGAGGGACGCGAAAGGTAGCACCGGCCGCGCGGGCCGTCAAACCGGGCGCCTTCCGGCACCCGGCGCCTTCAGAAGCCGACGTCGAGGCCCGCCAGGAACCGCCGGCCGGGGGCCGGAAAGCCGCTCGCCTCCTGGTAGGCGCTGCCGAAGACGTTCGTCACCCGGAGAAACGGCGCCACGTTCCAGAGAATCCGCGGCGCCGTCACCGCGGCGTCGAAGCGGAAGTACGACGGCATCGTGACGAGCCGCGTGAAATCGACGGCGTCCCGATCGAGCCGGCTCCCGACCCAGACCCCCGTCGCCTGGAAGGAGGTGCCCCCCTTGAACGACGCGCCCACCGTCGCCGAGACGCGGTTCTTCGGCCGCCGGAGGAGCGGGAGCCCCGAATCCAGGTCCGTCGCGTCGAGATACGTGTAGGCCGCTCGCGCAAAGAAGCCGCCGCCGAATTCGCCGCGAAGCGCGGCCTCGATCCCCTGCGTCCGGGCCCGCCCCACGTTCTCGTTCGTGGTGCTCTGCGGGACGTACTGGATCAGGTCGCGGATGTCGTTCAGGAAGAAGGTCGCTTCCGCCGTCAGCGCCGCCGTCAGGGCGACTTCGACTCCCGTCTCCAGGCTCGTCGAGCGTTCGGGCTTCAGGTCCGGGTTCCCCGAGTATGGGTAATAGAGCTCCCCCGTCGTCGGCGAGCGGAAGGCACCTCCCGCCGCCGCACGAAGCTTGACGGTCTTCGACACGAGGAATGCGACCGTGCCGCGGGGCGACCAGAAGGCGCCGTACGCGCTGTTTTCGTCCCGCCGGACGCCCGCCGTCACGACAAGCCGCTCGCCGAGGAAGGCGATCCGGTCCTCGGCGAAGAGCGACCAGGTCCGCGTGGACGCCCCGTCCAGCGGGACGCCAAAGCTGTCGGCGTTCGTCACGCGCGTCCACTCGATGTCGCTCCCGGCCGAGAGGCGATGCGTACCGAAATCGTGCGTCAGGACGGCACGGCCACCGGCGCGCCGCGCGTCGGTCGCAGACGACGTGAAGCCGAACGGGTCGTCCGGATCGGAATAGGTCGGCCGGTCCCGCGACGCGACGAGAGACGCCTCGAGCGTCGTCTTCGAGTCGAGCGCGACGACCACGGGAACCGCCAGCGTCGTCGTATCGGCCGTCGTCTTCCGGGAGGGCGTCGGGACGCCGTCCGAGAACGGGATGCCCGTGACCGACTGGTCGCGGCGGAGGACGATGCCGGCGTGCGAGCCCTCGCCGAACGGCACTTCCACGCCCCCCGAGAGGTTCGTCACCGCGAAGAACTCGTTCGGTAGGGCGCCGTCCTCCGTCACACGCCGCCAGCCGGCGGTGATCGACACGCCGCCGGCGCGGACGGCGACGTCGGCGGTCCCCTGCAGGGCCGAGTCGTTCCCGGCGGCAGCCGTCACGCGCCCTTCGAGGACTTTCTCCCCGGCGGCGCGCCGCGAGAAGAGCTGCACCACGCCGCCGACCGCCTCCGAGCCCCAGAGAGCGGAGAACGGACCGCGGACCACCTCGATCCGCTCCACGTTCGCCGTGGAAAGCGCCGAAACGTCGACGAGGCCGAAGAAGGGACTGTTCAGCTTGACGCCGTCCACGAGGACGAGCGTCTGGGTGGAGTTCGTCCCGCGGATGAAGAGGGACGTCACGGTCCCCGCGCCACCCGACTGGACGACGTCGAGGCCGGGCACGGCCCGGAGCAGGTCCGGAATCGACGTCGCCTTTGACCGGTCCATCTCCTCCGGCCCGATCACGGTCGCGGCGACGCCGAGCGTTCGCCGGGGTTCGGCCTGCGCGTCGGCCGTCACGACGACCTCGGCCGAGACCGGAGGCGCGGTCTGCGCGAGCAGGGACGGCGCGGCGAGCAGCACGCAAACGGGCACCGCGCGGCGGAGTCGAGGGCGGCCGGGACGGAACATGGAGAACCCTCCGGGTGACGGCCCGGCCCTCCCATCGGAAGGAGAAGGGCGGCGTCCCCGAAGGGCCCGGGGACGGCCCTTCCTTCCCGAGCCCCGGAGAAGGCGAGGCGGCGAACGTGTTCCTCGGGCAGGTCTCCTGGCTCCCGGATCGACCGCGATCGGACCCCTTCCCGGAGGCGCGACCGGGGCCGATGCCCGGCGATCACTCGCCGCCAGTGGGATGCCGTCCGTCGCGTCCCCGGTCACAGTGGCGGGGGCCGCGCGGGAATCACACCCGCTTCCCTCTTGGCCGCGGAGCGGCTGGTCCCCCGGAGGATGGGGGAACCCGGGGACGATGTAAAAGAACGAGGGACGACGCGACCACGCCCCGGGGGGCGGGGCCCGGCTACTTCCGGATCTGCTTGCTTTTGGGATTCTGGAGCGCCGCCAGGAGCGAGGCCCCGAAGACGGAGACGGCGGGCGCCTTTTCCTTCTCGCGTCGCGCCGAATCCTCGCGATACCGCTTCACGTCGACCCGGTCGGCCTCCGCCTTCGCCCCGGCGACCGAGAGCGAAATGCGGCGCCGCTTCGTGTCGAGGCCGATGATCTTCACCTCGACTTTCTGCCCGGGGGCGAAGCTCTTCGAGGCCGGCGTGCCGTGCGGCAACCCCGTTTCCGAGTTGGGGATGAGCCCCGTCAGTCCGGGCGCCAGGTGGACGAAGATCCCGAAGGTCGCGACGTTCTCCACCTCGCCGCCGGTGACGGTTCCCTCGGGGAGCTTCGTCTCGATCCCGTCCCACGGGTCGGATGTCGCCACCTCGCGGAGCGTCAGGGAGATCCGGTGGTGCGCGGGGTCGATCTCCTTCACCCAGCCGGTCACCGATTCGCCGACGGCCACGGCGGCGTCCTTCAGGGTGACACCGGGCGGGAGCTGCGACACGTGGACGAGCCCGTCGATCCCGGGCTCCAGCTCCACGAAGAGGCCGAATTCCGCGTGGCGCGCGATCTTCCCCGTGAACGGGGCGCCCGCCGCGAGGCGCGACGTGATCCCTTCCCACGGATCGGATTCGAGCTCCTTCATCGAGAGGGAGATCCGCTTCCCCTCCTGCTCGATCTTCAGCACCTTCACGTCCACGTCCTGGCCGACCGCGAGGGCGTCTTTGGCGTGGGCGATCCGACGGCGGGAGATCTCCGTGACGTGGATGAGGCCGTCGATGCCGCCGAGGTCGACGAAGGCGCCGAAGTCGGTGATCGAGCGGACGCGCCCCTTCAGGACGGCACCCGGCACGATCTTCTCGCGCACCTCGGCCGCCCGGGCATCCTGCTCCTCGCGAAGGAGCGCGGCGCGGGAGACGACGATTCGCCGCCCGTCCTCGGTGTACTCCAGGATCCGGAAGTCGAACGTCTGGCCGAGGAAGGCCTTCAGGGCCTCGTCGTCGTGCCGACCGACATCGATCTGGGAGACGGGGCAGAAGGCGCGGAGCCCGGACGAGCCGCCGAGCGCCACCTCGAAGCCTCCCTTGTTCCGGGCCGTCACCTTCCCCTGAACGGGGATCTTCGCGCTCGAGGCGGCCCGCAGCTCGGCCCGGGTCCGCTGGCCCAGCGCCAGCCGCCGCGACAGCCTCACGTCGGGCCCGGCCTTGACCACGACCGCCTCGATCCGGTCGCCGACCTTCAGCCCCTCCAGCTCGGACTTCTCCATCAGCGCCTCGGTCTTTCCCCCGAGCGATACGAGAATCACGTCGGGGGTTATGCCGGCGATGGTGCCGAGGACGGTCTCGCCTTCCACCAGCTTCTTGCGGGAGGCGGCGTCGTCGGCCTTCAGGGCGTCCTCGAAGGCGCGTCGGTCAGCAGCCTCGGGGGTGTCCGGGACGGTCGTGGTGGCGGCGGATTCGGTCACGGATCGGACTCCTTCCCGCAGACGTCGTCCCGGCGGCGAGCCTCTTCGGGCGCCGTCGGGCGGCGGGAGCGGGGATTCTACCCGATGGCCCGGGCCCCCCCGGTCGATGACGTAAACTTCCCCCGAGGTTGCCCCCGCGGCCGCCCCGAAGGCGGTGGCTGCTCTTGGAGGTTGTTGGTGCCCGACGTCGGCGTTCTCGTACCCTCTTCCGCGTCCGCGTCCGCCACGGCCGCGACGTCGTCCGCCCTCGCGGCGCTTTCCCCGAGCCACGAGGAACTCCGGCGCTGGTTCGTGTTAATGCACATGGCGAGGATCCTCGACGACAAGGCGCCGAACTTCCTCAAGCAGGGACTCGGCTGGTCCTACCACGCGCCCTGCGCGGGACACGACGGCATCCAGATCGCCCTCGGCACGACGTTCCGCCCCGGACGCGACTGGCTCTTCCCCTACTACCGCGACCTCGCCACGTGTCTCGCCGCGGGGATCACGCCGGAGGAGATCCTGCTGAACGGCATGTCGAAGGCGACGGACCTCGCCTCCGGCGGCCGGCACATGTCGAATCACTTCGCGAAGTTCGCGCTCCGGATCCAGAACGTCTCCTCGTGCGTCGCGAATCACGCGCTCCACGCCGTCGGCCTCGCGCGAGCCCTCCGGGCCTACGGCCGCGACGACGTCGTCTTCTGCTCCGTCGGCGAGTCGTCCACCTCCGAGGGCTACTACTACGAGGCCGTCAACGGCGCCTCGCGCGAGCAGCTCCCCGTCGTCTTCGTCGTCCAGGACAACGGCTACGGCATCTCCGTTCCGAAGCGGGACCAGACGGCGAACCCGGTCACCTCGGCGAACTTCAGCGGCTTTCTGAACCTCTCGATCCTCACCTGCGACGGGAAGGACCTCTTCGACTCGGTCCGCGCGATGCGCGAGGCCGTGGCGTTCGTCAAGAGCGGCGCCGGGGCCGCCATCGTCCACGCCGACTGCGTCCGGATCCACTCGCACTCCAACTCCGACCGTCACGAGCTCTATCGCTCGCCCGACGAGATCAACGCCGCGAAGGCGCTCGACCCCCTGCCGCGGCTCCGCCGCCTCCTGATCGAAGGAGGCGCCTTCTCCGAGGAGGAGATCTCCGAGATCGAGGAGAGGAACCAGAAGGCCTACGAAGATGCCGCCGACCGCGCGAAGAAGGCACCCGATCCGAAGCCCGGCTCGGTCGCCCACTTCGTGACGCCCGACCCGTGGGTCCCCGCCGGCGACGGCCTCGCCGGGGTCGCCGCGACGCCCGCCGGCGAGAACGCGCCCGAGATGTCCCTTCTCCAGGCGATCAACCTGACGCTGAAGGAGATGTTCCGCGAGAACCCCGACTCCTTCCTCTGGGGACAGGACGTCGCCAACAAGGACAAAGGGGGGATCTTCAACGCCACGAAGGGGATGCAGCAGGAGTTCGGCGAGAAACGGGTCTTCAACGGCCCCATCGCCGAGGACTTCATCCTCGGGACCGCCGGCGGCTTCTCTCGCCTCGACGACAGGATCCGCGTCGTCGTCGAGGGCGCCGAGTTCGCCGACTACTTCTGGCCCGCGGCCGAGCAGATGGTCGAGATGTCGCACGACTACTGGCGCTCGAACGGCCAGTTCGTGCCGAACGTGACGGTGCGCCTCGCTTCGGGCGGCTACATCGGCGGCGGCCTGTACCACTCGCAGAACATCGAGGGCTGGCTCACGACGCTCCCCGGGCTCCGCGTCGTCGTCCCCGCCTTCGCCGACGACGCCGCGGGCCTGCTCCGGACGGCGATCCGCTCGCGCGGGCTCACGCTCTACCTCGAGCCGAAGTACCTCTACAACCTTCCCATCGCGCGTTCGCGTGTCCCGAAGGATTTCGCGGTGCCGTTCGGCAAGGCGCGCGTCCGGCGGGCCGGCCGGCACCTGACGATCGTGGCGTATGGCACGCCGGTCCACTTCGCCCTCGAGGCGGCGGCCACGCTGGCGACCGAAGGGAAGGAGATCGAGGTAATCGACCTCCGCTCCCTCGTCCCGCTGGACTTCGACGCGATCGCCGCGTCGGTGAAGAAGACCTCGCGCGTCCTGATCGCCCACGAGGACAAGGTGCACGGCGGCTTCGGCGGCGAGATCGCGGCCCGGATCGCGGCGGAGCTGTTCCCGTACCTCGACGCCCCGGTCGAGCGCGTCGGGTCGACCTTCACCCCCGTCGGCTTCAACCGGATCCTCGAGCGGGCCATCCTTCCGAGCACCGAGAAGGTTCTCGCGGCGGCGCGGAAGGTCCTGGCCTACTAGCGCCCGACGGCTCCCTCCGGTGCCCGCGGTGGACGATCCCGCCGGCGCGGTGTCACAATTCCGTCCGCAGACCGGCGCGTTAACGAAATGGACCTTCAGCCCGGGACGATTCTCGGAGCGTATGAGGTCACCGGCCCGCTCGGCCTCGGCGCGGCCCACGCGCGCGCCATCGTCCACCGCGACCTGAAGCCCGAGAACGTCCTGGTGACGCCGGGCGGCGTCGTGAAGATCCTCGACTTCGGCCTCGCTCGACCCACGATTGCCTCCGGTGCCCCGACGGATTCGACACTGACATCTCCGCTCCGGATGACCGAACCCGGCATCATCGTCGGAACAGCTGGCTACATGTCGCCTGAGCAGGCACGCGGAGCCGACGTCGACTTCCGGACCGACCAGTTCTCGCTCGGGAGCGTCCTCTATGAGATGGCGACGGGACGGACCGCATTCAAGCGCGACTCCGTGGCCGAGACGATGACGGCCACCCTGCGCGAAGAACCGCTCCCCGTTCGCGACCTCGCGCCGGCCTCCCCGGCGCCCCTCCGCTGGATCATCGAGCGCTGCCTCGCCAAGGAGAAAGAGGAGCGCTACGACTCGACGCAAGACCTCCCCCGCGAGCTGCACTCGCTGAAGGACCATGTCTCCGAGATCGGCGGCCAGGCGCTGGTCACTGTCGAATCGGCTGCGGCGAGGCCGCGAGGACCGGGAAGAGGCTGGATGGCGGCCGTCGCGATTCTCTCCGTAGTCGCCGATTCGGCCATCGGCCTCGGGCTGAAATGGCGGGCGCCGAGACCCCTTCCGTCCTTCGAGCGGCTCACATTCCAGCGCGGTCACGTCACCGACGCGCGCTTCGCTCCCGACGGACAGACGATCCTCTACAGCGCGGCGTGGGAAGGGCGGCCACTCGACATCTTCTCGACGCATCTCTCAGGACCCGGGTCCCGATCTCTCGGGATCTCCCGGGCTCGTCTCGCCGGAGTGAGCGATGCCGGGGAGATCGCATTTCGCCTCACTACGAACGACCTCAACGATGACCTCCGGGGCTGGCGATCTGGGACCCTTGCGACGGCCCCACTTTCCGGCGGCGCTCCGCGCGAGATTCGTGAATGGGTCTTCGGTGCCGACATTTCGCGAGACGGGAAGTCGATCGCCGCGGTCACCTACCCGAAGGGTCTTAAGACCGACCGAGGGACCCTCGAGTATCCGCTCGGAAAATCGCTCGCAACCGGGTTGTTCAACTTCCCGCGAGTATCGCCGGACGGACGCCAGGTTGTGGTAATAGAACTGCCGGAAGGTGGACTGGCGATCACCGTCATTGATCGCTCAGGAGGACAGCGTGTTCTCTCGAAGGACAGAGGAATGATCCTGAGTCCGGTCTGGTCGCCGAAGGGAGACGAGATCTGGTTCCCGGCGGGAATCAAGGGTTTCCCGCAAACGCTTCTCGCCGTCGATCTGCAGGGTAGAACGCGCGAGCTTCTCAGGATTCCCCCCATTGTTCTCATCGAAGACGTCTCACGAGACAGCCGGGCGCTCGTCAAGAAGCAGGACAGTCGGAGCGGGATCTTCTGCGGATTGCCCGGTGAACCGACGGAGCGCGACCTTTCGTGGTTCGAATTCTCAGAACTCGCTGACATCTCCCGTGACGGAAGGCTGATTCTCTTCACGGAGCGCGGAGGTGGCGCGACGAGAAGCTCAACGTACATCCGGAAGCCCGACGGCTCCCCCGCCATGTGCCTCGGCGAGGGAGATGCCTACGCCTTGTCCCCCGACGCGAAATGGGCACTGATAACGAACAAGGACGCGCCGGAGAAGATCCTTCGCTACTCGACTATTACGGAGCTACCTCGCTTTTATGACATCAAAGGGACGGAGCTCTCGAGCTTCGCAGGCTGGTCTCCCGACGGGAATCGGATATATTTCTGGGGAGTCGAGCCGGACAGGACACTGAGCCTTCGGGAGCTGACGCTCTCGCCACCCGGGTTACGCAGGATCGGCTCCCTGACCTCCGTGACAGGCGGGCTCGTCTCTCCGGACGCAACGAGAGTCGTCGCGTGCGAGGACGGCATCTCGAAGTGCGCGGTATTTCCCGTTGACGGTGGGCCGGCCCGTCCCATCCCCCGCTGGGAGGAGTTCTTGGAGATTGTCGGATGGGCGGCGGACGGCCGTTCGATTTGCGCTTGAGACAACCGAATGATGATGAACATCTTTCGCGTTCGTCTGGAGGACGGACATTCCGAGCTGTGGAAGAGCCTCCGACCGGCCGACGCGGCCGGAGTCTGCGCAATCGGCTCCATCGTCATCTCCCCCCAGACTGGCGAGTACGCCTACTCTTACACGCGCGTCCTCTCCGACCTCTACCTCGTCGAGGGGCTGAAATGATCCCGAGAGCGTGGGTGACGATCGTGTACACTATTGAGTGACGGGGGAGGCCATGAAGTTCGTGACGGTTCGAGATCTCCGGGGCAGCCCGCGGCAGGTGTGGAAGAAGCTGGCCGAAGAGCGGGAGCTCGTCCTGACGTCGAACGGCAAGCCGATTGCGCTCCTGTCGCCCGTGACGGAGGAATCGCTCGAGCGCGACCTCGCTACGCTCCGCCGGGCGCGGCTCGCCGACACGATCCTCTCAATCCAGAAGGAATCGAAGAAGAGGTTCCCGCGGGGTCTCAGCCTGGCCGAGATCAACGTAGAGATCGCGGCCGTTCGAGCGAAGCGCAAACGTTGAGGATCGTCCTCGACACGAACGTCCTCGTTTCCGGCCTTCTCTCCGAATCGGGCCCGCCCGGCCAGCTCGTCTCGCTCATCCCCGAGTCCCTTTTCGTCCCATGCTTCGACGTTCGAATCCTCGCGGAATACCGGGAAGTTCTGGGACGCCCTCATCTGGGCATCTCGCCGAACAGGGTCGAACGGCTCATGACCGATCTCGAGGAGGAAGGTGAGACCGTCGTCGGGCATCCGCTGCCCGGAAGGCTTCCCGACTCCTCCGACGAGCCCTTCCTGGAGGTCGCGGTCGCGGCGAGAGCGCAGTTCCTCGTGACGGGAAATCTCCGCCACTTCCCCGCCCGCCTGCGGCACGGCGTCGCAGTGGTCTCGCCCCGCGATTTCCTCGATTGCCTGCGCCGGCGGTAGCCGCTCCGCTCAGCCGCCCCCTTGCAGTCGCCTCAGCGCCGGCGCCCGCCTCCGCCGCCACGGTAGCTCCCCGTCGAGCCGCGGCTCTGGTACGAGGAGGCGCGAGCGTTCCCGGACTGGCGCGCCTGGTAGTCGCGGTTCAGGGAGTCGCGGTTCGCCGCGGATTCGCCCGCCCGCTGCTGCGCCGCTCTGTCGCCACCGGCCGGCGTCCAGTTGCCGGACTCGTCGCGGTGGTAGACGTTGCCGTCCTTCCCGGCATAGACGTCCCCTCCGCTCCCCTTGACGACGAATCCGCTCCCCTGCTCGCCGCGGTAGCCCACCCCGGTCGCCCCGCCCGAGGTCCGGAAGCCGCCGGCCGTCCCTTGCGAGTTCGACACGCGTCCGCCCCGCGCCCAGTCGCTCCCGTTCGTGACGGCGCCCTGCTTCCACGATCCGTACGCGTTGTAGCCGCCCCGCTGGCCGGCCCACGTCCCCGTCGACGGGTTGTAGCCGGTCCTCCAGGCCGCGCCGCCCCCCGGCCCGTAGGCGTACCCGCCTCGCGAGTAGACGCCGGTCGCCGGGTTGTAGCGGGCGCCGTATCCCGCCCCGCCATACGGGCCGTAGGCGCTCCAGCCGTAGCCGTACGCGCCGGCCCAGTACGTCACGCCGCCGTAATACGGCGGGTAATAGCCGTAGCCCCAGTAGTACGGCGGGTAGTAGCCCCAGTAGTAAGGGCCGGTGGCCCACACGCTGACCGTCACGGCGGTGCCGTACACCACCACGCCCGACGAGACGATGTCTCCTTCGTAGCCTCCGGTGTACGAGCAGGTCACCGTGTCGGGGGTCGAATCGACGACGCCTACGTAGGTGACGTGGTACTTCGGCGACGTTGGCGGGATGGTGTAGATCTCCCCGGGGACGGAGTCCGCCACGCTCCAGGGACCCGTGGCCGAGGGGGCCGCGAACCAGACCCCCTGGAAGCAGCAGTAGAACCTCGAACCGACCTGGAAGACGTCGTTCGGCGTATTCACCGCGTAAGAGACGCCCGTCTTCTCGATCGGCTCGAATTTCGGCTCGCCGTCGTACGTGACGGTGACCGTCGCCATGACCCGGTCCACGACCCCGGTCCGTGGGATCGAGGCGACGAGAATGGCGTCGTCGGCCTCCTGCGTCCCCGGCACCGAGGCGAGGACGTCGGCCTTCGGGTGGTTCTTCGGGATCGCGGCGAAGTCCGGCGGAAGGCTCGTCGTCGCCGCGGTCCACGGCCCTGCGAGGTCCTTCCCCCGGAACCACCGGCCCGCAGCCAGGAAGTAGAACTGCCGGTCCCCCGCGTGGAAGAAGAGCGTGTTCTGGGAGTTCGTGACGACCGAGAGCTTCGTGCCGGGAACCACCTCGAAGACCGGCCGCCCCTTCGTCTGGATCAGCTCGGCGGGACGGTCCGAGACGAAGACGCGCGGGGCCGATTCCAGCTGCTTGCCCGGGACGGCCTTCGCGACCCGGTCCCACGCCCCGCCCTTGGGGAGCTTCTTGAGCGATTTCGGGGCCACCTTCATGGGCGTCCACGGACCGGCCTTGAGGTCCGGCGCCTCGAGCCAGCCGTCTCGGTAGAGCAGGTAGTTCATCCCGGTCTGTGGATCCCGGAAGACGTCCCAGTTCGTGTTGAGGCCGAACTCCAGCGGCGTCTCCTCGACCTTCGAGAAACGGGGCTCGCCGAGGAAGATGAGGAGGATCGCCTCCGTGTCGCTGTAGAAGACGGGCGGCGGGTCGAGGTTCACGGCGATCCCCTTCCTCTGCTCCTCGCCGAGCTTCACGTAGGCCTGGACCCGCTCGAGGGAGATCTCGGCCTTCGTCCGCGCCGGCGAGATCGAGCGGACGAATTTCTCGTACTCCGCGGCCTTTTCCGGAGGGGCTTTCGGGAAGCGGACCGATCGGATCTCCGGCTTGAACATCGTGACGACGTGCTTCGCGAGGTCCGTCTCCGTCCGGGCCTCGAGCTCGAGGACGCCGTACTCCGGCTTCTCGGCCCCCTTCGGCCGGACCGAGACCGCGAGGCGCGCCGTAAGCTTCTTGTACCCCTCCCAGGAGTCGACCTGCGGCTGGTAGAGGACGACCTCGGCCCCCTCCACCTTGTAGACGCGGGGCCACCCGCGGTCCGTGTTCTCCGGAGCCTTCGCCGCCTGGCCGAGAGCGGGCGCTCCCGCGCCGGGCGCGAGACCCAAGCTGACGAGCAGGGCGATGACGCGCACGAACGTCCTTTGACGGGTTTCCATGATCATTTCCTTTGTCCTCTCAGAGCCGTTCCCAGAATTCCTCGTCGCTCTCCACCGAGGCGAGGACGTGCCGTTCGTCGGGCGAGCCCTTCTCGTCGCCCCCAAGGGGAACGAACTTCCGGCCGCTGGCGTCGAGGCCCTTCACGTGTCCCGTGGCGATGTCGTAGACCCACCCATACAGCTCCAGCTCGCCCTTCTCGACGAGGGGCCGGATGCGGGGATAGGTCAGGATGTTCCGGACCTGGGCGATCACGTTGTACTCCACGGCGAGGTTCAGCGCCTCGTCGCCCGCGGCCCCGGGGTGGGCCGCCTCGACCGCCCGCCGCGCCGGCTCGGCGTAGCTCACCCACTGGCGGACCGCCGGCAGGTCCACGAGCTTCTCCGGATGGAGGACGCCCTTCATCGCGCCGCAGTTCGAGTGGCCGCAGAGGATCACGTCGCGGATCCCGAGCGCGAAGATCGCGTACTCCAGGGATGCGATCGTGCCGCCGTAGCCTGAGCCCGCCGGCGGGACGATGTTCCCGGCGTTCCGGACGATGAAGAGGTCTCCCGGTTCGGCCTGCACGAGGAGGTTCGGGACGACCCGCGAGTCGGAACAGGCGATGAAGACGGCCTGCGGCGTCTGGTTCTTCGCCAGGCGCTCGAACAGGTTCTTGTGCCGGGGGTACGCGATCCGCTGGAAGAGGGAGAGTCCCTCGAAGATCGACTTCACGAGGCGGGGCCCGGCGTCAGAACGCCAGGCTCAGGAACCCGTACGGACCGCTGTACCTGAAGTCGAACCCGACGGTGTTCGTCTCGGTGTGGTAGACGTGAACGTGCGTGTACTGGTACATCGCACCAATCCCGATGTTCTTCGTGAAGTAGAAATCCAGCCCCGCCTTGTACTCCAGCATGCCGCCGTTGTAACCGGAGATCGTGATGCTCGGAAGCCACTTGACGTCGGCGTCGAGGAGAAACCCGGGGTAGAGCGCGTACCGGAGGTAGGCGCCGGTGGCCGGGATCGGGACCGTGAGGTGCCACTGGTCCGAGCTGTAGCTCCCGGACGTCGTCCCGCCCGGGCCCGTGATCGACCCCGAGGCGTCCAGATTGGCCTTGTTGATGTAGGTCGAGATACCGATCATCCCGCCGGTCTCCATGGTGCCATTGTTGACGGCCGAGTAGGCGTAATAGAGCTGGGGGACGGCCACGCGAACCCTCGAGTCGAGGGACGACCCGGAATGGATGACGTAGTCGCCCCACTGGATCTCCTGCGCCGCCGTCGCCGAGGCGCTTCGCGTCCACCCCAGGTAGCCGAAGACGAGGCTCGCGTGGCGGCCGAAGCGCCAGTACCCGTCGACCCGGAAGCTTGTCTTGTGGACGTCCTGGCCGAGCAGATTCTCCAGGCCGATGCTCGTCGAGGCCCCGGTCGACGACTCGAGGAATATGCTCGTGTCGAACTTCTGGAAGAACCCCCCGACGTCGATCCGGAAGTTCTCGTCCATCCCCTTCTGGGCGGCATAGGACGAAGTCATCTGGGCCGCGCCCGGGAAGGGGGCCGCGAGGAAGCCGACCAGGACGAAAGAAGCCGTGAGAAGACGGCGAAGGCTCATGTTCTCTCCTCGCTGACGCGGGTTCTGCATGCTTCCCGACGATTCTAAGCCAGTTCCGGCCCTCTCAACGACCCTGCGCCAGCTCCGTCAGAAGCTGCCGCGCCGAGGCATCGTCGGGCGAGACCTCAATGAGCTTCCGCGCCCAGTCGAGGGCCGCGGTCCGGTCGCCTCGCTCCCGGCTGTACGAGGCGAGGGCGAGGAGGATTTCCGGGTCTCCCGTGTGCCGCTCCCAGGCCGATCGCAGGATGGATATCGCCTTGTCCGTCTGCCCGGCGGAATAGAGCGCGACCCCCCAGACGTAGGCGTACCGCCCGGCGTCCGGCCGAAGCTCCGCCGCTCTCGCAAGCTCGGTGAGAGCCTCGGAGGTCTTCTTCATCCTGGCGTAGAGAAGACCGAGAGCGTGGTGCAGATCCGCGCTCCTCGGCGTAATCCGGAGTCCCTCGAGGAGGACCTTCTCCCCTTCGGCGTCGCGGCCGCTCTGCCGGTAGAGGTCGGCCAGGTTCACGTAGGTGGCCGGGAACCCGGGGGCCAGTTTCAGGGCGGCCCTGTACTCGCTCTCGGCCGCCGCTACGTCTCCGAGCTCGGCGTCGAGAGCCCCCAGCGTGAGGTGCGACTCCGGGCGGTCCTCGTCCACGCGCTGCGCCGCCCGCCATTCCGCGAGGCCGCTCTGGATGGCGCTCCGCTGGGCGGCCGAGAGGTACTCGGCGGGCACGGATACGAGGGCGCGCGCCGCGTCGATCCGGACCGTCCGGACCGGGTCGTTCAGAAGCGGATAGAGGCGCTGCAGGAGGGCCCGTTGGTTTCCGCCCCGCGCGGAGGTCACCGCTCCCATCCGGACCAGCGGATCGGCGTCGGTAAGGGCCGATTCGATCACCTGGTCGGCGTCCTTCCCCGGGAAACCGCCGAGCATCGAGACGGCCGTCGCGCGGACGATGCCCGGCTTCGTCCGGTCCCCGGCGACGGCCACGAGGGCGGGCCGGGCCCCGGCCAGCACCTGGCGCCCGGCATGGATCGCCTCGCCCCAGTGCGGCGTCTTCGCGTTCTTCGGCCACCACTTCGCGGTCCACTCGGCCGCCCACGCCACGCTCTTCTTCTCGTGGCACGGGGTCGTACAGGCGTTCGGCGAGCCGATCTTCAGAGTCAGGTCGGGGCGCGGGCTCCGGAAGCTATGGTCGCGCCGCGGGTCGACGACCATGTAGCTTCGCGCCGCCATGTGGCAGCCGACGCAGCTGGCCCCCGCCCCGGGCGGCCTGTGAAAGTGGTGGCTCTTCTCGGCGTACTTCTCCGGGAGGTGGCAGCGCGTGCAGACGCCGTCGGCCGAGACCCGCACCTTCATCGCGTGGGCGTCGTGGCACTCGGTGCAGGTCACCCCCGCCGCGTACATCCGACTCTGGAGAAACGACGCGTATTCGTAGACCTCGTCCCGGATCTGCCCGTCGGGGAAGTAGAGAGGGTCGGTCAGGAGCGAGGGCCGGTGCGTGTCGAGGAACGGGCGGCCGTAGGTGTACGGCTCGTGGACGACCGAGCGCCGCGCGTGGCAGCGGGCGCACATCGTCACCTCGTCGCGGTTCGTCCGCGGGACGCTCCGTTTCGCGATCGCCTCGCCCGGCGCGAAGACCCATCGCGCGTCGTCCCGCTCCCGGCGTCCGGCGAGGACGCCGTTGGCGGGGTCCTCCGCCCGGACTTCCCTCCGCTTCTCCGCCTCGCCCCACGCCACGTGCGCCGAGCCCGGACCGTGGCACGCCTCGCACGAGACGTTGATCTCGGAGAAGGTCGTCGTGTACGCGTCGGACTTCGCGTCGTACCCCTTCTTCACGTTCGTCGAATGGCAGTCGGCGCACATGAAGTTCCAGTTCTGGTACGGGCCCGTCCAGTGGAGGACGTCGCCTGCGGGGACGTTCTCGTCGGGGTAGAGGTGGAACCACCGCTGCCCTCCCTTTTCCTTCGGCCTCGTGTCCCAGCAGACGTTCAGCGCCTGGACGCGCCCCCTCGGAAAGCGGATCAGGAACTGCTGCAGCGGCCTGTAGCCGAACGCCCAGGCGATCTCGTAGTCGGTCAGCTTCCCGTCCGGGCCGTCGGTCCTCACGAAGTACGTTCCGTCCTTCTTCGTGAAGGTCGAGACGACCCCGTGGTAGTCGAACGACGTGCCGTCGAAGTTCGCGAGGACGGTCTTCTCGTTCATCGGCTGCATGGCCAGGGCGTGGTCCGACGGCGCCCACTTCACGTCTTCCTTCTCGTGGCACTTCGCGCACGCCTCGCGCCCGACGAACCGCGACTCCCCGGGGCGCGTCCACGGCGGCCCTGTGACGGCTCCCGCCGCGGACGGGGCGGGGCGTCGGAGCCGGAAGAGAACTATGCCGAGGACGACGATCCCCGCCGCGGCGGCGAGGACGATCAGGCGCTTCGAAAGCATGCAGCCATACTAGCGTCGCCTTCGATTCCCGGAAATCTCGCGGTGACGGCTTCTGGTAAGGTACGCGGCCGTCGCACATGAAGATGAAGCTCTCTCCGCGCCATTCTGACCGCAGACGGCTTCCCGCGGTCGCTCTCTTCCTTCTTCTCCTCGCCGCCGCCCTTCACGCGTCGGCGCAGGATCTGGAGCCGCGCGCCTATGCTCCCGCGCCGGTCGGCGCGAACTTCTTTCTCGTCAACTACTCGTATCAGTCGGGCGAGGTCCTCTTCGACCCGGCGCTCCCATTCACCGACGTCAACGCGTACATCAGCGGCGTGAGCTTCGGGTATGGACACACGTTTCCCCTCTTCGGCCGGTTCGCGAGCGGCGCCGTGGTCGTGCCGTACGCGTTCGGCTCCATCAACGGCAACGTGGGCGAGGATTACGCGAGGATCACGCGCTCGGGCCTCGGGGACCTCCGCCTCCGTTTCGTCGTCAACCTCCTCGGCGGTCCGGGGCTTTCCGCCCGCGAGTGGGCGGCCCGGAAACCCGAGACGACCCTCGGCTTCAGCCTCGTCGTCGTGGCGCCGACCGGTCAGTACAGTAACGAGAAGCTGATCAACATCGGGAACAACCGATGGGCCTTCAAGCCGGAGTTCGGGCTGTCGTACCCGACGGGCCCCTGGACGCTGGAAGCCTCCGCCGGCGTCTGGCTCTTCACGGAGAACACCCACACCTACCCGGGCGCAAACGTCCGGTCGCAGGCTCCGCTCTTCACGTTCCAGGCGCACGGCGGGTACACCTTCCGACCCGGGCTCTGGCTCGCGCTCGACGCGACGTTCTACGGCGGCGGCCGGACGTCCACGAACGGCGTCCCGGGCGACACGCGGCAGTCCAACAGCCGGGCCGGCGTAACGTTCTCCCTCCCGGTCGCGCGTGGCCACTCGATCAAGCTCCTCGCGGCGAGGGGCGTCAGCGCGCGGGTCGGCTCGCGCTTCGACACGTACGCGATCGCCTACCAGTTCTTCTGGTTCAACTAGGCCCGCGGAGGCCGCGCCCGGCCGTGGCGGCGGATCCTCCCGCCGTCAGCGGATCTCCGGATCGACGACCTTGACCGGCAGCGTCACCGTTCTCGCGAGGATCTCGACCAGCCCCCGGCTCGCGTCCCGCGCGGCGGCGATTTCGACCTTCGGATCCTCAAGGCTCCCCGTCGCCTTCGCTCCGACGGAGAGGAAGTCCTTTCCGAGGATGTACCGGACGACCGGAATCACCCGGATGACCTTGTCCATCGTCGAAAAGGGGTGCGCCAGAACCAGCAGGTCGACGGACTCGTCGACGAACCCGATCGTCCCGCTCGCCGCCATCGTGAGGGACGGGGTCCGAAGGACCCCCTCGCGGATCACGACACGACCGGCTTCGATGCTTCCCTCGACGGCGAGAGCGTCGTAGGACATCGCCTTGCCGATCTGGTCGCGTTCCTTTCCGGCGAAGACGGACGTTCCGTTGAGCACGCCGATGATCTTCGTCAGGAGCGTTGCCTTCCCGATCCTCCCCTTCGACGCCTTCAGCGTCACCGGTCCCCGAACGACCCGCGGAAGTTCCGCTGTCTCCCCTTCTCCCTCCACCTCGACGCACGCCTCGAAGGCCCCGGTCATCCGGTCGCCTGACACACCCAGACAGGCGAGCGGAAGGCTGATGTCAGGCCCGGACGCCGAGACATTGGCGCGAACCTCGGCTCGCCCCCCCTCCCGGAACCGGATCGCCCCGGTCGTCGCGATGCCGCAGATCTCGGCGCTCCGGACCGTGAGGGCGGTGGTGTCCCTCTCCAGCCTGAGGCTGCCGAGGACCGGCTTCCAGACCAGATTCCGGAAGGCGAACGAGTCGAGAGACAGACGCACGTCGCCGAGGACCCGGAGCGGGGGCGCTGGATCCTCCGCGGCCGCGGCGGCCTTCACGTCCGTCTTCACCATCCCGCCGAGAACGGCCTCGACCCGCTCCCAGGTGAGCGCGCCGGTGGCGGCGTCGATGTCGAGGACGAGCCCCTCGTCCCGGAACGCCGCGCCGCCCTTCACCGAGAAGCGCTGCTCGTCGAGGACGAGAGAGGAAGACGCCGCGGTCAGCCGGCTCCCCGCCGCACGAAGGTCGAGGCTCTCGACCGTGACGTCGCCGGCCGGCGTGGGGAGCGCGAGATCCGCCGCATTGAGCCACCCGTCGACGGAGGTCTCCGCGATGTGATCGCGCTGCACGAGGGCGCGGAACTCGCCCTCGATCCGGCCCCGCCGCCGTCTCCGCTCTGCGAGAAGCTTCTCCAGGGTCTCGGCGGCCAGGTGGCCGGCGAACCGCACTCCGAGCTCTCTCTTTCGCAGGCCGAGGGAGATCGAGGCATCGGAGAACCGGTCGGCGATCGTCAGGCGGCGGACGTCGGTCCGCTCTCCGTCTTTGACCACGTCGAGGAACACGCGAGGGCCGCCCCGGACGACGACGTTGCCGGCGAGGGAGAACTCGCCTCCGCCGGCGAGCCCGACGTGGACCTCCTCGAGCGCCAGGGGTGCCGCCGGAAGCAACCCGGGTGGGAGCGATGCTTTCTCCCAGACCCACCGGACCGCCTCGGGCCCCATCTCGCCATCCACGACGGTCCCGAGCTTCCGAGGAACCCGCTGGTAGCCGTCAATGGATCCGGAGACCTTCAGCGCCGCGTCGAGCGTTCGCACCTCGAGTCCCGAGACGCTGATCGTCTCCTCGTCGATCCGGAAGCCTCCGGCTCCCGCCTCGAGCGTCTTCGGAAGAAACGAGGCGTCGAGGACGAGGTCCTGGAGCGTTCCCGTCGCCTCGTAGCGCCACTCCCCCGTCCGGGAGATCGGCCCGGTGAGCCGTGCAATCGAGACCCCGACGGATCCCGAGAGCCGGCTGACCTGCTTCCGCAACGCCTCCAGGCCCCCCCGGGAAGCCAGCCACGGGTACAGCTCGTCGAGAGACACTTCGACCGAGCCCGAGACGCCTTCCAGAATCTGGTCATCGCCGAGCCGGAGACGGGCCTCGAGGCCGGAGAACGTCGAACGTCCCACGCTTCCGGAGAGCCGGCCGACCCCCACGCGCGTCCCGTCGTAGAAGAAGGTCCCTCGCCGGACCGAGATCGGAAAGGGGATTTTCCGGTAGCGCCCGGAAAGCTGCATCTCCGACACGGAGACCGTCGTCCGGAGCGTTCCCGCCCGGTTCTCCAGCAAGAGCCGTCCCGAGGCGCTCCCGGCCAGGTCGTCCACGAGGGAGAGCTCTTCGAGGAACGAGCCGCCGCGAATTGCCCGGGAGAGGATCCCGGGAAGCTCCGCGAGGTCCGACCGCACCGTGGCCTCCACCCTCAGCATGTCGTCGTTCGCCGCGAGCCCGACTCGGACGCTCCCGTCCGACGCCCGGGAGTTTCCGACTCGCGCTGCCGCGCGCTCCACGGAGAGGGTTCCCTTCTCGACGGAGACGTCTCCACTCGCCTCCTCGAGTTGGAGGCCGACGCTCCCGATCCGGACGCTTCCGTCGGCCAGCGTGGCCCGGATCGACATCCTCTCGAAGACCCCGAGGTCTCCGGGGGTCCTCCCTCCCGACGCGAATGTGAACGACGTGAGCTTCCCGCCCCGGAAGATCCCGAAGATCGCCGCGACGGTGGGGTCGTCCCCAACAAAGGGGAGGAGCTTCCCGCGCAGCGCCGTCACGTCGAGGCCGTCGCCGCGGGCCGACAGCTCGACCCGCGGGATGGCCGGCTCGGCCGAGAGCGAGATCCGGGCGAGAAACCGCGGGGACTCCATGGAGACGCGCGAGAGCGCGAGCTCCGACCTCCCTTCGAAGGAGTCGAAGGCCCCTTCGACGCGGACGCCGTCGATCTCGAGGGTCCGCCGGCCCTCCCGCCGAAGCGAGACGGATGCCGCGGCGATCCCGACGTCGGCATGGAGCCTGCCGCGGTCCTCCGGGGAAACGCGGACGATCACCCGGAGGCCTTCGACCGAGGCGATGATCGTCCCCCCGCGGGAGACGGCGACGCGCTCTCCGTTCACCTCGACGACGAGCCCCGGCAACTGGGACACGATCGTGGTGAGGAGCGGCGCGAGGCTCTTCAGCGGGTCCGAGAGAGCGACCGGCGCGTCCTTCTTCGTCGCTTCGGGAATCTCGACGATCAGGTCCGGGCCGTCCAACCGGACGCTCGCCGGGCAGAACCGGCCCCGGAGGAGCGCGAGGACCACCGGCGAGACGCTCACGGAACAGACCGTGCCGCGCACCTTCCCCGGGGCGGTCAGGCTCAGCTGATGAATCACCGCTCCGGGGCGCGGAAAGAACGAGAGGTCGATTCGCCCTACCGTCACCGTGCCGCCGAGAGCCGAGGAGGCGGCCGACTCGATCCGCCTCCGGACCGGTCCGAAGTTGATCCAGAGGGGCGCGAGGGCCACGCCGGCGACGACGACGATCAGGACGCCCCCGGCCGCCACGAGCACTCGACGGCGTCCCGTCATCGACATCTTCGCGACGCCCCCCTCACTCCGCGTCGACCCGGAGGCCGGACTGGAGTGCCTTGAGGTATCGCTGTTGGTGATCGGGAAGCGGGGACAGACTCAGTTGACCGTGTAGCCCTTCCCCTGGAGGCAGGTCATGAAGGCCTTCTTGTACGCGTCCTTCGGCACCGCTGCGGCCGCCGCCTGATCGGACTTCGCCTTCTCGGTGGCCTGGGCCTCGGACTTCTTCTGCTGCCTACGGCCCTTCACCGCTCCAGCTGTCGCGCCGATCGCCGCGCCCTCCCCGGCGTCTCCCGCGATGGCGCCGACGGCCGCGCCTCCCGCCGCACCCTTAGCGGCACCTTTAACCGCCCCGCCCTTCTGCGTTTCGACGGTGGCGGCGGCGGGCGTCGGCGGCGGAGCCGCCGGGTCGTAGTTCGTCTGCCCCTTGGCCCAGACATAGCAGTCGGACTCGTCCTTCTTCTGCTGGTCGGGCGTCTGGCTCTTCGCCGGGAATACGGTGAGGCCGAGCGACTTGGCCGTCCCGGCCGCGGGTGCCGGAGGAGCCTGCGCGACTGCGACGAGCGACGCGATCACGAAAAGTGCGCCCGTTGCGATGAGAACTTTCTTCATGGTCGTTTCTCCTTCGAGATTTCCGCCACGCGCATTCTATTCCGAGGCTCAGGAGGCCAGCGAGTCGAGCGTTCAAAATCCGCTCTGCAGCCTCTTCAGCGCCGCCTGCTTCAGCGCCATGCTCGTCGCCGCGCCGCGGGCGATCGTCCGGACTTCTCCTTCCGGCAGGGTTGGAAGGATCCGGAGAGCGAAGACCGGCGGCGTCTTCGGGTTGTGGACGAGCGCGACCCGGACGTCGAGGCTGGCCGACCACTGGCTGGTCTTCAGGATCAGCTCGGCGATCTGGTAGGTCCGAAAGGCCGACTTCGCGACCCGCACGACCTCGTCCACCGTGAGGCGGGGGTTCTTCAGGAGAGAGAAGAGAACCTGCGGGTCGTTGTCCTGGACGAAGAGCGCCCGTTCGTTCCGCTCGGCCTTGGCCGCAAGGAGGATCTTCTCCATCCGCGACAGCCCCCGGATCCGGTCCCAGAGGCTCTGATCCTTCTCCCCTCCGTCGGGCTCCGGAGCGGCCCGGGCGAGGAGAGCCTCGAGCAGAGAGTCTCCGCTTCCTTCCACCGCGAGCGCCACGCCATCCGGCAGCGGCGCGACGACCGTCCCCTTGACCGTGGCCTCGGCACCGAGAGGCCCCCGGAGCGTGACGGAGACGTCCGTGAAGACCGGCGGCTTCTCCGCCGTCGGCAGCCTCAGGCCTCCCATCGACAGGGCCACCCGGTGCTCCTCGCGCAGCTCCTCTTCGCTCTCGAAAGTGACGATGAAGGCCTTCGGACCCGCTCGCGTCGTCTTCATCGCCGGGCCCGATTCTTCCCCCTCTTCGGGCTCCCGGCCAGCGCGCTCATTCAGCTCCTCTTCCGTTCCGAAAGAAAACGGGAGGCGCCGAACGGCGCCTCCCGTCATCGTGGGTGAGGCTTCCCCCGGCTACTTCTTCGTCGGGGCCGACACGGCGATGGCCATCGACTCCGTGTAGGTGATCGCGACCTTGTCGCCCACCTTGTATCCCACCAGGTTCTTCGGGTCCCTGACGTGGATCGTTCGCAGCTCGCCCGCGGCGGTCTTGAACGTCACGGACGGGACCGACGCGTCGATGTGCTCGAGCGTGACGACCATCGTCGCCTCGGCCTTCGCGGCACCGCCCGGCTTGGGACCCTTCGACCTGGAAGCGTCGGCGGAGGCGGCCACCGCGGCCTCGTCCGGCTTGGCGAGGCGCACCGCGAGCGAAACCGTGTAGGTCACCGTCACCTGGTCACCGACCTTCAGCTCGCTGAAGCGCTTGACCTCGTCGGAGGCAACGAGGGTTTCCACTTCCCCCTTGGGCCCCTTGAACGTGATCTCGCGCGTCGTGGGATTGATGGCCGTGATCGTGGCGGTGAGCGATGCGGTCTCGGAGACCTTCTGCGGCTTCGGCGTGTCGGCGGCCGACGCACCCAGGGCGACCGCGGCCATCGCGGTCAGGAGAACGGTAGCGGACTTTCGGAACATCTTCATCGATCCTTCCTTCTGCCGGGATCGTCCCGGCTACTTCTTCGGCGGGAAGCCCTCGAAGAGCTTCGACAACGCCCCATTCAGGTTCTTCTCGCGTTCCTCGGGAGTGGCCGTCTCCTTGAGCGTGTCGCTCGCCGTCCCGCGCCAGACCATTTCCTTCGCTTTGACGTCGACGAGGTCGATGACGAGCGTGCCGACCGGGATCTCCTGGACGGTGGAGGTCGTCGTCCCCATTCCCGCCCCGTAGCCTCTCCAGCCGTAGCCGTAGCCCCAGCCCGAGTTGTAGGTGTTGATCTGGGTCTGCTTCGAGAGCCGGGGGTGCAGGACGACCCAGACGTCGGGGTTTCCGTCGCTCTGCGACCAGCCCTTCGCCGTCAGCTGCGCCGACACGGCGGACTTGATCCGCCCTTCGAGAATGCTGTTCTGCATCTGCTCGACGTCCTTGAAAGCGAACGTCTTGTACCGGGAGAAGTCGGTCCCGGGCGCGTAGTCGGTCGAGGTGCTGAGCGTCGAGCAGGCCGCCAGCGCGAGGGCGACGGCAGCCAGCAAGAGGGTTCGGGTCGTTCTCATTCGAAATTTCTCCTTCCTTCGAGCGGGCACGGATTGTACGACGGGGCGGCAACTCACTCCGACCGCCCCCCGGGTCCGAAAGAACAGCCGTGGCGGGCTCCCTTATCGATCGCTCGCGGGGGCCGTCGCGGCGCTTCGCTGGGCGATCGCGTCTCCCACGCGGACCGCCCGGACGACGTACCGCTGTGGGGCATCGCCGACGAAGTAGAACGGGTAGCAGGAGACGAGCGTGAGAACGTGGCCGGGGGCCGGGTCGAGGACCGAGACGTCCTCCGGAAGAACGATCGAGATCTTCTCGATGCGGTACTCCTCGGTCCCGCGTGCCGTCTCCAGCTCGAGACGGTCCCCCGCGCGGACGTCCTTCAGGCCGCGGAAGAACCCGTCCCGGTGCCCGGCCACCCCGGAGTTGCCGGATTCTCCGGGACGCGGGGTCCCTTCGATGTGGCCGATGCCCCGGTTGAGCGTCAGGTCGTCCGTCCCTTCGAGGATCGCGACCCGGAGGCCTATCTTCGGGATCCCGAGGACGGCGAGCGGCGGCGCGAAGGACGCCGAGAGGCTCTCCCGAAAGTCGCGGATCCGCTTTTCCGACCAGAGGGAGGTGTCAGCGCTCCCGTCAGGGACGGTCGGAAGAGGAGCGCTGGCCGGCGGAGCGGGTTCCCCCGCAGGCGGGCCGGTCCGGGCCTCCGCGGACCCCTTCGCGGCGAGCGCCGCCTCTTCGAACGCACGGAGGCTCGCCCGATGGAGAAGCGTCTTGTGGAGCCAGGCGGCACCCCAGACGCCGAGCAGGACGAGGCCCGCGGCGATGAGGATGCGCTCGAGAGTGCGGAGAGGCGTCGCCATGGACCCGCTGGAAAGGAAAGCGGCCGCCCCGGCGAGGAACCGGAGCGGCCACAAAACCTGACGAACGTTAGGCGCGACGGCGGCGGAGAGCCGAGAGGCCGGCGCCGGCGAGGAAGAGAGCGCCACCGGCGAGGCCGACGAGCGGCATCGGGCTGGCGGTCTTCGGGAGCTTCTTGGCGGGCTTGGCAGGCTCGGCCGGGGGGGCCGGAGCAGCGGCCGGGGCCGGAGGAGGAGGCGGCGGCGGAGCAGCCGCGGCGGGCTTCGGCTTCTCGGGCGCGGCGGCGGCCTTGAGGGCCTTGGTCTCCACCGTCTTCCCCGGGGTCTCCGTTACGATCGTCGCCGTGAGCTTCATGCCGGGCCTCAGCTCGGTGATGCCGACAGGCTGGCCTTCGACGGTGAACTTGAAGTCCTTCGGAGGCTGGACCTGCTTGTTCTTTCCGTCCTCGTTGTAGATCAGCGTGTTGCCGACGACCTTGACGACCTCGCCGTTACGAACGGTGACGTGCTTGTCCGGGGGGAGGACCGTCGTGGTCGTCGTCCGCTCGACCATGACCTTCTGGCCGGGCTTGAGGGCGGAGAGCGGGACCATCTGGCCGCCGACATCGATCTTGAAATCGGGGGGCATGACGCGCTGCTGCACCTTGCCGTCGAGGTTGAAGACAACCGTGTTGCCGCTCACGTAGACGATCTCGACTTCCGCCTTCTCGACCTTGGCGGTCGACTGCTGCGCGAAAGCCGAACCGGTCACGAGAAGCGCCGCAACGATGACGAGGAAAACCAACTTGGATCTGGACATTCCACTCCTCCTTCTACAGTTCGCCCGCTTGGGGCGATGACTCACGGTTGTTTTCCGAGGAAACCCGGCCAGGAACAGGGGGGGGTCACGACCGGTCAGTGTATCTCAAGATGTCCACCCCTGCGGTCGGGGGCCCCTATTCACCCGTTCCGGCACACCCCGGCCCCGGAAGGCCGAAGCGCCCCTCGGCGAACGCCGGATGCCGGACTACCGGACGGAGTGATCCCTGCGGGCAGAAAGCTCCCGGACCGTCGAGCCGGGGAGCGTCCCGGAGAGCGTCACGCTGTCCTTCCCCTGCGTCACCTTGAAGGCCCGAAGGACGGGAACGAGGTCGGGCTGCTTCTCCTGGACGGCCATCCGCCACACGGCGAGGACGCCGCGGATCGCGTCCTCGAGGTCCTGACGCGTCTCGGCGGCTGCCGAGACGCCGGTGGCGGAGAGCTTCAGGGCGTCGCCGTCGGCCGTCACGGAAAGCGCGACCAGGGTAACCGACTTCATGGCCGAGACGACGGCCATCGCCGGGTTGTCGCCGTTTCCGTGCACCCGGCGCGCCGCCGCCGGGACCTTCGCCATGTCGACCAGAACCCAGGCCGACGCTTTCGGGTCGATGCGCGAGGTCTCGCGGCCGAGCCCCGCACCCGCGGCGAAACTGCCGCCTCCCGCGGCCCGGCGGGCCAGCGCCTGCGTCACGGCCGTCTCGCTGCCGGCCACGATGAGCCGGTTCGATACGAAGGCGATGGCGCCGCTGTCGTGCAAGGCCCCTTCGTGCTTCGCGTTCTTCAGAAGGAAATAGTCACCGCCGGCCGTCGTCTTCTTCTCGGCGCCACGGGCCGCGGTGGCTGCGGCAAGCTTTGTGGCGTCGAAGCGCCCCTCGAAGGCGGCGAGCACCTGGCCGCCGCCGCTTCCGCCCGGGGAGGCGGCGAAGGCCACGAGGTCGACGTCCAGCTTCGGGTTGAGCCCCGTCTCTGCGAGGAATCGTGCGGCGTCGGCGTCGGCCGAGACGCGGCCCGTCTCACTGAAGACCCGGTCGAAGAGCGGGCTCGTCCGGAGGTCGAGGACCCGGACGACTCCGGCGGAAGGTGCGTCCGGCGGAATCAGGGCGAGCGCGTCGTCGGACGGTTTCGCCGCGGCGAGCGGGAAGGCGACAAACGCGCACAGGAGGACGAGAGCGGATCTTTTCATGTCAGAAGTCCTTTCTCCGGAAGAGCCAGGCGGCCAGAGAGAGCGAGCCGAGTCCGAAGAGGCCGGTCGTGACGAACGGGGCGAGGGTCAGCCCTTCCCGCAGGCGCTCGGGCCCCTCGGCCCCGAAGACCAGCGCCACCACGGAGCGGCCCAGCTCCGCTGTCTTGGGGACGATCAGGTAGAGGGCGTGCACGGTCTGCGCCGCCCACTCGGTCGAGAGTGCCGCCTCGATCTGTTCATGTCCGGCCAGGATCGCCCCGAGGAAGAAGAGCGCGAACGTCGCCATGATCGAGACGCCGGTCGACGAGGTGACGACGCCGACGAGGAAGGCGAAGGCGAGGAGCGCCGCGATGGCGAAGAGGACGATGGCCGCGGCGAGGAGGAAGCGCGGGTGGACGACCTTCGTCTTCACGATGACGGCGACCCAGATCGCCCCGACGAGGTAGACGACGTTGGCGGCGGCGAGGAGGAGCCCGGCGAGATAGCGTGAGAGGAGGAGCGGGACCCTCCCCACCGGCCGCGAGAGATAGAGGTCGATCGTCCCCTTCTCCTGGAGCCTCGGGACGAGGTGCGCCGTGGCGAAGACCGCGAGAAACGTCCCCACGACGTAGAGGAACCCCGAGAAGCCCGCCTCGAAGCCCAGCACCATCCGGTCGAGGTCCACCTCGCCGTGCCCGATTCGGACGCTCCTCCCGAAGATCCTCGCGCCCGCCAGGGCGCCGTTCACGACGTCGAGGTTCAGAGCGGCGGAGAAGATGAGGATGAAGAGCGACGAGAGGACGAAATACGCCACGAGCGTCCAGCGCGCCGCGGCCTCGCGAAAGACGTCCTCGATGCTGGCTGCCAATGCGCGCATGCGGGTGACCTTCTTTCAGGCCCTGATGTCGCTCTTCGAAGGCAGGGAGGAAGCGCCGCCGACGGGATCGTCGGCCCTCACGAGATCGACGAAGACGTCTTCGAGGGTGGACCGGACCGGCGTCAGCTCCTCCAGCACTCCCCCGCCGGAGCGGAGCCGATCGATGAGTCCGTTGAGCTGTGAGAGGTCGCGGGTCGTGACGCGGACGTGTCCGTTGACACGCTCCACACCGGCTCCGTCGGCACGGAAAGCCGCAAGCAACGCGTCGTCGACGCCCGAAGCGACGAGCTTGTAGACCTTCGAAGAGCGCTGCGGTTCTCCCCGTCTCGTCCCCGCCGTCAGCTCCTCGATCGTCCCTTCCGCCGCGAGCTTTCCCTTCCGGAGCACCGCCACGCGGTCGCAGGTCAGCTCGATCTCGGAGAGGAGATGAGAGTTCAGGAGGATCGCCTTCCCGCGGGACGCCTCCTCGCGAAGGAGGTCCCGGATCTCGCGCCGCCCGACCGGGTCGACCCCGTCCGTCGGCTCGTCGAGCAGGAGGACCTCCGGGTCGTGGACGAGCGCGGCAGCCAGACCGAGGCGCTGCGTCATCCCCTTCGAGAACTTCCTCACCTTCACATCGGCCCAGTCGGCCAGCTTCACCCGGGCCAGGAGCTCCGGAATCCGGCGCGAGAGCGCCTCGCGGGAGATCCCCGACATCGTCCCGAAGACGCGGAGCGTCTCGGCGGCCGTCAGGTAGCCGGGAAACCTGTGTCCTTCCGGCAGGTAGCCGACACGCCGCCGGCTTTCGGGGTCACCGGCGGGTAGGCCCTGAAGACGGGCGGCGCCCCCGGTCGGGTGCGTCAGGCCGAGCAGGATCTTCACCGCCGTCGTCTTCCCCGCGCCGTTCGGCCCGAGGAGGCCGAAGAGCCGGCCCGGCTCCACCCGGAACGACACGCCGTCGAGCGCGCGGATCTCGCGCCGGAAGGCGCGCGACCGGTAAACCTTGGTCAGGGACTCGGCCTCGATGGCGGGGCGCATCGCCTCCTGATACGGAAGGGACGAGGTCCCGGTTCCCGTTTGTTACTCTGGCGGGCCCCGGCCATGACCGAAAAGCCCGTGCCCGCAGTCGTTTCCATCTCCGTTCCCCTCCGGCTCTATTCCGAGCCGCCGGCGAAGGAAGGCGCGGGGAATGCTCCCGTTCTCCTCGCGATGCACGGCTACGCGATGGACGCCCTCCAGATGCTCGGCCTCGCGAAGCGCTTCGCGCCCCGCTCCTTCCTCATCGTCTCGATCCGGGGCCCGCAGTCGGCTTACGCCGCGGGGGCGTCTGCCGAGGAGCACAAGGTCGGCTTCCACTTCGGCGTCTCGCCCGACGCCGAGGACAACCGCGCCTCCCACCGCGCGGCCGTCGCCGCCGCGATCGAATGGGCGGGAGCGCACGGCGGCGACCCCGCGCGCGTCTCTCTGGCCGGCTTCAGCCACTCCTGTTCGTTCAACTACCGGATCGCCCTCGCTCCGCCGCACGGCATTCCCTTCCGCGCCGTCATCGCCCTCTGCGGCGGCATCCCCGGAGAATGGAAGGACGACGGGGCGCCCGGCACTTCCTTCTCGAAGGCCACGCCCGTCCTCCACATCTCGACGCGGCAGGACGAGTGGTACCCCTCCGCGAAGGTCGCGCCCTACAGGAAGCGCCTCGAGATGCGTTTCGCCTCGGCCGAGCACCTCCAGTTCGACGGTGGCCACCGCGCGCCATCGACTTCCTTCGACGCGATCCGGGAGTTCCTCGCGAAGAACGTATAGGAAGGGGGGGCGTCCCGGGACGGGCCGGCGCAGGTTGATGACCCCGCTTCCGGTATGATCGGGATGCTCGCAATGAGACCTATTCTCGGGCGGGACATACACCCCGCGGCTGCTGCTGCGGACCGAACCTCACCGACCCGGTTCACGCCTCGAACACTCAGGAGACCATGGATGAAGGGACTCAAACCTCTCGCGCTCGCCTTCGGGCTGGCGATCGGAACCCTGGCGGCGGCCCCGCCCGCCATCGCCCAGCCGGCGAAGAAGAAGCCGAACATCGTCGTCATATTCGGCGACGACATCGGCATGTGGAACGTCGGCGCGTATTCGCACGGCATGATGGGGCGTACGCCGAGCATCGACAGCATTGCCCGGGACGGCATGCTTTTCACGGATCATTACGGTCAGCCGAGCTGCACTGCGGGCCGTGCCGCGTTCATCACGGGCCAGCTTCCAATTCGCACCGGCATGACCACGATCGGCATTCCCGGGTCGACGCGAGGCATCCAGAAGAAGGATCCCACTCTCGCCGAGGTCCTCAAGACACAGGGTTACGCGACCGCCCAGTTCGGAAAGAACCATCTGGGCGACCGCAATGAATTCCTCCCGACCGTGCACGGCTTCGACGAGTGGTTCGGAAACCTCTATCACCTCAACGCGGAAGAGGAGCCCGAGCAGCTCGACTACCCGGGCCAGAAGAACCCGGCGTATCTCGAGAAGATGGGGCCGCGCGGCGTCCTGCACGCGTGGGCCACGAACGTGGACGACCCGACGACCGATCCGAAGTTCGGCCGCGTCGGCAAACAGAAGATCGAGAACACGGGGCCCCTGACCCGCAAGCGGATGGAGACGTTCGACGCGGAGGTGCTCGGGCACACCTTGAACTACCTCGACCGCGTTCCGAAGGACAAGCCGTTCTTCGTCTGGTTCAACAGCACCGCGATCCACATCCACTCGCGCTCCCCGAAGAAATACATCCAGATGGCCGTCGATGAAGGACGCGCCGAAGAAGACGTCGTCCGCGCCAAGATGATCGAGCATGACGAACAGGTCGGCGCCCTCCTCAAAAAGCTCGAGGACCTCAAGGTCGCGGACAACACGATCGTCATTTACACCACCGACAACGGCAACGAGCTGATGCTCTGGCCGGACGGAGGCTATGCGCCGTTCCGGGGCGAGAAGGGCACCACCTGGGAAGGCGGCGTGCGCGTCCCGCTGCTCGTCAAGTGGCCGGGCAAGATCCGGCCCGGCACCACTTCGAACGGCATCCAGAACCACGAAGACCTCTTCGTGACTCTGGCCGCGGCGGCCGGTCTCCCGAACCTCACGGACGAGCTGCTCGCCGGAAAGAAGATGGGCGACACGACCTACAAGGTCCATCTCGACGGCTACAACAACCTCGCCCACTGGACCGGCGCGAGCGAAAGGTCCGCCCGCCGGGAGATCTTCTATTACGACGAAACCGACCTCATGGCCCTTCGCGTCGACGGCTTGAAGATGCATATCGGGGTCAAGAAGGAGGGAACCTGGTTCAACTCGAAGTACTACCCCAGCATTCCGTACTTCTTCAACCTGCTGATGGACCCGATGGAGAAGATGGACCCGGAGTCGCACGAGTGGCAGACGACGAGCCACAGGTTTTTCGCGTCCAAGATGTGGGCGCTCAATTCATCCGGACCGTTCATCGCCGCGCATCTGAAGAGCCTCATGGAGTACCCGCCGAGCCAGGGAGCCGATACGCTGAGCCTGAAAAAGGCCCTCGACGAGGCCCAGAGAAAGCTGGAAGCGCCGCGCGGCGACCACTGACCTGACCGTATTCCCCAAGCGGGCGCACCGCTCAACGGCGGTGCACCCGCTTCCTTCGCTCAATTTCAGCGAAGGCGGCCTGTCACTTGGCTGGCGCCGACCCCGGCGGGAACTTCGCGAAGAGCTTCTGCATCGCTTCGTTCAGGTTCTGCTGGCGCTTCTCGGGCGACGCACCCTGCTGAAGCGTGTTGCTGGCCGTGCCGCGCCAGACCATCTGTTTCTCCTTGGCGTCGACGAGATCGATGATGACGGTACCGATCGGGATCTTCTCGACCGTCGTCGTCGAGGGCCCGCCGCCCCACCGCCAGCCGTATCCCCACCCCGAGTTGTAGGTGTTGAGTTGCGTCTGCTCGGAGAGTTGCACGTGCGGGATGACCCAGATGGAGGGGTCCTGGTCGTTCCGCGTCCAGCCCCTGGAGGTCAGCGCCGACGTGACGGCGCTCTGGATCCGCGACTCGACCATCGGGTCCGGGATCTGCTCCGTCGCCTTGAATCCAAACGATTTGTACTGGGTGAACTTCGTGGCGGGGTTGTAGTCGCTGTTGACCGTCGGGCTCGACGCGCACGACGCGATCAGGGCGACGGCGGCGATCAACGTGCCTGTCTTCAACGCTTTCATCTCGAATCCTCCTTCAACGAGGTGAATTGATTCTTTCACGATTCAACGCTTGCAGGATGGGGTCAGCGCCGCGTCCGGAGGCGGAATCTCGCGACGGTTTCCGCATGAAGACGCCGACGATGCGTGCCGGCCGGCGGCGGATCTGCCGGACGGCTCTGCGACGAATAGACGCCGACGAGGTGGGCGACGAGCAGCGTCATGTAGAACACCCCCCCGACGGCTTGCGACATCGCGAGGAGCCGCGCCGTCGGCGACACGGGGACGATGTCGCCGTATCCGAGCGTGGCCTGCGTGGTGAGGCTGTAGTAGAGGGCCGTAAACCCGTCCATGGCCTCTCCCGTCGCCGGGCCGGCCGTCCAGATGAAGGCGTGGGGGTCGACCAGTCCGACCAGGATTTACGAGAAGGTCCACGCGAGCCCGAGCAGGAGATACGTGGCGACGGCAGCGCAGAGCACTTCCGAGTCGACGGTCCGCGCCCCGAGGACGAAGCGGAAGAGCCGGGCCGAGGCGTAGAGGACGAAAAGCAGGGCCGGCACGATCCGGCCGCCCCGGAGCCGACCGAAATAGGGTTCCGTCACGAACATCAGGACGAGCGTGGCCAGGAAGCCCGCCGCCGAGTAGCGCCAGATTCCCGGGCGGGAGTCGTTCGTTGTCTCGTGCGTCATCGCGACCTCACCGGCCTCGTCCCCCTCTGACCCGGCCTCGGCGGACGGGACGAAGGAGGGGATGGACCTCACCGATTCTCCGGATCGCTCTCCAGGTTGCCGGACTTTCATCCGCCAACAGGCCTTAGGTCATTCGAGGGACGGCGCGGCTAGAATCCCGGGCCGGGGGAGGGCCCGATGCCGATCCTCGAGTACCGCTGCGAAACGTGCGAAGAAAAAGCCGAGTTCCTGGTCCTGGCCGGCGACCGCCCTGCCGCTCCCGTCTGTCCGCGGTGCGGCTCGCCCGATATGAGCCGGCTCCTCTCGACCTTCGCGGCGCATGCAGGCGCCGTCGGAACAGGAGAAGCCGACACGATGTGTGGCGGCGGCCCCTGTGCCATGCCGGGGATGTGCGGCCCCTCGGCCTGCGGCTTCGGAGAGAACTGAGGCCTCTTCCCCGCCTACTTTCCCATCGACTCGAGGACTCGCTGCATCGGCTCCTGGCTGACCGTGATGAGCCCCTTCACGGGGTCGTTCAGGTCGAGGATCACGAAAACGACGAGGGTCACGAGGAAGAGAAAGCCCATCGTCCCCGCGAGAGGCGGCTTCGTGGACGACCCCTGCTCCCGCCCCACCAACATCGTCGCGATGGCCCCGGCGAAGAACAGAAGAAGGACTACGCTCTCGGGCAGACGGTCCTTCACCGCCACGAGGCGCGCCGCATGGGCGCTGGTCAGGTTGTTCAGGGTGTTGGTCAGCGGGACCGCGATCGGCGTCCCGTCGTTCACGGCCTCCGCCACGAGCCCGGTCATTCGTCCCTGCTGCTCCCGAAAGCGCCGGAGCGCGTCCTCGAGTCTTCCCGGATCCGCCGCCGATCGGGCGAGGTCGAGCCGGAGCTGCGCGTACTCCCGGATGACTCCCTGCAGCCTCGTCCGGACAGGTTCCTTCAGGAGGCTCGCGCAGGTGTAGAAGTCGCCGATGGAGTTGCTGTCCGCGACGAGCATCTCCCGGCGGCGGTCTTGCTTGGCGAGAGCCATCGAGAAGGTGAAGGCGAGGAGAAGTCCGAGGATGGCGACGATGGCATCCTCGAATTTCCCGGCCGGCTGCGCGGTGCCGTCCCTGCGGCGGCGGCGCCCGACGGTGAAGCCGGCGCTCCACGCCGCGAGCATGACGGCCGCCAGAACGACCGCCGTCGTCCCGGGGTCGAGGCGTCCGAGGAAACCGGTCATTCTCTCGTTCCTCCCTGAGAAGATCTCGACCGCAGCTTACCGAAGGCCGTCGAGCGGGGCTCCGGTCAGAATCGGAACGTCACCCCGCCCGTCACCTCGGCCGTCGAGAAGAGGTCCGTCGTGTAGGGCCGGCAGCCGACCGGCTCGGGATCGCAGTAGACCGAGCCGAGACGCTCGTCGGCGACGCGCCAGCGGTAGCGCCCGTCCACGCGCAGCGCGACGCTCTTCGTCACGAAGAAAAGACCGCCGAGGGCGACGTTCGCGGCGAAGCGGGTGGTCCCCCCCGACGAGTCGAGGGTCCGGACGGACGGGCTGATCACCTGGACGCCCCCCCCGAGGCCGGCGTAGCCGCGCACCGTCCGGCCGCCAAATTCGAAGAGGCCGTCCAGCTCCCAGCTGTCGACGGCGACAGACGTCTCCCCCCCATTCGCCTCGCCGGTCGCCGGGTCGGTCGGCCGGAGCTTCGTGGGGGCGTGAGTCCAGCTCGCCTCGAGGCCGAAGACACGGGTCAGGTGGTAGCCGGCGCGAAGGCCGAAAAGGGGCGAATTCGACATCAGGACGTTCTGATCCTCCGAGGTGTAGACGCGACTTCCCTGGAAGAAGCCCGCGAAGGCGCTCACGTCCCAGCGTCCCGCGACGTCCGGCCCGCCAGGCGGCGAGAGCGTGGCGTCGCCGAGGTCCGGAAAAACCCCGATCCGGGGGATCGCCCACCCCGCGAAGAAACGCCACGAGGTGCCCGTGAGGTGGACCGTTGGGAGAGCGTCGTACGTGGTCAGCCGCTCGCTCCACGACCAGCCGCCTCCGAGAAGAAGGCGGGACGTGAGCGGCACCCGCGCCTCGGCGGCCAGCGTCTGGAGCCGGCTCCCGTTTGACAGGCCGTTGGACGTGCTCAGGCCGACGAGCGACCAGTCCAGGAGGAGAAAGTCGACGTCGCGCTGCCTCACCCGGACGCTCGCCTGAGCTCCGAGCCCCGGCCCGTAGTCGTAGGGCCGGGAGTAAGGGCTCCCGAGACCCTCCTCGGGATAGTCGATATTGCAGAGCCCCATCGGAATCCCCATCACCGAAACCTCCGTCCGGACGTCGGTCTCCCGTCCGAGGGGCAGGCGCGCCAGATGGCGGGCGCCGAAGGCCTGGGCTCCGTAGTTCTGCGGATCGTTGCGGAGGTACTTTGAAGACATGAAGAGGGCGAGTCGCTGGCCGGACGACGGGTTCTCGGAGAGGTTCCAGAGCGCGAGAAGCCCGTCGATGTCGACGCGGGCAAGGAGCGAGGACGCCGGCGCCCGGAAACCCAGCTGGGCATCGAAGACCTCGAAGGGCCGCCGGAGGGGGCCGTCGAACGGATCGCCGTAGCGGAGGAGGAAAGAGAAGCTCCCCTGGTCCTGATTCGTCCCCTCGGCCGCCGAGCCGCCGCTGTGAACGTAGCCGCCGTCCAGCTCCATGTAGAGCCGGTGCGGGAAACGGTCCGGCGGATTTTCGAAGTCTTTCGTCATCTCGCCGCGGATGAGCCGGTTGAAGCCGCCCATGGGATTCACGATGAACCCCGCCGCCTCCCGCAGGAGCCTTCCGAAGCCGCTCGCCTTGTTGTCGAATATCATGTTCGCGACCCGGAACTGCGTCTCGCCCCAGGCCATGCCGCCGAGCGTTGTGTTGACGATGTCATTGATCGAGGCCGGCTGAGCCTCGAGAAACACCTCCCAGAGGAAGCTCGTGCCAAACGTGAAGGGGGCCGACTCCCAGAACGAGAAGCCGTTCGTCCGGGCGGCGTTGAAGTAGGTGGCTCCGTGGAACGCGTGCGACGCCTGGTTCGTGACGAAGAAGTCGAAGTCGTAAGTGAAGCCGGTCTCGATGTTGTACTTGATGGTCGAAGGAGTGATCCGGGCGTAGTCCTCCTCCAGGAGGTAGTTGTCGATCGCCCACGGGACGAGATTGAGGCCGATCGTCTCCAGCAGCGCCGCTGCGAGACGCTTCTCCGTCGGGTAGGGCGGGAGGGCCTCCGGCGTCTTCACGAGGTTCGGCCCGGCGCGCGGGCCCGCGGCGCGCGCCGGCACCGCGGCGAGCGCCGCGAGAGGAGCGGCCGGGGGGAGCCCTTCCAGCTGAACGCGGAGGGCGGGCCGCGGAGCGCCTTCGGTCTCCGGGAAGAGGTGGAATCCCTCCTCGGCCCCGGCCGGAGACGCCGTCAGGCACGAGATGACGAGAAGCTGAACAATGCCGCCGGCCAGAACCGGGGGACGCGAGATCGCCAGGAATCCTCCCGCTCGAAACCGCCTCTCGAGCGTTCCGGGGCCGGGGGAATATAGCGGATCGCGACCGAAAGGTCGTCGGTCAGAAGCGGAAGGTCACCCCACCGGTCACCTCGCCCGTCGAGAAGAGGTCCGTCGTGTACGGCTTGCAGCCGATCGGCGCGGGCTCGCAGCCGACGGTGCCGACCCGTTCGTCGCCCGCCCGCCAGCGATAGCGGCCGTCAACGCGCAGAGCAGCGTGGGGAGTGAAGAAGTAGAGCCCGCCGAGGGCGATGTTCGCGGCGAATCGCGTCGTTGCCCCCGAGGCGTCGAGGCTCGCGATGGGGGGCTGGACGTTCTGGACCCCGGCCCCGAGGCCGACGTAGCCGCGGACCTTTTCGCCGCCGAAGCCGAACAGACCATCCAGCTCGTAGCTGTTGACGGTGGCCGGGGTCGCCTCCCCGGCCGAGGCGCCCGTGACCGGGTCCTTCGGCTGGAGTTCCGGGGCGGCGTGGGACCAGCTGGCCTCGAGGCTGAAGACCCGGGTCAGGCCGTAGCCGGCGCGAAGACCGTAGACGGGGGCGTTCGTCATCAGGACCTTCTGGTCTTCTCCCGTGTAGACGCGGCTGCCAAAAAAGCCGCCGGCGAAGGCGCTGACGTCGAAGCGCCCTGTGGCCCCCGGCCCGTCGGCCGGCCCTGCCGAGGGCTCGGTCTCCTGTACCGGAACCTCGCGCGTCTGGGGGATGGCCCACCCCGCGAACAGCTGCCACGACGTCCCGGTGGGGTGGGTCGTCGGGAGCTGGCTGTACGTCGTCAGCCGCTCGCCCCATGACCAGGCCGCGCCGAGGAGAAGGCTCCGCGTCACCGGTACCCGCGCCTCGGCCGACAACGTCTGCACGCGGCTGTTCTTCGAGATCCCGTTCGACGTGCTCTGCCCGAGGAGGGACCACGCGAGAACGAGAAGGTCGGTCTGATGCCGCCTCACCTTCGCACTGACCCGGGCACCGAGGCCCGGCCCGTAGTCGTACGTCCGGCCGGTCCCGCCGTAAAGACCCTCGTCGTCGTAGTCGACGCCGAGAGCGGCGAGCGGCATCGCCTCGACGCTGACCTCGGTCCTGAGGTCGATCTCCTCTGCGAGCGGGATGCGCATCAGGTGGCCGGCACCAAAAGCCTGTCCGGCGTAGACCTGCGGTTCGTTGTAGAGATAGTCGGCCCGCAGGTATAAGGCGAATCGTTGCTCGGCCGAAGGGCTCTCGGAGAGCTTCCACTCATTCAGGAGACCGGTGACCACGACCTGCGTGAGAAGGGTGTGTGCGGGCTCCTTCAGGCCCACTTCCAGGTTGAAGACGTCGAACGGGTGCCGGAGATTGCCTTCGAACGGGTCGCCGTAGCGAAGGAGGAACGAGAAGGTCCCCTGGTGACTCTCGCCATCCGCCGCCGCCGAGCCTCCGCGCTGCAGGTACCCCCCGTCCATCTCCATATAGAGCCTGCCCGGATACCGGTCGGGAGCGTTCTGGAAATCCTTCGCCATCTCCCCGCGAATGAGCCGGTTGAATCCGCCCATCGGATTCACGACGAGCCCCGCGGCCTCGCGGAGGAACCTCTCGAGCCCGCTCTTCGTGTTGTCGAGAATCATGTTCGAGATCCGGAACTGCGCCTCGCCCCACGCCATGCCGCCGAGCGTCGTGTTGACGAGGTCGTTGAGCGCGGGAGGCTCCTGTTCCGAGAACATCTCCCACAGAAAACTGGCGCCGAGGGCGAACGGCGCCGACTCCCAGAACGAATAGCCGTTCGTCCGGGCCGCGTTGAAGTAGAGGCTCCCGTGATAGGGGTGCGACGACTGGTTGGTCGGAAGGGGGTCGTGGTCGTAGGTGAAGCCGGTCTGGATGTTGTTCCGGGTCGACTCGACGGAGATGTGGGCGAACGTCGAGTCGACCGCGTAGCGGTTGACGAGCCAGGGGAGGACGTCGAGGCCGAGCGTCTCCAGCGCCGCCGCCGCGAAGCTCCTCTCCGTCCGATAAGGGGTCAGCGTGACCGGAGGCGAAGCCGTCTTCCGGAGGGATGCGGGCCGTGCGGGCACGCCGCGGAGCGCCACGAGGGGCGCGGCGGGCGGAAGGCCCTCGAGCTGCACGCGGAGGGCGGGCGGCGGGGCGATTTCGGTTTCCGGAAAGAGGTGAAACCGCTCCTCGGCCCCGGCCGGCGGCGCCGACAGGCAGCAGACGACGGGAAGCAGAACGATCCCCCGGGCAACGCCCCAAAGGCGCGGTTTCACTACGGAACCCTCCCGCCCGAAGACGACTTTCGGCCGCTCTTGAGCCGGCGGAATATATCCGAGGCGAATCCAGAGGCGACAGGCCGGTCGCGCTTCAGGGACAGCGTGGCATGATGCAGGGCTCGAACATGAAGAAACTCCCGCTGGTCCTCGCGAGTTCATTCCTCGTGGCGCTTCTCGGCGCCCCGCTCCCGGCGCGCGCCCAGGCGACCGGGCTCGACCCGGGCACGCAGGACCGCTTCGACAAGGCCGCCGCGGCGATCCAGCTGGCCGCCGCCCAGCGGAAGACCGCCTTCCTGACGTACGGCACCCCCTCGGCGGAGCGTTACATGGCGCTCCAGGAGTTTCGCGACAAGCGTCGACGCGCCACGATGGACGCCGCCGAGGCCCTCCTCGCCGTCCGAAGCTCGTACCCGAAGGAGCAGTGGAAGGTGCTGGTCGAGCAGCTCGCCGCCGGCGGGCCCGTGCCGCTCCTCGTCGAGCGGGCACAGAAGGAGCTTCCGGCGGTCGTGCCGGACGCGGCCCGCCGGGCGCCGGCCGAAAAGGCCCTCCTCGATCTTGCGACCGCCATCAAGAAGGACGAGAAGGAGCGGGATTCGGCGCGAAAGAAGTTCTTCGCCCTTCTCGAGAAGGGGAAGTCCGAAAGCGACGACTTCATCTCGCGCCTCGAGAGCTTCGGCAACGCTGAGGAAAAGCTCGACAAGGGGATCGCCGAGGGCGCAGGCGCCGTTCAGGCGGCGATGACCCGCGAGGAGTGGGACGAGCTGGTCCGGCGGATCTCGGGTGCCCCGACGGGTAACGCCCCCTAGAACGCCACCTTGACGCCGGCGCGGAGGACCCGGGGAGAGGTCCTGGCTGTCGCCTTCATGTAGTCGGAGTTGTCCGAACAGGGCGCCGTGGCGGTGACCGGACAGCTTCCTGCCGTCCCCGGCTGCAGCCCGGCCTGCCCATAGAAGGGGCTTTTCGGATCTGTGACGAAGGAGCCCTGCGGATTGAAGTCGGTGTTGATGTTCGCCACGACCTGGTTGTTGAAGACACTGAAGAGATAGACCAGCGGCGTGATCGTGACCGCGCCGAGCCTGAAGCTGTACCCGAGCACGAGGTCGGCGTCCCACTGGGTCGGCGTCCGCCCGCCAGTGCCCCGCGGATCGAGGAAGAGCTCGCGGGGGTAGAGCGTGTTGAAGAAGCCTTTCCGGCCGAACGGGGTTCCGCTCCGGACGTAGAAGCCGAGGCCGACCTCCAGGCCGAACGGCGCGCTATAGGACGCGTCGAGCCGGAACGCGTGCGGCCGGTCGAGCTCCAGCCTGCCGTCGGCGTTGTAGGTGAACTGGTAGTAATCGAAGTCCGCGTTGACTCCGGGGTCCGTCTGGCCGCTCGCGGTTCGGACGGCGCCCGAGTAGTTCCCCTTGAGGCTGGACCAGACGTACGAGGTTTGCGCCCAGAACGAGTTGCCGATCCGCTTGCGGGCCGTCACTTCCACGCCACGGTAGATCCTCGTGGCCGGGCCGATGGCGACACCCGGTTGCCCGCACTTGCCGGCCGTCGGATCGGTCGGATTCTGCGAGCCGTTGCAGGTGAGGTACTGCCCGGAGGCGATCGGGCCGTCGCCGCCGGGGTTGAAGCTGCCGTAGGGGCTGAGCCCGTTCGCCGGGTCCGTCACGTCGAGGTCGGCGCGGTCCTCGATCGTCCGCCCCAGGCTCCGGTAGATGAATCGCGCGCCGACCATCAGCGTCGGGTCGATCGCCTTCTCGATGCCGAAGGCGTAGTCGTCCTGGTAGCTGGCCTTCAGGCCGGCATCGACCAGCTCGGCGTTGTAGGAGCCCGCCAGGGTGATCTGCGCCCGCGGGGCCGCGGGGTCCTGGACGAGGCTTGTAGGCGAGTAGTTGTACGTGTTGACGGTCGTGTAGGCGGTGAAGACCCCCACGTTCATGTCGGTCGGGAGGAAATAGTAGAAGCGGCCGTAGGAGCCGTAGAGCTTGCTCGAGCCGTCCTTCAGGAAGTCCCAGCTGACGCCGACGCGCGGAGACCACTGGTCCTTCAGGTCGAAGGCGAGCTCGCCGTTCCCCTTGTAGACCTTCTGGTCGTCGTAGCGAAGGCCCGCGTTGACGACGAGGCTCGGGGCGATCCTCCACTCGTCCTGGACGAAGACCGACCAGCCCTTGTCGGGGACGCTGAACGGCGACTGGGTGATCGGCGTCGGGTCCGTCGCGTTCGGAGCGAAGTAGCCGTGCACGTAGAAGACCGGGATCAACCCGGCCGCCGTCTGGACGACGGGAGCCTTCGTGAGGTCGCAGCGGAAGTTGCTCCGGTTGATGCACGGCTGGATCGTGAGTGTCTGGCCTCCGGAGGCGTACGTGGCGCCCCGGGTGGTCTCCGTTACGTAGTCCCCCCCACCTTCAGTCCGTGGAGGCCGAGAAAGAGCGACACCGTTCCGCCGATGATGTCGCGACTCGACTCGTTGTTCGCCCGGGGACCCTGGACGAGGCCCCAGCCGCCGTAGACCGTCGGCAGCTGCCCCGAGATGACCCGTGCCGTGTTGTCGGTCACGCGGGGGACATCGGCCACGATCGTCTGGTACCTGTCCTCGTGGTGTCCGTACTGGAGCGTCAGGAGGGCCTGGCTTCCGAAGAGCTGGGTGGCACGGACCGAGAAGTCCTGGCCGCCGATCTTCCGCTCCCCTTCGTATGACGCCGGGGAATTGCTGAGCGGAACGTCGGCGAGGGAGCCGCCGTTGGTCTGGGGGTCGCCGAAGATCGAGGCGTTTAGCTCCGTCGAGGGGGTGATGCGGAACGTGAGCTTTCCCGAATAGAGATTGGCGTCGAAGGTCTGCGGGAACTCCTCGCCAGCCCGGATGCCCGAAACGGGCATCGTCGTCCGGTCGCCGTAGTACTTGTCGTACGCCCCGAAGAACCAGACGCGGTCCTTCACGACGTAGCCGCCCAGCGAGACGCTGGCCAGGTACTCGGTGTTCTGCGGGTAAGTCGAGCTGGCCAGGACGTCGCCCTGCTGCGAGAAGGGGTCGGTGATGTCGTGGCGCGGGTCGGCCCGCATCCCCGCGTTTCCGAAGAGGCCGAGGAAGCCGCCATGGAACTCGTTTCCCCCCTGCCGGGTGATGACGTTGATGACACCCCCCATGTTGCGGCCGTACTCCGCCTGGAAGCCGTCCGTCTTGACCTCGAGCTCCTGAACGAACGTGTAGTTGATCGCCTTTCCCTGGATCCCCTTGACCACGTTGGTCGTGTCGACGCCGTCGATCAGGAAGGAGTTCTCGGCGGAGGTGGAGCCGTAGATGGAGAGGGCGGCCGAGCGGCCCTGCGTCTCGCCGTTGTCCTGCTGGACGCCGGGCTGCAGTCGGACGACGTCGGTGTAGTAGGTATTGAGGGGGAGCTTCGCGATGGTCCCGGCGTCGTAGGTCGTCCCACCCGTCGTCGACTTCGTGTCGACGGCGGGCACGTCGCCCGTGACCACGACCTCCACGGTCCTGGCCGGGGCGATGGCGAAGTTGACGGTCTTCGTCTCGGAGAGTGCCACGCGGACGGATGCGCGCTCCACGGTCGTCAGGCCGGGGGAGGCCGCCGCGACCGTGTAGGTACCCGGTGAGACGCCCGGGAACCGGTAGATCCCGTCGGCGCCCGTCACGGCAGTGCGCGTTCCCTGGAGGGCGGGGGACTTGATGGTGACCGAGACGCCCGGCAGGGGCATGCCGCCGGCGTCCGAGACCATGCCGACGAGGCTCCCGGTCGTCTGCGCGAGGACCGGGACCTCCAGAAGCGCGGAAGCTGCGACGAAGATCGCCAGGACGGCGCCGGCCGGTCGCGTGCGCATGTTTCCGTCCTCTCCGGTTCCAAAGGAGCCAAGTCCGGTGGGCATCGAATGCCAAAAAACGACCCGGGTTTTCCTCAGAAGAAGTTGATTCAGACTATCGCCTCACGCCTCCAAACGGGTAATGCAGTCGCATCAGTTGAAAGGGGCGAGCCTCGGAGCGGGGCTCGTGCGGTCCGGGCTCGACACCGGGACATCCCGGCCGGCGCTCGCTCGAGAGGGAATATTCTTGCCGGCGCGATGTCCCGACTGACCGGCAAGTCGCTGGACCACTACCTCGTCGGCAAGCTGATCGGCGCCGGGGGGATGGGCGAGGTCTACGAGGCCGAGGACCTGCGCCTCGGCCGGCGGGTGGCGCTGAAGGTCCTGCCGGCCTCGGTGGCGGGCGACGCGGAGCGGCTGGCGCGGTTCACGAAGGAGGCCCGCGCCCTCGCCGCGCTGAATCATCCGGGCATCGTCACGATCTACGGTGTGGACGAGTGCGAGGGGGAGCGATTCTTCACCATGGAGCTGGTGGAAGGACGGACGCTCTCGGAGTCCACCCCCTCGGAAGGGATCGCCGTCCCCCGCCTTCTCGAGATCGCGATCCAGCTGGCGGATGCCCTGGCCGCGGCGCACGAGAAGGGTCTCGTCCACCGGGATCTCAAGCCCGCAAACGTCATGCTGACGGCCGAAGGCCGGGTCAAGATCCTCGATTTCGGACTCGCCAGGGCACTTCCCCTGCCGGGCGGCGAGAGCGGCGCCTTGACCCTCGACAAGACCGCCGACGGCGCGCTCCTGGGCACCCTGCCTTACATGGCCCCGGAGCAGTTCGCCGGCCGGTCGGCGGATGCCCGCTCCGACCTCTACTCCCTGGGCCTCGTTCTCTACGAGATGGCCTCGGGCCGGCACCCCTTCGCCGCCCGGACCGCGGCCGCGCTCATTGCCGCGGTGCTGCACGAGAAGCCGGCCGGCCTCAGTTCCCTGAACCCTGCCGTTCCTTCCGAACTGGACCGCCTCGTCGCCCGGTGCCTCGAGAAGGACCCGACCCGGCGTCCCGCCTCCGCGTCGGAAATGCGCGCGTCTCTCGAGGCCATCCGCGGCGTGGCGCCGTCCGGTACGGCGACTTCCTCCGCTCCGGCCGTCCCGAAGGCGCCGAGCGTGGCCGTCCTCCCCTTCGCCGACATGAGCCCGGCACGGGACCAGGAGTACTTCTGCGACGGCATCGCCGAGGAGATCATCAATGCCCTCGCGCAGCTCGAAGGTCTGCGCGTAACGGCCCGGACGTCGTCCTTCGCCTTCAAGGGAAAACTCGAGGACGTGCGGGAGATCGGCCGGAGGCTCGGGGTCGGCACGGTGCTCGAGGGGAGCGTGCAGAAGTCCGGCGATCGCCTGCGGATCACGGTGCAGCTCATCGAGGTGGACGACGGCTATCACATCTGGTCGGAGCGCTTCGATCGGCGCGCCGACGACATCTTCGCGGTCGAGGACGAGATCTCCCTCGGCGTCGTCGCGAAGCTGAAGGTCAAGCTGCTGGCGGGTGAGTCGGGAGTCTTCGTCCGGCGGCACGAACCCTCGCAGGAGGCGCACCACCTCTACCTGAAGGGGCGCTACTTCTTCAACCGCCGCGGCCCGGAGGACATCCAGCGGGCGATCTCACACTTCGAGAAGGCCATCGCCGCCGACCCGGACTACGCAATGCCCCACGTGGGGATCGCCGAGACCTTCTTCATCATGGGCCTGTGGGGCCTCCTGCCTCCGCGCCAGGTATTCGGCCGCGCCAAGACCTCGGCCTTGCGGGCGATCGAGCTTGACGACTCTCTCATCGAAGCTCACATGCTCCTCGGCTGCGAGCTCTTCCTTCACGAGCGGGACTGGAGCGCGGCCCGGCCCCACTTCGAGCGCGCCGGGAAGTTCCTCCCCGTCTCCACGCTCGGCCGGCTTGCCCGGGGCGCCTACGAAATGGCCGCGGGACGTCGGCGGGAAACGCTGGACATGGCACGGCTCTACGTCGAGGCGGAACCGCTTTCGGCGATCGCCCACACCCAGGCGGCGAATTTCTATGTCGGCATGGAGGACGTGGACGGCGCCGCAGCCCTCCTCGAAAAGGCGCTCGAGCTGGACCCGGGGATGCGAATGGCCCTTCCCATGCTGGGCTACTGCCGGGCCGTCCAGGGACGGCTCGAGGAGGCGGCCGACCTGCTCCACACGGCGGTCGAGAGGGGCCTTCCGGCGGGATACATGTACCTTCCCGCGGTTCTGGTCCGTAAGGGCAAGACGGACGAGGCCCGCCAGATCGTCGAGGCGCTGGAGAAGGCCGCCTCGGAGCGGTACGTGTGGCCCATGGCCCGGGCGCTCGCGTGGGCCGCGCTTGGCGAGAGGGAGCGCTGCCTCGAGCTGCTCGGCGAGGCGGAGACCGAGGGTTCTCCGATGTTCATGCTCACCGTGCTCGGCCCGGGCGGCCTGGGCCTCGCGCCGGGTTGGCTCCAGGAGTGGTTCGAGGTCCGCCGTCAGCAGTTGGTGAGGATGCTCGCGATCAGCAGTTCCCCCGGGAACCCGGGCGGCTCCCGGTCTCCGTCCTGATTCATTCAGACCAAGGAACACCGGGCGGAAACACGTCTAGAATCCCGCCGCCCGCGTTCGCGGAGAAAAGCGGAGGTCCCATGATCGACAGCTTCAAGACGAAGTCCCGCCTCAAGGTCGGGTCCGCGAACTACAACATCTACAGCCTCAAGGCGCTCGAGAAGGCCTTTCCGAAGGTCAGGAAGCTCCCCTTCTCCCTCCGGATCCTCCTCGAGAACCTCCTCCGCCACGAGGACGGCCGAACCGTCCACAAGGAGGACATCGAGGCCCTCGCCACGCGGGACGTGAGGAAGCCGACCGATCGGGAGATCGCCTTCCGCCCGGCGCGCGTCCTCCTTCAGGACTTCACGGGCGTCCCGGCGGTCGTGGACCTCGCCACCATGCGCGAGGCGCTGGCCGGGATGGGCGGGAACCCCGAGAAGATCAATCCGCTCGCGCCGGCCGACCTCGTCATCGACCACTCGGTCATCATCGACCAGTTCGGTTCGTCGACGGCTTTCGGGGCCAACGCGCAGCTGGAGTTCCAGCGGAACCGTGAACGGTACGCCTTCCTCCGCTGGGGGCAGAACGCCTTCCGGAACTTCCGCGTCGTCCCGCCGGACACCGGCATCTGCCACCAGGTCAACCTGGAGTACCTCGCCAGCGTCGTCTTCAAAGGGGAGGGAAACGTCGCCTACCCCGACACCCTCGTCGGCACCGACAGCCACACGACGATGATCAACGGCCTCGGCGTCCTCGGCTGGGGCGTCGGCGGGATCGAGGCCGAGGCGGCGCTCCTCGGCCAGCCGCAGTCGATGCTGATCCCCGACGTCATCGGCTTCAAGCTGAAGGGGACGCTTCCCGCGGGCGCCACGGCCACCGACCTCGTCCTGACCGTGACGCAGATGCTCCGGAAGAAGGGGGTCGTCGGGAAGTTCGTCGAGTACTTCGGACCGGGCGTCGCCGCTCTGGCCCTGACCGACCGCGCCACGATCGCCAACATGTCCCCGGAGTACGGCGCCACGATGGGCTTCTTCCCGGTCGACGCCGAGACGATCAGGTACCTGAAGTTTACCGGCCGCCCGGCGAAGACGATCGCCCTTGCCGAGGCCTACTGCAAGAAGCAGGGGCTCTTCCGGACGAAGGACTCGCCGGACCCGGTCTTCACCGACACGCTCGAGCTGAACCTCAAGGACGTCGAGCCGTCGCTGGCCGGGCCGCGACGCCCGCAGGACCGCGTGCCGCTGAAGGAGTCGAAAAAGGTCTTCCGCGAATCGCTCAAGGTCTTCCTCGAGAAGCAGCCCGCGGGCTCCGAGTCGAAGACCGCCTCCGTCGAGGAGGGGCGGATCACCTACGAGATCCCGCAGGGCGGGGTCGTCATCGCGTCGATCACATCGTGCACGAACACCTCGAACCCCTCGGTCATGATCGGCGCCGGCCTCCTCGCCAAGAAGGCGGTCGAGCGCGGCCTGACGGCCAAGCCGTGGGTCAAGACGTCGCTCGCCCCGGGCTCGAAGGTCGTGACGGACTACCTGGAGGACGCCGGGCTGACGCCCTATCTCGAAGGGGTCGGCTTCCACCTCGTAGGCTACGGCTGCGCGACCTGCATCGGGAACTCCGGCCCGCTCCCCGACGCCGTGTCGGAGGCCGTGAAGAACGCCGACCTCGTCGTGGCGGCCGTCCTTTCCGGGAACCGCAACTTCGAGGGACGGATCAGCCCCCAGGTGAAGATGAACTACCTCGCCTCGCCGCCGCTCGTAGTGGCCTACGCGCTGGCCGGAGAGATGGACAAGGACCTCACGACCGAGCCGCTCGGCGTCGACCGGAACGGCGTGCAGGTTTTTCTCCGTGACATCTGGCCGTCGGCCGAGGAAGTCGACGCCGCCATGGCGAAGGCCGTCAGGCCCGAGCAGTTCAAGAAGGCTTACGGCGAGGTCTTCGACGGCGACAAGAACTGGCAGTCTCTGACGATCCCCAAGGGACGGACCTACCTCTGGGAAGGGGCCTCCACCTATGTCCGGAAGCCCCCCTTCTTCGAGGGGATCACGAAGGAGCCGGCCCCGAAAAAGGAGATCGCCGGCGCGCGCTGCCTCGTCATGCTGGGCGACTCCGTCACGACGGACCACATCTCCCCCGCCGGCAACATCGCGAAGAACAGCCCGGCCGCGAAGTATCTCGTCGAGCACGGCGTCGCCCCAGCTGACTTCAACTCCTACGGCTCGCGCCGCGGGAACCATGAAGTCATGATGCGGGGCACCTTCGCCAACATCCGGCTGAAGAACTTCCTCGTGCCGGGGAGCGAGGGGAACGTCACGATCCACTTCCCGTCGGGCGAGCAGATGTCGATCTACGACGCGGCGATGAAGTACCAGGCCGCGAAGACTCCGCTCGTCGTCGTGGCCGGAGCCGAGTACGGGACCGGCAGCTCGCGCGACTGGGCGGCGAAGGGCACGTACCTCCTCGGCGTGAAGGCGGTCCTCGCGAAGAGCTTCGAGCGGATCCACCGCTCGAACCTCGCGGGAATGGGCGTCCTGCCGCTCCAGTTCGAGGCGGGCCAGGACGCGGCCAGCCTCGGGCTCGACGGGCAGGAGACGTTCGCGGTCGCGGGCATCGCGAAGGACCTCGCGCCGAAGAAAAAGCTGACGGTCACGGCGACGGACACCGAGGGGAAGCAGAAGACGTTCTCGGTCACCTGCCGCCTCGACACGCCGAACGAGGTGGACTACTACCGTCACGGCGGCATCCTCCACTTCGTCCTGAGGCAGCTGGCGGCATAGTGCCTCGCACGCCGGAGCATCCTCCTTCTTCGCTCGCAAACTCGCTTCGCTCAAACAGTGCTCGCGGGCGTCGGAGGACGCTCCGGCGTGCTCGCTGCTTGGGGATCTGCTTGCAGCGAGCGTAGGAGGGGGACACCCCGTCCGGGAACGTCGGAGGCCGCCTTCGGGCGGCCCCGACTGTTCCATTCCACCTTCTTCCGTCGCGGTCCGCCGGCCCTCTCTTGATGTGTGCGCATCAAAGTTCTTGATGCTATGATGCCTCCGTGCGGACGACGACGCGCATCGACGACGATATCCTCGACGACCTGAAGGCGCTGGCGCGAAAGGAGAAGGCCCCGGTCGCGAAGGTCGTGAACCGGGTCCTGAGGGCGGGCCTCTCGGCCTCCCGCTCCCCCGCGCGCCGCCGCCGCCCCCACGTCGAGAAGAGCTTCGCGATGGGGCGGCCGGCCCTCGACCTTCGGAAGGCGCTTGCGGCCGCCGCGCGTCTCGAGGAGGAGGAGGTCCTCCGGAAGCTGGCGCTCCGCAAGTGAAGATCGTCGATCTGAACGTCCTGATCTACGCCGTCAACCGGGACGCGATCCATCACCGGGCCGTCCGGCACTTCTGGCAGAAGGCCCTCAACGATGAGGAGCCGATCGGGCTCCCGTGGGCCGTCCTCCTCGGGTTCCTTCGCCTCTCGACCAGCTCCGCCGTCTTTCCCCGCCCTCTCGACGCGGACTCCGCCCTGAGGAAGGTGGACGCCTGGCTCTCCCTTCCGTCCGTGCGCGGGGTGTCGGAGAGGGAGGGGCACTGGGAGATCCTCCGCGCTCTCCTCGCTGATTCCGGAATGGCCGGGAACCTGACGACGGACGCTCACCTCGCAGCCCTCGCGATCAGCCACGGTGCCGTTCTCGTCTCCTGCGACCGCGACTTCGCCCGCTTCAAGGGGCTCCGCTGGGAAAACCCGGTCGCGTAACGGGTAACCGGATTCCGGTCGAGCCGGCCGGCCCGAGGCCCGCCCCGCGACGACCTGTCCACAATCGCACGAATTCTGGCCTGCGGCCCTCCTAGCGCGACAAGATCGGCGGAGATGGCTCGGCGCGCCCGGTCCAGGAAGCCCGTCGCTGACCCGCGGCCCGATCCCGAGGCGGTTTCGGACCCATCGAGAGGACGCAGCGTCCTGATTCCGGTTGGCGCCGCCCTTTACCTGATCGCTCTCCTCTTCTCCGTCGGGCGGCTCCCCGCGGGCCTCTGCAACGACGCCGCCGAGGAAGGGATTCGAGGCCTCATCCTCGTCGGTGAGCGTCGCCTCGAGCTGATCACGTCCGCATTGGGAAACTCCGCCGAAACGCTCTGGCTCTACCTCGTTGGGGTCTCGGCCACGCTGTTCGGCCCTTCATGGACAGCACTGGTCCTTCCGGGGATTTTTGCCGCGGCGGCCTGCCTCGCTCTCGGGGCGCTCCTCGTGAAGCGCCTGACTCCCGGGACGCCGTCTTGGGTGCCGCTTATCGTCTTCGCCTCGTCGACGTGACTCTTCCATTACGCGGAATCGGGCTATCGCGCCGTCGCGGCCCCCTTTTTCCTTCTCCTCGTGGCGCTTCTCGCGGACCATGCGGAGGAGAGCGCCCCGGCGGCACTCGCGGCAGGAGGGGCGGCCGCCCTTTCGGTCTATGCCTACACCTCCTGCCGGATCCTTCCCGTTGCGCTGGCCCTCCACTTTGCGATTCGCCTCGCCCGCGCCAAGGAAGGGCGCCCGCGGATCGTGCGCGCCGCGATCCTTGCGACCGGCGCGGGTCTCGTCGTTTCGGTTCCGAATCTCGTCCTTCTCGCGCGCTCGCCGTCAGAGGTCCTTCGGAGGGGTGCGTACGTCATCCCGTCCAGCCCCGATGAGGCGGTCCGAAACCTCTTGGCGACGGTCTTTCTCCCCTTTCATCTTGCCGACGCCTACCGCGGCGTCTGGGGGCCCATGTACGCCGTGGACGGCCTCAACGTCAGCTTCACGCTCGCAGGATTCGAACCCGTCGACATCGTCGTCGCGCTGGCCTCTATCCTCGGTGCCGTTCTCCTGCGAAAGCGGCTCGGCGCAGCAGCCACGTTTCTGCTCGGTTCTTACGTCGTCTCGCTTTTCGCCCTCGGCCCCACCGGGCCCAGTCTGACGCGCTTGCTGATCCTCCTCCCCGTTCTCCTGTCGCTCGCTTCGGTTGGGGCCGGAGCGATCGCCTCGCGCGGACGGGCAGCAGCCGCCTTAGTCGCCATCGTGGAGTTCTTCTTTCGTCCCCTCGACCCCTCCGAGATCCCGCTCTCGATTTTCCATCCCGACGTCGTTCTCGTGGCGAGACGGCCTCCGTTCCGCGACTGGGCCGAGAGCTTTGGCCCGCGAACGTCGAGAGAGGTGAACGGCCTCTACTGGAAGATCGACACGGCTCCGGCGGCCGGACGCGTACCGTAAGATTCCGCCACCGTGAGCGCGCGTGCCGCCCAGTGCCCGAACTGCGGAGCGGAGGTCCTCTTCTCCGCGGGCTCGTCGCTCGTCACGGTCTGCCGGCAGTGCCGCGCGGCCGTCGCGCGACGGGGCGTGAACGTCGAGGCGATCGGCATCGTCGCCGAGCTGGTTCCGACCTCGTCGCCCTTCAAGGTCGGCATGTCGGCGCGGCCGACGCACGGGATCAAGCCGTTCCGGATCGTCGGGCGGCTGCAGCTCTCGACGGGCGAAGGGACCTGGGACGAGTGGCACGTGGCCTTCGAGAGCGGCGGCTACGCGTGGCTGGCCGAGGCGCAGGGAGCCTTCTGGATGATGCAGCCCCTCCCCGCGCCCCCCGTCCCCGAGTGGGAGACGCTCCGGCCGGGCGAGCGCCTGAACCTCGGCGCCTACGGCTTCTTCGCGGTGGCCGAGCGGCGGAGCGCGACGTACGCCTCCGCCGAAGGAGACCTTCCGTTCGTCGCGGCCCCCGGAGCGGAGTTCCGCTATGCCGACATCTCCGGCGCGGACGGGAGCCTCGGGACGCTGGACTACGGCGACGATCCCGGCCTCGACGGCTTCTTCGTCGGGCGGAAGGTGGAGCTCTCCGACCTCGGCATCGAAGGGCTCGCGGCGTGGACGGAGCGGAAGACCGGCGCGAAAGCGCAGGCGCTCAACTGCCCAAACTGCGGCGGAGCCCTGTCGCTCAAGGACCCGGCCGCCACCGTCCGGATCGCATGCCCGTACTGCGGGTCGTTGCTCGGCTCCCGCACGGGCGCTTCTCCGGGCGAAATCGAAGGCCCCCCGACGAAATTCGAGGTGCTGGAGAAGCTCTCGGCCGCGCCGTTCAAGCCGCGGATCCCGCTCGGGGCGGCCGGTACGCTGGACGGACACCCCTACGTCGTCCTCGGGGCTGTCGTGAAGAAGACGACGTCCGGCGGCACGGACTACTTCTGGACCGAGTACCTGCTCAAGGAGACCAAGACCGAGGCCTACCACTGGCTCGCCGAGTCGAACGGCCACTGGACCCTCCTCGGACCGGTGGCGGCGGGCGAGGTGACCGACGGCGTCCGCTTCGCGACCTATCGCGGGCGGCGCTACCGCGTCTTCAACCGGAACCCGGCCGTCGTCGAGGCGGTGCTCGGCGAGTTCTACTGGGCCATCCGGAAGGGCGAGACGACCCAGGCGTCCGACTACGTCGCCCCTCCGCGGATGCTCTCCAAGGAAGTGGCGGCGACCGAGGTCAACTGGACCGAGGGGGTCTACGTCCCGAAGGAGGATCTCGAGAAGGGCTTCGGGCTCGCGGAGCCCCTTCCCGGCCCCACGGGCGTCGGCGCCTGTCAGCCCTGGCCGCACGCCGGGACGGCGCACCTCTGGTGGCGCGCTGCCGGCCTCCTCGCCGCGGTGGCGGTCGGTCTCTTTCTCGTGGCGAAGATCGTCGCGCCGCACCGCGTCGTCTTCGACAAGACCTTCGATCTCGTCGACCCAAAACAGAAGATCTACGCCGAGCGGGGCGCCCCGGCCCCGGGGGCGTGGGGCGCTCCCCGGGCGACGGCGGCGCCGGCCGACCGGGTCCTTCTCTCCGAGCCGTTCGAAACGACGCGGCGGGCGAACCTCAAGGTCGACATCTTCGCACCGACGAGCAACAACTGGGTCGGGGCCGGGGCCGACCTGATCGCCGAGGGAACCGGCGAGGTCCGGTCCTTCTACCTCCTCTCGGACCGCTACTCCGGGGTGGACGGGGGCGAGAGCTGGAGCGAGGGGAGCCAGGCCCGCACCATCTGGCTCTCCCGCGTGCCGGCCGGCCGGTACGTCCTTCGGCTCGAGCCCGAGAGCGACTCGCCGACGCCTCCGGCGTCGTTCCGCGTGAAGGTGACGAGCGGCGTCCCGCGCCTCCTCCACCTCATCCTCGTCCTGGTGCTCCTCGTCGCGGGGCCGATCGGTCTCCTCTTCTCGCACGCCTCCTTCGAGGGGCGGCGCTGGTCCGAAAGCGACTTCTCTTCCACCGGGTCCGAAAAGGACTCCGGAGGCGACGGCGGAGACGACTCATGAGAAAGCTCTACCAGGTCCTCGGGGCCGGGCTCCTCGCCCTTTTCACGTACGGGGAGCTGACGGGTTGGGACGCGTCCCTCGGAACGCAGAGAAACACGCTGCCGGCGGGCGCGCGGAACGCCGGCGGATGGAGGACTTACCACTTCTGGAGCGGAGGCAAATGATGGATTGGTGGAATCTCCACGGGCACCAGGTGATCTCGACGATCGTCTTCTCCGTCATCGGGATCGTCATCTTCGCGGTCTTCTTCGCGATCCTGCCGAAGGTCCTCCCCTTCTCCCTGAAGAAGGAAATGGAGGAGGACCAGAACACGGCCCTCGCGATCGTGCTCGGCTCGATCATCATCGCCATCGCGATCATCATCGCGGCCAGCGTCACGGGCGGCTGAGCCGCCACCCGCTGCGCCCGTGACGTCCGGGGAGCCCGCCCACATCCGTCCGGGGCCCGTCTACCTGACGGTCCTCGTCATCGCCTCCTGCGGGCTCGTCTACGAGCTCGTCGCGGGGACGCTGGCGAGCTACCTCCTCGGCGACTCCATCACGCAGTTCTCCCTCGTCATCGGCATCTACCTGACGGCGATGGGGCTCGGCGCTTATCTGACGAAGTTCGTGACCCGAAACGTCGCGCGCCGCTTCGTGGAGGTCGAGATCGCCGTCGCCCTGATCGGCGGCCTCTCCGCGCCGGCCCTCTTCTTCGCCTTCTCCTCGCCCCGCTGGTTCCCGCCGGTCTTCTTCGGCGTCGTCCTGCTCATCGGCATCCTGGTCGGCGTCGAGATCCCCCTCATGATGCGGCTCCTCAAGGACGCCGTCGCCTTCAAGGATCTCGTGGCGCAGGTCCTCACGTTCGACTACCTCGGGGCGCTGGCCGCCTCGATCCTCTTTCCGCTCCTGCTCGTCCCGCGCCTCGGCCTCGTCCGGACGTCCGTCCTCTTCGGCCTCCTGAACGCCGCCGTCGCCTTCTGGTCGATCCACCTCTTCCGGCGCCAGCTCGGGCCATCGGGCAGCCTCCTCGCACGCGCCGGGCTCGTGTCAGCCCTTCTTCTCGCGGCCTTCGCCTCGGCGAACCAGCTGACGACGCTGGCCGAGGAGACGCAGTACGCCGACGAGGTGATCGTCGCGCAGAACTCGCCGTACCAGCGGATCGTCGTGACGCGGAACCGGGCGGGCTTCCAGCTCTTCCTGAACGGGCACCTCCAGTTCTCCTCGGTGGACGAGTACCGGTACCACGAGGCGCTCGTCCACCCGGCCTTCGCCGTCCGGCCCGGCGCGAAACGAATCGCCGTCCTCGGCGGCGGCGACGGCCTCGCCGTCCGCGAGGCGCTCAAGCACCCCTCGGTCGAGACCGTGACGCTCGTCGACCTCGACCCGGCCGTCACGAAGCTGGCGAAGACGCACCCGCTCTTCACCGCCCTGAACCGCGGATCGCTCTCCGATCCCCGCGTGACGGTCGTGAACGACGACGCCATGGTCTGGCTCGAGGCCGGGACCGGCCTCTTCGACGTCCTCCTCGTCGACTTTCCCGACCCGAACGGCTACTCGGTCGGGAAGCTCTACACGACGCGCTTCTACACGCTCGCGAAGCGGCGTCTCGACCCCGACGGCGTGATGGCCGTCCAGAGCACCTCGCCCCTCTTCGCGCGGACGAGCTTCTGGATCGTGGCCAACACCATCGAGGCGGCGGGCTTCTCCGTCCGGCCGTACCAGATGACCGTTCCCTCCTTCGGCGTCTGGGGCTACGTCCTCGCCTCGCCCCGTCCCTTCGAAGCGCCGACGAGCGTGCTCCCGGGCCTCCGGGCCCTCTCGCCGGAGACGCTCGCCTCTCTCTTCGTCTTCGGGCCGGACATCGCCCGCGTCGAGGCGCCGGTGAACCGCCTGAACGACCAGGTCCTCGTCCGGACGTACGAGAGCGAGTGGAAGAAATTCGACTGACGCGCCGCGACGCCATCGTCGCGTTGATGGGGACCGGGGCTGCGGCGGCGCTCGCCTCGTCTCTGGCCTCGTGCGGGCGCCGAAGCGACAAGGCGCTCCCGTTCGACGGGGGATTCTCCGTCCCGGACGAGGTGCTCGGGCACAGGCTCCGGACGCCGGACCTCCTCGCGCGCCCCGCCGTCCGGAAGGAGCGCATCGGGACGGCGATTCTCGGAGGAGGGGTTTCCGGGCTTTCCGCCGCCTGGACGCTGGCCCGAGCCGGCAGCGCGGACTTCCGCGTCTACGACCTGGAGGCCGCGCCGGGAGGGACAGCCCTCTCGGGGAAGAACGACGTCTCGGGGTATCCGTGGGCGGCGCACTACGTCCCGGTCCCCGCCTACCCGAACCCCGCCCTGGAGACGCTCCTCTCGGAGGTGGGCGCCATCACGGGGCGCGACGCGGCCGGCGAACCCGTCTATGCCGAGGAGATGCTCTGCCGTGAGCCGGAGGAGCGGCTCTTCTTCGGCTTCGAGTGGCACCCCGGGCTCTTTCCGCGCGCCGGCGCCTCGGGGAACGACCTCGCGCAGCTGTCCCGGTTCGAGGCCGAGATGGCCGCCTATGCCGCACTACGGGACGCGAAGGGGCGCCGGGCCTTCGCCGTCCCGACACGCCGCTCCTCCGACGACGCGGAGCTCACCGCCCTCGACCGGATGACGATGCGCGAATGGATGAAGGCGAAGGGCTTCGACTCGCCGCGCCTCCTCTGGTTCGCCGAGTACGGCTGCCGCGACGACTTCGCCGGAAGCCTCGACGAGACCTCGGCGTGGGCGGGCATCCACTACTACGCGTCCCGCCTCGCCGGGACCTCCCCTGACGACGAGCCGGCTCCGTTCCTGACGTGGCCCGAAGGAAACGGCCGTCTCGTCCATCAGCTCGCGGCTTCCGCGGCGGGGCGGATCGCGACGGGCGCGCTCGTCTTCGACGTCCTCCCCCGAAAGACGCCGAAGGCCCCCGTCGTCGTCCGGTACCTCGACGCGGCCAGGGACGAGGTGGTCGAGGTGGAGGCCCGCTCCGCCGTCCTCGCCCTGCCGAAGTTCGTCGCCGCGCGCGTTCTCGCCCCGTGGCGCGAGGCCCCGCCTCCGTTCCTCCGCGAGATGGGCTACGCCCCGTGGATCGTGGCGAACCTGACCCTCTCCGCGCGGCCGAAGGAGCGGAACGTCAGCCTCGCGTGGGACAACGTCCTCTACGACTCGAAGTCGCTCGGTTACGTCGTGGCCACCCACCAGACCGGGCGCGACCACGGGCCGACCGTCTTCACCTGGTACCACGCCTTCGCCGGGGAGGCGCCCCGGGCCGCGCGGGAGAAGCTCTTCGGCATGACGTGGGAGGAGATCGCGTCGGCCGTCCTCGCCGACCTCACGAAGGCCCACGCCGACCTGCCGGCGCTCGTGACGCGCCTCGACGTGGCCCGCTGGGGGCACGCGATGCTCCGCCCCGTTCCCGGCTTCCTCGCAAGTCCGGCGCGGCGCCTTCCGGACGAACCTCTCGACGGCGTCCGGTTCGCTCACGCCGATACGGGGCTTCCCCTCTTCGAGGACGCCCTGGATGCCGGCGTCCGCGCGGCCGAGTCGATCCTCCGGGAGTCCCCGTAGTTTTTCGAGGTCACGGCCTCCGCGAGACCGGCTAGAGTTCCATGCCGATGAGGACTTCCGAAATGGAAAAGAAAGCCCGAGACTCCGCCTTCGTCGACTGCGCCGAACAAAAACGCCTGAACGACGCCCGCGAGGAAGGGATCGCCTGGAAGAAGTGGGGCCCTTACCTTTCCGAGCGGCAGTGGGGGACGGTCCGCGAAGACTACAGCGCGGACGGCAACGCCTGGGACTACTTCTCGCACGACCAGTCCCGCTCGCGCGCCTACCGGTGGGGCGAGGATGGCCTCGGCGGGATCTCCGACGAAAAGCAGCACCTCTGCTTCGCGCTCGCCCTCTGGAACGGGAGGGACCCGATCCTGAAGGAGCGGCTATTCGGCCTGACGAACAGCGAAGGGAACCACGGCGAGGACGTCAAGGAGTACTACTTCTACGTCGATTCGACCCCGACGCACTCGTACATGAAATACCTCTACAAGTACCCGCAGAGGGAGTTCCCCTACCGGGACCTCCTCGAGACGAACCGGGCGCGGTCGCGCGAGGAGATGGAGTACGAGCTACTCGACACCGGCGCGTTCCACGAGGACCGGTACTTCGACGTCTTTCTCGAGTACGCCAAGGCGGGCCCGGACGACATCCTGATCCGCGTATCCGTCCATAACCGCGGCCCGGAGGCGGCCCGGCTGCACCTCCTCCCGACGCTCTGGTTCCGGAACACCTGGTCGTGGGGAGACGACGTCCCGAAGCCGGTCCTCCGTGAGGCTCATGGAGCGGTCGTCGCCTCGCACCCTGAGCTGGGCGACTACCTGTTCTCGTGCAGCGGCAGACCGGAGCTGCTCTTTGCGGAAAACGAGAGCAACGTCCAGAAGCTCTGGGGCCAGCCGAACCCCACGCCCTACGTCAAGGACGCCTTCCACCGGTATGTCGTCTCCGGCGAACGCGACGCCGTGAACCCCGGGAAGACGGGGACCAAGGCGGCGGCGCACTACGTCGTCGAGGTTCCCGCCGGAGGCTGCGAGGTCGTTTGCCTCCGCCTCGCCGCCAGCCCGGCCAGCGAGCCGTTCGGCCCGTCGTTCGAAGAGCAGTTCCGGCAGCGGATCGCCGACGCAGACGAGTTCTACGAGAAGATCACCCCCCGCTCGCTGACCGAGGACGAGCGACGGGTCCACCGGCAGGCGCTCGCCGGGATGCTCTGGTCGAAGCAGTTCTACTTTTTCGACGTCGACCGGTGGCTCGACGAGCACGATGCGCACCCGCTCCTCGGGAGCCGTTCCGCCCCCCGGAACGCCGAGTGGTTCCACATGTTCAACGGCGACGTCATCTCGATGCCCGACAAGTGGGAGTACCCGTGGTACGCGGCGTGGGACCTGGCATTCCACACGATCTCGCTGTCGCTCGTCGACTTCGACTTCGCAAAAGGACAGCTCCTCCTGATGCTCCAGAGCCTCTACGCCCACCCGAACGGACAGATCCCCGCCTACGAGTGGAACTTCAGCGACGTGAACCCCCCCGTCCACGCCTGGGCGACGTTCTACCTCTACCAGGTAGAGCGGGACCTCGGCCGGGGCGACATCAAGTTCCTCGAGCGCTCCTTCCAGGGGCTGCTCCTGAACTATAACTGGTGGGTCAACCGAAAGGACCCCGCGGGGAAGAACGTCTTCGCGGGCGGGTTCCTCGGCCTCGACAACATCGGCGTCTTCGACCGGAGCGCGCCACTCCCCACGGGGGGCTCCCTCGAGCAGGCGGACGGGACCGCCTGGATGGCCTTCTACTGCCAGAACATGCTCGAGATCGCCCTCATCCTCGCCGAGCACGACCCGGTCTACCAGGAGCACGCCTACCGCTTCCTCCAGCACTTCATCTGGATCTCGTACGCGATGGACCGTCTCGGCGAGCACCGTGACGAGATGTGGGACGAGGCGGACGGCTTCTTCTACGACCTCCTCCGGCTCCCGGACGGAAGCGGGATGCGCCTCAAGGTCCGATCGATGGTGGGGCTCCTCCCCCTCTGCGCCGCCACGGTCTTCTCCGGGGACGTTTTCGAACGGTTCCCGAGACTGCGGGAGCTGATTGCGCTCTTCCGGAAGCGCCACCCCGAAGTGGTCGCGCACGTCGCCCCGACGGAGGAGGGATTCATCGGGCACGCGAACCGCCGCCTCCTTTCGGTCCTGAACAAGAAGAAGCTCGAGCGCGTCATGGGATACCTCCTCGACGAAAACGAGTTCCTCGGCCCGCACGGCATCCGGTCGGTGTCGCGCTACCACCGCGACCATCCCTTCGTCTTCCACCTCGAGGGGCGCCCGTACGACGTGACGTACCTGCCGGCGGAGTCAAACACGGGGATGTTCGGCGGGAACTCGAACTGGCGGGGTCCGGTCTGGATGCCAGTGAACGTCCTCCTGATCCGCGGCCTCCTGAACCTCTACAGCTTCTACGGAGACGACTTTACGGTGGCGTGCCCCACCGGCTCCGGAATCCGGATGACGCTCTTCGAGGTGGCCAAGGAGATCTCGCGCCGCCTCGCGGCGACGTTCCTCCGCGACGAGAACGGCCGCCGCCCTGTCTACGGAGGAGCGGAGAAGTTCCAGACCGACCCGCACTGGAAGGACCTGATCCTTTTCTACGAGTACTTCCACGGCGACAACGGGGCCGGCCTCGGCGCGAGCCACCAGACCGGGTGGACCGGCACCGTGGCCCGCCTCCTCGACCTCTTCGGCCGGCTGGACGCGAAAACCATCCTTGCGACCGAGAAGAGAGAACTCTCGTCCCGGCTGGTTCGGGAACAGGTGGGCGGGTACCGGAAAGAGTGATGTCATCCGTCCGGTACCCCTCGCTCTTCCAGATCAACACACGCGCCAGGCTTTCGGAGCTCGCATGGGCCCTGGGCCGCCCGGCGACGCTGGACGACGTGCCCGACGCCGATCTGGACTGGCTGGCGGCGGACGGCTTCGACCTCGTCTGGTTCCTCGGCGTCTGGCAGACGGGCGAGGCCGCACGGCGCGTGTCGCGGTCGAAGCCGGAGTGGCTCGAGGAGTACCGCCGGGTCCTGTCGGACTTCCAGGAGACGGACGTCACCGGCTCCTGCTTCGCGGTCCGGAATTACCGGGTCCACGTCGATTTCGGGGGCGACCCGGCCCTCGCCCGGCTCCGGAAGCGCCTTCGTGATCGCGGCCTGAGGCTGATCCTCGACTTCGTCCCGAATCACATGGCGCCGGACCACCCGTGGGTCACGAAGCATCCCGACTGGTTCGTCGGCGGAACCGAGGAGACGCTCGCCGCCGCGCCGCAGAACTACGGGCGCGCCGGTAACCGGGTTCTCGCGCACGGGCGCGACCCGTACTTCGACGGCTGGCCCGACACGTTCCAGCTGAACTACGGCCATCCCGCCCTTCAGGAGGCGATGCTCGGCGAGCTGTCGCGGATCGCACGGCAGTGCGACGGGGTCCGCTGCGACATGGCGATGCTCGTCCTTCCCGAGGTCTTCGAGAGAACGTGGGGGATCTCCGCGCCTCCGTTCTGGCTCCGGGCCGTCGAGGCCGTTCGTCGGAACGTCCCCGGCTTCCTCTTCCTCGCCGAGGTCTACTGGGACCTCGAATGGACCCTCCAGCAGCAGGGATTCGACTACACCTACGACAAGCGGCTCTACGACCGCCTCGAGCGCGGGGAGGCCCGCCCCGTCCGCCAGCACTTCTTCGCGGGCCTCGACTACCAGGACCGCATGGCCCGCTTCCTCGAGAACCACGACGAGCCGCGCGCGGCCGCGGCCTTTCCGCCCGAGATCCACCGGGCGGCGGCCGTTCTCACGTTCTTCGCGCCGGGACTCCGCTTCATCCACCAGGGACAGCGCGAGGGGAAGCAGGTCAAGATCCCGGTCCACCTCGGACGGGGGCCTTCGGAACCTGTGGACGAGGCCATCCGCGGCTTCTACGAGAGGCTTCTCGCCTGCCTCAGGGACCAGGCCTTCCGGGACGGGATCTGGCAGCTCCTGACGTGCCGCGCGGCGTGGGACGGGAACCATTCCTCGGACGACTTCATCGCGTTCTCCTGGACCGGCCCCGGGGAGCGCCGCCGTCTCGTCGCCGTCAACTACGCCGACCACCCGAGCCAGTGCTACGTCGGGATGCCGTGGAGCGATCTCGGGAGCCGGGCCTGGCGGCTTGCCGACCGGATGGGAGACGACGTCTACGAGCGGTCGGGCGACGACCTCGCCGAACGGGGCCTCTACCTCGGCATGCCGGCGTGGGGGTACCACGTCTTCGACGTGACGGAAACCAGGCCCGCATGAGTCCGGAGACGCCCCGAATTCGCGACGAGATGGAGGCGCTGTACCGGACGGAGACGGTCCTTCGTCGCGAGCTGCGAGTCCGGTATCCGGTGACCGACGGGCGGATCATCCTGAGAACCGATCTCGATTGGAACCGTGACGTCGAAGCGGCGTCGGTCTCCGACGACGGGACGACGTTCACGTTCCGGCTCGAGGCGAGGCGCCCCTTCCTCTACTTCAAGCCGTGCTGGAAGGTCGGGAGCGAGCTCCGCTGGGCCGTCGGGGCCGACGGTCTCGTCCTGATGACCTCTCCCGGCAGCCGCGACGTCTATCCCTACTTCTCCGGGTCGGAGAAGGGAACGTTCTCGCCCCTCATCGAGCTGGACTCGGGGATCCTCGGCCGCAAGCACCGCGTCCGGGCCTACGTCCCTCCCGGGTATCACGAGAACACTCTCAAGAAGTACCCGGTCCTCTTCATGCAGGACGGCAAGAACCTCTTCTTCCCCGACGAGGCGTTCGCGGGCCGCGACTGGAACGTCGGCGAGTCGCTCCAGCTCCTCGACGGGATGAACGCCATCGACAAGGTCGTCGTCGTCGGCATCCACTCGGGCGACCGGATGACCGAGTACACGAAGCCGGGCTACGAGGGCTACGGCCGGTCCGTCGCGGAGGAGATCGTCCCCGTGGCGAATCAGCGCCTCCGGCTGATCGGGGGCCGGAGGGAGACGGCCGTCATGGGCTCCTCGCTCGGGGGCGTCGTGTCGTTCTACATGGCGTGGCAGTGGCCGGAGGTCTTCGGGGCCGCGGCCTGCATGTCCAGCACGTTCTCCCACAGGGACGACCTCATCGACTGGGTCCTGGCCGAGCCGAAGAGCCCCGCGAAGTTCTACGTCGACAGCGGCTGGCCGGGAGACAACTTCGAGACGACGCTCGCGATGGCGATCGCCCTCCAGAGCCGCGGATACGTCTACGGGCGCGACTTCCTCCACTTCGCCTTCCCGCTTCAGGCCCACGAGGAGAGCGCGTGGGGAAGCCGCCTCCACCTTCCGCTCCAGCTCTTCTGGGGGAAGGTCTCGATGGCCCAGCGCGGGCGTAACGAATAATCGGATCCGAGGAGGTTCTGCGATGAAAGCGATCACGGTCGAACCGGGGGTTGCGGGGAGCGCGCGGCTCGAAGAGTTCCCCGAGCCCGGTGCCCGCGAAGGGTCGGTCCTCGTCCAAGCGGTGGCGGTCGGCGTCTGCGGGACCGACGTCGAGATCGCCGATGGAAAGTACGGCTGGGCCCCGGAGGGGTCGAAGCGCCTCGTCCTCGGCCACGAGTCGCTCGGGCGGGTCCTCGATCCCGGCCCGGCGGGCTCGCTGAAGGCCGGAGACCTCGTCGTCGGAATCGTCCGCCGTCCCGACCCCGTCCCCTGCCCGAGCTGCGCCGTCGGGGAGTGGGACATGTGCCGCAACGGGAAGTACACCGAGCGCGGCATCAAGGAGATCCACGGCTTCATGTCGGAGCGCTGGCGGATCGAGCCCGAGTACGCGATGAAGGTCGATTCGTCGCTCGGGCTCCTCGGCGTCCTGCTCGAGCCGACGACGGTCGTCACGAAGGCCTGGGAGCAGGTCGCCGCCGTGGGGCACCGGGCCTTCTGGGAGCCGCGGACGGTCCTCGTGACGGGCGCGGGACCGATCGGCCTCCTCGCGGCCCTCGTGGCGAAGCAGCACGGCCTCGAGGTCCACGTCCTCGACCGGGTCACGTCGGGGCCGAAGCCGGACCTCGTCCGGGCCCTCGGGGCGACGTACCACGCGGGCGCCGCCGGCGACATCGGCTTTGAGCCCGACGTCATCATCGAATGCACCGGCGTCGGCGCCGTGATCCAGGACTCCCTGCGATCCGTCGCTTCCGGCGGCGTCGTCTGCCTCACCGGCGTCGGGAGCGGGGGGCGCACCGGCACCATGCCGATCGCGGACATGGCGGCCAAGGCCGTCCTGAGGAACAACGTGCTCGTCGGAAGCGTCAACGCGAACAAACGGCACTGGTACCGAGCCGGCGAGGCCCTCGCGCGCGCGGACCGCTCCTGGCTGGCCCGTCTCGTCTCGCGGCGCGTACCGCCCGAGCAGTTCGCGAGCGCCCTGAACCGCGAACCGGACGACATCAAGGTCGTCATCCGGTTCTCCGAGGCGTGACCGCCAGAGCGGGCGACGTGAGGCGGCGGACTCTCCTACAGGCCCTCGCCGCCGCGGTCTTTCTCCTTTCAGTCGGGTTTGGCGTTTCGGACGGAGCGGCGTCCGCAAGGACGATGGCCCCGCCTGTTCCGGACGCGTTTCGCGTTTACGTCGGCACGTACACGGGCGGGAAGAGCCGCGGAATCTACCGTTTCGACCTCGACGCGGTTTCCGGACGAGTCGTCGGCGGTCTGGAGCTCGCGGGCGTGTCGGAGAACCCGTCGTTTCTCGCCTTCCACCCCTCGGGAAGGGTCCTCTATGCCGTCAACGAGGTCGGAAACTTCCGCGGCGCGAAGACCGGAGCGGTGAGCGCCTTCGCCGTCGAGCCGGCGACCGGACGTCTCACCCTCCTCAACCAGCAGCCCTCCGGGGGCGCCGACCCGTGCCACCTGGTGGTGGATGCCGCGGGTCGCAACCTTTTCGTCGCGAACTACACCGCGGGAACGGTCGTGCTCTTCCCTCTTGCCGCGGACGGCCGGATCGAGCCGGCCAGCTCGGTGCGCCGGTACGCCGGGTCGGGTCCGAACCGGGCGCGCCAGCAGGGACCGCACGCGCATGGCGTCTTCCTCGACGGCTCCGGGCGCTTCCTGGTCTCTGTGGACCTCGGCAGCGACCGAATCCACGTCGACCGGTTCGACGGCGAGACGGGGCGCCTCACGCCCGAGGAGCCGGACGGCGTCGCGCTCGAGCCCGGCTCGGGACCGCGCCACCTCGCCTGGCACCCGTCCGGGCGGGTCCTCTACGCGATCAACGAACTCCTCTCGACCGTGTCCGCCTTCCGGTGGGACGGGGCCCGCGGAGCCCTCGCGTCGTTCCAGACCGTCTCGACCCTTCCGAACGGGTTCACCGGGGAGAACACCGCGGCCGAGATCGCCGTCTCTCCGGACGGGCGCTTCGTCTATGCGTCGAACCGGGGGGACGACAGTCTCGTCGTCTTCGCGGCCGACGCGTCGGGGAGTCTCTCGCCCGCCGTTCGCGTCCCTGCCGGTGGCCGAGCGCCTCGGAGCTTCGCCATCGATCCGGCGGGCCGCTGGCTGATCGCCGCCAACCAGGGCTCCGGCGTGGTCGTCGTCTTCCGTCTCGATCCTCAGACGGGTCTTCCGCGCGCCGTCGGCACGACGGTCGCGGTGCCGGAGCCGGCCTCGATCCTGTTCCCTCCGGCGCACGGCCCCGGGAAGAAGGCCGCCGCCCCGTGACGGACGACCGGAACGAGCCCGGGGCTCTCCGCCGGCTGTTCATTTCCGAGCTCGTTGGCACGGCCCTGCTGGTGCTGATCGGTCTATCCCTCGTCATCCTGATGTTCGGAGCCGGCACCCCGATGGCGCGCCTGATCCCGAGCGAAGGGCTGAGGCGCCTGATCACCGGTTTTCTCTTCGGGACGACGGGCGCGTGCATCGCGCTGTCTCCGGTCGGAAAGGAGAGCGGGGCGCATATCAACCCCGCCGTCACATTCGCCTTCCGGGTGATGGGCAAGCTCGACCTTCGAACGACACTCGTCTACACGGGGGCTCAGCTCGTCGGCGCCGTCGTGGGGTCGCTGCCTCTCCTCTTCTGGGGAGCGATGGGAAAGAGCGTGGCCTTCGGAGCGACCTTGCCGGGTCCCGACACGACTCTCTGGACGGCGTTCCTGGGCGAGGTGGTCACGACGTTCACGATGGTCGCTCTACTCGCCGTCTTTCTCGGCTTCCGGCACCTCCGTCCCTTCACGCCGGCGATCTTCCCCCCGCTCTACGCGGTCATGGTGTGGGCGGAGTCTCCGATCTCTGGCACCAGCACGAATCCGGCCCGTAGCCTCGGTCCGGCGATCGTGTCCGGTGAGTGGCAGGGCTGGTGGATCTACTGGGTCGGGCCGCTTGCCGGAATGCTCCTGGCCTGCCTCGCCTGCAGTTTCCTCGCGAAGCGCATCACGGTCGCCAAGCTCTACTACTTCGACAGCAACCGGGACCGCCTGTTTCGCCGGAGCTGAATCCCGGGAGAGACGGGCCGTCCCGCCCGCCGCGGGGTATCGGGTGACGCTCCGGGCCGCTACTTCGACATCTGGGCGTCGAGCGCCTTCTTGAATTCCTCCCACCTCTTCCGGGCGACCTTCTCCTCTTCCTTCGTGAGAATCCGGAAGGGGACCTGGACCTCGCTCGTCGCGAACTTGACGACGAGCCAATGCTGTCCGACCTGGATCTTCCCGGGGATCTTGAAGAAGAGGCGGCCGACGCAGGCCCTCTCGAAGGACAGTTCGACCTGGTCGAACGAGAGAGGGCTGCCGCCACCGCCGTCCGCGAAGAACTGGAGGGGACAGGGGCGGACCGCGTCGATCGGGAAGTAGTTGATCGAATCCCGGATCGTCTTCGCCATCCGGTTCAGGGGCTGAAGGTACAGGGCGTCGGCGTACTCCTTCTGGGTGGCCAGCGGGATCGTCTTCCCGTCGGGCGTCTTCAGCGAGATCGAACTGCGGGTGATGGCAAAGTCTTTCGCACCCTTCCGCATCGTGATCCCGGCGTCGAGAAGCATCCACTCCTCTCCAACCGACTGGTTTGCGGCACGGTAACCGAGGACGACGAAACCTTCGTTGTTGTAAGCCACGCGGACGAACTGTCCCTCGATCGTGAAGATCTCCGGAACGGTTGGCTGGGGAGCCTTCACGTCGGATAGCGGCGCGGGCTGCTGTGCCAGCGCGGAACCCGCGGAGACCGCGAGGGCGAAGGCGACAAGCGGGAGAAACGCAAGGCGGGGGCGGAACGTCATCATGACCACTCCTCTCTTCTCTCCCCGTATCGTACCGGCAACGGCGCTGCCCGCCTTTCACGGGCGTTCTGCACCCCGGACAGACATTCCAGGCGCCCGGAGCCCGTGTCAGCCGAGGTTGAGCTTCCGGACCGCCTCCTCGAGGTCGAAGTGCATCCGCTCGCGCCCGAGCGTCTCGCCGAGCGGGGAACGCTGAACCATCTGGAGGACGTTCGGCGTGAGGCCGGCGAGCCAGACCGAGGCCCCCCCTTCGCGCAGCTCCTTCTCCCCCTTCACCAGCATCTTCAAGGCCGTGTACTCGAGGTCGAAGACGCCGGAGAAGTCCAGCACGACGACGCCCGGCGTTCTCTCCAGGATCAAATCCCGGATCTTCTGGCCGAGCCGCTCGGCGTTCAGGAAGAAGATCCGCCCCTCGAGCCGGAGAAAGAGGACGCCGGGGAACGTCTCGTCGTCGGGGTGCTCCTTCGAGAGGGGCCGGAAGACGCGGGTCCCCTTCTTCCGTCCGAGAACGTAGACGGGAGGGTCGGCGACCTGGAACGCGAGGCCCACGACCGACACGACGATGGCGACGAGGATTCCCTTCAGCGTGCCGAGAAGGACAACCCCCGCGAAGGCGACGACCGCCCAGACGAACTCGAGGCGCCGGATCTTGAGGATGGCCGCGAACTCGGCGGGCGCGATCAGCCCGACCGAGTAGACGATGACGACCGCCGCCAGGGTGGCCTGGGGCATGAGGCCGATCAGGGGGGCTAGGAACAGCATGACCAGGAGCGCGGCGCCGGCCGTGACGAGCTCGGCCAGCTGCGACCGCGCCCCGGCGAGGCGATTGACGGCGGTCTGCGACGTGCCGCCTCCGGACGGCATGGCTCCCAGGAGAGCGCCGCACGCGTTCCCGAGGCCCGTCGCCAGCAGCTCCCGGTTCCCGCGGGGCGTCGGCTCGTCGCCCCGGGCGAAGGCGCGCCCCGCGGCCATCGTCTCGGTGAAGCTCATCAGCGCGATCCCGAGCGCCCCCGGCCAGAGGGCCTCGGCGAGAGAGGGATCCGGAAGGATCGGCGAGGGAAAGCCCTGCGGGACGTGCCCGACGAGGGCCACGCCACGTTCCCCGAGCCCCAGGACGCTCACGCCGAGGATCGCGACGGCAATCGCGATCAGGGGGGCGGGGAGCTTCGGCGCGAAGCGCTCCACGGCGAGGAGGACGGCAACCGTCACGGCGCCCACGACGAACGTCGGGATCGACGTCTCCGGGATCCCTCTCAGGACCTCGAGCGCGTTGTGAAAGAAGCCGCCCTTCTGGATGTGGATCCCGAGCAGCTTCGGGAGCTGGTCGAGGACGATGACGAGGCCGATCCCCGCCTTGAACCCGACGAGGACCGGCTCGGAGATGAAGTTGGCCAGGAAACCCATCCGGAGGGCCGAGGCGACGACGAGGACCAGTCCGACGATCAGCGTCAGCGTGGCCGCGGCCCGGATGAGCGACGCGGGGTCCCCGGGGAGGGAGAGAGCGGAAAGCTGGGCCCCGGCGAGGATGGCGATCGTCGTCGTCGTCGAGACGCTGAGCGGCCGGGAGGTCCCGAACACCGCGTAGACCAGCATCGGCACGAACACCGTGTAGAGGCCGACCTCGACGGGGAGCCCCGCGATCGTGGCGTACGCGAGTGACTTCGGGATGACGACGGCGGCGGCGGTGAGTCCCGCGACGACGTCGAGGGAAAGCCACTCCTTCCGGTAGGAGGCGAGCCACTCGAGCGCGATCCGAGGCCGGCGTCCTGTGACGCTGTCCATGTCCGACTCCCCTTCGCCGCCCTCGCGGCCAGGACCCGATGTTAGGACGTCGCGATCCGGGTCAGAAGCTCAGGCCAAGCGCAAGAACGGCGACGGGCTTGCTCTCGTCCGGGTTCAGGACGTAGGCGGTGAAATTCGCCTTCTTGTACGAGAACCCCACGAGGACGCCACGCTGGATGTCCAAGTCCGTCTGGTAGAGCTTCGTCCGCTGAACGACGAGGCCGAACCGGAACCACTCGGCCGGGGCCATCGACAGCTCCGACCACGTGTAGAAGAAGTTGTCGGACGAGGAGCCGGCGTCGATGACGTACTCCCCCTGGCTGTAAAGCTGGAGCTTCCACCAGCCGAGCGTGAACGTGTAGCCCGGCGCGATTCCGGTCGTGTCGCCGAAGACCCCGCCGAGCATCGGGATGAAATCGAGGGTCACTTCCTTGCCAATGTTGAAGTTGTAGCCGACCCAGACGGAGCCTGTCCTCGGCCCCTCGTAGTTGTAGCGCGCCTCGAGGTGCAGCCACCCCCGGTCCGCCGTGACCGTCGGCAGCAGGTAGTCCGTGCTCTCCGGCAGGATGTATCCGTAGAGGTAGGCGGAGAAGTTCCAGGCCTTTTCCGCTTCGGGGCTCGCGGGCGCCGCTGGGGAGGCCACGGCCTGCGCCGCGACGTCCGCCGGCGTCGACTGGCCCGCGGCGTGGAATGCGAAGAAGGCCAATGCGGCCGGGAGCCCCCGGAACGCGCGTCTCAAGTCATCCACCCAGCGCGATCGTGAGGCCCACTAGGACGGCCCCGAGAAGGACCATCGCGATTCCCGTCCGAACCGGCTTTCGACGCCCGACCGAGCGTCCGAAGAAATAACCCGTCACGAAGAGCAGGACGATGGCGATGGCGTTCGAGACGCGCAGGGCCCACGTGACGTCCTCCATGAAGATGAAGGGAATGACCACCGGGAACGTGGAGAGGAAGACCAGGAGGAAGACGGCCAGCGCCCCGAGCCAGTCGCTCTTGCGGAGGAGCGCGCCGTCCGGCGGCTCGGGAAGGGCCTTCAGCCGGAGGCGCACCGACTCCAGGTCCGCCGGCCCGAGGACGGAAGCGACCAGCGGCGGAAGCGCCCCGGCGAGGGCCCGCTGCCCTTCCTCCGGATCGGTGGCCTTCCGCACGGCGTTCAGGATCTTGACCTTCCCGGCCATGTCGGCCAGACAGCCCATCAGGTAGAAAACGGCGTCGATGATCCCCCACGCCAGATTGCACCCGAGGGCACCGAGGAGCATGGTGCGCACCTCGGCACGGCCCGCTTCAGCCACGCTGAGCGAGCCGGTGCAGGTCATCACCATGATCAGACCGAAGAGGACTTCGGACGTGTGGTCGATCGGGTCCAGCAGGCGCTCCCGGGCTGGACGGGAGTTCCTCACTTCGGCCACCACCGCGACCGAAAGTACCAGAAGAGCCCGCCGGCGATCAGCGCCATCGCGCCGAGGACGACGAAATAGCCGAAACGCCAGTGAAGCTCCGGCATGAACTCGAAGTTCATGCCGTAGATCCCGACGATCAGCGTGAGTGGCATGAAGATGGCCGAGAGGACCGTCAGCAGGCCGAGTCGGCGGTTCGTCTTGTCCTGCTGGGCCGCTTCGTACCGGTGCTGGAGGTCGCTCACGCGGCGGTCCAGCCGGTCGATGTCGCGGTCGGTCGCCCTCGTGTTCTCGATCGCGGCCTGGAAGGCGATCGCGTGTCTGCCCAGGGGGAGCGCGGGGTGGTCGCTGACCTTCAGGACCTCAAGGACCGCGAGCTCCTCGTCCACCACGGTGCCGAGCGCCAGCACCCGGTGCTTCAACGCCAGGATCTCCGCGAGAGGGACGGCCTCCGGGTCCGGGTCCATCCGGCCCGCGAGCGCATCTCCTTTCCCGCGGAGCTTCGCGACGTAGCGCCGAAGCCGCATGGAGTGCGTGACCGCGAGCGTGCAGACCACCCCCACCGTCGTCGCCTCACGGATCTTGTGCTTCGTGATCCGATCCTCATCGAGCCCCGGGTACCCTTCAGGCTGCTCGTGCATCGTGATCACGAGCCGGTCGAGACAGAGGTACCCGAATCGGAACGGCGTCCGGGCGTCCTCTGCTGGCATAACGGGGTATGCGACGTACACCGAGTCGGTCAGCGGGAGGATTTTCGTTTCGGCGTCGCCGATCTGAAGTTCCTCGACGAGCCCGGGGGCCAGCCCAAGGCCGATGAGCCAGGCCGACAAGTCCTCCGGCCGGTCCCAGCCGACGTCGATCCACCAGTTGCCGGCGCCCTCCCGCCATCCGGCCACGGCCGTCTCCTCGGCCACCGGCCTCAGGATGCCACCTGGCTCGAGTGCGAATCCGGTGACTTTCATCCCTCAGGGTTTCCTATGCGCAGCGTGCGGCGGCTCACGGCGAGTCAATACTTGGCGATGTACTTCTTCCCTTCGAGGCAGGCGCAGAAGGCCTTCTTGAAGTTCTGCATCTGCTGGGCCGTCGCCTGCTGCGCCTGCTGGCCTTGCGCCTGTACCTGCTGCGCCTGTTCCTCGGACTGTTTCTTCCGGCGGCGGCCCACGACCGCTCCGGTCGCCGCGCCGACGGCGGCCCCGGTCCCGGCGTTGCCCGCGGCAGCGCCGATGAGGGCCCCGGCAGCCGCTCCCTTCGCGGCGGTCTTGACGCCCTGGCCCTCGCCGGCCGCCTGGGCCTGCTGCGTGGCCTGGGCGGTCTGCTGCTGCTGCTGCGCGGCCTTCTTCTGAAGATCGAACGGATCGATGCCCGTGTTCTTGACCCCCCACTGGTAGCAGGCCGCCTCGTCCTGCGACTGCTGCTGGGCGTTCTGGCCGGCCGACGGGAAGGCCACGACGCCGAGAGTGTTGGCGAGAGACTTCTGGCCCGAGGACTGCGCGAGGAGGGCGAGGCTCCCCCCGGCGAGGATCACGCAAAGAACGGCGACGAGAGTCTTCTTCATGGTGCGGTTCCTCCTGATCTACTTCTGGAGCGCCGGCACGGGCGTGCAGGCCGCCGACACGGCAAGGACCAGCTCTTCCCGGGCGATGGCCACGGAGGCGTTTCCGGATTTCTCGGCGATGACGAAGCTGAAGGCCCGACCGTTCTCCAGGCCCTGGAGGACGACGAGGCCCCCGTCACGTCGGACGGACTCGATCGGAGTGGAGCGGTTCTGGCCGCTCGCCGCCGTCGTGGAGAGGAGCTTGGCCCCGAGGTCGACGATGACGAACTGCGGGATGAGCGCTCCGTCCGGAGTGTCCTCCCAGCAGCCGTCGACGTCGCACCGGCCGACGTTGACGACGGAGCAGAGGAAGCGGCCCGTCCCCGTCAGGTCGTCAGCGAGGGCGGCGGGCGAGGCGGCGAAAAGCAGAACGATGATCAGCCAGAATGTGGTGGACGGTCTTTTCAACATCTGATTCCTCCTGCCGACGTGGGGTCGGCTCCTGCTCGGGATGAGTTGGCACATCACGTACCCTGAGGGAGAGGCGGCGAAGCCGTTCCGGGCGGCTCCGCCTCCCGCCCCGATTCCTCGCGGTACGCCGCCGCGGCGTGGCGATTGGTCGGGTAGAAACGCCTCTGGTCGATCAGCTCCATGGAAATGCGACCGTATCGTCGAGTCCATGACCGGAGGCCCGTCACCGCGGATGACGGTGGAAAACGATCCCGCGTCCGTCAGAGGGGCGATCGCCTGCCGAGGACTCTCCGCGCCGAGGTGTCGACGTGTTGACCTCCCTGCGCGTCCAGCACGAACGACGGACCGCGGGTTGGCGCACCGGGCGTCGTTGACTCAGATTCGTCGAGGAACGCGGTCGCGTTGGCGAAGTAGAGCGCGGCACCGACCCGATAGACGACAGGATCCCGAGGTCTGCGCCACGGTGTGACCCGTTCCCGTGGCGGAATGGCTGCCGTCCCCGGCTTCAGGCCCAGCGACCGCCATGTGCGGGCGGGACGTGCGCCGGATGACGTCGATCGAGAGACATGACGAAGACGATGAGGACGGCGCGCAGCGCCCCCAGGCCAGCCGCTCACCAGGCAGGTGGCGGCCATCGCCGAACTCCGAACGCCGCATCCGCCAGACTCGCCGAGCGCGTCGACCTCCATCAGCGAGAGCACCGCATGACGACGGTCGCCGCCAGGGTCGCATTCGGCAGGTACGAACAGCAGTCGGTGTCAAATACAGCGTGACGACGCGATCGTCCCGACCGCCACCGCCTCGGCGGCTGGCTCTCCGCTCCCGGCCGAAGTCCATCGCCGCCGAGCGGGAGGGGCTTCCCGTGAGCGGCGACCCGCCCGTAGACCCGGCCGCGAGGTTGGCCGCGCCATAGGCGAACAACTCTGATCGCCGTCCACCTTGTGACGCTTCCTGGCTGCGTAGCGCAGGCGACCGAGCATCGCCCTCACGCAGCCGGATCGCCAAATCGCAGCGCCGGGAAACGAGGACCTTCGGTCAGAGCGCCGCGGCGAACGGCGGCAGGGCGAGCGTCGGGAGACCCGTCGGAATCTTGCCGACGACTCGACCCCGTGCGCGTCGAGGTCGAAGTCAGACCACGGCGAGCGTGAGCACCACGAGCGCCACGCCGCGCCCCCTTGGCCAGTGTGCCGGCGCGTCGTTCGCTGAGCCGAAGTGGACCAGCAGGAGGCGGTGAGGCCGCCTCGCACCGAGAAGAGAAAGGCCCGAGCGACGGAGGCCGATCAGGCGACGACCTCCACGAAGTCGTCCTCGCCGTGTTCCCCGAGCTGGACATGACGTCCTTGATCCGTTCGCCGCCGCCGCACGGATGTCGGGCACCGGCGACGTGGTGGCCGGCGAGGATCTTTCGCACCTGGTTGGTGAACACCTCGACCCCGGCCGTGATGAACCCCGACATCACGGTGCGCGACGGAAGTTGGCGAGGAACGCCGACCGGAGAGACCCAGAACGAGAAGACAGCAGCGCGCAGACCATCGCCAGAGCGAGGGCCGTCCTGTAGGTGCTGCGGGTCCCCTGGCGCGGCAAGCGAGCTGACGCGGCCCGGTCACCAGGGTGGCCACGGCGGCGCGGGGCTCGTCACCGCGTAGCGCGACCGCCAGCAGGTGCGAAGACGGCGAGCAGGACGACGCGGCGCCATCGAGGCGAAGGCCCGCCACCTGCGCGTAGCCGATGTAGCCGCGACCAGAGAGCGGCCAGGTGACGCCCGCCGAGACCTGCGGGATGCAGCCAGACCGTGATGACCCGGTCCACGAACAGGCGTGGTCAACGATCCTGCCGAGTACGTCGGGGCACCCACTCAGGTGAGAATCCTCCATATGCGGGGCAGGTGCCCGGTGATGTTCATGCCACAGCTTCCTCAAGGTTCTTGACGGCCCGGGAAGCGAAGAAGCGCGCCAGGAAGAACCAGACGATCACCGGCACGGGCACCGCCAGCAGGATCATCACCAGCAGGCGCGGGTCGAGGTTCGGAAAGGCGGTGATCGCCACGAACATGGCTCCGCCATTCCGAGAGCACACCCCCAATGCCAGGGCGCTGCGCTGGGCCTGACTCAGGCCGAAGCCGAGGGTGTAGGACAGTGCCATTACGAGCGTGAAGATCACCTGTCCGCCGACGGCAAAGCTGCCCAGCGCGCTGAGAAGCGCCCGCCCGTGGAACACCAGGGTGAACACCAGCAGGAGCAGGGTGGAAAGCCCCGCGATCTTCTTCACCGCGGGGAATATCTTCTCCGCCACCGCTGCGGCGTACTCCTTGATCACGACGCCGATGATCAGCGGCAGGAGAACGGTCAAGAGGAGCGGTTTTCCGATCGCCCAGCTACTCACCGTCAGGCCCGGGATCAGGAACGGCGCCAGCAATGGCATCAACACCACCGTACCAACGACCGACAGCGGCATGACGGCGGCTGCGAGGGACATGTCGGCACGCGCGATTCTGATGAACAACGGCAACGCCGGCGCGGTCGGCGCCAGACTGAAGATGAGCAATCCCATTGCGTAGGGCTCCGCCATCGGAAGGATCCTCGTCAGCAGGAGCGCGAGGGCCGGACCGACCAGCCAGCTCCACCCGAGCGTGAGCGCCAGGACCCGGGCGCTCCGCAATGACTTCGTCGTCTCGCGCAGGTCGAGTTCGAGCCCCATGGACCCCAGGTTTGCCACGGCGTAGAACACGGCCACGATGCCAAACGCTTGCTGGCTGTTCATGACCGCTCCTCACTCGAGCCCACCCGGACCACCCACATGGTCACGCCGGAACACCCTCCACGTTCTTGTCAGCCAGCCTCGCGAAGATGGGCGGCATCGCCAGGAGCGCGATGATGACGTGGAGCGGGACCACGAGCAGGACCATCAAGAACATCCCCGCGGGCGGGTTCGTGATGCCAAAGAACGCCACGAAGCCTGCCGAGATGTTGCGCGAGCTCTGTCCGAGAGCCATGACGCTGCGCTGGTTTTGTTCCAGGCCGAAGCCGATCACATACGGCACCACGCCCATCACGATCATGAACACGACCCATGCGCCGGGGGCAAAGCTGCCTACCGTCGTGAGCATCTCCTTGCCGTAGATCCACAGGCACGTCCCCAGACAGAGCAGCAGGAAGATGCCGCCGGTCTTCTTGACCCACGGGAAGATCCTGGCGGCCACCGGCGCCCAGTAAGCCCGGATCGCAATTCCGATCAGCAGCGGAATCAGGACGAGCAGAATGAGCGGTTTCGCGAGCGGCCAGGTGCTCAACGTCAGCCCCTTGATCAGCAGTGGCGCCATCACGGGCATCAACACGACCGTGACGACGGTCGCCAGCAGGATGTAGGCCCCGGTGAAGGTCGCGTCTCCGCGGGCTTTCATGGCAGCCAGGGGCAGGAATGGCGCAATAGGAGCCAGACTGCACAACATCAGTCCGGCGGCATGTCCCTCCGACAGAGGAAGGGCGAGTATGATCAGCCAGGCGAGTGCCGGCCCGACCACCCATCCCCAGAGGAGGCTCGGCACGAGGAGCTTGGGGCTCCGCAGCCACTTGAGCGCTACTTTCAGGTCACACTCGAGGCCCCCGGCCAGCAGGTTGGCCACTGTGAAGACCACCACGGTGATGTTGAACCAAGTCATCATGGTCATGGTCTGATTCCCCCGCTACTTTTTCAGAAATTGCGTGTTGAAACCCACGAATACCTGCAGCTCGGGCTGGCGGGCGCCGTGAGACAGCACTGTGAACTGCGGTTCGACGAAGACGTTGAAGACGGCGCTCTTGGTCGGGACGACCTTGCCGATGCCGAGACCCACCGGCACGGCGTACGTTCCGTTCTTCAGATCGAAGACCATGACCGCCGTGCTCCTCGCGTACAGCCCCTTGCCCATCTGGAGGAAGAAGAACGGCTGGACGGCGAGGACGTTCGTCCCCGGCCGGCTGGAAGGGCCGGCGAAGTCCGCCTGCCATGTGACCAGCCCGCCCCACTGCACCGCCGGCGACGTGGCGTCGAAGTAGACCGCGGCGAGTCCTCCCTGCCATTTCCCGGTCCCCGTCTCGTCCGCGGTGGCGGTCGGGGCCGTGATCTGCGGTCCCACGCCGAAGCTCGTTCCGGGTTTGGTGTCGAACAGATAGGCGGCGAAGGCGTTGAAGTCGCCGAGCCCGGACGCCGTCGAGCCGTCGGCCGACGGCACCCGCGACACGGGGAGCGAGGCCCTGACCAGCCACTTCCCGAACGGCTGCGCGTAGCGGAGCCAGAACGTGTTGGCGGTCTGGTCCGGAGCCTCGGACATCGTCGGGATGTAGTAGTCGTGGAGGTTGAACGCCTGGGTCTTGGCGAGCGGGTTGTTCGCGTCGGCCTCCAACTTGGCCGCCGCGTCGGCGGGATCCGCTTGAGTCTGGGCGCTCACCGGAGCGGGCGCGGCCGCGGCAAGGAGGATCGCAAGACCGCAGAGAAGGACGCAGCGCCCGCTCATTTCTGTGCCGCCAGGTTCTGCAGGCGCATCTCTTCCCACTCCGCCATGCTGGAGGGAACGTGGAACCACTCCTCCGCGGAGACCGGCACCATCTCGATCGCCTCCGTCGCGCATCCGATCACGCACACTCCGCACCCGATGCACTTGGCCCGCTCCACGCGTGACTTCCCCTCGATCGGGCCCGGCTCCGTGATGTCGGAGATCGCGTCCACCGGGCAACGCTCCTGGCACACGCCGCAGACGATGCACGCCTCCGGATCGATGACGGCACGGTAGTTCGACCTCTGCGGCCCTTCCGCCAGGCCGGCGATCTTCTGGCCGTGAAGGACCCCGCAGCAGCACGCACAGCAGTTGCACGTGCCGACGAACTGGGGAGTCTCAGCTCCCATGGTGAATCCGTAGAACGCAAGCTGAACGTGCCCCGTATCCGAGAGTTCATGGAGGAGCTTCGAGGCCGCCTCCCGGTCCAGCACGTTTTCGCCGAGCGGGGTCTGCGGCGGAAGTCCGACGAACCCGCAGCGCTTCATCGGCTTGTCGCAACTGTGGCCGACCTGGACCTCCCGCTCCCGCTTGCACACGCAGGGAATCACGAGAAAGCGCTCGTGCCGCTTGAAATGAGCGTCGATATCGTGGTGGGGCTCCATCAGCTCGGGCTTCAGCGAGCCACGCACCGGAACGACGCCGAGCACGCCGGGCCTGGGTGCGAGGATCCGCTCGCCCCCGCCCTCGATCACGTACTGCTCGAAGGCCTCGGCAAACTCCTTGTCCAGAAGCCGCATGTTGGCCTCGTACCAGCCGACCAGGAACGGACCCAGGCGGTACTTCTTCTCACCTGCGACGGGAGTTGGCGCCAGACCGGGAGCAGACATCCCGGGCGAGTCCAGGCGGACCAGGCGCCGGGGGATCAGGCCCTCGAGCAACGCCGTGACCTGGGCCTCGTCCATACCGACTAGCTTCGCGATCGCGGCAGCGGTCTCAGGGGTGCGGCTCAACTGGCCGGCCAGCGAGACCTCCTCGGGCGTGAACGCCATCTTGATCAGGCGGAGTTCCACTCCGGAGGCCGTCCTGGGAAAGCCGTGCGGGAGGGCCTCCTGCGCCTTCGCCAGACGTTCGTAGATGTCTTCCGAGGTCATTTCACACCCGCCGCTTCCCGGCCGGTGCGGCCGAAGGCCTCGTCGATGATGGCCTGGAGGTGCTGGACCAGGTCGTCCGAAGGAGTCTTGTAGTCGTCCAGCTCGTACACCTCGCCCAGCAGCTCGTACTTGCCGAGGCCGAAGCGGTGATACGGCAGGAGCTCGTAGTCGATCACGTTCTTGTGCGGGCGGATGAACGCCAGGACCGCCCGGATGTGCTCCTCGTCGGCGTTGATCCCCGGAATCAGCGGCGTCCGGGCGATGAAGTCCGCGTTTGGGAACGTCTCGTAGGCCTTCTTGAAGTTCGCGAGGATCCGCTCGTTGCCCACTCCGACCCACTTCTTGTGGCGCTCCGGGATCGTCATCTTGTGGTCGTGGAGCACCGTGTCGACATGGGCCAGCACCTTCTCCATGTAGGCCCAGGGCACGTTGCCGGCCGTTTCGATGGCCGTATTGAAGCCGCGTTTGTGGGCTTCCTCCAGCAGGGCGGCGCTGAAGTCCGGCTGCAGCAGGCACTCGCCGCCGCTCAGGGTGATGCCGCCCCCGGTGTTGCGGTAGAAGGAGCTGTCCTTCTCCACCTCGTCCAGGACCTCGTCCACCGTCATTCGCTTGCCGAACATCTCGAGGGCGCCGGTCGGGCAGAGCGAAGCCAACGCCTGGTCGCAGGTTCCGGCCAGATCCCAGTTGACCTTGACCTTGTCGTCGGCAGCGCCTTCCGGCACGAAGAAGGCGCCTTCCGGGAAGGGAGGCTTGAGGCAGACGCCGCATTCCTTCCTGCCGGTGCACTTTCTGGGGTCGTAGGAGAGTTCGGGCTTGAAGGCGATGCTCTCGGGGTTGCCGCACCACTTGCAGCGCAGCGAGCAGCCCTTGAGGAAGACGTTCGTGCGGATGCCCGGCCCGTCGTGGCTGCAGTAGCGCTGGATATTCAGGACGATTCCGGTCGGAGCGGACGGATTGACGGGGCTGCTCATCACAGCTCCTTCCCGAGGCAGATCCCGAGGGAGCGGGCGATCTGCATGAACTCGCTGTCCGCGGGGACGGTTCGGACCTTGTTGATCGCGTCCGTAAGGGGTACGAACTTCATGTCCGGCGGAACGAACGCCACCATCGTTCCGTTCTTGCCGGCTTTCAGGGCCCGTACCGCCCCGGCCCCGTAGCCGAGGCCCAGCTGGCGGTCGACCGCGGTCGGAGTGCCGCCCCTGACCCAGGGCCCCAGGACGAGTGGATAGGTTTCCTGCGCCAGCAGCAACTGCAGCCCGTTCGCCACCTTCTCGGCAGCCTGACCCGACCGATGGATGACGTGGTCACTGGCATCCCCGGTCGCCAGCGGCGACAGAGAGGCCTTGAGGGAGGAGGGCTTCGCCTCGGCTTTCGAGGTCTCGAGGAACCGGGCCCCTTCGGCCACCACCACCAGGCCGTACGGCCTCCGGAGCGACACCTTGTCCTTCAGCCGCGACGCCACCACCTTGAGGTCGCAGGGGATCTCGGGAATCAGGACCGCATCGGCGCAGACGGCGATGGCAGCCTGGAGCGCGATCCACCCGGACTGCTCGCCCAGGACTTCCACCACCCCGATCTTGCGGGCCGCCTGGGCCGCCTGACGGGCCCGGTCCAGCATCTCGATGGTGAAGCTGAGCGCGCTGTTGAAGCCGAAAGAGACCGCGGTTGAGGCAATGTCGTTCTCGATCGACCGGGGGACGCAGACCGTGTTGAGTCCCTTCCGGTGGAGCTTGTAGAGGATGCTCAAGCCGCGCCCCCCGACGACGGAGATGAGCGCATCGAGCTGCTCCTTCCGGAACGCGGCGAGGAGCCCGTCGGACATGTCCACTTCCTCGACCATCTCGTCTTCGTTGACCCGGCGGACGTGAAACGGGTCGACCCGGCCCGACTGGCCCAGGAAGCCCCCGGCGGCCGGATCCAGGTTCTCGATCAGCTCCGGGCTGAGCGTCACAAGTCCTCCGTCCGGGTAGCGATCGGGGTGCAGCAGCCCGTCGAATCCGTCCCGGATGCCGACGATCTCCCAGCCCATATTCCCGGCCGAAAGAGCCGCCCCCTTGACGACGGCATTCAGCCCCGGGACATAGCCAGCGCCCACGTTGATCGCGATACGTCTCATGAAACTCGCATGGCCGATTTCTTTGATCACAAAATGCCTCCCGCTTAAGTGCGGCCGGTGTCCGCGGTCGTCGTCTCTCGTCCAACCGAGCCGGGCTGCCCGTCAAGGAAGGGCCAGTACGACGTGGCGGGCCGCCCCGCCGTACCGGCCCCGCTGAATGTCAACCGAAGCTCTGCTCGGTGCGGGCGATGATCTCGTTCTGCACACCCGGGTGCAGCTTCGTGAAGAAGGCGCTGAACCCAGCCACCCGGACGACCAGGTCGCGGTACTTCTCCGGGTGCTTCTGCGCGTCCTTCAGGATGTTGGTGTCCAGCACGTTGAACTGGATGTGATAGCCGTCGTTGTCCATGTAAGTCTTGATGAGGTTCAGCAGGGTCTCCCGGCCCTTGCGGGTCTTGAGCTGGTTGGGAGGGAGCTTCATGTTCATGTGCGTCGCGGTGAACTTGACCGCGTCCGCGCCCTTTGCCGCGGACATGACCAGCGCGGTCGGACCGTTGACGTCGGTGCCGGGCATGGCGGACAGGCTGCCATCGCAGAGGGCTACGCCGGCCTTCTTGCCGGTCGGCAGGGCGCCCGTCACCAGGCCCATCAGGTTGTGGATGCTCTTGGTGTAGGAGTCGGGGGCCGATCTGATGTCCGGGCTGATGTAGTTCCCGCCGCCGTCCACGTTCTGGAACGCCTGGAAGATGGAGTTGTACACACGGCGAACGAACCTGTTGACCTCGGGGATGTCGTTTCCGTGCTTGGGGGCCTCGTAGCAGAGCTTCCCGACCTTCTCGTACTCGCCCTCGAAGTTCGCCGCCAGCGCCTTCTTCAGCTCGGCCATCGTCAGCTTCTTCGTGTCGTACACGAGGTGCTTCACGGCGTACAGCCCGTTGGCCGCGTCCACGCCACCGACGGTGATCTGGGCGACCGTGTAGTAGTTGGCGCCGCCGTTCCAGACCTCGGTTCCGCTCTCGATGCACCCCTTCGTCAGGATGGAGCGCCAGGCGACGGGCAGGTACTCGGCGCAGAGGATGCTCGCGATCCATGCCTCGCGGCGGAGCGTGTCCTCGCAGAACTGGAGCTGTTTCTCGAATGCGGCGTAGAGATCTTCGAAGTTCTTGAAGCTCTCCGGATCTCCCGTCCTGGGTCCGATCTGTACCTTGGTCCGGGGGTCGAAGCCGTTGTTCAGGGCTAGCTCGAGGACCTTCCCCAGGTTGGGCTGCCCTTCGACAGGGTGGCCGGTCTCGTAGGGGATGTAGCTTCCCACGCACGCGCCGATACAGGTCCGTCGTGCCTTTTCGAGCGTGAGACCGTTCTTGCTGCCTGCGAAGAGGTTGAGGGCCCGCTTGATCATCACGTCGCCGTTCACGAACTGCGGCATGCCGACGCCGGTGTCGATCACGTCGAGGACCTTCTCGAGGAACTTGCCGCTCATCTTCTCCGTGTAGCAGCAGGAGAGCGGCGGCTGGGGCAGCTTCAGGTACTTCGCGGCGTCGAGAATGAGGTAGTCCATCTCCGCGGTGGCATCGTCTCCCTCTTCGGTATAGCCGCCGACGGTGATGCTCTGGCCAAGGTCGGCGGAGTTCTGCAGAGCTACCTGCTCTCCGTAGTAGTACCCGATCTCGTTCAGCTTGACGAAGAGCAGCTGTAGCAGGTAGGTCGCCTCATCGGGCCCGATCAGCCCCGCGGCCTTGTCACGCTGGTAGAACGGCTCGAGGTTCTGGCCGAGGTAAGCCTCCGAGTAGCCGCAACCCACCTGCTCGATCTCTGCGCAGATATGACAGAAGAAATGAGCCTGGATCGCCTCTCTCAGGTTACGGGCAGGATGCTCCGGCACCCACTCGCAGGTCTCGGCAATGCCAATGAGCTCAGCCTTGCGGTCCGCATTCTTCTCCTTGGCCGCCATCTCCCGGGCCAGCTCGGCGTAGCGGCGAGCCAGCCGGATCACGGCCCTCATCGTGATCAGGCAGGCCTCGTAAAAGTAGAACTTGGGCGCGTTCGGCAGCCGCATGTCGAGGGCCTTCTGGCGCTCCTCGACCTCTTTGATCATGCTGGCGAGGCCCTCGTTGTACACGCGGGGGTAGTTCAGGTTGCCGCCGCCACCCGGCCAGGACATGAACTCGGCGATGAGGCCCGACTTGTAGACCGGGTCCGGATCGAAGCCGTACTTCTTGATGAAGATCTCGTCGGCCCGGGGGCGCAGCGCCCACTTGTCCCAGTACTCGAGCGCCCACTGGTTCGCCTTCCGGTCTTCCGGGGTCTTCGACTTCTCGACGGTCTTCTCTGCCTTCATCCACTCCACGTTCCACTCCGGGTACGTGTAGACGGCGTTCACGCTGCTCGCCATGCTGCCGACGATGAGGTTCTCGTCGATGTAGAGCTTCTTCCTCTCGATCAGCTCGGAGAAGAACTTGGCCCTGCGGATGACCTGCTGGTATCCGGCGGTTCCCTCGTAGACCTCCGCCATGATCCGGACACGCTCGTTGTCCAGCGACTGCGGCGTGCTCAGGAGCTGTTCTTTCAGCCGGTCGATCCGGGTGCTGTCGGCCTTGACGCGGCCCGTGGAGCTCTTTTCGGAAACGGTTGCGCTTGTCATGGTGTTGTCTCCTTGTCCGATCTCTTGTTACTGGGGCGAGACCATCGCGCGCGCCAGCATGCCGCCCGAGAGGTTCCGGGCCTTGAATCCGTTCTGCATGAGGACACGCGTGGCGTAGTAGGCGCGCTGGGCGGAGCGACAGATGACGAGGATCTCGCGGTCCTTCGGCAGCTCGCCGAGACGGGAGCGGAGCTGCGGCAGCGGGATGTTGACCGCGCCCGGCACTTTCTCGACGATGAGCTCGACCGGCTGGCGGACGTCGAGGAGGAAGGCGCCGTCGGTGTCCGACCAGTGCGCGAGCGGCATGTCGCCCCTGAGGACGTCCGCCGCCACCATCCCGGCGAAGTTGACCGGGTCCTTCGCGCTCCCGAACTGCGGCGCGTAGCAGAGCTCGGCCTCCTCGAGGTCGTAGATCGTCGCCTTCATCTGGAGGGCCATCGCGAGCGCGCTGATCCGCTTGTCCACCGCCGGCCCGTCCAGGCCGAGCGCCTGAGCCCCGAGAACCCGTCCGTCCGACTTCCGGAAAAGGAACTTCAGGGCGATCAGCTTCGCCTCCGGGTAGTACCCGGCGTGGGAGTTCGGGAAGAGGTAGATCTTCTCGTAGTCCTTGTCGCCCAGCCTCTTGAGCGTCTTCTCGCTCGCGCCGGTCCAGGCCGCTGCGCCGCCGAAGAGGCCGATGATCGAGGTGCCCTGCGTCCCCCTGAATCGGGAGTCGCGTCCCGCGATCACGTCGGCCGCGATCCGCCCCTGCCGGTTCGCCGGCCCGGCGAGCGCGACGAGGCTCCACTGTCCCGTCACCCAGTCCTTGACCTCGACGGCATCGCCGACGGCGAAGATGTCCGGGTCGCTCGTGTGCATCTGCTCGTCGACGCGGATCCCCCCCCGCTCGCCGATCTCGAGCCCGGCCGCCTTTGCGAGCGTCGTGTCGGGCCTCACGCCGAGGGCGAGAATCACGACGTCGGCCGGGTAGGTCTTGCCCGACTTCGTCTTCACCTCGATCGCGCCCCCCTCGAGCGGCGCGAAACCGGCGACGCCGTCTCCGAGAGCGAGGCGGATGCCGTTCTTCTTCAGGTGCTCCTCGACGAGGCGGGCGAACTCGCGGTCGAGAGGGGCGAGGACCTGGTCGAGCATCTCGACGAGCGTCACCTCGAACCCCGCGTGGACCAGGTTCTCCGCCGTCTCGAGGCCGATGAAGCCTCCGCCGATCACGACGGCGCGCCGCGGCGGCTTGACGAACTGGATCCCGGAGTAGTTGTACATCCCGGCGAGGAACTCGGTCCCCTTCTCGATCCACTCCTTGATCGCGCGCGCGTCGGGCACGGTCCTCACCTGGAAGATGCCGGGCAGGTCGATCCCCGGAAGCGGCGGACGGATCGACGCAGCCCCGGGCGAGAGGACGAGCTTGTCGTACGACTCCGTCGTCAGCTCGCCGGTCTTGACGTTCTTCAGGCCGACGGTCTTCTTCTTCCGGTCGATCGAGACCGCCTCGCAGTTCGTCCGCGCGTCGATCCCGAGGTTCGCCTTGAAGTACTGCTCGTTCGCGACGAGGAGGCTCGACTCCTTCGGGATCACGCCCGAGACGTGGTATGGCAGGCCGCAGTTCGCATACGAGACGTACGGCCCGCGCTCCACCATCAGGATCTCGGCCTTCTCGTCCAGACGCCGGAGCCGCGCCGCGCACGACGCCCCGCCGGCCACCCCGCCCACGATGATGACTTTCATGATTCGTCTCCTTCGGGTTACCCGATCCGCCGGGAAGCCGCCTGCAGCTCGGTCGTCGCGGGAAGCTTCGCCGTGGTCGTCTTCTTCCACTGCGCTTCCAGCAGCTCCCGCGCCGCCTGCTCCAGGAACTCCGGAGCGGCCCACTTCTGCACGTCGAAGTCGCGCTTGATGTAGCCGTGCTTCAGCATGAAGTTCTTTCCGATCTCCACGGAGGCAAGGTTCTGCGGCGACAGGTTGGGCACCATGTCGACGTCCTTGATGCCCCGGTACGTGTCCTCGACGTCGAGGTAAAACGTCTGCTTGTCGAGGATCGCCGCCGCCGCGTGCTTGTGCTCGTTGGCCCAGCGCCCCACCTTGATCATCCCCTTCATGAACGTGACGGCCAGCTCGGGGTGCTTCTCGGCCATCACGTCGCTGCACGTGATCGCGGCCGGGATATTGGCCACCTGCAGGCGCCAGTCCGGGTACTTCGACAAGTCCTCGATGGACACGAAGTTGCCGGTTGCCTCGGCGAGAACGCTCAACACCTTGCTTTGACAGTAAAGCGCGTCGATGACACCCTTTTCCAGGGCCGTTTCCAGCGGGCGAAAGGCGAGGTCGCGCTTGTGGTCGCGCTTCAGCCACAATTCGGACGGGTTCTCCATCGGGTCCAGCATCTTCGGATCGTTGTACCAGTCATCCGCGTAGGGGAACTCCACCAGTTCGATGTCCTTCATGGTCATGCCGTGCAACCGGAGCATCAGCTCGATGCCCTGGTGCTCCTGGATGCGCCACCAGTCGTTCTTGACCCGGTTCAGGCTCTTCGAGAGCCCGATCTTCTTCCCCTTCAGGTCGCTCATCCGGTAGATGTCGTCCTTGGCGCGCACCATCATGACGCCACCTTCGCGCGGCACGTGCGTCACGCCCAGGAGCCTCGTCCTGCGGATATCGGCATGAACCTGGACGGGCGGGAAGAGACCGCCGAAGCGGATGAGGTTGTCGAGGTTGTGGATATAGTGGGGATACCAATCGTTCTCGCGGGTCGAGCGCAGGAAGGCGTACTTCACGCCGATCTTCTTGTACTCCTCCCGCGTCCAGCCCAGCTCCTGGTCCACGTTGCTGGCGGAGACGAGGGGACAGTTGGTGTAGTACACCTCTTTCCAATCCAGCTTCACGAGGTTCAGTTTCGTGTTCTCGAACGTGGTCTCTTTGATCTGCTTCGCCTTGTCAGCCATGCTCATTTCCTTTCTCGTGAGATCTCAGGGAAAACAAGCGGTCGGCTCGTCGCTCCTGCCTGTCTTCTTCGACATGACTCCGTTTCTCGTTTCACTCCTCGCGGTCCTTCCTTCAGGTCGCATTCCTAGAACGAGACGCCCGCTGCGATCAGCGGCCCCTGCGTCAGGACTTTCCATCGGAAATAGTCGACTCCCGAGCCCGTCTCGAAGTCCTGGTCGAGCCAGCGGTAGCCGACGCCGAAACGGACGACGGACGAGGCCTGCCAGTTCACCCGGGCCATCGCCTGCCATGTGAACTTGCAGCCGACGCCGAAGCCGCCGACGTCGCCGCGGAGCTGGAGCTGGAAGGCCTTCGAGAGCGGCAGGAAGGCCTGGGCGCCGACGAAGGGGTCGAAGAAGTCCTCGTCGACCTTCGCGTCGCGGACGTTCAGCGGGGTCGTCAGGATGACGGTCGTCCGGAGACGCGTGTACCGGCCGCCCGCGAGCAGCTCGAACGCCTTCGAGATCCGGTACGCGCCCGCGACGTCGACGATGAACTCCTCGACGCCGACGTCCGCCGAGCCAGCGCCCAGGGAGCCCGTCCCGCTCCCTCCGAGGTTCATGTAGACGAAATCGGCCGCCACGGCCCACTTCGGGGCCTCCCCCCGGTAGTCCGCGAGGACGGCGAACTTGAGGGTCTCGAAGATCCGGGAGGAGGGAACGTCGATCTCCGTCCCGAGCGGGCCGACGCCGACGGTCCCCGACATCGCCGGGGCCAGCAGGTAGAGCTGGGCGGTGTTCCGGAAGGCGTCGTCCTGGGCGGCGGCGCCGTGCGCGACCAGGGAGATCGCCAGGACGGCCGCGGCCCCTGAGAGGATCGTCCGGCGCGCGAAGCGGCAGGACCTCCTCATCGAGGATTCTCCCTCGCCTCGCCTGCAGGGACGGATGCGTCTCCGTTCCCCGGCACTTCCGGGCCCGTCCCTTCGCGCAGGCGGTCCACCGCCGGCAGCAGGTCGGTCACGATCGCTCGCTTCAGGACGAAGGCGTCGGCGCCGGCTTCGAGGGCCGCCCGGCGGACGTTCGGTTCGTCGTGGACGCTGAGGACGATGACCTTGAGACCCGGACAGCGGCTCCGGAGCGTCAGCAGCCAGCCCAGGCTGCTCTCCCGGGCCAGCGAAAGGTCCACGACCGCCACGTCGGGCCGGAGCCGGCCGGCCCCCTCCAGCAGGGACGCCTCGTCGGCGACCATGACGACCGTTCCGAAGGCCGTCTCGAGAAGCCCCCGCACCCCTTCCGTGAGACCGTGATGACGATCCGCGAGGAGCACGCAACTCAGAGCCTTCTCGTGCATGGGAGCGACCCTTCCCCCGCGCTCACGCGCCGCGGGTCCGGCTGACGCCCGGCTTCGAGACGAAGCTAGTCGCGCATCCCCGCTTTGTGACCTCGGAGAATTACGGGGCTCGTCGCTCGGAAAATACGAGCCCCCCCGGTCGAAGGGTCAGAGCTCGACGAGACCGTGCTTGATGGCGACGTGGGTCAGCTCGGCGCTGGTGTGAAGGTCCAGCGGCTGCTTCATGCGGTCCCCCCGCTCTGGTACCCTCGCTTCGTGCTCAGCTACACGCCTTCGGACCGGCTGGCCGACGCGCAAGATCGCCCATATTTCCTTTGGGACTGCGACCTCACGCTGAGGCAATTCCGCAAGGGACTGGCGGATCCCGACCCGGAGGTTCGCGCCTATCTGGTCGGCAAGATCATGCGGCAGGCCAAGCCCGACGACGTGTTCCTCTTCGTCCGCCCTCGCGAGATCCGGGATCTCTGGCCGCGGCTCACGCGATACCTCGGGCGAACCCGCGAGTTCTGGTCGTGGCTCTTCGAGACGTGGGAGGGCCAGGGCCGTGTCTGGCGATAGGCTCACGGCGCTCCAGCGCCGCATCCTCCGGGCGCTTGCCGGGATCACTCCGCGCTGGACGCTGACAGGTGGCGGCGCCCTGGCCGGCGTGCACCTCGGTCACCGCGAGACTCGAGACCTGGACCTCTTCTGGAGGAACCGTTCCGAGCTCGGCACCGTGGTGGCCGACGCCGTGTCAGCATTGCGGGCGGAAGGCCTCGACGTTCATGTGCTGAGGACGGCGCCGGCCTTCAGCGAGCTCCGCGTGTCGGACGGCCGAGACACCTGTGCCGTCGACCTCGTCGCCGAGCCCTTCGCGGCGCTCGAATCGCCGGAGCGGGCAGTCGTCGACGGCACGGCCATATCGGTGGACAGCAAGCACGAGATCCTAGCCAGCAAGCTCGCGACCCTGCTCGAGCGATCTGAAGCCCGTGACCTGGTGGACCTCAAGGCGCTGCTGGAGGCAGGCGGCGATCTCCAGGCGGCTTTGCGGGACGCCCCGAAAAAGGACACCGGATTCTCGCCGTTGACGCTGGCCTGGGTGTTGAAGGACTTCGACCCGAGACCCGCGTTGAAAGCGCTCGGATGGGGCGCCCGCGAAACGGAGGAGCTTGTCTCGTTCGAGCAATGGCTGATCAGCCAACTCACGTCCAGCGCCGCTCCGGAGTAGGGCAAAGGCTCAAAGCTCGACGAGGCCGTGCTTGATGGCGAAGTGGGTCAGCTCGGCGCCCGTGTGAAGGTCCAGCGACTCCATGATCTGGTACTTGTGGAACTCCACGGTCCGGGCCGAGATCCCAAGACGGGATGCGATCTCCTTCGCCGAACGCCCCTCCGCCAGGAGCTGGAGGACCTCCCTCTGCCGCGGCGTGAGGGCGGCGACAGGGTCGCCAGCCTTCTCCGGCCCCTGCTTCATGGCTCCGAGGACCTCTCCCGCGAGCTGCGGCGTGAGGTATGTCTTCCCGTCGAGCGCGGCGCGGATGGCCGAGATCAGCTCGGCCGGCGCCGAATGCTTGAGGACGAAGCCCGAAGCCCCGGCCTCGAGCGCGCGCCGCGCGAAGGTGACGTCCCGGTGCATGGTGAGAAAGACCACGGGCACCCGGTCTCCCCCCTGCCTCAGCTGGACGAGAGCGTCGATGCCGTTGAGGTGGGGCATGGTGACGTCGGCGACGATGACGTCCGGCTTGAGCCTCCGGGCCGCCTCGACGAGGGCGCGCCCGTCCTCCACCACGCCCACGAGGTCGAACTCGGGGGCGAGAAGGCTCTTGAGAGCCTCCGCCACGAGGCGATGGTCGTCGGCGAGGAGCACCCGCGGGCGGCGCGGGAAGCTCATAGCTTTCCTCCCTCTGCTGAGGGAACCCAGACGATGATCGCCGTCCCGTGGCCGGGCGAGCTCTCGATGTCGAGGGTACCGTTCACGAGCTGCACGCGCTCGCGCATGCTCGCGAGGCCAAGGCTCCTCCCCGTTCCCGGGCTCGCCGGATCGAAGCCGACGCCGTCGTCCCGGACGGCGAGGAGAAGGCCCTCGTCCATCGGACGCAGGTCGACGGTCGCGGCTCGGGCACGCGCGTGGCGGACGACGTTGTTCAGGGCCTCCTGTGCCACGCGGAAGAGACAGAGCGCCGTGTCCTTTCCGACGAGCTCCGACAGCGGGGCGAGCCGGGCCGAGACGTTCACCCGCCCCTGCCGGGAGAGCCGCTCGCATTCCGTCCGGAGCGCCTCGGCGAGGCCGAGCTCCTCCAGGACCGACGGGTGGAGTTGGTACGCCAGGGAGTGGACGTCTTCGCTCAGGCGCACGAGCCCCTCGCGGATCGAACGCATCGCCTCGACCTGCGCCCCGTCCGGCGCGGTCCGTTCCGCGCGGCCGACGTCGATTGCGAGCACGGCGAGGCGCTGCGTCAGGTCGTCGTGCAGCTCGCGGGCCAGCAGCGCCCGCTCGTCCTCGTACGCCTGGATCAGGCGCCGGCTCAGGTCGTGCAGCGCCTCTTCGGCCCGCTTGCGATCCGTGATGTCCCGGAGAACGCCGAACGTGCGGACCCTGCGTCCGGCGGCGTCGCGCGCGCTCACGCCCGAGAGGTGCTGGATCCACGTTCCGCCCCGGGTGGGGTGGAGGTAGCGATACTCCAAGGAGAGGCGCTCCCGCCTCCCGTCCTCCAGCTGCTGGCGCAGCTCCAGCACGCGCGCGCGGTCGTCCGGATGCAGATGCTCCATCCAGAACTCCAGGGCTCCGAGCCCCTGTTCCCGAACGGTCGGCAGGCCGAGGAGGTCGCGAAGCCGCTCGTCGACGTACATGACGCCCCGGGCGAAGTCCACCTCGTAGAACGCGAGGCCGGCAAGGTCTGCCGCCGACGCCAGCCGAACCTCGTTCGTGCGAAGCGTCTCGTCAGAGCGTTTCCGGACCAGCGCGTTCGTAAAGACCTGCGCGACGAGCTGCAGCCGGTTCACGAGGACGTCCGGCCAGTTGCGCTCCCTTTGCACGGTATTGAAGCCCAGGGCGCCCACGGGCGGCTCGCCCCCTACCGAGAGAGGGAGGGTCAGATTCGACAGGACGCCGAACCGGCGGCTGCTCGCCTGGTCGATGGCAGCCTCCGCCGGCATCTTCTCCACCGAAGAAAAGGCAACCGTGCGGCCTGCCAGCATCTGGCCGACATACCATGGGAAGGACTCCTGTCGAAGCGGCTCGTCGCGTCGCAGCGCTTCCAGAGCGTAATAGGCGTGGGTGGGCGCGATGAGGGCCGGAGCCGCACCCGACCACTGCCAGAGCACGGCGAGATCGATGCCGAGAGGCTCGCAGATGCGGCGCAGCGCGTCTTGGATTTCGGCGTCCACCGCCGCCGGGGCGAGGTTGATGAATCTCGAGGAGAGATCGGCCAGCAGCATCTCGAACTCGAGACGGTTCTCGAGGCGATCCGCGGAAACGCTCGTCTGTTCGGTCATCGGTGCCGGGCGCCAACCCCGGGGTCTCCACAGACTCCCCGGCGAAGAGCCCCGTAATCTTACGAGGTCACGTCCCTCCCGAGCCCGGTTAGTCTTACCTGCACGAACGGAAGCGCCTCGCAGACGCTCGCGGTTCCGAAACTGCCGAAGGAGGTCCGTCCCCGATGAACGAGCCGCGCGCCGACCTCCCCCGGACGGTCCTCGCCATCCTCTTCCTCGGCCTTCTGATCGCGTCCTCGCTCTGGATCCTGAGCCCGTTCCTCGTCGCCATCGTCTGGGCCACCCTGATCGCCGTCGCGACCTGGCCGCTGATGCGGGCGCTCGAGCGCGCCCTCTGGGGCAAGAGGAAGCTCGCCGTCGCCGTCATGACGGTCGCGCTCCTCGCCGTCGTCATGGTGCCACTCCTCGCCGGGCTGGCCGCCATCGTGACGCACACCGACGCCATAGCCGGGTTCGCGCAGAAGCTCTCGACGCGTCCGCTCCCGCCGGCACCGTCCTGGCTGGAGAAGGTTCCGCTCGCGGGCGCGAAGGCGGCCGCCACATGGAACGATGCGATGGAGAGGGGCCTGCCGGCCCTCCTCAAGGAAGCGTCGCCCTACGTCAGCAGCGGCGCGCACTGGCTCGCGGCGCGGATCGGAAGCGTCACGAACCTCCTCGTGCAGTTCCTCCTGACGGTCATCATCACGGCCGTCATGTACTCGTCCGGCGAAAGCGCCGTCGCCGGCGTCAAGGCCTTCAGCCGGCGCCTCGCCGGCCCGAAGGGCGAAGCGAGCGTGGAGCTGGCCGGCGGGGCGATCCGCGCCGTGGCCATGGGGGTCATCGTGACCGCGGTCGCCCAGTCGCTTCTCGCGGGCCTCGGCCTCCTGATCGCCGGCGTGCCGTTCGCGGGGGTCCTCACGGCGCTCATGTTCGTCCTGGCCATCGCCCAGATCGGGCCACTCCCCGTCCTGCTGCTCGTGGTCATCTGGGCCTTCAGCGCCCTGAGCCCCGCGTGGGCGACGTTCCTCCTCGTCTGGTCGGCCGTGGCCGGGCTCTCCGACAACTTCCTGAAACCCGTTCTCATCAAGAAGGGGGCTGACCTTCCGCTCCTCCTCATCTTCGCCGGGGTCATCGGCGGCATGGTCTCCTTCGGACTCATCGGGATCTTCGTCGGCCCGGTCGTCCTCGCCGTCACCTACACGCTCGTCCAGGCCTGGGTGAAAGGCGACGGCAATGCCGAGTCGCGGTCGGTTTCATGACCTGGCTGCAGCGGTACCGCCTCAGGAGCTTTCTCAAGAACTCGGTCTGGCTGCCACCGCTCCTCGGACTCCTCGCCGCGCTGGTCGCGAACCGCCTCATGCAGTCCGCGGATCACCTGGCGTGGTGGCAACCGCGCGTCGGCGTGGAAGGCGCGCGAGTCCTCCTGACCGCCCTCGCCTCCTCCCTGCTGACGTTCATCGTTTTCGTCTTCTCGATCCTGCTCCTGGCCGTACAGCTCGCGAGCGCCCAGCTTACGCCGCGGATCATTGCCCACTTCTACCGGAACAGGGTGCTCAAGCTGTCGCTGTCGCTCTTCGTCTTCGTCTTCACCTTCGACCTGGCCGTGGTGGTCCGGATCGAAGACTCCTTGCCGCGGCCGTCGGCGTTTCTGGCCGCCTGGAGCAGCGTGGCGTCGATCGGCGTCTTCCTCTACCTGATCGACAAGGTGGGAAAGTCGCTCCGGCCCGTCAGCGTCCTGACATCGATCGGCCTCGTGGGACACGACGTCATCGACGAGGTTTATCCCCATCCCGTCGCGCCGGGTGGGCCCGCCGCAGACCCGTCCCCGGCCCTGAAGACCGCCGACGCCCGGCGCACCGTGGCGAATTCCCGCCCCGGCGTCGTCCTGGCGTTCGATCCGGCCGGCCTGGCAGCCCTGGCCCGGCGGGCGGACTGCCTGATCGAAGTCGTCCCCCAGGTCGGGGACTTCGTCGCGCAGGGAGACCCGCTGTTCCGTCTCTATGGCGGCAGCGACATCGAGGAGCGGAACCTTCAGCAGTCCATCGCCATCGGGCCGGAACGGACCATGGAGCAGGACCCGGCCTTCGCGTTCCGGATCATCGTCGACGTGGCCGCGAAGGCCCTGTCGCCCGCGATCAACGACCCGACGACCGCCGTCCTCGCCATCGACCAGCTTCACCACCTGCTCCGATCCACCGGCCTCAGGGACCTGGACACGGGCCAGGTCCGAGACGAGACGGGTCGAGTGCGTCTCTCGTACCGGACGCCGAACTGGGACGACCTCGTCGGCCTCGCGGTCACCGAGATCCGGCATTACGGCAGGGACAGCATCCAGATCGCCCGCAGGCTGCGGGCCATGCTGGAGGCCCTGATCCGGGTCGTGCCCGAGGAGCGGGCCGTCCGGCTCAGGGAGGAGCTCGACCTGCTGCAGCGCACGGTCGGCCGGAACTTCCACGACGCCGAGGACCGGACCCGCGCCGACCGCGCCGACTCGCTGGGAATGGGCGGGGCCCCGTGACGCAACTGAGTCCACCGAACCCTTGCCGGTGCGAAGCAAGGCTCCTATCCTCGCGACAGATTAAGGAGTGGCCATGATGCCCTTCTCGCTCCGACCCCGACGCCGCAACAAGTCTTTCCGCACGTTTCTCGCTCTCGTCTGCACCGCGTTCCTCGTCCCCGGCGAGGGCGAACTTCTCGCGCAGGAGGCGGCAAAACCGGCGCCGGCCGCTCAGGCCGAGCCGGCTCCCGTGAAGCTCCCTCCGGACCAGCTCGATTCGCTGGTGGCTCCGATCGCCCTCTACCCCGACCCGCTTCTCGCCCAGACGCTCGTGGCGTCCACCTACCCGCTCGAGATCGTCCAGCTCCAGCAATGGCTCGACAAGAACAAGAACCTGAAGGACAAGGCGCTGGCCGACGCCGTCGCCAAGCAGCCGTGGGATCCGGCCATCCAGTCGATGGCGGCGGTCCCGGAGGTCGTGAAGCGGCTCGCGGACGACATCCAGTGGACGACGCAGCTGGGGGACGCCTTCCTCGACCAGCAAGCCGACGTGATGGACGCCTGTCAGCGGATGAGGAAGAAGGCCCAGGACAAGGGCGCCCTGAAGACGAACGAGCAGCAGAAGGTCGAGACGCAGGTCGTCGAGCAGAAGACGGTCATCGTCGTCCAGCAGGCGAACCCCGAGGTCATCTACGTCCCTTCCTACAACCCGACGGTCGTCTACCCGCCGCCGGTCTACCCCTACCCGCCGGTCTACTACCCTCCTCCGCCTCCCTATGGCGCCGCGCTTGTCTCCTTCACGGCCGGCGTCATGATCGGCGCGGCCGTCTGGGGCGGCTCGTGCTGCGGCTGCGGCTGGGGCCACAACGACGTCAACGTCAATGTGAACAACAACTTCAACAAGAACACGAACGTCAACCGCGGAGGGGGCAGCGGCGGCGGGAGCTGGCAGCACAACTCCGCGCACCGCGGAGGCGCGCCCTACTCGAGCCAGGCATCGGCGAACAAGTACGGCGGGTCGGCCAAGGGCGGCTCGCAAGGGGGCCGCGGAGCGAGCCCCAGCGCGAGCACGCGCGGTGGCGGCGGAAGCCAGGCGGCTCTCGGGGGCGGAAACATGGGAAGCAGCAGCGGGAGCCGCGGTGGCGGCGCCGGAGCGAGCCCCAGCGCCAGCACCCGGGGCGGCAGCGGAGCTGGAGCGAGCCCCAGCGCCAGCAGTCGCGGCGGTGGAGGCGGAAGCTCCAGCGCCTTCGGCGGCGGCTCGGGCGGTTACAGCGGCAGCAGCGCCAAGGCGAGCAGCTCCCGCGGCTCTTCGAGCATGGGCGGAGGCGGGGGGAGAAGCGGCGGCGGCGGAAGAAGCGGCGGAGGGCGGAGGTGAGCGTCATGAAGAAGTGGCTTGGCTCCGGAATCGTCTGTGCCCTCCTCTTCGCGCCCGCCCTCGACGGCGCGGAACCTGCAGCGCCGGCGGCAAAGAAGGCCCCGGTCGCCGTTCACCAGCGGACGTTCGACTCCGCGCGGTCGGCCGCCGACGCGTTGATCTCCGCAGCCGCGCAGTACGACGTCCCGGCCCTGAAGGAGATCCTCGGGCCGGACGGCGCGGACCTCGTCGCAACGGCGGACCCGGTTCAGGACAGACACCAGCTCGAAGCGTTCGCCGCCAAGGCCCGCGAAAAGAACGCAGTCGTCCCCGACGCGAAGAACGCGAATCTCGCGATCCTCTCGATCGGAAACGAGGACTGGCCGATGCCGATCCCGATCGTCCGAAGGGGGGGCAAGTGGCTCTTTGACTCGAAATCGGGCCGGAAGGAAGTTCTCTATCGCCGTATCGGAGGCAACGAGCTGAACGCCATCGCGGCCTGCCGCAACTACGTCGAGGCGCAGCACGCGTACGCGGCCGAGAAGCACGACGGCTCCCCGGTGAACCAATACGCACAGAAGGTCATCGCCACTCCCGGAAAGCAGGACGGCCTCGCCTGGCTGAACCCGGACGGGACACCGGGAGGGCCGCTCGGAGAGGGGCTCGCCCGCGCGATTGCGGAAGGGTATTCGAAGAAGACCGAGCCATTCCATGGCTACTACTTCAAGGTCCTGAAGGGTCAGGGCCCGGCGGCGCCGCTCGGGGAGATCGACTTCGTCGTGAAGGGCGTGATGATCGGGGGCTTCGCTCTCGTGGCCGCGCCGGCCGACTACCGCGTCTCCGGCGTCAAGACCTTCATCGTCAGCCACGACGGCATCGTCTACGAGAAGGACCTCGGGCCGAAGACGCTCGAGACGTTCCGCGCCATGGAGCGCTACAACCCGGACAAAAGCTGGAGTCCCGTCAAGTAGCAGCGAGGGTCGGCGGCATGCCCCGGGGCCCGGCGATAACATCGCCGGGCCCGTGGACTCCTGGCTCTTCTCGAAGCGCGTCGACCTCGGCCTCTTCGGAGGCTCGACGGCGGCTGCGTTGCTTCTCCTCCTGATCGGACACTGGACCGGGCAGCTGGACGGCGACGCACCTCTCTGGCTCTGGGTAGGGGCGGTCGTCTTCGTCGACGTGGCGCACGTCTGGTCGACCGGCTGGCGCGTCTACGCCGACCGCGAGGAGTTCCGAAGCCGCGCCCTGCTCTACCTCGCCGTGCCGGCCGCCTGCTACGCGGCGGGCGTCGTCCTCCACTCCCTGTCGCCGCTCCTCTTCTGGCGCGTCCTGGCTTACGTCGCCGTCTTCCACTTCGTCCGGCAGCAGTACGGGTGGGTGGCGCTCTACCGGCGGAAGAACGGCGAAGAGAACGGTCTCGCGCGCCATCTGGACGCGGCGGTCATCTACGGCGCCACGCTCGTCCCGCTCCTCTTCTGGCACGCCCACGAGCCGCGCCGCTTCCACTGGTTCCTGCAGGGGGACTTTCTCGGGGGGCTGCCGCCGGCGGTGAGCCTCGCCGCGATGGTCCTCTACGCGGGCGTTTTCGCAGCCTGGCTCGTGAAGGAGCTGGCCCGCGTCCGCCAAGGCCTCCCCGTCTCGTGGGGCAAGCATCTCGTCGTCGCTTCCACCGTCCTGATGTGGTTCGGGGGCATCGTGGTCCTGAACTCCGACTACGCTTTCACCGTGACGAACGTAATCGTCCACGGCGTCCCGTACTTCGGCCTCGTCTTCTTCACGGAGAGGGCGCGCGCGGCGGCGCGCTCCGCGGAAGGCCGGCCACGGACCCTGTCCGACTTCGGGGCCCGGAGCGCCGTCCTCTTCCTCCTGCCGCTCGTCGTGGTGGCGTTTCTCGAGGAGTGGGGCTGGGACCGCCTCGTCTGGCACGAGAACCGGGCGATCTTCCCCGGGCCCGGAGTCGACCCCGGGGCGCTGCTTCTCACCCTGATCGTCCCGCTCCTCGCCCTGCCGCAGGCGACGCACTACGTCCTCGACGGCTTCATCTGGAAGATCCGTCCCGAGAACCGCGCCGCGGCCCGCGCCATGGGCCTTCCGGAGCCGGCATGACGCACGCCCTCGGTATCCACCTCCTCCTCGACGTCGCCGGGGTCCCGTTCGAGATTCTCAACGATGACGTCTTCCTGGAGCGGCTGCTGATGGCGACCGTGGACCAGATGGGGGCGACGCTCCTCGGCCTTCACCTCCACCGCCTCGAGCCGCAGGGGGTCAGCGGCGTCGCCGTGATCGCCGAGTCGCATCTGACGATCCACACCTGGCCGGAACGCGGGGAGGCGGCGGTCGACCTCTTCACCTGCGGCGACGCCGCGAGGGCCCGGGCCGCCCTCGACTGGCTCCGGTGGTCGATGGGCGGGAGGGCCTCACGCTTCCGGGAGATTCCGCGGGGAGCGCACGCCAGCGACTAGGGGCGGCGCCGACAGCGGGGTATCATTCCCGGGAAGATCTCCCCCGAGGCGGAGGCGCGTTTGAAGCTTCCCGATGTGAGTTCCGTGTTCGAAATGAAGACTCTCGTCGATGTCGCGCCGCTCGGCTTCGCCCTGATCCTCCTCCTCATCCTCATCATCTCCTTCCGCTCGCGGGCCACGGTCTTCTGCCAGTACCTGAAGGCGATGACCGGCGTCGAGCTTTCGCCGAAGGAGGTCCGCCGCATCTTCAAGTCCCAGGGGCAGGACGGCGTTCGGACCCTCTTCCTCGACCTGATCATCCGCGAGGACCTGAAGACGGGGCCGCTCTCCATTCCCGAAGGAGCCAAACAGACCGGATCGACCCGCTCCCTCTCCTCGGTCCGCGGAAAGATTCCGACCTGACCACGTCCCTTCGCCGGCTCTTCGCCGTGCTGCTCGCGGGGCTCCTCGCCGTCCCGGCGCCGGCACAGCAGCCGTCGCCGACGCCCACCCCGGCACGCCCCGGCCAGGTCGTGACGCGCGTCGACGTCGACATCCTCGAGCTGGACGTTCTCGTCCTCGACGGGAAGGACCGGCCCGTCCCGGACCTGACGAAAGACGACTTCGAGGTCCGGATCGCCGGCAAGGCCCAACCGATCGAGTTCTTCGATCCGCCTGTGACGCCGCGCGCCCCGGGAGCCACGCCCCCCGCCGCCGCGCCGCCCGCCGTCCCCCCGCCTTCCGAAGTCATGGCCGGAACGACGACCCCCGCGCGTCCCGCGCCCGGAGCCGCGCCGCACGTCCTCTTCTTCTTCGACGTCGAGGATCTACCGGAGTCCGCGATCCGCGAGGCGGCGCCCGCCGTCGAGAAGGCCGTCGGACTCGTCCCCGCGCCGGCCCGCTTTTCCGTCGTGTCGTACTTCGCGCGCCCGGCGACCCTCGTCTGGGAGGACGAGGTGATCGACCGCGTGTCCGCCGCGCTCGATTCGATCGTGACGTCCGCGATCCAGGAAGCGCGCGATGCGGCCGTCTCGGTCCGCCCGGGAGGCGCCGGCTCCCCGGCGAGCGTCGAGAACCCCCGCTCGTACGAAGCCCGGGTGCAGGTCGAGCGGCAGCTCCTCGACGGCCTTGTCCAGGCGATCGACTTCTACCGGACGTCGAAGGACCCGCGCCCGCTCGCCGACTCCTGGCGGCAGATCGGCCAGTACCTCCAGGGGGAGCGGAGTCGGGTCCGCGATCTCATCGAGGGGCTTCGCGCCGTCTGCCGGGATTTCGCCGACCTCGACGGCCGGAGGACGCTCGTCCTGGTCTCGCGCGGATTCGAGCGCTATCCCGGTTTCAACCTCCTCAACGCGGCGGAGGCCGCCTCGCGCGCCGCGATGACCGGAAACACCTTCGGCGACCCGCGGACCGCCGCCGCCGTCCCGGGGATGCCGGGCTCCGGCGCCTCCGGCCTCTCGGCCATGCCACTTTCCGAATACGACGACTTCGAGAAGTGGCTGGCTGCGACCGGGATCACCCTCCATTTCCTCGATCCCTCTCGGGCGACCGACCTTCCGACGGCCGAGCAGGGGCGCGGCGAGCGCAACCGCCCCCTTTCGAGCGAGCGGCGGAACGTGCAGGAGTCCGGCACGAACCTCGCCGCCGTCACCGGCGGCATCTCGCGCCTGCAGCCGGGCGATCTCGGCCGGTCTCTGGCCACGATCGTCGACGCCACCTCGTCCGGCTCGTACCGGCTGGGTCTCCGGATGACCGACGTCGACCCGCGGCGGTCGTACAAGGTAGACGTCCGCGTGAAGCGCCCGGGGGCCCGCGCCCTGGCCCGCTCGGCCTACCGGCCGAAGGCTCCGGCCTCCACGGCGCCGGCCGCCGTCGCCGGGGCCGACCGGCAGCGCCTCCGCGCAGGGATCGACGAAAAGCGCCCCGGCACCGCCCGGCAGGTCGCCCGGCCGATCGCCGTAGCCCTCGCGTGGAAGGGGAAGAGCGCGGCGCCGTCCATCGGTGGAAAGAACCTCTACAAGCTCGACGTCCTGATTCCGTACGACGATCTCCGGTTCCTTCCCGAGGAGGACGCCATGGTCGCCTCGACCCGGATCGACGTGGTGGCGGACTCCACCGAGGGGAAGGGACGCGACACCTTCACCGAGGATCTCTTCCTCACGATGACCGGACCGGAGTACTCCGCCGCATCCGGAAGCCAGGCCGTCAAGACGCTGACCCTGACGCTCCCGCCCGGCACGTGGAGCCTCTCAGTCTCCGTCACCGACCTTCTCGAGACCCGCACCGGCATCGCCCGCGCGACGGTCGTCGCCGAGCCGTGAGGGTGTCGCCGAAGGCGGCACGCTCCCGACGTAGACTCGCCCGCATGAACGCGGACTTCGCTCCCGAAGAGTTCCGGAGGATGGCGACGGCCGCCGTCGACCGGCTGACCCGCTACTTCGAGACCCTCGAGTCGCGGCCGGTCCTCGCGCGGACGAAGCCCGGCGAGGTGATCGCCGCGCTCCCGCCCGAGCCCCCCGAGGAGCCCGAGCCGTGGGAGGCGATCGAGCGCGACCTCGACGCGATCGTCGAGCCGAACCTGACGCACTGGCAGCACCCGGGCTACCTCGCCTACTTCGCCAACACCGGCGCGGCCCCGGCCGTCGTCGGGGACTTCCTCGCCGCCGGCTACAACCAGACCGGGATCCTCTGGCGGACGTCGCCCGTCCTGACCGAGATGGAGCAGGTCGTCGTCCGGTGGCTCCTCTCCATCGTCGGTCTTCCGTGGGGACGCGACGGCTTCGACGGGCAGCTCGCCGACACCGCCTCGAGCGGCTCCCTCATCGCGCTCGTCGCCGCCCGCGAACAGGCCTTCCCCGACCTCCGGAAGACGGGACTCGCGGGCCGGCCGCCGGGCGTCGTCTACGCCTCGGAGCTGGCCCATTCCTCCATCGACAAGGCGTGCGTCGTCCTCGGCTTCGGGACCTCAGGCCTCCGGAAGATCCCCGTCGACGCGGCGTTCCGGATGCGCCCCGACGCACTGGAGAAGGCCGTCGCGGAGGACCGCGCCGCCGGGCGCGTGCCGGTCGCCGTCGTGGCGACGGTCGGGACGACGGGCGTCACGAGCGTCGACCCCTGCCCCGCCCTCGCGACCATCTGCGAGCGCGAGAAGATCTGGCTTCACGTCGACGCGGCGTACGCCGGCTCGGCAGCCGCCCTCCCCGAGATGCGCCCCCTGTTCGACGGGTGGGAGCGCGCCGACTCGCTCCTCTTCAACCCGCACAAGTGGATGCTCGTCCCCCTCGAATGCACCGCGCTGTTCTTCAAGCGGATGGAGCGCGTCCGCCGGGCCTTCTCGGTCGTCCCCGTCTACCTCGAGACGCCCGAGAACCGGGCGGGGAGCGTCCGTGAGTACATGGATTACGGCATCCAGCTGGGCCGGCGCTTCCGCGCCCTGAAGATGTGGATGACCCTCCGGGCCTTCGGCGTGGAGGGTGTCCGGGAGATCGTCCGGAAGCACCTCGCGCTCGCCCGCCGGCTGAAGGACGAGCTGGAGAAGATCCCCGGGATCGTGATCGTGGCGCCGGCCCCCTTCTCGGTCGTCGTCTTCCGCTGGGCCCCCCAGGGGCTCCCGCCCGGGGAGGCCGACGCTGCGAACCTGCGGATCCTCGAGGCGGTCAACGCGGACGGCCGGAGCTTCATCTCGCACACCGCGGTCGGCGGCCGGGTCGTGCTCCGGGCCGCCGTCGGAAGCGCAAGGACGGAGTGGCGACACCTCGAGCGGTTTCTCGACGCCCTGAAGAACGCCCTCCCGTCCGGCCGCGGCGCCGGCTGAGAACCCGGACGATCCTCCCGTCGTAGAAGGCAGCGGCGCGCCCCGCGGGGTGTCGCTGTAGACTCGTTTTTCCGCATGGAACCACTCAACAAGACGGCCGATCTCTCCGCGCTCCGGATCGACCGGGACGAGCCCCCCCGCGGCCGGCGCCTCCTCTGGGTCGTCCTCGCCACAGCTCTCGTCGTCGGCGTCGCCGCCGTCCTGATCTGGGCGCGGCGAAGCGGCAGCGTCACCCTCCGCCCGCCGGAAGTGACGACGACGCGCATCGCCCTCGTCACGCCGACTCAGGCCTCCACCGTCCTGACCGCCTCGGGCTACATCGTGGCCCGGTCGAAGGCGGAGATCTCGCCCAAGTCGGTCGGGCGGATCGCGTGGCTGAACCTGGAGGAAGGGCAGCGCGTGAAAAAGGGCGAGCTCGTGGCCCGGCTCGAGTCGCAGGAGCTGGAGGCCCAGAAGAAGCAGTACCTCGCCACGAAGGACCAGATCCTCGCCCAGCTCGACAACGCGAAGCGGGACCGCGAGCGGGCGAAGGCGCTCCTCGAGGACAAGATCGGGACCCAGCAGGCGTTCGATGCCGCCGACTCGCAGGTGCGGTCGCTGGCGGCCCAGATCGCCTCCATCGAGCAGCAGGTCCGGTACACCGAGGAGCTGATCAAGAACGCCGAGATCTACGCGCCGATCGACGGCGTCGTCACGGTGAAGAAGGCGTTTCTCGGCGAGACGGTCGCCCCGCAGGGATTCGGCGGGGCCGGCTCGGCCGGCGCGACCTTCGCCGTCATCGTCGACCTCGGCTCGCTGGAGATGGAAGCCGACATCAACGAGCAGAACCTCGGGAAGCTCTCCCTGGGGCAGCCCGCGCAGGTGACGCTCGACGCCTACCCCGACCGCCCCTACAGGGCGCGCCTCCGCCAGATCGTTCCGACCGCCGACCGGCAGAAGGGCTCGGTGAAGGTCAAGGTCGAGATCCTCGACCGCGACGCCCGCGTCCTGCCCGAGATGTCGTGCCGCGTCGTCTTTCTTGACCCGGGCGCCCGGCCGGCCGAGGGGGCGAAGGCCAGGGTGATGATCCCGTCGGCCTCCGTCGTCGAGGTGGACGGAAAGAAGGGCGCCCTCTTCGTAGAGGGCGACCGGGCGATCTTCAAGCCGCTCGCCCTCGGAACCGCCGCTCTCTCCCAGATCGAGGTCACCTCGGGGGCGGCCGGAGGCGAAGAGGTCGTCGCCGACGCGGCGGGCGCCCGCGCCTGGCGCGCCGACCAGAAGGTCCGCGTCAAGAAGGAATAGCGAAGGAGACTCCATGGCCGAGCCGTTCATCCGGATCGAGAATCTCGTCAAGGCGTATCAGCGCGACACGCAGTCGCTCACCGTCCTGACGGGGCTGAACCTCGCGGTCGACGAGGGAGAGTTCATCGCCCTCATGGGGCCGTCGGGCTCCGGCAAGACGACGCTCCTGAACCTCGTCGCGGGGATCGACCGCCCGACCTCGGGGCGGATCACCGTGGGCGGGCAGGAGATCCACGGGATGGGCGAGGCGGCCCTGGCGAAGTGGCGGAGCCGGAACGTCGGGTTCATCTTCCAGCTCTACAACCTCGTTCCCGTCCTGACGGCCTTCGAGAACGTGGAGTTGCCGCTTCTCCTGACCGACCTCTCCCGCTCCCGTCGGCGCAAGCAGGTGGAGCTGGCCCTTTCGATCGTCGGCCTCTCCGACCGGGTGGACCACTATCCGCGGCAGCTCTCCGGCGGGCAGGAGCAGCGCGTCGCCATCGCGCGCGCGATCGCCACCGACCCGAAGCTCCTCGTGGCCGACGAGCCGACGGGCGACCTCGACTCGAAGAGCGCCGAGGAGATCCTCGTCCTCCTCGAGCGGCTGAACGACGAGTTCGGCAAGACGATCGTCATGGTCACGCACGACCCGCGCGCCGCCGCGCGGGCGCACCGCCTCGTCCACCTCGACAAGGGGGTCCTCAAGGAGGACATCCGGGCCACGGGGGACCAGAAGGAGGTCGGGATGGCAGCCGCGATCGCAGCGGCGGCCGGGAGCTGACGCGCGGCGGTGAAGTTCCTCCCCCTCGTCTTCAAGAACGTCTTCCGGAAGAAGACGCGATCGACCCTGACGGTCGCGTCGATCGTGCTGCCGCTCCTCGTCATCTGCCTTCTGGCGACCTTCGTCCGCGCCCTCGATCGGCCCGACCCGGCGGCCACGCGCGGGATGTTCCGGCTCGTCACGCGGCACCAGGTCTCGCTCGCGGTACCGATCCCCGTCACCTACGCGGACCAGATCGCCCGGCTGCCCGGCGTGGCGGCCGCCACCAAGTTCAGCTGGTTCGGCGGGAAGTACATCGACGCCTCGGCAAGGAAATTCTTTCCGCGCTTCGCCGTGGAGCCCGAGACGTTCCTCCGGGTCTTCGACGACGCGAAGATCCTGCAGGGCTCGAACGAAGAGTGGCTCGCCGACCGGACCGGCTGCGTCGTCGGGGTCGACTCGTTCCGGAAGTACGGCTGGAGGCTCGGCCAGAAGGTCACCCTGATCGGCGACATCTACCCGGTGAACCTGGAGCTGACGATCCGCGGCGTCTACGACCTGCCCGAGCCGGGCACGGCGCGGGCCGTCTTCTTCAACCGGAAGTATCTCGAAGAGGCCCTCCCGCGGGTGGCCGGACAGACCGGCACGGTCTACGTCAAGGCCACGGACGGAGCCGCCGCCGCCCGCCTGTCGAAGGAGATCGACGCCCTCTTCGAGAACTCGCCCGCCCCGACGAAGACCGAGACCGAGAAGGCCTTCCAGATGGGCTTCGTCCAGCAGCTCGGGAACGTCAAGCTCCTGATCGGGGCCATCGGCTTCGTCATAGGCCTCGTCGTCCTCCTGATCTCGGCCAACACGATGGCCATGGCGGCCCGCGAGCGGGTGACCGAGATGGCGGTCCTCCGGACGCTCGGCTACACGAAGCGGGCCGTCTTCGGCCTCGTCCTCGCGGAGAGCCTCGCCCTTTCCCTGACCGGCGGCGTCCTCGGCCTCGTCCTCTTCGCCCTCCTCGTGCCGGGTCTCAAGCGCGGCCTCTCGAACAGCCCGGCGGGGGCCTTCGCATCGAACTTCACTCTCTTTCCCGAGGTGCTCGCCCTCGGCTTCGTCGTGGCCGTGGGCGTCGGCGTCCTTGCGGGCGTCGTCCCGGCGATGCAGACCGCCCGCCGCTCCATCGTGGACGGCCTGCGGCGGGTCGCGTGATGAAGTACCTGCCGCTCGTCGTCAAGAACCTCCTCCGCAAGAAGACGCGCTCTTCCCTGACGATCGGGTCGATCCTCCTTCCCTTCTTCGTCATCTGCATCCTCGGTACGCTCCTCGCCACGCTCGATGCCGACCCGTCCGGCGGCGCCGGGATGTACCGGATCGCCGTCCGGCACAAGGTCTCGATCGCGAACTTCGTCCCCGGGACGCACGTGGAGAAGATCCGCCATCTCGCCGGCGTGAAGGCCGCTACTCCCTTCAACTGGTTCGGCGGGCAGTACGTCGACTTCTCGACCTTCAACATCTTCCAGCGCTTCGGGGTCGACCCCGAGGTGCTCCTCGACGTCTTCGACGAGGCGAAGGTCGTCGAGGGCTCCGCCGAGGAGTGGAAGCGCGACCGGAGCGGCGCCCTCGTGGGGCGGCTCCTGATGCGGAAGTACGGCTGGAAGCTGGGCCAGAAGGTGACGCTGAAGGGGGACATCTGGCCGGGCACCTACGAGTTCACGATCCGCGCCGTCTACGAGGGGCAGGACGAGTCGATCCTCTTCTTCAACCAGAAGCTCCTCGACGAGCGGTGGCCCGCGCGCGCGGGGTACACGACGAACATCTGGATCAAGGCCGACTCGGCGGCGGCCGTCGAACGGCTCATCCCTCAGATCAACACGCTCTTCGAGAACTCCGACCGGCCGGTCCGCGCCGAGACGGAGAAGGAGTTCCAGACCCAGTTCATCGGCCTCCTCGGGAACGTGAAGCTCCTCGTGAGGTCGCTCGCCGTCATCATCGCGCTCGTCATCCTGCTGATCGCCGGGAACACGATGGCGATGGCGGCCCGCGAGCGGATCACCGAGATCGCCGTCCTCCGCGCCATCGGCTACCCCAAGAGGACGATCTTCGGCCTGCTCCTCGGGGAGAGCCTTCTTCTCGCCCTGGCGGGAGGCCTCGCGGGCGTCCTCGTCTTCGCGGCGGTGCTCCCGAGGTTGAAGGCCTTCCTTCTCTACTCCCCGCTCGCCGGCTTCGCGGCGACCATGAAGCTCTTCCCGGCCGTGCTCGCGACGGCCTTCGTCACGACGATTCTCGTCGGCATTCTCGCCGGTCTCGTGCCGGCCGTCCGCTCGGCCCAGCGCTCCATCGTCGACGGTCTCCGGCAGGTGGCCTGAGGGAGGTCCCATGCTCTCGATCCCGCTGAAGTACAACTGGCGCAACCTCTTCGTCCGGAAGATCACGACGGGGCTCACCGTGCTGGGCATCGGCCTCGTCGTGGCGGTCTTCCTCTGTGTCATGGCGCTCGGCGAGGGGCTCACCCGCGTCTTCACGGCGTCGGGGTCGGACCAGAACGTTCTCGTCCTACGGCAGAACTCGCAGTCGGAGCTGCAGTCGGGCATCGGGCGCGACCAGGTGCCCCTTATCGAGACGCTCCCCGGCATCGCGAAGGACACCGACGGCAAGCCGCTGGCCTCGCCGGAGCTGGTCGTCGTCGTGAACCTCGAGAAGCAGGGAGGCGGCTCCTCGAACGTGACGATCCGCGGCGTCGGCGAGAAGGCCGTGAAGCTGCGCCCCACCTTCGACCTCGACAAGGGGCGGATGTTCACGCCCGGACGGTCCGAGGTCGTCGTCTCGAAGAGCGTCGAGCGGCGGTTCGCGAACTGCGACGTCGGGCAGACGATCAAGTTCGGCGCCTACCGCTGGACCGTCGTGGGCCTCTTCGACGCCGGCGGCACGGCCCCCGACAGCGAGATCTGGACCGACGTGGAGGGGATGGCCTCGGACTTCAAGCGACTCGGTTACTCGTCGGTCCTCGTGCGCACGACCGACCGCGCGGGGCGCGACCAGTTCCTCGCCGGGCTCGCCGGGGACCCGCGCCTCGCCCTCGAGGGGAAGATCGAGCGGAAGTACTACGACGAGCAGACCTCCACGGCGGCGCCGATCAAGTTCCTCGGCGTCTTCGTGGGCGTCGTCATGGCGATCGGCGCCTGCTTCGGCGCCATGAACACCATGTACGCCGCCGTCTCGGCGCGGACCCGCGAGATCGCCACGCTTCGCGCCCTCGGCTTCGGGCGGGTCTCGATCATGGCCTCGTTCGTCCTCGAGTCGATCGTCCTCGCGCTCCTCGGCGGGATCCTCGGCTGCGCCCTCGGCTGGCTGGCGGTGAAGCTGGCCCTGTCCGGCGTCACCGGGACTACGAACTTCGCCACCTTCTCCGAGGTGGTCTTCGCCTTCCGGCTGACGCCCGGGCTGATGGCGACGGGGATGGTCTTCTCGCTGGCCATGGGCTTCTTCGGAGGCGTCTTTCCCGCCGGCCGGGCCGCGTTCACGAAAATCACCAGCGCATTGAGGCAAGTCGGATGACCTGTCTGAGCGCGGGGGGTCCGGGGGCGAGCGAAGCCAAGTCCCCCGGCGGGCCACCAGCGCCCTCCGCCAGGTGGGCTGAGCAGGCGGCACTCGTGCTCCTCTCCCGGGCCGCCGAGGTCGCCCTCGCCGCGCTCCCGTACTTCGACGGCCGCGGGCCCCTCGCGTCGGGCCGCGTCCGAAGGCGCTGGCCGGCGCGGCGAATGTCCCGGCGCCGTTCCTCGCGAAGGTGCTCCAGCGCCTCGTCGAGCGGGGCGTCCTCCGGAGCAAGCGCGGGCGGACCGGAGGTTTCGTTCTCGGGCGCCCGGCCTCCGAGATCACCGTCGCCGACGTCGTCCTCGCCCTCGAGGGGTACGACGAGCTGGAGGCCGCCTTCCCGGCGCTACAGGGCCCCGCCGGGCGCCTCTTCGCCCCCGTCCGTTCCCGCGTCTTCGACGTAATGAGAAAGACGACGGTCGCCGACCTCGCGAAGGACGTTTCATGATCACCCTGCGCCCCGCCGCCGAACGCTTCCACACCGAAGTCGGATGGCTCGACAGCCGCCACACCTTCTCCTTCGGGGAGCACTGGGACCCGCGGCACGCCGGATTCCGGAGCCTTCTGGTCCTCAACGACGACCGCGTCGTCCCGGGGGCCGGCTTCCCCACGCACGGCCACCGAGACATGGAGATCGTGTCCTGGGTTCTCGAGGGGGCGCTCGAGCACAAGGACAGCCTCGGCTCGGGCTCGGTCCTCCGCCCGGGAATGGTCCAGCGGATGAGCGCCGGAACCGGCATCCGGCACAGCGAGTTCAACCCCTCGAAGACCGATCCGCTTCACTTCCTCCAGATCTGGATCGTCCCGGAGGCCAAGGGCCTCGCGACCGGCTACGAGGAGAAGGCGCTCGACCCGGCGCTTCTCGACGGCCGCCTCCACGTCGTTGCGGCGCGGAAGCCGGGTCCCGACGCCGTGACGATCCGCCAGGACGCGGCAATCCGGATCGGCCGGCTGAAGAAGGGTGACGCGATCACGCATCCGTTCGCCCCGGGTCGGCACGGCTGGGTCCACGTGGCCACGGGAGAGATCGCCCTGAACGGCCTCGCGCTTCGCGAAGGCGACGGCGCGGCCGTCTCGGACGAGAAAGAGCTCCGCATCTCAACGCCCTCAGCCGCCGAGGTCCTCGTCTTCGACCTGGCCTGAGGGCTCCGCGGACGACCTTCCGGCGTTCCGGCGCGGACTCTGGCACGATCCGGGGCGGAGGTTTCGCATGGCGCACCCGCTCAAGGACCCCGTCACCTGGCTTTACCCCCCGATCGAGCCGTATCGCACGGGGATGCTGAAGGTCTCGGACATCCACACGATCTACTGGGAGGAAAGCGGAAACCCGAAAGGAAAGCCCGCCGTGTTCCTCCACGGCGGCCCCGGCGGCGGCTCGGACCCGAAGGTGCGCCGTTTCTTCCACCCGGACAAGTACCGCATCGTCGTCTTCGACCAGCGCGGCAGCGGCAAGTCCACGCCGTACGCGAGCCTCGAGGCGAACACGACCTGGGACCTCGTCTCGGACATCGAGAAGCTCCGCACGGATCTCGGGATCGACCGCTGGCAGGTCTTCGGCGGCTCGTGGGGCTCGACACTCGCGCTCGCGTACGCCGAGACGCACCCGGACCGAGTCACCGAGCTCGTCCTGCGCGGGATCTTCCTGCTACGCAAGAAGGAGATCGACTGGTTCTACCAGGAAGGCGCCTCGATCCTCTTCCCGGACGCGTGGGAGCCGTACCTCGCGCACATTCCCGAGGCCGAGCGCGGCGACCTCGTGAAGGCGTACCACAGGCGCCTCACGAGCGACGACCCCGCCGCGCGCCTCGCGGCCGCGAAGATCTGGAGCGGCTGGGAGGGCGCCACGTCGAAGCTCCTGCCGGATGCCGCCTTCACGGGCCACTACGAGGAGGACGAGTTCGCGCTCGCCTTCGCGCGGATCGAGGCCCACTACTTCGTGAACCGGGGCTTCTTCGAGGCGGACGACCAGCTCCTGCGTGACGCAGGCAGAATCCGCCACATTCCGGGCGTGATCGTGCAGGGGCGCTACGACGTCGTCTGCCCGATCTTCAGTGCGTGGGCGCTCCACCGCGCGTGGCCCGAGGCGGACCTCATCATCTCGCCCGACGCCGGCCACAGCGCGTGGGAGCCGCCGAACTGCCGCGCCCTCGTCGCCGCGACGGACAAGTTCGCCTGAGGACGGAGATAGCGACTTGGGTCTCGCCCCCGGCACGCGACTCGGTTCGTACGAGGTCATTTCCCCCATAGGACCCGGCGGCGTGGGCGACGTCTACCGGGCGCGGCGTGTGCAACTGGGTCGCGACGTTGCCATCAAGGTCCTACCCGGTGGGAGCGGGGTCAGGATCCGAGGACACCCTCGAGGACGGAGAGAAGAGCTGGGACGTAGCGCTGGACGATGTCCCACGACACGCGATCACTGACGGCGTCGTATCCGTGCGCCAGGACGTTTCGGAATCCGACGACCGACTCGACGTCCGGAATGCGCGAGGCCGTCTCCGGGTCCATCCGGGACAGACGGCGGAGGGCCTCGCCGACGATTTCGAGCTGCCTCTCGACGCCGGAGCGGAGGAGGGCGTTGTCTTTGTATTCGTCGAATGTCCGCCCGGTCGTGAACTCCCGCACCAGGCGGCAGGCTTCCCGCGCATCCCACAGGAGCTTCGCCGATTCAGGCTGCAAAGAGCACCGTGGCCGAAGCGTCGACGCCGCGCCGGAACCACGGATTCCGGATCGCGCTGGATTCCACGAGGTCGACTGGTCTGTCGAAAAGCACCTCGAGGTCCCTGAGCAGGCCGAAGTACTGATTCGCGTATCGGCCATCCGGCGGGTCGTCGAACTCGACCAGGAAGTCCACGTCGCTCCGGTCCGGGTCGAAATCGGCGCGGGTCGCGGAGCCGAAGAGCGACAGCCGCCGGACGTGGTATCGCCGGCAGAGTTCGGTCGAGCGGCTGCTCCTTCCCCTCTAGCACGAGGTTCATGAGGCGAGAATACCGCGGCTCCGGAACCCGGGAAAAGGCCGCTCCCGCTTAAGCTCCGGGCCGCGATCAAGATCGCGTTCTGACTTTGACCTGCTCGATCGTCTGAAGGGATAGACTTCCCGCAGTAACACGACCCTGACGGGCCTCGGGAACGAGCGTCGTCGCGCCGGGGGGGCACGACCCGCCCCTTCCAACGACCCGGGGAGGCAGGCCAATGGCCCTCTCCCCCGGCACGCGCCTCGGCCCATACGAGATCCTCGCCGCTCTCGGCGCCGGCGGCATGGGAGAGGTCTATAGGGCCAAAGACACACGGCTGGGGCGCGACGTCGCCGTCAAGGTCGTTCGTCAGCAGCTTGCCTCGGATCCCGAACGGCTGTCGCGCTTCGAGAAGGAAGCCCGCGCCGCGTCCCAGCTCGACCACCCCTGCATCCTCGTCGTTCACGACGTGGGGTCGCACGAGGGGAGCCCTTTCATCGTCTCGGAGCTTCTGCAGGGCGAGTCCCTCCGAGAGAAGCTGGGTAGCCCCCTGCCGCAGAAGAAGGCCGTCGCATACGCCATCCAGATCGCGCATGGTCTCGCCGCCGCGCACGAAAAGGGGATTGTCCACCGCGACATCAAGCCCGAAAACGTCTTCGTCACGAAGGACGGGCACGTCAAGATCCTCGACTTCGGCGTCGCAAAGCTCCTTCTGTCCTTCGAGTCGTCTGGCGTCGACACCGAAACGCCCACCGAAAGCGCCACGCAACCCGGGACAGCCATCGGCACGGTGGCCTACATGTCCCCCGAGCAGATCCGCGGCCAGGCCGTGGACGCGAGAACCGACCTCTTCTCGTTCGGGGTCGTCCTTTACGAGATGCTCTCGGGGAGGCGCCCCTTCCAGAGGGAAACCCCGGCCGAAACGATGACGGCCATCCTCCTTGAAGAGCCACCGGACCTTTCCGAAACCAACCGCAGCGTCCCGGCCGTCTTGGAAAACGTTGTCCGGCACTGCCTCGAAAAGGACCCGGATGCCCGCTACCAGTCGGCCCGCGACGTCGCCTTCGCGCTGGAGTCCCTGCGCGATCTTTCGACGGCGACGGAAGGCGTCGCCATGTCGCCGGCAGGCGTCTGGATCCACCGTCACCGGAAACTCCTCGCGGGCGCCGCAATCGCCGTCGTTCTCCTTGCCGCCGGCACCCTGTTCGTCGTTCGGAAACAGGCCGCGACCTCCAAGGCCGTCCCCAGCGTCCTCGCCCTTCCCTGCAAGGTCTACGGCGCCCCCGAGGTCGCCTATCTGACAGACGCCGTGCCGGGAACCATTTCGACGCTCCTATCCCAGGTCGAAGGGATCGACACGAAGGTGCCGCCTTCCAGTTTCGAAGTCGAAAAGATCAAGGGCGATCTCACTAAGCTATCTGAGCTGTACCAGGCCTCTTCCTTCATCGTCACGTCGATCACCTCTTCACCGGGGCGATTCGCCCTCAATGTTCAGCTCGTCGATGCGGCGACGAGAAAGGTCCGGTGGGGACAGCAGTACGAAGGCCCGCGTGAGAACTACAACGACCTCGCGCGCCAGGCGGCAGATGGGATTCGCCTCGCGGTCAGGCCGTCCACTTCTCCGGTCCCGACGTCAGGCCTGTCGTCCGAAGCGGAGCTGGCGTTCCGCGAGGGGATGTACAACTTCAATCGCTACCACGGCATCAACCCCAACCGCCAGGTTTTCGAAGCGGCCGCGGCGGCGTTCACGCGGGCCCTCACACTCGATCCGTATTTCGCCACTGCCGCGGGCAGGGTCGCGCAGTTGTTCGCAGTTCGTTACGAAGTTGAAGGCGACGTGCACGACACGCTGAGACAAGCGGAGTCGTGGGCTCGCCGCGCCCTTGGGATCGACCCGCGCTGCGGCGAGGCCTGGGCGGCTTTGAGCGCGGTCGAGCAGTACGCCACCCACGCCGACCCTGAACGGGGTGTCGATTACGCGGTCAAGGCCGTTGCCTTCGCGCCGCGCGACGCCTGGGCCCACATGAACCTGGGACTGACGGTGAACAGCCCAGGCTCGAATGCACTCATGGTCGCCGCCACCCTGCGCGCTTCTGAACTCGATCCCTTCCTACTCAGCGGGGCTGGGAACGCTGTCGTTGGTCTGTGCTGGCTCGGGCGACCGCGAGAAGCGCTCGTTGTCATCGACCGGGCGCTGAAGATGGAGCCCGAATTCCCGCTGGGATTGAGTTTCTTGAGGGGTTTCGTGCTGACCAGGCTCGGACGGCTGGAGGAGGCCGAGAGAACGCTCCGAGACTGTCAGCCCGCCCTCACGGCGATGCGCACCCAGAATGCAATCTGGAACCATATGAGGTTTGCGCTCGCGGTGGCGCAGCGGGACAACGCGACGTCCGAAGCGCTCGCCCCGCAGATCCTCGCGTCGGTCTTCGACAGCCGTGCGGACGCCGCGTTCGTCGGGTATGTCGCACTCATCACGGCTCCGGCGATGGCACGGGCGGGGAGAATCGACGACGCGATCCGGATTCTCGAGAAGAGTGTCGAAGTGGGTGCCCCGCCCGCTTACGACTGGATGTTCGCGGACCCCGACATCCAGATACTGCACGGCGACTCCCGGTTCGCGAAGGTGCTTGCGGCCTCGCGGGACGGGGCCACGATGGTCGCGAGAATTCTCGGGCAGTCCCGCGCCCGTGGCGAGATGCCGAAGTATCTCGAAGCCCCGCTCGACGATCTTCTCAAGCTGTTGGTCGGGAAGGGAGCGAAAAGCTGATGAAACGGAGGCGCCAACGGATCTGAGCCCCGGCACCCGCGTGGGGCCATACAGATCTTTGCTCCTCTCGGCGCGGCGAATCCCATAAATACGGTAATATGGGTTCCCATATGAAGACGACGGTCGAACTTCCGGACGAGCTTCTGATCGCTGCGAAGAAGCGGGCCGCGGAGACGCGGACCTCGCTCAAGGAGATCCTCTCGCGGGGCCTTCGGAGGGAGCTGGCCGCTCCTGGCCGGCCCCGCCGGAAACGTGGGCCCCTCCGTCTCCCGACCGTGCGGGGGGGCCTTCCGCCGGGCCTCGACCTCGAGAGCCGCGCGGCGATGCACGAGTTTCTTCGCCGCACGCGATGATCGCGCTCGACACGAATCTCCTCGTCTACGCACATCGATCCTCCGTCCCGCAGCACGCTTCGGCATACCGCGCCATCGAGCGGGCCGCGGGCGATCCGGACGGCTGGGGCTTCTCCCTGGGGTCGGTCGGAGAGTTCTGGAGCGTCGTCACGCATCCGGCCGCCCCTCACCCGTCGACGCTGCAGAAAGCGCGCGCCTTTCTCGAGGCCCTCGTCCACGACGCCGGGGCACAGGTCTTCACTCCGGGGCCCGGATTCGCGGGGCGCCTCGCGGTGCTGGCGAGCCGGCTGAACGTCCGGGGCGTCCGGATCTTCGATCTTCAAATAGGCCTCGCGGCGGTCGAGGCCGGAGCCACCCAGCTCTGGACGCGTGACCGGGATTTCGTCGCTTGTCCGGGACTCGAGATCCTCCATACCGACTGAGCTCCGGCGCCTGAAGTAACCTCGGCACGTGCGCGACCTGCGTGACTACCTCGCGGCCCTCCGGCGCGAGGGGGATCTCGCCGAGGTGACGGCTGAGGCCGACCCGAGGCTGGAGATCCCCGAGATTCACCGCCGCGTCATCGCGGAGGGGGGGCCGGCGCTTCTCTTCACGCGCCCGAAGGGGTCGCCGTACCCGGTCGTGACGAATCTCTTCGGGACAAAGAAGCGGATCGAGATGGCCTTCGGGACGCGCCCGTCGGAGTTCGTGAAGACGGCGGCTCGCGCGGCGACGGAGCTGCTCCCGCCCACGGCCGCGAGGGTCTGGGGCTTCCGCGGCTTCTTCGGGCAGGCGCTGAAGGTCGGCACGAAGCGGTCGTCCGAGACTCCGGTGACGGAGGTCGTGGAGGATCGCTTCGACCTGAGGACGCTCCCCGCCCTGACGCAGTGGCCCGAGGACGGCGGCCCGTTCCTGACGCTCCCTCTCGTTTACACGGAACACCCGGAGCGCCACGAGTCGAACCTCGGGATGTACCGGATGCAGATCCACGACTCGACGACGCTTGGCGTCCACTGGCAGATCGGCAAGGGGGGCGGCTTCCATTACCACGTGGCCGAGAGCCGGGACGAGGCGCTGCCTCTGACGGTCTTCCTCGGCGGGCCCCCCGCCGCGATCCTCGGGGCGATCACGCCGCTTCCCGAGGGGCTCCCCGAGGTCCTCCTCGCTTCGCTCGTCCTCGGCGAGAAGCTCCCAATGGCCGAGGTACCTGGCCACCCGCACCGGCTTCTCGCGACCGCGGAGTTCGCCATCACGGGGCACGTGCCGCCGAAGGTGCGGCGCTCGGAGGGCCCCTTCGGCGACCACTACGGCTACTACTCGCTGGCGCACGACTACCCGGTGCTCGAGGTCGGACGGGTCTACCGCCGCCGAGCGCCCGTCTTCCCCGCCACGGTCGTCGGAAAGCCGAAGCAGGAGGACTTCTTCCTCGGCGACTACGTGCAGGAGCTCCTGTCGCCGCTCTTCCCGCTCCTGATGCCGAGCGTCCTCGACCTCTGGAGCTACGGCGATACCGGCTTCCACTCGCTCGCGGCGGCGGTCGTCAAGGACCGCTACGGGCGCGAGGCGATGGCCTCGGCCTTCCGCATCCTCGGGGAGGGGCAGCTCTCGCTGACGAAGTTCCTCCTCCTGACCGATGCGCGGCGGGACCTCCGCGACTTCCGCGGCCTCCTCGTCCACCTCCTCGAGCGCTGCCGGTTCGAGACGGACCTGTTCGTTTTCTCGAACCTTTCCATGGACACGCTCGACTACACGGGACCGAAGGTGAACGAGGGGTCCAAGGGGGTCCTCGTCGGACTCGGCGAGAAGATTCGCGATCTCCCGGCGGAGTTCCGCGGAGTCCTCCCCGCGGGGGCGCGCGCCGCGTCGGTCTTCGCACCGGGCGCGCTCGTCGTCGAGGGACCGTCCTGGGACGAGGATTCGGGCTTCGCGGAGCGGCTGACAGCCGACCCGGCCGTCGCGGCCTGGCCGCTCGTCGTCCTGGCCGACGACGCCGCGGCGACGGCCCGGGACGAGGCGTCGTTCCTCTGGCGGGTCTTCACGCGCTTCGAGCCGGCCGCCGACCTGCACGGGAGGAAGTCCATCGTCCGCAACCACGTCGCCTTCTCGGCGCCCGTCGTCATCGACGCGCGCACGAAGCCCTGGATGCCCCGCGAGCTGGCGGCCGACCCTGAGACGGTGTCGCGGGTTTCGCGCCGCTGGCGGGAGTACTTCCCGGAACGTTAAACTCGGCGCCCTCGGTAACTTCCCGATGACCAAGCCCCTCGGAGTCGGAGACGCCCTCGTCGAATCCGGAGACCTCACGGTCCGCCGGCTGGGGCGCGCCTCGAACTGGCGCCGGGAGCACGGCGGGACGATCGAGCGGGCGCTTCTCACGATCGGAGCCGTCTCGGAGGAGGTCCTCTCCTCCGCCCTCTCGCGGACCTACGACCTCCCGGCCGCCACGCGCGACGAGCTGACCGCCGCCGACCCGGACGTTGTGGCGGCGCTTCCCCCGAAGGAACGGAGGCGGCTGCGCGCCCTCCCCTTCCGGCACGAGGGAAAGCTCCTCGACGTCGCCGTCTCGGACCCGCGGAACGTCCTTCTCGCCCGGATGCTCGAAGACGCGACCCGGTTCGCCGTGAAGCTCTTCGTCACGCCCGAGCCGGTCCTGGAGGACCTCCTCGCCTGGTTCGAGAAGGGGGCGCCGCCCCCGCCGCCGCCGCGGCTCGGGCCCGCCGTCGAGACGCGCGCGCCGGGCGGCGCCGGCGACGAATCGGCGGTGTCGCCGGACGCGGTCGAGAAGCTCGGGCGGGCGGTCGTGGCCGAGGCGCTCCGTTTCGCGGCCTCGGAATTGACGCTGGGCATCGACGCGCGCGGCGGTTTCGTCCGGACGTTTCACGCTGACCATCCCGCCCTGACGCAGCGGCTCTCCGGCGCCCTGACCGGCCCGCTCATCCAGTGGTTCGAGAGCCGGTGCCGCCGCGAGGGGGGCTTCATCGTGGAGTTCGTGACGCCCGGGGAGCGGCCCCAGCGCCGCCGCGTCGACCTGCTCGCCTCGAGTCGGGAGGAAGGGCGGCTCCGCTTCGTTCCTCTCGAGCCGGCCGCGACGCCCGGCGCGCGATCCTAGCCCGACGAGGGCGGACCCTGCGGGGCCGCGGGACCGCCGCCGCCGCCACGCCGCCCTCGCCGGCGGCGCCGACGCCCGCCGCCTCCACCCGAAGGCTGCGCGGCGGGAGACGCTCCGCCCTCTCGCGGCGGAGGTGACGGCGCCGGCGCTGCCGCCTGTGGCCGCGGTCCGGCCTGCGGGGCCGGCGCCCCCGGGGCGCCCCCGCGTCCGCGGCGCCGCCGTCCGCTCCGGCCCGGACGCCCGGGTGCGGGCTCGGCGCCCGGCGCCGCCGTCGCGCGCCTTTCGCGTTCCTGACGCTCGCGCTGCGCGCGCCGCCGCGCCTCGTCTTCCTGCTTCTTCCGGAGCCGCTCGCGCTCGCGCCGCTCTTCCTCGGCACGGCGGGCGGCGAGCAACGCGTCGTTCTTCTTCTTCCACTCGGCCTCGAGCGCGTCGGCCTCGGCCTGCTCATCGTCGGTCAAAAGGTCGCGGACGCCGACGAGGATCTCGGGCCGGGAGGCGCGGGAGCGGATCAGCTCCACCATCCGCGCGCGGACGGGGGCGTGGCGGTTCTCGGCGATGGCCGGAACGCGCAGCGCGTCAGCCAGGACCATCCGCGTGAAGGCGATCCGCACCGTGGCGCCCGTCGTGGCGTTCTCGAAGGCGAGGACGTACAGGTCGGGCTCGTGCTCGAGGCCGTGCTCCCGGAGGACGAACCCGGGGAGCGCCTCCCCGGCGACTTCCGCGAGGAGCTCGACATGGCGCTCCCCGAGCTCCTGCGTCTGGTCCAGCGACACGACCCGGTCGCGGAAGATTTTCGTCCGGCCTTCCATTGCGGCCGAGTGTACCAACGGCCCTCTCAGCTCTCGCCGCCGACGTCGACGTGCCTCACTCCGGACCGCGGCGCGCGAGGAGAAAGGCCTTCAGGTACTCCCCCTCGGGACAGTCGACGGAGACCGGGTGGTCGGGACCCGCGCCCCGCTTCTCCAGGATTCGCGCCGGGACGCCCGCGTCGAGCGCCGCCGCGAAGAGGACCTTCTGGAAGAGGCTGGCGTCGACCGGCCCCGAGCAGGAGCAGGCCAGAAGCAGCCCGCCGGGGGCGAGGAGCTTCAGCGCGAGACGGTTTACGTCCTTGTAGCCGCGGCAGGCGCGCTCCACGTCGCCGCGCCGCTTCGCGAACGCGGGCGGGTCGGTGACGATCAGGTCCCAGCTCTCGCCGGCCGCGGCCCGCGCGCGCAGGTCCTCGAAGACGTCCGCGACGACGAACGAGGCCGCGTCCTGGCCGTTCGCGCGGTGGTTCTCCCGGGCCAGCTCGAGCGCCGGCGCCGAGACGTCGACGTGCGTCACGGAGGCCGCGCGACCCGCCAGCGCGGCCACGCCGAACGCCCCGGAGTAGGAAAAGAGATTGAGAACGCGCCGCCCCGCGGCGTGCCGGCGGACGAGGTCGCGGTTCTCGCGCTGGTCGAGGAAGAAGCCGGTCTTCTGTCCCGCCGCGAGGTCGGCCAGGAACGAGAGCCCCCGCTCGCGAAAGGGCGCCCGCGCCGGGAGCGACTTCCCCGCGAGGAGCTCGTCGGCCGTGGCGAGCCCCTCGGCCGCGCGGGACGGAAGGTCGTTCTTCTGGACGACCGTCGCCCGCGGAAAGCGCGCCCGGAGAGCCGGGAGCCAGAGCGGCCGCGCCCGTTCGGTCCCCTCGGTCGTCGCCTGCACGGCGAGGACGTCCGCGTAGCGGTCGACAACGAGCCCGGGAAGGAAGTCTCCCTCGGCATTCACCACGCGGTAGCCGTCCGTCTCCGCCGGGACGACGGCGGCCCGCAGGGCGATCGCGTCGTCGAGCCGCCGCAGCGCGAAGGCCTCGTCCACGGGCTCGTCGGCAAAGGTCCACCAGCGGGCGACGAGCGGCGAGAGGGGCGAGGCGAAGCCGCGCGCCAGGAAACCCCCGTCCGCGGCGCGCGCTTCGACGAGGCCGTCGGGGCCGCCTCCCCCATCTCGCGCGACCGCGCCGGCGAAGAGCCACGGGTGGCGGCGCCGCGTCGCGGCGTCGCGTCCCGGCTTCAGGACGAGGGTTCGCACCGCCTTATACTAGCGACCGCATCGCCTCGCCTGCCGACGAACGAAGACGGTTTTCGGAGAGACCGGTGACGGACGAACCGCTCAGAGCCGATCAGATCATCGAGACCGTGGAGGACCCGATGGTCCTCGTGAAGATGGGGATCGCGGCCGCGAAGGAGGAGCGCTGGACCGACGGCGCCACGATCCTCGCCGCCGCGTACGAGCGGCTGACCAAGCGGATCGAGCTGAAGAGCGAAAACGCCATCGCCGCGATCGGCCTGGCAACGCCGAAGGACGTCGTGCCGGGCAGCGCCCTCTCGTACTACGGCCTCTGCCTTGCCCACTCGCAGGGCAACTACCAGGAAGGGGCGAGGTTCGTCCAGATCGCCATCCACAACGAGCCGATGGTCGGCGAGCACTACCTCGTCCTGGCGAAGCTCTGGAGGCACGTGCGAAACCGGCGGAAGATGGTCGACGCCATCCAGAAGGGGTTCGAGGCCTCGCCGCGTTACCTGCCGCTCCGGCGGTTCGCGCAGGAGGTGGGCCTCAGGAAGGACCCGGTCCTTCCTTTCCTGTCGCGCAACCACACGCTCAACCAGACCCTCGGCAAGCTGCGCTACAAGATGGAGAAGGCGCGCATCGAGCGTGAGACCGCCCTCGAGGAGGAGAAAGCCGCGCCCCTCGGGCCGAAGGGGCGCCGCCCCTCCACCGCCGGGCGGCCCGCGGCCGGGGCCCGTTCCGCCTCCGGCGTCCGCCCGGTTTCTCCCCGCTCCCCCGGCGCCCCACCTTCCCGCCGCCCCTCGAAGGGGTGAGGCCCGGACGCCCCAGGGCCCGCCCGGCGGGCTCGTGCGAACATCCCCGACTCACGCCGGAGGTCCGATGAAGCTCCTCGTCCGTCCCGTCCGATTCCTTGGCGTCGCCTGGGCGCTCGGCGCCGCCGCCCTCCTCGCCCAGAAGCCGGCCGCCGCGCCGACGGCGGCCCCCGCGCCGAAGCTCGCCGTCGTCATCGCCGTCGACGGCCTCTCGATGTCCCGGCTCCTCTTCTGGCGGCCATGGTACGTGGCGGGGCTGAAGCGCCTTCTCGACGAGGGACAGGTCGAGACGAACGCGACGTACCGCCACCTCAACACCGAAACCGGACCGGGGCACGCCTCGCTCGGCACGGGCGCGCCACCGCGCGTCCACGGGATCACCATCAACAGCTGGTTCGAGGAGCGGCCCGGCCGGGGGCTCGTGTCGGTCTACTGCACGGACCAGCCCGACCCCTCGAATCCGGCCGGCTCCACCGTGACGATTCCAGGACCGGCGAACCTCCGCGTACCCACCCTCGGCGACGACCTCGTCGCGCAGAAGAAAGGGGCGCGCGTCGTCTCGATCTCCGGAAAGGACCGCGCGGCGATCTTCCTCGCCGGACGGAATCCGGGCCATGCGGCCTTCTGGTACGACAAGGCGACCGGCCGTTTCACGACGTCGGCGGCTTATGACACCCGCAGCGCCGCCGCGAAGCTCGTCGACCGTTTCAACCTGCAGATGGCCGGCGGGACGCTTCCGGCCCGCTTCGGCCTCCTCTGGAGGAAATGGGGCGCGCCGGCGCCCGCTTCCCCGAACCCTCTTCCGACGCCCGTGCCCCCCGCCGTCATCCAGTCTTTCCAGGTCCCGGCGATCGGCCTCGGATGGGACAAGGACCTGTCGCGCTACGTGTCGTCCTCCCGGTTCGAGCCCTCGGGCTATTTCTCCGGGATCTACCGGAGCCCGCTCGTGGACGAGCTGACGGCCGACCTCGCGCTCACGTTCCTGTCGGATCCCTCCTTCGAGCTCGGCCGTCACGGCGTCCCGGATCTCCTCGCGATCAGCTTCTCGGGAAACGACCCGGTCTCGCACGACTTCGGGTTCGAGTCCGAGGAAACGCTCGACGCTCTCCGGCGTCTCGACGTCCAGATCGGGCGGATCCTCGACGCTCTCGAGAAGGCCTTCCCGAAGGGAAGCGTCCTCGTGGCGTTCTCGGCCGACCACGGCTTCTCTCCGATCCCGGAGGTGGCGAAGGCGGGAGGGCGGGTCGTGGGGAACCGGACGTACACGAACAACATGGTCGACAAGCTGAACCGGATGCTCGCCGACGAGCTCTGCTTCGACCGTTCCGTCCGGCCGATCTTCGGCCTCGAGGGATGGAGCCTCTTCTACCGGCGCACGGTCTTTCCGATCCGGAGCGTCGAGGGGACGTGCGGGGCGGCCGGCCGGCAGATCACGCCGTCCGACGTCGACCGGGCCCTGCCGAAGCTCGTGAAGCTGGGGTGGGACGAGGAGATCTCCGGCGTCTTCCTCTCCTCCACGAAGGACTCCTGGCCCGCCGGCGACCCCGCCACGGAGTACGTCCGAAACGCCTTCGACGTCGCACGCTCGGGCGACGCCTTCCTCATCCCGCGCCCCGGCGTCCTGACGATCTGGGATCCCGGCCGGGGCTCGATGCACGGCTCCCATCACGACGCCGACACGCACGTGCCGCTCGTCTTCTGGGGCGGGCCGGCAAAGCCCGGGACCTCGGCCGCGCCGGCGACGCCGTACGACCTCGCGCCGACGGTCGGCGCATGGCTCGGCGTTACGGTGCCTGACGCCACCGGCCGGGCGATCCCGCTCGGGAAATGAGCGACCGGCCGGACGACGCCGGCAGCGAGAGGCCGCGCCGCCGGCCGCGCTATCGCGGGACCCACCCGCGGACCTTCGACGAAAAGTACAAGGAGCGGGACCCGGCCCGTTACCCGGAGGAGCGCGCGAAGGTCCTCGCCTCGGGGAAAACGCCGGCCGGGAGCCACGTTCCGGTCCTTCTCCGCGAGGTGCTGAACGCCCTCCGCCCCGCGCCGGGCCAGACCGCCGTCGACGCGACGCTCGGCTGGGGCGGGCACGCGGAAGCGATCCTTCCGAAGCTTCTCCCCGGCGGGCGGCTGATCGGTCTCGACGTCGACCCGGCGGAGCTGCCGAGGACCGAGCGGCGGTTTCGCGCGCTCGGCTACGGCGACGACGTCCTCCTCGTTCGTCGCTCCAACTTCGCCGGCCTTCCAAAGGTGCTCGCGGAGCTGGACCTCCCGGGCGTCGACCTCGTCCTCGCGGACCTCGGCGTCTCCTCGATGCAGCTCGACGACCCGGAGCGCGGGTTCAGCCACAAGCGCGACGCCCCGCTCGACCTCCGGATGAACCCGCAGCGCGGCCAGCCGGCCGGCGCGCTGCTCGGGAGACTCAGGAAAGAAGAAATCGAAGATTCTCTCGGAAGGTACGGGGACGAGCCGGAGTCAAAACGTATCGCCGAAGCTCTCGTCGGAGCGCTCGCGGCGAGCCGGCGAGAGAGCCCCACTCACCCTCTCAGGACTTCGGACGTGACCCGAGCCGTCGAGTCCGTCTACGAGGGACGAAGCGAACGGGAACGGCGGGAGCAGATGACCGCCTCCGTCGCCCGAACCTTCCAGGCTCTCCGGATCCTCGTCAATGACGAGATGACGGCGCTCGAGACGTTCCTGAAGAACCTCCCGTCGGTCCTCAGGCCCGGCGGGCGCGTCGCCGTCATCTCCTTCCACTCCGGCGAGGACCGGCGCGTCAAGAAGGCGTTCGCGGCGGGGAAGAAGGGTGGTCTCTTCACCGAGATCTCGGGCGACGTCGTCCGTCCGTCGTCCGCGGAGCGCGGCGCGAACCCACGCTCCTCGGCGGCGAAGCTCCGGTGGGCGGTCCTCGCCGGCGGAAGGCTTCCGGGGTAAGGTAGAGGGCACATGACACCACCCGCCGTCGCCGCGCCGCCGCGCCGGCCGCCGCACCTCAAGGGGATGCAGCTCCTCCAGTCCCCGGCGTGGAACAAGGGAACTGCCTTCACGAACAAGGAGAGGACACACCTCGGCCTGCACGGCCTCCTCCCGCACCAGATCGAGTCGATCGACGAGCAGCTCGTCCGGGCCTATGCCGCTTATCTCTCGAAGAAGACGCCGCTCGGGCGGCACATCCACCTCCGCGCCCTCCAGGACAACAACGAGATCCTCTTCTACCGGCTTCTCCTCGCCCACATCGAGGAGATGATGCCGATCGTCTACACGCCGGTCGTCGCCGAGGCGTGCCAGCAGTTCAGCCACATCTACCGGCGCCCGCGCGGCCTCTTCGTCCCCTTCCCGCTCCGCGACTCGATCCCCGAGCTGCTCCGGAACCGCCCGAATCCCGAGGTGGACGTCATCGTGGTGACGGACGGCGAGCGGATCCTCGGCATCGGCGACCAGGGGGTCGGCGGCCTCGGAATTCCGATCGGGAAGCTGACGCTCTACACGCTCATCGGCGGCATTCCTCCGGCCCGGACGCTCCCGATCGTCCTCGACGTCGGGACGAACAACGAGGAGCGCCTGCGCGACCCGCAGTACCTCGGCTGGCGCGAGAAGCGGGTGACGGGCGAGGCCTACTTCGACTTCGTGGACCGCTTCGTCCAGGCCGCCCGGCAGGAGCTGCCCGGAGCGCTCCTCCAGTGGGAGGATTTCGCGACGCCGACCGCACGACCGCTCCTGAACCGCTATCGCGACACCCTCCTCACCTTCAATGACGACATCCAGGGGACGGCGTCCGTCGTCCTCGGGGCGCTCCTCTCCGCCGCACGCGTCTCGGAGAAGCGCTTCCGCGACCAGACGATCGTCTTTCTCGGAGCCGGGTCGGCGGCCATCGGCGTCGCGGACTACCTCCGCGCCGCGATGCGGAACGAGGGACTCACCGACGAGGAGGCGCGACGGAGGTTCTACGTCGTGGACGTGGAGGGTCTCCTCGTCGACACGCGGAGCGACCTGACGCCGGAGCAGCGAGTCTACGCGCGTGAATCGGGTGAGACGTCGGCGTGGCCGAAGACTCACCGGGGCTTCGTCGGGCTCTCCGACGTCGTCGCGAGCGTCCCGGCGACGATCCTCATCGGGCTCTCGACGGCCGTCGGCGCCTTCACCGAGCCGATCGTCCGCGAGATGGCCCGGAAGACCACGCGGCCGGTCATCTTCCCCCTCTCGAACCCGACCGTGCGCGCGGAAGCGAAGCCGGAAGACCTGATCCGCTGGACCGACGGGCGAGCCCTCGTCGCGACCGGCTCGCCCTATCCGCCGGCGGTCCTCGGGGGCCGGGCGTGGATCATCTCCCAGTGCAACAACGTCTTCATCTTCCCCGCGGTCGGGCTCGGCGTCGTGGCCTCCGGGGCGCATCGCGTCTCGGACGGGATGTTCATCGCCGCGGCCCGGCGACTCGCGGAGCTGTCGCCCGCGCTCAAGGACCCGGCCGCATCCCTCCTCCCGCCGCTCGGAGAGCTGCGGGAGGTCGCCGTGGAGGTCGCCGGCGCGGTCGCTGAGGCCGCCGTCCGCGAGGGCCTCGCGCCCGCCGCGTCGCCCGAGGAGCTTCGCGAACGGGTCGTCACCCGTCAGTGGTTCCCGACCTACGACGAGGCCGTCTGACGCCTCAAGGCTTCTGCTTCGTCATGTCGGGCGGAACCGGGCGCTTCGGCTCCCTCGGCCCGCCCTTCTCCAGCTCCTTGAGGAGGACCTCGACGCCCTTCTCGAGGCTCGGGTCGTGCCCCTTCACGCGCGAGCCGGCGTCGTCGAAGACTTCGATGTCGGGCGCGACGCCCTCGTTCTCGACGACCCAGTTACCCTCGCGGTCGTAGATCCGGAAGGCCGGAACCAGGACGGCACCGCCGTCCACGAGCGTCGGGCTCCCGGAGAGGCCGATGAGGCCGCCCCAGGTCCGCGTTCCGATGATCGGCCCCAGCTTGTTCAGGCGGAAGAAGTACGGAAGCGCGTCGCCTCCCGAGGAGGAGTAGGAGTTGACGAGCATCGCCTTCGGGCCGTCGTGCGCGAAGCCCGGGGTCCGCATGCTCTCGACGCCGCGGCGCGCCCACCAGGCGATCGTCTTCCGCGAGAAGTACTCGATCATCCGGTCCGGAATGAAGCCGCCGCCGTTGTACCGGTCGTCGATCAGGAGCGCCGGCTTCGACGTCTGCGCGTAGAAGAGCTTCTGGAGCATCCGATTCCCGGGCTGCGCCGTGTCGGGAAGGTGGATGTAGCCGACCTTCCCGCCCGAGAGCCTGTCGACCATCGCCATCCGGCTCTTCACCCAGTCGAGATAGCGGAGGTTCGCCTCGCTGGTGATCGTCTTCACGGTCACCGTCCGGGCTCCCTCCTTCGCCGCCTTCTCCCCGACGAGGAGCACCACGTTCTGGTTCCCCTTGCCGTCCAGCAGGCGGTAGGGGTTGTCGGCCGTCGTCAGCTCCCGGCCGTCGATCGCGAGAAGGAAGCTTCCTTCCTTCACGTTGAGACCGGGCTCCGTCAGCGGCGAGCGCCACCCGTCGTCCCAGTTCTCGCCGGAGAAGATCTTCGCGATGCGGTACCGGCCCGACGGGTCGGCGGCGAGCTCGCAGCCGAGCATCCCGCCCAGCGTCCGCGCCACCTTCGGCTCGTCGCCGGAGGCGACGTACGTGTGCCCGGACTCCAACTCGCCCACGATCTCGCCGAAGAGGAAGTCGAGGTCGGCCCGGTGGGCCACGTACGGGACGAGGGCGCCGTACCGCTTCTTCATCGCGGCCCAGTCGACGCCGTGCAGCTTCTCGTCGTAGAACCAGTCGCGGACGATCCGCCAGCCGTCCTCCCACATCTGGGCCGTCTCGGCGGCGACGTCGAGCCTCATCTTGAGCCCCGAGAGGTCCAGCTTGCCGTCCCCGGGCTTGACGGGCACCTTCGAGTCCGTCAGGAACCAGTCGCGCCCGGAACGGTAAAGGAGCTTCTTTCCGTCCCCGGAGAGCCGGAAGGCCGCGATCTTCTCCGCCGCCTTCTCCTCCTTCCGCTCCTTCAGGTCGAACCGGAAGAGCGTCCGGTCCTCGGGGTCCTCCCCCTGCTTCACGTACCAGACGGCCCCTTCGGCCGCTTCGATGCCGCGATAGACGGCCGGCTTCGGACCCGGGAGCGTCTCCGTCCGCGCGACGAAACCGTCGGCGGCGATCACCGTCGCCGGGAGAGTCTTCTTCAGGGCGGGCTTGTCGTTTTTCTTCGCGTCCTCCGTCTTCGCCGCGGCATCGTCCTTCCTTTCGGGCTCGGCCTTCCCCTTCTCCTCGTCGCTCTTCGGCGGGAACAGGGACGGCGTGTCGGGGGCGAGGGCCGCGACGAAGACGCGCGTGGCTCGCGGGTAGAGGTAGTTGAACTCGAACGCCGAGAAGACGAGCGGGTAGTCGCGCTCCGAGAGGAAGAAGAGGTATTTCCCGTCGGCCGAGAAGGCGGGGTCGTGGTCGGCCGTCAGACCGTCACCGAGCGGAAACGCCTTCTTCGTCTCGAGGGACCAGGCCCAGATCCCCGGGAGCCGCGTCTCGTAGCTCTTTTCGTAGACGAGCCACTTCGAGTCGGGGGACCAGACGTACGTGTCGAGGACCTCGCGCGTTCCCCGGTCGACTTCCGTCAGGGCACCGCTCTCCACGTCGAGGACCCTGAGCCGCTGCTTCCGGTCGCCATACGCCAGCTTCTTCCCGTCGGGGCTCCACTCCGGGCCGAGTTTCCACGGGGCGCCGTCGGTCGTCAGCCGCCTCGGCTCGCCCGAGCCGTCCTGGTTCCGGACCCAGATCTCGTACTCCCCCGTCGCGTCCGAGAGGTATGCGACGCGCTTCCCGTCCGGTGACCAGGCGGGGGCCCGCTCGCGGACGCCCTGTGTCGCCGTCAGGTTCCGGGTCGCGCCGTCCTTCGCCGGGACGCTGAAGAGATCGCCCCGCGCCTCGAAGACGACGCGGGCTCCGGTGGGCGAGATCGAGGCGCCGGCGGCGTTCTCCTTAACGTCCTTCCACGCCGTCCCCTGCGGGGCCCGGTCGCTCGCGAGCGCGATCGGCAGCTTCGCGGCCTTCTCCGTCTTCAGGTCGAGGCGGTAGAGGTACCCGCCGTTCATGAAGACGATGGCGCTCCCGTCCGACGCGAGCGACGGCCAGAGGACGTCGAACTCGGTGAAGCTGGTCGCCTTCCGCGTCTTCTTCGTCTTCGTGTCGTACGCGAAGAGGTTGAGCGTGTGGTCCCGGTCCGACGTGAACCAGATCGTGTCGCCGGCCCACATCGGGAAGTTGTCGGTCCCCTTCCAGTCGGTGAGCCGCTCGGACCCCTTCGAGGCGAAGTCGTAGACCCAGACGTCCTGCGCGCGGCCGCCCATCGTCCGCTTCCAGGTCCGGAACTCGCGGTCCACCGGGCAGTACGCAAGCTTCTTCCCGTCGGGCGAGAAGCTGGCGCTGCCTCCCTCCGGGATCTCCAGCGGCGTCTCGAGCCCCCCCTTCGGGTCGACGACGTAGTAGCGCCCCATCCGCTCGTTCCACGGGACGCGGTTCATCCGGACGAGAACCTTCCCGTCCTTCGTCCACCCCATCACCCAGTCGTCGAAGCCGCCGCGGGGCGGCATCGGGCCGACGTCGTTGTAGAACGTCAGCTGCTTCGGCTCGCCGCCCCACGACGGCATGACGTAGACCTGTCGCGTCCCCGCGTACTCCGCCGAGAAGGCGATCCACTTCCCGTCGGGCGAGACTTTCGGAAAGATCTCCTGCCCGGCGTGGGACGTCAGGCGGTACGCCGCCCCCCCGGCGACGGGCGCGCGCCAGAGGTCTCCAGCGTAGGTGAAGACGACGAAGTCGCCCCACGCGTCGGGAAACCGGAGCAGCCGCGCCTCGGGCGGACCGTCCGCGGCCGGGAGCGGGAGAGCGAGCAGGAGCGGGGCGACGAACGCGAGAGCGCGAAGGCGAAGATTCATGTTCAGGCTTCCTCGTCGGGCCGACCAGCCGCCCGGAGCGGCGATTCTGTCACCGGCCGGCTTCGCCGGAGCCCGAGGCACCTCGACCGGAGCTCAGCGGCGGGAGGCGCGCCCGGCGAGGAGGAGGAAGCCGCAGACCGAAAGGACGAGAAGGAGGGCGGCGGCCTCTCCCGGGACGCCGGCGAGACGGGGCGCGAGGCTTTTCGGGGCGAGATTCGCCGACACGAGTCCCGCCACGGCGACTCCCGCGAGCCCTTCGCCCGCGACGAGGCCCGACGCCGCGAGGATGCCGGGGTCGCTCTCGCCGGCGGACGCCGCCCCGCGGGCGCGCTCCACGAGTGCCCGGACGCACCCGCCGACGTAGATCGCCGCCATCGACCCGAGGGGGAGGTAGACGCCGATGGCGAAAGCGAGGCCGGAGACACCGCAGAGAATGGCCGAAAGGGCGACGCCGGCGCCGCTCAGGACGAGGCCCCACGGAAGGGCGCCCGAGAGAACCCCTTCGATGATCGTCTTCATCAGCATCGCCTGCGGCGCCGGGATCTCCTTCGTCCCGAACGTGTAGGCGTTTCCGAGGAGGAGAACCGTGGCCGCCACGGCCCAGCAGGCGAAAGCGGCTCCCACCAGCTGGCCGAGCTGCTGACGCGCGGGGGTCGCGCCGACGAGCCAGCCCGTCTTCAGGTCCTGCGAGATGTCACCCGCCTTCGAGGCCGCGATAGCCACGATCGTTCCGACGGTCAGGACGGCGGCGCGGGCGTTGGCGTCGGTCCACCCCGCGGCCGCGAAGAGCGACGCCACGCCGAGGAGGGTGACGAGCGCGATCCCCGAGGTCGGTTGCGAGGAGACGCCGACGATCCCGACGATCCGCGCGGCGACGGCGACGAAAAGGATGCCGAAAAGGCCGACGCCCGCGGCGCAGACGGCTCGCGGGAGCGGTCCCATGTTTCCTGCGAAGACGCCGGGGACGAGCGCGGCAACGAGGACGACGAGGGCCACTCCCCCGACGACGAAGCCGCCCGGCAGGTCGCGATCCGTCCGCGGGGCGGCGGCCGTCCACGGGACTTTCGCCGCGCGCAGTCCTTTCGCCACGGCGAGAAAGGCCCCGGCCATCGTCGGCAGGCTCCGTAGGACGGTCAGGATTCCCGCGGTCGCGACGGCCCCCGCTCCGATGTACCGGACGTAGCGCGACCAGATGTCGTTCGTCCCCATCTCGGAGACGCGGAGGACCGTCTCGGGGAAGAGCGGCGTCGGGAGCGAGGCACCCGCCCACGCAATGAGCGGAATCAGGACGAGCGCCGAGACGAGCGACCCCGCAACGAGGACGCCCGACTGCCGGTAGCCCAGTATGAAGCCGACCGCGAAGAGCGCCGGGGCGATCTCGAGCGCCAGTTCGGCACGCGGAAGGAAAGGCAGCGCGAGGGTGAGGTCCGACGGGACGAGGAAGAGGAGCGACACCGCGACTTTCACCGCGGCGCCGGCGGCCATTCCGCGGAAGATCCATGAGCTTCCCGGCGCCCCTTCCGCCGTGGCGCGAAGCACCTCGGCGCAGGCCGTCCCCTCGGGATACGGGAGCTCGTCGTGCGCCTTGACGATCAGGAGCCGCCGGAGCGGGATCATCGCGGCGATTCCCAGAACGCCGCCGAGGAAACAGAGGACCACGACCTGGAGGTAGGGCGGCGCCATGCCCCAGAGGAAGAGCGCCGGGATCGTGAAGATCGTCCCCGTGGCGAGCGCGGTCGAGGCCGAGCCGATCGTCTGCGAGAGATTCGCCTCGAGGATCGTCCCCTTCCGGCCGACGAGCCTGAAGAGCGCGACGGTCATCACGGCCGCCGGGATCGAGGCCGAAACCGTCATCCCGACCCTCAGGCCGAGGTAGGCGTTCGCCGCGCCGAAGACGATGCCGAGGAGGACGCCGGAGACGACCGCCTTGAGGGTGAACTCGGCAAGCGATCCGTGCGTTCCTCCTCCGTTCATGAAGACCCGGGGAGTCTACCGGGGGCCGAGCGGAAACCGTCCGAGAGGCGTGTGGGCGGCGCCGGACGGGCCGAGGACCGACTGGAGGAGCACGAGGTCCTTCACGTCGAAGGCACCGCCGTCGAACGCGACGTTCGCGGACGAGATGGCGGCGGCCTCCCGGGCCGCCCGCGGGTCCTTCACGCGGGCAAGCGTCAGGTGAGGAGAGACCGGGCGCGTCTCCGGCTCGAATCCTTCGGCGGCGAATTCCCTTTCGACGGCGCCGGCCAGTGAAGAGAGCGCATCTCCTCCCGCCGCGCAGCCCGCCCAGAGAACGCGAGCCGGGCCGCGAGGAGGAAACGTCCCGAGCCCCGAGAGATGGAGCAGGAAGGGGGAAGCGGCAGCGGCGGCGCGGGCCACTGCCCCCTTCGCCGCCGCCACCTTCGCCTCGGGCAGATCCTCGAAGAACTTCAGCGTGAAGTGGAGCTGGTGGGACGCGACGGCGCGAAGGCCGCGGACTTCGCGAAGCTGCGACAGCAGCGCCTTGAGCCGCGAGATGGTCTCCTCTCCCGCAACGGGTACGGCGACAAACGCTCTCAAGAGAAACTCCGGACGGTCCGTTCTGCCCTCTTCACCCTCTGAGAAACTCTCCCGGGCCACCGCGCAGCGGCGCCTCCCCCGGTGGCCGGATAATCCTCCCATGATTCCCCAGCGCACGACCCTCGCGCTCCTCGCTGCCCTCTCCCTCCTCGCCATCTCCGCCGCGCCGGCCCCGTCGCCGTTCGACGCGGCCTTCACCCCCCGGACGATGCGCGTCGACTTCTGGCACACGGGCGGTCCCCCGGGCGAGATCGTCGCCTTAGAGAAGGCCGTGGACGACGGGCCGTGGGCGGGAAGCCGGATGCACCTCGTCGACGAGCTGAACCTCGGGACGTACCGCTTCGAGGTGCGCGATCCGGCGTCCGGGCGAGTCCTCTTCTCGCGCGGTTATGCCTCCGTCTACGCGGAGTGGGAGTCGACCGTCGAGGCGAAGAAGACGGTCCGGACCTTCGGCGAATCGCTCCGCTTCCCGTGGCCGAAGGCTCCCGTACAGGTCAGCCTGGCCCGACGGGACCCGCAGAACCTCTTCCGCGAGGTCTGGACCTCCGTCGTCGACCCGGCCGCCTGGACGACGAATTCCGCGCCACGCCCGCCGGCCGGCAAGGTGATTCCGCTCTTTGAGAACGGACCGCCGGAGTCGAAGGTGGACCTCCTCGTCATCGGCGAGGGTTACACCGCCGCCGAAGAGGCGAAGTTCGTCGCCGACGCCAAGCGGCTCGTCGGCCTCCTCTTCGGAAAGTACGAGCCCTTCAAGTCCCGGAAGAGCGACTTCAATGTCCGGCTCCTCCACCTCCCCTCCGCCGAGAGCGGCGTCTTCCGGCCGTTCTCGAAGATCTTCCGCCGGACGCCCCTTTCGGCCCAGTACGGCATCTTCGGCTCGGAGCGCTACGTTCTCACCTACGACGACCGCGCCCTCCGCGACGCCGCCTCCGCGGTGCCGTACGACGCCGTCGAGATCCTCGTGAACGACTCGCGGTACGGCGGCGGCGGCATCTACGGAGACCAGGCGACGGCGGCGGCGGGAACGGCATGGGCGGAGTACGTCTTCGTCCACGAGTTCGGGCACCACTTCGCGGCGCTCGCCGACGAGTACTACACCTCCGACGTGGCGTACGAGACGGGCGCCACCGACCGTCCGGAGCCGTGGGAGCCGAACGTCACCGCGCTGAAAGACCCGAAGACCCTGAAATGGGCGGGCCTCGTCTCGCCCGGGACGCCCCTTCCGACGCCCTGGGAGAAAGAGACCTTCGAGAAGGAGAGCCGCGCCGTGCAGGCCGAGCGCCGGAAGCTGATCGCCTCGGGCGCCCCGCCGGAGGCGCTCGACGAGCTCTTCCGGAAGGAGCAGGCCACCGAGACGAAGCTCCTCTCGGGAATGCCCTTCTCCGCGAAGGTCGGCGCCTTCGAGGGCGCGTCATACGAAGCGAAGGGGCTCTACCGCCCGGCGGCCGACTGCATCATGTTCACGCGGGACGAGGTCGGCTTCTGCCCGGTCTGCCGGCGGGCCATCGAGAGGATCATCGACCGGGAAGCTCGCTGATCCTCTCGACGACGAGACGCCGGCCCGACCCTCTCATTTCGACGCCATTCCGTGCGGGCGCGCCGGGCCCGTCGCGAAGGCCGTGTTGAAGTCGAGCTGAAAGCGCTCGTCGAGCTCGAGCTTGTTCTTGAAGACCCGGATCACATTGACCTTGTGATCCCCTTCGAAGTGGATCTTCCCGAAGTCGTCCTCGTTCAGGAAGTAGTCGGTCACGATCAGTCGTTTGTCGTCATCCGTCAGGCAAATGTTGTGCGGGCCGGCACCGACACCGAGGTTGACGATGCCGCTCTGAACCGGGTGCTCCGGGTCGCTGACGTCCAGCATCCCGACCTGGCCGGCCTGGAACGAGGCGAAGATCAGCCGGTCCCCGCTCTCCGGCATGGCCAGGATCTGCGTCATCCCGCCGCGCACGGGAACCTCGATGTGGGGAACGATCGTCTCGCAGTCGAAGACGTTCTGGTACGTGCCATGGGCCGTATCGACGAGGTAGACGTGCCCGTCGAACATCCCCGCCGTGAAGGCCCGGCCCAGCGGATCGCCCGGAATCAGTTTCACGTCCATCGTGCCGATCGCCTCGGGAATCGGGACGGTGCGGACGATCCATCGATTCGCAAGATCCCAGACGCGGATGGCGCCGCGGAGGACGGGGTCCCCGGGGACGGCGTTCAGGGTCGAGGCCGGGTCGATGAAGTCGGACGTCACCAGAAGGTTGAACTCCGGCCGCCCGGAGATGCCGTGAGGGTTGAACCCGTCCTCCGGAGGCACATTCGGCCACTCGTTCACGAGGTTCAGGTTCTTGTCGAATTCAACGACCCGCCCCGGGGTGCTTCCGCTGGCCGAGCCCATCTGGGTCACCAGGAATCCGCCTCCCGGCAGCGGAAAGAAGTCGTCGGCGATGCTCGACAGAGGAGCGCTCTTCGCGAAAAGGAACTTCGGGTCGCGCGGCCTCGAGACGTCGAAGAAGAAGATGCCGTTCTGGCCTTTCAACAGGCTCAATAGCCCGCCACAGGCGAGAACGTTCCTGTCGGCCGAGAGATTGCAATGGTGCGGCTCGTTACCCGTATTCCCAGGCGGTGGAATCGGAACCGTCTTGAGGACCTTTCCATAGTCGTCTGAATCCTCGTCGAAATCGATCACGGCGAGGAAATCCGGGGCGACGCGCGCCTGGTCACCCGCCCATACGTAGAGGGTTCTCGCCTTCTTGGAGCGGCCGCCCCCTTCGCCTCCCCCGCCGCGTCCGCCCTGTCCTGCATTTGCACTTACCGGGACCGTCGAGACAACGGCGGACAACAGACACGCAAAGAACATCGAGCCCCACGACTTGCGCATGAAATACCCCCCTTTCCTTTCTGCGACGCGTGACCCTTGAAAGCTCGAACGAAGTACGCGTGGATGTTCTTCGCGGATGTCTGACTGAGGTCCCACGTGGCGGCATCCGCCCCGCTCGGCGCAGAGTCGCGAGCTGAGAGGGCTCTACCGTCCGACGGCCGACTGCATCATGTTCATGCGGGACGAGGTCGGCTTCTGCCCGGTCTGCCGGCGGGCCATCGAGAGGATCGTCGACCGGGAAGCGCGCTGACGTAGCCAGTCGCCGGAGTCACTCGTCCTCGTCGCCGTCCTCGCCGCCGTCCTCGCTGTCGTCGCCGTGGAACATCCCCTCGGCGCAGGCACGGCTGCAGTAGTCGGCCACGCCGCGCGGGAACCGGCACGAGGTGCAGAAGTCCTTGTAACACCAGGGGCACCGCTGGAGGAGCTTTCCTTCCACCTCCTCGCCGCAGCGACTGCAGAGTCCCTTCTCCACGATCTCGCCGGGGGGCTTCATGGACCAATCATAATGCTAGGATTCACGCCCCGCGCCGCCCTGCGCGCGGGCTCCGGCGGTGTAGCACAGTGGTAGTTGCAGGGGTCTCATAAGCCCTGTGTCGGCGGTTCGAATCCGCCCACCGCCACCACTTCCAAGGAGCGAGCCGGCCGCCGCCGGAACGCATCTCCGGAACTCAGGAGCATAAGGCCAGCCTTTCTTCGCGGCACGATGGACGGGGGAACCCGTATGCCGGGTTCCCCCGTTCCCCTTCCGCGTCTAATCTCCGACTCTTGGAATTCTTCGACCGCTTCAGCCGACATGTCGAGTCGTCGCACATCCTCGACGATCCGCGAACCGTCCTTGTGGCGATCTCGGGCGGCGGGGACTCGACGGCGCTTCTCGTTCTCCTGCACGACTGGGCCCGTGGGCGCGGAATTCCGATCGTCGCGATGCACGTCCTCCACGGACTGCGAGGGCGCGCCGGCGAGGAGGACGCCGTCTTCTGCGCGCGCCTCGCCGCGGATCTCGCCCTCCCCTTCGGATTCCGGCCCGTCGACGTCCCCGGAAACCGGCGGCCGGGCGAAAGCCTCGAGGCGGCGGCCCGGCGGCTCCGCTACGAGGCGCTCCTCGCGCTCGCCGGCGAGATGGGGGAGGGGACGCCCGTGGCGACCGGACACACCCTCGACGACCAGGCCGAGACGGTCCTCCTGAACCTCCACCGCCACGCGGGACGGACGCGAGGCGGGATCCGCGCCCGCCGGGAGGACGGCGTCGTCCGGCCGCTCCTTCCCTTCTCGCGCGCGGAGCTGCGCGACTTTCTCGCCGCCCGCGGCGTGGCCTGGCGCGAGGACGAGACGAACGAGAACGAACGACTTCTCCGGAACCGGATCCGGCGCCGCGAGCTCCCGGCGCTGGAGAACGCCTCGCCCGGCACGGCCGCGCGTCTGGCCCGCGCCGGCGAGGCGTGGACGAAACGCGTCGAGGCCCTCGACCACCGGATCGACGAGGCGCTCGCCGCCGGCGGAACGCCCCTGTCGGGACCATGGCCCCGTGCGCTGGTCGGAGCCCTCGGCACCGAGGCCGCCGCGCGCCTCCTCGTCCGGGCGGCCGGGACCCGCGGGGCCGTCCCCGGCCGGGCCCAGCTCTCCCGCGCCGTGGACCGCCTGTTCCGGGGCGATGCGCGGCTCGCCGAGAGCCTCGCGGGGCTGCGCCTCTCGGCCGATTCCCGGGTGGTCCGCATCACGTCTCGCCCCGGCCGCGCCTGATAGACTGGCGCCGTGGCGCTCCTCTACGACGAGCGGTACGCGGCCGCCGACATCGCGCGGCGGATCAGCGACATCGGCCGGCGGGTCTCCTTCGACTACAAGAACGGCCCGATCGTCCTGGTCGCCGTCCTCAAGGGGGCCGGCTTCTTCGTGGCGGACCTGGCGCGGGCCATTCCCCGCTCCGTCCGGTGCGAGTACATCGACGTCATCAGGAAGGGGGAGGACGAGGAGGTCACGAACCTCAACTACATCACCTCCTTCGACGTGAAGGACGCCAACGTGATCGTCCTGAAGGACGTCACGAGGAGCGGCGTGACCGAGACCTACCTCGTGAACCAGCTGCTCGAGCTGTCCCCGCGCTCCATCCGCTTCGCCGCGCTGGTGGACCGCCCTCAGGAGCGGAAATGCCCGCTCCTGGTCGATTACGTCCTCTTCCCATCCGAAGAGGGGATCCTCGTCGGATACGGGATGGAGTTCCAGGGGGAGGGAGGCAACCTCCCCTTCATAGCCCAGGTTCGGACCGAGGGAGAGGCGCCCTTCGACGCCAGCGATCCCGGGTCCCGGAAGGGCTGAACTTCCGGCGCGCGCGGCGCGTATTACGAAACGGGGATCATCGTGAACACCACCGTCAAGAACGTCCTTCTCTGGATGGTCATCCTGGTCGTCATCCTCCTCCTCTTCAAGGTTGTGGACTACGGCAAGGGGGCGACCACGACCGTCGGGTTCTCCGATTTCATGGAGAAGGTCTCGAAGGGCGAGATCGACCGCGTCAACATCCGCGGACAGGAGATCCGGGCCTTTACCAAGGGGACGCCCGAAGGACGCGAGCCGAACCTCCGGACGTACGCCCCCGCCTATAACGATCTCGTCAGCGACCTGCGCAAGGCGAATGTGAAGATCACGGCCGAGGAGCCGCGCGAGGGCTCGCTCCTCGTCATCCTGCTCCAGTGGGCGCCGATCCTCTTCCTGATCGGTCTCTGGATCTTCATCATGCGGCAGATGCAGTCGGGAGGGAACCGTGCGATGTCCTTCGGCAAGTCGCGCGCGAAGCTCCTGACGCCGAACCAGAAGAAGGCGACGTTCAAGGACGTGGCCGGCTGCCAGGAAGCCAAGGAAGAGCTGGCCGAGATCATCGATTTCCTGAAGGACCCCTCGAAGTTCCAGAAGCTCGGCGGAAAGATTCCCAAGGGCGTCCTGATGATGGGCCCGCCCGGCACGGGCAAGACGCTTCTCGCCCGGGCCGTCGCGGGCGAGGCGAACGTCCCCTTCTTCTCGATCTCCGGGTCGGACTTCGTCGAGATGTTCGTCGGCGTCGGCGCGAGCCGCGTCCGCGACCTCTTCGAACAGGGAAAGAAGAACGCTCCTTGTATCATCTTCATCGACGAGATCGACGCCGTCGGACGTCACCGCGGCGCGGGCCTGGGCGGCGGGCACGACGAACGCGAGCAGACGCTGAACGCCCTCCTCGTCGAGATGGACGGCTTCGAGGGGAACGACGGGGTCATCCTCGTCGCCGCCACGAACCGCCCGGACGTTCTCGACCCCGCGCTTCTCCGCCCCGGCCGTTTCGACCGGCGCGTCGTCGTCGACCGCCCCGACGTGAAGGGGCGCGAGGGAATCCTCAAGGTCCATACGAAGGTCATTCCGCTCTCGGACGACGTCGACCTCTCCGTCATCGCGCGCGGCACGCCCGGGTTCGCGGGCGCCGACCTGGCGAACCTCGTGAACGAGGCGGCCCTTGCCGCGGCCCGCGTCGACAAGAAGAAGGTCGCCATGGAGGACTTCAACTTCGCCAAGGACAAGGTCCTCATGGGGGCGGAGCGGAAGTCGATGGTGATGTCCGACGAGGAGAAGCGGATCACCGCCTACCACGAAGGGGGGCACGCCCTCATCGCGGCGGTGGAGGAGCACACCGACCCGCTCCACAAGGTCACGATCATCCCGCGCGGGCGCGCCCTCGGCGTCACGCAGCAACTCCCGCTCGAGGACAAGTACACCTATTCGAAGGAGTACATCGAGGCCGAGCTGGCGGTCATGATGGGCGGACGGCTCGCGGAGGAGGTTGCCATCGGGAAGATGACGACCGGCGCCGCGAACGACTTCGAGAAGGCGACCGAGATGGCCCGCCGGATGGTCTGTGAATGGGGCATGAGCGATCTGGGGCCGATGTCGTTCGGCCGCGGCGAGGGGGAGATCTTCCTCGGGCGCGACTTCGCCCGTCAGCCGAATTACTCCGAGGACACGGCCCGGAAGATCGACGCCGAGGTGAACCGGATCGTCTCGTCGGCGTACAACCGCGGAAAGAAGATCATCCAGGACGGCCGGTCGGCGCTCGAGGAGATCGCCCAGCAGCTTCTCGAGAAAGAGTCGCTGGACGGTGAGCAGATCTACGACATCATCGAGCGGGTGACCGGAAAGGCCCTTTCCAGAAGGACTTCCGGCAAACCGCAGCCCCCGGGCCCGACGGCCCCGGCCCCGGTCACCGCGAAACCGGACGAAGGGCCGGCCGGCGCCCCCGGGGGTCTCGTTCCCGCCCCCGTCTGAACGGTTTTTCTGCGTCGCGTTATACTGCCATCCGGTATCTAACCGCCTGATTGGGGCTTATTCAGGCTCCATCGACCACAGAAAGGACTTCCCATGAAACGTATGACCACCCTCTGGGCGCTGACGCTCCTCGTCGCGCTCGCCGCCAGCGGAGCCGTTTCCGCCGCGGACCTCCAGCTCACCTCCGTGCTCTACCCCGAGAAGAAGAGCATCGACGTGCCGTTCGCCGTGACCGCCATCGGACCGAAGGACGCCGAGGTCGCGGCCGAGGTCGAGTTCAAGGGCGGCCAGGCGCAGATCGAGATCTCGTACAAGAAGATGCAGCCGGCGATCCTCTTCGCCGGGAACATCACGTCCTACTCGGTCTGGGCCGTGACCAAGGACGGGACGTCCGAGAACCTCGGCATCCTGGGGGTCACCGAGCCGAAGGGAAGCGGGAAGTTCTCGACGGGCCAGAAGGACTTCGCGATGATCGTCACCGCCGAGCCGGTCGGCGGCACCGTGCAGCCCTCGACCCTCGTCGTCCTCGTTTCCGGCAAGGCGAAGCAGATCGAGGCGAAGAGTTCGACCTTCGCCTTTAACCGCTTCATCGGCGACTTCTACCAGAAGCTGATCAAGCCCGGTAATCCTTCCATCGCGACCATGACGTACGCGAAGGGCGGGGAGCCGGTCGAGCTGATGAAGGCCCGCAAGCTCGTGGAGATGGCGGGGAATCCCGTGGTCGCCAAGTACGACCCGAAGGCCGTCGAGGAGGCCAACGTCTTCCTCGCACAGGCCACGAACACGAAGACGTCGGGCGGCAGCGATAAGGTCGTCACCGACTACGCGGCCCGCGCCACGGCCCGGGCCTCGGACGCCATCCGTCTCACGGTCCGGAAGGAATACGAAGCGATGAAGGCCGCCGAGGAGGCGAAGAAGGCCGCCGAGAAGGCGGCTCTCCAGACGGGGCTCGCGACGACCACCTCCGAGAGAGACCAGCTCGCGGTCGAGAAAAGGCAGCTCGAAGCCGACAAGAAGCAGCTGGAGGCCGACAAGGCCGCGCTCAAGGCCGATCGTGACGCGCTGGCGGCGCGGCTGAGCGGAGCCGTCGAGAGGATCATGGAGGTCCGCAAGACCGCCCGCGGCCTCGCCATGGACCTCGGCAACGTCCTCTTCGACGTCAACAAGGCAACGTTGAAGCAGGCCGCCCTCCCGCCGCTCGCGAAGCTCTCCGGAGTCCTTCTGATGGTCCCCGAGGTGAACGTCCGGCTCGAGGGCTTTACCGACTCGACCGGCAGCGCCGAGCTGAACAGGACGCTCTCGGCCGAGCGCGCCAGGAGTGTCTACGACTACCTCGTCTCCCAGAAGATCGATCCGTCCCGGATGACGCACGCCGGCTACGGCCCGGCCAACCCGGTCGCGGACAACGCGACCGCCGAAGGGCGCACGAGGAACCGGCGCGTCGAGCTGACGCTGGCTCAGGGTCCGATCGAGCCGACCCCGGGCGGCTTCACCGCCCCCGAGAAGCCGGCCGCCCCGGCCAAGGCCCCGGCCAAGAAGGCCGCCGCGCCCGCCAAGAAGCAGTAATCCCGGCAATAACCGGTGGACTCGAACGGGGCCGCTCACGCGGCCCCGTTTTTCCTTTCGCTCCGCCGATAATCGCGGCGTGGAGTGGCGGCTTCCTCTTCCGTCCGGGCGCGTCCTGGCGAGCGGTGCCGGCCCGGGCGTGATGGCGGTCCTGAACGTCACGCCGGATTCCTTCTCCGACGGCGGTCGCTTCTCGTCGGCCGAATCCGCCGCCGAGGAAGGGGCTCGCCTGGCCGATCTCGGGGCGGCCCTCGTCGACGTCGGCGGAGAGAGCACGCGGCCGCGGGGATCGACCTACGGAGCAGGAGCCGGAGAGATCTCGTCGATGGAAGAGATCGGCCGCGTGCTCCCGGTCATCGCTCGCCTCCGGGTGTCCAGGCCGTCGGTCCCGATCTCCGTCGACACGCGCCGCGCCGAGGTCGCCGAGGCCGCGCTCGACGCGGGGGCCGACGTCGTGAACGTCGTCACGGGCCTCGCGGTCCCGGACGATCTCCTCGCGCTCGTGACGCGCCGAGGCGCGGCGGTCGTCCTCGGTCACTGCCGCGGAACGCCGCAGACCACCTTCGAGGAATCGTCCTTCTCCGACGTCGTCTCCGAAGTCGCGGCCGACCTCGCCGCTGCCCGCGACCGGGCGATCGTGGCCGGCATCGACGCCTGCCTCCTCCTGCTCGACCCCGGCTTCGGCTTCGGAAAGAACCCCGACGAGAACTTCGCCCTTCTCGCGCGCCTCGCGGACCTCGCCCCCGCGGGGACGCCTCTCGTCGTCGGTGCGTCGCGGAAAGCCTTCCTCGGCGCCGTCGCGGGGCGACCGGCGAACGACCGCCTTCCCGAATCGCTCGCCGCCGCCGCCGTGGCGGCGCGAGCCGCCGCCGATCACCCGGTCCTGCTGCGGGTCCACGACGTCGAGGAGACGCTCCGTTTCCTCGCAACCCTCGCGCGGGCTCAGGTCTGAGCGCCGGGCATCACGAAATCGCGGACGAAGTCGTTCGCCGGACTCTCGATCAGCTCGCGCGGCGTCCCGATCTGCTCGATCCGGCCCGCGTTCAGCAGGACGACGCGGTCGGCCACCTCGAAGGCCTCCTCCTGGTCGTGCGTCACGAAAACGCTCGTCAGGCGGATCTCGTCGTGAAGGCGCCGGAGCCAGCGGCGCAGCTCCAGCCGGACCTTGGCGTCGAGGGAGCCGAAGGGCTCGTCGAGAAGGAGCACGTTCGGCTCCACGGCGAGGGCGCGCGCGAGGGCGACCCGCTGGCGCTGCCCGCCCGACAGCTCGGCCGGGCGGCGGTCGTGAAGCCAGTCGACGCCGACCAGGGTGAGGAGCGCCATCACGCGGCGCCGGATCTCCTCCTCGCCCGGCCGACCCGCGCGCGGCTTCACGCGCAGTCCGAAAGCCACGTTCTCGAAGACCGTCATCCGCCGGAAGAGGGCGTAGTGCTGGAAGACGAAGCCGACGCCGCGCTCCCTCGCGTCGCGGCGGGTGGCGTCCTCCCCGTGGAAGAGGATCGTGCCGGCGTCGGGCGCCTCGAGCCCCGCGATGATACGGAGGAGGCTCGTCTTCCCGCCCCCGGACGGGCCGAGCAGCGCGACGAGCTCTCCGCCCGGAACCGTGAGGCTGACGTCCGACAGGGCCACGAACGTTCCGAAGGACTTTGTGACGTGGCGGACCTCGATGCTCACGCGGCCCTCCTTCCGCGCCGCTCGCGCGCTTCGAGGACGGTCCTGAGGACGATCGTCAGGACCGCGAGGCCCGTCAGGAGCGAGGCGACGGCGAACGCGGCGGAGAAGCGGTACTCGTTGTAGAGGATCTCCACCTCGAGCGGGAGCGTGTTCGTCCGCCCCCGGATGTGGCCCGAGACGACCGAGACCGCCCCGAACTCTCCTGCCGCCCGCGCCGTCGAGAGGAGGATGCCGTAGAGGAGGCCCCAGAGCGCGTTCGGAAGCGCCACGCGCCGGAGGATCTGGAAGAAGCCCCCGCCGAGAACGTGTGCGGCCTCCTCCTCGTCGGTTCCGAGCGACTGCATCGTCGGAATCAGCTCGCGGGCGACGTACGGAAAGGTGACGAAGAGGGTCGCGAGGACGATGGCCGGCGGCGCGAAGAGGACCTGCAGGCCGAGCGCCTCCACGGCGCCCCTAAGGAAACCCGTCCGTCCGAAGAGAAGCACGAAGAGCATCCCCGCGACGACGGGCGAGACGGCGAACGGTAGGTCGATCAGGGAGATGAGGAGGCTCTTCCCGGGAAAGTCGAACTTTCCGAGGGCCCAGCCGGCCGCCACCCCCGCGACGGTGTTCACCGGGACCACCACGACAACGACGAGCGCCGTGAGCTTCAGGGCGGCGAAGGCCTCCGGCTCGGTCAGGGCGGCGACGTACGCCGGAACGCCGTCCTTGAGCGCCTCGGTGAAGACGAGCGCAAGCGGAAGGACCAGCAGGACGGCGACGGCGGCCAGCGCCGCCCCGACGAGAAGTCGCCGGACCCACGGCGGTTCGCTCCGGGCCTGGCGGAGGGAGGTCACGCCCCCGCCTCCGCGCTCCGGGCCTGCAGGCGGCTCGCCGCGAAGAGGAGGACGAGCGAGAGGACGAGGAGAAGGGCCGCGAGCGCCGTGGCGCCGGCGTAGTCGTACTGCTCCAGCTTCGTCATGACGAGAAGCGGCGCGACTTCGGTCTTCATCGGAAGGTTCCCGGAGATGAAGACGACCGAGCCGTATTCCCCGAGCCCGCGGGCGAAGGCCAGCGTGAAGCCCGTCAGCCACGCCGGGACGAGCTCGGGGAGGAGGACCCGGATAAAGACGTCTCGCCGCCCCGCCCCGAGGCTCGCCGCGGCGTCCTCCACCTCCGGGTCCAGGGACTCGAGGACGGGCTGGAGCGTCCGGACGGCGAACGGCAGACCGAGAAAGAGGAGCGCGAGCGCGATGCCGAGCGGCGTGAAGGCGACCTTCACCCCGACGGCGGCCAGCGGCCGGCCGAGCCAGCCCGTCGGCGCCCAGAGGGTCGTCAGCGCGATGCCCGCGATGGCGGTCGGGAGCGCGAACGGGAGGTCGACGAGCGCGTCGACGAGACGCCGGAGCGGAAAGCGGTAGCGGACGAGCACCCAGGCGAGGAGGCCGCCGACGAGCGAAGCTCCGGCAGCGCCGGCGAGGGCCGTGGTCAGACTGAGCCGCACCGCCGCGAGAACCCGCGGATCGGTGGCCGTCCTCCGGAGGGTGGCGGCGTCGAGCTTGAGCGACGAGAGCGCCAGCGCGAGGAGGGGGGCGAGGACGGCGAGCGACAGAGCCGCCAGCGTGACGCCGAGCGACAGGGAAAAGCCCGGGAGCCGCGCCGCGCGCCGCCGCGTCGTCACCGGGACGCCCCCGTGATCCGGTCGAAGACGCCGCCGTCGGCGAAGTGAACGCGGTGGGCGCTCTCCCAGCCGCCGAAGAGGCCATCCACGGTGAAGAGCTCGAGAGAGGGAAACTTCGCCGACCACTTCCCGGCCACCTCGGTGAGGCGCGGCCGGAAGTGGTGCCGGGCGGCGATCTCCTGCCCCTCCGGGGTCAGCAGGTGGGCGAGATAGGCCTCGGCGACGGTGCGCGTCCCGCGCGCGTCCACCGTCTTGTCCACGACCGCAACGGTCGGCTCCGCGAGAATGCTCCGAGGCGGGACGACGATCTCCACGGTGTCCCTTCCGACCTGTTCCGCCGCGAGGAGGGCCTCGTTCTCCCAGGCGAGGAGGACGTCGCCCATCCCGCGCTGGACGAACGTGTTCGTGGCGCCCCGGGCCCCCGTGTCGAGTACGGGGACGCGGCGGAAGAGCTCCGCCACGAACGCCTGCGTCTCGGCCTCGCTCCTTCCGGCCTTCCGCACGGCCCCCCAGGCCGCGAGGTAGTTCCACCGCGCCCCGCCCGACGTCTTCGGATTCGGCGTGATGACGCTGACCCCCGGCTTCACGAGGTCCGGCCAGTCGCGGATCCCCTTCGGGTTCCCCTTCCGGACGAGAAAGACGATCGTGGAGGTGTAGGGGGCGCTTCCATACGGGAGCCGCGTCCGCCACGAAGCCGCCACCAGGCCCCCGTTCTTCACCAGCGCGTCGACGTCATACGCGAGCGCGAGCGTCACGACGTCCGCCGGGAGCCCGTCGATCACCGAGCGCGCCTGCTTCCCCGAGCCGCCGTGGGACTGCCGGATCTCGACGACCTGGCCCGTCTTCGACTTCCAGGCCGCTGCGAACGACGCGTTGAACTCCCGGTAGAACTCCCGCGTCGGGTCGTAGGAGACGTTGAGGAGGGTGACGTCAGGTGGGGCCGCCGCGACACGCACCGGGTCCCCGCCCAGGACCGCGAGAATACCAAGAATCCCTATTAGTTTAGTCGACATTTCAACGGCCCCCTCCTCCCTTCCGCGCGTCATGGCGTCAGCGGGCTCCCCGGCGGCGCCCGGCGAGGGCGAGGCGTCGGTTTCTCGCGAGCACGTCCGCGAGCGTCGTATGGTCGAGGATTGCGGCGGCCGCGTTCCGGACCTCGAGGAAGACCTCGAAGAGGCCGGCCTGCCTCTTTTCCGTCCGGACCCGCCGCGTCAGCTCCTCGAGGTCCCCGAAGGGAGCGAGGGGACCGTCCACGAGCCGGATGACCTCGCCGAGGACGATCGCGTCCGGCGTCCGGCGAAGGGCGTATCCCCCCTCGCGCCCCCGCCGGCTCGAGACGATCCGCGCGTTCTTCAGGAAGACCAGGATGCCCTCGAGGAACTTCTCGGGGATCCCCTCGGCCGCGGCGATCTCCCCCACGCGGACGACGCCCTCGCCGTTCCGCTCGGCGAGATGGCAGAGCGCCTTCAGGGCGTAGAGGCCGCGCTGGGAGATCCTCATCACATAATCCCTATAGGTTTTATAGTCTTTTCATCGGGCTTTCGTCAAGCGGTCGGCCCGCCTTCGGGTAAGCTGTCCCCCGAGATGCGGCGGCTCTTTGGCACGGATGGAATCCGGGGCACCGCGGGCGAGCCGCCCCTCGACCCCGGAACCGTCTCCCGCGTCGGCGCCGCCCTCGTCGCCTCCCTCGCCGCGGAAGGGGCGTCGCACCCGCGGCTCGTCGTCGGCGGCGACACGCGGGAGTCGACCGCGGGGATCGTCGCCGCGCTCGCCGGAGGCGTGGCCGCCGCGGGCGGTCAGGTCACCGGGGCCGGCGTCGTCCCGACCCCCGCGGTCGCCCACCTCGTCCGTGCCCTCGGCGCCGAGGCCGGCGTCGTCGTCTCGGCCTCCCACAATCCCTGGCGCGACAACGGCATCAAGATCTTCTCGGCGGCCGGCCGCAAGCTCCCCGACGCGGTCGAGGCGGCGATCGAGCGCCGGATCGAGGAAAGCTCGCCGGCCCCGCCGCGCGCCGTGACTCCCGATCCGGTCCTCCCGCAGCTCTACGTCGAGCATCTCCTCGAAGCCCTCCCGGGCCGACTCGACGGGCTCACGGTCGTGGTCGACGCCGCGAACGGCGCCGCGCACGAGGTCGCGCCGGCCGCATTCCGGGCCGCGGGCGCCCGGGTCGTCCCGCTCGGCGTCGCGCCGGACGGCCGGAACATCAACGAGGGATGCGGCGCCCTTCACCCCGGGTCGATGGCCCGGGCCACGCGGGAGGCGGGAGCCGACCTCGGGATCGCCCTCGACGGGGACGCCGACCGGATCGTCGTGGCGGACGGCGAGGGACGCCTCCTCGACGGCGATGACGTTCTTTACCTCTGGACCCTCGAGATGATCCGCGAGGGACGGCGGCCCGACGCGGTCGTCGGGACGGTCATGTCGAATTTCGGGTTCGAGCGGGCGCTCGCCGACCTCGGCGTCGCCCTCCGGCGCGCGCCGGTCGGGGACCGTTACGTCGTCGAAGAAATGGAACGAAGCGCGACGCCCCTCGGGGGGGAGCCGTCCGGCCACCTGATTCGGGCGGACCTCTCCACGACGGGAGACGGGGCGCTCTCCGGCCTCCATCTGGCGGCTTTCGTCGCCCTGTCGAGGACGCCACTCGCCGCGCAGCCCCGCTTCAGAAGGGCCCCGCAGCTCCTCCGGAACGTCCGCGTCCGGGAGCGCGTGCCGGTCGAAGACGTGCCGGCCCTCGCCGGGGCGATCCGCCGCGCGGAAGAGCGCCTCGCGGGACGCGGGCGGCTCCTGATCCGCTACTCGGGGACCGAGCCGCTCCTCCGGGTCATGGTCGAGGGGGACGACGCCGGGCTCGTCACGACCCTGGCGGACGAGATTGCCGCCGCCGCCCGAACCGCGCTCGGAGGCTGACGGCGTGTCCTCGCGGGTGCCGCCCCCCTTCCCCGCCGACACGTCGCTCGAGCTCTCGCCGGCCGAGATGGAGCGTCTCGCCCGTCTCGCCCTGGACCGGATCGTGGCACACATCGACTCGCTCCCCGCGCAGAGGGCCGCCGACACCGAGGGGGCCGAGGAGCAGTCACGGGCCCTGATCGAGCGAGAGCCTCCCGAAGCGTGCGTCCCGGCCGCGGAGCTGCTCGACCTCCTCTTCGACCGCGCGATCCCGAAGAGCTTCAACACCGCCTCTCCCGGCTACCTCGCCTACATTCCGGGGGGCGGCCTCTTCCAGTCCGCCGTGGCCGACCTCGTGGCCGCGGCCACGAACCGATACGTCGGGGTCTTCGCCGCGGCGCCGCTCCTCGTCCAGCTCGAGACGAACGTCGTCCGGTGGTTCGCGCGCCTCGCCGGCCTCCCGGAGGCGGCGGGCGGCTTTCTCTCGAGCGGCGGCTCGCTCGCCAACTTCTCGGCGGTCGTCGCCGCCCGGCGCGAGCGCCTCCCCGAGGACTTCCGGGCGGGCGTTCTCTACGTTTCCGACCAGACGCACCACTGCGCGGCGAAGGCGGCCGTCCTGGCCGGCTTTCCGGCCCGAAACGTCCGCGAGATCGCCTCGGACGACACGTTCCGACTCCGACTCGACCTCCTCGAGCGGGCCGTCTCGGAGGACCGGCAGAAAGGGCTCTCTCCCTTCCTCGTCGTGGCGAGCGCCGGGACGACGAATACGGGCGCCGTGGACGACCTCGAAGCCCTCGGAGCCTTCTGCCGTCGCGAGGGCCTCTGGTTTCACGTCGACGCCGCCTACGGCGGCTTCTTCCTCCTGACGGAACGGGGCCGGCGGGCGATGGCCGGGATCGACGGGGCCGACTCGATCGTCCTCGACCCGCACAAGGGGCTCTTCCTGCCGTACGGGACGGGCTGCCTCCTCGTCCGCGACGCCGCCGTTCTCCGTCGCGCTCACGCGGTGGAGGCGGAGTACCTCCCGGGAATGCAGAGCGACCCAGACCTCGTCGACTTCTGCGAGATCTCTCCGGAACTCTCGCGCGACAACCGGGGCCTTGCCGTCTGGCTCCCGCTCAAGCTGCACGGCCTCGGGCCGTTCCGGCGGAACCTCGACGAGAAGCTCGACCTGGCGCGCTGGGCGGCGCGGGAGATCGCGCTTCTTCCAGGCTTCGAGATCGTCGCCGAGCCGCAGCTCTCGCTCCTCGCCTTCCGTTTCGCACCGGACGGGGTCCCCGCGCCGGCGCTCGAGGCGCTGAACCGCCGGCTGCTCGCGGCGGTCAACGCGCGGGGGCGGGTCCACCTGACGGGGACGACCACGAAGGGGACCTTTCTCCTCCGGATCTGCGTCCTCTCGTTCCGGACCCATTTCGACCGGATGCAGGCCGCGCTCGAGGACATCGCGGCCGCGGCCCGCGCGGCCGCGGCCGGCTGACGGCGCGCCCCGCCTACGGTTCGATGTTGGTGACGAACGCGGGCTTGCCCCCCTCCACTTTGAACATCACCGTCGTCGTCACCGGGTCGCCCGAGCCCACCGGGAACTTCAGCTTCCCCGTCGCCCCGTCGTACTCCCGGATTCCGGCGAGCGCGTCGCGCACGAGCTTCCGGTCCGGCTTGCCCGCTTTCCCCAGCGCCTCGGTCAGAAGGCCGAATGCGTCCCACGTCAAAGCGGCCACGTCGTCCGGCACCTGGTCGCCAAAGCGCTTCTTGTAGCTGATGACGAAACCGCCGGTGAACTCGTTTCGCCGGTCGGGATTGTAATGGGCGCTGTAGAAGCAGCCTTCCGCGTCCTTCCCGGCGAGCTTCAGGAAGTCCACCGACCCCCAGTTGTCGCTCCCGAGGAACGGGACGGCAAGGCCGGCCGCGTGGGCCTGCGCGAGCTGGACGGCCACGTCGTTGTAGTAACCCGGCAGGAAGACGACGTCGGGCGCGGCCTTCTTGATCTTCGCGAAGACAGCCGAATAGTCCTTGTCGCCGCTCTTGTAGGTCTCGTAGGCGACGACGGTGCCGCCCCCCTTCTCGAAGTCCTGCTTGAAGAGCTCGGCCTGGATCTTCGGTGCCTCGGACGCCGGGTCGTAGAGGACCGCCGCCTTTTTGGCCCGGAAGTAGCCGTCGGCGAACTTCGCGAGGACGGCGCCTTGCCACGCGTCGGTGAAACAGGCCCGGAAGACCCACTGCTTCGGCTTGCCCGTCGTCGCGTCGAGCGTCGTCTTCGGAGCCGTCGATCCCGGAGTGATCATCGGCACCCGGGCCGCCTCGGCCGCGTCCGCCACCGGGACCGCCTCGAGGCTGGTGATCGGGCCAACGAGGGCGACGACCGTCTCCTCCTTGATCAGGCCCTGCGCCGCCGCCACGGCTCCCTCCGCCGTGGACTGGCTGTCGGCGATGATGAGCTTCAGGTTGTACTTCTTCCCGCCGACGTCGATGCCGCCCTGCTCGTCGATCCGGGCAACCTTCATCTCCGCCGCGTTCTTGCACGACGACCCGAAAGCCGAGCGGGGTCCGGTGAGCTCGGCGATGAGGCCGACGTTGATGGTCGGGAGGTCTTCTTTCTTGCCGCAGCCGGGAGCGAGGAGCGCGCCGGCGGCGACCGCAGCGGCGAGACCGAGGGAGAGGAGAGCCGGTTTCTTCATGTCGTCCTCCGAAAAGGCCGGGGAGAGCTTAAGACACTCCGCGCCCGCGGGCGAATGGGCGGGCGGCCCAGAGCGCCCGGCGAAGCCCCAAGCCCCCGGATCCGGGGACGACGTCACCCCTCGCCGCCGAGCGGCCGGGCGGCGATGACGTACTCGGCGACCGGCGTCCCCCCGACGAGATGCTCCCGGATGATCCGCTCGAGGACCGGCGGGTCGCAGGCCCTGTACCAGACCCCCTCGGGATAGACGACGGCGATCGGCCCGCCCGCGCAGATCCGAAGGCAGTTCGCCTTCGTCCGGACGATCCCGCCCGCCTCGGAGAGGCCCAGCTCCTTGAGGCGTGCCTTCAGGTAGGCCCACGCGGCCAGGCTCCGCTCCCTCTCGCAGCACTTCGGCTTCGTCGCGTCGGTGCAGAGGAAGATGTGCCGCTTCGCGGCGGGGATCCCGAGCCCTTCGGCGATCTCCCGGAGCCGGACCGGGTCCTGCGGTTCACCCGTCATGCCGGCCCCCATCCTCTCCGAAAAACCGCCCGAGCGGATAATCGGTCGATGCCGCCTTCCGCCGGCCCCCGAGTCCTTTCGGTCCTCCCCGGGCGGTGGGCGGTCTGCCGACTCCACGCCGAGACGGCCGTTCCGGCGTGGGCCGAAGGAGGGAGCTTCTTCAGCGCCACGCGGACCCGGGACGAGCTCTCGATCGTCTGCGAGGAGGCGGCCGTCCCGGAGGGGGTGAAGGCCGAGAGGGACTGGGCGACCCTGAAGCTCCACGGGCCGATTCCCGTCGAGACGACCGGCGTTCTCGCCTCGCTTGCGGCGCCGCTCGCGGAGGCCGGAATCTCACTTTTTGCCCTGTCGACCTTCGACACCGATTACCTTCTCGTCAAGGCAGAGGCGCTCGGCGGAGCGGTTTCAGCGCTCCGGAAGGCAGGCTTCGAGGTTCGGGGGGAATCCAAGATAATTCCTTCTTCCACAGGGACTTAGCGCCACGATTCGCGGCCGATCCTCCGCTCCGGTATCCTCGTTGGCCCCGCCGCGTGGGGGCCTCTCTCCATGATCAACCACGAAAGCCGGCCTCGCCGCCGCCGAAACCTCGAGCTGGTCGAGCCGGCCGCCGAGCCCGCCGCGCCCCCGTCGCCGGCGCCCCCCGCGGGGCCCGCCGTTCCGCTCCTGAACCGCGAGCTGTCGTGGCTGGAGTTCAACGAGCGCGTCCTCGACGAGGCCCACGACGAGCGGTGGCCCCTCCTCGAGCGGCTCAAGTTCCTCTGCATCTCCGAGACGAACCTCGACGAGTTCTTCATGATCCGCGTTGCGGGCGTCCTCGACCAGGTCTGGTCCGGGAAGGTGGAGCCGGCCGAGGACGGCCTGACGCCGTCGGAACAGCTCGCGCGGATCCGCGAGGCCGTCCTGAAGATGGAGGCGCGGCAATCGCAGTGCCTCCTGACCGACCTCCTGCCGAAGCTCGCGTCGGCGGGCATCTCGATCCTGACCTGGAGCGACATCGCGGAGCCGCAGCGCGAGGTGGCGAACGCCTGGTTCCGGAAGAACGTCCTCCCCGTCCTGACCCCGCTCGCCGTCGACCCGGGGCACCCGTTCCCGTTCCTGTCGAACCTCTCGATCAACCTCGCGGTCGAGGTGAGGAACCCCGAGTCGGGCGACGTGAAGTTCGCGCGCGTGAAGGTCCCGGCCGCGCTCCCTCGCCTCGTCCCCCTCCGCGAGGTGCTCGAGGGAAAGAAGAAGGTGAAGCCCGAGAAGGCGGAGGTCCTCCTCCTCGAGTCGCTGATCCAGGCCAACCTCGGCGAGCTCTTCCCCGGGCTCGAGATCGTCTCCTCGCACCTCTTCCGGGTCACGCGCGACGCCGACATCGAGATCCAGGAGGACGAGGCCTCGGACCTCCTCGCGACGGTCGAGCAGGAGGTCCGCCGCCGGCGCTTCGGGGCCGTGGTCCGGCTCGAGGTGGCCCCCCGGACGCCCAAGCGCGTCCGGAAGCTGCTCGTCCGGCAGCTCGAGATTCTCGAGGGCGACGTCTACGAGATCGAGGGGCCGCTCGGCGGCGGCGACCTGATGTCGCTCGTGAAGCTCGACCGGCGCGAGCTCAAGGATCCCCCGTTCACGCCGGCCGTTTCCCCCGTCTTCCTCTCACCCGACTCCACGATCTTCTCGGCGATCCGCGCAGGGGACCTCCTCCTGCATCACCCCTACGACTCCTTCGGCCCCGTCGTGGAGATGATCGAGCGGGCCGCGGACGACACGAAGACCCTCGCCATCAAGATGACGCTCTATCGCGTCGGGGCCGAGTCGCCGATCATCCCGGCCCTCATCCGGGCGGCGGAAAAGGGGAAGCAGGTGGCCGTCCTCGTGGAGCTAAAGGCCCGCTTCGACGAGGAGAACAACATCGTCTGGGCCAAGGCGCTCGAGCAGGCGGGCGTCCACGTCGTCTACGGCGTCGTCGGCCTGAAGACGCACGCCAAGATCGCCCTCGTGGTCCGGCGGGAAAAGGACGAGATCCGGCGCTACGTCCACCTCGGGACGGGCAACTACAACCCGACGACGGCCCGCGTCTACACCGACTTCGGTCTCCTGACCTGCCGTCCCGAATTCGGCGAGGACGCGACGAAGCTCTTCAACTCCCTGACGGGCCTCGCGGGCCGGACCGGCTACGCGCGCCTCGTCACGGCCCCGAAGGAGATGCACCGGACGGTCCTCGACTGGATCGGCCGCGAGACGGCGCACGCCCGGGCCGGCCGCCCGGCGGGGATCCGCGCCAAGATGAACGCCCTTCTCGACCGGAAGGTCATCGCGGCGCTCTACGAGGCCTCCCAGGCCGGAGTCCCCGTGGACCTCGCCATCCGCGGCATCTGCTGCCTGAAGCCCGGGGTCCCCGGGCTGTCCGAGAACATCCGGGTCCGCTCCATCGTGGGGCGGTTCCTCGAGCACAGCCGCGCCTTCATTTTCGAGAACGGCGGCGAGCGGCAGGTCTGGCTCTCCTCGGCCGACTGGATGCCGCGGAACTTCTTCCGCCGCGTCGAGACCGCCTTTCCGGTCGTCGATCCGGAGCTGGCCCGACAGGTCGCCGCCTCCGTCGACCTGATCCTCTCGGACAACGTACGGGCGCGGGCTCTCCGCGCCGACGGAAGCTATGAGCGACTCCGCCCCGCCGCCGGCGCGCCGGCCGTGGACACGCAGGCCGCCCTTCTCGAGGACGCCCGCGCGATGATGCAGCGCGCCGCCGAACTCCACGCCCGGGGCGGGATCGAACCCGCCGAAACCCCCGAGCCCGCGGCCTAGCTTCGGGTCCCGCGCCGGGGTTTCTTCGCCGCGACAGGCCGGGCTTTTCGAGCCGTTCGCTTCTTCGGGCCGGCCGGGGCGGGTGCCGTTTCCTTCCGGGCCAGCGCCGCCAGCGCGTGGAACTCGTCCCGGAACCCGTCAAGGATCGTCTCGGGGTCGGGGACGAGGCCGGCGTCCGTTGCCACCCCGAGCGAGACGCCTCCCGCGTAGCTCAGGATGCTGACGCCGAGGCCGAGTCGCCCCGACTGCGGCACCCAGAACATCACGCGGGTCGCCGGCAAGCCGGCCAGGTGGATCGGCTGCCGGGGTCCGGCGACGTTCGTCATCACGCCCGTCCCTCCCCGCCCGAACAGCTCGACGACGAGCCGCTCGACCGGAATGGGGGCCGTGCCGAGCGCGCCGAGGAGGCCGAAGGCGACGATCGCCTCCGGCGACCGCTTGATCTCGTCCATCCGCTCTTTCAGCTCGAAGAGCCGGTCGAGGGGATCCTCGATTCCGACGGGGAGCGAGAGGAAGACGAGACCGAATCGGTTCCCCAGCTCGTGCTCCTCCTCCGGCCGGCGGAGGTTCACCGGCACGACAGCACGGAATTCGAGAGCCCTCGAGATGGTTCCCCGGCCGTCGAGATAGCGCCGGAGCGCCCCCGCCACGGAGGCGAGGAGGACGTCGTTCACCGTCGCGCCAAGCGCCTTTCCCGTCGCCTTCACCTCGTCGAGCGGGATCGGGTCGGACCATGCGGCGACCTTCTCCACGCCGAGCGGTCCCTTGAAGGGCGTGACGGGGTCGGGCGGCATCAGGAGAAGCTTGGCCAGGGCGTCCGCGCCGCTGGCGCCACGCGCCGCGATCTCGAGAAGGTGCTCGGGGTGGACGAGCGACTCGGCCCCTTCGCGGACAAGGCCCTCCGTCACCTCGAGCGTTCGCGACACGGCCTTCGCCGCCGGACCGAGGAACGGCACGAGGCGCTCCCACCCGTGCGGCTCGTGCGGCGTCCCGGCCGGATCCCGGGCCTCCACCCCGCCGTCTGCCATCGAGAGGACCAGCCGCACGAGGGCGACGCCGTCTCCGAGGGCGTGGTGGAAGCGGCAGACGAGGGCGCAGCCCTTTCCGTAGCCCTCGACGAGATGGAACTGCCAGAGCGGTTTCGTGAAGTCGAGAGGCGTCGACATCAGGTCGCTGACCAGCTCGCGGAGCGCCGCATCGTCCCCGGGCGAACGGAGGGCGACGCGGTGCAGGTGCGCCCGGATATCGAAGGTCGGGTCGGTCTCCCAGCGCGGCGGGGCGAACGGGAGACCGGGCTCGACCACGCGCTGCGTCAGGCGGGGGACGCGCAGCAGACGCTCCCGCATCAGTCTCGTCAGCCGGCCGAAGTCGAGGACCTCGTCGAAGGCGAGGAACCCCGTGACCATCATGAGGTTGGTCGGCTCCTCCATGTGGAGCCAGGCCGTGTCGACCGCGGTGAGCGGCTCCGAGGTCATCGCCCGTTCCTTCCGGAGGCTCCCTACCGCTCGACCTCGAAGCTGGCCGGCGGGCTCAGGACGGGCTCCGCCACCGTCAGCGTGGTCGCAGGGATCGGGAGCAGGACGACGTGCGTGTTCGAGCCGAAGGCGACGTGCAGCTCGTAGAAGCCGTGGGGAGAGATCGCGATCAGCGTGCCCGCGATCTGCTTCAGATCCGCGATCGGGCACGTCACGTAGACCTTCGTCGGCACGTCCATCGCTTCCTCCGTTTCCTCGGATTCTAGTCCCCGCCTGCGCGCCGGATCTCGGCGAGGAGCAGCGCCGGAAGCTCGGGGAGGTCGTTATGCGTCCGTCCCTCGAGGGGGAGGAACCGCACGATCTTCCCCGCGCGGGCGAGCGCCTCTCCCATCCGGAAGGGGACGACCTCGTCCCGGGTCCCGTGGAGAATCACGACAGGACAGGCCATCCTCCCGATCTTCGCGAGGTTGTCGAACCGGTCGGGGACGACGAGAGGCGCGAGCGGGCCGACGAGCGAGCGGCCGAGATCGGGGAGCGACGTGTAGGGCGAGACGAGGATGAGGAGCGCCGGGGGATTCCGGAGCGCGAGCTCGACCGCGACGCCGGTCCCGAGCGAGCGGCCGACGAGGACGAGGCGTTCGCGCGCCACTCCCTCCGCCGCGAGCGCCGAAAGGAGCGCCGCCCCGTCGGCATACAGCCCGGCCTCGTCGGGTCGGCCCGGCTGGCCGCCGTAGCCCCGGTACTCGGCGAGGACGACGTCGACGCCGCCGTCGGCGAGCGCCGCCGCGAGCGGGAGGTTCTGGACGGCGGCCTCGGCGTTGCCGTGGAAGTAGACGGCGACCGGCGAGCGCGGGAGGCGCGCGGAGACCCACGCCGCGCGAAGCGTCAGGCCGTCCGCTGTCCGGAAGGTCAGGACCCGCACCCGCTCCCCGAGCTGCTCAGCAGGAGGCAGCGCGAGGTGGGAGGCCGGGAACGCGAGGACGCGGGCGAACGAGCGGAGAAAAAGGACCAGCCCGACGAGGAGGAGGACGCCGAGGAGGACGGCCAGCAGCCTGGACGGCATCGACGCCTCAGGTGGCGGTGTCCTCGCCGACCTCGTCGTCGTCCTCGCCCGGCGCTTCGCCGCGGTACTCCTTCAGCTTCCGCTGAAGGGTCCGGAGGCCGATGTCGAGCACCTCGGCGGCGCGACGACGGTTTCCTCCCGAAGCCTGGAGCGCGGTGAGGATCGCCTCCCGCTCGATGTCGGCCATCGTCCGGCCGACGAGGCCGACCGTGGCCGGCACGCTCTGGCCGCCCGCGTCCTCCGAAGAGGTGTCCGCTCCCTCCGGAGCTCCCGCGCGGATGGCGGGCGGCAGGTCGGGTACGTCGATCTTCGGCCCCGCCGCGAAGAGGACGGCGCTCTCGACGACGTTCTTCAGCTCGCGGACGTTTCCGGGCCACGCGTAGCCCACGAGGGCCGAGAGGGCGGCAACGGTCACGCCGGAGACCGGCCGGCCGTGCTCGCGGGTGAAGACGTCGCGGAAGCGCTCCACGAGGAGCGGAATGTCGTCCTTCCGGTCGCGGAGGGGAGGAATCTCGACGGTGACGACCGAGAGGCGGTAGTAGAGATCCTGCCGGAAGCGTCCCGCCTCGATCTCCTTCGCGAGGTCGCGGTTCGTCGCCGCCACGAGGCGGAAGTCGACGTCTCTCGACTCGTTCCCCCCGACCGGCGTGACGCACTTCTCCTCGAGGACCCGCAGGAACTTCACCTGGAGGTCGGGGGGCATCTCGGAGACCTCGTCGAGGAAGAGCGTTCCGCCGTGCGCCTGCTCGATCCGGCCCACCCGCTTCACGAGGGCTCCGGTGAAGGCGCCCTTCTCGTGGCCGAAGAGCTCCGATTCGATGATCTCCTTCGGGATGGCGCCGCAGTTGAGCGCCACGAAGACGCGCGCGCGGCGCGGCGAGTTGTGGTGAAGGGCGTTCGCGACGAGCTCTTTCCCCGTGCCCGACTCGCCGACGACGAGGACCGTCGTCTTCGCCGGAGCCACGACGCGGAGCCGCTCGAATAGCCGCTCCATCGGCTTCGAGATCCCGAGAATCGCCTCGAAGCCGTAGCGCTTGTCGAGCCGCTCCCTGAGGTCGCGGATCTCCCCGGCCTGCCGCGAGCGCCGGAGGGCGGCCTGCGCGCGGAGCCGGAGGTCGTCCTTGGCCACCGGCTTGGCGACGTAGTCGACCGTCCCGAGGGCACGGGCCTGGAGGAGCGTCTCCACGTCGCCGAAAGCCGTCACGAGGAGGACCGAGACGTCCGGGCGTGCCGCCGCCAGCTCGGTCGCCAGGTCGAGGCCCGTTTTCCCGGGCATCTTCAGGTCCGTCACGACGAGGGCGACGGCGGGGTCCTCCGCCGCGCGGGCGAGGGCCGACGCGGCGTCGCCGAACTCCTCCACCCGCTGGCCGTCCGTCTGGAGGGCGAGAGTCATCGCTTTCCGGCTTCCGGCGTCGTCGTCCACGACCAGGACGAGGGGCTCCGTCGCGGCGTTCATGCCGATCCTCCGAGGGCCTTCTCGAGGTCTTCCTCGGACCAGACCGGCACCCCCAGCGTTCTCGCCTTGTCGAGTTTCGACCCGGCCTCCTCGCCGGCGATCACCGCCGTCGTCTTCTTCGACACGTTCGACGTCACCTTTCCGCCCGCCTCCTCGATGGCCGCCGTCGCCTCTTCGCGGGTCCGCCGTGCCAGGGTTCCCGTGAGGACGAAGACGCCGCCGGAGAGCGGACCTTCCCCGGCCGGCCCGGCCGGGCTCTCCGTCATACGGACGCCATGCCGCCGGAGTTTCGCGAGCAGCGCCCCGCTGCGGGCGCTTCCGAACCAGTCACGGATCCCGCGCGCCGTCTCCGGGCCGATTTCAGGCACGGCCGTCAGCTCCTCCTCGGACGCGGCCGAGAGCGCTTCCATCGACCCGAAGCGCCGCGCCAGGACCTTCGCCGTCTTCTCGCCGACCTGACGGATGCCGAGCCCGAAGAGGAGGCGGGCGAGGCCGGCCTCCTTCGATCGCGCGATCTGACCGAGGACGTTCGCCGCGGACTTCTCTCCCCAGCGCTCGAGGTCGGCGAGGCCGGCCGCCTCGAGATCGTAGAGCGACGCCACGTCGGAGATCAGCTTCGCCGCGAGGAGCTGGTCGATCCGTTCGTCCCCCAGCCCCTCGACGTCCATCGCCCGACGCGAGACGTAGTGGCGGATCGCTTCCTTCGCCTGCGCCGGGCAGGACGGGTTCACGCACCGGACGGCGACGGCCCCTGAAGTCTTCAAGACCTTCTCGCCGCACGACGGGCAGCGCGAGGGCAGGACGAACTCCGGCGCCCCGGCGGGCCGCCTGTCGAGGAGGACGCGCGTCACCTTCGGGATGACGTCGCCCCCTTTCTCGACGGCGACGGTGTCGCCGACGCGGACGTCCTTCCGGGAGAGGTCCTCCATGTTGTGGAGCGTCGCGCGCCGGACCGTGGTCCCCGCCAGGAGAACCGGCTCGAACTCGGCCACGGGAGTCAGGACGCCCGTCCGCCCGACCTGGACGACGATGTCCGTCACGACCGTCGTCGCCTCTTCCGGAGGGAACTTGTAGGCCAGAGCCCAGCGCGGGCTCTTCGCGGTGGCGCCGAGCCGCTTCTGGTCGGCGAGCGAGTTCACCTTCAGGACGACGCCGTCCGTCTCGAAGGGAAGGTCATGCCCCGTCCTCAGGCGCTGGGCGCCCTGCAGGAATTCGCGGATCTCCTCGAACGTGCCGTCGACCTTCCTCCCGTGAGGGCTCCCCCTGAAGCCGAGCCGCTCGAGCCTCTTCAGGACCTCCTCCTGCGTCCCCGGGGACTCGTCCCCCTCCCACCGCGCCACGGCGTACAGGATGGCGTCCAGCCGGCGCGACGCCGTGATTCGCGCGTCGAGGAGGCGGAGCGAGCCGGCCGCCGCGTTTCGCGGGTTGGCGAAGAGCGGTTCGCCGGCCTCCTCCCGCGCCTCGTTCAGGGCGCGGAAGGACGCCTTCGGAAAGTAGACCTCGCCCCTCACCTCCAGGAGGCGCGGAGCCGGCGGAGGCAGCGTGAGCGGGACGCTCCGGATCGTCTTCACGTTCGGGGTGACGTCCTCCCCCGTCGTTCCGTCGCCCCGCGTGGCGGCCCTCACGAGGACGCCCTCTTCGTAGACGAGCGAAACGGAGAGACCGTCGATCTTCAGCTCGCAGACGATCTCCGGAGTCCGCCCGTCCAGTCGGTCCGACACGCGGGTCAGCCACGCCTTCAGCTCCTCGTCGTCGTAGGCGTTCTCGAGCGAAAGGAGCGGCACCTCGTGGCGGACGCCCGGCAGCTCGGAGACCGGCGCGCCCCCCACGCGCTGCGTCGGCGAGTCGGGCGCGACCAGATCGGGGTGCTCCGCCTCCAGCCCCTTGAGCTCGCGCATCAGGGCGTCGAACTCGGCGTCGGTGATCTCGGGACGGTCCTCCACGTAGTAGAGGCGCTCGTGCCGCCGGATCTCCGCGCGCAGCTCCGCGGCCCGCACGGCGGCGTCCTTCGTCTTCGCGGTCACGAGCCGATTCTAGGCGGGAGGGCGGTGCCGCCCTCCCTGCTAGCATCGCCCGCCGTGACGCCGCCTCGCTCCCTCCGGCCCGCCGCGCTCCTTCTCTTCCTGTCTCCGCCCCTCCTCGCGGGGCCGCGCGTCCCTCCCGTGGCGTCCTATCGGATGGAGGTGACGTACGACGACGCCGCCCATACGCTCGCCGGGAAATCGGCCGTCACGTTCGTCAACCGGACCTCCCGCCCGGTCCCCGACCTCTGCTTCCACCTCTACCTGAACGCCTGGCGGAACGACCGGTCGACTTGGCTCAAGGAGAACGACGAGGGGGTCGGCCGGGCGCGCCGGAAGGGAAAGTCGGCCGAGTGGTTCGGGTGGAGCGAGATCCACCGGATCGCCCTTCCCGACGGCACCGACCTGACGCCGTCTCTCCGCTACGTCGCGCCCGACGACGGGAACGCCGAGGACCGGACCGTGGCGTGCGTCCCGCTACCGCGGCCGGTGGCTCCGGGCGAAACGCTTCTCTTCAGCCTCGACTGGGCCGCGAAGCTCCCGCGGACGCGCGCCCGGACGGGATGGAAGGACGACTTCGTCATGGGGGCGCAGTGGTTCCCGAAGCTCGGCGTGGCGACGGACGCGGGGTGGAACGTTCACCAGTTCCACGCCGGGACGGAGTTTTTCGCCGACTTCGGAGACTACGACGTGACGCTGACCCTTCCGAGGGAGATGAAGGGAAAGGTCGGGGCCTCCGGAGTCCAGAAGGAGGAGACGGACGTCGCCGGCGGGGTGACGGTCCGGTTCGTCGCCGAGGATGTCCACGATTTCGCCTGGACCGCCTCGCCGCGCTTCGAGGTCCACCGCGAGACGTTCAGCGAGCCGGGACTCCCGAACGTGGAGATGGTCCTCCTGCTCCAGCCCGACCATCGCCGCGTGAAGAACCGGTACTTCGCGGCGACGCGGGCGGGGCTCCGGGAGTACGGAAAGCGCTTCATCCCGTACCCGTACCCGCAGGTGACGATCGTCGACCCGCCGTGGGGGGCGGCCTCGGGAGGGATGGAGTACCCCACGCTCTTCACCGGGGGTGTGAGCTGGCTCTCCCCGGCGGGGACGGGAAGCCCCGAAGGCGTCACCGTCCACGAGTTCGGCCACCAGATTTTCTACGGCGTTCTCGCCTCGAACGAGTTCGAGGAGGCGCATCTCGACGAGGGCTTCAACACCTACGCGACCGACCTCGCAATGCGCGCGACCTTCGGCGAGGCGCCGCTCGTGAAGCGTTTCTACGGCCTTCCCGTCGTCTTCCGGTCGGTCCTTCTCCCACGCCCCGAGTTCGGGAACGACCGGTACCTCGCCTGGCAGCTGGCCTCGCGCTCGGACGCCACGAGCCACCCCTCCTTCAGACAGCTCGACGGCGCGGCAATCCGCACGAACGCCTATTCCAAGACGGCCCTCGCGCTCGCCTCCGCCGAACGGACGCTCGGCGGAGAGACGTTCGGGAAGATCCTGAGAACCTACGCAACGCGCTTCGCCTTCCGCCACCCCACCAGCGCCGACTTCCGGAGCGTGGTGAAGGAGATCGCCGGCGAGGAGGCCGACGCGCTCTTCCGCGAGGCCTGGGACACTTCGAACACCTTCGACTACGCGATCGGATCCGCCTCGACGAAGAAGGCCGGAGGGCCGGTCGGCTGGATCGGCGAGGGACCGGACCGGAGGTTCAGCGAGACGGTGGAGACGAAGGGCCCGGTCTCCTACGAGTCGGTCGTCGTCGTCCGCCGGATGGGAGAGGCCGTCTGGCCCGTCGACGTCGAGATGACCTTCGAGGGCGGGCACGTCTTCCGGACCGTCTGGGACGGGAAGGACCGGTGGATCCGCTACCGGGCGACGGGACCGAAGCTCGTCGCGGCACGAGTGGATCCCGACCGGAAGCTGCTCCTCGACGTGAACCTCCTGAACAACGGCCTGACGGTCGAGGAGGACCGGCGCGCCGCGAACCGGTGGGCCATGCGGCTCCGGTTCTGGGCGCAGAACGCGCTCGAGTTCTTCGCCCTCATCGGCTTCGCGGGAGCTCCGCGATGAGACGCGACAGCCTTCCGGCCCTCTTCGGGCGCGGTCTCCTCTCGGCGGCCGCGACGTGGAAGGCGCTCCTCGTCGCCCTCGCGCTGAACGCCGCGTTCGCCGTCGTCCTCGTCCGCCCTCTCGATACGGCCCTCCACCAGGCGCTCGACCGGAACCCGTCGGCCGACCGGATGGCGAAGGGGGCCGATCCGCTCTTCTTCACGAACTTCACCCGGGTCCGCCCCGACGTGATCGGCGACGTGGGCCGCCTGGAGGACCTCGTCACCGGTGCGACGCCGTCCGGGACCTCGGCCACCGCGAAGCTCTCGTCGCTCGTTCCGAAGGAGGGCGTGGCGGGTTCGACGATCGGGTTCGGCCTTCTTTATGCCGGCTTCGCGGCCGTTCTCGCCGGCGGATTCGCCGGGCGTTTCGGCGCAACGGGGGACCGGACGAGCCTTTCCGCCTTCGGCGCCGACTGCGGAAGGTTTGCTCTCCCCTCCCTCGCCTTCGGCGTTCTCTCGGCCGGAGGAATCGTCGCCGCCTGGCGGTGGGTCTACGTGGGGACCGGACTCCTCTACAACCCCGACGACTTCCGGTACGAGTGGCAGGCCGTGACGCTGCAGCTCCTCCGGTTCCTCGCGTTCCTCGTCGTGGCCGGCATGGTCCGCCTCGTCGTCCAGTACAGCCGCGCGGCGATGGGAGTCTCGGGCTCGACGAACGTGGCGGCCGCCCTCGGTCGCGGCCTCGGCTTCGTCCTCTCTCACCCGGCCGGGACGCTCACGCTCGAGGTCCTCTTCGGCGCGGCCGGTCTCCTCCCGCTCGTTCTCTGGGGCTTCTACGGTCAGGCGTGGGACGGGGCGGACCGGTCGGATTTCTGGATCCTCCTCGGCCTCCAGCAGCTGGTTCTCATCGTCCGGATCGTCGCGCGGACGTCGCACCTAGGTGCCGCCTCGGCGTGGCTCTCCGGCGCCGCCGACCGCGCCCCGATCCCGGCGCGACCGGAGACGGGCTCCGAGGGAGCGTGACGGCCCTTCCGGAGATCCGCCTTCTGTCGAAGACGCCGGCGTCATGGGCGGAGCGGGCCGCGGCCCGCCTGCCGGAGCTGCTCGCCGACCACGCCGCCTGCGAGCTTCAGGCCGCCGTCTCGGCGCTCTCTCTCGTCGGCTTCTATCCACAGAACGTGAAGCTCGTCGAGCGGCTCTCCGCCCTCGCCGCCGAGGAGCTGCGCCATTTCCGCCGGGCGGCGAAGGAGGCGCGCCGCTTCGGGGCGGTGCTCTCACCGCGCCGACGGAACCCGTACGCGGCGGCGCTGAAGGCCGCCTGCCGGACCGCGAAGGAGCCGGAGCGGGGCCTCGACCTCCTCCTCGTCTGCGCGCTCATCGAGGCGCGGAGCCACGAGCGGTTCGAGGCGCTCGCGCCGCGGATCGCGGACGCGCGCCTCGCGCGCTTCTACGGAGAGCTGGCCGAGGCCGAGGCGCGCCACGGGCCCGCCTACCTGGAGCTGGCTGTCGCGCACGCGGGCGTCGAGGCAACCCGGAAACGGCTGGCCGAGCTTCTCCGCGTCGAGTCCGAGGCCCTCGAGCGAAATGCCCGCCCCGACGTCTCCGTCCACGGCGCGGCGTAGGAGAGAGCCCCTCCTCTCCTTTCAAATGCATCTGCACTAAGGGATGAGCGTCCGCTCACGCGTAGAGTCGAGCCGAACCCGGCGGTTCACGGGGGGAATTCATGGCGCGCCTCGACACCGAGACCCTGGAGATGCTCCTTTCCACGCTTCGGGAGTACGCGGAGCGGGAGCTTCCGCCGGAGTTTCTCCTGAAGCTGGACCACGAGGACGTCTTTCCGGAAAAGGTCCTGAAGGATCTCTACGACCCGCAGCAGATCGGAATCCATCTCCTGTTCGTTCCGGAGGAGTCCGGCGGCCTCGGCGGGAGCGCCTGGGACATCTACCGCGTCTGCGAGGTGATGGCGGGGATCGACCTCGGCATCGCCACGGGCGTCCTCGCCACCTGCCTCGGCGCCGACCCGATCATGGTCGGGGCCACGGCACAGCAGAAGGCGCACTGGATGAAGCGCCTCGCCGACGAGGGGCTGCTGATGGCCTACGGCGCCACGGAGCCGCAGGCGGGGAGCGACCTCGCCGCGCTTCAGACCCAGGCCGTTCCCGTGACCGAGGACGGGAGGACCGTCGCCTACAGGATCTCGGGGCGTAAGCAGTGGATCTCGAACGGCGGCGTCGCGGACCTCTACACCATTCTCGCGAACGCCCCCGCCGGGCCGACGTGGTTCGTGGTCGAGAAGGGAGTGCCCGGTTTCTCGCACGGAAAGCCCGAGGACAAGCACGGCATCCGCGCCAGCAACACGGCCGCGCTCTTCCTCGACGACGTGCTCGTCCCGGCGGACCGCCTCATCGGCGGCGTCGAGGGGAGAGGGCTCGCGCAGGCGCAGGCCGTCTTCGGCTACACGCGCCTCATGGTGGCCGCTTTCGGCCTCGGGGCCGGCTGGGCGGCTCTTTCGCGAGCGATCCGCTACGCGCAGACGCGCGTCCAGGGAGGAGCCCCTCTCTCCCAGAAGCAGGGGTACACGCACAAGCTGCTCGTTCCCAACGCCGTCCGGCTGGAAGCGGCACGGGCCTACATCGAGTGGACGGCCGAGCGGATCGAAGGGGGCGAGCCCGACCTCGCCACCGAAGGAGCCGTGGCGAAGTACACGGCGACGGAATCGGGGAACAAGGCGGCCGAGGACTCCATCCAGGCGCTCGGCGGCTACGGCTACACGCGCGAATACCTCGTCGAGAAGATCAAGCGCGACGTGCGGATCACGACGATCTACGAGGGGACTTCCGAGATCATGGAGTGGACCATCGCCCGCGACCGCTGGCAGCAGCACCTGAAGACCAAGGGGGCGTATTACGCGGAGTGGGCGGCGCGGCTCGGCGGGACGGCCGCGACCGGTGCCCCGACGGCCGCGCAGGCGCTCCGCTCGCTCGGCGCGCTTCTCGAGCGGTGCCGCCTCGACCGCCTGACCCGGAACCAGCACATCCTCTTCCGGCTCGGGGAGCTGACCGCGTGGGCCGAGACGGCCGCGATCTTCTCCGAGCGGGCGGCGGCAAAGCCGTCCACCGTTCTTCCCTTCGGCGAGGGGGTCCTTCCGGCCATGGCGCGCGTTCACGCGCGCGAAGCGCTGATGAGGGTGGCGGCCGACGGCCTCAAGTGGGCCTGCGCCGCCGGACAGACGGATCCCGGACTCGCCGCGGCCATCGGCCTCGACAAGGCCTTCGCGGCCCAGGCCGGACGGATCGAGGACGAGGACTTCCTCGCCCGGGAGCTCGCCCGGGCGTTTCCCGCCTGAGTGGAGAGACCATGACCGACCGCAGCGAGCGCGCCATCGCCATCGTGGGGCTCGGGGCCATCCTCCCCGACGCCCCGAACGCCCCCGCGTTCTGGACGAACATCCGGGAGAAGCGCTACTGCATCTCCGAGGTCTCGCCCGAGCGGTGGAATCCCGCCGATTTCTGGGACCCCGATCCGGCCACGCCCGACAAGACCTACAGCAAGATCGGCGGCTGGGTCCGCGGATTCACCTTCGACTGGAAGCGCTTCCACATCCCTCCGAAGGTCGCCGCGGCGATGGACGAGGGACAGCAGTGGGCGGTGGCGATCGCCGCCGAGGCCCTAGCCGACTACGGGGCGCCGAATCGCCCCCTCGACACCGAGCGGACGGGCGTCGTCCTCGGAACGGCCATGGGGGGAGAGCTCCACTTCCTCACGGCGCACCGCGTCTTCTTCCCCGACTGGCGAAAGGCGCTGGAAGGGGTCCCGGAGTTCTCATCCCTCCCGGAGACGGTCCGCAAGGAGATTCTCGCCGGGTGGCACGGGAGGCTCTCGGCGATGCTTCCGCCGATCACCGAGGACTCGATGCCCGGCGAGCTCCCGAACATCATCTCGGGGCGCGTCGCCAACGTGATGAACCTCCGCGGGCCCAACTTCATCACCGACGCGGCCTGCGCCTCGACGTTCGCCGCCGTCGACGCGTCCATGGACCTCCTGTCGGGGCGTCACTGCGACGCGGTTCTCACCGGCGGCGTCGACCGGAACATGGGGCCCTCCACGTTCGTGAAGTTCTGCAAGATCGGCGCGCTCTCGGCCACCGGGACGCGCCCCTTCGGCGACGGGGCCGACGGGTTCGTGATGGGCGAGGGGTGCGCCTCGTTCCTCCTGAAGCGCCTCGCCGACGCCGAGCGGGACGGGGACCGGATCTACGCCGTCGTCCGCGGCGTGGGCGGGTCGAGCGACGGGAAGGGGAAGGGGATCACGGCCCCGAACCCGACCGGCCAGCGGCTCGCCGTCGAGCGGGCCTGGAGGGATGCCGGCCTCGACCCCGCCACGGCGACCCTCGTCGAGGCCCACGGGACGAGCACGAAGGTCGGGGACGTCGTCGAGGTCGAGAGCCTCGCCTCGGTCTTCGGCGCCGCGCCGAAGGGCTCGATCGCCCTCGGCTCGGCCAAGAGCAACGTCGGTCACCTGAAGGCCGGCGCCGGGGCGGCGGGGCTCCTCAAGGCCGTCTGGTCGCTTCATCACAAGCTCCTCCCGCCGACGCTCAACGCGGAGACGCCGAACCCGAACATCGACTGGGGGCGGACGCCCTTCTTCCCGAATCACGACCTCCGCGAGTGGACGACGCGAAACGGAACGCCGCGGCGGTGCGGCGTCTCGGCCTACGGCTTCGGCGGCACGAACTTCCACCTCGTCCTGGAGGAGCACGTCCCCGGAATGCTGACGGCGCGCCGGCGCGAGCAGGTGGCGGTCACGGCGCCGCTGCCCGTCGCGTCCGTCGTCGCCGCCGCGCCGGCCCCGTCCGTGAAGCCCCCTCTCCGCGGCGTCGCCGCCCTCGGCGCCGTCACGCCCGCGGCTCTCCTCGGCGCGCTCGACACCCTCGCCGCGAAGGTCCGGGAGGGGTTCGTCCCGCCGGCTGCCGCTCCCGAGCCCGCCGTCCTCGCCGCTCCGGAGCGGATGTTCGTCGACTTCGGTACGCCGGAGGAGCTCCTCGAGAAGCTCGGCAAGGCGAAGAAGGCGCTCGAGGCCGGCGTTCCGAAAGGGATCGCCGCGCTCGCCTCGCAGGGGATCTTCCGGGGAAGCGGCCCCGCCGCGGGCAAGATCGCCTTCCTCTTCCCCGGGCAGGGAAGCCAGTACGTGAACATGGGGCGCGAGCTCGCGGGGCACCTGCCGGAAGCCGCCGCCGTCTTCGCCGAGGCGGATCGCGTCATGGCGCCGATCCTCGGCCGGACGCTGACCTCCCTCGTCTTCGTCGACGCGAAGGACGACGCGGCCCTGAGGCAGGCCGAAGAGGCGCTCAAGCAGACGGCCATCACGCAGCCCGCGATGCTGACGACCGACATCTCCGTCTACGAGGCGCTCAGGGCCCGGGGCTTCGCTCCGGACCTCGTCATGGGGCACTCGCTCGGCGAGTACGGCGCCCTCGTCGCCGCCGAGGTGATGCCCTTCGCCGACGCCCTCGAGGCGGCGGCCGCGCGCGGCCAGGAGATGGAACACGTCTCCCTCGCCGACAACGGGCAGATGGCCGCCATCATGGCGCCCGTCGAGGCGGTCGAGGAGGTCCTCCGGACCATCGACGGCTACGTCGTCACGGCCAACATCAACAGCCGGGCGCAGTGCGTCATCGGCGGGGCCTCGCCCGCCGTCGAGGCGGCCGTCAAGGCGCTCCAGAAGGCCGGATACCACGCCATCCGCCTCCCGGTCAGCCACGCCTTCCACACCGAGATCGTCGCCCCGGCGAGCGGCCCGCTCCGAAAGGTCCTCGACCGCCTCCGCGTGTCGCCGCCGAGGCGGAAACTCGTCGCGAACGTCACGGGCGGCCTCTACCCGGAGACGGTCGACGGGATCAAGGAGATCCTCCAGCGGCAGATCGCCTCGCCCGTCCAGTGGGTCAAGGGGCTCGAGACGCTCTGGGCCGAAGGGGCGCGCACGTTCGTCGAGGTCGGGCCGAAGCGCGCTCTCAAGGGCTTCGTGGACGACGTCCTCGAGGGACGCGAAGGGCTCGTGTCGCTCTTCACGAACGCGCCGAAGCCCGGCGACGTCGCGGCGCTGAACCACGCACTCTGCGGCCTCTGGGCCGCGGGGCACGGCGCTCCCGCCGGAGCGCCGGCCGCGGCCGTGGCCGCAGAGGACGACGTTCCCTCCCGGACGCCCGGTGCGCCCACCCAGATCGAGGAGTTGAAGACGCTCCTGAGGCAGGCGCTCCGCCAGCTCGCCCCCGCAGCGCGAGGGCCCTACGACCGGAACGAGGTTCCGGCCGGCTCGATCGTGATCAGCGGGACCGGCCTCGGGCTCCCGGGCGCCGAGAAGCGGGTCATGGACCCGGCCAACGCCGAGCGGATCCTCCGTGGCGAGCAGTTCGTCGACCTCCTGCCCGAGCGGTTCCGCAAGGCGATGCGCGACAAGCGCGTGACCCGCGTCGTCAAGGGCGAGGACGGGAGCGGCCACTTCGAGACGATCGAGAGCACCGCCGACGTCATCAAGCTGGCGGCGCGCCCGGGCCCCTTCGACGTCGCGGAAGAGTACGGCCTTCCGGCGAAGCTCGTCGAAGCGCTCGACTCGACGTCGCAGCTCGCCATCGCCGCCGGCCTTGACGCCCTTCGCGAGGCGGGGATCCCGCTCGTCCTGACCTGGAGGAAGACGACGACGGGGAAGTACCTTCCGGACCGCTGGGTCCTCCCCGAATCCCTCCGCGACGAGACGGGCGTCATCTTCGCGAGTGCCTTCCCGGGCTTCGACCGCTTCGCCGACGAGATGGAGCGTTTCTTCGCCGACGAGTCGTTGCGGAAGCAGAAGGCGGTGCTCGAAGACCTCCTCCGCGTCTCGCACGGCGCCGGCACCTCCGAGGAGATCCGCCGGCGGATCGGCCTCCTCGACGACGAGATCGCCCGGAACCCCTACGCCTTCGACCGGCGCTTCCTGCTCCGGGTCCTCTCCATGGGGCACAGCCAGTTCGCCGAGTATGTCGGCGCGCGCGGCCCCAACACGCAGGTCAACTCGGCCTGCGCCTCGACGGCCCTGGCGATCGGCCTCGCCGAGGACTGGATCCGCTCGGGGCGTTGCCGCCGCGTCGTCGTCCTCGGGGCCGACAACGTCACGGGAGACGCCCTCCTCCCCTGGATCGGCGCGGGCTTCCTCGCCTCGGGCGCCGCGGCCACCGACGACAAGGTCGAGGAGGCGGCCCTTCCCTTCGACCGGCGTCGCCACGGGACCCTCATCGGGATGGGCGCCTGCGCCCTCGTCGTCGAGGCGCAGGATGCGGTCGAGGAGCGCGGCATGCGCGGCCTGGTCGAGCTCCTCTCGACCGAGACGCGAAACAGCGCCTTCCACGGGACGCGGCTCGACGTGGATCACATCTCGCAGGTCATGGAAAGCCTCGTCGCCTCGGCGGAGCGCCGCTTCGGCATCGACCGGCGCGAGATGGCCCGGCAGACCGTCTTCATGTCGCACGAGACCTTCACGCCGGCGCGCGGCGGGAGCGCGGCGGCCGAGGTCGTGGCCCTCCGCCACGTCTTCGGTCCGGCCGCGAGCGACGTCGTCGTCGCGAACACGAAGGGGTTCACGGGCCACCCGATGGGGGTCGGCGTCGAGGACGTCATCGCCGTGAAGATCCTCGAGCACGGCATCGTCCCTCCCGTCCCGAACTTCCGCGAGGTCGACCCGGACCTCGGTCCGCTCAACCTCTCGCGCGGCGGCCGGTACGCCGTCTCCTACGCGATCCACCTCGCCGCGGGCTTCGGCTCGCAGATCTCCCTCACCCTGACCCGGCGAGTCCCTGGCCCGCTCGACCGGGTGGACGACAAGGCGCTCCACCGGCGATGGCTGTCCGACGTCTCCGGCGACGACGCGGCCGAGCTGGAGGTCGTGAAACGGAACCTCCGGATCGCCTCGAAAGGGGTCCCGTCGCGACCGCCCGTCCCGAGCCGCTGGTCCTGGGGCACGGCCCCCGTCCGCCGCGCCCCGGCATTGCCCGCCGGCGTGTCCACGGGAATCCCGACACCGACGCCTGCGGCGCCGGTGAGGGAGATCGCGGGAGAGGCGCCTCCGGCGCGGCCGTTCTTCGAAAGTGAAAGGCCGGAAAGATCCGCCCCCGCTGCGCCGCCGGCTCCCGGCTCTGCTTCGACACCGCCCCTGTCTCTCCCCTTCGAGGAAAGGGTCCTCATCACCCCGGCGCCGGCGCCGCAAGCGTCGGACGAGGTCGTCACGAAGGTCCTTGCCATCGTCGCCGAGAAGACCGGCTATCCGCCCGAGATGCTCGAGATGGACCTCGACCTCGAGGCCGACCTCGGCGTCGACACCGTCAAGCAGGCCGAGACCTTCGCCGCCGTGAGGGAAACCTGGAACATTCCCCGCCAGGAGAATCTCAAGCTCCGCGACTTTCCCACCCTCCGCCACGTCGTTCAGTTCGTCTACGACAACCGGCCCGATCTGGCCGCGCCGACGAAAGAAGTCCCGGCTGCCGCGCCGGCCGGCGGATCCGCACCGCCGTCGCCTCTTCCCCCCGAAGAGAAGGCTCCGGTTGCCGCTGAGAAGACCTCGCCCGCGGCCGACGAAGTGGTCGCGAAGGTCCTCGCCATCGTCGCCGAAAAGACCGGCTACCCGCCGGAGATGCTCGAAATGGACCTCGACCTCGAGGCCGACCTCGGCGTCGACACCGTCAAGCAGGCCGAGACCTTCGCCGCCGTAAGGGAGACCTGGAACATTCCCCGCCAGGAGAATCTCAAGCTCCGCGACTTCCCCACCCTCCGCCACGTCGTTCAGTTCGTCTACGACAACCGGCCCGATCTGGCCGCGCCGACGAAAGAAGTCCCGGCTGCCGCGCCGGCCGGCGGATCCACACCGCCGTCGCCTCATCCCCCCGAAGAGAAGGCTCCGGTTGCCGCTGAGAAGACCTCGCCCGCGGCCGACGAAGTGGTCGCGAAGGTCCTTGCCATCGTCGCCGAGAAGACCGGCTATCCGCCCGAGATGCTCGAGATGGACCTCGACCTCGAGGCCGACCTCGGCGTCGACACCGTCAAGCAGGCCGAGACCTTCGCGGCGGTCCGGGCCACGTGGGACATCCCCCGCGAGGAGAACCTCAAGCTCCGCGACTTCCCGACCCTCCGGCACGTCGTCCAGTTCGTCCTCGACCGCAAGCCCGGGCTCGCCGGTGCGCCAGCGTCGGCCGCACAGGATTCGGCCGCCCCCCCTTTTGAGGGGCCGGTCGCCGTCCCCGCCGCGAAGAGGGAGCCGGCGAGGCTCGAGGACGCGGACCGCGTGCCGCGGCGGGTTCCCGTCCCGTCGCTGCGGCCTTCGCTCGACCTGATGAAGCCGACCGGCGTGACGCTCGGCGCGGGGAGCCGCGTCGTCGTGGCGCCGGACGAGGGGGACGTCGCCGGCGCGCTTTCGGCACGCCTCGTGGACCAGGGCGTGTCGGTTCTGACGCTCGCCGACGCGCCCGCCGCGACGCTGGAGGCGCAGCTTCGGAAGTGGCTCGCGGACGGGCCGATCCACGGCATCTACTGGCTCCGGGCCCTCGATGCCGAGCCCCCGCTCCTGACCCTCGACCTGCCGGGCTTCCGCGAGGCGAACCGCCGGCGGACGAAGAGTCTCCACGCGGCGATGCGCGTCCTGTACGAATCCGTCGCCACGCCCGGTACGTTCTTCGTCGCCGCGACACGGATGGGCGGCCTCTTCGGCCAGGGAACCATCCCGGCCTCCTCCCCGCTCGGCGGCGCGGTGGCCGGCTTTACGAAGGCTTACAGGCGCGAGCGCCCCGAGGCGCTCGTGAAAGTCGTCGACTTCGAGCCGGACGAGAGCGCCCCGGCGGCTGCGGAGACGCTCGTCGCCGAGACGCTTCTCGATCCGGGCGTCGTCGAATCGGGCCGGAAGGACGGGCTCCGGTGGACGATCGGCCTCGAGGAGCGTCCCGCGCCGGACGGCTCGCCGGGCCTGACGCTCGGAACGGGGTCGGTCTTCGTCGTCACGGGTGCGGCCGGCGGCATCACGAGCGCCATCGTGGCGGATCTCGCCGCCGCGAGCGGCGGTACCTTCTGGCTTCTCGATCTCGTCGCGGAGCCGCGGCGGGACGATCCGAAGATCGCCCTCTTCCGGACCGACCGGGAGAAGCTGAAGACGGCTCTCATCGAAGAGGCGAAGGCGCGCGGCGAGAAGCCGACGCCGGTCCTCATCGACAGGGCTCTCCTCGGCGTCGAGCGGTCGGACGCGGCCCTCCGGGCCATCGAGTCGGTCGAAGCCGCCGGGGGGACGGCCCTCTGGCGGAGCGCCAACCTCCTCGACGGCGGCGCGCTGTCGACCGTCGTCTCCGAGATCCGCGCCCGCCACGGCCGGATCGACGTCCTCGTCCACGCCGGCGGGGTCGAGATCTCGAAGAGGCTCCCCGACAAGGAGCCGGGCGAGTTCGACCTCGTCTTCGACATCAAGGCCGACGGCTTCTTCTCGCTCCTGAAAGCCGCCGAAGGGATGCCGCTCGGGGCGACCGTCGTCTTCAGCTCCGTCGCCGGACGGTTCGGAAACAACGGCCAGACCGACTACAGCGCGGCCAACGCGCTCCTCTGCTCCCTCTCCTCGTGGCTGCGCGCCCACCGTCCCGGGACGCGCACGATCGCCATCGACTGGACGGCCTGGGGCGGCATCGGGATGGCGACGCGCGGCTCGATCCCGAAGATCATGGAGGCTGCGGGGATCGACATGCTTCCCCCCGAGGCCGGGATCCCGACGGTCCGGCGCGAGCTGGTCTCGTCCGGCTTCTCGGGCGAGATCGTCGTGGCGGGGCGTCTCGGCCTGCTCGGCGCCGAGTGGGACGCCACCGGCGGCCTCGACCCCGGCAAGGCGAACGCCCTACTCATGGCACGCGAGCGCCCCTTCGTCACGGTCGGAAAGGTGACGGCCGCGACGCTCTACGGCGGCCTTCTCGCCGAAACGGCCCTCGACCCGAAGGCGCAGCCCTTCCTCTTCGACCACGCCATGGACGGGACGCCCCTCCTCCCGGGGGTGATGGGGACCGAGACGTTCGCCGAGATGGCGAGCCTTCTCTGCCCCGGTTTCAACGTGGACGCCGTGGAGGACGAGGAGTTCATCCGCCCGTTCAAGTACTTCCGGATGCAGCCCTCGACGTTCCACCTCGCGGCCCGGGCGACGCCCGCGGGAGACGGCGACCTTCTCGTCAGCCTGACGCTTTCGTCGGTCACGCAGCCAAAGCCCGAGCTCGATCCTGTCGTCCGCCTTCATTTCCGGGCGAGGGTCCGGATGACGAAGAGGATCCGGACGATGCCGGAGGATTCCGTTAGGGTCCCCTCGCGGAAGAAGCCCCTGCCCGTCGACCGGGAGGCGATCTACCGCGTCTACTTCCACGGGCCGGCGTACCGCGTTCTCGACGGCGCCAAGGTGGACGGCGAAACGGCGTGGGGCCTCCTCGCAGGCGAACTTCCGCCGAACTCCGAGCCGCCCGACGCGGCCTCGCTCGTCGCGCCGCGCCTCGTCGAGCTCTGCTTCCAGACGGCCGGCCTCTGGGAGGTCTCCGCGAAGGAGCGGCTCGCCCTCCCGGCCGGCCTCGCCTCGGTCCGCGTCTTCCGCGGCGAGGAAGACGCGGGCGACAGCCGTCTCTGGGCCGTCGCGAAGGCCCTCGACGGCGGCGCCTCGTTCGACGTCCGCGTCGTCGACGAGCGCGGAAACGTCTTCGTCGAACTCCTGGGCTACCGGACCGTGGCGCTCGAGGGCCGGGTCTCGCTGTGACGATCTCCTGGACGCTTCTCTCGGAGCTGCCGGCCGGCGCCGCGTCGCACCCGGCCGCATGGCTTGGACCCGAGGAGCAGCGGCGGCTGGGGAGCTTCCGCGTCGAGAAGCGGCGCGGCGACTGGCTCCGCGGGCGCCTCGCCGCGAAGTGCCTCGTCGCCCGGGTCCTCGGCGAGACCGGCTACGCCGAGCCGGCGCCCGACGCTCTCGAAATCGTGGCCGAGCCCTCCGGCGCGCCCGTGGTCCGCCTCGCCGGCGGAAAGGCCCTCCCCGTCGGCGTCTCGATCAGCCACTCGGAGGGAACGGCCTTCTGCGCGGCGTGGCCCGACGGCGGCGGGAGACTCCGCGTCGGCGTCGACCTCGAGCGAATCGCGCCCCGCTCGCCCGGCCTCGTCCGGGATTTCTTCCGCACCGAGGAAGCCGCCGCGTGGGACGCCCTCCCCGCGTCCGCGCGCGCTCCCTTCGCCACGGCGGTCTGGAGCACGAAGGAATCGGTTCTGAAGGCGCTTCGCATCGGTCTCCGCGCCGATACGCGATCCGTCGGAATTCTCCTTTCGGACCGAAGCGCCTCCCAGACGGAAGGTCTCCCGCGCCCCGAGGGGGGCGGATGGAAAGGGTTCGCGGCCTCGATCGACCCGGCGCTTCCGGGGGGCGGTCGGCCGCTCGCCGGGTACTGGCGCGAGGAGAAGGGCTTCGTCCTGACCGTCGCCGTGACGCGGACCGCCTGAACGCGCCGCCTCGCGCGCCGAATTGAGATAGGATCTCTTCGGAGGCTGGTTCCGGCACCTGAGAGAGAGTCCGGCGGGCAGCGAGAGCGACACCGCGACGTCCCTCTCCGACCGGAAACGGAAAGAGAAATGTCCTCGCCCGCGTTCGGCCGCCCGGCTTCAGGCTCTTCAGAAGGAGCCGGATCGACCTTCGTCCCGGCCAGTTCACCCCGCCCCGGTCTCGCCGAGGGGGGAATCTCCTTCTGTCTGACCGAGGTCGCCGTCGCCCTGTCGGACGCCATCAACCTCGTCGGCATCGAAGACGCCGGGCACGGCAGGCGGGTCGCATTCATGGCGACGGAGGTCGGCAAGGTCATCGGGCTCTCCGCCGACGCCCTCGACCGACTCTTCGTATCCGCCCTCCTTCACGACTGCGGCGCGTCCTCGAGCCTGGTTCTCCGGAAGCTCGTCGGCGCTTCCGACTGGGAGGAATCGGCGGAGCATTGTCTGGCCGGACACGGGCTTCTCTTCGGATTCCCGCCGCTACGCCCCGCCGCATCGATCATCCTTCACCATCACGACCGCTGGGACTCCCCCGCCCGCGACCAGACCGAACCGGAGATCGCCCTTCTCGCCAACGCCGTCTTCCTGGCCCACCGGGCCGACGCTCTCTGCTTCGCCTTCAAGCAGGACGAAATCCTCATGGACCGCGGGGCCGTGCGCGACGGTATCGCGCGACGGTCGAAGAGCCACTTCTCCCCCGAGCTGGTCGGCGCCTTCCTGGAAGCTTCGGTCCCGGAGGCCTTCTGGCTCAGCCTCGAGCCACGTCACATCGAGCGGTACATCGAGGATACCGTGCAGGCCTCCCGGCCCGAGACGGTCGAGGCCCGGCACCTTCGCCAGCTCGCAGCTATCTTCGCTCGAATCGTCGACGCGAAGAGCGCCTTCACCGCCCGGCACTCGGTCGGCGTTGCCCGGCTGGCCCGGGTTCTCGGGGGCCTCCTCGGCATGTCGAGCGACGTCTGCGACCAGCTCGAGATCGCGGGCCTTCTTCACGACCTGGGAAAGCTCCGCATTCCCGAAGAGATCCTGGAGAAGCAGGCGCCTCTCGACGCCGTAGAGTCCTCGACGATCTCCCGGCGCGGCTTCGAGACGTTTCAGATCCTGAGCCGGCTCAGTCCGTTCCGGAACCTCGCCACCTGGGTCTCCTTCCTCCACGAGACGTATTCCGGCGGAGGCAATCCGTTCCGGAGGCGCGGCCCCCGGATCCCGTTCCCGGCCCGGGCGCTCGCGGTCGCGGACACATTTCAGGCGCTGCTGCAGAGGCGGCCGTTCCGACCCGCGCTCGAGCCGGACATTGCGGTCATGCTGCTGAGGGGAATGGCGGAGAGGGGAAGATTCGACCCGGAGATCGTGGAGGCGCTCGCGAAGAATCTCGAGCTCTGCCGGGCCGCCGCGGTCGGCGACGCGGCGTGAGCGACGATGAGCCGCGGCGAAACCGGCCACTGATCAGAGAGTCCGGGCTCGAGGCATCCCCCGCTTCCTCGCGGTTCATCAGGACTCGCAACGGGGCCACGCTGGACGGGGTCGGCGTGAGTCCCGACGAACTCTGGCGAATCACGCCTCCTGTTGAAAATTCGGGCCTCCGATCCTTCCGCTATCCTGCCGCCGCATGCGGCGGCTCGCTCTTCTGCTTCTCGCCTCCATGCTCGCGGGAGGACCGCTCCGCGGTCAGGAGCCCGCTCCGGACGACGAGCCGGAGGAAAACCGTCGCGCGCCGGTACCCGGCGCCTTCTCCCGCCCCCCCGCCGTCGACCCGTCCGCCACCCTCCGCGTCGTGACCCGTTCGGAGATCGAGAACTCCCCCTTCCGCTCCCTTCCGGAGCTTCTCCAGTGGATCGTCGGCCTCGACGTCCGCCGCCGCGGCGTGGAAGGGGTCCAGGCCGACGTCGGGATGCGCGGAGCCGACCAGAACGGCACGCTGATCCTCGTGGACGGCCATCCGATGCTCGACCCCCAGTCCAATCACCATGCGGCGAGCCTCGACGTCCCCTACGACGCCATCGAGCGGATCGAGGTCCTTTCCGGGCCCGCCGCGGCCGTTCACGGGGCCGGCGCCGTCGGAGGGGTCGTGAACGTCGTCACGCGCGGGGCGAACCTCCGGAGAGCCCGCTTCCAGTTCGAGGGACGGCTCGTCCACGGCACGGACTCCCTGAACGCCGGGGGGATCCGGGCTGCTTCGAAGATCGGCGACAGCCTCGCCGTCGCCGCCGACTGGGCCCGCCTCGCGTCGTCCGGTCTTGCGCCTGACACGGAATTCGCCCAGGACTTCGTCCGCGGCTCGGCCCGCTGGGAGACGGCCGCCGGGCCGCTCTCGGCCTCGTTCGGGTACGGGCGCCGCCGCTTCGGGGCGTGGGACTTCTACGGCACGACGCGCCCGGACCAGCAGGAGACGACGCAGATCCGGACCGCCGGCGTCTCCGGCGAGCTGACCCTCGGCGGGTGGACCGTCACCCCTTCCGTCTTCTGGCGCGCGTTTCACGACGACTACGTCCTGGACCGGACGACCCCGTCCCTCTACGAGAACCTCACCGACACGACGACGCTGGGCGGCCGGATCGCGGCGCGCCGCAGCCTCGCAGGAGGGACCCTCGCCCTCGCCGCCGAGGCCGGCGGGCAGTCGATCTCCTCGTCGCGCCTCGGCGAGCACTCCCGGAGCCTGGGAGCTCTTCTCGCCGAGTACAGCCGCGCCTTCGACACGGCCGCGCCCGCGCGCGCCGGGTTCAAGGCCGGCCTCCGCGCCGACGACACCTCGGACTTCGGCACGCACCTGTCGTCCTGGGGCGGGATCTGGTTCGCGCCGTTGGAGGCGGTCCGGATTCGGGCCTCGGCCGGGACGGCCTTTCGCGTCCCGACCTGGACCGAGCTCTACTACCACGACCCTCAGAACGTCGGGAACCCGTCGCTCGGCCCCGAGAAGGCGGTGAGCGCGGAGGCCGGCCTCACCGTCGCGCGCGGCCCCGTCACCTTCGACGTCGCCGGCTTCTGGCGGCACGGCACGGACCTCATCGACTTCGTCCGGTCGTCGTCCCTCGCGCCATGGGTCGCGCGGAACATCCGGACCGCGGAGACGTGGGGCCTCGAGGCGGCCCTCCAGTGGCAGGGGAAGAAGAGCGCGCTCCTTTCGCATGTCGCCCTCCAGGCCGCGTATCTCTTCATCGACCTCGAGCGGCTCTCGGCGGAAGCGGGAGCGACAGAGGGGAAGTACGTCCTCGACCCGCTTCACGTGAAGTGGGACCTGATCGCCGGGGGGCGGATCCCCCTCGAGATCGACACCCTGACCCGCCTCTCGTACTTCGCCCGCCCGTCGTACGCCGGCGGCGTCTGGCTCTGGGACCTGCGCCTCGCGCGGGACCTTCTCCAGGGGGAGATCTTCGAGGTCTACGTCGAGGGACGAAACCTCGGAGAGGCCCGTTACGAGGAGGCCGCCGGCGTTCCCCTCCCCGGACGGACGCTCTTCGCGGGTCTGCGGCTCACCTGGTGACGATAGATCGGGCGCGCCATCGCGGTGGACGGCGCCGCGTGGTAAACAGGGTTCGATGAAAACGCGTGCTTTCGCCCCCCTCCTCGTCCTCTCTCTGGCCTTTCCGGCTCTCGGCCAGCCGCAGACCGCGGCGGCTCCCGCCCCGGCCGCCGCCTCCGGCGCAGCCGACCGGATCAAGGCGGACGTGACCTATCTCGCCTCGCCCCCTCTGAAGGGACGGCGCGCCGGGTCGCCCGAGGGGGAGGTCACGGCGGACTGGATCGCCGCGCGGTTTGCGGCCATCGGGCTCGCGCCGGCCGGCGTGAACGGCACCTGGTTCCAGACGTTCGACTTCATCGACGGAGTCGACCTCGGCCCGAAGAACAGCCTCGCCACCGGCGACGGCGCCGGAAGGAAGAGCTGGGCCGTCGACACCGAGTTCCGCCCGCTCGGCTTCTCGGCGGCGGGGACCGTTCAGGGCGAGGTCGTCTTCGCCGGCTACGGAATCACGGCGAAGGACCTCTCCTACGACGACTACGAAGGGCTCGACGTGAAGGACAAGATCGTCCTCATCCTCCGCTACTCGCCGGACGGCGACGACGAGAAGTCCCCCTTCTCCCCCTTCAACGCCCTCCGGTTCAAGGCGAGCCTCGCGCGGGAGAAGGGGGCGAAGGCCGTTCTCGTCGCCACGGGTCCTCTGACGAAGGACGTCGCCGACGACCTCGTCGCCATGCGGACCGACGCCGCGTTCTCCGACGCCGGCCTCGTCGTCTTCTCCGTGAAGAGACCCGTCGCCGAGGCACTCCTCCTGGGAAGCGGGAAGAACCTCGAAGAAGCCCAGAAGGCGATCGACGGGCCGAAGAAACCCGCTTCGTTCGTCCTTCCCGGCTCGAAGGCCGCCCTCGTCGCCGACGTGACGCCGCGACGGGTGAAGGCACGGAACGTCCTCGGGATGCTGACGAACCCCAACGGCCTGAAGAAGGGGGAGGTCGTCATCGTCGGGGCCCACTGGGACCACCTCGGGCTCGGCGGCGGCAGCTCCCTCGACCGGACGGGGCAGCCGCGGATCCACCCCGGCGCCGACGACAACGCCTCGGGAACGGCCGCGATGCTCGAGATGGCGCGGAGCTTCGCCGCGAGGAAGGCGTCGCTCCAGCGGTCGATCCTCTTCCTCGCCTTCGGTGCCGAGGAGGAGGGGACGCTCGGGGCGCTCCACTTCACGAAGAACCCGACGGTGCCGCTCGATTCGGTCGTCGCGATGGTCAACATCGACATGATCGGCCGCCTCGGTGACGGGAAGCTCAACGTGCAGGGCGTCGGCACGTCGCCCGTCTGGAAGCCGCTGATCGAGAAGGCGAACGGCGACGGGACGCTCAAGTTCAACCTCCACCAGGGAGGCTTCGGGCCGTCGGACCACTCCCCCTTCTACGCGGCGAAGATGCCCGTCCTCTTCGTCTTCACCGGCGCCCACGCCGACTACCACAAGCCGGAGGACACGGCCGACAGGATCGACGCCGCGGGTATCGTCCGCGTCGTCTCGTTTCTGTCGCCGATCGTCGACGAGGTCGTTAACGCCCCCGAGAGAATCGCTTTCGTGGCCGTCAAGGACGAGAAGCCCCCGTCTTCGTCGCGCGGCTTCCGCGTCTACATCGGCGGCATTCCCGACATGTCCTCGGAGGCCACCGGCGTCCGCTTCACCGGCGTCTCGCCCGGCTCTCCCGCCGAGAAGGCGGGAATCCGCGCGGGCGACGTCCTCGTGAAGTTCGGCGACAAGGAGATCCGCAACATCTACGACTACACCTACGCGCTCCAGGGGCGGAAGCCCGGGGAGAAGGTGACGCTCGTCGTGCAGCGGACCGAGGACGGGAAGTCCGCGGACGTGCCGATCGAGTTGACGCTGGGGTCCCGTCCTGACGCGACCAGGTAGGCGGATCCTGCCGGGGGGGCTCATGGCCCGCGAGATGCCAGAGGGGGCGCTGAACGCCGCGGACGAACCGGGGATCCGGGCCGATCTCCAGCTGCTCACGGGGACCGAATGCGCGGCGATCCGGGAGGACGTCCTGGCCCTTCGGGAACACTGGACCGCGTGGATTCCGGGCGTGCCGTTCTTCACGGTCGGTGCGGCGAGCTACAAGGACGCCGCGACTGCGGGATTCGACGCGTACCGGGAGAAGGCGCGTGCCTTGAACCCAATCCTTCGCGCGCGGTTCGGATGGCTGCACGAGCGGCTGCGCGCCGCCCTCGCCCTGGAGTTCGGCCGGGAGTTCTTCTACGACCCGCTCCTCGCGCTTCCCGGCTTCCACGTCTTCGGGTACCACGAGGCCTTCACGCGTCCCGGGGCGGCCGCGCACGTCGACCTCCAGTTCAAGGATCTCGACTGGAGTCGCTGGGAGAACGTCGACCCGGAAGACCAGCTCTCGATCACCCTGGCCATCCGGCTGCCGGCGCAGGGGGGCGGACTCCAGCTCTGGCCCGTCACCTACTCGGAGATTCGCGGGATGAAGGCCGAGGCATTGAGACGGATTCTCGAAACCGAGCCGGCCTTCCACGCCTACCGCGAGGGCCGTCTCGTCGTCCACCCGGGATACCGGCTCCATCAGATCGCGCCGGCGGCCGACATGCGCCCGGAAGACGAGCGGATCACCCTCCAGGCGCATGCGATCGCGGTGAGCCGGGGGTACGTCCTCTACTGGTAGCGCGGGGCCGGCTCAGACGCTCCCGAGGTCGATCAGCTCGATGCCGACTTTCCCGGCGTAGTCGTGGATCCGCTCCTCGCGGTAGAACTCGCCGAAGTAGATCGCCACCAGCCCCGCGTTCGCGATCAGCTTGAAGCAGTTCCAGCAGGGCGAGGCCGTCGTGTAGATCTCGCCCCCCTCGATCCGGACGCCGTTCATCGCCGCCTGCAGGATGGCGTTGGCCTCGGCATGGACCGTCGCCGTGCAATGGCCGTCCTCCATGAGGCAACCGGCTTCGTCGCAGTGCGGCAGCCCGCGGAGGGAGCCGTTGTAGCCCGTCGAGAGGATCCGCTTGTCGCGGACGACGACCGCCCCGACGTGCTTGCGGGGGCAGGTCGCCCGCTGGGCCACCTCCCGGGCGATGTTCATGAAGTACCGGTGCCAGTCGACGCGCGTCATGGGCCGGGATTATGCGATGGGGCGCCCCCCCTCCGGCTCGACTCGACGAGGCGCCGACCCTCCTCCCGGATGGCGGGGAGGCGACGGGCGAAGAGCGCCGCCGCAACCACGCAGACGGCTCCCCCCGCCGCGACGGTCGTCGGGGCGCCGAAGCGCTCGGCGAAGACTCCGGCCAGAAGCGATCCGAACGGCGCCATCCCCAGGAACATCATCGAGTAGACCGACATCACGCGGCCCCGCAGCTTGTCCGGGACCATGGACTGGACGAGCGTGTTCGAGGAGGCCATCTGCACGATCATCGCGAAGCCGGCCGGGACGAGGAGGCCGATCGACAGCCAGAGCGTCCGCGAGAGGGAGAAGAGGACCAGGCTGGCGCCGAGGCCGCCCGCGGCGAGGGCGATCCAGAGCCCGAGTCCCCGGAGCCCCCGCTTCGAGGCGAGGAGGAGCGCGCCCGCCAGCGCGCCGCATCCCGAGGCGGCCATCAGGAGCCCGAGGGCGCGTGCCCCGCCGTGGAGGATCCGGTCCGCGAAGACCGGCATCAGCACCGTGTACGGCATCCCGGTCAGACTGACGAATCCGAGCAGGAGGAGGAGGGTGCGGATCGGAGCGTTGCTCCACGCGTACCGGAACCCCTCTGCGATCCGCGCCATCGTCGAGAGGGGCTGGCGGTCCGGCACGTGGGCGGGGACCTTCATCAGCGCGAGCCCGAGGATGACGGCGAGGAAGCTGGCGGCGTTCGCGGCGAAGCACCATCCCTCCCCGACGGCGGCCAGGACGACCCCGGCCACGGCCGGTCCCACGATCCGTGCCCCGTTGAACATCGAGGAGTTCAGGGCGATCGCATTGGCGAGGTCCGTCTCCTCGACGAGGCTCGGGACGAAGGCCTGTCGCGTCGGTATGTCCACGGCGTTCACGATCCCGAACGCCACGGCCGTGGCGACGACCTGCCAGACCGTGACGGTCCCGAGAAGCGTCAGGAGTGCGAGGACGAGCGCCGCGAGGAGGGACGCCGCCTGGGTCCCGATCAGGACCCGGCGCCGGTCCGCCCGGTCCGCGATCGCGCCGCCGAACGGAGCGAAGAGGAAGACGGGGATCAGCCCGGCGAAGCCGACCAGCCCGAGGAGCGCCTCCGACCCAGTCAGGCGGTAGACGAGCCACGACTGCGCCACGTTCTGCATCCAGGTGCCGATCAGGGAGATCAGCTGCCCGCCGAAGAAGAGACGGTAGTTCCGGTGGCGGAGAGACCGGAGGGCGTGATGAACCGACGGCGCCTGCGGAGCGGACGAAGACATCCGACGGCAAGGCTAGCGCGAACCCAGCCCGGACGGTCCCGGTGCGGAGGTCCGGCGGCCTCCCTGCTCCGCCCGCCTCGGGACGCGAGGACCCGTTTCGGAGATACTCCCGCAGCCCGGACGGGATCTGATGAGGCACATCGGACGAAAGAACGAGTTGCAGACCGAGGCTTGGCGCCGCCCGTGACCGATCGACGCGTCGTCGTCACCGGCCTCGGGGCCGTCTCGTCGCTCGGGAACGACGCGAGGACGACCTGGGAGGGGCTCGTCGCCGGGCGGAGCGGGATCGGCCCGATCACGCTCTTCGATGCCTCGGCCTTCCGGACGAACCTCGCGGCCGAGGTGAAGTCGCTTCCCGACCCGGGCGTCCCGCCGGCCCTCCGGCGGCGCCTCTCGCGGACGGACGTCATCGGCCTCGCGGCGGCCGCCGAGGCTATCGCCGACTCCGGGCTCGACCTTCAGCGAGAGAACCCGGAGCGGATCGGCGTCGTCCTCGGCGCCGGCGTCTCGGGCCTCCTCGACAGCGAGCGGTACTTCCGGACGCTCCTCGCGGAAGGGCCGCGGGCCGCGCGCCCGACGCTGGTCCGGAACCACCCTCCCGACCAGACGACGGACCGGATCGCCGAGCGATGGCGCCTCCTCGGACCGCGCTCGACGATCACGACGGCCTGCTCGTCCTCGGCCACCTCGCTCGGCTACGCGGCCGACCTGATCCGGTTCGGACTCTGCGACGTCGTCGTCGCCGGCGGAGCCGACACGCTGGCCCGCCTGACGCACGGTGGCTTCAATGCCCTCCGCGCGACGGACCCCGACCCGTGCCGACCGTTCGACCGGGAGCGGAAGGGGATGACCGTGGGCGAGGCGGCGGGAATTCTCGTCTTCGAGGACGAGGAGCGCGCGCGACGCCGGGGAGCGCGGATCCGCGCGCGCTTCCTCGGCTACGGCGTCACCTGTGACGCTCACCACATGACGCAGCCCGAGCCGGGCGGCGAGGCGGGGGCCCGGACGATCCGCGCCTGCCTCCGGGACGCGGGGCTGAACCCGGAGGGCGTCGACTACGTGAACGCGCATGCCACCGCCACCCCGCAGAACGACCCGGCCGAGACGGCCGCGCTCAAGCGGGCGCTGGGAGGCCGCGCGAAGGAGATCCCGGTCTCCGCCATCAAATCGATGCTCGGGCACTGCCTCTGCTCGGCGGGGGCGATCGAGGCGGTGGCCACGGTCCTCACGATCGAGACCGACATCGTCCCCCCGACGATCCGCTACGAGCATCCCGACCCCGAGTGCGACCTCGACGTCGTCCCCAACGTGGCCCGGGAGGTCCGCGTCCGCGTCGCTCTCTCCAACTCCTTCGCCTTCGGCGGCAACTCCACCGTCGTGGCGTTCGGGGCCGCGTGAGAGGGGTCGTGGTCACTGGCGCGTCGGCGGTCACGCCGCTGGGGCGGGACCTGGCCGCGACGCGCGCGGCACTGGCCGAGGGGCGCAGCGGGGTGGCTCCCGTGGATGCGGAGCAACCGACGGCCGACCGCCCGGAGCGCTCCCCCGCCGCCCGGATCGTCTCCTTCACGACCGAGCCGGAGCTGCCGAAGATGAAGGCCCGGCGGCTCGACCGGGCCAGCCAGTACGCCGTCGTGGCGGCGAAGCAGGCGCTCGCCGACGCTCTCTACGCCATGGCCGGACGCGAGGAGCGGACCGGAATTCTTCTCGGCACCGGTTCGGCGGGGGCCGGGCCGCTCGTCGAGTTCGAGCGGCAGATGGCGCTCGAGGGGCCCGACGCGGCCTCGCCGTTCCTCTTCCCGTACACCGTCTCGAACGCCCCGGCCTCGGTCGCGGCCATCGAGCTTCAGATCCGCGGGCCGAACGTGACGATCACGCAGAAGGATCCCGCGGCGCTGAACGCCCTCCTCTACGCGAGGCTGATGCTGGAGCGGGGCCGGGCGGACGCCCTTCTCGTGGGAGCCTCCGACGAGTGGAACCTCGACTACCACCTCGCCTACGAGCGGATCCACGCCACGAGGTCCCGGAAGCGCCCCGGCTTCGTTCTCGGGGAGGGCGCCGCCTGTCTGCTCGTGGAGGACGAAGACGCGGCCCGCGCGCGCGGCGCGGTCTTCCGGGCGCGCGTCGCGTCGGTCGTCATGCGCCCCGCCGCCGTCTCGCCGCAGGTACGGCGGGCCGACCCGGAGCGACTCGCCGCCGCGATCCGCGCGGCGCTCGACGAGGCGGGCGTCGAACCTGCCGCCGTCGGCCTCGTTCACCTCTCCCGGAACGGCGTCCCGGAGACGGACGAGGCCGAGGCCCGCGCTCTCGAGCAGATCTTCCCAAGGCTCCCGCGGACGGCCGCCGTGAAAGAGGCGCTGGGGGAGAACCCGTGCGCCGGCGCGACCCAGATGGCGCTCGCCGTCGCCGAGCTCTCGGAGCGGCCGGAGACCGGCGCCGTCCTCGTCAATGCCTTCGGCGCGGGGGGCAACTTCCTCTCGGCGGTATTCTCGCGGCCATGACGCACCGCCCCTTCACGGTCTCCTTCGAGGTCCGGTTCCCGGAAGTCGACTCCTACGGCGTCGTCTGGCACGGGCACTACCTCGCGTACTTCGAGGTGGCCCGGAATGCGCTCTGCACGGCGGCGGGCCTGACGCCGGCCGAGGCGATGGACGCGGGCTACAAGGTGCCCATCACGAAGGCCAGTCTCGCCGTGAAGCAGCCGGCGCGGCTCGACGACGCGCTCCTCGTGGCGGCCACGCTTCGCCCGCCGGAGACGGCGAAGCTCGTGATGGACTACGAGGTGCGGCGCCTCCCCCTCGGCGAGCTCCTCGCGACGGGGACGACCGAGCAGGTCGTTCTGAACCGGGCGGGCGAACTGCTCCTCGGCTTCCCCGCCCCATTGAAGAAGCTCGCCGAACGGATCCTCGATCACCAGCGCGGCGAGGCGGAGCTTTCGGGGGAGAAGATCCTCCCGGCCGGCTAGGTCACGAGCTTCGGAAACGTCGCGACGGCTCGGGTCGGCTGGCCCGCCTCGGAAAGGAGCGTCAGCGTCCCGCCGTGCGCGCGGACGATTCGGTCCGCGATCGGCAGCCCCAGCCCGGTACCCGCCGGTTTCGTCGACTCGAAGAGGCGGAAGAGCTCTTCCTTCTTGTCGTCGGGGACGCCCGGTCCGAGATCGGTCACGGTGAGCCGCCAGAAGGGCCCCTCCTCGTCGACACGGACGTGGACCTCCCGGGCTTTCGCCTTCTCGTCCTCGACGGCGTCGAGCGCGTTGCCGATGAGGTTCAGCACGACCTGCTTGACGCGAGCCGCATCGAGCCGCGCCGGAGCGCCGCCCGTGTGAGGCGTGAAGTCGAGGACGATCCCCCGCTTCGCGGCTTCGGGGGAGAGGAACGAGACCGCCTCCGCCGCCGGCTCGTTCAGGTCCGACGGGACGGCGCTGATGGGCGACGGCCGCGCATAGGCGAGGAAGTCGGTGAGGAGCTTCGCCAGCCGCCCCGTCTCCTGGCGGGCGGCCAGCGCGAGGTCCGCCGCCGCCCCGGCCGACGTGGCGCTCCCCTTCGACGCCCGGTCGAGCTGCTCCTCGAGCAGCTCGAGGTTGAGGCTCATGGCGTTCAGGGGATTGCGGATCTCGTGCGCGAGGCCCGCGGCCACCTCGCCCAGCTCCGCGCGCCGCTCGGCCTCCACGCGCGCGTCCTCCGCCCGCCGGGTCCGCCGGTAGAGGATCACCACGGCCGCCGACGCCGCCCCGATGCCGAGGAGCGACACGACGGCCGCCGCGGCCGTCCGGAGGTAGAGCTCGTTCCGCAGTTTCTCCACCCGCTTGGCCAGCTCCTTCCGCGAGACGCCGAACCGCAGGACGGCGAACTCTCCGATCGGCACCTCGATGTCGTAGGGGTTCGCGATGGGTGCCTCCACGGAATAGGTGCGGGGAAGCGGCAGGACCGGCTCGACGTTCGACGGCCCTCCTTCGACCCCCGACGGCGACGTCTCCGGCACCTTGAGCGTCGAGCCGTAGGAGTAGATGACCTCCTGTTTCCGGACATCGACGATCTGCACCTCGGTCAGGATCTGCCGCTCGGCGAGCCCCTGGCGGACGAAGCGGTCGATCTCGGTCTGCTTCAGCTTGACGATGTAGGGGTCGCCGGCCGACTTCTCCGCCACCCCGCGCGCGATCCGCTCGGCGTCCAGGCGCGACAGGAGGAGCGCGTCGTTGACGACGTCGCGCGAAAGCGATTTGAAGAGGAGGTGTCCGAACAGCGCCACCGAGCCGGCGGTCAGGACACCGAGAACGGCGAGGACGGCGGTGAGCCGGTTCCGGAACTTCCGGGCTTCGCGATCATCCGGCATTCCGGCAGTTTAAGTCGGCCGCCGCCTGCTCGTGCCTCTTGAGGTAACGGAAGTCGCTCGCCGGGGGCTTGGCTTCGCGCGCCCCCGGACCCCCAAGCCCGGAGATATGCGATTACTCGTGCCTCTTGAGGTAACGGAAGTCCTTTATGTCGTACTGCTTCATCTTGGCGATGAGGCTGCCTCGGGAGATGTTCAGGAGCCGCGCACCGAGCGATTGGTTGCCGCGCACCTTCCGCATGACCCGCTCGATGACCTGGCGTTCGACCTTCTCCACGATCTCCTTCAGGTCGTCGCTTTCCTTGAGCGCCAGCTCGACGTGCTCCCCGGAGAATTTCTGGTCGAGGTCGGCGAGCTTCACGGTCCCGGACGCCACCTGTGCGGCGAGCCGCCGCACCTCGTTCTCCAGCTCGCGGACGTTCCCGGGATAGCTGTAGCCGAGCAGGGCGTTCATCGCCTCCACGTCGAAGCGGTCGGCCGGCGGACCGCCGTGCCGCGCCGCGAAGGCGTCGAGGAGCGCCGGGAGGTCCTCCTTCCGGTCCTTGAGCGGCGGAAGACGGAGCGTCAGAGCCGAGAGGCGGAAGTAGAGGTCGTCGCGGAAGTGGCCGTCCTCGACGGCGCGCGTCAAGGGCCGCGAGGAGGTGCCGATGACGCGCACGTCCACGGGGACGGTCCGCCCGCCCGGGGCCGTCACCTCGCGCGCTTCGAGGAGCCGGAAGAAGAGCGCCTGCGTGGGCGCGGGAAGGTCGCCCACCTCCTCGATGAGGAGGGTCCCCCCTTCGGCTTCGAAGAGGCGGCCGCCCCGCTTGCGCCGCTCCGAAGCCGCCGGCCCGCCGAGGAGATCCTCCTCGAGCGCCTGGGGCGTGGCGGCCGTCGCCGCGATCCGGACGAGCGGCCTCGACCGGCGCGGCGAAAGGGCATGGAGCGTTTCGGCGGCCAGCGTTTTCCCGGTGCCGACGTCGCCGACGAGGAGCACCGGCGCCCGCGCCGCCCCGACGCGCGAGAGGGACCCCTTCAGGTTCTGCATCGCGAGCGATTGGCCGACGAGGAGGGAGAGCGGGTCGTCCACCGACGCGGCGACCGGCGCCAGCGCCGAGAGGCCGCCCCGCTCGCCGAAGGTCGGCTCGCTCCGGTAGGCGTGGACGAAACCGAGCGTCGCCGCGAGGTGCGCGACGAAATCCCCCCAGACGGGGTCGGCAACCGTCTCCAGGGGAACGACGACCGCGGCCACCGCCTCGCCCCCGGGAGGGATCACCGGGAAGAGCCGGATCCGCGTTCCGCCCTCGAACACGTCGGTCGGGCCGCCCCGCTGCCGGAGGTCGGCGAGCGTCCGCGGGGAGAGCCTCGGAAGCGTCCCTTTCCAGAGGGCGGCCAGGGCCTCGCCGGCGCCAGGCTCCTCGAGCGACATGAACGCGATGCTGTGAAGGGGCGAGCCGCTCGAGAGGAACGAGGCCATCTCCTGGAGCGTCTCCTCCCAGGAGCCGCCGTGAGATAGGCGGGCGAAGACGCCGTTCCAGAGATCGGCCGACCGGGCCATCGCCGGCACGCGCTCTTCCTCGGCCCGGCGTGGCGCCGCCTCGGGTGGCCCCGGATGGGGACGCGGGGCGGCGGCGGGGATCGGCGCGGGCGCGGGGGGCGTGTGGTTCCCGGCGCCCAGGGCCGCCGCCGCCACCGAGAGAGCGTCGCGGCCGCGCGGGGGCGGCGCCGCGATCCGGTTCGGGTTCGGGGCCGGACCGTTCAGGAGCGTGATCGTCGCCTCCCCGATCGAGATCCGGTCGCCTGCCGCGAGCGACGCGGACCGGACGACCGAGCCGTTGAGCGTGACGTCCGCGCCGGGCGCCGTTCCCAGGACGTCCAGCCGTAGTTCGTCACCGGACACAGAGATGCGGGCGTGCCGACCGAGAACACCCCGCGCCCGCACGACCAGGTCGTTTCCCGACGATGCGCCGATGTGGATGACGTCGCGGTGGACTTTCCGGACTTCCGACTCGCCGCCGGCCTTCCGGACCTCGAAGCTCAGCATGGAAGTCTGCCTCCCGGGAGCACAGGGGAGATTCTTGGACAGATCGATCCTAGCACGCGACGCCCCGGCTGTCCGGACGCGGGCATCAGCTTTTGAACGGTCCCGCCCCCGTCCTCCTTACAATCGGATCCCGGGACGATCGTGCCGCGCTCCCCCGCTCCGCCCGCCCCGTTTCGCGCCCCGCACGACGCGACCCTCTTCCGCGTCGTCGACGCCGTCCGCTCCGCCCTCGACCCCGACGCGGTGGAGGTGGAAGTCCACTATCTTCCCGAGCGGCTCCGTTACCGGCGGCGCTTCCTGCGTCACCGTGTCTCGGGTCCGCGCGCCGTCCGCGCGGCGGCCCGCCCGGAGACCAGCGCCCTCCGCCTCGAATTCCCCTTCCGCTGCTCCGGCCTCGTCGAGGGGCGGCTCGTCCTCCTTCGCCGGACCGTCCGGCCGTGGACCGCGTCCGAGCGGCTCCGATTCCAGCTTCTGGCCCCCTTCGCCTCCCAGCTTCTCGAGCTTGCGGCGACGTGCGAGTTGAACGGGAACAAGCCACCCCGGGCCCTTTCGCTCACGCCCGAGCAGATGCACCCGCATCTCCGGGCCCTCGGGCTCTCCGGGCGCGAGGCGCAAGTCGTGGCGGCGCTCCTCAAGGGGCTCCGCAATGCGGAGATCGCCCGCGAGCTCTTCATCACCGAGTGGACCGTGAAGGACCACCTGAAGCACGTCTTCGCGAAGCTCGGAGTCCGCTCGCGCGGCGGACTCCTGAAGGCGTTGCTCGACGAGACCCTTCTCTCGTGACGGGAGGCGTGCTAGCGTTTCGCGCCGCCCGGCGGCACTCCTGAATGTTCCGTCTGAAGAAACTCGACATCCAGGGCTTCAAGTCCTTCGTGGACCGGACGGCCCTGACGCTCCCCGGCCGCATCACGGCCATCGTCGGGCCGAACGGCTCGGGCAAGTCGAACATCGCCGACGCCGTGCAGTGGGTCCTGGGCGAGCAGTCCGCGAAGAGCCTCCGCGGCACGACGATGGAGGACGTCATCTTCCACGGCGCCGCCCGCCGCAAGGCGATCGGGATGGCCGAGGTCTCGCTGACGCTCGAGTCCCGCGGCGGCGACCACTGGGCCGACACGGGGGGGGAGGTCACGATCGCCCGCCGCGTCACGCGGGACGGCGAGAGCGACTACGTCCTGAACGGGAAGAAATGCCGCCTGCGCGACGTGCAGGACCTGCTCCTCGGCACCGGCCTCGGAGTGAGGGCCTACTCGATCATCGAGCAGCAGAAGATCGAGCTGATCCTTTCGACGAAACCGCAGGACCGGCGGCGCCTCATCGAGGAGGCCGCGGGCGTCTCGAAGTACAAGCTCCGGAAGCGGCAGGCCGAGCTGAAACTCGAGGAGACGCGGGCGAACCTCCTCCGGCTCTCGGACATCGTCGGCGAGATCGAACGGAACTGCAGCTCCCTGAAGCGGCAGGCCTCGCGCGCGGCGCGGTGGAAGGAGCAGGCGGAGACCCTCGCCGGCCGGAAGAAGACGCTGTCGCGCCTCCGCGCGGACCGTCTCGAGGCCGGCTTCTCCGAGGCCGACGCGGCGCTCCGGGCCGCGACCGACGCGGAAGCCGCCGCCCTCGCCGAGATGGGGCGACTCGAGGCGGGGCTCGCCGAGGCGCGCCGTCTCGTCGACGAGGACGAGACCCGCCGCCGTGAGCTGGCCGACGCCTTCGCCCGCGCCCGCGAGGCGCTCCTGTCCGCCGAGGCCGCCGTCGCGTCGGCCGTCCGCGACGCCGAGGAGGCCGCCGCCCGCGAGGAACTTCTCGCGACGCAGCGGAGCGACGCCCAGGCCGACCACCTCCGGTCCGTCGAGGAGTCGGGGCGGGCGGAGGAGGCCCGCATCGCCGTCGAGACGGAGCTGGGGGACGCCGAAGCGCGCGCGGCCTCGGCGGCGGCCGCGCTCGAGGACGTTTCGCGCCGGGAGGCCGAACTCGTCGGCCGGCGCGAGGCCGCCCGGCGCGACCTTCTCGCGGCGGGAGCCCGGGCCGCCGACGCGACGAACCGGGAGCGCGACGCGGCGCTCCTCGCCGAGCGGCTCTCTTTCGCCCTCACCAAGCTCGACGAGCGGATCACCCGCGCGACCGAGGCGCTCGAAGGCCGCGAAAGCGCCTTCCGCGGGGCCGTGGCGCTGAAGGCTTCGGCCTTCGCCGCGCTCGAGGGTGCGCGGGCGGAGCTCGACAAGCTCGGCGAAGAGCGGCGGGCCGCCGAGGAGCGCCTCGCGGGCCTTCGCACCACGCGCGACGGGCTCCTGTCCCGCCAGCACGAGATCGCCCTCCGCAGCGCCGGGCTCGAGACGGTCCTCGCGGAGCGGGAGGCCGGCGGCGAGGCGGCTCGCCGGGCGCTCGAGTCGGCGGGCCTGGCGTCGGACGGCGTCCTCGCCGACCACTTCGAGGCGAAGCCCGGATTCGAGTCCGCGCTCGACGCGGCTCTCGGCGCCGCTCTCGAGGCCCCGGTCCTGGCGGACCGCGACGCGCTCGGCCGCGCGCTCGACGCCGTCCGCGGCGAGAAGCTCGGAACGGCCCGCTTCCTCCTCCCGATCCCCGATACCCCCTTCCCCCTCCGGCCCCACGACCCGCGCGTCCTCGGCGTCGCGCGCGAGCTCCTCGCCCCCCGGGCGGGCGACGATCGGCTCGCGTCGGCGCTGCCCGACGCGATCGTCGTGGCGAGCGTCGACGACGCGCTGGCCCTCGCGCCCCTCCACCCCGAGCGGACGATCGTCACGCGGGACGGCGTGGTCGTCCGCGGATCGGTCGTCGAGGCGGCCGGAACCGAGGTGCCGGGAGAAGGCCTCTTCACCGTCCGGCGCGACCTGAAGGCGCTCGCCGGAGAGCGGCAGGACCTGGCCGGCCGGATCGACAGCTTCGACCAGGAGATCGACGGCACGTCGGCCGCCGCGAGCGACTACGCCACCGGCGCCGACCACGCTCTGGCCGAGGTGCGCGCGAAGGAACGCGAGCACTCCGAGGCCGACGCGCGCGCCGCCGCCGCCGGCGAGGAGCGCCGCCGTGCCGGCCAGGAGCTCTTCGTCCTGACCGAGGAGCGCGTGGCGCTGACCGCCGACCTCGCGGCGGCCGGGACGACGCGGGCCGACGCCGCGCGACTCGCGGAAGGCCGGACGGCCGAGCTGGCGACGCTCGAGCGGACGATCGCCGACATGGAGACGGGCGTGGAGACCCTCCGGGCCGCGCGTCTCGCCGCCGCCGAGGCCGACGCCGCGGCCCGCACGGCGCGCGACGTGCTGAGGGAAAGGCGCCGCGCCGCCGAGGAGGCGGCCGCGTCCGCCGCCGCTCGCGCGGCCGAAGCCGCCCGGCGCGTGGCGGAGCTGACGCTCGGGATCGACGAGAGCGGGACGCGCCGTCTTTCGGCCCTCGAGGCGGGAGAGACCTCCCGCGCAGCCCAGGGCGCAGCCGCCGAGGCCGTCGGGCGCACCGAATCGGCCCTCGCCGAGACGGACCGCGAGGCCGAAGCACGCCGGCTCGCGCGCGAGGAGCTGGAGGCCGGCGAGCGCGCCGCCCGCGAGGCCCTCGACGCCGCGCGCCGGACGCGCTTCGACGCCGAGCTCGCCGTCGAACGGCGGAAGGCGGACCGCGACCACCTCGTCGAGACGTGTCGGGCCGAGTTCGGCTGCCTTCCGGAGGAGCTTCCCCCCGTCGAGCCGGCCGAGGGGGAGCCGCCGCCCGATGAAACCGCGCTCGCCGAGGAGGTCGTGGAAAGGACGCTCGCTCTCGAGCGCCTCGGTCCGGTGAACCATGCCGCCCTCGAGGAATACGAGACCGAGTCGACGCGGCTGCGCGAGCTGACGACGCAGAAGCTCGACCTGGAGACGTCGCTGGCGCAGATCCTCGAGACGATCCGGACGATCAACCTCACCTCGTCCGACCGCTTCGCGGAGGCCTTCGCCGCGATCAACGCCAACTTCGCTCAGGTCTTCCAGCGCCTCTTCCGCGGCGGCACCGCGTCGATGCAGCTCCTCGACGAGGACGACCCGCTGGAGTCGGGGCTGGAGATCATGGCGCAGCCTCCCGGCAAGAGGAACCAGACGATCGGCCTCCTCTCGGGCGGCGAGAAGGCCCTGACAGCGATCGCCCTCCTCGTCTCCATCTTCAAGTACAAGCCGTCCCCCTTCTGCATCCTCGACGAGGTCGACGCGCCGCTCGACGAGGCGAACATCGACCGCTTCACCTCCCTCCTCGTCGAGCTGTCGGAGGAGACGCAGTTCGTCCTCATCACGCACAACAAGAGGACGATGGAGACCGCCCAGGCGCTCTACGGCGTGACTCAGGAAGAACCAGGAGTGTCGAAGCTCGTGTCCGTGAGGTTCGACTGACCGGCGGTCTCACGGGGCAAATGCCGTCATGACCAGGGGCAGGACCGGAGTCTTCTACCACCCGTCGTACTCCCGGCGCAGCTACCTGACGGTGGGATCCCGGCTGGCCGATTTTCCGAAGGCCCTCGACGCGATTCTCGGGAGCGGTCGCGCCGAGCTGTTCGAGCCGGGGCCCGTTTCCGAGGAGCTGCTGCTGAAGGTCCACACGCCCGATCTTCTGGAGCGGGTGGGAAGGGATCCCCTCTGCTCCACCGCGCGGCATTCCGCGGGGGGCGTCGTGAGCGCCGGCGCGAAGATCGCCGACGGGGAGATCACGAACGCTTTCGTCTTCATCGGCGCCGGCGGGCATCATTCAGGGAGGGACGCCTTCGGAGGCTTCTGCTGCTTCAACGACGTCGCTCTCTGCATCGTCAACCTGCGGGAGAAGAGCGATCTCCGGCGGTTCGCGATCGTCGACACGGACGCCCACCACGGCGACGGCACGCGGGACCTCCTTCGCGGCGATCCCGAGGTTCTCCACGTCTGCTTCTGCGGCACCGACTACGAGTCCCCCGACGGGACGAAGGTGGATGTGGCCTGTCCCGGCCCGTGGGTGGGCCGGAGGGACGGACGATCCCGAAACGACCTCTACGTCGATCTGGTCGGGCGGCACGCCGCGCCAAAGGTCCGCGACTTCAGGCCCGACCTTCTCTTCTGGTACTTCGGCTTCGACACCCATCAGGGCGATTACGGCGACATCGGCCTGACGGGGCCCTGCTACTGGAAGATCGCCGATCTGATGACGGGGCTGGCGGACGAGGTCAGCGGCGGGAGGCTGGAGGTGGTTCTCGGGGGAGGCTCCCACCGGCACCTGGCCGCGTCCCTGATTCCGCCCATCATCGAACGGCTGGCGGGGCTGACGGCGTCCGGTTCGACTGATTAGGCCGCTGTCTCCCCCGGTCCCGGCCGGTCATTCGCGGCGCGAACGAGGGCCCAGACCGTGAGCCCCGCGCAGAGGACGAAGACCGCCAGGAAGAGCGCCAGGACGTTCCACTGCGTCGCCACGACGAGCCGCTCGTTCGCGCGGGCCGCAGCCAGGTACAGGTCTCGAAGCTGGTGGCGCGTGACGACCATGAAGGCCGCGGCTGCCACGAGATGGGCGAGGGCGACCCGCGCGAGTCGGACGTTTCCGGGCGCGGCGACGGCGCGGACGAGAAGGCCGAGAAGGGCGACGCCGACGAGGACCCCGGCCGCGAGCGGAGCGAGCTTCGCCGCGCCGCCCGTCATCAACCCCCTGAGAACGCCGGACGGCAGAACGCCGAGAAGCCAGAGGCCGACCGCGAACTGCGCCCCGGTTGCGACGAGGGCCACGAAAAGGCCGAAGCGCGCCGCCTCGCCGGGTCCCGGCTCGCCCGCACGGGGAAACGCGGCCGGGAGGATCGCCGCCATCGAGACGGCGGCGAGAACGAAGTGAAGCAGCCGCGGGAGGTACGCCGGGTCGAAGAGGACGAGCGAGGGTCGCGCCGCGTAGGCGGGCCAGAGAGCCGGCTGGACCTGGATCAGGTAGACCGCCACCTGGATCGCCGCGACGGCGACGAAGAGGACGGCGGAGAGCGCGATCGGAAGACCGGCGCTCTTCCCCGCCTTGAGCCGGAACTTCGCGGCCCAGTTCAGGTAGTACGCGGCCATGAGGAGGACGAGCAACGCGAGCCAGACGGGCGCGACGAAGACCGTCGCCGTGTAGAAGAAGCGGCCGTAGAGGGTCTGAAGGAAAAGGAGCGGCGCGATCGCGAAGGTGACCGCCAGCGAGATCGCCCAGGAAGAGACCTCGGCGAGGAAGAGCGCGGCCGGCCGCCGTGCCGCCGGCTTCAGGGCCGCGGGAAGGATCGCCGAGAAGATCGCGCCGCCGAGCGCGGCGTTCACGAAGAGAAGGTGAAGGAAGAACGTCACGACCCAAAGAACCACCAGCAGGCCGGGAGGGCCGGGAATCGGGGCCGGGTCGAGGGCCGGAACGAGGTCAGTTCCCACGCTTCACCTCCGCCCCGACGGGCGCCTTCAGCGAGTCGAGATAGGCCACGAGAGCGTCCAGTTCCTCGTCGGTCCCGACGAAGGGGGACATGTAGGGAAAGTCCGCCTTCTGCGGGGGCCGCGCCGTCCACTTCGCCCCGTCGTCGCGCAGCGAGGTCAGGAAGAGCTTCAGGAAGTCGGCGTCGGCGGCCGCGGTCCGCTTCTTGATCCCGAGGTAGCCGTCCAGCGTGTGGCAGGAGGCGCACTCGGCCCGGAAGACGGCGCGCCCGCGGGAGACCGGCGTCGGCTCCGCGTCGTGCGCCGCCCACTTCGCCTTCGAGAGGATTCCGTTCCGGTTGAGCGCCTCGACTTCGGAGACGAGGATTCCGTTCGAAAACATGTAGTCCCTCACGACGAAAGGCTTGCGTGCCCCTTCCCGCACCCGCTCGTACCCGCCGAGGACGCCGAAAGCGGCGAGGAGGGCGAGGACCGCGACCGGCCACCGGACCGCCCGCGGAACGAGGAGCGCGAGGAGCGCGAGGAGCGCCGACGTGGCCACGGTGAAGGCGAGGTGGCGCCACCCGGTTGCGACCGCGGCCACGAGAGGCTTGGCTCCGAGGAAGACAGCCTTCACGCCGTCCGGCAGGACGCCCGACCAGGCGAAGAGGCCGGCCACAGCGAGGAGAACGCCGGCGATCTCGAAGCCGGCGAGGTACCGGACGAGGCGGAGGCGCGCCTCCCGGTCCCTCTCACGCAGGGCGGCCAGCGTCATGTAGGCGCCCGCCAGGAGAAGGCAGGCCCCGGTCCGGAAGAGGATCCCGGGGAGATACGTCGGGTTCAGGAAACCGTCCCAGAAGCCGCGCGTTTCGAGCCACCGCCCGGGAGTCAGCATGAAGGCGAGGATTCCCTGGATGACGACGAGAGACATGTACGCCGCGACGGCGTAGAGGACGATCAGGAGCCGGTGCGTCCGCGGCCGGACGCGGTCCCACGTGGCGTACCAGGCGAGCGCCGTCACGACCTCCAGGAGGAAGAAGGCCCATTCGATCGCCCAGCCCCACACGAACGTGTGGATGAGGGCGGAGGTGGCCGCCGGGTGGACGAGACCGATGACGAACCAGATGGCGACTCCGGAGATGGCGCCGAAGACGGTCGAGACGAGAATGAGCATCAGCGACGAGCGCTTGAGCAGCGCCCGGAGCGCCGGGTCCGGTCGCTTCGCGAGCCGCGTCTCGGCCAGCGCCATGACAATCCCGCCCCCCACGGCGAAGTGCGAAACGACGACGTGGAGAACGGCAATGACGCCGATCAGGACGCCCCCGCCGACCGCGACATTCCAGATCGGGTAGTCCATCGGGACCTCCGGTCCGATTCTCAGGCGCAGGAGCCCGGAGAGTTCCTCCTCCCGATGCATCAGACGCTCGGGGGAGATGGGGGAGAATCGATCCGTGCGGATTCTCTCCCGGGCGGTCCTCTTCGTCGCGATCGCCGCGCTCCTTCCGGCGCCGGCGGCCGGGAAAGGGAGGAAGAGCCCCTTCACCGAGCCCGCGCGGAGCGTGCCCGACGTCCGGGTCGTCTCGTACGGGAAGGTCGTCTTTTCCGGGACGATGGACCTCTCTCCGACGCTTGATCGGATCGCGCGCGGCGAGAAGTACCCGCACCGCAACGACGGCTCCGTCTTCGGAAACCGCGAGCGGCTCCTTCCGGAGAAGCCGAAGAACTGGTACCGCGAGTACGTCGTCCCGACGCCGGGCGAGAAGGGTCCCGGCCCGCAGCGGGTCATCTTCGGCCGCGATGGAGAGGCCTTCTATACCCCCGACCACTACGGGACGTTCATCCCCCTGAACGAGAGGAAGAGATGAGCTTCGACGCCAGTGTCTTCCGCTTCGGCGGTCCGGTCCCGCGCGGCGCGCACGTGGCGCGCATCCCCTCCGGCATCGACGGCAAGACGGCGCTCTTCCGCGCCCTCGTCCCGGAGCTCGCCCTCCCCGACTACTTCGGCGCGAACTGGGACGCGCTCGAGGAGTGCCTCCGGGACCTTTCGTGGATCGAGAAGAAGACGGTGGCCCTCGTCCACGAGGACCTCCCGCCCCTCCCGGGGAAGGACCTCCTGACCTACCTCTCCATCCTCTCGGAGGCCGTGAACGACTGGAAGGACGGGGACGAGCACGCCCTCGCGGTCGTCTTCCCGCCCGCTGCCGAGAAGCGCGTCGCCGCCCTGGCGCGGCAGGCCAGACGCCGCTCCTAGCCGGCCGGATAGACCCTCACCTCCCGGATAGGCCCTAGGCCGTCGGGCGTGTGGGCGGAGCCCTGCGCCCGTTCGCCGGAAGCCCCTCCACCCGGACGAGATACGCGTCGGCGGCTCCTCCGGGCCGGCCTCGAGTGTCTGCGGCGCGGCCGTTGCGTGTCCCCGGGAGGAGATCGAACGAGGAACCGACAGGAGGTCTCCCATGAACACAAGCGAACGGAAAGGCCTGAATCGCCTGACCGCGCGATTTCTCTTCGCCGCGCTCGCCCCCTTCGCTCTCGACGGCTGCGTCTCCGTCGGCGTGGAGCGCACCGCCCCGCCGGCCGAGGCCGACGTCGTGTCGAAGACGGGCGCCCTCGAAGCGCGGCTCTACGACACCGGATCTGCCGCCAGGAACGACCAGAAGAGCCCGCGCGAGGTGAGCTGGAAGCTCTTCCTCTTGTCGAATTCGTCCGACACGCCCGTGGGCGAAGGAACGGGGAACGCCTGGAACGTGACCGGCCTCGAGCCCGGCAAGTACCGGCTCGTCGCGACGTGGGGACCCACGCCCGGCGTCCCCGGCGACACATCGGCCGGGACGACGGACGACACGTTCAAGCTCGCGGCGGGCGAGACGGCGGCGGCCCGCGTCATCGTCAAGAAGTTCCCGACGGGGTGGGTGGTCGGCGCGGGAGTTGCCATCGCTGTGGGCATCGCCGTCGGCGTGACGGTGAGCAAGTGCGTCCCTCTGGGATGTGACTGGGGGAGCTCCTCGTCACGGAGCCTCTCGCCCGCGGCTGTCGATCCGCCCCGTTGACATGGTTTCCGGCTGACGGGCCGCGAAACTCGCGGCCGCGAATAGACTCGGCGGCGAGCCCATGAGAGCCCGCACCCGGGAGCCCTTCGTCCTCCTGCTTCTCGCGCTGGGCGTCCTCGTCTGGTCCGGGATCGGTCCGAAGGACCGGTTCACCTGGCTGCTGGAAGTGCTGCCGGTCCTGATCGGTGGACCGGTTCTCGTCGCGACGCACGGCCGTCTTCCGCTGACGCCGCTTCTCTACCGTCTTCTTCTCCTGCACGCCGTAATCCTCATGGTGGGCGGCCACTGGACCTACGCCGAGGTGCCGCTCGGCTTCTGGATGAAGGAGACGTTTCACCTCGCGCGGAACCACTACGACCGGATCGGCCACCTCGCGCAGGGGTTCGTACCGGCGATCCTCGCCCGCGAGATCCTCCTCAGGAGGACGCCGCTCCGCCCCGGCGGCTGGCTCTTCACGATCGTGACGGCCCTCTGCCTTTCGTTCAGCGCCCTTTACGAGCTTTTCGAGTGGGGAACGGCGGTGGCGACCGGCTCGGCGGCCGACGCCTTCCTCGGAACGCAGGGCGACCCGTGGGACACGCAGTGGGACATGTTTCTCTGCCTCCTCGGGGCTCTCGCCGCGCAGCTTCTTCTCTCCCGCGCCCACGATCGCGCGCTGACGTCGGCGGGCGCGCCCCGGCCGCCCGGCTTCGATAGGATGCCGCCGTGAAACCGGTCGACGAACGGGGCCGGCTCCTCGGGGAGCTCCTCGGCGAGCGCTACGAGATCCTCGGCCTGCTCGGAAAGGGCGGCTTCGCGTCGGTCTACCAGGTCCGGAACCGGAACCTCGAACGCCTCGAGGCGCTCAAGGTCCTGGACGAGTCGCGCTCGGCCGAGTCCGACTTCACGAAGCGGTTCGTGCAGGAGGCGCGCGTCGTCGCCTCGCTCGAGCACCCGGCGATCATCCGGATCCACGACTTCGGGAACGCGGGGGGACTCCTCTGGTACTCGATGCAGTTCGTCGACGGCCCGAGCCTGGCCGTCCGGCTCGAGCGTCACGGCCGCCTCCACGAGGAGACGGCCGCCCGGATCGCCGTCCCCGTTCTCGACGCGCTCGACTACGCCCACTCCCGCGGCGTCGTCCACCGCGACATCAAGCCGGGGAACATCCTCCTGGACGCCGCCGGGAGGCCCGTTCTGACCGACTTCGGCATCGCCAAGGTGAGCGACTCCCTCGCGACGACCCGGACGGGTTTCGTCCTCGGCTCGCCCGGCTACCTGTCGCCGGAGCAGCTCCGGGGCGAGAGCCTCGACGGCCGGAGCGACCTCTACAGCCTGGGGATCACCCTCTACGAGATTCTGACCAACGCCGTCCCGTTCGATTCGCAGGAGGCCGTGGCCACCGTCGTCCGCCGGCTCACCGAAGACGCAGAGCCCCTCTCGCGCCGCCTTCCGGGCATCGACCCCGCCCTCGAGCAGATCGTCATGCGGTCGCTGGCGCGCGACCGCGAGGCCCGTTATCCGTCGGCCCGGGAGATGAAGGCGGACCTCGAAGCGTTTCTCGCGCGGGCCTACCCCGCCGAGGAGGCGGTGGGCGCCGGCGAAGGGACGGGAATCCTCCCGGTGGTGACGGACGCGGTTCCGCAGCCCGCGACGGTCCGCCCGGTGTCGGCGCTTGTCCCGGTTCCGGCACCGAATCCTGCCGACGTTCCCGGCCCCGTCCGCTCTCTCCGGTTCCGGGTAGCTGGATTCGCCGCCCTCGTCGTCCTCGTGGCGGGCGCCGCCTTCCTCTTCAGGTCGGCCCCGCCGGCGCCGATGGCCTCCCCGGAGGCGCCGACAGCGCCGGAGGGCCGCCTTCGGCTGAGCCCGACGGCTTCTGTCCCGACCCCCACGGCGTCGCCTCTGGCGCCCCGGAGCGCAGCAGCGGCCGTCCCCCGCCGCCCGTCCCCGGCCGCCGTCCGGACGTCACCGCCCGAGCCGCGTCGCGCGAAGTATCCGCCGGACTTCGAGGAGCCACCAACCCCGATACTTCCGAGGGAGCTTGCGGCGGTTTGCGTGGGAACGACCGTCGGCCTGTCCCTCGTCGTGGCCGAGGACGGCTCGCTCGCGAACGCGAAGGTGATCTCCCCGTCGGGCGTCCCGGCGTGCGACGAGATCGTCCTCGCCGCCGCGAGGCGGGCGCGCTACAAGCCGGCGATCGCCGCGGACGGCAAGCCCGTCGAGGGACGCTTCGCCGCCTCCGTCCGGTTCTGACGAACGGTACCCCTCTCGTCCGGACGCTTCTATACTTCTCCACATGAGGCGGGGGCGGCTCCTCCTCGCAGTGCTCCTGGCAGCGACGAGCGTCTCCTGCGTGGAGAAGAAGGTCGCTCTCAGGATGGCTGTCGACGTGACCTCGGAGCCTGCAGACGCCGAGATCCGCTTCCGCGGGAAGCCCGTCGGCACCGCGCCGCGTCTCGTCGAGATCGACACCTACGCCGATCTCGCCGCTCTCGTGGCCGTCAAGGGAGAGCTCGAGACCGTCGAGAAGCGCGTGCGGATCCTCTCGCCCGGGAAGGCCCAGGTCCTCTTCCGTCTCGGGAAGGACGAGACGTCTCCCGTCGCGAAACGCCTGGGGCTGACGCGCATCCTCGTCTTCGAGTACGCCGAGAAGGTCTCCTTCGACTCGGGACAGTCGGAGCTCAAGGACGCGGCCTTTCCCGTCCTCGACAAGCAGGCCGAAATCCTGAGCCAGTACTTTCCGCAGGTATCGGCCTGGGTCTGCGGCTTCACCGACTCGACCGGGGGCGACGAGTTGAACGAGCGGCTCTCTCTGAAGCGCGCCGAGGCGGTCGCCGGCTACCTCGCCTCGCGCGGCGTGGAGCCGACCCGGCTGAAGACCCGCGGCTTCGGAAAGGAATTCGAGGTCGCCGGAAACGACACGCCCGAGGGGCGGGCTCTGAACCGCCGGACCGAGGTCATCCTCCCGCAGTAGAGCCTGCGGCCGCCTTCCGGGGAAATAAAAGCGACGCGGCGATCGCCCCGCCGATCAGGACGGCGATGATGCCGAGCGACCAGGTCACGGGGAACTTCCCGCCGAAGGCGTCATTCAGCCACGCCATCTTCAGGCCGACGAAGACGAGGACCGTGCCGAGCCCGTACTTCAGGAGATGGAACTTGCCGACCGCTCCGGCCAGCATGAAGAACATCGCGCGCAAGCCGAGGATGGCGCAGATGTTCGACGTGAAGACGATGAGCGGTTCGTCCGTGATGGCGAAGATGGCCGGCACGGAGTCGATCGCGAAGATGATGTCGGTCACCTCGATGAAAACGAGGGCGAGAAAGAGCGGCGTCGCGGAGAGCCGCCCGGCCTCGCGGACGAAGAAGGACGGTCCCTTCAGCTCGTGCGTCACCGGGATGACGCTCTTCACGAGCCGGATGACGGGATTCCGCCCGGGGTCGATCGGCTTGTCCGGGGCGACGAGAATCTTCAATCCCGTCAGGACGAGGAAGCCCCCGAAGAGCCAGATAACCCAGTGAAACTGCATCAGGGCGGCCCCGAGGGCGATGAAGATCGCGCGGAAGACCAGGGCGCCGAGGATTCCCCAGAAGAGGACCCGGTGCTGCAGCTCGGCCGGGATCGCGAAAAACCCGAAGACGACGACGAAGATGAAGACGTTGTCGACCGAGAGCGACTTCTCGACGACGTAGCCCGTCAGATACTCGAGGAACGTCTGCCAGGCTGCCGCCTCCGGGACGAAGCCCGGAAGGGAGGTGAGGCGCGGCACCTGCGGAAAGCGCCATCCGGCGTACTTCCAGAGGGCCACGCCCACGGCGAGCGCGTGGGCCACCCAGACGACGCTCCAGGCCGCGGCCTCGCGGAAGGAGACCGCGTGCGCCTTCCGGTGGAAGACGCCGAGGTCGATCGCGAGCATGGCGAGAACCACGATCAGGAAGAGCCCGTAGACCCACCAGTACTCGGTGAAGGGAAACAGGATGACGTTGGAAGGCACAGAAACTCCGTCCCGCGATTGGCGCGGTGAGGGACTGGGGGAACCCGACCTCCGGGTTCCCCCGGGGTATTACGCCGGGCGGATCCCGCCCCCCGAACGGGCCATCTCCTCCAGCCGCTCGATCCGCTGCTGGGTCGAGGGGTGCGTGGAGAAGAGGCTGGCGAGGCCCCCCGCCGTGAATGGGTTGACGATGAAGAGGTGCGCCGTGGCCGGCGAGCCGTGATGCATCGGCACCTGGGCCTTGTAGGACTCGAGCTTCTTCAGCGCGTTCGCGAGCGCTATCGGGTTCCCCGTGGTCTGCGCGCTCGCCTCGTCGGCGAGGAACTCCCGCGAACGGGAAATGGCCATCTGGATCAGCATCGCGGCAAAGGGAGCAACGAGGATTCCGACGAGGCCGGCGAGCGGGCTCCCCCCCTCGCGGTCGTCGCTGCTGCGGCCTCCGCCGAACCAGAGCGCCATCGTCGCGAGGTGCGACAGCGCGCCGGCCAGCGTGGCGGCCACCGTCATGATGAGCGTGTCGCGGTTCTTCACGTGCCCCAGCTCGTGCGCCATGACGGCCTCGATCTCGTCGCGGCTCATCAGGCGGAGGAGCCCCTGCGTCGCCGCGACCGCCGCCTTCTCGGGATTGCGGCCGGTGGCGAAGGCGTTCGGGGCCTCCTCGGGGATGACGTAGACGCGGGGCATCGGGATGCCCGTCTTCTGGGCAAGACGGGCGATGATCGCGAAGAACTCCGGCGCGTCGGCCTCGGACACCTCCTGAGCACCGTACATCGACAGGACGATCTTGTCGGAGAACCAGTAGCTCGCGAAGTTCATCACGACGGCCATCACGAGGGCGACCATCACGCCCTGCCGGCCGCCGATGAGCTGGCCCATCCAGAGAAGCAGCGCCGTGAGCGCCGCCAGGAGCATCAGGGTCTTCAAGCGGTTCATGGGAGTCCCTCCGGGCGCCTCCGGGGCGCCCCGTTCGACCAGCTTATACGAACGCCGGATTACTCGGGATTCACCCGCCCGCCGGCCGGTGTAAACATCTGATTCTTCACTGATTCATTCGGATCATGGTCCCGACGGAAGCGCAGAAGAATGATCCGTCTGTTACGGGGGGTCCTATATGACAGAACGCCGTTCGATCGCCCTTGATGGCAATGAAGCCGTCGCCTCGGTCGCCCACCGGACCAACGAGGTCATCGCCATCTATCCCATCACCCCGTCCTCGAACATGGGGGAATGGGCCGACGAGTGGTCCGCCAGGGGAATGAAGAACATCTGGGGGAACGTCCCCGAGGTCGTCGAGATGCAGTCCGAGGGGGGCGCCGCCGGGGCCGTCCACGGCGCGCTCCAGGCCGGGGCGCTGGCCACGACCTTCACCGCGTCGCAGGGCCTCCTCCTGATGATCCCCAACATGTTCAAGATCGCGGGGGAGCTGACCTCGTACTGCATGCACGTGGCGGCCCGTTGCGTCGCCACGCACGCCCTCTCGATCTTCGGGGACCACTCGGACGTCATGGCCTGCCGGCAGACCGGCTTCGCGATGCTCTGCTCGAACTCGGTGCAGGAGGCGCACGACTTCGCCGCGATCGGGCAGATGGCGACGTTGAAGTCGCGCGTGCCGGTCCTCCACTTCTTCGACGGCTTCCGGACCTCGCACGAGGTGTACAAGATCGAGGAGCTCGCGGACGAAGATCTCCGCGCCCTCCTCGACCCCGACGCGATCGCCGCGCACAAGGCGCGCGCCCTCTCGCCCGACCGCCCGGTCCTCCGCGGCTCGGCCCAGAACCCCGACGCGTTCTTCCAGGCCCGGGAGGCGTGCAACCGGTGGTACGCGGCCTGCGCCGGGATCTTCCAGGAGGAGATGGACCGCTTCGCGAAGCGGACCGGGCGGGCTTACCGCCTGTTCGACTACGTCGGGCACCCGGAGGCCGAGCGCGTCGTCGTCCTGATGGGCTCGGGCGCCGAGGCCGCCCAGGAGGCCGTGGAGTGGATGGTCGCCCGCGGCGAGAAGGTGGGGATCGTCAAGGTCCGCCTCTACCGCCCGTTCGACATCCCGGCCTTCCTCGCCGCCCTGCCGAAGACCGCGAAGGCGATCGCCGTTCTCGACCGGACGAAGGAGCCGGGCGCCCTCGGCGAGCCGCTCTACCTCGACGTCGTGACGGGGCTCGTCGAGGCGAAGACGGCCGGCCTGACGCGGTTCGCGAAGGATCCCGTCGTCGTCGGGGGGCGCTACGGACTCGCATCGAAGGAGTTCACGCCCGCCATGGTGAAAGGAGTCTTCGACGAGCTCGGAAAGAGCGCTCCGAAGAACCACTTCACGGTCGGCATCGTGGACGACGTGACACACACGTCGCTTCCGTGGGATCCCGAGGTGGACACGGAAGCCGACGAGGTGGCCCGCGCCGTCTTCTGGGGCCTCGGCGCCGACGGCACCGTCAGCGCGAACAAGAACTCGATCAAGATCATCGGCGAAGAGACCGGAAAGAACGCGCAGGGCTACTTCGTCTACGACTCGAAGAAATCGGGCGCGGTCACGGTCTCGCACCTCCGCTTCTCGGAAAAGCCGATCCGCTCCACGTACCTCGTCTCGAAGGCGAAGTTCGTCGCCTGCCACCAGGAGTCGTTCCTCGACAAGTACGACGTCCTCGAGCATGCCGCTCCGGGGGGCACGGTCCTACTGAACGTGGGACGGGAGAAAGAGGAGGTCTGGGACGCTCTCCCCCGCGAGATGCAGGAGACGATCCTCGAGAAGAAGCTGAAGGTCTTCGGCATCGACGCCTACAAGGTGGCCCGCGAACTCGGCATGGGGGCGCGGATCAACACGATCATGCAGACCTGCTTCTTCGCGATCTCGGGCGTCCTGCCGCGCGAGGACGCGATCGCCGAGATCAAGAAAGCCGTCGAGAAGACGTACGGCCGGAAGGGTCCCGAGATCGTCAAGAAGAACTTCGCGGCGATCGACGGCACGCTCGAGCACCTCTTCGAGCTGCCGGTCCCGACGAAGGTCACGGCGACGCGGACCCGCCCCCCGATCGTCTCCGATGCCGCGCCCGACTTCGTCAAGCGCGTCTCGGCCGTCCTCTTGGCCGGCAAGGGGGACCTCCTTCCCGTCAGCGCCTTTCCCCCCGACGGCACGTGGCCCCTCTCCACGGCGAAGTGGGAGAAGCGGAACATCGCCCTCGACATCCCCGTCTGGGACGAGAAGATCTGCATTCAGTGCAACAAGTGCGCGATGGTCTGCCCCCATGCGGCCATCCGCGTGAAGGTCTACGACCCGGCGGCGCTCGGGAAGGCCCCGGCCACTTTCAGGTCGATGGACTTCAAGGGGCCCGAGTACAAGGGACAGAAGTATACGGTCCAGGTCGCCCCGGAGGACTGCACGGGCTGCACGCTCTGCGCGGTCGTCTGCCCGGCGAAGGACAAGTCGAACCCGAAGCACAAGTCGCTGGACATGCACCCGCAGCGCCCGCTCCGCGAGGCCGAGGCCGCCAACTTCGCCTTCTTCCTGGACCTCCCCGAGGCCCCGCGCGACACGGTCCGGATGGACGTGAAGGGGACGCAGTTCCTCGAGCCGCTCTTCGAGTTCTCGGGCGCCTGCTCCGGCTGCGGCGAGACGCCGTACGTGAAGCTGCTGACGCAGCTCTTCGGCGACCGGGCGATCATCGCGAACGCCACGGGCTGCTCCTCGATCTACGGCGGAAACCTCCCGACGACCCCGTACGCCACGAACCGCGACGGGAGGGGGCCGGCCTGGAACAACTCGCTCTTCGAGGACAATGCCGAGTTCGGCTTCGGGTACCGCCTCGCGATCGACTCGCAGAGAGACTACGCGACGCACCTCCTGAAGACGCTCTCGGCCTCCGTCGGCGAGACGCTCGCCTCCGAGATCCTCGAGGCCGACATGACGAGCGAGGCCGGCATCGCGGCCCAGCGCCAGCGAGTCGAGGCGCTCCGGGCGAAGCTGAAGGGCCTCGGCGGCGCGGACGCCGCGACCGCGAAGGTCCTCGACCAGCTCGCGGACTTCCTCGTCAAGAAGAGCGTCTGGATCGTGGGGGGCGACGGCTGGGCCTACGACATCGGCTACGGCGGCCTCGACCACGTCCTGGCGACCAACAAGGACGTCAACGTCCTGGTCCTGGACACCGAGGTCTACTCGAATACGGGCGGCCAGCAGTCGAAGGCGACGCCCCTCGGCGCCGCCGCCAAGTTCGCGGCGAACGGCAAGGAGGTCCCGAAGAAGGACCTCGGGATGCTCGCGATGACGTACGGCCACGTCTACGTGGCGCATCTCGCGTTCGGCTCGAAGGACAACCAGACGGTGAAGGCCTTCCTCGAGGCCGACTCCTGGTCGGGCCCGTCGATGCTCATCGCCTACAGCCCCTGCATCGCCCACGGCTACGACATGTCGTTCAGCCTCGACCAGCAGAAGCTGGCCGTCGACTCGGGCTACTGGCCGCTCTACCGCTTCGACCCGCGCCGGATCCCGACGGGCGAGACGCCGCTCGTCATGGACTCGACGTCGATCAAGGCCTCGCTCGCGCAGTTCATGCGCAACGAGGCGCGCTTCCGGATGGTCGAGCAGCAGAACCCGGTGCGGTTCCGCAGGCTCCTCCAGAAGGCCGAGCGCGAGGTGCGCGAGCGGTTCGCCATCTACGAGAACCTCGCCAAGATCACGATGACCAAGGCGGGAGCGGCGATACCGCCCTCCGCCCCGGCCCCGATCGCACCGCCGGCGGCGGCGCCGAAGGCGTGAGGAGGAAGCGATGGACCTTTCGACCACCTACCTGGGCCTGAAGCTCCCTCACCCGTTCATGCCGGGCGCCTCGCCGATGGTCGACGATCTCGACACGGTGCGACGCCTCGAGGACGCCGGCGCGTCTGCCCTCGTCATGCACTCGCTCTTCGAGGAGCAGATCACCCGCGAGCAGATCGGAACGATCGAGGCGATGGAGATCCACGCGGGCGCCTTCGCCGAGGCGCTCTCGTACTTCCCCGAGCCCGAGGAGTACCGGCTGGGCCCCGAGCAGTACCTCGAGCAGATCCGGAAGATCAAGCTCGCCGTGAAGCTCCCGGTCGTCGCGTCGCTCAACGGCGTGACGCTCGGCGGCTGGCTGGAGTACGCGCAGAAGATCGAACAGGCGGGCGCCGACGCGCTCGAGCTGAACGTCTATTACCTCGCCGCCAAGTCGTGGGAAGCGGGAAGCCTCGTCGAGCGTCGGATCCTGGAGATGGTTCACGCGGTCAAGAACGGCGTGAAGATCCCCGTCGCGGTCAAACTCTCGCCCTTCTTCTCCTCGCTGGGCCACTTCGCGAGCGAGCTCGACCGGCTGAAAGTGGACGGCCTCGTCCTCTTCAACCGCTTCTACCAGCCCGACCTGAACGCCGAGGAGCTGGAGGTCGTCCCCAGTCTCACCCTGTCGGACTCCTCGGAGCTTCTCCTCCGGCTCCGGTGGCTCGCGATTCTCTCCGGCCGCCTCCGCTCGAGCCTCGCGGTCTCGGGAGGCGTCCACACGGGGCTCGACGCCGTGAAGGCCGTCATGACCGGCGCCGACGCCGTCCAGATGGTCTCGGCGATCCTGAAGCGCGGCCCGCGGCAGCTCGCGGCGGTGCGGCAGGAGTTCACGAACTGGATGGAGCAGCACGAGTACGAGTCGGTCGCCCAGATGAAGGGGTCGATGAGCCTGCTGAAGAGCCCCGATCCGGCCTCGTTCGAGCGCGCCAACTACATGAGGATCCTCCAGAGCTTCCGGGTGGAGAGCTGGACCTGACCTGACCGAGTGCCCCCCCGCCCTCCCGCCGTCCCCCCCCTCCCGCGCAACGCGGGCGCAACCTCTGGACGGCGGGAGGGCATTTTCCTGTGAGAGACTTCCGCGCAGACGCGGGAGGTGCTCCGCGCATGAAGAACCCGTTCCGCCGCCTCGCGATCGTCTTCGGCGCCGGCGCCTTCGGCGGGCTCGTCAACAGCCTCGCGGTCTGGCTGGTCGGGCAGGTCGGCCTGGCGGCTGCGTTCGGCGTCAAGCTGGCTCCGGCGCTCACGCCCGCGTGGCTCTATCCGCGGATCGTCTGGGGCGGGCTCTGGGGGCTCCTCTTCCTCCTTCCGGTCCGGCGCCTCTCGCCGGTGTTTCAGGGGCTTCTTCTCTCGATCGGGCCGACCCTCGTCCAGCTCTTCGTGGTCTTTCCGTGGCTGACGCCGGCGGGCACCGGCGGCCTCGGCCTCGGCTCCCTGACGCCCCTCTTCGTCGCGGTCTTCAATGCGATCTGGGGCGTCGCCGCCGCGTGGTGGGTCCGCCGCGCCGAGTGATCCAGACGTGATCCGGAGCGTTCCCGCCCTTCGGCGGGCGCTTCTCGGGGAGCTTCGCGCCGCCGCCGACCCGCGCCGGGCCCAGGAGATGCAGCGTTACCTGAAGACGACCATGCCGGTTCTGGGCGTGACGACCCCGGCCCGGAACGCCGTCTACCGCCGTGTCTTCCCGAAGGTCGCCCTGCCCGACGCGGCCGCCTGGCGCGCCCTCTGTCTCGGACTCTTCCGTGCAGCCATGTTCCGCGAGGAATGGTGGGCCGCGGCGGCTCTGGCGGGGGAGAAGCGGGCGGCGCCACTCCGGGACCTCGCGGCCCTTCCGATGTACGAAGAGATGATCGTGACGTCGGCCTGGTGGGACGTCGTGGACGACATCGCGACCCACCGGCTCAGCGAGCTCGTCCGCCTCTTCCCCGCCCCGGCGAAGCGGACGATGCGGGCCTGGAGCCGCGACCGCAACCTCTGGAAGCGGCGGAGCGCGATTCTCTGCCAGATCCCGATGAAGGCCGAAACCGATCTCGGACTCCTCTACGCCGTGATCGAGCCGTCGCTCTCCTCGAAGGAGTTCTTCCTCAGGAAAGCCATCGGCTGGGCGCTCCGGCAATACGCGTGGACGGACGCGGACGAGGTCGTGCGGTACGTCGAGGCGCGCGGCGCACAGCTTTCCCGCCTCTCGATCCGCGAGGCGCTGAAGAACGTCCGGCCCGCCTGAAGACAGCGCGTCACGAGAAGTCGAAGCCCGCCGCTCCGAGCCGGCCTTCCTTCGCGCCGTGGATCCACTCGAAGATCGGCGTTGCCATGAGGGTCGTGACGACCGCCATCAGGACCATGATCGTGAAGAGCGTGGGCTGGATGATCCCGCGCTCGAGGCCGATGTTCAGGATGATCAGCTCCATGAGGCCGCGCGCGTTCATCAGCACCCCGACGCCGAGGGCGTCCTTCGGCGTCGAACCGGCGAGGCGCGCCGCACCCCAGCAGGCGACCCCCTTGCCGAAGATCGCCGCGAGAAGGACGACGGCGGCGAGACCGGCGAGCGCCGGCGTGGAGACGAGGCCGATTCTCGTGTTGAGCCCCGAGTAGACGAAGAAGAGCGGAAGGATGAACGAGACCGTCAGCGGGTGCATTCGCTTCCGCAATTCCTCGGCGAAGAGCCCCTTCGGCATCGCGGCCCCGGTCAGGAACGCTCCGAAGACGGCGTAGATCCGGAGCGAATCGGTGATGAAGGCCCCGAGCATGAGGATCATCAGGGCCCACGAAAAGAGGGTCGGGCTCATCCCCTTTTCCCGCTCAACCTTCGCGCCGAGGGGGACGAGGAGGCGGCGGAGGACGACGAGGCAGAAGACGAGGAAGAGCCCGCCGCCGCCGATCGCCAGGATCGCGATCGAGGCCTGTCCGCTGAAGGCCGCGAGGACCACCGCCAGAAGGCACCACGCCGCCGCGTCGTCCAGAGACCCGGCCGCGAGCGCCAGCATCCCGAGCGTCGTCCGGGAGAGCCCCTGCTCGTGGATGATCCGCGCCAGCATCGGGAAGGCGGTGATCGACATCGCTGCCCCCATGAAGAGGACGGCCTGCGGGATCGAGACTCCTTCGCCGAAGAGGGCAAGGTCGGCCCGGGCATGCGTGGCCCACGCGATCAGGCCGCCAAGGACGAAAGGTGCCGCAATTCCAGCGGCCGAGACGAACGCGGCGCTCCGGAGCTTCTCCCGGAGGAGGGCCGGGTCGAACTCGAGGCCGACGAGAAACATGTAGAGGACGAGGCCGACCTGCGCGAAGGCGAAAAGGATCGGCATCGAGGCCTTCGGAAATAGGTAGGCGCTCGCCCCCGGCAAGAGCCAGCCGAAGAGCGACGGGCCCAGGAGAACGCCGGCGATCATCTCGCTCACGACCTGCGACTGCCCCACCTTCCGGAAGAGCCATCCCGTTCCCTGGCAGACGCCGAGGATGACGAGAAGCTGCAGGAAGAACCGGATCGACAGGTCGAACGTCGACAGCGGCACGAGAAGGATTCTAGGTCCGGCGCGTGCCGCTTGTTCCGCGAGGAGTCTGCGCCTCAGGCTGCTGCGGTCGCGATCGGCGTGACGGCGGCCTGATCCTCCTCCCCCGTCCGGATCCTGTAGACCTTCTCGACGGGGACCACGAAGACCTTCCCGTCGCCGACCTCGCCGGTCCGGGCGGCGGCGAGGATCGCCTTGACGGTCGTGTCGACGAAATGGTCCGAGACGCCGATCTCGAGGCGGACCTTCTCGGAGAGCTCCATCTTCACCGTCGTGCCGCGGTAGGTCTCCACGCGGTCCATCTCGCCGCCGTGTCCCTGCACCCGGCTGAGCGAGAGGCCGCGGACCTCGGCTTCGAAGAGGGCCTCGAGGACGTCGTTGATCTTCTCCGGTCGAACGATGGCGACGACGAGCTTCAACCGCGACCTCCTTCAGGCACCGGTTCGGTGGCGATGAGCGGGCCGGCGGCGACCCGATCCGCCCCCGGAAGGACGAGGATCGCCCCCTCGCCGGAGGTGTAGGCCTCCTCGCCGTGCTGGCTCACGTCGAGACCGAGCCCCTCGTCGCGCGCGCCGACCTTGATCGGGATGACGAGACTGATGACCTTCAGGAGAGCCCACGTCCCCGCCGCGCTGAAGACGATCGTGACCAGGACCGCGAGGATCTGGACGAGGGCCTGGCGGACGTTTCCGAAGAGGAGGCCGTCCGCCGTGCCGTTCCAGGCCTTCTCGGCGAGGACGCCCGTCAGAAGCGCTCCGACCGTGCCGCCGAGACCGTGCGCGGCGACGACGTCGAGCGAGTCGTCGAGGCGCGTCCGGGCACGATAGAGGATGGCGAAGTAGCTCGGGAAGGCCGCGACGGCGCCCAGGGCGAGGGCCGAGAGCGGCGAGACGAAGCCGGCCGCCGGCGTCACGGCCACGAGCCCGACGACGATGGCCGTGGCCGCGCCGACGGCCGTCGCCCGCCCGTTTCTCTTCAGATCGAGGAGCGTCCAGACGACGAGCGTCGCCATCGGCGCGAGGAAGGTATTCGTGAAAGCGAGCACGGCGATGCCATTCGCCGCCAGCGCGCTCCCGCCGTTGAACCCGAACCATCCGAACCAGAGAAGCCCCGCCCCGAGGAGGACGAACGGAACGTGGTGCGGCAGCGTCGCCTGGCGCGCGTAGTCCTTCCGGGGGCCGAGCATCATCGCGGCCACGAAGGCTGCCGCTCCCGCGTTGATGTGGACGACCGTGCCGCCGGCGAAGTCGAGAGCCCCGAGCGACCCGAGGAAGCCGCCCCCCCAGACCCAGTGCGCCACGGGCGCATAGACGAAGAGAGACCAGAGCGTGATGAACGCCAGGTAGGCGGCGAACCGCTTCCGCTCGACGATCGCGCCCGAGATGAGCGCCGCCGTGATGATGGCGAAGGTCCCCTGGAACGCCATGAAGAGGAGGTGGGGAATCGTCGCGGCCGTCGGCGCCGTCTCGAGCCCCACGCCCCGGAGGAACGCGAACGACAGGCCGCCGATCACCGCCGACCCGGGCGCGAACGCCAGCGAGTAGCCGAGAACGGCCCACGCCACGCCGACGAATCCGAGCGACGCGACGCTCATCATCATCGTGTTGAGGGCGTTTTTCGACCGGACGAGCCCCCCGTAGAAGAAGGCGAGCGCCGGCGTCATCAGGAGGACGAGAGCGGTGGCCACGAGGACCCAGGTCGTGTCGGCTCCATTCATGCCCGGTGCCCAAGGCAAGCAGCGTGCCCGGGAGCGGCATCGGCCGCCGTTGCCCGGAGCTTCTTCAGGGCGAACGACTTAGGCGGGGATGTCTCGATCCGGCTCGACCGACAGAATCGTCGGATCAGGCCTCGGACGCCAACAGTCTCGTCGCCTACGGCCTGAAGCGCCCGGCGTCGATGCCGTACCGGGCGAGGCGGTAGCCGAAGATCCGCTCGGTCGTCTGGAGCAGCCGCGCCGCCTTGGCCCGGTTTCCGCGGGCGATCTTGAGCGCGTCGAGAAGGAGGTCCTTCTCGAAGGCGGCCAGGGCGGCCGCGAGGGACTGGCGGGGGAGGGTTCCCGAGACCTCGGCCGTCTGGAGCGTCGGCGGCAGGTGATGGGCGTGGAGGACGCCGCCTTCGCAGACGAGGACCGCGCGCTCGATGGCGTTCTCCAGCTCGCGCACGTTGCCGGGCCAGTGATAGCTCATCAGGACGTCGATCGCCGGCGTCGAGATCCGCCGGACGTCCTTCCGGTGGCGCGAGGCGTACTTCTCGACGAAGTGATCGGCCAGGAGCGGAATGTCGGGCCGGCGGTCCCGGAGGGGCGGGGCGAAGATCGTGAAGACGTTCAACCGGTAGAAGAGGTCCTCGCGGAAGTGCCCCTTCGCCATGGCGGCCTCGAGGTCGCGGTTCGTCGCCGCGACGAGCCGAACGTCGACCGCGATGGGCGCCACGCCCCCGAGCCGCTCGAATTCGCGCTCCTGGAGGACGCGGAGGAGCTTCACCTGCGTCATGGACGACAGGTCGCCGACCTCGTCGAGGAAGAGGGTCCCGCCGTCGGCCAGCTCGAAACGCCCCTTCTTCTGCGCGCGGGCGTCGGTGAAGGCACCCGGCTCGTAGCCGAACAGCTCCGATTCGATGAGCGTCTCCGGGATCGCGGCGCAGCTGACGCGCACGAAGGGCTTGCCGGCACGCGGGGAGTTGTAGTGGAGGGCGTGGGCGATCAGCTCCTTGCCGGTCCCCGACTCGCCGCGGATCAGGACCGTGGTGTCGCTCGGTGCGGCCTGGGCGACCTGCTCGTAGAGCTCCTCCATCGGACGGCTGTGCCCGACGATGTTCTTCAGCTCGTAACGCCCCTTGAGCTCCCGCTTGAGCTTCCGGTTCTCGTCGAGAAGGCGCTCCCGCTCGGCCGCGATGAGCCGGTCGACGTGCATCGCCTGCCCGAAGAGCGAGGCGACGACCTTCAGAAACGACGTCTTGCGCCCGAAATCACGGCCGGCGTCGTACGGGAGGACGAGGGCGAGCGCCCCGACCGGCTTCCCGTCGACTGCGAGCGGGACCGAGACGAGGCTCAGCTCCTTCTTCGCGGCGTCCCCCGTCGTCAGGACGTCGCGGGGCGTCCGGAGGAGCGGCTCGCGCGAGACCTGCGGCACGACCACCGGCTTCCCGGTGGCCACGACCCGCCCCGTGATGGCCTCGCCCGGCTTGAGGCGGACGGCGGACCGCCGGGCCGCCGGGAGGCCGGCGGCGGCGGCGAGACGGAGCTCGCCCGCCGTCTCCCCCGGCAGCGTCACCGCCACCCCGGCGGCGTCGTACGTCTCCATCAGGACCTGGACCGCGCCGTCGAGCGCCGGGCGGAAGCCGCGCGCCGAGCCGAGGAGCTGCGAGAGTTCGAGGAGCGCGGCGAGTTCGCGGGCCTCGCCGGCCGGAGCAGGACGGGCGCGGCGCATCGAGGAGATCCTACAGGATTGTCGGATCGGATGCGGAATTGAACAGGATTGTCCGCCGACCCGCAGATGCGGGTCCACCCGGGGGCGTACACGGCCCAAGTGTGGAGCGACGAGATCGCCGTCCTCCCCGGGGACGACGGCCTCGTGCTGCCGGTCCTCCCGACCGACGACCCGATGAAGAACCTGGCGAAGCTGAAGAAGACCGGCGAGCACGCGTTCCGCCGCCTCCGGAAGGACGAGACGCTCGGCGAGGAGGTCGTCTTCGAGATGGACGCGGACGGCAACGTCGAGCGATTCAAGCGCCACGGCAAGATCCACCTGCGGCTGAAGCCGTGACCGGCCGACCTGGCCCTGTTGAGACGCGTTCGCGATATCGTCAGGAGAGGAGGTTCGCATGAAGATCCGCGTCCTGCCCCTCGTCGCCGCCCTCGCCCTGCCCGCCGTCGCCCAGACTTCGCCTTCCCCGGCCGGCCCGGCCCCCGCCGCCAACGCCGCCATTTCGGGCCTCAATGGACCGTGGAGCCGCGTGAAGGACATCCTCGTCCGGGCCGCCGAGAAGATGCCGGAAGAGAACTACGCCTTCAGGGCGTCGCCCGACGTCCGGAGCTTCGGCCAGCTGGTCGGTCACGTGGCCGACGCGAACTTCATGTTCGGCGCGATGGCCGCCGGCGAGAAGCCGACGCCACGTGACAACGAGAAGACGAAGACCTCGAAGGCCGACCTCGTGGCCGCGCTCAAGGAGTCCTTCGCCGCGGCGGACAAGGCCTTCGGAATGTCCGACGCCGACCTCGCAACCGCGACGAAGCTCTTCGGCATGGACACCAACCGTTTCGGCGTCGTGGGCCTCCTGATCGGCCACGACTGGGAGCACTACGGAAACATGGTCACCTACATGCGGATCAAGGGAATCGTCCCCCCCTCGAGCGAGCCGCGCCCCGAGTCGGCCAGGCCCGTGGCGAAGTAATTCTCGTGAAGACCGTCCTCCGGATCGGCGCCGCCACCGGCCTCCTCGTCTCCCTCGTTCTCGCCGCGTTCATCCGGAAGAAGACCTAGTTCACGGTCCAAGCGCGCTCAGCGCAGCATCATCCAGAGGTAGGCGTACTGGAGCGCCGTGACCGTCGCCGTCTGCCTGTTGACGGCGCCGCTTCCGTGGCCGCCTTCGGTGTTCTCGAAGTAGTAGACGGGGTGCCCCTGGGCCTCCATCTTCGCCACCATCTTCCGCGCGTGGGCGGGGTGGACCCGGTCGTCGCGCGTGTTCGTCCAGTAGAACGGCGTCGGGTACTTCGCGTCCGCCTTCAGAAGCTCATAAGGTGACCAGGTCCGGATGTAGGCCCACTCCTCGGGCTTGTCCGGGTCGCCGTACTCGGCCATCCAGCTCGCTCCGGCGAGGAGATGGCTGTACCGCTTCATGTCGGCGAGGGGGACCGAGGCGACGACGGCGTGGAAGAGCTCGGGGTAGAGCGTGAAGGTCCCGCCGACGAGGAGGCCCCCCTGCGAGCCCCCACTGATCCCGAGGTGGCGCGCCGACGTGATCTTCCGTTCGATCAGGTCCCGGGCCACCGCCGAGAAGTCCTCGAAGTTGTGGACGTGCTGCTCCTTCACGGCCGCCTTGTGCCAGGCAGGGCCGAACTCCCCGCCGCCGCGAATGTTCGCAAGGACGTAGACACCCCCACGGGCGAGCCACGCCGACCCGACGATGCCGCTGTACTGCGGCACCTGGGGAATCTCGAAGCCGCCGTAGCCGCGGAGGAGCGTCGGGGCTTTCCCGTCGGCCCTGAACCCCTTCGGGGTCACGACGAAGTAGGGGATCTTCGTGCCGTCCTTCGACGTGGCCTCGAGCTGCTCCGTCCTCATCCCCCCCGCGTCGAAGAAGGCCGGCATCGTCTTGACCTTCGCGGGCCCGCCGCCCTCCTCCCCCAGCCAGAGCGTCGTGGGGGTCGTGAAGTCTTCATAGTTGAAGAAGAACGTGTTCGTGAAGTCGTCAGTGGCCGAGAACGACGCCGTGCCGAGGCCCGGTGTCGGCACCTCCGTCCGTTTCCACGCGCCGTCCTCTAGGGCGATCGACGTGATTCGGCTCCGGATGTTATCGAGCGTCCGGATCAGGAGCCGGTCGCGCGTCCGGTCGACGCCGGCAAGGGAGATCCGCTCGGTCGGCTCGAAGAGAACGTCGAACCGCCGGGCGCCGCGCAGGACGTCGTCGAGCGGCGCGGCGAGGAGAGAGCCCGCACGGTACGGCGTACCGCCGACCGTCCAGTCGCTCCGAAGGGAGACGAGGAGCCGGTCCCGGAAGAATCCCCGCATCTGCGAGTCCTCCGGCAAGTCCAGCCGGACGAGGCGGTCGCCGAGGTAAAGGAACGACTCGTGCCGATAGAACGCCGGAATCCGGGTGACGACGTCGTATCGACCGTCGCTCAGGATCTCGCTGTGGCCCGTCGCGGCCATGTCCTCGACCTTCCCCTCGAAGACGGTCTTGGCGTCCGAGAGAGGCGTGCCACGCTTCCAGAGCTTGACGATCCGGGGATACCCGGACGTCGTGAGCGACCCGGGCCCGAAGTCGGTCCCGACCCAGAGCGTGTTCTCGTCCCGCCAGGAGACACTCGACTTGGCTTCGGGAAGGGAGAAGCCTCCGGAGACGAACTGTTTCGCCCCGGTGTCGAACTCCCGCCGCACGGAGGCGTCCGAGCCCCCGACCGAGAGGCTGATCATGCAGCGAACGTAAGCCGGCGCGAGGCAGGTCGCGCCCTGGAAGACCCAGGCCTTCCCTTCCGCCTTCGCGAGCGCGTCCACGTCGAGGACGCTCTCCCACTGCGGCGTCGCAGTCCGATACGACGCGATCGTGGTGCGCCGCCAGATCCCCCTTTCGTGCACGTCGTCTTTCCAGAAGTTGTAGACGGTCTCGCCGAAGAGCCGGGGCGACGGGATCTTCTCCTTCGAGTCGAGGATCTCGAGCGTCCTGCGGAAGACCGGCTTGTACTCGGGGCAGGCCTCCAGGACGGCCGTCGACTTCGCGTTCTGCTGCTTCACCCAGGCCAGGGCCTTTTCGCCCTGGACTTCCTCGAGCCACTGGAACGGGTCGTCGCCACCCCCCGCGGCCGCAGCGGTTCCCGACAGGACCACGATCGCCGCAGCCGCCAGCCGTCTGCCGAAGCCCCTCATGTCGCCTCCTTCTCTCGCAACGGCCGATGATAGGGCGATCCGGGCTCGGCTAACATCGCCGCCGGTGCAAGGATTCCGCTCCATCGCTTCGTTTCTTCTCGGCCGGTCGCCCCGGAGCCCTCGCGGCTCGCGGCACGAAATCCCGCTGGAGTGGCTCGTCAAGGGAGAGTCGCGCCTTCTGGGCCTCCTCGGCGATCGTCCGGTCGTGGAGATCGGCGAGACAGGTCTGGCCGGCCGGATCGAGGAACTGGCAGCCGACGCCGAGGCTGCCGGTCCGCTTCCCCTGTGGGAAGGCTATGCCTCGCTCGAGAAATACCCGTATCCGGTCAGGGACGCGACCCGCTCGTCCAACGGCGTGCGGATCGATCGCGGGATGGGCAATTTCTTCGCGCATCTCGTCGAAGCGACCGGCCCCGAGACCGTCCTCGAGATCGGCACGGCGTTCGGCGTCTCGGGGATGTACTGGCTCGCCGGCCTCACGGCGAGAGGCCACGGTGAGCTCGTCACGTTCGAGCCGAATGACGTCTGGGCCGCCCTGGCCCGGAAGAACCTCGCGGCGATCGGGAGCCGCTTCCGGCTCGTGGTCGGCACGTTCGAGGAGAACCTCGAGGCGGCCCTCCCCCGTCCCCTCGAGATCGACATCGCCTTCGTCGACGGAATCCACACGGCGGCCGCGATCGAGGGTCAGTTCGCGGTCCTCGCTCCCCGGATGCGTCCCGGCGGCCTCGTCCTGTTCGACGACACGGATTTCTCGCCCGAGATGACGTCCTCGTGGCGCGCGATCGCGACGTCGGGGCGGGTCGCCGCGAGCGCGGTCCTCGCGGGGCGGGTCGGAATCGTGGAGCTCTGTCCCCCAACGTGACGCCCCTTCCGTCCCCCCCACTTGCTCGCCGCGTGTGTGAGAGTCGCCCAGGGCAGGTTCCCCGCCTGGTTCGCCACCGCCCCTAGAATCGCACGATGCCTGCGCTCACTCCCGACGGATTCCTGACGTACTCGGCTGAAGAGGTCGACCGCTGGAACCGCGAGTGGCTCACGAACTACATGATTCGCGAGTTCCGCGAGCAGCTCACGAGCCACACGGCATTCCCACACCGGCCGGCGCTCCCCGAGGATCCGCTTCAGGTCCTCGAGTTCGATCTCGGCTCAGGTTGGCCGTCCCGGCTCCGGCTGTTCTGCCACGGGAGCGCACTCGAGGGAAAGTCCGTGCTCGAGATGGGCTGCGGCTGTGGAAACCTGGGGAAGCTCCTCGGCCGTTACGTGGACTCGTACGTGGGAGTGGATTGCAGCGAGGTCGCTCTGGCCATCGCCAAGCTCGTTTCGCCCTCCAACTGCTTCTACCTTCACGCGAACGATCACGCGGGACTCCACAGGTACCGCGCCACGATCGACACGATCGTGGGGCGCTGGTTCTGGATCCATCAGAACCTCGAATCCGCGCGGGACCTGCTTCGGTTCCTCGTGCCGTTTCTGAAACCCGACGGGCGGATCTACTTCGACTTCTTCCGGCCGAGCGCCTCGACGGAAGAGCCTACGTGGATCACTCTACCCGCCGGTTCGCCGGCTTCCGAGCACGCATCCGCGATGTATGTACACACCGCTGACGACATTCGAATCCTTCTGGCAGCGGCCTCTCTCCGGCTTGAGCTGGAGATGGTCCAGGAGAAGGAACAGCGGCGGTTCATCGTGGCGCGGAAGGCGTAGTCGTTCCGGTCCTTCGCGTCTCCATGGAGCCTGACTGAGTAGACCGCGGGTATAGCATCGTTCTCGATGTCACCAAGACTCGCCCTCCCCCCTGAGGGCTCCCTGGCCGCGAACGGCCCATCCGACCCCCTGCGTTACTACTACACTCCACTCGTCGGGAAGATCTTCCGCGCACGGCTCGACACGGGACTCGCGCTCCTGGAAGGGCCCTACCGTCGCCTCCTCGAAATCGGATTCGGCAGCGGTCTCCTCCTCCCGACCCTGACGCGGACGGCCGGGCGGGTGGACGGGATCGACCTGGAATCCGACCCCGACGAGGTCAAGAGGAACCTCGCCGCCCTGGGCGTCGCTGTCGGAGATCTGACAAGAGGCGACGTCCGCTCGCTTCCCTATGGCGCCGGGACGTTCGACTGCGTGATCGCCTTCTCGATCTTCGAGCACCTGAAGAACGTCGACCTCTCGCCGGCTCTCTCGGAGGTGCGCCGGGTGATGACGCCCGGAGGCCACTTCCTCGTCGGCTGCCCCGCCGTCCACGCAGGAATGAACGCCGCCTTCGCCGCGATCGGCTTCCGGGGGATCGACCAGCACCACTTCAGCTCGATTCACGACGTTCTCGGCGCGGCGCGGCCAGCCTTCGACGTGGAGAGGACCTCGACCCTGCCCTCGTTCGCCCCTCTCGGCCTCGCGCCCTACAACACCGCGCTGCTCCGCGCGCGCGTGTAGCAGGGCTCCATGGCCTTCTTTTCGGGGAGCCGTCCCTTCGAGCTCTTCCGCTCCCTGCGGCTGCCCCTGCTCGCGGCCTTCGCTGTTGCCGCCATCGCCGGGGAGCTCTCACGCCGATTCGAACCGGTCTCCATCCCGTGGACGGTGCACGCCACACCCGTCGGCCTGCCCGACGGGGCCGCCCTCCTCACCGCGAACCTCTGGAGTCGGTCGATCGACTTCCGATTCCCCACTCCCGATGTCCGCACCGGGGACGCTGCAGGGATCCAGTACACCGTTCCGGACCTGAGACGAGGCGCAACATACGACCTGCACCTCGAGGTAGCTGATCGGTACGCGGAAGCGTGGGCTCATCAGCTGGAACTGCAGGTCCTCACGGATGGCGTGCCGGTCTGGAAGACCGACGTCGGCGAGGGACACTTCACCGGGTGGCTTCCCGTCCGCCTTCCCGTCCTCCCGACGGGCTCCACTCTCTCCCTCCGGATCCAGATCATCGTCGTCGGGAATCCTCCGGCAGGTGCCGGTTGGGGCAACACCGGTCCGTACGGCGTTCGGAACGTCACCCTCCACGACCGGGCACGCAACGAGACTCTCGATCTCTCGCGGTCCCGCCGCTACAGCACACGTCTGCTCGCTCTCTGGACGGTTCTCTCCGCCGCAGCCGGGGCCTTCGCTTCGTTGTGCATCACGTTCGTCTGGCGAAGGCGGCGTTTCCGAATTCCATTTGCTTCGTTCCTGGCCTTTCCGGCGCGCCCCGTCGAGCGGACCAGACCTCAGACGATCGCGTGGGGCCTCTTCCTCCTGTCGTTTCTGGTGCGAGCTCATTTCCTGAACGCGCATCCCCGCTTCTCGAGCTTCTTCTCGATTTTCGGGGTTCCGTTCTCGGATGCCGCGGGCTGGGATGCCCTTGCTCTCGAGGTCTCCGAGGGACGGGGATTCTCCGGATGGTGCTCGATATATCGACCTTTCTATTCCCTGTGCCTCGCCCTTATCTACACCTGGACGGGTCACTCCGTCTGTGCGGCTCAGGTTTTCAACACGGTTCTCGGCGTCCTCACGGTCCCCCTGATCTATCTCCTCGGACGCCAATGTCTGGGAGCTTCCGCCGGCCTCGTGGCCGCCCTGTTCTACCTGTTCGACCCCCTCATCCAGTCCGACACGCTCTGTCTGATGACGGAGGTTCCGGGCCTTTTCTTCCTCGTGGCTTCGTTGTATTGCCTCGTACAGGGCCTCGCGACTTCTCGAACCCTACATTTCGCGATCGCCGGGGTGCTCTTCTCTTTTTCGAACCTCACACGCCCGCTCACACTACCGGCTCTGCTGCCTCTGGCCGTCCTCATTCCCTTCCAGCTTCCGGGGACGTCGCTCCGCAGCCGTCGAGCCCTCCTGCCGGCCCTGGTGTTCCTCGGGGCTTCCACCCTGACGCTGGCACCATGGCTCGTTCGTCAACGCATCGTGAATGGAATTTGGGCCCTCTCCTATAACTCGGCCGAGGCCTTCTACGCCGCGACGTCTCCGGCATTCCGAGCATGGACCGGTCGCGAATGGCTCGAGGCCGAGAAGGCCGGGGCCCATTCTCTTCAACAGAAGTACGAGTACTTCAACGCCGAGGCCCTCCGGAACATCAGACGTAATCCCGGATTCTTCGCTGCGAACGTCAGCGGATCCTTGAGACAGTTTCTGGCCACCTACAACCCGAGGAGAATCGATCCGGGAACGTACCTCCTGGCCTTCCTTGTGGCCCTTTATTTCGCTCCACGACTCAGAGACCGCGCCCGACGTTGGTTCGTCGTGGGCGGCCTCTCTATGGCGCTAGCGATTCTGATTTGGGTCCCGAGCACGATGGCATATCTCATCTGTCTCGTGGGCCTTCTCGGCAGCGCGTTTTCGCCTCAACGCAAACTCTCCTTGGTACTGGCGGCCTGCCTTCTGTCCTCGGCACTGGCCAGTTCGGCCGTGGCCCACGGCAATTCCCTGAACAGGCTATTCCCGCTCGCCTCGTGGCTCATGGATCTCTACTTCTATTTCGGTCTCGTGGTAATCGTGCGCATCCTCTCCGTGCTGCCTCGGATTGCGACGGGTCGCGTTCCATGCCGGCGCGGGATCGCTCCCTCCCGTTCCGCCTCCCGTCCATACCTTCCTGCCTGGATACTGGTCGGCGGGGTCGTGATCTTCGCGGGAGTCGGATCGATCCGGCTCTTGTGGCGGACATGGAACTCGCCCGTGCCCCGCGCCGAGGTTCTGAAACTAGAAAGGGGGGATCGCGCGACCCTCTTCGACAAGCTCGAGGCTGCGCTCCCACCGAACATGGTCACCCGGCGAGAAGCTGTCGATGCGTTCGAGTACTTTGGCTTTGCGCAGCCGTCGGACGACGACACGAAGCTCCGCGGAAAGTTCGTCTTTGGAGGCTGCCGGCTCGAGCCTCACATCTATCGGCTGAATACCGGTGAATCGTGGAGATTCGACACCCTCTTCGATAAGCGGGATTACGACTGGTCGGCCGTCTCCACGGATGCAATTAACGGGCGTCTGACCGGCCACGGCGGCTTCGCCGCCTTCCCCGGTCATCTACCCTCCGCCTTCGAGGGCCAGTCCGTACTCCTCCTCGGGAGAATCGAGATCAATCCGAACAACAACTGGATCGGCAGAAAGCATCTCGAGCTCCTCGCCATCATTCCCTGTCGAGACGGTCGGGCCCTCGTGAACGAAGCGCTCGTCGCTCGAGATCCGGGACATCTCGCCCGGCTCGCCTCGCTCGTCCCGATGCCGGAGGCTCGCCCCCGCGAGGCTCTGACGGATTCCGTGCCGTCGTCGCCCGCGGCCACGCCCGGAGGCGCTGCTACCCGCGTTCGAGAGAGTCTGTCTCCGAACTAGAAGGCACAACCCGGGGAGAGCTGCGCAACCAGAAGAGCCTCTGTCAACCCCGGCGGGCGTCGATCGCGAGCGAGCCGCCGAACCGCCGGAGAGGCGTCGCCATGATCCAGGACTCCAGTCGCTCCACCGCTGGGATCAGGGACGAGGGCGTGGACGGGTGGAGGAATTCGTACGGCCTGACGTCCACCCGGTCGAATCCTGCCTCCCGGAGGTGCCGGGAGATGGTCCCCGCCGTGAACGCGCTCTCGTCGGGGCTGTCCCCCATCATCCGCTTCAACGACGGGATGTTCTTCTGCAGGAAGATCTGCGGATTCCAGAGATTCGGCTCGGAGAAGCGAAGCGTTCCACCCCGGCGCAGGACCCTCGCGAACTCGGCGACCGCGAGATCCCACCGGAGGTGATGCAGCACCGAACAGCCCAGGACGACGTCGAACACCTCGTCGGGGAACGGGAGACGATGGGCGTCCGCGCAGATGAGCGGCACGCCCTCCGCTCGCCCCTTCGCCACGGCGAGAAGGCTCTCCGCAACGTCCAGAGCGAAAAGCTGCCCGGAGATCGCCGATAACGCGCCAGTGAATGTCCCCGTCCCGGCCCCGATCTCGAGAGCGCGCTCGCAGCCTTCCCGTGCTCCGTCCAGAAGGAAGTCGACGCGTCGGCGCCACCGGATGCGACCGGCCGGAGTCGACCAGCCCCAGTTCTCCTCGTTGGTCTCGAGGATCCGCCCGGCGTGGCTCCGCTCCCTCTCGAGCTGATCCCGGAGGTCCGGGGGCGGGCGATTGGCTTCCGTTCCCACGATTCTTCCTAGACGAACTTGATCCGGCGCGCCGCGAACGCGACCATCCGGAGGAGGAGCCAGCCGTGGCTCCACCGATGGATGTTCGTCGTCCCGTAGCGCCGCTCCCTGTAGCGGACGGGAACGTCCACCAGCTTCAACGAGAGCCGGTTCGCGCCAAAGATCAGGTCGAAATCGCCGAAGGGGTCGAAGTTCCCGAAGACGCTCCGGTTCGCGGCGATTCGCCGGTAATCCTCCCGCCAGACGGCTTTCGTGCCGCAGAGGGTGTCCTTCAGGGGTTGCCCGAGAAGCCAGGAAAAGGTCCAGCTGAAGAACTTATTTCCGAGGAGGTTCAGAAACCGCATCGCCTCCTCTTCCATCGGGTAGACGAGCCGCACGCCGTTGGCGAACTCCCCCTTCCCCGAGACCAGGACCTTGACGAATCTCGGGAGATCCTCCGGCGGCACGGTCAGGTCGGCGTCGAGAATCATCAGGATGTCTCCTGAGGCCTCCTGGAAACCGAGCCGGACGGCGTCCCCTTTCCCCTTCCCGGTCTGCCGGAAGAGGCGGCACCGTCGTCCCGGTCGCGCAGCCATCTCGCGCTCGATCGCCCCGTAGGTGTCGTCGCTGGAGTGCCCCTCGACGAAGATCAGCTCGGTGCCGCCCTCCATCTCTGGTGTCCTGTCGAAGATCTCGGCGACGTTTCCGGCCTCGTTTCGGGCCGGGATGACAACCGAGACGACGGGCCTTTCGGGTCCGCGCAGACGCGCGGGCGCGGGGCGTGCGACCACGAGGTTCGTCAGCGCCAGGAAGCGGAAAGGCCACAGGCGCACGAGGAAGCGATTACAGATCGGCCCGAGAAACGGAATGTCGAAAGGGAGAAGGATCTCTTCCCATACCTTCACGACCTCCCATCCGGCCAAGGAGAGCAGGTTGGAGACGTCGTGAGCGTCGAGCCAGTTCTGGGGGAGGTTCGGTTTCGTCAGGCCGAGCCGCGCCGCCAGGCGAAGGGGGCCTTCCCAGAGGTGGCTGTAGAAGTTGACGACAAGGCGAGTTCCGGACAACGAGACGAGAAGGGCCCGCTCGAGAACCTGTTGGGCATCCCAGACGTCGTTCAGGACGTCGCTCATCAGGATGACCTGGAACGGGCCTTCGGTCGCCGATAGGTCGTGTGCGTCTCCTTCGATGATCCTGAGCTCCGGGTGGCGCGCGCGGGAAAGCTCGACCATGCGCGGCGACAGATCGATCCCCACCCCCTCGCCCGGCCGGACGGCCGCGAGAAGGTCTCCCGTTCCCGAGCCGATCTCGAGCACCTTCAGGCCGGGGTCCACCACCCTCCGAAAGATCTTCAACAAATGGCGCTGGTACGCCCCTCCCCAGCCCTTTCTGGTGCCCAGCCAGCGAGCGACCCCGTTCCAGTGCGCGACGCGGGCGACCCTGTACCGGATGGCACCGGGATCCGGGGGATGCACCGTCGACCTGGAGGAGACCGTCACGGGAGAGTCCGCAGACGGAAGGGAGTGCTCGAGGCCAGACCCCAGTTCCAACCCGCCTCCGGATGTCCCGCGCGGAGGACGAACCGGAGTGTGCTGGGGGAATCGGACGAAAGGGCGACCGAATGCCAGCCGGTCCCCGCCTCGGCCGCGATGTCATGAAAGAAGGTCTCCTTGCCGGAAACCGAGGCAACCTGGACGACCCTTCCAGGCAGTCCGCCGGGCGCGTACTCGTCCATCGTCTCGAACGCTACCATCCTCCAGCCGCCCGCCTGCGGAACCACGCGGCACTCGAGCACGGCCTCCTCTCCGGGCACGGGATCGGGTTCCTCGAATCTCATCCGGCCTCCGTCGGGATTCAGCTCGGTGAACAGGGGTCGATGGGGCGCGGGAGGAGTTCCGAAAACGCGGAGACTCACTTCAGGAGCGCCCGGAGAGTCCAGGGCCTGCTCGGCGTTTCGCCGCCGGTCTTCGTGGCCAGGAAGTGCCAGACGAGGGGGCCGTACCACTCGGCGACGCGCTCCAGGGCTTCCGTTCCCTTCCGCGACCGAGCCGCCGCAACGTCCCGGCGGAGCGTTTCCCGCCACGTCTCCACGCCACCACGCAACGCGGCCCGGGTCGCCGGCGAGAGCTTCTCGTTCCGCTCCTCCTCTGCGAGCCGGGCGGAAACCTGCTCGCTCTTCGCCTCCAGTCCGGCGAGGAACGACTCCTCGGGCGAGAAGGCCTCACCCCACCACGTGGTCCGGATTGCGAAACGGGAGTCGAGTCCTACCTCCTGGAACCAGGAGAAGTACTCCTCGGCGCTCGCGTAACGCCCCACCGAATAGTTCGCCCCGCTCCAACGGGCCTCGCCGAAGGCCTTCCGGGCGCCCTCCGGCGGAAGAAGCGTGAGCCCGAAGACGCCAAAGTGGGGATCCTCGAGGACTTGGACCGGATTGAAGGGATTCGGGACCGCGACGTAGAGTGATCCTCCCTTCGCAAGGGAGCGCGCGAGCCTCTGGACGGCGCGTTGCGGATCGCTCACGTGCTCCAACACGTTGTCGGCCACGATGAGGTCGAACGGTTCATCGGCCTCGAAGTCGCACCCTTCGACGGGTGCGGCGACGAGCCTCCAGGAGGAGGAAGGCTCGTCTCTGAGGTTGACACGGGCGATTTCGACTAGCTTCGGGTGTTCGTCCACGCCGACCGCCACGGCGCCGCCACGGATTGCCGCCCGGACGAGGCCCCCGAAGCCGCATCCGACGTCCAGGACGCGACGCCGGCGCCAGTGCTTGACGCCGAGAAGTCGGGAGAGCGACTCGAGCAGGGCCTCGCCCCTGTCATTCGTAGAGAGCGCGTAGCGGATCCACTCGTCCCGGGCCCTTGCCCGCCCAGGATCGCGGGCCAGGTATTCCGAGCTGAAGTACTCCCTCACGGCACGACCGAACTCGTCGTCTACCGCTCCGGGCGGCGGAGGCGCTACCTCCCTCGGCAGCGGCGACGAGGCCGCATCCGGGGCGGGCGAGCCCGCGACCCTTCTCAGCGCTTCTTCCAGCGAGGCGAGGGCGGCCTGGGGAGCGAACCGCGCGAGAACGGAATCCCTCGCGGCCGCTCCGATCCTCTCCCTGAGTTCCGCGATTCCGAGGACGGTCTCGAGGTGGCTCGCCGCGTCGGCAGCCGAGCCGGGCTCGTAAAGAAAGCCCGTCTCTCCGTCCGTGACGAATTCCGGGAAGGGGCCCCACCGGGGGGCGAGGACGATCGCGGACCGCGCCATGGCCTCGGCCACGGTCATGCCGAAGGAGTCCCCCTTCGACGTCGAGACGACGGCTCCACCCGAGGCCCGCACCGCGTCCATGAAGACCGGAATCCGATCGTGACGGACCCCGCGGAACCACCGGAGTCTCCCGGCGACCCCTTCGGCCTTCGCCCGCCGGAAGACCTCGGCGTCGACCTCCTTGTCGTACGGGCGCCCGACGATCCAGTACTCGGCGTCGATCCCGCGGCGCATCAGAGCCCCGGCCACCTCGAGGAACCCCACCCAGTTCTTCAGAGCGTCGAGGCGGCCGACCCAGGCGACGACGGGCTTCGGCGGAGCCGGGACGAACCCGGCGGGCGGCGCGACGAACGCATCGCGGAGGGGATTCGGGACGACGTCCACCGGGCAGCTGCGTCCCGTCCGCTCGCGGACGAGGCTTGCCTGGTAACGGGACGGGACCCAGAACGCCGTGACGGGAACGCCCGCTCTCGCGAGGGGACGCAGGTACTCGAGGTTCTCGAGGTACGGCGTGTGCGCCTCCACGACGAGCCGGGGACGCAGTCCTCCCGAACCGAAGAACGGAAAGACCTCCTCGGAGTCGAGGGTCGAAACGACGTCGAAACCGCCCGCCGCCGCGTGGGCAGCGAACTCTTCGGGAGATCCGACGTGGATTTTCTCCTCCACCCCCGCGAAGACCGACCGGCCGCCCCCGTCGTGGAAGAACCACGCCTCCGGTTCGATCCCGCGCCCGGGCAGCCCGTCGAGCCGGGCGCGAAGGACCGTCTCGCACCCGCCGAGCGTCAGGAACTTGTAGACGAAGAGGACCTTCACGAGGGAGCCCCGAGGAGGGCCCGTTTCTCCGCGACTCGCTGGCCGTCCCGCAGCAGGCCGAGGATCGCACCCAGGCGAACCTCCCACCGGCACGTGGCGGCGAACGCGCGGCGCCGGGCGGCCGCCTCCGGACCCTCTGCGGCGGCCGCCTCGATGGCGGCGACGAAGGAGTCCAGGTCGGTCGCCCGCCGGACGAGCGCCTCGGCTCCCCGCGGCGCTCCGACTCCCGTGACGACCACGGGAAGGCCCATCGCGAGGTATTCGTACGTCTTGATCGGATCCGCCCCCGCCGCGAGAGCCTCGGTCTGGAACGGGACGATCGCGACGTCCCAGTTCGCGGCCCAGCCCGCCAGCTCCACCTGGGGCTTCCGCCCAAGGAGCTGGACGTTTCCGGGCAGCTCCACGCGACCCGGCTCCCCGCCGTACCCGATGACGTAGAACTTCCAGCCGGGGCGCGCACGCGCCGCCCCCGAGAGGAGCGTCCAGTCGAACCAGGCCGCGGTGAGATGCCCGAAATAGCCGACGGTCACTTCTCCCCGCGGCAGCGACCGGACGCGGTCCACCCGCTCGATCCCCGGCTTCAGGCCGTTCGGCACCACCTCGACGGCGGGACAGCCCAGGGCCCTCAGGCGCCCCGCGAGGAAGTCGTTCACGGCGACGACGGCATCAGCGGCACCGCAGAGGTGCTCCTCGAACGCCCTGTCGTACCAGGCTGCCTGTCCCACGCGGTGGAACTCCTCCCACTCGTCGAGGACGTCGTAAAGGACGAGCCAGCCGAGGGCGGACGCCGTGGCGACGAGCGTGAACGCCGAGGGGTGCGGGAACTCCACCCAGAGGGAACGTTCCCTCGGTCCCTGGACGTCGAGGTAGGCGTCAGCGTGGTCGACGACGAGGTCGATGGGGACCTGGTAGACGCCGTCGTGAAGGCGATCCTGGACCGGAAACTGGTCGGGCCACCATCTCCAGTACGCGAAGAGGATCGTGTACCCCATCTTCGACAGTTCGTGAACCCAGTGGGACGGGCGCTGCCCTTCGTTCTCGACGAGCTGCGTGGCCGAGAAGATGCAGGCGATTCCCGGGGCGCCCCCGGCGGCCCGTTTCTGCGCGAAGAGGCGCCACCCTTCCCGCAGTTCCGCGACCTTCGCGGCCGTGGCGAAGGCTCCCGGGAGCGCCACGTCCGCCACCACGGGAGGCTCGGCCCCCGCGTGGTCCACGGGCTGCGCCGGCTCGCCCGAAGCCTCCCGGGCGCCGCGCCGGAGGAGCTTTCCCTTGATCTCCCAGACTTTCAGGACAAGCTTCACCCCGCGCGAGGCACGAAGTATGGCCAGATCCCTCTGCAGCTGCGCACGCTGCGCGCGAAGGAGCGTTCCCTCGTCACGCAGCAGCGCGGCCTCGGACCGGGAAATCTCGAGCCCGCCGCGGAGCTCCTCGAGCTCACTGCGGAGCCCCTCGAGCTCACTGCGGAGTCCCTCGAGCTCCCTGCGGAGCCCCTCGCGCTGCCTACGAAGTGAATCGGCCTCGGCCCTGACCGTGGCCAGGTCCCGGGTCATTTCGGCTCCCCGCGTCTCGAGGCGGGCGACGAGATCGTGAAGACCTTCGACCTCGCGTCCCTTCCAGACGAGCTGGTCCTCCGCCGCGCGGGCCCGGGCGTCCAACTCGCCCACCGCGCGAAGGCGACCCGTGAGCGCCTCCGCGGCCAGCCTCCATCCCGCACGGGAGAGCGGTGTCACCTTTCCAGCCTCGAGAAGCGTCACGGCGGCTTCGACGTTCCGCCGGGCGAGCGGGAGAAGGGCCTCACGGGCCGCGGCCAGGCGTCTTCCGTCGGTGTTCCGGCCGGCCCAGACGCGATCCAGGACGCCTCCCAGGCGATCCATATCTCCGAGGTCGACCACGTTCTCTGCAAAGCCCAACCGCCTCGCGAAGTTCCTTACTTTCGGGTCGTACGAGACGGCGGCGAAGGGCGTTCCCGTGACCGAGGCAAGCACGAGCGCGTGGAGGCGCATCCCCGCGACCGCACCACACCTTCCGAGGACGCCGGCGATGACGCGGGGATCGGCACAGCCGCCGAGGATCGCCGTCCGGTCCGCTCCGGCCGCTTCCTGGAATCGTGCCACTACCGGGGCGTCGTCCCGTTCCTGGAACGGAACGACGAGGAGACGAATCCCCGTTCTATCGGCGAATTCCCCGACGGCCTGCCCGAACGCTACCTCCCAACCGGCAGGAACTCCCGGCCCCTCCCAGGCTCTCGGGACGACCGCCAGGAGCGGCTCGCCCGGAATGACTCCCGCATCATGGAGCGCGGCATCCACCTCGTCACGTTCGGCGGGCCCGAGGAGAAGGGCCGGGTCCGCCGTCACCTCCACGGGTCCCGTGTCGACGCCGCACGCCGTGAGGACGGCGAGCGACTCCTCGTCCCTCACGGTCGCCGAGGAGGCCATCTCGAAGACGGCTCGCGTCGCGTGTCGTGTCTCCGGATCGCGAAGGGGACCGACGCCGACGCCGCAGACGGCCAGGGGCTTCTCCAGGAGACCGGCCAGGAGCGGGAACCCGCAATAGAACGCGAGAGCCGGGGCCCGTGGCGCGCAGAGCGCGGAGGGGTCCCAGCCGCCGTAGTCGAAGAAGATCCCTCCGCCTCCCGAAACGACCAGGTCCGCGTTCGATACAGCCTCGGCGATGCCCCCCCAGTCAGCCCAGTCGACGGCCTCGACGCCGAGACGTGTCCTGGTCCCCGCCACGTCGGCCGTGACGACCGTGACGGCCACCGAGGGAACCGAGCTTTTGAACCCCTCGACGAGAACCTCGAGAATCGCCTCGTCCCCGAGGTTCGCAAAGCCGTACGAGCCACCGATCACGACTCGTGGCTTTCCTGGATCTCTCGTTCTTTTCACGTCCGGTGCCCGGAGAATAGCGCACCGTATTCACCGGGAAAGCCGGCATCAGTCTGCAATCGCCGCTCCCCGGGGGCCTCTCCGATGCCCGAAAGGAGCGCGAAGGGGCCGGACGTCAGAGGCCGTCGACGAACGACATGGCCTCGCGAATGCAGACGTCCGAGTTGTAGTACGCGTGCTGGCCCCAGCGGCCGACGCCGTAGAGTTTCCGCGCGGCGCCGTACTCGCGGATCGCCCGGAGGGCCGCGGCATGTCCGCGCATCGGAATCGGATATGCCGAGTCGTTGGAGTGGACATGGATCTCGCCGTGGCCGGGGACCCAGCGCGTCAGGTGGGTTTCGCGATAGACCCCGTTCGGGGCACTGTGCGGCGCGAAATTGCAGATGAAGAACTCGCGGTGATGACGAAGCGCCCCGCTCGGGCGGTAGCACCAGTGCCAGTCGTGCTCGAAGGGTTCCTCGTACAGGGAGACGACAAGGGGGCTGCACCGGAGCCGGGCGAAGCTCGGCCTGAGGCCCGGATCCTCCCACAGCGCCGTGTGGATCGGCCCCCATGGTGCCGTGTTCACGACGACTTCGGCGTCGATCTCGCCGTTGACCCGCCAGAGATTTCCCCGCCGCTCGAGGCGGGTGACCGGACGGGAGAGCCAGATCTTCCCGCGCACGCTCGCGCTGATCGCGTCGAAGATACGCTGGAAGCCGCCTTCCCGCGGGTAATAGAACGACGCGTGGCTCGGCATCCGGTCCCGGTCGGCACGGCGATCGCGCCAGGAGGCCAGGATGGACTCGGTGTCGACGCGGGGGATCTTCGAGAGCCAGTCGACGTCCATCTCGTCCGGCTCGACCCCCCAGATCTTGCGGTTATACGGAATCATGTAGCTGTCGGCGATCCGGTCGCCGAGCTTCCAGCGGATCCAGTCCTCGAAGCTGGCCGGCTGCGGGCGGCCCTCAACTTCCCCGGCCCGAAGGCACGACTCGAGAAAGGCCCGGCCGACCTCCGGAGAGAGCTGCCAGAGGTTGAACTCGATCGGGTAGTCGATGATCTCGCCGTCGAGCTCGATCTTCGAGACGCGCTCGAAGCGGTTGAACTCCGAGCGGGGCAGATGCGAGAAGACGAACTCGTAGACCTCCGGGAACCGCGAGCAGAGGAAGTGGCCTCCCCCGATGTCGAGGACGTGGCGCCCGACCTGCCGGGTCCGGCAGAGCCCCCCGGGCTCAGCCTCCTTTTCGAGAAGAAGCACGTCCTCCTCGCCCCGGAGCTGCAGGAGGCGCGCCACGGTGCAGCCCGTGATGCCCGCGCCGATGACGAGAAACTTCACCCTCACGGCGGGCCCGCCACGATCCGTTCCGCGAACGCGACCATTCCTTCGGAGCCGCCCATCCGGTAGTACGTGGCGCGGTCCGGAAGGCCGCACTCTCCGAGATCCCAGAGCAGCCGGACGCCGGGAACCGGCGTCCATTCGTACTGCGGGCGGTGGTAGAGGATGCGCAGGTCGATCCGCGCCGAGGAGAGCAGATCGCAGACGCCGCTGCGGGACGCGACGACGGTCCCGGCCAGCTCCGCGATCGGGATCAACTCGCCGACCGGGCAGCTAAGCGGCCCGGTCCCCGGAATGCAGCGCTCCTTCTCGTGGGAGGCGACATTCGTGACGACCGCGAGGCCTTTTTCGATGAACCGGGACGCGAGCTCGACCCAGAACGGGACGGAGAAGGTCGCCAGTGAATGGCCGATCGGCACGAGGATGACGGTGCGGCCCGGCGGGACGCCGAGCGCCCGGAAGCGCTCCGCCGCTGCGTCCCGCACCGGCCCGGGGACGCTCGGCCGGGCGAAAGAGGGAAACGGCAGCTCGAACATGTCGTGATAGGGGCGGGTGAATGGGATCGTGCGCCCCGCGTAAACCGATCCGAAGCGGACCGCGAGCTTCATCGGATGGACGTGAAACGGAACGTCCGGGCTGATCCCCGGCGGGTCGGCGAGCGGCATGGAGAGCTCGTCCGGATCGAGGGGAGCGATCCGCGCGTCGGGAAAGATCGAAAGCAGGCTCCAGAACCTCTTCGGGACGACCACGCGGACGCGGCGCCCTCCCCGCCGAGTCAGGAACGCCTCCGCCAGGGCGCAGGTCAGATAGGTGTCGCCGACCGCAGGCGCCGGGGCTATGGCCCACTCGTCAGGGGACAGCGCGACCATCGATCAACGCGTCCGGGGCCCGCATCCCCCGGCGCCGATGCTCCCGCGGATGGACGCCCGCCGGACGCGCGCTACCATTCGATCGTGTCCTCCATCCCATCCTACCGGAGCGCCCTGATCACGGGCGCCTCCAGCGGCATTGGCCGCGCGCTGGCCCTTTGGTTCGCGCGGAGAGGCACGATCGTCCGGGCTGCCGCGAGGCGCCGCGAGGCGCTGGACACGCTCGTCGAGGAGGCCCGATCCGCCGGCGGACGCGTCCTCCCTTTCGCCCTCGACGTGACCGACACGGAAGCGACCGTACGCCTCGTCCGGACCCTGGACGAGGAATGTGGCGGGCTCGATCTCGTCGTCGCGAATGCCGGAATCTCCGTCGCCACCGACGGACGCCGCCTGGACTGGAGCGACGTCGAGAGAATTCTCCAGGTCAACGTCCTCGGCGCAGCCGCCACGCTCTCGGCGGCTCTTCCCGCCATGGTGTCCCGCGGGAGGGGTCATCTCGTGGGCGTCTCGTCACTCGCGGCCTGGCGCGGGATGCCCCGCTTTTCCGCCTACTGTGGCTCCAAGGCATTCCTCTCCGTCTTCCTCGAAGGGCTGCGCGTGGACTTGCGAAAGTCCGGTGTCAGGGTCACGTCGATCCATCCGGGGTACGTGAAGAGCGAGATCACGGCCGGCCGCGAAGGCCGGATGACCTTCCTGCTGGAGACCGACGACGCCGCTGACCGGATGGGCCGGGCCATCCTTCGCGGCGAGAGGGTGTTTTCGTTTCCGTGGCAGCTTCAGTTGGTGGCGAGGCTCGTCAGGGGCCTGCCGGACAGCCTGTTCGACCGGCTCGCCCGCGGCAACCGATGAGCAGCCCGGCCCCACGCAAGGGCGGAGTGGCCCCACGTAGACTCGCGAGCACCGGTCGGGAGGGCTTCCATGCGTGAATCGTCCCTCAACGTCTACCGCTGTCCCGCCTGCCGGGGACCGCTGGCACTCGCCCGACGGGACGGAACCGGGGAAGAGGTCACGGCGGGCGTCCTCTCCTGCGGCTGCGGTGTCTCCTTCCCCGTCGAGAACGGCGTGCCCGCCCTCGTTTACCCGCCGAGCCAGGACTATCTCGAGGAGAACGCCGAAACCTACGACGAGCTGATCTCCTTCGAGGCCCGTCTGCTCGAAGACGACGAGCGGAAGGTCCGCACGCTCGCGGCGGACCTCCTCGAGACCCGACCGGGAGATCGGGTCCTCGAGGTGGCGTGCGGACCCGCCTCGAACTTCGCGTACGTTCTTCCGCGGATCGCGGGCGACGGCGAGCTTTTCGCGCTCGACATCTCTCCCGAGATGATCCGGGCCGCCCGGCGGCGGCTGGCCGCGGACGACAGCCGGAATGTCGAGCTCCTGATTGCGAACGGCAGCTATCTTCCTTTCGCGGACGCCGCCTTCGACGCCCTGCTTCACATCGGAACCCTCAACCGCTTTCCCGACGTTCCCCGCGCCCTTGCCGAGATGGCGCGCGTCGTCAAGCGGGGCGGCAAGGTCGTGGCCGGGGACGAGGGCCTCGCTCCCTGGCTCCGGAAGTCGGCCTATGGCCGGCTCCTCGCGAAGTTCGGCGGGCTCTTCCAGGGTGACGTTCCACTGAACGACCTGCCGGAAGAGGCCGAGGACGTCTGCGTGAGATGGGTCTTCGGACGGGCCTACTACCTCATCGACTTCCGCGTGGGCCGTCTTCCGTCGCCGAATCTCGACGTGAAGCTGCCGGGAAAGGACTTCACGGTCCGCGAGGCGCTCGAGGCGGGGAAGACCGCCTCGTCCGGACCGCCGGCTACGGAATGAGGCCGCCGTCCACCGGCAGGACGGCTCCGGTGACGAAGCTCGCCTCGTCGGAAGCGAGGAAAACGAAGGCTCCCGTCACGTCCTCCACGGTCCCGATCCGCCCGAGCGGGGTCCTCTCGACGGCGCGCTGGACGAACTCGGGACCGTTCTTCGCGTTCATCGGCGTGTCGATGTAGCCCGGGCTCACCGCGTTCACGGTGACGCCGAACGGCCCGAACTCGCGCGCCCAGACGCGCGTGAGTCCGGCGAGCGCCGCCTTGGACGCGACGTACGCCGACTGGCCCGGAAAGCCGTACCGGTCAAGGACGGACGTGACGTTCACGATCCGCCCGCTGCGCCGCTCCTTCATGCCCGGAGCGACGGACTGAACGGCGTTCAACGCTCCCGTGAGATTGGTGTCCAGGATGATCCGCCAGACGTTCTCCGGAAGAGTGAGCGCGTCGAGATAGCCCGCCGTCACGCCGGCGCCGTTGATCAGGACGTCGATGCGGCCCGTCTCGCCGACGAGGCGCTCCGCGGCGGAGCGCACGGCCGCGGCATTCCTCACGTCCACCACGGCCGCCCGCAGCGCCCCGCCGGGTCTGAGGTCCCAGACCTCCACGACGGCCCCCTCGGCCAGGAACCGGTGCGCCGTCGCGAGGCCGATCCCGCTCCCGCCGCCCGTGACGACCGCGACCTTGCCCGACAGCCGGCCCATGGGCACCGCCTTCCCCGGAGGGTCAGCCCGCTTCGCCCGCCTCCGCGACGAAAGAATACCTTCAGGGCGACGGAACGCGTCGTCTGGCCGGGCGAACAGCGGGACGTAGAGTGCAGAAACGGAAGAGAGAGTGGAGCCGAAGCCCAGACTTGAACTGGGGACCTACTGATTACGAATCAGTTGCTCTACCAACTGAGCTACTTCGGCTCGACCGAAGGGAGGCGGAATATAGCGAAGGATCACGGGTCCGTCCAGGGGAGGTGGGGAAAGGCGAGGGGACCGATCTTCCGCTCCAGCTCGTAGACGACGTTCTCCCGGGCGTCGATGGAGCGTTCCGTCAGCTCGCGGCGGACGGCCGCGTCGCGAACGCGCCGGATGGCCGCCTCGACCTCGTCGAAGAGCGGCCAGGTCAACGCGTGAAGCACTTCGTGAAAGGCGTGCCGACGGAGGGCCGCCGTGGTCTCGCGGGCGACGACCTCCGCGTCGAAGGTGATGAGCCAGACCTTCCTGTCTTCCGTCCCGCGGTAGGAGCGTTCAATGTCGAGGAGGCCGGCGTGCTCCCCCACAGGGGCCGGCGAGACGACGAACTCGAGATCGAGCTTGAGCCGTCTTTTGACGTACTCGAGCGCCCGTCTCACCCGCTCCGCCTCGCGCTGCCTGAGAGTCCTCTTCATCGGCCCCACCCCCGGGGAGGGGCGTATTTTGCCGGAGGGGGCCCCCGATTATCGCGAAATCTCCAGATCCACTAAGTGTAACGAAATGAATGGTTTGCGCTGCCAGAGCGGGACTCAGCGCGTCCGGACGGTGATCTCGATCTCGGCGGGCGGGTCTGGCCCGAGGGGCGTGAAGACCAGTGAACGGGCGAGGACGTCCGTCTCGGACGTCGCCCCCTCGAGAGCCCTCGTCGTGACGACCTTCCCTTCCGCGTCGAGCGTCAGTCGGTAGGTGGCGGTGATCCCCGCGCGGGCGGGCGGCGGCGCCGCAAATCGCCTGAGCGCCCACGCGCGCGCCGGCGGCCCGACGACCACCACGTCCCACGAGATCGGGGCAGCCGAAACAGCAAGCGCGGACGTAGCGGGGGCGAGTTCCGCCTTCGACTTCTTAGGAAGGGTCGCCTCGCTCGGGACGGCTCCTGCGCTCCCGGCGTTCTCCTTGCGAGTTTCGAGCGCGTCCATCGCGGCTGGCGCGGCTGGTGCGTCCTTCCGGAACGCGTCGCGCTCGAGCGCCGCCACCCCCGCAGAGCGTCCCATCTCGCCCGGGGTGACCGGTTCGGCGGGAGCCTGCGCCGTCTCGTTCTGGCGGCGAGCCGGAGCGTCTCGCTTCGCCTCCGCCTGCTGCGATTCCTTCGCGGCGGCCTTCGGCGCCGGCGCCGGGGCTGCGGGAACCGCCGGCTTCTTCTCGTCGAAGAAGATGGTAACGCGGCCGTCGGCCGGGGCGGGCGCCTGGGCCGGCGCCTCCTCGGCCGTCTTCTGCCGGACGCTCTGGCTCTTGAGAACGTTCATGCCGATCACGACGATCACGAAGAGCGCCGCGATGCCGCGAACCATCGCCGGAGGGGGAAAGAGGCCGAGGCGGTGCCAGATCGCCCCGAACCCCTTGGCGTGGTCGGCGGTGCGCGCGTTGACGCGAGCCGTCATCCCGAGGGGCGCTGCGGGTGCCGGCAGGGCGTTCAGCCGGGCGACCAGTTCGGCCAGCTCCTCCCGGCGGCGGGCCGCGCGCGGGTCGGACGCGAGGAGCGCGGAGAGATCCCGTTCCTCCTCGGGTGAGAGGTCGCCGTCGAGTGAGCGCGAGAGGAGGACGTCGAGCTCCTCGTCGGACAGGCGCGCCAGATCGGGCCGGGCGCTCATGACAGGGCCTCCTTGATCAGGGCCCGCCCCCGGGCGAGGCGGCTCCGGACGGTGCCGATGGGTACGGAAAGGACGGCCGCGACCTCGTCGTAGGAGAGCCCTTCGAGGTCCCGGAGGACGACGGCCACCCGGAACTCCTCCGGAAGGGCGAGAACCGCCTTCCGGAGCCTCCGCCGCTCCTCCGCACGCAGGGCGTTCTCCTCCGGAGAGAGCCCGGTGTCGGCCAGGCCGTCGACGAGCGAGAAGTCGGGGTCGGTGCCCGGCCTCTCTCCGGCTCCGAAGCGCGCCCGAAGCCGCGCCAGGGTTCCACGCCGCGCGCGAACGCGGTTCAAGGCGATGGCGTAGAGCCAGGTCTTCAAAGACGACTCGCCGCGGAAGCTCTCGAGGCCCCGCCAGGCGCGGAGGAACGTCTCCTGGACGACGTCCTCGGCGTCGAGCGGACCGACGAGGCGGGCGGCCAGCGTGAAGACCATCCCGGAGTAGCGACGGACGATCGCCTCGAAGCCCGAGACGTCTCCCGCGAGGAAGCGCGAGACGGCGCGCTCGTCGCCCGGCGCGTCCTCGGGCCCGGGCGGCTGCCGGTGCGCCATGACCACGGAGGCGATTCTCACACGCCCCCCGTGGGGGCGGTTCGTGTCGAAGGCGAGGATCCGGGCCGGCATGGGGGAATGACTCCACATGATTCGACTCCCGGCCAGTCCGGAAAGTTCCCGCCTCGGGAGCTTCGGAAAATCGCGGCTACTTGCTTTCGGCCGGTGGCGCCGTCGGCGTCGGGGTCGGCGTCGGAATGACGACGCGCTTGACCGGAGGCCGTGCGGTGATCAGGAACGCCGCCGGGCCCATGCCGCGGCCCGCCGCCGAGGCCAAGTCGCCCGCGTTGACGGGCGAAATCGGCATTCGCTGAGGCGCCGTCTCGCCGATGGTAAGGATGTCGCTGTCTCCCAGCCGGAGAATCGGCCGGACGGGCGTCTCGGGCTTCTTCCCCCCTTCCGGCGTCGGGTCGTCCTGGTAGGCGAAGACGTCGATCGCCTCCTTCAGGCCGATGAGCTTCGGGGGTGCGATGGACGGCCCCGAGACGACGAGCGGCACCGCGCTCCGCGCGACGAGCTTCTCGCCGATCCGGACCTCGATGAACGCGGTGGAGGCGCTCGGCGGGACGAGGAAGACGAGGTGCCCCAGGTCTTCCCGGACGTACGTCACGGTCCGGTCGCCGAAACGAAGTGTGGCTCCCGGAGGCGCCGGGTACTTCACGACGACGCGACCGCTCGTGGCCGCGACCCGCGGCTCGAAATCCAGCGTCGCCACGCTCTGAGACAGGAGCGGAAGCGCCGCCGCCGCCGCGAGGGCGGGCACGAGAAGACGGCGAAACCTCACGAAGTCACTCTACGCCGCGGGCGACGCCGGGGCAAACCCCGTGAGAGGATGGAGGCTCCGTGGACAGCCTGCCGCTCACCCTCCTGATCGGCTTCTTCGCGGGCTTTTTCGGCGCGATCCCTCCGGGTCCCCTGAACGTCAGCATTCTGAGGAAGACCCTCCACGGTCACCGGCGGGACGCCTTCCGGGTGGCCTTCGGCGGCGCCGCCATCGACGCGCTCATCTGCGGCGTCATCGGACTCGGCCTCGGCTGGGCCCTCGAGAGGATGGTCACGAACCGCTGGGTCCGCGGATTCCTCGCGCTGTTCCTCCTCGCCTACGGGCTGAAGCTCCTCTTCTGGGACCTGAAACGCGAGGAGGAGGCCGAGCGTCTCGCAGCGGCCAGCGACGACGGCACGGGACCGGGCGAGACGCCGGCGCCGAGGCGACCGACGTCGAGACTCCCCTTCCTCACCGGGATCCTGCAGGGAGCGGCCAATCCCGCGCTCGTGGTGAACTGGACGCTCCTGATCGGCTTCCTCGTCGGTCACCGGCTGTTCGTGCCGCGCCCCGGATCGGCCGGGGCCTTCGCCCTCGGGGTCGGGGTCGGCGTCTTCGCCTGGTTCGGGCTCGTCATCGAACTCCTCTCCACCGTCTCGGCTCACGCGGGAATCTGGGTGAAGCGCTCCACCGCGCTCGCAGGCGTCCTTCTCGTCCTCTTCGGCATCTTCTTCACGATCCGGTCCGTCAGCGGGGCTCTCGGACCGTGAGCCTGAAAGCCCGGTTCGCCCGTCTCCCTCTCTCCACCCGGCTCGGACTGGCCATGGCGGGGCTCCTCGTCCTCGCGGCGCTCGCCGAGGCGCTGGTCTATCTCCGGACGCGGAACGAGACGCTCGAGGAGGCCGACGCGTCGTATCAGGCGCTCGCCAAGGCCATCGAGCTCGCGCAGACGCAGGTCGGCGAGAAGGGATGGAAGGACGAGCAGGTCCTCGCGGACCTCGTCAAGACGCTCGAGGCGCGGGGCCTGCGGGACATCACGGTCTCCGACGAGAAGGGGCAGCCCTTCCCGGCGCCGCCGGCCGGCAGGAAGAAGACGAGGGCACCCCGGTCATTCCTCATCTCCGGTGTGGTCGGGGAAGGTCCGACCAACCGGACGCTGGAGATCCCGGTCGTGGTCGACGGCAAGTTCATGGGCCGCATCCATCTCGACTACAACCTGGAGAACATCCGGGTGCAGCTGGAAGACAACTTCCGGCGCCGCCTCTTCGCCCTCCTCGGCGTCTTCGCCATCGGCATTGCGGTTCTCCTCGTCCTGATCCGGAACGCGACCCAGCCGATCGAGCGGCTGGCGGAAGGGGCCGAGCGCGTGGCGGATGGGCGGCTCGACGTGAGGGTCGAGGTGAACCGCGAAGACGAGATCGGCCGGCTCGCCGCGGCGTTCAACAACATGACGGAGCGGCTCCGCGAGCGGCATCTTCTCGAGGCGCGCCTCTCGGCGGCGGAGAAGCGCGCCGAGATCGGCCAGCTGGCTTCGGGGCTCGCCCACGAGATCAAGAACCCGCTCAACGCCCTCTCCCTCGGCCTCGACGTCCTCAAGCGCCGGCACCGGCCGGCCGAGGAAGAGTCCGGGAACGCGTACGCCACCCGAATCGAATCCCTCCGCGAGGAGATCAACCGCCTCGCGACCCTCATCAACAACTTCCTCGCCTTCGGCCGGCCCCTCACGATGACGCCCGCGCCGGTGGACGTCGGCGCCCTTCTCGAGGCGACGCTCTCCGACCTGTCGGAGACGGCCGGGCGGGCCGACGTGACGATCGAGCGGCGGATCACGCCAGACCTTCCGCCCGTCCCCGCCGACGCGTCGCTCCTGAAGTCCGCGCTCTGGAATCTCGTCCAGAACGCGGTCCAGGCCATGGAGAAGGGGGGCGGCACGCTCCGCGTCACCTCCGAGGCCGGGAAAGGGGCCGCCGGGCCCGAGGTGACGATCACTGTCGAGGACTCCGGGCCGGGCCTCGCCCCCGCCGACATTCCCCGCCTCTTCGATCCCTATTTCTCGAAGCGCGAGGGGGGCGTCGGCCTGGGTCTCGCGATGGTGAAGCGGATCATCGAGGAGCACGGCGGGCGGGTGACGGCCGGCAACCGGACGGACGGACCGACAGGCGCCCGTTTTTCGATCACGCTCCCCGCGCCAGCCTGAGCCGGCGGCTCTGCGCTAGCATCCCCCCGTGCCGGATGCCTCCGTCCTCGTCGTCGACGACGAGAAGCACCAGCGGGAGTCGCTGCAGGCTCTCCTGTCGGACGAGGGGTATCGCGTCACCGTCGCCGCGGACGGCCGCGAAGCGCTGGCGAAAGCGGCCACCGCCCGCCCCGAGGTCGTGCTGACCGACCTGAAGATGCCGGGGCTCTCCGGGATCGACGTCGTGAAGGCTCTTCAGGAAGGTTCGCTCCCGCCGAAGGTCATCCTCATCACGGCGCACGGCTCGGTGGAGCGGGCGCGCGAGGCGCACCAACTCGGCGCCTTCGATTACATGTCGAAACCGATCGTCGCCGACGAGCTCCTCTTCCGGGTCGAGCGGGCGCTGCAGGCCTTCCGCCTCGCCGAGAAGACGCTTCGCCTCGAGCGGCGACTCAGGGACGACGGCCTCGAGGCGATCGTCGGAGACAGCCCGTCGATGCGCGAGGTCTTCCGTCTCGTGGAGAAGATCGCGCCGACGAACTCCACCATCCTGATCCGCGGCGAGTCGGGCACCGGAAAGGAGCTGGTCGCGCGCGCAGTCCACGCGCGCTCGGCGCGCGCGGCGAAGACCTTCCATGCCATCAACTGCGCCGCGATCCCGGAGAACCTCCTCGAGAGCGAGCTCTTCGGGCACGAGAAGGGCTCGTTCACCGGCGCGGACGCGCGGAAGATCGGCCTCTTCGAGGCCGCCTCGCTCTCCACTCTCTTCCTCGACGAGATCGGCGATCTTTCCCTGCCGCTTCAGGGAAAGATCCTCCGCACCCTGCAGGAGAAGGAGGTCAAGCGTGTCGGCGGCACCGACGTCATTCCCGTGGACGTCCGCGTCGTCGCCGCCACGAACCGCGACCTCGAGGGAATGATGAAGGCCGGCCAGTTCCGCGAGGACCTCTTCTACCGGCTCAACGTCATTCCGATCGTCCTCCCGCCGCTCCGCGAGCGGGCCACCGACGTTCCGGCGCTCGTGCGGCGCTTCCTCGACAAGGCGAACGCGGACCACGGCACGTCGGTCACGGAGGTGTCACCGGCCGCCCTCGACCTCCTCGCTCGCTCTCCCTGGCCGGGCAACGTGCGGCAGCTGGGAAGCGTCGTCGAGCGGGCCGTCCTCCTCTGCGAGGGAAACGTCGTCCGGCCCGAGGACCTCCCGGTGGAGATCCGACTCCAGACGGCGCCCGCGGCGCGCCCCTACGGATTCGAGATCCCGTCCGACGGCATCGACATCGAGGAGTTCGAGCGGCAGCTCATCGTTCAGGCGATGGAGAGGTCGGGGTGGGTCATCGCGAAGGCCGCGCGCCTTCTCGGGCTGACCTACCGGACGCTCCAGTACCGGCTCGAGAAGTTCGGGATCCGGAAGCCGTCGTGACCCCCGGCACGCCTCCTGCGTCGAAGAGGGCGTGAACTTGCGTTTTCTTCCCGCCCTCGTCGCAGCTGCCATCCTCGCCTCCGGGGGAGCGCGTGACGTCCAAACGACTCCAGCGGCGAAGGTTGCGTCTCCCGCTCCACTTCACGCCACCCGGATCCTCGTCGGGGAGGTCACGTACGTCGACACGGCGCTTCGCCTCGTCGCCGTGCGCGAAACCGTCGCTTCCGCAACCCAAAAGGGACAGAAGCCCTTCCGCCGGACGCTGACGCTCGTCCTGACGCCCGACACGAAGACTATCCGGGGCCGGACACCGGTCTCTGCGGAGGAGCTGCAGGTGAAGGACTACGTCGTGGTGCGCTACGCCGAGACGCCGCAGGGTGCGGTCGCCCTGTCGCTCCGCGCGGCCGACGTCGTCGCCCGGACCACCCCCTCACCCGCCGCGGTGCTCCCACCCGCCGAGACGGCGGCCCCGGAGTCGGGCCAGCACAGGTAGAAACCCGCGCCCGGCGCTCCGTCGTAGAGTCAGGGCGATGCACGACCGCCCCTCGACCCTCGGCGAGCTGAAAGAGGCCGGCTACCGCCCCCGCAGCGTCCGGGACGAAATCCGCGAGAACCTGATCGCGAAGCTCCAGGCGGAAGAGAACGTCTTCCCCGGCGTCCTCGGCTACGAGCGGACGGTGATCCCGGCGCTCGTCAACGCCCTGCTCGCCCGCCACGACGTCATCCTCCTCGGCCTGCGCGGTCAGGCCAAGACCCGGATCCTTCGCGCGCTCGCCGGCCTCCTCGACGATGAGATGCCGATCGTCGCCGGCTCGCCGCTGAACGAGTCCCCCTTCGAACCGTTCACGGCCTACGGGCGGCGGATGGCGGCGAGCGCCGGCGACGACATGCCCCTCGAGTGGGTTCCCCGGGAGGAGCGCTACCGGGAGAAGCTGGCCACCCCCGACGTGACGATCGCCGACCTCATCGGCGACGTCGATCCCGTGAAGGCCGCCACGCTGAAGAAATCATTCGGCGACGAGGAGGTGATTCACTACGGGATCATCCCGCGCACGAACCGGGGCATCTTCGCCATCAACGAGCTCCCCGACCTCCAGCCGCGCATCCAGGTGGGCCTCCTGAACATCCTCGAAGAGCGCGATCTGCAGATCCGCGGCTTTCCCGTCCGGATCCCGCTCGACATCCTGATGGTCTTCTCGGCCAACCCCGAGGACTACACGAACCGCGGGAACATCATCACGCCCCTGAAGGACCGGATCGCCTCGCAGATCCTGACGCACTACCCCACGACCGTCTCCGTGGCCGCGGCGATTACGGAGCAGGAGTCCTGGACCGAGCGTGAGCTGGACGGCGCCACGGTCCTCCTCGGCGACACGATGAAGCTCCTCGTGGAAGAGATCGCCTTCGTGGCGCGGCGGAGCGAGCTCGTGGACCAGTCCTCCGGCGTCTCCGCGCGGATGCCGATCGCCGCGCGCGAGCTGCTCGTCTCGAACCTCGAACGGCGCGCGCTGCGCACCGGGGAGAAGGTCGTCGCCCCGCGGCTGGTCGACCTCTTCGCGACGCTGCCGGCCATCACCGGAAAGGTCGAGATGGTCTTCGAGGGGGAGCAGCAGGGGGCCGAGATCGTCGCCAAGAAGCTGATCGGCGACGCCGTGAAGGCCCTCTTCGAGGCGACCTTTCCCCCCGTGGAGGGGCCGCGCGGCCGCGCCGAGCGCACCCGCCGGAACCGGAACGACTTCGAGGAGGACGAGGCGGGCCCGGTCGCACTGGAGAAGGTCCAGGAAAGACGGGGTGCGGAGAAGCCCGCCGCGGCGGGGCCCTACGACCGGATCGTCGGCCACTTCTCGAAGGAGAGGAAGATCGTCCTCTCCGACGAGACGCCCTTTGCCGAGCACCTGAAGACTCTCGAATCGGTGGACGGCCTTTCGGACCTGGTCCTCTCTCACGCGAAGCCCAGGGACCACTTCGAACGGGCGCTCCAGATGGAGCTGGTTCTCGAAGGGCTCGTCCAGAGCCTCAGGATCGCCCGGGAGGACCTCGACTCCACGGTCACCTACGCCGAGCTGGCGAAGTTCAACCTGATGCGCTCGCGCGGCTGACGCTGCCCGATATCATCGCGGCCGCATGGCCGGAACAGCTCGCGACGATTCCAGAGGTCCGTGGGAGGACCGACGCATCCTTCGCGCGCTCGGGGCTCTCGCGGGGCCCGTCGCGCTCGCGGCGTTCGCCCTGCTCGCCGTCGGCCCCGCCCTCGACACGTCTCACCAGCGGTTTCGGAACGCCCTGATGAACGCTCGCGAGAGCGAGGGATCGGCCCTCTCGCGCTTCCGGACGCCGGAGTACGCCGCGGCCCTCGCGAAGGTCCTCGAGACGATTCCCCGGGACGCGGCGTACTACATCGTGCAGACGGACGCCGGGCACGGCGACTACTTCGTCCGTTTCGACCTCGCACCCCGCCGGCCGGTCCGTCTCGAAGGCTCCCCGCCCGGGCCGCCGCCGGCTGACGCGCCCCGGTGGGTTGTCCTCGGCCGGCTGGACCCGCCCGGACCGGAGGTCTTCGAGACGGCCGACTACTTCCGCCGCGAGGCCCGTCCGTGACGCTCGCCGCCCGGCTCGCCGCGAGCTTCGGCGGGATCGCCCTCTTCCTCCTCGCCGGGAACGGGCTCCTCCGGTTCTTCCCGTCTCTCGACGCGAGGCCGTTCTTCCGGCGGCTGGCCTGGGCGTGGCTCCTCGGCGTCGCCGGGGCGGCCTCCGCCCTCTTCGCGCTCGACCACATGGCGGGGATGCCGCTGAAGCGGCAGGTGATCCTTCCTCTCTTCCTCGTCCTCGCCGCCTGTGCGCTCCTTCCCCGCCGGCGGAGGGCGGGAACCCCCTCCTCGACCCCGCGGCGGCTGCTTCCGGCCCGTGTCGCCGTGGCCGTGGCGGCGCTCGTCGGCGTGATCGTCACGGCCGGCCTCTTCTCGGTCGCCGTTTCCGAGGTCACGCGCGACTGGGACGGTCAGATGTCGTGGGTGGCCGCGGCACGGTGGATACGCGCCGACGGGACCGTCGACTCCCCCGTTCTCCGCGAGGAGCGGTGGTACGTGTCGCACCCCCAGTACCCGCCGCTTCTGCCGCTTGCGCAGGTCGCGCTGCAGGAGACCTTCGCCGCGACGGACGACACACGCGTCACGCGGCCCCTCTATGCCATGTTCTTCCCGGCATTTCTCCTGGTCCTCTTCGACGGCGCACGGAGGAGGGCCGGGACCCTGGCAGCGGCCCTCGTGACGCTCGTCGCGTCCCTCGTTCCCCTCCTCTCTTCCGACATGATGGACGGCGGCGCCGGGACCGCCTACGCGGACTTTCCGCTGGCCTGCCTCTGGGGTGGCGGGCTGCTGCTTCTGCTCGAGACGCGTCTCGAATCCTCGACCGGCATCGCCGCCGGGCTCCTTCTCGGCGCTGGTGTCCTCGCGAAAAACGAAGGGCTCCCGCTCGCGTTCGTCGCCCTCGCCGTGGCTGCCACGGCGACGTTCGTCCGGGCACGACGAAGGAGCGCGCCCGCCCTCCGAGCGCTTCGGCCCGTCGTCCTCGCTTCGTTCCTCGTGGCGGCGGCCATCGGCGTCGTCGTCTCCTGGAAATCCGGCATCGTGAACCGCCATGACGAGGGCTACGACGAACAGCTCCGAAGGCTCCCCGTCGTTCGGGAGACGCTGAAACGGCTGCCCCTTCTTCCGGGGCCGATCTGGAAGGAAATGGCCGACGCCGAAGCCTGGGCGGGCTTCTGGTGGTGCGCACCCGTCGTCCTCCTGGCCGGCGCCGGCGCGCTCCGGAGGCGCCCGGCGCATCCGCTGCTCCTCGGAGTCGCCGGGGCGGTCGCCGTCTACCTCGTCGCCTATGGCATCACGCCCTGGAAGGGGGCCGAGCTGGTCCACCCGACCTGGAACCGTTTCCTGATCCAGCTCTCGATCCCCTGTCTCGTTCTCCTCGCGATGGCGCTCCGGGCCGCCCTTCGCGGATCGCTTCCGCTCCGTACAATCGCCGGTGTGAGCGCGAAGCCGAACGCAGGGATGCCGAAGCTCCGGCCCGTCACCCGAGAGGCGCTCGTCTTCGCGGGATTTTTCCTCCTCACGGTCGTCATGACGTGGCCGTGGGTCCGGCACATCCGCGACCACGCGGCCGACTGGGGCGACCCCTATCTCTCCTCGTGGATCCTCTGGTGGGACTTCCACCAGACCTTCCACGACCCGTTGAATCTCTTCCAGGGGAACATCTTTTTCCCCTACCGTTACACCCTCGCCTTCAGCGAGCACCACTACGGCCTTGCGCTCCCGCTCTTTCCGCTCTTCGCCCTCGGACTCCGCCCTCTGACGGCCCAGAGCCTCCTGACGCTTCTCGGTTTCGCCTTCTCGGGATACGGCGCCTTCCGGCTGGCCCGGACGTTGACGGGCTCGACGGGAGCCGCCTGGGTGGCCGGCATCGGCTTCGCCTTCGTGCCGTTCCGGTTCCAGCACCTCTCCCACGTCGTCTACCTCTCTTCCGGCTGGATCCCGGTCCTTGCCGAGGCCGTCGTCCTCTACCTCCGGAAGCCCGACCGGAAGAGGGCCGCGTGGCTCGGCGGGGCGTTCCTGATGAACGCCCTGACCGTCATCCATTGGTTCGTCCTGACGCTGATCCCCCTCGCCGCGACGTTCGGCTGGCTCCTCGTGCGGAACGGCCTCGAAAGACGCCGGGACGTCTGGCGCCGCGCGGCTCTCGCCGTCGCTCTGGCCGGGCTCGTCCTCCTGCCGTTTCTCCTCCCGTACCGGAAGGTCTCGAAGCTCTACGGCATGGAGCGCGGGCCGGAAGAGACGCTCGCCGGCTCGGCCCGACCGCACCACTGGCTGACCGTCGACCCCCGCAACCGTTTCTGGAGCCCCCTCGGCGAGGCGCCGCCTCCCGGCGAGCTCTCCCTCTTCCCCGGGCTCGTGATGCCACTCCTCGCCGTCGCGGGCCTCTTCCTGCTCCGGCCGTCCGCGTCACGCGTGCCGGCTGACGCGGCCGCGAAGTCTCCGCCGGGACGTCTCCTCGTCGCCCTCGATCTCCTCGCGGTCGCCGCCGGGACGATCGCCGTCTTCGCCGCGAACGTCACGCCCTTCCGGCTCACGGTTCTCGGGCGGGAGGTACTGAAAGCGTCGGATCCGGACCGCGCCCTCGTGCTCCTCGCGTTTCTTCTCCTTCTCCGCTGGAGCCTCGCCTGGCCTCGCGCCTTCACCTGGGCGAAGAGTCCGAACCTCGTCGAGAGCCTCCGGGCCGGATGCCGCCCCGAGGTGCTCGTCTTCGGCCTGATCTGGCTCATCCTCGGCGTTGCCGGCTCCTTCGGCCTCCGGTTCTGGTTCCACCGGGTGCTCTACGAGCTCATCCCGCTCTTCCGGAGCATCCGGATCCCGGCGCGCTGGGCGATGGTGGCAGACCTCGGTCTCGCCGTCCTGGCGGGAGCGGGGGCGCTCGCCCTGGCGACCGCGTGCCAGCGACGACGCGGCGGATCGCCGCGCGCCGCGGCCGCCGTCTTCGCGGCCGCCGGCGCCCTCCTCCTCTTCGAGCAGCGCGTCGCCCCCCTCCAGCTCTTCCGCGGAAGGGCCGATCCCGACCGCCTGACGAAGAAGCTCGCCACGCTTCCGATGAAGGGAGGGGTCGTCGAACTCCCGTCGAACCAGGATCTCCACGGCAACTACGAGTACGTCCTCCGTGCCGCCGATCACGGCAAGCCCCTCGTGAACGGCGTCTCGGGCTTCAACATCCCGATCGTCCAGAGGCTCGAGGAACTGAGCGGCCGGCAGCGGATCCCGGACGAGCTTCTCGACCTCCTCGAGTCGATTCCGACCTCCTACGTCACGGTCCGCGAGGCATGGCTGCTTCCCGAGAGGCGGGAGGCTTTCCGTGTCTTCCTGGCTCGTGGCGTGTCGTCGGGACGGCTTCGGTTCCAGGGGCGCTTCGACGAACGCGTCGGCGCGGACCTGTATGCCGTCGCGAAGACGGAGCCCGGCGCTCCCGCCGAAACGCCCCTTCCCTGGACTCTCTCCCCCGCGGCGACAGCCGCCCCGGCCACCGCACTCCGCGGCCCGGTGGATCTCACCCTCGCGGGCGGCATCAACGACTCCGAGCCCGGAGCCACCGTCCGCGGGGAGCTCGTCGTCGCGGGCTGGGCCCGGATTCCGGGAGAGGATCTCGAGGTGACGATTCTCATCGACGGAGAGGAGCGGACGCCCCTCTCCGCCAGGCGCGTTCCGCGCGACGACGTGGCGCGGGCCCTTCCACGGATGGGCGACTGCCGGTCGGCGGGCTTCGAAGCGCGGTACGCCGCGCGCTCCGACGACGCCGGCCCGCACGAACTCCTCGTCCTGTTCCGCGCGAAGGACGGTCGCTACCGGCCGTACCCCATCCAGCACTTCACCTGGAGCCCGTGAGGGGCGGGGGGAATTCCGGGACGACGCCGGATCAGGGGAATTTCGACCCGTACGGAAGGAGGACCATGAGCGAGAGCGTTCGCTCGTCGCGTCCGAGACGTCCCTCGCCGGGAATAAAGGTCGGCTGTGCCGCGAGCCGGACGATCTGACCGGACCGAAGGTCCTCGAGCGCCAACGTCGCCTCGCCATCTTTCGGGATGACCGACCCGGGGCGGGGAGAGCCGTCCACCTCGACGCTGAAGGCGACCGGCAGGTCGTCCGGGCGTCTGTTCGCGAGGCGGAGCGTCAGCGACGTCTCGCCCGGGCGGATCCGGCGCAGGGCCGCGGGACCCATCCAGCGGTGGGGCGCCATCTCCTTCCGGAGCTCGGGGCCGTAGAGACCGATCCACGGCTCCGCCCGGAAGGCCGCGTCCGCGCTCAGGGTCGGAAGGACCACCAGAACCGACGCCAGGATTCCAGCGGCGGCGAGGACGGCGCCGGCGCGCTTCGGCGTGGCGAGGTCGGGATCCGGCGCGCCGTCGGGCACCCCCGTCGCGAGAAGGAGCGCCGCGACGAGCGAGGCCAGGACGCCCACCTCCGGAAAACGGAAGTGCCCTCCGGTCAGCGAGGCCACGGCCAGCCCCACAAGCGTAGCGCCGGCGGCCCGCGCGCCGACCGGGATCCTCTCGCGCGTCAGCGCCGTGTCCCACGCGAGGACGAGAAGCGGGATGACGGCTGCCAGCGCGAGAAGGAGCGCCGGCACGCCGCATTCGGCGGCGACGTCGAGGAGGGAGTTGGTCGGGTTGTCGGTGAAGTTTACGGGCTCGTGCCTTCGGCCGAACCGGACGGGGAACTCGTAGACGAACCCCCCGAGGCCGCAGCCCGAGAGCGGCTCCTCGGCGATGACGTCGAACGCGCCACGCCAGAAGACGGTCCGCTGGGTCAGCGCACGCTCGAGGGAGCCGCTCCGGGCCGACGCGACGAGGCGCGACACGAGACCGCCGGCGGCCACGGAGCCCCCCTTCGGCAGGAACGGCCAGACCGCCGCGGTCACGACGAGCGCCGCCGCGAGGCCGAGGCCGAGTGGGCGGAGCCGGACGATCCGCGCCCGGACGAGCCCCGCGACCGCCAGAGCAGCAGCGACGCCGAGGAGGAGGAAGCCCGAGCGCGAACCGGAGGCCTCGAGCGCCGGGACGACGAGGACGAGGACGAGGACGGCCGCGATGCGGCCCCCCGCCGCGGTCTTCTCCCCGAAGAATGCCGCCAGAGCGACCGGGACGAGAAGTGCGGCGCCGACGCCGAGCGCGTTCGGATCGGTGAACGAACCCGAGAGCCGGCCGATGTCGCGCCAGTAAGCGTTCCAGCTCCCGGTCGGAACGAGCCACTCGAGGGGAATCGAGGCCAGGGCCAGCGCCCCTCCCGCCGCAGCGGCCACGAGAAGCCGGGCGCGCTTCGCCGCATCGCCCGCGAGCCGGGCGAAGGCGTCGAGCGCGGCGAGAAGGAGGGCGTAGCCGAGAAAGAGGAGGACCGCGTCGCGGCTTCGCTCCGCCGACGTGCCCCAGAGGGCGTTGACGTAGTGCGGGACCGTCCGGTCGTGAAGAAGGCGCCAGAGAGTCTCACCCCGGACGACCGAAGAGACGGCCGAGGCTGCGGCGACGGCCAGAAAGGCGAGACTCCACCTCACGAGCGGACGTGGCAGGGGCGACGGCTCGCCCCGGCCGCTCCGGACCACGAGCGCGGCGCCGAGGGCGGGAGCGGCGAAGAGAAAAAGGAGCGGCATCCCGGTGCCGAGCGGTCGCGAGAGTCCGGGGAAGAGCGGCGCGAGGAAGGCTAGGGCGACGGCGGCGCCGTCCGGCGATCGCGAGCCGAGGAGCGCCCCGGCGACGGCGACGAGCGCGAGGACAGTCCACATCCGGGGCGATGTGCCGGCCGGGACGGCAGCCCCCGCGAGAAGCGCGAGGAGGAGCGCCCCGGCCCCCGCGAGCGACGCGCGTCCTTTGTTCATCGGCCCGGATCTCCGGGGCCGGCCGGCGCGGGACAGACGATGAAGGTGTCCTGGCCCCGGAGCCGTGGCGACAGGCCCGGCCAGAATCCGGGAAGCATCTCCAGGATCTCGAGACCGCTCCCGGAGAGCATCTCCTCGAAGAGCCGCCGGTCGTAGGCCACCGCCGCGTGCGGATGGACCCGGCGGCGCCAGCGGACCCGGGGGTTCTCACCGTGGTGGGGAAAGGCGGGAGGGCCGCCCGTCGTCCCGTCGAAGACGAAAGCCGTCAGGACGCCACGGCCCCCCGGGGAGAGGCAGCGCCGTATTTCGGAGAGGTAATGGCGTGCCGTCTCGTCCAGGAGATGCGTGAAGAGCGACTTCGCGAGGACGAGGTCGGCCCCGGCGTCCTCCACCGGAAAGCGGTAGCCGACGGGATCTGCCGCATCCGCCCGGCCGTACGGGCTTCGGACAGAGGCCAGCTCGAACCGGAACGTCTCGCGGCCGGCGAAGCGGCGCCGGCACCAGAGAATCGACGGTTCGTGAACGTCGACGCCGACGTACCCGCGCACCGCCACGCGCCCGCGTTCGAGCCGGAGCGGCACGGCCCCCGGCCCGCAGCCGAGATCCAGAAGTCGCGTTTCGGCGCCCGGAAGACCGATCCAGGCGAGAAGTCCGAAGAGGGCCTCGGTGGAGCTCTCGAAGGCCTTCACGGGTCCGGCGTGCCGCCGCAGCGACAGAGGCGGCAGTTCGTCTTTCCGGGCGACGCGGCGCGCCAGCCGGTCGAGCGGGTCGAGAAGACGGTAGCCGGCGGTCCGGGCGGCCCTCAGGCCGCGGATGACCGTTTCATCCACGCGCGGTCCGCCCTCCCGGCCTGCCGTCGGCCCCAGATCCTCCACCAAATCCGGCATGCTCCTTCCCCGCGCCTCGGCACGCCTCAGTGTAGCGAAGGCCGGCCGCAGAGACGGGCGCCCCGAAGCGTTCGTTCTGCGCCGCCCGTCCGTTTCGATTTGTCGAACGTAACATCGGAGACGGATGGACTACCGGTACGGCGAGCTCCCTCTCGATCTCCTCCGGGCGCTCCTGACCCACGAGGAGCTGCTGAGGCTCTTTCTCGACCTGGTGACGCGCTCCGGCGGGGACGTGGAGGAGGCGCTCGCCTGGCTGAAGGAGCTGCAACGGCGCGGCCTCATCGACGCCTCGATCGACCTCGACGCTTTCCGGGAGGAGCTCCTGAAGCAGGGACTCCTCGGGCGCGACGGCGAGGGAAACCTCGTCCTGACAGGCCCCGGCGAGCGTCGGATCCGCCGCTCCGCGCTGGAGGAGGTCTTCTCGTCGCTCGGCAAGTCCGGACCGGGGCTCCATTCCGTGCCGCGGGCCGGAGCCGGGACGGAAGCCCTTCCCGAGACGCGCCCGTGGGAGTTCGGGGACGAGCTCTCCCGGCTCGACGGCCTCCGCTCCGTCGCGAACGCCGCCCGGCGCGATCCGGACGAGCTGGCCCTTCTCGCCGAGGACCTCGAGGTCTGCGAGGTGGAGCACCAGACGGCGTGCGCCACCGCGATCGCCATCGACATCTCCCATTCGATGATCCTCTACGGCGAGGACCGGTTCACGCCGGCGAAGAAGGTCGCCCTCGCCCTGACGGAGCTGATCCTCCGGAAGTACCCGAAGGACACGATCGACGTCGTCCTCTTCGGCGACGAGGCGCGCCCCGTCCCTCTCGAGCACCTCTCCCGCGCCCGCGTCGGGCCGTACCACACGAACACGAAGGCCGGGCTCGAGCTCTCGCGGCAGATCCTCGCGCGGCGACGATCGCGAAACCGGCAGATCTTCCTGATCACCGACGGGAAGCCGTCCTGCATCAAGGAAGGGGGCCGTCTCTACAAGAACCCCTTCGGGCTCGACCTGAAGATCGTGAACCGGACGCTCGAAGAGGCCGAGCGCTGCCGGCGCGACGGCATCCAGCTGACGACCTTCATGATCGCGACCGACCCCGCCCTCGTCGACTTCGTCGACACGCTGACGAAGGTGGCCCGCGGGCGGGCCTACTACGCCTCCCCCACCGACCTGGCCACCTTCATCTTCCGCGACTACATCCGGAACCGGCGCAAGCTCTTCCGCTGAGGGGGGTCCGCCCCGTCCGACGGGGACATACGGCCCATGCCCGGCCCCGACGCGGCCGCCAGGCCCATCCCGGAGGACGAGTCATGTTCCATGACTTCCAGGAGGCGGTCGTGTTTGCGCGCGCGCACGCCATCGCGATGGTCGACCTGAAGTTCCGCGACCTCGCGGGGCGATGGCGGCACGTCACGCTGCCGGTGGCGAGGTTCACGCCGGGCCCCCTGCATTCGCATCAGCGACAGCGCAGCGGCCGGATGACACCATTTCCCGGGGGGAACTTCAGGTTCTCCGACACGGGGGTATGGTGCCCAAAACCGGCAGAACGCTGTTCCTGCTTTGTCTGGCGTGCGGTGTCCTGACGGCCTGTTCGGGGGGCGGCGGCTCCGACGCCAGGAAGGGGCGAGGCGGGCGAAGCCTCGCGGTCCGCACCGCTTCCGTCGCCTCGCGTGACGTCGTCTACAGGGTTCAGGCGCTGGGGTCGCTCGAACCCGAAGAGCTGCTGCAGATCACGGCCGAGGTGAGCGGCGCCGTGAAGGAAGTCCTGTTCAACGCTGGGGACGACGTGACGGCGGAGACCGTCCTCGTCCGGATCGACCCGGACCGGTACCGCCTCGAAGCCGAGCGCGCCGCGGCCGCGCACCGGCGGGCGGTCGCCGACTGGAAGCGGGCCGAGTCGGACCTCGTGCGGCGCGAGGCGCTCGCGCGGGAGAAGCTCGTCGCCGAGGAGGAGCTGATCCGCGCGCGCCAGGAGGCCGAGCGTCTCGCCGCCGACGCGGCCTCCGCCAAGGCGGTGTCCGATATCGCCCTCCAGAACCTCGAGCGGTCGTCCGTGCGCGCGCCCCGTCGCGGCAAGGTCAACACGCGCACCGTCGACCCCGGGCAGTTCGTCCAGGCCGGCAACCTTCTCGCGACGCTCGTCGATCTGCACCGGCTGCGCCTGCGATTCAAGGTCTCAGAGTCCGAATCGCTCAAGGCCACCGAAGGTCAGACCGTCACGTTCAAGGTCGCTTCGCTCGGCAACGCGGAGTTCACCGCCCGCGTCTACCACGTTGGAGGCACCGCCGATCCGGCCACGCGGCAGGTCGAGATCCTCTCCTGGGTGAACAACCCCGGCGTCCTCAAGCCCGGATTCTTCGCCGAGGTGACGCTGGCCACCGGAACTCACCAGGGCGCGTTCGTCGTCGCGGAGAGCGCCGTGCAGGCGAGCGAACGCGGCTTCGTCGTCTACGTCGTCGAGAACGGGCGGGCGAAGGAGAAGCCGGTGAAGATCGGCCTGAGGACCGGGGACGGGTCCGTCGAGATCCTCTCCGGTCTCGCCGGGGGCGAGACCATCGTCACCGAAGGCTCGGATCGCCTCGCCGACGGCATGGCGGTCGAGTCCGCCACGTCCGACGCTCCGTCGCCGGCCCGTCCGGCGAGCCCGGTGCCTGGATGAGTCCGCGCGAACCGGCGGAGGATCCGGCGGCCATCGCCACCGGAATGACCCTCGCGGATATCTCGATCCGCAACCACGTCTTCGCCTGGATCCTGATGGTCGCTCTGATCGGCTTCGGCACACTCTGCTACACGGGGTTCGGGGACGTCTTCCGCGGTCTCGGCATCAGCCAGAACCCGGACGTCGACTTCCCCATCGTGAGCGTCTCGATCTCCTGGGAGGGCGCGTCGCCGGAGATCATGGAGACGGACGTCATCGACGTCCTCGAGGACGCCTGCGCGACCGTCGAAGGGGTCCAGCAGATGTCCTCGACGGCCCGTCAGGGGGGCGCCAACCTGACGCTCGAGTTCGCCATCGGGCGCAACATCGACGCCGCGCTCCAGGACGTCCAGACAAAGGTCTCGGAGGCCGCCCGTCACCTTCCGCGGGAGATCGACCCCCCGACCATCTCGAAGACCAATCCGGAGGACCAGCCGATCATCCGGCTCGCCCTCTTCGGCGACCGGCCGCCCACCTTCCTCGCCGACTACGTCCGGAACGTCATCCGGCCGCAGCTTCAGATGATCGAGGGGATCGGCGAGATCCACGTCTTCGGGTTCCGCGACCGGAACGTCCGCGTCTGGTACGACGCCCTGCGCCTCGAGGCGCAGGGCCTCACGGTGATCGACGTCAACCGGGCCATCCAGCGGGAGCACCAGGAGGTGCCCGCCGGCCGGATCGAGGCGGCCGAGCGCGAGATGAACGTGCGGGCCCAGGGCGAGGCCATCGACGTCTCGGCGTTCCGCGAGCTCGTCGTCGCCTATGTACGCGGCGCTCCGGTGCGCCTGAAGGACGTCTCCGTGGTGGAGGACGGCCTCGAGGATCGCCGCCGCCTCAGCCGCGCGATGGGCGAGCCGTCGATCGGGTTCGGCATCACCAAGATGAGGGGCGCCAACGCCGTCCAGGTCGGACGCGAGGTGAAGGCGAAGATCGAGACCCTTCGGTCCCAGCTCCCGGAAGGCCTGCGGCTCGAGGTCAACTGGGACACGACGACGTTCATCGAGCGCTCGATCCGGGAGATTCTCCTTACCCTGATCCTGGCGGCGCTCCTGACCGGCATCGTCTGCTGGCTCTTTCTCGGATCGTGGTCGACGACCGTCAACGTCCTCCTGGCGATCCCGTCGTCGATTCTCGGGACGTTCATCGTCATCTACTTCTTCGGCTTCACCCTGAACACCTACACCGTCCTCGGCCTCACGCTCGTCGTCGGCATCGTCGTCGACGACGCCATCATGGTGCTCGAGAACATCTACCGCCACCGCGAGCTGGGCGAGGGCAAGGTCCGGGCGGCGTCGGTCGGCGCCCGTGAGATCACCTTCGCGGCCGCCGCGACCACTCTGGCCATCGTGGCGATCTTCCTGCCGGTCGCCTTCATGAAGGGGATCATCGGGAAGTTCTTCTTCCAGTTCGGGGTCACGATCTCGGTCGCCGTCCTCCTCTCGCTGCTGGAGGCGCTCACGCTGACGCCGATGCGCTGCTCGCGCTTCCTCGAGGTCGAGCACCGCGGCCGCCTGGGGCGGACGATGGACCGCCTCTTCAAGCGGCTCTCGGAGCTCTACCTCCGCGCGCTTCGCCCGGCCCTGAGCCATCGGGGCCTTCTGCTGGCCGGCTCCCTCGCGTTCTTCCTCCTCTCGCTCGTCACGATCCGCTTCCTGCGCCAGGAGTTCATTCCGAGCCAGGACATGAGCCGGTTCACGATCCGGTTCCAGACGCCCGTGGGCACCAGCCTCGACGCGACCGACCGCTACTTCCGCCGAATCGAGTCGTTCCTCATGGCACGCCCCGAGGTCACGCTCTTCGCCGGGAGCGTCGGCGGCGGCAGCGACGTGAATTCCGGGCAGGCCTACGTCAACCTGAAGGCGCCCCGGGAGCGGCCGGTCGACCCGAAGCGCGGGAAGCGCCTGACGCAGCTCGAGCTCATGGACGTCGTCCGCCAGTACGCCAGCACGATTCCCGGAGGCCGCATCGCGCTCCAGGACATCTCGCAGACCGGATTCAGCCCCTCGCGCGGCGGAGGCTTTCCGATCGAGTTCAACATTCGGGGCCGCGACTGGACGGTCCTCGCGGACGCCTCCCGGCGGATCGTGGAGGAGATGCGCCAGTCGGGGCTCGTCACGGACGTCGACACCGATTACCAGGTGGGGATGCCTGAGGTGCAGGTCATGCCGGACCGCAACCGGGCCGCCGATCTCGGCGTGAGCATGGCGGCCATCGGCGAGACCGTGAACGCCGCGATCGGCGGGGTCCGCATCGGCAAGTTCAAGGACAAGGGGCGGCGCTTCGACATCCGCGGCCGTCTGCTCTCCGACCAGCGGCAGCGCCCGGAGGACATCGGGCACCTTCTCGTGCGCACCACGAACGGCGAGCTCGTTCGCCTCGGCCAGCTCATCCGGATCCAGCAGGAGCCGACGCTCCAGGCCATCACGCGGCGCGACCGCGAGCGGGCCATCTCGATCTACGCCAACGTGGCGGCGGGCGCCTCCCAGGCCGCCGCCGTCGACCACTCCCTGGCCCTCGCCCGGTCGGTCCTGCCCGACGGTTACCGCGCCGTCACGGCGGGCAGCACGAAGGTCTTCCGCGAGTCGTTCCAGTCGCTCTGGTTCGCCTTCGCGCTCGGCCTTCTCGTCGCCTACATGGTCCTCGCGTCGCAGTTCAACTCCTTCTGGCACCCCGTCTCGGTCCTTCTCGCGCTTCCGTTCTCCATCAGCGGGGCGCTCTTCGCGCTGTGGGCCGGAGGCCAGAGCCTGAACGTCTACAGCCTGCTCGGCCTGATCCTCCTGGTCGGGATCGCGAAGAAGAACTCGATCATGCTCGTCGACTTCACGAACCAGATCCGCGCCCGCGGCGCCTCGTGCCAGGAGGCCCTGCTGACGGCCTGTCCGATCCGGCTCCGCCCGATCCTCATGACCTCGATCGCCATGATCGCCGGCGCCCTGCCGCCTGCCCTCGCCATCGGCGCGGGCGCGGAGGTTCAACGACCCATGGCGCTCGCCCTCGTCGGCGGCATGGCCCTCTCGACGCTCCTCACGCTCTTCGTCGTCCCGGCGGCCTACAGCGTCCTCGACGACGCGCTCGCGTGGAATCGCGAGCGCCGCCGGAAGGGCGCGGACCTCCTAGCGACGCCAGGCCCCCCGTCGCACGAGAAGGAGGCGCCGGCCAGGCCGTCCTGACCTCCGGGTCTCCCGTTCAATCCGCCAGGAAGGGGACCGTCCGCCCGGCCAGGCGGGCGGGTAGACGCCGCTTCAGCTCGCGCCGGATCTCCTCCGGCGTCGTCCGAACCGTCAGGTGCGTCAGGACGAGAACCTCGTTCTCGAACCGGTCGGCCCGTTCGGCGATCTCGCCGAGATGGAGATGCTTCCACTCCCGCGAACGGTCGCGGTCCCGTTCTTCGACGAAGGAGCACTCGAGGAGCAGCAGCTTCGCGCGGAAGACCTCGGGGGGCGCGAGGTCGAAGAACCCGGCCGCCGTGTCGCCGGAATAGGCGACGAGCGGAATCGGGACCTCCCGGGCCACGGTTTCCCCCCGTCCGGCCGCCGCCCGGACCTCCGCAGGTCCGAGACTGGCGAAGGAGGGGAGGAGCCGCCGACGGACTTCCGACGCGAGGAAGCCGAGCGTCGGGACGCGGTGGTCGACGGGAAACGAGGCGACGCAGAGATCCCGCCGGAGGAAGACCGGCTCGCCCGGCGGCATCGGCGCCACGACCGCGTCGTAGCTCACCCCCTCGAGCCGCTCGTGGAGCGCGAGAATCTCGCGCCAGAGCGGGACGGCGTCCGGATGGGTCCGCGCCACGCCTCCCGGCATCCGGTGGAGGCGCCGCTGGGAGCACCAGTAGGCGAGCCCCGCCGCGTGGTCGAGGTGGGCGTGCGAGAGAAAGAGGTTCGAGACGGGCACGAGCTCCGTCGGGGCCCGACCGAGATCGAAGGCCAGCCGGAGGGTCGGAAAATGGAACCAGCTTTCGCGCCCCGCCGTGGAGACGCCCCGGAGGGAAAGCCCCGCCCACGTCGCTGCGAAAGGCCGCTCGCGCAGTTCGGCCGCCATCCCCCTAGGTTACCCGTCCTATACTGATACAGCCCCGAACGAGTTGGACGAGGAACGATGGCCCTTTTCAATCACACCACCCGGGACCTGACGGCGAAGATCGTCTACTACGGGCCCGGCCTCTGCGGGAAGACGACGAACCTGAAGGTGCTGCACGGCCAGCTGGACCGCATGGCCACGGGGAAGCTCCTCTCGCTCGCCACGGCGCAGGACCGGACGATCTACTTCGACCTGCTCCCCGTGGAGCTGGGAAACATCAAGGGCTACACCGTCCGCTTCCAGCTCTGCACCGTCCCGGGACAGGTCTTCTACAACGAGACGCGGAAGATCGTCCTCCGCGGCGTCGACGGCATTGTCTTCGTCGTCGACTCGCAGGCCTCGATGCTCTCCCACAACCTCGAGTCGTTCCAGAACCTCCGGGAAAACCTCCGCGAGGAGAAGATCGCCCTCGAATCCGTTCCCGTCGTCATCCAGTTCAACAAACGCGACCTCGGGACGGCCCTGCCGGTGGCAACGATGCAGGAGGCGCTCGGCTTCGGCGCCTACCCGTTCGTGGAGGCCGTTGCCTCCGACGGGCGCGGCGTCGTCGAGACCTTCCGGCTCGTCTCGAAGCTGACGTTCGTGGACCTCCTTCGGCGACTCCAGAAGGGAGGCCCGGTCGCGACCGAGACCGCCGCCGCCGCCGCCCTCGCGGCCGCGACGGAAGCGGTCCCCTCGCTCGCCGCGGCCGCTCCGACCGGAACGGTCTTCTCCCCCCCGGAAGCCAAGACGCTGGCGGCCGCATCTCCGGTTGCCGTGGTTCCTCCCGGCCCGCCCGGGGGCCCGGCCGGGGTCGATGCCAGTGCCCTGCCCGTCTTCGAAGAGTTCGGCCCATCTGAGGGATTCGACGGGTGGGATTCGCCTCTCGATGACGACTTCCCCGACATCGACGACGAGCCGGCGGTGGAGTCGTCCCTCGTGGCCGCCGGGAGTCCGGCCGATGCCGATCTCGCCGCAACCCGGGCCATCGAGGTGCCTGCGGTCGGCTTCCAGGCGATACCCGAGCCCCCGGCCGCTCTTCCCGCCGATCCGCCGGCCGCCGAAGAACCGCCCCCGTCATTCGAGCCCGGGCTCCCGGTGGCCCCGGAGGCCCCTCCCGCCGCCAATGACTCTCAGGAGCCGGAACCTGCGTCGGACGAGAGCCCTGTCCCTGCCGCCTACGTAGACGGCGTCGAGCCGTCTGACGAGCGGACGCTGGGCGTCCGTGGGGGCCTCGACGAGGCCGAGTCGGGCCGGCTCGAGGACTCGCTCACGCGGGCCCTCCGGTCCATCTCAGAAGAGTCGGCCCGGCGCGAGGAGGTCGAGGCACGGCTCGGTCGCCGGATCGAAACGCTCGAGGAGGAACTCGCGACCATGCGCCGCGAGCTTCAGGAAGGGCGCAGCCGGGAGGACTCCCTCAGAGAGCTCACGGAGGCGCTGAACCGGCGCTGGGAATCCCTGAGGCGGCTTCTCGCCGAAGACGAGGCGCCGACGGCCTGAAGGCCGTCAGCTCCGCCGGAGGATCGCCGGCGACCCGGAGCCCGACGCAAGTCCCTTCTCCACGACCGCGAGAACGGCCTCGCGCTGCGAGGCTGACAGCTCGGTGAACTCGGCGCCCGCGTGGAAGAGAAGGCAGCGCCCGCCGCGCCCGTCGGGGGCATAGCCACCTGCGCGGCACCGCGTGATCCGGACCATGGCGGCCAGGGAGATCCCCGGGAAATGCGCCTGCAGGTCGTACACCACCCCGGGCCGGAGAGGGGCCTTCAGCTCGAAAAGGAGCCCGTGAACCGAGAGATTAAGGATGGTGACCGGGATCGTGGTCTTCAGGTGGCCGCAACTCGTCGCGTCGGCCAGCACGCGGGGTGCGCGCCGGCGCTCGGGTCGGGACGGGGAGATTTCTGCCAACAGCATCTACCCCTCGAGAGGGAGGAGTCAAGTTAGTCCGTCGGCGGGGCCCAGTCAATAGTCGCCTGCTCAGCTCGTCAGGGCAGCCACGAACCGGGCGTCTTCCCGCCAGCCGGGGCGGGCCGCGACGGTCAGGTCGAGAAAGAAGCGTCCCCCGAACGTCTGCTCCAGCTCGAGCCGCGCCGCGGTCCCGGCGTCCCGGAGCAGCCGCCCCCCCGCCCCGAGCACGATCCGGCGATGGCCGTCCTTGTCGACGACCACCGTCGCCATCACGACCGTCATGTTCTTGGCCTCGTCGCGCCCGACGTCGTCCACCACGACGCCCAGCCCGTACGGGATCTCCTCGCGCGTCCGCTCGAGGAACTTCTCGCGGATGATCTCGGCCCAGCGGGTCCGCTCGTCCGTCGTCGTGAGCGTCTCCACCGGGAACAGCTCGTCCCCCTCGGGAAGATAGCGGAGGAGGAGCGCGGGCAGGGCGTCGAGACCGTCGAGAGTCAGTGCCGAGACCGGGACGATCTCCTCGAAGGCGCGCGTTTCCGCCAGGGCCGCCATCCGCGGCAGCAGGGTGGACTTCACCGCGACGGCGTCGATCTTGTTCAGGACGGCGACGTTCGGCCGGGGCCCCTTCGCAAGGAGCTCGGCGGTCCAGCGGTCGCCGCCCCCCTCGGGAACCGAGGCGTCCACGACGAGAACGCGAAGGTCCACCTCGCGGATCGCTTCGAGCGCCTCGTCCATCATCACCTTGTTCAGCCGGTGGAGCGGCTTGTGAAGGCCCGGCGTGTCGACGAAGACGATCTGCCCCTCCGGCGCGTTGCGGATTCCCAGGATCCGCCGTCGCGTCGTCTGCGGCTTGTCGGAGACGATGGCGACCTTGCGTCCGACCAGTGCGTTGACGAGCGTCGACTTTCCCGCGTTCGGACGCCCGACGACCGCCACGGTGCCGGAGCGCCGGACCGGGCCGCTCACCGCCCGGCCTCTTCGCCGGGACGTCCGTCGGGTCCCGGCCCGAAGGCCCTCCGGACCGAGCGCGCCTGCAGCCGGAACATCTGGCCGTCGTCCTTTTCGTGATCGTACCCGAGGAGGTGAAGGAGGCCGTGGGCGAGGAGGATCTGCACCTCGCGCGCCACGGCGTGCCCGCGGCGGCGCGCCTGTCGCGCCGCGTACGGCACGTCGATGACGAGATCGCCGAGGAACCCGCCCGGCGGGAGGCCGCGTGGGGGCCGCGGCGGGTCGGGCGCCGGGGGAAAGGAGAGTACGTCGGTCGGCGCGTCCACACCCCGGAACCGACGGTTCAACGTCCTCATCCGACGGTCCCCGCAGAGGAGAATCGAGACCCGCGCCGCCGGCGCGTCCGTATCGGACAGCAGGCGGGTGAGCCAGCGGCGCACGACGAGGGTCCCCGGCGCACCCCGCACGGAGCTCTGCACCTCAAGCCGGCCGTTCGTTCCCGCGCTGTTCCTCAAAGAAGGCACCCCGCTCCGGGGGCGACCGCCTACTCGTGAGCGGACCCGTTTCCGTTCTTCTTCCCGATTCCGTTCCCGTTCGTCTCGGGCTCGGGCCGATTCGCCTCCCAGATCTCGTAGGCGTTGACGATCGTCTGGACCAGGCGGTGGCGGACGACGTCGCGCTGGTCGAACCGGACGAAGCGCATGCCTTCGACGCCGGCGAGCACCAGCGCGGCCTCCTTCAGCCCCGAGACTTTCCCGGCCGGCAGGTCGATCTGGGTGACGTCGCCCGTGACGACCGCCTTCGAGCCGAAGCCGATCCTCGTCAGGAACATCTTCATCTGCTCGGAGGTCGTGTTCTGGGCTTCGTCGAGGATGACGAAGGCGTCGTTCAGGGTCCGGCCGCGCATGAAGGCGAGCGGCGCCACCTCGATGATGTTCCGCTCGAGCATCCGGCCGACCTTGTCGTACCCCAGGATGTCGTAGAGAGCGTCGTAGAGGGGGCGAAGGTAGGGGTTCACCTTTTCCGCGAGGTCGCCCGGCAGGAAGCCGAGCTTCTCCCCCGCCTCGACCGCGGGGCGGCAGAGCACGATCCGTTTGACGCGCTTCTCGAGCAGCGCGGCGGCCGCCATCGCCACGGCGAGGTAGGTCTTCCCCGTCCCCGCCGGACCGATCGCGAAGACGAGGTCGTTCTCGGCGAGCGCCTGCAGGTACTCCTGCTGGCGGACGTTCCGCGGCGTCACGACCTGCCGGAGCGCCGGTCCGAGAGCGCGGTTCTCGAAGAAGTCGACGAGGGAGGCCGTCGGGTCTTCCTTGAGGATCCGGACCCCGGCCGCGAGGTCGTGCTTCTTCGGGACGAAGCCCCGTTCGATCAGCTTGCCGAACTCGGAGAGGAGGCGGGCCGCCAGCGACGCGTTTTCCGGCTCACCGGAGACCGAGACCTCGGCGCCACGGGCCGAGATGACCACGTCGAAAGACTCTTCGAGGAGCCTCAGATTTTCGTCGTGAATACCGAAGAGCGCGCCGAGCCCGGATTCCGGGAGGGTCAGGGGAATGGCGTCGGGTCGGATCGTGCGCGTCTCCTCCCTTCCCATTCTACGGAGCCGGACGGGAGAAGACAATGCCTTCGAGCCGTCTTCCGTCTCTCGGGCCCCCGTCAGGCGGCCTGTCCTGCGCCGTCCTTCAGGATCCGGCCGTCCTGGATCTCCACGACGCGCGAGGCGCGGCGCGCGAGGCTCGCGTCGTGCGTGATGACGATCAGCGTGCTCCCCTGTCTCCACAGGTCGGTGAAGACGCTCATGATGTCGCCGCCCGACGCCGAGTCGAGATTTCCGGTCGGCTCGTCCGCGAGGAGGATGTCCGGGCTCATCGCCATGGCGCGCGCAATCGCGACGCGCTGCATCTGGCCTCCCGAAAGCTCCGTGGGTTTGTGGTCCATCCGGTCCGCGAGGCCCACCCGGTCGAGCATCTCGGCCGCCCGCTCGCGCCGCTTCCTCGGGGGAACGCCGCCGAAGAGGAGCGGCATCTCGACGTTCTCGAGCGACGAGATCTGCGGCAGCAGGTTGAAGGACTGGAAGACGAAGCCGACGCGACGGTTCCGGACGTCGGCCAGCTGGTCGCGCGTCAGCCCGGCCACCCTCTCGCCGGAGAGAAAGTAGTGCCCGTCGGTCGGCGTGTCGAGGCATCCGATGAGGTTCATGAGCGTCGACTTGCCGGAGCCCGAGGGCCCGACGACCGCGACGAACTCTCCCTTCCGGACGACGAGGTCGATCCCCTTCAGCGCCTCGACGCGCACTTTCCCCGTGTCGTAGACCTTCCGGATTCCTTCCATCCGGATGATCGAGTCCTCTGCAGGCCGGTTCGGGGTGACGTCCTTCGCCACGCAAGTCTCCTATTCGTACCGGAGCGTCGCCGCCGGGTCGATGGCCGCGGCACGGCGCGCCGGGAAGTATCCCGCGAGGGTTCCGATCAGGCCGAGGACCGCGGCCGTCAAAAGGCCGATCACCGGCGAGAGGGTCGGCCGGCCGAGAAACTCGAGGACCGCACTCTTCTCGATCGGGATGTAGCCGAGCGGCGTGACGATCAGGAGAGCGATCAGCATCCCCGCCGCCCCGCCGACGGCGGTGTAGACGAGTCCCTCGAGGACGAAGGGTCCGGTGATCCAGGCCGTCCGCGCCCCGAGCGCCATCTTCACGCCGATCTCGCGCGTCCGCTCCTTCACGACCGCGTACATGATGTTCGCCACGCCGACTCCCCCGATGATGAGCGTCAGGACCCCGATGACTCCGAGGAAGAGCTGGAGGCCGAGCGCCACGTTCCGGTTGATCTGGCTCGTCTTGACGATGTTCCAGGTCGCGAGCGCCCGGTCGTCCGTCGGGTCGTATCCGTGCTTCGCGCCGAGGATCTCGTTCAGGCGCCGGAGCGCCCCGGCCATCTCCTCGGGCTCGTGCGTCTCGATGACGAGCACGTTCAGCCGGTCGCGCCCGAAGAGGGCCTTGAACGTCGTGGACGGAATGACCGCGTGGCTTTCGTCCGGCCCCCCGTAGACCCCCATCTGCCGTTTGTGGATCATCACGCCGATGACGGTGAAGGGGGAGTTGTTGACGAGGAGCGTCTTCCCGACGGGGTCCTCCTTTGCGAAAAGGTCTCTTGCCAGCTCGTCGCCGAGGAAGATGACACGCCGCTTTTCGGCCTCGTCGCTCGCGTTGAAGAAACGGCCGCCCGCCGCCGCGTAATGCCGCCTCGCTTCCCCGTAGACCGCCTGCGTACCGATGACGCGGCCGCGTTTCGTGACTGGTCCGTAGGCGAGGTTCGTCGACCACGACACGACCTCGCCGAAGGCGCTTTGCAGCTCCGGCATCCGCTCCCTCACGTACTCGGCGTCGTCGAGGGTGAGGCGGATGGGCCGGCCGGGGGGCATCCCCTTCCAGGGCTTCGTCGTCTCGGAGGGCCACATCACGGCGATGTTTCCCCCCGTCGAGTTGCGGTTCTTCGAGAACTGCCGCTTCAGCCCCTCGCCGAAGGAGAGGAGCAGCAGGATGGAGACCGTCCCCCAGGCGATCGAGGCGATCGTCAGGAAAGCCCGCTTCTTCGCGAGCCGCGACGACTGGAGGAAGAGGTGGAAGACGACGCTCATCACCCGGCTCCTAGAGCTTCATCGCCACGACCGGGTCGAGGCGGGAGGCGGCCCGGGCGGGGAACCAGCCGGCCAAAAGGCCGATCGTCCCGAGGACGGCCGTGGTGATGGCGGCGACGGGGAGGGAGACCACGGGGATGCCGACGTACTCCGTGAAGCCCGCCTTCGGGAAGACGTCGCAGATGGCCAGCGAGATGCCGAGGCCGATCGTCCCCCCGATGGCCGTGATGAAGAGCGTTTCGAGGAGGAACTGCTTCAGGATGAAGGCCTGCCGGGCCCCCAGGGCCATCTTGATGCCGATCTCCTTCGTCCGTTCCTCGACGACGACGTTCATGATGTTCGAGACGCCGATCCCTCCGACGACGAGCGTCAGCGAGCCGACGATGCCGAGGAAGAGGTTGAAGGCGAGCATGAACGTGTCGAAGAACTGGAACTGCTCCGTCGTGTCCCAGACGGCGAGCGCCTCCTTGTCCTTCGGGTCGAACTTCTTCTTCTTCCCGAGAGAGGCGAGGACGTTCTCGTTGACCTTCTTCGAGCCGATCGTCGCGTCGGGCCGGTAGATGACGTTGTCGACGTACTTGTCGCCCGTCAGGGCGCGGAAGGTCGTCCCCGGGATCGTCGCCTTGTCGTTGTCGCGCCCGCTGTAGCTTGAGTCCTGCTCCTTCGTGACCAGGACGCCCACGACGAGGAAGGGCGATCCCCACATCATCACCGTCTTCCCGACGGCCGGCTCGCTTCCGAAGACGTTCTTCGCCAGCTTGTCGCCGAGGAAGACGACCCGCCGCTGCTCTTCCATGTCGGTCGGGTTGATGAAGCGACCTCCCGTGTCGGGAATCAGGTTCCGCATCCAACCGAAATCGGGTGAGACACCCGAGACGTCGACCGGCCACGTCTTCGTCCAGTAGTGGAGCTTCACCGTCTGCGAGTACTCGCTGGAGATTCCGCGGATCCCCTCGGCGCGGGCCCTCACGAACTCGACGTCTTCCTCCGTCAGCCGGATCCGCCTCCCTTTCCCCAGTCCCTCGTAAGGAATCGAGGTCAGCCCCGGCCAGGCGATGCAGATCCGGTCGCCGAGCCCCGCGGCACTCTTGATGAGCTGCTTCTTGAGCCCCGTCCCGAAGGCGAGGAGCAGCGTCACCGCCACCGTCCCCCAGACGAGGCCGAAGACGGTCAGGAAGGTCCGGAGCTTCTGGTTCCGGACGTCCCGGAGGAGCTGGCGGAGGACCTCGACGACGGTTTCCATCGGCGGCGCGTCACGAGATCTGCTCGCCGGGGGGCTTACCTTCGGGCGCCCCCCGGACCCCCCGCGTCATCACGAGATCTCCTTCGGAGGACGCTGGATCACGTTGTCCCCTTTCTTCAGGCCTTCGAGGACTTCGACGTTGAGGCCGTCGGAGATGCCGATCTTCACGGGGACCTTCTTCGGCGGGTCCTTGGGTCTGGCGGCGGGCAGCTCGACGAAGGTCTTCTTTCCTCCGTCTTCGAAGATCACGAGCCGCTCGGGGATCATCAGGATCTCCTTCTTCTCCCGGATGATCAGGTCGGCGTTCGCGGAGTAGCCGGCCCGTAGCGTCACGTTTGCGGACGGGTCCAGCTCGATCTCCACGTCGAAGAGCGTTGCCCCCTCCTTTTGCTGGGCCTGCGGCGCGATCCGCGAGACGCGGCCGGTGACGACGTCCGTCGGCAACGCCCCCACCTTGATCCGGGCCGGCATCGGAACCCGGAGCTTCCCGACGTCGATCTCGTCGACGGTCCCCTTGAAGATCAGGTCCTTCATGTCGGCGATCGTCGCCATCTCGGTCCCGGGTTGGTACGAGGTGAGCGGGACCACGGGGTCGCCCGGGTTCACCGTCCGCGTCAGGATCGTGCCGGCGGAGGGCGCCCGGATGATCGAATCGATGTCGGCGCTCGCGGTCACGACGCGCCCCTTCCGGGTCAGCTCGCGGTTCTGCTGGGCTTTTTCGAGGGCGATCTTCGTCAACTCGTAGGTCTCGCGGCGCGTGTCCACGTCCGACTTCGCGACGATTCCCTGCCGCTGCAGCTCCACCGACCGCTCGAAATCGATCTTCGCCCGGTTGTAGGAGGCCTGCGCCGAGTCCACCTGGCGGTCTACCTCCGTCTGCTCGAGCGGCGTCGGATCGGGCGCGATCTCGAAGAGCGAGTCGCCGGTCCGGACGGCATCGCCGACCTGGATCCGGCAGCTCTTCACGATGCCGGAGATCTTCGACTTCACGCTGAATTTCTGGCGCGGCTGGATCTGACCGACGGCGACCGCCTTCTCGGTGATGGAGCCCACCGTCGCCTCGACCAGCTTCAGGCCGTTCTCCTTCTTCTGCGACCGCGTGAAGGCATAGACGGCCGAGGCGGCGACGACCAGCACCAGGAGGACGAGAAGGACCCGGAAGAGCTTGCCCATGACGACCTTCCTCAGACGACGGTGTCCGGAAACTTTTCGGCACTCGCCACGTTATTCACAGATACGCGAGCGGGGCGGAAAGGTTCCCCTCCCGTCCGCCGCCCGGTCGACCTAACGGCCTGACAGGAACAGACTTCAAGGAGGAGATCGAATGCGCCTCATCCACGCCAGGAGGGTCCTTCTCGCCGCCATGGCAGGCGCCGTCCTGGCGGTCCCGGGGGTCCTTCAGGCCCAGCAGCCCCCCCTCATCCCTCGCGACGTCATCTTCGGAAACCCGGAGAAGGCCTCTCCAAAGCTCGCGCCGGACGGGACGCGCCTCGCCTGGCTGGCGCCGGACAAGAAGAACGTGCTTCAGGTCTGGGTCAAGACGATCGGAAAGGATGACGACAAGATCGTCACGGCCGACAAGAAGCGCGGGATCCGGCAGTACTTCTGGTCGGAGGACAACCGGACCCTGATCTACAGGCAGGACAACGACGGCGACGAGAACTTCCACCTCTTCGGCGTCGACCTCGTGACAGGGACGGTCCGCGACTTCACCCCGTTCCAGGGGGTCCGGGCCATGGCCGTGGCCGCCGAGAAGGCTTTCCCGGACGAGCTCCTCGTCGCGATGAATGCTCGGGACCGGAGCCTCTTCGACGTCTACCGGCTGAACCTGAAGACCGGTGGCCTCGTCCTCGACACGGAGAACCCCGGAGACGTCTCCGGATGGGACGCCGACGCGAAGCTACAGATCCGGGGCGCCACGATCAAGACGCCGGACGGCGGGACCGAGCTCCGGGTCCGGGACGACGCGAAGTCCCCGTGGAGGTCGTGGATCAAGGTGGGTCCCGAGGAGATCCTCGACCTCATCGGGTTCACGGCCGACGGAAAGGGAGCCGTCCTGAGGTCCTCGATCGGCTACGACACGGCCCGGGTCGTGAAGCGCGACCTCGCGACGAACGCCGAGAACATGATCGCGTTCTCGGACGCCGTCGACGCCGGCGGCTTCCTGATGAACCCCGACACGAAGGTCGTCGAGGCCGTCGCCTTCGCGCCCGGTCGGTCGGAGTGGCGGGTCATCGACCCGGCCGTCAAGGACGACCTCGAGGGGATCAAGAAGCTCCTCGACGGAGACTTCTTCGTCGTGAACCGGACGACGAAGGACGACGTCTGGCTCGTGGCGTTCACCACCGACCGGGGCCCGACGTCCTTCTACCGCTGGGACCGGACGGCGAAGAAGGGCGACTTCATGTTCTTCTCGCAGCCCAAGCTCTCGGGCCTCGCCCTCTCGGCCATGAAGCCGGTCGTCATCCGGAGCCGGGACGGCCTCGCCCTCAATTCCTACCTCACGCTTCCGGCGGGCCTCCCGCCGAAGAACCTGCCGACCGTTCTCTTCGTCCATGGAGGACCGTGGGACCGCGATACGTGGGGCTACAGCTCGTACGCGCAGTGGTTCGCGAACCGAGGCTACGCCGTCCTCCAGGTCAACTACCGGGGCTCCACCGGCTACGGAAAGAAGTTCTGGAACGCCGGGAACCGGCAGTGGGGCCTCAAGATGCACGACGACCTGATCGACGCGGCCAGATGGGCCGTCGCCGAGGGCTACGCCGATCCGAAGAAGATCGCCGTCTTCGGCGGCTCGTACGGCGGCTACGCCGCCCTCGCCGCCGCCACCTTCACGCCCGAGACGTTCGCCTGCAACGTCGACATCGTCGGCCCGTCGAACCTGAGGACGCTCATCGCGTCGATCCCGCCGTATTGGAAGCCGATGCGGGCGGAGTTCGACCACCGGATGGGGAACGTGGACGACCCGAAGGACGCCGAGCTGATCCGGAACGCCTCGCCCCTTTTCAAGGCCGACCGGATCACGAGGCCGCTCCTGATCGGACAGGGGGCCAACGACCCCCGCGTGAACCAGAAGGAGTCGGAGCAGATCGTGGAGGCGATCGAGAAGAACAAGGGGAGCGTGACGTACGTCCTCTACCCCGACGAAGGGCACGGCTTCGCGCGCCCCGAGAACCGGATCGACTTCAACGCCCGCGCGGAGAAGTTCCTGGCCGGCTGCCTCGGCGGGCGCTTCGAGCCGATGGAGGGAGAGAAGATGCCCGGCTCCACGGCCGTGGTGAAGGTGGTCGGCGGCAAGTAACGCTCCCGCGGCGGGTCCCGAGCGCCCCCGGGAGTCCCCCGGAGGCGTTCAGTTGACAGGCCCCTCGTCGTCCGGACCCGAGGTCGGATCGTCCGGAGCACCGAGGGCCCGCGGCGCCCGGGGCGCGTCGAGCGCCGGAGGGCCCGGCTCCAGCACCCAGCGCTCGTAGAGGTCGTCCGGCAGCTCGCGAACGAAACGCGACGGCTCCGTGACGACGAGCATCCCGTACCGGTCGAAGGAGGCGAGCGGGTGGACGAGCGTCAGCTCGTCCTTGGCCCGCGTGGCAGCGACGTAGAAGAGCCGCCGCTCTTCCTCCAGCCCTTCGGCGGTCTTCGACGCCCGGACGTTCGGGAACCGCTCCTCGACGAGGCCGATCACGAAGACGGCCCGCCACTCGAGCCCCTTGGCCTGGTGGACCGACGAGAGGACGAGCCGCTCGTCGTCGTTCTCTCCCGCGATCGTCTCCTCGCCGGTGGGCTCGCCGAAAAGGGTCACTTCCGACAGGAAGCTCTCCACGCCGTCGTAGGGCATCGCGAACTGCGCCAGGGCTTCCAGGTCGTCCAGCCGCGCCTGCCAGTTCGTGAACCGTCCGCGCGCCTGATCGGCGTACCCGGCGTCCTCCACGACGTACCGGATCGCTTCGGCGGGCGAGGAGAGGTACGACGCCTTTCGGAGCGTCTTCATCGCCGTGGCGAAGCGGGCGAGCCCCGCCCGCGCGCCGGCCGGCGCGCGGCCGAGATCCAGCCCGAGGAACTCCCCGACCGGGTCGGCCGACTCCGACACGGCCGCCCAGAGCGTCGCCGCCGTCCTCTCCCCCACCTTCGGAAGGAGCTTCAGGGTCCGCTTGAAGGACGTCTCGTCCTTCGGGTTCACGAGGAGCCGAAGGTGTGCGAGGACGTCCTTCACGTGCTGCTGCTCGAAGAAGCGGACGCCCGAGCGAACCTCGTACGGAATGCCCCGCCGTGTCAGCTCCAGCTGGAGCTCCAGCGCCTGGTGGTGCGCGCGATAGAGGACGGCCATCTCGGGGAGCGGGACTCCCTCGTCCCGGAGCTCGAGGACCCGTTGGGCGACGAACTCGGCCTGCTGCGAGACGTCGGCTGTTCCGACGACGGCCACCGGGACGCCGGACGGCCGGACCGGGTGGAGCGTCTTCTCGAACCGGCGCGTGTTGTGGGCGATCGAGACGTCGGCCAGCCGGAGGATCTCCGGCGTCGAGCGGTAGTTGGTCTCCAGCTTGAAGACCCGGGCGCCCGGATACCGGTCCGGGAAGGTCAGCAGCGCCTCGAAGTCGGCGCCGCGGAACGAGTAGATCGACTGGGCGTCGTCACCGACGACCATGACGTTCTTCGTCGGCGCGTCCGAGACGAGGAGGTCGACGAGGTCCGCCTGCAGGCGGTTCACGTCCTGGTACTCGTCGACGAGGACATGGCGGAACCGGAGGACGAGGGCTTTCCGGACCTCCGGACGCTCGACGAGGAGCCGCCGCCAGTTCAGGAGGAGGTCGTCGTAGTCCATCCCGTTCGCGGCGACCTTTCGCTCGAGATACCGCTTCACGACGGCCCGGATCGCGTCGGCCTGCGGGAGGAAGTGCGAATAGTCCGCCGCGAGGACGTCGTCCAGCTTCCGCTCCGTGTTGACGCAGAAGGAGACGATCGCGTGGAGGAGGTCCCCCTTCGGGAAGCGGCGCTCCGTCACCGGGATCCCCAGATCCGACGTGGCCGACTCGAGGAGGTCCTTCGAGTCCTCCGAGTCGAGGATCGAGAAGTTCGGGCGGTAGCCGAGCAGCTCGGCGTGCGGCCGGAGGAGGCGCGCCCCGACGGCGTGGAACGTCCCGGCCGTCATCCGGACGAGATCGGCCCCGGCGAGGGCCTCGACCCGCCGTTTCATCTCGCGCGCCGCGCGGTTCGTGAACGTCAGGAGCATCAGCGACGCCGGATCGGTACCGTCCTCGAGGAGGCGCGAGACGCGGTAGACGAGCGTCCGCGTCTTTCCGGAGCCTGCCCCCGCCACGACCAGCGTCGGTCCGTCGGGGGCGAAGACGACGGCCCGTTGCTCCTCGTTCAGCTCGCGTGCGTAGTCGACCCGGTAGCTCTTCGCCGGCCCGGTCCGGCGAAGGACGTAGCGGCGCGGGGCGGGCGGGGTCTCGGCCATCGCGCCGGAGATTACCCCTCGGCCGCGTGCCGCCTGCTACCCTTTCGCGCACGTGACGGGAGGAAACGGGTCCGGCGGCGACGGGCCCCATCTGCTGCGGGCCCTCGGCTTCTGGGACTGTGTCCTGTATGTCGCCGGGTCGATCATCGGGACCGGCATCTACCTCTCCGTCGGGAACATCTTCCGGAAGGTCCCTTACCCGTCGTGGATCGTCGTGCTCTGGGTTCTCGGAGGCCTCCACGCCCTCGCGGCGGGGCTGACCTACGCCGAGCTCGGCGCGCGCCGTCCGACCGCCGGCGGCCCCTACGTCTATCTCTCCGAGACCTACGGCCCCCTCTGGGGCTTCCTCGCCATGTGGGCACTCGTCTTCGTCGTCATGCCGGGGGCGGTCGCCGCCCTCTCGACCGGCTTTGCCGAGTTCCTCGGCGCGTTCTTTCCGGCGCTCGGGACGGCCGCCCCGGCCTTCGAGCTCTTCGGGCTCCGGATCTCGCAGGGGCAGCTGGTCGCCGTCGGCACGGGCTTCGCCTTCTCGATCTGGAACATCCTCGGCATCAGGGAGGGGGGGCGGCTGAACGACGTCCTCACCGTCGTGAAGATCGGCTCGATCGTGGCCCTCGTCGTCTTCGGGCTCACGTCGGCCGGCGCCTCGATGCCGTCCCTCGCTCTCCCGCCGCTCACGGCTCCGCTCGCGGTCGCCGCGGGCGGCGCCCTGGCCGGCGTCCTCTGGGCCTATGACGGCTGGATCAACATCTCGGCGCTCGGCGCCGAGGTGAAAAACCCGAAGCGCGACATTCCGGGAGGGCTCGTTCTGGGCGTCCTCCTGGTCGTCGTCGTTTACGTGGGAGCCAACGCCGTCTACCTCGGAGCGGCGCCCGTCGCCGCCCTCGGGGGCTCGCCCCGCGCCGCCGAGACGGCGGTGCGGATCCTGTTCGGCGCCGGGACCGCGCGGTGGCTCTCGCTCGCCGTCATCGTCGCGATCCTCGGCTCCCTCGCGGCGAACATCATTCCGGGGCCTCGCATCGCCTACGCCGCGGCGCTCGACGGGCGGCTCCCGCGCCCCTTCGGGCGCCTCCATCCCCGCTTTTCGACGCCGGCTTTCGGGCTGATGTTCCAGGGCCTGTTCGCGGCAGCCCTGACCCTTTCGGGCCGGTTCGACGAGCTGGTCGCCACGGTCTCGTTCGCCGCAACGGCCTTCTACGCCCTCGGCGGGGCGGCCGTCTTCGTCTACCGGAAGCGCGAGCCGTCGGCGCCGTGGATGATGCCGGGCTACCCGTGGGTTCCTGTCTTCTACGTGACGATCTCAGCGCTCTTCACGGTCGCCATCGCCCTCGACGCGCCTCTCGACGCGGCCAGGGGCCTCGTCATCCTCGGGGCCGGGGGGGCGGTGTACCTGTGGGGGGCGCGTCGGAGGCGCCGGGGGGCCTGAGCGCGTCGGGACCGAACCGTTTCGCCTCCCTTTCGCGTTCGGAGGACGAGCAGGGGTCGCCGAAGCCGGCGTCGAAGTCGCAGCCACGGACTCGGGTTCCGCGACGAATCGCCAGCGGACGCGAAAAGACCTCGGGCCAGACCAGGCCGAGAAAATCGCCCGTGTAGGACCCGAACTCCGCCGCATACGTGAGGACCGGGGCCAGGCCGACGAGCCGCCGCGCCATCCCCGGAGAGACGAGCGCCGCTCCCTTCGCGCGAAGAGAGGCCGCGCCCTCCTCGGAGAAAGCCGAGAGGCCCGCCGCGAGCGACCCGTTCCGGCCCCGGAAGACGGCGCAGGCGTCGACCGGCGGGATCTTCTCGCAGCCGGGCGCCGTCGGCACGCCGCCGAGGACGAGCCGCCGCGAGAACGTCTCTTCTTCCTCCAGCGACCGGACCGATTCCGTCGAATCCCGACCCGACGGGTCCTGCCGCGAGACCAGCTCGAACCGTCCCGCAGTGCACTGGAGGAGGAGACGGGTCTCGTCACCGCGCGCATCCCGCCGGAAGAGGATCGACATCTCCACGTCCTTCGAGAAGACGAAGTGCCAGCGCCCCCGAAGCTCCGGGGGGGGACCGTCCGGCGCTCCCGCGAGCAGGAAGACGAGGAGGGCGACGGCCCGGTCAGGGCCCAATCGCGGTCCAGACCTTCTCGGCGATGAAGGCGTCGACAAGCCACCGGTCGAGGTGTCCGTGATGCGCCTCCGCCTCGAGGATCCGGAAGGCGGCGTCTGGCACGACGGCCTTCTTGTAGGGACGGTCGGAGGCCGTCAGGGCGTCGTAAATGTCGCAGATCGTCAGCGCCCGGGTCGCGACCGGAATCCGGGACTCATCGATGCGCCGCGGATACCCGGTCCCGTCCAGCCTCTCGTGATGGCCGTACGCGATGTCCGGGACGCGGGCGAGGTCCGGCGTCCAGGGGATCGAGGAGAGGAACCTCCACGAGTTCGCCACGTGACTCTCGATGGAGGTGCGCTCCTCGGGGGAGAGGCTTCCCTGCGGGATGGCGAGGAAGCGGAACTCCTCGGGAAGAAGAAGCGTCGCCGTCCGCCCGTGGCGGTCCCGCCAGCTCTGCGACAGGAGAGCCTTCAGTCGGGCGGCCCGCTCGTCGGGCAGGATGGTCGGCTCGTTCGCGTGGCGGACGGCGTCGAATGCCTCCTCCAGCTCGGCCGCCCGCTCCCGCGCACCGCGCTCCAGGGCCGCCAGGTCGTCCCCGGTGACCCTTTCGCCCGTCTCGGCGAGCCGCCGCAGCAGTCCGCGCATCGCCTCGGCCTCGGCCGCCTCCAGGACGAAGTCGAAGCGGTCGCGGATCCGGAGGATCTGGTCCTCCTCGAGCTTCTTTGCCTTCACGAGGACGCGCTCGGGGACGGCGATCTTCCCGAAGTCGTGGAGGAGAGCCGCGGTCCGGATCTCGTGAAGCTCGTCCTTCGTGTACGCGACGCCCGCGTAAGGACCGTCCGAGGCGCGGTCGATGAGGCGCGCCATCGCGTCCGTCAGCTCCGCGACCCGGTGACTGTGCCCGGCCGTCGTGGGGTCGCGCTGCTCTACCGCGAAGATGGCCGCCTGCGCAAAGTCCTCGAAGAGCTTCCGGATCGACGCCGTCAGCCGGTTCGCCTTCAGACAGACCGCGGCCTGCGTGGCGAGCGACAGGACGAGGGGGACGAGATCCTCGGGATAGGGTTCGGGAGTGCCGTCCGACGGGCGCTTCCGGTTCATCAGCTGGAGAACACCGACGAGCCCGCCCTGGTGGTCCTTCATGGGCACGACGAGGACGGCGCGCGTCCTGAAGCCCGTGGCCCGGTCGAACGCGTCGTTGTGACGGAAGGGACTGTCCCCCGCAAGGGAGTACGCGTCCGCCAGGACGAGTGAGACGCCGTGGACGGCGACCCAGCCGGCGAGGCTCGTCTCGTCGGCGCCGACCGTCCGCTCCGTGAAGGAGACGGAGACGGCGTCGTTCTGCGCGAGCTTGAAGCGGAGGCGTCGACCGTCCGGGTGCTCTTCGAGGAGATAGAGGCTCCCGGCCTCCGAGCCGGAGAACCGGCGGGCCTCGGTGAGGATCTTCGTCAGGAGGGCATCGACGTCGCGTTCGGCCGACAGGGCGATCCCGATGCGGTTGAGGGCTTCGAGTCGCTCCTCCGCCACCCGGAGTCGCGCATCGAGGGCGCGGGCACGCGCCCGGGCCCTCGAGAGGGCGTCGCCCTTCGTCCTCATGCCGGTCTTTCCCCGCTGCCCCGGGGCGCCTCCTCGCGCCCGAGAAGCTGTGCCCGCCGGAACGCTCCGGACCGGACGACGGCCTTGGGCGGGAAGGCGACGCGGAAGCGGGCTCCCCGGTCCCGCCCTTCGCTCTCCACCTCGATCCGCCCTCCGTGGGCCTCGACGATGGCGCGCGCGATCGAGAGCCCGACCCCCAGGCCACCGTACCGGCGGCTCGAAGAGGTCTCTTCCTGTCGGAACCGGTCGAAGACGTGCGGGAGAAACGCCGGGTCGATCCCCGCTCCCTCGTCTTCGACGACGAGGTCGACACCGCCGTCCCCGGCCTCCCGTGCCGAGAGCCGGACCGGCCGGCCGGCCGGCGAGAACTTCACCGCGTTCGTCAGGAGGTTCCAGACCACCTGCTGGAGGCGGGCCGGGTCACCGTCGAGCGCGGGGAGCCCGTCCGTGACGTCGCAGGAGATCGGCACCCCTTTCTTTTCCGCCGACGGCGTGACGGCGTCGAGCGCGGCCGCAATCGTCTCCGCGAGGCGGACCGTCGTGTGGCGGAGCTCGAGCCCGAAATTGTCGATCCGGGACAGGTCGATCAGGTCGGTCAGCATGCGGCTCAGGGTCGTCGCCTGGCCCAGGATGGCCTCGAGCGCCCGCCGCGAGGCCGGGTCCTTCGGCCCGCTGTCGAGAAGGACCTCGGCCCATCCGACGATTCCTGTCAGGGGCGTCCTGACCTCGTGCGAGAGGTTCGCGAGGAAATCGTCCTTCAGCCGGTTGGATCGCTGCAGCTCCTCGACGAGCCGGGCATTCCGGAGGGCGATCGCCGCCTGCTCGGCCAGGAGGCCCAGCGTCTCGGCGTCCTTCGCGGCGAAGATGCCCGGTCGCCCGGAGAGGATCTCCAGGACGCCGAGCCGGTGGTCGGCCACGCGGATCGGGACCGCCATGAGCTGGCGGATCTCGGGATCGGGAACCGCCGCGCGGCCGCGAGCCCGGACCTCCGTGGCCTGTCCGTCGGCCAGCTCGTCGAGGCCCGTCACATCGACGAACACCGGCCGGTTTTCGCTGAAGGCGGGACCGGCGCACCGGAGGCGGCCGAGCGGAATGGGCGTCGTCTCCCACGCGCGCTGGGTCACCCGCCCGACCCCCGAGGACGCCGCGATCGTCAGAGCCGTTCCGTCCGCGTTCGCGACGTAGACGACGCCCCCGGCCGCTCCGGGGAAGGCCCGGCTCGTCTCCTCGACGACCGACGAGAGGACGTCCGGGGTGTGGAGCCGGAAGTTCAGGAGCTGTGTGGCCCGCGTGACCGCCTCGAGAACGCGCGTCCGTTCTTCGAGCTGTCGCACCACGTCCGCGAGCCGGAGCGCGAGGGCAGCCCGGTCGGCGAACGCGGCGAGCGTCCGCTCGTCCTCCGGCGAGAAGGCCTCCGGCCGGCTGGATTGAAGGTCGAGGACTCCCACGACCTCGCCGTCGAGAAGGAGCGGCACCGCGAGCTCGGACTTCGCCGCGCTCCAGCCCGGGAGGTACCGGTCGTCCCTCGAGACGTCGGAGACGTTGATCACCGTCCCGTCACGCGCGGCCGCCGCGACGAGGCCCGGTCCGTCGACGGAGATCGTCGACACCTCCGCGGCCTCGGTCCAGTCGCCGCGCCGGGCGAAGAGCACGAGCGTCTTCTCCTCCCGGCCCACGAGCCGGAGGCTGCAGTTCTCCTGGCCGAAGTGGTGGACGACGGCATCGAGAATCTGGGAGAGGAGGACGTCCCGGTTCGACGTCCGCGAGAGAAGCGCCCGGGAGGCCTCGGAGAGGGCCCGTTCCTCGCGAGCGGCCCGCGCGAGCGCCTCCGTGGCTCGGCGCTGCATCAGCGCCACCCCGACGAAGTCGGCGAGAGACTGGAGGAGATCGACGTCGTCCTGCCGGATGTCCCAGGTCGCCCGGGGGCCACCCACCGACATGACCCCGACGAGGCGTCCCGCGGTGCGCATCGGGAAGACCGCCGTCGCTTCCACGCCGAGGGTCCGGAGGAGCGGCCGGGATGCCTCGGCCCTCGGGTCGGTCCCGACGTCGTCCACGACGACCGCCTCTCCGGACGCGAGGACCTGCACCGTCACTTCGCGGGGACCGGCGGCCACGGGCTCGATCCGGCGCCGCCATGTCAGTTCGCGCGATCCGGATTCGGGCCAGTCGTCGGCATACATTCCGAGGCTGATCGCCTCGTCGCCGGCCGGGGTCACGAGAGCGATGAAGGCGGCCCGGAATCCGAGCGTCTCCCGGAGCCCGTCGAGCGCCGTCCGGACGACTTCCTCCTGCGTCGTCGAGCGCTGCACGGCGGCCGCGACGTCGAGGAGGATCGAGAGGCGGTCGCGCTGGCGCGCCAGCTCTTCGACGAGGCCGACCTGCTTCAGGGCGCCTGCGAGATGCCGTGCCGCCGCCTGAAGGAACTCCGACTCATCACTCGACCACTCCCGCCTCTTCCGCAACGTGGCGGCCGAGAGGTAGCCGCGGGACGCGCCGTCCAGAACGATCGGGGCCGCAAGGAGAGACCGGGTTCCCACGCGCCGCAGTGATTCGGCGATGGGGGCGAGCGCCGGGTCCTCCTGCGCGTCCGCCGAGGCGATCGGCGCGCGGCTCGCGAGGGCCGCCGTCAGGTCCGTCGTCCGCTCGCCGAGAACCACGTCGGGGATCGGGGGGATTCCCGTCTCGCTCCATGAGGAGCGCGCCGAAAGGACGCCCTCCTCGGGGGGACCGTCGAAGAGGTAGACGCCGACCCGGTCGACCGAGAGGAGCCGGCCGATCTCTCCGACCGCCCACTCCAGGAATGTCGGGACGTCGGTCTCCCCGCCGAGCGCGAGGGAGAACTCGGACAGGAACCGCTCCCGCCCGGCACGAAGTCCGGTCGGGGTCTCGGGGCTCGGAGCGCGGTCCTCGTCGGTCACGGTGCGAGTTCGGATTATGCTTCCGGCCCCGGCCGGCCCGCCCCTCCGGGGCGCGGCGCCGCCGCATCCGGACGACAGGGAGTGACGATGAACTTCGGGTTCAACTACGCCGACCTCCACGATCTCGCGCGCCTCGAACGCCTCGACCGGCTCTTCCGGCAGCGGCTCGCCGCCGAGGATCCCGTCCTCGCCGGCCGCTTCGAGCGCTATCGCACCCTCGAGCCCCTGGCCCCGGCCGAGCTCTCCGCCCTTCTCGTCGACGCCGCCCGGCCCCTGTCGCGCTTCGTCGCGGAACTGTTCGACGTCACGGAGGCGCGGGAAGCGCTTCTCGCCCGGACCGGCGACGAGTCGGTTCTCTTCCGCTTCCGCTTCTCCGTCTTCCAGAAGCGGTCGGCCAAGAAGTACCCGAACGCCGCCTCGCTCGCCCCGGTCGACCGGGACGCCGCGGCCCGTCACGGCGCCGCCCTCGTCGGGGTCCTGGCCGGAGACGCCGGCGACGAGGAGCTCCGCGTGGCGCGGGCGGGCTGGATGCTCTTCGACCTGTCCGGCTCGCTGGCGACGCCGCGCGGGAAGGACGCGTCCTTCTCTCCCGAGGCCGCCCGCGAGAAGGTCGCGGCGCTGCGCGGCGCCGCCGCCGGAACCGGCCTGCCCGCTCCTGAAGATGACGCCGCCCTTCTGTCGGACTGGACCGAGGCCTTCGACGCCTGGGTCGCCCTTCTCCGCTTCGACCCGGCGCACCGCGGGAGGACGGCCCACTGGGCGTCGCTCGTCCTTCCGAAGCCTTTCAAGTTCGACGCGCTCGTGCCGACGACACGGCCCGATCCCGCGCTCCCCGAGGTGCGGGCGGGGCTTCCGACGCATCGGCGTCACCGCGACGGCTTCGACCTGACCGACCGCAGGAAGCCGCGCCGCGAGGTGACGGGCGAGACGTTCTACTGCCTTCTCTGCCAGGAACGCGACAAGGACTCCTGCGCGAAGGGATTCGCGACGAAGGAGGGCGGGGTCAGGGCGAACCCCCTCGGCGTCCCGCTCGCCGGCTGTCCGCTCGACGAGAAGATCGGGGAGATGCACGCGCTCCGCCGCGACGGGGACTCGCTCGGTGCGCTCGCTCTCATCTGCATCGACAACCCGATGCTCCCCGGCACGGGCCACCGGATCTGCAACGACTGCATGAAGGCGTGCATCTTCCAGACGCAGGACCCGATCGACATCCCTCAGGCGGAGACGGGCGTCCTGACCGACGTCCTCGCCATGCCGTGGGGCTTCGAGATCTGGTCGCTCCTGACCCGCTGGAACCCGCTGAACGCGAAACGCCCCTGTGCCCTCCCCTACAACGGGAAGAACGTCCTCGTGGTGGGCCTCGGCCCCGCGGGATACACGCTGGCCCACCACCTCCTCAACGACGGTTTCGGCGTCGTGGCCGTCGACGGGCTCAAGATCGAGCCGCTCCCGGCGCGGATGACGGGAAGCGACGACGCGGCTCCCGAGCCGATCCGCGACGCGGCGCCGCTCTTCCGCCCCCTCGACGAGCGGACGCTGACGGGCTTCGGCGGCGTCTCCGAGTACGGCATCACCGTCCGGTGGGACAAGAACTTCCTCGACATCCTCTACCTGAACCTCGCCCGCCGACGCACGATGAAGATCTACGGCGGCGTCCGCTTCGGCGGGACCTTGACGCACGAGCAGGCCTTCGGCCTCGGCTTCCACCACGTCGCCATCGCGGCGGGCGCCGGCCGGCCGACGCTCGTCGAGATGAAGAACAACCTCATCAAAGGGGTCCGTCAGGCGTCCGACTTCCTGATGGCCCTCCAGCTTACGGGCGCTTTCAAGACGGGGGCCCTCGCGAACCTCCACCTCGAGCTGCCGGTCGTCGTCGTCGGCGGCGGTCTCACGGCCGTCGACACCGCGACGGAGTCCCTGGCCTACTACCCGGGGCACGTCGAGAAGGTCCTCTCGCGGTTCGAGAACCTCGCTGCCGAGAAGGGGGAGGAGGCCGTCCTCGCCGTGATGAACCCCGAGGAGCGCGCGATCCTCTCGCGCCAGAACGCCCACGCGCGGGCCATCCGCGAGGAGCGGGCGACAGCCGCCGCCGCGGGAAGGGCGCCCGATCTTCTCCGCCTGATGACGTCGTGGGGCGGGGTCACCCTCGCGTACCGCCGCACGATGGAGGAGTCGCCCGCCTACCGTCTCAACCACGAGGAGATCGCCAAGGCCTTCGAGGAGGGGATCGTCTTCGCCGAAAACCTCGAGCCGGTCGAGTGCGTTCCCGACGAGTTCGGCGCGATCTCGGCGGTCGTCTGCCGCCGGAAGGACAAGTCCGCCGTCACGCTCCCCTGCCGGACGCTCCTGATCGCCGCAGGCACCACGCCCAACATCACCTACGCCAAGGAGTTTCCCGGAATCCTCCCTCTGGACGCGAAGCAGAAGTTCTTCCGACCTCACATCGCTGTTTCCGTTCCGGAGGGGGCGACGACCGCCTCCGCGGAAGGAACCGCCGGGGTCGCCCCCTCCGCACCTCCCCGGCCCGTTCAGCAATGGAAGCTGGTGCCGAAAGACGACGGGGTCGGGGCGTTCTTCACCGGCGGGGAGTACGAGGGGAAGTTTCTGACCTACTTCGGCGACAACCATCCTGTCTACGCCGGCTCGGTCGTCAAGGCGATGGCGTCGGCCCGTGACGGCGCGCCGAAGATCCGGGAGCTCTTCGCGGATGCGCTCGACGCCCTCGACGCCGCGGGGCAGCCCTTCCGCGACCGGGCCTGGACCGCGCTCGCCAGCAGCATGGACGACCTCCTCCGCGCCCGCGTCGTGTCGGTTGCGCGGCTGACGCCGACGATCGTCGAGGTCGTCGTCCGGTCGCCCCAGGCCGCGCGGAACTTCCAGCCGGGCCAGTTCTACCGCCTTCAGAACTACGAGGCGTACGCCCCGGAGCTCCCGGGCGCGAAGGGGATGCCCGGGATTCCGGCCCTCATCGAGCCCTGCGCGCTGACCGGCGCGTGGGTCGACAAGGAGCGGGGACTTCTCTCGATGATCGCCCTCGAGATCGGCGTCTCGACCCGTCTCGTCGGCGTCCTGAAGAGAGGGGAGCCGGTCGTGGTCATGGGGCCGACCGGGGCCCCGACGGAGCTGCCGGAAAACTCAACCGTCATTCTCTGCGGCGGCGGGCTCGGGAACGCGGTCCTCTTCTCCATCGGCCGCGAGGCGCGCCGGCGGGGCAACCGCGTTCTCTACTTCGCCGGCTACAAGAAGGCCGAGGACTTCTACAAGCGCGAGGAGATCGAGGCGGGGGCCGACGTCGTCGTCTTCACCGTCGACCGCGAGCCGGCGATCCCGGCCCGCCGGACGACGGACTTCGCCTTCGTGGGGAACATCGTCGAGGCGATGACCGCTTACGCCACCGGTCGGCTCGGGCCCGTCCCGATCCCGATGTCCGACGCCACGCGCGTCATCGCCATCGGCTCGGACCGGATGATGGCCGCCGTCACGTCGGCGCGCCACGGCGTCCTGAAGCCATTCCTCCGCGAGGAGCACGTCGGCATCGGCTCCATCAACTCGCCGATGCAGTGCATGATGAAGGAAGTCTGCGCGCAGTGCCTGCAGCGGCACGTCGACCCCGTGACGAAGAAGGAGTCCTTCGTCTTCACCTGCATGAACCAGGACCAGTGCCTCGACGACCTCGACTGGGAGCACCTCCGCGCGCGCCTCTCGCAGAACGCCCTCCCCGAGAAGATCTCGAACCAGTGGCTGGAGCGGGGGCTCGCCCTCCGCAACCTCCGGACGGTCTGACGCGATCCGGGGTCAGTGCGGCAGGAGCGTGGAGAAGATCAGGTAGGGGTTGACCGCGAAGAGCCGGGGGCCGGACTCGGCCGCGTGCCGGTAGATCGCGAAGTGAAGGTGCGGGCCGCCGATGACGCGGCCGGTCGCCCCGACCTCGCCGAGGCGCTGGCCCTTCACGACCCGGTCGCCCGCCTTCAGTCCCTTCTCGTGGACGCGGAGGTGGGCGTAGTAGAACGTGTACCGTCCCGTCAGGTCCTTCAGGTAGACGACCTTGCCGCCCCGGCGGTCGCGACCGAGACGCTCGATGACGCCGTCGGCGACCGCCACGACGGGCGTTCCCCGGGGCGCTCCGAGGTCGATCGCGTGGTGCTTCCTGACCTTTCCGCGCTTGGCGAGGAACGTGTCCCGGAGCTTCGCGAGGTCGTAGGAGTCGATCGGAATCGGAAACGTCGTCGCGAAGAGCGCCTCGATCTCCTCCTCCGGAACGGCCACGGGCTTCGAATCGGAGCGGCGGACCACGAGGCTCCGGACCCGTTCGCCGACCGACCGCCAGAAGGTCGGCGGATCCAGGGCCTCCAGCCCCTCCTCCTCGTCATCCTCCTCGAGGGCGGCCACCGGCGGCTTTCCCGCTGTCCGCCCGAGCCACGCGAGGTCGGCGGCGTCGGCCGACGGGTAGCATCGCCCGTTCTCCGGATCGAGGGCCGGGCACGGCCGGACGGCTTGGGGTACCCGGGCGGCGACCGCCGGCCCCCCCGCCAGGTCGAGGCCCATCTCCGCCACGAGGGACGCCCTGTCTGAATCGTCTTCCGCCGCCCCGGCCGGCCGCGCCCCGATTTCGTCCGAGGCGGCCGCGCGGGACGCCGTCCCGAGCAGGAGCGCGAAGGCCAGGGCCGGTACCGCGCGCCGGATCATCCGGTTCAGCTCACCCGCTCCAGGTAGGAGTCGTCGCGCGTGTCGATCTTGACGACGGTTCCCGCCTCGACGAACTGGGGCACCTGGACGAGGAGGCCCGTCTCCAGCTTCGCCGGCTTGTAGGAGGCCGACGCCGTGGCCCCCTTCATCCCCGGCTCCGTCTCGACGATCTTCAGGTTCACCGTCGTCGGAAGCTCCACGGAGATGGGGTTCCCCTCGTAGAAGTCGACCGTGATGACCGTCTCGGGCAGGAGGTACCTCATCGACTCCCCGACGACGTCGTCCGACAGGGAGACCTGGTCGTAGGTCTCCTGGTTCATGAAGTGATGCCCCGAGGCGTCCGTGTAGAGGTACTGCATCTCGTGCGTGTCGAGAGAGGCTTTCTCGATCCGGTCCTCGGATCGGAAGCGGTGTTCGTTCATGGCGCCCGACCGGAGGTTCCGGAGCTTGGCCTGAACGAAGCCCCGGAGGTTCCCGGGCGTCTTGTGGACGACGCTGTGGGCACGGTGCAGCTCACCGTTGTGGATGACGATCATTCCGGGGCGAAGTTCGGTGGCCGAGATCATTGATTCACACCCTGTCTCGATTCAAACCCTGTCTTGTGAGACCGCAGAGGGACGCCGGCACGAGCCAAACGCACACCACCCGGATCACCCTTGCAAGCGCGGGAAGCCTAACCGACCCTTCCGAAAAAAGGCAAGCGGGACCCCCAAGGGGCCCCGCTGCCAATGGTTTACGTCAGTTCGGACCGGATCAGCGCATGGCCGGAACGAAGTGACCGCGCCGGTTCTGCTGCCAGCAGGCTTCCTTGGCGTCCTTTTCCTTCGGCTGCTCGGTACAGAAGGGACGCTCCTTGCCGTAGGAGATCGTCTTGATCTGCGCCGGGTCGACGCCGAGGGCGACGAGGGCGTCCCGGACCGCGTTGGCGCGGCGCTCGCCGAGGGCCAGGTTGTACTCGCGGGTGCCCCGCTCGTCGCAGTGCCCCTCGACCGTGATGCCGACCGTCGTGTGGTCACGCAGCCACTTGGCGGCCGCGTCGACGTTCTCCTTCTGGTCGGTCCGGATGTCCGACTTGTCGAAGTCGAAGAAGATGTCCTTCAGGTACTTGCCGGCTTCCACCAGGAGGTCGGCCGGGGGGGCCGGCGGCGGCGGCGGCGTCCACGACGGCCGGCGGCGGCGGCGGCGGCGGCGGCGGCAGGACCTTGAACTTGGCCGCGCACTTGGCCAGCACGTTCCCCTTGGCGTCCTTCGCCACGGCCGTGACCGTGTGGTCGCCCGGGGCGAGGTCCTTCAGCACCGTGGCCGGCGTTCCCTCGGTGCCCGGGATGCTGATCGGTGCCCCGCCGTCCACCGAGACCTCGTACACCTTCGGGGCGAAGGTGCAGAAGGTGGCCGAGAGAGCCGTGAGCTGTACGGGTACGTTCTCGCCCGACTTGAACGTCGCGCCGTCCTTCGGCGACACGATCGCGAACCCCGTGGCGCAGTCCTTCATCGTGCTCGTGCACGCCGAGAGAGCGAGGGCGAGGGCTCCCACCACGAGGAGTCCGAGGGTGCCCGCCCGGAATCGTTTCGAAGCCATTTCTTTCCTCCTGTAACCGGTTCCGTTCAGTTTACTCGGTCAGGCCGGTTGTCGGGAATCTCGCGGTCGACCGGATTCGGCATGCCGTGCGGGTTCCCCGTTACCGCGTGACGCTGGTGCAGATCCGGGAAAAAGGACTTGAGGTTCTTGCCGCCAGTTGTCCGGGCCGAAGACGGCGGCGGCCCAGGTGATCTCGTCCCCTGGAGCGAGCACCACGCTGGCCGGCGGCAGCGGATAGCCCCCTGTCGACGTGTCTCCGTTGAAGAGGAAAGGATACATATCGGCCTGGACGATCGCGTTTCCGTAATTCGCGTTGATGAACTGGATGAGGTCGTTCGCGAGGATCGCGTAGCCGAGCGACGTGAAGTGGGCGCCGTCGTACGAGAAGAAGCCGCCCGAAATATAGCCGCCCGTCACGGAGAGGCCGCCGAAGCTGCGTCCGTTCGCCAGGAAATCGTCGGTCCAGGCCGACATGTCGAAGACCTTGTAGCCGGCGGCGGTGGCTTTCGCCTGGATGGCCGCGTTGATCTGCTGAGCCTCGAGGCGGATGGCCGCCCACTCGGGAGGCGTCAGGACGACGCCCGGCGAGACGGCGCCCGTCGCCGGGTTGACGGCATAATTGTCCGGGAGCGGTTTGTCGCAGTTGGCCCGCTTCGGGTCGGTCGGCGCGAGGATGGCGCACGGGACGCCGTAGCCTGCCTTCAGGTACTGCCCCGCGACGAGAGTCAGGTAAGAGCCGGGCGGAACCGGGCAGACGGGTACCCCCGTGGGGCAGCCGACGTTCGAGAGGGCGTAGATCGGCTGGTTGTTCGCCGGGTTCGTCCCGAGAACCGGCGAGACGGTCGTGACGAAAGGAAGAAGGGGGTTGTCCGCCACGGTCAGGACGACCCCTTTTGCCGTCCCGCCCTGCGCGGCCTTCAGCGTGTTGAAGATCGTGTCGAGATCGGCGTTCACGGAGGACATCGCGGTCAAAGTACAGCCAGGTACAGCAGGATTCGGGCACGGAATGGTCGTCGCACTCGTGATGGCGCCGAAGAACTCATTGGCGCCAATCCAGATCGTCAGGAAAGTGGGCTTCAGGGCGGCGGCCTGCTGTAGCGCCGTTCCCTGGCCCCTGAGGGTCAGATAGGCGGCGCTGGCAACCGGGGTCGTGGGGTTCGTGGCGACGACGTCGTGAATCTTGAAACCGTCGATGCCGAGGTTGTTGTACGGGCGAGCGAGCGTGGCGTTGAGCGGCACGCCGTCGCTCGGCCAGGCTCCGAAGACCGGGTCGAGGGCGCCCGTCGACGAGAGGAGGCTCTTCAGGTACATGCAGCCGCCGAGGCCGTGCTCCTTGACGAGAGGCTGCTCGAAGGCGGCGCTCGTTGCCTGCCTCGCGATGATGGCGGGGTAGGAGTCGCGCTGGCCGTGCTCGACGAGGCAGGCGTCCATGATGCCCATGGTCAGGGAGTCGCCGAGCGAGACGTAGGTCGTGAAGTCGGCCTGCTGGGCGGCCGCGGGAAGGGCGAGGAGGGCCGCGACGGCGAGCGTCGCGAGAGAGCGGAGGAGGTTGATGGTTTTCATGTTCGCGCTCTCCTCTCTTAGAAGGTGCTCTTGAAGCTGATTCCCGGAAGAATCGCGAAGACGTTGTAGGTGCCGTTGAAGTTGGCGTGGTTCGTGGTCACGGTCCGCTCGTGGAACCAGAGGAAGAGGCTCGAGAGCTCGACCCGGAACATATGGCTCAGCTGGAAACCGGCGCCGATCGACACGCCCGTCCGGTTGTTGTCGGGCAGGAGCGGGCCGACGTCGGTGTCGGGCTGCGGCGTCGTGTCGTAGACGAAGCCGGCGCCGAGCCAGGTGCTCTTCGAAGCCTGCCAGCCGAGGCCGCCCCGAATCGTCCAGGTGTTGTGGAACCCGTGCTCGAGGTGCTTCGTCGGGAGACCCTGGATGACGATCGTCGTCTCGTCGAAGACGTGCCAGTAGGTGTAGTTCGCGTCGACGTTGACCGTCAGCGTCGGCGAGAGGTCGTACGAGACGCCGAAGGTGAGGAGCGCCGGGAACTGGAGCGTCAGGCTGCCGGGCAGCGGCGTGTTCATCGGGATCCTGGAGGCGACGACCGCATCGAACTGCGGATACCCCGTCCCGATCGGGTAGACCACCGCGGTCCCGGAGAGGTCCGCCTTGACTTGCCCGTGGTAGGAGACGCCGAGACGGAGCCGGTCGCAGGGCTTGACGAGGAGGCCCGCGTTCCAGGTCCAGTCAACCGGCGTCCCCTCGCTGATCAGAGACAGGTGGCCGACGTCGGTGAACCGGTTGGTGTAGGGGTTGAGGAGACCGGCGTTCTGCGAGAGCTTGGCGTCCGTGAGCCGCATCTCGGGGCCGGCGCCGATGGCGATCCAGTCGGCCAGCTTCGCGGAGATCTGGGCCGAGAGGGCGACCTGCCGGATGTCGACCCGCTGCGAGATGAACCGGCCGGAGAAGGTGTCGGGGTTCTGCCACGGCACCCCGAGGCCGGCCGGCGTCCAGAAGCCAACAGCCAGGTTGATGCTTCCGGGCTTGATCGGCAGGACGCCGTAGCCGTTCCCGATCCAGTAGGCGGACTGTTTCATCGAGGCCGTGCTCGACGTGCCGGGATACGGGTTCAGCCCCGTGAAGTCCGCCGTCGGGCGCAGGATCACGAAGGCGCCTCCGTAGATCGTGAACTTCTCGTTGAAGGCGTTGCCGGCCGGGTTGAAGAACATGGCCGAGGGGTCGTCGGCCTGCGCGACGAACGCGCCTCCCAGTGCCGTGGCCCGGGCTCCCTGTTCGTAGAGACTGAAGCCGGCGGCGTCGCCTCGCGGCGCGGCGGCAAGCGCCACGACGAGGAGCGTCCCGGCCAATAGGCGCACACACTTCATTTTCAGCACCGAATCCTCCTTAGTCCGCAGCGTATGAAGAGACAACTGCACAAACTCTTGAAAAGTCGCCGTTATTCTTCGCGGCCTGCTGTCCCGAGTCAAGGCGATTCCGGGCGATTCTGCGTTTCCGCCGCGAGGAATCCGACCGCCACCGCGCCCGGCCCGGCGTGCGCGGCGAGGACAGGGGCCACCTCGGTGACGAAGTGCTCCGCGCCGGGGTGTTTCGAGAGAAGCTCCGCCGCCACCTCGTCCGCCAGCTCCGCGGCCCCGAAATGGGCGACGCCGAACGTCGGGGCCGGCTCGCCGCGCGTCAGGGCAAGGGACAGCTCGACGACCTTCCGGACGGCCCGCGGGAACCCCCGGGCGCCGCCCCCCTTCGCCGCGCGCCCGTCCGGCCCGAGGGTCAGCACCGGACAGAAGCCGATCGCCCGCGCGACGAGCCCCGGCAGGTGGCCGATCCGTCCGCCGCGGATCAGGAAGTCGAGCGTCGGGACCGCCGCGAAGATCCGGGCCCTTCCAGCCGCGCGCCGGGCCACGTCCACGACCTCGTCGAGGCTCTTTCCCTCGGCCGCAGCCCGGGCGGCCTCGCGGACGACGAGCCCCTGGGCGACGGAGACGTTCCGGGTGTCGACGGTCACGACGGGCGCCAGCCCCGGCTCGCCCGAGAGCGACCGCGCGGCCGTCCGGGCCGCGGCGAGCGTCCCGGAGACGCCACCGGAAAGGTGAATGCCGGCCACGGGGGCGCCGTGGGACGCGAGGGCGCGGTAGACCTCCCGGAAGTCGGCGGGGGGCGGCTGCGAGGTCCGGGGCGAGAGAGTCGACCGGGCGAGCATCGCGTGGAAGTCGTGCGGCGTGACCGTGACGCCGTCGAGATACGTCTCGTCGCCGAGAATCAGCCGAAGCGGCACGACCGTGATCTCCAGCGCCTCGATCATGACCGCCGGCAGGTCGCAGGCCGAGTCGGTGACGACGGCGACGCGCCCCCGTCTCGCGAAGCGGCCGACGTGCTGCTCGCGCATGTCCTCGACCTTCGTCTCCTCGACACGGCCGAAGCGGCGCGCCACCTCGAAGACGTCCTCCGGTCGGTTGACGTGCAGGTGGACGCGCACGCGCCGCGCGCCGCCGACCACGGCGAGCGAATCGCCGAGCGGTGCGGCCGCCCGGCGAAGGGCCTCGCGATCGATCCGGTCGGCCGACAGGAGCACCTCCGTGCAGTAGCGGAAGAGAATCGACGCCCGCGCCTCGCGGATCCGCGCTTCCACGATCTCGCCGGTGACCGGGCGCGCCGCTTCGCTCCGGCGGAAGCGCCCGAGAGAGCGCGCCACCCCCTCGAGGAAGTGGACGAATCCCTGCGCGCCCGCGTCCACGACCCCGGCGTCCTTGAGGACCTGGAGCTGGTCGGGGGTCCGCGCCAGCGCCTCGCGCGCCACGGGGACGGAGTCCGGGACCAGCTCCGCGAAGTCACGCGTCTCGCCGGCCCGCCGCTCGACCCAGCCCGCCCAGTCCCGGATGACGGAGAGGATGGTTCCCTCCCGCGGCTGCGCCATCGCCCCCCGGGCGTTCTCCGCGGCCGTACGCACCGCCTTCCCGAAGCGCTCCGGTCCGATCCGAGCGGCCCCCTTCAGAGCTTCGGCCAGTCCCTCGAGGAACTGGGCGAAGATCGCCCCCGAGTTCCCGCGCGCCCCCAGGAGCGCCTCGTCGGCCGCGCGCCGCGCCACGTCCTCCGCGCTCGGTGACGGTGCGGATGCCACCCCCTCGGCGACGCGGTCGAGCGTGGCGGCGAGGTTCGAGCCCGTGTCGTTGTCCGCGACCGGGAAGACGTTGATCCGGTTCAGCGGCTCGCGCTGGGAGGAAACGGCCCGCGCCCCGGCGAGGAGGGCGCGCGCCAGCCGTCGCCCGTCGATGTACGAGATCCGCGCCGCAGCCATCGGACCCCGAGTCTAGACGGGTCTGCGCGCGTTAGCGCGCCGCCGTCAGTCGACCTTCGCCCGGAGGACCGGCGCGAAGGTGCCCGCCTTCGAGGCCTCGCGGGCGAGCGCCGCCTCGTCCAGGCGCGTGACCGGCGTCGTGTGCGGGGCGGTCTTCACGAGGTCGGGACGCGTCTCGCACTCCTTCGCGATGGCGATCATCGCGTCGGCGAAGGCGTCCAGCTCCTCCTTCGGCTCGGTCTCCGTCGGTTCGATCATCAGCGCGCCCGGGACGATCAGGGGAAAGGACATCGTCGGCGGGTGGAACCCGTAGTCCATGAGGCGCTTGGCGATGTCGATGTTGTGGATGCCGAAGGCCGCCTGCCGCTTGTCGTCGAAGACGACCTCGTGGTAAGTGGGCGCCGTGTACTTCAGGTTGTAGAAGGGCTCGAGCCGTTTCCGGAGGTAGTTCCCGTTCAGGACGGCGTTCTCGGCCACCTCGGAGATCGAGCGGCCGTACGAGAGGATGTAGGTCAGGGCCCGGACGAGGACGCCGAAGTTCCCGTAGAAGGTCCTCATCTTCCCGATGGACGCCGGCCGGTCGAAGTCGAGCACGAACCGCTCCCCGCGCCGTTCGACCGTCGGAACGGGCAGGAACGGCACGAGATCCTTCACCACGCCCACCGGACCGGCCCCCGGCCCGCCCCCGCCGTGCGGCGTGGAGAAGGTCTTGTGCAGGTTCATGTGCATGATGTCGACGCCCATGTCGGCCGGCTTCACCTTGCCGACGAAGGCGTTGAAGTTCGCCCCGTCGAGGTAGAGGTACGCCCCTTTCGCATGGACCCGCCGGGCGATCTCGAGGATCTCCTCCTCGAAGACGCCGAGCGTGTTGGGCACGGTGACCATCAGGGCCGCGACGTCCTCGTCGAGCTTGGCGGAAAGCTCCCCGAGGTCCACCGTGCCCCGGGGAGAGGAGGGAATCTCGACGACGTCGTAACCGGCGAAGTGGGCCGAGGCCGGATTCGTCCCGTGTGCCGAATCCGGGACGAGGATGTTCTTCCTCGGGTTCCCCCGCGCCGCGTGCGCCGCCCGGATGATCAGGGCGCTCGCGAGCTCGCCGTTGGCGCCGGCGGAGGGCTGGAGCGTGACGCGGGCGAACCCGGTCAGGACCTTCAGCGCCTCTTCGAGCCGCCACATCACCTCGAGGTTCCCCTGCGAAAGGTGCTCCGGCGCGTAGGGGTGCGAATCGCTGAATCCCGCGAGACGGGCCGTCTCTTCGTTCAGGCGAGGGTTGTGCTTCATCGTGCAGGAACCGAGCGAGTAGAGCGCGGTGTCGATCGCGAAGTTGAGCCGCGAAAGCCGCGTGAAGTGCCGGACGACGTCGACCTCCGAGGCCTCCACCTCGCCGTGGACCTCGGGGCGGTGCCCCGCGCCGTAGAGGGCGGCCGGGTCGGCCGCCGGCACGTCGAGCGGCGGCAGGAGAACCCCCCTCCGACCCGGGCGAGGCTCGTCGAAGAGGGAAACGCTCGGGCGGCGGCGGTCGCGGCTTTCGTCCTTCATGGCGACGGGTTCGGCGAGAGTCCCGTGATCAGACATGACTGCACCTCGCGAGGTCCCGCGCGGAGGGGGTGGGGGGGAACCCGGTGGACGGGTTCCCCTGCGGCATGACCGTTCCGTGGTCGGACATGATCAGAAACTCCTCAGGACGTCGAGGAACGCGTCGAGGCCCGCGCGCGGCGTCCGTTCCGTGACCGCGACGAGCAGGAGGTCGTGCCACTTCGTCTGCTCCGGGGCGAGGCGCTTCATCGGGACGCCGCCGAGGATCTTCTTCTCCTCGCAGCGACGAAGGACCTCCTCGACCGGCGGGCCGCACTTCAGGGCGAATTCGTTGAAGGTCTTCCCGGAGAACCCGACGGAGAAGGGGCCCGGGACCGCGCGGACAGAGGCCTTCAGGTACTCCGCCTTCGAGAGGCACTGGAGCGCCGTCTCGCGGAGGCCCTGCTTGCCGAGGACCGAGAGGGTCATCGTTGCCGCGAGAGCGATGAGCCCCTGGTTCGTGCAGATGTTCGAGGTGGCTTTCTCCCGGCGGATGTGCTGCTCGCGCGTGGAGAGCGTCAGGGAGAAGGCCGTCTTCCCGTTCGCGTCGGTCGTCCGCCCGACGAGCCGCCCGGGAATCTGGCGCTTCATGGTGTCGCGGCAGGCCAGAAAACCGACGAGCGGGCCGCCGAAAGACGCCGGCACGCCGAACGAGGCGGCTTCGCCGGCGGCGATGTCGATCCCGCAGGCGCCCGGCGGCGCGAGGAGCGCGAGCGAGAACATCTCGTTCACGACGGCGAGAGCGAGGGCTCCTTTCGCATGGGCCGGTCCGGCAGCGGCGGCCCAGCTCTCGACGACGCCGAAGACGTTCGGCGACTGGACGGCCACCGCGAACGTCGCGTCGTCGACCGCGGCGGCGAGGGCCGCCGCGTCGGTCGCGCCGTCTTCGGCGAGGGGGACCTCCACGATCGTGAACGGAAAATTGGCGAGGTAGGTCCGGAGGCACCGCCGGTACTCCGGGTGGATCCCCTCCGACACGACGACCTTCGACCGCTTCTTCGCCAGCCGCTCGGCCATCAGGACCGCCTCCACGAACGCCGAGGCCCCCTCGTACATCGAGGCGTTCGCCACGTCCATCCCGGTGAGGATCGCCATGTGCGACTGGAACTCCCAGATCGCCGTCAGCGTCCCCTGAGAGACCTCCGGCTGGTACGGCGTGTAAGCCGTCAGGAACTCGCCCCGCGAGAGGAGCTGCGGGACGAACGCCGGCGTGTGGTGGGTGTAGAGCCCCGCACCGAGCAGCGACGTCCACTCGGAGAGGTTCGCGTTCTTCGCCGCGATCTCCCCCATCGTGCGGCGCACCTCGATCTCCGACGCCGGCGGCGGCAGGTCGGGCGGCGCGCGACGAAGGACTTCCTTCGGGACCGTGGCGAAGAGGTCGTCGAGCGACCGGACGCCGAGGGCCGACAGGAGGGCGGCCTGTTCTTCCGGGCTGTGCGGGATGTAGCGCATGGAGTCAAGTCCTTTCGGACCCGGGCGGACCCGGACCGAGGGGGGTGCGGGTCGGGAACGCCGTCAGGCTTTCCGCTCTTCCTCTTCGATGAACTTCTCGTAGTCGGCGGCGTTCATCAGCTCGTCGAGCTCGGCGTCCGAGGAGATCTTGATCTTCACGAGCCAGCCGTCGCCGTGCGGATCCTCGTTGACGGCCGCGGGCTCCTCGGCAAGCGCCTTGTTCAGCTCGATGATCTCGCCCGCGACCGGAAGGAAGAGCTCCGATACGGCCTTGACCGACTCGATCGTTCCGAACTCCTCCTTGGCGTCGAAGATCTCTCCGGCCTCCGGCAGGTCGACGAAGACGATCTCCCCGAGCTCCTTCTGCGCATGGTCGGAGATGCCCACGGTCGCGACGTCGCCGTCGAGACGGATCCACTCGTGGCTCTTCGTGTAGCGGCGGTCGTCCGGATATGCGGTCATCGGTCTCTCCTGGAGGGCCCGTCTATTTCTTCCGCTTGTAGAAGGGGGTGGGCACGATGACGGCCGAAACGCCGCGGCCCCGCACGTCGATCGTCAGCCGCGTGCCGACGGCGGCGGACTCCACAGGGACGTACGCGAGTCCGATCGCCTTGCCGATCGTCGGAGGCTGCGTCCCCGACGTGACGACGCCCGCCTTCCCGGTCGCGTCCACGGTCAACGTGTGGCCGTGTCGCGCGATGCCGCGTCCCGTCACCTCGAAGCCGACGAGCTTCCGCGTCACCCCGGCAGCCTTCTGGGCCTCGAGCGCCGCGCGCCCGCAGAAGTCGCCCTTCTTCATCTTGACGATCCAGCCGAGATCGGCCTCCCACGGCGTGGTCGTGTCGTCGATGTCGTTCCCGTAGAGCGCCATCTTCGCTTCGAGGCGGAGCGTGTCGCGGGCGCCGAGTCCCGCCGGCACCACACCCTGCGGGCGGCCCGCCGAAAGGACGGCGTCCCAGATCCTCCGCGCCGCGTCGGGCGCGCAGTAGATCTCGAAGCCGTCCTCGCCGGTGTAGCCCGTGCGCGAGACGATGGCCGGCGCGCCGCAGACGGTACCGGTCCCGAAGGTGTAGTACTTCATCGGGCCGAGGGGAACGTCGGTCAGCGGCTGCACGAGCGAGAGGGCGAGCGGCCCCTGGACGGCGATCTGGGCCCACTTCGGCGACTCGTCCTCGACGGCCGCGTCCGCCCGCGCGGCGCGGAGCGCCCAGGCCACGTCCTTCGGCGTATTCGCGGCATTGACGACGATCAGGAAGTCTTCCGCGGAGAGACGATAGGTCAGGAGATCGTCCACGAAGGTGCCGCGCTCGGTGAGGAACGCCGAGTACTGGATCTGCCCGTCGACGAGAGCGGCGGCGTCGTTGCACGTGAGGGACTGAACGGCGGCGAGGGCCCCCGGCCCCTTCACCCGGATCTCGCCCATGTGCGAGACGTCGAAGACGCCCGCCCGCTCGCGGACCGCACGATGCTCCTCGGAGAGCCCCGAGTACTCGACGGGCATCTCCCACCCGCCGAACGAGACGATCTTTCCCCCGAGGACCTTGTGGGCGTCGAAGAGCGGAGTCCGCTTCAGCGGCGTTGCGGGAGCTGTTTCCATCTCGAAGTCTGGCGAACGATAGGACGGCGATCCTCCCGCGTCAACAGAAGGAACGGGATAATGGCGCCCCGTGACGGGTCTCCTCGACGACGACGTGGCCCGGATCGCCGCCGGACGGCCGGAGCGCCCGCTCGCCGCGGCGGACGTGCTGAGCGACGCCGGCGAGGCCCGACGAAGCCTCCATCTGATTCTCGAGGGCGGGCTTCGCCTCGAGGCGGAGACCCCGTTCGGCCCGCACCCGGTCGGCGAGCTCTCGGCCCCGTTCCTCTTCGACTTCCGGATGGCCGTCGGCGGCGGGGAAGGCGTCTGTCACGGGACGCCGCTCCCGGCAACCCGCGCCGCGGCGATCCCGGCCGAGGAGGCCCGCCGTCTCCTCTTCGCGCCCGGCCCCGACGGCGCGGCGCTGCGCCGCCTCGCGCTGGGCAGCCTCACGGCCTCCCTCCGGACGGCCATCGCTTCGCTCGCCGGCTTTTTCGACCCGCCGGCCGGCGCCGCGGAGGCCGTCCCGGAGCCGCTGAGCCCGCCCCCCGTCGACGAGCACCCCGTGGATCCCGAGCACGCGGGCGCTCTTTTCGACGCCGCCGGGCTCGATCCGTCGCTCCTCCCCGACCTCGGTCTCACGGCACGGCGACTGATGCCCGGTGCCGCCCTCTTCGTCGAGGGAACTCCGGGGGGCGAGGCCGCCATCGTCGCCGAGGGGCGGCTCCGGGTCTCGCTCACGATTCCGGGCGCCGGCGAGGAGGCCCTCGCCTTTTTGGGGCCGGGCGAGGTCGTCGGCGAGATGTCGCTCGTCGACGACGCGCCCCGCTCCGCGAGCGTCTATGCGCACAACGGGCCGGTGACCGTCTACGTCCTGTCCCGGGAGGTCTTCCGGCGGCTGCTCGAGTCGGGAGACGACCAGGGGGCGCCGCTCCTCGCGGGGATCGCCATCGTCCTGGCGCGGCGGCTGGAGGAAGCGCTTCGCAAAGCGGCCGGCTTCCGCGTCCTTTCCGGCCCGGGCTGAGACGAGCCGGGCGGAACCGGCGCCCTCCGACGACGCTCGCGCGTCGTCCCCCCGGACCCCCTCCACGCTCAGTTGCTCTTCTTCAGCTTCTCCTTGACGTTGGCCCGGACCTCGCCAGCCGTCTGGGAGACGAGGATGCGGAGGGCCAGCGGCTCCCGGCCGGGCGCGCTGAGGACGACGTCGTGGACCGCCGGGCCGTCGAGGGCCAGCTCCTCGGACGTCCACTTCGACGCCGGACCGATTTCCTTGCCGTCGAGGGTGACCGTGGCGTCCGGAGGATCCACGTTGAAGATCGTGGCACCGACCGTCCTGTAGTGCGGGCGCCGGAAGTCGCCTGCGGGCCCGGGCGGCCCCTCGGCCTTTCCCTTCTCCATGTCGCGCTCGACCTCGATCTTGTCCTCCGTGGCGTTCGAGCTCACGGAGAGATCCACGACGAGGTCCCGGTAGCCCGGGTAGGCGAAGCGAACCCGGTGGGTCCCCTCCTTGTAGAAGTAGAGAAGGGCGCCGCCCCCCGCGCCGTCCCAGTCGTCGCAGATGCCGATGTACTTCCCGTCGAGGAAGACGCGCGCCTGGATGGGAGAGACGTTCAGCTTCACGAGCCGCTTGACGACGTAGGTTGCGTCGACCCGGGCCGTGGGTGTCGGGACGGCGGCGGCCGCGGCGGAAGCGGCGGCGGCCGACGCCGCGACGGCGGCCTTCGACGGCGGCACGGTCGGGACGGGCGCCGTCGTCGACTTCGGCTTCGGCGTCTTGCGCGTTCCGGGCGAGGGCGTCACGTCGGGTGCCGGAACCTCGCTGGCCGAGACGGCCGGCGGGGCCGCGGTCGGCGCAGCGTCCGGAGAGGCGGGTGACGGCGCGGCCGGGGCCGCCGCCGTGGTGGCCGGCGGCGCGCTCTCGGCGGTGGTCGACTCCTTACGGGAGGCGCTCCGATTCACGGCGATGACGCCGAGGACGACGAGGATCGCGGCCACGGTGCCGAGGACGGCGACCGCCGGGAGCCCCGCCTTCTTCTTCCCGGCCGCGGCTTCCGCCGCCTGCGATTTCTTCGCCTGCTCGGCCTCCACCTTCCGGGCCGCCTCGCCCATCCGGCGGCCCGTCGTGATCGTCGGAGACTCCGGGTCGACGGCGGGAGTCGGCTGCGTGGGGGGCTCGGTCACGCCGGCCTGCGCGCGGATCGCCTCCATCCGGCTGGCGTTGATGCCGCTGGTCCGCGCCACCGGCGCGTCGCCGAGCGCGGCGCGAAGGTCTCCGGCCAGCTCGGTGGCCGTGGTGTAGCGGTCCTCGCGCTTCTTCGCGAGGCATTTCCTCACGATCGGCGAGTACTCCGGCGGCAGATCGGACCGGAGCGCCGACGGGTCGGGGGGCTCCTCGTGGAGGATCTGGTAGACGAGCGTCGTCAAGGTGTCGGCCGGGAACGGCTTCCGCAGGGTGATCGCCTGGTAGAGGACCACGCCGAGAGAGAAGATGTCGGTCCGGGCGTCGAGCTTCTCCCCCTTGATCTGCTCGGGCGACATGTAGGCGGGAGAGCCGACCATCTGGCCCGTGGACGTCAGGTCCGAATCGCCCGCGAGGAGCTTCCCGATGCCGAAGTCGGTGACCTTGGCGTCGAGGTGCGGCGTCAGGAGGACGTTCGCCGGCTTGACGTCCCGGTGAAGAACGCCCCGTTCGTGGGCGTGCCCGAGCGCCTCGGCGACCTCCGCGACGATCCGGACCCGGTCGAACAGCGACAGCGAGTCGGGATCGGCGAGGCGCTGGGAGAAGCTCCCTCCCGGCACGTACTCCATGGCGAGGTAGAGCATCCCGCCGTCCTCGCCGACGTCGAAGATGGTCACGATGTGCGGGTGCTGGAGGCGGCCCGAGATCCTCGCTTCCTTCAGGAACCGCGCCTTGGCCTCTTCGGCGTTGAAGCTTCCCTCGCCGCGGTCGAAGCGGATCGTCTTGAGCGCCAGCTCGCGTTCGATCTGGGGATCGCGCGCGAGGTAGACGACCCCCATGGCGCCCTTTCCCAGGACGCGGAGAATCTCGTAGCGGCCGATCCGTTCCGGCAACATCTCCAGCAGAGCCCGGCGCGGATTCTATCTGTCGGGACCGGGCTCGCCGTCCGGCGCGTTTGGATCGACGTGGACCGGTCCCTCGTCGGTCAGAACCGAGTCCTCGTCCCCCCCGGCCGCCGAAAACTCCGCCTCGCGCCGGGTGAGCGCCTCCTGGGCTTCGGACAGACGCGATTCCGGGACGACGACCGCGAACTCCCAGCGTTCGTTCGGAATCGGCGTCAGGTTGAAGCCCTCGTCCACGACGCGAGCCGGAACGCCGTGCGCCTCGAGGAAGCCGGCGACGAATGCGCCGTCGGCCTCGTTGGCGACGGCCCTCGCGAGCACCCAGGTCTCTTCATCCTTCGTCATCGTCGTCCCTCCTTCAGGGAATGATCCGGATCGTTTCCGCGGGGCGTTCCCCCGCCGGGAGGATGCGGCCGATACACGCCGAAACCGTGTCGCCCGCCTCGCGCAGAGCGGCCACGAGGCGACCCGCCTCGGCGTCGGACACCGTCAGAAGGAGGCCGCCGGAAGTCTGGGCGTCGGCGAGCAGGAGAAGGTCGACGTCCGCGACACCGCCGGCCTCGAGCCGGGCTCGCCCCCCGGCGAGGTTCTTCCGGGACCCTTCGGGTGCGTGTCCCTCGGCCGCGAGCCGGCGCGCGCCCGGGAGGACCGGTACGTCGGCCATCGAGATCTCGACCGCGAGCCCCGGCCCCGTCAGCATCTCGCGGAGGTGCCCGAGGAGGCCGAAGCCGCTCACGTCGGTGCCCGCAGAGACAGGAAAGCACGCGGCGACGCGGGACGCCTCGCGGTTCAGTCGGGTCATCGAGGCCACGGCCGCCGCCTCTTCGTCCGGCTCCGGCCCGCCACCTTTCGAGAGGAGCCTCTTCACCGCCCCGGACAGTACCCGCGCGCGGAGGGCCGAGGTCAGGATCCCGGTGCCGAGGCCCTTCGTCAGGACGACGGCGTCGCCCGGCCGGGCGCCGACGTTCCGCCGGATGCGTGAGGCCTTCGCGCGACCGGTCACCGCCATCCCGTACACGGGCACGTCGAAGTCGATCGAGTGCCCGCCCAGGACGGGAATCCCCGCCTCGGCCGCGCCGGCCGCGCCGCCCCGCAGGATCTCGCCCAGCACGTCGAGCGGGAGCGCCTTCACGGGAAAGCCGACGATGTTCAGGGCGAAGAGAGGATCCGCCCCCATGGCGTAGACGTCGGAGAGCGCGTTCGCGGCGGCGATGCGGCCGAAGTCGAACGGAGAGTCGACCACGGGCGTGACGAAGTCCATGGTCGAAACGATCGTCTCGGCCTCCGGATCCGCCGCCTCGCCGAGGCGGAAAACCGCCGCGTCGTCGGACGTGTCGAATCCGACGAGAGCGCGCGGGTCCGAAACCCGCGGCAGGTCCTTCAGGACGTTCGAGAGGTCAGACTGACCCAGCTTGCACGCTCACCCCGCCGAGGAGGCGAAGACCAGGATCGACGGGTGCGTGCGCGTCACGCGTTCCATGCCGCCAGTCTACGACGCCGTCCGGACGCCGGAACCGTCCCGCGGAGGGGGCGCGCGTCAGAACTCGGTGGTTTCGACGGCGCTCGCGATCTGGCGGATCGCGAGGTTGGCCAGGACGCCGGCCGCCGCCCCCGCGATGGCCCGACCCCGGGTCCGGCCGAGCCAGAAGCCGACCGCCGCCGCGCCGAGCAGGCAGGGGAGCGGATAGCGCCGGACGGTGGCCAGAGCGCTCCCCTTCCAGTCGAAGTCCTTCGGGAGGAACTCGAACGCGCCGGTGGCCCCTCCGACCGGCCCGTCCGGCGAGGCGCCGTGCGGGGCCGGCGGCCGGATCTCGGAGGCGGACATCAGTCGTCTCTCCGCCGGAAGAGAAGACCGAGGACGAAGCCCGTGGCGAGCGCGATCCCCACCGCCTTGGCCGGGTGGTCGCGGACGAAGTTCGACGTCTTGTCCACGACGTCGTCCCACGACGTGTCGGCGATCTTCTCGCGCAGGTCGCGGGCCCTCTGCTTCACGTCGTCGGCCACGTCGCCGAGTTTCGCCTTCAGACGGCCGCCCCGGTCGCCGAGCGACTCGCGCGTCGCGTCGATCTTCTCCTCGACGACCTTGGCGGCATTCTCGAGATTGGGGGTGTCGCCCATGGGAGAACCTCCTGTCGACCGCCCGGAATGTTCTCACACCCCGCGCGGTGCGCGAAGCCGCGCCAGCGCTAGGATCGGGGCGAATGACCTCCTTCCGGGACGCTCTCGGCCTCTCGCGGGTCATCGCCCGCGGTGCCGTCCGCCGCTTTCTGGACGCGCGCGGATTCGACCTGGCCGCCTCGCTCGCCTACGCGTCGCTCCTGACCATCGTGCCGCTGATGGCCGCCGTCACCTTCCTCGCCTCGACCGTCTTCGGAGCGAACGGAACGGGCCTCTACCGCGTGATCCGCTGGGTCGTTCCGGGGGCCGGCCGCGACGTGCTCGATGCCATCCAGGCCTTCGCGCACCAGGCCACCACCCTCACCGGCACGGCCTCCCTCTTCTTCCTCGCCGCTTCGGTCCGCACGTTCTTTCAGATCGAGGGGGCCGCCAAGAGCGTCTGGGGGACGACCGTCCACCCCCGGCCGCTCCTCGTCCGGCTCGGCGTGGCCATCTCGGTCATGGTCCTCGGCCCGGTGGCCGTCGGCGTCTTCACTTCATTTCTCCTCGAGTCGGGGGCCTCCCTGACCGAGTTCCGCTCCCTCGGCCTCGTGGCGACGGCCGGGCTCCTCGTCTTCCTTTACCGGATCCTCCCCGGGGCGCGCGTTCGCTGGGGCCCGGCCGTGACGGCGGCCGTCGTTGCCGCGCTCGGGCTGACGGTCGTCCGGATCCTCTTCGCCCGCGGCGCGCAGGCCCTGACCTCCTTCCGCACCACGATGTCGGTCATCTACGGCTCCATCTCGGCGGCGGTCATCTTCGTCCTCGCCGTCGGCATCGCCTTCACGATCCTCCTGTTCGGCATCGCGCTCGCCCATGCGCTCCAGTACCGGGTGGAGCTCTTCGGACACGACGCTCCGGCGCGGACCGGGCGAGGCGGCCGCCTGTACGAGGCGGTGCGCCTGCTCCTGCCCCTCGCGGCGGCCTGGGAGAACGACCGCGCCTCGCGTTCGATCGGCGCGCTCGGCGAGGCGACCGGGCGTCCCGAAGCCGACGTGGAGACGGTTCTCGCGCGGCTGGTCGTGGACGAGCTGGCGCGGCGGGACGACGAGGGGGCCTACGCCCTGACACGGTCGCCCGACGAGATCTCGCTCTGGGCCGTCGCCCGTGCCATCGGCGAGTCGGCGCCCCGCACCGTGCCGGGCGAGGACGACCCCGTCGCCGCGACCCTCCGGGAGGTCTTCTCGCGCGCCACGCGCGAGGAGCGAGGGGTGCTCCAGGGGACGAGCCTGAAGGACCTCCTCCGTCCCTCCGACGCCTCGCCCTCCTTCCGGCAGTAGAATCTGCGGTCCGGATTCGGCACCATGACCCACGACCCTCGTTCCGTGATGAGCGACATCGCTCACCGTGTCTTTTCCCTCTCCACGGAAGAGTGGGGCGAGCGGCGCGCCATCGAGATGGTCGGGTCGGCACCGGGCTATCTCTCCCTCCTGGCAAAGGTCGATAAGGTCGCCTCGTTCGACGAGCCCGTCCTGATCACCGGCGAGAGCGGATCGGGGAAGGAAGCGATCGCGCAGGCGCTCTACCTGCTCGGCCCGCGGCGCGGCAAGCCCTACGTCTCGGTGAACTGCCCGCAGTACCAGGAAGGAAACCTCACGGTGAGCGAGCTGTTCGGCCACAAGAAAGGAAGCTTCACGGGAGCTTCGGCCGACCGGAAAGGGTGTTTCGAGACCGCCGACGGCGGCGTCATCTTTCTCGACGAGATCGCCGACCTCCACATGAGCGCCCAGGTGATGCTGCTTCGCGCCCTCGCCCGGGGGGAGTTCCAGCCGGTCGGCTCCGAGACGACGAAGAGCGTCAACGTCCGGGTCGTCGCCGCCACGAACCGCCCGCTCGACCCGCTCATCTCGCGGGAGGCCTTCCGGCACGACCTCTACTTCCGGCTCCGCTACTTCCTGATCGAGGTCCCGCCGCTCCGGAGCCGCGGAGACGACTGGCATCTTCTCCTCCTCCACTTTCTCGGACGGCTCCACGCGCGCTACGGAGTCCACAAGACGGCCTCCGGCGGGGCCCTGCGGATCTTCGAAGCGTATTCCTGGCCCGGGAACGTGCGCGAGCTCCTCAGCGTCGTCACCACGGCCTACGCCCTCTGCGACGGCGACGTCATCCAGGCCCAGGACGTGATTTCCGCCCTCGGTCACGACGAGGAGGCGCCGGCCGAGCCGCGCGCCGGGGATCTCTATCGTCGGCTCGTCGCCGGAGGCGAGAACTTCTGGCAGGCCGTCGCGACCCCGTTCCTCGACCGGGAGCTCTGCCGGAGCATGGTGAAGGACGTCATCCGGCGCGGCCTCCTCGAGGCCGACGGAAGCTACCGCCACCTTCTCGACCTGCTTCGCCTCCCGGCCGGGGAGTACCAGAAATTCATGGACTTCCTCCGGCATCACCGTCTGAAGCCGTGAGCGCCGGAAATGCGGGCGAACTCGACGCCGTCGTCTTCGATCTGTACGGAACGCTTCTCCACATCGGACGCAGGACGCTGCACCGGGAGGTCCACGCCCTGCTCGGGGCCTCGCGGGAAGCCTGGGTCCGGCTCGTCCGCGAGGAGCTCCTCCGCCGCCCCTTCGCCGACACCGGGGCCTTCTCCCGCCACCTCGTCGCGACGCTCGCCCCCGGTCGGGTCGAGGCGATCGCCCCCTGCCGGGCCGCCGTCGAGGCCGAGATCGCCTCGATCCGCGTCGAGCCCGGCGCCCGGTCGCTCCTCCAGTTCCTGCGGCGGCGGGGCCTCCGCGTTGGCACCCTTTCGAACCTGACGAGCCCGCACGCGCAGGCCTTTCGCGACCTCGGATTCGCCGGGCTCGTCGACGCCGCTGTCTTCTCGTGCGACGAGGGACTCGTGAAGCCCGATCCCGGAATCTACGAGCGTCTCCTCGCGCGCCTCGGCGCGGCGCCGGAGCGCGTGCTCTCGGTCGGGGACTCCCTGGCGAACGACGTCGAGGCGCCTTCGGCCCTCGGCCTCGGGACGGTCGGCGTCAAGGTCGCCGGTCGGGACGGAACGGTGCCTTCGGCGGCGCATCTCGGCCTCTGGGACCTCTCGCGGCGCCCGCCAGCGCCCCTGGTGGCCGAAGGCGGGGAGCTTGCGGCCTTCGGCGACCGGTTCCGCGTTGAGCGGCTCGCCCCCGTGGAGGACGACGAGCAAGGACGCTACAACCTCGTCTTCGCGGCCGACCTCGACGGACCGCCGCATCGCCTCTTCCTCAAGCGTTTCCTCTTCCCGGAGACCGCGCACGTCGAGGAGTTCGCCTACCGCCTGCAGGCGGAGACGGGCCTCCCCGCCTGCCGGGCCGGTCTCGTGGACGCGGCCGAGCCGGTACTCGCGATCTCCGAGGCGCCGGGGCGGAAATACGCCGGCGAGCTCAGCCCCCGGATCGCCTGGGAGCTCGGGAGGCATATCGCCTTCGCCCTCCTCTTCTCGAACGCCGACGTCCGCCCGCGGAACGCCTTCCTCGACGAGTCGGGGGGGCGCTGCGTCGTGACCCTCGTCGACCTCGAGCACTGCTTCTTCAACCTGGCCATCGACACGGAAGGGCTCGCCGAACCGCTTCGCCCCGAGACCTTCGACCGGATGGCGCCGGACGAGCTCCGGCAGCGCCGGAAGAAGCAGGTCCTGACCCAGCGCGCCACGGGTCGGGCCCGCCGGAGCTTCTTCGGGGACACGTCGAAAGGTTCCGAGATCGATCGCGCCTTTCACGAAGGCTTCTACAACTACCACCGCCGGCAGAAGGAGCGCACGGACGATCTGTGCGACCTCCTCTGGCGGCGGATCCACGAGGAGCCGCCGCTCGTCATCGGGACGCACGGCTACCGGCGCGCGCTCGCGACCATCGACGTCGAGGACATCCGGACGCGGCTCGTGCGCGAGCCCGAGGAGCTTCTGGGCTGGGCCTGGTGACGGGGTCGTTCCGGAGATGTCGTCCGCTCGCCGGGAACGGAGGCCCGCCGGTAGAGACGGATTCTCAAAATCTGGAGGCGGGTCTCTACCGGATGGAGGCAGGCCTCCAGGGCCCTTCCACCCCGTCGCCCCGTCCCCCCGGAAAGCCTTGATTCCACGTGCCGATGGCTTCGGACCTCCGTTGGCACGGCGGCTGCGTCTACCAAGGCAATCCTCGGTCTACCCGGGAAGGTAGGAAGAGGAAACGAAGGAGGAATTCCAGATGGCAGAAGCCCTCACCCGCGGAGAGATCCAGGATCTCCTCACGAAGTTCGCCCAGAAGAACCCCAACTACCGCGCCAACCTGATCAAGAACCCGAAGGCCGTCATCGAAGGACAGCTGAACAACAAGCTGCCGGCCGCCATCAAGGTGAAGACGGTGGAAGAGACCGCCGACACGATCTACGTCATCGTCCCCTACATCCCGCAAGCCGGCAAGGAGCTGGGCGATGCGGCCCTCGAGATGGTGGCGGGTGGTAAGGGAGACAGCTCGCAGTCGGGCAACACCTACACCTGCAACACCTCCACGGGCGGATTCAACACGCGCAACGAGTTCCAGTCCACCGTCAAGCTCGTCTGATTCCGTGCCCGGCGCCTGACACGGGCCCGGGAACTTCCGACAGTCGAACCCGACGAGGGGCCCCTTGAGGCCGGGCGCCGCAAGGGGTCCCTCCCGTTCCTGCGACACAGAATAGGGCCGTCCCGACCCATCCGAAACGATCGAACAAAAAGACGAAGGAGGATTCAAGGTGGCAGAAAACCTGACGCGCGGAGAGATCCAGGATCTCCTGACCAAGTTTTCCCAGAAGAACCCCAACTACCGCGCCAACCTGATCAAGAACCCCAAGGCCGTCATCGAAGGACAGCTGAACAACAAGCTGCCGGCCGCGATCAAGGTGAAGGCCGTCGAAGAGACCGCCGACACGATCTACGTCATCGTCCCGTACGTTCCGCAGGCCGGCAAGGAGCTCGGTGACGCCGCGCTCGAGATGGTGGCGGGCGGTAAGGGAAATGACACGCAGACGGGCAACACCTACACCTGCAGCAGTTCCACGGGCGGCTTCAACACCCGCAACGAGTTCCAGTCCACCGTCAAGCTCGTCTGATTCCGTGCCCCGCGCCCGACGCGGGCCCGGGGGCCTCCGAGACACGATCCCGACGAGGAGCCACCTGCTGCCGGACGCAGCAGGTGGCTCCTTTCTTCCCGAGGGCATGAACGAGACGACTTCCGACCTCCGGCTCATCGCGTCTCGCGCCCGCACTTGGGACGACCGCGTGAGGAGGGCGGAGCGTGCCGACGTCGGGACCGCCTCCCCCGAGGCCCTGGAATTCTGGGCAGACGTCGTCGCCCCGTCGCGGCCGGATCTCTTCAGAAAACGCCTCGCGTGGGACGGTCTGACTCCGGAGAGCGCGCGGCGGATCGTGGCGGCCTCCCCGGGACCGAAGGATGCCCCGCTTCCAGAATGGACGGCCTTTCTCGCCGAGGCAGTTTCCGCCTGCGCGGCGGTCCTCGAGGAGCTTCGGGCCGGCCGGACCCCCCCGGAGCTCCATGGACTCGACGCGGACGGGGTGCCTCGCTTCGCGGAGCTCTGGCTTCCGTTCCTCAGGACCGCTCGCGCCCGACTGGCATCGCGCGCCGGGAGCGGGCTTGCGCGCCTCGCGCCTCCGGCACGGCGCGCGCTGGAATCGTGGCTTCTCCGGGAGATGGGTCAGCAGGCGGAAGGGATCCTCTACGGCCTCTTCGACCTCTTTCGGCAGGAACGGCGCGGAGCGGCCTCACTCGTCGCGGAGACTCCGGGCGGGCGCGAGATCTACGATCCCTTCGTCCAGTCGCTCCTCGACGGCGGGCTCCTTCCGTTCTTTCTCGAATACAGCGTCCTCGCGCGTCTTCTTTCGACCCTCGCCGAGACGTGGGTCGTTTTCGCGTCCGAGCTCTGCGGCCGCCTTGAATCGGACGCCGAAGCCCTCTCCGGGGCGTTCGGGGCAGCCGGCGACGTCGAAGCCCTGACGCCCGGGCTCGGAGACCGCCATGGCGGGGGGCGCTCTGTGACCCTCCTGGCTTTCGCATCGGGAGTCCGGCTCGTCTACAAGCCCCGGACCATGAGCGCCGAGGTCGCCTGGAGCGACCTGCTGGGCTGGATGGCTTCCCGCGGCGCGTCCGTCCCGCCGCCTCTCCCGATTCTCGCCCGCGCGGGCTATGGCTGGACGAGGTTCCAGGAGGGAGCCGAGCTCGCCTCCGAGGAGGCGGTGGAGGCCTATTTCCGGAACGCCGGTGGCCTTCTCTGCACCGCATGGCTCTGCGGCGTCCACGACCTCCACATGGACAACGTCGTGGCCGGGCCGCTCGGACCCGTCGTCGTCGACGGCGAGCTCGCCTTTCAGCCGCTCGTCGCGGGCGGCGCCGCGGCCGGGCCGAGGACGGCGTTTTCACGGCTGGGCCAGCGTCTCAGGAATTCCTTCGTTTCGACGGGTCTCCTCTCGCTGGAGCAGGTCTTTCCCGACGGCCGCCGCGAGGAGGTGGGCGGGCTCTCCGGCGCGGGGGGCTATCCCTCGTCGGCGCCGGCACGCGTCTTCGTCCGGACGAATACGGACGAGATGGCGCTGGAGGAGAGGACGGGCGAGATCCCGCCGGCGTCGAACCTCCCTTCGTTCCGCGGGCGCCGCCTCAAGGCGGCCGACGTCCCCGGCGCCGTCCGCGCCGGCTTCGAAGCCACGTACCGCTTCGTCCTTTCTCATCAAGAGGAGATTCGCGCAGCGGCCGGGCCTCTCGAGGCCGCGGCGCGGGCGGAAACACGGCTCGTCTTCCGGGCGAGCGATCAGTACATCCGGCTTCTTCACGTCCTCTCCTCGCCCCGCTACCTCCGGGAAGGACACGTGCGGTCCTGGGCCATCGACGCATTGACCCGACCGCTGCTCGAGTCGACGGAGAAACCATCCCTCTGGCCCCTCGTGGCTGACGAGCGGGCGTCGCTCGAGAATCTCGACATTCCCTGCGTCACCGTCGGCGCCGGCAGCCGCCTGATCCGGACCTCGGGCGGCGAGACCATCGAAGGACACCTCCTCGCCTCCGGTCTCGAAGCCGTCCGGGACCGCCTGGACCGGATGACCGAGGAGGAACTCCGGTCGCAGCTCGAGATCCTCGACACGCTTCTCTCGCCGGTGCGGCGTTGGGAAGCCACCGTCGAGGAGGCCGAGGCGACGGCTCTCTCGGCGGGGGGAGAGGACCTTCCTGACGACGTCCTCGTCCGGACGTCCGAGGAAATCGCCGAGGGGCTCCTCTCCCGCGCGATCGCCGGCGACGACGGGTCGATCACGTGGCTTGCCCCCGAGTTCGTGAAAGGGACCGAGAGGCGGGACCAGGGCGCGGCGTACTACCTCTACCACGGCGCGGTCGGACTGGCTCTCTATCTCGCGGCCCTGTCCCGTCGGACGGCGCGGCCGGAGTTTGCCGCGGCGGCGCGGGCCGTCTGCCGTCCCATCCAGCTCGTTCTGGAGGCGCCCCGGCCCGCGCTCCTTCTCCGGGACGAGGGGCTCGGGGCCACGAGCGGGCTGGGGTCCGTCCTCTGGGCGCTGACCCAGCTCGACGGCCTGCTTACGGGCGAGGGAGTTCTCGAGACGGCAGCCCGCCTCGCCCCTCACATCACGCCCGAACGGATCGCGGCGGATTCCCGCCTCGATCTCGAGGGGGGGGCGGCCGGCGCGATCCTCGGTCTCCTCTCCCTCCACGAAGCGACCGGCGAGCCCGCCCTTCTCGCGACGGCTCGTGCCTGCGGAGAGCATCTCCGGGCGCACGCCCGGGATTTCGGCGACGACGGGTGGGGCTGGCCCTCCTGGGACGGGCTCTTCCAGGCCGGCCTCGCCCACGGCGCTTCCGGAATCGCGCTCGGCTTCGGACGCCTCTTCGTCGCCACGGGTCGGGAAGAATTCCGCGAGGCGGCCGCTCACGCGATCCGATTCGTACGTCGCCGCTTCGACCCGGTCCGGAAGAACTGGCCCGCTCTCGTGCCCGGCCAGGGATCCGAGGGCCGGATCTGGATGACCGCCTGGTGCCACGGGGCACCCGGCATCGCCCTCGCCCACCTCGAGCTCTCGGGAATACCCGGCCTCGAGGAGGCCGCCGAGGCCGCCGACGCGGCCCTCGAGACGACCGCGGCTTCCGGGAGTCTTTCGGTGGACCACCTCTGCTGCGGAAACGCCGGCCTCATCGAGACGCTCCTCGTCTTCGGCCGGGTGCGACGGCGAAGCGAACTACTCACGGCGGCGCGGCGGCGGACGGCGGCGCTCCTGGCCGGAGCCGCGGAACGGGGCTTCCGTCTGAGGGGAATGCAGGCGGAGGGTGTCCCGATCTCTCCCGGCCTCTTCCGCGGCGAGGCGGGTATCGGATACACGCTTCTCCGCCTTGCAGATCCGGACATGCTCCCGTCCGTGCTCGCTTTCCGCGGCCCCGAGCGAGCGCTGCGGCGCCGAGCGGAGCCGACGCTCGTGACTCCCGTACTCCGGGCGGAATCCGACTTTCCGGCGGAGGCCGTGGGCCCGGCCGGGATCCGGATCGAGGAGCTCCGCGCGCCGGTCGACCCGCGGTTTCTGGAGATGACCTTTCCGGCTTACCGGCATCTCCTCGACCTGAAGAAGGCGCGCCGCCATGTCGACGTCGCCTCGCTTCCCACAGTCACGCCGTGGGCCCTCGGCGCGCTGGGCGCCGGCGGCCCGGCGGGGCTGGTTCTCGCCGAGATTCCGGATCCTCCGGCCGACGCCGTCGAGGTCCTCTCCCTGTTCGTCTCACCGGCTTCTCGCGAGGCGGGAGTGGGGACACGCCTCCTCGAGGAGACCGCCGACCGGCTCGGTCGAACCGGCATCGCCCGCCTTCACGGCGTCTACATGACGGGCCAGCCGACCCAGGGAGCGTTCGAGCGTGTCCTGGCGAAGGCGGGGTGGGAACCCCCGCGAACGCGGATGCTCACGATGCGGTTCACCGTCGAGGGGGCGCGCCGGACGGAGTGGTACGGCCGCTATCCGCTCGGCGACTCCCTGACCGTCTTCCCGTGGGCCGAGCTGACGTCCTCCGAGCGCGAGGCTCTCATCCGCTCGCAGCAGGAGCGTCACTGGATCAAGCCCGACCTCGAGCCGTGGCGGCACGACCCGTCCGGCTTCGAGCCCGTGTCGAGTCTCGGCGTGAGGTACAAGGGCGAGATCGTCGGCTGGGTCATCAACCATGCCCTCTCCGACAAGCTCGTCCGGTTCACCTGCAGCTTCCTCCGCCGGGACCTCGCCCGCCGGGGGAAGCTCGTCCCCGTCTACTCGGAGTCGATCCGCCGGCTTTCCGCGACCTCCTTCGAGGAGTGCACGCTCACCGTCCCCATCGTCCACGAAGGGATGGCGCGGTTTCTCGCGCGGTGGTGCCGCCCCGTCGCCACCTTCTTCGGCGAGACGCGGGGCACCGAGAAACGTCTTCGTCCGGCCGTCGAGGCAAGCGCCTCCAACTCCGTTGACGATCCCTCGCCGCGATGCTAGCGTTTTCGCCCAACATCCCGTTCAGCTCTTTTGACTCGCCGTCCCGCGGAGGCGATCTCCGCTCCGGGTTCTCAGGAGGATCCATGAGAAAGCTGCTGGTCCGTTCGGCCCTTCTTCTCGTCCTCGGCCTCGCCGCCCCGGGGATTTCGGGGCTGCGCCTCCATGCGGCGGACGCGCCGCGGAAAGCGCCGCCGCCCCTCTACGAGCCGCAGACGCTGAACCTCCCGGGCAACCGGATCTCTCTCCTCGACGCGGTCCGGATCACCTTGGAAAACGACCCGAACATCAAGCTCCGCGCGCAGGATTCTCTCGCCGCGAAGGGTCTCTGGCAGTCCGAGACCGGCCGGTTCGACTCGTCGATCGCGGCCACGGCCCAGTACCTCTTCACGCAGCAGGCCCTCACGCTCTCGCAGCAACAGGCCGAGGAGAAGAACCGGTCGGACATCCAGAAGGAAATAGACGCCAGCCAGAGGGAAGTCCAAACCTATCAGGCGCAGGTCACCGAGCTGACGAAGCTCCAGGCGAATCCGTTCACCTACGAGATGACCGTGCCGGATGCGAAGCTCGTCCTCGTCCAGTCGAAAGTCGACAATTACAACGAGCAGATCGCCGCGGAGACCGATCCCGCCAAGAAGGCGGCCCTGATCGCGGAGCGCGACGCCTACATCGCGACGAACCTCGCCAGCTCAAAGGCCGATCTCGCGCAGTCGTCGGCCGCCGTGGCCAAGGAGACCGTGCGCCTCCAGAAACTCGGCAGCGTCCCCAAGGAGACCCAGCAGACGAACGTCTCTCTCGACCTCAAGGCCCTCTTCCCGTATCGGGACGGCGTCACGCTGGGCCTTCTGGCCTCCGGCGCCTACAGCGCGAACGGCTACAAGGGAAAAGAAAAGCAGGCGGAGAACGGCGGCATGGGCATCGAGGACCAGTACACCGCCAGCGTCGGCTTCTCGATCAACGCATCCCTTCTCCGCGGGCGCGGACGGGACGCGACGGACGCCTTCGAAATGGCCGGCAAGATCGACTACGAAGCCAGCGAGCTGTCCTACAAATGGCAGGCGTCCGTCAGCGTCCTCAACACGGTCGCCGCCTACTGGAATCTCGTCGGGGCGCAGCAGGTCCTGAAGGCGGCGCAGACGTCGGCCGGTCTGCAGACACGGTCCCTCGAGATCACCGATGCGCTCATCGCCGCCGACGAGGTTCCTCGCGCCGAGCGCGCCCGGGCGCTTGCGAGCCGGGCGTCCGGAGAGGCCCTCGTGGCCAGCGCCCGCCGACTCGTGGACGAGGCGCGCGTTTCCCTCGCCCTTGCGATGGGGGTCGCCGTGGACAGCGGTGTCAACGCCCCGTTCGCGGCCGACGCCTTCCCGGAAGCCATCGAGCGCGACGTCCTGAACGCCCTCTCTCCCGCCCCGCTCACCAGCCTCGCGTTGGAGCGCCGGTACGACCTGAAGGCCGCCTACAAGCTCGTCGAGTCGGGCGGCGTCCTCGTCCGCAAGGCCGAGACGGACCTCCGGCCCAAGCTGGACGTCTCGGGTCAGGTCACCGCCGACGGCATCGCCGAGACGAGCCTCGCCCAGATGTCCCACGGCTGGACGGCCCCGAGCTTCCAGGCCGGTCTCGTCTTCGAGAAGCCCGTCGGGAACAACACGGCACGGGGCCTCTTTGTCCAGTCGACGGCGCAGCTCGGACAGCGGACGATCAACGCGCGGGATCTCCGCCGGAACATCCAGGCCAACATCGTGCAGACCCTCGCCACGCTCCGCGACGCAGCGGACCAGGTGGAACGGACGCGGGAAGCCGTCGCGGCCTACGCGATGACGATCGACTCCGAGAGCGAACGGTTCCGGTCGGGCGAGACGAGCCTGCTCGACTCCATCCTGACGCAGGACTACCAGACGAACGCGCTCGTCACCTACTCCCAGGCCCAGCAGGTCTATGCGACGCTTCTCGCCCGTCTCAGGTACGAGACCGGCACGCTCGTCGAAGAGACCGCGGGAGGCAACGTCGTTCGCGAAGACGCCTTCCTCCACCTGCCGACCTCGCCGAAGGCCCGGTGAGGGGGATCGCCGTGCACGAGACGCGAAACCAACCGCCGGGAGGCCGCCTCGGGGCGGCCCTCCTCCTCCTTCCTCTGGCCGCCAGCCTCGGGGTCCGTGCGGAGCCGGCCGGCTCCACGACACCTCAGACCGCCCCGCCGGCGCTCGTGGCGCCCGAGATCCGGCAGGAGAAGATCACGCTCGCCGAGGCCCTGCGCCTCACCCTCGACTACGCCCCGGAGATTCTCTTCGCGCGGCAGGCCGTCGACCTCCGCCATGGCCTTCTGCAGGCGGCCTCGGGCGAATTCGACAACGTGCTCACGTTCACGCCGCAGTACAACCGCACCAAGAGAGCCCTGACCCTGTCCCAGCTCAGGGGGGAGGTCAGGAAGCGGACGTTCTTGAGCGAAGCGTCCACGGAGTTCTCCAAGGTCGCGACGGACATCGCCAAGGGGCTGACGGACGACAAGGGCTTTCCGCTGCCCGACTGCCAGGGCCGCCAGTACTTCATCAATGGCTCCGCCATCTGCCTCGACAAGGTCAACCCGACCGACGTCCAGACCTTTCAGACGCTCATTGACGGGCAGGCCGCCGCGGCGAGCATTCCCCAGGACTCGCCGTCCAACCGCCTCTACCGGGCCCTCCTCGAGCAGCAGCGGCTCCGGGTCACCAGTCTCCTCAAGCTCCTTCGGCAGGTCTTCATTCCTTCCTTCGACGAGCAGCTCCTGGCGATCGGAGCGCTCCCTTCGCTCCTCAACTACGAGACCCTCCAGGTCGATCTCCGTTTCCAGATCCCGACGCGGTCGGGCCTGACCGTGGCCCCCGTTCTCTTCCTCGCGGGGACCGAAAACACCTACGCCGACAAGTCGCTCGATCCCTCGGAAGGCGGCCGGGGCCTCCCGACCCTCTACCGCAGCGTCGTCGGCTTCACGCTGGACGTCCCGCTCCTGAAGAACGCGGGGAGGGACTCCGTGGCCGCGGGAGAGAACTCCGCGCGGGAGAACTACCGGGCGGCGCTCGAGAGCCTCGCGCACACCGCCACCAACTGCGCCCTTCGCACGACCCTCGCTTACTGGAATCTCGCGGCCGCCCAGGAGGTCGCGGCCCTGCTCGAGCGCTCCGCCACCGCCCAGCGGAAGATCGACGAGGTGACGGGTGCCCTCATCGAGGCCGACGAGCTGCCCAGGGCCGAAAGGAGCCGCATCGTCGCGCGGACGGCCGATCTCGAAGGCGGCCTGGCCGCCGCACGCCGCGACGTGGCCCGCAAGCGAGTCGACCTCGCCGTTGCGATCGGATTGGCCGTCCCCGACGTCTCCTTCGCGCCCCTCGCGGCCGATCCGCTCCCCGCCGGCGAGGACGTAACGGAGCTGGACGCCTCCGCCCTGGCCCGGCTTCTGGACGCCTCGATCGCCCGGCGGGCCGACGTGAAGGCCGCGGCCCTCCGCGTGACCGCCGCGGACTACCTGCTGAAGGGATCCCGGGTCGACCTGAGGCCGAGGCTCGACCTCTCCGTCCAGGCCGGCTACAACGGCATCTACGAGGACCCGCGGCTCAGCATCATGAGCGTAGGAAACCCGACCGGTTACTGGCGGAGCTTCCAGGGTCGGTACGTCGGCCCCAGCTTCCAGGTGACGCTCTCCTTCGAGCTCCCGTTCAAGAACAACGCGGCCAAGGGCCAGTACGTCCAGACGGAGTCGCTCGTCGGGAACGCCTCCATCTCGAAGGCGGACCTCGAGAGGACCGTCCGGGCCAACGTCGTCCAGCTTTCCAGCGCCCTGGCGACGGCGGCCGCCGAAGTCCGGATCCGCGAGGCCGCCGTAGCGAGCAATCAGGAGGTCGTCGCATCGACGTTCGAACGCTTCCGTGGCGGCGAGACGACCGTGATCGACACGCTGACGACGGAAGTAGTGAGGACCCAGGCCGAGTCGGACCTCGTCGCGGCCCGCCTGATGTACGCCACGCGCGCAAGCCGCCTCCGCTTCGAGACGGGTTCGCTTCTCTCCTACGCGATCGCCGACGACACGGTAAAGTTCGGCGAGGTCACGCCGACCGGGGTGCCCGCACCGCCCAAGCCGTGATGAGCCCCGGGGGATCCCGGACGACCCGGACGCGCTGGCTTCGAAGGGGGGTACGGCACCGTGTTTGAGCCATCGAAAGACATCTTCCGCAAGAGCGCTCTCGACAAGCTCTCCTCCCCGGAGCAGCTCGACGTCATGCTCCAGGTGACGTCGCCGATGGGGTGGATCTCCCTGGCGGGCCTCGGAATCGTCCTGGCGTTCGCCGTCGTCTGGAGCGTCGTCGGCAAGATTCCGATCACCGTCGAAGGACAGGGAATCCTCATCCGGGGCGCCGAGGTCTTCGACGTCACGTCGGGTGCGCAGGGGCGGATCAACGAGATCACGGTCAAGGCCGGGGACCGGATCCAGGCCGGCCAGGTCATCGCCCGCATCGACCAGCCCGAGCTGCTGCTGAAGCTCGACAACACGAAGGCCCAGCTCGCCCAAATCGAAGGGCAGAGCCGCAACCTGAAGAGCCGGGGCGGGTCGCTCCTGTCGCAGTACCAGTCCCAGGCGCGCGAGCTGCGCGAGAAGATCGCGGTGCAGGAGGGTCTCGTCAAGAAGGGGATCCTGACGAAGGCCACGCTGATGCGGACGAAGGAGCAGCTCGCCAGCACCGAACAGATGATCACCCAGAACCAGATGGTGCAGTCCGGCGAGGAGCTCCGTGTCGACGACCTGAAGCGGCAGATCACGGAGATGGAGGGGCGGCTCGGCTCGACGACGGAGCTCAAGAGTCCCTACGCCGGGCGGATTCTCGAGGTGACGGCCACCTCGGGAAGCCTCGTGGCTCCCGGGCAGCGCCTCCTGACGCTCGAACCGCTCGCCGGCGCCCTCGAGACCGTCCTCTACATCCCGGCCGGCGAGGGGAAGAAAGTCCGCCCCGGCATGGCGGTGCGCATCGCACCGTCGACCGTGAAGGCCGAGGAGTACGGCTTCCTGCTCGGTAAGGTCAAGACGGTCTCCGAGTTCCCCGTGACGCCCGAGGGGCTCCGGCGGGTCCTCCGGAACGACAAGCTGGCGGAGGAGCTGATCGGGAAGTCGGCGCCGATCGAGGTCGTCGCGACCCTCGAAGCCGACGCCACGACGCCGAGCGGCTTCAAGTGGTCGTCGTCCAAGGGGCCTCCGACCCAGATCTTCAGCGGAACGCTGTCGAAAGGGACGGTCGTCGTGGAGGACCGCCGGCCGATCTCGTACGTACTCCCCATCGTCAAGAAGACTCTCGGCACGAGCTAGGGGCCGCGCATGGAAGACAACGCGAGCCCCGGGACGACCGCCGGGGCGGAACCGGAGAAGCCGGCAGCGACGCCCAAGCCCCCCATCAAGCGTGCGCCCTGCCCCACGATCCTCCAGATGGAGGCGGTGGAGTGCGGAGCCGCCGCGCTGGCCATCATCCTCGGGCACTACAAGAAGGTCGTGCCGCTCGAAGAGCTCCGCGTGGAGTGCGGCGTCTCCCGCGACGGAAGCAAGGCGTCCAACGTCATCAAGGCGGCGCGGAAGTACGGACTGGTCGCGAAGGGCTTCAAGTACGAGCTCGAGAACCTGTACGAGGTGAACTACCCCTGCATCCTGTTCTGGAACTTCAACCACTTCCTCGTCCTCGAGGGATTCGGCAGGAAGGGGAAGGTCTACCTGAACGATCCGGCGCAGGGGCCGCGTGTCGTCGACTTCGAGGAGCTCGACGCCTCCTTTTCCGGCGTCGTCCTGACCTTCGAGAAGGGGCCCGATTTCAAAGCCGGGGGGTCGAAGGCGGGGATGGCCGCCGCCCTGGCCCGTCGGCTCGCGGGCTCCGAAACGGCGCTCCTCTTCGTCTTTCTCTGCGGCGTGGCCCTCGTCCTCCCGGGGCTCGTCGTTCCGACGTTCGCCCGGATCTTCATCGACGACTACCTCGTGTCGAACCGCACGTCGATCCTCGGCCCCCTTCTCGCCGGGATGGCGATCACCGCGCTGATCCGGGTGATCCTGACGTTCCTCCAGTCGTACTACCTGCTCCGTCTCGAGACGAAGCTGGCCGTGAAGACCTCGAGCGAATTCTTCTCGCACATCCTCCGCCTTCCCGTCTCCTACTTCTCGCAGAGGTACGCCGGCGAGATCGGCTCCCGCGTCCAGATCAACGACAAGGTCGCGAGCATCATTTCGGGCCGGCTCGCATCGACCGCCCTCGACATTCTCCTCATCGTCTTCTACGCGGTCCTCATGTTCCTCTACGACGTCGTGCTGACCCTCGTCGTCATCGCGCTGTCGGCCCTGAACATCCTCGCGGTGCGGCTGATCTCCCGCCAGCGGATCGACGCCAGCCGTCGCCTCCAGAAGGAGCAGGGCAAGCTCCTCGGCACCGCGATGAACGGTCTCAAGATGATCGAGACGCTGAAGGCCACCGGCTCGGAGTCGGATTTCTTCTCCCGGTGGGCCGGCTACCAGGCCAAGGCGCTGAACGGGGAGCAGCAGATCGGCATCCTGTCCGAGGGGACGTCGGCCGTCCCGCCGTTCGTCAGCACGCTGATCACGACCTCCGTCCTCCTCCTGGGCGGCCTCAAGGTGATGAATGGCCAGCTCACCGTCGGCATGCTCGTCGCCTACCAGACGCTCGTGGCGAGCTTCACGCGGCCGCTCGACAATTTCGTGACCTTCGGCTCGAGCCTTCAGGAGCTCGAGGCCGACATGAACCGCCTCGACGACGTTCTCCGCTACCCGCTCGACAAGCAGTACACGCGCGAGCTCCCTGCCGCCGCCCCGGCCGAGAAGCGGACCGTCAAGCTCTCCGGACACGTCGAGCTCCGGAACATCACCTTCGGATACAGCCCGCTCGAGGCCCCGCTCATCGAGAACTTCAACCTCGTCATCAAGCCGGGGCAGCGCGTCGCCCTCGTCGGGTCGAGCGGCAGCGGCAAGTCGACGGTCGCGAAACTCGTCTCGGGACTCTACGAGCCGTGGGAAGGCGACGTCCTATTCGACGGAACCCCGAGAGACCAGCTTCCCCGCGACCTGATCGTGAACTCCATCGGCCTCGTGGACCAGGAGGTCTTCCTTTTCGGCGGAACGATCCGCGAAAACGTCACGATGTGGGACGGAACCCTTCCGATGCCCCGGGTCATCGAGGCGTCCCGGGACGCCGAGATTCACGCCGTCATCGAGGAGCGCGACGGCGGCTACGGCTCGATCGTGGCCGAGGGAGGAGGCAACTTCAGCGGCGGACAGCGGCAGCGGCTCGAGATCGCCCGCGCGCTCGCCGGCGGACCGACGGTCCTCATCCTCGACGAGGCGACGAGCGCTCTCGACCCTTCGACGGAGGCGACGATCGACGATGCGCTCCGCCGCCGGGGCTGCACCTGCATCATCATCGCCCACCGGCTCAGCACGATCCGCGACGCCGACGAGATCGTCGTCCTCCACCGCGGGAAGATCGTCCAGCGCGGCACCCACGACGAGATGAAGGACCAGGACGGGTTCTACCAGCACCTGATCGCGGGGCACTGAGGAGAGGCCGTTGAGCGCCCACCCCGCTTCCCCTGCCGCCGCTCCCGTCTCCGTACGCGGGAGCCGTCTCCGGATCGCCGAGTCGCGGGACGAGGCGCTCGTCGGTCGCGAGTACCCCCTCGAACGGCCGTGCCTGATCGGGCGCGCCGACGAGTGCGACATCTCCCTGAAGGACCCGAACATCTCGCGGCGCCACGCACAGGTCGCGGCCGGCCCGTCCGGCGTGACGCTGACCGACCAGAAGAGCGCCAACGGCACCTGGGTCGGCGACCAGCGGATCACCGAGAAGCAGCTCGCCCACATGGATCGTTTCCGCGTCGGGCACACCGTGTTCGAAGTCCTTCTCGAGAGCGCCGAGGCGGAGGAAGGGGACCTCGAGCTCGCGCAGACGAGCGCCATTCCCCTCGCGGACGTTCTCAAAAGCCTCCAGATGAGGGCGGTCTCGAAGCTCGAGGAGGAAGGAGAGGAGGTCCTCGTCAGCGGCAACAGGCCGTTCTTCCTCGACGACCCGTCCTCGATGTGGCTCGTCGAGTCCGGCCGGATGGACATCTTCACGGTCACGGTCAAGGACGGCGAGGCGGCCGGCGCCCGGTCCTTCTTCGTGGGCGCCGAGCCGGGTCAGGCGTTCTTCGGCATGGATCTCGGCCGCTACGGACAGGGGTCGGCCTTTCTCGCCGCGGGGAAGAGCGGGACCCGGCTCCGGAAGATCGCCGTCGGGCGGATCGTCGAGCTCGCCGGACAGCCTGTGCACGCCGAGCGGATCACGACGCTCGTCGAGGGCTGGATCCTCGCGCTGACCCACGCCCTCGTCCGCGACCTCCCGCCAGAGCCCGTCCAGCCGCTCGATCTCAACCCCGATGAGCCTCTCGGCGTCGATTTCCAGAAGCGCGCCCGCGCCCGAAAAGGCATCGTCTGGGTCGAGACGCCCGCCGGGAGCCTTCTCCTGATCGGGATGTCCGAGGTCCGCGTGGCGAGGGACCCGGTCCTGTTCCCGGTGACCGAAGAGGGGTGGGTCGAGTCGTCCGCGGACGGGCTGGTGCTCACTCCCCTCGCCACCCGCGCCGCGCTCGTCGCCCCCGGATTCGCGGCCGGCCTCGACGCTTTCCACGAGGCGCTCTGCGAGGTGGAGTTCGTCAACAAGCGCCTCGCGGCGGTCGACGAGTTCAATCGCCTGAAGAGCAAGGCGGTGCAGGCCGGCCGCGCCCGCGACGCCGCCTACGCCGAGATCGGCGGCATCCTGGCGAGCCCCGGCGAGCGGCCTGCCGAGGCCATCGAAACGGCCGACCTCGGCCCGATCTTCCGCGCCTGCTCGCTGATCTGCGCCGATCTCGGCATGGAAGCCCGAAAGCCCTCCGTCGAGATGAACGTGGAGCGGGCCTACGAGGAGACGCTGGGGCTCGTCGCCACGGCCTCCCGGTTCCGGACGCGCGTCATCGCCCTCCGGGGGAATTTCTGGGATCACGATCACGGGCCGATCCTCGCCCGGACCGAGGCCACGAAACAGCCGATCGCCCTTCTGCCGGCCGGCGCCTCCGCCTACGACTGGGTCGACCCCGCGACGGGCGAGCGGGGGCGCGTCGACCCGAAGTTCGCCCAGACGCTCCACCCCTTCGGCCACACCTTCTACCGGCGGTTTCCCGGCGGCCTGTTGACCGTCAATCAGGTCATCCGTTTCGGCGCCCGGGGCCTCAAGGGCGACCTCAAGATGCTGCTCCTCATGGCGGCGGGACTGGGCGCCCTCGGCGCCCTCACGCCCTACTTCACGGGTCGGCTCTTCGACACGGCCATCCCGCAGGCCGAGCGCGGCCTCCTGTACCAGTTCTGCCTCGCCCTCGTCATCTCGGCCTTCTCCTCGGCAGCCTTTAAGCTGACCGAGAGCATCGCCGTCCTGCGCCTGCAGGGGCGGATGGACTACGCCGTGCAGGCGGCTCTCTGGGACCGTCTTCTCGACCTGCCGTCGACGTTCTTCCGCTTGTATTCGGCGGGCGACCTCGCGGACCGCGCACTCGGAATCGACGCGATCCGGCAGCTCGTCGCGGGCGCCGGAATCGGCGCCGTTCTCGGCTCTCTCAGCTCGATCGTCTACCTCGTCATGATGCTGGGTTACAGCGTCCCGCTCGCCCTCGCCGGGATCGGCCTGACCCTCGTGTTCGTCACGTTCTCGACGACCGCCAACATGATCCAGCTGCGCTCGCAGCGCGAGCAGCTGACGGTTCGCGGGCAGCTCTCGGGCCTCGTTCTCCAGCTCATCTCGGGCGTCGGCAAGCTCCGCGTCAGCGGCGCCGAGGACCACGGTTTCCGCGTCTGGGCCGCGGGCTTCGCCCGTCAGCGCCGTCTCGCGTTCCGAAGCGGCAAGATCCAGTCGGCGGTCCAGATCTTCAACTCGGGTTTCCCCATCGTCGCCTCGATCACCGTCTTCTCCCTCCTGGCGAAGGTGCAGTCGAAGGCCGGCGTCACGGCCGGAGCCGGCGGCCTGTCCACGGGCGAATTCATCGCCTTCTCCGCGGCGTTCGGGATGTTCCTCGCGGCCATGCAGTCGCTCAGCGAGGCCTCTCTCTCCCTTCTGAGAGCCGTGCCGATCTGGGAGCGCCTCGTCCCGATCCTCACGACGGAGCCCGAGATCGACGAGTCGAAGGCGCCTCCGGGACCCCTGAAGGGCGAGATCGAGATCTCGCACGTCCACTTCCGGTATGCCGAGGACAGCCCGTGGATCCTGACGGACGTCAATCTGAAGATCCATCCGGGAGAGTTCATCGCGTTCGTCGGAGGCTCCGGCTGCGGAAAGTCGACCCTGATGCGTCTCCTGCTTGGCTTCGAGAAGCCCGCGAAGGGGTCGATCCTCTACGACGGGCAGGACCTCTCGGCCCTGGACGTCCGGCTCGTCCGCCAGCAGCTCGGGGTCGTGCTCCAGGACTCACGCTGCATGCCCGTCGACATCTTCCGGAACATCGTCGGCACGACCTCGCGGACGATCGACGACGCCTGGCAGGCCGCGGAGTCGGCGAGCTTCGCGGACGACATCCGCGAGATGCCGATGGGGATGCATACGTACGTCAGCGAGGGGGGCGGCGGCCTCTCCGGCGGCCAGAAGCAGAGGCTCATGATCGCCCGCGCGATCGTGAACCGCCCCAAGGTGCTCTTCCTCGACGAGGCGACGAGCGCCCTCGACAACAAGGCGCAGGCGATCGTCACCGAGAGCATGGACAGGCTCCACTGCACCCGAATCGTCATCGCCCACCGGCTCAGCACCATCGTCAATGCCGACAGGATCTGCTTCCTGCAGGGCGGCGTCATCGCCGAGATGGGCAGCTACAAGGAGCTGATGGAGAAGGACGGGCTCTTCGCCGCTCTCGCGAAGCGCCAGATCGTCTGACGACCGTGGACCGGGCAGCCCTCCTCCGGACCGCCGGCGCCGAAGGGACCGTCCTCGACGAGATCCTCGCCTACGATGTCCCGCTTCTCCCGGAGGAGGCCGCCCGCTCGTCCCGGATTCCCGCGGACGACGAGCCGCACCTCGAGGCCTGGGAGCGTTATCTGCGGGAAGCACGGACGGAGGGGGTCGTCCCGGCCCTGGCGCGCCGGCTCCCGCAGCTCCGGTTTCCGATCCGCGACGGAATCAGCGCCACGGCGTCCTACCGCGCGGCCACCCGGGAGGGGGTCTTCCCGGCCGAGGACGACCCGGAGGCACCCGGCCTTCCGCTGGTCCGGCCGGACCTCGTCTCCCTGACGCTCCACCCGACGCTGGCGGGGCGCTTCCCCGTCCTCGTGGCCGGCGAGCGGGCCGACTTCGAGAGCCTCGTCCGCGCTTTCGCGGCCCGGAACGAACCGGTGCCCGTTCCGCCCTCGATGGGCGCCTGCCTCGTGAAGGGCTTCAACAACTGGGACCGGCTGAACGCCCGACGCCGGGCCTGGGAGGCGGCGAACCCGGACGGCGACTGGAGTACGGAGTGGCCCGCCGTCGTCGCGCGGAAGGAGCTCTACGAGGACCGCTTCGTCATCCTCTCGTCCGGGCCTTACAGCGGCGTTCCGGCGGTGGACGCCGGCTATTCCGGGACGGAATGGCGGGACCTCTCGCTCCGGATACGCCGCGACCACGAGGCGACGCACTACCTCACGCTTCGTGCCGCGGGCCTCTCCCGGAACAACCTGCTCGACGAAGTTCTCGCCGACTGGGTCGGCCTCGTCCGGACGTTCGGGCGGTACGACCAGCGGCTCGCCCTCCTCTTCTTCGGCCTCGAGCGGTATCCCGCCTATCGGGAGGGGGCGCGCCTGGAGAACTACCGGGGGAAGCCCCCTCTTTCCGAAGCCGCCTTCGGGATCGTGAAGCGTCTCGTCCACGGCGCCGTGATGAACCTGGCGGCCGCGGAGGCGGAGACGCCCGACGGGGCGCGGGACGGACCCGGACTGGCCCGGCGGGTTCTCGTCCTGGCCTCGCTCTCTCTCGCGGAGATCGCGGCCCCCGGACTCTCCGCGCGTCTGGGCGGGACGACCTCGCCCGTGGCGGACCTCTCGCTCGAGGTCCGGCCCGACCTCGACGGCGTGGCGTCGGCCGGCGAGGCCTTCGGCCGGTTCGCGGCGGACCATGGCGTTCCGGGGCGGACGATCGCGGATCTCCGGGTCGTCCTCGACGAGGTCCTCTCGAACGTGGTCAAGTACGCGTTCGGAAAGAAGCGGAAGCTTCCGATCGGCCTTTCGGCCGGGATCGCGGGTGGCCTCCTGACACTGACGGTTTCGGACCGCGGCCGCGCGTTCGACCCGCTGTCCCGGCGCGAGCCCGACGTCGCCGCGCCGCTTCCCGAGCGGCCGGTCGGCGGCCTCGGCATCCTCCTCGTGAAGCGCATGACCGACACGCAGTCCTGGACGCGCGTGGACGGCGTGAACCGGCTGACGCTGACGAAGCGGCTCTCCGACTAGACCCGGAAGACGAACTTCTGGGGGCCGACCTGGATGCCGTCGCCGTCCTTCAGGGGGCGCTTCTTCACCTTCTCGCCGTTCACGAAGACGCCGTTCTCCGAGTCGAGGTCGAGGATGACGAATCCGTCGGCTTCCCAGACGAGCTCGGCGTGCTTGCGCGACACTTCCGAGTAGGGGACCTGGATGTCGGCCTTCGGCGAGCGCCCGAGAACCGTGATCCCCGGCTTCAGGACGTGCTCGTGGCCCGCCTTGTCGTCGGTCATCACGACGAGCCGCGGCATGGCGAGGACCACCGTGGGCCCCGGGGCTTCGGCGGAGATGCTGACGACCGGCCCGCGGCCGGCCCGGGGCGAGCCCGGCTCGAGGAGGGTGGCATCGGGCGACGGCGCTGCCTCGAGGAGGGTCGCGTCCGCCGAGCGGGGCGGCACCGGCTCGAGGACGGTCGCGTCCGCCGAGCGGGGCGGCACCGGCTCGAGGACGGTCGCATCGGCCGACCGGGGCGGCGGAACCGGGCGCGGACGGACGCCGCTGCCGGAGCCCGGAGCCGCCGCGACCGGGGGAGGCGGAAGGGGCCGGGCGGCCGGGACCGGCGCCACGGGGCCTTCGAGCTCCGCCTCCGTATGGAAGGCCGAAACGAACTTGGCCTTCGTCTCGACGACCGCCTCCAGCTCCGCCTGCCGCTCGGCGAGGCGAAGCTCGCAGCCATTCAGCCGTTCCTGGAACTGGTCGTTCGGGAACTCTCCGAGATCGCGCCGGAACTCCAGCTCCTCCTTCTCGAGAGAGGCTTCCTCGACGGCGCGCTCCGCCTTCTCACGCAGCACCTGGAGCTTCGCGTACTCGCGGCGGGCTTTCTCCTTGAGGGGGCGCGACTCGGCCTCGAGCGCCGCCTTCCGCCCCTCGTAGTCCTGCCGGACGCGGCGGTAGACGAGCGCCGTGACCTTTTCCTTGCGTCCTTCCATCTTCTCGAGCCGGTCGCGGAGGACCTCCTCCTCGCCCTTGATCCGGACGAGGTCCGCGATCGGCGAGAGATCGATCTGGGCTAGCTCTTCCCGCATGGAGGCCTCCTCCCCTTCCGACCGGTGGAGAGTGGAGGCGGCGGGACCGGGGCCCGACGCCGGCGATCTCGAACGTTGCGGCAAGGGGACCTGAAAGGCTAGCAGCCGCCGGCGAACAGGGTCAAGGGAGCGGGGTAGACTGCCCCCGGCCGGCCCGTCGCCGAGCCGTGAGTCGATGCCCGTCCTGACCGTCAAAAGCGGGACCCTCGCCGGCCGGACTTTCGAGATCCGGAAGGACGTCACGATCGGCCGGACGTCCCTCGTCGACGTGGAGCTGGCCGACCCCTCGGTTTCGCGCCGCCACGCCACCCTCGCCCGGCACGGAGAGGCGTGGGTCCTGACCGACCTCGGAAGCCAGAACGGAACTTCGGTGAACGGGAAGCGGATCCGCGAGCCGGCGGCTCTCCGGGACGGCGACCAGATCCGTTTCGGCGCCATCCTCCTCGACTTCAGGAACCCCCCGGCAGCCGGCGCGAAGCGCCCGACCTCCGACGTCAGCCTCAGCGACCTTTCGCAGACCGTCCTCCAGTCGCTGAAGGCCTCGTCCTCCGTGGACGCCCTGCTCTCGGCGGGAAGCGGCGCGTCCGACCTCGCGCGACGCCTCCAGCTCGTGTACGACGTGGGGACCGTTCTCTCGGAAACGCTGGACGAGGAGCCGCTCCTCGCGCGGGTCCTCGACGAGATCTTCGCCGTCCTCCCGAAGGCCGATCACGGATTCGTCCTCCTTGCCGACGCCGCGACCGGCGAGATGAGAACGGCGGCCGTCCGAAGCCGCTCGGCCGTCGGCCCGCTGGCGATGAGCCGGACAATCGTGCAGGACGTCATCAAGAACCGCCGCGGCGTCCTGTCGATCGACGCGCTGCTCGACGAACGGTTTCCCGAGGCCGAGAGCATTCAGATTCTCGGCATCCGGTCTCTCGTCTGCGTCCCCATGCTGGCGCACGACGAGACTCCGGGCGTCATCACGCTCTACTCGAGCGCCGCCGCCCAGTCCTTCGATCGCGACGACATGGCGCTGCTCCTCGCCCTCGCGGGCCAGGCGGGGCTGGCGCTCTCGCGCGCCCGCCTCCACGCCCGCGCCGTGAAGCAGGAGGTGTTCGAGCGCGATCTGGCGCTCGCCCGGCGGATCCAGGCCCGCTTCCTGCCCAAGGGAGTCCCCCAGGTGCCCGGCTGGTCCTTCTGCGACCACTACGCGCCCGCCCTCGAGGTGGGGGGCGACTACTTCGACTTCCTGGAGCTTCCCCGCCCCTACGTCGGCGTCGCCATCGGCGACGTCTCGGGGAAGGGGGTCTCGGCCGCCCTCGTGATGGCCAAGGTCGGAAGCGAAGTTCGCTACCACTCCGTCGGCCGGACCGATCCGGCCGAGATCCTCGGGCGCGTCAACCGGGCCCTCTCTGAAGACCTGGAGGACGGCGTCTTCGTCACGGCCTCTCTTCTCGTCCTCGACGCAGAAACGGGCAAGGTTCGCGTCGCCACGGCGGGACACCCGGCGCCTCTCCTCCGGCGGGCGGCCGGGAACGTCGCTCCCGTGCCGGTCGGCACCGGTCTCCCTCTCGGCGTCGCCGCGACGACGGTCTTTCCGACGAGCGCTTTCGCGCTCGGTCCGGGCGACGTCGCCGTTCTCTACACCGATGGCGTGACCGAGGCCGCCGACCGGAGCGGAGCGCTCCTCGGCGAGGAGCGGATGAAGAAGGCCGTCGCCGCCGCGGCGGGGACGCCCGAAGCCGTTCGCGGGGCCCTCCTCGCCGCCGTCGCCGGATTCGCAGGCGACGAGCCGCAGAGCGACGACCTGACCCTCGTCTGTTTCGGGCCGGCCGCACGCTAGGCGGTCAGCGCCGGAACCACTTGCCCTTCTTCCTCTCCTCCTTCGGGGCGGCCGAAGGCGGGGCGGCGGGAGGCGGCGGCTCGGGGAGCTTCACGCCCAGAGCCTTCGCGGCCCGCGCCGCCAGCAACGCCACGTCCGGATCGACCGGAGGCCGGGCGGGCGCTCCGCGTCTCCTGCCGAGGAGGGCCGCGGCCCGCTCGACGAGCTTCTCGCTCCGGATCTCGCCGCCTCCCGAGGCGACCGCCTCGTCGAGAGTCGGCATGATGGTGAAGAGCGAGGTGAACCCGGCGATCTCGAAGACCTCGTGGACTGTGTCCTGCATCGCGCACAGGACGAGGCGCCCCTCGCCGCCGGCCATCTTCTTGGCGAGCATCACGAGGACCCTGAGGCCCGCGCTCGCCACGTACTCGGTCGGCGTGAAGTCCACGGCGAAGCGACGGGTACCCCCCTTGAGAAGCTCGAAGATCTTCTTCTCGAAGTCGGGAGCCGTCTTCGTGTCGAGCCGGCCGACGGGCGCGAGGACGGCAAAGCCGTTCCTCTCGCTCTGGAGGATCTCGAAGCTTTTCACGACGTCCGGAGGACGAACGCCGCGCCGCCGAAGCGGATCTCGTCGCCGTCCCGAACCTCCACCTTCGCGCCGGTCGCGATCCGCGTCCCGTTCACGAAGGTCCCGTTGGCAGTCCCGATTTCCTCGAACACGAAGAGCCGGCCTTCCTCGCGGACGATCTTCGCGTGCCGCCGGCTCGTCGTGCGTTTCGTGTCGAAGGGCGCGAGGTCGACGTCGGGGTGCGTCCCCGTCACCGAGTCGAACCGGCCACAGCGGATCTCCGGCATCGCCGGAAGGACGAGCTCCGTCCCCGAGGATTTCGCGACGAGGCGACCGGGCGCCGGGGCGGAGGGAACCGCCGGAGGCTTCGGCACCGGCGGCGCAGGCTCCGCCGGCGGGGCCGGGGGTTCGGGCCGGGAGGCCGTCGGAGCCGTCGGGTTCTCCTCGTTTCCGGGGACCGCCCCGGGGACGTCCTCGCTGGCGGGCTCTTTCTTCGGCGGAGGCGCTTCCGCGGCGGCCGCGCGGAGGCGCTGGCAGAGGCTCCTCATGATCCGGATGGAGACCTCCGGGTACTGGCGCAGCATCTGGTCGAAGGTCGTGTGGTCGATCAGCAGCAGCCGGGCGTCCGAGGCCGCACGGGCCGACGCGCCTCGGGGCTGATCGTCGAGGAGACCCATCTCCCCGAAGAAGTCGCCGGCCTCCAGGACGCCGAGGGAGCGCTCCGCACCCTCCGACTTCCGGAAAATCTCGACCCGCCCCTCTTCGATGACGTACATCTCCCGCCCGGTCTCTCCCTCGGCGAGGATCTCCTCGCCCTCCTTGACCTCGACGGGACCCGGGCGCGTCGCTTTCATGGGCTGCGGCTCCTTTGCGGCCGAAACGCCATTATCTCCGAGCAACCACGGCCGCCCCCGGGAATGACCCCGGCCCCGGTTTGACGCCCCGGCCGGATCCGGCTACCCTTCGCGGTCCTGTCTCAAGCGGGTGGGGCTGTAGCTCAGTTTGGGAGAGCGCCTGAATCGCACTCAGGAGGTCGACGGTTCGATCCCGTTCAGCTCCACCATCTACCTTCGCCCCGTCCCTTTCTTCACCTTCTCCCCCTCCAATCCTCGCTCCGGTGAGGACCTTCCAGCAGGATCCCAGATGAAGCTCTACGTCGGAAACCTCTCCTACTCCCAGAACGATTCCACCCTCCGCGCCCTCTTCGAGCCTTTCGGCAACGTCGAGTCCGCGCGCGTCATCTCCGACCGCGACACCGGCAGCTCCAAGGGTTTCGGCTTCGTCGAGATGGCCGATGGCGACGCCCAGAAGGCGATGGGCGCGCTGAACGGGCGCGAGGTCGACGGCCGGGCGCTTCGCGTCAACGAGGCCCGTCCGCAGGAGCCGCGCACCGGCGGCGGCGGACGTGGCGGCTACGGCGGCGGCGGCGGGCGCGGCCGCTACTAGACCGGCGCCCCCGCCCGGTTCTCCCGGTACCACGCCACGGTCTTCTTCAGCCCCTCTTCCAGCCGCGTCGTCGCCCGCCAGCCGAAAAGCGCGCCGGCCCGGGTGACGTCGAGGCGGCGGCGGGGCTGACCGTTCGGCTTCGACGGGTCCCAGCTCACCGCGCCCGTGTAGCCCGTCTCCCTGGCGGCGAGCGTGGCGAGGTCGCGGATGGAGATCTCCTCGCCGGAGCCGAGATTCACCGGCTCGGCTCCGTCATACCGCTCGGCCGCCGCGAGGATCCCTTCGGCCGCGTCCTCCACGTAAAGGAACTCGCGCGTCGGCGAGCCGTCGCCCCAGAGCGTGACCTCCGCCGCGCCGGCCGCCTTCGCCTCGAGGAACCTCCGGATGATGGCCGGGATGACGTGGCTCGTCTCGAGGTGGAAGTTGTCCTCCGGACCGTAGAGATTCACCGGCAGGAGAAAAACGCCGTCGAAACCGTACTCGGCCCGGTAGGCCTGGAGCTGGACGAGGAGCATCTTCTTGGCGAGGCCGTACGGCGCGTTCGTCTCCTCCGGGTAGCCGTTCCAGAGGTCTTCCTCGCGGAACGGGACCGGCGTGAATTTCGGATAGGCGCAGATCGTCCCCAGGCAGACCAGCTTGCCGACGCCGGAGAGGCGCGCCTCCTCGATCAGCTCGACCCCCATGATGGCGTTCTCGTAGAAGAAGCGCCCCGGGTGGGCCCTGTTGGCGCCGATGCCGCCGACGACCGCGGCGGCGTGGATCACGAGGTCGGGCTTCGTCTCGCGAAGGCAGCGTCGGATCGCGGCCTTGTCGCGCAGGTCGACCTCTTCGACCCGCGGCGCGGCGACGTGGGCCGCGCCCCGGTCCGCCAGCTTCCGGAGCAGGGTCCGCCCCAGAAACCCGGCGCCTCCCGTGACGAGGACACGGCGGGAACCCCAGAAGCTCACCGGAAGCGCCTCACGAAAACGAGTCTACCGGAACGGAATCGGATCCGACCCGGGAGCGGCTTCCTCAGGGCGTGAGCGCCCGGATCTCCTCGAGGCGCTGGTGAAGTGAGGGTCCGACCGGCGTGCTCTGCTCGTGGCCGCCGTTCCAGGCCCAGACCTGCCGCCCGTTGCGGTCGAGGTACAGGACGTTCGCCGGCCTCCCCTGGCGGCCGCTGACCTCCCGCGTCAGGCCGTAGCGCGGCGCGAATCGGAGGGACGAGTCCGTCAGGAAGCGGTGGGTCATCCGGATCTTCCGGTCCGCCTCGAGCGCGACGAGGAACTGCAACGTCTGCGCCGCCGGCTGCGGCGAGACGACGAGGACCGGGACGCGGGCAAGGTCCGTCTCCTTCAGCTTCTGGAGCTCGATCAGGAGGTCGACGCAGTGCGGGCACCACGTCCCCTTGATGAAGACGACGACGACCGGGCTCTGCCCCTCGAAGGTCGGCGGACCGACGGAGCGCCCCTCCAGGTCCGGCAGCACGAACGGCGGGAGGGGCTTGCCGGACGGCGCGTCGGGAGGGAGGGCCTGTCCGGCGGCCGTACCCGACGCGGCCGCGAGGGCGGCGAACAGACCGGCGACGAAAGCGGCGCGTCCTCTCACGACGCCCCGATTATCGCGCCCGGCGATCCGGACGCGTCTCCCGGCAGAAACGTGGCGCGGGTCACGTTTCCCGACGCCCCCCGGCCTGCTACGCTCCGCACGGTGTCCGCTTGACACGTCCCGACGAATGAACCTCGACCGGCTCCGCGACCGCTTCTTCGAGGGCGCTCAACGCTACCGATGGATCGAGACGATCGGGCGCGGCGGGATGGGGATCGTCTTCCGCGTGCACGACCTCGAGCTGGACGAGGAGGTGGCGATCAAGGTCCTCTCCCCCGATTGGGAGACGGACGACCAGCAGCTCCTGACGCGCTTCAAGCGGGAGATCAACCTCAACCGGAAGATCAAGCACCCGAACGTCGCCCGGATCCACGACTTCGGGATGAGCGGCGACTTCCCGTACATCACCATGGAGTTCGTCCCCGGCGCCGACCTCCGGACGCTCATCCAGCGCGAGGGGCGCCTCACGCCGCCGACGGCCATCTCCATCCTCCGGCAGATCGCTCTCGGGAGCGACGCGGCGCACCGCCTCGGGATCATCCACCGCGACCTGAAGTCGCAGAACGTCATGGTCGAGGAGAGCGGCGCCGTCGCCATCCTCGACTTCGGGCTCGCCCGGGGAAAGCAGAGCGTCACCCTGACGCTCGACAGCGTGATGGTCGGGACGCCGCACTACATGTCCCCCGAACAGGCGCTCGGGCGGCCGACGGACGCGCGGAGCGACGTCTATTCCATCGGCGTGATGGCGTACGAGATGCTGACGGGCAGGGTCCCGTTCGACGGCGAGTCGCCCCTCGTCATCGCCATGAAGCACGTCTCCGAGCCGATCCCGGAGGAGATGTCGCGTTTCCCGGACATCTCGCCGGAGCTGCACGCCATCATCCTCCGGGCGCTCGCGAAGAACCCCGACGCCCGTTTCCCCTCGGCGGCCGAGCTGGAAGCGGAGCTGGCCATGCTCCGGCCTTTCGCTCCGGCCGCGTCGCCCGGGCCGGCGGTCTTCCCTCCCGAGGCGCCGGTCCCAGGCCCCGACTGGCCGCAGATCGAGCCCGACTCCACACCGCTCCCCTCCGGGCCGGGCGCACCGATTCCGTCGATCCCGGGCCAGACGTTCGACGTCTCCGCCGCCTCGATCCCGGCCGGGAAGGCGGCGACGCCCGTCGGACCGAAGGCTCCGCCCGCCCCCCCGAAGAAGACGCGGCGGCCCGTCATCCTCATCGTCTCCGACGACGCGCGCACGCGAACGGACCTTTCCGACGAGTTCGGTCGTTACGCCTGCGAGTCGATCGGCGCGGCCAGCGGAGAAAAGGCGCTGGAGCTCCTCCTGAAGGAGGACGTGGACCTCGTCCTGATGGACACGAGCCTTCCGGGGATGGACGGGTTCGACGTCACCCGCATTCTCCGGTCCCAGCCCGTCACGACCGACCTGCCCGTCGTCCTGATGTCGGCGCGGATCGACCGGAGCCGGTTCGCCTTCGCGATCCAGTCCGGCGCCACCGACTATATGCTCCGGCAGGCGAAGAGCGAGACGATCGTCGGCCGCCTCTGGCACATTCTCGAGCACCATGGCTTCGTCCCGCCGAAGGAGAACGAGGCGCTGATCTCGGCGATGCGGAAGACCCTCCTCGACGCGGCGACGCTCACGCCCCCCTCGGTCCCGCAGAAGAGGTAGCCCTCAAACGAGAAGCGGCTTCAGGTCGAGGAGCCGGGTGACGAAGACGACCGGAGCGGGGGCACCGCGCCCGTAGCGGTCGAACCAGACCGGAAACCAGCCGGCGGCCTTGGCGCCGAGGACGTCGGTTTCCCACGAGTCTCCGACGTAGACCTTCCGGACGTTCGCCCCCTCCGCCGCCCGGGCGGCTGCGTCGAAGATCACGCGCGACGGCTTCATCGCGCCGACCTCCTCGGAGAGGACGACGTGCGAGACCCAGCGGTCGAGCCGGAACGTCCGGATCTTGGCCCACTGCTGCTCGCGAAGGCCGTTCGACAGGATGCCGACCACGCCGTGCCGCGCGGCGAATTCGAGGATCTCCTCGGCCCCCTCGACGAGCTGCCAGTGCCGCGCGTAAGAGGCGAGGTAGGTGGCTCCGACCTGTTCGCCGTGCGCCGGGTCGAGCTCCAGCTCGTCGAGCGGCTCGGCGAAGCGCCGGCGCGACAGCTCGTGGCGGTCGATCTCGCCTCGCCCGTAGAGCGCCCAGAGGGCGAGGTTGTTCCGCCGGTAGCGGGCCAGCCATTCGGAGAACGGCACCGCGCCGAAGACGCCGGAAAGCTCCGCGTGCGTGGCGCGGTGCGCAGCCTCCTCGGCCGCGTGGTGATCGACGAGCGTGTCGTCCAAATCGAAGAAGAGGAGCTGTTTCAACGTGTCAGGCCCGTCTCACTGCCGGGGGGTCCGGGGGGCCGCGAATAGCGCCCCCCGGCGGGCTCGAAGAAGAGGAGCTGCTTCAAGCCCCGGCGGGATGCCAGGTCGTCTTGATCTCGAGGAACGGCTCGATGGCCGCGATCCCCTCGCACGAGCGCGCGGAGAACCAGTCGGCCGGCGACGACGCCTTCGGGCGCGCGATCCGCCGGACGCGGTCGGCGGCTTCCTCGTCGATCAGCCGTCCCAAGGCGGCGTCGAGCGACCCGTCGTCGAGGGCGTCGACGTCGCGGTGCGTCGCGAGGGCCGGTACCAGCTCGCCCTTCCGGCCGCAGAGGATGTTGATCACGCCGGCCGGAAAATCGCTCGTCCCGATCACTTCGCCGAGGAGGAGCGCGGGAATCGGCGTCTTCTCCGGCGCGACCGCGACGGCCGCGTTCCCCGAGACCGTCACCGCGGCCAGGCGCGTCACGAGCGGAAGGAGCGCGGGGCTCTCGGGGGAGACGAGCCCGACGACGCCCGTCGGCTCGGGAACGGAGAAGTCGAAATAGGGCGCGGCAACCGGATTCACCGTGCCGAGGACGGCCGCGATCTTGTCCGCCCAGCCGGCGAAGTGGACCAGCCGGTCGACAGAGACCGCCACCTCGCGGGCGGCGGCGGCCCGATTGTCGCCGGCCGAGCGGACGATCGCGCCGGCGAACTCAGCCCGGCGCTCCTCGAGCATCTCGGCCGCACGGTAGAGGATCTGCCCGCGGTTGTAGGCGGTCCGTGCCGACCACCCGCCGAACGCGCCGCGGGCCGCCTTCACCGCGTCGCGGACGTCTTTCCGCGACCCGAGCGGAACGTGTGCGAGAAATTCGCCCGCGGCCGTCATCGCGCGGTATGCCCTCCCGGACTCCGTTCTCACGAACTGCCCCCCGATCAGCAGCTTGTACGTCTTCCGGACCTCGGCGCGCGCCACGAGACCGATTCTAGGCCAGAGCCCCGGATCCCTTTCCGGCGGGTGCTCTTCCGGGACGGTCACGCGGGAAGGGCGCCAGGGACCGGCCGCGACGGTCCGAGGAGGTGACGCGCGCCGTTCGCCACGGCAAGCGCCAGGAGCGACCCGGCGACGGAGAGAGCCAGCAGCTCCGGATGGGGCAGCGCGAAGCCGAAGAGCCCGCGGACGGACGGAACCCCGAGTGCGATCGCCAGGAAGGCGATCGCACCGGCGGTGACCCAGAGCTGTGGGCGGTTCGGGAGGCGCAGGACGGCGAGGAGCGGGCGGGAGCCGGCGCGGTTCAGGAGGATGAGACCGAGATTCCCGAGGACCATCGTCGTGAAGGCGAGCGCCCGGGCCAGAGGCTCGCCGTGGGCCGGGAGCGCCCACCCGAAAAGGGCGACGCCCGCGGCGAGGACGCCGAGCCCCTGCACGAGCCCCAGCAGCAGCCCGCGGCCGCCGAAGATCGGTTCGTCGAGACGGCGCGGCGGCCGGTCCATGACGCCGGCCTCGTCCTGCTCGGCCTCGAAGACGACCGTGCAGGCCGGGTCGATGATCAGCTCGAGGAAGACGATGTGGATCGGCAGGAGGGCGAGGGGCCAGCCGAGAAGGACCGGCACGAGCGAGAGCCCGGCGATCGGCACGTGCACGGCGAAGATGTAGAGCATCGCCTTCCGGAGATTGTCGAAGACGCGGCGCCCGGTCCTGACCGCCCGGACGATCGATCCGAAGGCGTCGTCGAGAAGGACGAGCGCCGCCGACTCGCGCGCGACGTCGGTGCCGCGACCGCCCATCGCGATCCCGATGTGCGCTGCCTTCAGCGCCGGGGCATCGTTGACGCCGTCCCCGGTCATCGCCACGACGTCGCCGTTCGCCTTCAGGGCCGAGACGAGGCGGAGCTTCTGCTCGGGCACCATCCGGGCGAAGAGGTTGACCTCCCTCACGCGCGTGGCGAGCGTGGCCTCGTCCATCCGCTCGAGCTCCGGCCCGGTGAGGACGTTCTCCGGGGCCGTCAGCCCGATCCCGCGACCGATGCTCTGGGCCGTCCCCGGGTAGTCGCCCGTGATCATCAGGACCCGGATGCCGGCCCGGCGGCACTCGGCGATCGCCTCGGGAACGCCCGGCCGCACCGGGTCGGAGAGGCCGAGGAGGCCGACGAGCCGGAAGCCGAAGTCGTGCTGTTCCCCGGGGAGCTCCTCGCCGGAGCCGAATCGCGCTTCGGCGACTCCCAGGACCCGCCGCCCCTTCGCGGCGAGCATCGTGATGCGGCGCCCGAGCGCGGCGGTCTCCTCGTCCGGGAGGTGGCAGAGGTCGGCGATCGCTTCCGGCGCCCCCTTGGCGGCGATGACGTGCTCGCTCCGGTCCGGCGAGCGCCAGACGCGGGACATCGCGAGAAGCTCGCGCGACAGCGGGTACTCGCGCAGGAGCTCCCAGTCGTGGTGAAGGTGCTCCGTGCCGGCGAGCGTCCTGACGCCCAGGTCCCGCATCGCCTTTTCCATCGGGTCGAAGGGATCGACGGGGCTGGCGAGGATCGCGTACTCGACGAGCTCGTGGAAGGACTCCGGGAGCGAGGTCCCCGACGGCTCGACGGTGAGCACCTCGTCGCCGACGGCGAGGTCGGCAACCGTCATCCGGTTCATCGTCAGCGTCCCGGTCTTGTCCACGCAAAGTACGGTCGCGGAACCGAGCGTCTCGACGGCCGGGATGCGGCGGGTCAGGACCTGGTGTTTCGAGATCCGCCACGCCCCCAGTGCGAGGAAGACCGTCAGGACGACCGGGAACTCCTCGGGGAGCATCGCCATCCCGAGGGTCAGGCCCGCGAGCAGCCCCTTCACGAAGTCGCCCCGGGTGGCCGTGTAGACGGCGACGACCGTCGCGCAGAGCCCGAGGCCGATGAAGGCGAAGAGCCGCACGAGGCGCGCCGTCTGGCGCTGGAGAGGGGTGTCCTCTGGCTCCAGAGTCGAGAGCGCCCGGCCGATCTTTCCCATCTCCGTCGCCATGCCGATGGCGAGGACCTCGGCCACGCCCTGGCCCTTCACGACGAGCGTTCCCGAGTAGACGAAGGGCGTGTCGTCTCCCCCGGGCGGCCCCGTCTCCGATGGCCCTTGGGCCGCCGACTTCCCGACCGGGACCGATTCGCCCGTCAGGAGGGACTCGTCGACCGAGAGGTTCGTGGCGCTCCGGACGACCGCGTCCGCCGGAACGCGGTCCCCCTCGCCGAGAAGGAGGACGTCTCCACGCACGACCTCGCGGCCCGCGATCCTCTTCTTCCCGCCCGAGCGCACCACGAGCGCACGCGGGCTCGAGAGGTCGCGAAGTGCATCCAGAGCCCGCTCGGTCTTCCGCTCCTGAACGAACGTGATGCCGACGACGACGAAGACGAACCCGAGGAGGAGGAGCGCCTCTTTCACGTCACCGAGAAGGAGGTAGAGCGAGCCGCAGGCGATCAGGAGGAGGAACATCGGCTCCTTGACCACCTCCAGGGCGATGGCGAACGGACTCCGTTTCTTCGCGGACGGCAGCTCGTTCGGCCCCTCCGCGGCGTGGCGGTTCGCGGCCTCCTCCTCGGTGAGCCCGCCGAGGTCGGAGAGGTCGAAAGCCCTCGGGGACTTCATCCTGGCGAGTGTAGGACGCCCGGGCGGCCAGACGCCTCAGATCCTCCGTCCCAACGCCGCCTTTCCCATCGCCTTGGCCGTCCCGAGAAGACCGAAGCGCTCGAAGAGGATCTTCCGGTAGAGGGCATCGTGCGTCTTCGGAGGAACGGCCTCCCGCTCCTTCGTCTCGAGGTGGAGGGCCTCCGAGGGGCACGTCGTGACGCAGGCGCCGCAGCCGATACAGCGGCCTTCATCGACGGCCGTCCTTCCGTCCGACGTGTGAAGGGCCTCCATCGGGCAGCGCGAGCGGCACGTTTCACAGTCGGTGCAGAGGTCGGGGTCGACCGCGGCGTGGTGATTCGAGTGGATGTAGTCCGCCGGGCGGGGAAACTGCCTCGCCATGTTGAGGACGCCGCAGCAGCAGCCGCAGCAGAAGCAGACGAAGAGCGGATCCTGCGAGTTCTCGGGCTGCAGGACCATCCCCTCCCGCTCGGCCCGGTCGACGAGGCCGAGGACCTGGTCCCCCGTCAGGGCCTCTCCGAGCCCCGTCTCAAGCGCGTAGCGGGCCATTCCCTTCATCAGCAGACAGGTCCGCCGGACGCTCGTCTGGCGGCACGGCTCGCCCACGAGGTCCTTTCCCTGCCGGCAGACGCAGTTGATGACGGCCCACGGCCCCGGGCTCTCCCCGATCAGCCGCCGCGCGTCGTCATACCGGCCCACTCGGCGCTCCGGCACGATCCGCACGTCGACGGGGATCGTCCGCATCTGCTTCGTCCTCGGGCCGAGGAAGGCGGCGCTGAAGCCCTCCCGGATGTACTGCTGGAGGTCCTGCTGCAGCTCCTTCGTGAGCCGGTCGACCTGGAACTCGTACATCCCGAGGGCGAGCATCGCCTTGCTGTACCGCTTCGTTCCGTCGGGCGCCGCGAGGGGGTTCCCGCCCATGATGGCGCCCTTGTCCGCGAGGCCGTCAAGGAGGTTCTCGAACCCGTCCCGCGTCCAGCGCCCCTTCGGGGCGCGCGAGAAGACCCGGTCCAGCGTTTCCGGCACGGCAGAGAGAAGGAGGGCCGCTTCGGCCTCCTCCTCCGTGAAGAGCCGCCGCAGGATCCGGAGCTCGACGCCGGAGGCCGTTTCCGGGAAGGCGACCGGCATCGCGTCGATATGCGTTCGGAGTTTCCGGTAGACGTCGGTCTCGGTCTTCATGACGGGCTCCTCAGGCCGAGAGCAGCTCGGCCAGGCCGGCGGGACCGATGACGAAGACGGGACAGGCGACGGCCTCGGCGAGCGCGACGAGCAGCTCGTGCGCCGCGGCGCCCTCGGGCCGGATCAGGACGACGGTGCTCGCGCCCACGATCTCCGGGAGCGCCTGAACGCCACCCGACGAGATCGACGGGAATCGGCGGCGGCGCACCGGCATTCCCGGCACCTCGACGCCGGAGGATTCTCCGCCCTCCGCGATGACCACGACTTCCGGCGCTCCGAAGGCGCGGGCGAGGAGCGCGACGAAGCGGAGGGCCGCCGGCGGCACCTCGGCCGCCGCGGAGAGGATGACCGCGGGCCCCGCCGACATCTCCCGCACGCCCCCCACGAGGATCGGAACCCTGACGTGACAGATCAGGCTGCGCGCGGTGGCGCCGAGGCGGCTCCCCGGCGGTCCGTGTCCGCTCCGCTTCCCGGCCGCCACGACCTCGGCGTCCGGGGCCGCGGCCAGGATCTCCGCGACGACCCGTCCCCGCGTCACCCGGAAGGAGCTTCGGAGCCCGGAGGCGGCGGCGGCCGCTCGCAACGCCTCGCGTGCCCGCTCGGCGGCGACGCGGAAACGCCGCTCGACGTCCGCCGTCTGGAACTGGCGAAAGACGCCGGACGAGACGCCCGCCTCCCGCGCGAACGGCAGCCCCGCGAGGCGGAGAAGCTCGACGTCCTCGACGAAGAGGCCGACCAGCTCGCCGCCGGCGGCGCCAGCCAGCCGGGCCGCCGCGGCGAGGGCCACCCGGCTCTCCGGGGAGCCGTCCACCGCGACGAGGACGCGCCGGACCTTCACGCCCCCTCCTTCTGGTTCTCCTCCGACTTGCCCGCGGCCCGCGCCGCCTTCGCGAAAGCATGAAGCCGCGCCTCCACGCGGGCGTTGAGGCTCCCTTCGGGGAAGCGCCCCTCTCCGTCGCGCTCCCCCGCCGGAACTCCGGTCAGAAGCTCGATCCCTTCGTCGATCGTCGTGACGGGATGGACGCGGAAGCGCCCCGCCGCAGCAGCGGCCACGACGTCCTTCCGGAGCATCAGGTGGGGGACGTTGGAGGCCGGGATCAGGACCCCCTGCTCCCCCGTCAGACCACGCCGGGCACAGAGGTCGAAGAAGCCCTCGATCTTCTCGTTCACGCCGCCGATGGCCTGCACCTCGCCGAGCTGGTTGACCGAGCCCGTCACGGCCAGCGACTGCCGGATCGGGGCTTCCGCGAGGGCCGAGAGAATCGCGTAGAGCTCGGCGGAGGAGGCGCTGTCCCCCTCCACCCCGCCGTAGCTCTGCTCGAGGACGACGCTGGCGGAGAGCGAGAGCGGCAGAGCGGGAAGGAAGCGGCCGGCGAGAAAGCCCGTGAGAGTGAGAACCCCCTTGGAGTGGAGAGGCCCTCCCATCTCGACCTCGCGCAGGATGTCGACCACCTTGCCGCTCCCCTGCCGCACCCGGGCCGTCACGCGGGAGGCGTGCCCGAAGGAGGAGCCGCCGAAGGTCAGGACGGCGAGGCCGTTCACCTGGCCGGTCTTCGCGCCCGACGTGTCGATGAGAAGCGTCCCGCGCTCCGTCTCCTCGAGGATCCTGCGCGGAAGGCGATCGGCCCGCCGGTCGCGGGCTTCGATGGCCCGCTCCACGTCCGCCGCGGCCGTGACGCCTCGGCCGGCCTCCCGGCAGAGGTGGTCCGACTCCCGGAGGAGGTCGGCCAGGTCCCTCAGCTTGAGAGACAGCTTCTCGCCGTCCCCGGACTTTCTCGCCGCGTGCTCGACGAGACGGGCCACCGCGTCCCGCGCGAACGGGCAGAGCCCCTCTTCCCGGGCGAAGGCGGACACGATCCGGGCAAAGCCGCGGAGGCCTTCCGGGTCGCGCGGGGTCTCCTCGTCGAAGTCGGCGGCGATCTTGAAGAGCCCGGCGAAGTCCGGGTCGTAGTCGTGGAGGAGGCCGTAGATCGACCGGTCTCCCAGAAGGACGACCTTCACGTCCAGCGGAATCGGCTCCGGCTCGAGAGAGCCCGTCGTGACGAGGCCGAGAGATTGCCCGGGCAGCTCGACGACGATGGAGCCGCTCCGGAGAGCCCGCTTCAGGGCCCCCCAGGCGAGCGGTTGAGACAGGACGTCGAGCGCGTCGAGAAGCAGGTAGCCGCCGTTCGCCTGGTGAAGCGCGCCGGGCCGGATGAGGCCGAAGTCCGTCACGAGAGTCCCCATCTGCGAGACGTGCTCGATCCGGCCCACGAGGTTCGGGAAGGTCGCATGGTCGAGCGCGACGACGGGCGCCCCTTTTTCGTCGGCGCGGCTCACGAGAACGTTCACGCGATAACGGCGGAGCGCCGTCTCGGCCCCGTCGGCCTGCGAGAGCGGAACGCCGCGGAACGTGGCCGGCTCGCCGTCCTTGCCCGGCCGGAAGCCCTCCGCATGCATGAGAACGTCCTCCTCCACCGCGTTCAGATAGGTCTGAGCGGCCGGGAGGTCCTCGAACTTCTTTCGCACCTCGGAGACGAGATCGTGGACGGCCGCCCGGATGACGGCCCGGTTCAGCTCGCGGACCTTCTCTCCCGCCTCGCGCCGCCAGCGCGGGATCTGGCGGATGATCGTCTCGAGCTCCCCCTGAAGCTCGGACATCGCCTCGCCGATCCGCTTCTGTTCCTCCTCCGGGAGCTTCCCGAAGACCGCCGGGTCCATCACCTCGCCGTCCTTGAACGGGGCGAGCGCCATGCCGATCGGCATCCGCACGAGGTCGAGGCCCCGTTCGCGGGCCTTTCCACGCAGGCCTTCGAAGGCCTTCTCCTGTTTCTCCTCCAGCTCGGTCTCGATCTCCCGCCGGCGGGCGCGGTACTCGTCGGTCTCGAACACCGCCGGGATCGCGATTCGGATCTCGTCGGTGAAACGCTCCATGGACTTGGCGAGCGCCACGCCGCGGCCCGGCGGGAGCATCAGGACGGTCGGTCTCTGGCCGTTCTCGAAGTCGTGGACGTAGCACCAGTCGGGCGGGACGCTGCCGGAGGCGGCCCGCTCGTCGAGCAGTCGCCGGACGATCTCGTGCTTTCCGAGGCCGGCCGACCCCATCGCGAAGACGTTGAAACCGTGCCTCGCCATCGCGATGCCGAAACGAATCGCCTCCTCGGCCCGCATCTGCCCGAGGGCGCCGGGCACGGCCGGGAGGTCCGCCGTGGTCTCGAACTCGAATTGGGACGGGTCGCAGCGGTTCCGGAGGCGTTCGGGCGCCAGTGCTTCACCCATGACGTCAGTTTGGCCCCGGCGAGGCAGGCCGCCCATGGTACCGATGCTCCAGACGCTTACGCGGGCTCGAGGTACGCCTGCAGCCGCTCGCCGGGGGCTTACCTTCGGGCGCCCCCGGACCCCCACGCATCAGACAGCCTCCAAGTAGGAACAAAGACCATGACGTCCGCCTTCGCGCCCGAAGCCTGATTCCTTGTATCCGCCGAAGGGAGACGCCGGGTCGAACTTGTTGTAGGTGTTCGCCCAGACGACGCCGGCCCGGAGCTTCTGCGAGATCCGGAAGATCTTCGACCCCTTCTCGGTCCAGACGCCGGCCGAGAGGCCGTACATGGTGTTATTCGCCTTCTCGACGGCCTCCTCGGGCGTGCGGAAGGTCTGGATCGCGAGAACGGGGCCGAAGATCTCCTCGCTCGCGATCCGGAAGCTCTGCGCCACGTTGGTGAAGAACGACGGCGGAAACCAGAATCCCTTCGCGGGGATCCGGCAGGCCGACTGCGTCAGCACCGCCCCGTCGCGGACTCCGGAATCGACCAGCTCCCGGATCTTCTGGAGCTGCGCCTTCGAATTGATGGCGCCGACGTCGGTGTTCTTGTCGAGCGGGTCGCCGAGGCGGAGCGTCCGGATCCGCTGGGCGAGCTTCCTCACGACGAGGTCGTGGACCGACTCCTCGACGAGGAGGCGCGAGCCCGCACAGCAGACGTGCCCCTGGTTGAAGTAGATCCCGTTGACGATTCCCTCGACGGCCTGGTCGATCGCGGCGTCGGAAAAGACGATGTTGGCCGCCTTGCCGCCCAGCTCCAGCGTCAGCCTCTTCCCGCTCCCCGCGAGGGCCCGCTGGATCTTCTTCCCCACCTCGGTCGAGCCGGTGAACGCGACCTTCCGGACCTTCGGGTGCGAGACGAGCGCCGCGCCCGTCGCTCCGGCCCCCGTGACGATGTTCACGACGCCGGGGGGAAGGTCCGCTTCCTCGACGAGGCGTGCGAGGTGGAGCGCCGTCAGGGGTGTCGTCTCGGCAGGCTTGAGGACGCAGGTGTTCCCGGCCGCGAGGGCCGGCGCCAGCTTCCACGCCGCCATCAGGAGCGGGAAATTCCAGGGAATCACCTGCCCGCAGACGCCGACGGCGCGTGCGGCGCGCCCCGGGAACGCGTACTCGAGCTTGTCGGCCCATCCCGCGTAGTAGAAGAAGTGCGCCGCGGCGAGCGGCACGTCGAGGTCGCGGGACTCCTTGATCGGCTTGCCGCCGTTCATCGACTCCAGGACGGCGAATTCGCGTGCCTTTTCCTGCAGCATCCGGGCGAGGCGGTAGACGTACTTCCCGCGCTCCTTCCCCGGCATCCGCCGCCAGGTCTTCTCGTACGCCCGCTCCGCCGCGCGGACGGCGGCGTCCACGTCGGCCTCCCCGGCCTCCGCCACCTCCGCCAGCTTCCCCTCCGTCGCCGGGTTGATCGTGTCGAACCACGCCCCCGACTTCGGCGGGACGAACCGGCCGCCGATGAAGAGGCCGTAACGCGTCTCGATCGTCACGTGCGAGGTCGACTCGGGGGCCGGCGCGTACTCCCATCCCCCTTCGAAGTCGGGCTCCGGATCCGGGCGGGGGCGCCCGAGGCGCTTCGCGATCATCTTGGCCATCTCAGTCCTTTGTGAATTCCTCTTCAGAGCGATACCGCCCCGTCTCTTCCTTCCTCAGCTGCATCAGAAGGTCGTTGACGAGGCTCGAGGCGCCGAAGCGGTAGAGGTCCGGCGTCAGCCAGCCGGCGCCGAGCGTCTCCTTGACGAGGACGAGGTGGTGGAGCGCCTGCTTCGCCGTCCGGATGCCACCGGCCGGCTTCATTCCGACCTTCACGCCCGTCGCGAGCCAGTGATCCCGGATCGCCTCCAGCATGCACAGCGCCACCGGCGGCGTGGCGGCCGGCGAGACCTTCCCCGTCGACGTCTTGATGAAGTCGGCCCCCGCCGCCATGGCGAGGTCCGACGCGCGGCGGACGTTGTCGTACGTCTCCAGCTCTCCGGTCTCGAGAATGACCTTCAGACGCGCGGCGGGGCCGTCTCGCCGGATGCAGGCCTCTCTCGCCGCCACGATCTCGTCGAAGACGCGGCGGGTGTCCCCCGCAAGGAAGGCCCCGCGATCGATGACCATGTCGATCTCGTCGGCCCCCGCCGCCACGGCACGGCGGACGTCGGCGAGCTTCACGGGAAGAGGCGAGCGCCCCGAGGGAAAGGCCGTCGACACACTCGCCACCTTCACGCCCGAGCCCGCGAGGGCCCGTTTCGCCGTCGCCACGAGGTCGGAGTAGACGCAGACCGCGGCCACCGAGGGGATGGAGGAGTCTTCGGGATCGGGCCGGACCGCCTTGGCGCACATCTGCCGGACTTTGCCCGGCGAGTCCTTCCCCTCGAGCGTCGTCAGGTCGCACATGGAGATGGCGAGACGGAGCCCTGCGACCTTCGTTTCCTTCTTGATCGACCGCTTCCCGAGCGCCGCGGCCCGCTCCTCGAGCGCGACCTTGTCGATGGCCGGAGAGCGGACGGCGCTCATTCGCGGAAAGTCTACGCTCGACCTACTCGTACCTGAGGGGCTCGCCGGGGGCTTGGCTCCGCTCGCCCCCGGACCCCCGAGTCCGAGCGAAGTGTTCCCGGGTCACTCGTACCTCAAGGCCTCTGCCGGATTCAGCTTCGCCGCCCGCCGGGCCGGGAGCGCCGCCGCGACGAGAACGAGCAGCATCCCGACCCCGAAAATGCCGACCAGGTGGAGCGGCTCCGGCCGGAACGGCATCCAGGACAGGTAGTAGACCTTCGCGATCTCGGGCGGGAACCGGACCAGGCGGAACGCCGTCAGCACCCGGCAGACGGCCACCCCGAACAGGATGCCGCCCAGCAGTCCCGCGCCGCCGAGGAGGGCCCCGGCGAGGCGGAACGTCCGGTGGATGAGACGCGGCGGCGCCCCGACCGCGGCCAGCACGCCGACGTCGCGCGTCTTCTCCGCGAGGAGGACGACGAGCGAGGAGACGACCGTTCCCGCGGCCACGGCCACGATGAGCGTCAGGACGACGAAGAGGAGCGTCTGCTGGATGGCGAGGGCCGCGAAGAGGTCGCGGTTCATCGCCTTCCAGTCGAGGACGGTGACGGTCGGGCCGAGGGTCTCGCGGGCGGCGGCGACGGTCGCGTCGGACGACGAGGCGCTCGTCAGCTTCAGCTCCCAGATCCCCGTCCGGGCGTCCGGCGGGGCGAAGCGCTCGAAGGCGGGAAGCGAGACGACGGCCCAGTTGTCGTCCACCTCGGAGAAGCCCGTCTCCACCACGGCGGCGACGGAGAGCGCCGTCCGCCGGGGCGGACTGATTCCCTTCGAGAGCGCGAGCGACGCCGTCTCCAGGACGACGGTCGAGCCCGCTGCCACGCCGAGCCGCTTCGCAAGACCCGCCCCGAGGACGACGGGCGTCCGGCCGTCCTCCCCGGAGGTCTCGAGCTTCCGGACGAGGTCGGGAACGCGGGAGAGGAGCGGCGTCGTCGCCGTTCCCCGGGTCAGGTCGAACGCCTTCACGAGGGCGTCCGTCCCCCGCGGCGCGGCGGGTGACAGGAGGATCCCCGGCGCGAAGCCGGTCTCCGCCACGGCCGAGACGCCCGGAAGCTTCGCCAGGTCCCGGCGGAGGGACGCCCGCTCCCGGCCACTCTCGACCATCACGAGGACCTCGGCGTTCGTCCCGGCCAGCTTGTCGGCCAGGCCGTGCCGGTAGCCCGACATGAGCCCCATCGCCACGACGAGGGCGGCCGCCCCGAGCGAGACGCCGAGAAGCGCCAGCGCGGAGACCGTGCCGAGGAGGCCTCCCCGGCGGCCCGAGAGAAAGCGCCGCGCGAGGAACGCGGGGACGTTCACAGGAGCCGGTCGAACTCGTCGAAGAGCGCGGCCGAATCGTGCGGACCCGGGGCCGACTCCGGGTGGTACTGCACCGCGAAGACCGGCGCGCCCCTCACCCGGAATCCCTCGCACGTCCCGTCGTTCAGGTTCACGTGCGTCGCCTCGACCTCGGCGGGCAGCGAGTCGGTCGCGACGGCGAAGCCGTGGTTCTGCGAGGTGATCGCCACCGTGCCGTCGAGAAGGTTCTTGACGGGGTGGTTCACGCCCCGGTGTCCGAACTTCAGCTTGTAGGTCGTTCCGCCGAGCGCGAGGCCGAGAATCTGGTGCCCGAGGCAGATGCCGAAGACCGGCTTGCCCGAGGCGACGAGCGCCTTCACCGTCTCGACGCAGGTCGGGAGGGCCTCGGGATCGCCCGGGCCGTTCGACAGGAAGAAGCCGTCGAAGCCTCCCGAGAGGAGCTCCTCCGGCGTCGCCGTTGCCGGGAAGACGGTCGGGGCGAGGCCGCGGGCCGCGAGCATCCGAAGGATGTTCCGCTTGACGCCGTAGTCGATCGCCGCGATCCGCTTTCGGGCGCCATCGGCCGGAAGGCCGGCCGTCCAGTCGTAGCGCGCCTTCGTCCCCACCGTCAGGGCGAGCGCCGCGCCCGCCATCGTCGGCTGCTTCCGGATCTCCTCGACGAGAGCGTCCGCACCCGCCTCGGTTGCCGCTTCGGTCGAGATCGCGCCGCGCATGACCCCGAGCATCCGGAGGTGCCTCACGAGCGCCCGCGTGTCGATCCCGTCGATGCCGACGATCCCGGCGGCCGCCAGGCTCTCGGCCAGGGTCCGCTTGCCGCGCGCGGAGGAGAAGCGATCCGGGAAGTGCCGCCCGGCGAAGCCCGCCACCTGGATCCGCCCGGACTCCACGTCCTCGTCGTTCAGACCGTAGTTGCCGACGTGCGAGGCCGTCATGACGACGATCTGTCCGCAGTACGACGGGTCCGTCAGGGTTTCCTGGTACCCCGCCATCCCCGTGTTGAAGACGACCTCGCCGAACGTCGTCCCCCTGGCCCCGACGTTCCGGCCGAAGAACCGCCGGCCGTCCTCGAGGACGAGGGTCGCCGTCGTCACGCGCTCCGCCCCACGGCGGTCGCGATCGGCCGGACGCGCGCCATCAGCTCGCCGAAGAGCGCGGGCGTCAGGGCCTGCGGCCCGTCGGAGAGCGCCTCTTCGGGATTGTTATGAACCTCCACGATGAGGCCGTCGGCTCCGGCCGCGACGGCCGCGCACGACATTGGAATCACCTTGTCGCGCCGCCCCGTCCCGTGCGAGGGGTCGACGATGATCGGGAGATGCGACAGCCGCTCGACGGCGGGGACCACCGAAAGGTCGAGCGTGTTCCGCGTGTGGTCCGCGAAGGTCCTGACGCCACGTTCGCAAAGGACGACGTTAGGGTTTCCTTCGGCCATCACGTACTCGGCGGCGAGGAGGAACTCCTCGAGGGTCGCCGACATCCCGCGCTTCAGGAGAACAGGCATGCCCGTCCTCCCGACCATCTTCAGCAGCTCGAAGTTCTGCATGTTCCGCGCGCCGACCTGGAGGCCGTCCGCGAAGCGGGCGACGAGGTCGACGTTCGCGGTGTCGAGCACCTCGGTGACGACGGGAAGCCCCGTCTCCTTCCGGGCGGCGGCCAGGATCTTCAGCCCCTCCTCGCCCAGCCCCTGGAACGAGTAGGGGGACGTCCGCGGCTTGAAGGCGCCTCCCCGGAGGAGGTGCCCCCCGAGGCGCTTCACCTCGCGCGCGACCGCGACCGTCTGCTCGAGCGACTCGACGGCGCAGGGCCCCGCCATCACGACGATGCGCGGCCCCCCGATGGTCACGCCGCCGATCGAGACGACCGTGTCCTCGGGGTGAAACTCCCGCGAGACGAGCTTGTAGGGGTGGGAGACCCGGATGACCTCCAGGACCCCTGGAAGGTTCTCGAAGGCGGCCGGGCCGATCGCCCCCTTGTTCCCCGTCAGGCCGATGGCCGTCCGCTGGGCCCCCGGGATCGGATGGGCCTTCAGCCCGAGGCGTTCGGCGGCGCTGACGACACGGCCGACGTCCTCGTCAGTCGCGGTACGGTCCATGACGATGAGCAAGGTGCCTCCCCTCCACGTTTATACTTCAACCGGGCCGGCGCCGCTCTCCGGCACCGATGAGGTCGTCTCAATGGACAGGATCCGAAAAGTCGCCTTCGCGCTCGCCGCGGCTCTCTTTCTGCCCGCCGTCCTCCTGGCGGCCGACTACACGATCTACACCAAGGACGGTCAACGGATTCCGGCGCGGGAGAAGCCCACCGTCCAGGGAAACCGCCTCCTCTTCCGAACGCCCCTCGGCGCCCAGCAGTCGATGGCCCTCGTCGACTACGACGAGGAGCGGACGTTGAAGGCCAACCAGGAAGGGCTCGGCGGAGTGTATGTCCTCGGCGACCCGGCTTCCGGCGTGAAGGTGATTCCCGACAACACCGGGAAAAAGCCGTCGCTCTCGGACTACATCAGGCAGAACAAGAAGATCATGAAGTCCGGCTCGCCCGAGACGGGCGGCGGCTCGGCGGAAGACCCCGGCGCGCGCCTCTCGGCCGCCCTGAAGGCGTCCGAAGCCGGCGGCGGCGGGCCGATGGACCTCCAGATGATGAACGCCTTCGTCCGGGCTTTCGAGGGGGCCGGGCTTCGCGGCGTGCGGCTGATCTCGATCCCGCAGGGGGTCCGGCTGCAGGTCATCACCGAGACCGAGCAGCAGATCTTCGCCGCCATCGCGGCGGCCGGACGAGGGCTGAAGGAGTCGCGCGCCCTCGGCAAGGCGCTCGAGAAGGTCGACATGTACCTGGCCACGTCGGCGGGCGAGTCGGCCGGCCGGTTCGAGATCTCCCCCGAGGACGCCGAGGGCCTCGTCACAGGGAGGACGACCCCGCCGAAGTTCTTCGTCCAGCACGTCATCTTCTGACGGGAACGGATCGGGGCGCTCTCGCCGGGGGGCTTGCCTCCGGACGCCCCCCGGACCCCCCAGCCCAGATCTAGGAGAAGGCAACGATGGAAGCGGGCACCCTTGTTCTCCTTCACCTGGTCGAGCCGAAGGAGAAGTACTGGGGTCTTCTCGTGGCGATGAGCCCGGCCGGCGTCACCCTGCGCGGCATCGACGTGGCCCTCTTCGACGACTGGGCCCGCCAGCATCGCGCCGCCGGCGAGCAGGAGCTGGGCGTCACGACGCTCTTCGTCCCGATGCACCGCGTCGAGAAGATCTTCGAGGACGCCCGCGTCGGAAGCGTCGCCAGCTACGCCGAGCGGTTCTTCGAGATCGTGGGACGCGACGTGAGGGAGTTCATCCGCCGCGACCCGCTCCCCGGCGAGGCCGCGCGGCCGAACTGAGCGCCGAGCCGTTTTCGTGGAGGAGAACCCCGGCAAGAGTCGCGCCGACGGCAAGCCTGCCGGGACGATCCTGCTGACCTCGCCGATCCGGACGGCGGCCGTGGCCGTCGTCTCGATCCTCCTCGCCGAGGTCGTCGCGATGGCGATCCTCCGGTTCGTGAAGCCCCTCCCGTTCTGGCCGGCGACGCTCACGGACGCCACGGTCCTGGCCGTCATCGTCGTGCCGGCGCTCTGGCTCCTCGTCTTCCGCCCCGTTACCCGGTTGGCGGAGATGCGGCGGCGGATCGTCCGGGAGATGGAGCGGCGAAAGCGCGAGATCGAGGCCCTCTATGCGGTCACGGCGGCCGGCACGCGCCAGCTCGACCTCGACCGGCTCCTTCCCGAGGTCGTGGACGTCGTGGCCCAGCTCTTCGACGCCGACGGCGGCTGGGCGGTCGTGCTCAGCCGGGACCCGTCCCGCGAGCCGCTGGTCGTCGGCGCTCGCGGCGTCCCGGCGCCGCTCCTCGCGCCCGAGACGACCCGGCTCTTCGCGGACTGCCCGGACTGCCCCGGCTGCGTCCCCTTCTCCGGCCCGCCCGCCGAGGCCCAACTCGTCGCCGAGTGCCTGCGCCTGCCGGCCAGCGCCTTCGAAGCGGCGGGCTTCCGGAAGCACCTCGCCATGCTCCTCTCGGACCGTGACGAGAGCCGGGTCTTCGTGAACCTCGTCTGGCGCACCCCGCGCGAGCACGATGCTTCGGAGCGCTCGCTCCTCCGCGCGATCGCCGCGCAGGTCGGCATCGCCGTCAGAAACGCCGCCCTCTACCAGGCGGAGCAGCGCGCCCGGGAGGCCGCCGACACGATGGCGTCGGCGAGCCTCGCGATGACCCGGAGCCTGGACCTCGACGCCGTCCTCGCGTCGCTCCTCGACCACCTCGGCCGCCTCGTCCCGTTCGACCGGGCCAAGGTGATGCTCCTCGAGGGCGAGTCGCGACTGAAGGTCCGGGCCATCTTCACGCCGTCGGGAAAGCTCGACTTCGGCGACCGCTCCTTCGACAGCTTCGACATCGCCGCGAATGGGGCGGTCCACGAGGTCCTCTCCACCCGCAGGGGCATCTTCATCGGCGACACGCGCTCCCACCCGGAGTGGGGGCGGAGGATGAAGTCCGGGTTCGAGCGAAGCTGGCTCGGCGTGCCTCTTCTCTCCGGCGGAAAGGCCATCGGCCTCTACACGCTGGTGAAGGCCGAACCCGGCTTCTTCACGCGGGAGCACATCCGGCTCGCGGAGGCGCTCTCCGCCCCCGCTTCGGTCGCCGTTTCCAACGCCCGCCTCTTCGAGGCGCTGGGGACGAGCCGCAAGCGGCTCCAGGACCTGTCGCGCCAGCTCGTCGAGTTCCAGGAAAACGAGCTCCGGCGGATCGCGCGCGAGCTTCACGACGAATCCGGGCAGCTCCTCTCCTCGCTCAAAGTGGGCCTCCACCTTCTCCAGAACGAGGCCGGCCGGCCCGAGGCGGTCTTCTCGCGGGCGGAGGATCTGAAGCGCCTCGCCGACCATGTGCAGGAAGGCCTGCACGGACTCGCGAGCGACCTGCGGCCGGCCACGCTCGACCATCTCGGGCTTCTTCCCGCCCTGGACGAGCTGGCCGCGACGCTCTCGGAGAGCGGCCGCCCGACCGTCCACCTCGAGACGACGGCGCTGACCGGAACGCGCCTCGCGCCCGACCTGGAGACGACCCTCTACCGGATCGCCCAGGAAGCTCTCCGGAACGTCGTCCGGCACTCCCGGGCGCGGCAGGTGAGCCTCGTCCTCGAGAAGCGCGGCGACCACATCCTCATGATCGTGGAGGACGACGGCCGCGGCTTCGACGTCGAGGCCGCGAGCCGGACCGGGCGCCTCGGCCTTCTCGGCATCCGCGAGCGCGCCGAAATGTTCGGCGGTACCCTGCTCGTCGAGAGCAGCCCGGGCTCGGGCACGACGCTCGTCGTGGAGATACCGCATGTCGCTTAGGATCCTGATCGCCGACGACCACGGGCTGATGCGCGCCGGCCTTCGCGCCCTTCTGAACGAGGAGACGAACTTCGAGATCGTCGGCGAGGCCGCGACGACCGAAGAGGCCGTCGAGGCCGCCCTGAAGCTGAAGCCCGACGTCGTCCTGATGGACCTTTCGATGCCGGGCGCCGGCGGGATCGACGCGACACGACGCCTGAAGGAGCAACTTCCCCGCGCTCGCGTCCTGATTCTGACGGTTCACGAGGACGGCCGGCTCCTCCGCGAGGCGGTGAAGGCGGGTGCCGTCGGCTACATCGTCAAGCGGGCGGTCGAGTCGGAGCTGGTCATGGCGCTTGGAGCCGTTCAGCGGGGCGAGCTCTACGTCCACCCCTTCATGACACGCGCCCTCCTCGAGGATGACCCCGCTCTCCCGGCGCCGTCGCCGCACGGCCCCGAGACGCTCACGCGCCGCGAGACGGAGATCCTCCGGCTCGTCGTCCGGGGCTACACGAACCGTCAGATCGCCGACGACCTGAGCGTCTCGGTCCGCACGATCGAGACCCACCGCGCCAACTTCATGGGAAAGCTCGGCCTCTCCAACCGCGCGGAGATCGTCCGCTGGGCCGCCGAGCACGGCCTGAGGGACTGACTCTCCCGGAACGCCGCCTCGGGCCTACGTAGTTTCCCTAGAAGCGCCTCCGTAGTTCTTACGCGTGGCGGAGCCCTGTCTATCTCGTGTTTTCCCCGCTTGCGCCGTGTCAGGCAGGGAACGAGATTGTCTCCACCAATTTCGTCGAGTCACCTTCGTCGAGGCCGCCGTGAACGGTAGAGGGTTTCGAAGGACGCCGCAGTTCATTACGCGAGAGGGCGGAACCTCGAAGTTCGTCTACGCGGTCCCGCCGGGCACGACCAACCCGGTCAAGGGCCGCGCCGCAGCTCATGACTTTCAACCGGATGCCTGAAGGAAGGAGGACCAAGTGTTGAACCGACGGGATCTCATCAAGAAAGGGCTCGGAGTGGGCGCAGGCCTCGCCCTCGGGAGGTGGGGCAAGTGGGGCAGCGTCTACGCATTCAATCAGAGCCCTGGCATCCCGCTTTTCGGGACGACGCTCCGCGGCGTCGGTCCCGGCGGCATCCCCGTGGCGGCGCCGGACGCCTTCCCCGCTCCCGTGACCGGTGTGACCCACTACTCGATCGACATCAACCAGTTCACCGACAGTGGTGTCTGTCCGACTCTCGGACCGACGACGCTCTGGGGATACAACCCGGTGAATCCGCTTGGCGGCGGGAACCAGCCGCAGAAGCACCTCGCCGGGATCATCGTCGGCCAGAAGGGCGTGCCGATCCAGCTCAGCGTCCGGAACAAGCTCTTCGTCAATGAACACATCCTCCCGGTCGACATGACGATCCCGGGAGCTCAGCTCGGGGTCAACCGGACGGCGGTCCACCTGCACGGCGGTCTGGTTCCATGGATCAGCGATGGTGGCCCCTTCGACTGGTTCGGCCCGTCCGGGACACACGGTCTGAGCTTCCTGAACAACCAGGTCCTGAACCCGACCGCTCCTCCAGGCTCCGCCGAGTACTACTACCCGCTGAACCAGAGCGCCCGATTCCTCTGGTACCACGACCACGCCGTCGGCATCACCCGGCTGAACGCCTATGCGGGAATCGCAACGGGCCTGATTGTCCGCGACGACTTCGAGATCAACCTGAAGAACCTGGGGCTTCCCGAGTTCATCGAGAACAGCGTTCTGGGCGGCCTGACGGTCCAGGAGCTGCCCATCGTCATCCAGGAAAAGATCTTCGTCGACAAGAAGATCCGAAAGTCCGACCCGACCTGGCCGGGGCCCACATCCGAGGGAAGCCTCTGGTACGCCCACGTGTACGACCCGGCCCGCTGGGAAGTGGGGGCGGGGGGCCTCCCGATCCCAGATCCTTCATGCATTCCGTCATGCCTAGGGCGGGGGCTTCGTCACTTGGCTACCAACCAAAATGAAAGGAACTGCACCACCCATCATACCTCCCAGCAATCACTGAGGTTGGCATGTATGGTGGGCAGGCAAAAACCCCCGAGGCGAGCTTGAGGGTTTTCTCCATCGAGATGTATGTGGCATCTGGAAACGGTTCGTGGCCGCAAGGTCTACTCTACCGGCATGCCACTGCGTCTCCCCAAAAAACCCAAGGAGACATTGTGGAAATCGAAGAAACTCGAGTATGCAGTAGCCCAGTCGAACGGCTCGCCCGACGAACTCAGCGGCATCTCGTGGACCGCCGCAGGCATCTTGCTCTATGTCCGCCGCGCAATCCCCGGCCCCTACCCCACTTTTACGCTCAGCACTCTGTTCGCGGCGAGAGTCGTACCGGAGAATCCCGCGAGGAGACAGAGGCCGCAGTGGAGGAGCTGGTTGCCGCTGACCTCATCCGGGTCATTAAGTGACCATCCGGCGCGGCCAGCGAGCCAGTGACAACTTCGCACAAATCGCCAACGCCGCATTGCAGGACGAGAGCCTGAGCTACAGGGCAAGGGGCGTGCTGGCCTCCAAGCTAAGCCGCCCTCCGGGGTGGACGACACCGCCGAACGCATTGCCGCCGCCGGGCTTGAAGGCCGGGACGCAATCAAGGCCGCACTGAGGGAACTCGAAGCGGCTGGCTATCTGGTGCGGAGTCGGAGCCGGGACGACAAGGGCCAGTGGCATCACATCCAGGATGTGTACGACATCCCGGTCAAGGATGCACCACCGACTGAGTAACCGTCGGCGGATTTCCAGTCGGTGGATAACCAGTCGTTGGGCAACCAGCCGATACTACACACACTGACTACTAAGAAATATAGAAGCCGTTGCTGTTGTCGTCACCTAAGTAGGTGGACGCCGAACGCAACGAGCAACAACACGAAATTCCAGAGAGGCAGGTGAGGACCGTGACGGATGCGGAGCCACCAGCACCATCACGGCACATCTGGCAACCGAGCGAGCAAGCGCTGAAGACCGCGTACAGCGTCGTCACGTTGATGGATATCCCGATCCACATCGCCCGGTACGTCACGATCAAGGCCGAGAACAAACAGCCAACCTCCAGTTCGGAGTGGCTGAAATGGATTCTGCAAGACGAGGCGAAAGCGAAAGCCGAAGCCCGGCGGCACGAATCAGAGACATCACGGAGCAGGCGTTGGTATGACGTTGCCGACTGATGGACGTCCACCAGTTATCAGAAAGGAGTTGTTGTAGTGCCAACTTCAAGCGTGGACAACGTGTGGAAGCACGTAGAGCCAACAGGATTCTGCTGGCTCTGGAGTGGAAGCACGACGACGAACGTCAAGTACACCGGCTACGGTCGGCTGACGTTCCGGGGGAAGATTCACTTCGCCCACCGCCGGGTCTACGAACTTCTTGTAGGTCCCATCCCGGAGGGGCACGAGCTGGATCATCTCTGCAAGATCACTTGCTGTGTGAATCCGGATCATCTGGAGCCCGTGGTCCCACGGGAGAACAAGCTCCGTAGCCACGGGATCACCGGAGTGTTCGCCCGGCGGACGCACTGCAAGTGGGGGCATGAGTTCACTCCCGAGAACACGCACATCAGAAAAGCCGGTGGCCGGGTCTGTCGCAAATGCGACACCGTCGAAGGTCGCCAAATGAGAGGAACCAAATGAGGACTGTAGATACTTTGCGGGAAGCAGTGGATGCCGCAAAGCATCGTGAGCAGACGATGTGCCGCTGTCCTGCACATGACGATAACGCGGCATCACTGCATGTCACCTTCGGGGACAAGCATCCTGTTCTCTTGACCTGTCATGCGGGTTGCACCATCGACTCCATCCTCGAAGCCGAGTCCCGTTACGGCGGGATCGGTGCCCAGGATTTGATGGCCCCACGGGATGAGAGTTTCGTCGGGGACGAGGAGGTATGGACACCGGCCGGTAACGCCAGCCACGTCTACGCCTACGTCGATGAGAACGCTGAGCTGTTGTTCGAGGTGTTGCGGGTGCCGTTGCCGGGGGGCAAGAAAACCTTCCGTCAGCGCGCACCGATCCCCGGACCGAAGCCGTGGAAGTGGAACATGGACGGGGTCCGCCGCGTCCTGTACCACCTCCCGGAAATCCTTCGGGCGAAGGCCAACGGCGAAGTGATCTACGTCGTCGAGGGCGAGAAGGACGCCGACACACTGAGGATGCGTGCCGGGGTCTGCGCCACCACCTCCCCGATGGGGGCCGGGAAATGGCAGGACTCGTACTCGGAGACGCTGGCCGGCGCGAACGTCGTCATCATTGCCGACGCCGACAACACCGGACGTGCCCATGCCAGGGCCGTGCGGGAACAGCTCATCGCCTTGGGGTGTGCGGTGTCGCTGAAGGAACCCATGAACGGGCAGAAGGATGTCACCGACCACTTCAACGTCGGCGGCACCCTCGACTCGCTGATCGAGACGGTCCCGGATGAGGAGGAGAAGCGCGTCAGCCTTGGCGTGGACATCCTTCAGGTCATCACCCGTGTGGTGAAGCCGTCGAGCTACGTCATTCCGGGCACCCTCGCCCGTGGTGACCGGCTCCTGATTACCGGCTACGAGGGCCACGGCAAGTCCACGCTGTGCCAGCAACTCGCCATTCAGGCGGCGGCAGGCATTCACCCGTGGACGCTCCAGACCATCGAGCCGCAGAAGGTTGTGGTCATCGACTCGGAGAACCACCCGGATCAGATCCTCGACAAGTGGCAGCACTTCGTCGGACTCGCGGCACGGCATGACCGGCCGATCCAGCCGGGCCAGTTGACCATCATCGAGGCGTGGGACGACGACGTGGACCTCACTTCCGAGGAGGGCGAGGCGTGGCTGATGGAGCGGATGCACGGCTACAAGCCGGACCTCTGCGTCATCGGCCCGCTCTACAACCTCTCCAGCCGGGACCTGTCCGAGCACGCCGTGGTGGGCCGGATGAAAACCGCGATCAACAATGCCCGTGGTGTGGCGGGGACGGCGTTCATCATGGAGCACCACGCCCCGCACCGTGGACCGGGCGAGGCAAAGCGATCGGTCCGCCCGTATGGGTCCTCGACGTTCCTGAAGTGGCCCGACTTCGGGTACGGCCTGTTGCCGATGGAAACCGAGGGCGTGTACGAGTGGCAGAAAACCCGGTTCCCCCGCGTCCGGTCCCGGCTGTTCCCGACCCACCTCCGCTGGGGCAAAGAGAACACCGACGAGTGGATGTGGATGCCGTGCATGGTTGACGACAACGGGAACGTCATCGGCTAAGAACTGATGGACGTCCATCACAACGAAAGGAAAACACATGGCAAAGAAATCCCTGGCCGCTGAGCTGGCCGAATTCAAGGCGTTCTTCGAGGAGAACAAGGGCATCGAGATTGTCGGCGCTGTCCGCAAGGAACCGGACCAGTACCGGGTCACCACCCACAACACCGCTTTCGATGTCGCCGTTACCCGCGACGACGCCGGAGCCATCACTCAGGCGCTCATCTCATTCTGAAAGGAACCACCATGGCTACCATCAAGGCAGTGCTCATCCCCTTCGATGAGTCCAAGCCCGTCGAGGTCATCGACTTCGACAACTCCACGTACACGAACATCTACCCGCTGGTCGCCCCGGACTCCCAGTGCTTCACCGTCCTCGCCATGGGCGACTGTGACGCTTACGGCGACGACGAGGGCCTGCTCCATGAGGACGCAAGCAACCGGATCAATGCCCGGATGATGCAGTTGTACGGCGAAGCGCACGGCGTCGGCATCCTCGAATACCACTCACCGCTCGTGGGGGACTGGCTCGTCGTCGGCCCCGAGCAGGGTCCGCTGGATCAGGAGAAAGCCACCGACGTGCCTCAGCGCGTCCTCGACTTCACCTACACCTGGACGACGCGCCGCCCATGAGTGACGACTACCCCGACGGCACGCGAAGGATCAAAGCAATGACGGAACCCCTCATGATTCCGTACCCGAACGGGCACGGCTCCGGCCACGCCGGGAACGACACCAGCCGGGAACGCATGGAACACAACGACGCCACCGGCATCACCTCACTGGTTCAGCGCGCCGCCTACGCCCAGCTCGGGGCGCTGAAGTCCGAGGGCATGACGGTCGCAGAGTTCGAGGACCTGACGGGCATCGGTCACGGTCAGGTGTCGAGTGCGTTCTCCCATCTGCACCGGGCCGGGAAGATCAAGCGGATCAAGATGCGTCGGAAGCGGCACGAGATTTACGTGTTGCCGGAGTGGGTGAACGGGCGGGAGGAATCCCCGTACCGGCCCCGGCTCAAACCGGCCAAGGCGTCCCGTGACATCGGTGACGACCAGCTTCGCGGCGATCATGATGGATGTCGGCGTGGACGAGGGCCTGTTCGCTGAGGTCCGCAAAGTCGTGAGCGCACTGCCGTAATGCCACGGTGGGACCTGACGCATAACCCGGAAGCACGCCCCTTGGGCTGTAACGGGAAGTACGGCGGTTCCGGCGTGAAAGTGCACACGAGACGCGGCACCGAGATATGTGAACGGTGCCGCGTCTCCATGCGCCACTACCGCCGGGAGAAACGCCGGGGCCAGCATCTTCCCCGGCGGCGCAAACCCTGCGGCACCCACGCCGGATACCGCAGGCACGAACGGGCCAGGGAGCCGATCTGCTTCAAGTGCCGTGTTGCGGAGACGGAATACCGGGCCGCAAGGAAATCCAGAAAGTGATGGACGTACATCAGTGAGTAACGAAATCCCCACGAAGGCACGGGAGATTGTCCGTGAGCGTCAAAACGGACAATGCGCTAGGTGTGGTGTGGCATATACCGACCTCCACCACCGGCAACGGCGGCGCGAGGCTGGACACGCAGTCGGGATTCTTGTGGGCCTATGCAGAGCGGACCACTCGTGGGCACACAAGAACCCGTCAGCGGCCAAGGCTGACGGCTACATCATCTCCCCGCATGAGGACGATCCAACGTCGGTTCCCATCAGAACCTTCATGGGCACGGTACTTTTTGATAATGACGGCAACGTCACTTTCATCGAGTAAGTCTGGGGAGCAATAAAATGACAGTTGGTCTCAGTTTTGAAGTCAATATCCCGGATCATGTGGATGCGAGCGCGGTCATCAAGATCGGTGAGCGCTACTCCACGGATGATCTGGACGAAGAAATGACGCTCAGCGACGCACTGCAATGGGCTTTCAAAGAACCGGATGCCATTACGGCGCTCTCAGCGCTGGGTGTGGACTGGGAAGTAATCACCACAGGAAGGCAATCATGAACGAAACAATCGCCGTGCCCATCACACGGCTCAACGAGGCGGCAACCATCCCGTCGCAGGGCAACCGGTCGGACGCAGGCTACGACCTGTCCGCCGCCGAAGCCGGATACATCCGGGCCGGTCAGCGCAGGCTCATCGGAACCGGCATCTCCGTCGCCATCCCCGAGGGCTACGTCGGCTACATCAAGCCCCGCTCGGGACTGGCGTTCCGTCACGGCCTCGACATCATGGCCGGGGTCATCGACTCCGGATTCCGCGGGGAAATCAAGGTGCTGTTGCTGAACGCCGGCGACATGGAGTTCCGCTGGAACATCGGGGACCGGATCGCACAGCTGGTCATCCAGCCGGTCGCGTCGGTCGCGTTCATCGAGGCCGAGCTGGCGTCGTCCGAACGTGGCACGGGCGGCTTCGGATCGACCGGCACCGGAGTGTACGGCACCGGGGCGCACCTGACTGCCGAGGAGCGAGCCGCCGGATTGGACGGCAAGTGATGGCGCTGACCAAGCGGTTCTACAACGCACTCGCCGCCGACTTCAAGGGTGTCCGTCCCGAACAGGGCACGCCGGAGCGCGAGGTGTGGGCCTCGATGATCGTCGTGGTGGCGTCGAACCTGGCCGTGAACAATGCCATGTTCAACTTCCAGCGGTTCTACGAGGCGTGCGGCATGGACCTCGCAGGGGCCGCGTACTGATCTGAGAGCCTTTCAGGGGTCCGGGTGGGGGATTGTGTCACCCGGACCTTGGGAAAGCCTTGGAGCGGCCATAGAGGGCCGCACGCAGATTAACAGTTGTCCGCACATTGAACTTGACACGTATACGGATACGTGCTAAGATGAATACACTACCAACACGAAGGACTGAAATGAACGTGAAAACTCCAGCACGAACTCCGGCCACTGAGCGCACGCCAACTCGCCGCGCTCACGGCCGACCTGAACCCGGCCCGCATCGCCGAACCGCAAGGCAACGGGCCGCACCTCCCTGTCGCTACCTTGAAGCGTGGGACGTCAAAGCCACCCTCATCAAGGTCTTCGGCTTTGGCGGGTTCGCGCCGAGGCCGACGAATGCGACATCGTCCGGATCGAGAACAACGTCCCCGAGACCGAGGGCTGGGGCGACGCAAGCGCGTCCTGCCCATCGAGTACGCCCCTGACGGGCAGATCGCGTTCGGCACCGCGAACTTCCGCGTCACCGCCCGGGTCCGGATGAAGCTCTCCATCCACCAGCTCGGTGCCGTCTACTCCGAATGGGCCGCCTGCTCGCAGGGCCAGCCCAGACGTCGGCGACGTGCCGCGACTTCGCCATCAAGACCGCCGAGTCCGACGCGCTGAAGCGGGCGCCATCAACCTCGGCACCCAGTTCGGCCTGTCCCTCTACAACTACGGTGCCACGCGCGACGTCGTGAAGGTGGTCCTCGCCGACGGGCAGGAATGGCCCCCGCTGAACCCGGACCAGAAGGCCCAGAAGGAACTCGCCGCACAGCGCGAGGTCGAGTACATTGCCGCCATCATCGACGGTGTGGACCCGGCCAAGGCGAAAGAGGAAATCTGGGGCGCACCGGCCCAGACCCCGAACGCCGTCGTCCAGCAGGTCCACCGTGCCACCCCGCCGGAAGGCTCAGCGCAGACCCCCGAACAGTACGCCGCCGCTCAGGAGCTTGTGCAGAGGGCGCTGACCATGAAGGCCCAGCAGGCGGCACAGCAGGAACAGGCCGCAGGCGTGGATTACGCGGCCCTCGCCCAGCAGGATCAGGGCACGCCGGCCATTCTGGAACAGGACTTCTCCGCTGAGGCTGAGGCGTACGCCGCCGCCGACGGGCACCACGAGTGATGGACGTCCATCAGTTGTCGTAGCCCCACCCCATAATCTTTGGCATGGCCCGTCAACGTCACCCGGCTTCCCTAACATCGGCCCCTGAGCCGACCGGGAGCGAAGGCCGGAGAGCGGGGTCCCGAACCCACTGCAACGACCCGGCCTGCGGGCCATGCCAAACACCCCTTGAAAGGACTGCACCATGAGCGAACTGCTCGACGAATATCAGGACCCGTTCGCCCTGCCCGACGCGGACATCGGACTGGACCTCGAAGCCTACGGACAGGTCGCCGCCCAGGCGTTCTACGACGGCATCCAGAACGCCTCCAATTCCACCGCCCGGTCCAAGCAACAGCAGGACATGTACCTTGGCATGTCGAGCCTCGGGCACTGCAAGCAGTACGCGGCGCTGATGATGAAGCAGACCCCGTTCTCCGATGACCGCGACAAGACCGCCGCGTTCTTCGGGACCATCGCCGGTGAAGCCATCGAGAAGCAGTTGCAGATCGACCACCCGCAGTGGCGCACACAGGTCAAGCTCGCCATGCCGCTGGACCGGCTCACCGTCCCGCTTCAAGGCGAGATGGAAGTCCCCGGCACGTGCGACATCCTCATCCCGTGGGAGGGCTCAGCGAGTGTGGAGGAGTTCAACGCCTCCCTCGCCGACGACTACGAGGGCGAGCCGGTCTACATCCAAGGCATCTGGGACGGCAAGTCCAAGGCCGAGCTGGAGACGATCCGGAAGTTCGGCCCGAACCGTCAGCAGATTTACCAGCTCCACGGCTACACCAAGGGCGCAATCGACGCGGGCCTGTTGAACCCGGACTACCCCATCGTCATCGGGGACGTATTCTTCGACCGCTCCGGCCGCGACGTCATCCCCCACGGTGTGTTCCACCTGTACTCCGACGACGTCATCACCTTCATCAACGAGTGGGTCAACGACGTGATCTACGCGGTGCTGAACCAGCAGGACGCCGAACGGGAAATGCCGCGCGACTGGTGCTTCAACTGGTGCGAGTACGCCACGATCTGCCGGGGCACCGACACTGACGTGTCCGGGCTGATCGAGGACCCCGAGGTCATTCAGGCCGCGACCCTGTATCGGCAGTACACGAAGCAGGAGACGGAGGCGAAGAAAGCCAAGGATCTTCTGAAGCCGAAACTGGAAGGCGTCACCGGTTCCACCGGCACGTTGCTGGTCCGGAACACCTTCATTGAGGGTTCGGAGATTTCCTACTTCCGTCAGGGTTACAACAAGATCGAGGTCCGTGACGTGCCGAAGTCCAAGCCGAAGCCTGCCGCCCGGAAGAAAAAGGTAGCCGTCGTCGAGACGGCGTTCGACATGGACGGTAACGCTGAATGACCCTGCTTCCTAAGAAATCCACGCCGCAGGAATGGGTGGACGTGCCGCTGTTCGGGGAACCCGACCCCGCCCCGGTGGCACGTCAGCGCTCCAAGAAAGACGACGACGACGCGACGAAGATCGCGTACCGCCGCAGGCCCAAGACCGCCAAGCAGACCTCATGCCAGGACTGCGTGGCCGAACAGTCCAAGGGCCTGCGGACGGGCATCGGTCTGGCGTCGTACATCCGCACCGAAGGCAACGAGATTCTATACCTGTGCTTCCACCACAAGGCCGAGTACGAGCATCGGGAGGCGCGGGGCAAGTGAGCGCTGAGCATGACCTGCGGCGGTGCACCAGCCGGGAAACCCGGAAGATCATCGCCGCCGCCATCGACGCGGGACTCCGCTACCGAAAGACCAAGTCGGGGCTGATGTTTTTCGCCCAGCACGGCGAGGGCAGGGTCACCGTCCACTTCACCGATTCCGACCACCGCGCCCGGAAGAACATGATCGCCAACTTCCGGGCCATCGGCTTCGATCCACTAGAGAAAAGAGCGCCATGAGCAAGAGCCTGTTGGTCCTTGTCGAAGACCACCTTGTTGACGTGGGGGACATCTCCACCGTCGCACCGTTGCAGTACGACAACAACGCACAACCGATGGGATGCAAGGTGACCTTCAAATCGAAGGGCAACTACCTGACCTTCCATGACCTGACCCCGACCGACTTCATGGACAAGCTCATGGATGGCGTCAGGCTCGAACTCCCGAACTGATGGACGCACATCAGTTCACCACCACCAACCAGAAGGAAAATGCCATGAGCAGCGAAGTGAAGTTTGAAATTCAGGTCCGCGCCGTCATGCGGCAGGGCTACTCGAAACCCGCCCCGGAGACGATCGTGAAGGGCGCGGCCCCCATCATCGTCATCACCTTCCCGAACATCAACGAACGCAACGAGAACGTGATGATCGTGGACGTGGACTCCACCAGCTTCGAGCCTATCGAGCTGGCCGCGCTCCTCCGCTCCGTCTCCGACACCCTCCTTGACGGGGTGAAGATGGGCGAGGAAGTGACCTCCGCGACGGCCCCGGAGGACTTCGACTGGAGCGTCTTCACCAAGGAGTAGCAGGACGCAGGTGAGGCCGGGGTGCGCCCGCATCCCGGCCTCTGACACATCAACCTGTTGTGCTCGTGACTGCACTTAACTCAACCAAAGAACTGTTAATAGTTGAACTCACATCATAGGAGACATCATGGCTGAGACGCCATTGGACATCATCATGAGAGCACCTCACCGACGAGCGCACGTCGGTAGCAAGCGGCAACGATCCGTCGGATACGCACGACATCGCCATCGCCATCTTCGAAGACCTGCGGAAGAACTTCCGGATCATCGCCCCCGCCGCCCCGTGGGCCACCGACGCCGAAACGCAGGACGCCGCCCGTATGCCGATCCCGGAACAGCGCCCGGCGAACCACACCGACATCACCATCCGCGCCGAGAACAACCCGATGCTCTGGTACGTCGGCACCGACCGGAAGGCCGTCCGCCTCGACGACGGATTCCCGCCCGGCTCGGTGGGTTTCCCCTCCGGACGTGAGGCGCAAATCGCCCTGGCCCTGACGGACATCAGCGCATCCCGGCTCCACAAAGTCATCAAGTAAGGAGAGAAGCAGTGAGCGTGAAGATCACCGCCGAGACGCCCGTCGCCGACTGGGTCAAGAACAGCCCCAAGGTCAAGCTCTGCGCCGGGCACTGCAACCGCTACACCCGGAATGCCTCAATGACCGTTGAGGAATTGCCCGGCACCGTCGCCCGAAGCTCGGAAGGCAAATGCCAGAAATGCCTCAACGACGAACGCCGCGCCGACCCCGCCACCAAGGCGCAAGCCAGCGACAGCCTCCAGCACACCATCACGGGACTGGAACAGTTCATGGCAAGGCGTCGGGAACGCCTGAGTCCGTCCATCTACGGTGTGGAACAGTTCCGGCCGGTTCGGCTGGGCAGAAGCCTGTGAGCGCCGTGCTGTCGGAGATGACCGAACAGGTGATGGCCGAGCGCCGGGGACGCCACAAGAACCGGCCAGCGTACAAATGCGAGGGCGACTGCGGGGACACGCTGAGGCCATGGCGCGGACCGTGAAGCAGTTCCCCGGCACGAAGATGGAGTACAGCGCCAGCCGGTGCATCGGGTGCTGGTACGCCATGATGCGCCAGCAGGAGCCGGAGAACCCCGAGTACGCCATCCTGCCCTGCGCCGGATGCGGCCACCCCACAAGGCCGGAACGCGCCCCGCTCGTCACTGCCCCCGGCACCCGCCGGCGGAAGGACGGGAAGTGCTTCGAGTGCGGCCCCGGTGCCGTGTCCAAGGCCTCGCTCGACCACACCATCAAGGGCCTGGACCACTTCATGTCCGTGATGCGCTCCAACGCTGAAGCTGTCCGCCGCCGTGGCTGGGCAGTGATGGACGTCCATCAGTTACCACGAGAGGAAATGCCATGACCGAAGACCGCGAGGCGAGTATCCGCCTCACCATCCAGAACCTCATCAGCGACCACGACGACCGGCTCTACGCGGAGTTCGACAAGCTCCACAAGCGCGGCATCCACGACGATGCCATCAAAAAGGCGTTGTGGTCGCTCGGTGCAACAGAACTCGCCGAGGGCTACGTGGACTGGATGAACGACGGCGAACCGGTGACTGCGGATGAGGACGGGCCGCTCGATCAGGGCGAACAGCTCGTGACCGATCCGGGAGACGCCCCCAGCTATAAGGGCATGGCGACTCCGCAGACGTTATCCGAGGAGCTGACTGCCGCCGGGATCAACGACCAGAATCTCGAACAGGCCCTCATGGATGCTGTCAATGAGAACAGGATTAACCATGGCATGTTCTTCGCGGAGCGCGGAGCCTCTGGGAACTGGCATGTTTACAAGAGGCGTAGCCCCGCCAACGGTCCTGATTCCTACGTCGCTTCCGCCAAGGATCGGGAGGGCGCACAGTCAATTCTCAATTCCCTCGGGACCGGGTCGTGAAGAAGCTCCTGATCCTGGCCCTCGTCGCCGTGGGCTTGACCGCCTGTGGTCCGAGCAATGACTGCCCCCAGTCGCTCGGGCCGCAGGCAGTGGCGGGGATCGCCCCCATGCCGGTGTCGCCGCCGAGGCCCCCGGCACCCCGGCCTCCGGCCCCCCGGACCAACACCGGGACCGGCTACAAGGCACCCGCCGCACCCAAGGTCAGCGCCCCGAAGCCGCCGCCACGGTACGTTCCACCACCCAAGCCTTACCGGCCTCCGGTGTACGCCCCACCGCGTAACGTCTACCACCAGCCGGTGTACGTGAACAACCACCACGACCCGATGCCGTACTTCTGGATGACCATGATGTACGCATCGAGCCTGCACAATCAGCAAGCCCCGCAAAACTGCCACTAACCACGAAAGGTCTCAACCCCGTGAAGCTCAGCAAGAAAACCCTCGCCATCACCGGCCTCATGATCGTCGGCGCGTTCTTCTCCACCGCCGCCGCCGGATGTTCCGAAGCCGACACCGTGTCGAAGAACATCTCCACCGACGCGGACAACTTCAAAGTCCAGCGCAAGATCGTCGGCATCAACACCCGCACCGACAAGTACCTGTTCTACGTGGAGGGCAAGTGCTCCATCGAGCCGGACGGCGACCGCCTGATTGCCACCTGCAAGTACGGCGAGAACGACTACCGCAAGCAGTACATGGGCAAGGGCACGGACGTATTCTGGTCCTCCGTCCAGACCGAGGGCATCCCCGCCGACGTCTACCGCACCAAGATTGTACTGAAGCCCGAGGGCGTCATCCCTGACGTCGAACTGAACCTCAGCAAGTAAGGAACCTGACCATGGAACTGCACGAGAACAACCCCTACCCCACCGAAATCCTCGAACCCGACGAGGATGACGGGACGATGCCGGAGAACGTCGCCACCCTCGCTGAGCATGTTGTGGGCCGCAAGATCGTCGCCGTCGAAAAGAACACCCGCGTGCCGGGCCGCTACGAATGGTCCGGCACCAGAGCGGGCACCGCGCTCGTCCTCGACAACGGCAAGCGCGTTGCCCTTGTCAACGACGGCGACTGCTGTGCGTACACCGAACTGAAGGACATCGTCCTCAACCTCGACAAGATCGACCACGTCATCACCGGCGTCGGCACGACCGACGGCTACGATACGTGGCACATCTACGCCGACCTCGGCGACGTCGTGGAGATGAAAGTCGGATGGTCCTGCGGGAACCCGTTCTACTACGGCTACGGCTTCGACATCTCCGTGATCGACGTCAGCGACGTGACCGTGCAGGGCGAGCTGGTCGCTGACGCCCGCCCCGAACTGGAGGCGTGATGGATGGATGGGCCGCACACGTTGGCCGGAGCTTTAAGGGCACCATGATGGAGGACGCCTGCCCCTGTGGCACCGCGCCCTGCGGGCTGGTGGACTCGACGCTGATCGACGAAGAGTGCATCCAGCACCCGTGGAGCCGGGGCAAGACGATCCGGCAGATGCACAACGCCAAGGACTGCCCGGGAGCGCCGAACAATGGCTGAGAAATGCGGGCACAACGGCGGGCAGGGCATCGGCGCCGGACACACCTGCGTCTGCACCGGCACGAAGGGGCACGCCCCGTTCAACGGGGTAGGGCACGGATGCTCCTGCGGGGCGCTCTGGCGCGACAGTGTGATCCCGGAACCGCACATCGGGCAGAGTGAACCCATGATGGTCACGAACCTGCGGTACGTGCTCGACGAGAAGGGCGTCAAGCTGACCGCGGACATCCTCGAACTCGCCGTCAGCAGCACCGTGAGGTTCCTGCTCAGTCCCGGACAACTGGCGCGGGTCAGCGCCTCCACCGGCCTGTCGCTCCAGACCGTCACGGAAATCGCAAGGGAGCTGAGGCAGGCATGAGGGACGGCGGCTACCTGCACCGGACGTGGTACCGGACCGACGCGACCTCTGGCGAGCCGCAGTATCCTGGCGCGTTCTCCACGGAAATCCCCGCGACCGCGCTGGATAACCGTCAGGTCGTCGGCGTGGACTGGTCGAGGCGCGGCTGGGTCGAGGTGACGTTCCTGATCCGCGGCTACTCCCCGACGGAGGGCGGCGACCTCCCGTGGCCCGAGGGCGGGTTCGTATGAGTGAGGTGATCGAGTGGGAGCAGTGGATTCACAAGTCGCTGATCCTCAACGCCAATAGCCTCCCGCACTGGGGCAAGAAGTCCAAGATCGTCAAGGACCTGAAGCTCCTCGGGAAAGCCCAGGGCCGCACCATCGGCCGGCGGTTCCGCAAGGTCAAGCTTGACGTGGACGTGTCCTACCCGGTCCTCTACAACGCCGACGCCCACAACTACATGCCCACCATGAAGGCATATGTGGACGGACTGGTGGATGTGCCCCCGGCGGTGAAGGGACAACCTAGGCTCCCGGCACGCGGCATCCTGATCGATGACGCCGATGCCTACTTCTCCGGCCCGTACCTTACGGGCACGGGGGAGCGGTCAGGGCGGAAGGACTTCTTCCGGTTCGACTGCCGCCTCGAAGTCATCGAGAACTGATGGACGTCCATCACTAAGAAAGCCCCCTCACTCTGGTGAAAGTCAGAGTGAGGGGGCTTTTTTTATGCCCAGAAGGGAGACGGTCCTCTGGGGGATTAGGGCTTCTTCTCAGGCGCGAAGAAGGGTGCGTACTGCCGGGTCCATTCGATGACCGCCGGGTTCGCCATCACCTTCGCCACGATGGACGCGAACAGCGTCACCCCGGCGGTGATGGAGGCCAGGACCCCGTAGATGTTCTCGGGGAGCTGGCGACCGAAGCCGTCGAGGATGGACTGGAGAACGCCGGGGAGGATCACCAGCAGGGACAGGGCGGCGGCGGGGCCGACCTGAAGTGCGGTGCGCCAGAACGCCTTGTTGGGGGCGGTAGGAACCACGGCGCGGTGATCCGGGCCGTCGATGATGGGTTCAGTCATTGGAGGTTTCCTTATCTGTGGCGACCGTGATGTCGATAGTCCCGGTCTGCGGATGTGAGGGGTGGTGCTCTTTTGCCCGGCCCCGCAGGATTTCCTTGCGGATTGTGGTGCCGATGAAGATGATTGCGCCGACGAAGATCAGGTACAGGGCGAAGCTGATGAGGCCCTTGCCGGGGTAGCCTGCCGGGCCGATAAGGGCGTTGAACACCCCGTAAGCGAAGCCGACGGCGATGATGCCCAGCAGGCCCATGAGGGATCGGCCGGCGGGCCAGTTCTTCCACGTGCCACGGGTAGCTCCGTGCCAGTAGAAGATGACGATGAATGCGACGAGGGAGATGAGCCCTAGCAGCAGCGAGTTGATGAGCGGTGTCTGCATCAGACTGTCCTTCCCCGAAACGCATAGGTCAGCGACTCGGAATAGTGGTTGCGGGTGTTCATCCCGGCCAGCGTGTCGGCCTGTTCGGTGGCCTGCTTCAGCCGGGCGAGGGCGATCTGGTGCTCCCGGTCCGCATCCTGCTTGGCGGACTCGTTGACCACGACGGCATCCTCGTTGGTTTTGCGAAGTTCGGCGAAGCGCTTGAAGAAGCTCATGTGGTTTCCCCTGCGGTGGCCCGTGCTTCCTGGACCGAGTTCATGACCCGGACGACTGTCTCGCCGACTGCGGTCTGCTTTTCGATGGTCTGAGCTTGAACCGCATTCGTGGCAGTGAGTGTGGCGACGGTGGCCTCCGCCGTTTCAGCGCGCTTGATGGCTGTGTCGTAGTGAATCTTGACGACGATCCATCCACGGACGACGGAGAGGACGAAAAAGGCTACGAAGGTAATCAGAAGCCCGCCCGCACTCATATCTGCAAGGCCGGTAGGAATGGTGATTCCCTCCGCGATGCTCACTGAGCCAGCCATCTCGTGTGCTGCCCCACTGGTGTTACTGCCATGATTTGTGTCCCCTAGTGCTTCGCGCGGTTCGCGCCATGTTCTAACTAGGACAACTTTATTGGATCATTACTCAAGACCCGCGCACATTTTCAATACGCAAAGCGTATACGTGTACTCGTTTATGGTCATTAGGCATGAAAAAACCCGCCGGGCGAAATGCTCTCGGCGGGTTTTTTGCGTTACGCGCTGACTTTAGCTGGCCTTGCGGACGGCCGTCGGGGGCTTCTTCCCATCAACGGCGTTCTGCAATTCGATGATCTTCTCATCCTTCTCAGCCAACTCCTGCTGAAGCAACTGCACGTCGGCGGCGAGGGAAGCGGCGGTCATATCCGCGTCCGCGAGCTTTTGCTGGTAGCCAGCAAGCACCAAGTTCTGCTTCGCAATCAGCTTGTCTTTGTCGTCCAAGGCGTCTCCCTTTGGGTCGGTAGTGTACTAGGTAAGAATACTGGGCTTGATGCCCGTAGTCCGCCAATTCACGATGTCCAGCGCTTCGGGTACTGACTCGAACGCCGGAGGCGGCGGAAGCTCATAGACCGGCGCGAGCGCATCCACGAACTTCAATCGCTCCTCGGTGATCTTGTCCGCGTGGTCAGTGAGCAGGCCAGCGAACGCCGACGTGTCACCGTTCAGCGGATCGGGGAACTCGTCAATCCGCGCCCGACCCTGACTGCGCGCGTCCTCGATCCTCGCCAACACCTCAGCGCCCGGCACCGGGGACCCCAGCGCGGGGTCCAGCAAGTCCTCCATCAGCTCCGGCGGCACCCCCGACTGGCTCATGGCGTCCAGCCCATCGTCCAGCGCGTCGTACATCGGCGTCCACATGTTCGGCGCACCGGGAGCGACCGGCTCCTCCTGATGCCGCAGGATCGCCGCGACAATCTCCGCAGGGTCCGTGAGGCCCAACAGCAACCCCCACGACCCCACAGCGCGCAAGTCGATCTGGTGGATGTTCCCCTCGCCGTCGTCGGCAATGAAGTAATCCACCCCGTCGATGCTCTCTGTCCTGTAATCCATCCGTCTCCCCTTCTTCTTCGCCCGAGGCGCTGGTCTTAGTCGGTCCACACTGCAAGATAACGCATCGAGATAGACGAGCTGGCCGTCGTGGACCACACCCACTTGAATCCCGACGCCGTGCAGTTCTGCGTGCACGACTGCGCCACCGACGCGGAGTCCGCCGTCGCCAGCACATGCCGGGTGCCCGTCGCCACCGGGGCCAGGTACGTCAGCGTGTACGAACCCGTTGCGTTCTGACTCGTCACGGTGGACCCCACCACGATTGTCTCCGTCGCGGCGGAGTTGTTCTTCAACAGCTGTCCGCGCAGGTAGATGTTGCCGTTCGCGTCACCGGTTACTTCGGTTTTCTTCGTGCGGGACGCGACCGACCATGTCTCATCGGCGAACAGGGTCAGGCGTGAGGTCCAGTTCGTTGTCGTGATCGGGGACGCGGTGTAGTGCATGACGTTCGTGACGTACCCGCCGTTGCCGGTCTGCGGCTGGGTGTAGATCGAGCCGTGCTGGCCCGTGCCGTCCGTGTACATGTCCACGGCGGCGGTGCCGTCGCCACGATCCCAGACCACCACGCGCGAGCCGGAGGGGCTGGTCTGCATTGTGCCTGTGCCGACCATGTTGCCCGTCGTCGCGTCAAGGGTGAAGGTGTTCACGCCCGTGGACGAGTACGCCTTCAACGACGAGCTGGTGATCTTGATGCCGCGCGAGGCTGTCGCGCTGGTCTGGATCGTGGCACCCGTAATGGTGTGCTTCGACGTGATCGAGGTCGCGCCGATCATCGTGGAGGTGATCGAGTCCGCCGTCAGCACGTTTGTCTTCATCGAGGACACGAAGCCGGTATCCGCGGCGAGGTCATTCGTGTCGATGTCGTTGGCCTTGATGGAGTACACCGAGAGCAGTGCGACCGTCATGTCCTGCGTGACCGTCAGGTGCCGGGTCAGGATGCCGCCGTCCACGATCAGCGAGGCGTCGGCCTTCCGCTTCATGAACGGTGAGTGGACCATGACGAGGCCCTGCTTGTCCTGCTGGAGATACACCAGCGCTGACCGGCCGCCGACCGGGATCGGCACGGACACGGTGCTGAACGTCTCAGCGCCCGAGTATGACATGCCCGTGGTGTTGCCGTAGGTGGAGGTCAGGAGCGCCCCGGCCTTGTCGTGGACCTGCACCATGACCCGGCATGACGGGGTGCCGTCCACGTAGGAACCGCCAGCGCCGAACCCGACGCGCACGGAGTATTCTTCCGTCTCACGCACGTCGAACGCATCGGCCACACCGTTCTTCGCGGTGACGCCCGAGGACAGTCGCATGAACGTCTTCATGGTCCCGGCGGTGACGGTGGCGTTGATCGATTGGAGGCACTTGCCGAGGTCGGAGTCGGTGATCGCCGTGACCGTGGAGCCGTTCCAGCCCTGATTCGGGGCCACTACTGTCGGGTCCCATGGCATCATGTTCTCGCCCTGGCCGACGATCAGCATGTCCGTGGTGATCTTCCGGGACGTCACCACGTCGGTCCACAGCTTGTTCACGACCGCCGTGTCCATGGACGCCGACGACGCGGTCAGCTTCTCCACGCCGAGGTTCTGGATCAGGGACGCCTCCGACATGCGCCTGATCTGCACGTCGTCGATGTACGCGGTCCCGGCCGTGTTGTCCGAGACGATACTGACCTTCAGCGACGTCACCCCGGCGGGCACGGTCACGGTCACTTCCAGCGGCACCGTCGTCCACGCCGACCGGGTGATGCTGGCGAAGGTGCAGTCCGTGATGAACGCCCCGTTCGCCCCGTTCCCGATCCGCAGTTTCGAGTTCCCGGTCGTGCCGTTGAAGGACGCGTCAATGTAGGCGTAGTACTTGAAATACCACTGCTCGCCCTCCTTGACGCGCATGTCCCCGGTGAATACCGACTCCACGCTGCCGGTCGCGGCGGCGAGCTTCAGCGACTGCGTCCCGGACTTCTTCTGCGTGGTGGTCAGGGTGTGCGTTGCGGCCAGCGCCCACGGCACCGCCGCCGCGTCCTCGAAGTCAGAGCCGATGGCGAGGTTGGTGAAGTCGCCGATCAGGATGTTCTTCGCGGTGATCCCGTTCGTGGCTACCTTGTCGCTCGTCACGGTCCCGTCGATGATGAGTTCCCCGGCGAGGCGGCGGCGTCCGACGATGTTGTAGAACCCGGTCGAGCCGGTGCCTGCGGCGATGATGACATGCCAACGGGCATAAGCCGCCCCGTCGGGCACGACGGCGGACCCCTCGAACCGGGTCCCTCCGGCTGAGGTGCTGGACATGCGGCGCGCCGACGTAGTTGGTGCCCGACCCGCCTGCCAGTCCGATCTTGCTGGCGTCCTGAAACTCATAGCGCAGGTACGCGGCGACGGTCCCCGACCCCCGGTATAGGGTGGCGCCCATCCACAGGTTCTCCCCCGGGGTGACGGCCATGTACGGTCCCCAAGCACGGGACTCGCCGGTGCCGTTGGTAACGTTGAACCGCTTCCCGGACGGATCGAGGGTGGTGTCGATGATCTGCATCTGGCCGGTCAGCGACCAGTCCGTCGGGGACTCCGCCGGGGACGGGGCGAAGTTCGTCAGGTCCGTGATGGTCATGTGCTTCGCCGTGATGCTGTTTGCGGCGACGTGGTTGCCCTGAATGGTGCCGTCGACGATGAGCCGCCCGATGCCCATCAGTTCGACGGTCGGGTCGGAGAAACGCACCGCGTCGGGCATCGACGCCTGCTTGAACATGCCCAGCACCAGCCCGGCGTCCAGCGCCCCAGTGGCGACGACCCCGGTGATTTCGGTCCACGTGTTTGCCGGGATGACAACGTTGTTGGTGACGCGGTCCGGGGTGGTGAAGGTGAAGGCCGACCCGTCCAGCGGGTAGAGCCGCGCGTAGATCGACGCGCCGCCGATGGGGACGCTCGTCGCGGTCTTCACCCACATGCTGATCCGGTAGGAGGAGTTCGCCCGGACCGGGACGCGGCGGTCCGCGTCGGCCATGCCGTAGTAGGAGCCGACCTGCGTGCCCGAGGCGGCAATCAGGACCGAACCCTGATTGTTCTTGCCGGTGCCTGCGACGTCGAAGGTGATGCCCGCGGCACTGCTCCAGCCCGCCGGGTCGATGATCTTCGGGTCGGGGAACATGTTGACGGTCGACCCGATTTTGATGTTGTCGGCGTCGAGCGTCATCGTCTTGATGTAGATGCCGTCGAGCTGGCCGGTGGTGACCTTGCCGATGTCGAGGGAACCGATGACGCCGGAGGCAGCGGTGATCGTGCCGGTGACCATATCGACGGCCTGAATCAGCCCGGCGGCGAGGAACTTCGCGCGCACATCCCCGGCGAGGAGGCGTGCCGCGTTCAGCGTGCCCGCGTTGATGATGCTCGCGTCGATGGTGCCGAACACGCCTGATGCGCTGGTCAGGGTGCCCGTGACGATGTCCCCGGCAGTGATGAGGCCCGCGCTGAGGAACTTCGCCCGGACATCCCCGGCGTTCAGCCGTGCCGCGTTCAGTGTTCCGGCATTGATGATGCTGGCGTCAATGGTGCCGAACACGCCGGATGCCGACGTGAGGGTGCCTGCGACGATGTCGGCGGCGGTGATCTTCCCGGCGGTCAGGAACAGGGTACGGATGTCACTGGCCTGCAACCGGGCCGCGTTGATGATGCCCGCGTTGATGGTGGCCGCGTTCAGGTTTCCGATGACGGCGTCGTCGAGCTGACGTACCACCCATGCCGTCCCGGCCGCGTTCGCCGTCCACGTCTTGATGATGAGGGAGCCGTCGGAGTTGGTTTTGTTCCACAGTGCGCCCGGCCCCGGCGGCGTGCCGGTCGCGTCCGAGGTGGAGGTTTTCACGATGGAGTTCGCCAGTGTTGAGGCGTTGTTCGCGGACGTCTGTGCGTTATTGGCGGCGGTCTGCGCCGTGTTCGCCGCCGTTTGTGCGGTGACAGCTTTGCCGTCCGCCGTGGATGCGGCGGCTGCTGCGTTGTCGGCGTTCGTCTTGGCGGTGTTCGCCGTCGCCTGGGCGTTGCTGGCGGCGGTCGCGGCGTTGCTTGCCTTCGTGTCGGCGGTGGACGCAGCGGACGCGGCGGCATCAGCGGCGGACTGGGCCGTGGCAATCGCGGCATCCGGCTTCGCCACCCACGCGGGGGTGCCGGACGTGTCCCAGATGAAAATCTTGTTGTCGGTGCCCCGGAACCAGATGTCTCCCGAGGAGTACCCGGACCCGGCCGGTGCGGTGTTGGTGTAGAAGACCCTGGCCTTGCCGTTCGCGGAGGTCTGCGCGAGGCCCGCGTTGGTCAGCGCCGTCTGCGCGTCGGAGAACGCCGAGTCGGCCTTGGCCTGCGCGGTGGCGGCGGCGTCCAGTGCGGACTTCGCCTCCGTCATGTCGTACCACCCGTATGTCATCGACCAGGTAGGTGTTGCCCGTACCCCGGCACCACGCGCGCGACTCGGAGCTTGCTTCGCGTTCGCCGTCCGTCACGGTGTAGGAAGCGCACACTTCGTCCACGCCCCGGTGGTGACCGAGGAGAACGTGAACGGGGAGGCGGTGGCGACCGTAACGGTATTTGTGGTGTTCTCGGCCGGGTGATGTTCACCGCGAACACAGCGTGGCAACCATCCGGTGATGACCGAGCGCCGCGCCAAGCGCGGACCCAGCACTCGACGTAGAACGTGCGGCCGTTGGTGGCGTCGATATCGTTGGTGTAGCAGGCCACGGTGGAGTCGGGGCGTACCGGAGCCAATTGCGCGCCGGAGCGGGTGCCGGGCATCGACCTCGCAGTGGCGAGCTGGCGGCTCGACCAGTACGCCGGAGCACGCCGGTGATCGTGCCTCGAAGTCGCCGTTGAGGCGAGGTTCGCGCCCTTGGCCGCGATCGGCATCCGCCATCGCCTGCGGCTTGTCGGCGGCGGTCTGGGCCGTCCCGGCGGCGGTGTTCGCCGTGTTCGCGGCGTTCTGCGCGGTGACCGCCTTGCTGTCGGCGGTGTTCGCGGCGGACTGCGCGGCGAACGCGTCATCGACGCCCTTCTGGATTTTCGCGTTCGCGTTCGTGTCCAGCTTCGACAGCGAAATGATCTGGTCCTGAAGCTTCGCCTGAGACACCGCATTGTCGGCCAGCTTCGCCGAGTTGATCGCCCCGTCCTTGATCGCCTGCGCGCCGATGTTCGTGATGGTGGTGACGGCGGCGTCGATGTTGGACAGGATGAGGTCGGCGTCCACCAGCGGCGTCGGGATGCCAGTGGCCTGCGCGGACCACGCGCTGATGTTCCCGGAGGTGTCCACGGCACGGAACCGGAAGTAGTGCGGGGTGTTGTAGGACACCTTTGGCTGGACGTACAGGCCCACGTCGTACAGGGTGCTGACGATGGTGGTGGGCGAGGTTGCCATGCCGAAGGCGATGTCGATGTGGTCGAAGTCGCCGGGCATGGCGTTTCCCCCGGCGTCCTTACCGTCCCACTTCACCGTAATTGCGCCGCCGTTGGTGGTCAGAGACGGCGTGGACGGCTGGGGCGGGGGCGTGGTGTCCGCGACGACGGTGACGGTCTGCTCGGAGGACCATTCGCCGGGCCGGATCGTGGACCCGGCAATAGCCCGGACGCGGAGCTTCCATGTCGAGCCGGGGTTCAGGTCGAAGGCGTCGATGGTGGAGGTGTCGTTGCCGCCGAGGGAGCGCCACGGGCCGAGCGGGTTCTGGCCCTGATCCTGGCCGGAGAGTTCGTAGCCGCTGATGCCAACAGGCTCAGCCGTCGTGGAGAGCGTAACGTCTGGGAAATCAGCGGTGATCTTGCCGCGCCGACGCTTGTTCTGATCGACGTAGACGGAGGTCTGGTAAGTGACCTCGATTGGAGCGGCGGGGGTCAGGTCTTTGAGGTTGGAAATCTCCTCAGAGACATCGCCCGCCTTGGTGTCAGCGTGGTCGATGGCAAGTCGAGTCCCGCGCTTGGCATCTTTGATCCCCATCTCGATGGACTTCTGCCATTCGCGGAGGTCGCGGGGACTCTGCATGGACACTACTGGCCCCTTCCTGACGCCAGTGCGTCCATTCCTATCGACTTACTGATGGACGTCCATCAGTCTCCAAGTAGCGGTGCCGGAGAGAGGACCACCTGAATGACCTCATCAACGTCTGCGCTTTCTTCTACGGACATGCTATCGAGCTTCTGCATCTGAGATACGGTGCGACCCGGCAACTTCGCTGACAATGGCACGTAGACGCCGGGAACGAGGTCGCTGATACTGAGCACGCCTGCGGGGTTGAGGCTGGTGTTGTCGGGGATTCTCACCACGAGCGGAGGCCGTTTGGTTTGCGACCAGATGCGGGATGCCTGCGAGGACATCTCCCCCACCGTAGGAGCGTCCGCAGGGTCGGTGGACGGCTGGCCGGTGTTCTCGTTGTACGCCTCCTGTACCATCTCCCATTCGCCGTAGTAAGGATCGTTGCCGCCGTACTCACCGTAGTGGCCCTTGCCATCAGTAATGTATACGTGCGTGGCAAGCTCAGCGCCGTACTGGGTGATGACGGGGTCGCCAAGGAAGTCATCGCCGGTGACCATGGGAGTTTGCCCGATGGACTGGTGGACGTCCCAGAACAGGATTGACCGGCCCACGACCGTGTAGTCCAGGCCTCCGCGCGCCGCGAAGTTATCCACGTGGTCGAACACCGTGGACTCCATCGGTAGGGTGTGAGCCGCAGTGCGCGAGTCCGTGCGGGGGGTCGCGTAAAGGTACTGGACGTGGTCGAGGATGTTGTACGGCGGGTCCATCGCTTCCTTCCGCGCCAGCTCCGCATCCATGATCCGCTGGACACGGTCGATGACGTAGCCGGTGTTCGGGTAGCGGTTGTCGTACTCGCCCTTCATGGCCGTCCGGTTGACGTAGTACATGACGTCAGACGCATCAATCTGGACCGTGTCACCCTTGTATGTGACGCGGCTGATCGGCCCCTCCCACACGCGCTCGGTGCCACGGAAGATCACCAGCTCCATGCGCCCGGCTTCCAGCAGTGCCAGTTGCTCGGCGCACTCCTCTCCCGGCGTGGCAAGGTAGACCGTTGCGGTGGAGATGTCGTCGCGGCGGCGCTCCCACTTCACCCGCGTCAGCGGGGTCAGCGCGATCAACTGCCGCCAGCCGCCCCTATCGTAAACAAAAGCCGTATGAGTCGCGCAGGCGAGAGCCATGGTTATTCCCTAACGGATGATTCGAGGATGACGTTGACGCCGGACTGGCCGGAGAGGATGTCGGTCATGAGGGTGTACGAGGTACTGCACCCCAGCGCAGGCCACTTCGGCGGCAGGCCGGCGGACCCGTACACCAGATGCCCCCCGGCGACGTGACGGCCGTTGGACTTGATGACGGTGATTTCCTTCCGCATCGCATCCAGCACCATCGTCGCGTTCGGCGGGATGTACGAGATAAGGAACTCCCCGTCGAAGTCACACCCCGACTTGCCCGAGCCGTAGAACCGCAGACGCAACTGTGTCACCCCTCCGGACCCGGCAGAGACGGTCACCACCGGAGTGACCCGGCCCCAGCGGTCCACCTCCGACTGCGTCACGGAGATGGTCTTGCGCTTCCATGTCGAGACGGCCAGCACGTTCGGGGGCCGCACGTTCGGCGGTGCCGGGGGCTTGGTGATGGCGGTGTAGTAGGGGTCGGCGATGAAGTCCGCGTAGGCGTTGTTCGTCTGGAAGCAGTCCTCCCCGCCGGGGTCCGAGAAGCTGGACCCGGTGGTGGGGTCCACATTCCCGACCAGCACCTTCGGGGTGAAGGCCCAGGGTGTCCCGGCGCTGAAGATGAACGTGACGCGCTTGGCGACGGCGCGCTGGGAGTTGAACTCCTTGACGATCTTCAGGTTGTCGAGGACTTCCACCCGGATGAAGGTGCGGCGCATGTGGTTGTCGGCGGCACCGTTGGAGGGCAGGGCGATGAACATGGACAGGTCGTTGTCCACGCACCCGCCGGAGTCCCCGCACTCCCCGGTGGCAAGGGCATCCCTCAGCCACGCGAGCCCTTCACTCATGGCCTCTTCGGTCTTGGCGATTGCCAGTGCCGTGACCTTGATTTCATGGCTGGAGTAGCGCGGCTTGGCGTGCGTCGCCCCGTCCCCGGACAGCTCAATGACCGAAATGCCTCGGGTGGAATCCTCAGCGCCCTCGAAGTCTCCGGGGAACAGCCCGTAGAAGTCCCCGGTGGCGGGCCGCGCTGAGCGGTACCACGGGGCGTTGTCCACGGCGGGGGACGTGTAGCTGGTATCCCCCAGCGCGGAGAGCAGGCCTGCGGAGTCGCACACGATAGACAGTTCGGGGACGAACGTGTTCAGGTACTTGCGGGTCCGTGCAATGTTGATGATTTCAACACCGGCGTATTCGAGCCATCCGTTATACATGCGTCTTCCTACTTTGCGAACTTGGAGAAGGCTTCGTCGAGCGCGTCAGTGACGGACGACGCGACGAGCTTGGGATCGGAGGCCTTGGTGACAACCTGCACGGCACCGGGAGCCAGGGACAGTGACGGACTGGCGGCGGCAACTGATGTACCTCCATCAGTTGCGGGCCGCTTGATGGCACCGAGCGACGGGTCAGCGACAGCCAGCGTCCCGAGCGTGGAGTACGCGCCCTGAATCTTGGACTTGTTCGCCAGCAGACCGTCAGCGAGGCCCTGCGAAGCGTCAGCCCCGGCGAGGTACATCTTCGACTTGTCGAAGCCCCCGGCCATCATGTCGGCCATCTGGGAGACGAAGTCCATGACGTTGCCGAACTTGTCCTTCATCGAGGATTCGAGGCCGTGCATGATCGCCTCACCGGCGGGGACGAGGAGCTTGCGGTCATACGGGATCGGACCCTTGTGCTGGGCAATCCAGTCGGCGATGCCGCCCACGAAGGACGTCACCCCGCCCCACGCGGCCTTCAGACCTGCGAGCAGGCCGTCGATGATGACCCGGCCTGCGTTGGAAAGCAGGTTCCCCAGACCGGACAGTGCACCGCTAATCATGCCGGGAATGCCACGGACCCAGCTCATGACATTGGCGACACCGCCGGAGACGGCGCTGACCATCCAGCCCCACGCGGCCTGCACCATGCCGACCGCCGCGTTCCAGCCGCCGGCGATGACGGCCTGCGCGCTACTGATCCAGCCGCGCACAACACCGATGACGCCGTTGACCGCGCCGGAGACGGTGCTGATGATGTTGTTCCACGCGCCGCGAATGAACGCGACGATGGTGTTCCAGACAGAGCTGATCCAGTTCTTCGCTATGTTGAAGCCGTTGATGATCGAGCCGGTGATGTTGCCCATGAACGACTTCGTGAACGAGACAATGCTGTTCCAGCTATCGACGAAGAACTTCCCCACGGACGTCAGCGCGGACCTGATGCCGCCGACGAGCTTGCCGATGAACAAGAGCTGGACCGCGTTCCAGAGGAACTGGAGTGCACCGCCGAGCATCTGCATGATGCCGTTCCAAATGTCAGCGAACATCTGGCCCAGTGCGCCGAGTGCGCCGGGGATGTCGCCAGAGAACAGCTTCGAGAAGAACTGCCAGAAGCCGTTGAAGATGCCGACGACGATGTTGACGAAGCCCATGATGAAGTTCGAGAGGCCCTGGAACACGCCCACGACGTTGTCGATGATGCCGATGAGCAGGATGCCGAGGATCGGTACAAGGATCGACAGGATGAACCCAACGACCTGACCGAGCACCGCAATGACCGGGGACACGGCGGCGGCAATCTTCTCGATGGCAGGGATGAGGAACGGGGCGACCATGTTCACCAGTTGCACGACGGCATCCACGACGGGCATGATCGCCGCGACGAGCACGGTGAACAGCGGCGCGACAGCGGTGACGGCCTGCATCAGCAGGGAGCCGATGGTGGTGGCGAGCTGGAAGATCGGCGGGATGAGCGGCAGGATCGACTGGAGCACCGGCCCCAGCGCCGCGACCATCTGGGCTGCAATCGGGCCGAGGGTGTCCATCATCGAGTTGAACGCCGGAAGCACCTGATCCCGGATGCCCGATACCAGCGGCCCCATCAGGTTGTCGTTGATGGCCTGCGCCACGGGGGTGACCGCCGTGATGAAGTTCAGCACCGCGTCCTTCAGCGGCGTCACAAGCTGTTGCATCTGGATGGACATCTGGTCGAGGACCGGGGACAACTGCACGGTGAACGCGGCGACAATCTCGGAGACGTTCCCGAGGATCAGACCAAGCAGGGTCATGGCGTTACCGAGGGAGTTGGCGAACGGCTCGATGGCCGGGGCCAGGTTGTTCACCGCGACAGCGATACCGCTGGTGAAGTTCTGGATACCCTGCTGGACAATCGGGTTGGCGATGACTTGCCCGACGTAGCCAACGACCTGCGCGACGGCACCACCAATGGTGGCAAGCGCGCTCTGCACGTAGGGCATGACGGATTCAAGCGGCTTGGCGAGGCCACCGAGCGCGGCACCGAGCTGATTGGTCAGGGACAACATGCCGTTCATGAGCTGAGTCAGCGCGGTCTGTGCCCCGGCGGACTGCATCGCCGCCGCGAGGCCCTGAAGATTGTTGGCGAACGTGTTCAGCCCGCCGAACCCTGCCGCCGTCGCCGCAGAGTCCAGCGCGTTGAAGATACCCATGATGCCGTCAATGGCGCGGCCGATGTTCTGGAAGCCGACAACCATCTGGTCAATCCACAGGTTCAGCCGGCCATCCCCGGCGGCGGCGGTGATGAAGTTGTTGAACTGGTTGGAAATGTCCACGATCCACTGGGCGAACCGCTCGAAGTATTGCGAACCGACCATGCCGAGCGTGGTGAACGCCTGAATCAGCGGGGACATGGCACCAGCGAGGATAACGATGGCACTGTTCATCCGGTCGAACATCGTGTTGATCTTGTCGGCGGGGATGTTCTTCAACGCCGTCGCCAGCGAACCCACGAGGGTGCCCAGCGCGGACGCCGTCGAGGTGCCGCCCTTGTTGTCGAGGATCGGCATCAGGGTCCGGACCATATCCTCAATCGGACCCTTGGCTTTGGCCCAGAAGTCGCGGGAGATGTCGTCCTGGAACTTCTTCATCAGCGGCGACAGGTCTTTCAGGACCGTCTTGTAATCCTTCATGGCGGCAATGAGGACACCGATGCTGATGCCAGCGCCGACGAGGAACGCGGGAGCGGCGACGGCGAGGCCCCCGAGGGTGGAGAGCAGGTCCCCGACAATCGTCACGGCGGACGAGAGAGCGGACCCGACAACGGACCCCATGGTGGCGAGCTTCGTGGTTGCCATGGCGGCGGACACGGCAATGCGGTCAAGGTTGTGGACGAAGTCCAGCCCCTCATGGATCATGTCGCCGAAGACGTTGATACCGGCAAAGCCGCCGAGGTGTTCGCGGAAACCCTTAGAGGCACGGAACAGCGCAGAAAACGCGGCCCCTGCTCTGGTCAGGTGGCCGTGGAATTTGTTCGTCGCGTTGGAGGTTTGCCGCACCTCCTCCGTGACGGTCTGCTGGCCGCGAATCCAGTTGTCGATGCTGTTGGAAATGTCCACGGCATTCTGGCTGGTGACGCGGCCCATCTCGCGCATGGCGACGGTGACGGCACCGGCGCGGGCGCGCATGTTGTCGAGGTTGTCGAAGCCGCGCGCGAAGTCGGTCCAGTCCATGTTGTGCACGGCGCGGGCGATGGCGTCGAAGTCTTTGTCCAGTGCGGCCCGGTGGATGTTCCGGGTCATCCCGTTGAAGGTGCGGTCGAACGCTTCGTTGGCGCGCTGAGCTTCGTAGGCGTCAGCAATCAGGGAGCGGTAGAAGGCCTGCTCGTGTCGGCGGGCTTCCTTGAACCGGGCAATCTCAGCCTTCTGGTCCTCCGCGCTCTTTTGCACGGCGGCGTCGTACTCCTGCCGGGCGTTGATGGCGCGGTCAATGGAGTCGATCAGGTTTTCGAACTGGTTCCCGTTCGGGCCTTCGAGCTTGCCCAAGTCCTGCATTTCCAGCACGAACTGGTGCATCTTGTCGCGCGCTTCGTCGAGGTGCTTGGAGTCGAAGGCGTTGATCGCCCGGTCCCAGTCGATCTTGCCGTCGCGGAAGTTGGCGTCGAGGATCGCCTGCCACTGGCCCTTGACCTTGTCTTCGAGGGACTTGTTGAAGTGCTCCCCGAACGCTTCGCCTTCCTGCTGGGCGGTGTCGCGGATGTTTTTCGCGGCCTTTTCCAGATCGTGACGGAACGGGGACATGTCACCGTGAACCTGAATGTACGCCTCGGCGACCTCTCGGCTCAGGCTCACGGTGACACTCCTTCTAGTTCAAATCGAACTGTGATAGCTGAGCCAGTTCATCTTGTGCGGATTTCGCGGTAATCGGTTCTCCCGGTAGGGGGAGTTCCAGTTGCGCTACCCACTTCTCGGCATCCTCCTGGCTCTGGTTGGAGGTTGCCCAGACGTAAATTACGTTGAGGAAACGCGGGAACGGGAGCGTGAGGATGTCGATCCCACGGCCCGAGTAGTAGCCGTCGATTTGCGGCCAGTTGCCCGTTGCGGTCGCTGATAGTCGGACGGCTGCTTGCCAGCTTTTCCCGACCACTCCTCAGTCAAGAACTCGAAGATTTCAAAAAGGCCACCTTCGCCTTCGAGGTCAAACGTGTCCTCGCGGTCCATGAGACGCGACTGGAAGTAGATGAGGGTTTCCTTCTCCATCATGGAAAAGAACAGCTGGATGAATACGCCAGCGTTCTTCGGGTCCAGCTTTGCGCCGCTGACCACGTTGAGCATGATTGCAAGCTGCCCACTGGAGGGGTGGTAGAAGGTCACTTCGGTGTCGTCGTGCTTGAAGACAATGAGGTCATCCTCACTTGTCTCACCGAGCGTGTCCTTGGCCGCTGTGTAAAATTCTTTCACCGCTGGGGTCTCCTATGTTTTCGTCTCCGGAACTGATGTGCGTACATCAGTTCTCAGAGTACCGGGCTAACGCGCTGATTCTTGTTAGGCAAGCCCTGAGAATGTCAGGTAAGGACTCCGCGCAAGTGCCGCTTCCATGCCATCCTTCAGATACGGATTGCCCTTCTGGCCCCGCACGCTCCGAGCGAGGAAGTATGGCTTGGGTCCGGATCGGCCGGAAGCCATCCACTCCCGACGCAACTTACCGCCCTCTTGGATGCTGTGCTGGTGTCCGCGGGGAACCGTCAGGTAGCGTCCGTTCTTCGGAAAGATTTGGTGCGTGCCCTCGTGGTGCCACAGTGCGTGCTTCGCGTTCGCGTACACCAGCGCCGCGATACTGAACCCACCCTCCTGCTTCGGACGGTTCGCGCGGATACTGTTGTGAAGCTTCAGCGAGCGCTTGCCGACATAGCCGCGCGCCAGTTCGGCGGCGGCGATGCCAGAGTTGTTAATGAGGTTGTATACGGGGCCACCCGGCGCGTGCATTGCGTGGATGTTCCTGTCGTGGATGCGGTAGAACACCGGCATGATCTACTCGTTTCCCACCGCGAGAGTCCACATGCCGCCGACGGTTCCGCCGATAGGTCCAACCGGCTGGTACGAGCCGATCAGCATCATGTCGATGTCCTTGGACGCACGAAGCAGGCCACGGTGCACAGCCTGCATGTCGTCCATCTGCCGGTCGGTCGCCTCGGCGTGCTCCTCATCGGAGGGCAACTGGAAGTCGCCCATGATGTTCTCGGGAATCGGGGACGGGCGCAGGAGCCCCACTTCGAGGTTGAATGCGAGCGTCTGCGCGCAGGCATTCGGACGGCCCTCCGGGTTGGGGAACTGCGTCGTGGGCGAAGCCGACACCAGCCGCACCCACAGCATTCCCCCACACTCCGCATAGTCCAGCGGCGCTGACTCGCCGGGGTACTTCGTGGTCGCGCACAGGTTGCCGTCCGTGCCATCAGCGCGCAACTCCACCACACAGGCCGCGAGGACAACATCCATCATCTGCTTGGCACTCAGCAACATCACATGCCCGCCTTCCATGTGACCTGCCGCTGACGCTTGATGTCAGGGGAGTACACCGCCGGAGCCGTCCGCAGACCATGCGGGTTCCACCGGATGATGAACGAATCCACCTCCGGGATGCCCGTGACGCCGTCGGGGAACATCCCGCGCGCAACCTCAAAGGTGAGGCCCTGGCGCTGAACGTTCGTCACCGAGGAGGGCAGGCGGCATTTCGCCTTGTCCGCACCGATGAGCTTCAGGTATTCGGCGGCAAGAACCCCGCCGGCGTACTCCCCCATCGTGTCCACCGGATACCCCTTCAGGTAGGTAACGGTGAACTTCTTTCCGTAGCAGGGCGGCCATCCTTCCCCGTCAAGCCGCACCAGCTTGTTACCGTCCTCGACGTGGTAGGCGTCCATGGGGAGCGCCTGCCCGTCAATGACGACGGAATCGATCCTGCCTACAGGCCCTTCGAGCATGACCGTAGGCGCTGACTTGCATTTGCAGTCAGTCCCGCACCAGCAGTTCGCGTAAACGCCAGTGCCAAGAAGGATCGGATAAAACGGCATCACCCCAAGGGAGAATGCCGCAGTGTTGGGACGGTGGCACGTGCGTGTGCACGGCATCACCGTAATGGGTTCCCCGCCGACACGATACAGGGTCAGCATCCGCAGTGCGTTCGCGGCGAACAGCTCAGCGCGTGCGCGGATGTCAGGGTCGAGGGCGTCCGCGTTGGAAGCGGCGGGCCATTCAATCGGCCAAATCATGCCAGTGTCTCCTTAGAGGTGGTGGTTACAGTGCTGACCATGACGAGCCATCCCAGCGCTTAGGTGTGCCAGGAACCCACTGGCCCCCAACGGAGGCCCGGAGAACCCCGGAGTGAGCCACCCAGGCCCCGGACTCGCGCCGCTTCAGCGTCGTCACGGGTTCGGTGCCGGGAAGGATGTCGGAGACGGTCACATTGGAGTAGTAGGACGCCTCGTTGTAGGTGCTGTCGGGGATGTCGTTGGCGTAGGGCGTGTATTTGAACGTGCCCTGCATCGCGTTCGGGACAGCCCCGGCGGACGGCACGGTGACGGGACCGAAGACTCGGTCCCCGCCAGCGCTCCAGAAGTAGTGCGGGGTGGCCGGGTAGCCGCCGTTGGGGTGCAGGATGGCGACCCGGTACATCTGCCCGGCGGCCAGCGCGAGCGGGACCGGCAGGTCGAAAGTGACCCACTGGTCCTGCGCGGTGGGGGCCGGGAGGGTGAACGGCCCGGCGGCGACGCCCTGCGAGTTCCCCAGCGCGTCCAGTACCCAGATTGCCCCGGTGCGCGCCGAGGTGTCGTAGTCCATGCCGTTGCCGCTGAGGTAGCTGATCTGTGTGGCCCACGCGGACGTGGTGACGTAGAAGGACGTGCCGACGTTGACGGACTGGCCCTTGTCGTAGGTTGTGACGGACGGGGCCGCGCCGGGGAACAGGCTGTACGTGGTCATGAGATGTCGAACCAGATGTCACCATCAACCGGGTTTAGCGGTGCCGTGGTGGAGACGGTGATCGGGTTGTGCCCGTTCGTGCCAGGGGTGCCGGGGAGTCCACGGACATTCCCCGCATCCACGGTGGTGCCGTCCCTGCGGGTGAGGATCAGGTGGTCGGCCACGACAGCACCGGATTCCACGATGGCATCGGCTGTCGCCCACCACGCGGGTTCTGGTGCGGCGGACGGCGCGAGCGTGTTCCGGTCCACCACCACCAGATCGGCGTAGTTAACCTCGGCGACGTTGGGGACCGCGAGGTACACCGTGCGGCGGGGCAGGCCGTCGAAGGACTCGACCACCTTCCATACCCAGTCATTGCCTGACGGCTCGACCGTGACGTGGAAGGGGATTGCCGCCGCCTGCACGGTGAATCCCAGCGGAAGCACCACCGATGACCCGTCAGCGGTGTGGCGCAGTGACGGCGTCCACGCCAGTGAGCCGGTCGCCGGGGCGAGCGTGCCATCGGCGCTGGGCCGGCTGAACCGCATGTTGATCTGAGTCATGGCGGTGCTTCCTTAAATGGTGGGGATGGTTACTTGGCGAGCTGGTCGCGGGTGGCCTGCTCCTGCGCCCGGTTGTCGTTGATGATCCGGTCGCCGGTGGCGTTGTCCGTGGTCTGGTCCCAGACCTTCAGCTCGTAAGTGGAGTCCTTGATTGCTTTGCCCAGCTCGGAGAAGCCGAAACGGATTTCATTGACGACGGTTGCCCGTTCGGTCTGGACGAAGCCCTGGATGGCTTTGAGGTCGTCGAGGTCGAGAGTTGCCATGGTGCGCTCCTGAATTTTCTTGATGACTCCCTGCGCGAACACGTCAGGGATGGATGAGACGACGGGGAAACCGGCGACATCCTCGGTCCAGCCGAGGTAGGTCAGCCGGAGCTTTCCCCACTTCGCGTAGTAGGTGATGATGTCGTCGAGGTTGGGGTGGTGGTGCGGGACGTTCGTCAGGTCGGATGAGGACCAGATCGAGCCGTCCGGTGCGCGGTGCGCGACGTGCCCTGCGGGGACGCCGTCAATGGCGAACCACAACGGCACCCACACGCCCTCCGGGAAGTTCGTGTCCCGGTGCTTGGTGGCTGAGTTATTCCACGCCTCGGTCGCGGATGCGTACCGGGCCGGAAGGCCGTAGGACTCGCGCACATACTGAAGGCACCAGCCCGGCGTGCAGGGAGTTTTCGGGTTGGGGGTGATGAGCTGGGTGAACATGGTGCTCCTGTTGATGGGGGTGGATAGCACTCTGGCGAGGAGCCACGGAGGACCCCTCGCCAGAAATGCCAGCCGCTAGGAGACGGTGACGGACTTGGTGACCGAGGAGCTGCCCCGGTAACCAGTGATGATGTACGTCCCGGCCACCGCGTAGGTGTGGCTGTAGGAGCCGGTTGCCGCGTAGTCCCACGTGCCATCGCCGAAGTCGTACCACATCGGGTCCGTGCCGGTCGGGGTCGGGGAGATGGCGACAACCTTGCCGGTCGGCGTGGCCGTCAGCGAGGTCACGGCAGGCTTGGACGGGTCCAGCAACGGCATCGCGCCGCTCTCCGGCTCCGGGGGAGCAACCTCCACCATCTGGATGCGGCGGTGGTCATTTGCCAGAATCGGCCGGCGCAGGGTCGAAGCGACGCCAGCGGTGAGGTCCACGAGGTACGGGCCGACACCCCACTTGTTGCCGTTCTTCGTCACCATGCCGGTGAGCTTGAAGTTAATGGCACCGTTCTCGACGCTGATGTCAGAGATGACACCACCGCCCAGGCGCGGGAGCAGGATGTAGCCGAACTGGCCCTGGCTTCCGGTGACCGGAGCCTCGGATGTGGTGACACCCAGCCACATCTCCAGCGCCCAGTTGATCGAGCCAAGCTGGACGTCGGTGGATTCCGTGATGCCTACGACCACGCCGTCGTCGTCGAGGACCACCGGCTGACCGGTGACCATCTCGAACAGGGCGAAGTCCACGCCGCAGAACTCAGCCTCGACGCCAATGCCGGTGAACGTGTCCACCGCGGCTTCGAGGATGCAGGACTCGCCGTTGGCGTTGACCTGGCTGATGGCGTCACCGGACTCGGTGTTGGTCGTCATGCCAATGGTGATGAAACCCTTGGACACGACAACGCTGGAGTCGCCGACCAGCGGAGCGCCGGAGCTATTCAGCTTCGTTGCACGGATGCGCTTGCCACGAAGGAAGGAAACCGTCTTTGCGCGTGTCATTGCTTACTCTCCCTTCGGGGTGTAGGAAAGAACGCCTTCGCGGTTCTTGCCCTTGGCTTCGGCGGCGAGCACACGCTCCCGCTCGGTTTCGTCAGCACCGTCAAGGTAAGCCTTGACTTCGGCGACGTTTGCGTCAGAGGGGTCGAACTCGTTGGCGGGTTCTTCCTCCTCGTCAGCGAGAAGTTCCGACGGCACAATGTAGCCGTGGGAGGTAGTGACGATGCGGGAAGCGTCGATGCCAGCGGCCTCGGCCGCTTCGATCAGCTCTTTCGCAAGGGCGATGGAACGCCCCTGTACGAAGCTCTCGCCGTCACCCAGTTTCGGTGCGATTGCCATGATTGCTACTCCTTAGATTCCGACGAGAATTGCCGCGACGGGTCCGTCGACGGTTGCCGCGTAGGGACGTTCCGCGAGTGCGTAGTCGCGGTTGCCCGGAAGGTCCTGCGCCTCGGTCAGCGCGTACTTGCCCTGCCAGAGATTGACCTGCCCGGAGACGTAAAGCCACGCCGTTCCAGCCCCGGCGGTGCGCGAGTTGGGACCAGCGGCCCCGTAGCCTGCACCGTTCGAGATGGGAGTGCCGTGGAGGGTGTGCAGGTCCGCGCCCTCGCCAGCCAGTGACGCACCATCAATGAGGGTGACCGCCACAAGGTTGCCGTGGATCAACGGAAGTCCCGCGTAGTTGGACCGCGCGTACTGTTCCAGCAGGCCCAGCGCGTAGCGGATGTTCGTCACGGCTGTGCCCGGCGTCGGGGTGAGGTCCACAGCGGAGGGATTCAGGATGAGGCGCTGAACCGCATCCTCCACCGCATAGGTTTCCCCGCTGTCGAACGCATCCTTAGCGACGGTCCCCGGCTTGGCGTCGATCAGCAGAGCCGATTCGATGCCCCGATAAACCTGAAACTCGACGCCGTCGAAGTAATCGAGCTGGTCGAAGGTCTTGTCAGTGCCAGGAGCAGGGACGAAGCGGGTGTGACCGCCGAGAACCTGCTCGTGCTGGACGCCGTGGTACGCCGCGCGGTCGGCCTGATCGGTGATGACGTTGGCGCGGTGAAGCAGACCCGCCTTGACTGCCGGAGCAATCGACGGGGCTTCTACGAGCAACTTGTTAACCAATGGCCTGCCTCCTTTCAGGAGGAGTAAGAGAGGGGGCGATGGGCCACACCGCCCCCTCCCTCAGTGATTAGGCGTTGAACAGGCCGGTGTTCTTCGCTACGTCAGCGGCACGGGAGCCGGTGGCGATGAACGGCAGGCGCACGCGGCGACCTTCACCGCACGGGTTGGTCATCAGCACACCCTGTTCCATGAACAGGTGGACGTAGTCGTTCTTCGCCAGCAGGGCGCTGTCGTAGATCGTGTCGAGCTTGATGACCGGTGCCACGCCACGCACGTAAGTACCGGCGGGGTACATGATGACTTCGAGCGTGTCCGGGTAGGTCAGCGCGAGGCCCGTGGTGGCGTCCAGCGCGATGTCCTGGTAGGCGTTGAGCCACTGCACCTTGATGTTGCGGGTGGTGAAGAAGGCGTCGATCTGGGCATCCGTGATGTCCTTGACGTCGGCGTTCTTGCGCTGGGCGAAGTCTGCGCGGATGACAGCCTTGGCCCAGTGCGGGATCAGCGCTTCGAGGGTCTGCTTGGTGGACATGGCGAGACGCTGGCGCTCACCGATGGCGATCAGCTCAACGACGTGGAGCAGGTCGAAGGCGTTGCCGAAGCCGTTGGTGACGTCAGTGGCCGCACCGGTGAAGGCCTGAATCTGGGCGATGGACTTCTTCGCCAGCTTGAGCTGGTGCGCGGTGGCGAGCAGCTTGGCGTAGCGGTCCACCAGTTCCGGCCAGCCCTGACGGAGCAGGAGGCCGGCTTCCATGCCGATACCCGACGGCGTCGAGACGACGTTCGGTGAAGTCAGGCACCTCGGGACGGATGAAGGTCTTCAGCTCGGTGCCAGCTTCGGCAACGGCTTCGGTCATGTCCCAGAAGCCCAGCGCGGACTCGTTGACGTCGGCGAAGGTCGGACCCTTGGTCCACTGGATACCACCACGGGTGATCTGAATTTCCGGGAGGGAAATCAGGCCGTCGAGGTTTTCCAGTTCGCAGAAGTCGAGGCGTGTGCTCGGACGGGGCACCCCAGCCACCGGCGGCGATCAGCGAACCGCCGGAGAGGCGGGACTCCGAAGCCACTTCCAGAAGCATCTCGGACGAATCCTTGGTCTTCTGGGTGAACTTGGACTCGGGCAGATTGATGACCAGAGCGGAGTTGCGGATGTGACCATCGCGGCCGTCGGTCGGGAGGGACCGCAGGCGGGACATGATTGCCTCGGAAGCGTCAGCGAAGTTGCTGAACTTGTGACCAGCGGCAAAGCCGGAGACGTCAGCGGCGGCGGTCAGGGAGCCGGAGGGAGCCTTGACTGCGCCCTTCTGGACCGGTGCGGTGGCAGCGGCCTGTGCGGTGAAGGACCGGCGGGATGCGGCGGTGGCCTTCGGGGCGGGCTTCGGGGGCACTTCTTCCTCATTCGGGTCAGCGGGTTCAGCGGCTTCCTCAGCCGGGGTTTCGGCTTCCTCCTCAGCGGGGGAGCCTTCTTCGACGGGCTTGCCGACAGCGGCCATGTCCTGACGGACGGCGGCGAGGTGTTCGGCGCGTGCGTCGGCGGCGGCCTGACGGTTGCCGATTTCTGCCTGCGCGTCGGTGGCGTACTCGTGCAGTGCGGACATTTCCGCGAACTGCTCGTCAGTAACCTCAGCGTCGGGGATTTCGGCGAACTCGCCGAATGCCGCAAGGGCTTCCTCTACGGAAGCGGCCAGGGCGTCAGAATCCAGTTCGGATACGTCGGCGGGGATTTTGAACTTAGCCATGTCTGATCTCTCCTTAGTGAGACGTAGAGACGTGTGGGGGTAACGCGGACTTTCAGGTTCGACACACGGCCTACGGCACGGAGAGTGTCCTACTGAGACTCATATTATGCGAACACGCCCGAAGATAATTCGCACTTCGGGCGTGTCGCGGTAATTATGAGGCTTTATAAGTGCCGCCGGAGCGTGCAACCTTCGCTTTTGCCTCGACTTCAGTGTTGAACGCGAGTGATGTACGTCCATCAGATGACGTCCATGTATACGTCGTCGTCTTGTTCTTGCTTGCACATGCGCCACAGGCCATGATTACTTCCCCTTCACTAGTGATTGCATTTCTGCCTTGATGGATGCGGCCTTCTGCGCGCGGATACCGGCGCGGAATTTCACAACAGCTTCTTCACGCTTCTTCATCGCGTGGTAAGCGTCCAGCTTTGCGACGAACTCAGCATCAAGCTCGGGCTTGCCTGCCGTGGGGATTCCAGCGGCAACCAGTGACAACTGACGACCACCCTCCACGGCGAAGCGCGGACGAGGGATCGGGAAGCCAGGCACGTTCACTGCCAGCGCCGCGACCATCTCGTAGGATTCCTTGCCAGCGACGCGGACAGTGCGCCAGTCACCGGACAGCGCCGCCGCCTTCAGCGCACGCACGTTCGCCTCCGACAGTTCCTCGCGGAGCATCCCCGCGAACCAGATGCCGTGCTCGTCCTCGCCAACCGTCACGTCAGCAGCGGCGAAGCTCGTGGAGTCGTAGTGACCCACGGCGGCACGCAGCCCGGCGCGCCCGTCAGCATGTCCCCCACCGAGGCTGATCTGGCCCACAGCGACGGGACCGGCGTCGGTGAAGACTTCCCCGGTGAGGAAGTAGGCGTAGTCCGTCATCGACGGCGGGGCCGTGGTGCAGACCTCGTAGCCGATGTGGCAGGTGTCCCACGTGGCGATGTGCCCGAAGACCCGGCCATCCTCCGTGACGGTGAGCGGAGTCGGCCCGTCCAGCTCCGGGTTGCGGAAGGCGTCGGCGCTGAGCGTGGTGACGACGGCGGACGCGACCAGCGAGAACGCCGGGGATACGGCCGGAGTCTCCCCTGCCGGCCAGTCCGGAATCTCCACCATGGCACCGGTGGGCATCGGCTCGTTGGCGAAGTCTTCCCAGCTTCCGTTGCGGACGAACGCCTCGGCGAACGCCGGGATGGCGCACAGGGTTGCGGAGGAGATGCGGCCCTTGGAGAACTCGATGGATTCCCCACCGCCGTCCTCCTCAGCGGCCTGCACCATCTCGCCCTCAGCGGCGTCGAGGTCCACGGACACGCCGCGCCACATCTTCCGGTCGATCATCCCTGCGGCCTTGTCGGCTTCCGGGGAGTTGTCCCAGACGCCGGATGCTTTGATGAGTCCGCCGTCGCGGTAGACCTTGTCGATGCGGCCCACGACGACGGAGCCCTTGTGGCCCTCGTCGTCGGTGAACATGGCCTTCAGCGGCAGGGGCAGGTCGCGGGTGGTCAGCGCGCGCTCGGCGAACTGGCGGTTGTCGCCGGAGGGGTCACCCTCGGGGGCGAGCACACCATGCCAGGGGCGGAGGTCCCCGGCAAGAGCATCGGCGGATCGGCGGGGGCCTCAGCGGCAGGCGCGGCGTCAGCGGGTTCCTCCGGCGTGGCGGCGGCAAAGGCATCTGCCATCTCCTGTGTGAATCCGGGGTCTTCCGGGTGGACGACGTCTTTCTCAGGCATTGCTTCTCCAAGGGGGTAGATAGCGGATCGGTCCTCGCCGAACCACAGGGCGAGGCGGTCAAAGGTGATGGCTTCCCCGGCGTAATCGGAGAGGCGGGGTGTCTCGGGGTAGCCGAGGGTGACGTGCGGGAGCCACGTCGGGAACTGATCCACCGCGTCGTAGGCGGTCAGGATCGCGTTCTGCTCCAGCAGTCCCTCGCGGATGAACACAAGGTTGGCGGCGTCGAACAGCACCACATCAGCGCTGTCCTTGCCGAGTGTGGCGTTGCCGTTGACCCGCTCGGTGATGACACCGACCTGACCGTTCCTGACGAAGTCGTCCAGTGCGGCCTTCAGCGCGTCGGGGTCCAGCGTTGAGGTGTCGCCGAGGAACAGCAGGGTGGCGTGCGCGCCGTCAGCTTCGGAGGACGCCGCGGATATCGGGTCGTTCTCGGCGGGGAGGGCGACGATGACACAAGTGGTCGAGACATCCCCGTCCTGCGGGTCCTTACCCTCGGCGGGGTCCCCGGTGGATGGGCTTTTCGGCTCCCCGGCGACGGTGGTCGGAGGCGCGCTGGCAGGCCCGGCAGGTGCGGAACTTGCTACCGTCACCTCGGGTGCTCCAGCGGGTGTTGTCGTCGCTGTACTCGTGGCCGTGCTTGCAGTGGGTTTTGAGTCCGTTGCCGTTCCATCCACCGACAGGCGGTTCAACGCGGCGCTCGGACTGCTCGGCTGGTGTGGCTGGTGCGAGGTGGTCGGGATTGACGCAGAGGCGGTGCTTGCACTTGCCGCCTCGGCACCTGCCCTCAGCGACGGCTTCGGTGTGGCAGAGGTGGTCGAGTCCACCTTCGGGGAGGTCGCCGTTGCGCTCGGCCCATGCCCAGCGGTGAGCCTTGAAAGTTCCGAGGCCCCGGACGGTCCACTTGCCGTAGCCGCTACTGTCGGTCCCTGCTCCCCAGAGGAGGCATCCGTCGGCGTCGGCTGTGACCTTGCTCCAGAATCGCTCGTTGCTGTCCATGCAGTTGACTTTACTGCCATTGCATCCAACATAACTGGACGACACACACAGCGGCAGTTGATCCACACACTCGGGTCACCGACAGGCTGGCCGGGGTAGAGCAGCTTCTCCCCGCCGACCTCGAACTCGTGCCCCGTCGGGACGGTCTGGCCGTTCGCGTCCCGGTGAGTGTGGCGGACCTGCGAGTCGGACATGGTGATCCACTCCAGCCCCACATCCCCGTTCGGGTCCGACGTGGTCGCGGCCTCGGTTCCGGCGTTGACGGCCATCGTGGAAATCCAGCGCGTGATCGTTTCGAGCTGAGTGTTGGCTTGCGCCGGGTCCGCCCGCTTCGTCTTCTTCAGCGCTTCCCCGAGGTCGTGGGCGAAGGCGTCCCGCATGTCGTCGAGGATCGGACCCCAGGCATCGACTTCCGACCGGGCGGTGCGGTCGAACACGTCGAGGGCGGCGTCCACAGCGGAGCGCTCCCACGACGGCAGGCCCACACGGGTCAGCGCGTCCTTGATGTGGGGGCGCAGTTCATCGTCGGCGGCGGTGAGGATGCGCTTGCGCCCGGCGGCGAAGTCCTCCGTGGTGATGGCGAAGCTTTCTGCGCGGATCATGCGGGGACCTTTCCAACGAACATGAGGTTGGTTTCCATGTAGTGCTCGAAGCCCTCATAGCTGTGGGCCTCCTGCGTGCGGAGCAGAGTGGAGGTGTACGCGGCGAGGTGCGTGGACAGCCACTCAACCGGGAGCTGGGCGCGCTCAGCAATGGCGGGGACAGCGCTGAATCCATCGGAGAGCAGGAAGTCAAGATCGTCCTGACCCTCGATGGTGACGAACTTGTAGATGTCCGACGCGGCGCAGGACGGCTTGACCTGCATCCGGTTCTTCAACTTGTTCCCGGCACGCTCCAGCGCCCGGACCACCACCTGTTCAGACGCGGCAATCAGCGACGCCTTCCGGGCAATGTCGGCGGACGGCACCCGTCCCTCATCACGGGCCTGCTTGCGGTCGGCGCTGATCTTCTGGTCAGGGATGTCCTGCACCGGGTGATCCTTCAGGGACGGTGCGGGACGGGCCTCTGTCGGGGCCGGGCCGTCCACGGACTCGCGGATCGTCTCCGGGGCCTGCGTGTCGTGGATGACGTTGAGGGTGACGCCCATTTCGCGGAGCGCGGCTTCAACGATTTCCGGCGTGGTCGATCCGCCGGCCACCTTCTGCATGAGCCATTCGGCGCGTTCCTTGTCGGACATGGCGTCGTCCACCTCGAACCCGGTTTCGCGGATCAGGGCCTCGCGGCTCAGCGCGCCGAGGTTGTACAGCTCCAACGCTTCCTTGGACCGGTTCGGCCGGAGCCGCATCTCGGAGGTGTCGCACATGATGCCGTAGGTGCGCACTTCCTCGACGTCCATCCCCATGCCGTACAGGACGGGCCGGAGGTACTGGCGGGTGATGACGCCGGTGATGAGCTTCAGCAACGGCTCGGTGTGAGCCTTGATGGCGGACTCGTCGGCCTGCCACGCAGACCAGTGGTTAGCGTCAGCCGCGCCCTGGAGGACTTCCGGCGGCATGTCCATACCCAGCGCGAGGCGACGGATCGCTTCGGTCCGCAGTTCGATGGCGTGCGAATCAAGTTCGGACCAGAAGGTGAGGTGCTGAATCTTGTCGATGACCTCAGCGGGTGCCGTGATGACGATGGGGACCAGTGCTGACGGGTCGGAGCGGTCGTCGATGGATGCGCCCATGGCTTCGGTGATGAGGCGCATGAGGTCTTCGGCGTTGTTCGCTACCCGCGCGGACTCGCCGTCGGCGGACGGGGGTGTCGGGAACGTCATCTCGGACGGCATGAGGAGGATGCCAGCACCGGCGAGGCGGGAGTCCACCTGCGCGGCGACGTGGTCGGTGAGGCGTGCGATTTCCCCGAGGATGGAGAGGAGTGCGCGGGTGGGGGCGATGGCACTTTCCGGGTCGATGGGGTCCGGACGCCAGATGCGGAAGGCAACGACCTTGTTCGGGTCCACGTCGAGGGTCTGGCCGTTGATCCAGTATTGGCCGTCGGGTGCCTGGCGAAGCTGTGTTGCGCCGATGACGTGCCACACGTCGCCGCCGTCGCCCATCGGGTCGGGGTCCTCGTAGCCGAGGATGTGGCACTCTCCGGCGACGGTCATGTGGATGCCGACGAGGCGGAACATTTCCGCACGGCCGTCAGGGTCCCCGAACAGTTGCTCGATGACATCAAAGGCATCGCCTTCTGCCACGCGCCGGGCCTTCCCATCCACGACCTGAGACGCGAAAATCAGCGCCTTGGAGAGCTGGTTGCCTACCCAGTCGCAGGCATAGCGGTACTCGCCGATGGAGTGGTAATACTTCCACCCCTCGATCTGCCATCCGTCTGCGCGCGAGGACCGGGAGAGGTTCTTCAGGCTACGCAGGCCAGCTTTCGCCGCTGATGCGACGAAGGAATTGGACGCGGGTGGTACGTCCTTGGTGCGAGTACGTGCCATCGGCTACCCGACCTCATCTCTTTCTACGATCATGGCGTTCGCATACGATGCCGCGAGCGCCAAGTTGAAAACCCACCACGTCCAGTGGAGGTTGCTGAGCCAGCCCCAAGCGCCAATGAGGGGGGTGATCCACACGGAGAGGCACCAGTGACAGTGAAACAGGGTGTTCCACGACGTTTCTTCGGTGAGGTCGTCCCACTTCATGCGGAACCACACCACCGGCGGAAAAGTGTCCTGAGTAATGAGCCGAGTGATTCGGGCCGAGGAGACGATCCATACCACTGTGGCTATTGCGAGGATTACCCCAGCGGGAATACCAGCGATCAGTTCGGTCATGAGTATGAGATTACCGTGCGAAAGTACGGTTACCTGTTAAGAAGCTTCCGTTTCGCAAGCGCTGTGGCGAGTTTGTTCTTGGGCGCATCCACGCTCGCGCCGTCAGTTGTCCTCGGCTTGTAGCCAAACATCTTGCTACGACGGTTCCGGGTGAACCTGTTCTGCTTCTCCGGTACAGCACTGCGCTCGGGAATGTCCTCGACCTTCTCGGTCCTGCCAGCAGGGGAAGCGAAGTTTGCCGGGGCCGCGCCCTCGTACAGCTTGGTGATGCCGTGCACCAGCGCATCCACCCGGTCGGGAGAGTCGGACATGCCCGGCACCCACTCCGTCATCTGGGTTTCCAACTGCTCGAACAGGTCGAGGTGGTGGACCCGGCCCTGCTCGTACAGGCCCACGACAGGCTCAGCGCGGAGGGCCTTGCCGCGACGGGAGGTGACAAGGTCCACGGGTCCGCCCTTCCGGGAGTTCCGCAGGGTGGACAGCACCATCTCACCGCCGTAGTTCTTCTCAGCCACGACCTTGTCGGCCTTGTAATCGTCGAACGCCTTCCATGCCGCAGACGCCCAGCCCTCCGGGGTGTACGTGCCCGACAGGTCAGCGATGACGTAGTAGTGGTCCCCGAGCTTGCCGACGACCACGATGCCCGTCTCGTCCCGCTTCTTGCTGGACGTACCGGCAGGGTCGATGGCGACGATGATCCGCTCCATGTCCTCAATCGTCACGGGGTAGTGGCGATTGCCCTCGTCGTCGATCTTGACCAGCTTGCGGTTCTCCTCGATCAGCGCCCACGTCCACAGCGCGCCCTGGATGTCTTCGAGGACTTCGCCGTGAAGCTCCTGCCGGCCGAGGCGGGTGCCCTCGTACTTTTTGATCATGACCTTGCGGAAGGTGGGCGCGAGGTTGTCCATGTTCGCGTAGGTGGACACCGTGACGGCAACGGTGTCCTCCTCCTTCAGCAGTTCCTTCATCCACTTCGTCGGCAGCGGTGTCGTCGAGCAGAGGATGCGGGGGTGGTCGCCGAGGCGCAGGCCGAACTGCATGTTGTCCCACACGGCCTGAATGAGCGCGAAGTGGGCGGGTTCGTCGAGCCAGACGTAGGCGTGCTGGGGGCCACGCAGGCGCTCAGGTTCGTCGCCGGTGAACAGCTGGATGATGTGCCCGTTCATGTGCTTGGGCAGGGCGGCGTCCGGGTTGCACGGGCAGGGGATGGTGATCTGCCGCTTGGACGGCTCGAACACGGCGTTGATCTTGGCGTTGGCGAACACGGCCAGCAGGCCCGAGTCGCCTTCGACCATGACGGAGCGGACGTGCCCGACGGTCGGGCCGATGATGGACCCGCGCTCGTACACCGAGGACATGAACCGGACCCATTCCGCGCCGGAGCGGGTCTTGCCGGAACCACGCCCGCCCTTCAGGCACCACGTCAGCCAGTCCTTGCCGGGCGGGGGCCACTGGTCACCACGGGCGTGCGGGTAGTCGTACTCGTCGTGGGGCTTACCGTCGCAGGTGCGGCCCTTCTTGCAGTACCAGACCAGCTTGGGCTTCTCGGAATCCTGAAGCCGGGCCAGGAATTTGTCCTTGGACTTCGGCGTCCCATTTCTTCCACTCGTTGACGTCCAGCTCTTTGCTCATTCCGGTGCCACTTTCGGGCGACGGCGGTGACGCCTTTGGTGCCGCCGAAGTACGGGACGGCGAGCCCTGCGGCGACGAGTTTGGAGTTGACCTTTCGCCGTCGGGCGTCTTCATGATGATGGCGGGATCATCCTTGATCCTGCCGACCCGTCAGCGAGCCAGCGGCCGTACTTGTCGGCGTCCTTGTAAGTGCTGATTCGTGACGACGGCGCCGACCGGGGCCAGGGATTCCGCGAGGTGCCATGCCTCGTCGTGGTTCTTCTGGCCCCGCTCGGGGGTGTCGATGCCGTATAGCCGGAAGCGTAGCTCTCCCGTAAAGTGTGGAAGCCGAGGTCAACGCGGCAGATCAACGGTGTCACCGTCAACCCACCGGACTACGGTGGCAGAGTATTCGTACATGCCTCCAATGTTAGGGGGCCGTTACTGCCATCTTCCGCTTTGCATCCTTACGCCACGCCCGCCAGTTCTTCCAGTAGATCGAGAAGTAAAGGCAAGCGGCGAGGATAAAGCCGTACTGCTTGGTCTGGATAGCGAACACTACCCACAGGATTTGTGAGCACATCCCCACGAACCATCCCCAGTGCGACTTGGCCCCGGACATGTAGTGCCCGGTGATACCGATGATCGTCAGCGCCAATGACCAGATGAACGCCTCAGTGACCACCAGCGGCCCGATATAGAAAGTCACAGCTCCTCCACTCCCGTGATGTTCCACGGGCCGAACCCTGCACCCGTGTCCTCCGTCCGCACCGGCCGGTAGTTGATCCGCGTGTCCAACGGCACGGGGCGCGCGCAGTACTTCAGCACCTCAGTGATGTCCATCCCGAGGTCATGGGCGATGAACGCGGCCATGGCGCGGCGCGCGTACCCCTGACGGGAGATGTTCCGCTTCTTGCACGCCTCCTCCAGCAACAGCCGGAAGGGCTCATCGTAGGTGGCGAGCGTCCCGGCGTGCCGTTCGGTGTGCCGCTTCGTCTTCTTCTGGCTCTCCTTCACCTTCTCCATGACCCGGCCCTGCCAGCCCGGCACGGACTTGTCCGACCAGCCGGCAAGGTTCCCCCGAGGATTAGCCATCGTGTTCAGCCCCCAAGGTGATCCGGTTCCGTCTGGCCTCAGCGCGGATGACCACGAGGAGCATCAGCATGTAGTAGAACACCTGATCGTCCAGCGGCTTCTCGTAGGCGCACCACAGCCACCAGAACACGAGCACGTAGCTGACGACATAGTTGATCCAGTCTCCTGCTTTCATTCGTCGATCACCTCAGCGTCCAAGATGTTCGCTTCGTCGGCGGCCAGGGATGCGGCGGCGAGCGGCGACACCTTGCGGATGTACTCCTCGATGTAGCCGTCCGTCGGGGTGATCTGAATCTGCGTGGGCGCATCCACGCCGAACAGCTTCGCGTCCCGGTCGATCAGCGCCAGCGCCCGTGCGTTGTAGGCGAGGTGCTGGGGGTCCTTCGGGTCCACGGCCTTGCCCATGACGGACTGGAGGAGCCGGTTGATCCGGCGGGACGCCAGCACCCGCATCTTCTCCCGGTCCTCCGGGGAGTCAGCGGCGGCGGCAAGCACCCGCTCCACCGCCTGCCGGGCCTTGTGCGCTGAGGAGTACCCGGCGATCTTCGCTATCTCCGTGTAGGACGCGCCGGCCAGTTTCAGGTTCACCCCGATCTGGGACTTCGTCGCGCTGTCATCCGGGTCCATCTTGTCGAGGTCCGCGTTGGGGTCAGCGCCCTTCTCCACGGCGGCGTCGATAGCCTTCAGGGAACCAGCCATCGGTTCCGCTTCCTTCTCTGCCATTACAGGTTCACCGTCCTAGTGTTCTCGGGGTAGCGGTCAGCGAGGTCAGCGAACAACAGGTCGCGCTCATCCTCGTCACGGAAATCCACGACCACCTGAAAGATGCCCGAGGGGGCGACACCGTGACCGAAGCCATCGGACGTCGGAATCTCGTTGCCCTGATTGGCGTAGTCCTGGAGCAGTTGCAGGAACGAGTCCTGATTGAACCCGGACCCGGCCAGCCCGAGCGGCGTCTCGGCCAGTTCGCGGAGCAGTTCGATCTGCTGGCCTGCATCCACGACGGCGAGCTTGCCGGTCTTGTTGTCGCCTACGAGCACGCGGACGGCACCGCCCCGGTCCTTGTCCAGCCAGACGACGGGGATGTGGGTGGCGTTCAGCGCACACAGCGCCTGATAGCGGTGGTTGCCTGCGAGGATGTAGCCGGTGGCCCGGTCCGCGGCGATGGTGGTGTAGAAGCCGTTGACCTGAATGGATTCGATCAGCGCCTCGACGTCGCCGTTGTTGGGGTTGTCGGGGTGCTGGCGGACCTGCTCGATGGGGACGAGCTTGTCACGGACGTCATCGACGAAGTGGACGGCCTTCATGCCCGGCCTGCTTTCTGGATGGGGGCCAGCGACGGGTGGCTGGAGATGTACCCCTCGATGTCAGCGCTGTTGTGGTGCAGGGTAGCGGCGGCGGTGCGGGCGATCCGGGTGGTGCGCCAGTTGACCCCGTGGAGCTGGTCGGTGCTGTGGACGTAGGTTGCGTGCGCGGTGGGAATCTGCCGGTCCCAGCACCATGCCTTGAAGTCGTTGAAGTCTTTGGCGAGAACGAGGAGCCTCACTGCTGGCGCTCCTGTCCTGCGGCGAACGATGCGGACAGGATGGCGCGGAGGCCCTTGGCGACCGAGCCGAACGTGGCAATGAGCTGAGCCTTCTCTGCCTTTGTGATGCGCGTTGATGCCACTTCGGTTCGCGCCGCATCCCCTTTTAGCGGTGCGGCCATCAGGAAAGACCTGCTTCGATCATGATCTTCTCGATGGCGGTGACGTACCGGAGCGGGAAGTCTTCGCGGCGAACCGCGGAGAACAGGCCGTTCTCCTTGACGATCCAGTCCGCGACGTCCAGCTCGTAGCTCGTCCTCGCCGAGGTGCACGTTGAGCTCCGAGCCTCGCCGGCCCGTACAGCGAGGCGTAGTTCATAGCCGAGCCGGACCTCGGCGCGCTGGCCCTCGCTCGACGCCTGAATCCACTTTGCGAGGTCGCGCGGCGGAGTCGATGGCTCGCCTTCGAATTTCATGGCTTCGGCGTCGTCGGTGCGGTGCTTGACGGTAATGGGGGTGCTCACGCGGTTTCCTCGATGTCGTAGTCGGAGTCGATGGTGTCGGGGGTGACGACCTTGAAGATGCTGACGGGGTCGAGGACGATCCAGTTCCCGACCTCGACGCGCTGGCGTCCGCCGGTGGTGAAGATGGCGAGGATTTCCGGGGCGGCGTTCTGGATCAGAATCGGCTCCTGGCCCTCGCCCGTCTCCTCGAAGACGTCGTCGACGGCGGGGACGAGCTGGACGGCGACGGCCCCCCTGCGGGACTGTGCGGCAAGCTTGGTGTCCAGCCATGCGTCGATGGCGTCGGCGTTCTGCCTGCCTCCGGTGAACTGGAACGCCTCGATGGGCGTCACCTTCGGGCTGATAAGGACGGGGCCTGTCATGGTTTCTCCTCGTATGTTTCGGTGAACTCTTTATTTGTCATGGCGCGGAACCCTTTCGAGTCCTTAATGATCCAGTCGCCCCATTCTGCCTTCATCCTGCCATTGCAGCAGTGGAAGTAAATGCGCGTCGGTGCTTGCGCGGTCGCCGCGTACAGTTTTCCATTCACCAGCAATGCCACTTTGCGTGCATTCTCGTCAGTGATCTGAACGGAAAGTACAGGCTTGGGCTGGTGAACATATTCTTTCAGGAGTTCCGCTGACATCGTCGTCACATGTCCCATGGTCGTGCCGCCGGTTTCATCGTGATACGGTCCTTCTTCTGCTCGATAATGTCGCGCACGAGCTGGTGACCTTCGGTGTCCGCGAGTGCGACTTCGAGGAACTGCTGTCCGGTTCACTCAGCGACAATGCTTCAGCGATGCGTCGTCCTCCAGCGAGACCAGCGATGCCTGCTCCTGGATCCAGATCGTTTGAGCCACACACGGTCGCTGGTCAGGGTCGGTGTGTTCGGCGTGGGCATGCGGGTAACAGCACGCTTCAGCTCCCCATAACCTTGAACCCGAAGGTGATGATCCGCGAGAACGACGCGACGGTGATGATCCCGGTGCGGAGGGTCAGCGGCATCCCGTGGGTCGTTCTCCACGCCCACGCGACGAACCCGGCGACGCAGAGCTGCGCGGAGGATGATGTTGCCTGCGAGCTTCATGCGAGCACCGTCCTCAGCGCGACGAGCAGTCCCAGGAGGAAGATCACTCCGGCGACTCCAAGGGTAGCGTCATGAAGGCTGTAGCTTCCGCGAGCAAGTCGGCGTTCCACTTGTCGTCGGTCTTTGCGGTACATGTGTCGTGCCAAGGGAGGGGTCCTTTCGGGGAAGCCGTGACGGCTGTGGGGAAATCGGCCGGCGTGCCCGGCATGGAGGGGTGCGTGTACGGGTAGCTCATAGCGACACCCGGTCGAGGCGCTTCTGCCACTGGGCCATCTTCTTGCCGTGATGATGCACCATGCAGAATCCGGCGAGGCAAACGACGGCGGCGAACCCGGCGAAGAACGCGAACGGGACGGAGGCCGGTGACGATGAACATGACGAAGTCGAACCCGGCGGTGATGAAGAACAGGGTGGAGAGCAGGGTGCCAGTGCGCTGGCCGTCCCGGTGCCACGCCAGCATGGTCAGGGAGTGGATGTAGGCGTGTTCGTTGCCTGGGGCGGGGGTCATCAGGCGTTCCCGGTGACTGAGGCCCGCAGGATCGCCCCGAAGCTTGTGCCCTCGGGGTCTGCTTTGCGGGCGGCGGTGTAGAGCTGCTGGGACAGGGCCATGGCGCGCTTCGCTGGCATCTGGGCGGCGCACACGGGGCCGGTTTCGTCGGCCAGGACCATCGTCACGGACTTCTCGTCGCCGAGGATCGTCTGGCCCCCCTCCAGTTCCACCACTTCCCCCAACTCGGGTACTGAAACGTCGATGTGGAGCATGTGTCTCCCCCCTCTGGCCGCAGGCCAAGCGATTTTCGGCGATTTTGCCGATGTATACGTTTACTATCGCACCAGTTCCCCGAATTTCCGGACAATGCAGGCGTGTCGGGGACTGTGTAGGGCCATGGGGGTCTGTTCTTGTATACGTTTTCGGGATACGCTGGGCGTGGCACCCGTACAGCGGGGCATTGTTGATGTAGAAGCGCGGAAAAAGGCCCTCCCTTCCCCCTTTGGAGGGCCTTTTGCGTATACAAAAACGTTCTCAGCCCCCCATCAGCCCCCTTCTGGCCGAACAATCTTCGTATCCGCCCGGTGGCAGACCAACAACAACCCCCATTTTCAGTGATCCTGGCCGAATTATCGGATGTGTATACGGTTTCCTACCGAATTTTGCATGGATACTGCGACGGCCAGCGATAGTCCCCGGCGCCCCCGCGTGCGTTGTCGCGTGGGTGCGGGGGTCCGGGGAACTGATGGACGTCCATCAGTCCGGGCACGTAACAATTCACATTCCCGCGTCATATTCCGGATATCCGACTTGACACAAATCCGGACATATGGAAGATTGGACCTATCGCCACAACGGCGACGGCACCGGCAGACAGAAAGGGGAAGGCAAAAGCAAGGCCGGTAGTGGCTCTTTGAGAACTCAATAGTGCACACCCTGCTTCGGACCTTATGCGTTAGGTGGACCCTGCCCTCTTGGGAGCAGTGTCGGCCTTGCCCATAAGGGCAACTGATGGACACACATCAGTCACACCACATCAACCGAAGGATGTACCCAAAATGGCTACCACCACCACCACCACCCCCGTTGCCACCGTCGCCCCCAAGGCACCCAAGGCCGTGACCCCGGAACTGGCTAAGCAGATGACAGACAACGTCGAAGCCGCTAAGCGCGGAACGTTCGCCGAAGCCGTCAAGGCCGCAAAAGCTGCCATCACGGCGGATACCCGCAAACTCAATGCGCTGGATAAGGCACGGGCCGCTATGCTCGATACCCGCGTCCAAGTGGTCCGGGCTACCGCGTTCCTCATGACGTTCGACGAGTCCCACGCCAAAGCAGGAAAAACGGCGGGTAAGCCCTCACAGTCCGTTATCGCTGAAGCTCTCGGCATCAACCGACTCACCTTCGCACCTTTCTTCAAGGCCGCGTCTGAACTGTACGCCAAGTTCCCCGAACTCGAAACGGAACCGGGCCGGGCCATTACCGAAGACGAACGCATCCACGTCGCATCTTTCTGGAAAGCTGAAGCGCTCCGCGCCAAAGCCGTCCGGGAGGCCGCGGCGAAGAAAGCTGATGCGCCTAAGTCCGGCCCGGTGGAGGTCATCAGTGAGGGTGACACGGACACGGATGGCGGTTCGGGTGCCGGGGTGGGAACTGATGGACGCACATCACCTGTGACGGTCGATACGGTGATGGCGGCTCTGGCCCTGTTCTCTAAGTCGCTGGAGTCGTTCACCAGTGACAACGGGTTCACGATTGAGCAGGCTATGACCATCAATGAGGCTCTGGCCACGGCGGGTGCGATGGTGGAGTCCGCCACGGTTGAGGGCGAAGCGGCCTAGTAGGTAAGTGGGGAACCGGGGGTTATCCGCCTCCGGTTCCCTGCCACCAGCAACAACACCACTACTCTCTCTACCCCTCTCTCACCTACGGCTTATCGCGCTGAGCCCTGGGCGTCTGTCAATGGGGGAGTCTCGGTTTTTCCGGGACTCTGCCACTGATGTACGCACATCAGTTACCACCCGCACTCATCCAACAGTCAGGAACCCGTCATGTACTTCATCACTGTTACCCGTCCCACTGAGGCAAGCAACGAACGGCGCTGGTGCTACACACATCCCCGCGACAAGCGGATGCAGCTCTCACCCTTCCCCGAACCTATTCCCACCTATGAGGAGGCGCAGACGGCGCTGAGTGCCGCGCTGAGCTGGTGGAGTCTCGAAGCTCCGGGCTGGGTCATCGAACTGGAAGGTCCCGACGGTGCCGTGATGTCCACGCACACTCTCACCCGTAGGCCGCTCACTCTGGCGAAGCCTGCCCACCCGAACCTCTACACCAACGTCTGATGTACGTCCATCAGTCCCGGGACTCTCCGGGGCTGGTGGTCATCCATCAGCTAGTCCGCCCGTACTCACCCAACAGATAGGACCACATCATGAACCGTCGTCTAGCCCTTACCCTCTCAGCCGTCGCTCTCGCGCTGACCCCTGTCATCGGATGCGCCGCCACTGATGGACGTACATCGGTTCCCACGCCGGCCGCGCAGTGTCAGGAAGATGAGGCGTGCTGGGACTGCCACAAACTCGGGGATAGGGTCTGTGGCCCGGCGAATGATGCCGAGCGGGCCTATGCCTGGGACGTGTGGGAGTATGCGAATGGTGCTCACTCACTGAAGATCGACACTACCCGCGGATTCCGGGTGGACTATCGCGGAAATGCCATTGATTACCCTCGCGGACTGGCATGGAATGAGGTCGCGCTGGTTGGCAAGGATGCCAAGTGGTACGTGTTCACCGCGACGCCGACTAAATAGTTCCACTCACTGAATATCCGGACACGGTCCAAGCATCCAACTTGACACGAATCCGGATATCTGGTAATGTAGTTCTTGTCTGGCCCGGTTGTGACGAAATGCCAGCCGGGCCGGACGGCCAAACACTTTCGCCCCGCTTACATGCCATTCAAACGGGGCGGACGAACTATACAAGCAATCAACTCACCACAACTGATGTACGCACATCAGTCAGCTACCAACTAAGGACCACGAAATGCCAGCCGCAATCCTCCCCTTCACCCGTTCTGAGAAGCGCCGTTGGGCACGCCACATTGGCAACGACATCCGTGCCAGTCTCCCGTGGTTCCACTTCGCTGAACGGTTCCGAATCGGCGTCGTCATCGACTCGATCCGCACCAACTGACCACCAACTGATGTACGTCCATCACTCACTGACCACCCGCAACTCATCCACTGATAGGAACGCCATGAAAATGAAACTACTTGCCCTCGCCGAACAGATCGACACCGCCCGGAACGCCGCCAATGGCATTGATGCCACCGCCATGCAGACCGGAGTGTACGGACAGCTTGCCAGCGCCCTACTGGAGACGCTGATGCTCGCCGCCGGTGATGAGCGGGGCGTCAGAATGTATGCCCACATCATCGAGACTGGCGAAGGTGTGCAGGAAGCGCGCCGTGCCACTGAGCCGGCGAGGCCCATGTGGAAACCGGAAATCCAGCCGAAAGGCGACCGCGAATACCGGCAGGCCCAGCATGAACTGGACTGGACGCCGGAGCGCTTCGGTGGACGGAAGGGCTGAACTGATGGACGCACATCAGATGACCAGCACCCGGTACGCCGCGATCCATCCTCGGTTCCCGGTCGCCTCACTGGCCCAGGCCTGGGGACCGTCACTGCAAGAAGCCCTGCTCGAAGCTAAGGGTTTGCAGGCAGTAGTCGGCCAGCCGGTCAAGGTCATGACCCGCACCGTCGTCAGCACCACCACCTACGAGGACGTCATCACCCTCGGCGACACGTCACGGACCACGGCCAACGGTGAGCACTGCGCCGAGTTCGAGGAGAACGGGTCCTGCATCCACTCCGACCACACCAACTGATGGACGCACATCAGTCACCGGCTCCGGATTACGAGCTGACCGAGGAAGTCCTCCACACCCTCATCGACGCCGCCACCCGGGGCGAGGATGACCCGGACTACGAACAGCAAGAGGCCGAGGTCGCCTCGTACCTAGCAACGCTTGACCTCATCGCATCCACCCGTACTCAGAAAGCAGGCTAACCATGTCACGCAACGGCACCACCACCCACGTCCTGTCCCTGCCCGACTGCGACATCCACAAGTACGAGCTGCTTCAGCCCGGCATCCCCGCCAAGTACGACAAGCGCACCAACACGGGGCAATGGGGCTACGTCTGCGAGGACCACTTCAAATCCGACACGGACGGCCGTCTCGGCACCGGCCACGGGCAGGAACTCATCGTCGGGGAACCACCGAAGCCCACGTTCCGGGAGAAGGTCGACGAGGCGAACGCGAAGCTCGACGCCGGGGACCTGATCGGTGCGCTGGAAGTCTTCGGCGACGAAGACCCGGCCGACTTCCTCTAACCCACCCGCACCGGGGGAACTGGTGGACGTCCATCGGTTCCCCCTCACCGAAAGGCACACCATGCAGGACCCCAATAACTTCGAGAAGTACGACTCACCCAAGCCGGGCCCCGTCACCGGATACCGGTGCACCACCCACAGCTTCACCACCAAGAGCCGCATGGCACTCCAACTCCACGCGGACAGCTGGACCGGACGGACCTGCGAAATCGACGTGCTCAGGGAGGACCCAGCACTCTTGCCCCTGCCGCCCAAGCCTGAGCCGGCGGTTCCGCCGCACGTCGGGCCGCACTGGGAGCACGACTGTGAGGCGTGCATCTACCTCGGCTCACGCTACGGGTCCGGCGGGCAGTGGGACCTGTACTACTGCCCGCCGAACAAGTTCAACGACCTACCCAACGTCGTCGCCCGGCGCGGAGAAATGGGGGACTACGTCTCCGGCATGTCGTTCCTCGACCGGGAACCCATGCTCGCCGTCGCCGCGATCCTCGCGCTGAAGCAAGGCCACCTCGCCGCGTCCGTCCTGCGGAACCTATGATGTACGTCTTCCGCCTCTGGTTCGCCACTGAACGTGCCGCCATCGCTAAGCAGGAGATTGAACCGCACCGTGCCCATGCCCTGTCCAAAGCCCGCAACCAGCGGGAAGTGGACATCATCAACGTCCGCTTCGACGACGCCGAGGCGGACGTGGCGAACGAGATTCACCCGCTCCGTCTGCTGCGCCGCATCTTCACCCACTGATGTACGTCCATCACTTCACTACCAACCACCCGAAAGAGAACGCCATGAACATCGTCCCCATCCACTTCGCACCCCACCACAACGAACACCTCCCGCTGTGCGGTGCCCTTCCCGCAGACCGTGGCAACGTCCTGATCTGCACCCTCGACCGTGACGACACGACGTGCTTCCGGTGCATCGACGTCGCCGAGGAGCGGGCCGCGAATGAGGCCATGATTGCCAGGCTCGAAGCGGAGCTTGCGTTCGACCTGCAACAGCACGCCATGCTTCACGTCATGGACCACATGCTGAGCCTCACCCCGTGGTGGAACCTGCCCTTGCAGTTCCGTCTCCGTCACGCCATGCGGAAGCTGTCGGCGCTGAGCTTCGAGGACGTCCATGGATGAGGCCCGAATCCGTAGGCACCTGCGGTTCCTCATCATCATCACCCTCATCAACGCACCGTTGCAGTGGGCGCTGAGCTATGCGTTCACTCACTGAAAGGACCACCCGCAATGACCAGCAACCCAACCCCCGACGAGCATGACATGGCTGGCTTCACCGCCTTCATGGGAAGCGAGGAAGAATGGCAGGCGCATAAAGCCAAGCCGGAACCGATTGGTGTACGCGGCTGTAGCTGTGGCATGGCCGACTATGGCGCGCCGGGCCATGACGGGGAGACTGATGGACGTCCATCACTTATCCCGTTCTATGTCACCTTCGGTGTGCAGTACCGGTATCAGGACCACCCGTACTGGAAGGGCGCTGACCCTAGCGGCTGGGTCACGATCATGGCACCGAGCTACGACAAGGCAATGGCCCTGGTCCACGCCTACTTCGGTGACCGCTACGCCTTCATCTACCCTGCCGACAAGTTCGACACCACAGCCGACCGCAAGTGGTACCCGAAGGGTGAGCTGGCTGTGCTCACGCTGGGCGACCTTACCATCGAAGGCGATGGCCCCAAGCCCATCGTCACCACGTCCGAGTCGTGGCTGTACGGGGTGGGCGACAACGCCATCGTTGCGGCCCGGCTCGTGGGCCGGCTGAAGGGTGCCGAGTCTGACTCGCACGAGAAGCTGGGCTATGACGTGGAGGTAGTGCACCTGCACTGCCTCGACGGCGCGATTGAACTGTTCGCCGTCGTGGAGAACATCGACCGCCATGTCCATGCGTTCGAGCTGGACTGGGCCGTACCAAACGAGTGTCCCGTCTGCGACATCTCCATCACCTGAACTGATGGACGCACATCAGTTCCACCACCCGCACCACCACCCACCACCCCTGAAAGTGAGCACACCATGACTGCACTGCGAGCAACCAACATCGCCGACATCATCTCCGTCCTGCCCATCATGCTCGGCGCTGACCCCGAGGAACGGATGGTCATGACGATCATCAAAGACCATGCCATCTTCGGTTGCATGGCGACGGACATGCCCGACAACGGGGATCAGGCCATCCGTACTCTCGAAGCGTTCGTGCAACGGGCCAAGCGCGTCGGCGCTGACATCGCATTCCTCACCATCCACACCGAGGACGAGGACCACGAGGAGGCGTATGCCATGTTCGCCCTGGGCTTCGGCGTCAAGTGCGAAGCGGAAGGGATCGAGGTCCCGTCCATGGCGCTCATCACCGGCACCTACTGGCGGGACTACAGCGACCCCGAGGTTAAGCGTGACCTGTCCGAGCTGGAACACACGGCGCTGGCGGCGTCGATGGTGGCCGAGGGTGTGAACCTGAAGCCCACGGTAACGACCATCCCCGAGGGTGACCGTGCGTCCATGTCGCTGACGTTGAAAGCACTGAACTTCCGGGCCACCCTGCCTAAGATCGACTTCAAGGACCTCGATGAGCGGCAGGCGAGGATGCTCCGGGATGCGTGGGACCTGTGGACATCCGCCATCAGCACCAATGGGGACATGTCGGAGCGGGAAGCGGCGGACCTGATCGGCTACTTCCAGCACCCCACGTTCCGGGACATGTTCATCGCCTACATCATCGCCGATGACTTCACCCCGGAGACTTACGAGGCCACGTTCAAGCTCATCATGGAGGATCCCAAGGCTGAGTGGTTGCCCCGTGCCCGGCGGATCGTCACGACCTTGCGGGAACTCATGCGCTGGACGGAACAGGACCAGCGCCTCAACATGCTGGCGACGGCCGGGTTTTGCGAGTGGTTCATGGGCCGGGGAACTCAGGCATCGGCCTACTACGAGGAGGCCCTGTCCATCGACTCGGACCACCGCATGACGAACCTCATGATGGAGGTGGCCCGGCGGATGGGACTCTCAAAGGCCATCGTCCTGCCCGACGCACCGCTCTACGCCGACGCCATCAATGACTGAGAACGACGGCTACCACCAAGGGGAACTGGCCCGGCAGTTCCTCGACGCCGACCTCACGGGAAGCATCAGCGCCACGTTCGCCCTCGACCTTGCAGAGATTGCGCTGAGCTACTGCAAGGGCCACCCCTTCCCGCCGCCGGCGGATTTCACCATCGCCCATCAGGACTGATGGACGTACATCACTTCGCTACCAACGAAAGAGGAACCACCATGTTTGACACCACCACCACCATCCCGTCCACCCCGCAGAAGCCGAAGGCGTGGTGGAAGAAGCCCGTCGTCATCCTGCCCGTCGCCACCCTCGTGCTGGGCCTCGGCCTGGGCCTGACCAACCGGCCTGATCCCGTGACGGTCACGGTCGAGAAGCCCGTCGAGAAGATCGTCACGAAGACGGTCACCCCGCCGGAGTGCCTGAAGGCCATGGACCTGTACGAGCAGGTCGTCTCGTACTCCAGTGAGGCGCTGGGCTACACGAAGGAGGCCATGCTGTCGGCGTCAAGGCTCGACGCGGCCGGTATCCGGGAGCAGGACGCGAAGATGGGCGAGCTGACCCCGAAGATTCAGGCGGTCACATCCCCGCTGATGTCGGCGAAGGCGTCGTGCCGGGCGGCCGGTTCGTAGTTTTCCACAGCACCATCCACATATCCACAACTGATGTGCGTCCATCACTTCCGGTGGGCGCACATCGAGAAAGGCAACACCATGAATACCTATGACGTCACCCTCGCTCTCCCCGTCCATGAGGAGCACGGTCATCCTCACCGCAGACCCAGCACGGCAGTCCGCTGGCCCGAACGGTGACATCAGCCTGGCACGTGGATCGACGGCGAGTCCAACAGTCGGACATCTTCTTCAGCGCACTCGCCGAGGGAGCTAGACCACCACAGCCTGCTCGGCGATGAACTGGAAGACCCTGCCGGACAACCGAGCCGAGCGCGCGAAGATCGACGGCGCTGAGTACGAGCGGCGCACACGTTCATCAAGCGCACCCTGATCCTCGCGGTCACCGACCCGAGGATGCGTAATGACTCGGGGTGTGAAGCGCGGCGACGGCTGGAGCGCTGAGGTTCTGCGGAAGCGGACCTACCGGCGGCTCTCCGGCGTCGAGGAGTACGCGCTGAAGTTCACCTACACGGAGGGCGGGACGTACATTGACGTCGCCTTCCGGGGCGAGGTGGCCCACGATGTCATCAACGTGTACGACCACGAGAAGGGCGAGCCGCGCATCAGTTCCAAGCGTGAGGTCAAGGCACTCGTCAATGAGTACATGGCGGGGAAGAATGCCGACGAGTTGCGGAAGGACTGGGAGAACTCGGGACGCCGACCGTACCTGATCGGTGCCACGTTGCGCTCAGCTCATGCGGGGGTGGATTCATGACGGTCATCGACCCCTTCAACAAGGGTGACTTCATCGCAGTGACGCCGCTTCAGCGGGACCTCGGCACGTTCAAGGACTGGGGTGTGATCCGGGGTACGGCGCTGAATAACGTGAGCCTGGGCGGGTCCTCGGTCTTCAACTTTCGGCCTGACCCGGCGATCCGCACCCTTGACAACCGGGAGTTGACGCTGAGGTTCAACGCGAATGAGGTGGATGTGCGCCTGTTGTTCTCGGCAACGGTGGCAAGGGATTCCAACTGATTCGAATACGGACACGGATCAACTACTCAACTTGACACGAATCCGGATATGTGGTAAGATGGATACATCGACTGAGCCACTGACCACAGCCGGACAAACAATCACCACAACTGATGTGCATACATCAGTGAGCATGATCGGAGTGACCATGAAATGACCGCCAACGTATACGAGTGGAGGGAAAATTACTACTGCGAAGGTGACATCGTCAGCGTCCTCACCGACGTCGAACCATGGAGTGCATGGATCGAGGCCGGGTATGAACCGGGGACTGACGACGTCGAAACACAACTCACCCAGATCGCACGAATGGTCCGGGTCAACCGCAACAACGCCGGGTCAGTACGACGCGGTGACTTTCCGGTCAGGCTCGCCGAGCCACCGACCGACCCGACAGCGTTCTGCCGTGCCTGCTTGCACTGGTTCACGCTTCCGGAAATGGACACGCCGAATACCACCACAGACGCAACTGATGGACGCACATCAGTTAGCGGGGAAGGAACTGACATGCAGGGTTCACACCTGATGCAACATGCCGATGCAATGCTGGCACCCGAGCCGCCGGTTGAGACATCAATCGCCACGCTCGTTACCGAACTGACACGCATCGCCGACCGGTTCAAGGACGACGGGGTCATGCTCGATGCCGTCGAGAAACTGGGGGCCGCGATCATGTCCCTGACCGAAGGCGGAACCGGGCGGCTGGACAAGGACGCCATCACCAAGCAGGTCAAGGACATCGTCCGCCGGGCAGGCGGTGATACCCATGGACTCTGACGAGCCAACCGTCAAGCACGTGGACGCTCCGATCTTCTTCGAGGTACTCGGACTCCACGCCGTCTGCTCGCCGGCCGATGCCGCCGAACACTACGGCACGCTGGAGGGCAAGCCCTGGCCCCTGTCCACCTTCTTCGACGAGTACGTGGCCCATGCCTAAGCCACGCACCACCCGCACTACCAACTAGCTACCACCCGAACGAACTGATGGACGCACATCAGTTCCCCTTGAAAGGAACACACCATGCAGCTCACCCCTGCCCAGCGCCGGTTCTACATCGACCCGGTCCAAGACCCCACGCTCCAGACAGACACCATCCTCGTCACCGAGGAACGCACCAGAGGCCGCGCCATCCACATCGACAAGGTCGTCAAGGTCCGCAAGGACCGCGTCAACCTCGACTACCGCACATGGTGGGTCACCGAGTCCGGGGACTACGTGATGGGTGCACCGGTCAACCACCACCGCTGGCCCTACGGCTCCCGCATCATCGGTGTCGGCGGCGACGACTGGTTCTGGCTGGCGACCCCGGGCCGGATGATCGGGACCAAGCACCTGTGCTCGAACCCCCGCCGCTCCGACGGGAAGCAGTTGCCTGTCACGCCCGGCAATCCGGCCGGCTCCAACTTCAACCTCGAATTGCCGACGGTGGTGCGGGCCGCACCGTGGGCTGAGGAACTGTTCCCCGCACCGGGGGACTCCGATGGGGTGGTGCTGGCTAAGCTGGCGCTGGCCGAACGGCGGTGGACGTACCGGAACGCGAAGGCCGAAATCATCCGGCAGGGCATGGGCCGTGGCTGGACCGATGACCTCGCCACCTTGAAGGATGAGCACAAGTTGCCCGAGGCGACGTTCGGCGCGTACTTCTCCGGTCAGGTCATGCTCGAATCCGCTTCCCTCCCGACGCTCTCGACCCGTGACCAGACCCGCCTCGACGAACTGAAGGAGCGGGTGCCGGTGCCGACCAATGCCACGCCCCGGATGATGGTGGGCATGAAGGTCACCGTGCCCCTGGCCTTGGACGTCACCGACCATGAGGGCATCCGCAAGCTGCCCTCCCATGAGCTGAACGACGCCGTCCGCAGTGCCGTCGGCGACTACTCCGCTGTCCCCTACGACTACTCCCTCTCCCCCGTACTCCGCTCCATCGCCTAGAAAGGGCACGATCCAATGACTCTCGCAACAGCAACCATCGAACGCTTCACCACCATCACCTCGGCGCTGAGCCCCGTCACGGAAACGCCCGTGGTCAGGGACCCCACCGCCGATGAATCATCGACCTTCGGGCCGGTCTTCATGCTGTATGTCACAAGGGCCAACGCTGGCGGGGAGGACCTTGTCGGCACGGTGGTGCCGGTGCACTCGTCCAACTCACGGGACGGCTGGCTCAAAGAGCTGCCCAACAGCGGGTACGTCAGGGTGTACGGTGCCGTGCTCAACGAGCCGATGGTCAACGGCGGTCACTACCGTTCCCTCAATGGGGCCGGGATGTATGTCCGGTACAACGACGACGACCACGCCGGGGACCGCAACGTTGGTGCCCTGCCGCTGAGCATCCTCGCCAGCAACGGCAACACATGGCCGGTGCCCAATGACGGGACCGGGGCGTGGACGGAGAACACCCCGTACATCATGGTCGAGGCACCCGCCACCCCGGATGTCCCCTCCGCCGAGGATGCGCCGGCCGAAGTGATGGACGCACATCAGTTCGTCACCGACCTCACCGTCAACGGCCCGACCCGAGGCTTCGCGGCCCTCAACAGTGCAGGCCGGGCAGAGCTGAACCCTGCACTGGAAGTCGGTGAGACGTACCTGTACTGGACCACCGCCGGGACATGGGCACGGGACCGGATCACCGAGGCCCGGCTGGTCACCGGCCTGCCGGCGGATGGTGACCCGGAGTTCTCGATCCTCGGGTACTGGACGATGGAGCGGGTCCGTGGTGAGGATCAGCCGTACTGGTACGCCGCCCGGCGCACCGTGCTCGACGAGTCCGAGGGGAAGTCGTGGGTGAAGATGGCGCTGACCACCATGGAAGCCACGAACACCGACCGCCTGACATGGGACGCGATCCGGCTCCGGGAGATTGATGAGTTCTCCGAGTTCAACAGCGCCACGAATGAGCTGGCGAAGGACAATGACTGGTGCTCCGAGTACGAGGGCATCATCGAACCACTAGGGATGGAAGGCCGGACCAAGACGGTGAACAACTACGAGGTCAGCGTTACGGCGTCCATCAGCTTCGAGGTGGACAGCGTCTCCAGCCGCATCGACCAGAACGTAGCCTCCGACTACGACATCCCCGGCATCTCGCTGAACAGCGCTCGGTTCCGGGGCGACGTCACCGTCAACATCCGCGTCGAAGATGTGGACGATGACGACGACGCCTCTGACCAGATCGATTCAGACACCGTGTTCGAGCACATCAACAATATGCTGACCGGCCACGACGATCTGGAGGTTGACGACTACAGCATCGGCTCCACCCGAGTGGTCGACTAGATCAGCTAGTGCGTGGGGAGCATGGCCCTTGTGTCCATGCTCCCTGCGGGCAATACTGCTCGAACTGATGGACGTCCATCAGTGACTACCAAACAAAAGGAACATCATCATGACCGTTGCATCCATCAACTCCACCATCACCGTCGTCGTCGAAGCCGAACTCGGCACCGTGCAGTCCAGCCAGTACGAAGGTGCCGTCAACAAGGTCAGCGAAGCGCTGGCCCAGCGTGAGTACGACATCGTCGATGCCATCGCCGAGCGTGCCAACGCAGAGTACGGCGTCTCCAAGCGTGAGGTCGCCACCATCCTGCACGAAGCAGGCTTGGCCGAGCGTCCCGCCCCGGTCGTCGTGCCGGAGCCGGCGTCGAAGACGAGGATGAGGCCGTGACGGAGTCCGAGGGCAAGCGCTCCAAGGGCGAGCGCATCACGAAGCTGGAGGAGGGCCAGGCTCAGATTCTCGAAGCCGCTCGCGGCGTCCGACGGCTCTGGCTCAGCGTCACCTCGGCGCTTCCCTGTAACCCCGCATGGCGTATACATTCTGTACGTTTTCATGTATAGTTATGTATCACCCCCAGTGGTAAACAGGTAACCGGTATGGTGCCGGGCGTGGCATGTCAGCGCCCGGCACCGTGCCCCACAAAGGAGCACCAACACATGAGCACGAAAGGGAAAATCCTCGACGCCCTACCCCCCGTCACGGCACGCAAGAGCAAGCTGGACTGGGACACCCCCGCGCTGACCGCACGGCTGAATCCCGGCAAGGCTGTTCTCGCTGGGGAGAAGGTCCGCGTCGGTCAGATTTCATCCATCCGTGGATATACCCGGCCCCCGTTTCACGACGACGCCGGTGACATCCAGATCAGTATGAGGAATTCATTCGTCGAAAATGGCATCCGCTATGGCGATGTGTTCTTTGTTTTTGTACCAAAGCAACCGGACGCCGATGAGGCGTCCATGAAAGGAACTGAATAATGGCACTTCCCCTTGTAGGCCAGGAATTCCTCATCGTCGGGGATGGCCCCAAGCTGACGTTCACCCCCGCCGGGCTGGCCGTCTGCAACTTCCGCGTCAAGGCCGCTGACCGCAAGAAGGACGAAGCGTCCGGCGAGTGGAAGGACGACAAGACCCTGTGGGCCAACGTCAATGTGTGGCGCGATCCGGCCCAGCACGTCGCCGACTCGCTGAAGGCAGGCGACCTCGTCGCTATCACCGGCAAGATTTACACCCGCGAATTCGAGCATCAGGGTGTGAAGCGGACGAGCGTGGAGATTGACGCCACGTCCGTCGGCGCGTCGCTGACCTTCCGCACCACGCCGCACAGCGCAGGCCAGGGTCAGGGTCAGCCGCAGGCCCAGCCCCAGCAGGGCTACGGCCAGCCGCAGCAGGGCGGGTTCCCCCAGCAGGGCGGCTATGCCCAGCCGCAGGCTCAGCCGCAGTACGGACAACAGCCGCAGGCCCAGCCCCAGTACGGCCAGCCGCAGGGCCAGCCGGCGCAGGGTGACCCGTGGGCACCGCCGGGCGGCTACCCCCAGCCCGGTCAGGTCAACAACCCTCCGTTCTAGGACGGAACTGATGGACGTACATCAGTACGGACATCGAGTATCACCCGAATGACCATGGATTATCCCCCGAATGACCATGGATTAGCACCCGAATCAGCATCAAACCCCACATAGGAGACATCATCATGGTTGCAACCGCTACCACCAAGCCCCGCGTTACCAAAGCCGCCGCCGCCAAGGCCGAAGCACCCGAAGCACCGGCACCCGAAGCCCCGGAGACGGACGCCCAGAAGCGCAACCGCCTCCGCAACGAGGCCGAGCGTCACATCCTCAACCTGCACAAAGAGGAGTTCGACGACTACGCCGAGAAGCTGTTCAGCGACAACGGCCTGACCTTCAACCGCCGCCTGACCGACGCGCAGAAGGCCGAGAAGAAAATCCAGGACCTCATCGCCAAGCACCCCGAGCTGGAGACGGTCCTGCGTGCACAGTTCGCCGCACCGGCACCGACCGACGCCGACGCCCCGCCGGCTGACCCCGAGTCTGAGGTCCCGCAGGTGGACTACAGCGCCGACGAGGCGAACTACGTGGACCCGTTCCACCAGCAGTCCTAAGACACAGCGAAGCCCCCGCTCTCATGCCTAGGGCGGGGGCTTCGTCACTTGGCTACCAACCAAAATGAAAGGAACTGCACCACCCATCATACCTCCCAGCAATCACTGAGGTTGGCATGTATGGTGGGCATGAAAAAACCCCCGGGATGAGAGCCGGAGGTTTTTCCCATCAGATGTATGTGGCATCTGGAAACGGTATCGTGGCCCGCAAGGTCTACTCTACCGGATGCCACTGCGTCTCCCCAGAAAAACCCAAGGAGACATTGTGGAAATCAAAGAAACCGAGTATGCAGTAGCCCAGTCGAACGGCTCGCCCGACGAACTCAGCGGCATCTCGTGGACCGCCGCAGGCATCTTGCTCTATGTCCGCCGCGCAATCCCCGGCCCCTACCCCACTTTTACGCTCAGCACTCTGTTCGCGGCGAAGTCTGACGGAGAATCCCGCGAGGAGACAGAGGCCGCAGTGGAGGAGCTGGTTGCCGCTGACCTCATCCGGGTCATTAAGTGACCATCCGGCGCGGCCAGCGAGCCAGTGACAACTTCGCACAAATCGCCAACGCCGCATTGCAGGACGAGAGCCTGAGCTACAGGGCAAGGGGCGTGCTGGCCTCCATGCTAAGCCGCCCTCCGGGGTGGACGACATCCGCCGAACGCATTGCCGCCGCCGGGCTTGAAGGCCGGGACGCAATCAAGGCCGCACTGAGGGAACTCGAAGCGGCTGGCTATCTGGTGCGGAGCCGGAGCCGGGACGACAAGGGCCAGTGGCATCACATCCAGGATGTGTACGACATCCCGGTCAAGGATGCACCACCGACTGAGTAACCGTCGGCGGATTTCCAGTCGGTGGATAACCAGTCGTTGGGCAACCAGCCGATACTACACACCTGACTACGAAGAAATATAGAAGCCGTTGCTGTTGTCGTCACCTAAGTGGTTGAGCGCCGAGCGCAACGACATCAACACCAAATTCCAGAGAGACAGGTGAGGACCGTGACGGACACGGAGCCACCAGCACCATCACGGCACATCTGGCAACCGAGCGAACAAGCGCTGAAGACCGCGTACAGCGTCGTCACGTTGATGGACATCCCGATCCACATCGCCCGGTACGTCACGGTGAAGGCCGAGAACAAACAACCGCCCTCCAATTCGGAGTGGCTGAAATGGATTCTGCAAGACGAGGCGAAAGCGAAAGCCGAAGCCCGGCGGCACGACGCAGGGACATCACGGAAGCAGAGTTGGTATCACGTTGCCGACTGATGGACGTCCACCAGTTAGAGAGCAGGAACTATGAGAACAGTTGACACGCTGAGGGAAGCGGTCGATGCGGCGAAGCACCGGGAACAGACGATGACCCGGTGCCCCGCACACGACGACAATGCGGCATCACTGCATGTCACCTTCGGCGATAAGCATCCCGTGCTGATGACGTGTCATGCGGGTTGCACCATCGACTCCATCCTCGAAGCCGAGTCCCGTTACGGCGGGATCGGTGCCCAGGATTTGATGGCCCCACGGGATGAGAGTTTCGTCGGGGACGAGGAGGTGTGGACACCGGCCGGTAACGCCAGCCACGTCTACGCCTACGTCGATGAGAACGCTGAGCTGTTGTTCGAGGTGTTGCGGGTGCCGTTGCCGGGGGGCAAGAAAACCTTCCGTCAGCGCGCACCGATCCCCGGACCGAAGCCGTGGAAGTGGAACATGGACGGGTTCGCCGCGTCCTGTACCACCTCCCGGAAATCCTTCGGGCGAAGGCCAACGGCGAAGTGATCTACGTCGTCGAGGGCGAGAAGGACGCCGACACACTGAGGCTCCGTGCCGGGGTCTGCGCCACCACCTCCCCGATGGGGGCCGGGAAGTGGCAGGACTCGTACTCGGAGACGCTGGCCGGCGCGAACGTCGTCATCATCGCCGACGCCGACAACACCGGACGTGCCCATGCCAGGGCCGTGCGCGGAACAGCTCATCGCCTTGGGGTGTGCGGTGTCGCTGAAGGAACCCATGAACGGGCAGAAGGATGTCACCGACCACTTCAACGTCGGCGGCACCCTCGACTCGCTGATCGAGACGGTCCCGGATGAGGAGGAGAAGCGCGTCAGCCTTGGCGTGGACATCCTTCAGGTCATCACCCGTGTGGTGAAGCCGTCGAGCTACGTCATTCCGGGCACCCTCGCCCGTGGTGACCGGCTCCTGATTACCGGCTACGAGGGCCACGGCAAGTCCACGCTG